>NC_014666.1:0-2938593 GCF_000166135.1 Pseudofrankia inefficax
ATGTGGAAACCTTGGCGGCACGCCGGGCCCGATCCTCGTTCCACCACCGTGCCCCGGCCGAAGGAGTCCCGACCGTGACCGCGTCGCGGCTCCGCCGGCCACCAGCCGAACCGGCCGACATCTCACTGGCCGACGTATCGAGGAGCACCCCGTGACCGACCGCGACACCACCCCCGTCACGGGCTCCCAGCGCCAGCTCCCGCTCGGCGAGGGCGAGGACCCCGACCTGCACGAGGTCTGGCGCCAGGCCGTCGCCGGCGTCGCCGACGGCACGCTGTCCGCGCAGCAGCGCGCCTGGCTGCGGCTGACCCGGCCGCTCGGCCTGGTGCAGGACACCGCGCTGCTCGCCGCGCCGAACGAGTTCACCAAGGACCTGCTCGACTCCCGGCTGCGCCCGTTCCTGTCGACCGCGTTGACCGCCGCCTACGGCCGGGAGATCCGGGTCGCCGTCACCGTCGAGCACCTGCCGGACCCGGAGCCGATGACCGGCCCGATGGTGCTGCCGCAGGCCGCGCTGTCCGGGACGGGGTCGTCGGGTTCCGGGGACGCGGACGACGACGGGCGGGTCGACTCACCGCTGGACGCGCCGACCCCACCCATCCAGCGGGTGGCCACCGGCCTCGGCCGCGACCCGGAGCCGCGCCCGTCGGAGCCGGCCCGCCTCAACCCGCGGTACGTCTTCGAGACCTTCGTCATCGGCGACAGCAACCGGTTCCCGCACGCGGCGTCGGTCGCCGTCGCCGAGGCGCCGGCGAAGGCCTACAACCCGCTGTTCATCTACGGCGACTCCGGCCTCGGCAAGACCCACCTGCTGCACGCGATCGGGCACTACACGAAGAAGCTCTACCCCGACGCGCAGGTCAAGTACGTCAGCACCGAGGAGTTCACGAACGACTTCATCAACTCCATCCGCGACGACCGCCAGCAGGCGTTCCAGCGGCGCTACCGGGACATCGACGTGCTGCTCGTCGACGACATCCAGTTCCTGGAGAACAAGGAGCGCACGCAGGAGGAGTTCTTCCACACGTTCAACGTCCTGCATGACACCGAGAAGCAGCTGGTGATCTCGTCGGACCGCTCACCACGGCAGCTGTCGGCGCTGGAGGACCGGCTGCGCAGCCGGTTCGAGTGGGGACTGATCACCGACGTCACCCCGCCGGACCTGGAGACCAGGATCGCGATCCTGTCGAAGAAGGCGGCGATCGAGCGGCTGCCGGTGCCGCCGGACGTGCTCGAGTACATCGCGACGCATATCGAGCGCAACATCCGCGAGCTGGAGGGCGCGCTGATCCGGGTCGCCGCGTTCGCGAGCCTGAACAAGTCGCATGTCGACCGGACACTGGCCGAGATCGTGCTGCGCGATCTGATTCCGGACGCGACGAACACCGAGATCACGGCGACCTCGATCATGAACGCGACGGCGTCGTACTTCGGCGTCTCGATGGAGGACCTGTGCGGGACGTCGCGCAGCCGAGTGCTGGTGACGGCCCGGCAGATCGCGATGTACCTGTGCCGCGAGCTCACCGACCTGTCGCTGCCCAAGATCGGCCAGCACTTCGGCGGCCGGGACCACACCACCGTCATGCACGCCAACCGGAAGATCCGCGGACTGATGGCGGAGCGCCGGGCGATCTACAACCAGGTCACCGAGCTGACGAACCGCATCCGGGCCGAGACGCGCCACCTGTAGCCCTGGCCAACGCCGCCAGCCAGGGCTTGGCGCCGCTGGCCAGGGCCAGTGCCGCCAGCCGGCGCTTGGCCCCGGCTACCACCAACGTCCACCCGTGGCCTTGATCGCTGTTTTCGCCCTCTAGTGGCTACGATCCCGGCCCGGTAACGACCATCAGAGGGCCGAAACGGCGATCAAGGCGACGCCGGAACGGGCGAACCTCGCCGACGGCGGCAAAGTCCGGCGCGAACTGCCCGAATGCCGGCCGCGCAAGGCCGCAGCGGGCCGGACCAGCTGGGCAGCGTCGGGCCGGGGCGGGGCGGGCCACGCAGCGCCGGCCGGGCAGGGCCGGTTAGGCAGGGCCGGTTAGGCAGGGCCTGCTGGGACGGCGTCGATCTTCCGATCACAAGGTCTTGGGTCCCACAACCCCGGTAATACCCAGGGATTGTCCACAGCCTGTGGGTTCTAGTGGGGATGGGCGGCGCGACCGGTTCCATGCGGTACGTCGTCTGAGTCCTGGTCCACACGTCGGTCCCGGTCAGGGGCCGCAGATGCCCCCACATGCCTCGGACGAGCACGCGTAGGAGCCGAGCGTGCTCGATCGCAGCCGTGCACTCTTGCAGGCCGTGATGGGCTCGCGACGCAGGGCTCAGGCCCGACGAGACCACTTGGGTGGTATTCACCCACAGCTTGTGGACAAGGCTGTGGATTACCTGGGGGCAGCCTGGGGGCAACCGCCCGCGAAGGCCCCGAAGATCGCCTGGGAGCCCGCCCCGAGCCCCCAGATTCCTGTGGAGAACCGGGGGACAGCCTGGGGACGACCTGGGTGTAACCGGTGGATGAACGGTGGATGGCGACGGGGGACATCGAGCGCTGTGGACAACCACCGGGGTCACGCACAGGTCAGCCCACACGATCTCCACCGGCCGATCTGCGGCCTGACCTGGGAAAACGCGGGTTTTCCACAGTTTCCACAGCCCCTACTACTACCGCTACCAAGATTTATTTATGAGAGATCAAAAGCTCGAAGAACTAGGGCCTGGGGATGACGCTCGGGCCGTCGCGCTCGGCCTGCCCCGATCCGGCGCAGTTCACGCCTGGCGGACCCGACGTGACGCTCCGCATCCGGCGTACCACTGGACCGCTCGCGAACCTGTCGGACGGCTCTGAGATGCTGGACCGCGTTCGTCGCTGAGGGAGGCAGGCATGAAGTTCCGGGTTGAACGGGACGAGTTCACCGAAGCGGTCGCCTGGACCGCGCGCAGCCTGCCGAGCCGTTCGGCGACAGCGACCAACCAGCAGGTGCTGATGGGCCTGCTGCTGGACGCGACCGGGCCGGGCCTGGTGGTGGCCGCCTTCGACTACGAGGTCGCCGCGCAGGCCACGCTGGAGGCGACCGTCCACGAGGAGGGCCGCGCGCTGGCGCCGGGCCGGATGCTCGCGGACATCACCAAGCAGCTGCCGGCCGCGCCGGTCGAGGTCGAGACCGACGACAACAAGCTGGTCATCACCTGCGGCAACGCCCGCTTCACCCTGCAGACGCTGCCCGTCGACGAGTACCCGACGCTTCCCCCGCTGCCGCCGATCACCGGGCACATCGAGGGAGGCGCGTTCGGCGCCGCCGTCGCCCAGGTCGCGGTGGCCGCGGGCAAGGACGACACGCTGCCCGTGCTGACCGGTGTGCGGCTGGAGATCGAGGGCGACACCCTGACGCTCGCGGCCACCGACCGCTACCGGCTCGCGGTCCGCACGCTCAAGTGGAGCCCGTCGAGCCCCGACGCCGCCGGGGTCGCGCTCATCCCGGCGCGCACCCTGCTGGACACGGCACGCTCGCTCGGCGGCGGTACGGCCCAGGTCGCGATCGCGCTTGGTACGGGTCCGTCCGGGGAGGCGCTCGCCGGCTTCGCGGGCAACCACCGCCAGACCACGACCCGGCTCGTTGACGGCCAGTTCCCGCCGTACCGCAAGCTGCTGCCCGACTCGTGCCCGCTGACCGCCCAGGCCGAGAAGGGCCCGCTGCTGGAGGCCGTCAAGCGGGTCGCGCTGGTGGCGCCGAAGACGGCCCCGGTGCGGCTGGCGTTCAGCGCCGACCACCTGCGGCTCGAGGCCGGTAGCCACGGCGGCGAGGCGCAGGCCTCCGAGACGCTGCCCGCCACCTACGACGGCCCCGACCTGGAGGTCGCGTTCAACCCGGCCTACCTGCAGGACGCGTTGACGGCGGTCGAGTCCGACCAGGTCGAGTTCGGCTTCGCCAGCGCCGAGGACGCCGAGGTCGCGGCCAAGAAGCCGGCGATCCTGACGGGTAAGGGCGCCGGCGACGAGCTGCCGGACTACCGCTACCTGCTCATGCCGATCCAGCTGAACGGCTGACCGGGTGACGTGCACGTCACGCACCTGCAACTGGTCGATTTCCGGTCCTACCCGGCACTTGAACTGACCCTCCCGGCCGGGGTGGTCACCTTCGTGGGAGCCAACGGCCAAGGCAAGACGAACCTGCTCGAAGCCGTCGGCTACGTCGCCACTCTCGGCAGTCACCGGGTCTCCGGCGACGCGCCGCTGATCCGCGAGGGCGCCGAGCGCGCGGTGATCCGGTCCCGGATCGTGAACGGTGACCGGGCCGCGCTGGCCGAGATCGAGATCGTCACCGGCCGGGCCAACAAGGTCCGGCTGAACCGCCGCCCGCTCAGCCGCCCGCGCGAGCTGCTCGGCCTGCTGTCGGTCGTGCTGTTCGCGCCGGAGGACCTGGCGATGGTCAAGGGCGACCCGGGCGAGCGCCGGCGGTTCCTCGACGAGCTGCTGGTCGCCAGGACACCGCGGCTTGCCGCCGTGATCGCCGACTACGAACGGGTCCTGCGCCAGCGCACCACCCTGCTGCGCGCCCACGGTGACCTGCGGACCCTCGAATCCTGGGACGAGGCACTGGCCCGGCACGGTGCCGAGCTGCTCGCCGCCCGGCTGGCGCTGGTCGACGACCTGCGGCCCCGGGTCCAGGCCGCGTACGCAGCGGTGGCCGGCACCGCGGACGAGGACGCGACCGAGAAGGGCGTCGGCGTCGACTACCGGTGTGGCGTGGAGTTGCCGGAGGGCGCGGACCGGGACGCGATCGCGGCCGCGCTGATCGAGGAGCTCGCCCGCGTGCGGCCCCGCGAGATCGAGCGGGGGGTGACCCTCGTCGGCCCGCACCGCGATGAGCTGGCGCTGGCGGTCGGTGGCCGCCCGGCCCGCGGCTACGCCAGCCACGGCGAGTCGTGGTCGCTGGCGCTCGCGCTGCGGCTGGCGTCCTACGAGTTGCTGGAGGCAGACGACCGGGCGCCGGTGCTGCTGCTTGACGACGTGTTCGCGGAACTGGACGCGCATCGCCGGCGCCGGCTCGCCGAGCTCGTCGCGCCGGCCGAGCAGGTGCTGATCACGGCCGCGGTCGGCGCGGACGTGCCGGCCGAGCTCGGCGGCCCGCGGTTCACCGTCCAGCGGGGGGAGGTGCTCGATGTCGCCGGATCCGGCTGAGCCCGACCAGAACGGCGCGCCACGGGTCACGGGCGCGGACCTCGCCCGCCAGGTGCTCGCCGCCGCGAAGGCGGATGCGCGAGCCAGGGCCAGGGGTGGTCGTCCGGGCGGCGGGGGCAGCCCGGGCCGAGGGGCCGACGCCTCGGCGGCCGGCGCGACGCCGGGGGACGACGACCGGGAGCCGCCGCGCCGGCCCCGCCTGCCCGGGATCGCGGCGCCCGGCCGGGAGTGGCGCGAGCCGACCAGCTTCGCCGCCTCGATCAACCGGATGCTCGCCGCTAGGGGCTGGCAGACGAAGGCGAAGGACTCCGGCGTTCTGGCCAACTGGGACGTGATCGTCGGCCCCGAGATCGCCTCGCACGCGACCCCGGTCTCGCTGCGTGACGGCCTGTTGGAGCTGGAGGCGGAGTCCACGGCGTGGGCCACCCAGCTTCGGCTACTGGCCCCGCGGCTGCTCGGCGTGCTGCGTCGCGAGCTGGGCGAGGGCGTCGTCTCCCGGATCACCGTGCGCGGCCCGTCGGCACCGTCCTGGCGGCACGGGCCGGCGCAGATGCCGGGCGGCCGCGGGCCCCGGGACACCTACGGCTGACGGTTCCGGCGGCGTCCGTACGCGCCACCTGAGCCGGCGATCGGCGTGGATCGGCCTCACGGCCACCGAGGCCGCCCGCCTCGTAGGGGGGGTTCGCCCGGCCCTCGTTCGGGCCGCTACGCAGACGTCAGAGCCCACCCTGCGTCTGTTGTGGCGCGTTGCCAGGTAGACTCAAAGGGACTTCGGCTCACAACGAGGGCCTTGTGCGAGGCAGCCGGTACGAGAAGCCCCGTACGAGCGGGCCTCGGACGAAGCGGCCTGGCGAGAGGCCTGCCGAGGGACCTGGCGAGGATCTGAAGAGAGGGACGCTGCGCGTGGCGTACGACGCAAGTTCGATCAAGGTTCTCGAGGGTCTCGACGCGGTCCGCAAGCGGCCGGGTATGTACATCGGCTCCACCGGCGAGCGTGGTCTGCACCACCTCGTCTCCGAGGTGGTCGACAACTCGGTGGACGAGGCGCTCGCCGGGTTCTGCGACACCATCACGGTAACGCTGTTGGCCGACGGTGGCGTGCGGGTCGTCGACAACGGCCGCGGTATCCCGGTCGGGATGCACCCGACCGAGAAGCGGCCGACGGTCGAGGTCGTCCTCACGATCCTGCACGCGGGCGGCAAGTTCGACAGCGACTCCTACGCCGTCTCCGGCGGTCTGCACGGCGTCGGCATCAGCGTCGTGAACGCGCTGTCGACCAAGGTCGAGGTCGAGATCAAGGTCGATGGCTTCCACTGGTTCCAGCGATACACCGCGCAGCGGCCCGGGCCGCTGGAGAAGCGCGCGCCGCTGAAGCGCGGTGAGCGCACCGGCACCACGGTCACCTTCTGGGCCGACGCGGAGATCTTCGAGACCACCGAGTACAAGTACGAGACGCTCTACCGCCGGCTGCAGGAGATGGCGTTCCTGAACAAGGGCATCTCCATCTCGCTGCGCGACGAGCGGGCCGAGGAGCCCGTCGAGGTCACGTTCAAGTACGAGAACGGTCTCGCCGACTTCGTCGCGCACCTGAACGCGACGAAGGAGCCGATCCACAAGACGATCGTCGCGCTCGAGGCCAAGGGCAAGGGCATCGAGGCCGAGGTCGCGATGCAGTGGAACGCCGGCTACAACGAGTCGGTCTACACCTTCGCGAACACGATCAACACGCATGAGGGCGGCACGCACGAGGAGGGCTTCCGGGCGGCGCTCACCAGCGCGGTGAACGTCTACGCCAAGGAGCAGAACCTGCTCAAGCCGGTGAAGGCTGGCGCGAAGAGCCCCGACGAGCGGCTCTCCGGTGACGACATCCGCGAGGGCCTCACCGCGATCATCTCCGTCAAGCTGTCCGAGCCGCAGTTCGAGGGCCAGACGAAGACGAAGCTCGGCAACACCGAGGCCAAGAAGTTCGTCCAGGAGATGTGCTACTCCGCGCTGCGGGACTGGTTCGACGCGAACCGGGTCGAGGCGCGCAGCATCGTCGGCAAGGCGCTGGACGCGCAGCGGGCCCGGATCGCCGCCCGCGCCGCCCGCGACCTGACCCGGCGCAAGGGCCTGCTCGGCGGCACCGGCCTGCCCGGCAAGCTCTCCGACTGCCAGTACACCGACCCGGAGCGCTGCGAGCTCTACATCGTCGAGGGTGACTCGGCGGGCGGCTCGGCCAAGGGCGGTCGCGACTCGAAGTTCCAGGCGATCCTGCCGCTGCGGGGCAAGATCCTGAACGTCGAGAAGGCGCGGATCGACCGGGTCCTGAAGAACACCGAGGTCCAGGCCCTGATCCAGGCGCTCGGCACCGGCATTCACGACGAGTTCGACATCGCCAAGCTGCGGTATCACAAGATCGTGCTGATGGCGGACGCCGACGTCGACGGCCAGCACATCCGGACGCTGCTGCTCACGCTGCTGTTCCGCTTCATGCGCCCGCTGGTCGAGGCCGGGCACGTCTTCCTCGCGCAGCCCCCGCTGTACAAGATCAAATGGGGCCGTGAGGACTGGGAGTACGCCTACTCCGACCGGGAGCGGGACGGTCTGCTGGAGCGTGGTGTCGAGGCGGGCCGCAAGCTGCCCAAGGACGCGATCCAGCGGTTCAAGGGTCTCGGCGAGATGAACGCGACCGAGCTCTGGGACACCACCATGGACCCGGACCGCCGCATTCTGCTGCAGGTCACGCTCGACGACGCGGCCGTCGCCGACGAGCTCTTCAGCGTGCTGATGGGCGAGGACGTCGACGCCCGACGCAGCTTCATTCAGCGCAACGCCAAGGATGTCCGCTTCCTGGATATCTGATCGGGGTATGGGCTGGTCTGTGACAGATCCGCCCATACGGCCAGCTTGACCCCACTAGCTCCGAACTGCCTGGAAGGACATCGTGGTCGACGTACTACCGCCGCCTGGCGACCGGATTGAGCCGATCGGCATCGAAGTCGAGATGCAGCGGTCGTACCTCGACTACGCGATGTCGGTCATCGTGGGGCGGGCCCTGCCAGAGGTCCGGGACGGGCTCAAGCCCGTGCACCGCCGGGTTCTCTACGCCATGTACGACGGCGGATACCGGCCTGACCGCGGGTACTTCAAGTGCTCCCGCATCGTCGGTGACGTCATGGGTAACTACCACCCCCACGGCGACACCTCGATCTACGACACCGTGGTGCGGCTGGCGCAGCCCTGGTCGCTGCGCTACCCGCTGGTCGACGGGAACGGCAACTTCGGCTCGCCGGGTAACGACCCGCCCGCGGCCATGCGGTACACCGAGGCCCGGATGGCCGCGCTGGCGATGGAGATGCTGCGCGACATCGACTCGGACACCGTCGACTTCGCGCCCAACTACGACGGCCGCTCCCAGGAGCCGCTCGTCCTGCCGAGCCGGTTCCCGAACCTGCTCGTCAACGGCGCGGGCGGCATCGCGGTCGGCATGGCGACCAACATCCCGCCGCACAACCTGCGCGAGGTCGCCGCGGGCGTCCAGTGGGCCCTGAACAACCCGGACGCCACCGACGAGGAGCTGCTCGAGGCGCTGCTCGGCATCATCAAGGGCCCGGACTTCCCGACCCACGGCATGATCGTCGGCCGGCAGGGCATCGAGGACGCCTACCGGACCGGCCGCGGCAGCATCCGGATGCGCGCCGTCGTCAACGTCGAGGAGAACAAGGGCCGCACCCAGCTCGTCGTCACGGAGCTGCCCTACCAGGTCAACCCGGACAACCTCGCCGAGAAGATCGCCGAGCTGGTCCGGGACAACAGGATCTCCGGGATCTCGGACGTCCGGGACGAGACGTCGGCCCGGATCGGCCAGCGTCTGGTCATCGACCTCAAGCGCGACGCCGTCGCCAAGGTCGTGCTGAACAACCTGTACAAGCACACCCAGCTCCAGGACACGTTCGGCGCGAACATGCTGGCGATCGTCGACGGGGTGCCGCGCACGCTGCGCCTCGACCAGATGATCCGCTACTACGTCGAGCACCAGGTCGACGTGATCGTCCGGCGGACCCGCTACCAGCTGCGCAAGGCCCAGGAGCGCCTGCACGTCCTCGAGGGCCTGCTGATCGCGCTCGACCACCTGGACGACGTGATCGCGCTGATCCGCAACGCCGAGTCGGCGGACGCGGCCCGCGGCCAGCTGATGACGCGCTACTCGCTCTCCGAGATCCAGGCGACCGCGATCCTGGACATGCAGCTGCGCCGCCTCGCCGCCCTGGAGCGCCAGCGGATCATCGACGAGGCCGCCGAGCTGCGGGCCAAGGTCACCGAGCTGGAGGCGATCCTCGCCTCGCCGCAGCGCCAGCGCGAGATCATCGGCGAGGAGCTCAAGGAGGTCGTCGACAAGTTCGGCGACGAGCGCCGGACCAGGATCGTCCCGTTCGAGGGCGAGATGTCCATCGAGGACCTCATCGCCCAGGAAGACGTCGTCGTCACCGTCACTCGCGGCGGCTACGCCAAGCGCACCAAGACCGACCTGTACCGCTCGCAGAAGCGCGGCGGCAAGGGCGTGCAGGGCGCGGCCCTGCGCGAGGACGACATCGTCGAGCACTTCTTCGTCACGACGACCCACCACTACCTGCTGTTCTTCACGAACAAGGGCCGGGTCTACCGGGCGAAGGCGCATGAGCTGCCCGAGCAGGCCCGCAGCGCCAAGGGTCAGCATGTGGCGAACATCCTGGCGTTCGGCCAGGACGAGCGGATCGCCGAGGTGATGGCGATCCGCGACTACGCGGCCGCGCCCTACCTGGTGCTCGCGACCAAGCGCGGACTGTGCAAGAAGTCGGCTCTGACGGACTTCGACTCGAACCGCGCCGGCGGGCTCGTCGCGATCAACCTGCGGGAGGACGACGAGGTCATCGGCGCGCGGCTCGTCGGCGCCGACGACGACCTGCTGCTCGTCAGCCGCAACGCCCAGTCGATCCGGTTCCACGCCGACGACGAGCAGCTGCGGCCGATGGGCCGGGCCACCGCAGGTGTGATCGGCATGCGGTTCGACGCCGACGACGAGCTGCTCTCGATCGAGGTCATCAAGCCGGACTCGACGGCCTCCCTGCTGGTCGCCACCAGTGGCGGCTTCGCCAAGCGGACACACCTGAACGAGTACCCGCTGCAGGGCCGGGGCGGCAAGGGCGTGCTGACCGCGAGGATCGTGCCCAGCCGGGGCAACCTCGTCGGCGCGCTCGTCGTCGAGCCTGACGACCAGCTGTACGCCATCGCGTCCAACGGCGGCGTCTTGCGTACCGTAGCCAGGGACGTCCGGCAGGCCCAGCGCCAGACGATGGGCGTCAAGCTGATCGACCTGGAGACCGGTGTGCAGGTCGTGGGCGTCGCGCGTAATGCTGATGCCGACGACGGCGATGGCGACGAGCCGACGGCCGGCTGACGCCTGACCGCGAGGACGGGCCCATGGCTGGCGGGAAGCTAAGGGGAGACGCGTGAGCGAGAAGGACGAGCGGCCGGGTCGGTCCGGCGGCCTCCCGACGGCCGCGGCCGACAGCGAGTCGGCGGCCGGGAACCCCTTCTTCGAGAAGGTCGGCGGGGCCAAGAAGGACGCCCCGGCCGCGGGCGCGTCCGCCGACGCCGCGGGGGCGCGGACGGCGACCAAGGAGCCGGTCGAGGACGACGACGACAAGACGGCGGCTGTCCGGCCGCTGTCGTCGCCGGCTCCAGCCCCAGCCCCAGCCCCGGCCGCGCCCGCGCCGAAGGCCTCGGCCGGGTCCAAGGGGGCCGGCTCGAACCGGGCCGGGGCCGCGACCACCAAGGTCGCCACGCCCGCCGTGAGTTCGCCGCCCGCGTCCGTTTCTGACCGGTATGCCGCGGCTGGCCGCGGCGCGCCGGCCAAAACGGCCGCGGCGGACCAGCTGGCGCAAGCGCCGCGCGACCCAGACACCATGGCCATCGTGCGTACCCCAGCCCGGCCCTCCGGGTCGGACAACGGCCGGGACAGCGGCGCCCGGGACAATGGCGCCCGGGACAGTGGCGCCCGAGACGACCGCGGTCGTCCCGGGGCCGCCGACCGTGGCGCCGAGGCGCGGACGGTCGCGGCCGTCGGCGCGGCGTCCGTGGCGGCCGACCCGGACCGGACCGTCGTCGACCCGGCCGTGAAGCCGAACCTGGCCAAGTCCGGCCGTGGTCCCGCGGTCCCGGCGGAGCGGATGCCGACCCCGGCGCCTGGCGCCCGGACGGCCGCCCCCGCGCCGGGTGACCGCGGTCGTGAGCAGCGGGAGTGGGCCCGGCCGGGCCGTGGCGCGTCGGAGCCGGCCGCCGGCTACTCCGGCCGGCATGACGCCGACCGGCCCGAGTCGGCCCGGGCGGGTGACTACCCGGCCGACTACGGCGACTCGGACGGTTCGCGCACCGGTCGGCGGGCCCGGCTGCGGCTCACCAGGGTCAGCCCGTTGACCGTGACCCGCCTCGCGTTCGCGTTCTCGCTGTGCCTGTTCCTTGTGATCATGGTCGCGGTCGCGGTGCTCTGGTTCGTGCTGAACTCGGTCGGTGTGTTCAACAGCATCACGGACGCCGCCGGCACCCTGACCTCGGGCGAGAGCCACAGCGTCAGTTCCTGGCTGTCGTTCGGCCGCGCCATGCAGATCAGCCTGCTCGTCGGCGCGATCAACGTGGTCCTGCTGACGCTGCTGGCCACCCTCGGGGCGATGCTCTACAACCTCTGTGCCGACATGATCGGTGGGATTGAGGTCACACTCAGCGATCGGTAGCGAGGAGCCGGGCGGTGGCCTCCCACCCGGTCGCCGCCGTCCTGTAGTCTTGCTCTCGCGCCCCACAGGGGCCCCAGCACCATCCGGATCAGTAGCCCGGGACCTATAGCTCAGCCGGTTAGAGCGCTTCCCTGATAAGGAAGAGGCCGGTGGTTCAAGTCCACCTAGGTCCACGAGCTGGCTCATCGTGTTCGCCGCTTTGTGCGGCTTCCCGGGGGCCGCGATGTCTGCCCGGGGGGCGACCCCCGGACCCCCGGGGTCGGACTTCGTCCGACCGGGTCGGTTCTCCGTTTGCGCCGTGAATTCTTCACCAAGATCCCTTAGGTGTGCTTTCGCCTAAGGGATCTTTTTTCGTGTCTGCCGGGGGCTTCGCGAGGGGTTTCTTGGTGAGTAGTGGGGTGGGTGGCTTGTGGTGAGGATTGGTTGCCTAGGGTGACGATCTGATTTCACACTCAGTGTGATGGGTAGCTACTTGGCGGATGCGGGCGTTGACGCTTCCGCATGGGGACGGCGAGCTGCCGTCGAGGCGATCGTCTGCGCTGTACCGAATCGTTACGCGCGGACCTCTGGCGTCGAGAGTGCGGCCGATTTGCAGGAAGATCGGCCAAATTTGTCCTAATGTGCCATCAACGGCGCTGCTCTCGACCGATCGGCGAGAGGGAGCCTCAACCGTGGGAGGGCGCACCGTTGCGGATCGCGTTGCTGTCGTACCGCAGTCTCCCGACTTGTGGGGGCCAGGGCGTGTACGTCCGCCAGCTGTCCAAGGAGCTCATCGGCCTCGGCCACGAGGTCACGGTGGTCAGCGGACCCCCCTACCCCGTCCTGGACGACGGGGTCGAGCTGCGGGAGCTGCCCAGCCTCGACCTCTGGAGCGAGCCGAACCCCTTCCGTTGGCCGGCGCCGCGTGAGCTGACGAACGTCGCCTCGATGGCGGAGTTCGTGATGATGCGGTCGGGCCAGTTCTCCGAGCCGCTGGCGTTCAGCCTGCGGGCGCACAAGGCCCTGCGGCCACGCAAGGGGACTCCGCCACCGTTCGACATCGTGCACGACAACCAGACCCTCGGATACGGGATGCTCTCGCTCCGGCGGGCGCTGGCACCTCACAAGATCCCGCTGGTCGCCACGCTCCATCACCCGATCACCGTCGACCGCCGGCTGCACCTGGAGGCCACGACGGGCCGCCGGGCCCGGTTCGGCGTCCGACGCTGGTATTCGTTCCTGCCGATGCAGGCTCGGGTGGCGCGCGGGCTGGACGGGATCGTGATCCCGTCCGAGAGCTCGCGGACGGACATCATCTCCGACATGGGCCTGGCGGACGGGCAGATGCACACGGTGCCGCTCGGCACCGACCACGAGGTCTTCTCGCCGGACCCGTCGATCGCCAAGGTGCCGGGCCGGATCGTCGTCGTCACCAGCGCGGACGTCCCGCTCAAGGGGCTGATGGTGCTGCTGGAGGCGCTCGCGAAGCTGCGGGTCGAGCGGGAGAACGCCCACGTCGTCTGCGTCGGCAAGGCGCGGCCCGGTGGCGCCGCCGCCCGTCAGGTCATCGAGCTGGGGCTTACCGACGCGGTGACCTTCCGGTCGAACCTGGAGCAGTCCGACCTGGTCGACCTGCTGCGCTCCGCCGAGGTCGCCGTCGTGCCGTCGCTGTACGAGGGCTTCAGCCTGCCGGCGGTCGAGGAGATGTCCGTCGGGCTGCCGCTGGTCGCGACCACCGCGGGCGCGCTGCCCGAGGTGACCGGGCCGGACGGCGAGGCCGCGTTGACGGTGCCGCCGGGTGACTCGGGCGCGATGGCGGTGGCCATCAACCGGCTGCTCGGCGACCCGGAGCTGCGGGCACGGCTCGGTGCCGGTGGACGGTCCCGCGTCGAGGCGAAGTTCTCCTGGCGAGCCGCGACGGCGGCCACCGCGCGGTGGTACGCCGAGCGGATCGACGCCGTCAGGTAGCCGATGCTGACCGTTGACTTCGACCGTTTCCCGGTCGGACCTGGCGATCGCGTGCTCGACCTCGGCTGCGGGGGCGGTAGGCACGCCTTCGAGGCCTACCGTCGCGGCGCCGACGTCGTGGGCCTCGACTATTCCTTCGACGATGTGGCCGGTGTCGCCCGGATGTTCGGCGCGATGGCGCTGGAGGGCCAGGTCCCGGCCTCCGGGCGGGCCGGCGGGGTGCGCGGCGACGCCTTCGGGCTGCCGTTCGCGGACGGCACGTTCGACCGGGTCATCGCGTCCGAGATCCTCGAGCACCTGCCGGCGGACGAGAAGGCGATGGCCGAGCTGGTCCGGGTGCTGCGCCCGGGCGGGCTGGCCGCCGTCACGGTGCCGGCCTGGCTGCCGGAACGGCTGTGCTGGGCGCTCTCCTCCGGCTATCACACGGTCGAGGGCGGGCACGTGCGCATCTACCGGCGCGACGAGCTGCTGGGCCGGCTCACCGCCGCCGGGCTGGAGTACCTCGGCGGTCACAGCGCGCACGCCCTGCACGCGCCCTACTGGTGGCTGCGGTGCCTGGTCGGCGTGCACGACGACAACCATCCGGCTACGAAGCTGTACCACCGGATGCTGGTCTGGGACATGATGAAGCGCCCCCGGACGACCCGGTGGACCGAGCAGCTCCTCAACCCGGTCCTGGGCAAGAGCGTTGTGTTCTACCTGCGCAAGCCCCTGGACGTGCGCCAGCCGACGGTGGCGGTGCCCGGGCCGGCCACCGCCCAGCGTGAGGCCTTCGCGGAGACTGGCCATGGCGTCGACTGACGCGTTCGCGGCTCAGCCGTCCGCGGCGCCCCACGAGGCGACCGTGCGACCGACGGTGCCCACCAGGCGCGGCGTGCTCGCTCCCGACCGGCTGGCCGATCTGCACCCGCTGGCCCGTCCGCCCGAGACCAGCCCGTTGCTGACGGCGGCCGAGGTCCGGGCGACGGCCGACTCGATCGCCGCGATGCAGGACCCGGACGGCGCGATCCCGTGGTTCCCGGGCGGTCACACCGACGCCTGGGACCATCTCGAGTGCGCGATGGCGCTGGAGCTCGGCGGGCGCGACGACGCCGCCCAGCGGGCCTGGGACTGGCTGCTGCGCAACCAGCGCGACGACGGGTCCTGGGCGACCAGCTACATCGGCGGCGGCGTCCGGGAGAACTTCGCCGACAGCAACCAGTGCGCCTACGTCGCCACGGCCGTCTGGCACCACTGGCGACGCACCGGCGACGCTGCCTTCGTGGCCGGGATGTGGCCGGTGGTGCGCGCGGCGCTGGACTTCGTCATCGACATGCAGGCGCCCAGCGGGGTGATCTGGTGGGCCCGCGACGCCGAGGGCAAGGACTACCCGCTCGCGATGCTGACGGGCTGCTCCAGCACGCTGCACAGCCTGCGCTGCGGGCTGGGCCTTGCCGCGCTCGTCGGCGACGCGCGGCCGGACTGGGAACTGGCCGCCGGCCGGCTCGCGCACGCGTTGCGGGCCCATCCGGAGTACTTCGCGCCGACGTCGCGCTGGTCGATGGACTGGTACTACCCGGTGATCGGCGGAGCGCTGCGCGGAGCGGAAGGTCTGGAGCGCCTGCGCGGCCGCTGGGCCGAATTCGTCATCGAAGGCCTGGGAATCCGCTGCGTCTCCGACGAACCGTGGGTCACCGGCGCGGAGACCTGTGAGTTGGCGATCGCCCTGCACCTCGTCGGCGAGACCGCGGCGGCGCGCACCCTGGTCCGGGACATGCAGCACCTGCGTCACCACGACGGTGCCTACTGGACCGGCTGGCAGTTCGTGGGCGGCGCCCACTGGCCGGACGAGCGCAGCACCTGGACCGCCGCGGCCGTCATCCTGGCCGTCGACACCCTCTCCGGCGGCGTCACCGAGGCCGTCTTCCGCGGCGACGGCCTGCCCGAGCCGCTGCCCACGCTGGCGCCGGACGGCGAGGAGCTCGACGATGTCGAGGCCCTCGACCGGCTCGGCTGCGACTGCGACCCCGCACCGGTCATCGGCGCGTGGTCGAACGATGAGCTGGCCGGCCGGCTGGCCAGCTAGCGGACTCTGGGAGTACCTGGCTCGTGGATGAGACGTTGCGCCGTGCTGCGCTGGCCGCCAAGGGCTTCATGCCCGACGACGAGGGTGACGCGCTCTACGCCGCCGCGGCTGAGGTGCCGGCCGGCGGCCTGATCCTCGAGGTCGGCACCTACTGCGGCAAGTCGACGCTGTACCTGGCCGCGGCCGCGCGGGCGGCGGGCGCGCGGGTCGTGACCGTCGATCACCACCGTGGCTCCGAGGAGAACCAGGCCGGCTGGGAGCACCACGACCCGACCGTCGTCGACCCGCACACCGGCCGGATGGACACGCTGCCCTTCCTGCGCCGCAACCTCTGGGACGCCGGTGTCGAGGACGTCGTCACCGTGGTCGTCGGGCGCACCGAGGAGGTCGGCGGCTGGTGGACGACCCCGGTCGCGCTGCTGTTCATCGACGGTGGCCATGCCGAGGAGCAGGCCCAGGCCGACTACGCGGCATGGGCCCGGCACGTCGCCCCCGGCGGTGCGCTGCTCATCCACGACGTCTTCCCCGACCCCGCCGACGGTGGCCAGGCGCCGTACCACCTCTACCTGCGCGCCCTGGCCGAGGGCTTCAAGGAGCGGTCCCGCACGGGTTCGCTGCGGGTTCTCGAACGCGTCGAGTAGGCCCCGCTCCGGGCCCGCTGGTGGCTCGGGGCTGACCGGTGGCTCGGCCCGAGGGGTGGCTCGGGCCGTGTGGGTACGCTGCCGGCCGTGGGTGCGCTGGTCGAGCAGCGGGGCCCGGCACTGCCCGACCCGCGACATGTCCTGGACCACCTGAGGCAGCCCGCCAGCCGCGCGTCCCGTTCCGCGGAACGCGGAGATCGTTTGGCTGCGCGCGTGGTGGTCAGCTGGTGATCGGACCGCCGCGCGGTCGGCCATCCCGGTCCAGCCACACGTAGTTGTCGCCCACCCGGACGCCGCCGAACTCGACCGGAGCGGACGGCAGCGCGTCGCGGCCGGCGGTGTCGCAGGCGTACGGCCACTCGACGCCGGACCAGCGCGAGCTCCAGGTCGTGCACCAGCCCGTCGCGGGCGTCTCGGCGGAGACCGGCCCGCGCCCCAGGTCGAGCACGGTCGTCTCACCCCGGACCCGCAGGACGTAGCGGGTGGCGCCGGCCCGCAGGACGAAGTCGCCGCTCTGTCCTCGGGCCGCCAGACCCGCCCCGAACGCGTCCGTGAAGACCCAGGCATCCCTGGCGTCCCAGGACCAGGTGGTCTCGCCGGTCTCGAGATCGAAGCCCTCCAGCGTGACGCCGAAGTTCTCGTAGTCCGCGTTCAGCCCGGAGGTCACGGTGCCGCGGAACACACAGCGCACCGGGTGAGCCGGGTCGAACGCGATCCGGGGACAGCCGAGCGTCGCGCCGGGCCGCGTCCAGACCCGCTCACCTGTCGTCGCGCGGATTCCCACAAGAGCGTTCAGGTCCGTCTGGGCGACCGGCGCCAAACTGTCGGCGAGCAGCCCGTTGACGGGGCTGCCCACGTACACGTCACCGCGGCGCACGGAGTCCATGCCGATGAACACCACGCCGTCGGCCGTCGCGCCGAAGACCTTGGTGGCCGGCTCCTGCCAGATCATCGTCCCGTCGTCGGCGACGGCAGCCAGCGTCTCGTCGTTGCCCGACAAGACCAGATCATCGCCGACCTCGCGGGTATCGCTCCCGATCCTGAGCGGCGCCTCGAGGCGAACCCGACCGCTCCGCGCGTCAAGGACGACCTTGGACAGCGGGCCGGCGTCATCATCAGCCGCGGCGACCAGGCAGATCGCGGACCCGTTCTCGCAGACTCGCGGGGACGATGCCACCGAGAGATCTTCCCCGTAGCTCCACCGCCGCTCCCCGGTGGCCGCGTCCGCGGCTACGACCGAGACCGTGTCGTCGGCACCCGCGGGCGTCAGCCACACCACAGTCGCGCCGTTGTCGACCACCAGCGGAGTGAACTGCCCGAGGTCCCCCTCAATCCGCGAGATGCTCGCCGGGGCCGTCCAACGCGCCCGCCCGGTCGCCGGGTCCAGGGCCGCGATCCTGTCCACGAGATTCTCGTCCGTAGACGAAAAGACGAGGACCGACCCACGGGCCGCCACCGGCTTCCCGAGTGCGACCAGGTCGCTCGACCAGGCCTGCCCGACCGTCTCCGGCCCCCGGTCGCGGGTGGCAACGACGGCGACGCCGATGCCGGTGCCGATCAGGGCCAGCTGGACCACCAGCCCCGCGGTCACGGTCAGGGCCAGCCACGGCCGACGTCCCGACCGGCCTGCCGAGTTCGGGAGGTTCGGCGGGTTCGCTCCCCGCGTGGTCCGGGTAGCAGGCGTCGGGTGCGCGGCCTCCGCGGTGGGCGTGGCCTGCGCGGGTGGCGAAGCCAGGATGGCCTGCGTGGCTGGCGTCGTTGGCGGGGCCTCCGTGGTTGGCGAACCCTGGGCCGCCTGCGTGGTCGGCGAGCCCAGAGCGGCCTGGACGCGCTGCGCGGCCTCGGCCTGGCCTAACCCCGCGGGTAAGTCAGCCGTGGGCGCGGCCCACGGCTGATCGGCGCCAGGCGCGGCGGCGGTCGCCGAGAACTCCGCATCCATGCTTCCCCCGTGATCTTGTGGCTGTCGGGACGGATCGCCATCATCCAGACAATCCCCCGCAGACGCCAGCCAGTACGACAAGCGGTTGGCCCGTACCGGAAACGCCCCGCGGTCCTCTGACCAGCGCGGCGACCCGCGATCCCGGGCATCGACCAACCCAAGGTCGTCGGTGCTGACGGGTACCTGGTGCCTGACCGCTCGGTGCCCGGACGGGGTGACAGGGCCTCATGGCGCGAGATCTGGCGAAGCGATCAAAGTGACCGTGATGGTCAGTAATACCGGCAGATCAGAAGGGTGGAGACGGGGAGACTCGAACTCCCAACCCCTGCCTTGCAAAGTCGGTCCGGGGTGTCCACAGACGTCCGTGGACGTCCGGAGACCTCGGTGGACGATGTACGTGGTTCTGTCGTCGTCCACCGAGGTCCGTGCTCGTCTGCTGGCTCGGCTACACGCTTGGCTACACGCACCGGCATCGACGGAGGGGTCTCCGATCAACGAACACTGTGGGTGACGTCCGCAATCTTGACCTTGCAGTCTTGACGTAGTGTGACCATTCAGAGGCCAGCAAGATCGATTTGTGGAAGCTCTGTGGATAACCAGCCACAACTTGTTGGTGCCCTGTGGACAGATGACCACAACCTGTGGGCGAACTACACGAGTGCAACTTCCGCGAAACCGAGTGCTAGGATTACGCCAGAGCGTGACGAAACCCCGGCGCGGTGCCGGGGTTGGCACTGAACCGGGGTCCCGTCTGCATTTGGCGATGCCAGCGAGACGTTACAGGAAGAGGTCTGCCCGACGTGGCTGATCCCCTCCTTTGGTTCTGTGCCCAGGGCTCGGAACGGAGGTGATCATGTTGGCGAAGCCTGTTAAGCCGGGTACCCCGGCGCCGGCGTCCGGCCAGTACCGTCCGAAGGGCGGCGGCGCGGAGGTGACCGTCCCCAAGGGGCACCGTCTGCCTCCCACCCCCCGTCCTGGTCAGGTGTGGAAGATCGTCGACCGGACGAAGAACGCGAGCGGACGGGGCTAAAGCACGTCAACTCTGCTAGGAGCCGGAGCCTCATTCGTGAGGCTCCGGTCTCCATATCGTGCGAGGTAGGGGCTGTTGCTAGCCTTGCAAGGAGTCTTCGCCGACTCCTGTCTGTGCTCTCGTTTGGCCGCTGGTCGAGATCGCTCAACTGGCACTGCGGCTGCCCCTACCGCAATTGGTGATTTTGTGGAGGCGCGCGCTCCTTTCTCTGCGCCGTTCAGCCTCCCCACTCTCTTACTGACCTCGACTATATGAGAGCGTCAATGGCCATCGAACTCAAGATCTCGCGGGATCGACTCGACGAGCAGCTACAGATTTCGATAGCGAAGGGCTACGATATCGGCAAGTTGCCGCAAGGCTCGGCCGCCGAACGTCAGTTGCTTCTGCAGTCTTTCCGTAGCTGGGATGAATTCAACGGTAGGCTTCTAGAGCAGGCTTTTGTGCCCGTGTCCTGGCGCGAGCGGAGCCCGAGAAGCCAATATGCGGATCTTGGTGATATTACCTTCTTGTCGGTCAATGTTCTTGGCCCCGACCAGGCGCCGACATTGATTGATCTGATCAGTGAGAAGGTCCGCAAGCTGGAGTCACTAAGAGCTTCTCTCGATCTTTTCGATGAAGGAGTAGGTGTTGTGGCTGCTAGTGCCGTCGGTGGGCCGAGCGTATCGGCGCCCGCGGCCGTCGTACCTCGGGCAATATTTCTGGTGCATGGCCGGGACAACGCCGCACGTCTGCAGGTACAACGCGTTTTGGAGAAAGCCACACCGCTGGAGGTGATCGTCCTCGCCGACCAACCGAATAGTGGGCAGACGATCATAGAAAAGCTTGAGGGGCACTTCGAAAATAGTGCGTTCGCTGTGATTCTGATGACGGCCGACGACGAGGGACGCCTGAAGGGTTCCGCCGACCTGCAGTCGAGGGCTCGCCAGAATGTAATTCTGGAACTCGGTTATGCGGCGGCCAAGCTGGGGCGTCGAAACGTTGCAATTCTTTTTGAAGATGGCGTCGAGATGCCAAGTGACTTTCACGGAGTTGGCCGCACCCTGTTTGACTCGGGTAACGGGTGGATCTTGGAGATCCTTGCGGAAATGAAGGTTGCGGGTATCGAGGCCGACCTTAACAAGCTCATGCCGTAATTGTGTTCTTGGCCCATTGACGGCGACGCGCCGGGGAGCACGGCGCTCCAGCGCCGCGCGCACCCGTCGCGCGGCGCTGGCAACGTCCCTTGATCTCAAAACGAGCAATTCGGCAGCGCATCATGGTTGCGCGGCACGCATGCCGATCATCTTGGACCCTGCCGACGAGGGCTTGCCCTCCATTGGCTGTGGCGAGCGTGATCCCTTCGGTGTGCCGGCGGGCTTGTCCCTACCTCCGGGTTCTCGGCCGTGCAAGATCCGCCGTCGAGCCTTGATCCACGAACAGCCGTGCGGATCTTGCACGGTCGGGGTTCCGGTGGTAGCCCTCGGGCGTCGGCATACCGAAGTGATCACGCGGACCTGTTCTGTTCCTCCCACCCCTTTGGGAGCCGGCGGGGGGTTCGGGGGGCGAAGCCCCCTGAGGTCTTCCCGACGGAGCGCCTCTCAGAGCTGGCGGGGTGGGTCTTCGGTGACGTGGCCGCCGATGTCGGCGTAGCCGGCTGGGCCTGGGGCGGCGTAGATGACAGAGCCTTCGCCATGGTGGATGGTCATGCGGCGGCCGAGTGCGGCGGCGAGGCGCATGGCTCCGGTGCCGCAGGCTTCGTCTTCGGGGATCCCGACGCGGGCGGCGTAGGTGCGCATGCGGGCGATGCCGGCGGGTTCGTCGATCCAGGCCCACAGTTGGGTGAAGTCCTGGGTGGGGCTGAGCGGGCCGTCGAGGTCGTCGACCTCGCGCGGGTCGTCGAGGCGTTCGGCCCACCACGGCGGGGTCATCGACAAGGGTGCGCGGACCCAGACTCCGGCGGAATCGGCCCAGCTTTCGGCCTCGCGGCCGGTCGTGCGCAGGACGGACGGGTGGTGTCCGGTGAGGCGGGCGATGGTCCAGGCGGCGCCGACCGCGGCGTGTCCGGCGAACGGGATCTGGCGCGAGAGGTTGTGGATCGAGATCTCGGCCTTCTCGACGTCGTCGAGGAAGATGGTCTCGCTGTAGCCAAGGGTCTTGGCGATGGCCTGGCGCTCGTCGGGGCCGAGGTTGCCGGGGTCCTCGATGACGCCGAGCGGGTTGCCGCCGTGGCCGTGCTCGTCGCTGAACACGCGGACGACGTGTGCTGTGACCACTCGGCGTGCCTCCCCGGGTGTGGCGTTCCGGGGTCCACGATGCCCGCCGCGACGGGCGTTGTCCTGGGACTTGGCGGGTTCGCGGAAGGTTGACGAGCGGTCATGATCCGCTTGGCCGGCGCGGGCCGGCGCCAGTTAGAAGGCGGTGATCTCCTCGCGCAGGTCGGCGGCGAGCGAGATCCCGCGGTAGGGGCCGGTGGCGAGCAGGGTGGACATGCGGCCGAGGCTGCGGCGGTGCCATTCGACCCGCTGGGGTTCCGGGATCGTCAGGACGGGGCGCAGGGATTCGCGGGCGGCCTCGACGTCGCCGAGGTGTAGGCGTGACGTGGCCTGGTAGATGTGGCCGAGCAGCTCGTCGCCGACGTAGCGCTCTTCGGCTGGTCCGGTCTCGAACATCTCGATTGCGGTGGTTGCTTCCCGGTCGGAGATGCGGGCGCTGTCGCGGTCGGGGAACCAGATCAGAGCGCTCGTGCCGTAGAAGTGGACCTTCGTTCGGGGGAAGCCGAACAGGCCGACGGCGAATTCGTCGGGCTGGGCCTGGTCGGTGGCGTGCTTCGCCGCGTCGAGCGCCTTGTGGGTTCCGGCAAGGTTCCCCAGGTTCGCGTGGCACTGGGCCTGGCCGCAGACGAGACGGGCGAAAGCGGTCCCGGTCGGGCGTAGTTCCATGCCGGCGCTGATGTAGCGGGCGGCCTCGGTGTACCGGCCGTCCAGGCGGGCGATCAGGCTTTGCGTGCCGCGTGCCCAGACGGCGAGGTCGCGGTGTCCGGCGAGGTCGGCGCACAGCAGGGCCGCGCGGGCGTTCGTCATCGCGACGTTCGTCCGGCCGACGTCCATGGTGGCGTAGGCGAGGATGCCGGAGAGCTGGCCGGCGATCAGGTGCAGGTCGCGGAGCTGGTCGGGACGGTTCGGCCGGTCGATCGCGGCGAACACCCGGGCGCGGAGTGGGACGGCCTGCGACAGGATTGCCTCGGGCGCGGCCGACATGTAGTCGATAGCAAGTCGGCGGGTGTCGTCGGCGAACTGCTCGACGGTGAGCGGGTCCAGCCTGGCCATGCCGTACCGGTCCAGGAAGGCAAGCGCGTGCGAGGCGGCCGCGGTCCCCAGATCGACGTCAGCGCTCGCGACGGCCATCGCTCCGGCGGCACCGGCAAGGACGATCCGCCGGTCGGGCTTCGCGGGCTCGTCGAGCACCACGGGCGGGGCCTGCGCGGCGATGGGGCTTGCTGGCTCGGCGAGTCCGAGCAGGGCGCGCGGGATGTCTAGACCGTTCGCGAACCGCTCGTACATATCCAGGCTGGTGACCTGGCGCTTTCCCCGAAGAATGTGCGAGATGTGCGACTGCGGGACCTCGCACAGGGTGGCGATCTGGGTTTGGGTCGCGCCGGTCCACCGCTGGTAGATCTTCAGCAGAGCGCCGATATCGCGTCTGGCCAGGGCTTCTGTGACCTCGGGCCGTTGCCAGAAGTCGGGCGGGGTGACGGGGCGCGGGCTGCGTGGGGTCATGTGCGCGGCCTTCCGTGGGAGCGCTTTATCCCTGACATGCCGGTCGTGGCGCTATGCGGGAGTGTAGCCACCCTTCGTATACGCCCATAGCCCTTCCAACACGATCTGGTCGCGGAAAGGCTTCGGCCAACCCCGCCGCGGCGGCGCTCGTCGCGGCGGGGCCGGAAATGGCCTGTGAGCAGAACGGAGAGTGTCAGATGACGCGGGACCTCGTGAAAGGCCTGGCAGAAGTCGCTGAGAACGGCGAACACGGGACCGCGGCCGGCGGTGCGGTGCCCGAACGGCGGGACTCGTCGCCCGGGGTCGTCGCTACGCCGTGGGACGGCGATGATTGGGCACTCGTCGTCGGATCGGGCTCGGACCTCGCGGAGCTGTACGACGGAATCGCGGGGCTCCCGACGGGCCTGGCGTTCGTCGAAGCATTCGGCGATGTCGATCTCGTCCTGGTCTACCGGCCCGCGGGCACGGCGTCGACGTCGGCCGGCCCGCTCGACGCGCTCGTGGACCAGGCGGTGCGGCACGGCGGCACGCTCGTCGGCTCCGGCGGTCCGAACGGTCTGTCGACCGGCGAGCAGTACCGAACCTCTGCGGAACGGGCCGCGTTCGCCGCTGGGCAGGCCGACGCGCTCGGCAGGATGCGACGCGCGCTGACGGGAGAGGCCGACGCACGGCCCAACGGCCACGGTGTGCCGATCGCGTCGTAGTAACCACATCGGACAGCAGACGGGCCGGACTTCGCGGGCGACTAACCCGCGGGTCCGGCCCTCCGTCGTTCCCGGACCCGGGCCGGGTCAGGGCTCGGTGAAGTGCTTCGAGATCTCCCTGAGGTGCCGCTCGATACGCAGCGTTGAGTCAAAGATCATCTTCACGTAGTCGGACGTCTTGGGATCGGCTTCGGGCGGCTCGGCGAGCAGGACACGCAGGAGATGGTCATCGCGCCATCCGAGCGCGCGGGAGATCGCGGTCAGCGTCGAGTTCTGGACCCGGCGATCGGTCGACCCGCGCTGGAGCGCGCGAACGGTCGAAGCGGAGACCCGGGCGGCGTCCGCCAGCGCCTGCTGACCGATGCGACACGTGGCCATCCGTCGGTTGAGCGTGCGCGCGACCGCTTCCCAGTCCTCCCCCTCGACCGGCCCGCGGGCGGTGTGTGGACTGATCGGTACGTCGTTTGTCATCCCCATAGACCAAAGTGAACCCGCCTTTTAGCGTGCAAGCAAACAACATCGCTATTTATACGGTCACGTCATACACAGGCGCATAGTAGGTTGGCGAGAGGTTCATGGAGGGCGCATCGTTAGCACACACCCCAAACGCCCGGATGGTCCGGGTACGGGTACAGGAGGTGTGCACGGTGGCGATTCCTCGTCGTATTCCTATCGCGTTCGCGGATGCGTTCCCGAACGGTGCCTACGTGCTCGGTGTTGAGCAGTCCAACGACTTCGAGAAGTCCCGGCCCGGGTCGCCCCCGGTCCAGGAGCGCGACCGTGACTCGAACCTCCCCATGTGGGTCGTGCGGATCATGGACGCGGACCCGACAGCGCGGACCGCGGAACTGAAGGTGAAGATCGCGGCCGAGACAGCGCCGGTCATGCCGGACCCGATCCCGGGCACGCCGTTCCGGCCGGTCGAGCTGGTGGACGTGCTGGTGATTCCGTGGGTGGACTCGAACGGGTCGCGGCCGAAGCAGATGTTCGCGCTGCGGGCCTCGGGCCTGCGTCCGGCGCCGCCTGCTGCGGGTCGGCGGAATTCGGGGGCCGCGGCGTGAGCGGCCGTGCGGTCAAGTCGCGTACCCGGCTGTCGTCGCACCTGTCGGTGTGTGGCGGGGCGTCGGTTCACCTCAACGTCTACCCGGAGCGGTCCCCGATCCTGACCCTGACCACGGGGGATGTGTCGGTGACGATCGCGATGTCGACCACTGACCTGGACGGGACGGCGATGCAGTTCGTCCGTGAGCTCGCGGACGCGGCGGCCCGGTTCGCCGAGGACTGCGCCCGATTCGCCCTCAACGCCGACCCTGACGCCGGCCCGGCGGCGGGACCGGTCAATCCGCCGACCGGACTGGCCTCGCCCCCGTCGGTGGGTCGTTCTCGGGGTTCACGCGCCGCTTAGGCACGTTTCTTATGGGCGTCCCGGGGCCGCCGGCCTGACATAGGCGTTGGCCGTCCCGGGACCTGCCCCGGCTTTTCTTCTCTTCATTTCTTGGCCCTGGCTTTGCCCTGCCGTGAAACGGGTGGTATTTGTCATGCGCAGAATCAACGGGGATCGTCGTTTCCCGTCGCTGCCCGCACGTCACGACAAGATCCGCATTCCCCTGTGGTGGGTCGTCGTCGGCATGCTCGGCCGCCTCGCCGGCCGCTGCCTCCTTGTCGTGCTGCGGCATCCGGTCGCGGTCGGCGCGCTCGTCATCCTGACGGCGTTCTACCGCCAGACCGGCCTGCTCGGACTGGGCGCGCTCGCCGCCTTCGTCGTGCTCGTCTCGGGAGCCTGGCGGTTGGCGCATCGGGCGTCGTTTGACCGGGCGGCCTGGTGGACCTGGGGCCGGCTGCGGCTCGTGGCTGTGTATCGGCGGAAGTGGCGGCCGGCGACGTTACATTGCGGCCTGGCGATCCAGATCCCCGCGTCCAACGCCGAGACCGTGTCCTTCGACGAGTATTTCCCCCGTATCCGCGGCTTCCGTGCCTCGGTCGCGGTCGAATCGCTGCGCGTCGAGCTGCTGCCTGGCCAGACCCCGGAGCAGTGGGCGGAGCAGGCCGAGGCGCTGCGGCATGTCTACCGGGCGCGGGCGTGCCGGGTCCGCTGCGACCAGGTGGGGTTCATCTGGCTGGACTTTTACCGCCGTGACCCGCTCGACCGGCCCGTTCCCCCGGCCGATGTCGACGGACCCGATGGACCTGACGGTCTCGACCATCTTCCGATCGGCCGGCGTGAAGACGGCGGCCCTTGGCTGCTACCGCTGCGTGGATCTCACGTCCTGGTGGCCGGCGCGACGGGGTCGGGCAAGGGGTCGGTGCTGTGGTCGCTGATCCGCGCACTCGGCCCCGCCGTCGCCGCCGGGCTCGTCGAGCTGTGGGTGTGCGATCCCAAGGGCGGCATGGAGATGGCCGCGGGCGCACGGTTGTTTGCTCGGTTCGCCTACGACCTGCCCTCCATCGCCGACCTCCTCGACGACGCGGTAGCCCGGATGCAGTCCCGCGCGGACGGACTACGCGGCGTCGCCCGGCTGCACACACCGACGGTCGGTGACCCGCTGATCGTGGTCCTGGTCGACGAGATCGCCGCCCTGACGGCCTATGTGACGGACCGCGATCTCAAGCGACGACTCTCCGCGTCCCTCGGGCTGCTCCTGTCCCAAGGACGGGCGCCGGGTGTCGTCGTCGTGGCCGCGGTCCAGGACCCGCGCAAGGAGACGTTGCCGTTCCGCGACCTGTTCCCGGTCCGGGTCGCGCTGCGCCTGGTGGAAGCCGAGCAGGTCGACCTCGTCCTCGGGGCCGGTGCGCACGACAAGGGTGCCCGCTGCCAGGACATCCCGCCGAACCTGCAAGGGACCGGCTACGTCGCCGAAGACGGCGGCGGCGACCCCGTCCGCGTCCGCGCGTCCTGGCCGGACGATGCGGAGATTCGCCGGACCATCGACCGGTACAGCGCTCCGGCGGCCGGCGCGCTGGCGGTGCTGCGGCCGGTCCCACCACGCCTGGAACTGCCCGGACCCACGATCGCACCGGAGATCGCTGACATCCTGCGCGCCCGTGGGATGGGGCATCTCCTGGGCCTCGACGGACCGGCCCGGCGTCGGCGGGTGGCCTGGCCCTGGCGCAAGGCAGAAGTGCCGCGATCCCGTCCGGGCTGGCCGGCGGCGGGCTGGGTACCCGACACCGATCGACCGGTCGACGGCTGGGTGCCGGATCTCGCCGAGTACGGCGATCCCTGGGCCGAGAAGTGACCGGCGGGGGCCAGTGCGACGCCGACCGCGGATCCGCCGGCACGGGAGGTCTCAGGGAACCGCGGCCTGGGTCGCGGGCGGCTCGGATGCGGATGCCGCTGGCGCGTCAGGTGGTGGAGGCGGTCGCGGTCGAGGAGGGCGTGTGCGTGCGGCCGGTCGCGTTGCGCCGCGTCGACCTCGACACCGGGGAAACCACCATCATCCCGGCCCCCTGTGGCGCGACGTTGGCCTCGAAGTGCCCGCCGTGCGCGGAGCGGGCGCGTCGGCTGCGGATGGCGCAATGTAAATCCGGCTGGCACCTCGACGACGAACCCCTGCCCCCGCCGGACCCGCCCGACGACGAAGCCAAGCAACTCGGCCGACTCCGCGCCGACCTCGAAGCGATCCGCACCGAAGCCGAAAAGACCGGCGACACGGCCGGCGTCGCTGATGCCGACGAGATGATCGGCCAAGTCGACGAACACCTCGCCGACCTCGGCGTCCGCGGCAAGGCAGCGCCGGACGATCGGGAGCGACCCCGGCGAACGCGGTCGACTCGGCGGCGGCAGGACGCTCCGGATCTGCCCCGGCTGCCCGTCGTGAAGCGCACCATCGGCCGGACCTACAACGCACCGGACGGCACCACCTGGCGGCCGTCGATGTTCCTCACGCTGACCTGTGACACCTACGGCCGCGTGTTCCCGGATGGCACGCCCGTGGACCCGGACACCTACGACTACCGGCGGGCCGCGCGGGACGCGATCCACTTCCCGAAGCTGGTCGACCGGTTCTGGCAGAACCTGCGCCGCGCGGTCGGCTGGGAGGTGCAGTACTTCGCGGCACTCGAACCACAGCGACGCCTCGCCCCGCATCTGCATGCGGCGTTCCGCGGAACGGTCCCGCGCGTCGTCCTGCGCCAGGTCGCGGCCGCGACCTACCACCAAGTCTGGTGGCCACCCACCGACCGACCCATCTACCCGGCCGCCGGACCGGACCTGCCCGTCTGGGACGAGCAGACCGGCGGCTACCTCGACCCGGCGACCGGCGCGGAGTTGGTCTCCTGGGACCAGGCGCTCGACGCGATCGGACCCGATGACGAACCGGCACACGTCGTGCGGTTTGGGCCGCAGATCCGCGCGGACGGTGTCACCTCGAACAGCGACACCGCCGGGAAGCTCATCGGCTACCTGACCAAGTACCTCACGAAGTCACTCGATGGCTGTCACGCCATCGCGACCGACCGGCAACGTGCCCACGTCGACCGGCTGGCCGCGACGCTGCGGCACGAACCGTGCTCGCCGAGCTGCGCGAACTGGCTTCTACACGGCATCGCCCCGAAGAACGCCCGGCCCGGCCTCGTACCCGGCCGGTGCAAGGGGAAAGCCCATCGACGCGAAACGCTCGGGTTCGGCGGCCGGCGCGTCCTTGTCTCCCGGAAGTGGTCCGGCAAGACCCTCGGCGACCACAAAGCCGACCGCGTCGACTTCGTCCGCGAACAGTTGCAAGCGCTCGGCAAGCACGCCGACCCGAACAGCCCAGCAGCGCGAGCGACCGACGAGACCCGGGCTGCGCCGCGCGTCGCCTGGGAACTGGTCCGCCCCGGCGACCCGGACGCCCCACGGCGCGAGCACCTGATCCTGCACGCCGTCGCCGAACGGCAACGCTGGCGCACCCAACTCGCCGACCCCACGGCCACCGGACCGCCACTCGACAGCCCGGCCGACCGCGACAAATCCTCCGATCCGCTGCCCGCTCCTACCGAGGAGGGACCGTGACCAAGCTCCTTCTGACCCCGGCAGAAGCAGCCGACCAACTCGGCATCGGCCGATCCACCGTCTACGAACTCATGGCCGCCGGCGAGCTGGAATCGCTCTGCATCGGACGGGCGCGACGCATCCCCTACGACGCACTGGCCGCCTACATCGACCGGCTACGCGGCCAGCAGAACGGAACGGCCGCATGAAACCCACAGCGCTACAGCAGACGCGCGGGCCTCCTACCCCGGGATAGGGGCGGCGCCGGTCCATCGAACGCTGCCTAGGCCAGCGGGTCGTAGTCGCCGGCAAGCCACCGCAGGAACCGGCGCGGACGGTCGACAGAGGTCTGAACCGTCGTCGACGACTTCCCACCGGACACCAGAAGCTGCTCGTACCGCTCCAGCGCCTGCTGGAGATCGTCAAGGGTCCATCGCTCGGCCTGATCCCTGGCTGGCCTGGGCGCCTTGCGGGCGGCGTTCCATCGCTCGACGTCCTCGGCGCTCCACACCTTCCCCATGCTCAGCACGGCCACGGGCTCGGGAAACGCGGAGTCGTCGCGAAGGATCTGATGGACCCGCGACGGGCTCACGTCCAGGAGCTGCGCGATCTCCGCGGCACCCATGAGTTTGATCGTCGGCATGGTCGGATCATAGCTTGACGAGCCAGTAGCTACTGGCTACTGTAGCCGTTAGCGGCCCCGACGGGTGATGGCACACCCGCCGAGACCTAGGCCCAACCCTGATGGCACAGGAGCTGAGACCCATGCATATCTTCTCGTCCGGCGACCCCGAACTCTGGCGGACCCCCGAAACCGGCCCAGCGCTCGTCCTGGTCACCCTCCTGCCTACGGGCGAGTGCGAGGTGACGATCCACCCCGGCGCCGACGTCGAAGACGTGACCGCGGCGCTCGCGGTCGTCCCGGCCGGTGCGGTGTTCGTCGAGCACTTCAACGACGTCGAAGCGGTCCTCCTCTTCCGGCGCAACCCCGCCGGACCGCCGGCTCCCGAGATCGTTCCGTGGGTACCGGTGTCCCCGCTGGTCCCGACGGCGGCAGGCGTCTCCCGCCCGTAGCGGCATCCCTGCCTGCACCACCCCCATTTTTCTTCCGTTCCTCTGGTGGCGTTCCAAGCCGTCGGGGAGTCGGACGTGTCCAGGGTCGACCGAAGGTCGATCGCGCAAGCGACGCGATAGCGCCCTGGACGCGGCCGGCTCCCCGACGGACCCTCACACGCCAGAGAAACGGAACCCCGAACCTGCGCCCGGCAGCGATAACCGCGCTCGGCGCTTCCCTCCCGTTCTCTTCCGGCAAGGAGCTTGGACCCGCCATGCCCGAAAACACTCCGGACCCGTCCGCCAGCGACTCGGCGGACTACCACCCGACGCCGGTCGAGTTGGACAGGGCGCTCGCCGAGATGGCCCGCGTTTCGCTCCAAGGCCATTACGCATACGCCTGCGGCGCTCTGAGGTTCGTCGCGGAGGAACTCGTCACCGGCCGCGCAGACGAACACACCATTGCGGCGGCCCGTTACGCCCTCGCCCTGGCAGAGGTTGCACGCGGGGCCTCCGACCACCTGCCCGAGGTGGCCTGATGGCCGAGCAGAAGAACGAACCGGACGGCGCGGCGTCGGCGGAAGAGAAGAAGTCTCGACGCGCGCACGGCGAGGGCGGCCTGTACCAGCGGGCGAGTGACAACCGCTGGGTCGGGGTCGTCGACCTCGGCTGGATCGACGGCAAACGACGCCGTCGGACTGTGTACGGCCGGACGCAGAAGGAAGCGCGCGGCAAGATGAACGCGCTGCGCGAGGCGGCCGGCAAGGGTCAAGATCTCGCCGCGAAGCCCCAGACGGTCGCGGAGTGGCTGTCGTACTGGCTCGACGAGATCAAAGGGCATGACGGAACGCGGCCGTCGACGCTGAGCCGCTACCGATACGCGATCGACGGACACATCGTGCCTGTTCTCGGCAAGATCCGGCTGGACAAGCTGAGCCCGGCCGACGTCCGTAGGCTGCATGCGGCGCGCCGCGACTCGATGAAGCCAGCGAGCTTGGCCAAGATTCACGCCGTCCTGCGCGTAGCCCTCGCAGATGCGGAGCGCATGGACCTGGTGTCCCGCAACGTCGCGAAGTCGGTTCAACCGCCCAAGCTCGGCGACTCGGACCCGCGGGACCTGGCGGTCGAAGACGCGCGCCGATTCCTCGAAGTCGCGGCAGGCGATCGCCTCGAAGCGCTCTTCGTGGTCGCACTCACGATGGGCCTACGCCGCGGCGAGCTGCTCGGCCTGCGCTGGGATGACGTCGACCTCGACGCGGCAACCCTCCGCGTCGTCCGCTCGGCCCAGCGCGTGTCCGGCACGCTTCGGCTGGTCGACACGAAGACGAGAGGCTCACGGCGCCCGGTGCCGATCCCGGCAATGACGTTGGAAGCGCTCAAGCGGCACAGGAAGCGGCAGGACCAGGAGCGCGCCGACGCGGGCAAAGCCTGGAAAGAGAACGGCCTCGTCTTCGCGTCCACGGTCGGCACGCTGATAGAGCCGCGCAACGTCACGCGCCGAGTTCAGCAGCTCCGCGGACGGGTGAACCTGCCGACGCTCCGGCTCCACGACTTCCGCCACGCCTGCGCGAGCTTCCTCCTGGCGGCCGGCATCGAACCTCGGACCGTAATGGAGATCCTCGGTCACGCCACGATGCGCATGACCATGGAGCGCTACGGCCACGCCCTCCCCGAACGCCTGCGCGCCGCGTCCGACGCCATGGACAAGCTGATGGGCCAGCGTCTGCCGTGATTACGGATCAACTTCGGGTGTATTTTAGTACCGTCCGCTGATGCTGCGCCTTCCCCGGAGGCAGGGCTAGGTATGGGGTGTGAACCCTCGGGACCTGGGACTTAGGGAACCCCCAGCGGACGGATTTGGCGCCGGTCTGGTTCCGCATGCGCCGGGGAGTGCGGGATCGGAGAACCGTGCCCAGGCACGCCTCGCGGAGTCACACGCTGTCCCTCGTTTTGGTACTCGCGGGACAAGTGACCTGCCTCTTGGCGATCATCGTCGTCACCCTGATCGGAAGTTCGACGGCAGCCGCGACAATCGGCGGGACTTGGGCGACGACGTGCGGTGTCCTCACGATCTTCTTTCGTACCCATGCGCCCAAGGGCGGAGACTCACGCCCCAGGGATCGGGAGCCGACCAGACGGGGTGGCTCGCGCCCGCGGGATGGGGCTGCGTCCCAGCAGCCTCGGCGTACCAGCCGGGGCAGCGACGGCGGGAGATGACGGTGCTGGGCTACACGGTTGGCTACATAACGATCAAAGCGGGCATCACAGAAAGTGATACCCGCAGATCAGATGGGGTGGAGACGGGGAGACTCGAACTCCCAACCCCTGCCTTGCAAAGGCAGTGCTCTGCCAGTTGAGCTACGCCCCCGTGGGTCGCGCCCGGCGTGACCGCTGGACGGGCGCTGCCGGGTGGGCGGCGCGCCTTCCAACTGTACGGCATCGTGGCGGCTGCGGCGGTGGCGTCTGGCTGGCGATCCTGCTGTCCAGGAGCCGGTCTGGGTCGCCGTCCCGGCGAGCTGATCTCCGCGGCGCGGGCGCGGGCGGCCCCACCATGATTGCCAGTTCGGCCCTCTACCGGTTGCGGCGGGACTCCTATTGCAACCAGTCGAGGGCCGAAACGGCGATCACGTTTGACCGGGGCGGCTGCGGTCGGCCCAGGTCGGGTGTCGTTTCGCGGTCGGTCCGGCCAGCAGGGGGGAGCTGGGGGCTAGCAGCCGCCCATGCGCTTGAGCAGCGTCGCGATGGCGGGGAAGTTCGTCCAGCAGTCGGACTTGGAGCTGCTGGAGGCGGGCGCCGGGGGAGTTGGGGGCGGCCTGGCTGGTCGGGGCGGTCGGTGCCGCCGCCGCTGGCGGGGTCGGCTGCGGCTGGTGGCTGGCCGGTGCGTTGGCGCTGGAGCCGCGCGGGCGCGCGTCGGCGCGGCCGACCGACTGTGCCTGTACGGCGTTCAGGCCGGCCTGGGTAGGCGGCGGGGCGGTCGTCGGCGGCTCGATCACGGCGGGAAAGCTCCCGAAGTCGATCGTCGGAGCCTCGGTGTCGACGAACACGATCGCTTTGCCGGAGCCCGCGGGGGAGTTGCTGTTGGACAGCAGCAGTCCGGTCAGGCCGAAGAGCGTCAGCACGATGAGCACGATGGCCGCGGCGATCGTCATGCCGGACCGGGAGCGCAGGACGTACCCGTGCCGGACGACGTGGATCCACTTCCGCGCGTCTCGCTGCGGGCGCGGCCCGGGGCGGCGGGACGCGGACCCTCCGTCAGCCGCGCCGATGGCGGCCGCCCGGTCGATCTCGTTGATCTCCGCGGAGTCGTCGATCGGGAGCCGGGGGCTCGGGTCCGGCAAGGCGCCGGGCGCCAGGCCGACCACCGTGGCTTCGGGGTCGTCCTCGCCTGCGGCTTCGGGATCGCCGCCGCTGTCGAGGTCGTTGGCGTCGAGGCCCGGCTGAGCAGAATCTGACGCGGCCACGGGCGCCTCGGGGGTCCCGACGGGCGTGTCCGCGGACCGGATCGTCTCGTCGCCGGACGCCGGCGCTTCGAGGTCGCCCGCCGCCAGGGTCTGCTCGCCGTCGCCGTCGCCGTCGCCGCCGGTGGCCGCGGGCACAGGCGGCTCGGCCACCGCCACGTCGGCGGGGCCGGACCCGGCTGGCCCCGGATCGGCGACCGCAGCGCCTGAGACCACCCCTGGCGATGCCTCGGGCTCGGCCACCGCCGGCTTGCCTGCCTTCGTGAGCGAGAGGGCGGCGGGCGCAGGCTTGGTCACGTCAACCGAGGGCGCCTGGGGTGGCGCGGCAGGCTCGGACGCCGAGGCCGGGCCAACGGTCGGTGTGACCGTATTGTCCGGAATTGGCGAGTCGGTCGGCGTCGTGGTGGCGATGTGGTGAGTTCCCCGGTGGCTGTTGTCGAGGGTGCCGTCGGGTGCGGCCGGCGGGACCGCCGGCTGGCTGACCTCTTCCGCGCCCTCTGCCGGACCGGGCCGAAGTGTCTCGTCGGGGTCGACGGCGACGTAGGGGCGTGCCAGCCCGGACGCCGCGTCGGGGGTGTCTTCCCAGTCCCCGGCAGCGATTTCGCTCATCGTGACCTGCCCCTGTCGCCTACTTCTCGCACCGGTCCGCGGGGACCACCGCGCCGCGGCGGGGCTGCGAACCACTGGCTTCCGAGGTCCCACGCTTCCACATAGCGGTAGAGGTCGCCTTGCGGGCGGGTCGACCGGGTGAAGGCCGACAACAGATCACCAATCCACCATCAGCAGGGTAGCGGCAATCCGTGGCGCAGCAGGTACTGGGCGATGGGCGAATTCCGGCAGGTGGTCGCCGCGGCAACCGCGTCGTCACGCCCGGCGCCGGTCGTGGCGGTCGGCTTCGGGCCGCCGAACAGTCTCCGAGTGGTTGGAGCCGCGCTCTGGCGGGTGGCCAGGGCCGCCGACGTGGTGGCCAGCGACGCCGACGCCGCGGCGGGCGTCGGGGCGGGGGTGGCCTCCTGGGCCGCGACTATCGACGCGGGCGTGGCCAGGCTGGTCTGCGGCTTCCCGGAGGCGACCGTCTGGGTCGTGTCCAGGGCCGGGTTGCGGGCGAACAGGATGACCGCCACGACGATGATGACGCCGGTCAACGCGAAGCCGGCCAGTGCGGCCAGCGGGAACCGGCCGGCGGGCCTGGAGGCTGGCGCGTCCACGCGGTGGCGCCACGTGAACCGGTCCGTGACGTCCTCGGGTAAGCGATCGTGGCTGAGCGGCATCCTGATGGGCATCGCTGTGGCGTCCGCCTTTGCTGTCTCGGTCACCTGGGCGTCTGGAGGATCTGTCGGGGCTTGGGCCGCCTTACTGTCTCGTTCCGGCGGCGGAGACAGGCAGCCTGGGCAGGGTCGGGTCCAGGTAGCGCAGCCGCTCGCGGACGTTCACCGCCAGGTCGCGGAACTCCTGATAGCACTTGCGCACGTAGGTCTGCGCACTGCCCAGGGCGCCGTCGCCGGAGCGCAGCTCGAACATCGGCTTGCGGGCGTCCTGGGCGAGTGGCATGAGGGTCTGGTAGAAGGGCAGGCTCGCGATCTCGAACGACTTGTCGTACGGGTCGGCGCGCTGCGTGCCGAGCACCGACGTCGCGTAGACCTCGGGAATCCGGTCGAGCCAACGGTCGAAGGCCCGCGCGGGGCGGTCCCGGCCGGAAGCCGGCTGCATGATGACGTAGCCGATCGGCATCATCAACGCGCGCGGCGCGGCGATCCGGTCGGGCACCTTCGGCAGCACCATGCCCTGCCAGGTGGACCGCCAGTCCCGCAACGTTGGACCGAGGTTGCGCAGGCCGCGCAGCGAGAACAGGTCGGCGCCCAGCGGCATGAGCACCGTGTCCGCGGACAGCAGGGCCGCGCGGTTGATCGCGCCAAGGTTCGGGCCGACGTCGATGAGCACGATCTCAGCCCGTACCGCCTTGCCGCTGTGGTCGACGACGCGGTGCAGCGCGGTCGTGGTCCGCAGCGCGGCGACGTCCTTGCCCAGGAAGCTGTTCGGCCAGGCGGCCGACAGCTTGTCCTCGAAGACGCTCAGGTCGACGTCCCCGGGCAGCAGCCACAGGTTGTCGTCGACCGAGACAGGCTCGAACAGCGAGACGTCCCCGACGCCTTCCATGATCGGAGCAATGGCGGTGGCGATCGTGCCGGTGCCCTCGACGATCCGGGACCGCCGGCCGCCGAGGATGTCGTGGCGCGGTGCCGAGGACGCGGTCGAGCCGCGGCCGCTGGTCGAGGCGCCGACGATCTGCTCCCGCCAGAGGGTCGCCAGGTCGTCCTCGTCGAGGAACTGGGCGGTGAGGTTCGCCTGCGGGTCGAGGTCGACGGCGAGGACCCGATGCCCCTGCCGGGCCAGCATGTGGGCGAGGTGGAAGGTGAGCGTGGTCTTGCCGACGCCGCCCTTGTTGTTGAACAGTGCCATCGTGATCAACAGTGGCCCCCCCGCGCCGCGCGGCAGGCTGGGGTCACGTCGGGGAGGTCGACAACGCGCGACCCGACGTCGCCCCGTCGCCCCTGGTCCCGAGGGCCAGGCAAACCGGTCATACCGGCATGGTGCGCACCCACCGGACCATTGTCTCCCTATGGCCGGCGACGAGCGCACCGCCACGGCACCAACGTCGTAACCGGGCCGGTGCCGGGCGTTCAGACGCTGCCCAACTAGTGGGCAGTGAGGCCGGACGGATCCCATCAAGGCGCAGCGTGCGCGGCCGGGCTACCGCTTCGGCCCAGGTCTGACGATCACCAGGACCGCTGGTGGGCAGCGTTCCCTACCTACGCTCGCCAGGCCGAGAGCGCGGCCGGCGCCGAGCCGTGACGCTGCCCATCAGGTGAGGCGCTGCCCATCACGCGACGTTGCCCATCAGGTGACGCTGCCCATCGGCGGACAGCGTGGGAGCCCGTCCCTGGTGGGGGCACCGTCATTCCCAGGAGCACAGGTCCGGCCAGCCGCTGGGGGCCGCCGGGCGGGGAAGGCGTCCGAGCAGCCAACGCAGCGTCTCGGCGGTGGAGGTCCGCACGACGGCCGGCCGCGGGCCGGCGCCGAACGCGCGCGACGACCGATCGCCCGGAGCGAGCACGACGCTGACCCCGGGTGGCAACCGTTCCGGCAGCCGGGCGGTCGTCCAGTCCCATTCGGCGTCCACGTAGGGAGCGGGCAGGTCGGCCCAGCCGGGGCCGCCGCGGTCGGCGAGCCCGAGGTCCACACCGTGGATCTCGACCTCGCGCCAGCGCAGGAACACCAGGTCCGCCAGGGTCACCGGGCCGTCGAGGCGCGAGCCGGCCGCCGGCTCCAGCCGGCACATCCCAAGACCGGTGCGCCAGACCTCGACATGGGTCGCGTCCCAGGCGCGTTCCAGCCCGGCGATGGCGGCGGCCAGGTCGTCGCGGAGGCGCTCGGCGGAATCGGTGCCCGGGTGGGCGGTCGGGTCGTCCGCCGCCGGGTCGCTGCTGTTCAGCGCTATCGGGGCGGCACCGGCACAGGCCGCCTGGACGAGGCTCGTGTGGCCGCGGGCACCGACGGTGAGATGGCGCAGGAGGTGCCCCACGGTCCAGCCCGGCAGCAGGGAGGGTCGGGCGACGGTCGCGTCGTCCAGCGCCGCGGCGAGGGCGAGCAGTCGCCGATGCGATGCCGACACCCCGGCCAGCAGGTCGTGCGGAACCGGGGAGGGAAGGTAGCCGGCGCCGGCGGGCGTGGTGTGCGTCGCCCGTGCGGACGGAGGCAGGCCTGACTCCCGGACCCCGGCGCGCGTCTCGGTCGCCATCCGTCCACGATGCGCCACCGCGTGCCCGCCCGCCAGCCGACCACGCCGTGGGCACGCTGCCCATGGATGGTCTGGCCGGTGACCGGCCGCGAGAGACGGTGCCCACCCGTGGGTAGCGCAGTGACGATCGCAGCCAGTTAGAAGGGGCAGCGTCTCCGGAGCCCCGGGCCTGGAGTTCCCGGGGCCTGGAATGGAGGCCTGGGGCCGGACCTGGGCTGGAACCGGATTCGGGTCGGGCGCGGAGCTGGGCCGAGCCAGCATCGCCTGTCGCCTGTCGCCTGTCGCCTGTCGCCTGTCGCCTGTCGGGAAGCGGAAGCGAGAAAGCGGTAGGCAGGAAGCGGGCCGAGCGTCGTGCACGGATGACACGGGTCCCACCCGTGGGACCCGTCACTCGAAGGCGGCCGGCTCTTCGATGGAACCCGTGCCCTCGATGGAACCCGTGCCCTCAGTGGGACCCGTCGCCTTGAGGGGCAGCCGGCGTGTCGGTGGGACCCAGCCCACCGGTGGAAAGCGGTGAACGATCTAACGATGACCTTGTGGGGGTCAGCGGCTTCGGCGGCTCGGGGCCGTCCACGAGGGGTGGCGGCCCCCGTCGCGACGGGGACCACCGGGGGCACGCGGCTGGGAGGTGCGAGTCGTCCGTATGCAGACGGTGACCATTCAGGGGCGGTGCTGCCCCCGGATGGTCCTGACCTCACCGCTCTGTCCGGCGGGCCGAGTGACCGAGCATCGACCGTAGGCTGACCACCATTGGGTCAGCGTTGCGCGGCTGACCCGCGTGGAGGGTCTCCGTCCGTGCACGGACGCTTCCCATCCGCGGGCGGCGGTTCGGTGGCCTACGCCATCGCATCAGTGTCGATGACCCCGCCTCGTGAGTGGATTCCCTAGCGGGCAGGCCGTCCTGGCTCTGATTCGGCTGGGAAATCGAACCTTTACGTCGGATCCCTTGTCCAGGGCACATGCCGCTGGCAGTCTGACTCGGCATCGGGGCATGACTTCTACGGATTGCCCTGGATCTGTCACGAAACATGGGAAGGCAGGTGCGGGTCTTGGCGGTGACCGCGGACGGGGTGTCGACGTCGGTGCCGGCGGTCAGTACGCCGACGGTGCCCACCGGTGGAACGGGTGCGGCGGCGCCAGCCATCGAGCTGATCGGCGTCGCGAAGGACTACGCCTCGCGGCGCGGCGCCGTGACGGCCGTGGAGACCGTCGACCTCCAGATCGCCGAGGGCGAGTTCTTCTCGTTGCTGGGCCCGTCGGGCTGCGGCAAGACGACGACGCTGCGCATGATCGGTGGCTTCGAGGAGCCGAGCCGCGGCCAGATCCTGCTGCACGGCAGCGACGTGACCGCGACCCCGCCGAACCGGCGGGACGTCAACCTGGTCTTCCAGAGCTACGCGCTCTTCCCACACCTCGACGTCGCGGGCAACGTCGCCTTCGGCCTGAAGCGCAAGGGCATCCGCGGCCAGGCGATGCGCGACCGGGTGACCAACATGCTCGAGCTGGTCGAGCTCGGCGCGCTGGCCGACCGCAAGCCCAAGGAGCTCTCCGGCGGCCAGCAGCAGCGGGTCGCGCTGGCCCGGGCACTGGTGAACGAGCCGAGGGCACTGCTGCTCGACGAGCCGCTCGGCGCGCTCGACCTGAAGCTGCGCGAGACCATGCAGATCGAGCTCAAGCGCATCCAGCGCGAGGTCGGGATCACGTTCGTCTACGTGACGCACGACCAGAGCGAGGCGCTCACCATGTCGGACCGCATCGCGGTCATGAACAAGGGCCGCATCGAGCAGCTGGCCGCCCCGCGCGACCTCTACGAGCGACCGCGTACGCGGTTCGTCGCGGGCTTCATCGGCACGTCCAACGTGCTGCGCCGGACGGTCAAGACGGTGACCACCGACGGGACCGGTCCGGTCGCGATCCTGGACGCGGGGATCGACGAGCAGTTGATGGTGCCCCTGCATGACGACCTGGGGTCGGTGACGACGGGCTCCGTGGTCGAGCTGACCGTGCGTCCGGAGAAGATCGGCATGACGGTCGAGCGGCCGGACGGCGACGTGTGCCTGCTGCGCGGGCGGGTCACCGAGGTCGTCTACCTGGGGACCAACACCACCTACACGGTGTTCACCCCGGGCGGCGACGAGATCACGGTCTTCTGGCAGAACAGCTCTGACTCCGCCGACATCGCGCGCCGTGGGGACGAGGTCTGGCTCTCCTGGCGGGAGGACCACTCGTTCGCCCTCGCGCCTGGCGCGGGCAGCTCCACCCCCGCCGCCGCCTGACGGTGGCCGCGGGCCCGAAGAACATCCTGGCCGGCCCTGGGCCGACCCGGCCGGCACCGACCCAACAGATCCCTGACAAGAAGCGCGTTCAGCTGACAGCACCTCGCGGAGGACCTCCCACGTGACGACGCACGACAGCACGGACCGTCCCGGCGCCCAGTCGCCGCCTCCCGCCGTCGACCCGGCGCTCCTGCGCGGCCTCACCCAGCCCCGCCTCGGCCGCCGGCAGTTCCTGCAGGCAGGCGGCGCCGCCGGCCTCGCGGCGTTCCTCGCCGCCTGCGGCGTCAAGGGGGAGAAGAAGGCGCCGGCGACCGCCGACGACGTCGCCACGTTCTGGAGCGACAAGAAGAAGGCTGGCACGCTCGACTTCGCCAACTGGCCGCTCTACATGGACACGGACGACGCCGGAAAGCACCCGTCGCTGGTCCAGTTCGAAAAGGACACCGGTATCCACGTCAACTACCGGGAGTCGATCCAGGACAACGGCGAGTACTTCGCGAAGGTGCAGCCGCAGCTCGCGGCGCACCAGTCGATCAGCGCTGACCTGATCGTCATCACCAACGGCGTCTACCTGGACAAGTTCATCGAGCTGGGCTTCCTCGCCCCGCTGGACCAGACGAAGCTGCCTACCTTCGCCAAGAACGCCGACCCGTCGGTGAAGAACCCTTCCTACGACAAGGGAAACAAGTACACCGTCGCGTGGCAGTCCGGCCTGGTGGGGATCGGGTACGACCCCGAGAAGACCGGGCGCGAGATCACGAGCTACGAGGACCTGTTCGACCCCGCCTTCAAGGGCCACGTCGGCATGTTCGGCGACAACGAGGACCTGCCGAACTTCTGCATGGTCGGCATGGGCATCAAGCCGGAGACATCGACCGAGGCTGACTGGAAGAACGCCGCCGCGAAGCTGACGAAGCAGCGCGACGACGGCATCGTCCGCAAGTACTACGACCAGGGCTACATCGACGCGCTCGCCTCCGGCGACCTGTGGCTGTCGATGGCCTGGTCCGGCGACGTCTACCAGCAGCAGGCCGGCGGCAAGAACCTCAAGTTCGTCGTCCCGAAGGAGGGTGGCCTCTTCTGGACCGACAACATGTGCATCCCGATCACCGCCGCCCACCCGGTCGACGCGATCACCTACATGGACTACGTGTACAAGCCGGACGTCGCGGCGATGCTGACCGACTACATCAACTACATCACCCCGGTTCCGGGCGCGAAGTCGCTGGTCGACCCGGCGCTTTCCGGATCGCCGCTGATCTTCCCGACCGCGGACGACCTGAAGAAGACCTACCGGTACCGGGACCTCACCGCGGCCGAGGAGAAGACCTGGAACAGCATCTTCCAGCCCATCGTCCAGTCGTGATCGCCGAATCATGACCGAGACTGTGGCCGCCGCCCCGGAGACCGGGGCGGCGGGCGGCCACGGGAAGAAGCCGAAGCACTGGCGCTCGCCGTGGACCCCCTACCTGCTGTCCACCCCGGGCGGGCTCTACCTCGCGATCTTCTTCGTCGTCCCGATGCTGGTCATGCTGTCGGTCTCGCTGCAGACCGGGAACGTGACCGACGGCTTCGCCCAGACCTTCAATTTCGGGATCTACCCGCACGCGATCAGCGAGTACTCGACGCAGCTGATCCGGTCGTTCATCTACGGCGGCGCCTGCACGCTGCTGTCGATCGTGCTGGCGTACCCGATGGCGTACTGGATCGCCTTCCACGGCGGGAAGCGCCGCGCGACCTACCTTTTCCTGGTCCTGCTGCCGTTCCTCGTGTCGTTCATCATCCGGACTGTCTCGTGGGAGTTCCTGCTCGCCGACGACGGCGTCATCCTGGGGAACCTCAAGCACATCGGGCTCCTGCCGGACGGCTTCCGGGTCATGGCGACCTCGGCGGCGGTGATCGGCGGCCTGACGTACAACTCGTTCCCGTTCATGCTGCTGCCGATCTACGTGGCCCTGGAGCGGATGGACCCGCGGCTGCTCGAGGCGGCGGGTGACCTGTACGCCAACAAGGCCGGCGTGTTCGGCCGGGTGGTGCTGCCGCTGTCCATGCCGGGCGTGTTCGCCGGCGTGCTGCTCACGTTCGTCCCGGCGACCTCGGACTACGTCAACGCGTCGATTCTCGGGGGCACGCACAACACCATGATCGGGAACATCATCCAGACGGCGTTCCTGACGAACGCGGACTATCCGCTCGCGTCGGCGCTGTCGTTCATCCTGATGGTGATCCTGCTGGTCGGCATCCTCATCTACGCCCGGGTTCTCGGCACCCGGGACGTCTTCGAGATGGCGACCCGATGAGCGCCCCCACCGTGGCGACGACCGCACCGGCACCGGCAGCGCGACGGCGTCCGCGCGTCCGCTGGGGCGCGCACCTGATGCACGCCTACACCTGGCTGATCCTGCTGTGGCTGGTCGCACCGATCATCTTCATGATCGTCTTCAGCTTCAACGACACGCACAGCCGGCAGAACACCCACTGGCAGGGCTTCACCTTCAAGTGGTGGGGGCGGCTCGGGGCCTACCCCGACCTCACCAGCTCCCTGGTGAACTCGTTGACGATCGGCGTGCTGTCGACTTTGATCGCGACGGCTTTCGGCACGATGATCGGCATGGCGATCGGGAAACACTCGTTCCGCGGCCAGGGCGGCGTCAACCTGCTGCTTTTCGCGAACATCGCCGCGCCCGAGGTGGTGCTGGGCTCGTCGCTGCTCTCGCTGTTCATCACGATGAACATCCCGCGCGGGTACCTGACAATCCTGATCGCGCACGTCATGTTCAACCTGGCTTATGTCGCGGTGGTCGTCAGCACCCGGCTGGCCAGTTTCGACATGAGCCTCGAAGAGGCGGCCCGCGACCTGGGCGCCGGCCCCTGGGCGACGTTCCGGCTGGTGACGCTACCGATCATCCTGCCGGGCATCCTGTCCGGCGCGATGCTGGCGTTCTCGCTGTCGATCGACGAGTACATCATCACGGCGTTCAACGCGGGCGGCACGCTCACGTTCCCGCTGTGGGTCATGGGCGCGACGAAGAACGGTGTCCCGCCGCAGGTCAACGTGATGGCGACGATCATCTTCGTCGGCGGCATCGTGCTGGCCGTCGGGGGTTTCGTCGTCGGCCGCGGCGCGAAGGCCCGCGCGCCCGAGGAGGACCTGGGCGTCGTCTCCGCCTGAGCCGCGCCCTCCGGCGGACCTGGGCCGGGATGGCTCCCCTGACGGGGACTCATCCCGGCCCGGCGTGCCTAGTTGCCGCCCTGGTCGGCGGAGGTCGCCTCGTGCCACAGGTCGACCTGCCCGCTTTTATCCTTGCGCCAGCGGGCGGCCAATGCGGCGGCGCTGGCGACCGCGGCGATCAACGCAAGCCTGCGCATCATCGGACGCCCTCCTTTGCCTGGGTTCCGGTGCCGGGGTGTTCGGCGTCGGGATTCCGGGAAGCCAGCCTGCGGCCTGCCGGCCGTCGACTCATCCCGTCAACGTATCCCGGTTGGCCTATCGTGGCACGAGCCTCAGCGCTGGTAGGTGCCTCGGATGACGGCCCTGGCCAGCGTGTGGAACGCCAGATTGAAGCCGACGACCGCGGGAGCGACGGCATCGTTGATCTCCAGCTTCGGCACGTCGACGGCGTGCACGACGAAGACGTACCGGTGCGGGCGGTCGCCGGCCGGCGGCGCGGCGCCGCCGTAGCTCTTGGCTCCCCAGTCGCAGGCGACGTGGTACGCGCCGGCCGGGAGGCCGGACAGGTCGCCGGAGGCGGCACCGGTCGCGAGTTCGGTCACGGACGCCGGGATGTCGACGAGCACCCAGTGCCAGAACCCGGAGCCGGTGGGTGCGTCCGGGTCGAAGCAGGTGACCACGAACGACTGTGTCTCACTGGGGAAGCCCGACCAGGACAGCTGCGGCGACAGGTCGCCGCCGCCGGCGCTGCCGTGCGCGTGCGCCAGGGGCAGCGGCGCGCCGTCGGCGAAGTCCGTGCTGGTCACGGCGAAGGTCGGCGCGGGCGGGAGCAGGTCGATCGGGTCCGGTGCCGGAGCGCGGTCAGCCAGCGACATTTTCGTCGGTCCTCCAGAAGAGCCGGTGTGGGGCGCAGGACCCAGCCATCCGTCGGCTCTACGCTTTGGCGGGACGAAATACCGCAGTCCGAGCGCATGAGTGGGGCCTGGTCGTGAAGCTTGTCACCGCAATTCTCCGCCCGCACCGGGTGGCCGACGTGCGCGCCGCGCTGACCACGTTCGGTATCCATGGGATGACAATTAGCCAGGCGTCTGGTTACGGAATGGAAGTGTGGCGCACCAGTTCGTACCGGGGGCGGCGCTTCCACGACGAGTCCGTCAGTAATGTCCGGATGGAGGTCGTCGTCGACGACGCGGACGCCGAGGACATCGTGAACGTGATCCTCAGCTCGGCCGCAAGCACGGCCAGTGGGGCCGGGAAGATCTGGATCACCCCGGTCGTCTCGCTGACCAGGGTTAGGACCGGTGAACGAGGCATGGACGCCATCTAAAGTTCCAGCAGCTGAGCGTCCCGATGTTGTCCGTTGTTCTTCGGAGTGGCGACAAGACCACGCCGAACCTGTAACGTATGGCTTGTCCCGGTCGACGTACCCCTCGAATCCCCCCGTATCGATGGGTACGTCACCGGGACTCCTTATTGCCCCGCTTCGTCGCCGACTGGCACGTCGATCGGGGCCTTTTTGTTGCCCGGGGACTGTGGCTCGGGACGGTCCGCACACCGGGCCACCGCTGGCGCGCCGGGGAGACGGTGGTCGGGCGCGGGCCTGCGGCGTGACCCACGTGAAACATCGAGGCGCCAGCCGGGTGAATACGCTCGGAGCGTGGTGAGGCGGGCGAACCTGGGCGCATCGGGCCGAGGTCGGACGTGCCGCCTCCTTGCCTGCCTTGTGGCGGCCCTGGCCCTGGCGGCGCCGTTGGCCGGCTGCTCGGCCGGCTCGTCCGCGGCGCCGGGCGGGCAGATGGCCCAATCGCTACCTCCGGGCGCTCCCGGCAGTCTGATCACGGCGACGCCGGTGGCCGGCGCACCGGCCGGCATCGCGGCCTGGCGGGTGATCTACCACACCCGGGACCAGAATGGCGCCGACGTGGCGGCCTCCGGGCTGGTGCTCAGCCCGGCACCGGGGCACGGCGGCGCGGTGCCGTCCGGTGGCCGGCGGGTGGTCGCCTTCGGCCATGGCACCACGGGCGTCGCGGACGCCTGCGCGCCATCGCTGGCCCAGCCCCCGCTGACCGCCGTCGGCAATACGTTCTCGCTGGTGCAGCAGGGTTACGTCGTCGCCGCCGCCGACTACATCGGCCTTGGCACCCCTGGCGACCACGCGATCTACGTGGCCACGCCAGCGGCCCAGGCCCTGCTCGACGTGGTGCGGGCCGCGCGGGCGCTGCCGGCGGCGCACGCGGGCAGCGAGGTGATCATCTGGGGCTACTCGCAGGGCGGGCAGGCCGCGCTCGCCGCAGGCGTGATGACCGACGGCTACGCGCCGGAGCTCAAGGTGCGCGGTGTGGTCGCCATGGCGCCACTCGCGGACCTGCCACGCTCGCTGGCGAGCCTGCGCGACGAGAACGACACGGGGGTCGCCTACATCCTGATGGCGGCCTATGGCGTCTCGGTGGCCTATCCCGGGGTGAACCTGGCGGCTGACCTGACCACGCAGGGAAAGCGACTTCTGTCGATCTTGCAGCACAAGTGCGCGGTCGACCTGGTGACGGCCAGTACCGGGCTCACCGACGCCCAGGTGTTTCTGCGCGACCCGCTGACCATCGAGCCGTTCGTCTCCAGGTTCGCCGCGCAGCGGAAGGCGGTGATCGGCGCCATGCCACCGCTGTTGCTGCTGCAGGGCGATGCCGACAACGTCATCCGCCAGCCGATCACCGACGGGGTCGTGCGGGACCTGTGTGCCGCCGGGACCGCCGTCGACTACCACCGCTACCCGGTCGCCGGCCACAGCACCGTCTTCAGCACGTCGTCCCGTGACATGTACACGTGGATCGCGAACCGGTTCCGCGCCGATCCGGCCCCGATGCACAGCATCTGCGGCCCGGCGCTCTGAGGGCGCCGTCGTCGGGCCGAATCGGCTCAGCCGGTACGCAGCCCGGCGAGCGCGGCGGTCCAGCGGGCGATCTCGTCGAGCATCACCTTGGCGGCCGCGTTCATCGCCGCGTCGGCGACGAGCTGTCCGTCCGAGCCGATCTTCTGACCTACCATGGCGAGGGCGATCGCCGGGGTCACCGGGACCAGGTCGAGCGCCGTGAGCACCGGCTTGATCGCCTGCACCGCGCGGGTACCGGCGGCAATACCGCCATAGCTGGCGAAACCGACCGGCTTGTATCGCCACTCCGCGGCCAGGAAGTCGATCGCGTTCTTCAACGGCGCGGTGAACGAATGGTTGTACTCAGGCATCACGAAGACGAACGCGTCCGCCGCGGCCACGGTCGCGGCCCACTCTTTGGTGTGGTCATGGGCGTAGTCGCCCAACCGAGGGTGCCTCGGCTCGTTGAACATCGGAAGGTCGACCTCGGCGAGGTCGACGAGCTCCACGTCAAAGGCACCGTGCGCCGTCGCCTGCTCGGCGACCCACGTCCCGATCGAGGGCCCGATCCGGCCGGGACGGGTACTCGCAATGATGATCACAAGTTTCGGCATGACGAGGGCCTCCGCCTTCTGACGCGCAAAAAGGATTGCGCACGCAACGAAATTCAGGCTAGCGACCGGGTCGCCGGGGAACGGCCGGCACGGTCATGGGGTTGACCACAGTCCTGCCGTCTGGACCTACTCTTCGGCGGGGCGGTGCTGCCCGGCACCTGTGGGCCCGCGTGGTGGCGGCCGGCAGGACAACCAGGCCGAACGCTGTTCGGCCCGAGAGCGGAAACGGAGAATGGCGCGGTGACTCAGGGCGGCCCTCAGGCCCGCACTCGGCCCCAGCAGGCGCAGGCCCGCACCCGGCCCCAGGAAGCGCAGGCCCGCATGTGGCCCCAGGAACCGCACGCCCGCACCGGGCCTCAGGAGGTGGAGCCCAGGTCCGGCACGGTCCTCGGGCTCGACCTCGGCGGCACCTCGATCAAGTGGGTGACGCTGACCGACGGCCAGGTGACCCGCAAGGGCCGGGTCCCGACCCCGCACAGCGGCGTGGACGACGTGCTGCGTGCCCTGGCGGACGTCGCCGCTCAGGTGCCAGAGGCGCGCGCGATCGGGGTGGCCGCCGCCGGCGCGCTCGACCCGGTCGCCGGCCGGCTGCTCGTCGTCCCGAACATCGCGGGCGAGTGGTCGACGCGCGCGGTCGGCCCGGAGCTCGCCGACGCCACGGGCCGGCCGGTGAACCTCGCGAACGACGCGCGCGCGTTCGCCTACGGCCAGTTGCGGCACGGTGCCGCGGCTGGGGCCCTTGACGCGATCTTCGTGACCCTGGGGACCGGCATCGGCGGCGCCATCGCCTCCGACGGGCAGCTTCGGATGGGCCTGGCCCGCCGGGGCGGCGAGATCGGGCACATGCCCATCGAGCCGGTGGACGGCCGCAAGTGCGGCTGTGGCTCGGTCGGCTGCCTGGAGACGATCGCCGGCGGCCGCGCACTGGCCGAGATGGGCGCGGACCTGGTGCGTACCGGGGCCGCGCCGGCGCTCGCCGCAGCCGTCGGCGGGCAGCCGGAGGCGGTCGAGCCCGCCGACGTGGTGCGGCTCGCGGCCGTCGATCCCGCGTGCGCCCGGCTGGTCGCGCGCGCCGGGCACGCCCTGGGCATCGCGCTGGCCGGTCTCACGAACGCGCTCGCACCGGAGGTCATCGTCGTCGGCGGCGGTGTCGCGGCCGGGCTGCCGGCGTTCCGCCCGCACCTCGACGAGGTCATGTCGCGGTACACGGTGCTGGTGGAGACGCCGCGCATCGTCACGGCGGTGGACGGGTTCGCCGGCGCCGTCGGCGCCGCCGCCTGGGCGGCTGAGCCGCCCTCCGGCTACCCGGCGCCGATCCAGCCCAGCGGCCACTGACGGTCACCGGCGCCGCCGGTCGCGTTCGGGCGGTCGACCTTCCGTCGGTCGCGCTGGGTGCGCGGCCCGGCGCACGGGTGGTCGGCTCGGGACCCGGTGTGGGGCGCGTCTTCTTGGTGGGTGACGATCTATCGCGAAGACCGTTGGACCGGGCGTACGTCCGAAAGGTAACGGTTCAGTCGCCGTGCGCTGTTGTTTACCGTGACTTGACGGATGTTCACCGGTAATAAGCGAGGTGAAGGGCGGTTTGCCCGGTGAGTCGGCGCGATGACCAGGTCGACCGACAGGTTGACGAGCTTCTGACGGCGATGGTCCACGTCTGGGCCGAGGCGCCGCCGACCGTGCGCTGGCGGGCGCTGCGCGAGCTGTCCGAGAGCCGAGCCAGCCTGCAGGCGATGACCGTTCACCAGCTGCTGCCCGAGACGACCGAGGAGGGCACCCGCCGCGGGGTCGGCGCGGTAGCCCGCGCACTCGGCGTCACCACCAGCTGGATCAGCCAGCTCGCCGCGATGCCCAGCAAGCACAGCGGCCTGTTCTCCTGGGGGCGGGCGCTGGCTCTCGCCACCGAGCTCGTCGCCCTGGCGGAGCGGGCGCCCTCGACCCGGCTGTCCGACGAGCTGGCCGGGATCGTCCGGCGCGGCCTGCACGACACCAGCCCGCGTCACGACCTGGAGAGCGCCACCAGCCGCTGGGCGATGGCCGCGCGCCGGCAGCGCCGCGGCCCGGAAGCCGACGTCCTGGTCGACCGGATCGACGCGTTGCTGGTCGACGTCACCCCCAGCCTGGACCTCGACTGGCTCGCCCGTGCCGAGATCGCCATCGGCTACCAGACGGCGCGCGGACCCGTCCCGCGCGGCGAGGACGTCCCCCGGCCGGCGCTCGCCCCGGCCGGGCCGCCCCGGCCGAGCGCGACGGTCCCGACCGCCCGCCAGGCGGAGCCGGAGGAACCACCGGCCAGTCAGCCGCGCTCCCGTCGGGGCACGAATGACCCGCTGCCCTGGTCGCGCTACCGCCTCCGCGACCGCTGACCTGACCGACGCGGGCAGGTGGCTGCGTGTGGGCGGAGACCCACGACCACCGGCTGTCACTCGACGGGCCGAAACACCGGCGGTTAGTGTGCGCGGGTGGCTGATTCGGCGCCTGTCGTCCTGGTTCATGGGTTTGCGTCCTCCAGCGAGCACGGCTGGGGGCCGGCCGGCTGGATCGAGATGCTGCGGGAGGCCGGCCGCGAGGTGATCGCCGTCGACCTGCCCGGGCACGGCACGGCGGCACGCTCGACCGACCCGGCGGACTACGCCGATGTCGCGGCGACCGTCGCCGCCGCGTTCGCCGACCGGGGCCCCGTCGACGCGGTGGGCTTCTCCGCCGGCGCCAGGACCCTGCTGGAGATCGCGGCCCGCGGGATCGCGTCGTTCGACCGGCTCGCCCTGATGGGGATCGGCCCGGCCGTGCTGGAGATCCGCGAGGCGGCGCCGTTCGCGATCGACAACGACGACCCGACGGATGTCCGGGCCCGCCTGTTCCGGGGTCTGGCCAAGAGCGCCGGCAACGACCTCGGCCCGCTGGCCGCGTTCGCCCGCCGCCCGGTCGAGTCGCTGACCGCCGTCGAGCTGGCCGCGATCACCTGCGAGGTGCTCGTCGTCACCGGCGAGCGGGATCAGGCCGGCGACCCGGAGGCGCTCGCGGCCATGCTCCCGAACGCCACCGGTGTCCTCGTCGAGCGGGCGGACCACTTCTCGCTGCAGTCGAACATGCGCGCCATGGCGGCCGTCCTCGACTTCCTCGGCGCGTAGCCAGCCAGCCATCGGCCACCCGCCCGGATCAGGGCGAGCCGGCGGCCGCCGGTCAGCGGTCGGCGACGGCCAGGTGGGCGTGCGCGATGGAGGCGCCGCGTGTGCCCGGCAGGCCGAGGCGCTCGGAGATCGCGAGCAGGGACTCGTCGCGTGTCACGGCGAAGCCATGCGTGGCGAGCAGGGCCGCGAGCTTCGGCGGAGTCCAGGCGGACCGGCGGGGCTCGTCGGCCCAGACGCTGCGCTGGCGGGCGAGCGCGCTCATCGTGCGGGCGACCAGCACGCCGACGGATGCCCTGGCATTCGGGGTCAGGTAGAGCACGACCAGTCGGCTGCCCGGGGCGGAGAGCTCGCCGGCGGCGGCCGTCGTCGCGCTGACCTCGGCCGGGGTCAGGTAGGGGACGACGCCCTCCCAGACCCAGGTCGTCGGCTCCGAGGTCTGGAAACCGGCGGCCGCGAGCGCCTCGGCGAGCTTGTCCCTGGAGAAGTCCACCGGGACGAACGTCAGCGAGCGGGCGAGGGATGGCCGGCCGGCGAGCCGGTCGCGCTTGTCCCGCTGGGACGCCGGATGGTCGACCTCGAAGACGTCTGTGCCGGCGAGCTCGGGCATCCGCCAGGCTCTGGCGTCCAGCCCGGCGCCCAGCAGGACCAGCTGCGACGCCACGCCACCGGGCCGGTCCCTGATGGCGTCGTCGGCCGCGATCGTGCGCGGCACCATCACCGAGGCGCAGGCCTTCGCCGACTCGTAGGCCATCCGCGCCGCCACGCCCTTGGGTGGTGTCCCGGCCCGCACCTGCTCGACGACGAGCCGCTCGTCGGGGCGCAGCAGGTCGGCCGCGACGGCGTCGGCGAACCGCCCGGCGGCGCTGCTCCCGTCGGCGACGGCCCGTCCCTGACAGGTCAGTACCGCCGTCCGGCTTCCGCCCTCGGCCCGCATCTCTAGCCGGCCAGGCGGCGGACGGCCACGCGGCGCATCGTCCAGGTGATGTGACCGTCGTGCTCCGGGCCGGCGGCGAGGGCCGCGAGGTCGGCGGCCAGCCGGTCGAGCTCGGGCTGGCGGTCGCGGTAGAGGGGGTCGTCGCGCCAGACGGCCAGGTTGAGGCCGAACATCTCCGCCGCGGCCGGGACCGGCGGGCGGACCGGCTCGGTGGCGTTGTACTCGACCTCGAAGGACGTCCCCGGGCTGTGCGCGGCGAGGTCGTGCAGGGCGGTGTTCACCAGCCGCCCGGCGTGCAGGGTCGTGCCGCGGGCGGCCAGCAGGTGGCGGGCGTGGTCGAGGTAGGCCGCGAGTGCCGGCTGGTCGGTGTCGATCGACTCGACCTCGTCGAGCAGGAGCAGGCCGTGCGGGGCGACCTGGGTGATCCACCCGCCGATCGCGTCCGTGACGTCGACGAGGTGGGGCAGCAGCAGCCGGGCGTAGACGACGTCGGCCTTGCGTGCCTGGGCCGGGAACGGGAGCCGGCTGACGTCGTGACGCAGGAAGGCCAGCTCGGTGGCGCCGTCGGCGCTCAGGCCACCGCCTTGTGCGGACACCGGCTCGGTGCCGACGGCGGTGGCGACGAACGCCGTGGACGCGTCCAGCCCGACGGTGCGGGCCGCGCCGGTCGCGGCGGCCAGCAGCCGGGTGGTGTGGCCCGGCCCGCAGCCGAGATCGACCGCGAGCCGGACGTCGGACAGGCCGGCGGCACGGACCCGGTCGTGGATGAAGGCACGGGAGCCGGGATCGAAGACGTCGGAGACCAGCGCGAGCCGGCGGGCCGCCGTGTCGGTGTCCCGGAACGCGTACGGGGTGAGGATCTCGAACGTCGGGGAGACGTTGACCGGGCAGTTCAGCGACGCGGCGATGAAGCACTGCTCGTGGGCCAGCTGGGCGAGCCTGCGCAGCCTCTCCTCGGTGGCGTCGGTGACGACGGTGATCCGGGGCCGCAGGGTGATCTCGGTGATCGCGCCGCCGCCCCGGCCGTCCTCGGTCATCACCGCGGAGCCGGTGTCCTGGTAGTCCCGGACGTCGACCCGGGCCCGCGCGGCAATCGCCAGGAAGGCCAGCAGCTGGCAGGACGCCGCCGCGAGCACGACCAGCTGCTCGGGGTTGAGCAGCGACGGGTCGCCCCGGAAGGCGGGGTCGGAGGACAGCCGGACCGCCGTGGCCGCAGGGGGTGCGTGCCCGACGTGCGCCCGGGAGTACCGGTCGTACCCGACCCCGGTCGAGCCCGACCACTCGCAGGTGACGGAGTAGCTGTGCGTCGGCGGCGTGGGACGGACGGCTGCGGTCTCGGCTGGAGCGACCATGCCCGCCATCCTGTCCCAACGCTCGCGCGTTATTCAGCCGATTTTTTCCTGGTCGGGGCACGACCTGGCGCTTCGCCCCGGTCCGGATGGCTCCGGACCGGGCCAACCGTCCTGACCCGGAGGTGCCAGGCGTCCGGTCCAGGCTAAGTGGGCACGCTTAGTAGCGACCGAGCAACAACCTGGAGGTGATGGGACATGCTCAGGTCGGAATCCACTTCCTTCCTGCTTCGCGGCGCTGTTGCCGTGGCGCTGGGAATTGTCGCCATCGCCTGGCCTGGGGTCACCGTGAGCGCGCTGATCGTGCTGTTTGCGATCTACGTGTTCTGCGACGCGATCGGCCATTTCCACCGTGCGACCGCAAGTGACCGGTCCGGCTCGGCCGCGGGCAGCATCGCCCTCGGGGTGCTGGACATCGCGGCCGGTGTGGTGGCGCTCGTCTGGCCCGCGATGACCGTGTTCGTGCTGACCATCTGGCTGGGGGTCTGGGCGGTGGTCACCGGCGTGGTCGAGGTCGGTGCCGCGTTCACGATGCCCGCCCGGCGCGGCGTGCGCACCGGCATGGTGCTGGTCGGCCTGGCCAGCATCGTGTTCGGGATCGTCGTCTTCACCCACCCGAGCATCGGCGTGCTCAGCGTGACCCTGCTGTTCGGCCTGTTCCTGCTGGTCTACGGCGTCGACCTCGTGACGACGGGCGTGCGGATGCGCCGCCGCGGTGCCACGGGCGGGGATGCCCTCGGCGGCGGCTGGACGGACAGCACTCCGTATCCCGGATCCGCTCGGCGAGCCGACCAGGCAGCCCCGCGCTACCGCTGACCACGTTCGCCCGAGACTGAGACCGCCGGCAGGTCGCCGGCGGTCTCAGTGCTGTCCGCGGCCCGTGTGGCGGTGGCCCGCGCGTGAGGCAGGCCGGCCGCGGCGGTCAGCGGGCTGGGCGCCTGGCAGCCGGTCAGGGAAATGCTGCTGCCCAGGGCCGCGCCCGGCAGGTCGAGCTCGTCCTCCCGCAGCATGACCCGCAGCAGCGTCCGCGCGGGCAGCCGGAGTCCGGCCTTTCCCAACGCGAGCGCGGGATAGCGCGTGAACGCGCCGTGCCTGCGGTCGTCGACCCAGCCGGCGAAACCGCCGCGCAGCGCGCCGAGCCGGGCGGCGTCGATCGGCTGGCAGTCCACGGGCCCACGCTTTCCCAGCAACCTGGTGCCGGCGGTGTGCAGGAGTGGCACCTTCCACGGCTCGGCCGCGGCGAAGCGGCCCGCGGCGGTCAGCACCCGGGCGAACTGCCGCCCCGCGCGCGCGGTGTCCAGGTGGTGCAGCGTCCCGCCGCAGTAAAGGACGTCCACGCTGCCGGCGGCCAACGGGAGGCCCTCGCCGGTTCCGGCGACGGGGAGCAGCCGGTCGGCCAGGCCCAGCGCTCGCGCGAAGGCGTCGGCGAGCAGCAGTTCGCCGACGACGGGCGACACGATGACCGCGCGCGCGGCCCCGGCGAGCAGGAACTTCAGCGCGTGGGTGCCGCTGCCACCGATCTGGACCGCGGTCCCGCCGCGCACCAGCGGCCGGAGGAACTCGTAGCAGCGCAGCTGGGCTGGCCCGTCGTAGGGCGCGTCCACCCAGGTCTCGTCCAGAACGGTGCCGGACCGTTCGGCCACGGTGGCCAGCGCGCGCAGCTCGGCCAGGGTCGGGTCGTCCGCGACATCGGCGGCGAGCCGCAGGCTCACCGCCGAGTAGTGGTCGAGCTCGCGGCGCGGAATGCCGGCCGTCGCGCCGAGCGGGCCGGCAGCGTCGTGCGCGTAATCGGAGAGCAGCAGCGGGATTCCGGCGAGGACCGGGTAGCGGATGCCGGTCGCCGTGCCGAGCCAGTGCTGGGCCGGGTCAGGACGCGCTGCTCGCGCCGGGCCCGCACCGACGGATTCCGGGGCTCGCCGTGGGGCCGGCGCGAGGCGCGTGGCGAGCGTCCACAGTTCCGGGCTGGGCGCCATCGGTGCCGGTACCACCGTCAGGGCGCTGGCGGTGTCGGGAGCGCAGAGCAGGTCGAGATCTGGCGTGAGCAAAAGGTGATCGCTTCCTGTCCCAAGCCGGCTTCGATTACAGGCCGTGAGCATAGGTTGTGGCGGGAGCCACTCAAAGCATCGGCGTGACTACCTTCAGTTGCCAGGCGGTGGTGGCGTCGTCGGTTGCCCGGCATCTCGTGCCGGCGGCCACCTCGGTGGCTGGCCGGCGTCGGCGCGCCTCCACCGTGCGGCGCATCCCGGCCCTACTGTCACTCAACATAGTTGTCCAGACACTCTAAGTGATCGACGTTGGTGGTTCGCCTGGCGCTGCCCGGCGGCCACCACAGCGGGGAAGGAAGCGAGCCTGTGGAGACGGACAGCGCTGTCGGCGGTGGCCGGAACCTTGCCGGAGTCCTCGCGCGCCGATGGCACCTGCTGCTTGCCGTGACTGTCGCCTTCGGCGCGGCCGGTGTGCTGCTCTCGTCGCTCCAGTCGACGCTCTACTCGAGCACGGCCACGATGCTGCTCAACGACCCGGGAAGCACGAGCGTCTTCAGCCAGAACAACCGGGTGATCGTCGACCCGTCGCGGTACGTGCGCGGCCAGGCGAGTTACCTCACGTCCACCGAGGTGCTGACCGCGGCCACCAAGATCCTGCACAACCGGCTCAGCCTCGACGAGCTGCGTAGCCGGGTCACCGCGACCTCCTCGGACCAGCTTGAGCAGGTCACGGTGACCGCGACCGAGCCGACGGCCGCCGGCGCGGCCGAAGTGGCGAACGCCGTCTGCCAGGCCTACCGCGAGACCGTGCGCTCGTCGGCGGCCCAGAACGCCAAGTCGACGACCGACGAGCTGGACCAGACCATCTCGCGGCTGCGCGACAGCATCAGCGAGCTCGACGGCCAACTGGCGTCGACCAAGGACGGCAGCGCCGACCCGGCGCTGTCCGCCGCGCGCCAGGCCGCGGCCACCCAGCTGCTGACCGTGCAGAGCCGGGCCGACGAGATCGCCGTCGACACCGCCACGTACGGCGACGGTGTCCAGATGTTCGAGGAGGCCAAGCAGCCGTCCTCGCCGACGCAGCCGAAGCCGATGGTGGGGGGCGTCGTCGGCGCGTTCGTCGGGCTGCTGCTCGCGGCCACCGTCGTCTGGTGGCGCGCCGAGTACCGCCGCAGGGCCGACGAGAAGCAGGAACCCGCCACCGTGCTGGGCGTCCCGCTCCTCGGCGAAGTCCCCGAGTTCGTCGCCTCGGCCGGCGGCCGAGCGCTGCCGGCGGCGTACGAGCCGTCGTCACCGGCCGGGGAGGCCTACAACTTCCTGGTCGAGTCGATCGACTTCGCGGTGGCGGCCACGGCCCGCGCCTGGCCCGAGGGTGGTGCCGGTGGACGGGTCATCGCCGTCACCAGCCCCCGTCAGGGCGACGGCAAGACGGTCACCACGCTGAACCTGGCGATCGCGATGGCCCGAGACGACCGGCGGGTCGCCGTCGTCGACGGCGACGAGCGGATGCGCGGACTGACCCGGCTGGCCGAGGTGCCCGACGAGCCCGGCCTGTCCGACCTGGGCGCCGACGTGCCGGTCGACCAGGTGCTGCGTTCCCTCGACCTGGACAGCACGGAGGGGCTGGACGTGATCGCCGCCGGCGCCCGCCTGGAGGACCCGGCCAGCTTCTTCAGGACCGGCCGGTTCCGCGGCGCCGTCGGCCGGCTGCGCGGCCACGCCGACATCATCATCGTCGACTCGCCGCCGCTGCTCGCCGTCAGCGACGCCGCCGCGATCGCGGCGCAGGCCGACGCGGTGGTGCTGATCGTCGGGCGCGGCACGCCGCTGCGGGTGCTGGCCGAGGTCCGCCACCGGCTCGAGTTCGTCGGGACGCCGCTGCTCGGCTACGTCTTCAACAAGTCCACCGGCTCCAGGCGCAGGTACGGGCACTACGGCTACGGCTACGGCTACGGCCAGCAGCCGGCCCGGACGGCCGCGCTGCCGGCCGGAACCGCCGGCCGGGTGCCGGACCAGCGGCTCGGCAGCGGTGGCCGCCACGCCGAGGCCAAGCGTTGACGGCCGTCCCGGCGGCGTCGACGGCCGGTCCGGGGCGGACCTTCGCCGCCGACCGGGCCGGCCGACGCCAGGCCGAGGCCTCCCGCGCCCTGGCCCGGAAGAGAGCGAGCTGATGCGCGTCACGATCGTCAGCCAGTACTTCTGGCCGGAGCAGTTCCGCGTCAACGACCTGGCCGTGGGCCTGCGCGAGCGTGGCCATCACGTCACGGTGCTGACCGGCCAGCCGAGCTACCCGCGCCGGGACTCCTTCCCGCGGCGACGACGACCAAGCCGGGAATGGTACGAGGGCGTCGAGGTCGTGCGGGTGCGCCTCGCCTCCCGCGGCAACGGCGAGCCCTGGCGGCTGGCCCTGAACTACCTGAGCTTCGCGGCCAGCGCCAGCGTCCTGGGGGTGCCGCGGCTGCCACCGTCGGACGTGGTGCTCGTCTACCAGATGTCACCGGTGACGACGGCGCTGCCCGCCTTCCTGCTGCGGCGGATCCGCGGTGCCCCGGTGGTGGTGTGGGTCCAGGACCTGTGGCCGCGGACCTTGCGGGCGACCGGCACGATCCGCTCCGAACGGGTGCTGGGCGTCATCGACCGGGTGGTGCGCGCCGGCTATCGGCGGTGCGCCCGGGTGCTCGGGCAGTCGGAGGACTTCCTGCCGCTGCTGCGGGCGGCCGGCGTGCCCGCGGAACGGCTGGACTACCTGCCGAACTGGGCCGAGGGCCAGTACCGCCCCGAGCCGCCGGACGAGGAGGTCCGCCGCGCCGCCGGTATCCCGGACGGCTTCGTCGCGATGTTCGCCGGCAACCTCGGGGTCGCGCAGGCGCTGGAGACGCTGGTCGGCGCGGCCGAGCTCACCCGGGACCGGCCGGAGCTGGCCGACATGCACTGGGTTGTCCTGGGCGACGGCCAGCGCGGCGCGTGGCTGGCGGACGAGGTCCGCCGCCGCGGCCTCACCGGCCGGGTCCACCTGCTCGGCCAGGCCCCGCCGCAGCAGCTGCCGGCGCTGTTCGCGCACGCGGACGTGCTGGTCACGGCCCTGCGCAGGGACTCGGTGTGGGCGCTCACCGTGCCGAGCCGGGTGCAGTCGTTCCTTGCCTGCGGCCGGCCGGTCGTCTCGTCGGCCGACGGCACCACCGGCCGGGTCGTGGCCGCGGCCGGCGGGATCGCGGTGCCGGCCGAGGACCCGGCGGCGCTCGCCGACGCGGTCGCCCAGGTCCACGCGCTCGGGCCGACCGAACGCGCCGCCATGGGCGTCGCGGCGAGGGAGTACTACGTGACGCACTACGAGCGGGCCGCGCTGCTCGACCGGGTCGAGCGGCATCTGCGCGACGCGGCCGGGCTGTCGGCGGCACCCGTCCGGGTGCCGACGCCCGCGCCGGCTCCTACGCGGCCGACCGCCCATGGCGGCCCGGCGGTTCCCGCGCAGCCCTCGGTGGCGGCCGGCGCGGCGGGCTCGGGTGGCCCGGCCAAGGCCAAGCCGGCTGGGCCTGAGGTGCCCGCCGCCGACGTGACGGAGACGGCCTGATGAGAGTGCTCGTGCTCGGTGGTGCGGGGATGCTCGGACATGAGCTGGCCAGCGCGCTCGCCGGTCGCCACGACGTCGGCGTGACCGTCCACGGGCCCAGGCCACCGCGCCGAAGGGACCGGTCTGACCCCTGGGCCGGCGCGCTGCCCGCCAACCGGATCTTCGCCGGCCTGGACGTCCGCTGCCAGGACGACCTCGCCGGGCTGCTCGCCGACTTCCGCCCTGAGGCGGTGGTCAACGCGGTCGGCCTGGTCAAGCAGCGCCCCGAGGGCAGGACGGCGCTGCCCGCTGTCGAGATCAACACCGTGTTCCCGCACCGGCTGGCCCGGCTGTGCCGGATCGCGGGAGTCCGGATGGTGCACGTCAGCTCCGACTGCGTGTTCTCCGGCCGGCGCGGCCGGTACACCGAGGACGACCAGCCGGACCCGGTCGACGTGTACGGCATGTCCAAGCTGCTCGGGGAGATCCGCGAGGCGCCGGTGGTGACCCTGCGGACGTCGATCATCGGCCTCGAGCCGGCCGGCCGAGGGTCGGGCCTGGTGGAGTGGTTCCTCGCCCAGACCGGCCAGGTCTCCGGCTACCGGAGGGCCATCTACACCGGGCTCACCACGATGGAGTTCGCCCGCGTCGTCGACCGGCTGCTGACCAAGCACGAGGACCTCACCGGGCTGTGGCACGTCGCGACGGCCGAGGCGATCACGAAGCACGAGCTGCTGACCCGGCTCGCCGACCGGCTGCGCCGCGCCGGCGGTTCCCGCGCGGTTGCCGAGGTCGTCGCCGCGGAGGGGCCGGCCTGCGACCGGAGCCTGCTGGCCGACCGGTTCGCCGAGGCGACCGGATACACCGCGCCCGGTTGGGACGCGATGCTCGACGAGCTCGTCGAGCGGATCACGCTGCGAGACGACGGAGGTCGCCGTGATGGCTGACAACGGGTTGGACGGCGCCGCGCGGGTCGGCGAGGAGCCGGGTGGGTCCGGGATGCTCACCGGCCGGCGGGCGCCGACGACCGGCGGCCACCTTGACCTGCTGCGATAAGGAGCCGGTATGCAATCGACCTACCAGTGGCCGGCGCGAGTAGCGCCTACCCGGGTCAAGGTGATGGTCATCGTCGGGACCAGACCGGAGGTCATCAAGCTCAGCCGGGTGATCGCCGCGCTGGAGCGGCACGTCGACGTCCGACTGGTCCACTCCGGGCAGAACCACGCCTACGAGCTGGGCCAGATCTTCTTCGACGAGCTGGGCATCCGCCCGCCCGACCACCACCTGGACGCGGTGCTGCCCGGCGCGACGGCGGCGGACACGATCGGCCAGGTGATCGCCAGGGTGGACCGGGTGCTGGCGGCCGAACGCCCCGACGCCGTGCTGCTCTACGGCGACACCAACACCTGCCTGGCGGTGATCCCGGCCAAGCGGCGGCACATCCCGGTGTTCCACATGGAGGCCGGAAACCGCTGCTTCGACGACCGGGTCCCGGAGGAGATCAACCGCAGGCTCGTCGACCACCTCAGTGACGTGAACCTGCCGCTCACGGAGCACGCGCGCCGCCATCTGCTGGCCGAGGGCCTGCCCGCGAACCGGGTGTTCGTGACCGGGTCGCCGATGAAAGAGGTCCTCACCCAGCACTGGGCCCAGATCGAGGGCTCCACGGTCCTTGCCGACCTGGGGCTGACGGTGGGGCGTTTCCTGGTGGTCAGCGCGCATCGCGAGGAGAACGTCGACCATCCCGACCTGCTGCGCGCGCTGCTGGCCACTCTGACGGTGCTGGCCGACCGATTCGACATGCCGGTCGTCGTCTCGACGCACCCGCGGACCCGGGCCCGGCTTGACGAGTTGGGCGCCGACGCGTTCGCGGCCCCCGGCGGCCCCTCGGCGGTCGCCGACCTTGACCCGCGGGTGCGCTTCCTACGGCCGTTCGGGCTGGCGGACTACGTCGCGCTGCAGCGGGGGGCGCACTGCGTGATCTCCGACAGCGGCACGCTCACCGAGGAGGCCGCCCTGCTCGGCTTCCCGGCCGTCATGATCCGAGAGTCGCACGAGCGGCCGGAGGGCTTCGACCACGGTGTGCTGGTGTCCAGCGTGCTGCGGCCGGACCGGGTCCTCGCCGCGGTCGCCGCGGTGACCGACCAGCCGACGGGACAGCGCGGCGGCGGGCAGACCCAGCTCGGCCCGTCCGGGCTTGCGGCTGGTAACTCGGGCCGTGGGCTGCCGCCCGACTACGACGTCGACGACGTCTCCACGCGGGTCCTGCGGATCATCCTGAGCTATGTCGACCAGGTGAACCGGACCGTCTGGCATCGCTCGCCGGCCCCGGTGGCCGTGCCGGCGCCGCGCGCCGCGCTGGAACCCGACGTGGCCCTCACCTCCGGGTGACCGCCGCCGGAGCGTCATGACGGCCCGATCGACCGCCCGACGGCCCGCTGACTCGGCCCCGAAAGGGCCCGCTGTCCGGGTGGCCGGCGATGCCGTGCGGACCGCGCTGCTGCTCGGTCCGGACCATCCGGGTCTGGGTGAGGTCGCCCTCGGCGGGCTGTCCGTCGAGGGCGACGGCGCTCCGACGATGCTCGGTGCCGCGCTGTCGGCTGGCTGGCGGCCGAAGGCGGTGCCGGCGGTCGAGCCGAACGAGGACGGGGCGCTGCTCGCCGTCGGGCCGGCCGGCGCGCTGCTGGCCGTGGCCGACGGCCACAACGGCTCGGCCGCCTCGACCGCCGCGCTGCGGGCCCTCGCGGCGCGGGCCCCGGTGCTGCTCGCGCACCGGACCGGCGACGAGGCAGAGCTCGCGGCCGCCTTCGCCGCTGCGGCGCACGGCGCCGTCGCCCGCCCACCGGCCCCTGGCGGTTCCGAGGCGGGCGCCGAGGGCGAGCCGCGGCCGGCGCGGACGGCGCTGAGCCTGGTCGTCGTGACCGCGGCGGCCTTCGCCGCGGTCGGCTACGGCGACACGACGGCGGCCGTCGTCCGGCGCGGCCGGCTGCACCTGCTGGACGAGCCGAGCGAGTTTCTCGGGCCCACCTCCCCGGCGGATCCACTCGCCGGTCACCCGGTGACCCGCCGTCGCCGCGGGCCCGGTGACCTGCTTGTCGTCGTCTCTGACGGTGTCACCGACTACCTGGGCCGCGCCTTCGGCGCCGCCATCGAGGCGGCCTCGCGGGCCGGCGCCGACGGCGGCCAGCCGGACGCTGCCCGCGCCACCGCCCGATCGCTCATCGCCAGGGCCGGCGCCGCCGGAGCCGGCGACAACCTCACCGCCGCCGTGTTGCTCGCGGCGCGGCCGCGGCGCACCTTCGGCTGGTTCTGACGCCGCGTGGGCACACTAAGTGACATCTCAATAGCGGTGTGTCGCGCTTTCCGGTTCGATGGCGGGTGGATACGGTCTTCTGCGTCATCGTGGCCTTGCGCTGCGTCGGAGGTGCGGCGCGAGGTCAGCCGAACGCCATGTCAAGGAGCCCAAGATGCGGACGGATCGGGTCTGGGCCCCGCCAGCGCACTGGCGGTCGTGCACGGCCGTGGCGCTCGCCGCGTTCGGCCTGGCCGCGGCCGCCGGGTGCGGGTCGCCGGCGACCGAAGCCGGAACGGCCACCGTCACGGCGAGCCGGTCCGACTACCGGCCCGTGGCCCCCCTTCCCGCCCGCGTCCTCCCGGCGACCCTTTCGACCGCTGCCGTCGCTTCCGACGCCGTCGCCACTGAGGCCGCCATTCCCGTCGCCGCCTCGGACGAGGCCGCCGCCGGGGCCCCCAGCGACACAGCGACCGCGGCGGCGGCCGCGTCGCCGTCCGTGGCTCAGACGACCGATCTGTCGCCCCCGGCGGCCGTCGTCGCCGCGGCGCCGGTCTGTCCGCCACGCGGTCTCACCGGCGCGCTCCGCCACACCGAGGGAACCGCCGGCCACGTCTACAACGACCTGGTCCTGCGCAACAAGGGCTCGGTCGCCTGCCGGCTGACCGGCTACCCCGACGTCCGGTTCGTCGACGCGGACGGCGCGGTCTTCGGCGCACCGGCGGACGACACAGACGACGGTCCGGCAACGGCGGTGCTGCTCCCGGCCGGGGGTACCGCGACCGCCATGCTGCGGATCACCCAGGCAGGCATCCAGCGCGGCTGTACCGCCGCGAGCCAGACGAGGCTCGCCGCGGCCCTGCGCGTCACGCCGCCGGATGGCGGAGCCGTGACGTTGTCGGTGCCCCTGTCCGGCGGGATCACGGCCTGCGTGTCGTCCAGCGTCCGCCAGCTCCTCATCGGGCCACTGACCTCGACCTGACCATCGTCCCGCCTGGTGCCTCGGCCGGGACATCGGGCGGCCTATCGAGCCGCGACACGGCCGTGACCTGAGCCAACAGTCGCCCCGTTCCGCACCGTGGCGAGACCTAGGGCCCGGTCGTCAGCGACCATGGTGGATGTGGGGCCGCCCAGTCGCGAAGAGCCGGACCCGACCGGTTCCGAGCCGGCCGGGCCTGGCATCCAGTCCGCCATGGTCGCGCTCATCCAGGACACCCGTGGCGACGGGTCGGCGGTGGTCCGGTACATCCAGTGCGACAACTGCGAGGGGCCGACTCCCCACCACGCCGAGGTGCAGATCTTCTCGGCCACCTCGCGGAACCCGACGTTCGTGGCCTCCCCGCCCGAGGTCGTCTGTGGCGTCTGCGGTTCGGTCCATCCCCGGGTCGTGGGCGACGAGCCGGCCTGTGACACCAGGATCACCTGCGTCGCCCGCCGCGTGCCCCGCCTCCCGTTGGACCGCCTCGGGCTGGACCGCCTCCGGCTGGACCGCTTGCCGCTGGGCCGGCTACGCGACCGCGCCGGCCTGGACCGGCTGCCATTCGGCCGCGTCCTGCCCGACGCGGTCCGCCAGCTCCGGTGGCCTGGCGCCTGCGCCCACCGCTTCCTGGTACCGGCGGCGGCGCCCACCGTCATCTGCCCCCGCTGCTCGAGCACCCAGGCCGGCCCCCCGTACCGCCTCCGCGCCCCCTACCCCGACCAGGAACCCGACCCCAGGAACGCCTGAAGGCGCCCAGCCCCTTGGCAGGCAGCCTCGGCCCCCGTGTCGCCGGAGCCTCCCGCCGCCTTGATCGCCGTTTTCGCCCTCCGGTGGCTATGAAACAGACCCGGCGGCGACCACCAGAGGGCCGAAACGGCGATCAAGGGGACTATGGGAACCGTCGCGTGATGAGTTCGCGGCGGGCCTTTGGCTCTACGGGCGGTCGCCGAGCTGGTTGGTGGTGGCGGTGGCGAGGCGGGTGGCGGCCCTGGTGAGCCAATGTTCGGGTTCGGCTACCGCCGGGGCGACGCCGCCCGCGAGGGTAGCCAGGGCCAGCGCGGTGCGGACCCCGGAGGGGGCGGGTGCGCCTAGCTGGCCGGCGACCAGGAGGACCGGTACGGGGCCGGACGCGCCGGGCCGGGCGGCGGCCAGGCCCAGGACACCGCCGACCACCTTCCCGGTCAGGGAGGTCGCGTCGAAGCGGCCCTCGCCGGTGATGACGAGGTCTGCCTCGGCCAGCGCGTCCGGCAGGCCGGCGTGCTCGGCGACCGTGGCCGCGCCCGGAACCAGCCGAGCGCCCCAGGCGGCGGCCAGACCATAGCCCGTGCCACCCGCCGCTCCCGCTCCCGGCGCGTCGGGAGCGCCGCCGAGCAGGGCGGCCAGCCGGCGCAGGCCCTCGTCGAGTGCCGGGACGTCGGCCTCGGTGGCGCCCTTCTGCGGGCCGAAGACGGCCGCGGCGCCGCGCGGCCCGCACAGCGGCGCGTCGACGTCGGTCAGGCAGAGCACTCCGTCGGGCGGCGGCTTGCGCAGGCCGCCCAGGTCGACGCCCGCCAGGCGGACGAGGGAGCCTCCGCCGGGTGGCAGCGCGGCGCCGGTGGCGTCGAGGAACCGGGCACCCAGCGCCGCGAGCGCGCCGGTGCCGCCGTCGGTCGAGGCGGAGCCGCCGAGGGTGACGATGATCTGGCGGATCCCGGGGTCGTCGAGGGCGGCGGCGAGGAGCTGGCCGAGGCCGACGGTGTGCGCGGCGCGCGCGTCCCGCCGGTCTCCCATCAGCGGCAGCCCGCTGCCCCGGGCCAGCTCGACCACGGCGGTCCCGTCCGGCAGGGCCAGCCATTCGGCGTCGACCAGCTGGCCGCGCGGGCCCGTCACGGTGGCCGGTCGGCGGCGCGCTCCTGGTACGGCGGCGGCGAAGACGTCGAGCGTGCCCTCGCCGCCGTCCGCGATCGGCAGCCGCACGACCTCGTCCGTCGGCCGGACCGAGAGCCAGCCCTCGGCCAGGGCCGCCGCGACCCGGTCGGCCGCCAGCGATCCCTTGAACGAGTCCGGCGCGATGACGACCTTCAGCCTGTCCGCCACCCCGCCATCATGGCGTGGCCCGGCCGGCCAGAGTCGATCGGCGTCAGGGTTGATCGGCTCCCGCGGTCACCCGGCCGGAGCCGCGAGCCAGGCGTCGATGCCGGCCAGGGCCGTTGCCTGGACCTCGGCCGGAGCGGCTCCGCCGGTGACGGAGCTGCGGGCGCACGTGGCGAGCAGCTCGTCGTCGAGGCCGAAGGCGTCTCGGCACAGCTCGTACTCCCGCAGGATGCTCGGCCCGAACAGCAGCGGGTCGTCCGCGTTGATCGAGCAGCGCACGCCGGCGGCCAGCAGCTCCGGCAGCGGGTGTTCGGCCAGCGACGGGACCACGGAGAGCTGCAGGTTCGAGGTCGGGCAGACGTCCAGCACCGTGCCGCGGGCGGCGAGCACCTCGACCAGCGCCGGGTCCTCGACGGCACGGATGCCGTGCTGCAGCCGGTCGGCGAGCAGCACGTCGATCGCGCCGCGGACCGAGGCCGGGCCGTCGAGCTCGCCGGCGTGCGGGGTGGAGAGCAGGCCGGCGTCCTTGGCGTAACGGAACGCGTCGGCGAACGGCTCAGGCGGGTAGCCGTTCTCGTCGTTGTGCAGGCCGAGCGCGACGACGCCCGCGTCCCGGTTGCGGACGGCGAGCTTCGCGACCTCCACGGCCTGTGCCGGCGTGTCGAAGACCCGGTCGACGGCGGCCATCCAGCGGACGGTGACGCCGTGGCGCTCGGCGGCCAGCGCGGAGCGGGCCAGCACGGTTTCCCAGGCGGCCTCGGCGGTCCCGAAGACGTCCAGGTACGGGTACGGGTAGAAGCTCGGCTCCAGGTAGACGACGCCCTCCTGCGCGGCGTCCTCGACGACCTCGTCGACCAGTCGCTCGAAGTCGGCGACCTCGCGGAACATCGGCAGGATTCCGCCGATCACGACGCCGAAGCCGCCGAACTCGGTGAACCCGGTTGTGGGCGGCGTCGGTACGCCGTTGCGCGCGGCGAGGTCCGCCAGCGTCGACGGGCGCATCCCGAGCTCGAAGTGCAGGTGCAGGTGCCCCTTGGGCAGCGCACGCAGGTCACGCATCGCAGTTCACTCCTCACTGGGCCCGCCGCCCTCACTGGGCCCGCCGCGCCGGCCGGGACGCCGCTCCCGGGGTCGCCAGTTCGGGCGGCGCCCGTTCGGCGCCGCCGCGCGGCGGTCTGCCTGCGACGACGGTACGGACGAACCCGACGTCCAGGAAGATCGTCCGTCGGGATTTACCGCCGTGACACACGAGCGGCCGGACCGGCGGTTGGCTCGGGCCCGAAAAAGTGATATCACTTTGATAGTGGCGCGGCCGGACTTGCCGGCGGGGCGGTCCCCGCGCCAGCGAGATCGAAGGAGATGGCCGCTATGAGCAGCGGTGACGCGCCGCGGGAGCCTGAAGGCCCGGTCGGCGCGCAGGTCCGTCCCGAGCTGGATCCCCGAGAGACGATCGACATGCCGGCCCCGCGGGTGGGTGAGCGGGTGATCACCGGGATCTCCGGCGCCGTGGGGTTCTTCGGAACCCTCGGCGCGCTGCTGGTGGCCGCCGGGCTGATCGTGCTGGCCGGCGTGCTGTTCGCGCACGGCGTGGGAGTCGGCGGCACCGTGGCGCTCGTGGTCGGGATCCTGCTCTTCCTCGCGAGCCTGATCTGTTTCGGCGGGCTGACGGCCGTCGCCCCGGGCCAGGCGCGGGTCGTGACCTTCTACGGCCGCTACGTGGGGACGATCCGCCACACCGGCCTGCGCTGGGTGAACCCGCTGACGAGTCGGCGGCGGGTCTCGACCCGGATCCGGAACCACGAGACCGGCGTCGCGAAGGTCAACGACGCCGACGGCAACCCGATCGAGATCTCCGCGGTGGTGGTCTGGCAGGTCGCGGACACCGCGCAGGCGGTCTTCGAGGTGGACGACTTCATCGAGTTCGTCGCGATCCAGACCGAGACCGCCGTGCGGCACGTCGCGACGCGTTACCCGTACGACGCGCACGAGACGGGGCAGATGTCCCTGCGCGAGAACGCCGACGAGATCACGGCCATGCTCTCGGTGGAGATCGCCGCGCGGGTCGCCTCGGCCGGGGTCCACGTCATCGAGTCGAGGATCACCCGGCTGGCGTATGCCCCAGAGATCGCCCAGGCCATGCTGCGCCGCCAGCAGGCGAACGCGGTCGTCGCGGCCCGGGCCCGGATCGTCGAGGGCGCCGTCGGCATGGTGGAGGCGGCGCTGGCTCGACTGGAAAGCCGGGACGTCGTCGAGCTGGACGAGGAGCGGAAGGCGACGATGGTCAGCAACCTGCTGGTGGTCCTGTGTAGCGAGCAGTCGACCCAGCCGGTCGTGAACGCCGGGTCGCTCTACCACTAGTCCGGCCCATGACGGAACGTAAGAAGATCCTGCTGCGGCTTGATCCGGCGGTGCACGACGCACTGGCCCGGTGGGCCGGCGACGAGCTGCGCAGCACGAACGCCCAGATCGAGTTCCTGCTGCGCGGCGCGCTGGCCTCCGCCGGCCGGCTCCCGTCCGCCGTCGGACGGATGCCGCGGCGCGGCCGCCCGCCCGCCGCCGAGGCCGACGGCGCACGGGAACCCGACCCAGTCCTCGCACCCGACCCAGTCCTCGGAGCTGACGACACCGAGGCGCCGGACGAGATCACGGACGAGGCGCCCGACGACGGCGCCGGCGAGACCCCGCCCGGCCGCGAGCCCACGCCGGATGCCTGAGGGTGGCCCGTCGCGTCCGTGGCGCACATCCGAACCCGAACCCCTGAACGGCCGGACCATCCCGTGGCCCGGACCTCGTGTCCGAGAGGAGCAGGCCGTGGAGCTGCCCGACTCACTGCCGGCCCAGCTGTACCTGCTGACCTACAACCCCGAGAGCGAACGGATGGCCGGCCGGCACAGGTCCGGCTACCTGGGCCCCGGCCTGCGCGCGGCCGCCGTGCTGGAGCTGGAACGGCGCGGGCGGGTCGCCGTGGCCGACGGAAAGGTCGTGCCGGTCGCCCCTGAGCGGCGCCCGGCGGTGGCGGCCGGGCCCGGCGTGGCCATGCTTCCCGACGATCCGATCCTGACGCGGGTGCTCGACCAGATCGAGGGCTCGGGGCGCCATCGGTCCCTGCGGCACTGGATCGCGAAGGACAACCGGGTCACGACCCGGTGCGCCCGCGACTACCTGGAGGCGGGTCGCTGGCTACGCGTCGACCGGTACCGGGTGATCGGGCTGATCCCGCGCACGAGCGTGACCGTGCGCGACACCAGGCTGGTCCGGAAGCTGATCGGCGACGTGCGTCAGACGTTGGTAGGCGCGGCGCCGGCCGCCCGGGTCGCCGACCGCGACCGCCAGCTCGCCGCCCTCGGCGTGCTCGCCGAGATGGGCGTCCTGTTCTCCAGGCGGGAGCGGCGCGCCCACCGGGACCGGGCGCGCGAGCTCGTGGCGGACCTCGGGCCGGTCGGCGAGGCGCTGCGCAAGGTCGTCCGTGACCAGAAGGCCGACGCGGCCGCCGCTGCCGCCACCAGCGGAGGCTGAGACGAGCCTTCGTCTGACGGGTCGACGCGCACGTCAGACGGCCTCGCCGACGGCGGCGGCAGCGGCAGCGGCGGGCGAGGCGTCGCCGCCGGGCGGGGCGTCGAGCCAGCGGGTCCGCAGCACCGGGACCCCGGCCAGCAGGACGACGGCGAGCAGGGCGAAGGCGGCGGCCGGATGGTGCAGCAGGCCCTGGACCGCGAGCGACACCACGACGCCGCCCGCGTTGCCGGCGAGCCAGACCAGGGCGGCGAGGGTCGCCACGTCGCCACCCGGGCGGTTCTCGGCGACCTCCAGCAGGATCGGCAGGTCGGCGAGCAGCAGCAGCCCCATCAGGCAGACCGCGACCGCGGCCGTCGTCACGCCGGGAGCGACGGCCAGCACGGCGCAGCCGACCACCGTCACCCCGACCGACAGCCGGATCACCTCCGTGCGCCGACCGCGCCGGGCGGCCCAGGCCGGCAGTACGGCGGAGCCGGCCGTGCCGGCGGCCACCATCCCGATCAGGAGCGCCCCGGCCACGCCGGTGGAGACTCCGGCCGGCTTGAGCAGGGCCTGCAGCCAGGTCGTCAGCGCGATGAACACGCCGAAGCCAAGCGTGACGATCGTGACCAGCCGGCGGACGACCTCGTCGGCCCACAGCCGCCGGACCGCGCCGCGCGCGGCCGCCTCGCCGGGGACGAGCTCGCCGTCCCCGGCAACGGCGCCGGCGCCGGCGGCGGCGGCGAACGGTCCCGGGCGGCGCAACGCGAACAGCACGGCCACCGTCGCGACCACGGTGAGCGCGGCCTGGACGGCGAGCAGCGCCGTCATCCGGCTGGCGCCGACCGCGGCACCGAGCACGAACGCGGCGATCATGCCGACGAACAGGGAGGCCGAGCCGAGCGCGATCCCCGCGGCCCGGTGCCGGTGGGCGAGGTAGCCGCCGGCCAGCGCCGTGACCGCGTTCAGCACCAGCGGCTGGGCGACGGCGACCAGCAACTGGCCGGCGATCGCGACGCCGAACCCGCCGCCGGCCAGCCGGACGAGGCCACCGGCCGCGGTGAGCACAGCGCCGACAGCCAGCCATGTCCGCATCGACCGGTCGAGCAGCCGGCCGGCGGGAATCCCCAGCACGACGTACAGCAGCGGGAACACGTTCGCCAGCCAGCCGATCGCGCCCTCGGAGACGCCGTAGTGCTGGGCCGCGTCGGTGGTGATCGGCGCGAACGTCAGCCAGAGCAGCTGGGTGCAGGCGGCGATCGCCGCGTAGCTCGCCAGCGCTCCCCACCGGCTTGCCGACCCGTCGCCGCCCGTGGCCTGCTGGTTCGTCAACGCGCCTCCCGCACCGCCGTCGTGGCTGCCAGGATGGCTGGCTCGGTCGAAAGCGGTCAATCTGGCCTGATCGACGGCCGGATGGGCGGGGTGACAGGCTAGGCGGGTGCGTGTGGTGCTTGCTGAGGATCTGGCTCTGCTGCGGGATGGACTGATCAGGCTGCTGACGGCCTTCGACTTCGAGGTGGTCGAGTCCGTCGACAACGGGCCGGCGCTGCTGCGCGCGCTGGTCACCCACCGGCCGGACGTCGCCGTCGTGGACGTCCGGCTGCCGCCGACGTTCACCGACGAGGGCCTGCTGGCCGCGATCGAGGCCCGCGGCCAGGTCCCGGGGCTGCCGGTACTGGTCCTGTCCCAGGACGTCCAGCCGGTCTATGCCCGCGAGCTGCTCTCGAGCCCCGGCGGCGGGGTCGGCTACCTGCTCAAGGACCGGGTCGGCGACGTCGGCCAGTTCGTGGACTCGGTGCGCCGGGTCGCGGCTGGCGGATCCGCGATGGACCCGGAGGTCGTGGCCGAGCTACTGACCAGGCGATCCCGGGACCAGCCGCTGCAGGCGCTGACGGCCCGCGAGCGCGAGGTGCTCGGGCTGATGGCCGAGGGACGGTCGAACGCGGCCATCGCCGGCCGGCTGTTCATCACCGAGAAGGCGGTCGGCAAGCACACGAACAACATCTTCGCGAAGCTGAGCCTGCCGCCTTCCGCGGACGACAACCGCCGGGTTCTCGCGGTCTTGGCCTACCTGAACTCCTAGGCCTGGTCAGGCGTAGGCCTGGTCAGGCGCCCTCCGCCAGGACCAGCAGGGAGGAGCCGCCGAGCACCCGGGCCGCCAGGTCGGGGTTCAGCCGGTGGGCGACCTGGCGGGGCACCCGGGCGACCCGGCGCCGGCCCGAGACGGCGAGCTCGACGCCACCGCGGGTGTAGGCCTCGTCGATCACCCGGTAGCCGGCGTCCGCCAGCGTGGCGAGCGCGGTCTCGCGGCTGAAGTAGTGCAGGTGGCCGACGCCGCGGCGCGCGCCCAGCAGTGGCTTCGCCCGCAGCACCGTCTGCACCGACATGTCCAGCGGTATGTGGAAGACGAAGACACCCGCGCGGTCGCGGAAGCTTCGCAGGAATCCGAGATAGTCCTCGACGTGCTCAAAGACGTCGACCATCATCAGCAGGTCGAAATACTCGTCCGACGCACGTGCGTCGCCAGTGACGAGCTCGACACCCTCGCCGGTGTCCTCATTGAGCCCTAGCGGCGCCGCCGCGATGTCGAAACCGACCATCCGGGGTGTTCCAGGAAGATGGTGCGACAACTCGCGCAGCACCCTTCCGGTGCCGCAGCCGACATCGCAGACGGAGTTTGGGCGCAGGTTGTTCCGCTCCAGTATCCGGGCAATCTGGAGTGCTTTCCAGGCACCGTCGCCGTCGTGCCGGCCCGGGTTCAGGCCCAGATATTCCCCCGACGTGTAGAGGTCCTTCGTACCAGTCACGTGATGCTCCATCCACGATCGGGGCCGGTCACGGCCCGACGGCGAGATCGGGAGTCGGCCGCTCGCCCGTGATTGCTCCACCGGCGTCGGCCCAGAATTTAGTGTCCCTTCTGCCCGCTGTCACCGACCGTGGCCCGAGGTCGCCATGGTTGTGCAGATCAATGCCGCCAGCCGGCCCGGGCAGAACGAGGCGCGCGCCCCGCTGGCAAATGGAAAACGAACTCTGGTGAGGACTTACCGGTGGAAAAAAGAAGGCGGACAGTCCGATTGGTGACCCATGGGCCGACCCGCCGGGAAATCAACGTCACCGGTGCCCGCGGAACGGCGTTCAAAATGCTGGCCCGTGATCACGTCGAGCGCGGCCTGACCGGGTATCGGTCAGAAGGACTCGAATTTCACCGGCCGCCGCGGCGCGCCGGGCGCACGGCAGCCCGCCGAGTGCGCCGCGTCCGGTTCGGCGTCGGAGGTGCCGTGTGCCCGCCAGGCGTCGATGCCTCAGACCGAGCGGTTCATGCCGGTGAGGATGTAGCCGATCTTCAGCCAGGTCTGCCGGCCGACGACGCCGTCGACCCCGATCGGGCCGTAGTACGGCGAGTTCAGCCGCTGCAGCGAACCGACCCGGGCGAGGGTCGCCGGGCCGAAGCTGCCGTCCGGGACGAGCCGGTTCGGGTCGCCGGTCGGAGCCTCGTGGCCGAAGATGATGTTCAGCGCGTTCTGCAGCGTGACGACGGCCGAGCCCTTGCTGCCGCTGCGCAGCGTCGGCATGTTGACGTAGCGCTGCTGGGCCTGGGACGGGTTGGGCGTGGGCGGCGGGGTGCCGTTCAGCGCCAGCGCGGCCGAGAGGACGTCCTGGCGCCGGTTGGCGCGGATGTCGCCGGGGCAGGAATGGCCGCCCCAGGCTGTGCCGCCCATCCGGTGCGTCCCGATGCCGTACCCGTCGACGCTGTCGGTGATCTCGGCTTTCCAGCCGAACTCGGTCATGCCCCAGGCGTAGAACTCGGCGAGCCGCTGGACCTGGATCGGCGAGTAGTCCTCGGTGTCGAAGCCCTCGCACTCCACCGAGATCCAGTACGGGTTGCCGGCCGCCTCGGCCCAGGCCTTGTCGGCGAGGTCGACGTACTGTTCCCAGCCGCCGCCCTTGGACAGCCACAGATGGCTGGAGACCTGGGTGCTCGGGGTGTTGAACATGCCGTAGAGCGAGCCGTTGCCCTGCTGGACGTGCGGGATGAGGCCCCGCGTTGGCTCGATCATGGTGCCGGACGTGTTGACGACGGGGCGCCAGGTGGCCGACGGATAACGGGTGGCGGCCATGTCACCGCCCCCGACGGCCGGTCCGGGCCGTCAACCCGAGGCTGCCGGCGCCCGCGTCGTGCGCGCGGAAGTTGCCCATTATGTCCATTTCTGACCCCTGTTTTGCCGGAGAGCCTCCGCCATTCACGCGGTCCCAGGTGACCTCGGGCCGCGTCCGGGGTGGCGGCGGGAGAGGCTCATTTCTGCCGCCTTGCCGGGCCGGTCAGGAGACGATGCTGTCGCCGGCCTTGCCAGAAAAGCGCGTCTTGCGACTCTCATTCTCTGTGTCCTCTGTCACGCCGGGTCATCGGGCCCGGATGAACCGCGTGTCGGGGCCGTCGGTGAGGCGGCCCTGAAGTGCCGGTCCGGCAGGGTTGGGGCGGCCGGAGCGCGGCGGGCGCGGGGCACGGCAGGCCGGTCAGGCGCCGTCCCGACCGGCCGTCCGCTTTCTAGACTCCGGCCCATGGTTGTGTCGGCTCGTCCAGGTCCGCGTACCGAGAGCGGCGGGGGCGACGACGGCGGAGCGCCGCGCGTCGTCGTGCTGCCCGGCCCGCCCCCAGCGGCGGCGCGGGCGCTGCGGACGGCCGTCTTCGTCGAGGAGCAGGGCGTCCCGGCCGAGCTTGAGCACGACGCGGCGGACCTCGCCGCCGACCACGCCGTCGTCTGGGATGAGGCCGGCGAGGCGCTCGCGACCGCCCGCCTGCTGGACCCGGCCGCCATTCCCGATCTCGACCTGGGTCCGGCGCCGGTCGGGCCGGTGCCGGACGGTCCGGTCGCCAACCGCTTCGGCGAGTCCGTCGGGGTCATCGGGCGGGTCGCGGTCCGGCCGGACGCGCGTGGTCGTGGGCTGGCCAGGGCGGTGACGATCGCGCTGGAGCGCCGCGCGGCCGAGCGTGGCCTCACCGGCATCCGCCTGCACGCGCAGGCGGCCGTGGCCGGGCTCTACCTCGGCCTCGGCTACGAGACCTTCGGGCCGCCCGACCGGACCGCCGGCATCGATCACGTCTGGATGCGCCGGTCGATCCTGCCGGGGCTGCGGCCGGTCCGGGACGACGACGGGCCGGCGGTGCAGCGGCTGATCGGCGCGGTCTGGGCCGAGTACCCGGGCTGCGTCCTCGATGTCGACGGCGAGGAGCCGTGGATGCGTGCCCCGGCGACGGCGTACACCGGAGACCTGGATCCCGCCCGCTACCGCGGCCGCATGTGGGTCGTCGAGGACAGGGCCGTCGAGGACGAGGACGCCGGGCGGCCTGGCGTGCTCGCCGCCAGCGTCGCGGTGCGCGAGACCGCGCCCGGCCGGGTCGAGCTGAAGTCGCTCTACGTCGCGGCGAGCGCCCGGCGGCGCGGGCTCGGTCAGGCCCTCGTCTTCCTGGTGGAGCGGGAGGCTCGGCGCCGGGACGCCCAGGTGGTCGAGCTGTGGTCCGACACCCGCTTCTCGGACGCGCACCGGCTCTACGAGCGGTTGGGTTACCGCGGCGCCGGGCGGACCCGCGACCTCCATGATCTCTCCAACACGACCGAGATCCACTTCACCAAGGATCTACTGAGCGAGTAAGAGTGATTGCCGAGCGTGACGTTTCTCGCGCCTTGAAGATTTGTTGCGGCCGCTGTCCCGGGAGGACTGCGCATCTGCGTGAGACTTGGGCTATACAGCTTGGGACCTGTTACCTAACTCACCAGTAACCAGCCGGGCAGCCACCGCCGCCCCACCGAACCCCGCTGCCCACCGAACCCCGCCGGGAGTCTGCTCGTGTCCACACCCCCAGGTCCCTCCGAGTCGCGTGATCCCACGCCCGGCGGTCGGTCCGGAGCCTTCTGGACGTCGGCCGCCCGGCTGGCGGGTCAGCGCGGTGGCATCGTCGCGGTCATCGCGCTCGTGCTGACGGTGGGGCTGGGCTTCGGCATCTCCCAGCTGAAGTTCAGTACGGACCAGAGCAACTACCTGAACTCGAACTCGCAGGTGGCGAAGGACAACCACGCCTACCAGTCGCTGTTCGGCGGCGAGTCGATGATCACGGACTTCACGGTCGACCCGGGCAAGAACCTCACCGACCTGTTCACCCCGAACAACCTCAAGGCGTTCGCGGCGGTCACCAAGGAGCTTGAGGCCGACAAGCGGATCGTTGCCGTCGTCACCCCGGTCACCGCGCTGCAGTTCACCCACAACCTGGTCAGCAGCCCGGACGGCAACCCGATCAACAGCCCGGCCGCCAAGATGCTGCTGTCCGCGCAGCAGCGCGACACGGACCCGACGTCGCAGGCGACCCGACTCCAGGACGCGATCAAGACCCTGGGCCGGGTCAACGCGATCCCGCCAGCGCAGCAGACGATCGGCTCCCCGGCCTGGGACAACTTCCTGCTCTACGACAACAGCGGCAAGGTCCGCGAGGCGTTGGTGCCGTTCTTCCCGAACCGCACCAACGCGCAGATGGTGGTCCGCCTGGAGGGCAACGCCTCGATCAAGGACGAGGGCGCGGCGGCGAGCCTGGTCCAGGAGGCGATGGCCAAGCAGCACTTCGAGAACGCGCACGTCGTCACGACCGGTGCGTCGGTGTTGCTCAAGGACATCAACGACTACCTGCGCGGCGGCTTCCTGACCCTCGGCGCCATCGCCCTGGCTCTCATGGTCGGCCTGCTGCTGGTCGCGTTCGCGGTGCGCTGGCGGCTGCTGCCGCTCGGGGTCGTCGTGGTCGGCCTGATCTGGGCATTCGGCCTCGCCGGCTACCTCGGCATCCATCTGAACGTCGTCACGATCGCCGGCCTACCGGTGCTGCTCGGCGTCGGCATCGACTTCGCGGTCCAGCTACACAGCCGGGTCGAGGAGGAGGCACAGCTCGATCGGGCCGACAATCCGGTCGCGGCGACGCTGCGCAACCTGATGCCCGCGCTGCTGCTGGCCACCGTGGCGGCCGTGGTCGCGTTCCTCGCGCTGGAGTTCAACGCCACGCCGATGATCCGTGACTTCGGCGTGCTGCTGGCCATCGGCCTGCCGGTCATCGTGCTCGCGACCGTGCTGCTGACGTCCGCGACGCTGGCGTGGCGGGAGGACAAGCGGCCCACCCAGCCGAAGGACTACACCCGCGGACCGCTCGGGCGGGCGACCGTCACGCTCGGGTCGCTGCCGCGCGTCGCCGCGCTCCCGCTGGTCGTGATCGCGATCGCGGTCTTCGTCGGCGGGGCGTTCGTCGAGGGCGGTCAGAAGATCCAGACCGACCCGCAGAAGTGGGTCAACCAGAACAGCCAGGTCATCAAGGATCTCGACTACCTGGGCGACCACGCCGGCACCACCAGCGAGCTGGGCGTCTACATCCAGGCGGACAACCTCTTCGACGACAAGACCGCCGCGTTCGTGAACACCGTCGCTCGTGATCAGATCGCGAAGCACCCCGACGTCCTGACCAACGCCTCCAGCCTCGTCACGACCGTCGGCTACCTGCTCGACGTTCCGGGCGCGAAGATGGTGCCGCCGACCGGCGACGACGTGCGGGCCGCCTACGCGGTCGCTCCGGCCGCGATCCGCAGCAGCACGGTCAACCTCAGTTCGCCGGGCGGGACCGCCGGCGCGATGAACCTGATCTTCCAGACCGGCCCGAGCTCGCTGGTGCAGCGCGCCGTGGTCGTGAAGGACATCCGCGCGACCGTGCAGCCGCCGGCCGGGGTGCGGGCCACGCCGTCGGGCCTCGCCGTCGTCGGCACCAGCCTGCTGGACAACATCGGGCACAACCGGGCGCTGCTCACCTACTACGCGCTGATCGGCGTCTTCCTGGTCCTGCTGCTGCGGTACCTGAGCCTCGCGAAGGCGCTGCTGTCGGTGGTTCCGGTACTGATCGCGGTCGGGCTGACGTCGCTGATCGCGCGGGGGTCGGGCCTGGAGCTGTCCCCGCTGACGGCCGTGAGCGGTCCGCTGGTCATCGCGCTGTGCACCGAGTTCACCACCCTGATCGTCCAGCGGCATCTGGAGGAACGGGCGCTCGGCCTGGCGCCGCGGGCCGCCGTCGACGAGGCGGCGGCGCGTACCGGTCGGGCCTTCCTCGTGTCGGCCGCTGCGGCCGTCGTCGGCATCCTGGTGCTGGCGTTCAGTCCGCTGCCGCTGCTGCGCGACTTCGGCCTGATCGTCGCGCTCAACGTCGCGGTCGCGCTGCTCTCGGCGCTGGTCGTGCTTCCGCCGCTGCTGGTGTGGGCGGACGAGCGCGGCTGGGTGTACCGCCCGCAGGGCGGGGCCGGTGACGCGGCAGCCGGCCGGTCCGCCTCCCCGGCGGACACGCCGACCGGCAGCAGCGTGGCGTAGCGACGCCCGCGCCCGAAGGCGGGTCGGTGGCCGCGGTGAAGGCGCGGACCGGGCGCCGACCGGGCGTCGGCTCCACCGGTTCCTGACCAGTTCGCGTCAAGTTTCACCGCGGCCTCAGACACGGAAGGCCCTGCTAGAGCGGGGAAAATCGCGGCCGGCGGCCGGTCCCGACTATGGGGCCGGTCGCCGCCGCGCGCTGCCGAGTGCCGTACCGTGACGCCATACGGCACGGGCTATGAATCCCTCGCTCGGGCCTCGGGCTGTGGTCACAAAGGTCTTCATTCGGACCAGGGTCAAAAAGGTCTCAGGAGCGCGCGCGGAGCGCCGAAGGAGAGAGATGAGCTTCGACTTCAAGGTCGCTGACCTTGCGCTGGCCGAGTTCGGTCGCAAGGAGATCCGGCTGGCCGAGCACGAGATGCCGGGCCTGATGGCGACCCGTGCCGAGTATGCCGCGAGCCAGCCGCTGAAGGGCGCGCGGATCATGGGCTCGCTGCACATGACGATCCAGACCGCCGTGCTGATCGAGACCCTCGTCGCGCTCGGCGCCGACGTCCGCTGGGTCTCCTGCAACATCTTCTCGACGCAGGACCACGCCGCCGCCGCGGTGGTCGTCGGCCCGAACGGCACCAAGGACGACCCGCAGGGCGTCCCGGTCTTCGCCTGGAAGGGCGAGACGCTGGAGGAGTACTGGTGGTGCACGGACCAGGCGCTGGCCTGGCCGGACGGCGGCGCGCCGAACATGATCCTCGACGACGGTGGTGACGCGACCCTCCTCGTCCACAAGGGCGCCGAGTTCGAGAAGGCGGGCGCCGTCCCGGCGACCGACGCGTCGGACTCCGAGGAGTACGCGATCGTCCTGGAGACCCTGCGCACCACGATCGCGGCGAAGCCGGGCCGGTGGACCGCGGCCGCCGAGTCGATCAAGGGTGTCACCGAGGAGACCACCACCGGTGTGCACCGGCTGTACGAGATGCACAAGGGCGGCAACCTGCTCTTCCCGGCGATCAACGTCAACGACTCGGTCACCAAGAGCAAGTTCGACAACAAGTACGGCTGCCGCCACTCGGTGATCGACGGTCTGAACCGGGCCACCGACGTGCTGATCGGCGGCAAGGTCGCGGTCGTCTGCGGCTACGGCGACGTCGGCAAGGGCTGCGCGGACGCGCTGCGCGGCCAGGGCGCCCGCGTCATCGTCACCGAGATCGACCCGATCTGCGCCCTGCAGGCGGCGATGGACGGTTTCCAGGTCACCACGCTGGAGGACGTCGTCGGGATCGCCGACATCTTCGTGACGACCACCGGCAACTTCAACATCATCACGGCCGACCACATGGGCGCGATGAAGCACCAGGCGATCGTCTCGAACATCGGCCACTTCGACAACGAGATCGACATGGCCGGCCTCGCTCGCGTCTCCGGCATCGAGAAGATCAACATCAAGCCGCAGGTCGACGAGTGGGTCTTCCCGGACGGCCACTCGATCCTGGTGCTGGCCGAGGGCCGCCTGATGAACCTCGGCTGCGCCACCGGCCACCCGAGCTTCGTCATGTCGAACAGCTTCACCAACCAGGTGATCGCCCAGATCGAGCTGTTCACCAAGACCGACGAGTACCCGACCGGCGTCTACACGCTGCCGAAGCACCTCGACGAGAAGGTCGCCCGCCTGCACCTCGACGCGCTCGGGGTCAAGCTCACCACCCTCTCCAAGGCGCAGGCCGAGTACATCGGCGTCGCCGTCGAGGGCCCGTACAAGGCGGACCACTACCGCTACTGAGTCGACCAGACGCCGGTCGGTGTCGCTCACGCAGAACGGGTAACGACGAGGGCCGCTCCCGCGGGAGCGGCCCTCGCCGTTTTCGCCTACCCCCGGCCACGGCCACCGCTTCACCTGATCGTCGAGGCCAGGCGCACTCGCCGCGCACCAGATCCCCTGCGCATCCGATGATCAATGAGGCCTTGATCGCTAGATGCGCAGGCAGGGTGGCGTCGGCTGCCCCGATTTGCTGTCTTTATTCCTGCGCAGTTATCGATCAAGGTGCGGCGGCTTGGCTAGCTAGCCGGCTGATCGGCGTCTGCGCAGGGGAAGCGATGCCTGATCTTGGTGCGGTGGATCCCCGCGTTCCGCCGGTGCGGTGGATCTTCGCGTCCGCGGTGCGGTCCGGCGGTTCTTGCTGGGCGGGTTAGGTGTGCTGCTTGGCGAATATCTCGAGGACGGAGTCGGCGCTCGGGAAGCAGAGGCCTTCGTGGCCGTCGTCCCAGCGGATCAGGTAGGGCGGTCCGTCCGGCTTGCCGCGTACCTCCAGCACCACACCGTGTCGCTCTGCCTGGCCTACCGTCCGGCTGCGGACGCAGACCCGGTCTCCTGCGGTCGCATGCATCGCTGCCCCCTCAGCTGATCACCCATCGTCGATAGCTGGTCGTCCCTGGGTAACCTGTCCCCTCCTCCTGCCCGCTAACCCCAGTCCACGGGCGGCGATCCGCGTGCGGGGAGGGCCCGCCGCCAGGGCAGGGCCGGCGCCTAGCGCCGCATCTGACGGGGCGGCCAGGTCCGAGACCAGCAAGATCGGGGTTTTCGCCCTCGCGCGGCCGCAACCGTCGCGATTTTGTGACCATTTGAGGGCGAAAACGGCGATCATGCGGGAGGGGTGACCTCGCCGGGGCCGGCGGCTAGCTGAGGCGCTCGACCAGCATGGCCATGCCCTGGCCGCCCCCGACGCACATGGTCTCCAGGCCGATGGTCTTGTCCCTGGTGCGCAGGCCGTTGAGCAGGGTGGTCAGGATGCGGGCTCCGGTCGAGCCGAACGGGTGGCCGAGCGCGATCCCGCCGCCGTGCACGTTCAGCTTGTCGAAGTCGATGTTCAGCTCGCGGGCCGACGGGACCACCTGGGCCGCGAACGCCTCGTTGATCTCGACCAGGTCGACGTCGTCGATCGTCATGCCGGCCCGGCCGAGCACCTGGCGGACCGCGCCGATCGGGCCGAGGCCCATGATCTCGGGGGACAGGCCGGTGACGCCCGTGGCGATGATCCGGGCGAGCGGGGTCAGGCCCAGCTCGCGGGCCCGGGTGTCACTCATGACCACGACCGCGGCGGCGCCGTCGTTCAGGGGGCAGGCGTTGCCGGCGGTCACCGAACCGTCGGGCCGGAAGACCGGCTTGAGCGCGGCCAGCGCCTCCAGCGTGGTACTCGGCCGCGGGCCGTCGTCGGTCGACACGACCGTGCCGTCCGGCAGGGTGACCGGGGTGATCTCGCGCTCGAAGAAGCCGTCGGCGATCGCCTTGGCGGCGTTCTGCTGCGAGCGCAGCGCGAACTCGTCCTGATCGGCCCTGGTCAGGCCGGTGTACTGGACGACGTTCTCGGCGGTCTGGCCCATGGCGATGTAGATGTCGGGCAGCAGGCCGGCCTCGTGCGGGTCAGTCCAGACCGGAGCGCCGGCCTCGGCCCGGGCCTTGGTGCGCGCCTCGGCGTCGGCGTAGCGCGGGTTGTGCGTGTCGGGCAGGTTGTCGGCGCTGCCCTTGCCGAAGCGGCTGACCATCTCGACCCCGGCGGAGATGAACGTGTCGCCCTCGCCAGCCTTGATCGCGTGGAAGGCCATCCGCGTGGTCTGCAGCGACGAGGAGCAGTAGCGGTTCACCGTCGTGCCGGGCAGGAAGTCGAACCCGAGCTGGACGGCGACCGCCCGGGCCATGTTGAAGCCCTGCTCGCCGGCCGGCTGGGCGCAGCCGAGCATCAGGTCGTCGATGGTCGTCGGGTCGAGCGCCGGGACCTTGTCGAGGACGGCCCGCACGATGGTGGCCGCGAGGTCGTCGGGGTGCAGGTCCTTCAGCGATCCCTTGAACGCGCGGCCGATCGGGGACCGGGCGGTGGCGACGATGACAGCCTCGGGCACGGGGGGCTCCTTCGACGGGTGGTACGCGGGCGGTCGTTCCCGCCGCGGTTGTCGGTCAGGTGCACGTGTCGTTGGAGCGCACCTGCGGGCACGCCGCCCGCGCGTTGCCCGGGCGCCGACTCTGACAGTCAAGGCGGGTGACGGTCAGGGCGGGCGACAGCTACCCCGCCCAAGCTAACGCAACTCGCCCACCCGGGCCTCCCTTGTGGACCGTTCCCGATCAAGGTCCCGGGTGACGGTGGCCTCCGGCGGCCCTACCTTGATCCACGCGGGAAGAAACGGCTGCGGGGAGTCCGATGGCGCGGGACCGGGACCATGCCGACGACCAGGCCGCGCGGCTGCCGGCCGTGGTCGGCTCCGCCGCCGCGCGGCTGCGAGACGCGTCGCTGGCGCTGCGCCGCCTGGCCGTGACGACGTCCACCCTGCTGGAGCCGGTGGCGGAGCTCAACACGACCGACACCTGGTCCTCCCCGTGGCAACGGCGTTCGACCGCCCGGGTCGATGCCTGGCAGCAGGCGCTGACGGCTGGTGCCGGCGTGCTGGTGATCCGGTCGGGCTGGTACTCCCGGGTCGCGGACGTCCTCGACGCCGCGACCAGGGCCGTCACCGCAGGCTCGACCGGCGGCCGGGTCGGCGGTCCCGGCGTCGTCGGGGATCCCAACTCGGCTGAGGGGTCCGTCGTGGCGCCCACCGTGGTGGTGCCCGCGATGCCGCGTGGCTGGGATGACCCCGACCTGGCGCTGGTCCGCGCCCTCGGCGCCGGGCTCAGTGACCGTGCCGACCCGGCGGACCCGCCCGGCGGGGACGTGGGCGGCGACGGCCCGGTCTGGTTCGACGCGGGCCAGCTGGGCGCCCTCGCGGGGAGCCTGCGCGCCGCCGGCACCGCCGCGGCCCGGCTCGCCGGCGCCGTCGACGCGACCGAGGACCAGGCCCTGCGTGCCGCCGCCCTCGCCCTGACCGAGCTCGTCGCCAGCACCGGCGACGGCCTCGGCGGCGCCGTCGGGGCCGCCGCCGCGGTCCGGCCGCCGGAGACGTTCCGGGTCGCCGGGCTGGCGGCGACCACCGACGTGCTCAGGCTCGGCGCGCACGTCATCGCCGTCGACGGTCCCCGGCTGGCCGCGTCGCTCGACCGGCGGATGGCGCACTTCGCCGCGGCCGAGGACGCCGTGCGTGCCGGCGGGGTGCTCATCGACCAGCGGGCCTGGTTCGACGACGCCCCGCCACCGAGCCTCGGCCAGATCAGGTCCGTGGCCGCCGGTCTGGTGGCCCTGATCGGGACGGAGCCGAAGGCGTTGTCGGCCGGCGAGGTGCGCGAGGTGGGCCGGCGGCTGGCCGCGCTGTCGCCGGCGGCCCGCGAGGCGGTGATCAGCCGGTTGCGCGGCGCGCCGCTGGCGGTGTTCGCGGCCGCGGTGACCCGGCTGAGGAAGCGGCTGGTGGCGCGGACCCGGGCCGAGCTGACCGCGCTGACGGCGGTGCCGGACCTGCTGCTGGCCAGTGCGCCGGCGGCGATGCTCGACGAGCTCGTCCGGCTGCTGCCGGACCTCGAGCCCGCCGCGCCGGGCGCCGGCGGCCAGCGCGGCGGCGCCCCCGGCAGGGACGGGGCCGACGCCGACCGGACCGACGCGGTGGTCCGCGACGGGATCTCCTCCTCCGACGTCGGCCAGGGCGGCGTCGACGACTGCTACCTCGCGGCCGCGCTCGTCGGCCTGGCCCGCCAACGCCCGGCTCTGCTGGCCGACGGCATCCGGGAGAACGCCAACGGCACGTTCACCGTCACGCTGTACCGCGACGGCCGGGCCTTCCCCGTCACCGTCACCCGCGACCTGCCCGGCCTTGCCTCCGCTGACGGCTCGGGGGACGCGGGAGGCCGACCGGCGCGGACCGGGATGGCGGCCTACGACGTCAACGGCCGGCCCGAGCTGTGGGCGGCCGTTTACGAGAAGGCCTACGCCCGGGCGCACGGCGGCTACGACTCGATCAACGGTGGCGATCCAGGCGTCGCGACCAGCGACCTGACCGGCCGGCCGCACCGGACGCTCCGGCCTGGCGAGGTGTCGACCGGCGAGTTGGCGGCGCGGCTGGCCGCCGGAGACGTCGTGATCGTCTCGACCGGCGGCGAGGCGCCCCGGGTGGACAGTGGCCTGGTCCGCCGGCACGCGTACACGGTGCTGGCGGTCGACGTGACCGGCGGAAGGGTGCTGCTGCGCAACCCGTGGGAGCACGTCGGAGGAGAGCTGACCGCCTGGTATCGCTGGGACGACCTGCGTCCTGGCCTGGTGGCCGTCAGCCTGACGCCACCGCGCTGACCAGAAACCGAGCGTCCGTTGTTTTGTGATGTCGGTCACACAAGTCGAGCTCCTGGGGGTGGTGGCGACCGGTCGTCACCGCACCGGCCCGAACGTTAGTTCGATTCGTGTTCGATGTCGACGGGTCCGGCGAGGGGTCGCGCGCGCTCGCGCGGTCCGTCACCTTGGTTCCGGCGCCCGCCGACGGCACCGCGGGACGCACCCGTCCGGCCGGCTCGGTCGGCCGGCCGTTGTTCTCGGCTAGCGGCCGAAGTGGCGGGACGCCATGTAGCCGGGGCCCTGCTCCGGCTGGCCGGTGCGGCTCGTCCAGCGCCACTGGACCGAGATCCGGCCGCCGACGTGGCCGGTCACCTTGGGTACTCCGTGTAGCCAGTCGCGCTGCGCCCGGCCGCCGAGGACAAGCAGGTCGCCTGGGCCGGGCGCGAGGTCGAGCAGGCCGGTCGTGTCGGTCGCGTCGTTCAGGATGCGGCGGCCGGAGGGCAGCCGGGCCGGCTTGACGGTCCAGGGCCGGCGGGCGCCGAGCGTCAGGATCGCGATCACGGTGTCGTCCAGCCAGCGCAGCTCCTTGTCCCGGTGCATCGCCACCGAGTCGGCGCCGTCGCGGTAGTAGGACAGGCCGTAGCCGTCGAAGGAGATGCCGTAGCGGCGGCGCAGCGCGAGGTGGGCGGCCGACAGCTGCGGGTACGGCGGCGGTTTGCCCGGTGGGTACCAGGCGGAAAGCCGCGGCGGGACGACGTACTTCTCGTAGCGCCACATGGCGCCCTCGTGCCACGGCGCGGTGTCGCGGACGTGCTGGTAGAGCTCCTCGGCGCCCGGCAGCCAGCCGCGGCCGACGTCGACCCAGGACGTCTGGTCGAGCCAGTGCCGCTGGACCGGTGCCGCCGCGAGCGCCTGGACGAGCCCGCGTACGGCGGCCGCGGGGTCCTCCTCGGTGCGGGCCTCGGCCGCCGGGTCCCGTGGCGTGTCGACGGCTGGAAGCGGCTCGGCCCGGGGCGGATCGACTCGTTGCGCCTCGTCGGCGGACATGACCCAACGTTACCGACGGGCTCCGTCACCTTCGAGTGGAGGCGCCGTTGGCGATCATCATCCTCTGTGGTCCCGCCGCCCGGCCGGACGGTTTTCGGGAGTGCTGGCGCGGCCTGACGTAGGTGTCAGATTGCGGCCGGGTGGGCTGCGAGAGGGTCGGCGTTTCGCGACGTCGATGCACGTCGATCCGGCACTGGCTCGGACGACTGCTGGAACTCGCATCACTCGACCGAAGAGAGGCATAAGTGCTGGTAAGGAGCTTGTTGTGCGCGCGCACAGGCATGTTGCCGTGGTGTGTGCCCCTTGGCCGCGAGCCCCTTACCCCTTCGCCGGCAGGGGGTAACGTGCCTGAACCGGCATAGCGAAGGCCGGCCTCGCCATACCCGGCGACGGCCTGCCGAGAACCATCCGCGACGAGCGCACCACCCTTGACCGGCCGACCGCCCGAGCACGAACGGCCCGCGGCGGGCCAGCACCCGAGACCGACGGCCCAGACCGTCCACCCGCTTCGTGACCCGCGACGCGACGCCGAGCCCGACCCACCGTCGGCCGCCGGCGAGCGACCACGCGGAGCACGAGCAGACCCGCAGGAAGGAGGCGACGCACCGTGGAGACCGGCCAGACCGTCAGGACCGACGAGACGATGCGCCAGCTGTCCCTTCCAGGGGTCCTGGTGCTGGTCTCGACGCCCTCCGCCGACCACCTCGTCGCCGACAACGTCGGCTGGCATCGCACCGTGGCCCAGGCCGGGCTGCCCCGCGCGACCAAGCTGGTCGCCCTTGTCCTGTCCAGCCACGTGCAGCCGGCGGACGGCACCGACCCCGACCTGCCGGCTGGCGCGGCCTTCTGCGCGCCCGGGCTGCCCGTCCTCGTGGAGCAGACCGGGTACAGCCGCACGCATGTCCAGCGTCAGCTCGCCAAGCTGCGCGAGCTCGGCTGGCTCAGCACGGTCGGCCGGCCCGCCGCCGGCCGACCGGCCCGCTTCGTGCTGACCCTGCCGGCGGAGGTCGCCCGCCTGGCCGGAGTCGGCCTGGCCGTGCCCAGCCAGGCGCCGGTGGCCGGGCAGGCACCCGCGCCCGGCCCGGTACCCGCGAGTCACCGGCCGGCCAGGCCTGAACCGCTGGCCGCGACGGCCCGCGTCGCGATGCAGGGTTGGCGGCCGCTCGACGACGTCCCGGCGCGCGCCGGCTTCGCGATGCCCGAGCGCAACGCCCCGACGCGGGCGCCCGACGAGGTCGTGGCCTCCGCCGTGGCCGGCCGGCCGAAGTCCCGACGGGCGGCCGGGCACAGGGTCGAGGGTGCCACCGAGACGGCCGTCGTCGAGTGGGAAGAGGACGAGGAGCAGGTCACCGAGGAGGACGGCCCGCTGACGGCCACCGGCGACCGGCCGCGCGTGATCGTCGGTAGGCACGTCTTCCGGCGCCGCGGCGGGCGGCCCTTGGACAACTCGAAGGCGGCGGTGCGGCGGCGGGCCCAGGTCGTCGGCGCCTTCCTGGGCAGCCGGCCGACCACGGACGGTCGGGACGACACCCCGCTCGGCCGGCTCGCCGATCAGCTGCTGCCGCCGACTCGGATCATCACCGACGAGTCGGTGACGCCGACTCGCATCATCATCGAGGACCGGAACTTCGCGCCTGGGACGGAGCCCTTCGAGCCGGCCAGGCCGACGCCGGCCGAGCCCGCGGTTGGGGCTGAGGGCGCGCAGCCCGTCGACCCCGCCGCCACGGGCGCGCCCCCGGTCGACACGGCCGTCGCGAGCGGTCCACCGGTTGACTCCACCGTCGCGGGCGGGCCGACACCGCCTGAGCGGGAGGTGTCGTCCGTCGGGGAGGCTGCGCCTGGTGAGGGGCCCCCGCCCGTCGAGGAGGCGCCTGACCCGGTGGTCGTCGCGGCGCGCCAGGTGGTCACGACGCTGGCCCAGGCGATGCGCTGCGAGCCGGAGATGTTCGACGACTCGGTCGACGGGCTGACGGACATCCTGCGCGAGGGCGGCTGGACCGCGCCGACGCTCGCGACCCACCTCGTGCACATGGTCGTCGGCGGGGTGAAGGTCGGATCCGACAGCCCGGGGGACAACCTGGCCTGGCGGCTCAAGCACCTGCCGCGCGCCAGCGACCAGTGTCCCTGCGCGGCCTGCCGGAGCTGGCGCAACGCGGTCGCCCAGACCCCGGCCCAGACCAGGTCCGACCGGGCGGGCGAGGACAGCCCCGCGCTGCCGGACGTGGCCGAGATCGAACGCGCCGCCGCTCTCGGCGCCGAGCAGGCCGCGTTACTGGCCCGCGCCCGCGCCTCCTGACCCCGCGCCTCCTGACCCCTCGCTCCTGATCGCCGCCGCTGACGGTCGCGCGGCGGGGCCGGCACCCGCCAGCCTCCTGACACCGCTTTCGATGGCCAGGGCGGCGGCGGGGGAATGATGGGGTCATGGAAACCGGGGGAGCGGGACCGGCCCGGGACGACGACGGCCAGTTCGACGTCGACGTTCTGGTGGTGGGTAGCGGGTTCGGCGGAAGCGTGACGGCGCTGCGCCTCGCCGAGAAGGGCTACCGGGTGACGGTCGTCGAGGCCGGACGCCGGTTCACTCCGTCACCCGCGGCTACCGGTAGCACGGCCGCCGATGCCGGCCGCCCGGCCGAGGCGGGCTCGGGTGACCGCCGGGGCGGCGGAGCGTCGCCGTTGCCGCGCAACAGCCTGGACCTGCGGCGATACCTGTGGCTGCCCTGGCTGGGCTGCCACGGAATCCAGAAGATCACGCTGCTGGGCCGGGTGCTGGTGCTCTCCGGTGCCGGCGTCGGTGGCGGCTCGATGGTCTACGCGAACACGCTCTACCGCCCGCTGGAGGCGTTCTACGCCGACCCGCAATGGGCGGCCCTCGCCGACTGGCGGGCCGAACTGGCGCCCTACTACGACCAGGCCGAGCGAATGCTCGGGGTGGTCCCCAACCCGACGACGACCTACGCCGACGAGGTCTTCCGTTCCGTGGCCGAGGAGATGGGCGTCGGCGACACCTTCCGACTGGCCGATGTCGGCGTCTACTTCGGCCCACCCGGCCGGCCCGCCCCGGGGGAGACGGCCGACGACCCGTTCTTCGGCGGTGCCGGGCCGCGGCGCACCGGCTGCCTGGAGTGCGGCGAGTGCATGAGCGGCTGCCGCCACGACGCCAAGAACACCCTCGACCGCAACTACCTCTACCTGGCGGAACGGCTCGGCGTCACGGTCGTGCCCGACACCACGATCCAGTCGGTCACCCCGCTGCCCGGCGGCGGTTACCAGGTCCTCGGCGCACCGGCCGGTGCCTGGCCCGCGGTGACCCCGAGGGGCCGCGCGCGGGCGCGGCGGCGCGGGCGCGCCTGGCGGGCCGAGCAGGTCGTGTTCGCCGCCGGGGCGCTCGGCACCCAACGGCTGCTGCTCGCGATGCGCGACGCCGGCCGGCTGCCCGACCTCTCGCCCCGGCTCGGCTACCTGACCAGGACGAACTCGGAGGCCATCCTCGGCGCGACGACGGTCCGCCCGGACCGGCGGATCACCCACGGGGTGGCGATCACGTCCAGCTTCTATCCGAACGAGCACACCCACGTCGAGCCGGTCCGCTACGGCATCGGCAGCAACGCGCTGGCGCCGTTGGCGTCGGTGATGACGGACGGGGGCGGGCGGATACCCCGGTGGCTGAAGTTCGTCGGCGCCTGCCTGCGCCGGCCGCACCTGGCGCTGCTCGCCGGGCTGCCGTGGCGGTGGTCCGAGCGGACGATGATCTCCCTCGTCATGCAGTCCCACGACAACTCGCTGATCGTGCGCCGCCGTCGCGGGCCGGGGGGCCTGTCCTGGCTGACCAGCCGTCAGGGCCACGGCGGACCGAACCCGACCTGGATCCCCGAGGGCAACGACGCGACACGCCGGGTCGCCGCCAGACTCGGCGGCCATCCCGCGGGTTCGATCACGGAGCTGGCGAACATCCCGATCACGGCGCACATCCTGGGCGGCGCCACGATCGGGGAGTCCGCGGAGCACGGGGTGGTCGACGCCTACCAGCGCGTCTACGGGCACCCGGGCCTGCATGTCGCCGACGGGGCCGCCGTCACCGCGAACCTGGGCGTCAACCCGTCATTGACGATCACGGCGCAGGCGGAGCGGGCGATGGCGTTCTGGCCGAACAGGGGCGAGGCAGACCCGCGTCCGCCGCTTGGCGCGCCCTACCGGCGAATCGAGCCGGTGGCGCCGCGCAACCCGGCCGTTCCGGCCGCCGCCCCCGCCGCCTACCGCCCGGCGGGGCTTCCGGTCGTGCCCGTCGGCGATCTGTTCAGGTCGGCTCGGACGACCGGGGCAGCCGAAGGACCCGCACGGGCCTAGGCCCGTGCGGGTCGGTGCTCGTCCGCTCGGCTTGTCGGTCGGACGGGCCGATCGGTCAGGGCCAGCCGCCTCGACCGTCGGCCCGCGCCGGTGTCAGAAGCGGCGCGAGGTCGAGTCGCTCATCGAGTCGGTCCCGGCGCGGTGGCCGGCGGTGACGTCGTCCCGCAGGCCGTCGGACAGCCGCTCGTCGGTCGGGTACCGGGTGGTGGTCGTGGTCACCCGGGTCGTCGACGCGCCGGTCTGGTCCAGGCCACCCGCGGCCGGCTGGCCGCCCCCGGGCTGGCTGAGCATCCGGCGGGCGGCGATGGCGATCCCGGCGCCGGCGCCGGCCAGCATCACCAGGCCGACGCCGCGGCGGCGGCGCCGCTGTGCCGAGGCCATCCGGTGCTGGGCCCGGGCCAGGTGCTGGTCGAGCAGTCGCTGGGCACGGTCGGCCTGCGCCACCGCCTTGCGCTCGTCCTTCATGGCCCGGCGGGAGTGGCTGTGCCGCATGGCTCGCTCGCTGGCCTCGAAGGCGCGGCGGGCCGAGTCGTCAGCGGCGTCGTGGGCCTTCTCGATCCGCTTGGTGTGCCGCTTGGGCAGGCCGTGGCCGCCGAGGAGCTCCTCCCGCGACCTGAGGTCCGGGCGCTCCCACCGCTGCGCCGGCCGGCGACCGGCCTGGTCGGTCCAGTCGCCCAGCTGCTCGTGGCCGCGCTGGCCGCGGCGGCGGCCACGGCCGCGCTGCTCCCGGCCCTGCGGACCGAGCTGCCCGCCGTGCTGCTCCCAGTCGCGGCCAGGCCGGTCGTCGCCGGTCCGGAGGTCGCCACGGGTCGACCCGCGCAGGCCCAGCGCGCCGCCCAGGCCCTCGCCCTCGTCGGCGCGGCCCATCCGGGCGCTCACGCCGTGGCTGGCGTTGCCGTTGCGGCGCGCCTCGTCCCAGCCGTAGCCGGCGTCGTCCCGCTGGCCCCACCGCTGCTGGCGGGCGGGCTCGTCCCAGCCACCGCGGCTCCTGGGCTGGTCCCACGCCCGCCCGCCGCGCTGCTCGCGCGAGGACTGGCCCGCGTCGTCCCACTGCCGGCCCGGACCGCGACCACCCAGCCGGGCGCCCTGGCGGCCCGACCAGCCCGGGTCCTCGGCGTGCTCGCTCATCCGGCCGGAGACGTCCGACATCCGGCCGGCCAGCGCGCTGCCGGCCGACTGGCCGGCACGGGCCGCGATCCCGGCGGCACCGGCCATCGCCGTGCCGGCCCGGCCGGCCGCGCCCCAGGCGGCCTGCTGGAAGCCGGGGCCGTCCTGGTGCCGGCTCTGCTGGCCGATCTGGCCACGCAGGGCGGACATCGGGCCGCCGTCCCGGTCATGGCTGTGCTGGTCGGCCGCGCCGCCGCGCAGCAGGCCACCGAGGCCGCCGCGCCGAGCGCTCTGAACCGGCGCATCGGTGACGCGCGAGAGCCGGTCCCGCATATTGCTGGTACCCATCGGTCTCCCTCTTCTGCTGCCGCATTCCCACAGGCGGCGGAGGTTCTGGACGCCCCGCCCGATGTGCGCCGCGACGCGCTTGCCGGTCGACGGCCGCCTCGGTTCTCCCCCGACGTCGGACGTCCGGGAGCCCCCGCTCTCGCCCGGAACCCGCTTGCCGCCGGACATCGACAATCACTCTGTGTAGTGCTGACAGCACTCTCGCCTCTCGAGCCGCTCCTGTCGCGCGCACAGGGCGGAGTGCCACGTTCGCCCCACCGCGTCGGCCCGACCGGCTCGACGCGGTCCTTGCGCCGGCGGGACGCATGTGGTCCGGGGCCACCGCGCGCTGCTCCGTGTTCGGCTGGCGCGTCGGCGTGACCGGCCGGCACATACGATCGTCAGCAGGTCGGCCCCTGCGGGCGCGGCGGACGCGGATCGACGGCGGAACCCCGCACGGCGCGCGGACGTCCTCCTGATGGGGATCGGTGGGCCGGTGACGCGAATCCTGCGCGGGTCAGGCGACCCGCGACACGAAGAGAAGAGAGGCACATGGCCGAGGAGCTGTACGCGACGCTGCGGACGACTCAGGGCGACATCGAGGTCCGGCTGTTCCCGGACCATGCCCCCAAGACGGTTCGCAACTTCGTCGGTCTCGCGACCGGCGACCAGGAGTGGACCGACCCGAGCACCGGTGCCAAGAAGACCGGCACTCCGCTCTACAGCGGCACGATCTTTCACCGGGTCATCCCGGGCTTCATGATCCAGGGTGGCGACCCGCTGGGCAGCGGCCGCGGCGGCCCGGGCTACAAGTTCGCCGACGAGTTCCACCCGGACCTGACGTTCAGCAAGCCCTACCTGCTGGCCATGGCGAACGCCGGGCCGGGCACGAACGGCTCGCAGTTCTTCATCACGGTCGGGCCGACCGACTGGCTGAACCGCAAGCACACGATCTTCGGTGAGGTCACGCGCGGCACGGAGATCGTCGACGCGATCGCCAAGGCCCCGACCGGCGCGCAGGACCGCCCGAAGACCGACGTGGTGATCCAGGAGATCGCCATCGAGACCCGCCCGGCTTAAGGCGATCGTCCAGAACGGGCGCGGAGCGCCCGCTGGACGCTCGCCGGCTCGGGCGCTGGGCGCCCTCCCCAACGTGGGACGGGGCGGGTGGTGAGTTCCGAGGCCGGCCCTGTCCAGGGCCGGGCCCTTGGGTCAGTTTCGCGCCGAGCCTCGAGGTCCGCTGGGATCGGGGGCTTGGCGGGTTTCGTTGGTAGGCACGGATGTGCAGGTTAAGGGCCGGATGGCCCGCGGAGGGTGGCGGCGGTGAGCGTCGAGGAGCCGGGCGGACCGGTGTCCGGTTCGAGCGAGGCCGAGCCGGCGCCCTCCGCCGCGCCGTCGCCCTGGGACCGCCCAACCGGCGCGGGGACGCCGCCCACGATGCCGAAGCAGAGCGAGCCGGGCGACAGCGCGCCCGGACAGGGCCACCAGCAGGGCTGGGGAGCCCCCCAGCAGGGAGGCTCCCCGGGCCAGTGGGCCCGCGACGCCTCCGGGATGCCCGTCTGGGAGGGTCCCCGGGCGGACGAGCCGTCCGGCCGTTCGACGCCCGGCCCGGGTCAGCCCGCGCCTGGCCTCCCGGCGGCGGGGGGCCAGGCGGGCCAGTCGAACCGGTGCTACCGGCACCCGGACCGCGACGCGTTCGTCTCCTGCCAGCGCTGCGGCCGGCCGATCTGCCCGGACTGCATGCGCCCGGCCGCCGTCGGCTTCCACTGCCCGGAGGAGGCGGCGGCGGCCCGCACGCCGGCGTCGCCAACCCAGTTCGGCGGCCGGGCGGACCGGGACTCCTCGGGCCTGATCACGAAGATCCTGATCGGGATCTGCCTGGTCGCCTACGTGCTCGAGGGCGTGCCCGGGCTGACCGGCACCTCGCACATCAACCAGTTCACGCTCGACTACTCGCTGATCGGCGTGGACATCGCCCAGAAGCACGAGTACTGGCGGCTGGTCACGGCGGCGTTCCTGCACGGCAGCGTGCTGCACATCGCGTTCAACATGTACGCGCTGTTCCTGCTCGGGACGCAGCTGGAGGCGATCCTCGGCCGAGTGCGCTATCTGGCGCTGTTCTTCGCCTGCGCGATCGGCGGTAACACTCTCAGCTACGTGATCCACGACGAGAAGGCCTTCTCCTACGGGGCCTCGACCGCGATCTTCGGCTTCTTCGCCGCGTACTACCTCATCGCGCGTCGCCTACGGGTGAACACGAACCAGATCCTGATCGTCGTCGGGATCAACCTGTTGATCACGTTCAGCATCTCGGGCATCGACAAATGGGGCCACATCGGCGGCCTGGCGACGGGCGTCGTGCTGGGCCTGCTCTACGCGTACGTGCCGGCGAGGCGGGTCGCCATCCAGGCGCTCGGGACCGTCGCCGTCCTCGCGATCCTCGTCGTCGCCGCGGTCCTGAACACCCAGAGCCTGACGGCGCTGCACACGTTCTGACGCCCGCCGGCGCCCGTCCCGCGCGGGACGCCGGTCCTGGTCGCGGGGCCGGTCCCACAGCGGGGCCAGGCCCATCGCGGGCCCGGGCCCGGCCGGGTGGCTGGGGTCAGTGCCAGCCGACGGAGGCGTACACCGGGAGCCGGCCGAAGTGCGGGTGCCCGCGCTCGTCCGGCGCGTTCCACTCCTCGGCGGGCACCAGGCCCGGCTCGATCGGCTCCCAGGTGCTGACCAACTCGACGGTCTGCTCGTGCGGCCGGGGGGCACCCGGCTGGCCGGCCCGTTCGAACAGCGCCCGCAGGCCGCGCGCGCTGCCCTCGTCGCACAGCTGGCTGAACAGCAGCAGGCTGCCGCGCGCGGTGACCTCCCGATAGCCCCGCAGCACCTCGCGCGGATCCTCGTGGTCGGCGATCTCCGGCAGGCCGGGCACCATCACGATGGCGATCGGCTGGGTGACGTCGAGGTGGGCGAGCACGCCCGGATGCCGCAGCACCTCGGCCGGCCTGGAGACGTCCGCCTGCACCAGCGCGACCTGGCGATCCCGGATGTCCGGCAGCGACCGGGCAATCACCAGCGGGTCCGGCTCGACGTACACCGTCTGGCTCTCCGGGGCGACGGCGCAGGCCACCTCGTGCACGGGGTCGACGGTCCCGGCCCCGCCGCCCAGCGCGAGGAACTGGTTCACGCCGTTGCGGGCCGCGAACCTGACCGCCCTGACCAGGAAGTCCTTCATCGCCCGGGCGGCGGCCGGCGCGTCCGGCCAGGCCAGCAGGATGGCCAGCGCGGACCTGCGGTCCACCCGCCGGTGCGCGGTGCCGCCGAGCAGCGCGTCGTACACCCCGGCCGGCGACGGGCGTTCGTTCAGGTCGCCCGCGGGGCGGAATCCACCGGGCCCGATCGGGGCGAGGCCGCCGCCGGGACCGCCCAACTCGACCGGGTGCACCGGCCCGACCGGGGCGAACGGGCCGTCGGAGTGGAACTGGCTGTCGACCGAGGTGAGGTTCGCGATGCTGAACGGGCTGGTGGCCTCGCGGGACTCCTCGGGTCTGGCCACCTCGCCGGGTCTGTGTGGCCCGGCCGGCTGACCTGACCGGGCGGACGGGGCGCTGGTCGGTGGCCCGTCGCCGCTGGTCCTGGCCCGGCCGGCGCCGCGGAGCGGCCCGGGCGCCGCGGAAGCCTGCATGATGCTGCCGCCGTGCCTTCTGGCGAGCATCGGTCCGGTGGAGGTCATGTCGTTGCCTTTCGGTTCTGCTCGGCGGCGCCGGCGCTCTGCGAGGCGGTGGGCGTCGCGGTCGGGTCCGGTCCAGCCGTCGGGACGCGGCGCTCTCACCCGGCAGGTGCCGCGGGCGCGGCGGAACCGAGCGGTCGCTGGAGCGACGGAGCTGGAGGGATGGGCACCAGCGGCGTTCGGGGCACGGGAGTCCGAACGTCGCCAGGGCTGGTGGCCGGCTGTTGCCGACAGTGGGTGCGGTCGGCCGCGCGCGCCTGGGGTGCGTCGGATGGCGTCGCCGCAAGGCCTGGGTACGTCAGCGCACCGGGCCGTCGTCCGCGCGCGGGGGGCGCGGGGCCCCCGACCTCGCCCGCACCGACCTCGTCGAGCGGTCTGCGCAACCGTTGTTGCCAGGCATGCGGTCCCCCTACCGTGTGGCGTGGCGAGATCAGATTATCGGTGCTTCAGCCCGCCGTATCAGTGCTTACGTATTTCTGAGCTGAGCCTTTTTCCGGTTGCTGCCCGGAATCGCCCGCTCAGTCGGTGCCTCCGGTCCCCGGTCAAGATGATTACTATCCGTTTCTGCTTCCGATACAATGAGTGGGAGGAGTGTACGGGCTCCGCTCGTCGGTACCGGGGGCAATTCGGGACAACGTCTGACCAGGTACCCGGCGGCGCAGCGAAACGGGGGCAGCGGTGGCACACTCACCGACACGTCGGCTCGGTGGCAGCCCTTTCCCGCCGATCGCCGAGTACGCGTTCCTCTCGGACTGCGAGACCACCTGCCTGGTCGCACCGAGTGGCAACGTCGAATGGATGTGCGTGCCTCGCCCGGATGCGCCCAGCGTGTTCGGCTCGATCCTAGACCGGTCCGCCGGCGGCTTTCGGTTCGGTCCCGAGCGCATCATGATTCCTGCTGGACGCCGTTACCTCCCAGGAACCAACGTCGTGGAGACGACCTGGCAGACGCCCAACGGCTGGCTCATCGTCACCGACTGTCTGGTCGTCGGCCGCTGGCACCGCACCGCCGCCCGTTCCAAGACGCACCGGCGCACGCCGATGGACTGGGACGCCGAGCACGTGCTGCTGCGCACCGCCCGCTGCGAGCACGGCACCGTCGATCTCAGCCTGGTGTGCGAGCCGAACTTCGACTACGGCCGCAAGCCCGAGTCGTGGGAGTACGAGGGCGACGGCTACGCGTCCGGGATCATCCGGAACGCCGACACCGACGTCACACTGCGGCTGCGCACCGACCTGCGCCTCGGCTTCGACGGCCGGCGGGCGCTGGTCCGGACCACCCTCAAGGAGGGCGACACCGCATTTGTCGCCCTTACCTGGCGGGCGCACGAACCCATGCTGCCCACGACGTACGCGCAGGCCATGGCCGCCGTTGACTCGACGACCGAGTTCTGGCGGCAGTGGTTGTCGCGCGGCATGTTCCCCGACCACCCCTGGCGCCGGCAGCTCCAGCGCAGCGCCCTCGCGCTCAAGGGCCTCACCTACGCTCCCACCGGCGCGCTGCTCGCCGCGGCGACCACCTCGCTGCCGGAGACCCCGCAGGGCCAACGCAACTGGGACTACCGGTTCAGCTGGATCCGGGACTCGACCTTCGCGTTGTGGGGGCTCTACACGCTGGGGCTGGACTACGAGGCGAACGACTTCTTCTCGTTTATCGCCGATGTCTGCGAGGAAGCCGACGACATCCAGGTTATGTACCGGGTAGGTGGTGAATCAGACCTGCAGGAACAGGTGCTGGGCCACCTGTCCGGCTACGACGGGGCGACCCCGGTACGGATCGGCAACGACGCCTACAAGCAGCGCCAGCACGACGTGTGGGGGACCGTGCTCGACTCGGTCTACCTGCACACGAAATCACGTGACTATCTGTCCGAACGGCTGTGGCCGGTGCTGGTCCAGCTCGCCGAGTCGGCCGCGACCCATTGGCGCGACGCCGACCGGGGCATCTGGGAGGTGCGCGGCGAGCCGCGGCATTTCACCACGTCGAAGATGATGTGCTGGGTGGCGCTCGACCGGGGCCGTCGGCTCGCCCAGATGCGCGGTGACCTGAAGACCGCCGCGCGCTGGAAGACTGTCGCGGAGGAGATCCACGCCGACGTCTGCGCCAGGGGCGTCGACGAACGCGGCGTGTTCACGCAGTACTACGGCTCGACCTCGCTGGACGCGTCGGCCCTGCTGCTTCCGCTGCTCGGCTTCCTGCCCGCGTCCGACGACCGGGTGAAGGCGACCGTGCTGGCGATCGCCGACGAGCTGACCGTCGACGGGCTGGTGCTGCGCTACCGGACCGAGGAGACGGACGACGGCATCGGCGGCGAGGAGGGCGCCTTCCTGATCTGCTCGTTCTGGCTGGTCTCGGCGCTGGTGGAGATCGGGGAGCTGCACCGCGCCCGGCAGTTGTGCGAGCGGCTGCTGTCGATGGCGAGCCCGCTGGACCTCTTCGCTGAGGAGGTCGACCCGCCGACCGGTCGGCACCTGGGCAACTTCCCGCAGGCCTTCACCCACCTGGCGCTGATCACCGCCGTGATGTACGTGATCCGAGCCGAGGACGCCGAGGCCTACGCCCGCCCCTCACCCAGCACCTGACCGAACGTCCAGCCGACCGAACGCGCGCCCCCGGGATCCCGAGGTCCTAATGTTGGGGTGTGGCGAAGCTGGTGGTCGGGGGCGGACGGGTCGAGGTCGTGCTGAGCCAGGCCGAACGTCTTGCGGCCTTGCGTGGGGACGTGTCGGCGGCGCTGGACGAGATAGCCGACGTCCAGGTCTCGCCGCACCCGTTCGGCGAGCTGCGCGGCATCCGGGCTCCGGGGACCGGTGTTCCCGGGGTGATCGCCCTGGGCACCTGGCGCCACCGCGGCGGCAAGGACTTCGTCGCCATCTACCGGCGCCGGCCGGCCGTGGTCGTGCTGCTCGCGGCCGGCTGTGAGTTCGAACGCCTCATCGTCGGCGTCGAGGACCCGGACCAGACGGTCGCCGCCATCCGCGCGGCGACCGGCCTGGTCATTGGGGGAGCGTAGGGGAGTGGTCGGGGCTGTCCACATATGTGGACAACGGTTGTGGATAAATCTCAGCCGTGCAACTTGCCACGCCGGGCGGCTGACCTGCCGGATCGGTCCACCCGCGTTCCAGGTGGACCGTCGCCCGGGTCCGTCAGTGCCACTGGGTCGCCACGCCCAGGCCAATCACCACAAAACCAAAGCCGATGAGGATGTTCCAGCCGCCCAGCGCCTCCATACCCAGGACGCCGCCGTTGGAGAAGTAGTACGTCAGCAGGTAGGCGATTCCGATCAGGAAGAACGCCATGATCATCCCGCCGAACCACCGGGGCGACGGTGACCGCCGCTTCGCGGTGACCGTCGAGGCGGGGCGGGCCGCAGTGGCCTTTTTCGGCTTGCGCCGTCGCGATTCGGGCACGGGACGGTCTCCTCGTCGGGGCTAGACAAACATTGCGTGCAGGCTATTACGGGTCCACGCCGTGGTGGGCGCCCGATCCCCATCGGCGCGGCCGTAAGTGGGCGACCGGCGAGACACACCGAAGACCCAGAGTCGACAAGACCGCCCGCCAGACACGATGGTTTCCCTGTGCATACCGGCCCGGGACGGCGAACCGGCCAGGCGCGTCGGGTCGGTATCCCGGTGGCGGCGGCCCTCGCCGGCCTGCTGCTCGTGCTCGGCTGGGGGTCCGCCGGTGGCGCCCGGCCGCCCGCCGGCAGCGCCCTGGCCGGCGAACATCGCGCGCTCGCGGGCGTGGTGGCGGCCGACCAGGCCGGCGTCGACCGGTCCCGCGACCGGCTGGCCCAGGTGCGGGCCGCCCTCGCGTCACCCGGCCCGCTGGCGGCGCCGGATCCGGCCGGGGCATCCCGGGTGCCGCTCGCGGCCGGCTGTACGAGCGCCGACGGCTCGGCCGGGCCGCCTGACTGCGCCGGACAGGCGGCGCTGCTGGCTCAGGTGGGCCTCACGCCCGTACGCGGCACCGCGGTCGTCGTGTCGCTGGATGACACCCCGCGTGGCAGGCGCGCCGGCCCGTGGCCGTCCGGGGTCCGCGCCCCCGTCGCCGACGACCTGGTCGTGCACCAGCAGGACGTCCAGGCCGTGGTGAACGCCCTGTGGACCGGCGGGGCGCGGGCGATGACGCTGATGGGCCGGCGGGTCACCGCGCGGACCGCGGTCCGCTGCGTCGGCAACACGCTGCTGCTGGAGGGGAACGTCTACTCCCCGCCGTTCGTGGTCGCGGCGATCGGCGACCCGGCCCGGCTGACGGCCGCCCTGGACGCCGACCCCGGCGTCGTCCTCTACCGGGAGTACGTCGACGCCTACGACCTCGGCTACCACGTGGAGACGAAGGCGAACATGACCTTCCCCGCCGCGACGGAACCGCCGACCGCCGTCTACGCCACGCCGCTGCGCGACTGAGGGCGCCGGCCAGGACGCCCCCAGGCTGCAGGGTCAGGCGAACGCGGCCTGGCGCAGGGTCTCGACCTCGTTGGACAGCGCCGGAGCGAGCGCACGGCTGGCGCCGCCGTCGCCACAGGCGTCCAACCAGCGCGCGAGCATCAGGTGCCCGCCCTGGGTGAGGACCGACTCGGGGTGGAACTGCACCCCTTCGATCGGCAGCGTGCGGTGTCGCATCGCCATCACCACGCCGCTGTCGGTCCGGGCGGTGATCTCGATCTCCGGCGGCAGCGTCGCGGCCTCGACGGCGAGCGAGTGGTACCGCGTCGCGACGAACGGGTTCGGCAGGTCGGCGAGCACCCCCGCGCCGTTGTGGTGCACGACAGACGTCTTGCCGTGCAGCAGTTCGGGCGCCCGGTCGACGGTCGCGCCGAACGCGACGCCGATCGCCTGGTGACCGAGGCACACCCCGAAGACCGGCAGCCCGGCGGCCGACGCCGCGGTCACCATCGGGATGGTCATGCCGGCCGCCTCGGGCGTCCCGGGGCCGGGGGAGAGCAGGACGCCGTCGACACCGAGCTCGCCGACCCGCTCCGGGTCGACCTCGTCGTTGCGCCGCACGACGCACTCCGCGTCCAGCTGGCCCAGGTACTGGACCAGGTTGAACACGAACGAGTCGTAGTTGTCGACGACCAGGATGCGCATCCTGCTCCCGCTTCCTGAGTGGATCAGCCGGTCGGGCTGGGGGTGGCGGTCCCGCCGCCGTGGCCGGGGCCGCCGGTGTTACCCGAGGTCGGCAGGCCAGGCAGCGTCGGCGTCACACCGGTGGACGGCGTGCCTGTCGGGCTGCTGGTGGCCTGCGCGGCCACGACCAGGGTGATCGTGTCCCCACGGTTCACGGTGGCGTTCTTCGGATTCTGGTCGATGACGGTGCCCGGCGCCTGGTCACTCGGCTGCTGCTGGACCGTGTTGTTCAGCCCCAGCTGCGTCAGGGCGGCCTGGGCCGACGAGACCGACTGGCCGATGTAGCTGCCGACGTTCACCTGCGAGCTGACCACGAAGATCGTGACCGTGGTTCCCACGCCCCATGGCTGACCAGCCGCGGGGTCGGTCTTCTCCACCCGGCCCGGCTTCTGCTTGGGCGGGTTGGTGCTGTCGCTGTAGGGCTGCTGCTGCACTTCGAACCCGGCCGCCGTAAGCGCGGCCTGGGCCGCTGACGCCGTCTGGCCGACGACGTCCGGGACGGGCTTCTGGTCCGGCGCCGCCGCGACCGTCAGGCTGATGGCCGTCGACAGCGGGACCTTGGAGCCCTCGTTCGGCGCGATCTTGATGACCGTGTCGGGTGCGGTCCCGTCGGTCACCTTCTGTGACGTGCTGGTGATATTGGTGAAGCCGAGGTCCGTCAGCTGGTTCTTGACGGCGGTCAGGGGCTGGCCTTTCAGGCCCGTCGGGATCGTCGCGTCGGTCGAGGAGCCGCCGCCCGACCCGCCGCCCTTGTTGGACAGCAACGACGTCGCGACCAAGGAGACGACGACGAAGGTGAGCACGACCGCGAGGCCAGCCAGCACCCACTTCCAGGCGTTCGAGCCGCGCTGCGGTGGCGGCGCCGCGCCGCCGGAACCGCCGTACCGGTCGTCGTCCGGCGGGAACCGCTCGAACTGGTCGGTGTAGCCGCCGACGGGGGCGTAGCCACCACGGGTGCGGGTCTCCCCGCTCTGCCGGTAGGCCCCGGCCTCGTAGCCCGAGTCCTGGTAGCCGGTGTCGCCGTAGCGGTCGTAGGTGTCGTAGCCGCCGGTCCGGGGGTCGTCGCGGTAGCCGCCGCGCGCGATCTGGGTCGCGGCGGCCGAGGCGCCACCGGTCGGGCGGCCGGACTGCTGGGCGACCACCCGGCGGCCCGCGAGGGCCCGCTCCAGATCGTCGCGCATCTCGCCGGCGCTCGCGTACCGGTCGTCCGGCTCCTTCTCCAGCGCGTGCAGCGTGACCGCGTCCGCGGCCGCCGACAGCTGCGGGTTGTGCCGCGACGGCGGGTCGGGGATCTCCCGGACGTGCTGGTAGGCGACGGCCACCGGGTTGTCGCCCCGGAACGGCGGCTCGCCCGTGAGCAGCTCGTAGAACAGCACCCCGGTCGAGTAGACGTCGCTGCGCGCGTCCACCTTCTTGCCCTGGGCCTGCTCGGGCGAGAGGTACTGGGCGGTGCCGATGACGGCCTGCGTGGCGGTCATCGTCGACGAGGTCGCGTTGTTGGCCTTGGCGATGCCGAAGTCCATCACCTTGACCGAGCCGTCCGGGGACAGCATCACGTTCGCCGGCTTGACGTCCCGGTGGATGATGCCCAGCCGGTGGCTGTAGTCCAGCGCCGCGCAGATGTCGGAGGTGATCTCCATCGCCCGGCGTTCCGGGAACGGGCCCTCCTGCTGCAGCACCTCGCGCAGGGTCCGGCCCTCGACGAACTCCATCACGATGTACGGCAGCCGGGTGCCGTTGATGATGTCTTCGCCGGTGTCGTAGACCGACACGATCGCCGGATGGTTGAGGCCCGCGGCCGACTGCGCCTCACGCTGGAAGCGCTTGAGGAAGTTGGGGTCGCGGGCGAGGTCCGAGCGCAGCACCTTGATGGCCACGTCGCGGCCCAGCCGGATGTCCCGCCCTCGGTACACCTCGGCCATGCCGCCGTAGCCGATGCCGGCGCCCAGCTCGTACCGGTCGCCGACGAGACGTGGTTCCGTCCCGTACAAGTCCGTCACGTCAGTCACCCGCGTTCGCCTCCACGACCACGATCCCACCACCGCGGGTACCGGTCGTCACCGCCTGTGTGACGGAGGACGCCGCATGGTTCGAACCACCCGAACCGGCGAGTGACCGGGTGATCAAGGCGCAGACGACCACTGTGATGGCCAGGAGCACCAGCAGGACAGGCAGGCTAAGCCGCCGTCTGCGGCCCGCGGCCGCTCCCGCGCGGGTGGATCCGGCTCGGCGGGCGGCGCGGGTGCCGGGCTGCCAGCCGGCCGGCTCGTCCAGATCGCCGGCCGGCGCGAGGTGCGCGGCGGCCAGGCTGGTCTCGTCGCCCTGCTCGTCGGCCCACCCGCCGCCGGCCGGCTGGTAGGAGGTCGGCGTGGGCTGGTAGGCCGTGGGCGCCGGCTGGTAGCCGGCCTGCTCGGGCTGGTACCCGGTGGCGCCCGGCTGGTAGCCGGTCGCGCCGGGCTGGTAGCCGTTCGCTCCCTGCTGGTAGCCCGTGCCTCCGGCCTGGTAGCCCGTGGCTCCGGGCTGGTAGCCGGTGGCTCCGTCGGCGCGGTTGGCGAAGCCGCCGCCCGCCTGGTAGCCGGTCTGGCCGGCCGGCGACTGGTACCCGGTGCCGCCGGGCTGGGCCGGCGGGTAGCCCGTCGCGCCCTGCTGGTAGCTGGTCGCCGGCCCGCCACGGCCACCGGGGTTCTGACCGGGGTAGTTGGCGCCCGGCGCGGCCGAGGCTCCCGCGCTGCCGGGGTAGCCGCCACGCGCGGCGGCGCTGCCTGGCGTGCTCGTGCCGCCGGCCGCGGGAACGCCGGCCGGGCCGTCGGCGAGCCAGGACGCCGCTCGGGTGCGCCCGCGCGGCGGCGGGCCGGCCGGGCCGGGATGGCGGGCCGTCATGTCGGGGCTGACGCCGCCGGCTCCGGCCGCCCAGCGTGGTTCCGGCGAGAACAGCTCGCGCTGGATGGCAGCGGCGCTGCGCGCGAACCCACCGGCCGACGGCGGCCGCCGGTTTGGGTTCTTCGCCATCGCCTGCTCGACGAGCTGCCGGACCTGATGGGGCACATCGCCCGGCAGCGGCGGAGGGTTGTCCTGCTGGTGCGCCATGACGACGACGATGGGGTTGCGGTCGTCGAACGGCCGGCGGCCGGCCAGGCATTCGTAGGCGACGACGCCCAGCGAGTAGACGTCGCTCGCCGGGGTGACCGGGCGGCCCGAGGCCTGCTCCGGCGACACGTAGTAGGCAGTGCCCATCATGATTCCGGTGGCGGTCAGCGGGGCCGCGTCGACGGCCCGCGCGATGCCGAAGTCGGTGACCTTGACGACGCCGTCGTGGCGGATCAGCAGGTTGCCCGGCTTGATGTCCCGGTGCACGATGTTCAGGGCGTGGGCGGCCTGCAGCGCGTCCGCCGCCTGGCCGAGGATGTCGAGCATCCGCTCGGGCGACAGCCGCTTCTCCCGGTGCAGGACGGCCGACAGCGGCTCGCCCTCGACCAGCTCCATCACCAGGTAGGCGGTCGGGTGGTCGTCGACGGTGGCGACCTCGCCGTAGTCGTAGACCGAGGCGATGCCCGGGTGCGAGAGGCGGGCGGCGTGCCGTGCCTCGCCACGGAAGCGCACCAGGAACGACTCGTCGCTGGCGTACTCCGGGCGCAGCAGCTTGACGGCGACCGGTCGGCCCAGCGTCTGGTCGACGCCGCGCCAGACCTCGCCCATGCCGCCGGTGGCTATCCGGCCGTCGAGGCGGTAGCGGTTGTCGAGAACGGTGTTCGCCGGAACAGCACCGGCGAACGGCTGGGCTGGCTGGTGGGCTGGCTGCCCGGACGGGTTGTTCATCCTTGAACGTCCAATGCGATCTGCATGACCTTCTGCGCGATCGGGGCCGCGACGGAACCGCCGGTCCCGGATTCTCCGCCGCCGTCCTCGACCACGACCGCGACGGCGATGCTTGGGTTTTCGGCTGGGGCGAACCCGACGAACCAGGCGTGCGGCGGCTCGTTCGTCCCATGTTCGGCGGTGCCTGTCTTGCCGGCCACCGACACGCCGCTGATTCGTGCCTTGGTACCGGTGCCGGACGTGACGACGGATTTCATCATGGTCGTCAGCTCATCGGCTACCGAGGACGAGATGGGCTGTCCAAGCTCCTTCGGCTGGGTCTTGGAGATCTGCTTGAGGTCCGGTCCTTCGAGCTCGTCGACGAGGTACGGCTTCATCATCCGCCCGTGGTTGGCGATGGCCGACACCACCTGTGCCATCTGCAGCGGAGTGACCCGGTCGTCGAACTGGCCGATCGCCGACTGCGCGGTCTGCGCCTGGTCGAGCGACGAGGGGAAGACGCTCTTCGCCTCGGGCAGCTCGAAGCCGTCGATCGTCGTGTTGAACCCGAACGCCTGCGCCTGCGCGCGCAGCTTGTCCCCGCCGACCTGCATGCCGAGCGAGGCGAACGCGGTGTTACAGGAGATCGTCAGTGCGTGGATCATCGTGTCGGTCTGCCCGTTGCCACAGCGTTCACCACCGAAGTTCGGCAGCTCGGTGTTGCTCTGCGGGAGCTTGAGCCGGTCCGGCGCCGGGAGCACCGAATTGATGTCGTACTGCCCGGTCGACAGCGCGGCGGCGGCGGTGATCAGCTTGAAGGTGGAGCCGGGCGGATAGGTCTGCTGGGTGGCCCGGTTCAGCAGCGGCTGGTTGGTGTCCGCGTTCAGCGCGTCGTAGTTCTTCTGCACCTGGTCCGGGTTGTGGCCGGCCAGGTCGTTCGGGTCGTACGTCGGAGCGGTCACCATCGCGAGGATCGCGCCGGTGCGCGGGTCCATCGCGACGACGGCGCCCTTGCGCCCGTTGAGAGCGGCCGAGGCGGCCTGCTGGATCTTCGGGTCGATCGTGGTCAGCACGTAGCCGCCCTTGCGGCCAGAGCCGGACAGCAGCGCGCTGACCCGGCTGGCCAGCAGCCGGTCGTCGTCGCCGTTGAGGAACAGGTTCTCGGTGTGCTCCAGCCCGGTGGCGCTGTACAGCGTGAAATACCCGGTGATCGGCTCGTACAGCCGGCCGTCCGAGTACTGGCGCAGGTACTTGAACTCGTCGTCGACGGGCGTCGAGGACGCCATCGTCACCCGGTCGTTGGCCGGGCCGGCGAGCAGGCCGCCGCGCTGCCGGTCCAGCCGGGCCGCGATCTCCCTGGTGTTCGTCGGTTCCTGCTTGAGCGAGTGCTGGTCGCCGACCTGCACCCAGTTCGCGTTGACCAGCAGCGCCGCGAACAGCACGGCGCACACGATCGTGACCTTCCGGATCGGCCGGTTCACGGGCTCTTCACCACGACCTGTGTCCGCGCCCCGGCGACCGCGTCCGGGTCGTAGAGCGGCGCCGGCGCGGCCTCCTCCCGCGGGCTGCGGATGGTGCTGTCGCTGATCCGCAGCAGCAGCGCGATGATCGCCGCGTTGGCGACGATCGAGGAACCGCCATAGGAGACGAACGGCAAGGTGATGCCGGTCAGCGGGATCAGCCGCATCACACCACCGACCTGCACGAAGACCTGGAAGGCCAGCGACGCCGACAGGCCGGTCGCCAGCAGCTTGCCGAACGGGTCACGGGCGCCGATGGCCGCCCGCAGCCCACGCATCACGATCAGCGCGTACATGACCAGGATCGCCATGACGCCGGTCAGGCCGAGCTCCTCGCCGAGGCTGGCCATGATGAAGTCCGTGTTCGAGAACGGCACCTTGCGCGGGTTGCCCTGGCCCAGTCCCGTCCCGGTGATCCCGCCGGCGGCGAAGCCGTACAGGCCCTGGACGAGCTGGTAGGACTTGCCGCTCGGGTTGGAGCCGTCGAACGCGTGCAGCCAGCCGTCGACCCGGACCTGGACGTGCGAGAACAGGTGGTCCGCGAGCAGCGCGCCGCAGCAGAACAGCGCCAGGCCGATCGCGACCCAGGAGACCTGCTCGGTGGCCGTGTAGAGAATCACCAGGAAGATCGCGAACAGCAGCAGCGACGAGCCCAGGTCGTTCTCGATGACGAGGACGCCGAGGCTCGCCGCCCAGGCGACCAGTACGGGCCCCAGGTCCCGTGGCCGCGGCAGCTTCAGGCCCAGGAACGTCGGCGAGGCGACGGAGATGACGTCGCGCATCCGGCTCAGGTAGCCCGCGAAGAAGATCATGAGCAGGATCTTCGAGACCTCGCTCGGCTGGAACGAGAACGGCCCGACCCGTAGCCACAGCCGGGCTCCGTTGATGGACGCGCCGATGCCGGGGACCGCCGGCAGGATCAGGAACAGGATGCCGGCGAGGCCCGCGGTGTAGGTGTAGCGGGTGAGCGTGGTGTGGTCGCGGACGATCGCGAGGACCAGCACGAACACGATGATCGCGAGAAGGGTCCAGACCAGCTGGGTCTGGGCGGCCCCGGCGGTGACCGTCTTGTGCGCGGCGCGCTGTGCGTCCGCCCTGGCCAGGTCGATCCGATAGATCATCACGAGGCCGATGCCGTTGAGCGCCGCGACCAGCGGCAGCAGCATCGGATCGGCCGCCGGGGCGAACCAGCGGACGGCCAGGTGCCCCAGGCCCCACAGCGCGAAGAACCCAAGCCCGTAGGTAGCGACCTGGAAGGTCAACGTGCCGTTGTGCGCCAGCATCAGCGCGGCCAGCGCACCGGTCGCCAGAACTCCCGCGAACACCAGCAGGCCGAGCTCGCGCCGACGGTACGGCGGGATCTCGAGCCCTGGTGGCAGTGGGAATCCGGCGAAGGTGGCCGTGAGGTCCGCGGGGCGTGGCCGGCGCAGCGGCGGCAGGGTCATGGGGACGGGGACGTCAGGCTCACGCAGTTGAGGGCTGCCGCCGGGTCGGACGTCGCACAGGCGGCGATCGAGGCCGCTGTGCCGGGCAGCGTGCTCTTGTTGGTCGGGGTCGCCGTCGGAGTCGTGGTCGGCTTCGAGGTGGACCCGCTGGCCGGGACGGTCCGCAGGTTGCTCACCTTCTTCTGCGCGTCGGCGAGGTCATCGGCGTGCAGACCGGACCGGACCGCGCTCTGGTCCGGCTCGGCCACCTCGGAGATCGGCATGAAGGTCGCGTGCACGCTCGACAGTGCGTCGAGGCTCTGCACCCCCTGGAAGATCGCGACCTTGTTGTCGTGGACGCCGACGTAGTACTGGCTGCGCACCCACGCCCAGCTGGCGATCGCGGTGACGACGATCAGCACCGCGACGGTCGCGCCGACGAAGACGAACCGGCGGCGGCCCCGGCCAGGGGTCGCGCCGTCGGCGAAGTCCTCGGGTGAGAGCCCACCCCGGGAGGCCCGGCCGATCCGGGCGGCTCGGGCGGCGGCCGAGTCGCTGTCCGGGTTGCGCGGGTTGGGGCCGACCCGGGCCGGCGTGGCGCCCGGAACGCTCTCCTTCTCGGCGGCCGCACCGGCCACCATGGCGGACTGCGCCGACTCCTCGTCGTCGACGACGTCCGCGACGACGACCGTGATGTTGTCCGGACCGCCGCCCTTGAGCGCCAGCTCGATCAGACGGTCGACGGCGTCCTGCGGGCTCGTTCCCAGCAGCGCCTCAAGGATCGTCTCCCCGCTGACGACGCCGGACAGGCCGTCGCTGCACAACAGGTAGCGGTCGCCGACCCTGGCCTGGCGCAGCGAGAGGTCAGGGTCGACCTCCCGGCCGTCGAGGGCCCGCATCAGCAGCGAGCGCTGAGGATGCGAGTTCGCCTGCTCCGGGGTGATCCGTCCCTGGTCGACCAGGTCCTGCACGAGGGTGTGATCGTGCGTGATCTGGCTCAGGACCTCGTCGCGCAACAGGTAGCAGCGGGAGTCGCCGACATGCAGCACTCCGAACTGGTCACCCGAGGCCAGCACGGCGGTGACAGTGGTGCCCATCCCGTCGAGTGACCCGTCGCGGGCCGACATCGCCCGCAGGTTCGCGTTGGCGTCGTGCATGGCGGAGACGAGCGCCTCCACCAGTTCGTCGGCGTCGATCTCGGTGTCCAGGTCGGCCAGCGCGGCGATGACCGTCGAGCTTGCCACCTCACCCGCCGCGTGACCACCCATACCGTCGGCGACGGCTAGCAGGTAGGGACCGGCATACGCCGAGTCCTCGTTTCCTTCTCGGACGTGGCCAACGTCCGAGCGGATCGCATAGTGAAGCCGCAGGCTCACCGGCGGAGCTCCAGGACCGTCTTGCCGATCCTGACCGGCGCGCCGAGGGATACCGGCATGGGCGTGGTCACTTTCGTGTGTTCGAGAAAGGTTCCGTTGGTCGAGTTGAGATCTTCGACGAACCAGCGCCCGTCGTGAGGGACGAGTCTCGCATGCCGGCCGGACGCGAAGTCATCGTCAAGAACCAACGTCGAGTCCGGAGCCCGTCCGATGGTGATCGGTTCGCCGGTTAGTGGGATGACAGTGCCCGCTAGCGGACCCTTTGTGACCACGACCTTGCTTGGCGGGTATGCATTGGGTGCGTTCGGTGGCGCCGGTGCCGGTAGGCCCGCCGGTGGTTGAGCCGGCTGCTGATGACCGCGAGGCCGCGCCACGGCGTCCCCACCGCCGCCGCCCGCCCGGACCGGAGTGCCCCGCCGCTGCACCCGTCGCCGGGCGGGTTCGAGCAGATCCGCGCGGATCGCGCGGACGACCAGCAGCACGAACGTCCAGAGCAACGCCAGGTAGCCGATTTTCACCAGCAACAGGACGAGCTCGTTCGGCTGGGACGGGTCCATCAGGCTTTACCAGCTCCGGTCGCTCGGCGGGGGCGGGCCCGGCCGGCGGCGAGGGTCGTCGGACCGAGGACGACCAGGCGCCCGGCTGGGCAGGACTGTCTCGGCATCGTAGATCTCTTCCGGCGGGCGGCCATCGCGGCCGCCAGCGTCGCGGCCACCGGCACGGCGGGCCCCGGCCGGGTGCGGCCCACTCCCGTCGCCACGGCGACCATAGCCGCGACCTTGGCCAGCGTACTCATCGCTGTCGCCATCCTGACGGGGCCGGGCATCCCGGGCATCCCGCCCGTCCCGCGGGAGCCGGGCCGGGCCGTCCCGGTTTGGCTCGTTCCGAGCACTCGACGGGCCGCCGTAGGCCTCGTCACGCGGGCGGGCGCCGCGGGGGCCCGACCGGTCGTCCGCCGGCGCCGGGCGCCGGGCGCCCAGGGGACGAGGGCCCTCGGGCTGAGCGGGCTCGCGCGGCGGCCCAGGGCGGGGTGAGTCCTTGCGCTGTGGGTCGTGGCGCGGTCGCTCGTCGCGCTGCGGCTCCGGGCGTGGTGGGCCCGGGCGGGCGGGCCGGCCGTTGGGTCCGTCCCGGTACGGCTCGCCCCGGGCTCCGGAGCGGTCCCGGAAGACCTCGCCGCGCGGCCCCGAGCGGTCGTCGAACGGCTCGTCTGCCCGGGGCCGGTCGGCCCGAGCCGGCCCCGCCTGGCGGTCGCGGTACGGCTCCCCGCGGGCTCCGGAGCGGTCGTTGAACGGCTCGTCCGGGCGGGCGCCGAGCCGGTCCGGCCGGTCAGCTCGGGCCGGGCCGGGCGGCCGGTCGCGGTAGGGCTCACCGCGGGCGCCGGAGCGGTCGTTGAACGGCTCGTCCGGGCGGTTGCCGGCTGGCCGGTCGGGCCTGACCGGGCCATCCGGCCTGTCCCGGTACTGGTCGCCGCGCGGCCCTGGGCGGTCGCGCGGTTCCAGGCGGTCGCGCGGTTCCAGGCGGTCACGGGGGTCGAGACGGCCGTCCCGGTCCACGCCGCGCCCGCCGCGGAAGGCGTCCGGACCACCGCCGGGCTCACGGTCGTTCGGACGGCCGAACGGCTCCGGCGGCTCGACCCCGAGCCGGCCCGGTTCGCGGCTGTCTCGACCGCCTCGGCCGTCGTCGCGCTGGAAGGTGACCAGGGCGGCGCCAAGCTCGATCAGGTCCCCGTTGACGAGCTTGACCTGCGTCGCCGGCCGCCCGTTCACGATGCTGCCGTTCGTCGAGCCCGCGTCCACGTAGAGCCAGTTGCCATCCGGCATCCGACGGATCTCGCCGTGGCGGCGGGAGACCCCGGTGTCCGTCAGCCGGATGTCGCACTCCACGCTGCGGCCGATCAGGGTCGACTCGGCGGTGAGCTCGTACTCCCGCTCCCGGCCGGGCGGGGCCTCCTTGTTCGTGATCAGCAGTCGGGGCACACCCGGCGCGGCTCGCGACCCACGCCGCTGCGGCGTCGCCACCATCCCCTCCGCCGACGCCACGCTGCTGCGAATCCGGAACACGCCGACGTCCAGGTCCGGCGCCTCGGACAGCCGGATGCTCACCGGCCCGACGAACGTGTACCGCTGCTCGGCCGCATGCTCGCGGACCATCTCGGCCAGCTCGTCACACAGGGCCCGGCTGTAGGGCGACAGGCGGTTGTAGTCCGGGCTGGCCAGCTCCACGGCGAACTCGTTCGGCACCAGCACCCGGTTGGAGCTGATCGCCCGCCTGTCGTCGGCCTCCCGGGCGAGCGCCCCCGCGATCTCCACCGGCTCGACGCCGCCCTTGAAGACCTTCGCGAACGCGCCCTCGACGAGGCCGCCCAGGCGGCGTTCGAATCGCTGCAGCACACCCATGGCCGACCTCCCTCCTCCCGCTACGTGAGATCGTATGACGGCCGCCCTCGTCGCCCCCGACCACCGGGCGTGACCAGGCTCGTCACCTCACGGACAAGCCGCGCCGCGCAACCTTCGAGGCGGGGCGCGCATCCCACCGGCCTCCTCTCGCCGGTGCCCGCGTCCTGTCCCCTCAGGGGCGCCACGGCACCCGTCAGACCCGACCTACCCCGGCGCCATCCACCCATGCGGACGTGGTACCGTGGCTGCGCACCAGACAAAGGCCGCGCCACCCGAACTTGGCGTGAACCTAAGTTCATGTGGTAGTTGGCCCGTCGTGCTGATGAGATGTGGGCTGGGAAGTATTGAGGCGCAGGCCACGCTGTCGGTGGCTGGCTGGTGTGACAGTGATTGGCAAGAAAGCGTAACGTAGCGGGCAAGACCACTCGGGCGAGTGGCGGAATGGCAGACGCGCACGGTTCAGGTCCGTGTGTCCGAAAGGACGTGGGGGTTCAACTCCCCCCTCGCCCACTCGTAAGCGAATATCTGGCTGGGAGCCTTGAATCGTCGGCTCCCAGCTTTTTCTTTTGTGCGGCCATTGGTCCGCCGGTCGCCTCAGGGCATGGCGGCTCGGTCCACTCATACGCCGTGGCCGCGGTTACCCCCGTTCGGCGGCCACGGCGTATGAGTGCGCGTTTGGCGTGGCCCGTCAGCCGCCGAGTTCGGGCTGGGAGGCGCAGGACGAGAGCACGGTGCGCATGGCGTCGGCCTCGGCCTGGGTCACCCAGAGGTGATAGCGGGCCTTGATGCCGATCTGCCGCGCGACGTAGGTGCACCGGTAACCCACGGCCGGCGGGAGCCATTCACTGGCGTCGCTGTCGCTCTTCTTGACGTTCGTCGGTCCGTCGACGGCGAGGAGGTTCTCGGGGTCGTTGGCTATCGCCTCGCGCTCGGACTCGGGGAAGGCGTAGGCACCGGTGCGCCAGGCGTCGCCCAGTGGGACGACGTGGTCGATCTGCACCGCCGCGGAGTCCTTGCCGCGGTTGAACCGGATGATCCTGTTCGTGTACGGGTCGTTCAGCTCGCCGGTCAGGACGATGCAGTTGTCGGTCGTGCGAACCGTCACCGAGTGCAGGTCCCGGTGCAGGACGTCGTTGCGGGTGTCGCAGCCGTTGTGGTCGACGTCCTTCCAGGCTGTGCCGAACGCGTCACGGTCGTACTTCGGCGACGTGGCGAGCGGCGCGATCTTCAGCGTGCCCAGCGCCGCGAGCGCGGAGCCGTCGGCGCCGACGTCCGAACCGTTCGCCGCGAACCCGCTCGGCAGCGCACCCGACGGACTGGCCGTCGAGGTGTCGCTGAGCGCCGTCGAAACCCCGTTGCACCCCGATGCCAGCACCGCCACTGTCGCTGCCGCTGCCACGACTGCGGCGAGCCGCCCCGCGACCCACGTGCCCATGTCCCCCACCTGTCCCACGTCCGTTCGTTAGCGGCGAGTCTGCCGGAGCCCAGGCCGATACGAGCGGTTTTGTCGCTCGGTGATGGCGGCCCGGCGCCCGATCGTGCCACAGATGGGCGCATATCGGGTTTTCGACCGGCCGGTACGTGCGCCGGCCGCGTTGACTCGCAAGGACCATCGAGCGAATGGCGCGCCGACAGCTCATCGGGGGCGGTGCTATCAGAACGGATGATTGGGCTTATAGGGGCCCTTTACAGTTGCCGCATGAGTTCGGGGGGTCCCCAGGTCGTCGGCGTCGCCGCGTCGGTACCGCGACCGTTGCGGCGCGACGCGGAACGCAATCGTGAACGCATCCTGTGCGCGGCCCGAGAGCTGTTCGTCGCGCATGGCCTCGCTGTAGGCGTCGACGAGATCGCCCGCCGCGCCGGCGTCGGGATGGGGACGCTCTACCGCCGTTTCCCGAACAAGGACGCGCTCGTCGAGGAGACACTGGCCGCGGCGGTCGGGCGGGTCCGCGAGCTCGCGGTCATCGCCCGCGAGACCTCCCCGCCGGGTCGAGCGCTGCGCGAGTTCCTGATGACGTCGATCTCGGACGACGCCTGCCGGTGGGCCTTCGTCTCCCGGCGGCTGTGGACGGGCCGGACCTCCGCGCTCGTGTTCGACGACGTCGTCCCGTTGCTGGGGCTGATGTTCACCGACGCGCAGGAGGCCGGGCTGATCCGCGCGGACGCGGTGCTGGCCGACCTGATCGTGCTGCTGCGCGCGGTGCGGGTCGTGCTGGAGCTGACCGACGCGCCCGTGGGGCAGACCTGGCGCCGGTACATCGACCTGTTGCTGGACTCGCTGCGGCCCAGCGAGCACAACACCTCGCTCGACGGCCCGCCGATGACGCTGCGCGCCCTGGCGAGCTCGGCGATCGAACCCTGACAGCCCGGTGGTGGCCTGGGCGGAAACCCGGGTGCCGAGAGGTGCGGCGGGCCGCGGAGGTGGCACGATGGCTGGCATGGGTCCCGATCAGGTGCCGACCGTTACGGTGGCGGACATTCCCGCCGAACCTACGGGCGACGACAAGCTGTTCCTGCTCGACGTCCGGGAGCCGGACGAGTGGGCCGCCGGTCACATCGACGGCGCCACACACATCCCGATGGGCGACCTGGTCAGCCGCCTCGACGAGGTCCCGCGATCGGCCCGCGTCATCGCGGTCTGCCGGTCCGGCAACCGGTCGGGCATGGTAACCGGCTATCTGACCAAGGGCGGCTGGGACGCGTACAACCTGGCCGGAGGCATGATGGCCTGGGCTGCCGGCGGCCGTCCGATGACCGCCGACAGCGCGGGCGCCCCGTTCGTCCTCTGACGCCCGCGGCCGGCCCGGTCGAACGCTGAGTCGAGCCCTACTTCAGCAGGCGGGACAGGCGGCGGTCGGCGAGTAGCCGGCCGCCGGTCTGGCAGGTAGGGCAGTACTGCAGGCTGCGGTCCGCGAACGAGACCTGGCGGACGGTGTCGCCGCAGCGCGGACAGGCCTCGCCGGTCCGCGCGTGCACGGCCAGGTTGGCCTTCTTCTCCGCCTTCAGGTCGGCGGCGCCCAGCCCGCCGGCCGCCTCGACGGCCGCTCGCAGCGTTCCCACCAGGGCTTCGTGCAGGGCGGCGACCTGATCGCCGGACAGGCCGCTGGACGGGGCGAACGGGGACAGCCTGGCCGCCCACAGCACCTCGTCCGAGTAGGCGTTGCCGACCCCGGCGAGGACCGACTGGTCGGTCAGTACGCCCTTGACCTGGCTGCGCCCGGCGGCGGTGAGCAAGGCGGCCAGCGCCTCGACGGTGAAGGCGGGGTCCAGCGGGTCGATGCCCAGCCGGGCCACACCGGGCACCTCGGCCGGGTCGCGCACCAGGTAGACGGCCAGCCGCTTCTGGGTGCCGGCCTCGGTGAGGTCGAAGCCGGACCCGTCGTCGAACACCAGCCGCCAGGCGAGGCCACCGCGCCCGCCGCGGCCGGGCGTCGTCGGCTGGCTGTCCTTCCAGCGCAGCCAGCCGGCCCTGGACAGGTGCGCGACGAGGTCGAGCCGCTCGCCGCCGGTGCCGGCGAAGACGAGGTCGAGGAACTTGCCGTGCCGCGTGGCGTCGACCAGGGTCGCGCCGACCAGGTCGGCCGGGCCAGGCGAGACGGTGCGCAGTGCGTTGATGGCGACCGGCTCGGCCCTCGTGACGACCTTGCCGACCGCGCGGTCGCGCAGCACGCTCGCGAGCGCCTCCATCTCGGGCAGCTCCGGCATGCCCTCAGTCTTGCCGGTCCGGGCCGCCGTGGCCATCCCCGACCTGGGAAGCCGGCATGTCATCGTGAATCCATGACAAATGGCGGCGCCGTCGACGGGCCGTGGATCAGTTGCCCCTGGTGTACCGGCACGGTGCCGCTGACATATTTCGCCGAATCCGACGAGGAGCCGGGTGCCCAGGAGGCGGTCTGCGAGGCCTGCGGCCGCCGGGTCTCCTTCCTGCCGCCCCGGCCACCCGATGAACCGGGGGACCAGGCGCCCTCGGCCGCGGCCTGACCGTCGTGCCCCGCCAGCCGCCGCGACCGGTCTGATGGCCGACAAAGGGGATGATTGCCCCGCATTCGGCGCCAGGCTGCGGGGTAAGTGCTGGCATGTGGCGGAATGGGGCCTCGGCGAGCCGAACGCGGGCAGCGCGGCGCCCCGGTGTTGGGGGAGACTGCGGCTACGAGTGACCGGGGCATCGGACGGGGGACCAGGGGGCGCGGGTGACGGAGGACGTGGCGGGCGCGGAGCGGCGCCCGGCCTCCGGGCTGTCGGGTGACCCGCTCGCGGCGCACGACCCCCGCCGGGTCGGGCCCTACCCGTTGCTGAGCCGCCTGGGCACCGGAGGCATGGGGACGGTCTACCTGGGCCGGGGCGAGCGCGGCCGGTTGGTGGCGGTGAAGGTCATCCGGCCGGACCTGGCCGCGGACGAGGAGTTCCGCCGCCGGTTCCGGCAGGAGGTGGCGGCCGCGCGCCGCGTGGCGCCGTTCTGCACGGCCGAGGTGCTCGACGCCGATCCGGACGCGGCCGCGCCCTACCTGGTGACCGAGTTCATCGACGGCCTGCGCCTGGACCAGGCGATCGCCCGGGGCGGCCCGCTCACGCCGTCGACCCTGACCGGGCTCGCGGTCGGCGTCGCGACCGCGCTCACCGCGATCCACCGCGCCGGGCTGGTGCATCGCGACCTCAAGCCGAGCAACGTGCTGCTGTCGCTGTCCGGGCCGCGGGTGATCGACTTCGGGATCGCCCAGGCGGTGGCCCACGGCTCCACGGCCAAGCCGACGTCCTGGGGGTTCGGCTCCGCCGGCTGGATGGCGCCCGAGCAGATCAACGGGCAGCCGATCGGGCCGGCGGCGGACATCTTCACGTGGGGCATCCTCATGGCCTACGCCGGGACCGGGCAGCACCCGTTCGGCGAGGGCAAGGACATCGACCTCGCCTACCGGACGGTCTCGGCCGCGCCGGACCTGACCGGCCTGGTTCCTCCGCTGCGAGACCTGATCGACGCCGCGCTGGCCAAGGACCCAGCCGCCCGGCCGACCGCCCGCGACCTGCTCCTGGCCCTCATCGAACGCGGTCACACCGGCGAGCCGGGAGTGCCTCCCGGCGAGGAGTTGCTCGGGCTGGCCGCCGACCGGGCCGAGGTGATGGCGAGCCCGGCGGTGGTCGCCCTGACCGGGCCGGATCCCTCCAGCGGGTTGCCGCGCACGCGGGTGGCACCTCCCGGCTACGGCGCCGCGACCGCGCAGGTCGAGGGCGCGGGGCAGCCCGGCGGCCCCGGCTACGACCCCCGGCAGGCGTCGGCGCGGTACCAGCGGCCCGGCGAGGCGCCCGGCGGCATCGTGCCACCCCGGCGGCCGTCGACCCCGGCGGCCGGAGTGCGCCCCGGCGGTGCGGGCTACCCGGGCCAGGCCCGGTCCGGTATGCCACTGCGCGCGGGCGGCCGCAGGCCCGGCGGCAGCAGGCTCGGGCTGTGGCTGACGATCATTTTGATCATTCTGGGCGCACTGGCGATCACCCTGATCGCGCTCAACCCGGGCGACTCGTCCGAGCCGGGCAGCTCCGTCCCGCCGTCGAGGACCCCGACGCCGACGGCGACCGGGCCGAACAGCCGCGTCTACACCGACGGCTCGCTCCAGTTCCAGATCCAGAGCCTGCGCTGCGGTGTGCAGAAGATCGGCATCATCCCGCGCAAACCGGACGGCCAGTACTGCCTCGTCAAGATCAACGTTCGGAACGTCGGAAGCTCGTCGCGGACGCTGGTCGCCAACCAGCAGTTCATGTACGACCAGAACGGCGGCCGGCACGAGGCCTACTCGGCGCTGGAAACCCGGCTGTACTACCCGTTCGACTCGCTGTGGAACAAGATCCAGCCGAATGCCCAGGTCAGTGGAACGCTGATCTTCGACATTCCGGTCGACACCGGCCCGACGCGCCTGGAACTGCACGACGGCCTGATCGGCCAGGGTGCCCAGATCCCGGTCGAGGGCTGACGTCGGCCCGCTCGCCGTGACGCCGACCGCGCCGGCGCCGTCCGATGGCCAGCGCGGAAACCCGGTCGTTACGCTCGGGTCGTGTCAGCTCGGATGAGTTCCGCTCCGCTTGTCGTCGGCTTCGACCTGGATCTCACGCTGTTGGATGCGCGACGGGGCATCGTCGCGACCTACGCGGAGATCGCCGCCCGCACCGGCGTCCCGATCGACGGCGAGCTGGCCGCGAGCCGGCTGGGCCCGCCGCTGGAGCAGGAGCTCGCGAACTGGTTCCCGGCCGACGAGGTAGCCGGCGCCGCGACGCTCTACCGCGAGCTGTACGTCGACCACGCCGTGCCGGTGTCGGAGGCGATGCCGGGGGCGGCGCGGGCCGTCGAGGCGGTCCGGCGGGAAGGCGGCCGGGTGGTCGTGGTGACGGCGAAGGCCGAATGGCTCGCCCGCGCCAGCCTGGCGGCGATCGGGATCGAGCCGGACGTCGTCGTCGGCTGGCTCTGGGCCGCGGCCAAGGGGGACGCGATCCGCGAGCACGGCGTGCACATCTACGTCGGCGACCACGAGGGCGACATGCGCGGCGCGCGGGCCGGCGGGGCGCTGTCCGTCGGGCTGACCACCGGGTCGCACGACGCGGACGCCCTGTCGGCCGCCGGCGCGGACGTCGTGCTCGGCGGGCTCGCGGACTTCCCCGACTGGCTCGCGGGCGCGGTCCTCGACCGGCGGCTGGCGGCGCTGAGCACCCGGCTGACCGAGCTGGGCTCGGTGCTCGTCGCCTTCTCCGGCGGCGCCGACTCGGCCTTCCTGCTCGCCTGGGCGGCCAGGACGCTCGGGCCCGGCGCGGTCGTCGCCGCGACCGCGGTCTCCCCGTCCCTGCCGGCCGCCGAGCTCGACGCCGCCCGCGCGTTCGTCGCGGCGCTCGGCGTGCGCCACGTGCTGCCCAGCACCGACGAGCAGTCCCGGCCGGGCTACCTCGCCAACGGCGCGGACCGCTGCTACTTCTGCAAGGCGGAGCTGACCGAGACGCTCGGCCCGCTGGCCGCCGACCTGGGCCTGGCCCACGTCGTCACCGGGACGAACGCGGACGACGCCGTCGCCGGGTTCCGTCCCGGCATCCGGGCCGCCGCCGAGCGGGGCGCGGCCACCCCCCTGCTCGACGCCGGGCTGACCAAGCGGCAGGTCCGGGCGGCCTCCCGCCGGCTTGGCCTGGTCACCGCCGACAAGCCGGCCGCCGCCTGTCTGGCCAGCCGGATCGCCTACGGCATCGAGGTGACGCCCAGTCGGCTCGCCCGGGTCGAGCACGCCGAGCAGGCACTGCGGCTGGCGTTGGCCGACGCGGAGCTGCCCTGCCGGGACCTGCGCGTGCGTGACCTGGGTGACCGGGCCCGGATCGAGGTCGACGCCGAGCTCGTGCCGACGCTCACCGCCCGGCCCGATCTGACCTCCGCCGTCACCGGCTTCGACCTCATCGAGGTGGATCCGCGTGGCTTCCGGTCGGGTTCCATGAACGAGCTGCTCTAAGCCCTGGACCTGGGTGAACACCGGGCTTCGCCGGGGCTCGCCTGGCGCGGAGCCTGTGTGGTCCGCCCCTGCGGCGGTGGAATCCTGCGCCTGACGGGCGCCGGCCGGATAGCCTGAGGACCGTCGTTTGTCGGTCGCACCAGCCTGCTTTCCAGGCCGGCGTGACCGGCGTGAGGGCGCGGCCAGCCAGACATGGTCGCGCCTTCTTTGCCGCCAGGGATCCCACCGATTGGCGGCGGAGTGGACGACCGGGAGCCGGATCGACGGGCGCCCGACGGTGGGGGAGAAAGCGTCGTAGCTCCCGTCGCGCTAAGAACGAGGTCGCCCGTGCCCACCGGCAAGGTCAAGTGGTATGACGTCGACAAGGGGTTCGGCTTCCTCTCCCGCGACGACGGCGGGGATGTCTTCGTCCACAAGGCCGCGTTGCCGGCCGGGGTCGAGAAGCTGCGCGCGGGCGACCGGGTCGAGTTCGGCGTCGCAGCCGGCCGCAAGGGCGACCAGGCGCTCTCCCTGCGCATCCTGGCCGAGCCGCCCTCCGTGGCGAAGGCCGTCAGAGAAGCCGCCCGGCGCAGCCCCGACGAGCTGCACGCCATGGTCGAGGACATGATCAAGGTGCTGGATGACGTCCAGCGTGACCTTCGCCGTGGCCGCTACCCCGACCGTCGCATCGCCCAGCGGGTGGCCAAGGTCGTCCACGCGGTGGCCAGCGAGCTCGAGGCCTAAGCGCTCGTCAGGGCTAGGGCTGGCGGAGCGGGCTGGGGAGCGGGGGGACCAGGTTCTCGGCGGCGGCCCGGGCCAGGAGCTCCTCGGCCGCGGCGTAGCCCTCGTCGCCGAGGTCGAGGCTGAAGTCGTTGACGTACAGGTCGATGTGCGCCTGGACGACCTCGGGCGCCAGCTCCTGGGAGTGTTCGAGCACCCAGGCCGCGGAGGCCGCCGGGTTGGCGAAGGCGGCCGCCACGCTGGCCCGCACGGCCGCGGCCAGATCGCCGGACTCCGCGGGCAGGTCCCGGCGGGCCAGGATCGCGCCGAGCGGGATCGGCAGGCCGGTCGCGCCCTCCCACCAGTCGCCCAGGTCGGCGACGGACACCAGCCCGTAGGACGGGTAGGTGAACCGGGACTCGTGGATCACCAGCCCGGCGTCGTACCGGCCGGCCTGGACTGCCGGCATGATCTTCTCGAATGGCAGCACGTCGATCGTCGCGACGTCGATGCCCGCCGCCCACAGCCGGAACAGCAGGTAGGCGGTGGTCCGGGTCCCGGGGATCGCCACCCGGGCCCCCCGCAGCACCGCCGCGTCTCCCTGGGCGCCCGCGGCGGTGGGACCGCCGGCGGACATGAGTACCAGGGGGCCGCAGCCGCGTCCCAGCGCTCCGCCGGCCGGCAGCAGCCGGTAGCCGTCGAGCAACCACGGCAGGGCCGCGTACGAGACCTTGACCAGGTCGTCCAGGCCGTCGGCCGCACGGGCGTTGAGCACGTCGATGTCGGCGAACGTGACCGACACGGGCGGTACCCCGGGCACCAGGCCGTGCGCGAGCGCGTGGAAGGCGAACGTGTCGTTCGGGCAGGGCGAAATCGCCAGCGTGAGGCCCGTCCGCTCGCGCTGGTCCGCCTCGCTGGCCGCCGTCACCTGGGACATCGTCATGCCTTCATTGTCTGTCGGTTCCCCGCCAAGCGGGCGTTGGGACGCTCAGCGCCCGACCGGTGGGCGTGACCCGTCAGCCGCCGAAGCGTCCGCCGCGGCCGCCAGCAGGCCGTCCGGGTGGGCGACGAGGGCGCCGGCCGCGGTGCGCAGACTCGCCAGCGCGGCCGGAAGGTTCCAGCTGGCGCGGTCACGCCGGCCGACCTGGTTGCTGATGGCGCGGATCTCGCCGGCCGGGACGCCGAAGGCCGCGGCGGCGGTGCCGACCGCGTAGCCCTCCATGCCCTCGGCGACCGGGTCGAGCCGGGCGGTCAGGGTCGCCGCGCGCAGCTCGGTGCCGGTGACGGTGGCGACGGACAGCACGGGCCCGGTGACCACCCGGCGGCCCGTGATGCCGACGACGGTCGCCAGCCGCTCGACCAGGCCGGACTTCGGGATGATCGTCGACGAGCCGAGGTCCAGGTCGTCGAGGGTGAGGAACTTCCCGTCCGCGGAGGAGCTCGTCGCGCGCGGGAGCGGCGGCGCGCCGGTGCTGTGGAAGCCGAGGCTGCGGTCCATCTCGTGAACCTTGCCGGCCGGCTCGCGCAGGTCCTCCAGGCCGGACTCGGCGCCCAGGTCGGCCGCCACCAGCCGGGACGCGACCGCCAGGTCGCCGACCTCGGCCCAGCCGCGGAACCCGCCGGCGACGCCCATCGAAAGCACCAGGGTGAACGGGTCGCCGGTCGCCGCGGCGACCGCGAGCGCCACGGCGGTACCCGCCGCGGCCGCCGGTCCGCCGGTGCCGGCCGCCAGGACCGTCACCGGGCCGCGGCGGCGGCCGACGTACGGGCCGAGCGTCGAGGTGGTCAGCAGTTGGCGGTCCCAGTCGGGGGAGACGGGCGCGCTCGGCACCTCGGAGGAAGGTCCGCGGGAGCGAGACCAGCTACCCATCAGGCCCGCGCACACCGCGTCCGCCTCAGCCTGGACGGCGGTGACGATCAGGGTGCGGCTCATCGGCGTGTCTGAGGCATGGTCGGTGTGGATCTCCGTGCGCCATCGTCGGGAACAGACAGACCCTCCGGGAAAGACCACCGTGTCGGACGGCGCGGTGACAGCACGAGGTTCCCGAGGAGGGCAAACCGGACTTTGTTGACGGACCTTAGCACTGCCGTCGACCGAGCGTGGTTCCCGCGTCGGGCGGTGACGATGAGTGGCCGGCCTGGTCACCCGTCGGGTGACCAGGGTGCGGCGACGCCCGGTGTCGGTTTCCTGTGCCGGGGTTCTCGCTCGGGAGCGCGGGCCCCGGCGGGGCATTCGCCCAGCACGACCGGCTGGCCGGTGACGCCGTCGCGCCAGTCAGCCCCGCCGGTCGCGCTGAATCGGTCAGGCGTGGCCGTACGGCTCCGGGCGCCCCACGGCGGGGTGGCCGGCGTGCGCGGGCTCGGGCGCGGTGCCGCCCGCCGTCGCCCCGACCAGTTCGACGTCGGTCGGCGTGAGATCTGACGGGTCCTCGTCGAAGGGGACCGACTCCGGGTGCGCCGACGGGGCCACCAGCGCCTCGGAGTGGGCACCGCAGCCGTGGTCGATCGAGGTCACCCGGGCGTCGTCGGGCGCCAGCTCGTTGGCGCACACCCCGAACAGCCGGCCGAGGGCACCGGCCAGCCGGACGTGGAACCCGCAGGTCAGGCACGTCGCCGGGGCGACCTTCGCCACATGGGCGTCGGGGCCGGACTCGCCGGCGTACCAACGGGCCGAGGCCTCCTCCCGGCCCACCGCGGAGAGCACCCGCGGGCGGCCAAGCCCCAGCTCCAGGAACGCGTCGGTGTCGACGAACTCCTCGACGTCGGCCTGGCGCAGCGCCAGCCGCGGGTCGTCGACGGCGGTGGGCAGCAGGTCGCCGACGCCGACGTCGCCCGGGCGAAGCCGCTGCGACCACGGCACCCACGCCGGCGCGAGCAGCGCGTCGTCGCCGGGCGTCAGCACGACGTCGTCGACGGTGACCTTGCGTACCCGCGGCGCGCGGGTGGTCACGACCGTCCACACCCAGCCCCGGTAGGCGCGGGCGAGCGAGGCGAACCGGTGCAGCACCAGCCGGTCGCCCTCGGCCTCGACGCCCAGGTGCTCGCCGACGGCTCCCTCGTCCCCGGCCTCCTCGACGGCGGCGGCGCGGGCCACGTCGACGGCCGCGGCGCAGACCGGGTCCGGGCCGGTGGCCCGGGACCTCGTCCCCCGCGGGGTGGCCGGGTCCTCCTGGTCGTCCTCGTCGTCACCGTCGGCGGGTGGCGCGACCTCGGCCGTGGGGTCGGCCAGTGGCTCGATCACGGCCGTCGTCTCGGGTTCGAGGCTCGGGTTCGGGGCGGGCCTCGGGTTCGGGGCGGGCCGCCGGTTCGGCCGCCGCGTCGATGGACGGTTCGGCGGGCGGCTCGGATGCGGGCGATTCGGGCGCCGTCGGGGCGGCGAGGGCCACCTCGTCGGCGGGTGCCGCGGCCGGCGGCTCGGCGAGAGCAGCCGGGATCGCCGGCTCAGGCGGGTCGCCTGGAGTCGGGGCGGCGGTAGTTGTCAGGTCGGCGGCGGGTTCCGTCGGTGCCTCGGTCGGGCCGTCGGGCTGGGAGCCCGCCGCCGCGTCCTGGGCCTCGGCCGGCTCGGCCGGAGTAGCGCTCACCGCGTCGTCAGCGCCCGTTGCATCGTCCACGAGACCATTCTCGCCCAGGCTCGACAGGTACGCCCGGCGTGGTCGTGGCCGCGCGGCTGTTCGGCGAGCACACTCGGCAGGGTGGGTACTCGCGGGTTCGGCCGGCCGCTGCGCCGCCGTGCGGTCGTGGCGGAGCCCGGCGCGGCTACGGAGAGTCCGACCGGGACCGTCGGCAGGGTCCGCGCGAGTCTTGGAACTGGCGTTGGACGCATCCGGGCGACTACTAGGCGTGATGGCGCCGACCGGTCGGGGCTCGCCGCGCTGCTCGACCTTTCCGTGATCAACGCCGCCGGCGACGCGCTGGTGACCGTCGCCCTGGCCGGCTCGCTGTTCTTCTCGGTGCCGACCGGCCAGGCCCGGTCCAAGGTCGCGCTCTACCTGCTGATCACGATGGTCCCGTTCGTGCTGCTGGCCCCGGTGATCGGGCCGTTGCTCGACCGGGTGGCCCATGGCCGGCGCACGGCGCTGGCGGCGCTCTGCCTTGGCCGGTGCCTGCTGGCCTGGCAACTCGCGGCCCAGCTCTCCGGCCTGCAGGTTTACCCACTCGCGCTGGGCCTGCTGATGCTCTCCCGGGCGTTCGGGATCGCGCGCAGCGCCGTGATCCCTCGGGTGGCGCCACCCGAGCTGACGTTGGTCAAGGTCAACTCGCGGATGTCGATGGTCAACATCGTCGCGAGCTCCGTGATCGCGCCCATCGGGCTCGGGATCGCGCACATTCCGTATGTCGGCTACGCGTGGGTGTTGCGGCTGTGCGCGCTGCTCTATCTGGTCGGCGTGCTGTTGGCGATCAACCTGCCGAAGCGGGTCGACTCGAACGCCGGCGAGCGGGCGCTGCGGGACATCGTGGCCGGTGCCACCGGCCCGCGAGCCGCAGCCGCGCCCGGCCAGCCCGTTGCGGCCGGGCTGCAGTACCAGGCTGTCGCGGGCACGGTCGTGGACGCGGAGAGCCGGGGTCGGCGGCTCGCCGGCAAGCACGCCCGCTGGCACGCGTTGGTCCGAGCGGTGCTCGGCGCGTCGCCGGTGGCGTTGCGCTCCACTCTGGTGTTGCGCGCGATCGTGGGGTTTCTCACGTTCTTCCTTGCGTTCCTGTTGCGCACCGAGGGCGGGACCAACCTCTGGCTGGGCGCGCTGGCCGCGTCCGCCGCGGTCGGCAGCGGCCTGGGCGTGGTGATCGGCGGACGGCTGGGCCGGCGCCGGCCGGAGCGCATCCTGACGCTGGCGCTGCTGCTGACGACCGTCGGCTGCCTGCTGGCCGCCATCGACTACGCGAAGTTCCCGGCGTTGTTCGCCGCCCTGCTGGCGATGCTGGCCGCGGCGATGGCCAAGCTCGCCCTGGACGCGATCATCCAGCGCGACACGGCCGACGACGTGCGCAACTCGGCGTTCGCCCGCTCGGAGACGGTGTTGCAGCTGGGCTGGGTGGCCGGCGGAGCGCTCGGGCTGATCGAGATGCCCGGCCAGCTCGGATTCCTGATCGCCGGGCTGGTCCCCGCGGCCGCGCTGTTCCCGCAGGCTCGGGAGATCCGTCGCGCCCGCGGTGCCGCGGACCGCGCGGAGCGGCTCCGGGCGTCGGGCGGTGACCCGGCGGCCTGGCCCGGGGCGGCGACCGGTACCTGGGTGCAACCGGACGGCACGACCGTCCTGCCGGTGATGATGCCGGCACCGGATCGCCCGTTCCGACCCGTCGCCGGTCAGGCCCCGGACGACGCGACGCGTCCCTGGCGAGCCGCACCCGAGCCGCCGATGCCGGCTGGTGGTCCCGTGGTTCCCGGCTATCCGAGTGTCAGCCCGCCCCCAGCGGCGCCACCGACCCTCTGGTACCCGGGTTCCGGGGAGTACCAGGGCTCCGGCGAGGACCAGGCGAATGGCGGGTATCCGGGGTCCGGCGGGTATGCGGGGTCTGGCGAGTACCCGGGGAATGGTGGGTATCCGGGACCCGGTGGGTACCCGGAAGTTGGGGCTTACCCGGCGCCTGGCGACCAGACGGCGGGACAGCCGGTGGGCCCGTGGGTGCGGGCGCCCGGCCCGGTCGACGAGACCACGACCCGGCCCGCCCGTCGGCGCCCGTGGGGACGCGCCCGCCGAGCCGACTCCGAGGCGGACCCGGACACGACGCTCCCGCTCGGCTCCGACCGCCGCTTCCCCGACGTACCCCCGCCCCGCGACACCCCCAACCAGTCGGCGGACTAGCCAGCGCCCTCTCCGACCGGGGTCGCCGGTCAGGATGTCCTCTTGATCGCGGTTTTGGCCCTGGGATGGTCGTCGCGGGGGCGTTTCAGTGACCACCTCAGGGCCCAAACGGCGATCAAGGTGAGGCAGGCGTTGGCGGGGGGACGGCACTGACCAGCCGGGTGGTGGGTCAGGCGGGCAGGAGGCGCTTGCGGGTCAGGTACTCGGTGGCGACGGCCGCGGACGCTTCGCCGTCGGAGTCGACCCTCCGGTCCAGATCGGCCAGGTCGGCCGTGGTCAGTACGGGGGCCAGCACGTTCAGCGCCGCGCTGATCTCGGGGGTCAGGGATCGGGTGTTGACGATCGGCACCAGGTTGTCGGCGTTCTGGAGCTTCTTGTCATCGGTCAGGATGACCAGGCCGTAGTCGTCGACCGTCGCGTCCGTGGTGGCGACCAGACCTAGCTGGGCCAGGCCGTCGCGGACCGCCGCCTTGGTCTGGGCCGTGTCGAAGCCGGTCTGGACCAGGCCCGCGATCTTGATCCCGTAGGTCCTCTCGAGACCTGGCTGGCAGAACGGCCGGGTCGGGCATTCCGTGGTCGCGGCGACCGTCACCGCGACGCCGCTGGCGCCCAGGTCGGACAGCGTCCGAAGCTGGTGGGCGCTGGCGAAGTCCTTGGTCACGGCGAACGCGTTCTGGTCGACGGCGTTCGCCGGGTTCAGCGCCGTCAGGCCTTTGCCGGCGGCGAACCGGCGCAGCGCGGCCAGCGAGGCGGTCAGGTCGCTCGACGAGACCGGCGGGGTGTCCTTGCCGTTGACGAGGGAGCTGAGCAGGTCGGCGTAGGTGGCGACATACTGCGGCATCACGTCGATCTGGCCGCTCTCCAGCGAGGACTCGGCGATCTCGGTGCTGGCGATCGACGTCCGGTCCACGCCGTAGCCGGCCTTGGTCAGCAGCTGGGCGTATATGTCGGCGAGGATCTTGCTTTCGGTGAACCCTGCGTCGGCGACCGTCAGGTGGCCCCTGGGGACTCCGTTCGTCCCGCCGCCGCCCTTGGCGGAGCCGCCCGAGCCGCCGCACGCGGCCGCGCCGAGCGCGAGGGTCAGCAGCGCCGCGATCCCGACGGCGCGTCCGGGATTCCGCTGGCCTCGGGAGTGACGGTAGACGGATGCCGTGTCTGCCACAGGTGCCTCTCCCGGGTCCCCCGCCGCCGCGTCCGCGGCTGTCAAACGCCGCCAGCATACTTCCGGTGGATCTTCGTGGGCCGCGCGGGGCCGGGCGCGGATCGCGGGTCAGGACCGGCGCCAGCGCGGCTCACCTGAGCGCGGGCGGGCCCACGACATGCCGGCCCCCGGACCCAGCAAAGGGTTCGGGGGCCGGCGGCCGAGCGGGCGATCGGTCAGGCGAGACCGACGCTGGTCAGCCACTGCTTGGCGACCGCGTCCGGGTCGCCGGTCCCGACCTTCGCGTCGAGGTCCGCGAGGATCGCCGTGGTCAGCTTCGCGGACACGGCGTTGACGGTGTCCTTGATGGTCGGCGTGACCTTGGCGGTCGCCACGACCGGAGTCACGTTCTGCGCGGCGAACATGTTCTTCGGGTCGGCCAGGGCGACGAAGCCCTCGGACGCGAACGACGGGTCGGTCGAGAAGATGTCCGCGCCGTCGATCGTCCCGTTCTTCAGCGAGGTCACCGTGACGGTGCCACTGGCCGAGAGCGCGGTGAAGTTCCCGAAGGTGACCCCGTAGACGCTCTTGAGCGCCGGGATGCCGTCAGGCCGGGTCTGGAACGCGGCCGGGGCGCCGAAGGTGAGCTTGTCGGCGACCGAGGTCAGGTCCGCGATCGAGGTCAGGTGGTACTTGTCGGCGGTCGCCTTGGTCACCGTGATCGTGTCGGAGTCCTGGGCCGTGGCCGGGGTCAGCGCGGTCAGCTTGCTGCCCAGGGCGGCGGGCAGCGCGGCGGTCACCTCCGCGGTGCTCTTCGCCGTCGCCTTCGGGTCCAGGTAGGCCAGGATCGAGCCGTTGTACTCGGGGATGAAGTCGATCGAGCCGTCCTGCAGCGCCTTGACGTAGACGGACCGCTCACCGATGTTCAGCTTCTTGGTGATCTTCACGCCCTTGGCCGCCAGCGCGTCGGCGTAGATGTCGGCGAGCAGGGCGCTCTCGGTGAAGTCGGCTGAACCGATCGTCAGCGAGCCCGCGTCGGCGGCCGCGCTGGCGCCGGCCGAGGGGCTGGCGGATGAACCACTGCTGCCGCTCGAGCCGCAGGCGGCCAGCGTCAGCACGACGGGCAGTGCGAGGGCGACAAAGGCCGACGTGGTCTTGCGGTACATGGGTCTCCTCTAGATTTCGGCGGATGCCGGGGGTGCTGCGGATGCCGGGGGTACGGGGGCTGGCAGGGTGGTGCGGTAGCGGCCGGCGATGCCGCGCGAGACGACGAGCCGCTGCAGGCCGAGCAGCAACAGGTCGGCGACGACGGCCAGCACCGCGACGAGCAGGGCCGCGCCGATCATCGCCGGGTAGCCGACGTCCGGGTCGTTGATCTGGGGCAGGCCGTTGATGAAGATCTGGTAGCCGAGGCCGCCGAGGAAGGGCAGGTAGCCGGCGATGGTCGCGGTCGCGATCACCTGGAGCACCGCGCTGCGGACGCCGGCCAGCACCAGCGGCAGCGCGATGGGCAGCTCCACCCTCGTGACAACCTGCCACCCGCGCATGCCCATTCCGCGTGCGGCGTCCCGTACGTCCGGGTCCACGCCCTGCACGCCGGCATAGGTGTTCGTGAGGATGGGGGGGATGGCCAGCACGACGAGCATGGCCTCGACCGGGATCAGGGAGCCGAACGCGCCGCGCGGCACCAGCCAGCTGATCGAGCCGTGATAGTGGATCTTCGGGCTCACCACCACGTAGAGCAGGATCAGCAGCCCGAAGGCGGGCACTGCGCGAATCGCGTTCGCCAACCCGGCGATGGCGAAGCCACCGCGCCCGGTGTGGCCGACCAGCAGCCCGATCGGAACGGCGATGATCATCGCGACGACGACCGCGACCACCGTGTAAAGCACGTGCTCGCGCAGGGAGACCAGCAGACCGTGCGGCCCCCACCAGTGCGACGCCGTCGTCAGCCAGCCGGGCACCAGCCCGAGACTGGGCAGGTTGCTACTGGCCAGCGTGGTCGCCGCGCTCACCGGGCCACCGCCCGCCGCCACGGCGTCGCCAGCCGGACGCCCAGCAGGATCAGCGCGTCGAGCACCAGGGCGAGCAGCACGAACAGGATCAGCCCGAGCCAGATCGGCGCCGTGTCGCTGGTGGTGGCCCCCAGCGTGAACAGGGAGCCGAGCTGGCTGACCCCCAGCGAGGACGCGACGGCGATCAGGCTGACGTTCGAGACGGCGGCGACCCGCAGGCCCGCGCCGATCACCGGCACCGCCATCGGGAGCTGCACCGCGAGCAGGCGCTGGCGCTCGGTGTAGCCCATCGCCGCCGCGGCGTCCAGCACCGTCGCGTCGACGGACCGCAGGCCGTCCGCGACGACCCGCACGAGCAGCGCGACGCTGTACACGGTGAGCGCCACCGCGACGTTGAGCGGGTCGAGGATTCCGGTGCCGAGGACGCCCGGCAGGGCCAGGAACAGCACGATCGACGGGATCGTGTAAAGCAGCCCGCCGAGGCTGATGACCGGCGCGTAGGTCCAGCGGTACCGGCTCGCCAGCCACCCGATCGGCAGCGACAGCACCAGCGCCACCACCAGCGGGACGAGCGACAGCCAGACCGTCGTGCGCAGCCAGTCGAGCACCTGGCTGTGGTTGTCGCTGAGGTACTGCCAGATGTGGTTCATGGCGCCGGCTGTTCGGGTGAGCCGGGCGGGGCGGCGCGCTCCTGCTCGATCCGGACCAGCACGTCGGACGCGGTGACAGTACCGGCGAAGGTGCCGTCGGCGTGGACGACGACCCCCCGCCCGCTCGGCGACGAAAGGGCCGCGTCGAGCGCCTCGCGCAGCGTTCCCGCCTCGGGGGTGAGCGTGCCGCCGAGGTTCAGCTTGTCCGCGTCGACCGTGCCCTCGCCCGTCGCGGTGGCTGCGCCGACCTCCGCTGTCGCAGAAGTGGCGAGCCAGCCCAGCGGGCGCCGCTCCTCGTCGAGTGCCAGAACCCAGCCGTCCCTGGCCAGGTCGGGCGCCGACTTGAGCGGGGCGCCGACCGTCACCGTTGGCTCGTCCAGCAGCGGCAGCTCGCCTGCGTGGGTGAACCCGAGGGCCCGGTAGCCACGGTCGCGGCCGACGAAGCCCGCGACGAACGAGTCGGCCGGGCTGGCCAGCAGTTCGCCCGGCGGGGCCAGCTGCGCGAGCCGGCCGCCGACGCGCAGCACGGCCACCTGGTCGCCGAGCCGGATCGCCTCGTCGATGTCGTGGGTGACCAGCACGATCGTCTTGCGCAGCTCGTGCTGCAGGCGGAGGAACTCGTCCTGTAGCTGGCCGCGGACCACCGGGTCGACGGCCGAGAACGGCTCGTCCATCAGCATGACCGGCGGGTCGGCCGCGAGCGCTCGGGCGACGCCGACGCGCTGCTGCTGGCCGCCGGACAGCTGGGCCGGGTACCGGCCCGCGAACGCCGCTGGCAGGCCCACCCGTTCGAGCAGCTCCAGGGCCTGGCCGCGCGCCTCGCGGCGGCCGCGGCCGAGCAGGCGGGGAACGGTGGTGATGTTGTCGAGGACGGTCCGATGCGGGAACAGCCCGGCGTGCTGGATCACGTAGCCGATGCCGCGGCGGAGCTGGTCGGACCTGATCGTCGCGGTGTCCCGGTCGTCGAGCCAGATCCGGCCCGAGGTCGGCTCGATCATCCTGTTGATCATCCGCAGGCTGGTCGTCTTGCCGCAGCCGGAAGGGCCGACGAGTACGGTGATTTTGCCGGTCTCGGCGACAAGGTCCAGGGCGTCCACCGCGACGGTGCCGTCCGGGTACCGCTTGGTCACCGACTCGAAACGGATCACCACACCATCCCATATGCCTGATGACGACGACCCGCGCGGCGCGCCTGACAGAGGGTATTGCACCGGAAGCCGGTAGACAAAATAGGCTTTTCGTTGTCGCCCGGCAGTGCCATCTGTTCGCCCGTCGATCTGGCCGCCCCGCCGCGGCGGGGTCGGCCGCCGGCGCCGCCCGTCGACGAACCGGCAGCTCACGGCAGTAGCCAGCTGCCCGCGGCACCGGCACGCAGCGGCGGGCGGCGTGTCGCGTCGTAGGGGCGGTCGTGCCCTAGCCTTACCGGATGTCGTCCCCACCGGACGGCGGCCGGACCGGCCGTCGTCCTTGACCTCGGGAGCCCGCCATCGCTCGCCGAACCACCACAGCGCGTCCCCGAACCTCCGCCGCCGGGGCTCCAGCCGCCGGTGCCCACGCGGCCGACGTTCCGCAGGTTGGGCCGCGTGAGCAGTGCCCCTGCGGCTCCGGTCGTCGGTACAAGGCCTGCCACGGCGCCAAGTCGCGCCCGGCGCCGGTGCTGCGGCCGTTCGCGGGGCGGGTGGACGAGGCCGACCTGGTCGCGCTGCGCGAGCTGATCCCGAGCGCGACGGCGCCGCTGACGCTGCACGCCGACCACCTGGCCAAGCACCCCGAGCACGCCGACCGGAAGATCACGCTCGGCACCATGCTGCCGCAGGCCGCGCCGGCGCTGGTCCGGGACACCGGCGAGATCCTCGTCGCCACCCAGACCCTCGCGCCCGGCCTCGATCCGTCGGCGGACATCGCCGGCGCGCTGCTGGCGGCACTCGCCGCCGAGCCGGGCACGGTCATCGCGACCGGGCCGGTCTCCGCCCTGACCGCCGTCGAGCGGCTGCCCGAGGGGCTCGCCGGCCTGCCCAGGCTGGTCGACGTTCTCGACCCGGCGCCGCTGACGATCACCGTGCACGCCGGGTTCGACTGGTGGCTGCCGCCGTCCGAGGACGGGGCCGGCCTGTCCGGCGAGGTCGCGTCGAGCCTGGAGCGGGCGAACGCGACCGTCGTCCCGACCGCGCGGCTGAGCTCCGTCGAGGCCGCCTACTGGACCCAGCCGGGCGACAAGCGCCACCTGCGCTGGGTGCTGCCGTTCCTGGAGGTCGAGGGCGTCAGCGACCCGGACGTCGCCCGCTCCCGCTCCGAGGAGCAACTGCTCGACGCGCTGGCCCGGCTGGCCGCGGCGAACGCGTTGAGCGCCGGCGAGGGGTCGCGGTTCGTCGGCTCCTTCCGGGCCGACGGGCTGGTCGTCCCGGTCTGGGACCTGGCGCCCGACGCGGACGCGGACAGCTGCGAGGCGCCGGCCGCCGCGCTGCGCAAGTCCATGGACGAGGTGCTCGCCGAGCGCCGTCCGCTCACCAGCGAGGAGCGCCGCATCCGTGCCGGCGTCGTCGGCCGCACCCTGACGCTGCGCTAGCGGACGGACCGTGGCCGACACCTCCATGCGGGAGTTCGACGTCGTCGTGATCGGGGCCGGCCCGGCCGGCGCCGCCGCGGCCCGGTCGGCGGCGGTGGCCGGCGCTCGGGTGTGCCTGGTCGAGCGGGCTGAGCTGCCCCGGTACAAGACCTGCGGCGGTGGCCTGGTCGGGATCTCGCGTGACCACATCAGCGGCGCCGGGCTGGACCTCGCCCAGCTCGCCCGCGCCGAGGTCGACGCCCTGACGATCACGCTCGACGGCCGGTACAGGGTCACCCGGCGGCGCCGGGACGGCTCGCCGATCATCGCGATGGTCATGCGCCCCGAGCTCGACGCCGCCCTGGTCGACGCGGCCAGGGCCGCCGGCGTGGAGGTCCGGACGTCGACGGTCGTGACCGGTGTCCGCGACGACGGCCCGGCCGGCGCCGTCGTGGAGATCCGCGGCGGGCCGGACCTGCGGGCCTCGGTCGTCGTGGGCGCGGACGGCACGTCGTCGCGGGCCGCCGGCTACGTGGGGGTGCGCTGCGACCAGGTCGACCTCGGCCTGGAGGCGGAGATCAAGGCGCCCGCCCACGTCGCCGCCCGCTGGGAGCGCCGGATGCTGCTGGACTGGGGCCCGGTGCCCGGCTCGTACGGCTGGGTCTTCCCCAAGGGGGATGTGCTGACGGTCGGGGTGATCGGGGCCCGCGAGGACGGGCCGGCGCTGCGCTCCTACTACGAGCGGTTCGTCGCCCAGCTGGGCCTGGCCGACCTGCCACGCCTGCATGACTCGGGACACCTGACCCGGGTGCGTGCCGACGGCTCGCCGGTGCGCCGCGGCAGGGTGCTGGTCGCCGGCGACGCCGCGGGCCTGCTCGACCCCTGGACCAGGGAGGGCATCTCGTTCGCGCTGCGCTCCGGCCGGCTGGCCGGGTCGGCCGCCGCGGCGGCCGCGGGCGGCGACCAGGGGGCGCTCGACGCCTACCCGGACCGGGTCGACGCCGTGTTCGGCCCCGAGGTCACCGCCGGGCGGACCTTACTGGGGCTCTTCACCCGCCGCCCCGAGGTGATGCACGGGCTGATGGCCGGCTTCCCCGGCGCGTTCGGCCTGTTCACCCGCATCATCGACGGCCGCTCGACGGTCGCGCGCCAGCTCGCCCGCCCCGGCGTGACCAGGACCGTCGCGGCCCTCTCCCGCCAACGCAACCAACGTCCCGACCCTGGACCCGCGCCTACCCCGTAGTTACGCGCCACCCCCGATCCAGGCTGGTAAGGGCGCTCAGCGCCCGGACCGGCGGGTCGGCCGTAGGCGCGCAAGCGCCGGTTCCGGCAGACCGCCCTAAGAGAAGAGGCGGTCGTCTCGGTACGGGTTGACGCCGGGGTAGGACAGGTCGTCCAGCTCCGGCGGGGCGAACCGTTCGGCGACCGCCGCGGCCAGCTCCTGGTACGCGCGGCGGGTCTCGCGCTTCAGCGCGTGCAGGCTGATCCGGCCGCCCGTCGCCAGGTGCGGGTCCCACGGGACCCGCACCACCCGCCGGGTGCGCGCGGCGAAGTGGGCCTCCAGGGCGTCCACGTCGACGTCGTCACCGTTCTGCGGGAACATCGAGATCACCGCGACCGCGTCGCGGACCTGGGCCGCGTACCCGTGCGCGTCCAGCCAGTCGAGCGTGGCGCTGGCGCTGGTGCCGCCGTCCGCGCTGGAGCTCGTGACGATCACGAGCGTGTCCGCCAGCGCCAGGACGCCACCCATCGCGCTGTGCAGCATGCCGGTCCCGCAGTCGGTCAGCAGGATCGAGTAGTAGCGCTGCAGCAGGTCGTCGACGGCGTGGTAGTCCGAGTCGGCGAACGCCTCGGAGATCTCCGGGTCGTCCGCGGACGCCAGCACGTCCAGCCGTGAGTCCGACCGGGCCATGTAGTTGCGGATGTCGACGTACCGGCTGAGGCGGTGCGAGTCCTCCAACAGATCCCGGACGGTGAACGGCGACGGTTGCTGCGCCTTGGTGCCCAGGGTGCCGCGGTCCGGGTTGGCGTCGATGGCGACGACCCGGTCGTCGCGAAGATCCGCGAGGGTGGAGCCGAGGCCGATCGTGGTCGTCGTCTTGCCCACGCCGCCCTTGAGCGACATCACGGCGATCCGGTGGCAGTCGGTCAGCGGGGTCCGGATGTGCCCGAGCAGCCGGTTGTGCCGGGCCTCGTCCGGAGACGGTCCGGGGTTCACCGCCCCGCCCGACACCTGGTAGACCACCTTGCGCCAGCCACGCGCGGCGGTCTCCTGGGCCGGGCCCAACAGGGCGTCGCTGTAGAGGGCCGCGTTCGGGTGGCCGGTGGCGTGCCGCCCGTTCGAGCGGCCCGGCCCACTGATGTCGAGGCCGCTGCGGCCGGGGTCGGACGACGTGTTGCGCCGTCGAGGCGGCGGGCCGGCCGGCTGGATCGCGGACGGCGCTGAGGACACGTCGAACAGGTCGAGGTCGTCGCGACCTGGCCGCTGCCGGGCCGGCGGTGCCTGGCCGCGGCCTGTTTCGGACCTGCCGACCGGGTCTGGGCTCGTCGGGAGATAGGCGTTGGCGCCGCGGCGCGGGTCGGCGAACCCCGGCGGTGCGGCCGGTGGCCGTGGTGGCATCGGCGCGCGGCCGTCGGCCGGGGCCATCGGCCGCTGGGCCGTCGCGCTCGGCGGTACCGGCAGCGGGCTTGGCGCGGGCGCGGGGAACTGCGTCGACGGCTGGAAGTCGGGCTGCCGGTCGTGCAGCGGCGCGAAGGCGGTTGGAGCGCCCGGCATCATGGGCGGGCCGGGGGTGCCGGGCGGTGGCATCGGTGGCCGAGCCGGGTAGCCCGGGCCGGCGGCACCTGGCGCGGCCGGCCGCGGGCCGCTGGGCCCTGCGGTCGGACCACCGGGCACACCCGCCGGCATGGGCGGCCCCCCGGGAACGCCGAGGGGACCTCCGGGCTGGCCAGCGGGCTGGCTGGCCGGCCGCTGCCCGGTGAGCGCACCGGGGAACGCGTCGCTTGGCGCGGCGCCCGGCCCGAACGGGAGATCGCCGAACAGCGGGTCGAACGCCTGGGTCGGCGGACCCACCGGGGCCGGCGGCTGGGCGCCGGCCGGCTGGGCCGCGCCGCGCGGGTCCACGCCGGGACGTTGCTGGCCGGCCTGCTGGTGGCCGGCGGCGAGATGCTGGCCCGTGGCGAAGCGCTGCCCGGCCGCGAGGTGCTGGCCGGACTGGGCCTGCTGCCCGGCCGCGAGGCGCTGCGCGGGCTGGCCGCCTGGGGAGCGCTGGTCGGCCGAGCCTTCGACGATCCACGGCCCGGCCGGCGCGGCGCCCGGCCGGTCGGGAACCGGGCCGCCGCCGACGGCGATGCCGGCCCCGAGGTGGGAGCCGTTGGCCGGTGCGCGGCCGGGGCCGGCTCCCTGCGGGAAGGCGGAGCCGTTACGCGTCGGATGACCGTGTCCCGGGCCGCCGGCAGCCGTGAGCTGTCCGTTGCCTGCGCCCGGGTTCTGGCCGTTGACGAGGAACCCGTTCGCGGTTCCCCCAGGGCCGTTGGTGCCGGTGGGCCCGCGACCGGCGACCGGGCCGCCGTCGACGTTGATCCCGGCGGCGACCGGGCGCGGCTGCGCCGGGCCGCCGAGGACGAACGGGTCGCCCGGCCGCTGGGCGGCGCTGGACGGCGTGCCCCCGGCCGCGCCGGGATATCCGCCGGCCCGGCCCGGGCCGGACCCGGGCCCCGCCACCGCGGTCGGCGTTCCGCGGTGCCCGGCTGTGGGAGCCGGCGCGGCCGGCGCGTTCGGGTTCTCGACCGAGAGGCCGGTCAGCAGCCAGGACGGCTGTGCCGGAGCCGGCGGCGGTGCCCAGGCGCTGTTGGCCGTCGACCAGGGGTCCGCCGGCCCGCTGGCCGTCGCGGCGGGAGCGGTGCCGTAGCCGGTCACGCCGAACGGGTCGTTCGGGCTGGGGGCGGCGGGGCGCGCCGGGTTGGCGGCACCGTTCGGGGCCGGGGCGGATCGTTGGGCGCCGGTCGGGCCGAACGGGTCGGAACCGGCCCGGCCGTCGCGCCCGAACGGGTCGGGGCCTGGGCGACCGGTTTGCCCGAACGCGTCCTGGCCGCCCGGGGCGGGCGCTGCCGCGGCCCGGGTCGCGAACGGGTCCATCGGGAGGCGGGCCGGTGTGAGCTCGGCGGGCGGGCGAGCGCCGGACGGCGCCAGCGGGTCCCAGCTGGCCGGTGGGCCTGGGACCGTGGCGGGGCGGCCGCCCGGGTAGCCGTTCTGCCGGTGGTCCGCCGGCTCACCGACGCCGACGGCCGCCGGCGGGCCGGGCGGCGGTACGCCGGCGCCCGGGAGCGGCCTGCCGGGCGCCGGCGGGGCCGACGTCAGCGCGGCAAGACGGGTGGCAGGGTGTTCGGGAGCTCCGACGGACCAGCCGTTGGGCATCCCGTTCGCCGGCCGGGCCGCGGGCGAGTCGACGGAGAAGCCGGCGTCGAAGCCGTCCCGGCCCTGCGACTGGGCGCGAAAGCCGGTCTGGTCGGAGGGCGCGGCCGGTCGGCCGGCCGGTGCCTGCGCGGGTCGGGCGGCGGCCGCCGGTGGTGGCGGTGGTGGTGGTGCCGGTGGGCCCGGCCGATTCCACGAATCGCTCGGCCAGGGCGACGCGTTCGGCGGCGGCCCGGCGGGCGGGCCGGGGCGGGCACCGTACGGGCCGAAGCCGTCGCTCGGTGGGGCCGAGGGCGTGCTCCCGGCGCCGAACCCGGACCGGGAGGCACCCGGCGAGGCGGTCGGCTGCTGCGGGACCGGTCGCGGCTGCGCGGGCCGCGGGCCCGAGACGTCGATGTCGGTGCCCGCCGGCCGCCAGCCTGGGCCGTCGGCACGGCCGGTGGGGCCAGGAGCGCCATGGCTGCCGGGCCCGCGCCCCGCGCCGCGGTCATCGGAACCGCGGCCGGTGGGGCCGGGCGTGCCAGGCTGAAGGCCCGGACCTGGGGAGCCGGGGCCGCCGGCGAGGCGGTGCCGTCCCGGCTGGCCCTGGCCACCGGGGCCGCTCTGGCCGCCGTAACCATCCGAACCGCCGTAGCCGTTCTGGGCGCCATAGCCATTTTGGCTGCCATAGCCGTTTTGGCCGGTGTAGCCGTCTGGGCCGCCGTAGCCGTTCTGGGCGGTGTAGCCGTTCTGGCTGCCGTGACCAGTCGGAGCGCCGTGACCGTTCGATCCGGCGTAACCGTTCGATCCGGCCTGGCCATTCGCGGCGGCTCGGCCGTTCGGGGGGCCGGCATAGCCGTTCAGACCGGAGAGGCCAAGCGGGTCGTGGCTGCTCGGGCCGCCCTGGCCGCTCGGGCTGGGATAGCCAAGCGGGTCGTGGCTGTTAGGACCGCCGTAGCCACCGTTCGGGCCGCCATTGCCGTTCGGGTTGGCGTAGCCGCTGGGGTCGGCGTATCCGTTGAGACCGGGATGACCGTTCGGGTTGGCGGCACCGTTCGAGGCCGGGTCGCCGTAGGCGCGACCCGGTGGGCGGCCACCGCCGGCCGGGTCGGCGAAGCTCTGTGGGCCGACGGGCGACGCCGCGCGCCAACCGGTGCCGCCCGGCGCCGGGCGGCGACCTGGGGGGCCGGCCTGCTCGGCGAAGCCGGCCGGGCCGCGCCTGGACGCGCCAGGACGCGGGTTCTCGCCGCCGGGCGGTGGGATCGGCGGCGGCGGTGGCGGGACCGATGGCCGCGGCGGAGCGCCGACGCCGAGCAGCCGGCCCGCGCCTGGCGGCCGGTCGTACGGGGCGCCGTAGCCGGGCGGGTCGTCGGGGCCGGTCATCGGCTCACCGGCGGCGGCCCGGCCGAGGTAGCCGTCGGCGAAGGGCAGCGCGGTCGGGCCCAACGGGCCGGCGCCGGCCGGTGCTCGGGCGACATCCACGCGCGGCGGAGCGGTGTACCGCGACGAGGGCGGATACCCGTTGCCGGCGTCGATGTCCGCGTCGTCCCTCATGCTTCCGTCCGGGCTGCCCGGCCGTGGGCAGAACTCTCACGATCCGGCCTACTACCCGCCTTGTCCACAGAAACCCCTCCCATCGGGGGATGGACACACCGTGAACTAGTGCCCCTGGTGCGACCCGGTAGGACTAGCTCCTGGCACGGAAATGGCCAAAGATCACTATAAGCACCCACCCCATAGTCCCACGCCGCCGGACCGTGGGCAGACGGCGGTCGTCCCCAGACTCGCCCGGGTGACCGTGCGCACGTTCCGGTAAGTCCTCGACCGGCTCGGGGAAATCATGATCGTCATGGGGCGTGGCCCGGGTCGACGCCCTGGTCGCCGGTGCCCTGACCGGCGGGTTCGGTCCCGTGCTGATGGTCGTCCGGGCCGTCGGCGGTGGGCGGGAGGTCGGACCACTGGCCGGCGTACGCGAGGGCGCACGCGGCGGCGAGCACCTCCCTGGCCGGCCAGCCGAGCTTCTCCGCGACCAGGGCGACGTCCTCCCACTCGGGCTGCGCGACGGGCACCGGACCCGCGGGTTGGTCAAACGCCCGATCAGGGCCGGGGGAGACCTTGACCCGGACCGGGTGGCCGGCCACCTCGACGGCGCGCATCGACCGCGCCAGCGCGTGCTTGCGGACCGGGATCTCCCGCAGTCCCAACGTCGAGGTGTGCCGGAAGATCGCGGCCCGCACGGCCGGAAGGCGCCCCGGCGCGACCAGGGCCCGCAGGGTGTGCGCCGGGCGGCCCTTCTTCATCAGGATCGGGGTCAGCCAGGCGTCCGCCGCGCCGGCGGCGAGCAGTGCCGCGAGCACCGACGGCCAGACCCGCGGGTCGAGGTCGTCGACGTTCGCCTCCAGGACCAGCTCCGCCGTGACAGCGACCCCGTCGGCCACGTCGATGCCGGCCACGGCGGTCGGCTGGCCGGCGCCCTGGGCGTTCGCGTCGCCGGTGGCCCGGTCCGGCCGAGGGTCGTGCCGGTGCGGCTCGGCCTCGGCGTGGCGGTGGCCAGCGTGGTCGTGAGCCAGCTGGCGGTCGTGGGCCAGCTGGTGGTCGTGGGCCAGGTGGTCGTGAGCGGCGTGCTGGGGCCGCGGCACGGGCGGCGGGACCGCCGTCGCGTCCAGGGCGTCGCCGACGACGAGGCGGACGAGGTTGGGGCGGCCGGGCAGATCCCGGGTGCCGGCGCCGCAGCCGACGGCGGTCACCCGCACGGCCGGGAGGTCGCCGAAGCCGGAAGCCACCGTGACGACGAGGGCTGCCCCGGTCGGGGTGCACAGCTCGACCGCGACCGGGCCGCCGAGGGCCGGGGCACCGGCCGCGCGCAGCAGCTCCAGCACCGCCGGTCCAGGGATCGGCAGCACGCCGTGGGCCGTCCGCGCCCGGCCACCGCCGAGCGCGATCGGGGTGGCGACCAGCCCGGCGAGCGCCAGGTGGGCGAAACCGGCGCTGACGCCGACGATGTCGGCGATCGCGTCCAGCGCGCCGACCTCGTGGAAGTGCACCTCGGCCGGGTCGATCCCGTGCACCCGCGCCTCCGCCGCCGCCAGCGCGGCGAACGTGGCGGTAGCCAGGTCGCGCGTCGCGTCGGCCAGCGGCGCGGCGGCGAGCAGCTCGCGGATGTCGGCCCAGGTCCGCGAGTGGCCGCCGTCGGGAGCGATGACGTCGACCTTCGTCGCGGCGAGGCCGGACCGGCGCACCTGCCGGGCCTCGAGCCGGATCGGCAGCCCCAGCGTGTCGATCGCCGCCGCCGGCACCGCCAGCGGCACCCCGGCGTCGACGAGCGCGCCCAGCAGCATGTCGCCGCTCACCCCGCAGGACAGGTCGAGCCAGCCGACCCGCCCGGCAGCGGCCGGCGCCGGCCCGCTCACCGGTACCCGGCCGAGCCGGCCGCCGCCGCGCGCAGCCCGGCTCCGGGAGAGGTGGCCGCGGCCGAGGCGCTCTCGGGGCTGGCACCGGCGGCGGCACGGGCCACCCGCGCGGCGAAGAGGCCGGCGCCGAAACCGTTGTCGATGTTGCAGACCGCGATGCCGGGCGCGCAGGCGGTCAGCATGCCGAGCAGCGCGGCGAGCCCGCCGAACGCGGCCCCGTACCCAACGCTGGTCGGGACCGCGACCAGCGGCACGCCGACCAGACCGCCGATGACGCTGGGCAGCGCCCCCTCCATCCCGGCGACGACCACCAGACAGTCTGCGGCGGCGAGCACGTCGCGGACGGCCAGCAGCCGGTGCAGCCCGGCGACGCCGACGTCGCGCAGCACCTCGACCCCCGCGCCGCTGGCCGCGACGGTCAGCGCCGCCTCGTCGGCGACGGGCGCGTCCGAGGTGCCGGCGCAGACGACGACGACTCGGCCGCGGGCGGGTGGCAGGGCACCGACGGCGACGGTCGCGAGCCGCCCCGCGTCGCCAGCCGGCCGCGGGTCCGCCGCCGGGTCGGGTGACCAGCGGCCGGTGACGTCCGCGTCCGGCCAGCGGGCGACCAGCGCGTCGACCGTCTCGCGGTTCGCCCGGGTGACCAGGGTGGGGCGGCCGTCGCCGGTGCTCGCGGCCCGCAGCGCGGCCACGATGCCGACCGTCTCGGCCGCCGTCTTGCCCGCGGCGAAGACGACCTCGGGATCACCCGTCCGCACGCCGCGATGGGTGTCGACCCGCGCGTAGCCGAGGTCGACGAAGCCCGCGCCGTCGCCGAGCGGGCCGGCGGCGAGGCGGGCCAGCGCCGTGTCCGTGTCCACTCTGCCGGCGGCGACGTCGGTCAACAGCGCGCGCAACTGGTCGGTGTCCACGGGACAAGTCTGCCCAACGGACGTCCGGTGGCGAAATGTGTGACCGGCCGTGACCGGTCCGCTGCCGTTCGGGGAGGCGGCGCGGACCGGCCCGGCGAGGGCGTCAGCGATAGAGCGACCAGCGGGCGTCCCGGTCGCCGCGGCGCAGGCTGTCGAGCCTGACCCGGAACTGCGCGGCGACCGTCGGGCTGCTCGCCAGGATCGGCAGCACGCTGGTGGCGAGCTTGAGCTCCCGGACGGCCCTCAGCACCTCGAAGCCGTCCCACCGGGTGACATCGAAGCCGTAGGCCGCCGCGAGCAGCTCCTGGCCCGCTGGCGGGTGGCCGAACCGCAGGACACCGACCGCGACGGGCACCAGGTCCCACTCGGCTGGCCCGAGGCAGACCGAGTCGAAGTCACAGGCGACCACCTGTCCGGACGCGCCTCTGATCAGGTTCCCGAGGTGGGCGTCGCCGTGGAGCACCGTCGTGCCCAGGCGGTAGCGGATCGTCCGGAGGCCGGCCGCCACCTCAGCGGTGAGATCTTCGAGGAAGGCGCGGTCGTCCGGGGCCAGCGCCTCCGCGTCGGACATCCGGCGGCGGACGTCGCCGAGCGGGTCCCAGCGGGGCAGGGCTGGTCGCGGTCGTTCGAGGGCGTGCAGGCGGCTCAGCACGGCGCCGAGATCGGCGGTGTCGGGCGGCGGCTCGACACCGGGGCCGACGTCGACCCACACGGTCGCGAGCGTCTCGCCGACGCGGACCGGGGCTGGCGTCCCGGGCATCAGCCGGACGGCGGGCACCCCCTCGGCGGCGAGCCAGCGGGCGACCTGGACGACCTTCGGGACTCGGAAGGCCATCGCGCCCGAGGTCGCGATGCGGACCACCGCGCCCGCGCGCGGCAGCCGGTAGACGGAGTTGACGGTGAGCTTCAGCGCGATCGCGCCGGTGTCGTCCAGGCCGGCCGCGGCGCAGACCGCGGCGAGGGCCCGACGGGACGCGGCGGCCGTGAACCGGCCGCCACCCTCCCCCGCGGGCCGCCCCGTGTCGCGTGGGGTGGCCCGGTCCCGCTGGTCGTCCGGCTCGTCGCGCGGACGACCGGACGTCAGTCGCTCGCTTCCGGGTGGGTCAGGCCCGGTTCGGTGTCACCGCTGGTGATCATTTTGGTGGCGGCCTTGGTGGTGCGGCCGGCGGCCTTGGCGAGGGTGACGCCGCCCGCCGCGACGATCGCCGCGCCCGCGAGCTGCCCGGTCGACAGCTGTGTGGTCGCCAGGCCGGCGGCCGGGCTCTGCTGGGCAGCCGAGCGCTGCCACTCGCGGACCAGCGCGGCCAGATCCCGGACCTCGGGCACCTCACCGTGTACCCGGGTCGCCTCCAGTAGCTGGTCGGCCCGCGAGGACACCGAGGACACCGTGCGGCCCCAGGAGATCTGGATCGCCTCGCTGGCCAGGTGGCAGACCCGTTCCAGCTCGAGGCGGCCGGCCCTGGCGAGCGCCAGCGACAGGTCCAGCCTGATCACCGAGCGGAAGCCGGGGGCGTCCATCGCGTCGAGCTTCGGCAGCGCGAGCTCGGCGTGCTGCTCGGCGGTCCGGGGCCGGCCGAGCAGGCACAGCGCGGTGGTCGCGTTGTAGGCCACCTCCACCGGGTTGAACTCGTCGAAGCTGGGTCCTGGCCGGCCCCAGCGGTCCGGCGAGATCTGGTCGGCGAGGTCGTAGGCCTGGTCGAGCGCCTTCGCGGCGCCCTGCACGTCGCCCAGGGCGGCGAGCGCCCGGGCCTCCTGGCAGACCAGCCTGGCCCGTACCGGCCCGGAGCCGACGTGGCGCTGGCCGTCCCGGGCCAGCCGCAGCGCCTCGTCCGGGCGGCCGTCGTAGAACTCCGTGACGGCGCCGACCTCGCGAGCCGAGCCGCACAGCGGGCCGTCGCCGGCCGCGAGCCCCGCGGCGTACCCCTGCGCGGTGAGCACCCGGGCGGCCGTGACGTTGCCCTGCTTGAAGGCCGCGTCGGCCCGCAGCACGGCGACCCGGCCGGCGAGCAGCCGCAGCCGGCGCCACTGGCTGTCGGGCATCCGGCGGCGCGCCAGCCGCTCGAGGCCTCGGTGCAGCCGGGCGGTCTGGGCGAGGATGTGGGCCGGCGGAATGATCTCGTGGGCGCCGAGCGCCTGGGTCAGGATGTGCTCTGCCCGGTCGAGCGCCAGTTGTACGGGGCTCGCCGCGAGCATGCCGGACACCTCCAGGATCTGTCCCTCGATGAGCAGAGCGCCGATGACCGCCCCGGCGATCCGGTGGAACTGGCGGCGGTCTGACGTCCCAGTACCTGAATCGTCCGCGCCGCAGGACGCGGCGGGCGGGCTCGGCGTGGTCTTGGCTGTGGTCTCCTTGCCGACCGGCTGGCCCACGCCGATCAGGGCGCCGGTCCCGCCGGCGGCGAACGCGGCCTCCGCCGCCCGAACGGGCCGCCCGGTGTCGAGCGGACGGGGCTTGGCCGGGAGGTCCACGACACGGTCGACCGATGCCCGGCCGGCCGGCCGGGTGGCCGCCGGCGGCGTGGTGAACAGGGCGGCGGTGGCAAGGAGTGGGCTGGCCGGACGAATGGGCACGGGGTGGGCTCCCGTCGCCTGACCGCTCGCGGCGCGGTCGCCGGGTGCGCGGTCGCCAGGTCCGCGGGCGGCGTGGGCGCGCTCGTGGCGGCCTGTCAGGCGCGGGTAGTCGGCGGGGTAGTCGTCCGGGGATCGCCTGGCGGGCGGGATGACAATCCCGCGACCGTCGGCGGCCGGTCTCTCGGCGGTGGTGTCGTCGGCCGGCGTGTGCCCGGCGTCGTCGGAGTCGTCCGATGGCTCCTGGGGCAGTCCACCCGTGGCTGGCGGCATCGGGTGTCCCTCCTGTGAATGGCCGTAACCGGGATCGGAGCGGCCGATCGGCGTATGGACTACTTGATGAACGTAAGTCGGGCCCTTTTCGGGACTTTAGGCCCTGGCAGTGAAGGCTAGGGGTCTAGTTTTCCGGCGGTCCGCAGAAGCGGGTGAGGGCAACGGTGGGACCACGCTTCGGCCTGCTCGGCACGGGCCGGCCCCGATCCGGCTCGAACCGTCGTGGCGCCGTTGCCACGGCGGTTCGGCCAGGCATCCCCCCGGCCGATGACTGTGGCCGTGATGACGGAAGGTCACGTTCGCCCCGGCTACAGCCGGCGCGGCGCCGAATGCCGGGCATCGTACGAGCACCCGCCGTGAGCCCCCGCGCCTTGTCAGCACCGGACTTGTCCTGCATGGTCCGGATTTGGGCGTTAGCGGTGTGTAAGGACGGGCAGGAAGACCACATTCGTGGCTTGTTGGCCTGTTTGAGGTGAATCCCACTACGCACAGTTGCCGAGCTGGCGGGACCGCGGCGGCCGCCACCCGGCCAGCGGAGCCCGGGCTCCGCCTCGAAGCGGCTGGCCGGTCAGTGCCACGGTGAGAGGTCCGTTTCGTGGCGGAAAAGGCGGCGCCGGGCGCGGTGGCCGGTCGGTAGCCTCGGGGCATGTCGTGGCGCGGCGAACCAGGGACCGATCCGCTGGTCGGCCCGCGCCGGTTCACCGACCAGGCCGTCGACCCGGCGGTCGCCAGGATCAGCGGGTTCACCGACCGGACCGCGCTGACACGCGAGCTGGAGGAGCTGGCGTTCCGCGGGTGGTCGGCGCTGCGGACCGAGCGGGTCGACGGCTGGGTGCTGCGCGACTCCGAGGGTGCCACCCGGCGCGGCAACTCGGTCTGGCCGCACGACGACGTCGCCGACCTGCCGGAAGCCCTCGCCAGGGTCGACCGGTTCTACGGCCGGGCCGGGCGGCCCGCGTTCGTCCAGCTGACCCCCGCGTCCCGTCCCAGCGGGCTGCGGCAGGCGCTCGACGTGGCCGGCTACGAGCCCGAGCAGGGCCCGACCGACGTCTGCGTCGCGGGCCTCGCCGGGATCGTCGCCGGCGTCGCGGGTCTCGCCGAGCGGGCGGCGCCCCCGGCCGGCCGTGCGCGGGGCCCGGTCCGGGTCGCGCTCGCCGAGACCCCGGACGACGGCTGGCTGGACGTCTGCGCCGCCGGCGGTATGTCGATGTTCGGCCAGCACCGGGCGGCGAGCGTCGCGGTCCTGCGCCGGATCGAGACCCCCGCGATCTACGTCACGGCGACGGTCGACGGCGTGCCAGTCGGCGCGGGCCGGGGCGTCGCCGACGGCGACTGGCTCGGGATCTACAGCATGGCGACGCTGCCCGCGGCCCGCGGCCAGGGCGCCGCGACCACGGTCATGGCGGCGCTGTCCACCTGGGCGACCAGCGTCGGCGCCCGGCGTGCCCTCCTGCAGGTAGAGGAGCAGAGCACCGCGGCCCGACGGATCTACGCCGCCCTGGGCTTCCTGCCGGTCTACCGCTACACCTACCGCCGCAGGGCGACCGGCCCGGCCGCGCCATGACCGTCGACGCGATGGCGCGGCTGCTCGCGGCCGGCCCGACCCGGGTGATGGGCATCGTCAACGTCACGCCCGACTCGTTCTCCGACGGCGGCACCTTCGCCGAGCCGTCCGACGCGGTGCGGGCCGGGCTGCGGATGGTCGCCGACGGCGCCGACATCGTCGACGTCGGCGGCGAGTCGACCCGTCCGGGAGCGGCCCGGGTCGACGCCGCCGAGGAGCGCCGCCGGGTGGTCCCGGTCATCGAGCGCCTGGTCGCCGCGGGGGTGACGGTGAGCGTCGACACGACCAGGGCCGCCGTGGCCGCGGCGGCCCTGGATGCCGGCGCGGTGCTCGTCAACGACGTGTCCGCCGCGGCGGACCCGGACCTGCTCGCGCTGTGCGCCGAGCGGGACGCGTACTACGTGCTCATGCACGCCCGCGGCGAGAGCATCGACATGGCCAAACGGGCGCATTACGGCGACGTCGTCGCGGACGTCGTCGCCGAGCTGCGCGAGCGGCTCGCCGCCGTGTACGCGGCCGGGGTCCGGCCGGACCGGGTGATCCTCGACCCCGGGATCGGCTTCGCCAAGAGGTTCGAGCACAACTGGTCGCTGCTGGCCCAGGTGGGCGCGTTCGCCGAGCTTGGCCGGCCGCTGCTGGTCGGCACGTCCCGAAAGTCCTTCCTGGGCGCGCTGCTCGCCGCGCCGGACGGCACGCCCCGGCCGGTCGAGCAGCGCGAGGACGCCACCCAGGCGACGACCACGCTGCTCGCCGCCGAGGGAGTCTGGGCGGTCCGGGTGCACGCGGTGCGTCCCGCGGTCGACGCCGTCCGCGTGGTCGGTGCGTGGCGCCGGGCCCGCGGCTGGCCGCGGGAGACCGGCTGATCCCACGCGGCGGCCCGGCCGGGGCGACACAGCCGGTCGCGCGTGAGCCCCGGCCGGACCGACTCGGGCATGCTGCAAGGAATGCGGACCCGTGGGGGCGCGCTCACACCAGCTGACCGTGCCCGTACGGGCATGCGGACGGCGACGAATCGGCGAGGGGCAGATGGGGTTCGAGCGGGTAGCCGAGCGGGTCGCGACGGCGGCGCCGGCCGGGGAGATCCGGGACCGGATCACGCTGCGGGGGCTGCGGGTGCGCGGTCGGCACGGCGTTCTGGCGGCCGAGCGGGAGCTGGGTCAGGAGTTCGTGGTCGACGTGACCCTCTGGCTCGACACCGCGCCCGCCGCGGCGACGGACGACGTCACCCAGACCGTGCACTACGGCGAGCTGGCCGAGGCGCTGGCCGCCGTGGTCGGCGGCGAGCCGGTGGACCTGCTGGAGACGCTGGTCGCCCGGCTCGCGGACGTCTGCCTGGCCGACAAGCGGGTGGCGCGGGCCGAGGTGACGGTCCACAAGCCGGCGGCGCCGATCCCGCTGCCCTTCGCCGACGTGGCCGTGACGATCGTCCGGGACCAGTCGTGACGGGCCAGCCGGCGGATCCGGCCCAGCCCTCGGCGGCCGGCGGTTCGGGCCACGCCGTGCTGGCCCTGGGGTCGAACCTCGGCGACCGGGCCGCGACCCTGCGGGCGGCCGTCGCCCTGCTGGAGAAGCGGCTCGGCGTGCTCGCCGTGTCGCCGGTCTACGAGACGGTGCCGGTCGGCGGGCCGCCGCAGGACGACTACCTCAACGCGGTGGTGCTCACCCGGCCCGCGCCGGTCCGCGAGCTGCTGGCCGCCGCCCGGGAGGCCGAGCAGGCGGCCGAGCGGGTCCGCACCATCCGGTGGGGGCCGCGCACCCTGGACGTCGACGTGATCGCCTGCGGCGACGTGACCAGCGACGACCCGGAGATCATCGTCCCGCACCCCAGGGCGCACCTGAGGGCCTTCGTCTGTGTCCCGTGGCTGGACGTCGACCCGGACGCGACCATCCCCGGGTACGGCAGCGTCGCCGCCCTGGTGGCCGGGCTGGCTGCCGCCGGCGAGACCGCCGGGCTGCGCCGGGCCGGCACGGCGACGGACCTCGCCGCGGCCGCCGGGCTCGGATGAGACCGACCCGGGCCCGCGAGCTGGCCGCCGCCGTCCTGGTCGCCGGGGTGCTGGCGTACCTGCTGCTCGTCTGGACATACCGGACACTGCCGCAGCTGCCGCGCACCGGGCCGCTGTCGGTGTTCGTGATCGCGGTGCTGGAGCTGCAGACGGCGAGCATCACCCGCCGCCGGCTGGCCGGCCGGCCGGGAACCAAACCGATCATGCCGATCACGGTGGCCCGGCTGGCCGTGCTGGCCAAGGCCAGCTCGCTCACCGCGGCGGTGATGGCCGGCGGCTGGGCCGCCCTGCTCGCCTACACCACCGCCCATCTGAACACCTATGGCACCGCGGGCGCCGACCTCATCACGGCCGGCCTCGGCCTCGGCTCGGCCGTCGCCCTGGCCGTCGCGGCGCTGCTGCTCGAACGGGTCTGCCGGGTGCGGCGCTGATCGGCCGGCCCGGGAACAGGGCGGCGCGAACGGTCGCTCAGGAAGCTGGGCTACCGTCGGAGAGTGTCATCGCCGGCACTGGAGCCCGATGGGGAGCCGGCCACGCTCCCGGCGTGGCTGCGCGCCCGGTCTGACGACGAGCTGACCAGGCTGTTCGAGCTCCGCCCCGACCTCGCCACGCCGCCGCCCCCCGACTTCGACATCCTCGCGGCCCGCCTGGAGATCAGGGTCAGCGTCCTGCGCGCGCTGGACACCCTGGACACGTTCGCCCTCGAGGTCGGCGCGGTGCTCACGCTGCTGCCGTGCCCGGTGTCCGTCGGCCGGCTCGCCGAGCTGTGCGGTGGCCTCGACGTCCGCTCGGCGGTGGCGGCGCTGCGCGCCCGCGGCCTGGTCTGGGGCGACGGCGACCAGCTACGGCTGGTCGGGACCGCGGCCGACCTGCTCGGCGACCGGGCGCTGGGCCTCGGCCGGGCCGCGCGGGACTGCCTGGCCGCCTACCGGGTGCCGCAGCTGGCCCGGCTGGCGACCGCGCTGGGGGTGACCCGGGCCGGGCGGATCGCCCCGGCTGGCCGCGTCGCCCCGGCCGTGGCCGCTGGCCAGGAGCGGGGGGCCGCGGTGGCCAAGGAGACGCTGGTCGCCGAGGTGGCCGAGCGGCTCGGTGATCCCGCCGTCGTCCGTGGGCTCGCCGCCGAATGCTCCCCGGCCGCCGGCCGGATCCTGGCCCGGCTGGCCGAGGGCCCGGCCCGTGGCGCCACCGCCGAGGCGGGCCGGCTGCTCGCCGTGTCGGCCGCGCGCACTCCCGTCGAGGAACTGCTGGCCCGCGGCCTGCTCGTCGGCGTCGACGCGGACGAGGTCGAGATGCCACGCGAGGTCGGTCTCGCGCTGCGCGGCGACCGGCCCACCGGCACGCTGCATCCGGCGCCACCCCAGCTGACCGGCCGGCAGGTCGCGGCGGCTTCGGTCGATCCTGCCGCGGCGCTGGCCGCGGAGACCGTCGTGCGCCACGTCGCCACCCTGCTGCAGGCCTGGGGCACCAGCCCGATCGTGCCGCTGCGCACCGGCGGGCTCAGCGTGCGCGACCTGCGCGCCGTCGCCCGGCTGCTTGAGATCCCCGAGCCGGAGGCCGCCTTCGTCGTCGAGCTGGCCGCCTCCGCCGGGCTGGTCGACACGACCTCCGGGGTCGACGTGCGGATCGTGCCGACGACCGCCTTCGACCGCTGGAGCGTCGACCTGACCGCGCACCGGTGGGCGCTGCTCGTCGAGGGCTGGGTGCGGTCGGCGTCCGTCGCGTCGCTGGTCGGGGACCGGGACGAGCGGGGACGGCAGGTCTCGGCGCTGTCGGTCGACGTCCGCCGGTCCGCGGCGCCGGCCACGCGGGCCGAGGTGCTGGCCGCGCTGGCGGCCGCCCCCGACGGGGTCGCGCCGTCGCCGGCGGACGTGCGGGCGCTGCTGACCTGGCGGGCGCCCCGGCGGGGCGGCGCGTTGCAGGAGCTCCTCGTCGACGCCACCCTCCAGGAGGCCGAGCTGCTCGGGCTGACGGGCCGCGGAGCGGCGGCGACGACCGGTCGGCTGCTCGCCGAGCTGCTCGTGGAGAGCGCCGGGGCACTGGGCCCGGCGCCGATCGGGGCCGGGCTGACGGCGAAGCCCGGTTCGTTCGTCGACGCGCTGGCCGACGCGCTCGCCCCGCTGCTGCCCGAGCCGGTGGACGAGCTGCTGCTCCAGGCCGACCTGACGGCCGTCGCCCCGGGCCCGCTGGTCGCGGACGTCGCGGCGGAGCTCGCCCGGCTCGCCGACATCGAGTCGACCGGCGCGGCCACCGTCTACCGGTTCTCCGAGGAGTCGCTGCGCCGGGCGCTGGACGCGGGCGCCTCTCCTGGCGACATCCACGACCTGCTGGCCAGGCTCGGCCGGGGCGGCGTGCCGCAGGCGCTCACCTACCTCGTCGACGACACCGCCCGCCGGCACGGCCGGCTGCGCTCGGGCCCGGCCGAGTCCTACCTGCGCTGCGACGACACGGCGCTGCTGTCGGAGGTGGTCGCCTCCCGGCGTACCCAGACGCTCGGGCTGCGCCGGATCGCGCCGACGGTCGTGATCTCCCGGCTCCCCGTGGCAGAGCTGCTCGACGGGCTGCGCGCGGCCGGCTTCGCCCCGGCCGCGGAGGGGCCGGACGGCCGGGTCGTCGTCAGCAGGCCGGAGACGCACCGGACCCCGGCGCGGGCCCGCTCGGCGGCGGCCGACCCGGCGGCGGTGCGCCGTGGCCAGTTGCGGGACGCGGTCAAGCTCGTGCGCCGCGGCGACGAGAGCGCCAGGGCGCTGCGGCTGGCCGGCGGCGCCGCGACGACCTTCGGCAACAGCGCGGTCGAGGGCCTGGTGCGCTCGGCGCCACTGATCCTGGTCCGGCTGCAGGCCGCGGTGCGCGAGCGGAGCCGGGTGCTGCTCGGCTACGTCGACCAGCAGGGGACGCCCAGCGACCGGGTCGTGCGCCCGACCGCCCTCGACGGCGGTTGGCTGACCGCCTGGGACGAGACCGCCGCCGCCCCGCGCCGCTTCGTCCTGCACCGCGTCACCGCCGTGGCCGACGTCGTCGACCCGTTCGCGAGCGCTTAACCCGGCCCGTCGAGCCCGGCCATCCGACCGGCGCGCCCGCACGCCGTTGGCGATGATCGGCGTTTCAGGCCTCCCATGGTCGTGAGAAGGCCCCGGCGACAGCCACCCGAGGGCCGAAACGGCGATCACGACTGGTCTGGTGGCCCGGCGACCCGGGGGCTGTGCGCTGTACGTCGGCTCCGGATCGCCGAGAGGCGTGGATCGGGGCTCACGAGTTCTACGTCCTGGTCAGCCACAGGCGAGATCCACGACCATCGGGTCGGACAGGCCCCGGGCCCCGAATTGGCCGGCGGGGTCTCCAGCGGCCCAGTCGGCCGAATGGGGTCTTAGCGCCGCGCGTGTCCTACGCGGTGATGAGTCTCGTCCGTGGTCGGGTGGGAGGTAGGGGTGGAGTCTGATCTGGGTCTTCCTGCCCACGGGGGCCGGGCGGCCGGGGGCGGGGCCCGCACCTCTGGTCGGTCGGCCAGGTGTCAGGTCGAGGGTGGTGCCGATTCCCATACCCGGTAGTGGATCTTCGGTGGTATCCGGCCGACACGGCCAGCAAGATCGCAGGCCTGGTATGGATAAAAGGCGCATACCGGGCGTGCAGCGACGGTTTCGATACCAGGCTGACGATCATGACGGGTGACCGGGCCACCGACCGTCGATGATCGCCGGTCTGGAATCGAAACCGTCACGGAGCCGCGGAACGCGGAGATCCGTCGTCCTGCGGAACGCCGGGATCTATCGCGCTGCGGAACGCGGAGATCGGCCGTCCTGCGGAATGCCTCGGGCGCCGGGGCGCGATGGGGCGGCCGTTCCCCGGTGGGCGGGTAGTCGACCGGACGGCCGGGTGTCTGGGCGCCCGATCTGCCTGCACATCTGGCGATCTTCGAGCCGTATGGCAGCAGGTAACGGCCATGATCGCCAGATGCGCAGGAATAAATGCGACAAAATGGGGCGCCGGACGACGATTTCCCTTGCCCAACCCGCGATCATGAACAACCTTGACGGCGCCAGAGCACGGTGATCACCAATTGTGCAGGGGAAATGGCAGCCGCGAAGGGCCGACCACCCAGAACGGACGCGCCACCCAGGCAGCCTCTACCCACGCAACCGCTACCCAGACAACCGCCGCACAGACAACCGCTGGCCCGGCGGTCGCCGCCCCGAGACAGGCCATCGCCACCCGGACCGGGCCCGCACTAGGGCCGGAACAACGATCAACCCAGCGAGCGGACCCCGCGGACCCGCAGGAAGCACCGCCCGCACGCGCACCATAGAAACGGACAGCCCCGCTACCGATTTCACGAAACCCCCATGCCCCGTGGTATCCCCACCAAGGCATGCCGATCGCCCGCTCAGCTCCGCCCATATACCTGCCGCTCGGCCAGACCGCGGCCGACCCGGCTGAAACGGCGATCAACAAGTGGTCGCCGCGGCGCGGCCTGGCGGGGACGTGCCGCGTGGCGCTGGTCAGGCGCCTGGGTAGCGGGGCGAGAGGGCGTAGCGGAGCAGGACGACGTCGCCGAGCTGGGTGGTTTCGGCCAGGCGGGCGGGGTGGGTCGGATCGTGCGGGAACGTGCCAGGGCCGACGAAGCGGGGGGCACGGGGGTCGCCGACGAAGAACGGGGCGACCACGAGGTGCAGCTCGTCGGCCAGGTCCTCGGTCAGGAACTGGGTGTGCACGGCACCTCCGCCCTCGACCAGGAGGCGGGCCACGCCCCGGGTCGCAAGGTCGGCCAGCACGGTGGGCAGATCGATGGGGTCTCCCGCTTCGACGACCGTGGCGACCGCGCCGAGACGGGCGCGGGCTCGCGCGGCGGCGTCGGTGGCCGTGTAGACGACCTGGCCGGCCCCGTCCGTCCCATCGGGATCGCCAGCGGTGAAGAACCGTGCGGAGGGGTCGAGGTCTCCCGTGGCGGTGAGCGTCACCTTCAGCGGGTGCGAGGGGAGTCCGCGGCTCATCCGCGCCCGCCGCCGGGCAGGCGACCGGATCAGGAGCTTCGGGTCGTCAGCCCGGATCGTCCCGGCGCCGACCAGGATCGCGTCGCATCCAGCGCGCACCTCGTCTACCCGGTCGAAATCCGCCTCATTCGAGAGTCGCAGCCGGGTCTCGCTCGCGTCGTCGATGTAGCCGTCGATCGAGGTGGCGCAGCTGAGCACAACGTAGGGCCGGGTCACCCGAGGCAGGTCCTCTCGTCCGTGGTGCTGACAACGTAGCGAGGCCGCGGGCGTCGCCGCGAGTGTCCGTCCGGGCGCCTTGGGTCGGCGGGTACCGTCGAGTCATGCGTAATGCCGAGCGCGGTGCGGTGACCGGTGGCTGACGGTCCGCTGATCGTCCAGTCGGACAAGACGCTTCTGCTGGAGGTCGACCACCCGCAGGCGAAGCTGGCGCGGGCGGCGATCGCCCCGTTCGCCGAGCTGGAGCGCTCCCCGGAGCACATCCACACCTACCGGGTCACCCCGCTGGCCCTGTGGAACGCGCGCGCGGCCGGGCATGACGCCGAACAGGTCGTCGACGCGCTGGTCACGTACTCGCGCTACGCGGTGCCGAACGCGCTGCTGGTCGACGTCGCCGACACGATGGACCGCTACGGCCGGCTGCGGCTGGAGAACGACCCGGTCTACGGGCTGGTGCTGCGGGCGATCGACCGGGCCGTGCTGGTCGAGGTGTCCCGGGCCAAGCGCATCGCGCCCATGCTCGGCAACAAGATCGACGACGACACGATCGCCGTTCACCCCTCCGAGCGGGGCCGGCTGAAGCAGGCGTTGCTCAAGCTCGGCTGGCCGGCCGAGGACATGGCCGGCTATGTCGACGGCGAGGCGCACGCGATCGAGCTACGCCAGGACGGCTGGGAGCTGCGGGACTACCAGAAGGGCGCCGTCGCCGGCTTCTGGGAGGGCGGCTCGGGCGTGGTCGTGCTGCCCAGCGGAGCCGGCAAGACGATCGTCGGCGCCGCCGCGATGGCCCAGGCGTCCAGCACGACGCTGATCCTGGTCACGAACACGGTCGCCGGCCGGCAGTGGCGCAGCGAGCTGCTGCGCCGCACGTCGCTGACCGAGGACGAGATCGGCGAGTACTCCGGCGAGCGCAAGGAGATCCGCCCGGTCACGATCGCCACCTACCAGGTGATGACCGCTCGGCGCGGCGGCGAGTATCTGCACCTCAGCCTGTTCGGCGCCCGCGACTGGGGCCTCATCGTGTACGACGAGGTTCACCTGCTCCCCGCGCCTGTGTTCCGGATGACGGCCGACATTCAGTCGCGCCGCCGGCTTGGGCTGACCGCGACGCTGGTCCGCGAGGATGGCCGGGAGGGCGACGTGTTCTCGCTGATCGGCCCGAAGCGCTTTGACGCCCCGTGGCGTGAGATCGAGGCGCAGGGCTGGATCGCGCCGGCCGAGTGCACCGAGGTACGGGTGACGCTCACCGAGGACGAGCGGATGTCCTACGCCGTCGCCGAGGCTGACGAGCGCTATCGGATGTGCGCGACCGCACTGTCCAAGCACGGCGTCGTCGAAAGACTGGTCCGAAAGCACTCCGGCGACCGGGTGCTCGTCATCGGTGCCTATCTCGATCAGCTCGACGCGCTCGGACGCAGCCTAGACGCCCCGGTCATCCAGGGCAGCACCAGGAACAAAGAGCGTGAGCGGCTGTTCGAGGCGTTCCGAACCGGCGAGATCAAGACCCTGGTGGTCTCGAAGGTCGCCAACGTCTCGATCGACCTGCCGGAGGCCGGCGTCGCGATCCAGGTCAGCGGCACCTTCGGCTCCCGCCAGGAGGAGGCACAGCGCCTCGGCCGGGTGTTGCGGCCCAAGGCCGACGGCCGCTCGGCGCACTTCTACACGGTCGTCTCCCGCGACACCCTCGACCAGGAGTACGCCGCCCACCGCCAGCGGTTCCTCGCCGAGCAGGGCTACGCCTACACGATCGTGGACGCGGTCGATATCGCCTGAGCCCGGCCGGTCGCGAACCCGCCCTCAGGCGCACGAACCACCCGCATGGGACAGAACGGGTGACGATCCAGTACTGGGAACAAGCGCCATCTCTTGGCCGACAACGGCGCATTCCGGAGTTCCGGCTCCCCTCTTCGTGGTCTCTTGGCCGCGAAGACATTGCGCGCGATCCTGGTTGTGCTACTCCTTAGTACCGTGTTCTTCCAGCGTGTTTTCGGCTCGCCTGGGCCGCCGTCTCGGTCCGTGGCTACCACGGCGGCCGCACCACGGCTGGACGCCAGGTATGACGTAGCCCACTCTCGTCCATCAATTAACAAAAAATGCGTCCCGGCGAGTGTGGGGCGGATGGTACACTTCAGGCCAACGGGGATCTTGCGGCAGCGAGTCACCCGGATTGATCGCTGGATTTCATAGATCTCGGCCATCAGGGGGATGGGCCGAGAGCCTGCCAGTGATGAACCGTCGGAAGCTGTGGTCTGCGAAAACACACTTACCCGATGCCGTCATGCCATCCCTTGGACCTGCCACGAGAGATGGCGATCGCGGCCGGGTCCTTGGTCTTGGGGGGAGACCAATGTCTACCACTATGCCCAAATTCATCCTGCGCGAACCGACGATTAGCATTGTCATCCCGACGCTCAACGAGGCGAAGAACCTGCCGCACGTCTTCGAGAAGCTTCCGGGTGACGCCGAGATCGTGCTGGTGGACGGCCGCTCGACGGACGGCACCATCGACGCCGCTCGCTCGCTGCGGGCCGACGTCGTCGTCGTCCATCAGACCCGTAAGGGCAAAGGCAACGCGCTGGCCTGCGGTTTCGCCGCGGCCACCGGAGACATCATCGTCATGCTCGATGCCGACGGCTCGGCTGACGCCAAGGAGATCGAGGCATTCACCAAGGCCCTGAAGGCAGGCGCGCACTTCGCCAAGGGCTCGAGGTTCATGCCGGGGGGCGGCAGCGAGGACATCACCCGCATACGCCGGATCGGAAACCGCTTCCTTTCCTTCCTCGTCAACTCGCTGTTTCGGTGCCGGTACTCCGACCTGTGCTACGGCTACAACGCGTTCTGGCGTACCTGCCTGCCGGTACTGGGGCTGGACGCGGGAACGCCCGCCCGCGAGGGCGACTCCGCCGAGCGGCGCTGGGGCGACGGTTTCGAGATTGAAACAATGATTAACCTGCGCGTAGCGAAGGCCGGCCTGCAGGTGATCGAGGTTCCCAGTTTCGAGTACTCCCGGATCCACGGAGTGAGCAATCTCAATGCGATCTCGGACGGCCTGCGGGTCCTCCGGACGATTGTCTCGGAGCGACGGAGATCGCGCGCGCCGTTGGCGATCGAGGCGACCCTGCCTGCCCAAACGCTGCCGGCCGGCGTAACTCCGATCGGCCCGTCGGAGCGGGATCCGGGTGCGGGTATTATTCGGCAGCGCGAGCGCGCCGACGGCGAATCCAAGTCCGTCGGGATGGCCTGACCCCGGCGCCGCCGGCGTATTTCTTCAAGAGGGGGGGCACGGATGGAGTGGTCTCTGCCGTGTCGGCGAAGCCAGCCGATCCATGTGGGGCGCGCGCGGAGCGGACGCCGATGACCGTGGAGTTGCGGTCATCGGTAGGGGCTGCGGGCGCGCGCATTCTGGGGGTCGGTGCCTACCGGCCGCCCAGGGTCGTCCCGAACTCGGAGATCAGCGAGGCGATCGACTCGTCGGATGAATGGATCGTCTCCCGGTCGGGCATCAGGAGCCGCCGGTTCGCCGGCGCCGACGAGCCGCTGGGGAGCATGGCGGCGGGTGCCGCCGGGAAGGCGATGGCGCACGCCGGTATCTCGGCCGCCGACCTGGGCTGCGTTCTCGTGGCGACGATGTCGAATGTCGTGCAGTCGCCGTCGCTGGCGACCGACGTCGCGGCCCGCCTCGGCGCCGAGGGCGTCGCGGCGTTCGACGTGTCGGCCGCGTGTGCCGGGTTCTCCTATGCCCTGGCGATGGCGAACGACATGATCCGGGCGGGCAGCGCCCGCTACGTCGTCGTCGTCGGCGCGGAGCGGATGACCGACATCATCGATCCGTATGACCGGGGAACGGCCTTCCTGTTCGGCGACGGCGCCGGTGCGGTGGTCGTCGGGCCGTCGGACACCGCCGGCATCGGGCCGGTCGTGTGGGGCTCGGACGCCAGCAAGCGGGACGTCATCGGGCATGACTCGTCCTACCTGGAGTGGCGGGAAAGCCCGGAGCGGCCCTGGCCGGTGATGCGGATGGACGGGCCACAGGTGTTCCGGTGGGCAAGCTGGCAGATGGCGCCGGTGGCCCAGCGGGCCCTCGCGGCGGCCGGGATCGAGGCCAGCGACCTGGCGGCGTTCATTCCGCACCAGGCCAACATTCGGATCATCGACACGATGTGCCGGGTGCTCAAACTCCCGAAGAGCGTCGTCGTGGCCCGCGACATCGCGACCACGGGGAACACCTCCGGCGCCTCCATCCCGTTGGCGATGGAGGATCTGCTCGCCCGCCAGCTGGCGCCGAGCGGTGGTCTGGCGCTCCTGGTCGGATTCGGCGCCGGGCTGGTCTACGCGGCCCAGGTGGTTCGGCTGCCCTGACCGGGCGGCAACTCGTACGGCGTCAGGGACGAGCTCGCGATTGGGCTCGTCCCTGACGCTTTTCCCGGGTCAGTTGGCATTGCCGCCGGGTCAGTTGGTGACGATTCCCATCCCGTGGGCGTGGCAGTAGGCCGCGACGGGCTTCACCGCGGCAGGGTCGGGCCTGGGCGGCAGGCCCGCGACCAGCTTGCTGAAGGCCGCGTCGTGGGTGCCGGCGGCGGTGCCGGTCAGGAAACGCCACTCGACCGCGAGGAACTTCTCAAGCTCGGGGTAGCTCGGCGTCGCGACGATGACGTCGGCGACCTCGCACAACACGGCCTGGCGGTTCTTGCGGGCGGCGGCCGCCCGCTCGGTGGCGAACCAGGCGGACAGCGCGCCGACGACCATCAGCGCGGCGACGATCGCGGCGATGAGGCGGGCCCGGTGGGACAGGGCCCACCGGTTGGCGGAGCCGTCCGGATCGGCCGAGCCGGGCCGCCACATCTTCACGACGAGGGCCGCAGCGCGAGATCGGCCACCAGTGGCAGGTGATCGCTGCCGTAGCTCTTGCCCACCCGAAGCCCGGTCGCGGTGAACTGGGGTGAGATGAGCACGTGGTCGAGCCGCCACACCGGCGGCAGGATCGGGAAGTGGGCGTTCCAGGTCGGCGCCCAGCCGGCGTGCACGTCGTCGTGCGCGTCGGTCACCCCCGCGGCGAGGACGTTGCGGAACGGGCGCATGTCCCGGGTGGCGTTGAAGTCACCGGCCAGGACGACCGGCAGTGTCGTGGCCCGCACCTCCCGGCGCAGGTCGGCCAGCTGCGTCCGCCACACGCGAACGTTGCTCGAGCTCTGCGGTGAGAGCGTGTGCACGGCGAACAGCCGGAAGCGCTGCCCCGTCGGCAGAGTGACCGTCACGCGCAGCGAGTCCAGCCCACCGACGAGCGGCGCCGCGACGTCCGACAACGGATAGCGGGACCAGACACCCGCGCCGAACGCCCCGAACTGCGGCCGGGAGGCACTGTAGTGGTAGCCGGCGAGTGCCCCCGACTTCATCAGGCCGTAGTAGGTCACGTTCGACAGCTCTTCGACGACAACCACGTCCGGGGAGTCGGCCCGGATCTGCCGGCCGAGCGTGCCGGCCCGGCCGTTGTCCATCTCCAGGTTCGTGGTGAGCAGCCGGAACTGGGCCGAACCGGCCGGCGCGGCGCTCGCGCTGCCCGGCCGGACCTCCGGCCACAGCCAGACGAGATGGGCGACCACCGCGACGAGGGCCACCGCGGCCAGCGCGTAACGATGCGTGGCGACGCCGACCGCGAAGGCGGGATACGCGGGCAGGAACAGGACCGGGGTGAGCGCGTTCACCAGGACGTAGGGCCAGAGCACGTCGTCCAGATGGGTCAGCCTGCCCAGCACGGCGACAGCGAGCCCGGCCGCCGCCACCCAGGCGAGGACGACCAGCACCTTCGTCACGACCGCCATGCGTCGCGTCCTCCGGCCGGCCACGTGGGTTCGGTCGGGTGGGGACGGATCCTCACCCGACCGGTCATGGCGTGGCCCGCGCGATCGCGCCCCGGCCGTAGCCGGCGACGGTGAACAGCACGCCCACCAGCACCATGGCGGCGCGCCCCCACGTCCGTGGGTGACGCAGGTCCCGCCGGACTGCGCGCGGCAGGACGTGGCGCACGTAGGCCTTCTCGGCCTCGAGCGCCGACTCCTGACCTACCCGGCGGGCGACGACGGCCTTGGAGATGCCCTCGGAGAAACACCGGCGCCGGTAGTACCGCCAGGTGATGCGGTCCGGCGTGACGCCGTGCAGGACGACCGCGGCGGGCTCGTAGAGGATGACGGCATCGGCCACGTCCCGCCGCAGCCGGATGCCGAACTCGGTCTCCTCGCAGCCGAGCGGGATCGACCCGACCCGGCCGAGCCCGTCGCTGAACCCGCCCACCGTGGCGAAGGCCGAGCGCCGGATGGACATCCCGGCACCGATCGGATTTCGCACCGGCCCGACGGAGGTGGGTAGCCCGATGTAGCTGCACCCGATGACCCAGTCGAACTCGGGCGGGAACCAGGACGGCCGGCCCGAGCGCGCGCCCTGCTCGGGCCAGCGCGGCAGGGCTGCGCCCCCGACGCCCTGCACCGCCGGGTCGGCGTAGTGCGCGAGCATGTGCGCCAACCAGTCCGGCTGGGCCCGGGCGTCGTCGTCGAGGAAGAAGACCACGTCGCCGGTGGCCCGCTCCACGCCGGTGTTCCGCGCGCCCGACAGGCCGGGCTTACCGGCGTTCGGCACCACGACAGCGTCGGAGAAGCTGCTCAGGGAACGTTCGAGCAGCTCCTCATTGTGGTCGATCACCACGATGATGTCGCTGGCGGTAACTGACTGGGCGCGCACCGACGCGACCGCGGCCGTCAGATCGTCCCACCTGCGCAGCGTGTAAGCGCAAATCACGACCGAGGCGGTGACTGTTTCGGCGCTGCTTGGCAATCGCGTCGTCGACGTGCCTGCCGATTTGTATTCGTTCCCGGCGGTGCCACTGGCGTCGCCGGGCTTCGTCTCATCGAAAGCCAAGGTGCCCCCCTATCACCCGATACACATTTGGCGGAACCGCCCGCCGCCAACATGGTCGGACGAGGTGGGCGTGTGCCGCGCATGGTGCCTGGGTCGCAATCAGAAATGGCGTGCTCGGTATCCCCCACACCTGGTGCACACCACGTGGCCCACACCTCGTGACCCACACCTTGCGCCACCCGGACAGGCCCACTCAGGAGGATACCCGTCGCCGTCGACCGCCGGACAGCGCCCGGGATCGGGGAACGGTCAAGGTTACGCGGCGGCAACCAAGGAACGACGCCAAATTCACAACAATCAAGTAATACGAATGCAAGCCGATCGCGCATGGCGGCCGTCCGGGTGCCCCCTGGAGTGGTAGGCGGCCACCGTGGCCATCCGAGTACCGTCGGCGACGGCACACAGGGTGAGACTGGTCATAGTGATCGCGTCGCCCGGATCGGTGGCCATCCGCCTCGGCGACGGACGCTACGAACCGTGCCTGTACTTTTAGCAGGCATCGCCTGCCGGGAGGCGCGTCACAACTGATGTCCGCTTGGTGGCGTTTTGTCTTTCTTTTCGCTCGCGCGCCAGCTCACGGGCTGTGCGAGCCACGGGGCGTTGGGGGGCTGCCGTGACCGTGTTCGATCTGGACAAGTTGCCGCCAGACACGGAGCTCACCACCGAGGTGTGCATCGTCGGGAGCGGTCCCGCCGGAGCGACGCTCGCCGCGGAGCTCGCCGGCAGCTCCCTGCGGGTACTCGTCGTCGAGAGTGGTGGCCGGGAGCCTGAGGCCGCCGTCGCGGCGCTCAACGAGGTCGAGAACGTCGGCGCGGCCCGGGTCGCCGACCAGGCGCTGATGCGGACCCGCGCGCTCGGTGGCACGTCACGCATCTGGACCGGGCGCTGCGGCGAGCTGGACGAGATCGACTACGCCGACCGGCCCTGGGTCGCGCACTCTGGCTGGCCGGTCACCGGGTCCGAGCTGCGGCCCTTTCTCGACCGGGCCCGCCCCTACCTCGGGCTTGGCCCCAACCTCTACGACGAGCGGCTCTGGGCCGTGCTCGGCCGGCGCCCGGCGCGGCCGCCGCTGCCGGAGGCGCGGCTCGTCCCGCGGTTCTGGCAGTTCAGCCGGGGCGTGACCGATCCCGCGGGGCCGACCCGGTTCGGTCTCGACGTGCTGCCCGACGCGGTCGGCGACGACGCGGTGGACGAGCCACGAGGCCTCGCCGGCGCGGGGAACGTGAACGTCCTGCTGCACGCGACGGTCACCCACATCGACACCGACGACACCGGCGCGGTCGTGCGCGGGGTCGAGGTGGCGTCCACCAGCGGGCGCCAGGCCCGGATTCGGGCGGCCGTGGTGGTGCTGGCGGCCGGGGGGATCGAGAACGCCCGGCTGATGCTCGCCTCGAACCGGGTCGTCCCGCACGGTGTCGGCAACGGAAACGACCTGGTCGGCCGGTTCCTGATGGACCATCCGGGCTCAGTGATCGCCTCGGTCGACCCCGGCTCGGCCCGGCGGCTGCGCGACCGGTTCGGGCGCTACTGGCTGGACGGGCCGGACGGTCGTCAGGTCTACCTGCACGGTGTCGGTCTGAGCCCGAAGGCGCAGCGCGACGCGGAACTGCTCAACTGCGCGGCCTTCCTGGAGGAGTACCCGGCGCCCGGCGACCCCTGGCACGCCGGGCAGCGGCTGGCGTCCCGGCTTCGCGGGGGCGGCGGGCCGGCGCAGGACGAGGTCGCGCTGGCCAGCTTCTGGCGCCGCGAGGACGAGGTACCCGAGCCCACCGCGGTGCGGGACGCGCTCACGCTGGCGCGGAACGCTCCGGCCCTGGCCACGGGGGCCTACCGGATGACCCGTCGCCATCGCCCGCCGATCTTCCAGGCGAGCCGGGTCGACCTCTACTGCCTGGTCGAGCAGGAGCCGGACCCGTCCAGCCGTGTCACCCTGTCGGACCGGGTGGACGGGCTCGGAGTGCCGCTCTCCCGCGTCGACTGGCGGGTCAGCGAGCGCGAGCGCACCTCGATCGGCCGACTGGCCGGCCTGTTGGCGCAGGAACTCGGCAGTCTTGGCTATGCCAGTCCGGAACCGGCCGTATGGCTCAAGGGTGGCGACGCCTGGCGGGAGAACGTCATCGACCGGGCTCACCCGATCGGCACGACCAGAATGGCCGACGACCCACGCGCGGGAGTTGTTGACCGGAACTGCCAGGTCCACGACACCGAAGGCCTGTTCGTCGCCGGCAGTTCCACGTTCCCGACCGCCGGCCACGTCAACCCGACGCTGACGATCGTCGCCCTGGCGATCCGGCTGGCCGACCACCTGAAGGCGCGCGGCCGGGCCGATCAGCTCGCCTGGGCGCCGTCGCCGTCGGTCAGCTCATGACCGGCGCGTAAGCGACGACCAGGCGAAACAGCCGCCGCCTATCATGAGGCCGGCGTACTGGCGAAAGGCGAGGGGGGACCAGTGGCAATGGCGAAAAGCAGATTGATCGGCCGGCCCGGCGAGGCGCGGGGTATTCCGATTTCCGGCCGCGACCTGATCTGTCTGCACATGCGGACCGTCGCCTATCTCGGCCCGATTGAGGCGCCGTCGCCGGAACAGGTTCGCGGCGCGTTGCGGCGGCTGGCCGAGCTCCTTCCGGCGCATCGGATACTCCGCCGGGTCGACCGGGCGGCGCCGCGCTGGGTGACCGTTCCGGCCGCCGAGCTGCCCGGACACTGCGACGCCATGGTCATCGACATGACCGACACGACAGCCGCGTCCGCCACGTCTGTGCCCGCGACGGCCGCCACGGCCGCGACGCCGGAGACGATCGTCGCGCGGCTCTACAACTGGCCGGTCACGGACCTTCCCTTTCAGATCGCGGTCGGCGCGGATTTCTGCGCGCTGTTGGTCGACCACGCGTGTATTGACGGCCTGAGCATCAACGAGATCTGGCCCGAACTCATCCGGTGCGCCGTCACCGGTGAGTATCCCGTCTCGATCGCGAAGCCGTCGATTCGATTCCCGCTGATTCGGGCGCTGGACAACTACTACCGCAGGAAGCCGAAGCGACTGGTCGAGACGGTGCGCGTCCCGCACCCCACCCCGCCCGCCGACGCGACGGAGCCGGGCCCGCTGGTGCCGTGGCACCAGGAGTTCGGCGTGGTCAGCGTCCGGTTCGGCAAGGACGTCCTCGCCGAGATCCGCTCCTGGCGGCTGGCGAACGCCAAGGGCATCACCAGGACGATGGTCCTGTTCGCCGCGGCTCGGGCCGCGCTGGAGACGTCTGACCTGCCGCCGGTGCGCCCGGGCGTCAACATCAGCGTCGACATGCGCAAGTTCCTGCCCCAGGGCGCTGTGCTGTATGGCAACTTCGCGCCCTCGATCTACGTCTGCCCGGCCGACGGCTGCGACCCGGCCCAGCTGAACGCGGTCATCGACGAGGTCATGTCGGTCGCTCGGCCGCTGGCCACGATGGCGCTGGTCGCCTCGACCGCGAAGCGGCGCTTCAAGCGCACGGCCCAGCCGCCGACGCTCGCCGAGGCCACCGCGCGACCGGCGCTGTCGCTCATCCACTGCGGCCGGCTGAAGGCATTCGAGAAGCTGCCGTGGACGGGCAGCCCGGCCGACCGTCGCTACGTGATCGGCAGCACCCCGGGAGACCCGGACGGAATCTCGGTCTTCATTTCGGAAATCCACGGCGGTGTCGACGTCACGGCGACCTTCAACGTCTCCACCTTCGACCCGGCGGTCGTCCGCGGAGCGCTGGAAATCCTCGCGACCGAGCCGACGCGCGCCCTGGACGCCCGACGTCAGGTCCCGAGCGCGCGCTGAGGCCCGCGGCGCCGCGGCGCGGACCGGCCAGGTCTCTCGGCCTGGCTCGGTCCGTGGGGCGTTACCGCACTCGCCTGCTGGCCCGCGCCGCGTCGCTCCCGCTCGGAGCGCGGCTCAGGGCGTCGGGACCGGGTAGCGAGCCGGCTCGAACTTGAACAGCACCGTGCCGTCCAGGTCCTTCGCGATGGACCAGTACGGCGCGGCCGCGAAGGCGTCCCGCAGCTCCGCGAACTCGGCGGGCGTCTCGACGCCGTAGTCATAGCCGTATTCCGAGGAGACCGGCGACCAGATCGTGTAAATACGGGCCTGCGATGCGGGTTCACCGGAATAGGTGATCAGGCGCGAGGTGAGAATCCGCATCCGGGTCGCGGGCGGCAGGTCGACGTTGGCGGCCTGCGCGTCCTGCAGATCCTCGATCTTGAGCGGCCGGTGGGAGTTCGTCCTGGTGGGAATCGAGGCCGGAAGGTCGCCGGCGCCCAGCTGCAACACGTAGTAGGCGTTGGCCGGCGAGTTGCTGTACCCGACCGTCTGGAAATACCGAAGTGTGTTGAGGTCCGACCACCGGACGACGTTGATGTCGTCGAGCCCGAACGCCGCGACCAGGAAGGTGGCCGTCATGGTCGCCATCACCGCGAGCAGCGGGATGCGTGGCAGCAGGCGCCGCTTGCTCGTGAACATCCGGGCGGCGAGGACCGACAGCCAGGGCAGCGCGAACAGGATGGCCCGGAAGATGCCCTCGTTGCCGTAGGGATTGACCGCGACCACGACCAGGCCGACCGCGGGGCAGCACGCGTAGGCCCAGACCGCGCCGGTGCGCCGGTTGCGCAGCACCGCCAGCCCGCCGATCAGCCCGATGAGCCCGACGCCCAGCATCAGCGCGTGCACGGTCTCGCCGACGATGGGCTGCCGGACCAGCCCGACCGCGCCGGCGGTCTTCGGCGGGTGGAAGTTCTGCGAGGACCCGATGTCGTGCAGGTTGATGAATCCCTTGACCTGGCTCCAGTGCAGGAGAGCCCAGGCCGCGGCCGGCCCCAGCACCGTCACCGGCGTCCACCAGGGGCGGATCTGGCGGAAGACGACGAGGATCACCAGTGCCCCGCCGACGATGTAGGGGCTGAGCTGGTGCGTGACCGAGATCAGGAGACCGGCCGAAACCAGCAGGAGTGTCCGCTGGACGGACCGTCGATGCGAGAGGGCGAGACCGAAGGCCACCAGGCCGATCACGTAGCCCACGGACTGCGGCGAGAAATAGTCCGCGCCGATCGTGTCGGCCAGGACGCCCAGGATCACCGCGATCCAGGCCTGGTACGCGGTCGGCAGCACCTTGCCCGCGAAATAACGCAGCGCGAGGACCTTGAAGAAGCCGATGAGCGGTGGCCAGAACGTCGCCAGCCCCATCGGTTCGCGGATGCCCGTGATGTCGCACAGCCAGGCCATGGCCGCGAACATTCCGGCCCAGCCGTTGTAGACGAGCACCAGCGCGTCCAGGTGGTGCGCGTGCCGGATCTGCTGCACGAGGTCGACGTGCTTGGTGGCTGACGGCTGCCGCGGGGCGTCGTACACCAGTGACGGCGTGAGCAGCACCGCGACCACCAGCAGCAGGACCACGGCGGCCATCACCCGCTCGTCGGCCCGAGGCGCGATGACGATGGCGACGACGATGAGGGCCAGCCCGAGATACCAGGCGGGCCCGACATGGGTCAGATACCCGTACACCCCGGGATCGACGATGTGGCGGTGACGCAGCGCGGCGTACATGCAGAGCACCGCACCGGCAACCGCGCAGTACAGGGCCGAGAACTCGCGAAGGCGCAGCCGGTCCACGACGTCGTTCCACGTTCCGTCGCGCAGCGGGGTGAGGTCAACGGCTGGTCGCGCGTCGCGTCGCTCGACCACCGCGCGGCGGAAGCCAATCCAGTGGAGTGGGACACAGATCAGCGACACCAGCGTGAACGCCAGCGCCGGATGCCACCTGCCGAGCGACAGCATGAACGTCGCGACGAAGGTCAGCACGGAGAAGCTGACCAGCGTGGTCATCGCCATGCGGGTGGTCAGGCGCATCCGGGTGTCCAGAGCCCAGGGCGCCGAGCCGATGCCGATGAGGCAGAACACGAGCAGCGCCGCGATCCGCAGGTGCGTCAGGCCGGCCGCGACCGACAGAACCCCGACCGTGAACGACAGCAGGCTCGCGCCCGAGAGCAGCAGGCGCCCGTGGAGCGTTTCCGCGGCGCGCTCCGGGTCGGCTGGCTGGTAGGCCGAGTTCCACCACAGCACATCGGCGAGGGCGTCCCTGATCCGCTGGATCCGGCTGCCGGCCGGGGCTGGTTCCGGGACGGCGGCGGGCGGTGGCTTGAGCAGTGGCCGAAGCCGGGTCACGTACTCGGGCAGGAGCTGCGACTCGCCGGTACCCGCCGGAGTGCCCGCGTCGGGCGGCGCCGTGGGCGCTTCGGCGGCCGGTGGCTTCGTCTCGACGGGAGTCGCGGGCTTCGTGGCGGCCGGCGCCGGTGGCCGTTCGCCGCCGGGCGCCGCTGGCCTCGCCCCGACAGGCGCCGGCGGCGTTCTGATGGCGGGCGTCGCGGGCCTCGGGTCGGCGGGTGCCGGTCGCTTCGTGCCGGCATCGGCCGCCGGCCGCCGGTCGATGCGCGTCGTGGGCTCTTCGGCGGCGGGGGCCGCCGGCCGCCGGCCGCCGGGTGTTGCGGGCTTCCTGTCAGCGGGCGCCGTGGCCTTCCTGTCGACGGGTGCCGCTGGCTTCGTGTCGGCGGAGGCCGCTGGCCGCTCGCTGACGGGCGTCGTGGCCTTCGTGTCGGCAGGTGCCGCTGGCTTCGTCTCGCTGGGGGCCGCTGGCTGCTGGCCGTCGGTCGGCCTGAGCTCTGCCTTGGCCTTCTCGGCGGCCGGGGCTGGTTCGTCACCGGCCGCCGGTGGGACCGTCCGGCTGGTTGCGGGCCGCCGCGGCGGCGTCGCGGCCACGGGTGGCCGTCGGTCACTCGCCGTCGTGGGCTTGTCCTGGTTGTGCGCTTTCGGGGGGTTCGCCTCGGCGGTCGCGGCCGAATCTTCCGTCGCGGTGGTCGTGGGCTTTCCCGCACCGGGCGCCGCCCGGTCCGTGGTTACCTGGGGCCGCTTGACGCGGGTGGTCTGCTCCTGCCCGGTCGAAGGCTTCCGCGCCGCTGGGCGCTCGTCGCCGCCGAGGGGCGCGGGGGGGATCTCGACGCGCACGGTCGGCTCGTTGTCGGCGGGTGGCATGGGCGGCGTCGCCGCTTCGCCGTCGGCCGCGTCGGCCGGGCGCGATGCCGGCGGCGCATCCGGCGACGGGGTGGCGTCAGCCCGATGCCCCGCGCCTGGGCGCCGGGCGGACTCGTCACCGCGTGCGTCGACTTCCGGGGACCCCATATTGACCACTCTGCCCTGCCCTCTCAGCTGTCGAGATAGGGGGCGTGTGCCATCCGGCGCAGCGGGTTCGGCGGGCCGTTGTGTCCCCTCCACAACCGGACCACTGTGTAACCCTTCGCTCGCTCCGCCGGAAGCGGCGGATCGCTCTGCGCATCCGCCTTGGTCGGTGACAGTCACTGTGGACGCCGCCGACGCGCGACTCATGCTGTGTCACGCCGATGCGTCGCGTCCAGCGTCATTCGGCAAGCGACCTGGATCGGCATTGCTTGCCATCGTGAAGGCGTCACGCGGCTCGGTACTGACAGCGACCCCCGCGCCAGTCCTTGTTACAGTCGCGATACGCCTGGCCACTGTCCCCGTAAACTTGGCCGCGGCAAGCCCAGAACGAATCGATGCCCCCTACATCGCGCAAACCTTATCACGCGGGTGTGGCACGCCCGTGGGCCTCCCGCGAAAATCATCCGTCCCGTAGAAACCGGCTTCCGCCGCAATCACGCGGGCGACTGGCCAGTAAAGGCATTGGCGCGATGTTGCGCACTTGGTCGGCCGAGTTGGCTTGATGCTCGCGAGAGTGGCATTGGTAACGTCGCCGGAGTGATGGAGACCCCGTCCGTGGTGATGTTTGCGCAACCCGGAAAGCCTCGGGCGGGTGGCCGAGGGTGGGGCGACCGTTCGTCCTCACGCTGCGTGACCCATCAGGCGCCGAAACGCCGTGGGCGGCCACCCGCCTAGCGCGGATGGCCGCCCACGGGGAGTGAGTCGCCGGTCCCGGTCCCGGCCGCATCAGCGCCGGGACCGGGTGTGCCCGACTACGGCTTGGTCGAGTAGACCCGGACGTAGTCGACGTCCATGGTCTGGACGTCCGGGCCGCTGCTGCTCGTGATGGCCAGGTTGAGCAGCAGGTAGTTCTCCTGGTCCCAGAGCCAGACCGGTACGGAGCTCTTGTTGATCGTGTGGATCAGCTTGCCGTCGAAGTAGAACTGGAGCGCGGTGCTCGTCCAGTTCAGACCGTAGGTGTGGAAGGAGTCGCCCACGTTGCTCGACGAGGCGAACGTCCCGACCCCGCCCCACCCGGACTGCCAGGACTTCCCGGACGCGTCCACGCCGTGGATGTTGGTGTGCACGGAGGACGGCAGGTTGGCGGTGATCTCGACGATGTCGATTTCACCACTGCGCGGCCAGCCGACGGACGGATAGTTCGCGCCAAGTGTCCAGAAGGCCGGGAACGCACCGGTGGTCGTAGGCATCCGGGCCCGTACCTCGAAATATCCGTACTTGAAGGTGCGCTTGTTCACGCCTTCAAGTCGACCGGAGGTGTAAGGCATCCCGTCGCAGCCGGCCTCACGCCGGGCGGTGAGGACGAGATCACCCTTGCCGTCCATCGCCACGTTGCTGCTCTTCGGGGTGTAGCACTCCAGTTCGCCATGATGCGAGCCGCTGACCGCCGTCCAGTCGGCCTTGTTCACTCCGGTGCCGGCGGCCCCGTCGAACTCGTCCGCCCACTGGAGCGCCGCGCCGTTCGCGGGCGCCGGAGCGGTGGTGGCCGGCGCGGTCGTGACTGTCGGGGCGGTGTGGACCACGGCCGGAGTGGACTGGCCAGGCTGCGGGATGCCAGCCGGGGAGGTCGGAACCGAACTGGGCAGCACGGTGCTGGTCGGCCCGGGCACCGGTGAGGTCGTGGAGTCGTCCGGCGTCGTCGCCGGGTCGGTCGACTGTTCGGTGGGCAGCGCGGTCGCCGTTCCCCCGGCCGTGTGGCCCCCGCCGCGCTGGTGCTTGCACGGCGGCCCCGCGTTGGAGGCGCAGTGGAACCAGGCCACGTACGAGCCGTGGATTCTGCGTCGCTCGACCGGTGCGCCGTCCGGTCCGTTGGCGCGCAGGACGAATCCGTAGGCCCCTACGTTCGTCGCGACGACGGGTACCTTGGTGTCGGATCCGCCGTCCTGGGCCCAGGCTTCGACGGTGAGCTGATCTGGCGTCGCATTCAGGCCGGGGGCAACGGCGCACGACCCGTCGGTCGAGGTGATGCAGGTGAAGTCACCCACAAGCGACGCGTAGGCGGGCATGGGACTTGCCGAGAGGTTGCCGGCCCGGCTCAGCCCGATGCCCACCCCCAACGCGACGACAGCCAGAACGCCGACCGAAGTGAACATTCTTCGTCGGACCGGCCGGCGACCGGCGGGGCGAGGTGCGGGTGACGTCGAGGGGTCATGCGACGTTGGTCGCCGGTTCGAGTGTCTGCCTGTTGTCGTTGTCATGGCGGGGGAGTGTCCCTCCCGAGGTAGAGATATTTATGGGCGTCCGACGCGGATTTCTCCGTCCGTCCGCCCTCCGGCCCCCCGCCCGTTGGTTCTCTGCCTGGTGCCAAAACATCGGGTAGGGGACAGATGCACACGCGGCACTTAATCCGCCCATGCTGGGCCATATTACGAGGATCGATGTTCACCGCCCCAGGGGGTCCTGGCGTTGGGACCCTCGTGCGCAACCAGTGGGTCTGGACGCCTTTGTCTCAACGGACGGCCAAGTGCGATACAAGTCGGGATCATCGCCCGAACCAGCGGCAAATGGTCGGGCAACGCTCCCACGCTGGCGGCGCCGTCCGGGGGTTGGGCCCACCTCCGGCTCACGTGTTCCGTCCCGAGCTTGCGTCTCAGTGGGCCGGGAGTTTCTGGCGCCCCGTGGGAGACGTCCAAGATCATGAAAAGAATTGATTACAGCATTGTTTCCGACTGGCGGCCGGACGGCAAAGAGCTGATGCCGGGATCCTGATGACGGTCGCCTGATGGTGCCAGTGATCTAATGGTAAAGATCTGACTAATTTTCTAGACGTTTCGCGCCCTGTGACCCTCCGGGTAGAATAACACCCCGGGGGGGTCGTCGTGATTGAGTGGATTCTGAAACATCGTCACAGACGGGCTGGTGAACGGGACAATCTCCGGCTGGCGTCGGGCCGGGCTCGCCTTCGTGGAGGGAGCGCGCCGGCTGCCGGGGGCGCCCATATGCGGGTCGCCGCGCTGGCCGTGCTGGTCCTTACGGTGGCCGGGCCGCTGGCTGGCTGCGGCCTCACGCATTCCGGATCCTCGACGGCCAGGCCGAGTGGCCCGGCCGAAAGGTGGGTCGCAGGCTCCGTCGGGATTACCGACAGCCGGGGCACCACGTGGCAGCCGGATGTCTCCGTCGCCCAGGGCGGCCAGGTCACCACGCCCGGTTCCGCCGTAGCCGGAACGGGTAATCCGGCCCTGTACCGCAAGGCGCGGGTGGGCGGTCAGGGCTATGAACTTCCGGTGGCCAGGCCGGGCACCTACGCCGTAGTCCTTCACGTATTGGCGCCACAGGACGTCCGTGCTGGGCAGAATGTGTTTGATATCACCGTTGATGGCCGAACGGTGATATCAGCGATCGACGTCGCCGCGCGGGTCGGCGCCGGCCACGCGTTGGCCGTGCTCGTGCCCGTGACGGAGACGGGCGACAGCATCGACCTGGGCCTGCGCGTGCGCCACGGCGAGGCCAGAGTGAGCGCCGTCAGCGTGGCCTTCGAGAGCACCGCGGCGGCCCGCACCACCTTCGCGGACGACTTCACCGGCCCGGCCGGCGCCACGGTGGACTCCAGGTGGACGTTCGAGACCGGGGGTGGCGGCTGGGGCAACAATGAGCTCGGGGTTTACACGTCCAGCACTCGGAACGTGTCACTCGACGGTAAGGGAAACCTGGCGATCACGGCCAGGCGTGAAAATATTCGCGACACGGACGGGAAAACCTACCAGTACACCTCTGGGCGGCTGACCACCAAGAGATCGTTCGACCTCCGGTACGGTCATGTCGAGACCAGGTTGAAGCTGCCGACCGGCGGCGGGCTGCTTCCCGCGTTCTGGGCGGTGGGTAGCAACGTCGATAACGTCGGATGGCCCGTCAGTGGCGAGATAGACATGCTTGAACTGCCGGCGCCGGACGGATCCATTTACGCCTCGATCCACGGTCCGACGCAGTCCGACGCCGCCTATGCGCACGTGGCCGGAATTTATCCGCTGCCACCCGAGTCGGTGGCCGGCTTTCACACGTTCGCAATGGACTGGTACCCGGGAGTCTTTCAGTTCTCCGTCGACGGAATGGTCTACGGTTCGGTAAGCGAGGACGACATGCCGTCGGGCCAGACATGGGTGTTCGACCATCCCTATTACCTGATCTTCAACTTGGCGGTCGGCGGGAACTGGCCGGGGTCGCCGCCCGCCGGCACCCCGTTTCCGCAGCAGATGGTCGTCGACTACGTCCGTGTCACAGGTCACAACTAGCCCGTCACGGGCTGCACCCGAGGGGCGCCGGGTGTGGTTACGGGCCGGTAATTTCCAGGTCGCTCTTCGTCCGTTCGCTGGATGCGCGCCCGGTCGTCCCATCGCCGGTAGTAAAATCCTGCGTCTGGGTCCTCGAAGTGCTGGCCCTCCGAAGTGTTGGCCAGTGGATAGTGGCCCGGCGACGTCGAACTCGGCGCGGTACCGGTGACCAGCAGCGCTCCATGGATGGTCCACGTTTCGCGAATTGCAACTCGCTGTAGCATGACAACAGTTACCAGGGGGAGACTGTTGATCGACGCACGTCGCCCTGCGCCGCCGCGCAACCTCGTGATGCGACCAGATCGCGCGATGGTGGTGCCATTTGGCGGACGCAGCCCTGTTGGCTCGCTCACTCGCCGCGCGCTGAACGCGACCGTCCGCGCCTCGACCGACACACCTGGCGACCGTGGCGGACGGATGCTCGCGCCGCGGCCGGACCAGCGGCGCCGCCGCGGTCCCTCGGCCTGGTCAGAGAAGGCCGCGATCGCCGCCATTGGCGGTGCGGCCGGCGCCCGCACGCTCGGAGACCATCACGTAGAGAGAAGCGCATGACCAGACCGACCTTGGATGGCTCCGAGCAGGCCGCGGCCGTACCCGGCCAGACGACCGACACGGTTAGGCCGGAGTCCACCTGGTGCGGCGAGGTCGAGCTCTCCTCGCCCGACCTGCCGTCGCTGCCGCGTACCGCGGACGGCCGGCTCTTCGAGGACGCCCGGGTCCTGATCCGGGTCCACGGCGACCCCGTCGGCTACGTCCAGCTCCCGCTCGCCGAGGGTCGGCTGGACGCCGCCGAGGTGCTGCGCCAGGCCGTGGACCAGTTCGGCCCGAGCATCCGCGGACACCTGGCGGCCGAAGGGCTGGAGGACGCCGATCTCTCGCCAGCGCCGGCCGCGACCGCCCGCTGCTCGCTCGCCACCCCACGCGCGACGCGCCGGCGCTCGGCCGCCGCCGTGCCGGTGCAGCCGGCGGTGACCGTCGTCGTCTGCACCCGCAACCGGCCGGAGACCCTGCTCGTCTGCCTGGACCGGCTGCGGCGCCTGCGGCACCCGAACATCGAGATCGTCATCGTCGACAACGCCCCGTCCGACGAGTCGACCAAGGTCGCGTTCACCTCCGCCGTCGCCGATCTCCCGCACTTCCGGTACGTGCGGGAGGAGCGGCCCGGGCTGTCCTGGGCGCGCAACCGAGGTGTCGCCGAGGCGCGCGGTGAGATCATCGCCTTCACCGACGACGACGTCGCCGTCGACGAGGCGTGGATCGCCGGCATCCTGCGCGGCTTCGCACAGGCCGACGACATCGGCTGCGTGACCGGTCTGGTGGCGACCGCGTCCCTGACCGAGGTGGCGGAACGCTACTTCGACTCGCGGCTCAACTGGTCAGCGAGCTGCGCCGCCCGGCGCTACGACCTGGTCGACCACCGCGAGCCGAGCCCGGTGTACCCGTTCTCGGCCGGCATCTTCGGCGCCGGCGCCAACATCGCGTTCCGCCGGACGGCGCTGGCGTCGATCGGCGAGTTCGACACGGCGCTGGGCGCGGGAACGGCGGCGGCGGGCGGCGAGGACCTGGACATCTTCCTGCGGGTGCTCCTCGCGGGATACGCCATCTACTACGAGCCCGCCTCGCTCGTCTGGCACACCCACCGCAGCAGCGTGGACGAGTTGAACCGCCAGATGTTCGCCTATGGCAGCGGGATGGCGGCCTACCTCACCAAGCACCTCACCGATCCGACCATCGCCCGCCGCCTGATGGCCCGCGTCCCGCGAGGGCTGTGGGAGATGCGCAAGATCAGCACCGACAGCCAGGGCGCGGCCGGCAGCGACGACGCGCTGCAGCGCCGGCTGCTCGCCTGGGAGCTCGCCGGCTACGCGGCCGGGCCCGCGCTCTACGCCAAGTCGCGACGGCGTTCGGCGGGGCTCGGCGGCAGCCGCCCCGCGACGACGGTCGTCGCCCCGGATCTGCTCGGCGCGGCCGCGCTGCCCGAGACGGCCGAACCGAGTGCCGGCAGCCCGACCGGGCTGATCTGCGGCGAGCTGGAGCTGGCCGGGCCGAGGGTCCGGCTGCCGGCGGGGGAGCACGACGGTGCCTACGGGCGAGCCCGCCTGCTGGTCCGGGTGCACGGCGAACCGGTCGGCTACGTCGAACTGCCCCTCGCGGCTGACGGCGACGGGCCCGTTGCCGTCGACGTCACGCAGGCGGTGTCCCTCGCCGTGGAGACCCTGGGCGGGCCGATTCGCCAACATCTGGCCGACGACGGCGTCACCCTGCCGGCCGCGCCCGATCCCGGCGTCGTCGTCAAGGCGGTCCGGTCCGGCGCCCCGCACCGCCCGTGCCGGCGCCTGGCGGGCGCGGCACCGCGGATCAGCGTCGTCGTCTGCACCCGGAACCGGCCGGGGCTGCTGACCGCGTGCCTCGACGGGCTGCTCGGCCTGCGGTACGAGAACTTCGAGGTCGTCGTCGTCGACAACGCGCCGACGGACGACGGCACCCGGGTGGCCTTCACCGCCGCGGTCGGCACCGACGAACGCTTCCGGTACGTGGTGGAGCCGGTGCCCGGCCTCTCCAGCGCGCGTAACCGGGGCCTGGCGGAGGCCAGCGGCGAGATCATCGCCTACACCGACGATGACGTTCGGGTGGACGCCGACTGGCTGTTGGGGATCGCCCGCGGCTTCGCCCGGCGCGACGACGTCGCCTGCGTCACCGGGCTGGTCGGCTCGGCCGACCTGGCGACCGACATCGAGCAGTACTTCGACGCCAAGGTCTCCTGGTCGACCAGCTGTGCGCCCCGCGTCTACGACATGGACCCGGCGAACGCGCCCGGCCCGCTGCACCCCTTCACGGCGGGCGTCTTCGGGACGGGCGCCAACCTCGCCCTGCGCACCGAGACGGTCCGGGCGCTCGGCGGCTTCGACACCGCGCTCGGCGCCGGTACCAAGACCAGGGGCGGCGAGGACCTCGACATCTTCGTCCGGATCCTGCTCGACGGCCACGCGCTCGCCTACGAGCCGGCCGCCCTCGTCTGGCACAGCCACCGCTCCGACCTGACCGAGCTGAGCCGGCAGATGTTCGGCTACGGCTCCGGGCTGACCGCCTACATCGTCAAGTACCTGGTGGACCCGGCCACCTGCCGGCGCGTCGTCGCCGGCATTCCCGGCGGGGTGCGGCACGCGAGGCAGTTGGGCAGCCGTACCCGCGAGATTCCCACGGCTCCGAAGCCCGAGATCATGCGTCGGTTGCGGACCAGGGAAATGGCCGGGATGCTCGCTGGGCCTGTGCTGTACCTACAGGCGAGGCGACGAAGCGCACGAGCGTCCGCACGAGGAGCACAGCAATGACCAGCGTCACGGACGAGGCGGCGGCCGTCGCCGGGGCCGAGCAGCCCCGGCGCAAGATGAGCATGCTTTACCGCAACGGCCTGGCCGGCGTCGCCAACAGCGTGTTGTCGGCGCTGCTGGGCGCTGGTTTCTGGGTCATCGCGGCCCGCGAGTCCAGCACGGCGGCGGTCGGCGTCGGAACGGCCCTCGTCTCGGCGCTGATGGCGCTCGCGACGCTGAGCCAGATGAGCCTGGGCGGAGCCCTCTCCGCCTACCTGCCCGGTGCGGGCGAGCACCAGCGGGCTCTGGTCCTTCGGTCCTACGGCATGGCCGTGCTCATCAGCGTGGTGCTCGGTGGCGCCTTCGCCGTGGCGGCGCCGCGTTTCGACCACTCGTTCCACGTGCTGGCGCCGGTCGGCGCGGCGATCGGCTTCACCCTCTCGGTCACGGTCTGGGCGATCTTCTCGTTGCAGGACCTGGTGGTCACCTCGCTGCGCAAGGCGATCTGGCTGCCTCTGGAGAACACCACCTACAGCCTCACCAAGTTCGTGGTGCTGGTAGCCATGGGCTCCGGCACGACGGCGTTGATGCTGCTGTCCGCCTGGGTCGTGCCGGCCGCCATCGCCACGGTCGTCGTCTCCTCGATCGTGTTCGGCAAGCTGCTGAACAAGCGGGACCCGGGCGCCGAGCCGGCCGCCCTGACCGAGGCGCCGCAGCTGGAGGGCTACCGGCGCTTCCTGGCCGGCACGACGCTGGCGCTCATCTTCGAGCAGCTGGCGGTGACCCTGCTGCCGGTGTTCATCGTCGCCGGCCTCGGCACCGAGAAAGGCGCCGAGTTCGGCATCGCCTGGATGCTCATCCAGGCGCTCGACCAGTTCCCGATGATTCTCGGGTTCTCGATGACGGTCGAGGGCGCGCAGCCCGGCGCCGACGTGCGGCCGATCCACCGGACCCTGCGCAAGCGCACCCTGGCCGGCATGGGAGGCCTGGTCGTCGTCGGGATCCTGGCGGCGCCCATCATCACCACGATCTTCGGCGGCGCCTACCGGCACGGCTCGACGACCGTGCTCCAGCTCCTCCTGATCGGCTCCCTCGGCCGGGCCGTGAACAGCCTTGCGCTGTGCGCCGCGCTGGCCCGGCGCCGGCTGGCTCCCCTGATCGGGATTCACGGCGCCATCGCGGTGATGGTCCCGATCGGCGCCCTGATCCTCGGGCGCTGGTGGGGCCTGGTCGGCGTCGGCATCGCCTGGTCGGTGGCGCAGAGCGTCGTCGCTCTCGGCGTACTCGTCGCCGAACGCCGCGAGGAGCGGTCCGAGCGGGTCGACACGCCGCCCGGACTACGACGCCCGGCGGCGATCGAGGCGAACATCGAGACCACCATGCGCCTCACGCCGATCCAGCGACGATCCCGGTAGCCGCTGCCCGGTAGCCCCAGCCCCGGTCAAGCCCTGCCTCGATCAAGCCCCTGTCGTCCCGGCCAGGTCCGCCCGCTGGCTTGATCGCCGTTTCGGCCCTCCCGCGGTCATAAAAGCGCTCCTGTTACAGCCATGCGAGGGCCAAAACGGCGATCTTGCTGGCCTCGGGGCGAGGCGAAACTCAGCTGGGGCAGTAGCCGGATGATCGGCGTTACCGGGCCGACGGACCCGGGATTGGGCCAATCGGGTTGCCACCTGATGTGATGGGTGCGCCGAATCGCGTGGGTGGCATGGCCTTGCCACGTGGCCAGTGGAAAGGTGAATGTATGTCGCAGAACTCCCCCGTGCCGGGTTGGTACCCGGACCCGTCCGGGGCGCCGGGTACCAGGTGGTGGGACGGCGTTCAGTGGACCGGGCACACCCAGGCTCCGCCGACTCAGCCGCCGGCCGCGCCCGTGCCGCAGCAGCAGCCGACGCCGGCGCCGGCGCCGCAGCAGCCCGCGGCGCCGGTGTTGTATCAGAAGCCGCCCCAGCCGCAGGGGGCATTCCAGCCGGCAGGCGCGCCGCCCCAGCAGCAGCCGGGCGGTTTCCCGCCCGGGCCGGGGCCGCAGGGTCCGGGATGGCAGCAGGGGCCGCAAGGTCATCCGGGCCCGCAGGGTCATCCGGGCGCACCGGGCCAGCCGGGCGCACCGGGCTGGGGAACGGCGCAGGGCAACTTCCCGCCTGCCCCGGTGCACACCGGGTTCACCCCGGACAAGATCCAGGAGCAGGTCCAGCAGCGGGCCGGCGTCGCGCCGAGCGGGCCGGGCGGCGGCACGATCTTCACCGAGCCGGTGCTGGTGGTGAACCAGAAGACCCAGTTCATCGAGGTCACGAACCAGTACGCGATCTTCGACCAGGGGGGCCGGCAGATCGGCTCGGTGGTCGAGGTCGGGCAGAGCACCGCGAAGAAGGTCGCCCGGGTGCTCACCTCGCTCGACCAGTACATGACGCACAAGCTGGAGGTCCGCGACCCGGCGGGCAACGTCATGCTGGTGCTCACCAGGCCGGCGAAGCTGGTCAAGTCGAAGGTCGTCGTCACCCGGCCGGACGGGTCGGAGATCGGCCAGATCGTCCAGCAGAACGCGATTGGGAAGATCCGGTTCGGCCTGATGGTCGGCGGTCAGCAGATCGGCCTGATCAAGGCAGAGAACTGGCGGGCCTGGAACTTCTCGATCGTCGACCACGCCGAGGTCGAGGTCGCCCGGATCACCAAGACCTGGGAGGGCCTGCTCAAGACGATGTTCACGACGGCCGACAACTACGTCGTCCAGCTGCACTTCCAGCTGCCGGATCCGCTGCTCAGCCTGGTCATCGCCTCGGCGCTGACCGTCGACACCGCGCTGAAGCAGGACTCGCGAGGCTGGAACTGAGCCGGCGGGGCGGCAGGCCCGCCCCGCTCCCGGCTCGCTCGCCCTGGCGCTAGCTGCGAATCCCGACAACGGCCGCCACGGCGCAGTTCGTCAACAAGTTCTTAGACATAACGCTGGGTGGCGGGCAGGATGGCCGGGTGACTCCGACATCAGGACCTCCGGAGGCGCGAAAGAAGAACCTTTTCGCGCCTCCTCCGGCCGGGGCAGTCACGCAGCCCTCGCGCCGGCGACTCCCGACGGTGGCGCTGCCCGCGCCGCCGGTCACGGTAGCCGCGCTGGACGCGATCGACGCGGACGACGGTCGGGTGGAGCTGCTCGACGGGCTGTGCGTGCTACGCCCGTGGCCCACCCCGCTGCGCACCCGGGTGACCCAACGGCTGGCCGAGCTGCTCACCGCGGCCGCGCCCTCCGGGGCGCACGTCTTCCCGCACGGCCTGCGCGTCGAGATCTCCGCCCGGACGTTGGTGATCCCGGATCTGGTGGTCGGCCCCGTGCCCACCCCGACCGGGCCACCCGCCGACGCCGACCCGAGCGCGACACCGTCGCCAGCCGCCACGACACCGGCCCGGATCACCGAGCCGCCGTTCCTGGTCATCGAGGTGGCCGACGAGCACACCCGCCGCTACAACCGCACGCTGAAGCTCGACCTCTACCGTGACCGCGGGATTCCGTCCTGCTGGCTGGTCGATCCGGATCCGGCGGGGCGCACCGTGACCATCGAGATCTACGACCTGGTCGACGGTGGCTACGTGCGCGCCGGCCAGGCCAGCGAGGCCACCCCGCTCAGCGTCACCCGTCCGTTCCCGGTCACGTTCATCCCGGCCGACCTTGTGGATCCAGGCGACTAGCGCCGCCTTCGGCAAGGCTCGCCCGTTCCGGCGTCCCCGTGATCGCCGTTTCGGCCCTCCAGTGGTCGTAACCACGTCTGTTTCATAACCACCAGAGGGCCGAAACAGAGATCAAGGCGACGGGCGGCGTTCGACTGCGGGCGAGACCCGCCACCGCGTAGGGCTCGCCCGCAGACCTCAAGGCCCCCGAAGGCCCCCGAACAGCACGAAGGGGCGGCCCCGAATCGGGACCGCCCCTCCTGACGTGCGACGAACTTCTACGCCCGGCCCTCCAAAGCGCCCACCCAGCCGACCCCAACCCGCAGGCCGGCTGGCCCCGAACCTTCACGCCTCAGGCGGAAGGCCCTGACCCTCCGTCGCGCGAAGCGCGACATGTGGGGGGTCCGGGGGGTCATCCCCCCGGACAGGCATCTTCTAGGTAGGCCCCGGCGAAAGTGCCCGAAGGACACTGAGCAGGGTTGACCCCTACTAGAAGTCCATGTCCCCGCCGCCCGGCATGGCCGGGGCCGGGTTCTTCTCGGGCTTGTCGGCGATGACGGCCTCGGTGGTGAGGAAGAGGCCGGCGATCGACGCGGCGTTCTGCAGCGCCGAGCGGGTGACCTTCGCCGGGTCGATGATGCCGGTGGCCAGCATGTCGACGTACTCGCCCGTGGCCGCGTTCAGGCCGTGGCCGATCGGCAGGTTGCGCACCTTGTCGACCACGACGCCGCCCTCGAGACCGCTGTTGAACGCGATCTGCTTGATCGGCGCCTCGAGCGCGAGCCGGACGATGTTCGCCCCGGTGGCCTCGTCGCCGGTCAGGTCGAGCTTGTCGAACGCGCTGACCGAGGCCTGAAGCAGGGCCACGCCACCGCCGGCGACGATGCCCTCTTCGACGGCCGCCTTCGCGTTGGAGACGGCGTCCTCGATGCGGTGCTTCTTCTCCTTGAGCTCGACCTCGGTCGCCGCGCCCACCTTGACGACGGCGACGCCGCCGGCGAGCTTGGCGAGGCGCTCCTGGAGCTTCTCGCGGTCGTAGTCCGAGTCGGACTTGTCGATCTCGTTGCGGATCTGCGAGACACGGCCGGTGATCTGGTCCGCGTCGCCGGCGCCCTCGACGATCGTCGTCTCGTCCTTGGTGACGACGACCTTGCGAGCCTTGCCCAGCAGGTCGATCGAGGTCGACTCCAGCTTGAGGCCGACGTCCTCGGAGATGACCTGGCCACCGGTCAGGATCGCGATGTCGCCGAGCATGGCCTTGCGACGGTCACCGAAGCCCGGGGCCTTGACGGCGACGGACTTGAAGGTGCCACGGATCTTGTTGACGACCAGGGTGGCGAGGGCCTCGCCCTCGACGTCCTCGGAGATGATGACCAGCGGCTTGCTGGCCTGCATGACCTTCTCCAGCAGCGGGAGCAGGTCCTTGACGGCCGAGATCTTGGAGTTGACGATCAGGATGTACGGGTCGTCGAGGACGGCCTCCTGACGGTCGGCGTCCGTGACGAAGTACGGCGAGATGTAGCCCTTGTCGAAGCGCATGCCCTCGGTGAGCTCAAGCTCCAGGCCGAAGGTGTTGCTCTCCTCGACGGTGACGACGCCTTCCTTGCCGACCTTGTCGAGCGCCTCGGCGATCAGCGCGCCGATGGCCGGGTCGCCCGCGGAGATCGACGCCGTGGAGGCGATCTGCTCCTTGGTCTCGATCTCCTTGGCCTGCTTCGAGAGCTCCTCGGAGACGCTCTCGACCGCGAGCTCGATGCCCTTCTTCAGGCCGAGCGGGTTCGCGCCGGCGGCCACGTTGCGCAGCCCCTCGCGGACCAGCGCCTGGGCCAGGATCGTCGCGGTGGTGGTGCCGTCACCCGCGACGTCGTTGGTCTTCTTGGCGACTTCCTTGACGAGCTCGGCACCGATCTTCTCGTACGGGTCCTCGAGCTCGATCTCCTTGGCGATGGAGACACCGTCGTTGGTGATCGTGGGTACGCCCCACTTCTTCTCCAGAACGACGTTGCGGCCCTTCGGACCAAGCGTGACCTTGACGGCGTCGGCCAGCTGGTTCATGCCGCGCTCCAGGCCGCGCCGCGCCTCCTCATCGAAGGCAATGATCTTCGGCATGGTGTCGGAGTCCTCCCACAGGGATATGGCAGTGTGATGGCCTGGCCACAACGACGCCCGCGACGGACGATCACGCCACGACCCGCGCACGAGCACCCGCGGAAGCGAGCGCACAGACCTCCCAGGCATTCCTGGGGAACTCCCGGCGCTCGTGCAAGCGAGTGCACCGGGCGTTCCAGGGGGTCTCCCCCCTGGGCCAGCATGACGCGGGAACCCTGCGAAGTTGCCCTGGGGCAACGAGCAAGGCGTCCCTGATCGTGACCTCGTCGTTTCAGCCTGCTGGCACTCAGCTTACCTGAGTGCCAGTCCCCTGTTTAGCACTCGACCCCGGTGAGTGCAAGCTCGCTCCCCGTGCAGGCGAGCCCCGAGACCGTCCTACCAGCTGGCGCTGGCGTCGAGGGGCCGTGATCGTGAGTTAGCTCTCTGGTGGTTGTGACCAGGCCGGGGTAATGACCGCTAGAGGGCCAAAACGGCGATCACGTCGACTGGCGTGTTCGCCTGGCCGGTAGTGGATCGCTGCTTCTGCCCTGAGACGTGCGGCGGCCACGAGGCCGCCGGAGCGACGCGCTCACGCCAGCAGGGCAGAAGCGGCGGTGGTGCCTTCAGTCGTCGCCCAGCCCCGCGGCCTCGAAGGCGGACAAGGTCGGGGGGATCGTCGCGGTGGGGCCGGCGATGCCGACCAGGGGGTCGAGGGTCTTCAGGCCGTCGCCGGTGTTGTAGATGACGGTCTCGGCGTCGGGGTCGAGCAGGCCCTCGCGCAGCTGGCGGCGCAGGTTCGCGACGGTCACGCCGCCGGCGGTCTCGCCGAAGATGCCCTCGGTGCGGGCGAGCAGGCGCATGCCCTCGATGATCTCGTCGTCGGTGACGTCGGTGATCGCGCCGCCGGTGCGGCGGGCGACGTCGAGCGCGTAGGGGCCGTCGGCCGGGTTGCCGATCGAGAGCGACTTGGCGATCGTCGACGGGCGGACGGGGGAGACCGTGTCGACGCCGCGCTCGAAGGCCGCCGCGACCGGGTTGCAGCCGGCGGCCTGGGCGCCGAAGACCTTGTACGGCGTCGGCTCGACCAGGCCGAGCTTGCCCAGTTCGCGGAACGCCTTGTCGACCTTGGTCAGCAGCGAGCCGGACGCGATCGGGATGACCACCTGCGCGGGCAGCCGCCAGCCGAGCTGCTCGGCGACCTCGTAGCCGAGCGTCTTCGAGCCCTCGGCGTAGAACGGGCGGACGTTGACGTTGACGAACGCCCACTCGTACTCGTCGGCCAGTTGGCTGCACAGCTTGTTCACGTCGTCGTAGTTGCCCTTGATCGCGACAAGGGTGCCGCCGTAGACGGCGGTCGAGACGGTCTTGCCGTCCTCCAGGTCGTGCGGGACCAGGACGATCGACCGCAGGCCCGTGTGGGCGGCGTGCGCGGCGACCGAATGCGCGAGGTTGCCGGTGGACGCACAGGCGACGGTGGTGAAGCCCAGGTCACGGGCGGCGGACAGCGCGACGGAGACGACCCTGTCCTTGAACGAGTGCGTCGGGTTCGCGCTGTCATCCTTGACCCAGAGGGTCTTCATGCCCAGCTCGGCGGCCAGCCGCGGCGCCGGACGCAGCGGGGTGAAGCCGGCGCCGAGGGATACCCGACGGGCCGGGTCGTGGCCGGCGGGCAGCAGGCCGACGTAGCGCCACAGGTTCTGCGGACCGGCCTCGATGGACGCGCGGGTCACCCGGCGCAGCCGGTCCTCGTCGTAGGCGATCTCCAGCGGCGCGAAACACTCGAAGCAGACGTGTTGCGGGCCGAGCGGGTAGGTCGCGCCACAGTGGCGACAGGAAAGCGAGACCGCGGGGTTCGCGTCATCGGTCGTGGAGCCCGACTGGGCGGCGCGCTCGGGCGCAAGAGTCATCGCTGATCTCCTCATCTTTCCCGGGGCCGGCGGTGGCACCTCGGGTCGGAATTGGCACCTGCCGCGGGGAGCCTGCCGTGGACCACCCCCAACAAGACTGGGCCGCGCCCATCAGGTGATCGGCTGACCGGCTCGGTCAGAACCACCTTGGTCGCGCGAAGCGCGACACCGGCGGTCCGGGGGTCGCCCCCCGGGCAGGCATCGCGGCTGTGGCGAAGCTGATCCCCGAAGGGATCAGCGAGCAGGCTCATCCGCTCGGTTGCCGGGGCTTCACTGGGCCGTTCCCTCTGCCCCTCTGGATGAGCCATGTTCAGTTGTGTGTCCGTACTGTAGACCGCCGCCACCCCCCGCGCATCGTCCTTTTGGGCGCACAGGGTGTGATGCGGCTTGCGTCCCACTGCACGTCCGGGCGGCGGCCGGGGTGGCTCAGGACCCGATGATGGAGTCCCCCGGGACCCGACTTCGGAAAGACTCGGGGTTGCCGGACGTTGCAGGGACCAGGCCGGACACCGCGCGGCGGATGAGCTGATCGCGCGGCAACCGGCTGCCAGGAGGAGCCACGCGCGTGAGCATCCGTGCCGTCTACACCGATCTCGACGGAACCATGGTCGGCCCGAAAGGCTCGTTCTTCGTCGCCGAGGACGGATCCCACACCCTCGAGGCGGCGCAGGCGCTCGTCGACCTGCATGCCGCCGGCCTGACGCTCGTGCTGGTCAGCGGCCGGACCAGACCGCAGCTCGTCGAGGCGGCGGCGATCTTCGGGGCCGACGGCTTCATCGGCGAGCTCGGCGCGATCGTCGGCTGGGACCACGGCCGCAGCAGCGAGATCCTGCGCGGCGCGATGCCGGAGAGCTACACCCAGGTGCCCGAGGAGCTGCTGCACGAGCTGATCGCGGCCAACCCCGGCCGGCTCGAACTGCACACCCCGTGGCACACGGGCCGCGAGCTGGACGTGATGCTGCGTGGCAAGGTCGACGTGGCGACCGCCGACGCCTGGCTGCGCGACGCCGGCTTCGACTGGCTCTCGATGCGTGACAACGGGCTGATCGCTCCGCACCTCATGCCGGGCCTGGGCGTGAACCCGCACGTCTACCACCTGGTGCCCGAAGGGGTGGGCAAGGGCGAGGCCGTCGCCTGGGACCTCAGGCGGCGCGGCATCGACCCGGCGGACGCGATCGCGATCGGCGACTCGGCGAGCGACCTGACGATGGCCCGTTTCGTCGGCCGGATGCACCTGGTCGCCAACGCCCTGCGGCACCCGGACATCCCCACCCTGCTCACCTCCTACGACAACGTCGTGGTCGAGAAGGAGGCGGTCACCCTCGGCTGGGCCAGCGCCATCCGCGCTGCCGTGGCCGGTCGGGCTCCGCTGGCGGCCACGTCCTGACGGGCCGCCGGGGCCGTGGTCTGGATGTTGCCCGCGGCGGTGCACCGGCAACTTTCGGTCGGCGACCGCGGCCGGATTTTTGCGCGGCCGATCGGCGCCGACCTGGTCATGTGACGCGGTCAACAGGTCTACTCTGCCGTGTGTGCCAAACCTGACCCGAGCCGTGCTGGCGGGGCCCGATCCGGCGGCCGCCGGCACCGCACGGGTGCTGGTCGCCTCGAACCGAGGCCCGGTCGCGTTCTCCCTTTCCGATTCCGGCGCGCTGCTGGCCCGGCGGGGCAGCGGCGGCCTGGTGAGCGGGATGCAGGAGGTGATCCGGGACGCGGCGGCGGCCGCGGCCGGGCAGGGCGACGCCGCCGAGGGCGGTGAGACCGACCCCGAAGATCCGCCGTCCGGCATCGTCTGGGTGTGCGCGGCGCTGTCGGACGCGGACCGGCGGGCGGTGCGGGTGGCACCGGACGGCCGGCTCGATCGGGCCGGTTTCGACACCGGCGGCGCCGCGATCCGGATGCTCGACGTGGACCGGGTCGTCTTCGACCGGGCCTACAACGGGGTCGCCAACCGCACGCTGTGGTTCGTGCTGCACCTGCTGTTCGCCCCGGCCAGCGAGCCGAGCTTCGGGGCCGCGTTCTGGCGCGACTGGGAGGCCTACGAGGCCTACAACGCGATGTTCGCCGACGCGCTGGCCCTCGACGCGGCCCACGGCGCGGCCGTCCTGATCCAGGACTATCACCTGACGCTGGTCCCGGGCCTGCTGCGCAAGCTGCGCCCCGACCTGCGGATCTCGCACTTCACCCACACCCCGTGGGCGCCGCCGGACTACTTCCGGATCCTGCCGGACCGGGTGTCCCGGGCCGTGATCGGCGGCATGCTCGGGGCCGACCGGCTCGGCTTCCTCACCGCCCGCTGGGCGACCGCGTTCCGGGACTGCGCCCGCGTCCTGCTCGGCGACGAGGTCGAGATCGACGGTGTCGAGACCTGCGTGCTGGACGGCGGTCTCGATCTCGCGCCCGCCCCGGGGCCGATGGCCCCGCCGGCAGCGCTGATCGGCGGGCCGGCGCTCGGCCAGGTCTTTGACGAGCGGCCTCCGCCCGTTGTCGACCCGGGCCAGCCCGGTCACCGGGTCCGGATCGGCGTCCACCCGCTCGGGGTCGACGCCCCGGCGCTGCGGGCGCGGGCCGCGGCGAAGGACGTGGCGGCGCGCGCCGCCGAGCTGCGCGAGGAGGTCGGCGACCGGCGTCTGATCGTCCGCGTCGACCGCACCGAGCTGTCGAAGAACATCGTTCGTGGCCTGGACGCCTACCGGGAGCTGTTGCGCAACCATCCGGACTGGTGCGGCCGGGTCATGCACCTGGTCTGCGCCTACCCGTCCCGGCACGACCTGCCCGAGTACCGGGAGTACACCGCCGCGGTGCAGCGGATCGCCACCGAGATCGAGGACGAGTTCGCCACCGACGGCTGGCTGCCGCTGCGCCTGGAGGTCACGGACGACTACCCGCGCTCGCTGGCCGCGCTGACGCTGGCCGACGTGCTGGTGGTCAACCCGATCCGCGACGGGATGAACCTGATCGCCAAGGAGGGCCCGACGGTCTCCGACCGGGACGTGGCCCTGATCCTGTCCCGGGAGGCCGGGGCCTACGCCGAGCTGGGCGCGGACGCGCTGGTCGTCAACCCGTACGACGTCACGGAGACCGCCGAGGCGATGGACGCGGCCCTGCGGATGCCGCCAGCCGAGCGCCGCCGGCGCGCCGACCGGATCGCCGCGCTGGCCGCCCGGCTGCCACCCGGCGACTGGTTTCGCGAGCAGCTCGCCGCGCTGCCCGCCCCTCCGGCCGAGGTCGTGCTGCGCGGCTGACGATCCCGCCCGGCGGGCGACCGGTCCGTCCTTGGTCGCCCGCCGGGGGATGCCCGTCGGAGGCTGGCCCCGTAGCTGTCGGCCCGGTCAGCCGATGCGGGCGGCGAGAACCTGGAGCAGGGCGACGATGCCGGCCGGGCCGTCGACGACCAGGTCCGCGCGCTCCCGTAGGGCCGTGGGAACCTCGGGGCCGTCGCTGCAGACCGTGAGGCCGGCGATGCCGGTGGACCGCAGGGCCTCGACGGCGTCGAAGGCGGGCAGGTCGCCGAGGTCGTCGCCGGCCATCAGCACCGACCGGGCGGAGCGCTCGTCGACCAGCTCGCGCAGGGCCCGGCCCTTGTCGTGGTCCGGCGGGCGCAGCTCCAGGACCTTCTTGCCGGGCGCCGCCTCCAGGCCGTGCTCCTCGGCGAGGCGGCGCAGCGCGGGAGCCAGCGCGCCGAGCGCCGCGTCGGGGTCGGCGGCGCGCCGGACGTGGATCACCAGGGCCTGGCCCTTGTCCTCGACCGTGACGCCGGGCGGGGCGTCGCGCAGCACCTCGGGCAGCCGGGCCCGCACCGCGGCGACACCGGGCAGCGGCTCCGGGCTGACCGTGTCGCCGGTCGCGCCCTCCCAGCGTTGCAGCCCGTACTGGCCGAGGATGGTCAGGTTCGCCAACCCGTCCTCGCCCGCGCCGGCGGTCGGGAGACCGGTCAGCTCCAGCAGCGCGTCCACCGGCCGGCCGGTGATGATCGCGAGTGTCCCGACCCGGCTGGCGAGCGCGCGCAGCGCGTCGACCGCGCCCGGAGCGGGCGCGGCGTCCATCGGCCTGGGCATGATCGGCGCGAGCGTCCCGTCGTAGTCCAACGCGACGAGGGCGTGCCCGGGCGCCGTGATCAGCGCCGCGAGGGCGGCGCCGCCCGGCAGGCCGAACCCCGGCGTGGGGGCTGAATCGGGCGGTTCGGTGGGCGCGCCGACGGTCGGCGCGGAGGCGGGTGGGATTCGCGGGGCGGGGGCAGGGCTGGTCGTCACGACGCGGCCTCGGCGGCCAACAGGCAGGCGTCCATAGGTCCAGTGTGCCGGTGGCTCCGGATCCGACGCCCACCGGACCGCGCCGCGACGCCCTCCGCTGACGGTGCGTCGCGGCCGACCCACACCCCACCCCGAGCGGGCGCATCCCGGGCCCCGCGCCGAGCCACCTGGCGAGGCCCGCGTCGAGTCATGCGCCGCGATTATCCGCGTCGCGCGATCCTGATCGCCGCTCTGGCCGGGAGGCGGTCGTGATCAGGGCATTCTCGCGACCATTTCAGGGCTCAAATGGCGATCACTGGCGCGAGGATGGTGATCCGCCCGGCTGGGCGGCCAAGACCCACCGGAGGGACGCTACGGGGCCGGAGTGGGGAAGTCGCGGGTGACGACGAGGATCAGCTTGCCCGGTTCGTAGAGCTTGATGTCGGTGCCGGCGATCGGCTCGATCTTGACGATGCCGGAGACCCGCTGCTGGAGGTTCTGGGCCGCGGCCTTGAGGTCGTCCTCGTAGAAGACGGTGGTGACCGGCACGTTGTAGGTGCTGATGTAGCCCCCGACCCGGTCGACCGTGAAGCCCGCGTCCTTGACCGGGCCGCTGGCGGCGTCGGCGAGACCCTCGATCTTGGAGTCGTTGAGGATCACGACCGGGGCCACGGCGCCCGAGCCGGCCGGCGGCTGGGTGGTCGGGCGTGGCGAGGACGCGCTGGGCCGGGCCGACGACGTCGCGCTGGTCGGGTGGGCGCTCGCCGTGGCCCGGGGCGTCGCGGACGTGACCGGAGCGGCGGTCGAGGCGCGGCTCGCGGTGGGTGGCTGTGCCCCCGACTTCGGGTTGTGCAGCAGGTTGACCAGCAGAATGCCGACGCCCACGGCAAGCACGGCGATCAGCGCGGCGCCCAAGGCCCGCAGCCGGCTGTTGCCGGTCGGGCGGCGCGGCGGCGGCGCGGCGGCGGAGCGGGCCGCGGTGGTGGTGGAGCCGGGCCCGCTCATGTCGGGTCCGTCGGGTAGGGCTCGACGACGTCGGCACCGGACGGAGCGCGGCCCGAGCCCGCGGTGACGCTCGCCGCCGGGGACCAGCCCTGGCGGCGCGCGGCCCGCAGCCGCGAGAGCCGACCGACCAACACGGGTTCGGCGGCCAGCGCGGCCGGGGACTCGATCAGCGCGTTCAGCAACTGGTAGTAGCGCGCCGGGGAGAGGCCGAACTCCGTGCGGATGGCCTCGTCCTTGGCCGCCGGGTAGCGCCAGGTCCGCCGCTCGAACCGCAGCACCCGGGCATCTCGGTCCGACAGCCCTCCAGCGCCAGCCGGCGGGGACGCTTCAGCAGGCTGGGCCGCCTGGGGGGCCGTCGACTCCTGCTGCTGCGCGTCGTCCACGGCGTCACCCCCTCGGCTGGCCCGACGGCGACCGGCACCGACGGGCGGGGGGCCAGCCGACCGATATCCGCGAACCACAGCTATGTGCTTTGACGTCCACTATTTCACCCCACGGGTCCGACACTCCAGACCGCCCCCACCCGTGGGCCCTGGGCCGGAAGCGTCCAGCCAGCCGGGATTCGGCCGTCGGGGCACGCGCGGCCGGGCGGAGCTCGCGCCCAGGCCCGGGCCAAAAAGCGCGCAGGGGCCACCGGGCCGGCCGCGTCGGCAGCGGCCGGCTCGTGACGGCTCACCGAATGGCGTTGCCGCACCACTCCGGCTTGCCGGCCGGGTCTTTGACAATGTCGTAGCCGTTGCCCGCGTCGTTGACCCGGACGAACGTGTAGCACAGGCTCAGCCGGCCCCAGTTCTTGAAGTCGACCGCGCCGGGCAGCAGGCCGTCAGCGGTGTAGCCGGTCAGGTTCCGCATCGTCGAGATGAAGTCGGCGCGGGTCGGGCAGGCCGGCGCCCGTTCGAGGCCCGTGATGAACATGTCGGTGAGGATGTACTCGATGAGCGCGAGCTCCTGGTCCGGCGGCTGGAGCTCGGGCGCGTAGTCGCTCATCGCCTTGAAAAACGCCTGGTCCGCCGGAGTGTTCGCCTCGAACGGCAGATAGTTCAACCAGGTATAAAGGCCGGCGAGCTGGCGGCCGTCCTGGGCGAGAACGCTGTGGTCGTACCCGCTGGCCGACAGATAGATCCTGATGTTCGCGCCGGCTGTCTTCGCGCCCATCATGATGTGGCTGAAGTCCTGGGCGGACAGCGAACCGACGGCCGTGTCCACGCCGGCCGCCATCAGCTGGCGGCCGAGCGCGATCGGGTCGGTGTGTACCGCGTTGTAGATGAACGTCTGGGTGGAGATCTCGACGCCGACGGCCCGCAGGCTGTCCACGATCTCCCCGTCGAGCTGGTTGGAGGCCGCCGAGACGTCGGTGCCGATGACCGCGACCTTCGTGCCGCCCTGGGCCTTCACGAACTGGCCGAACGTGTCCACGGAGCCGGCGTCGGCGCCGGCGTAGACGTAGGCGTGGGCGAACATGTTCGGGTACCGGTGGTCGGCCCAGATGCTCTCGGCCGGCAGGCCGACCACGGGCACGTCGCGTTGGCGCAGGAAGTCGGCGCCGCCGGAGGCCGCGACGGTTCCCTCCACGATGCCGAAGACCTGGCCGACGTCGACGAGCTGGCGGGCGGCCTGCAGGTTCGTGCCGTTGTCGCCCTGATCATCACCGGTCGCGGTGATGATCTTACGGCCGTGCACCCCGCCGGCGGCGTTCTGCTGCTCGACTCTGGCGATGAATCCGGACCGCGTGGCGAGCAGCGCCTGAGCGAACGGCCCGGTGTCCGGATATAAGTAGCCGATCTTGACGGTGTTCGAGGTAAATCCAGGCGAGTCGCAGGCGCTGCCGCTGCCTCCGGGTTTTGTCGTCGCGCCGCAGGCCGTCGCGGCGGTCGCCAGGGCGGCGGCCGCGGCGACCAAAACCATGCGACGCGACCGGGCAGCAGCGGCGGAAACTCGCGACGGGCGCAGTGCGGGCACTGTTCACCTCCTGGTCGGATTTGCGCGACAATAACCCGTTGTGTTATGAATCGCCAGATGTCCGACTGGTTGCAGTGCGGCGATTTTGGTGCGCCGGTATTGATGAATGGACTCGATTAAACGGTCGGGCGGCATCGGCGCTGGCCGGCGCTCGGGCCTGGACCGGCCTCGCCGCCGCTCACGACGTGATCCACAGTGGGTCTGGGCGTCGCGTTACCGTGACGTGGTGGCCCGTCAGTTCACCCGCACGACCGAGGACTTCTCCTGCCTCGTCTGCGGTACGGCGGTGCGCGGCGACGGGTACACGAACCACTGCCCGCGCTGCCTGTGGTCACGGCATGTCGACGTCGCGCCGGGTGACCGGGCGGCCGGCTGCGGCGGGCTGATGCGCCCGGTCGCGATCGAGGCCCGCGCGCACGACGTGGTTCTCACCCACGTCTGCGAGAGCTGTGGGCACCGGCGGCGCAACCGCACCGCGCCGGCCGATGACGAGGCGGCTCTGCTGCGGGTCGCCGCCGAGGCGGCCGACGCCGCCGTCGCGGGCGGCATCGCGCAGGCGAACGCCGCCGGCGCCAGAACGCGGCGCCGGCGGCGTTGACCGTCGGTATCGCTGGGTGAGCCGGTTTCCCGGCCGGTCAGCCGGTGGCCGTCACGGGTACAGGCCGCGGGTCCGGTGTGCCTCGGCGACCCGGCCCACCCCGATGACGTGCGCCGCCGCCCGCAGCGTCAGCCCGCGTTCGGCGGCGAGCCTGGATACCTGCGCGTAGGCGCGTTCCATCAACTCGGCCAGCCGCTCGTTCACCTGATCCTCGGTCCAGAAGTAGGCCTGCAGGTCCTGGACCCATTCGAAGTAGGAGACCGCGACGCCGCCGCCGTTGGCGAGGATGTCGGGAACGACGACCACGCCCTTCTCGGCGAGGATCGGGTCCGCCTCGGCCGCCACCGGGCCGTTGGCACCCTCGACGATCATCCTGGCCCGGACCCGGCCGGCGTTCTCGGCCGTGATCACGCCCTCGAGCGCGGCCGGGACCAGCACGTCGACGTCCAGCTCCAGCAGCTCGGAATTACTCAGGGTGTCGGTCCCGGGAAAGCCGACGACGGTGTCGGCGCCCCGGGCCAGGTGGCGGATCAGCGCGGTGGGGTTCAGGCCCCGGGGGTTGTAGACGCCGCCCTTCACGTCCGACACGGCGACCACCCGGCAGCCTGCGTCGTGCAGGTACTGCGCGGCGAGCGCCCCCACCTTGCCGAAGCCCTGGATGGCGACGGAGACGTCGGCCGGGTCGAGGCCGCGCTCGCGCAGCGCGGCGAACATCGCCAGCTGGACGCCCCGGCTCGTCGCGCCGGCCCGGCCGGCCGAGCCGCCGACCGACAGCGGCTTTCCGGTGACCACCCCGTGGCTGGTGTGGCCGGTGTGCGCCGAGTAGGTGTCCATGATCCAGGCCATGGTCTGCTCGTCGGTGCCCACGTCCGGCGCCGGGATGTCCTTCTCCGGGCCGATGAGCGGGACCAGCTCCGCGGCGTAGCGCCTGGTCATCCGCTCGCGCTCCTGGTCGGAGAGCATCTTCGGCTCCACGGCGATGCCGCCCTTTGCGCCGCCGTACGGGATGCCCATCAGCGCGCACTTCCAGGTCATCCACATCGCGAGCGCCTTGACCTCGTCGAGGTCGGTGGACGGATGGAAGCGGATGCCGCCCTTGGCTGGCCCGCGCGCCAGGTTGTGCTGCACGCGGTACCCGGTCAGTACCAGCAGCTGTCCGTCGTCGCGCCGCAGCGGGACGCTCACGGTCACCGACCGCCGCGGCATCCGCAGCAGGTCGTGCATTCCCTCGTCGAGACCGAGGTGACGAGCCGCGTCCGCCAGCTGGACGCACGCGGTGTCCCAGGGTGATGACCCGAGGCTCACTGGCCCTCCTATGTGGCCCACGGGCCACGGGTCCGCGGGCCCGCCGCGAGGGCCACCCGGCGGTGCTGGCGCCTGTCGGAGCAGGGCCACGTGGGGCCGGGCGGTCCACCCGCCGGGCGACGTCCCGTCCCCGCGAGCGCATCGCCGTTGATGCACTAGGTCACGCACGGTACCCGCAGTGACCGGTCCCCTCCACGCGGCCCGACGTGGTCGGCCGGTACGGTCCGCGTTATGCGGTCCGAATCGCCTCGCCGAGACAACGCGCGGACCGTAAGGGACTTGGCCCTGCGTCTTCGAACGACAACGAGGATGGCCGCCGCGCCCGTCATTGGGCCGGATCCCGGGTCCGGCGCGGCGCATCAGCGCGGGCCGGCCGGTGACGACGGCGGGTCCACGGCGGACCACGCACAGGCCACGGGCGCTCGGCCGGCCCACCTCGCCGAAGGCCGTTCCGGGGCCGACGGGCGGCCGGGCACCGGCCGGCTCGGCCGGGCCGTGACGCGCTGGCGGGCGCCCTGGTCGGCCACCCGGCTCTGGGGATTCTGGGCGGTCACCCGGCTGCTGCTGCTCGCGCTGGTGTGGGCCGGCCATCCGCTCGGCGCCCAGCAGGGCGTGCTCGGCGACGTCCGGCTCTATGACGGCTGGGGAACGGCGTTCATCCACGGCCACGGCCTGCCGGTCGGCGACCAGAAATGGCAGTACCCGCCGGGGGCGGTGCTGGTGTTCGCGGTCCCGGCGCTGGCGCACGCGCTCGTCCTGCTGCCGTACCGGGTCGGATTTCCGCTTCTCATGCTGGCCGTCGACGCCGGTGTCACCACGGCCCTGGCGCGGGTGCGCGGACCCGACGTGGGTGGCCTGCCCGCCGGGTCGCCGGGCTCCCGGCTGCCCACGGCGACCCCCGCTCCAGCCCTCCCGGGACCGGGGGCGCGGGTGTGGCTGGTGGGCACCACGCTGCTAGGGCCGGTCACGCTGGCCCGCTTCGACCTGGTTCCGGCGGCCTGCGCCGTGGCCGGCCTGCTCCTGCTCGTCCCCGCCAGGCGCGGCGGGGCCGGGATCTCAGGCCCGCGCTATGGCCGAGCGGGCTTCGCAGCGGCCGTGGGAGCGCTGGTCAAGGCCTGGCCGGCGTTCCTGCTGATCGCGCTCGGCCGGGCCGCGCTCGTCCCCCAGGTCTCGGCCGAGGCGCCGGCCGGGCCGGCGATCTGGCGACGGCTGTGGAGCCGGCCACTGGTCCGGGCCGGCGCGGGAGCCGTCGGCGCGGCGCTGCTGGTCGGGCTGCTGCTGGTGGGGGCCGGCGCCGGCGGGGACCTGTTCGGCTTCCTGGGCGCGCAGCGGGCCAGAGGCCTGCAGTTGGAGGCCGTACCGGCGACGGTGTTCGTCGTCATCCGGATGTTCGGCGTGGGCGAGACCGCGCACTACGAGTACGGGTCGCTGCAGTTCGGTGACCCGGCCGCGCGCACCGTCGCGACCGCCTGCTCGCTGGTGGAGATCGCGGTCGTCGCCGTCGTGGCGGTGCGCTGGTGGCTTGCCCGCCCGGCGCCGGTCCCAGGCCGCGCGCCGGCCCGAGGCCCGGCGGCGACCGTGGGGGACCGGCTGCTGGCCCTGCTGCTGGTCCTGCTGGTCACCTCACGGGTGCTCAGCCCGCAGTACCTGATCTGGGTGCTGGCGGTGGCCGCGGCCGTCGCCGCCCTCGGCGCCACCGAGCCGCCCGACGGTGATCTCGGCGCCGACCCGGCCCAGGCGCACCGGCGGGCCGCCCTGGCCCTGCTGCTCGCGGTGGCCGCCATCAGCCAGCTGATCTACCCGTGGCGGTACAACGACATCATCGAGGGCCGGCCGGTCACCAGCCTGGTGCTGGTCGCGCGCAACGTGCTGCTGCTGGCGGCGTGCTGGCGGGCGGTCCTGGTCATCGCGTGGCGGCCTGCCGGTCGTCGTCCTCGGGGCCGGGCGCGGACCGACGCGGCTGCCCCGAGCGATCCGTCGAGCTGACGGTCCGGGTGGCGATGGTCGCCGCGGTGATCAGCAGGGCGGCGCCGGCGACGGCGGTGACCACCAGCGGGAGCACCCCCTCCGGCCCGTCCGGAGCCAGCAGCCGCCAGGTCTGCGCCAGCGGGGACAGCGTCGCCCCGCACAGCCAGATCGAACCGGCGACGGTCACCCCGACGACGGTGCGGCAGCGTCGGCGCGGGATCAGCGCGGCGGCCGGCGAGCCGGCGGCCAGGTGCTGGAGATGCCAGCCCGCGGCGAGAACTCCCAGCATCGGCAGCGTCGGCGCTAGGTACCACGGGTAGAGCACGGGGCTGCCGAGCGCCACCGCGAGGCCGCCGATCCCGAGCACCAGAAGCCCGTCGTAGCCGGCGTTCCCGGCTGGCACCGCGGTGTCCCCGTCCCCGCGCCCGGCGGCGGCGGTCGGCGCCGTGCGGGCCGGCCGCCGCCAGGCCAGCCACAGCAGGCGGGCGCAGACCAGCCCGGCGACGGCGAGGGCCGCGGCGCGGGCGCCCGTCAGCAGGACCGACCCGCTCCCGGTCGACGCGTGCACCCCGCCGAGGCGGGCGAGCGCCGCGATGAGGCTCGCCAGCACCGACGCCGGCGCGACACCCGTGGTCAGCGCGCCGGAGGTGCTCAACGCGTGCAGCCAGGTCAGGCCGAAGCCGCTGCCGAGCATGCTCAGCCCGAGCACGGCCAGCGCCACGGTGAGGTCGACGACGATGGTGCGCGCCATCGCCCCCCGGCCGGCGGCGGCCCTGGCGTCCCTGGCCTGGGCCACGAGCAGCCAGACCAGCCCAAGGAAGGCCGTCGCCTTGACGGTGCCGGCGAAGCAGGCCAGCGCGACCGCCCCGAGCCCGGCGAGGCAGACAGCGCCCCCGAAAGCGCCCGAACCGGTCGCGGGGACGGCACCGGGGGTGTCCGCTGGCCGCGCCGCGGACCGGCGCCGATCCAGCAGCAGAGCCCCGGCCAGCGCGGCGGTGACCAGGGCGTCGAGGTGCATGCCGCCAATCAGGTGGATCACGGTGACCGGGTTGGCCCCGACGAGCGCGACCGCGACGGCGACCGCCCGGCCGGGCGACCTGTCCTCGCTCGCCTCCCCGCGGGACGACGGGTCGCCGGCCGCGCCGGGCAGGTCGGCCACGAGGCGGTACGTGCAGACGACCAGGGCCGCTACGGCGAGGACCGCGAGGATGCGCAGCGTGACCAGCGCGACGGTCGGGCCGGCGCCGAACAGCTGGGCGACCGTCGCCGCGAGGCGTTCGACGGCGACCGCGCCGCCGCCGTACGGGGTGTGGGTGTCGCGCCAGCGTGGGTCGACGGCAGCCATGAACGCGGCCCCGCGCGAGTCACCGGCCAGGGCCGCGACGCCGTGGGTGGCGGGGTCGATGCCGCGCCTGGCCAGCTCGCCCTGGGCGGCGTACGCGTAGGCGTCCCGGCTGAAAAGCGGCGGGCCGAACGCGAACGGGGCGGCCCAGGCGACGGTCGCGGCCAGGGCCTCCCTGGGCCGGAGCCGGTCGGTCAGCGCCAGCCGGACCAGCACCAGCCAGCACACGCACAGCCCGATCACGGACAGCGCGCTGATCCCGGCGAGCGTGCCCCGTGTGATGCTGGTGGGTGGGACTGGTGGAAGAATGCCCCACCAGGATGTCGGATCGGTTGCGCGCGGATCACGGGGGCCGAGCCGGCCTTCGGCGGTGACGGCGGCGACGGCGGCGATCAGGCCCGCCACGACCAGCCACACCGTCGCTGAACCTGCCCGTTGGGTCGACCGCGAGACGCCCGGCAGACCGCTGGCCGCACGGGCTTCGCCCATGACCAACCGGCCGGCGCCCCTGCGTGGGCGACGAGTCGGAGATGTCTGGGAGGTATCACCGGGTGGCAGGACCTCTGGCCGTGCCCGGATCGCCGACTGGCCCGCGACCGGGGGCTGTGCCAGGGTCGGCAGTGCCACGGCCGGGTGATCCGCCGCCTGGGCCGCGGGCACCCGGGGCTCCGGCGGATCCGGCGGAGGTAGCGGCCACGGAGGTGGTCCCGGTGCCGAGCCGTCCCGCTCTGGGCGATGAGCCGGGTCGGTCACTCCCGTCGTCCTCCTCGTTCGTCGGCACGGCGCCGTCGGCCGCGACCGGTCCCTCGACCATCGAGCTGCCCCGGACGGCCGGCGCGCCCACGGACGAGGCCGTGGCCGACCCGCCGATCCAGGGGATCGTCCCCGGCCCACCGACCGGAACCGGTCACGCCCCCCAGGACCCTACGCGGGTGGGCGAAACCGTCGGGCCAACCGATGATCGGGCCCTGCCTGCCGGCCGCGCCGGGCGTGCCGGCGGTGGCTGGCGACTCGTGCGGCTGGTCGCGGTCCAGGTTGGCCAGCTCGTCCGGGCGCGGCCCTGGCTGCTGACCGCCGCGCTGTGCGCGCTCTCCCTGGGCCTCGGGCTCACCGGCCCCGACACGCCGGCCCAGGAGTACCGCGTCTGGCTCTTCGAGCACGGTGGCGCCCGGCTGTGGGACGACCAGTGGTACGGCGGGCACACCATCCCGGGCTACAGCGTCCTGTTCCCGCCGCTCGGGGCGCTGTTCGGCGCCCAGCTCCTGGCCGCGCTGTCCTGCGTGGCCTCGACGGTGCTGGTGGCGCGGCTGCTGCGCGGGCCGCGCGCCCGGCGTGGCCACGACCTTCCGGTGCTCTGGTTCGGCGTCGTCACGGTCGCCGACCTCATCGTCGGCCGCGGGCCGTTCGCGCTCGGACTGGCGTTCGGCGCGCTGGCCGTGGTCGGGGTGCGCGAACGCCGCTGGTGGGTCGCGCTGATCGGCGCGGTCTGCTCGTCGCTCGCCTCGCCGCTGGCCGGCGCGTTCGTGCTGCTCGTCGGCGTCGCCCTCATCGGCAGCCTGTCGTGGCGGCGCATCTGGCCGCTGGTCGGCGCGATCTGCGGGATCCTGGTCTCGCTGATCTTCCCTGAGGAAGGCACGCAGCCCTTTCCAGCGCTGACCTACCTGTCGTTGCTGACCCTGATCGTCGCGGGATTGCTGGTGGTGCCGCGCCGGGAGCGGGCGGTGCGCCGCGGGCTGCTGCTCTGGGCCATGGCGGCCACGGTGTTCTTCCTGCTGCCGACGACGGTCGGCGGGAACATCACGCGGCCGGCGACGCTGCTCGCCGGGCCGATGGCCGCCGTGCTGCTCTCCAAACGGCCGAAGATCCTGCTGATCGTGGCGGTGCCGCTGATCGGCTGGTCGATCGGGCCGGTCCAGGGCGCGCTTGCCACCCAAGGTGATCCTTCCGCGGCTTCCAGCTACTACAGCGGGATGTTGGACTACCTGGACCGGGGCGGCCCGGTGCCGGTCGGCCGGGTGGAGGTGCCGTTCACCCAGGCGCACTGGGAGGCCCGCTACGTCGCGCCGAAGGTACCGATGGCCCGAGGCTGGCTGCGTCAGCTGGACAGCAAGTACAACTCGCTGTTCTACGACGGGACGCTGACCGCGAAGACCTACCACGACTGGCTGCTGGCGCGCGGAGTCACGTACGTGGCGCTGCCGGACGTCCCGCTGGACCCGTCAGCCCAGGCGGAGGCGGTGCTGTTGCGGTCCGGCCTGCCGTACCTGCAGCTCGGCTGGTCCAACGCGCACTGGAAGATCTGGATCGTGACCGACGCGTCCGGCCTCGTGCAGGGGCCGGCGCAGCTGACCGAGCTGGGCGTGAGCTCGATGGCGGTCAACTTCGACAGACCGGGCCTGGCCACTGTCCTGGTGCACTACACGTCGTTCTGGTCGATCACCGAGGGCAATGCCTGCGTCTTCAAGGCAGCCGGCAACTGGACCGGGATCCTCGCGAGCGAGGCCGGCCCGGTGCGCCTGGGAACCCATCTGTCGGTCGACGGCCTCACTCACGCCAGCGAGCTGGACTGTCCCACCGACCAACGGGTCCACTGATCTCTCGCGGCGCGGCCCGCGGGCCCGCCTGACGGGCCATCCACGCGGTCGGGGAGTGGCCGCGACGGCGTAAACCGGGTTGGGAACCCGGGGTTGCGCCTAGGAGGGCGGGATTCGGGTGGAAGATAGCCTTTCAGGCCCGTCCCGCGGCCGTCTCGCGGGATGATCTGGCCAGACGGGAGGTCTGTCTCGTGGCTGGGCGGAGGTGTCGGGGGTCCGGGGTGTCGCCGATCTACCGTGTCGCCGATCTACCGTGTCGGCGTTCCGACAATTCGCCATTCGGCCCGGGGCTGATGTCGTTGTTTGGACGGACATCGAGATATGGATGGCCGGGGCTGTTCGGACTGGCGGGGGCAGGTGCCGGCGGCCGGACAGGTCGGTGATCTGGCAGCATGGCCGGCACGATCAGTGCCGGCTACGCACGGTTTCCACGTAGCAAGGTTCCCAAGTCGGTCTGATCGCGTCGCGGCGGTGGGGTACGGAGGCCATGAAAAGCTCACTGCTACCGATCATGCTGATCGTCGTCCTGGTTGTGGGCGCCACGGTCTTCGTCGTGCTGTCCAGTCGCTCCGGTCGGACGACGTACGGCCCCGGCGCGCAGCCGCCTCCCACCCAGGACGGGTCACGCGCCCGCCGCCGTGGGCGCAACGACGGGAGCCGGCGGGACATCGGCCGACCGATCCGACGCGGCGGCGGGAGCACGTTCGGCCCGCCGGACGTCGAGTACTCCGATCCGGGCGACCTCGTGCCCGGACTTGGCCAGCGACCGGCCGCCGCGCCTGCCCCCGACGTCGACGCCCGCCGCGTCGACCCTGCCCTCGGCCAAGCCTGGAGAGATGACGTGACGACGCAGGTTCCGACGGACGGCGGCTGGCCGGCCGACGACCGTGACCCGGACGCCACCGGCTGGGCTCCGCCGCCCAGCGGTGCGCCGCACCCCCGGGCGGCCGAGACCGGCCCGACGCCGGTCGGCGGCCAGGACGCGGCGCCGACGATCGAGGACGACGCCTGGAACCTGCCCGCGGGCCGCGACAGCCACCAGCAGCCCGCCGCCCCCGCCAGCTGGCTGGAGGCCGCGCCACCGCCCGCCGAACCGCCGCCGGCGCCCGCGGCGCCCCTGGCTCCCGCCGTGGCACCGAGCGCCGCGGCGGACGCGACGATGGTCACCGCGACGGCCGGCCCCTACGTCGCCGACGAGCCCGAGCACTTCTCCTCGTCACCGCTGCGGCTGGCCGCTGCCGGCCGGACCCGGCGGGGAAAGCGCGGCGGCCCGAACGAGGACGCCTTCGTGGTGGTGGACGGCCTGCTCGCGGTCGCCGACGGAGTAGGTGGCGAGGCCGCCGGGCAGATCGCGTCCACACTGGCCGTGACCACCGTCGCCGGCTTCCGGCCGCAGTACGCCGACGACCCGAGCGAGGGCCTGCGCGCCGCGGTCGTGCGCGCGAACAAGATGGTCCGGGAGCGGCCCAAGGCGGAGCCGAGCTGGCGGGGCATGGCCTGCACGCTCGACGTCGTCGTGCTCGGCCGGCAGGAGCAGACCGGCCGGACCATCACCGTCGCCCATGTCGGCGACAGCACGGTCTGGCTGCAGGCGGGCAAGGGCGAGCCGCGCCAGCTGACCACCCCGCACGCGATCACCGGAGGCCCGTTGCTGAACGCGATCGGCCTGGCCGACGAGGTCGAGATGGACCTCTTCCAGGTCGCGGTCCAGGCCGGCGACCGGGTGGTGCTCTCCAGCGACGGCATGACCAAGGTCATGAAGCCCGAGCAGCTCTACGGCCTGCTGCACCAGCTGGCGAACGATCCCCCGGAGCGCGCCGCCGACGCGCTCGTCGAGGCGGCCCTGCTCGCCGGTGCCCGCGACGACACCACGGTCGTCGTGGCCGACCTCGTCCCGGAGCCCGCCCCGCGCTAGCGCGGGGCGGGCCGCGCGGCCGGGGATCATCGACCTCGGCCGCCCATCCGGCGGCGGATTCCGGCTCGCGGAAGCCGCGCGGCGGAGGCGCTCATGGGTGCCGTCCGGAGGCGTAGTCGCCCCGGAGCTGCGGCGATCGGCTGCTAGGGTCATCTCGGGAATGCCAGGTACCGCCGCCGTACGCCGTAGATGCCCCCCGCTGGGCGCGTCCGCGGGGGTGTGGCGACGAAGTTGGCGCGGGGGATTCACGACGGGGGCGTAGGCAGCGCCATGACTGCACGTGCGGGAACAGGCCTGGCGCGACGGGGGCCGGCGGCGACCTGCCGCCGCGGGCTTGCGGGGGAGACGCCGTGAGCACGGTAAGTGTCGTCGTCTGTAGTCATCTGGTGGCGCGGTTCACGCTGTTGGTGGCGGCGCTGGAGTCGTTGCGCGCACAGACCCGGGCGCCCGACCAGGTCGTCGTGGTCGTCGACGGCGATGACGAGCTGTTGAAGAAGCTGCACGACCGTGGTGGCGACGAGCTGGTTCTGTCGACCGGCGGCCGGACGGGCCTGTCCAATGCCCGCAATACCGGTCTGCGGGCCGTGACGACGGACTTCGTCGCGTTCCTGGACGATGACGCGACCGCGGAGCCTGCCTGGCTTGAGGCGCTGATGGCGGCCGTGTCGAGTTCCGCGAATGTGCTCGGGGTCGGCGGCCGAACGCTGCCCGCGTGGGAGAGTAAACAGCCGGCCTGGTTTCCGGACGAGCTGTTGTGGACGGTCGGGTGCAGTCATCTGGGGCTGCCGGCGTCGTGCCAGCCGGTCCGAAACGTGTTCGGCGGGTGTGCCCTGTTCCGGCGGCCGCTTTTCGACGAGGTCGGTGGCTTCGACGACCGGCTGGGCCGCAAGGCGAAGGGCGCCGCGGGGTGCGAGGAGACCGAGTTCTGTATCCGGGCGCAGCGCCTGCACGCTGGTGGCACCTTCCTGTACGAGCCAGCCGCCGTCATCCATCACCGGGTGCCGCTCGGGCGCAGCTCGCCCCGCTACGTGCTGCGCCGCTGCTGGGAGGAAGGGCGGTCGAAGGCGCTCCTCAGGGTGATCACTCGTGGGGTGGGGCAGCCGGAGCGCGCGGCGCGCCGGAAGTCGTCGTTGGGTCCCGAACGGGACTTTCTGCTGCGGGTTCTGCCCTCCGGCGTGTTCGGCGGGCTTCGGGCGGCGGTGCGCGGCCAGCCCGCCGCGGCCGGCCGGGCCCTGCTGCTGCTCGTGGGTTCCGCGACGACCGTGGTCAGCTTCGTGGGGGCGGCGCTCCTGTCCACCCGTCGTGGCGGAGCGACCGTGCCGGAGCCGGCTGGGCTGGCCCAGCCGTGATCGGCCCAGCCGTGACTGGTCAGCTGTGACCACGCGGTCCGACCGTGGTCACCTTCCGGTCCTGATGTACCACAGTGTCGGGCAGGGGGCGAGCAGCGCGTTTCGCCGCTGGCAGGTCGACCCGGGGCTGTTCGCCGAGCAGCTGGGCGCGCTGGTGGACGCGGGCTACCGGCTGGTCGGGCTGTCCGCGGCGTTGGACGAACCGGACGAGCGCACGGTCGCCGTCACGTTCGATGACGGGTTCGTCGACTTCCTCGGCGCGACGGAGCTGCTGGTCGCCGCCGGCTGCGGCGCCACGTTGTATGTGCCGACCGCGCATGTCGCGCGGCGTGCCCGGTGGATGGCGGGCTATCGCGAGGCCGAGCTGCGGATCATGGACTGGTCGGAACTCTCCGAGGTCGCGGCGGCCGGGATCGAGGTGGGGTCGCACGGGCACGCACACGCGGAGCTGGACCTCATGCCCGCGCATCTCATGCGCGCGGACATCCTGTTGAGCCGCCGCATGCTGGCCGACCGGCTGGGCCGCCCGGTGCGTAGTTTCTGCTACCCGTTCGGCTACCACACCCGGACCGTCCGCTCGGCGGTCGCTTCGGCGGGCTTCGCGTCAGCCTGCGAGGTCGGCTACGGCCTGCATCCCCGAGCGGGCGACGCGTTCGCGGTGCGCCGGCTCATCGTCACCGGCGACACCCGGCCCGCCGACATGCGCCGACTCGTCACCGAAGGCCAGGACAGCCCGGTGATGCAGCTACGCCGCCGGACCCGGACCCCGTGGCGGATCTACCGCGCCGCCCACCACATCGCCACCCGGAGCCATGCCGAGGCCGAACCGGGCGACTGACGACGGCCGAGGCGGCGCCCCTGACCTCAGGCCGAGCCGGCCTCGCCTGGGCGCGGGCGGGTCAGCATGAAATCGTCGAACGGCGGCTCGTCGGGGGCGAGCGAGTCGTGGACCGTGACGCGGATCGTCGTGGTGCCGCCGGGCTCCCCCGGGTCGACGCGCAGGGCGGCGAACGCGTACGGGTGCTCGGTCGAGCGGGCCGCGAGCCACGGCGCGGCCTCGAGCCGGTAGACCGTGCGCCGCCGGCCCGCGCCGTGGCGCTTCTCCGCCTCGACGACCACCCGGCCGGCGGGCGGGTCGAACAGCGCCTCGGAGCTGGGCGTCGACGAGCCACCCGTCCCGATCGTGACGTGCACCGCGCCGGTGGTCGCGTCGATCCGCTCCAGCTCGGCGCCCGCCGGCCTCGCGGTGAGCGACCCGACGACGGGCCGAGCGGTCGCCCGCGGAGCGGTGCTCAGCACGGCGGGCTCGGTCGTCAGCGCCGGCAGCGGGGTCAGTTCGGTGGAGTCGGGCACGACACCCCGAACCGGGTGGGTGCGCTCGTAGTGGTGCTCGTGGCCGCAGAGCACCAGGTCAACCTGGTAACGGTCGAAAAGCGGCAGCCACGCCGCGCGCAGGCCCAGATCACCGCCGTTGTGGTAGGCGGCGGTGGACATCGCGACCTGGTGAACGCCGACGATCACCCAGTCGATCGCGCCGTCGGCGCGGGCCTCGCGCAGGGTGCGCTCCAGCCAGGCGGTCTGCCGGCCCTCGCTGAAGCCGTACAGGTACACCTCGCCGTGGTCCTGGTAGCAGACGTCCTCGCCGAAGAGCATGACGAACCGGGCCCGGCCGACCGTGAAGGCGTACCAGAGACCCTCGTAGTCGGGCCCGGCGCCGTTGGGCGGCGAGGCGAAGTACGCCTGGTACGGCGTCAGGCCGAAGCGGCCCATCCCGCGCTCGCTCTCGTGGTTGCCCGCGACCGGCATCCACGGGCGGTGGCGGGCCGACGGCGCGATCATCCGGAACCAGTCGGCCCAGGCCCGGGCCGGGTCCTGGCGCAGGCTCGCGTAGGTCAGGTCGCCGATGACGAGGTGGAACAACGGGTCGTACCGGTCGAGCGCGCCGACGACCGCGCGGGACGCGGCCGTGCCGTACGGGTCGTCTGGCTCGTCGGTGCCGTGGTCGCCGAAACAGGTGAAGGTGAAGGCCTCGCCAGGGTCGCCAGGCGCCGCGGCGGTGCGGAACTCGCCGGTGGCGGGTGCCTCGGACGGCGCCGGCTCGATCGTGTACCGGTAGCGCGTGCCGGGCCGCAGCCCGCCGAGCCGGGCGTGGTGGACGTGGTGGCGCCGGCGGGCCGCGTCCCGGAACGTGCTGGTCGTCGCGTCCGCCCGCTCGGCCGTGTCGTCGTCGGGAACCGGGTCCAGCGGGACGCTGTCCGGCCCGGCCGGCGCGAACCGTACCGCCGGCCGCTGCGGCCGCAGCCCCTGGCGCAGGGCCGAGAGGGCGCCCGCCGGAGCCGAGGCGGCACCCCTGGCGGCCGGCTCGCCGTCGGCCAGCCAGGAGACGACCATCGACGTGGCGGGATCGGGACCGAACGTCAGATGAACTCCGCTACCCACCGACGGTTGTCGTGCCATCGTCGTTTGCCCCCCGTTCGTGTCCGTGTGCTCGTGCGCCGACATGCGGAAGGGCGGCCACGAATCCGTGACCGCCCCTCCCGAGCCCTGCTGTTCAGTTTATGTCGTGCTAGGTGCCCCTATTCGCCGGACTTGGCCAGGTCGATCGGGGGCGTGTCCGGGACCGAGCTGGGCTTGGTCTCACCGCGGAAGACGAACTTCGCGTCCTCGGCGGTGGGGTCGCCCTCGACGTCGCCGATCACGATCTCGCCCGGCTTCAGGGTGCCGTACAGGATCTTCTCGGACAGCACGTCCTCGATCTCGCGCTGGATCGTCCGGCGCAGCGGCCGGGCGCCCAGCACGGGGTCGTAGCCACGGACGGCGAGCAGCTGCTTGGCGGCCGGCGTGAGCTCCAGCGCCATGTCCTTGTTCTTCAGCTGCGCGTCGACCCGCGCCAGCATCAGGTCGACGATCTGGATGATCTCGTCCTGGGACAGCTGGTGGAAGACGATGATGTCGTCGATGCGGTTCAGGAACTCGGGCCGGAAGTGCTGCTTGAGCTCGTCCTGGACCTTGGCCTTCATGCGCTCGTAGTCGACCGCGCCCTGACCGGTCGCGAAGCCGATGCCGGGGCCCTTGGAGATGTCGCGGGTGCCCAGGTTCGACGTCATGATCAGGACGGTGTTCTTGAAGTCGACCAGCCGGCCCTGGGAGTCGGTCAGGCGACCGTCCTCCAGGATCTGCAGGAGCGTGTTGAAGACGTCCGGGTGGGCCTTCTCGACCTCGTCGAAGAGGACCACGGAGAACGGCTTGCGGCGCACCCGCTCGGTGAGCTGGCCGCCCTCCTCGTAGCCGACATAGCCGGGCGGCGAGCCCACCAGCCGCGAGACGGTGTGCTTCTCCATGTACTCGGACATGTCGAGCTGGATCAGTGCGTCCTCGTCGCCGAACAGGAACTCGGCCAGCGTCTTGGACAGCTCGGTCTTACCGACACCGGACGGGCCGGCGAAGATGAACGAGCCGCCTGGGCGCTTCGGGTCCTTCAGGCCGGCCCGAGTACGCCGGATCGCCTGGGAGACGGCCTTGATGGCCTGCTGCTGGCCGATGACGCGCCGGTGCAGCTCGTCCTCCATGCGCAGGAGGCGGGCCGTCTCCTCCTCGGTGAGCTTGAAGACCGGGATGCCCGTCCAGATGGCGAGCACCTCGGCGATCTCCTCGTCGCCCACCTCGGCGACGACGTCCATGTCGCCGGCCTTCCACTCCTTCTCGCGCTTGGCCTTGTCCGCGATCAGGTTCTTTTCCTTGTCGCGCAGCGAGGCCGCCTTCTCGAAGTCCTGCGCGTCGATCGCGGACTCCTTGTCCCGGCGGACGTTCGCGATGCGCTCGTCGAACTCGCGCAGATCCGGCGGAGCGGTCATCCGGCGGATGCGCATCCGGGAACCGGCCTCGTCGATCAGGTCGATCGCCTTGTCCGGCAGGAAGCGGTCCGAGATGTACCGGTCGGCCAGTGACGCGGCGGCGACCAGGGCGGCGTCGGTGATCGAGACGCGGTGGTGCGCCTCGTACCGGTCGCGCAGGCCCTTGAGGATCTCGATGGTGTGCGCCACCGACGGCTCCGCGACCTGGATCGGCTGGAAACGGCGCTCCAGCGCGGCGTCCTTCTCCAGGTGCTTGCGGTACTCGTCGAGCGTGGTCGCACCGATCGTCTGCAGCTCGCCACGGGCCAGCATCGGCTTGAGGATCGACGCGGCGTCGATCGCGCCCTCGGCGGCACCCGCGCCGACGAGCGTGTGCAGCTCGTCGATGAACAGGATGATGTCGCCGCGGGTGCGGATCTCCTTGAGGACCTTCTTCAGGCGCTCCTCGAAGTCACCGCGGTAGCGGGAGCCGGCGACCAGGGCGCCCAGGTCAAGCGTGTAGAGCTGCTTGTCCTTGAGCGTCTCGGGCACCTCGCCCTTGACGATCGCCTGCGCCAGGCCCTCGACGACGGCGGTCTTGCCGACGCCGGGCTCGCCGATCAGGACCGGGTTGTTCTTGGTCCGCCGCGACAGGACCTGCATGACCCGCTCGATTTCCTTCTCGCGCCCGATGACCGGGTCGAGTTTGGCCTCGCGGGCGGCCGCGGTCAGGTTGCGGCCGAACTGGTCGAGCACCAGCGACGTCGACGGCGTGCCCTCGGAGGGAGCGCCGGCGGTGGCCGGGTCGCCCTTGCCCTGGTAGCCGGAGAGCAGCTGGATGACCTGCTGGCGGACCCGGTTGAGGTCGGCGCCGAGCTTGACCAGCACCTGGGCGGCGACGCCCTCACCCTCGCGGATCAGGCCGAGGAGGATGTGCTCGGTGCCGATGTAGTTGTGACCGAGCTGCAGCGCCTCGCGCAGGGAGAGCTCGAGGACCTTCTTCGCGCGCGGGGTGAAGGGGATGTGCCCGCTCGGGGCCTGCTGGCCCTGACCGATGATCTCTTCAACCTGCGACCGCACACCCTCGAGCGAGATCCCCAGCGACTCCAGCGCCTTCGCCGCGACACCCTCGCCCTCGTGGATCAGGCCGAGAAGGATGTGCTCGGTGCCGATGTAGTTGTGGTTGAGCATCCTGGCTTCTTCTTGAGCCAGGACGACGACCCGACGTGCCCGGTCGGTGAATCTCTCGAACATGTGCGCTCCTTCGAGCTGCGACCGACCACACGACAGCCGGTATCCGCATGCTAGCTCCGCCGAGGCATGTCCTCACGCATCGAACAGAAACCTACCCGTCAGAACCCGGCCACCTCGGCGCGGACAGGGCCGACAGCGCCGTCGTGCCCCGATGGGTCCAGACGTCTTCCTCGACGCCCATCGCAACGGTGACCGAGCAGACATGATTCCGGCATGGCGTTCCGCCGAGAGCGGAAAGGTCCAGGCTCACCTGGCAAGGCCTACCCGCCCGTGCGGCTACCTACCCGACCGGCCCGAGGAACTGACGCCCCGCGCGCATCGATGATCGCCGGGGCCTGGTGATCATTGTCGGCTCGTGACTTGATCGCCGTTTTGGCCCTCAGGTGGTCGTAGACGCCGGGCGATACAGCCATGCGAGGGCGGAAACGGCGATCTTGCAGGTGCCGAGGAGGTGCCAGCTCCCACATCCCTCCGCGCCGCCCGACGGCGCACGGGGCCCGGGCGGCAGATCGGTACGCTGGGTGTTGCCTCGTGGCGCATCGGTGCGCCCGGGAGTCGCCAGGCCGCGACCCAGGGGCTGCCCGTCCGTGCCATCGCGGCGCCGGCCGGCCTCGGACGGTGGCGCGGTGAGCGACGGTCGCGCGGTGTGAAGAAGGTGCGGGTTCGATGACAGCCGACGAGCCGACGGTCGACGGGGCGGCACGGCTGCCCAGGTCCGGGTACCAGACGGACCTGACGTCGGCGGACGTCCAGGCGGCGCCGGACGGGACGCCGGCCCGCGTCGCCGGGCGTCTCATGCTCTGGCGCCGGATGGGTGGCCTTGTCTTCGGGACCATCCAGGACCGCGCCGGCCGGGTGCAGATCTCGCTGAACCGCAACGAACTGGGCGAGGAGACCTACAAGGAGTGGCACAGCTCGGTGAAGGTCGGCGACTTCGTCGGCGTCACCGGCGTCGTCTTCACCACCCGCAAGGGCGAGCGGACCGTCGGCGCCACCGACTTCGCGGTGCTCAACAAGGCCGTGCGCGCGCTGCCGGACAAGTGGCACGGCATCGCCGACGTCGAGACCCGCTACCGGCGCCGCTACCTGGACCTGCTGGCGAACCCCGCGTCCCGGGAGCGGTTCCAGACCAGGTCCCGGGTGATCAGCCGAATCCGGCGCTTCCTCGACGACGCCGACTTCCTCGAGGTCGAGACGCCCGTCCTCACCGAGGCGGCCTCCGGCGCCGCGGCGCGCCCGTTCATCACCCGGCACAACGCGCTGGGCGAGGACTTCTACCTGCGCATCTCGCCGGAGACCTACCTCAAGCGGGTCGTCGCCGGCTCGTTCGACCGCGTCTACGAGATCGGCCGGAACTTCCGCAACGAGGGCATCGATCCCTCGCATCTGCAGGAGTTCACGATGCTGGAGTGGTACGCGGCGTACTGGGACTACCGCGACAACATGCGCTTCGTCCGTGAGCTGATCCTGGCGATCCTCGACGACGTGATCGGTTCCCGGACGGTCACCTACGAAGGAACCAAGCTCGACTTCGGCGCGGACTGGCCGGTCATCGACTACCGGGATGCGGTCGAAAGTCGTACCGGGGTCGATTTGCGGGTCGTGCGCGACTTCGAGACGTTGAAGACGAAGTGCGCCGACCTCGGTCTGGATGTCAGCAAGGCGGCCTCCTACGCGGCGCTCGTCGACCTGCTCTACAAGAAGACGGTCCGGCCCGAGCTGGTCCAGCCTTGCTTCCTGGTCGGGCATCCGGTGGAGCTGGTGCCGCTGGCGCGGCGCAGCGACGACGACCCGACCCGGCTCGACATGTTCCAGGTCGTCGCGAACGGCTGGGAGCTCGTCAAGGCGTACTCGGAGCTGGTCGACCCGGTCGACCAGCGCGAGCGGCTGGAGGAGCAGGCCGACCTGCGCGCGGCCGGCGACGACGAGACGATGATGCTCGAAGAGGACTTCATCGAGGCGATGGAGTACGGCATGCCCCCCATGTCCGGCCTGGGGCTCGGTATCGACCGGTTCATCGCGCTGATTACGGATGCTCCGACATTGCGCGATGTCGTCCTCTTCCCGTCCATGCGCGGCGCGAAGGGCCCAGAGTCGACGGAGCCGGCGCAGGCCGCCGGACCGGAAAGCTGATTTCGGCCTATTTCCGGCTGAGGCTGACGGAAGGCCACGGCCGAATGCGTTGTATATAACCGGCAAGGTCCCAACTATCGGCGGAAAACAGGCTCGCCGGTAGTTGGGAAACGCCTGAAGAAATGGCAGTATCAGGGCGCCCCCAGGGTGCCCGGCCGACACCGGGCCATATTCCGGACAAGGAATCATGCCGGGTGACATCGGTTACTACCTCGTCTATCTGCCGCTCGGGACGATCGGTCTCGTGCGGTGGCTGTGCTGGCTGGCCCGCCGTATCCCGGCCGCGCTGTACCGGCCGGTGGGTGGCGACCTGCGACTGCCGCTGACCGTCGTCGTGCCCGTCTACCAGGAGGACCCGGAGGTCTTCACCCGGGCGCTGACGTCCTGGCTGGCGAACGACGTCGACGAGGTCATCCTCGTCATCGACGCCACCGACACCGCGTGCCGCCGGATCGCGGCCGACTTCCCGGTGACCGTTCTCGTCACCGAAGTCCCTGGAAAACGTGACGCGCTGCGCCGCGGCTGGGAGGCGGCGAGCACCGAGCTGGTCGCGCTGGTCGACTCGGACACCATCTGGGCGGACGACGTCGCCGCCGAGGTGTGCAAACCGTTCGCCGACCCGGCCGTCGGCGGGGTGGCCACCCGGCAGAACGTGTACAACCCGCGCGGTTTTCTGCAGCGGATCACCGACCTGTTCCTCGACTGCCGGTACTTCGACGAGAACGCGGCCCAGTCCGTGATGGGCCGCGCGCTGTCCTGCCTGTCGGGTCGTACGGCGATCTACCGGCGCGCTCTGCTCGTCGAGGTCAGCCACGAGTTCATGACCGAGAAGTTCCTCGGGGTCCAGTGCATGTCCGGCGACGACAAGCGGCTGACCACGCTGCTGCTGGAGCGGGGCCACGCGACCGTGCTCCAGCGCTCGGCCCGGGTCTGGTCCAGCTTCCCGGACACCTGGCGGCTCTTCTGCCGGCAACGGCTGCGGTGGGCGCGCAACACCTGGCGGTCCGACCTGCGGGCGCTGTCACGGCGCTGGGTGTGGCGCCGGCCGTTCCTGGCGTTCTCGATGGTCGAGAAGGCGGTCAGCGGTTTCACCCTGCTGGTCTCGCCGACGTTCATGACGCTCGCGCTCCTGCGCCACCACTGGTTCTTCTGTGGCTGCCTGGCCTGCTGGTGGTGGCTGAGCCGGGCCGCGAAGGCGCTGCCGCACCTGCGCCGGCAGCCGTCGTCGTTCTTCCTCATCCCCGGCTGGATTCTCGTCTCCTTCGCGATGTCAGTGATCAAGATAGGCGCGCTGGTGACCGTGCGACGCCAGCGCTGGCTCACCCGCCAGGTGGCGGTCGAGAACGGGGTGGTGGTGCGCACGGCCGGGGCGGCCGTCGAGGCGATCTCATGAGCCGGGCCCGGCGGCCACGGGTGCGCGGCTCCCGGTGGTTCCCGCCGGGCCCAGCCCGGTCGCTGGCCGCGGCGGCGGTCGTGGCGGGCCTCGTGCTCGCCCCAGCGGCCACCGCGCTGGCGGGGACCGCGCAGGCGCGCGTCCCGCCGGACCATCGGCTGGTCCTCGGCGCGAGCCGGGTGGACGTCCTGCTCGACGGCCGGCTGGTGAGCCGGGTGGTGCGGCCGCCGGGAGTCGTCGAGATCAGCTGGCTGGTCGGCCGGGTGCCGGCCGACTGGGTCGCCGGCAGCGGCGACGGGACGGTCCGGCTGAAGGCCGAGCTCAGCCTCGGTCGGGGAGCCGCGCTCGAGGTCGGGCCGCGCACGAGCCGGCTCGAGCTGGTCGGGGGCGCCGACCCGCGGGCGAGTTCCGGGATCTCCGTCCAGGGCGGCACCCTGCAGCTGCTGGGGACGACCGTCGCGTCGGTCGACCCGAGGACCGGCCGCCCGGTTCCGGCTGGCCTGCCCGGCCGGCCCTGGCTGTCGGCCGGCGCCGGCGGCCGGGTCGACCTGCGCGACAGCCGGGTGACCGGCCTGGGCGACGGGACGACGGGGGCGCGGTCCGCGGGGCTGTTCCTCGGCCCTGGCGCGACCGGCTCGGTGCTGCGGTCGACCTTCGCCGGCAACGGGATCGGCCTGGTGCTGGCGCAGACCCAGGCGGTCAGCCTGAGCGGGGTCACGGTGACCGGCTCGGTGAGCGACGGACTGCTGCTGCGCGGCGACGCCGGCACGACGCTGGCCGCGGTGACCAGCACCGACAACGGTCGCGACGGTGTCGTCATCCTCGGCGGCGACGGCCGGCGGCTCGGCGGTCTGCGCACCGAGCACAACCAGCGGTTCGGCGTGCGCGCGGCCCGGCTGCGCGACCTGGAGCTGACCGGCCTGCGCTCGGTCGACGACACCGAGGGAGCGCTCCTGCTGGTGGGGTGCCGGTCGTGCGTCCTCGACGATCCGGGGGTCCAGGGCGGTCGGGTCGGGCTGCGGATCGGGGCCGCCAGCGGCCCGGTCCGGGTCGGCGGTGGCGTCGTGCGGGGAGCGGCGTTCGGCGTCCAGCTGGCGCCCACGGCCGGCCAGGTCACGCTGACCGGCCTGACCGTCAACGGCGCGACCCGGGTCGGCGTCGAGATCGGTGGCTCCGGGGCCGCGTTGCACGGTGTCCAGGTCAGCCAGGCCGGCGTCGGCGTCCGCGTCTACGGGCAGGCCGCCGGCGCGTTGCTCGACCAGGTGACGGTGACCGGCGGCCGGGACGGCATCGTCGCCACCGACGGCACCCGTGGGCTGACCGTGACCGGCCCGACCGTGACCGGCGTCAGCGGCACCGGCCTGCGGCTCGCGTCCACCGGGCTCACCGTGCGGTCCGGCACGGTGCGCGACGCGGCCGTCGGCGCGGCCCTGCCCGGCGCCGGGCACCTGGCCGGGTTGCGGATCTCCGGCGTGGCACGCGGGATCTGGGTCGGTGAACGCGGGAGGATCACCGCGCAGGGAGTCGACGTCCTCGCCGCGCGGACCGGGATCGAGGTCGACCGCGGCGGCACGTTCGACCTGTCCTCGTCGCGGGTGGTGGCGGCCCGCGCGCTGGTCGGCGAGATCGACCGGCATGGAGCGAACACCATCGCGCTGCCGCCCTTCCCGTGGTTCGGCCTCGCGGCGCTCGTGGCGGTGCTGCTCGCGTTCGGCCTGGAAGCACTGCACCGGGTCCGGGCTGGCCGGTCCGGTCCGCCGCGCGCGCCGGACCACGTCCTGAACATCACCTGACCCCCGCCCGCCTTCTGTCTGGACGGCCATCCGTCCGGACCGCGCCGGGCGCCACCGCCGGACACACCGGAGATGAGGACAGCTGTGTCAGTGACATCGCGGATGACACCGGTCGGCCTTCCGTCGGCCAGGCCGCTGGCCGGGCCACGGCTGGCCCGCCGCGCCGGGCCGGGTGCGGCGGCGCTCGCGCTCGGCGTGCTCGGGCTGACGGTGGTCGGCGCCCCGGGTGCCGCCCAGGCGACCGCCTGCGCGGGCCAGGTGCGGTACGCGGCGACCACCAACACCCTCTACCTCACCTCCGGCACGGCGACGCCGACGGAGATCAAGGCGGCCTGCCCGGCGGCGCCGTTGACCCTCACCAACCCGGCGTCGAACACCTGGGAGCTGGACGCCGATCTGGTCGTCCAGAACGGCGCGAGCCTGCTGCTTCACGGCGCCGCGGCCGGTGGCGACGTGAACGTGCTGCGGCTGCGCAGCCCCGCCGACGCGCTGAAGACCCATGTCAGCACGATCACCGCCCAGTACGGCGACCTCGACCTGAGCTCGGTGACCGTGACGTCCTGGGACCCGGACACGGCGGCGCCCGACACCAACCCGACCCTGCCGGCGGGCGCCCCGGCCGACGCCCGCGGGCGCGCGTTCATCCGGGCGGTGTCGTACCTGGACGGCTCGACGCCGCGCGAGTCCCGGCTGGACATCGTGAACAGTGACGTCAGCAACCTCGGCTGGTATGACGCCGAAAGCTACGGCGTCTCCTACAAGGGCCGTGGCTGCGACGCCAGCCACCTCTCGGTCTGCGCGGCGCTGAACGTGTACGGATCCGAGAAGAACAGCCATTTTCACCAGAACTACATGGGCACGTACCTGTATGACGGCTACCAGCTGGCCTTCACCGGGAACGAGTACGACCACAACGTCATGTACGGGCTCGACGGGCACGACGACTCGGACTATCTGACGATTACGCACAACCATTTCCACGACAACGGCGACCACGGCGTCATCTGTTCGCAGCGGTGCGACCACCTGACCATCGAGGACAACGAGAGCGACCACAACGGGATCCCGCCGTTCGCGTTCCCCGACGACCAGGATGTCTCCGACAACCAGGTGCACGGAATCATGCTGCACCGGGGCATCACGGACTCGGTCGTGGCGGACAACTACGTCCACGACCAGCCGAACGGCGCCGGCATCGCCGTCTTCGACAGCGTCGGGAACGTGGTCAGGAACAACACCGTCACCCGGGCGAAGTACGGACTGCGGTTCAGCGTCGGCGCCACCGGGACACGGCTGCTCGGCAACTCGGTGACCAGCAGCGGCAAGTACGCGGTCTACACCTACAAGGGCAACGACGTGCCCACCTACTCGACCGCCTCCGGCCGGCCGACGAACCTCTACTTCGCCGGCAACACGCTGAACAGCGGCTCCGGCGTAGCCCTCCAGATCAACGACGCGGACGGGACGACCTTCGCCGGCAACACGATCACCGGAACCACCCAGACCCGCGACAGCACCGGCACCACGTTCAGCTGAGCCCGGACCCTGGCGGCTTGGCCCTCGGCTGATCTGGCACTTGGCTGATCTGGCTCTTGGCTGGTCTGGCTCTCGGCTGTCGTGCCGCCTCCGGGCAAGGCGCGCCGTTCCGGAGTTCCCATGATCGCCGTTTCGGCCCTCGCATGGTCATAAAAGCGCTGCGGTTACAGCCATGCGAGGGCGAAGACGGCGATCTTGTCGGCCTTGGGACGAGGCGAACCTCGTCAGATGCGACGCGGCTAGCTGTGGGAGACGCGGAGGTCGTAGAGGGCGACCTCGCCGTAGGCATCCGGTGGCTCGCCCTTGCTCAGGTTGGACTGGGTGTAGCAGCCGGCCTTGAAGTACAGGCCGCCCTCGCGCAGCGGGAACGTGACCGGGGCCTTGTCGTTGTAGTAGACGCTGACCAGTCCGCCGGCGGCGACCATGCGGATCCTGAAGACCGTGCCGAGCACGTAGTGGGTGTTCAGGTCCCCGACGTTCTGGCCGTCGTGCTCGACGTACAGCCGGCTGCCGTCGAGGCGGATCATGGCGACGTAGCCGTTCGCGTCGTGGATCTGCCCGGCGACCATCTCGGGCTTCCTGGTCGGCAGATGTGTGATCGCCTCTCGGATGCTCATCGTGTTGGTGCCCGTGGTGCTCGACCAGGCGGCGGGGACCCGGTCCGCGGACATCTCGCGCAGCTCGGAGCGCGGGTAGGAGGAGCCGGGGGTGGTCGCGCCGTTGACGGGGGCGCGGAAATGCACCCCCTTGTTGTCGCCCGTGGGCGTGAAGTACGGCGCCATCGAGAAGGTCCTCAGCGCCGGCCGGCTGATCTGGGCGGCCTCCCGGCCGTTGGTGGAGTCGGCGCCGGGCGCGCTGGTGACCGGCAGCGTCAGCTTCCACTTCGACAGGTCCAGGATCTGGGCCGGAACCGGCGCGGTCGAGGAGCCCGCGGCGGCCGCGCCCACGCCGCCGGCCGCGGGTGACGGTGCCGGCGCCTGAGGCGCCAGAGCCGCCGGCAGCGGGCCGCCGGCGGGCGCGACCGGGCGGGGCGCCGCGCCCTGCTGGCTAGGTGGCAGCCGCGGCGCCGGGAGGCAGGCGGTGAGTGTCGCCATCCCGAGCACGACCCCGAGCACGCCACGTGCCGGTCTCATCTGTCACAACCTCCGGATGCTGCGATCACACGGTCGTCCGTGCGCGGCCCGCCGATTGTGGGCCGACCGGCGGGGCCAGCCCGCCTCTCGCCGAAGGGTGTGTCCCACCGGTGTCCATGCTGATGGGCTGGCATGTCGTTGTTGACAGCGCCGAATTTGGGCGACGCGGCGCGCGAATGTAACCCGGCTACGTATGTTTTCGTCCGCTAAGTGACCGGCGGGCGACTTGGATCACATTTACGTCTAGTGTGTCATCTTTTCCTTATGGCCTTTTGGCCGCCGACCTGAACAATGCGATGATTTTGACCTCCTGATTCACGGACTTGTTACCAGCGGAATCCCGACGATCCCGCTCCGAGCCATGTAATCTCATGACTGCGCGGCGTATCCGAGTGAGTGACCCGCGCGCGCCAAATCGGGAAATACCGGCGACCTGCCATGCGATGGGGTCGCGGTTCTACGGCAGCCAAACCCACTCCGCTGGCCGTTGCCCGAGCAGCAGCATCCGCCCGGCCTGGCGCCACCCATGACGACCGGCGCGCCGCGGGACAAGCGCGTCCGAGGAGTGAACCAGTGAGAATATTCATCATCGGGTCCGGTGTCGTCGGCACGGCCACCGGCCGTGGATTCATAGAAGCCGGCCACCGCGTCACCTTCGTAGACGTCTCTCCCCAGCGCGTCGAGGACCTCACCGCCCGGGGCCTGGACGCTCGCGCCCGGATTGACCTCGCCACCGAGGAAGCGGCATACATTTTTCTGACGCTGCCGACGCCGAACGATGGCACGCGCTATGACCTCACCGCGTTCCTGGAGGGCACCCGGGCGGTCGGCCGGGCGCTGCGCGAGGCCGATGCGGTGCACACCGTCGTTGTCCGTTCGACGGTTACGCCGGGGACCACAGAGGGTCTCGTCGGCCCCGTTCTGGAACGTGAGTCCGGGCTGCGTCAGGACGAGGGCTTCCTGTTGGCGAGCAACCCGGAGTTCCTGCGCGCGGCCTCCGCCGTAGCGGACTTCCGCTGGCCCCGGATGACCGTCGTCGGCGCCCGCAACAGGCGCGTCCGCGAGCGGCTGGTCGAGCTGTTCACCCCGTTCGGCGGCGAACTCCGGGTCTTTGCCGAGCCGATGACCGCCGAGTTCATCAAGTGCGCGCACAACATCTTCAACGCCACCAAGATCTCGTTCTGGAACGAGATGCACGCCGTCGCGCAGCGGGCCGGTCTGGACCTGGCCGAGATCGCCGAAACGGTGGCCCGCTCCGCCGAGGCGTCGTTCAACCCCACCTACGGGATCCGCGGCGGCGCGCCCTACGGCGGCGCCTGCCTGCCGAAGGACACCAAGGCCTTCCTCGGGTTCGCCGACACGCTCGACATCGACATGCCGCTGCTGCGCGCGGTCGTCGAGGTGAACGACCGGCTCGTCGGGAGCCCTTCGGCCGTCCCGGTGCCCGCCGCGTTGGTGCCCGCCGCGATGACCGGTCCGCCGCGGATAGAGATTCCCGAGCAGCCGACCGGCGACCGGGTCCCCGCCAGGGCCGCGGAAAGCCCGGTGCGATGACCCCCGTCGCCTACGGCCCGACGGCTCGCCCGACAGCCGGCCCGGCTCGTCCGGGAGGCGGCCGATGAAGCACTGGCTTCCGTGGCTGGGCCTGGTCGCCTTCCTGCGCCCGCTGATCGAGGTGTTCATCCTCGCGATCGGGGAGTGGTGGTTCCACGCCGGCTTCAAGGAGAACCCCGGCCTGTTCAGCCGCTACGTCATCCAGATCACGACGGTGGGCCGCGAGCAGGACCGGGTCAACGAGATCATCCGCGAGATCCGCGACTACCCGATGACGATGAACTACCAGATCTGGGTGGTGAACGAGCCGGGCAACGACGACGTCTACCCGGATGCCGACCGCGTCGTCACGGTGCCCGTCGAGTTCGAGTGCGTCGCCCAGTACAAGGCCCGGGCCCTCGAGTACAGCCGGCTGGTCCGCCAGCAGCTCGGTTACAACCAGGGCGACACGAAGATCACATTCCTGGACGACGACACGTCGCCGACCTGGGAGTACCTGGAAACCGCCTTCGCCGGCGACTACGACATCTGCCAGGGCGTGACGGCGCCGCGGATCGGTTACGGCGTCCGGCCGTTCAGCCACTTCCTGCTCAGCCACGTCGACGACCTGCGGTTCCACAACTGCATGACGTACTGCTCGTCGTTCCAGGGCATCTTCGGCAAGCCGCTGTTCGTGCACGGCGAAGGCCTGACGATCACCGGTTACACCGAGGAGACCGTCACCTGGAACTGGCGAATCTTCGCCTCGGAGGACCTCACCTTCGGCTGCAACGCGGCGGCGAAGGGGCTGCGCTGGGGCTTCTTCCACGAGTACATCCAGCTGACCTCGCCGTGGACCTGGCAGGCCTACTTCAAGCAGCGCCGCCGGTGGATGTGGGGCAACATCCACGCGATCGTCAACCGGGACGTGCTGCCGAGGGGCGCCGCGATCCGGATCGCGATCCGCTACTTCCTCAGCCTGTTCACCTTCTTCGCCTCCGGAACCTCGGTGGCGCTCATCCTCACGCACACGATCGACCTGCCCGGCTGGGCGCATTCCCTGTTCTGGTGCTCGCTGGTGATCTGGCTGGTGAACTTCGCGCTCTCCGGCTGGGTGAACGCCGGCCTGCGCACGGCGGAGCAGACCACCGCGCAGTTCTGGTGGAACCGGGTGACGCAGACGGCGGCGGCGGTGGTGCTGTCCCCGGTCACCGCGACCTTCACCATCGTCGCGCTGATCGTGACGCTCTACATGGGCAACCCGCGCAGCTTCGAGGTGATCGCCAAGACGGCGGCGACCAGCGGGCAACGTGAGTCCAGCCGGCCGCTCGTCCGGGGGGCCGCCTCGTGACCGGGCCGACCAGGCGGTCTCGCGACGATGAGGACCGCCACGCCCAGGAAACCGTGCGAGTCCCGTCCCCGCGGTCAGGCGGGGCCGACGAGGTCGGCGGCGGGGCGACGAGCGCGGGCGGCGCCCGCCGGGCGGCCGCGCGCGCCGCCAGGGCGACCGCCGCCGGCACCCGCGGTCGCGGCGTGTACCTGCTGGTCACGGTGATGACCCTGGTCGCCGCGGCGGTCCTGAGCGTGACCGTCGGGCGCCACTACCGGGCGCTCACCTCGACGTCCGAGTTCTTCCACCGGCATGCCTACACGCCGTCCTACGACCCGATCAGCAACGTCGAGCGGGGCCTGCAGCCGAACACCATTGACACCAGGACCAGCAAACCGGACCCGTCGATCAGGGCGATCTCGATCAGCCCGACCGGCGTGGACCTGCTGGTCGGCGGCCAGGTCCACCACAGCTTCCCCCAGCAGGCGTCGGTCAACGGGCTGCCCCAGCTGGCGTCGATCGTCAACGATCCGGACTGGCTGGAGTACGACGGGCAGGGCCATGCGGTGCTGCACGCCGCGCTGGTCGTCGTCGGCCAGACGGCGTTCACGATCGACGCGCCCGTCACGAGCCTGGTCCTGGAGTCCCGCCGCGGTGTCCTGCTCGGCGCGGAGAGCGGAACGCTGGCGATCGACGGGGTGAGCATCCGGCCCAGCGCACCGAACCCGGACCCCGGCCAGCGCGCGCTCGACCAGCGACAGCCGTTCATCGTCGCCGCCAGCCGGTCTCAGCTGATCATCTCCCACAGCCACCTCAGCACCCTCGGCCGGGACTGGAACAGCTCCTACGGCGTCTCCTGGACCGACGGTGCCAGCGGAAGCATCACCAACAGCGAGGTCGACCACACGTTCATCGCGACCTACACCGATGCCGCGCACGACGTGACGATCGCCAACAACTGGCTGCACGACAACGCGCTCTACGGCGTCGACCCGCACTCGAACTCGACCCGGATCGTGGTCCGGCAGAACCTCAGCGAGCACAACGGCCGGCACGGGATCATCTTCTCGGACAACGTCACCGACAGCGTCGTCGAGGACAACGTCGCTCGGGACAACCACCTGAACGGCATCATGATGGACGCCCAGAGCACCGGTAACCGCATCGTCGGGAACTCCGTCACCGGGAACCGAGGTGACGGGCTGGTGCTCGCCTCGTCGCCGCACAACGTGCTGACCAACAACACGGTCACGGACAACCGGATCGGCGTCATGGTCCGCGGCGCGGACGGGGACGAGGGCGTGACCCTGCGCGGGAACGAGATACGCGGCAACCAGCTCGCGTCACAGGGGATCTCGCTGGCGGGCAACAAGGTCAGCGGCAACGGCACCACCTGGCGACCGCGGGTGCTCGCCGTGATCTGGTCCCTGGTGCCGGTCACGATCCTGCTGCTGATCGGTTTCACCAGGACGCTGCGCCGGCGCCGTGGTCGCGCCGTCGGCCGCGGCCACCGACCCTCGGCGGTGACCATCGGTGCCTAGGCCCGCGGACCTCCGCCTGTTCGCGCCGTCCATCCCGCCGGCCCGCGGCGCGGACGTCACGGAGCGGGGGGCTGCCCGCGGCGCGGACAGCCAGCCGGCCCCGGACGTCCTGGTCGGCCCGGTCCCGGCGGCGGCTGGCGAGCCGGCTGAGGCCGAGCGAGCCGGTGACCAGGGTGCGCCGGAGGCGGACACCGGCGCCGGCCGGCGGGCTCGGGAGTTCCGGCCCGACATCGAGGGCCTGCGAGCCGTCGCGGTGCTGCTGGTGGTCCTGGGGCATTCGAACCTCGGCGTCCCCGGCGGCTTCGTCGGCGTCGACGTCTTCTTCGTGATCTCCGGGTTCCTCATCACCCAGCAGCTGCTGCGCGAGCGGGCGACCCGGGGGCGGATCTCGTTCCGTCGCTTCTACGCCCGAAGGGCCCGCCGGATCCTGCCGGCGGCGGCGGTGGTGATCGTGGCGACGGTGCTCGCCTCCTGGGCGTGGCTGTCGCCGCTGCGCGTGCGGGACATCGCCTGGGACGCCGTGTACTCCGCGTTCTCGGCCGTGAACCTCAGGCTGGCCCACAGCGGCACCGACTACTTCCAGTCCGCCGCGCCGCCGTCGCCGCTGCAGCACTACTGGTCGCTCGCGGTGGAGGAGCAGTTCTACCTCGTCTGGCCGTTGCTGCTCACGCTCGTGACCCTGGCCGCCACCGCGGTCACGGCCCGGCGGCGCCGCTCGGCCCCGCCCGAGGCCGGCGACGAGGGCCGGCCCGTGCCCGGCACCCGACCGGTGGTGCTCGTGCTGCTCACGGTCGTCGCCGGCTCGCTGCTGCTCAGCGTGGTGGTCACGGCCCGGTCGGCCCCCTGGGCCTATTTCGGCGGTCACACCCGGGCGTGGGAACTGGCACTGGGCGCGCTGGTCGCCGTCTGGGCGCCCGCGTTCGAGCGGATGGGACGGGCGCTGTCGAGCCAGCTCAGCTGGCTGGGCCTGGCCGGGATCGCCGTCGCCGCCTTCGCCTACGGCGACAGCACGCCCTACCCGGGCACCGCCGCGCTGCTGCCCGTCGGGGCGGCCGCGCTGGTGGTCGCCGGTGGCTGCGCGGCGCCTCGGAAGGGGGCCGAACTGCTGCTGGGGCGCGCGCCGCTGCGGCTGGTCGGCCGGCTCAGCTACTCCTGGTACCTGTGGCACTGGCCGGTGCTGCGGATCTGGCCCGAGGCGACCGGCCGCCCGTTCCACACCGGCGAGAAGCTGGCGGCGCTCGGGCTGTCCCTGGTGCTCGCCTGGCTCACCTACCTGCTGGTGGAGAACCCGGTCAGGACCCGGCCGCTGCTGGTCCGCCGGCCGTCGCTCGGCCTGGGCCTTGGCGGGGCGCTGGCCGCGGCGGCCGCCGGCCTGGCGCTGCTGGTCGCCGCCGTCGACACGGTGCCCGGCGGGCGGTCCAGCGGGCCACTGCGGGCGCTGGACGCGACCGGCGCGGCCCCCACCGCGCCCACGGCCGCCGGGATCACGACGCAGCCCAGGTTCGTGGGCGTCGGCACGAGCTCGTTGACGCCGCTGATCACCCAGTCGGCCCGGCTGCGCGCCCTGCCGACCAGCCTGCAGCCGTCCCTCGCGAAGGCCGGGGACGACCTCGGCGAGAACAAGTGCCGGACGCCGATCACCTCCAGTACGCCGATCGACTGCGTCGCCGGTGACCCGAACGGGTCCTCGACCGTCGTGCTGTTCGGCGACTCGCACGCCAACCAGTGGTTCAACGCCCTGGACGCGATCGCGAAGGAGTCGCACTGGCGGCTCGTCCCGTACACCAAGGGCGGGTGCCCACCGCCGTACTACCCGAACTTCTACCTGGACGAGCTCAAGCGGGTCTACACCGAGTGCTATGCCTGGCGGGACGCCGTGTTCGCGCGCATCGCGGCGCTGCGCCCGGGCCTGGTCGTGATCGGCTCGGAGGCGCGGGTTCAGGCGAAGGACGCCGGGCCCGGCGCGACGACCGATCTCGTCCGGACGCTGCGGGCTACCGGCGCGAAGGTCGCGTTCCTGGAGGACACGCCGTTCCCCGGCTTCCAGGTGCCGGACTGCCTGGCCAGCCACCCTTCGAACGTGACGTCCTGCATGGTGACCATCCAGAAGTCGAAGATCGCCGAGCCGCAGCGCGAGATCGAGGACCGCGGCGCGCTGGCCGGCGGCGCGACGCTGATCGACCCGTTGCCCTGGCTGTGCGTGCGCGACCAGTGCCCGCCGATCATCGGCAACGCCGTCGTCTACGCGGACAACAGCCATCTCACCGGCACGTACTCGACCCTGCTCGCGCCCTTCCTCGGCCCAGCCCTGCGGGCCGTCCTGCGATGACCGGGCCGACCCGGCCGGCGGGACGCGGGTACCAGGCCCGGACTCGCGGCTCGCGGCGCGACCGGATGGTCCGCGGCGTGACCCTGGTCGTGCTGCCCGCGCTCGCCGGGCTGGCCGCCTGCTCCGGCGGCCGGCCACAGGGCGGCCACGGTGGCTCGGCGCCGACGCCCGCGCCGACGGCGTCGCGCTCCGGGCCGGCCGCCGCCGACGAGCCGACCGCGCCGACCTCGCCGCTGGCCCGGTTCTTCGGGGACGACCTGGTCATGCGCTCCCGTGGCTCGTTCAACCTGGACAAGGTGCGCCTGGTCTCCAGCGGTGACCGGTGCGTGCCGACGTACCTGCGGGTCCGCTACCCGGCCGGCTCGGCCAGCCAGCTCTCGGTCCGCAACGAGGACGCGCCGACCGGTGGGGCCCAGGCCTACCTGCTGCTGAAGTCCGGCCCGACCGACATCCTGCATCTGAGCTACCGTGTCCGGTTCCCGGCCGGCTTCCAGTTCAACAAGGGCGGGAAACTGCCTGGACTATTCGGCGGCGACCACGTGGCGGGCGGCAACATCCCGGACGGCTCGAACGGCCTGTCCACCCGCTACATGTGGCGGGCCGGGGGCGCTGGCGAGGTGTACGCCTACCTACCGTCCTCGCAGGTGCACGGCACCAACATCGGCACCGGTAGCTGGAGTTTTCCGCCGGGTCAGTGGGTGACGATGCAGCAGCGGGTTCGTCTGAACACCCCGGGCCAGGCCGACGGGTCGATCACGGTCTGGATGGACGGCCGGCAGGCCCTTCGAGTCGACAACCTGCTGTTCCGGGACAGCGGGACGCTCCAGATCGACGGCCTGTTCTTCTCCACCTTCTTCGGCGGCGGCGACACCACCTGGGCAAGCCCCACCGACCAGTACGCCGACTTCGCCGACTTCCAGGTCTCCCCGAACTACATCAACGACACGATGCCCGCCGGGTGCGCGCCTCCGGGCCCGACGATCACCCCGAGCCTGTGGCCATCCAGCGAGACTTCCGACGGCTCAGGGCCAGACCAGTAGGCACCGCCCTCGCCGTCCGCGCGCCCCGACCCGGTCGCACGGCGCTCGCGATAGCAGTACGAATCCCGGTCGGTCACCAGGACCTATCGGGTCGCAGGCGTCTTGGCAGGTGCCATCAAGGCTCCCGCCCCTTCCCGGTGCAGATCGACATCACTCAGCTGTAGCCGTCGCTCCGGGTCTCCCCGCCCGTGGTGCGGCCGCGGGATCGTTCGGACGTTTCGGTCCATTGCGGTGATGTCACGAATGGTGGTCGACTCGGCCGCTATCGTGTCCGTCTGGCGGGCGGGGGCGTCCGGGGCGGGGGGATCGAGGCCTTGTTCGGGTTCGAGTTTCAGACGGCCAATGCGTTCGTGAAGGGGCCGTTCGTCGCCGGGGTGGGCGAGCGCCAGGTCGCCTGGCGACACACGCTTACCAAGGCGACGCTGGAGGGCGACGAGTCCCGCCGGCCGGGCGCGACCGCGGACCTGGAGTTCGTCACCCCGGCCGTCGAAGACCTGCAGAGCGCGAATGCGGCCGTGGGTGCCCTCACCGGGCTCGCCCAGGCGATCCTGGACACCAGGCCGGTCTCTGGCGGCATCCGGATTTTCAAAAAAGGCGGCCAGCTCGCCGGAGGCGTCTGGCAGGCCGACTGCGCCATCCTGATCCACGACGAGACGTTCGGCGCGCAGGCGCAGGGCACCGTCGGCGTGCCGCTGACCGGGATCGGCACGCTGCTGTCCAAGGTGTGGGCCCGGACCGCCGGGCACAGCGATTCGCATTCCCAGGTCGCCCAGGAGGAGAGCGGATTCTTCGAGTACCTGAGCACCGCGATTCCCGCCTGTCAGGAGGCCGAGAACGTGGAGGCCGCCGAGCTTTACGGTTTCCTGACCGCGTGCCATCTGTTCCTGGTCCGGGCCACCCGCGCGCCGCTGTCGTTCGTGTCCGGCGAGGACCTGACGGGGTTTCACCCGACCGAGAGCAAGGGCATCTTCGACTTCAGCGACCGCCCCGATGTCCGGGCGGCGGCGGCGCGGGTGCGCGGTCTGGAGGCGCCGCCCGAGCGCGCACTGGTGAAGGTCGGTTCCGACTCGCCGAAGGACATGTTCCAGCTCCTACACCGCACCGACTTCCACTCGATGTACCTGGCGGTGCCGGAGAAACAGCGGAAGATCATTGAAGGGCGCCCGGTCGCCGAGGCGCTGTGGCCGCCGGAATGGAGCGGCGCCGAGGCGTTCGTGTTCCCGCTGCCGTACCGGATCGAAGCCGAGGCAACGGACACTCGGGCCCGCGGCCTCGAACCGCTGACCAAGGCCGAATGGATCAACGAGAAGGCGCCCAGGCTGGAGCGCGCGCCCGTCACCTGGACGCTCGTCGACCACGGCCCCACCATCGGCGACTGGTGGACGTCGGTGCAGAAGGGCGACGTGCGCCGGGACGGTATCCCGAAGGACGCCGCCTCACCGCCGCCCGGCTTCCGCGGGCGGGACCCGAAATACCTGGCCACATTCCCCGACTCGTCCATCGAGGACAAGGCGACCTTCTACGGGATGGGTTCCTTCCCCATCGACGTCGACAAGAAGACGGGCATCCCGCTCGCCGTGTACGAGCACCGCGACCTCATGGCGGACAAGGACATCCCGCCGCAGGAGAAGCTCGGCCTCGCCCAGTGGTCGACGGTCGTCGCGGTGTTCGTCGAGCACTACGTGCCGACCCTCGGCTGACCCGCGCGGACTGCGGCCGGGTCAGCAGCTTCGTTGCCAGATCAGCGCCTTGAACATCGCGCTCCACTGGTAGGCGATGAGGTAGGGCCAGTCGCGGAAGGGCGGGTCGACGCTCACCATGATCTTCTTGCCGGCGTAGCAGCGGTCGATACGCAGCCTTGCTCGGACGTTCTGGGACCTGTCGGTAACGAAGATCATGCGCGTCCAGCCGTACCGCGCCGCGAGCCGGCCGGCCTCGCGGGCCTCACCCTGGGTCGTGAACGGGTCCGGTCGGAAACAGATCACCTTGACGTTCGGGACGGTCGGACAGTGCCGCGCGTTCGGCGTGGAGAGCGCGAGTACGGGCGCGTAGCCCGCGCGGGCCAGTTCCAGCGCGCGGTCGCGGCGGTCGCCGGCTCCGCCCAGCATCAAGATCGCATTCGCGCGGGCTGGACGGTCGGTGGGTGGGAAGACAATGATCGCCAGGGTCGCGCCGATGAACAGTATGAAGAGGACTACCAGCGCGGCTGCCGTGCGTAGGATCGCGCGCCTTGGGAACCTGCGTCGAACCGGTCCGTCGGCGACGGCGGGACCGATCGGAGCGGGTACGACCGGACGAAACTGCCGCGGGAGCCGGACCAGACTTCGGGACACACCTCACGATGTCACGCACGGTTGACACGAACCGACATCGCAACGAGACCTGACCGGCAACGGGACCCAGGTCACAGCCGGAACTCGCCGGACGCGCGGGTGCTGCGTGATCGCCCGGGTCCGAACGGGTTGGTGTAGCTCTGCGGACGGCTGGTCTATCCGAGGGCGCCAAGTCCGTCGAGGGAATCACGATCCGCCAACACTTTTTGACTCTGACGAGGAGCTCGACGAGTTCCTCGCGTTCACCTACGCCGAGCGTCGACGCGACGTCGCCTGAGCCGCGGCCACGGTCGGGCGATGTCGAGTCGTTCGCCGGCCCTGTGACGCGGGCTTGATTGTCGCGTTCCTGGCTATTTGCCCTTGAAGAGGTAGCCGTAGACGGCGTCCGCTATTGCCTGTTCGCCCTGGGCGTTCGGGTGAGCGCTGGCCGTCGTGCCCGCGCCGAGGAGTTCCACCGGATAGAGCCAGGAGTCGGTGGTACACAGCCGATGGCCGTTGAGCGTGTTGGCGGTCGAGACGAACTCGACGCCGGCCTTCCCGGCGGCCCGCTTGGCAACTCGGTCAAGGTCGTCGTTCAGCCCGACGAGTTGCACTCGCTCGGTGCTGTCCATCCACTTGCAGGTGTTGTCGCTGCGGCTCGGGAAGATGTCCGGATATCCGACGACGAGGATCCGCGCGTTCGGGGCCGCCGCCTTCACGCCCTGGTAGGCGGTCTGCAACAGGCCGGGCAGCTGGTTCTCGACGAACTGCACGCTGTTGTTGTCATGACCGGTCCAGAAGCAGCGCCACACCACGCAACTGGCGATAGTTGGCCCGAAGCCCGCGTCGTTGCCGCCGATCGTGATCGTCACGACGTCCGGATGGACCCCTGCTGACAGCAGCGACTTCAGGGCCGTGATCTGGGCCGACTGTCCGTGGAAGGCGCTCGTCAGCGAGTAGGTCTTGGCACCGGAACAGGCGAGCAGCTTCACCGTCGAGCCGGTCAGCTGCTGGCCGAGCAACCTCGGCCACGCGCTGGCGCTGCGGTGACAGGTCGCCGCGTCAGTGTCGAACGGCGCGTTGCCCTCACCCGAGGAGTACGAGTCGCCGAGGGCCACGATCGTCAGCGGCTGGTCGCGGGTCAACGGTTTCCGCGTCGACGATCCGGTGGCGGCGTTCGCGACCGTCGGGGGCTGACAGGCGGTGAGCAAGGTCGCGATGGTCACGAAGAGGCTGACGACACCCAGCGCGACGAGGCGACGAGCCCGCGCCGAAGCGGGCGCACGCAGCTGCATGGTCTCGGAGCGTAGCTGCCCAGCTCCCGGTCGGCCGTCGCGTAGCGGCCATGAGGAGGCACGTCCCGTGTCGCGTGCGAGACCGCGCGGCGTGTCTCCCGGACATAGCGGACATGTCAGCGCGAGGTCTGCTATCTGGCCGGGACCTCCAGCATCGCCGTGCATGGCGGCCGCGGATGGCCGTCAGGTGGCGGCCCCTGGGGCCGCGCTGTCCACGCTGGCGGGTCAGTACGCGCCTTCGCGCTTGACGACCGCGAACAGGGTCCGCCACAGAATGATCAGGTCGAGCGCGAGCGACCAGTTCTCGACATAGCGCAGGTCCAGCCGCACGGCCTCGTCCCAGTCGAGGTCCGAGCGCCCGCTGACCTGCCACAGGCCGGTGAGGCCGGGCCTGACCATCAGCCGGCGGTGCACGTCTCGCTCGTAGGCGGCCACCTCACGTGGCAGCGGCGGCCGTGGCCCGACCAGCGACATGGTGCCGATCAGCACGTTGAACAGCTGGGGCAACTCGTCGAGCGACCATTTGCGCAGGAAGCGGCCCACCGGAGTGACCCGAGGGTCCTCCTTCATCTTGAACAGGAGGCCGGCGCCCTCGTTGCTGGCCTGGAGCTCGACGAGCCTGTCCTCCGCGTCGGTGTACATCGAGCGGAACTTGAACATCGTGAACTCGGTGCCGCCCTTGCCGACCCGGACCTGCTTGAAGATCGCCGGGCCGCGGCTGGTGAGCCGGACCGCGAGAGCCAGACTCAGGAACAGCGGCGAGGCGAGCAGGATGACACTGAGCGCGAGGCCGCGGTCGAGCGCGGCCTTCATCAGGCGCCGGGAGCCGGTGAGCTCGGGCTCCTCGATGTGCAGCAGCGGCAGGCCGGCGACGGGCCGCAGGTGGATGCGTGGCCCGGTCACGTCGGTGATCGCCGAGGAGACGAGCACGTCGACGTCGGACCCCTCCAGCTTCCACAGCACGCGTTGTAGCTGTTCGCCGCCGAGTTGCGGGCCGATCGCCACCGCCGTCGCGTGGGCGGAGCGGATCGCGTTCTCCAGGTTGTCGGACGTGCCGATGATCGGTACGCCGGCGAGGTCGAAGCCGGCCCGGTCCGGACGGTCCGAGCTGTGCATGCCGGGAGCCCGGTCCAGGACGACCCCGACGACGTTCCAACCGGCGCCGGGGTCGCGCTTCGCGGTCCTGATCAGGTGGGCCGCGGTCTCGCCGGAGCCGACGACGACGACCCGGTGCTGGGCCTGGCCGGATCTGCGCAGGCGGTGCAGCCGCTCCCGCACGACCACGCGCCCCATGAGCGTCAGCACCAGAGCGGTGGGGAAGAGCACCGCCAGGTAGCCGCGGGCGACCTCGGCCTTCGTCGCGTAGGAGACGAGGGCCACGACCGCGACCAGGCGGACGGCGGCGTTGAGGACCCGGCGGAACTCCTCGGACCCGATCTCGAGGAAGCGGTGCTCGTAGGCCCGGTTCAGGGCCATCGTGATCACCCAGGCGATGGGCAGCAGGAGCGAGGTGATCAGGTAGGGCCGGTTGGTCGACGGCGTCTCGCCGAAGTGGACGATGCCGCCGAAGCGGATCAGGTACGCGATGCCGGTTCCCGCCAGGCACGCGGCCATGTCGGCGAACACCACCGCGCGGGCGTAGTCCCGCTCCCAGCGCAGCTCCGCCCGGTAGGGCTCGCGCGGCCCGTCGTGTGGCTGTGACGTCAGCAGGGCCTGTTCGGCGGCGCTCCGCTTCGTGGCGTGCGGGTTCCTGGGTTCCGGCGGCTTGCCGGCGAGTCGGTTGCGGAAGTTCCGCATCGAGACCCGCAGGGTGGTCTCGGTGTCCTCGACCGGTGGCTCAGCCGGAGACGGAATGATCGGAAGCGGTCCGGTCGGGGTCTTCGACGCCTTCGAAGTGATCTCCGTCATGACCGCTGCTCCCGCGCGTCGCGCGTGATGTCTCCGACTCGGGGGCCTGCGAGCGCGTCCTGGCGGCGAGGCTGGCCGTCTGGCGGGAGCAGCCACACAACCACGCGTAATCCTCCGCTCGGCGCCGACTGGTCCAACGCCGCGGGTTCCGCACTGATCCGTCCGTGCGCGGTGTCGCGACGTCTGCCCTGAAAGTACCAACACCGCCTATCCCGCTCTTTGCGGGCGGTCGCGGGGCCCGAACCGACGTCCTGCTAGTACGCGCCCTCGCGCTTGATGACGGCGAAGACGGTCTTCCAGAGGATCATGAGATCCATGGCCAGGGACCAGTTCTCCACGTAGCGCAGGTCGAGGCGGACGGCCTCGTCCGTCGGCAGGTCGGAACGGCCGCTGACCTGCCACAGGCCGGTCAGGCCGGGCTTCACCATCAGCCGCCGGTGCACGTCGTCCGCGTACTTGGCGACCTCCCGGGGCAGCGGCGGGCGCGGGCCGACCAGCGACATGCTGCCGTTGAGCACGTTGAACAGCTGTGGCACCTCGTCGAGCGACCACTTGCGCAGGAACCCGCCGGCGCGGGTGATCCGCGGGTCGTTCCGGATCTTGAACATGAACTCGTCCTCGCGCTCGTTCTGCGCGGCGAGCTCGGCCAGCCTTGCCTCCGCGTCGATGAACATCGACCGGAACTTGAACATGGTGAACTCGCGGCCGCCCCGGCCGACGCGGGTCTGCCGGAAGATCGCCGGGCCACGGCTGGTCAGTCGGACGGCGAGCGCCAGCCCCAGCAGCAGCGGAGCGAGCAACGTCAGGGCGATCAGGGCGACGCCCCGGTCCAGCAGGCCCTTCATCAGCCGGCGGGCGCCGGTGAGCTCGGGCTCCTCGATGTGCAGCAGCGGCAGGCCGGCGACCGGGCGCAGGTGGATGCGCGGGCCGGTCACGTCGGTGACGGCGGAGGAGACCAGCACGTCGACGTTGGACCCCTCCAGCGCCCACAGCGCCCGGCGTAGCCGCTCCCCGTCCAGCTGTGGGCTGATCGCGACGGTTGTCGCGTCCGTGAGCCGGATCGCCTCCGGAAGCGCCTCGGACGTCCCGACGATCGGGATGCCGAGCAGGTCAAATCCCGCACGGGCGAGCCCGTCGTGGCTGTGCCGGCCCGGTGCCCGGTCCAGGCAGACGCCGACGACGTTCCACCCGGCGCTCGGGTCCCGGCGGGCGAGCCGGACCAGCGAGGCGGCGGACTCCCCGGCGCCGACGACCAGCACCCGGTGCTGGCAGCGGCCGACCCGGCGCATCCGGTGCAGCAGCCAGCGCGCCGCGACCCGGCTGATCAGCGTGAGGAGGGTCGCCAGTGGGAAGACGATGAGCACGTAGGCGCGGGCGACCTCGAACTTCGTGGTGTACGACCCCACGGCGACCACCGCGATGAGGCGGACGGCGGCGTTGACGACCCGGCGGAACTCCTCGGAGCCGCCGCCGAGGAACCGGCCCTCGTAGGTCCGGTTCAGCGCCATCGTGAGCACCCACACGACCGGGAAGACGGCGCTGACGAGCAGGTAGGGCCGCAGCTGGGTCGGCGCCAGGTCGAAGACACCGACGTCACCGAAGCGCAGCAGGTAGGCGACCCCCGCCGCCAACGCGCCGGCGGCGAGGTCCGCGCCGATCACCAGGCGGGTGTACTTGCGCTCCCAGGAGACCTGGGCCCGGTAGGGCTCCCGGAGGGACCAGCCGTCGAGGGCGGTGGCCTCGCGCCGCCGTGGCGAGCTGGCCGGCCGAGACGACCGAAGGCGGGGCAGCGGGTCGGCCCCGTCGTCCAGGTCGCCGGCGTCGTCGCTCGTCGCGGCGTCCGGTGGCCCCGGGCCGTCCGTCGTCGCCCAGGTGTCGTCCGCCGCGTCGTCGGCTGTGTCATCAGCCAGGTCGTCGTCCAGCGGCTCGTCGACGTGGGGCAGGTCAGCCGGGACGACGTCGACGAGGCCGTCACTCGGCAGGGCTGGCTCGCGCAGCCCGACGCTCTCCAGCCCGCCCTGGGGAAGCGGCAGCAGGATGGGCCCGGTCAGCGCGTTGGGGTCGGTGACGGCGTCCCCGGCCGCCTCGTCGGCCGCCGGCTCGCCGGTCGGCTGGGCGGGGACCCGTGGCTGTGCCCGCCGGGCGCCCGCGCGGGTCGAGATCGCGGGCACGTTGACGGTCGCCGCGTCGTCGCGGCGGTTCGCGTCGTCCTGACCTGCGGCGCTCAACGACAACCGCTGTCGCGGAACTCGCACCGTGGGCTCGCCATCGGTGACAGTGTCGTCGGTCTTGTCATGATCTACGGCGTTCTCGTCCATGGCGCTGAGCTCCAGCGGACTCCGGTCGGCGGCATCGGCCGTCGTGGCGCCACCCGGACGGGCCGCCCCCGCGGCCGTGTCATGGTCGGCGCCATCGGCGAGCGCGGCACCGGGGCGTTCTGCGTCGGGGTGCTCCGTGCCGGGACGATCATTATCGGATTGCCCGGCACTGGGCGGCCGGTTGTCAGTGATCGGGAGGTCTGTCGGGTCCCGCTGAGGGTCGTTTTCCACATCTCGCGCATATGTCCCGATGATGTTGACCGTTTCCGTCAACGGTGCCCCCGCCCCGCCTGTGCTGTGCCGTTTCGTCCGGATTGATGGACTGAGTCGCCAATCCTAGCTGCTCCTGGTTACGTACCAGGTCCGAGGCCTCGACCGCGGTCGATCGAAAGCGCCTGATCGTGCGACCTCGGAGCCGGCAACGGTCGAAACGACAGCTCGTTCGGGAGTCTAACTGCCGCTCATTGCCGCACCGAAGTTCTTACAGGTAACTGCGTCGCATCTTGGACTGTCCCACCCGTCGATCGCCCATGGTCTGGATGTGGTCCGGAATCCGGGCTGCCCGTGCTGCACTGATGCCCGGGTTCTCGCATCGTTGAGCGTTTCTGCGTGCTGGTAGACATTCCGGTTTTCTCGGGTTGGCTGGTCGTGGTTGGCGGCGAGGTGAAGGCGATCGGTGGTCGGGCGGTCGTCGGGTCGGCCGGTTCAGGCATTCTTGGCGAAGACGAGCCGCAGTCCGATCAGTGTCAGGTGCGGCTCGTGCACCTGGAGGGTCTCGCTCTCCTTCAGGACGAGCGGGGCGAGGCCACCGGTCGCGACGGTGGTGGCCTCCGTCCCGAGTTCGGTCCGGATCCGGCGCACCAGCCCGTCGACCTGCCCGGCCACTCCGTAGATCATCCCGGACTGCAGCGCCTCGACGGTGCCCTTGCCGATCACCGACCGCGGCGGCACCAGCTCGACCTTGCGCAGCTGGGCGGCCCTGGAGGCCAGTGCGTCCAGCGCGATCTCGATCCCCGGGGCGAGCGCCCCGCCGAGGAACTCGCCCCGCGCGGATACCACGTCGATGTTGGTGGACGTGCCGAAGTCGACCACGATCGTCGGCCCGCCGTGCAGGTGATGGGCGGCCAGCGTGTTCATGATCCGGTCGGCGCCGGCCTCCTTCGGGTTGTCGATCAGGATCGGCACGCCGGTGCGGGTGCCGGGCTCGACGACGACCACCGGTACGTGCTTGAACAGCCGGCCCGCCATCCGGCGGATCTCGCGCAGCGCCGCCGGCACCGTCGAGCACACCGACACCCCGTCGATCCGGTACTCGCCGATCAGGCCGCGGTAGAGGAACGCCAGCTCGTCGGAGGTGGCGTTGGCCTGGGTGCGCACCCGCCAGGAGTCGGCCAGCGTCTCGCCCTCGAAGACGCCGAGGACCGTGTTGGTGTTGCCGATGTCGATCGTCAGCAGCATGAGGTCATTTCCATCGTCGTTCTACTTGTCGAGAGTCAGGTCGAGGCCGAGATCCAGCGCCATCACCGAGTGGGTGATGCCGCCGACCGAGAGGTAGTCGACCCCGGTGGCCGCGACCTCGGCGGCCACGTCGATCGTCAGCCCACCGCTCGCTTCCAGCAGCACCCCGGCCGGCCGGGCCAGCGCCACCGCGGCGCGCAGCTCGTCCGGGGTCATGTTGTCCAGCAGGATCAGGTCGGCGCCGGCCGCGACGGCCTCGCGGACCTGCTCGACCGTGTCGCACTCGACCTCGACCGGCAGGTCGGGGAACGCGGCGCGCACGGCGGCGAACGCGGCCGCCACGCCGCCGGCGGCGACCACGTGGTTGTCCTTCACCAGCGCCGCGTCCACCAGCGACATCCGGTGGTTGACGCCGCCGCCGGCCCGCACCGCGTACTTCTCCAGCGCGCGCAGGCCAGGCATCGTCTTGCGGGTGTCCCGGACCGCGGCGCCGGTCCCGGCGATCGCGTCGGCCCAGGCCCGGGTCACGGTCGCGACGCCGGACAGGTGGCAGAGCAGGTTGAGCGCGGTGCGCTCGGCGGTCAGCAGGCCGCGCACCGGGCCGCGGACCCGCAGCACCTCGGTGCCGGGCCCGATCCGGTCGCCGTCGGCGGCCGTCAGGGTCACCTCGGCGTCCGGGCCGACCATGGCGTCGAACACGGCGGCAGCCACCGGGAGCCCGGCGACCACGCCGCGGGCCCGGGCGACGATCCGCCCGACAGCGACCAGGTCGGCGGGCACGGTCGCGGCTGAGGTGACGTCCACCCCGAGCCCGCTCGCGGCCGGCAGGTCCTCGGCGATCGCCCGGGCCACCACGTCGCCGACGGCCGACGGGTCGAGACCGGCCTCGGCCAGCGCCTTCTCGGTCGTGGCCGACCAGCCGGGGCGCCGGGCGAGCGTCGCCTGGTCGCTCGCTGGCGACGACCCGAACCCGAAGCTTGCCTTCATCCTGGGGCTCATGGTGCCTTCCCTTCGGCGGCGCCGCCCGCGGTGACCCCATCCGGCGGCGCGGGGGCGTACGTGACGTCGAGCAGGCCGTCCGGGTCCATCCGCAGCAGCAGGTGGCCGCGCCACGCGTCGTCGGCGTCGGCGAAGTCCTCGCGCCAGTGCGAGCCGCGGGTCTCCGTCCGCGTGGCGGCGGCGGCGACCAGCGCCGTCGCGACCGTGCGCAGGTTCGTCATCTCCCAGGCCTCCGGGCCGGCGGCGACCGTCGCGCCGGTCAGCCGGACGTCGCCGACGTCGGCCAGCGCCTTCGCCGTCGTGAGCAGGCTCGGCGCGCTGCGCAGGACGCCCGCGCCCTCGGTCATCACCCGCTCCAGCTCGACCCGCTCGGCCGGGTCGGCCAGACCCGCCGAGCCACGGTCGACGACGGCCTCGACCGGGGCTCCGGGCGACGGCAGGCCGCCGGCCAGGTCGTCGGCGATCCGGGCGGCGAACACCAGGCCTTCGAGCAGGCTGTTCGACGCCAGCCGGTTCGCGCCGTGCACCCCGGTGCAGGCCGCCTCGCCGCAGGCGTACAGGCCCGGCACGCTGGTCCGGCCCTGGGTGTCGGTGCGAACCCCGCCGCTGGCGTAGTGCGCCGCCGGCGCCACCGGGATGGGCTGGGTGACCGGGTCGATGCCGTGCTCCCGGCACCGGGCGGTGATCGTCGGGAAGCGGCGCAGGATCGTCTCCTCGCCGAGGTGGCGCGCGTCCAGAAAGAGATGGTCGACGCCCTGGGCCCCCATCACCCGCGACATCTGCTTGGCGACCACATCGCGAGGCGCCAGGTCCTCAAGGGGATGAACGCCCGACATGACCCGCTCGCCGGCCGCGTCCACCAGGAGGGCGCCCTCGCCGCGCATCGCCTCGCTGATCAGGGGCTGTTGGCCAGCCGACGCCACGCCCGGGATCCGCAGCGCCGTCGGGTGGAACTGGACGAACTCCAGGTCGGCGATGACCGCCCCGGCACGCAGCGCGAGTGCGACGCCGTCGCCGGTGGACACCGACGGGTTCGTCGTCGACGCGTAGATCTGGCCCATCCCGCCCGTCGCGAGGATCACGGCCCGCGCCAGGACCGCGCCGACCCCGTCGCGGGTGCCCTCACCGAGCACGTGCAGGGTGACGCCGGCCGCCTGCCCGTCCGCGTCGACGAGCAGATCGAGCACGAGGGCGTGCTCGATCACGTCGATGCCGTCGTCGGCGAGCAGCGCGGCGATCAGCGCCCGCTCCACCTCCAGCCCGGTGGCGTCGCCGCCGGCGTGCACGATCCGGTCGCGCAGGTGACCGCCCTCCCTGGTCAGCGACAGCTCGCCGGCCGCGGTGAGGTCGAACCGGGCGCCGAGCGCGGCCAGCTCCCGGACTCGCGCCGGGCCTTCCGTGACCAGCACCCGCACGGCCGCCGGGTCGCACAGCCCGACACCGGCGACGAGGGTGTCGCGCAGATGGTCGTCGGGGGAGTCCTCGGCGGCCAGCGCCGCCGCGATCCCGCCCTGCGCCCACCGGGTCGAGCCCATGTCGAGCAGCGCCTTCGTCACCAGCAGCACCCGGCTCGTCGGCAGCTGGGCGCGGACCCGCTGCGCGGCGGTGAGCCCCGCGACGCCGGAGCCGATCACGACGACGTCGGCGTGCCTGGTCCAGCCGGCGCGCGGCGCGCCGAGCCGGGCGGGGAGCACGGGCAGCGAGGGCAGGCCGACCGGCGCCGCCGGCGTGGCCAGGTGTGTCGATGTCACGGTTCCCCCGCTCCGGGCCCGGGGGCGGGCGCCACGGTGAGCTCGATGTTGTCGATCAGGCGGGTGGAGCCGACGCGCGCGGCCACCAGCAGCAGCGCTGGTCCGCCGGCCGCGCCGACGGGGCCGAGGTTGTCGGGGCTCGCGAGGGCGAGGTAGTCGACCTCGACGCCTGTCTCACCGGCCAGCACGGCGCGGGCCGCGGCCAGCGTCGCGTCCGTGCCGCCGTCGGCCGCCGCGACACCGGCGGCCAGCGCCCGCGACAGCGCCAGCGCCGCCGCGCGCTGCGGTGTCGTCAGGTAGGTGTTGCGGCTGGAAAGGGCGAGGCCGTCCGGCTCGCGCACCGTCGGCACCCCGACCACGGTGACCGGGAAGGCCAGGTCGGCGACCATCCGGCGGATGCAGACAAGCTGCTGGGCGTCCTTGCGGCCGAAGAAGGCCAGGTCCGGGCGGACCAGGTGCAGCAGCGTCGCGACGACCGTGAGCATGCCGTCGAAGTGCCCTGGCCGGCTCGCGCCTTCGAGGATCTCGCCGAGGGGCCCGGCGTGCAGCGTCACCAGCGGCCGCGGGTCGTGGATGACGGCCGGCGCGAAGACGACGTCCGCGCCCTCGCGGGCGCACACCTCAAGGTCGGCGTCGAACGAGCGCGGGTAGCGGTCGAGGTCTTCGGTCGGCCCGAACTGGAGAGGGTTGACGTAGATCGTGACGACGACCTGGTCGGCCCGGCGGCGCGCCTCGCGGATCAGGGCCGCGTGGCCGTCGTGCAGCGCACCCATGGTCATCACGACGGCCCGGGTGCCGGCCGGCTCGGCCAGCACCCGCGCGAGCTCGGGTCTGGTACGTGCGACGACAGGGCGGAGACGTGCGCCGGGGACCGGCTGCGCGGTTGGTGCGTAAGGCATGGGGCCGTTCCAGTCCTCGCGGCGGTACCGGACGTCCGGACGACTGTAACCCCAACGCAACGACCATGGAGTCAGTGTGACTGTAACTACCTCCGCAGCCCGTGCTCCGTGACGCGTGGGGCGGTGCCCCGACTCCCCGACGATCAAGATTCGGTCGGGACTGGGAAAGGCGGGACAAGAAAAGTGCCGGCTCCGCCAGCGGGGGACTGGCGAAGCCGGCACGATCACGGGCGCCGGAGCGGGGGCGCCGGGACGGGTCAGCCGGTGTGGCTCGGGAACCGCGTGCCCTGGACGGGGATGCCGCTTCCCGAGGCGCCGGCGGCCGGGAGCTCGCCGTGGCCGCCCTGGCGGGGGCGCCAGACTCGGTCGCCGAGCAGGGTGAGCAGGGCGGGCATCAGGAACACCCGGATCACCGTCGCGTCCACGAAGATCGCGGTGCCCAGACCGATGCCCAGCTGCTTCATGCTGACCTGGGAGAGCGTTGCGAAGATCGAGAACACGGCGACCATGATGATCGCGGCGCTGGTGACCACGCCGGCGCTGCTGCGCAGTCCGGCCAGTGACGCGGACCGCATGTCCAGGCCGGACTGCCGCGCCTCCCGGATGCGGGAGAGCAGGAAGACCTGGTAGTCCATCGACAGCCCGAACAGGATTACGAACAGCATCAACGGGAGCCAGCTGACGATGCTGCCGGTGGCGGTGAAGCCGAGCAGCCCGTCGGCCCAGTGGTGCTGGAAGACCAGCTCAAGCACGCCGTAGGCAGCGCCGACGGACAGCAGGTTCAGCCCGACGGCGACGCCGGCGATGGCCGCGCTGCGGAAGGACAGGTACAGCAGCCCGAAGGCCAGCAGCAGGACGAACCCGATGACCAGCGGGGTGCGGGTGGACAACTGGTCGTTGAAGTCGATCGAGGCGCTGGCCTCGCCGCCGACGTAGGCGTGCGCACCAGGGACCTTGTCGATCGTGGCTGGCACCAGGTTGTCGCGCAGCTGGTGGGCCGCGTCGATCGACGCCCTGTTGTCACCGGTGCCGGCGAGCGGAAGGATCACCCGCGCCACCTTCTTGTCCGCGCTGATGTCGACGACCATCGGCTCGTAGCCGACGTGCGCGGCGACTGCCCGCGTCCGCAGCTCCTGGATGGCGGCGCTCACCGGAGCGGCGGTGACGTCGGGCGCGGTCACGGCGATCACGGCCGGGACCGGGCCGCCGGGGAACGCGACCAGCAGCCGGTCGTAGGTGTGGACGATGGGCAGGTCCTTCGGCAGGTCCGAGACGCCCAGGTCGGAGGTGTGCAGCCGCAGGGTCGGCGCGGCCAGCGCGAGCAGCAGGCCACCGGAGACGACGGCCACGGCCACCGGCCTGCGCATCAGCCGGTCGAGCAGCCGGACCCGGTCGGGGCGGCCCTGCTCGCGGCGGGCCGGGCGCCGGGCGGCAGCGGCGGCGCGCTGGGCGCGGTCCTCCTCGGCCTCCTCGTCGGCAGGCAGCCCGGACCGACGCGCCGCGCTGGCCGCGATGCGGGCGGCCTTGCGCTCCCGGCGGTTGCCCGGCGCGGCGGCGTGGTGCCACGGCAGCTTGCCGAGCTCGATCCGGTCGCCGAGCATCGACAGCAGCGCCGGCAGCACGGTGATCGAGCCGAGCAACGCGATCAGGACGACGATGATCGTGCCCACCGCGATCCCGGTGAACGCGGCCATCCCCGTGATCATCAGACCGGCCAGCGAGACCGCGACCGTCAGGCCGGAGACGAACACCGCGTGCCCCGACGTCTCGGCCGCGATCTCCAGCGCTCGCCGCGCGCTGTGCCCCTTGGCGCGCTCCTCCCGTTCGCGGCGGATGTAGAACAGCGCGTAGTCGACGCCGACCGCCAGGCCGATCAGCAGCATCACCGAGGTGGCGGTCTGGTTGGTCGCCATCAGCCGGCTGCTGAAGGCGACGGCGCCGATCGCGCCGACAAACGCGGTCAGCGCCAGGCCGACCGGGACCAGCGCGGCGACGACCGCGCCGAAGACCAGGAGCAGGATCGCGAGGGTGATCGGGATCGAGAGGTACTCGGCCCGCTGGAAGTCCTTGCCGATCGTCTTGTTCAGCGCCTTGTCCGCGCTGGCCGAGCCGAACTGCTCGATCGACATGCCCTGGTGGGCGGCGCCCGCGGCGGTGACGGCGTCGACCACCGGCCCGACGCGGCTGTCCGCGTCGTCGACCGTGCCGAGCAGGTCGAAGGTGATCAGGACGGACCGGCCGTCGACCGAGATCAGCCCCGGGTCGGCCGTCGCGCCGGGCGTGGCGATCGGCGTGCGCACCGAGGTCACCTCGTGCGTCGCGACGATCCGCCGGACGACGTCGGTGACCGCGGCCTGGACCTGCGGATCCGCGGCCATGCCGCCGGCCGGCCGGGTCGCCAGCTGGATCAGGACGTTCTCGCTGTCCCGGTCGACGAAGCCATGGTCGCGCAGGGCCTGCTGGGCCTGGCCGTCCTGGCCGACCGTCCAGTCCTGGGACTTGAGGTTCTTGGTGCCGATCATGCTGCCGACCAGCACGAGGGCGACGACGGCGACCAGCCAGCCGGCAACGGCGAGCTTGCGGTGCCGCACGCTCCAGCGGGCCGCGCGGGCGGCCACGTGCCCGCCGCGGGAACGGCGCCGGTGGCTGCCGGCAGTCGGGGCGACGGCGTTCGGAGTGACGGAGGACTCGGGACGGCCGGAGCCGCCCGGGCCCGAGGCGGGCTCGAGGTCGGTGAGTTCGGGAGCCGGGTCGGTGGCTGCCGAGGCGGCGTCCGGCTGTCGTGTGCGCATGCCTCGACGGTCCCGGAACGCGAACTCATGGTCACTGGAGCGGGCCGGCGGATCCAGGGTGGGGACAGCGGAACCGGCCGTGCGTGTGAGTACCCCCGTCGGCGGTGGGGAATTCCCCACCCCTGTCGCACTCCGTATCGTCGGGAAGCGGCTATCGGACGACGTCAACGCTGCCGTAACGGCGGGCTGGGATAATGCGCTGACGACTCGGTGAGTGAGGGTGATGAGCGACGCTGGGAGTGGTCCCAAGGCGGGTCCGGAGACGGACGAGGCCAAGGCGGCCACCAGGGGGAGCAGCGAGACGCCGGGCGGGCGCGGACACTCCCCGTCACCAGCCGAGCCGGAAGCGTCGCGAGGGGTCTCCACGCGGCGGCGGACGGAACCAGGCCGTGGCGAGACGCCTGCCGAGGGCTCCGCCCGGGTCGACGAAGGCAGCCAGACCATCAAACTGCCGCCCGGGCAGAACCCGGCGCCGTCGCCGCCGTCCGTCTACTCCCGGGCCGCGGTCCGGGTGGCGGTCGACGAGACGACGACCACACCCCGCCCCGGCGGGGGCCCTCGCGAGCCCACCGCGCCGCCGGCCCCACCGTCGGTCTATACGTCCACTCCGCCCCGCGGGGCCCGGCGACCCGAGGCCCCCGGCGAACGGACCACGCGGGTGGAACGGCCCCGGCCCGAACGGCGTGACACCGTCGATCCAGCCGCGCCGCCGGCGAGCGGAAGCTCGCCGGCCGGCGAGCGGACGACCAGGGTCGACCGGTCGCGGGTCGAGCGCCGGGACACGGTCGATCCGGCCGCGCCGCGGACACCGGGACGTGGCGCGGGCGTGCCGGCCGCCGGGTCCGCCGCGCCCTCGGCGGAACACACCGCGAGGGTCGACCGGTCGCGGGTGACGCGGCGGGACACCGTCGATGACCCGGCGGCCGTGACGAGCCGCGGCGCCGGCCCGCCGAAGGCGCCGCCGCCGGACAGCACGGAGCTGCTCGACCGCCGCAAGATCGCGGGAGCCACGTCCGGTGACCGGCCCTCCGCAGCCGCCGCTGGCCGAGCCGCGACCGACCGAGCGTCGACGGGCGGCGCCCCGACCGACCGGGCCGCGACCGACCGGGCCGCTGCTGGCCGAGTGGCGACCGACCGCGCTTCGACCGACCGAGCGTCGACCGACCGCGCCGCGGGTGGTCGAGCGCCGGCTGAACGGGCCGTGACCCAGGCCACCAGGCCCGTCGGCCACCGCGCCGCGACCCCGGAGCCGAACCCCGCCGAGACGACGATGCGGATCTCCCGCCGGGACCTCCCGGGCGGGAGGCAAGGGCGCATGGCCCTGCTCGCCGACCCGTCGATGGCCGAGACGACGATCCACATGTCGCGCTCGGCGATGCCGCCGGGCTCGCTGTTGTTCCAGACCGGCCCGGTTCCGATCCCGCTTCGGGAGGAGCTGACGGCGGCCGCGCCGACGCCGCCCGCCGAGGAGTCGGAGTCACAGGCGCCGTCGCTGCTGCGCCGAGTGCCGGCCGGCCTCATCGACTCCAGCCTGTCCTCGATGGGCAGCTTCCTGATGGGCCTGTTCGCGCAGTACTTCCTGCCGGCGGCCACGCTGGGCACGTACGGGCTGTTCTACCAGGCCTTCATCGCCGTGTCGGTCATCCCGACGGGCATCGTGTTCTCGCCGGTTGAGTACACGTCGGCGGGCGTCGCGGCCCGGCGCCGGCGGGTGCAGCTGCTGCCGCAGTCGCTGCAGCTTGGCATGGCGCCCGCCATCCTGGCGGCGCTCCTGGTGCCCTTCGTACTGATCATTCCGTCGGACGGGCAGTCGGTCGGCTCCCGGGTCGGGTTCGCCGTGACGGCTGCCCTGGTGGCCGTGGCTTCCCCGATGCAGGACCACATCCGTCGGATGCTGCATCAGGCAGGAATGTCCTGGACCGCGGCGGCGACGTCCCTGGTGCAGGTCGTCACGGTCGCGGTGGGACTGGTGGTGGCCAAGGTCGCCCATGTGCCGCCGGCCTGGGTGCCGTTCGGCGCGCTCGCGGTCGCGAACCTGGTCTCCGGCGCGTTCGCGCTGTGGAAGGGCAAGCCGGGCAACCGGGCGCCGATGCTGCTGAAGCTGCGGTCCCTGTTCGCGCTGGGCGGCTGGATCGTGGTGGGCAACGTGTTGTCGGCCAGCGGCCCGTTCATCAACTTCGCGCTGCTGACGGCGCTGGCCAACTCGACCGACGTCGGTAACGGCGAGGGGTCCCGGGTTCTGGCGCAGCCGGTCACCGTGCTGGTGATCGGCCTGCTCGCGGTGCTCAACCCGGAGATCATGGAGGCGGCGCACAATCGCGCCGTCCGGAAGTTGATCAAGATCTGCCTGCTGTTCTGGGGCATGGTCGCGGTCGCGATCCTCGCCTGGGCGCTGCTGGTCGGCTTCGAGTGGCCGTTCAACCCCCTCCCCAGATTCCAGAAACCGGCCTACGAGGTACACGGCCTGCTGCCATGGACGATCATCACCGAGGGTGCGGGCTACAGCGTCCTGGTGCTGATCACGATCGCGAACGCGGCCGGGCGAGCGCGGGCCGCGTCGGTCGCGAGCCTGGTGGCCGTCGTGGTCTCCGGCGTCGCCGTCGCGGCGACCGCCAAGCACTTCGGCCCGTTCGCCCTGATCTGGGGTGCCGGAGCCACCGTCGTCGCGATGTACGCCGTCAACGGGGCCGTCGTCCTGAACGAGTTCCGTCGCCCGGCGCGGCCTGCCGCCGCCGCGCCATCCGCCGCCGCGGAACCACCGGTTCGTCCGGCCTCGGCCCCACCGAGCCGTCCCATGGCGGGTCCGGCTCGTCCGGTTCCGGGCCAGGCCCGGCCCGTTCCAGGCTCGGCTCGTCCCGGTCCGGCATCGGGCCGTCCGGCTCCGGCGTCGGGCCGTCCCGTTCCGGGGCCGGGCGGCCCGGCGATGCCAGGGCAGGGCCGGCCAGCCGCACCGGGTCCCGTGCCGGCCCGCCTGCCACCTGCCGGAACCAGGCCGGACGACGCTCCCACGCGCCGGGGACCGCTGCCCGCGCCACCGCCGGCCGCGCCGCCCCGCCCACCGGCACCGGCACCGGCGCCGGCACCACAGCCACAGCCACAGCCGGTCGCGGAGCAGCCCGCCCCGGCGCCGCGAGGTGGGCGAGGCCGGCATTCCCGCGGTGGGTCAGGCCTTCGCAGGCCTGACGTGTTCGACCGAAAGCGCTGACGGGCTTCTTCGATGTCGCGAGTGAGCAAGAACCATCACTCTTTGCGTATGAGTGATTCCATAGAGTGGTGGCATCTGCATGCGCGGGCCTCATGACTGGCTCACAGCCGGAGGCTCTAGGCTGGCATCGACGGGGCTCCCGTGTAGAAGGTCTAGCCGTGTCCGCAGGTGGAGCGCGATCCGGCTCGCCCAGACCCGGCCCTGATGTTCGACAGACGGATGTTCGACAGACGGAGACGCTGCGATGACGGAATCCCGGGTACCTGAGGTCAGCATCGGGATTCCGGTGTACAACGGCGCTGACTACCTCGGCACGGCCATCGAGTCGCACCTCGCGCAGACCTTCGGCGACTTCGAGCTGGTGATCTCGGACAATGCCTCCACCGATGGCACCGAGGAGCTCTGTCGCGGCTACGCGAAGGAGGACTCGCGGGTTCGCTACGTGCGCCAGGCGGAGAACATCGGCGCGAACGCGAACTTCAACGAGGTCGTCCGGCTCTCTCGGGCTCCTTACTACCGGTGGGCCGCCGACGACGACACGTTGTCGCCCGAGTACCTGGAAAAGACGTACGGCCTGTTGAGCAAGGACGACGACGCGGTCCTGTGTCACTCCTTCACCACGTACATCGACGAGGACGGCAAGGAGCTGCGCCCGGCCGGCGACGGGGTCGGCTTCGTCGACGACAAGGGCACCTACGTCGACGGCCCGGACCCGAACATCGCCACCCGGCAGCTGCGCTCCCCGTACCCGCATGTCCGGTTCCGGGACGTGCTGCTGCACACGAAGTGGTGTTTCGAGATCTTCGGGCTGATGCGCCGCGAGGTCCTGCTGAGCACCGCGATGCAGCAGAAGTTCTACGGCACCGACCGCGTGATCCTCGCCGAGATGGCGTTGCTGGGGACCTGGCGGGTGGTCGAGGAGCCGCTGTGGCAGCGCCGCTCGCACTCGGGCGCCTCGAACAACATGAGCGTCTGGCAGAAGGCCAAGTGGAGTAATCCAGACGCGAAGAAGAGCCTGCTGCCCCCGGTCTCCAACATGATCCGCGGCTACATCGACGCGATCGACCGGCACACCTTCCCGCCGGTCGAGAAGGCGCAGTGCTACGCCGCGGTCGGCGTGCTCGCGGTCCAGCCGGACAAGTTCCGCAAGCTGCTGGTACCCGGGCCGCACAACTACTTCGGTATCGGCAACAAGCAGTCGAACGCCGCCCACCGGCTGTAGTTCACGGGGCGGCCGCCTCCCGGAGCCGCCAGCACGGCGGGATGGCGGACGGCTGCCCGCTCCCGCGTCGAGGGGGAGCCGGCGCCGGTGGCGTTGGCACGAGGGAGGATGGCCGACGGTGAAGGTCGCGATCGGGGCATTTGCCTGCGGTCCCGGGGGTGGCTCCGAGCCAGGCGCTGGCTGGGAGTGGACCCGTGCCGCGGCGCTGCGCCACGACGTGTGGGTCTTCACCGACCCCTCGTGGATCGAGCCGATTCGGGCCGCGGTGCGCGCCGAGCCGGAACTGCGGCTGACGCCCGTCGAGGTGCCGGCGCCGGCCTGGGCCAACTACCCGGGCGACTTCGGCCGCGGCGAGCGGATGCGTTACGTGGCCTGGCAGTACTTCCTGCGCCGGGCGGTCCGCGCCAAGCACGCGGAGATCGGCTTCGACATCACCCACCACATCACGTACGCGGCGGACTGGATGCCGTCCGGTGTCGTGCTGCCCGGCGTCCCGTTCGTCTGGGGCCCGGTCGGCGGAACGGCGCCGCTGCCGTCCCAGTTTCGCGAGCAGCTGGGTGACAAGCAGTTCGCCGTCGAGGTGGCCCGCGGGGTGATCACCGCCGCCGGGCGGGTCGCCTGCGGCGAGGTGCTGTCTCGACGGGCGAGCGTGATGCTCGCGGCGAACGAGGACGTCGCCCGTCGGTTCCGCCGGGCGCACCCGCGGGTCGAGCCGAACATCGCGCTGCACCTGGACGAGCTGCCGCTGGCCACCCCCGTTCCCGACCGCGGCGCCCAGCCGGCCGCGGCCACGGCACGCCCAGTGGCTGCCGCCGCGCAGGTCGCGGGCACCGAGATCACGGGCACGGACGGGGCGAAGCCGCCGCGGCGCGCGGTCTTCGCCGGCCGGCTGCTGGCCTGGAAGGGTGTCCGGCTCGCCGTGGCGGCCCTCGCGCGGCCGCACGCGGAGGGCTGGACCCTGGACATCTACGGATCCGGACCGGACGAGGACCAGATCCGCGCGGCGTGCGAGCAGCTCGGCGTCGCCGACCGGGTGACGCTGCACGGTCAGCGGCCGCGCGACGAGGTGCTCAAGGCCCTCGCGACCTGTGACGCGCTGCTGTTCCCGTCGATGCACGACAGCGCCGGGTGGATCGTCGCCGAGACGCTCGCGCTGGGCCGGCCGGTGATCTGCCTGGACATCGGCGGCCCGGCCATGCAGGTCGGCGAGGTCAGCCGGTTCGGGATGGGCCCCCGGGGTATCCGGGTCCGCCCGTATGGTGACGTCGTCGGCGCGCTCGCCCGCGCGCTGCGCGACTGTCCCGGCCCGCTGGAGCCGGACCGGCGGTTCGACGTCGAGCGGCTGCCGAACCTTCTTGACGAGCTTTACGTCAAGGCCGCTCGGTAGTCGGATCTCTGCGAGCCCGGTTCGGGTAGTTAGATCGCCCGACTCTGCCGTTACCAGATAGTCTTGACCCTACCGTTGCTGGACGGTCGTGGAAGGTTCGCAATGCGGCCACGCCCGACCGAGGCGCTGCGACTACAGGGCTGTGGCTCCAGCGGGATCTCGTTGGTGCCCCGGTTACCTGTTGGCGGTCCGGTGTCGCCATCCTCCAGATGTCGGTCGCGTTCTGTGGAAAATCAAATGCGCAGACGGCTCGGATGCCGCTGCCGTCTTACGTCCCGGCGGGGCGTATGTGGGGTCGATGTAACCTGAGACCCTCATATCGACCGGCGTGTCCTTCGGGCCCCTCCAGGCTTGAGGCGCGATCATCCCTGTCCTGCGCGCTGGCCGCCCTAACCACCGGGAAGATCATGGATGCACTTGAGGTCTCACCGTTCGCCCCGACGGTCTTCGGCGCAATGGCCCGCCGGCGTGGGCTGGTCCTGGTGTGTGTCGTGCTGCTGGGCGCGATCGGGATCGCCGTCGGGGTGAAGACGTCCAGTGCTGCCACCGCGAAGGCGTCCCTCATCGTCGCGGACCCGTCGACGGGCAGCACCGACTCGCACTACTCGGCGAACCAGGCCGCGGTCATGAGGCTCCCGGTCACGGCGACTGCCGCCGCGAAGCTGGTCAACCAGCAGTTCCCGAGCGCCAACCTGACTGGATCGCAGCTGCACCACGACCTGTCGGTCAGCCTTGACCAGAACAGTGACCTGATCACCGTGTCCTACCGCGACAGCAGCCCGCAGATCGCGGCCGCTGCCGCCAACGCCGTCCTCAAGGCCTACCGCGACGCGATCGTCGCCAGTAACAAGGCCACCAACGATGCCGCGCTGGCGCAGATCACGGGCGCGCTCAAGACGCTGAACACGGAGATCGCCACGCCGGGCTCTGCCGCGTCTCAGCCGAACTCGACGGAAAACCAGCTCAAGTCGCGACTGATCGAGCAGTACGTGCAGTTGCAGTCCAACTCCACGGTCTCGGAAGACGGCATCGTGCAGTCCTCGCCGGCCGCGATTCCCACGGGTCCGTCCAAGTCCGCCGCCATCCGCTTCGGTCTGCTCGGCATCGTGCTCGGCCTGCTGGTCGGCGCGGCCCTCGCCTACTTCACCGTCAACCGGCGGCCTCGGATCGAGAACCGCCTGGAGCCCGAGCTCCTGCTGGAGCGGCCTTTCCTCGCCGAGATCCCTGACTTCACCCTGGACCGCCTGCCGAGTGACCTCCCCGCCTTCGACGGCGAACGATCGGCAGCCGCCGAGGGTTTTCGGTTCGCCGCGGACGCGCTGGAGTCGGGCCAGACGTACGCGGTGATCTCGGCGACCTCCGGCGACGGCAAGAGCGTGACGGTAGCCAACCTCGCAGTCACCGCCGCGAGGTCCGGCAAGCGGGTCCTCGCCATTGACGCCAACTTCGACGGCCAGGGCCTGTCCTGGCTGCTCGGGGTGCCGGCCGAGCGGGTCGGGCTGGCCGAGGTGCTGCACGGTTCGATCAGCGCCGAAGAGGGCATCCGGCTCGTCGAGCAGGTGCCGGGCAAGCTGTTCATCCTCCCGCCCGGCCTCGCGGACGACGGCCGCCCGGTCGTGTTCGACCACGAGGCGATCGGCGACATGCTCAAGGAGGTTCGCCGCCGGTTCGACCTCGTGATCATCGACGCTCCGGCGGTGCTGGAGCGGGCGGCCGGCACGGCGCTCGCGAAGCAGTCCGACGCGGCCGTCGCGATCATCCCGTTCGGCGCCGACATCCGGGTCACCGAGGAGTTCGCGAAGCGGATCAGCCTGCTGAACCTGCCGGTTCGCGGCTACTTCTTCACCCGCTCGCCGCGCCGTGCCGGCGCTGGTGCCGGCAAGCGGCGCGCCGCGCAGCCGGCCGCCAGGAAGGCTGGCCTACCCGGCGGATCCAACGGCCAGGGCGGCAACCGGTACAACAAGCCCTCTGTCGGATCCGGGGTATGACGGCTCCAGCCGCCGAGCTGTCGCGTCCGGCCGGCGGCCTGGGCGGGCGGGCCGAGATCGGCCCGCCCGCCAGGCCCGGCATGTGGATGGGCCGGCGGTGGCGCCCGGCGCCGCGGCCGGCCGCCATGCGCGGCTCGGTGAACTCCGCGGTACGGCGGCTGGAGACGCCCGCCGCCGAGCGGGCCGCCCGGCGGATGACGATGTTCGGCCTGATCGTCACCTTCGGCATGGTGCTCGGCGGGCGTGGCTTCGCCTACCTGGGTATCGCCCCGATCAACCTGTACATCAGCGAGATCACCATCATCACGATGGTGATCTACAGCCCGACCCGCGCGTACATCACCGGCCTGCTGCGCCAGACCGGCCGGGCGGGGCGGCTGCACCTGCTCGCCGTCGCGATGGTGGTGTTCTTCAGCTACGGCGTCATCGAGACCGTCCGTGGCCTGTTCGACGGTGGCAGCTCGACCACCCTGCTCAAGTCGCTGCAGCTGTACTACTACCCAATCCTGCTGTCCTTCGGGATGTGGATGGGCGCCCGGGACCCGAAGATCTTCAGCAAGCTGGTCTGGGCGCTGGCCTGGGGCAACGCGACGTACGGCATCCTCTACGCGATCGTCCTCAACAAGCTGCAGATCACGGTCCCGGGCAACCCCGGCGCGCCGCTGTTCGACCTGGGCCTGACGAATGCGGCCATGGCCATCCTCGGACTGATCGTCTACCACCGTCGCAGCAAGTGGCTGATCCCGCTGATCCTGCTGAACGTGGCGGTCCTGTTCGGCCACCAGATCCGGGCCGAGTGGCTGGCCCTGATCGTCTCGCTGGTGATCTACTGCGTGCTGACCCGGCAGTACCGTCGGCTGGTGGCGGGCCTCGGCGTCGTCCTCGTCTTCGCGACGATCATCACGATCATCAACGTCAAGATTCCCGGCCCGAGCGACCGCGGTGGCGCCGTGCGGCCCACCGACGTCATCGGCCGCGCGGTCGGCTCGGTCGACCCGGAGCTCGCCAGCCAGTTCACCAGCGCCGAGCGGGTCCAGGGCGCGAACGGCACCGCCCAGTTCCGCCAGGAATGGTGGAACGGCATCTGGCACAGCGCCACCAGTGACCCGACCTTCCTCCTCTTCGGACACGGCTACGGCTTCAACCTCCAGACGCTGGCGCCGCCCGGCAACGTGGACACGACGGTCCGCAGCCCGCACAACATCATTTTCTACTCGATCGGCTACACCGGCTTCGTCGGCGTCGCGCTGATGGCACTGCTCTTCTACGCGATCGCCCGGCAGCTCTGGACGGTCTTCAAGCGGACCGGGAACCCCGTCGGCCTCGCGCTGATGGCGCTGATGGTGACGGCGTCCCAGTTCGAGCCGTTCCTCGAGTCGCCGTTCGGCGCGGCGGCCTGCTACCTGACGCTCGGCATGTGCCTCGCGCCGCTGATGCGGCTCGGTGGCGGGGATGGTCGCAGGCTGCCGGCCCGGCTGGAGCGGGCGCTGGCCGGGATGGCCCACGACCGGCCGGCGCTGGACCTCGAGCCGGCGCCGATCCCGGCGCAGCGCCGGTACGCCTCCCGGGGTGGACCCGTCACGAGCACGGACCTCATCCCGGAGCCGGGCAGTTCCGGCTCGGAGGGGCCGCCGCTGCGCAGGCCGGCCGCGCTCTCCGCGGGAGCGCCGCGGCCAGGGCGAAGGTGACCTGTCGTGCGCGTACTTGTGGTGCACAACGACTACGTCAGCGCCAACCCGTCCGGGGAACGCCGGGTCGTGAACGACGACCTGGAGAACCTGCGGGCGGCCGGCGTCGACGTTCGGGCCTACATCCGGTCCAGTGACGAGATCCAGGGGCTGACCGGCGCGGCCAAGGCCGAACTGCTGGTCCGCCCGGTCTACTCCCGTGAGGACACGGCGAAGGTCGCCCAGATCCTGCGCGACGACCGGATCGACGTGCTGCACCTGCACAACCCGTACCCGCTGATCTCGCCGCAGGTCGTCCGGGTCGCGGACGCGGCCGGCGTGGCGGTCGTCCAGACCGTGCACAACTACCGGATGGCGTGCGTCAACGGCGCGTTCTTCCGGGACGGCGAGATCTGCACGAAGTGCGCGACGAAGCGGGTGCCGCTGCCGGCGATCCAGCACGGCTGCTACCGCGAGTCACGGGCGCAGAGCGTGGTCATGGCGGCGGCGCTGACCGCCCACCGGCCCACCTGGCAGCTGGTCGACCGGTTCCTGCCGGTCACGTCGTTCATGGTGAAGCACCTGCGTGACGCCGGCATCCCGGCCTCGCAGATCACGCCCAAGCCGAACACCGTGCACGACCCGGGCCCGGCGACCGCGCCGGGTCGGGGCCTGCTGTTCGCGGGCCGCCTGGTCGAGGAGAAGGGCATCCAGCTGCTGCTGGCCGCCTGGGACCACTTCCACCGTCACGGCGGCGGCTGGCTGGACGAGCTGACCATCGTCGGCGAGGGGCCGCTGCGTACCGAGGTGGAACGGGCCGCGCGGGCGCTGCCCGGGGTGCGCTACCTCGGGCCGGTCCCGAGCGAGCAGGTCGGCGAGCTGATGCGCGCGTCGGCGGCCGTGGCCGTCCCGTCGCTGTGGTTCGAGGGCTTCCCGATGACCGTGTTGGAGGCGTACGCCCGCGGTCGCGCGGTCGTCGGCACCTCGGTCGGTTCGGTGGGCACCGTCGTCGACGGCGAGGTCGGCTGGCGCACCGCCGGCACCGAGCCGGAGGACCTCGCCGCCGCGCTCGCCGAGGTCGATGCCCTCACCGCAGCCCGCCGTGGCGCTGCGGCGAGGACCCGCTTCGAGACGTCGTTCACCCCCGAGGTCGTCACCAAGCAGCTCGTCGCCATCTACGAGGACGTGCTGGCCCTGCGCCGCGCCCGGCCCTGAGGCCGGGCCGGCGCTGGGGCCGGTTGCGCGCTGCCGAACGGGGCCGAGCCTCAGCTCGCGGGCGGGACCGCGACCGCGGCGATGATGCCGTGGGTGTCGCGGCCGGAAGCCTGCCAGGCGGTGAACGAGCCCGCGCCGAGGCTGAACAGGTTCGAGGTCGGGGTGACCTGGCCCCAGGTGAGCACACTGTTGTCGGTGAAGACGATGTCGGTGCCGTCGCTGCCGAAGGCGAAGGCCGCCGTCGGGATGCCGATCGAGATCACGTTCCCGTTGATGGCGTAGTGCGCCGGGTGGATGCGGCCGCCGTAGTGGGACGCGATGCCGAAGCCGCCGTGCGTGCCGACCTGGATGAAGTTCTGGTCGACGGTGGCGTTGGCCGAGTCGGACAGGAAGATCGCCGAGTACTGGCCCCGGGTGTCGAACTGGCGGTTCATCGCCAGGTCGGTGTCGCCGTTGCGGCGGAACGTGTTCTTGGTGATCTCGATGCCGCCGTCGTTCGCCTCGTACCAGACGCCGGCGGCGAGGTTGTCCTCGAACAGGCTGCCCGTGACCTTGATGTTCTTGTTCCCGGTGTCGAACCAGGTGCCGGCGCCGTACGAGTCGTGAATCCAGTCCCCGCTCAGGCTGACGTTGGACCGGCCAGACAGCTTGACCCCGCCGGCCTCGTCCCAGTACGAGTAGCGCTCGACGTTTGACCAGCCGATCTCGGTGTTGGTGATCTGGATGTTGTTGCCGTTCGGCGCCGCATCGAGATGCGGGTCGCCGCCGATGCCGAGGTCGCCGTTGAGCAGTACCTGCATCGAGCCGGAGCGGCCCTGCTGGTCGGACGCCTGGTCGCCGCTGCCGGAGTAGGACCCGGTGGTCGGCGCGATCGTCCCGACGATGGTGTTGTCGATCTCGGTGTTGATGCCGCGGCCATGGTGGCCGAGCACCAGGCAGTCCTTGATCGTCCAGCCGGTCTTCATCTCGATCCCGGCCTCGTTGAAGCCGGTCGCGGTCTTCTCGACGGTGAGGTTCACCAGGTTGACGTTGGTGGCGGTGCCGTTGGTGTCGCCGACGCCGACCCGGCGGACGGCCAGCTCGAAGCGGTGTCCGGCCGGGTCGTCCGCGATGTACACCCGGTGGCTGTCGTAGTCGATCCAGAAGTCGCCCGAGCCGACCTGGCCACGCTGGGCCTTGTGCAGCAGCGGGACGTCGTCGCGGTGCAGCAGGTCGGTGTCCAGGGCGTCGATGTCCGGGGTGACGCCGTCCCACAGAGCCGCGACCTTGCCGCGCAGCGGCCAGGGGTCGGTGAAGTACCAGAGCCTGCCGTCGCGGTGCCAGGACGACGCGGTGACGGCGTTCGCGCCGTCGATCCGGGTGCCGTCCCTGCTCTCACCCTGCAGCGTCTGCCCGCTCTTGGGGATGACGCTCTCCCGGTAGGTGCCGTTCTTGATGTAGATGGTCGCGCCCTCGGGCGCCGCGTCGACCGCCTTCTGGATGCTGGTGTACCGCTGACCGGCGCCGACGACGTACGGCGTGTCCGGTGCGGGGTACGTGGCCAGGTTCCCGGTCGGCGCCGCCGTCGGCACGCCCTGTTCGAGCGTCCCTGGCGCGGCCGGCGTCCCGTGGCCGCCGCCGCAGGCCGCGAGCAGGACGGCCGCGGCTGCCAGCCCGGCGGTGAGCGCCGCGAGCGCTCTCGGCCGTCGGCGCGCCGGAAAACCCCAGGTCGTCGTGGTCGTGTCGGCGGGAGCCCCCATGGGCCCAATTCTTACGTAACGGAAGACCGTTGAAGATTTTCTTGCCTTGAACTTTGCTTGTTTTCTGTCCGTTGGGCTAGTCGCCACCTCGGATTGTGTGGAGGTGGAACTCGCGTCGGTAACGCAGCGCCGCCGACAGCGGCCAGTAGGCCGCGAAGGCCAGCCGTGCCGCCGGCGTCGGCGGCACCACGAGGAACTGCGGGTAGTAGTCGACCTGCTCGCTCCAGCGCAGTTTCGCCTCGTCCGGGCCGGCGGACAGATGGAGCCGGTCGGCGCCCCGCGCCATCGCGTCGGTGGCGACGGTGTGGATGATCAGCGCCATCGGTGAGTAGTTCCACGCCTCGGCGGACAGCCCGGAGACCGACAGGTAGCTGGCCCGCGTGTTGGTCAGCACCAGTTGGGCGGCGATCACCTCGCCGTCGAGCTCAAGCTGGTAGATCGCGGCCCGGCCGCGACCGGCGAGGTCCACCACCGCCTCGCGCAGGAACGGCTCCGCGAGGCCGGTGAGCGAGTTCATGTGTGATTCCTTGCCCGTCAGAGCCGACCGGGCCGTGTGCAACTGGCGCAGCGTCTCGAAGGCCGCGGCGATCTCCTCCTTGCCGGTGACCGCGCGCACCGACCAGGGTTTGCCCGTCTTGGTCAGCCGGTTGCGGGCGCGACGTACCGACTCCTTCACGTTCCGCTTGAGTACCAGGGGAGCGGGAGCGGTCGGCAGCGGCAGGGTGACGACGGCGCGTGGCGCCTTCCCCATGATCGTCGGCGGATGCTCCGCGGCCGACGTCGGCCGGAACCACTGGGCCTCGAGCCAGGGCACGTCGCGGTCGAGCGTGATCTCGATCCAGTGGGCGCGGGCGTCGACGGGTGCGCGGTCGATCAGATAGCGCAGCGCGGTGCGGGTGACGCCGCGGGGGTCCTCGCCGGGATGGGTGAGCGGGGAAGGAAGCTCGGTGATCCCGGACGTGATCAGGCAGCCGAACAGCTGGATCGAGCGGAAGGCCAGCCCGTGGCGGCCGATGGTGGCCAGGTAGCAGGGCAGCACGCCGACGAGCCGGCCCTCGCGACGGACCGTGACAACCCAGAGGTCGTCGTCGACCGGAACGTAGGTCCGGGCCCACGCGAGCAGCCAGCCCGGGTCGTTGAACGGGTTCTGGTGGCCGGCCTCGTACAGCCGCTCCCATTCGGGGCGAAGCGCGGCGATCTCGGCGTGGCTGGCGAGCCGGCCGACCTCGTAGCGCTCGTCGCCGGGCCGCTCGGTGACCTCAGCCGGAGCGCCCAGCCGCTGGCGCGCGGTGGTGACGAGGGCCCGTCCGACCGACCGCGCGCCGGCCAGCGACCGGGCCAGGCCGGCGGCGCCGTCGCCGAGGGGACGCGCGGTCGAGGCGCTGGTCGGCAGCGCCTGCGTCAGCATGACCGGAGGAAGGACGGCCGACATCGGCCGTCGAGGGAGAACGGACATCAGATCCCGCCATACCGAAGGTTTGTGGCAACGACGACTCGACGGTTGGGGACACCGCCTCTGATGGGTGCCGCGGTGGGAACAGCCCTGCTCGCGGCGTTAAAGGTGTTTTCGACCTCGTCGACACCGATGCCCCCCGGGAAACGGACGCTCGCAGGTCGCGTCCCGTCCGGACCTGCCGTTAGGGCAGTGTCGGCGATCGGGTGGGGCGCCTCAACGTCGTCTACCACGCGCAGGCGAGGCCCCATGCCGGCAAATCTAGCATTTTGATCACTAACGAGCCTCTGGCGCGTGCGACCTGTCGTTTGCCGGACATCCCAGCCGGTCCAACCGTCAGAGATCCGTCACGTTCTGACACCTAGGTTCCCGATGTCGGACGCGCCAGGTAGCCCGCCCAGCGGGCCGCGAGCGTGATCTGTGGGCCGCCTGTGGGGCCTGGGGTGCCCGATGTCCACTGGAATGCGTTGTGTAGCATCCCTCGAAGAAATGGCCTGGTAGGCGGCGCGAGGGGGGTTGGTCCGCGCATCGGATAAGTGGCTATGAGTAGCTGTGATCCGAGTAAATGGTCCCGCCTTGACCGTGTGGCGCACGGGGATTGCAGGCGCGGCCAGTAGATCCCTGGGCGACACCTGCTGTTCACACTACGGCCGTCGCTCCCGCGGCTGCGCGGGGCCGCCGGCTTGGTCCGGTCAGCGACGCTGCTCGCCGGGCAACGACGCCGCGGCCAGGCAACCCGTTGGTCCCCGGCCGGCATTACGGCCGACAGGCATCGCCACGCGGCGGTCGCGCGGACCGGCGTCGGACGCCCTCCGGCTGACCGCGGGCCCATCGCCAGGAGAACGAGAGGGAAGCATGAAAATTGGCATCCTCGCGGGTGGGCTCGGTACCCGGCTCGCGGAGGAGACCGCCATCAAGCCGAAGCCGATGGTGGAGATCGGTAACCAGCCGATCATGTGGCACATCATGAAGTACTACGCCCACTTCCACCTGACCGACTTCACGGTGGCTCTCGGCTACCGCGGCGAGTACATCAAGCGGTGGCTGGTCGACTACGCGTCCCTGGCGGCAAACGTCTCGGTCTCGTTGCGGGACGGCAAGGTGCAGTGGCACGAGCCGGAGACCGAGCGCGAGGACTGGAACGTCAGCCTTGTCGAGACCGGCCTGGAGACCAACACCGGTGGCCGGATCAAGCGGCTTCAGCCGTGGATCGGCACCGAGGGCACGTTCATGCTCACCTGGGGTGACGGTGTCGCGGACGTCGACCTCGACGCCCTGCTCGCGTTCCACAAGTCACACGGGAAGCTCGCGACGCTGACCGCTGTGCGCCCGCCGGCCCGGTTCGGCCACATCGAGATGGACGGTGACCGGATCACCGAGTTCTCGGAGAAGCCGCAGACCGGCGAGGGCTGGATCAACGGCGCCTTCTTCGTGCTCGAGCCCGAGATCTTCGACTACATCGAGGGCGACTCGACCCAGTTCGAGAAGGAGCCGCTGGAGGAGCTGGCCAAGGACGGCCAGCTCATGGCGTACAAGCACAGCGGCTTCTGGCAGTGCATGGACACCATTCGTGATCGAAAGCTGCTGCAGACGCTCTGGGACTCCGGCAGCGCTCCATGGAAGGTCTGGGACTAACGAGATGCGCATTCTCGTCACCGGTCATGACGGCTACATCGGCACGCGGCTGATTCCCCTGTTCCGCGCCGCCGGCCACGAGGTCGCCGGCCTGGACAGCGGCCTGTTCGCGGACTGCACGCTCGGGACCGAGCCGGAGGCTGTGCCCGCGGTCCGGGCCGACATCCGGGACGCGAAGCCGGAGCACTTCGAGGGCTTCGACGCGGTCGTCCACCTCGCGGCCCTGTCCAACGACCCGCTGGGCGACCTCAACCCCCAGACGACCTACGACATCAACGCACACGGCACCGTCGCCGTCGGGCGGGCGGCGAAGGAGGCCGGCGTCGGCCGGTTCGTCTTCTCCTCGTCCTGCAGCCTCTACGGCGCGCACGGCGACGCCCCGATCGACGAGTCGGCCGAGTTCCTGCCGGTGACGCCGTACGGCGAGTCGAAGGTGATGGCCGAGCAGGGCCTCGCCGAACTGGCGAGCGACGACTTCCACCCGGTGTTCCTGCGCAACGCGACGGCCTACGGTGTCTCGCCCCGGCTGCGCGGCGACCTGGTCGTCAACAACCTCACCGGGTACGCGCTGACCACCGGCGAAGTGCGGATGAAGAGCGACGGCACCCCGTGGCGGCCGCTCGTGCACATCGAGGACATCGCCCGCGCCATGCTCGCCGTCTGCGAGGCCCCGGTGGAGAAGATCCACCTTGAGGCCTACAACGTCGGTCGCACCGCCGAGAACTACCGCATCCGCGAGGTCGCCGAGATCGTCGAGGAGATCGTGCCGAACAGCAAGATCTCGTTCGCGGACTCCGCCGGCCCCGACCTGCGCAACTACCGGGTCAACTGCGACCGCTTCGCCGACACCTTCCCGTCGTTCGAGCCGGTCTGGACGGTCCGCAAGGGCGTCGAGGAGCTGTACTCGACCTTCGTCAACGAGGCCCTCACCAAGGCCGACCTGGAAGGCGCCCGCTTCCAGCGGATCCGGCGCATCCAGGAGCTGATCGACGCGGGGACGATCGACACGTCGCTGAAGTTCACGGCCCCTGGGGCGTCGGCGTGAGCGACCTTGGCTGTCGGTCCTGCGGGGCCGCTGGGCTGAAGCCGTTCCTCGACCTCGGTGCGACGCCGCTGGCGGACGCTCTCGTCACCGAGGAGAACCTCGCCGGGCCGGAGGGGCACTTCCCGCTGCCCGTCGCGTTCTGCCCGAACTGCTCGCTGGTGCAGATCACCGAGGAAGTGCCGCCCGAGGCGCTCTTCGTCGACAACTACCTGTACTTCTCGTCGTTCTCGCCATACCTGCTCCAGCACTCCCGTGACCACGCGCTCGGCCTGATCGCCAAGCGCGGGCTGGGCGCCGACAGCCTGGTCGTCGAGATCGCGAGCAACGACGGCTACCTGCTGCGCAACTTCGTCGAGGCCGGTGTCCCGGTGCTCGGCGTCGACCCGGCGCCGGACCAGGCCGCCGCGGCCACCGAGGTCGGCGTGCCGACCTGGGCGGAGTTCTTCGGGACCGAGCTCGCCCGCCGGATCGTCGCGGAGAAGGGTCACGCGGACGTCATCATCGCGAACAACGTGATGGCGCACGTGCCCGAACTCAACGACTTCGTCGCCGGCATGGCGCTGCTCGTCGCTGAGGACGGCCTGATCACCGTCGAGAACCCGTATGTGCGCGACCTGATCGAGCACCGCGAGTTCGACACGATCTACCACGAGCACTTCTGCTACTACTCGTGCACCGCGGTGGACGCGCTCGCCCGCCGCAACGGGCTGTTCCTCAACGACGTCGAGTACTTCGCCGATCTGCACGGCGGCACGCTGCGCTGGCACCTCGGGCCGAAGGAGAACGTCAGCGACACCGTCAAGGAGTACCTGGCGGACGAGCAGGCCAAGGGCATGACGACCTTCGACTACTACGCCGACTTCGGCGTCGCGGTCGAGGGAATCCGGACCGAGCTGCTCGGCCTGCTCGGCTCGCTGAAGGCGGACGGGAAGAAGATCGCCGCCTACGGCGCCGCGGCCAAGGGCAGCACGCTGGTCAACTACGTCGGGATCGGCACCGACCTGGTGGACTTCGTGGTCGACCGCAACGTGCACAAGCAGGGCCGCTACATGCCCGGTGTGCACCTGCCGATCAAGGACCCGGCGGCGCTGCTCGACGAGCAGCCGGACTACGTGTTGCTGCTCGCCTGGAACTTCGCCGACGAGATCATGAAGCAACAGGACGAGTACCTGCGGCGGGGCGGCAAGTTCATCGTTCCCGTCCCGAGCCCGAGGATCGTGCCATGACGAGCATCGACCGCTGCCCGGCGTGCGGCGGGGCGAACCTGACCCCGTTCTACGCCAAGGACCGGGTCGCGTCGCACAGCTGCCTGCTGATGGACTCCGAGGAAGAGGCCCTGGCGTTCCCCAAGGGGGACCTGCGGATCTCGTTCTGCGACGACTGTGCCTTCGTCTTCAACACCGACTACGACGGCCACCTCGCCGCCTACTCGGAGAAGTACGAGGAGACCCAGGCGTTCTCGGCGTTCTTCCGCGAGTTCGCCCGTGACCTGGCGAAGCGGTGGGTCGACAAGTACGACCTGCACGGCAAGTCGGTCCTGGAGATCGGCTGCGGCAAGGGCGAGTTCCTGGTCAACATGATCGAGCAGGGCGCGGGCACCGGGATCGGCATCGACCCGGGCGTGCACCCCGAGCGGATCGCCCCCGAGCTTGAGGGCAAGCTCACCTGGATCGCCGACTACTACAGCCCGAGCTACAACCACCTGAAGGCCGACGCGGTCGTCTGCCGGCACACGCTTGAGCACATCTCGCCGGTCGGCGACTTCATGCGCAACATCCGCGAGGCCATCGGCGACCAGCCCGACACAATCGTGCTGTTCGAGCTGCCGGACGTGCTGCGCATCCTTGAGGACGCCGCCTACTGGGACGTCTACTACGAGCACTGCACGTACTTCTCGGCCGGCTCGCTGGCCCGGCTGTTCCGGGCGACCGGCTTCGAGGTGCTCGAGGTCACGCGGGAGTACGACGACCAGTACCTGGTGATCGAGGCCAGGCCGTCGACCGTGCCGGCCCCCGGTGAGCCGCTGGAGATCGAGGACGACATCGCCCGGCTCGCCGCGGCGCTGGCGCCCTTCGAGCAGAAGGTCAACTCCAGCCTGGACAACTGGGCGGACGAGATCCGCGCGGTCCGGGCCCGGGGCGGGCGCGTCGCGATCTGGGGCTCCGGCTCCAAGGGCGTGTCGTTCTTCGCCGGCCTCGGCGAGGCGAGCAAGCTGGTCGACTACGCCGTGGACATCAACCCGTACAAGCACGGGAAGTACATGGCCGGCAGCGGGCACCTGATCGTCGGGCCGGAGCGGCTCGTCGAGGACAAGCCCGAGCTCGTGATCGTCATGAACCCGATCTACCTGGGCGAGATCGGGGACGAGCTGAAGAAGCTCGGCGTCACCACCGAACTGAAGGAAGTCTGACCTCCTGTAACGTGAGGGTCGAGTCGTCCATTCAGACGGAAAGGCCGCGATCCCGGTGGTGTGGAGGGAGTACTCCCAGCAACATCGGGAGGCGGTCGCAGCCGGAGCGCCTGAGGCGAAGCTAGCCAACTCCCTGGTCGTCGGCGGCAGCGCGATCGTCGTCGACGACCAGGGACGCTTTCTGCTCGAACGCCGCCGTGACAACGGCAAGTGGGGCATCCCCGGCGGCGGGATGCAGATCGGCGAGTGGTTCGAGGACTGCGTCGTCCGCGAGATCCACGAGGAGACCGGCCTCGACGTCAGGGTCGACCGGATCGTCGGGGTCTACTCGAACCCAAGCCATGTGATGGTCTACGCGGACGGTGAGCGCCGCCAGGAGTTCACCATCTGCTGCGCCTGCACGATCGTCGGCGGCGAGTTGCGGGCCAGCGAGGAGTCGCTGGACGTCGCGTTCGTCGCGTTCGAGGACCTCGACGCCCTCGACTTCCACGAGAGCGGCCGGCAGCGGATCACCGACTATCTCGCGGGTGGCCCGCCGGTGCTGCGATGACGGACCGGGCGGCGGCCGCCGTCGGCCCGCAGCCGACCGAGCCGGACGAGTCCGGCGAGCCCCCGAAACCTGCCGTGGCCAATGGCGCCACGGCGCCCGCGGTGGAGGACGGCGTCGCGGAGCCAGAGCCGGCGCCCGCGGTGGAGCGAGCCGGGATCTTCCGACGATTCCGCCGCCTGCGGCGCGGCTGGCTCGTTGTCGTCGGGCTCGTTCTCGTCCTGGTCGTGGGTCTCCTGGCCGCCACGCTGCGGCTGTTCGTCTTCCCGAAGGCGGACTCGCTGACGAAGGCCGACGCGATCGTCATGTTCGACGGGATCGGCGGCCGGAAGTACACGACCTTCTGGCTGGCCGGCCACGGCTACGCGCCGGTCGTCGCCGTCTCGACGCAGGACCTGACGTTCTGCCAGAAGTCGCTCCCGACGATCTCCGGTGTCCAGGTGTTCTGTTTCGTGCCCACCCCGGCGACCACCCGCGGCGAGGCCGAGGCGACCGAGCGGCTGGCCACCGAGCACGGCTGGAAAAAGGTGATCGTGGTCACCGGCCGGCCGCAGGAGACGCGGGCCCGGATCCGGGTCGAGCGCTGCTACCAGGGGCAGGTTGAGATCAAGGGCGTCTCGCCCGGCCGAGACAACTGGCCCAAGACGATCGTGTACGAGTGGGGCGCGCTCATCAAGGCGCTTGTCTTCCAGCGGTCCTGCTGACCAGGGACCTGACCGGCGATCCGACGGGCGTGGAAGGCCCCATCCGCCCGGTGATCCCGCCGCAGGCCGGCGTGATCGGCGAATCGCGCCCGTCGCTCGGCCGGTACCCCAGAATGGGCATCGTGGACGCCAACGACGAGACGATCGCCGAACTGCGCCATCTGGTCGCCGTCATCGATGACACGATCGCCCAGCTGGAGCGGGTCCGTCGGCGGGCGGACGAGATCGAGCACCGCCGGGTCGGCGGCGACCTCTACCGGGTGATCGTCGAGGCCGAGGAACGGCCGCTGATCGTCGAGAGCCTCAGCGACGTCCTGGACCGGCTGTCGTCGGCGGCCGGGCGCTTCCGCCGGGCGGAGGCGACCGCGCTGGCCGCCGAGGGCTGGACCCACGAGCGCATCGGACAGTTCTTCGGGGTGACCCGACAGCGGATTGGCATCCTTCTCAGCCGCGAACGGGTTCGTTAGCGGCAGACGTTTTCTCGGCGTTACCGGCGCCCGAACCCTCTCGTAGCGAGAGCCTTTTGGGTGACGCCGGACGCATTCTCCAGGCCTTGATCAAGGTCGACCGCAACGGCCGCGACGCGGATTCCACACGGCCCTTCCGTGCCAGTTAGCTGATCGTCAATCCTGCTTTCCCCGGCCGGCCCGGCCAGGAAGATCCGCTGGTCACAGGTCCGGTGCGCCGGGTCGCACGATGCGCTCATGCCGAACGACCCGCCCGATCGAGGCAGTCGGCTCTATGACACACTTGGAGTCAAACCGTCAAGGCAATACCTATTGCGCCACCGCCCACCCTGGGGCATCCTTGGTCAGAGCACGCATGGGAGCATCGTCGCGACCTGTCTGACAGGCCATGATCCGTGGCCGGGCGGCGGGTCGGTCAGGTGTCACCGCGCCGACGCGGTGAGCGCCTGGACAGGCGTGTAGAAGGGCCTGATGCGCTCCAACATTCTTGAATGCATTCTCACCGTCACTCGTGGCGATGGTGCCGAGGGACGTCCCTGACTCTGGCTGTTCCACGCCGTCGTGCTTCCTCACCGTTCGTCGGCGACGCGAACTGGATCGAAAACCTTGTCGGCTGTGCCGTCCCGGTGGCGGCCGACCGCCCGACCACCAAGGACCGCTACCACCTAGGACAACGATGACGACCGTCTTCACCGATTCCAGAATGCCCGACGAGCGCCGGCGGGAGCGGCTGTACGGCGGCGACCTGTTCGTGACGTCCCCGTCCCCGGCCGTTCAGGCGCTGGTGGACTTCGCCCGCGAGCTCATCGAGGACGCGTTCGCGCCGTACGACCCGGTGGTGGCCCAGCACGAACTGCCCGTCGAGAAGTTCGTGGAGATCTTCGGCCCGCTGAAGCCGAAGTTCATCCACCACCCGAAGACCAAGGGCCTGATCGCCGACGTGGTCAGCGGGCTCGGCTCCGACCTGGACGAGACCTACATCGACGTTCCCCGGCTGCGTGGGGCGACCTCCGACGGGTACCTGACGGCCGGCGTCGGCTACGCGTTCCCGCTGCACCGGGATGTCTGGTGGTCCGCGCCGCTGGCGCAGATCAACTGGTGGCTGCCGATCTACGACTTCGAGTCCGAGTCGTCGATGGCGTTCCACCCGCACTACTGGAGCTCCGGGATCAGCAACGGGTCCGAGGAGTTCAACTACTACGTCTACAACGCGACCGGCCGGGCGCAGGCCGCGCAGCACGTCGCCAAGGACACCCGCAAGCAGCCCGGCCCGCGCGAGCCAGTCCAGGTCGACCCGCAGATCCGGGTCGTGTGCCCGGTCGGCAGCGTCATCGGCTTCTCGGCCGCGCAGATGCACTCGACCGTGCCGAACACCTCCGGCCGCACCCGGTTCAGCATCGACTTCCGCACGGTGAACGTCGCCGACCTGCGGGCCGGTCGCTCGGCGCCGAACGTCGACACCCAGTGCGAGGGCACCAGCCTGCGCGACTTCCGGCGCGGCAGCGACCAGGCTGCGATGCCCGCGGAGGTCGTCGCCCAGTACGACAGCGGCGAGATCCCCGAGGGCGCCGTCCTGGTGTTCGACCCGAACGCCGCCAAGGCCCCCGCCGACTCGATGGCCTAGCCTGCCGCAAATGCCGACGGCCCGGTTCCCCTCGGGGAGCCGGGCCGTCGTGCGTCCTGCTTAGGAAGTAGCCAGGTAGTCGGCGAAGGAGATGCCGGTGAGGCGTTCGTAGGCTTCGACGTAGCGGGACCGGGTCGAGAAGACGATGTCATCCGGCAGCTCGGGCGCCGGGGAGACCTTGTCCCAGCCCGTGTTGACCAGGTAGTCGCGGATGAACTGCTTGTCGTACGAGGGCTGCGCGCCGCCGGGCGCCCAGGAGTCCGCCGGCCAGAAGCGGGACGAGTCGGGGGTGAGGACCTCGTCGCCGAGCCGCAGCACGCCGGCCGGGTCGTGGCCGAACTCGAACTTCGTGTCGGCGAGCAGAATCCCGCGCTCGGCCGCCAGGTCGCTGGCCCGGCCGAAGATCTGCAGGGTGAGCTTCTCCAGCTCGGCGGCGAGATCGTCGCCGATCCGGGTCGCGGCGTCGGCGCGGCTGATGTTCTCGTCGTGCTCGCCGATCGGAGCCTTCGTCGACGGGGTGTAGATCGGGTGCGGCAGCTTCGAGCCGTCGACCAGGCCCTCCGGCAGGGTGTGACCGCTGACGGCGCCGGTGCGCACGTAGTCCTTGAGACCGCTTCCGGTCAGGTAGCCCCGGGCGACGCACTCGACGAGAGCCATGTCGAGGCGGTGGCACAGCATGGAGCGGCCACGCAGCTGCTCGGCGTACGGCTGGAGCTCGTCGGGGTACTCGTCGACGTTCGAGCTGATGACATGGGACGGCACGAGATCGGCGAGCTGGTCGAACCACCACAGCGACAGGCCGGTGAGCACCGCGCCCTTGTCGGGGATTTCGGTCGGAAGGATCACGTCGAACGCCGAGATCCGGTCGCTGGCGACCAGGAGCACGGCGTCGTCGCCGACCGCGAACAGCTCGCGGACCTTGCCGGAGCCAAGGTGGGTGAGTCCGGCGAACTCCACATGGGTGAGCGGCATGGTCCCGACCGTACCGGCTCGCGCGCCCCCTGAGCACGTCACAGAGACCAACGCCGCGCGTCCGACCCAGGCCGACCACGCGGAGATCGTCCGTTCCGCGGAGCGCGGAGGTCTCCCGCACGGCGGGACGCGAAGGTCACCCGTTCCGCGGAACGCGGAGATCAACCGCACGGTGGAGCGCGGAGGTCTGGCGTTCCGCGGAACGCCTCGGGCGCCGGGGCGCTCTCGGCGATCGCTCGTGACGGGCGGGAGGCCGTCGGAGAAACGGCGGTCGTGGGGCGCCGGACCGCGATTGGGCGGAAGACGATCCGGCCGCGTCGCATCGCGGCTGGCCGTTCCGGCCGAGGACCGGCCGTTCCGGCCGAGGACCGGCTGGGCCGCGCGGTGGCCGGCCGGACTGGCCGAGCCCACAGGGGCCGGCGGTTCCGGCTGAGGCGCACGGTCTCCGGCCGAGGACCGCCGTGGGACCGTCGGTGTCCGGTCGATGGGGCCTTACTAGCCGGCCGGGCAGGCGGCGGCCTTGATCGTGGTCTGTTGTGGGCGGGCCATCGGCTGCGCCGGAACGATGGGCTTCGCCGAGGTGGCCGGTTCGTCGGTGTTGACGGTGATGGTCAACGGCTGGCCGGGGGTCGGGAAGACCCACATCTGGATTCTCGGGTGGCCGAGCTCCGTGCCGCGGGTGAAGTTGACGGCCTTCCCGTTGACCATGACGTTCACCAGCTTCGCGCCGTCGGTCAGATAGACCGACAGCTGCAGCGCCTCCTGGCCCCGCGGATAGGAGCCGGGGGGAGCGTCGATCCGCTGCCAGACGAACCGTGGCAGGCCAGCCGGGGCCAGGTTCGTCAGGCCGATCTGGATCTGCCCGGGTCGCCGGCCGGCGGTGCAGGAACCGAGGGTGTAGCTGACGTTGCGCTGCAGGTAGTACTCCAGCTTCGCACCGGAGACGTTGTTGAGGACGACGCCGGCGTACGGCGCGGTTCCCTGGTACACCTCGCCGGTCAGCCCGCCCTTGCGCAGGATGGTCATCTCGGACGCGATCGGCGTCCAGATCTGCAGGTGACCGCCCTTGGCCGCGGTGTTCAGCTCGGTCACCAGCGGCTTCGGCTTGACGTCGCTGCTCAGTGCCGTGTGGAACGCGGTGTCGGCGACCTCCTTCAGGAAGTCCTTCCGGGCGGACCGCTCGTCGGAGTTGGTCGTGTCGTCGTGGAAGTCGGCGTAGGCGTCGACCTCGACCAGCTTGGCGACGGAGTCGCCGTCGACCTTCTGCCCGCTGGAGAGCGTGATCGGCCCGGTCGCCCGTACGAGGTCGGCGAGCATCTCCGGGTCGACGCCGATGACGCCGTCGATGTGCGTGCCGGTCTGGCGCTCATACATCGTCGCCCAGGTCTGGCCGGCGTACGGGAAGTTCGGGCTGGAGTTGCCGTTGGACCACAGCGCGCCGGGAAAGAGGGTGCCGTAGTTGGCGTTGTACTCGGGCCCGAAGTCGACCACGGGCACCTTGAAGTTCTTCAGCTCGTCGTTCGAGCCGGTGTGCACCAGGTTGATCTTGCCGTGGTCCGCGGTCAGGATGCCGTAGACGCCGAGCAGGCCGCCGGTCGCCTTGATCTCCGCGTTGTTCTGGAACGCCAGGAAGTACGTTCGCGGGCCGTTGGCGCCGAGCATCTCCGGGCCGACGGTGAGCGCGTCGGCCATGCCGGACAGCAGCTTGTCCAGCTTGGCGATCTTGGTAACGGCCTGGGTACGGGCGGTCGCGACCGGGCCGACGAGGTGGTCCGACGGCAGGCTCTGCATCCGCTTGTCGACCGTGGCGACGCCGGCGGCGGCGCGCAGCAGGGTCGGGCGGTCCTTCACCAGGGTCGGCACGTCGATCGTGCTGTCCTTGATCAGACTGTCCGGGCTGATCGTGTCCGAGACCGAGACCATGTCGGTCAGCGGGCCGTCCGCGAGGTCGGCGAGCGATAACACCAACTGGCGAGAGGTCCTGAGGTTCGGCCCGGCGAACGGGATGTAGGACGCGGCCCACCAGACCGGCCCGGCCGAGTGCGAGCGGGCGGCGTGGGCGGAGTCGATGACGCGCGAGAGCCGGGCCTTGGCGGCCGGGATGTCGCCGGACGTCGCGGCGTCCTGCACGGCGGTGAGGTCGTTGGACGTGCTGGCCAGGTCGGACTTCACCTTCAGCACCTGGTAGGCCAGCACGGCCCCACACGCGATCAGCAGCACGGCGATGCCACCGACCACCAGGGGCCAGCGACGGCGGGACCCCGGCCGGCGGCGCCGCGCGCCGCCGATCCGCCGGCCTCCCAGGCCTTCTGGGTCATCCGGCCCGGCCGGGCCCGTAGCGCCGTCAACGGCCGCCCCGCCGCGCCTGGAGCCCGACGGCTTCCAGCCGCTGTCCGACTCCCCGGATGGCGTCTGGGGGCCGTCCGTGACCGCGTCCGGCGCGGTCACGCCAGCAGCCCCGAAACCCGCGGTGGTGGCCTCCTGGCCCGTGACGGCGCGGCCGCGGGCGGTGTGCCGGCGACTCCCGGTACGCCGGATCACCGTCGTGGTCGACGGGTCCGCCGCGCTGGCCAGGCTGACCTGCGGCTTCACCCACCGCCGTGGCCCGTTCGGGTCCTCGGTCGGTGGGTCGGGGAACTCTCTGGCGTCCATTCGAGACCTCGGGGCTAGCCGTACGCGGCGCTGGCCGGGGATGCGGCCCGCGCTGGCCTGCCCGCTCCAGACACGATCATTTTCCCCCGATCTTCCCGAAGCCGGCAGGTGCACCCATGTTGGCACATGTGGGCAGGTGGTAAGCCCGCGGCGGACTCCTGTCGGCACCGCCGGTGCCCGCGACGTCACGGGGTGGTCGGGCCACCTGCACGCCTTCGGCCGTTGATTCACCTGTGTGCCCTGGGAGTTGGCAGGGAGAGGCAGGTTGGGGTGGTGGAATGGCCCGTGAGCGCCGGTCGGTACCCGTGGCCGCCGGGGTGTCCGTCCGGGCGGCGCGCGCCTTGCGAGGGCATCCCGCGCCGCTGTCGACAGGTCGGGACGAAGGCCGTCGAAACGATCCAACGGCAGCAGAGTGGACACGGCTAGGCTGGGCCCGTGAAGGGCATCATTCTTGCCGGTGGAACAGGTTCGCGGCTGTATCCGATCACCCGGGCGGTGTCGAAACAGCTGATGCCGGTCTACGACAAGCCGATGATCTACTACCCTCTTTCCACCCTGATGGCCGCCGGTATCCGGGAAATTCTGGTCATCACGACGCCAGCCGACCAGGCGCAGTTCCAACGCCTGCTGGGGGACGGCAGCTGGCTGGGCTGCCGCTTCGAGTACGCGGTGCAGGCCGAGCCGCGGGGGCTCGCGGAGGCCTTCATCGTCGGCGCGGACTTCGTCGGCACCGACAAGGTCTGCCTCATCCTCGGTGACAACATCTTCTACGGGGTCGGGTTGGGCGAGCAGCTCAAGGGCTACACCGACCCGGTGGGCGGCATCGTCTTCGCCTACCACGTCTCGGACCCGGAGCGGTACGGCGTCGTCGAGTTCGACGTCGACCGGCGCGCCGTCTCGATCGAGGAGAAACCGGCGAAGCCGAAGTCGAGCTTCGCCGTGACCGGGCTGTACTTCTACGACAACGACGTGCTGGAGATCGCGGCCCAGACGCAGCCGAGCGCCCGAGGCGAGCTGGAGATCACCGCCGTCAACCAGGCGTATCTCGACCGCGGCCGGCTGGGCGTGCACCTGCTGGACCGCGGCACGGCGTGGCTGGATACCGGGACGTTCAACTCACTGATGCAGGCGGCCCAGTTCGTCCAGGTGATCGAGGAGCGGCAGGGCCTGAAGATCGGCTGTGTCGAGGAGGTCGCCTGGCGAGAGGGCTTCATCACCGACGCCCAACTCGCCGAGCTGCTGCGACCGCTCTCCAAGAGCGGCTACGGCACCTACCTCGAAGGCCTGCTCAACGACGACGCCTAGCGCCCGAACGGCCCTCGTCGCGCGCCGTCGCACCTAGATCGTCGTTTTGGCCCGCTGGCGGTTGTGATCTGACGTCGATCGCGACCGCGGAGGGCCAAAACGACGATCAGGTCGTCTTCAGTGGCCGCGGTTGCGGAGGACCGAGAGGATGAACTGCGGGTTGCCGACGAGGTAGCGCTTCCAGAGCCGCTTGGGCTCGCTCACCAGCCGGAAGATCCACTCGACGCCGTAGTCGCCCATCCAGCGCGGGGCCCGCGGCTTCAGGCCGGCCAGGAAGTCGAAGGCCGCGCCGACCGCGAGGAACACCGCGGGAATCTCGGCGGCGAGCCGCTCGACCTCCCAGTCCTGCTTGGGCGTGCCAAGCCCGACCCAGACCAGGTCCGCGCCGGACGCGATGATCCGCAGCCGCTGCTCGGCCCGCTCGTCGGGGGTCAGCTCGCGGAACGGAGGGCTTTCCACTCCGGCGATCTGGACGCCCGGGTAGGCCTTGCGCACCGACCGCTCGAGCGCCTCAAGGACCTCGGGCGTGGAGCCCAGAAAATAGTGCTTCACATCATGATCGCGGCCGGCGGACAGCACCGCCTGGAACAGGTCCGGGCCGCTGATCTTCTGGCTGTTCGCCTCGGACAGCCGGGTCCGCTGGCGGGTCAGCCGGGCGACCGGCCAACCGTCAGGGAAGTTGAACCGGGCCGTGTTGAGAGTGCTCTTCAACCTGGCGTCGCGGTCCGCCAGCGCGAGGGTGTACGCGTTGCAGAGGTGGATCGCCGAGCCGGCGTCGGTAACGGGCGCCTCGTCGTCGCCCTTGGCCGGAATACCGATGACCGCGGCGACCGCGTCCTCAAACGAGCAGGCCGTGATACGTACGCCGCAGCAGCTGGCTTCCCGGATCACGGGGGCGGAGCGACGCGTGCCGGTCGCCGTCCTCGGCTCGGTGCCCCCTTCCAGCACAGCGACACTCCTTACTCGTTGCCCCCGTGACATGGCACCCGTCATAAATATCAGGCGGCGCGGCTCACACACACCGACACCAACAAAGGACCAGTGACCTCACAGGAAACGCATAGCCCAAAAGGATCGTGACGGATGCGGCACTTTCGCCTGCTGTGCCTGCCGCCGGTCGGCCGTGCTTGCTGTGCTGGCTACAAGCTGTCCGACGTCGATTTGGGGCGATTCCCGGTCAGTCGCGCACTTCGTACCAGGATAACAGTGTGGTCGAGGGGCACCAACACCCGCCGGCCGGCCCGACGGGCTGGCCGGAGGTGTACGTCGGTTGGCGACTCGGTGGGTGCCTAAGGTGAGTTCGCTGGCCGCCCGTGGGACCTCGATGGGACGCTACGTGACGGCCGACTCACCCAATAACAATTGGTCCGCAGTCCTACCGGTCGACGCGCACGAGTCGACCCGACCGCTCGTCCTCGAGCAGCTGGATGTCTCCGTCAACCATGATCTGTACGAGTTCTTCGAAGTTCACCTCGGGCTTCCACCCCAGGTTGGTCCTGATCTTGCTGGCGTCACCCATCAGCGCGTCGACCTCGGCCGGGCGGGTGTACTTCGGATCAAACCGAACGTAGTCCTCCCAGTTCAGCCCGACGTGGCCGAACGCGACCTGGCAGAACTCCCTGACCGAATACGTGGTGCCGGTCGCGACCACGTAGTCGTCCGGCTCCGGCGCCTGCAGCATCATCCACATCGCATTGACGTACTCGGGCGCGTACCCCCAGTCGCGGGTCGCGTCGAGATTGCCGAGGTACAGCTCCTTCTGGAGCCCAGCCTGAATGCGCGCGACCGCACGAGTGATCTTCCGCGTGACGAACGTCTCGCCGCGGCGGGGGCTTTCGTGGTTGAACAGGATTCCGTTCGAGACGTACATCCCGTACGACTCGCGGTGGTTGACCGCCGACCAGTACGCGTAGACCTTGGCGCAGGCATACGGGCTGCGCGGGTGGAACGGCGTCTCCTCGTTCTGGGGCGGCGGCGTCGAGCCGAACATCTCCGACGAGGACGCCTGGTACACGCGGATGTCCAGGTTGCTCGCGCGAACCGCTTCCAGGATCCGCAGCGCACCCACACCGGTCACGTTCGCGGTGTAGAGCGGTGTGTCATAGGAGACCCGCACGTGACTCTGCGCGCCGAGGTTGTACACCTCGCTCGGCCCGGTCTCCCGGAGAATGTTCACCAGGCTCAGGCCGTCGTCGAGGTCCGCGTGGTGCAGCACCAGCTTGCGCCCGTCTTCGTGCGGGTCCTGGTACAGGTGATCGATACGCGCGGTGTTGAAGCTGGACGAGCGGCGGACGAGGCCGTGGACCTCGTAACCCTTCTGCAACAAAAGCTCGCAGAGGTAGGAGCCATCCTGCCCCGTGACGCCCGTAACAAGCGCGACTTTAGTCATGTCGTCCCCGATCAAACGGCTTCTGAAAACAATAGCACCGGTGTCGCCGCTGACCTCGGGCTGGCGGGCGGGATGGTCATGCTCGCCCAATGAAGGGTCCCGGCCCGCCCATAATCAACACCGAACGCGCGATAGCCCCGACAGTGGCTGCGCCCACGGAGACTCGCGCCCCGTGAGCCCGCGGCCGGCCGGGTGTCGGCCGCCGCCGGCCTGGACCGAGGCTGGGCGCGCGCCATGTGACGTGGTTCTCGCCCTGCTACGCGTCCACGGTCACACGACCGCGGGCGACCTGCCCGGAGCTCTTCCACCACGCGAACGTCGACTCGATTCCGTCACGCAGCGAGATGCTCGGCTTCCAGCCCAGCCCCTCCAGCTTGCTGACGTCCAGCAGCTTGCGCGGGGTGCCGTCCGGCTTCGCCGGGTCGAAATTGATCGTGCCGGTGAAACCGACGACGTCGGCGACCAGCTCAGCCAGTTCCCGAATCGTGACGTCCGTGCCCGTCCCAACATTGATCGGAGCCGGGTCGTCGTACTTTTCGAGAATCGTGGCGCAGGCGTCGGCGAGGTCGTCGACGTGGATGAACTCCCGGCGCGGAGTACCCGAACCCCACAGGGTCACCTCGCTGTCTCCCCGTTCGGTCGCGAGATGGAAACGGTGGATGAGCGCCGGCAGCACGTGGGAGGTTTCAAGGTCGAAGTTGTCGCCCGGCCCATAGACGTTCGTCGGCATGGCGGACACGTAATGCGCGCCGTATTCCCGACGGTAGGACTGGATCTGCGTGATCCCGGCGATCTTCGCGATGGCGTACGCCTCGTTGGTCGGCTCGAGCGGGCCGGTCAGCAGTGCGTCCTCCGTGATCGGCTGAGCCGCGAACTTCGGGTAGATGCAGCTGGAGCCGAGGAAGAGCAGCTTCTCGGTGCCCGCGCGCCAGGCCGACGAGATGACATTCAGCTGGATGTGCAGGTTGTTCTCGAGGAACTCGACCGGCTGGGTCGCGTTGGCCATGATTCCGCCGACCTTGGCGGCCGCCAGAACAACCGCCCCGGGGCGCACCTCGTCGAAGAACCGGGAGACCGCGACCGTGTCGGTCAGATCGAGCTCTTCCCGGCCGCGGGTGATCACGTCGATCCCGGCGCCGCGCAGCCGTCGGGTGATCGCGCTGCCGACCAGCCCCCGGTGCCCCGCGACGAAGACCGACCCTTGGTCAAGTAGTCCCGACAAGATGATGTCTCCCCCACTGGACGCGGCGGCCGAGGTGGCAATAGATCCGGCTGTGTCAATCGGGCCAAGTACGGACCTCGTGGATGCAGGCCAAGTACGGGCCTCATGGTCGCACACGGGTGCGAGTGCGAACGAGGGGGGATCGTACAGGACTAACGGTCACTCCTCGTGCGCGTTGCGCGTCCGCAAGCGTGGAGATTCGCCCCGGCTACTACTGCGTTGTCGAACCGTCCGCGGACCATTGTCGATTGATGGATCGTCTTCGACTCATAACGCGACGGACCGTGACAACGCGAGCGCTCTCCGACGTTGTTCGGAGCGGGCGGTCGCGATCCACCCGTCGGCCGCGCGAAGCCGACGGATCGGTCACGATTCCGGAGCTGCCAGACACGCCGGCGCCGGGCACGTCCGTGCCGACGGCGCCAAAGTGTCCCGAGTTTGACGCGGATTTCCAGGGGACGCTGTCATCATCCCGACAGCACGTGGCCCGGGGTCGCGCCCCGGCCCCCGCGGCGGTGGCATCGCCATCGGCGTCACGAGGGCCGGCGCGCAGGGAGCGGCTCAGACGAGGGCGGCCAGCCGGTCGAAGACCGGAGCGAGTCGCTCGACATACCGCTCCGGCCGGCTCACCTCGTCCAGCCGCGGCTCGTCCAGCGGGAGACCGCGGTCGGCGGCGTGCTTGCGCAACGTCTCCCGGAACGGCACGCCGGTCTGCCAGGTCTCCATCGCGGCCGCCTGGGTCACGGCGTAGGCGTCCTCGCGGGACAACCCGGTCTCGACCAGCTCCAGCAGCACGGCGGACGTGTAGACCAGCCCGCCGGTGGCGTCCAGGTTGGCCCGCATCCGGTCGGCGTCGACGACCAGGCCGGTCACCAGGCGGGTCGTCAGGTTCAGCAGGTAATCGACCCCGATCGAGGCGTCGGGCAGCGCGATGCGCTCGGTCGAGGAATGTGAGATGTCGCGCTCGTGCCAGAGCGGCACGCCTTCGAGGATCGGCACGTACTGCGCCCGGACGATCCTGGCGAGGCCCGCGATCCGCTCCGACATGATCGGGTTCTTCTTGTGGGGCATCGCGGACGAGCCCTTCTGGCCCTTCCCGAACGGCTCGGACAGCTCGCGCATCTCCGTCCGCTGGCCGTGCCGGACCTCCAGCGCCACCGTCTCGCACAGCGTCGCGAGCCCGGCGAGCGCCGCGACCCAGCTGGCGACCCCGTCGCGCAGCACGACCTGGGTGGCGACCGGGGCCGCGGTCAGGCCGAGCTTCTCGGCGACGTACTGCTCGACGTCCGGCTCGATGTTCGAGTAGGTGCCGACCGCGCCGGAGATCTTGGCGATGGCGATGTCGGTACGCGCCGCGCGCAGCCGGTCCCGGCACCGCGCCATGCCGAACGCGAGGTCCGCGACCCGGTGGCCGAACACGGTCGGCTCGCCGTGGATGCCGTGCGTGCGCCCGACCCGCAGCGTCGTCCGGTGGGCCAGGCCCAGGTCGCGCAGCGCGGCGACGAGCCTGTCCGCCTTGGCCAGCACGATGTCGGTCGCCTCGACGAGCTGGCAGGCCAGGGCCGTGTCGAGCAGGTCCGAGGACGTCATGCCGAAGTGCACGTAGGCGGCCGCGGAACGCGGCTCGGTCTGGTCGGCCCAGGCGGTGAGGAACGCGATCACGTCGTGCTGGGTGACGGCCTCGATCTCGGCGACGGCGGCCGGCGTCGGCGCGGGCGCCCGGCGGACCGGCTCCACCGAGTCCGCCGGAACCCGCCCGGCGGCGGCGTGCGCCTCCAGGACCAGGACCTCGACCTCGCACCACAGCTCGTACTTGTGTGCCTCCGACCAGACCCGGCCTATCTCCGGGAGGGTGTACCGCTCGATCACGCGGAGGCCCCGGCGCGGGCGAGGCCGTCGGCCGCGGCCTTCTCGAAGTCGTCCTTGTAGGTGGCGAGCTTCGCGGCCAGGTCCGGGTCGGAGACGGCCAGGATCTGGACGGCGAGCACCGCCGCGTTGGTGGCGTTGTTCAGCCCGACGGTGGCCACGGCGACGCCCGGCGGCATCTGCGCGATGGCGAGCAGCGAGTCCATCCCGTCCAGGGCGCCGCCGGAGATCGGGACGCCGATGACCGGCAGCGTGGTGAGCGCGGCGACGGTGCCCGGCAGGGCCGCGGCGAGCCCCGCGCCGGCGATGACCACGGCGACGCCCCGGTCGCGCAGCCCGTCCACCCAGTCGGCCAGAGTGCGCGGCGCGCGGTGCGCGGAGAGCACCGCCTCCTCGAACTCGACGCCGAACCGGCCGAGGGTCGCGCCGGCCTTGCTCATGGTCGCCGCGTCGGACGCGGAGCCGTAGACGACCGCGACCTTGGGCCGGCTGGGGGTGCTGGTGGGGGACATGCTGTTCACTTCTCCTCGTCGTCGGGGAGCTGGGCCGGACCGGCCCGGCGGACGTCCGCCGCGTGCCGCAGCCGGGCGGGGTCGCCGATGTCGGTCCGGTACTGGGCACCGGGCAGCGAGATCCGACTAATGGCCTCGTAGGCCGATCCTCGCGCGGACTCCAGGTTGGAACCGATCGCCGTGACGGACAACACCCGCCCGCCCGCGGAGACGACGGTTCCCTCGTCATCCCGCCTGGTGCCGGCGTGCAGGACGTCGACGCCCGCCAGCTTCCCCGCGGCGGCCAGCCCGCGGATGGGGTCGCCCAGCCGGGGCGCTCCCGGGTAGCCGGCGGCGGCCATCACAACGGTGATCGCGGCTCCGGAGCGCCACACCGGCGCGCGCCGGCCGGTCAGCACGTCGGTCAGCGGGGTGGTCAGCAGCGCGAGGATCGCCTGGGTCTCGGGGTCGCCGAACCGGACGTTGAACTCCACCACCCGGGGCCCGTGCGCCGTCAGCGCGAGACCCGCGTACAGCAGGCCGGTGAACGGGGTGCCCCGCCGGGCCAGCTCGGCGACCGTGGGGCGGATCACCGTCGCGACGATGTCCGCGGACAGGCCGCGCGACGCCCACGGCAGCGGGGTGTAGGCGCCCATCCCGCCGGTGTTCGGCCCGGTGTCGCCGTCGCCGATCCGCTTGTGGTCCTGCGCCGGCAGCAGCGGGAGCACCGTGCCGTCCTCGGCGACGACCGCGAACAGGGAGACCTCCGGGCCGTCGAGGTACTCCTCTAGCACCACCCGGTCGTCCGGCCCGCGCAGGCAGCCGCGCACGGCGGCGACCGCGGCGTCCCGGTCGTCGGTGACCGTGACGCCCTTGCCCGCGGCGAGACCGTCGTACTTGACCACGTAGGGCGGGCCGAACGCGTCCAGGTCAGCGAGCGCCGGCTCCACCTCGTTGTGGTCGCGGGCCGCGGCCGTCGGGACGCCGGCCGCGCGCATCACGTCCTTGGCGAAGGCCTTGCTGCCCTCCAGCCGCGCCGCGGCACCCGACGGCCCGAAGACCGGCAGCCCGCGGGCACGCAGCTCGTCGGCTACGCCGGCGACCAGCGGGACCTCGGGCCCGACGATGGTCAGCTCGGCGCGGACCTCCTCGGCGAGCGCGGCGACGGCGTCCGGGTCGGCGACGTCCAGGGACCGGGGCTCGGCGATGTCCGCGGTGCCCGCGTTACCAGGGGCGCAGACGATCGAGCCGACCCGCGGGTCACGGGTCAGCGCGCGGCACAGCGCGTGCTCCCGCCCGCCCGAGCCGACGACGAGAACCTTCATGCCCACGCCGTCACCCCGTCACGGCCGGACCCCGGCCGCCGGCCGGGAGGTCGCGGGCTGCCCTGGGCGTCGTGGCGCGTCATCGGTCCGTCGGTCCTTTGCCTGTCGCGGTGTCCCGGGGATGGGTGGGCCCGGGTTCCGTCGACGAGCGAGGCCCGGCCCGGCCGCACCTTACCCGCCCGGGCCACCAGCCATGCCGCAAAGACCAGCCATGCGGCAAAGGCGGTCGCTCTCGACGTACCGCGTCAGAGTCCCACGCCCGCCCGCCACAGCAGGCGGGCCATGCCGTCCACGAGATGCAGGGCGCACCGGCGGGCGTCGACCTCCGCCATGCCCTCGACGATCGACGGGGCGTCCACCGGCCAGACCCGGACCTGCCGGCCGAGACCGTCCAGCGGTGCCGGGTCCTCCCGCCCCTCGAAGGTCCGGCCGCCGGGCTCGACGAACAGGTGCAGCGACCGGCCGGCCGACGGGAAGCTCTCGCACCGCCAGTACAGCAGCGGCCAGGCCGTGAGCTGGTTCCGGCCGTGCCAGCGGGCCGGAGCCGGGCCGCCGCCGGCGGAGTCCCGGCCGCCGCGGCGGGACCGGCTCGGCGGGTCGCCGTCGGCGCGTCCCCGGCGGCCGGCCCGGTCAGGGCCGGTCCGGTGCGCCTGGTCGCCTTCGGCGCCTCGCCGGCCGAGGGGACGAGTAGTCGGTCCCTCGGCCAGGTCCGGCAGGCCGATCCGGGTGGCTCGGACCACGCTGGGCCGGCCGCGGCGCGGCGCGGCGGTCAGCGACGGATCCCCGGGGGGATCCGTCGGCAGCGCCGCGCGAGGGCGCCCCTCGCCGCGGTGACGGGCCAGCCGTGGCACGTCACGCACCACCCGCAACGTCACCGGCGGGACCAGCTCGGCCTCCGCGCACAGCTCCAGGAACGCGGCCAGCTGCGCCTCGACGTGCGCGGCGATCGCCGCCGAACGCTCCCGGCGCAGCGTCTCCACCCGCTGCGCGCTGCGCACCCAGTGGCTGCCCCGCAGCAGGACGTCGGTGAGTGCGTCGGGCAGCGCCTCGCCGCTCGGCGAGAAGCCCACCTTCCAGGCGTCGGCGTCCCGAGCCGGGTCGACGTCCCCAAGTCGGTGCGACCCCCGGGTGGCGCGGTAGTCCCCAGCCGCGGAGCGGCGCCACGTCCGGTCGTCGGCCGCGGCGAGCTCGCCCAGCTGGGCCGGGCCTCGACGGACCACGACCGCGCCCGTGACCGTGTCGCCGGATGCGGCCGGGGGTTCGGCGGCTGGGCCGAACCCGGCGCCGGACGGCGGCCCCAGCTGATCCGGCGCCGGCGCGAAGCTGTCCTCCCGGCGAGCCTCCGGCGGCCCCGGTGGTTCGGCCCGTGGTGCGGACGACTCCTCAAACGGGCGGGCGACCAACCGATCCACCTCCCGGCAACTACGCAACGTGACCAATGAAGCGTCACGCGCAGCAGCCCAACGCGCAAGGCGATCGACCGGAACCGGCGCTTGCGCGCCTTCGGTCGCTCCGCCGTCTCGGGCGCTTTGCGCCCTCGCCAACGTGGATCGAGGCGCACGGGGGAGCTACGGGGGTGGGCTGATCCAGGGTCGGGAGCTGGGTCGCCTTACGTCGTCTGGTCGCCGACTTGGTCTAGAGCAGGTCGCGCAGGACCAGGGTCTGGTCTCGGCCGGGGCCTACGCCGATGGCCGAGATCGGGGCGCCGGACATCTCCTCGAGGGCTCGCACGTAGTCACGCGCCTCCGGCGGGAGCTGATCGAACGACGTCGCCTCGGAGATGTCCTCGTGCCAGCCGGGGAACTCCTCGTAGATCGGCTTGGCGTGGTGGAACTCGGTCTGGGTCATCGGCATCTCGGCCATCCGGGTGCCGCCGACGTCATAGGCCACGCAGACCGGAACCGTGTCGAAGCCGGACAGCACGTCGAGCTTCGTCAGGAACAGGTCGGTCAGGCCGTTGACCCGCACGGCGTACCGGGCGATCACCGCGTCGTACCAGCCGGTGCGCCGGGCGCGGCCGGTGGTGACACCGAACTCGCCGCCGATGCGACGCAGCTCGTCGCCGACCTTGTCGTCCAGCTCGGTCGGGAACGGGCCGGAGCCGACCCGGGTCGTGTACGCCTTGATGATCCCGATCACCCGGCTGATCCTGGTGGGCCCGATGCCCGCGCCGGTGGCCGCGCCGCCGGCGGTCGGGTTCGACGAGGTGACGAACGGGTAGGTGCCGTGGTCGACGTCCAGCAGGGTGCCCTGCGAGCCCTCCAGCAGAACCACCTTGCCGGCCCGCAGCGCGGTGTCGAGGACCAGGCCGGTGTCGGCGATGTGCGGCCCGAGTTGGCTCGCGTAGTCCAGGTACTCGGCGACGACGGCGTCGACCTCGATCTTGCGGCGGTTGTAGACCTTGGCGAGCACCTGGTTCTTCTCGCGCAGCGCCAGCTCCAGCTTCTGGCGCAGGATGCCCGGGTCGAGCAGGTCCTGCACCCGGATGCCGGTACGGGCGACCTTGTCGCCGTAGGCCGGGCCGATGCCGCGGCCCGTCGTGCCGATCCGGGCCTTGCCGAGATAACGCTCAGTGACCCGGTCGAGCGCCCGATGGTGGGGCATGATCAGGTGCGCACTGGCGCTGATCAGCAACCGGGAGGTGTCGATGCCCCGCGCGCGCAGCCCGGCCATCTCGGCCAGCAGCACTCCAGGGTCGATCACAACACCGTTCCCGATCACGGGGACGCAGTCAGGGCGCAGGATTCCGCTGGGGATGAGGTGGAGGGCGTACTTCTCGGCGCCGATGACTACGGTGTGACCCGCATTGTTGCCACCCTGGTAGCGCACGACGTAGTCGACGGCGCCGCCCAGCAGGTCGGTCGCCTTTCCCTTACCCTCGTCGCCCCACTGGGCTCCGATCAGGACAAGCGCAGGCACGTGGCGAGACTCTACTAAGAATCGAGCTGGTCGAGCTCACGCTTCTGATCGCCGCGACGTGCGCCGACGCTCGGACCGCTGTCCCAGACGCACCTGGGACAGCGGAACCGGCCGCCCGAACGGGCCGCGCGAGGCCGGTGTCAGGGTGCGAGCGGGCCGAGCTGGTCCGGTGCGCTCGGGTCGCAGTCGACCAGGAAGGCGCGGATCCGCGTGACCTCCTCGGTCTCGCCGATGGCGTCGGCGGCCCGGCCGAGCGCGGCCAGCGCGCGCAGGAAGCCGCGGTTCGGCTCGTGCGACCAGGGGACCGGCCCGTGCCCGCGCCAACCGGACCGGCGCAGCACGTCCAGCCCGCGGTGGTAGCCGGTGCGGGCGTAGGCGTAGGCCTCGACCGCGCGGCCGCCGTCGAGCGCGCCTTCGGCGAGGGCCGCCCAGGCTGCGCTGGACGCGGGGAACTCGGCCGCGACGTCGACGGCTGCCTTGCCGGCGGCCAGCGCGGTGGCACCGGGCTCGGTCGGCAGCAGCGTCGCCGGTGGCCCACCAAGCAGGTCCGGCCGGCCGGAGGGAGAGGTCATGGGCCAACCGTAGTGGACCCGGGGCTCGGCTAGCCCGTGACGGTCGCGTTCCAGAGGTTCTCGCCGACCACGCCGGGCTGGCCGTCGCTCACCTTGGTGAGGTACGAGTACAGCGCGGCGACACCCTGGGACTGGGCGCCGAACTTGCCGTCGACCGCGAGGGCGAAGCCCTGGTCGTGCATCTGGTTCTGCCAGACGTAGGCGTCGGCGCGGACCTTGTTCGCGTCGGCCGCGGAGATCGTGCCGTGGAAGCCCGAGGACTGGACCTCCGCCTTGGCCTTGTCGAGTGTCATGGCCGGCTCGGCCGGCTGCAGCGCCTGCTGCAGTGAGCCGCCGGAGGCCGACGACGAGACCCCGATCGGGCCGTTGCTGGACAGGCCGAGCTTGCGCGAGCAGGCGGGCCATGGCGACCAGCCGCGCGAGTTGTAGAGGCGGTAGGCCGCCTCGTCCTGCACGGCGGGGGCTGCCTGGTCCGGCCGGCCCGAGTAGCCGAGGCCCTGCCAGGTCCGTACGTCGAACTGGTACGCGCCGTAGAAGCCGTTGCCGGTGTTGATCGAGTAGTTGCCGCCGGACTCGCACTGGCGCAGGCGGGCGAAGTCGTCCGGGGTCGCGGCTCCGGCGGGCATCGCGGTGACCGCGAGGCCGCTGCCGACGAGCGCGGTGACCGCGCCGGTGGTGCGCAGCACCCGGACGGTCGTGGACGGGCCCTGCGGCTGGGCGCGGTGACGGCCCCCGGTTCTGCGCTCGGCGGGCCGGAGTTGGCCCGTCTGCTCAGACGGCATGTCCGATCCTTCCCTGCGCCTGCGGGGTGAGCTGTCGGGTTCGGGCTGGGACTGCCCGGCCGGCGCGCCGTGCTCTCGCGAGCCCGGATTGCCGGCTACACCCCAAGGACTCGGCTGTTGCCGGGTCCGAAAGTGGGTCCCCCGCTCCTGCCGAACGGATCAGCGCCCTTGGATCAGGGACGGTGTACATGCGGGTGGGGCAGGATTCGGCGTCCGCCCGCACGACTCGCCCAGGAGAGACGAGTAGTTCCGGACTGTAGCGAGTGGGGCGTCAGGGCCGCAAACCGGGCTCCTCTTGACATCGAGGGCCGAGCGGGTCATCTGCCGCACGGGTTGGTCGGGTCGCAGGTGCTTGGGCCAGGCCCGGCTGGGGGCCGACTAGGCCAGGTCCGCTTGGGCGAGGGTCCGCGGACCGGGGCCGCCTCTGAAGACGGGCGGCCCCGGTCCGCGGCTGGCACGGCGGTGCCGGCCGGAGCGGGAACAGGGCTGTGGCCGTCCCACGTCCGGCTGGCCGCCGACTGGGTGGGGATGGGCCGGTTACCGGCCAAGCGAAGAGCCCACGACCGTTTGGGGGGTTCGGTCGGCGAGGGGCTCCGCGTTACCGGGCGTCCCGACCGGTGGCACCGGCGCCGTGCCGGTCCGAGCGGGACCTCGTTCGGCGGGCCCGCGGGCGCGGCTCACGGCCGGTGATCCGGGTCAGCCGGTCGGGGTCCGTCGGTCGGGGTGAGGCGGGCGTGGGGGTGCCGGGCTAGGCGAAGGTCGCGGCCCAGGTCTGCGGGCCGACGACGCCGTCGACGACCAGGCCCTTCGCGGCTTGCAACTGACGGGCCGCGGCGGCCGACACCGGGCCATAGCTGCCGTCGACGGCGAGCGGGTAGCCGATCGCGGTCATCCGCTCCTGCCAGTGGGCGACGTCGGCGCGGTACTGCCCGACCAGGGCCGTCGTGAACGGCAGCTGTGCCGTCGTGTTGACCGCCGGCGCCGCCAGGGAGGTTCTGTTGGCCGACCGGGAAGCCTGGGGCACGGCGGACGCGCTGGCCCCCGGCGCGAGCTGGTCGGCGCCCATGCCGCGGCCGCAGAGCGGCCATTGGCCGAATCCAGAACGCTGCGCCAACCGCAGTGCGGCCTCGTCCTGAACCGCCTGTGGCGCGTCACTCGGCAGTCCTGAATATCCCAGGCTCGCCCAGGTCCCCTGCGAGAACTGGTATGCGCCGTAATAACCGTTGCCGGTATTGGCGGAATAGTTTCCGCCGGACTCGCACTGGCGCAGCTGCGCCCACGTTGAAGAAGCACTGGCAGGAGTCGCCACGGCGATTGCGCCGCCTACCGCCGCCACGATTACGGGCACTGCGGCGATGCCCTGTCGTATCCGGCGGGTTGGGTGGGTCAATGCCCGTCGGGGTTCCTTCCGGACCGGCGTGGCCGAGCGGTGCGGCCGGTCCGGGGTGTCGGCGATCCGAGCGGTCGCCGGCCGGTGGTGCCTGGTGCTGGTGTCTCGCACGCTTGCGTTGCCGGCGTGTGCGCGGCAGGCCGTCGGCGGGGCACAGTGCCCGCCGGACATGGGATGTCGGCCAGGGTTACGTGCTTCGGACATGGGTGGTAGCCCTTTCCCCACGCCTGCGAGGTGAGCTGTCGGGTTCGGGCTGGGAAGAGAATTGCCCGGCCGAATGACGTGTCCTTTTGTGTCCTCGAAAGCGCATGGAACGCGCCCGCGACGACCGCGGAAGTCAGTCGGCTTCACCCCTAGGACGCCCTGGTGGGTTAGGCCCAGGCGCGGCACTCATGTGGCCGCGCGGGCGGATGCCCGATTCTTCCAGGATCTCTGGGTACGGCGTCCGGAGTCGGTTCCCCCGTTCCTGCCACTGGGTTCAAAACACATCGGGGCGGGGGCAGGATTCGGCGTGCCGCCCGATGGGTGCCTGACCTGTCGTCTGGCACGGCGAAGACCATAACCACATTCCTCGGCGTGGCGACAAGCATTGAATAGGGTGCGTGAAAAAGGACACACCCGCGTGTCGGTGCTTGAGGTCGATCCCGGCCGGTGTTAACGCGCGCGTACGCGCGCTCATCTGTTTCTATCGGGGTCGCCAACCGGTGTGTCGGCGCCCGGAGTCGACTATCGGAGAGCTGCCGAATTCGTCCCGCAACGGCCCGGATGAAGCGGGAACGTGGCGCACACGCACGACTGTGTGGTCCGCCCGTCGCGCCGGAAAACAAACCTACGATTCTGCCGCCCGAGACGTCCGTTCGACGCGCCGACACCCGGATTGCGATCCTGGGCACATCTGTTCCGGCCATCCCGGTATGTACACCAGGTAGTTGTGTGATTGCGGATTGCTCGCAATACGTTCGGCGTGTCGATCTTCGGCGGGCGAGCCCGTGGCTCGTTCGTGGTCCGCCGACGGGGCGCTCAGTGGTCCAGCCGGGACGCGAGTGATCCGGACCCCGCACAGTGGGTCCCGGCCGGGTGTGAGTGATCCCCCCCCGGCGCAGTGGGTCCGGGCCAGGCCCCAGCGATCCGGGCGGGGGGTGGTGGTCCAAAGCGAAGGCGGTGATCCGGGCCGGCACGGCGATCCGGCCCTGGCATGGTGATCTAGGACGGGTGCGTGATCCGGACGGGCGCGGGGTGATCTGGGGCGGACGCGGAGCCTAGGGCGGGCGCGATGGTCCGTGTCCGGTGCGGGGGATCTGTCGAGCCGGGGTGCGGGACGGGCGTCGGCGGCGAAAGTGTCCTTGAGCACACATCGGGGCCGCTATTCGAAGGTGGCCCCGCCGGAGCGAACCTTGCGGCTTGGACGGCGTCTCTAGCCGAACCGGCGTGAGCGCGCCGATTGGGCCAGGCCTGTCGGGCCCTGCTGTGGATCTTCCTGTCGGGCCCACCGTCATCTTGGTGTAAGTGATCGCCGTTTGAGCCCTGGGATGGTCGGAGAAAACGCCTGATCACGACCACGCGAGGGCCAAAGTAGCGATCTCTGGCCGGCCACCGGGCCGGCGGGACGCCGGTACCCCCGTTGATCATCGCGTCACGTCCGGTTTCCCTGCGCAGCTGGCGATCGCTGGCGGTCAGTCGCGGCTGCCGGGTCATGATCGCGATCTAGGTGGCGAAATCGGCGTCCGTGCGCGACTTGTGTCTTTTCTCTCCGCTCGGCTGGCGATCATGGTCGGGACCGATCGAAGAGCCCCGTCGGGTGGGCAATCTAGCGCCCACAGGCGGGCGCGGCGGTCCGGGTCGGGGACGGTGGATCTTCGGGCCGGAGTCTCAGGATGGGTAACCGCGGCGAAGTGTCCTTGAACACACATCGGGGCCGCCCCTTCGAAGGGCGGCCCCGATGAAGGAGAACGTGCGGCTCGGGCGGGCGCCCCCAGCCGACCTGGTGCGGGGGCTAGCCGATCGCGGTGCCGGCGGAGCGGAGGTCCTCGCACGCCTGGACCACGCGCTTGGCCATGTTGGCCTCGGCCGACTTGCCCCAGGTGCGCGGGTCGTAGGTCTTCTTGATGCCGACCTCGCCGTCGACCTTCAGCACGCCGTCGTAGTTCTTCAGCATGTGGTCCGCTACCGGCCGAGTGAAGGCGTACTGGGCGTCGGTGTCCACGTTCATCTTGACCACGCCGTAATCGAGCGCCTCGCGGATCTCTGACAGGTCCGAGCCGGAACCGCCGTGGAAGACCAGGTCGAACGGCTTCGCGTCGCCGGCGAGGCCGAGCTTGCCGGCGACGTACTGCTGGCCGTCGCGCAGGATCGTCGGGCGCAGCTTGACGTTGCCCGGCTTGTAGACGCCGTGCACGTTGCCGAAGGTGGCGGCCATCATGTAGCGGCCCTTCTCACCGGTGCCGAGCACCTCGGCGGTGCGCCACATGTCCTCGGGAGTCGTGTAGAGCTTCTCGTCGATCGCGCCGACGACGCCGTCCTCCTCGCCGCCGACGACGCCGATCTCGAGCTCCAGGACGATGTTCGCGGCCTTGCAGTCGGCGAGCAGCTCCTCGGCGAGCTTGAGGTTCTCCTCCAGCGGCACGGCCGAGCCGTCCCACATGTGCGACTGGAACAGCGGGTTACGCCCCGCCTTGACCCGCTCCCTGGAGATGGCGACCAGCGGCCGCATGTAGGTGTCGAGCTTGTCCGCCGGGCAGTGGTCCGTGTGCAGGGCGATCTGTACCGGGTAGGCCTTCGCCACGTGGTGGGCGAACTCGGCCAGCGCCTCGGCGCCCAGCACCATGTTCTTCACCGTCGGGCCGGACAGGTACTCGGCTCCGCCCGTGGACACCTGGACGATGCCGTCGCTGCCTGCGTCCGCGAAGCCACGCAGTGCCGCGTTGAGGGTCTGGGACGACGTGACGTTGATGGCGGGGTAGGCGAAAGCGCCCGCCTTCGCCCGGTCGAGCATCTCGGCGTAGACGTCTGGTGTGGCGATGGGCATCGAAAGCTCCTGTCAAAAGGCGTCGGGCCACCGAGGGGACGAGTGCGGCAGGCACGCCGAGGACGCGCCGTCCGCCCACCTGGCCGCGACAGGCAGGCGAGGACGGCGTGGACCGGGGCGAGGCCGCGCGCATCGCGGGCAGGTGTTGCGCGAAGGGTATGACGTGCGGGCTGCCCGGGGGAGCCTCTTGCCGCCCACATCGCCTAACCTGTCGGCCGCCCTCAGGCCAGACCGCGTGCCGAGCGCGACGTAACCAAGGCCCCGGCCGCGGCTTGGCGTCGCCTGCGGTTTTCTGCGTCCGTTATGTCAGAGGTTGGGAGGGCGCGGAGCGTCCGACAGGCTGGTTGGCCGAGCGGGCGCTCCGCGCCCGCTCGGCCAACCAGCCACACTGAAGCTATGGATGTCGACCATCTATCCGGCCTCACCCTGTATCTGACCGTCTTCGCGATCGTGTTCCTCGAGAGCGGCGTGCCGATCGGGTTCTGGCTGCCGGGCGACGCCATGCTGTTCGCTACCGGCCTGATGGCGGCAAATCCGGCACACCGGATCTCGCTGCCGGTTCTCGCCGCCGGGGTGACCGTGATGGCCGTCGCCGGGGTCTGCCTCGGCTACGTCACCGGGCGCCGGCTTGGGCGTCCCTGGCTGGAGCGTCGGCACCGGAAGGTGCTCGATCGCACCGAGACCTTCTACGACCGGTTCGGCCCGGTCACGCTGATCGCCGCCCGGTTCGTGCCATGGGCGCGCACCTTCGCCCCGATCCTGGCCGGCGCGGTCCGGATGCCACCGGCGCGGTTCCTCGTGGCGGCCGCGGTGGGCGCACTTGTCTGGGGCACCGGTATCCCCGCGCTCGGGTACGCGGCGTCGTCGGTCCCGGGCCTCAAGGACGCGACCGGCTGGCTCGCTCCCGCCGTCGTCGCGCTCTCCCTCGCCGCCGGTGTGCCCGGCGAGTTGCTGCGCCGCCGGGCCCGGCGTAACCGAGCGGCCACCGACCTCGCCGTCGCCGAGCCGACCGAGCCGGACGGCTCGACGGACCCAGCCGTGGAAACTCCGGGGGCCGTACGGCCCGGGTCGGACGGTTCGACGGCGTTTGCCGGCGCCGAGCGCGGCCCTGCCTGACCGCTTCTCCGGGGGCGCGAGGACGTTCCGCTCCCTCACCTTCGTGCCAATGATCGCCGTTTCGACCCTGGACTGGTCGCGGAGAGTGCCTGGAGACGGCCATGTAAGTGCCTAAACGGTGATCTTCGCCCGGTCGGGCGGCGCTGGGCCGAGACTGACCGGCGAGCCTTCGTAGGGCTGGGCAGACTGGCGCCCGACGACCTCGATGAGGAGCCGTGGGCAGTCTCGGTCCGCGGGGGCGCGGTTCTCCCTGCCGGATGCGCGCGGCCTCGGCCGGCCAGCGTCCGGTCCGCCCCGGATTGGCGCGATACCGGTGCAGTCGGGCGCCTGTGCCGCGCCGGGTGGTCGCCGTGGCGGAGATCGATGTGTGCTGTGATGCTGCAAGCAGGAACGGGGGCTGCTCGCATCCAGAGGCAGGTGTGGCCCGCGCGCGGGAGACGGTCGGGCGGGTGCCCGTCCCGACCCGCGCGGCCTGGCGGCACCGGCAGGTGATCAGGAGGGCTGACGTTGGCTCGGGTGGTGGTGACTGGCGCCGCGGGGTTCGTCGGCGGCGCGATCGCCCACGCCCTGCGCGGGCGCGGGGATGACGTCGTCGCGCTCGACGTGGCCCGAGGCCCCGGCGTGCACGCCGCGGACGTGAGCCGGCCGGGCGACTGGGAGAAGGAGCTCGTCGGCGCCGATCTGGTGGTGCACGCGGCCGCGGTCGGGATGGGTGGGGTCGGGGAGCTGCCGCCGATCCGGGCTGGCCGGCCGGCCGGATCGTCCCGGGTCCCGGCTGCGCAGATGCGCCAGGTGCTGCTCGGCGGGACCGCGACCGTCCTCGACGCCGCGGCCCGGGGCCGCGTCGGGCGGGTGATTCATCTCTCCTGTGTCTCCGCGCTCGGGCCCGACCTCGCCGACGGCGTCGACGAGACCGCGCCCGTCGGCCTGACCGGCGATCCGCGTGCCGACACGCTCGCCGCCGCCGAGCAGGCGGTCGGCGCCGCGACCGCGTCCGGACTGCCCGCGACGATCCTGCGACTGGGCGACGCCTACGGGCCCCGCGCCGGCCGGTGGACCGTGTGGCCGGTTCTGCTGCTGCGCGCGGGCCGGTTCGTCCTGCTCGACGGTGGCACGGGCTGGCTGAACCCGGTGCACATCGACGACGTGGTCGCCGCGGCGATCGCCGCCGCCGGCAGCGAGGCCGCCGTCGGCGAGGTGCTGCACGTGACCGGACCTGAGCCGGCCACCGTCGCCGAGTTCGTCGGCTGCTACAGCCGGATGCTCGACCTGCCGGCCCCGCGGTCGGTGCCGGCCCGGATGTACGGCGCGCTCGACGACGCGACGCACGCGGTCGGCCGGCTGCGTGGCCGGGTCGAGTCCAGGCGCCAGGCGTCCGGCGAGCCCGAGCCGACGGCCGCCGGCCGGCCCGAGCACGGTGCCGCCGACCGGGCGGGCGTGCCCGCGGTGGGCGCGGCCGAGCACCCCGACGCGACCGGGCCGTCGACCGGAGCCGTGGCGCTCGGGCTGGTCCGTGGGATCGGATCCCGGCTGGCGGCAGGGGTCGACCCGCGCCAGCGGATGGATCTGGGCCCGCTTGCCGTGGCCGACGTGACGAGGTCCGGCCGGCTCGCCGGGGACCGGATCACCGCCGTGACCGGCTGGCAGCCCCGCGTCGACCTCGCCGACGGGATGGGCCGCACCGAGACGTGGCTGCGGGACCGGGGCCTGCTCGGCGTCAATGAGCCGTCCCGGACGCGTTGATCCCGCGCGCCGCGGCGCGGTCGCCTGTTCCTCTCCTCTATCTCTGGCGATATCTCTGGTGACGCCCGGCCGACCGGCGACGCCTCATGGCTGACGACGGACCGACGCTGACCACGGCGCGGCTACAGGCGCTCCCGGTGACGCTGTGGAACGCGGGCTACGTGGCCGAGGAACTGGCGCGCAAGGTGGCGCTGGCCTCCCGGCCGCCGCCGGGGCTCGGGGTCGGTGGCCTGTTCGCCGGCCCGGACGCGCGTGGGACGGCCGAGCCGGCGGCGCTGCGCCGCGAGCTGCGCCTCCGGGCCGGCGCGGGACCGTCGATGCCGACCTGGGTGGTCCGCGACCACGACGGTGACCCGGTGGGGCTGCTGGGCGCCGACACCCGGGCCCGGCGGGCCGCGGTCGCGGTGGTGATCGACGCGGCCGTGCGGCGCCGTGGCTACGGCGCCGAGATGATCCGCGCGCTGGCGAGCTGGCTGGAGACCCACCGCTTCGCGCTGGTGGAGACCCGGGTCCGCGCCGACGACCCGGCCGCCGAGCGGCTTGCGCGGGCCACGTCGTTCCAGCCGACCCAGGTGGTGATCGTGACTGGCTGGCGCGTCTGGTGCCGCCCGCCGCCGCGCTGACGCACCGCCACGACTCTTACGGAGGGTGACGGTTGGCAGGGAGGGGCGATTGCGCGTCAGCCACCACCAGCGCGCTAGAGCAGAACGTTATACGCAATGCTCTTTCTGTCATACTCGCAGGCTGGCGCTCTGCCGTCGGCTGGCGCCTTTGGATGCGCGCGACTGGTGGCCGCTGCTAGGTTGTCGGGAAGCCGACACCGGTTGATGCTCCGTTTCGACACCGATGTGTATCTTCTGGCCGCCTGTAGGGCGCCCTGACTGTTCATTCGGTTACGGCCTGGGGCACCATGGGGAATGATGTCGCGGCTGGAGATGGCACCCCACCGTCCCCGGCCCCGGTATCCGCGTCGGTTGGGGACCGGCGTGTGTCCGGGAGGGGAGCCCGACGGTCGGCGCGCTGCGCCGGGGAGGTGCACATGAGCGTCGATACCCCACGCCCGGTCTCGGCCGCGACGCCGCCAGCTGAGGTCACCTACGACCACCTGATCATCCCGCCGCACTGGCGGCGGCCCGAGGACTCGGTGGCGGGCGCCCCGAACCCCCTCTTCCCGTCGGCGGACGGCCAGCCGCACCCGGCGTCCGGCCCGCACCCGATGACGGGGCCGCTGCTGGTCGGCACGACGGCCCGCGCTTTCGCCAAGCTCGACGACATCATCCGGCTGTCCACCGAGGACAAGGCCGTGATCGACGCCCGCCGCGACGAGGCCGAGCGCGCGCTGCGGGCGATCTTCCCGCCGCGCTGCGCGCTGCCGCTGGTCGGCGTCGCCACCATCGGCTCCGCCGGGCGCGACACGATGATCCGCCCGCTCGACGAGGTCGACATCTTCGCCGTGTTCAGTGCGGCGAACAGCGCCTGGAAGCGGTTCCGCTGGGACTCCCGCGACCTGCTGCTGTGCGTGCGGAACGCGATCGGCGGCGACCGGGTCCAGACGATCGGCACCCGCGGCCAGGCGCTGCGCGTCGTGTACGACACGCCGCCGGACGTCCACCTCGTCCCGGCCTTCGACCACCCGCGCGCCGGCTACGTCATGCCCGACCGGATCGGTGGCTGGCTGCCGACCCGGCCCGAGCGGCACGCCAGCTGGACCGAGGATCTCGGCCCCCGGGTGATCTCGGCGGTCCGGCTGCTGAAGGCATGGAACCGGGTGTGCGGCAGCCATCTGCGTTCGTTCCACATCGAGGCGCTGGCCGGGACCGTGCTCGCCGGCCGCGGCCTGAACACCCGGCAGGCGCTGGCGACCGTGTTTCGACACATGGACGAGGCCGGCCTCTCGATGGCCGACCCCGCCGACGTCGGCGGGGACCTGTCGACCTATCTGCGGCCCGACGACCTGGCCGCGCTGGGCGAGTCCGTCCGGATGGCCCGCGCCTACGCGGAGAAGGCCGTCGCCGCCGAGGGCGACGGGCGCCACGAGGAGGCTGTCGCGCTCTGGGCCGCCATCTTCGGCCCCGAGTTCCCCACCTTCGGCTGACAGCAGGGCCGACGAGCGGTCGGCGTGGACCTGTGGCTGAGCCGACCCCGGCCGGGGCCGGCTCAGCTGCCCGCGTGGCCGCGGGCCAGGATCACTGGCTCTTCAGCTTGGCCGCGAGCTGCGCGGTGACGGCGGAGACCAGCGTCTCGTCGGGGGGCCGAATCGCCGAGAAGAGCGCGACCTCGTTCTCGACCCGGCCCGCGCCGAGGAAGACCACGTCGAGGTAGACGCTCGTCTTGGCCCCGGACGCGGTCACCTGGCCGGTATAGGCGACCCGAGCCAGCGCGCCCGCGGGAACCGGGGCGGTCCGCCAGGTGAGGCTCTTGATCGTTTCGTCCTGGCTGGCGCCCGAGCCCGAGGACTGCCCCATCAGCTTCTTGATGCAGCCGTCGAGGCGCGGATCCTTGAGCTCCTGGAGGTGGGCGGCTCGCTGCGCGGTCGTGACGATCTCCGCGTTGGAGTCAACGGAGGTGAACCCGTCCTGGCTCGTCAGCGTCGGGCCGGTCGCCACCGCCGTGGGCGCGCCGACGTTCTTGCCCAGGCAGCCGTCGATGTCCAGGAAGATCGCGTCGTCGTGGCTGGTCGGGTCGCCGGCGCCGGCGGACGACTGGTCCAGCTTGAAGCCGGCGGTCTCGGGGCCCTGCGTGTAGATGTAGTCCATCGGGTCCAGCTTCGCCGTCGACTCGCTGGCCACGGACGGGGCCGGGGTGCCGGCAGCGGAATCGCTTCCGGCCGAGCAGCCGGCGAGCGCGGCCGAGAACGCCAGCGCGACGGCCGCCGCGGTCGCCTGGAACCTGCGGGAGGTGACGCGGATTGACAGCATGATCAGTCGACAGTCCTTGTTCCGCGAGGGAATCCGGACGATCCGGACAGCGCTTGGACGACGACCATAGCGGTGTAGATGGTCCGGGTTCAACGGACCTGCCCCGCAATGCGTGGTTATGGGGCCACCAAACGAGGGGGTCGGCTAGGGGACGTCCTCCGAGACGACGACGTCCGGCGCCAGCAGGTCGGCGGGCGGGGTCGGTGGGCGACTCAACCGGCTCGGCCACCACATGACGCGGCCCAGGTCCAGGGCCAGCGCCGGCACCAGGATCGAGCGGACGACCAGCGTGTCCAGCAGCACCCCGAAGGCGACCAGGAAGCCGATCTCGGCGAGCTGCACCAGCGGGAAGATGAACAGCACCGAGAAGGTCGCCGCCAGCACCACCCCGGCGGACGTGATCACTCCACCGGTGACGGCGAGACCGCGCAGCACGCCGGTGCGGGCGTCGGTGTGCATCGCCTCCTCGCGCACCCGCGTCATCAGGAAGATGTTGTAGTCGACGCCGAGCGCCACCAGGAAGATGAACCCGAACAGGGGCAGCGACGGATCGGCCCCCGCGAAGTGGAAGACCCCCCGGAACACCAGGGCCGACACCCCGAGCGACGCCAGGAACGACAGCACCACCGTCAGGATCAGCACCAGCGGCGCGACCGCGGCCCGCAGCAGCAGACCCAGGATCACCAGCACGACGACGAGCACCAGCGGGATGACCAGCTGCCGATCCCGCATGGCGGCCTGGGCGATGTCGTGGTTCACCGCCGTCGTCCCGCCGACCAGGGCGTCCGCGCCCGGCACCGGGCGAACCCTGGCCCGTAGCCGGTCGATCGTCGCGGCGGCCGCGGCGCTGTCCGGCGGGTCGCGCAGGACGACCAGGAACTGGGTGAGCCCGGCTCCGGTGCCGTCCACGACCGCGGTGGCGACGCCCGGGGTCGCGTCGATGACGTCGCCGAGCCTGGCCGCGCTGTCACTGGCGCCGATCACGAACGTGGGCGCGCTGGCCCCCAGTGGGAAATGCGCCGCGATGCGCTCCTCGCCGATGATCGAGTCGATCGGGTGCCGGAACGCCCCGCGGTCGGTGAGCCCGATGTGGAACGTGACGATGCCCACCGTGAGGCCGGCGAGCACCGCGCTGGTGACCAGCCAGATCGGCCGGGGCCGGCGGGCGATCAGCAGGCCCGCCCGGGCCCAGGCGCCGACGACGTCCGGGTTGCCGGCGTCCTTGAGGCTCGTGGTGACGGCCGGCGCGGCGATCCGGGGGATCTGCGGCCAGAACAGCCGCCGGCCGCAGATCACCAGCAGTGCGGGCAGCAGAGTCCCCATGGTCAGGAACGCCACGGCGATCCCGACCGCGCCGACCGGGCCGAGGCCGCGGTCGGAGTTCAGCTCGCCGAGCAGCAGGCAGAGCAGGCTGAGCACGACGGTGCCGGCCGAGGCCAGGACGGCGGGGCCGGCACGCAGCAGCGCGACCCGCATCGCCTCGGTCGCGGCGGCGTGCCGGGTCAGCTCCTCGCGGTACCGGGCGATCAGCAGCAGGGCGTAGTCGGTGCCGGCGCCGAACACCAGGACGCGCAGGATGCCCGCGCTCTGCCCGTTGACCGTCAGGCCCCCGTGCCGGGCCAGCAGGTAGATGATCGCGGTCGCGGCCTGGTCGGCGGCTCCCACGGCGACCAGCGGCACCAGGCACAGGAACGGCCCGCGGTAGACCACCAGCAGGATCACCGCGACGACGGCCGCGGTGACGAAGAGCAACGGCGTCTCGACCCCGCGGAACGACGTGTACGTGTCCACGATGACGCCGGCCGGGCCGGTGACCGAGGTCTGCAACCCGGGTGGGGCCAGCTTCCGGACGACGGCCCGCATCCGGTTGATCTCGTCGGCGAAGGCGTCCGCGTTCGCCGACTGGGCGACGGGGACGATCATCAGTGCGGCCCGGCCGTCGGGCGCCGGGGCCGCCGGCGTGACGGGAGCGGCCGCGAAGGGCGCCAGCTGGGCGCCCGCGGCCTTCATCGCCGCCTGGTCGGCGGCCGTCAGCCTTCCGGTCGGCCGGGTGAAGACGACGACCGCGGGGATCGCGTCGCCGCCCGGAAGCTGACGTTGGGCCGCGAGTACCTGCGTTGACTCGGCGTTCGGCGGGAGGAAGGCCGCCGCGTCGTTGGTCTGCGCGTTGCCCAGCCGGCCCGCGAGTGGCGTGGCGACCAGCGCCAACGCCAGCCACAGCACGACCGCGACCCACCGACCGCAGCGCCCGATGGGCCATTCGGCGAGGCGCTCGACCCGGTGGCGGTGGCGCCGGGCCGCCTGCTGGGCCGACTGTGCGGAATCTCTCGACCACCGCATGCCCACGCCCCCCCACCGAAGCACCCCCCGCGCGGCCCGCTCTGCGCGACATCCCGACGTTTTCGCCCGGTCTCAGCCCCCTTGGACTCGCACGACACGCCGGCTGCCTGGCCCGATTCGATCGGGCCATGTGGTTGGCTGCCGGTCGAGGCCACCCGCCCAGCGCGCCCCCGTCGTCGTAGCCACGCAAGGAAACCTACGAGGTTCGGCGGCGCGCGGATTGCGGTCGGCCGACTTCTGCTGGTTGGCGCCCACGCTCGTGGCGGCCATCAACCCCGGTGCGCCATCTTGGCCACATGAGGCGTTCGGCACCGTCACCCCGCTGCGCCCGCTGTTCGGGTACCCGGAGACGGACGCGGCCGGCTGGCTCCCTACGCTTTGACTGGGACCAGTCTGTCCGGATCGACCGGTCCTGACGGGTTCGGCCGGCCTGGCCCGGTCGGCGGATGGGGATGGGAAACGGTCATATGCCCTCGACGGCACGCAGGACACGGTGCGCGATCGCGCTCGGGGCAGCGGCCACCTTGGTGGTCGCGGCGGCGGGATGCGGGGTGCTCGGCGGCTCGAAGTCCGCGAGTGACAGCCCGACGCCCACGCCCGAGACCTCGACCGCGCCAGCCACCGCGAGCGCTGCGCCGGCCACCGTCCAGGCCGGCTCGTCGGTCTCGGCGCAGGCCAAGGACTTCGTCCTGACCACGAGCTCCGGGTTCAGCGGGTTCTCGGCCACGACCGGTGGCACTGCCTCCAGCGCCGGGACGTCGCCGCTCGCCAAGCTCGCCTCCTGCCTGGGCGCGACCGGTTCCGCCGTGCGCGACGGGTCGATCGACCGGGCCGAGAGCACCCACCTCACCAACAAGATCACCGGCATCACGCTCTGGTCCGACGCGCAGGTCGTTCCGGCCGGCCAGCTCGACCGGGACACCGGGCTGCTGCGTGACCCGAACTTCACCGAATGCGTGACGTCCCAGACCCAGAAGGACGCCATCGCGGACCAGCAGGCGACCGGCAACCAGCTGATCGACCCCGAGGCGGTGACCAGGGACGCGCCGCTGCCGACCGGGGCGCTGGCACGCACCTCCGTGGTCGTGCTCGGCGGCAGCTCGACGGGCGGCCAGATGCAGCTGTTCTACGACACGATCTACCTGGGGTCGGGCCAGGTCGAGGCGCAGCTGCACCTCGTCGGCACGATCGACCCGCCGAGCGAGGACCTGATCAGCGTCGCCGTCAAGCAGCTCACAGCCAAGCTCGGCTAAGGCGATCGGCGCCGCTCAGGCGTGCCGCCGTCCGGCGTGAGCGGTCGAGACGGCCGCCGCGACCGCGGCGTTCCCGCGGACGACCGCGAGGTTGACCTCGAGGCTCGCGCCCGCGGTCTCACGGTGGAACGCGGCCAGCAGAAACGGCGTGACGGCCTTGCCGCGCAGCCCGGCCCGGCTGGCGGCGGCGAGGGCGTCCGCGAGCACCCGGTCGTGCAGGTCGCGGTCGAGCGCGTCGGCCTGGGCCACCGGATGGGCCACGACGACGGCAGCGGGCGTGCCCAGCTCGTCGGCGGCCGCCATCACCGCGGCGACCTCTCCCGCGTCCTCGACCCGCCAGTCCAGCTGGTGGCCGGTACCGGGCAGGTAGAAGCCGGGGAAGTCGGACGTCTGCCAGCCAAGCACGGTGACGCCCAGAGTCTCCAGTCGCTCCAGGGTCGCGCCGACGTCAAGGATCGACTTCACCCCGGCACAGACGATCGTGATCGGGGTCGTGGCGAGCGTCGGCAGGTCCGCCGACTCGTCATAGCTGAAACCGTCGCTGCCCTCGTCGCCACCGCGGTGGACCCCGCCGAGGCCTCCGGTGGCGAACACACGGATGCCGGCTCTGGCGGCGAGCCAGGCGGTCGACGCGACGGTGGTGGCGCCGGTATGGCCGAGAGCGGTGGCTGGCGCGAGATCGCGCACCGACAGCTTGAGGACGGTGGCCGCGGGATCCGTAATCCTGTCGCGGGCCGCGTCGTCCAGACCGACGGTCGGCACCCCGTCGAGCACCGCGATCGTCGCGGGAATGGCGCCGTGATCGCGTACCAGCTGCTCCAGCTCCGCGGCGAACTCCCGGTTGCGCGGCGCCGGCAGCCCATGCGCGAGCAGCGTCGACTCCAACGCGACCACCGGCTGCCCGGCGGCCAGCGCGTCCCGAACCTCGGTGGACACCTCGATCTCCGGCATGTCCGCACGATAGGCCCCGCACATGGCGATCCGGACCGAGGCGGCCGAGGACGCGGCGCGCGCGGGCCCTACGCCCACCGCCCGGCATGGCGAGTGCCGACGACCCGTGAATGCGCCCCGCGTCCCGTCGGTATGTGCAAATAGACAGTAAGAAACTCGTTAACCGGTAAAGCAATAGTAAGAGTCGAAGTCTTTTGTCTGACATGCCGGTTTACTGTCGAGAGGCGAGGCCTCCAGCTAATCTTGCCCGCATGGATTTTGGCGGAAAAATACACTCGCCGCGTAGTGGACGGCATTTCTTCAGAGTTGTCGTCCCCACTGGTTTCGCCGCGCTGGGCCTCGCGCTGGCCGCCTGCGGCAGCACGGGATCGTCCTCGTCCGGCGCGGCCGCGGGGCCGAAGCTGGACCCCTCCGCATACGTTCTCACCAGCGGGTCGGCGGCGACGAACGGCTACAAGGCCGAGCCGAACACCGACACCACCGAAAGCACGGCCTTTCAGGACCCGGTCCCGAAGTGCATGCACCTGTCCAGCGGCGATCTCGGCCCGGCCTCGACCGCCCACGCCAATGGCGACATGTTCAGTGACGACGACGGCACAGCGATCGAGTCGGGCGCCAGGGTGTTCGGGTCGGCCGACACCGTGACCAGGCATGTCGACCTCGTGCACCGCGCCGACTTCCCGAACTGCCTGGCCCAGGCCGTGATGGGCGAGCTGAGCAAGTCGGGCGGCATGGACGGCGCGACCGTGCGCAGCGCGACGGCGGCGCCGCCGCCGGCGGGCGTGACCGCGCTGACCAGGATCGTCTTCAACGTCAGCGCGAGCGGCAGCACCGTGCAGGTGAACGTCGACCTGATCAGCATCTTCCGCGGCCGGGTCGAGTCCGTGATCCTCGTCGTCAACCCGCTCACCCAGGCCAGCCCCGACACCTTGACCGCCCTGTCTGGACAGGTCGTCGGCAAGCTCGCCAACCAGTAACAACCCGGTTCGGCCGAGGGCTCTGTCCGCGAATCTGCGGATCTTCGGCCCAGCCGGGCGGCAGGCCAAGCAGGCGCCCTTCTCATCCGGGATCGGCGCCCGCGGAGGCGCCGCCCGCTGACTTGATCGCCGTTTTGGCCCTCCCATGGTTGTAATCAGGGCGGTTCTACAACCACTGGAGGGTCCAAACGGCGATCACCGGCACCGAGGTGGCGGCGATCGGCCACAGGCGACCTGGATTCACGCCCTCCATGGCCTCTTCGTGCGTGCGCCGGGGGGCGCCGCGCCGAGATCGGTGCCGTGGGATCAGCGCCGCTCTGCTTCAAGGTCGTCGACGGCCTGCTGGAGGCCGAACCGACCGCTGCCGCGTGACTCGATCCTGTCGAGGACCTCGTCCATCGTCGGGGTCGCGGTGATCCGTGCCAGCTCGGCGAGGAGGTACTCCTCCAGCGGCCGATCCGCAGCCTCGGCCAGCTCCCTCAGACGGCGGAAGACATCGTCGGGCACATCCCGGATCGACTGATGGCATCATCACTGTCTGAGCCGACAGTACCGAATCGTCACGGGGAGCGCAAATGCGATTGGCCCGAGCGATCGTCTCGCTCGGGCCAATCGGTCGTGCGCTGTCCGGGTCGGCAGGCGGGTGCGGTCCTGGCCGGCTGGCCCGAGCGCCGGGCCAGCCGGACTTGCCCGCCGGCGCTGATCAGCTCATCGGGGCCGGCTCCGCGCCGGGGGCGTCCTGGGTGGGCGCGGCCGGGGCGGCAAGGGAGCGGGCGAGGAGCTGGGAGACGTCGAGGACCTCGACGGACTCCTTCGCCGTGCCGGCCAGCTTCTGCTCGGTCACGGCGTCGGACAGCATGACGATGCAGAACGGGCAGGCGGTCGAGACGACGTCGGGGTCGAGGCCGAGCGCCTCCTCCACCCGGTTCGCGTTGATCCGGGTGCCGATCTTCTCTTCCATCCACATCCGGGCGCCGCCGGCGCCGCAGCAGAAGCCGCGGTCCTTGCACCGGTGCATCTCCTGGCCGCGCAGGCCGGGAATGGCCTCCAGGATCTCCCGGGGCGGGGTGTAGACCTTGTTGTGCCGGCCGAGGAAGCACGGGTCGTGGTAGGTCACCGACGACTCGATCGGGGTGATCGGCACCAGCTTCTTCTCCTCGACGAGCTTGCCGAGCAGCTGGGTGTGGTGGACCACCTCGTAGTTGCCGCCGAGGCCCGAGTATTCCTTCGACAGGCTGTTGAAGCAGTGCGGGCAGGTGGCGACGATCTTCTTGACGCCGGTCTCGTTGAGCAGCTCGATGTTGGCCTTGGCCATTTCCTGGAACAGGTACTCGTTGCCCAGGCGGCGAGCCGGGTCGCCGGTGCAGGACTCCTGCGAGCCGAGGATCGCGAACTTCACGCCGGCCATGTCGAGCAGCTCGGCGAACGCCCGGGAGACCTTCTTCGCCCGGTCCTCGATGGCGCCGGCGCAGCCGACCCAGAAGAGGTACTCGACGTCCTCGGGAATCTGCTCGCCCTCACCGATGACCTTGACCTCGAACGGCAGGCCGTCGGTCCACTCGGTGCGGCTGCGCGGGGAGACGCCCCACGGGTTGCCGTTGTTCTCCAGGTTGCGCAGCATGACGCCGGCTTCCGACGGGAACGCGGACTCGATCATCACCTGGTAACGCCGCATGTCGACGATGTGGTCGACGTGCTCGATGTCCACCGGGCACTGCTCGACGCAGGCGCCGCAGTTCGTGCACGACCACAGGACGTCCGGGTCGATGACGCCGCCCTCTTCGGCGGTGCCGACCAGCGGCCGCTCGGCCTGCGCCTTGCCGGGCTCGGCCACGCGGGCGAAGCCCGACTCGGGAACGCCGTGAACCTCGTGCTCGTCGTGGTCGCCGTGGTCGTGGCCCTCGCCCGGGGCGTGGTCGTGACCCTCGTGGGCCTTGGCCACAGCGGCGTCCCAGGCCGCGTCACGCGACTCGGTGTCGGTACCGCCGAGCAGGTACGGCGCCTTCGCGAAGAGGTGGTCGCGCAGGTCCATGATGACGAGCTTCGGCGAGAGCGGCTTTCCGGTGTTCCACGCGGGGCACTGGCTCTGGCAGCGGCCGCATTCGGTGCAGGTGGAGAAGTCGAGCATCGCCTTCCAGGAGAAGTCCTCGACCTTCCCCGCGCCGATGATCGGCTCGTCCTGCTCCATCAGCGTCTCGATGTCCGGCGTCGTGCCGAGCGCGCCGAGCGCCTTCGGCTCACGCTTGAGGACGACGTTGATCGGGGCCAGGAAGATGTGCAGGTGCTTCGAGTACGCGACGAGCACCAGGAAGCCCATGATGATCGCGAGGTTGATCAGCAGGAACGTGGTCTCGATGGCGTCGTTCGCGGTGTGCCCGAGCGGCGAGAAGACCCGGCTGACGGCGTAGGACGCGAAGGCCCACTTGGTCTTGCCCTGCGGCAGGTTGCCGGTGTTCCACTGGGCGCCGCGGGTGATCAGCAGCGTCACGATGACCGCGGTGATCATCCCGAGGATGACCCAGGCCGGGCCGAGGTGCGAGCCGTAGAAGCGCGACTTGCGCTCCAGCCGGGCGGGCGCGCGCTTGACGCGGATGACGGCGAACGTCGCGAGACCGGCGAGCACCGCGACCGCGAAGAAGTCCTCGATGAACCCGATGCCGGCCCAGTGGCCGAACCACGGGATGTGGAAGTCCTCGTCGAACAGACCACCGAACGTCTCGATGATCGTCAGGATCAGGACGGTGAAGCCCCAGAAGGTGAACGCGTGCGCGAGGCCGGGCACCGACCACTTCAGCAGCTTGCGCTGGCCGCCGACCTCACTGACCTCGCTCCAGATCCGGGTCGGGATGTCGTCCAGACGCCCTTCCGCCGGCTGCCCAGTCTGGATCAGTCTGAACAGCCAGAAGAATCGCCTTCCGGCTATCGCCAGGGCGATCAAGGTGATCGCCCCACCGATCGCGATCCTCAGCGCCATCAGTCTGGTCCTCCTATGCTCCGCGAACGGGGCGTAGCCTACCCGTACCCATCGGTAACTTGGGTCTCTAAGTGTCCCGCGCCACCCGTCGCCGACGCTCCGGCCGTGCGGCCGTCCGATAACCCGACCCTGCCACGACCGGCTGCCACTAGCACGAGTTCCCCGCTGCCCCGGCCGCGAATCGGTCTATCCGGGTGGGCAGGCCATCTTGTTTGAGGGATCATCGACCTACCCGCGACGGAGCGGGCGCCCGGCCCCGTCTACAGCCCGCCGGGCTGGCGGGTGACGGTCCGGAGGGCCTGGTTCGGCCACCCGGGCCTCCTGGGCGCTGCTACGCTCAGTCGCAACAGTGACCACAAATGGGAACTCTGCGCACTAGAACCCCGCGCACCTAGAACTCCGTGCACCGCATGTCCCACCCTGGCCACGTGGCGCGCCCAACCGCCGTTCGTGCCAGGCCGAGAGACCTCATGGGCCCCAGTACCGAGCCCCAGACAACCCCTGCGAACCACGGTGGGCACGATGGCGACGATCACCAAGCCGGCGACGACGAACACCAGGACCGGGCAGCCGGGTTCCTACCTCTATTCGGAGTATCGACGCGGGCGTGAGCACCAGGCCTTGGTCCGCCGCGACCGGCTCGGCCGGGTGCTGCCACGGTCGCTCGCCAAATCGGTGCCGGTCGGGTTGCTGGTCTGTCTCGTCCTGACGTTCGGCGTCGGTCTGCCCGGTGGCTTCGGGTTCGGGGTCTTCGCGCTGATCGTCGTCGGGTGGAGCTCGGTCATCGTCGTGTCGGCCTTCGGGCGCGACAACGAGATCGAGACGCTTCGCCTGGGCGCCGAGGCCGAGCGCAAGACCGCCCGGGCGCTCGCCCGGCTGCGGCGGGCGGGCTGGACGGTCCTGCACGATCTGGAGGTGCCGAGCGCGGACGCCGTCGTCGGCCACCTGGTGATCGGCCCGGCCGGCGTGCTGGTCATCAACAGCGAGGCGCGCAAGGGCGTCGTCCGCTACACGAAGAAGGTCGCGACCGTCGACAGCGAACCGCTGACCGCGGCGATCGAGCGGGACGCCTTCGTCAGCACCCAGATCAAGACCGAGCTGCAGGCCAAGGTTCCGCTGATCAAGCTCTCGGTCTATCCGGTGATGGTGATGACCGAGGCCGACGTCCTGTGGAAGGACGGCGCGGTCAACGGCGTGACCATCATCAACATCCGCCGGATCTTCGACTTCGCCCGCGACCGGCCGCGGCGGCTCAACCCGGTCGAGGTCAAGGAGGTCGTGGCGGCGGTGCGGACGCTGTTCCCGCCCTTCGTCGACAACCGGTCGCTGGAGCAGGTGACGATCGGCCGCGACCAGTGGCTGATGCTGATGGAGACGCTGCACGCGATCCGCGACCGCGACGGCGACGCGACCGACCTGATGGACCGGCTGGCCACGTTGGAGGCGCAGCTGTCCCGCGGGGGTGACGGGTTCGCCCGTGTCGGCATCCCCCCGGGCCCGGACGACCCGACCGGCTTCGAGGAGCTGCCCGAGCTGGCGGATGACGGTGGGCCGGGCTCGCCGGACGACCGCGAGGGCATCATCCGCTCGCTGCGCCCGTCCGGCCGGGGGGTTTCCCGCCGCCGGCCCGGTGGCCGCCCGAGCCTCGCCTCCGTCCGTCCGGAACCGGACCCGCCAGCGACAGGTACCGACGACACGCCGGGCGGCCCGGAGCTCTGACGGCCGGAGTTCGCCCAGAACCCGCTTCGCCACAACGATCGAACGGCGCGTCGCCTCTCGGTGACGCGCCGTCGCGTTATGTGCCCGCCAGCATGGGTAGCCGTCGGGAAGAGAACGTGGCTCCGTAAGGTTGAGCCCATACGACTCAGGTTCGAGCGTTATAGTGGCAAGACGATCCTGAGTGGAACGCACTCAACCCATTGGGTCTGCGCCGAGGGCTGACTTAGAGTCAGCGACGAGCGGACCTCGCGGCCGGATCGACCGTCTCGGTCGGCCCCGCGAGCGGACCCACAGACCGAAACGGCGGCCCCGCGCACACGGAAGTGCCGGGTGCCATCAGATCGAGAGGCACACAGACATGGCACGAGCGGTCGGCATCGACCTCGGCACCACGAACTCCGTCGTGAGCGTGCTCGAGGGTGGTGAGCCAACGGTCATCGCGAACGCCGAGGGCTCGCGCACGACCCCGTCGGTTGTGGCCTTCGCGAAGAACGGCGAGGTCCTGGTCGGCGAGGTCGCGAAGCGGCAGGCGGTCACGAACGTCGAGCGGACGATCCGGTCGGTCAAGCGCCACATGGGCACCGACTGGAAGATGAAGGTCGACAACAAGGACTTCACCCCGCAGCAGATCAGCGCCTTCATCCTGCAGAAGCTCAAGCGCGACGCCGAGGCCTACCTGGGCGAGACGGTGACCGACGCGGTCATCACCGTCCCGGCGTACTTCGACGACGCGCAGCGGCAGGCCACGACCGAGGCCGGCACCATCGCCGGCCTGAACGTCATGCGGATCGTCAACGAGCCCACCGCCGCGGCCCTGGCCTACGGCCTGGACAAGGGCGAGAAGGAGCAGACGATCCTGGTCTTCGACCTCGGCGGTGGCACGTTCGACGTGTCCCTGCTGGAGATCGGTGACGGCGTCGTGGAGGTCAAGGCCACCCACGGCGACACCCACCTCGGCGGTGACGACTGGGACCAGCGGATCACCGACCACCTGATCAAGACCTTCCAGGGTCAGCACGGCGTGGACCTGGCGAAGGACAAGATGGCGCTGCAGCGGCTGCGTGAGGCGGCCGAGAAGGCCAAGATCGAGCTTTCGCAGTCGACCCAGACCACGATCAACCTGCCGTACATCACCGCGTCGGCCGAGGGCCCGCTGCACCTGGACGTGTCGCTGACCCGGGCCGAGTTCCAGCGGATGACCCAGGACCTGATCGACCGCTGCAAGATCCCGTTCCAGCAGGCGGTCAAGGACGCGGGCATCAAGGTCGCCCAAATCGACCACGTCGTCCTCGTCGGTGGCTCCACCCGGATGCCGGCCGTCGTCGACGTGGTCCGCGACCTGACCGGCGGCAAGGAGCCGAACAAGGGCGTCAACCCGGACGAGGTCGTCGCCGTCGGCGCGAGCCTGCAGGCCGGTGTCCTCAAGGGCGAGGTCAAGGACGTCCTGCTGCTCGACGTCACCCCGCTGTCCCTGGGCATCGAGACCAAGGGCGGCATCATGACCAAGCTGATCGAGCGCAACACCACGATCCCGACGAAGCGCTCCGAGATCTTCACGACGGCCGAGGACTCGCAGCCGTCCGTGCAGATCCAGGTCTTCCAGGGCGAGCGCGAGATGGCGGCCTACAACAAGAAGCTCGGCATGTTCGAGCTGACCGGCCTGCCCCCGGCGCCGCGCGGCGTGCCGCAGATCGAGGTCACCTTCGACATCGACGCGAACGGCATCGTGCACGTCTCGGCGAAGGACCTCGGCACCCAGAAGGAGCAGTCGATGACCATCACCGGCGGCTCCGCGCTGCCGAAGGATGACATCGAGAAGATGGTCCGCGACGCCGAGCAGTACGCGGAGGAGGACAAGCAGCGCCGCGAGGAGGCCGAGACCCGCAACCAGGGCGAGTCGCTCGTCTACTCGACCGAGCGCTTCCTCGCCGAGAACGGCGACAAGGTCGAGGCGACCCTCAAGGCGGACGTCGAGGAGAAGCTGGCCGACCTGCGCGCGGCCACCGCGGGCACCGACATCGCCGCGATCCGTACGGCCACCGAGGAGCTCGGCAAGGCCAGCACGGCGATGGGCCAGTCGATGTACGCCGAGGCCCAGGCCGCTGGCGCGGCCGGCGGTGCCGCTGGTGCCCAGGCCGACGACGACGTGGTGGACGCCGAGATCGTCGATGAGGAGGGCAAGCAGTGAGCTCGCCGCACAACGCGGGCTCGGCCGAGGAACCGCCGGTCGTGGTGCGCGACCGGCGGCGCATCGACCCACGTAGCGGAGAGGTCCGTGCCCAGGCGGCGGCCGAGTCCGCTGCCGGGGGCGAGTCGGCGGCGGCCGAGGCGGCCGCCGGCGGCTCCGGCGCCACCGGGGACGCCGAGCTGCTTGCGTTGATCGAGTCGCTGAACCTGGCGGTGCAGGAACGCACCGCGGACCTGCAGCGGCTGAAGGCCGAGTACGACAACTACCGCCGCCGCGTGGAGCGGGACCGCCAGCTGATCGCCGAGCAGGCGACCGGACGGCTGCTCGCCGGGTTGCTGCCCACCCTGGACGACATCGGCCGCGCCCGTGACCACGGCGACCTGGAAGGACCGTTCAAGGCGGTCGCCGAGTCCCTCGAGGTGGCGTTGGAGGCGCTCGGGCTGGAGCGTTTCGGCGCGGTCGGGGACGAGTTCGACCCGGTGCTGCACGAGGCGCTGATGCACTCGTACCGCGGCGACGTCACCGCGCCGACCTGCGTGCAGGTGTTCAGGTCCGGCTACTCGATGGGCGGCCGGGTCCTGCGGGTCGCGCAGGTCGCGGTGGCCGAGCCGGTGGACGAGCCGGAGCCCGCCGAACCGGCGGACGCCGACGCCCCGCCGCCAGCGGACGACACCGACGCGTGAGATCGTCTCGCCCGCGACCCCGGCCCCCAGAGTTCCGCGTTCGAGCCTCGCTCGACAATCGGAGTGACGGGTGCCGGGGTGTTGGGCGTGGATCCAGCGCCGTGGCGGGCTGGGTGAGGAAATCATGAAGAGAGGAGGGGCGCCGTGAGTGTTCGCGACATGGTCGAGAAGGACTACTACGCCGCTCTCGGCGTTCCCAAGGACGCGCCGGCTGCGGACATCAAGAAGGCATACCGCAAGCTGGCCCGCGAGCTGCACCCGGACAAGAACCCGGGTGACGCCAAGGCCGAGGCGCGCTTCAAGGAAGTCTCCGAGGCCTACGACGTCCTCTCCGACGAGCGCAGGCGACGTGAGTACGACGAGGCCAGGGCCCTGTTCCAGTCCGGCCGCTTCTCCGGCGGGCCGGGTGGCTTCCCGGGCAACGGCGGCGGCTACGGCAGCGGGTACGCCGGGACCGGGGCGGGCGGCGGGTTCGGCGGCTCCTCCGGCGGCATCAACATGGATGACCTGCTCGGCGGGTTCGGCGACCTCTTCCAGCGTCAGTCTCCTGGCCGGGGCCCGAAGCGTGGCGTCGACATCGAGGCCGAGGTGACGATCTCGTTCGAGAAGTCGCTGACCGGCCTGGAGGCGACCGTCCGGATTCCCGGCGCCGCCACCTGCGCCACCTGCAACGGGCTTGGCTCCCGGCCGGGCACGATGCCGCGGACCTGCCCGGTCTGCCGCGGGCTCGGGGTGATCTCGCGCTCGCAGGGCGGGTTCGCGCTGTCCGAGCCGTGCCGCGAGTGCCTCGGGAAGGGTCAGCTCATCGACCACCCGTGCCCGGACTGCCACGGCAGTGGCCGCCGCGAGCGGGAGCAGCGCATCCGCATCCCCGCCGGGGTCGCCGACGGCCAGCGGCTGAAGGTCCGCGGCCGGGGCACTCCCGGGGAGCGCGGCGGCAGTCCCGGTGACCTGGAGGTCACCGTGCACGTCCAGCCGCACCCGGTCTTCGGCCGGGAGGGCCCGAACCTGACCATCGCGCTGCCGATCACCTTCAGCGAGGCGACCCTGGGCGCCTCGGTGCGGGTGCCGACCCTGGACGGCGCTCCGCTGACCGTCAAGGTGCCGCCGGGCACGTCGAGCGGGAAGCGGCTGCGGGCCAAGGGCCGGGGTGTCCCGAAGACGGGCGGCGGCAACGGCGACCTGATCGTCACGGTCGAGGTCGCGGTCCCCAAGCCCACCGACCTGTCGCCGAAGGCGCGGACGGCGCTGCAGGAGTTCGCGCTGGCGCATCCGGGCGACCCCCGCGAGGCCCTGATGGCGCAGCTCGGACAGCAGTAACAGCAACAGGAGCAGTAGGAGACGTGCTCCCGGCCGGGCCGCTGGCCGCCGGCCGCCGGGAGCCCGACAGGCACGGTATCGCCGGCGAGTCCATCCCCCTGACCCGGAACCACTGCCGGCGGACCAGGCCCAGCAACAGGTAAGACGCAGTCCTGCGGGGGAGGCACTTCGATCGGCCTTCCTGGGCCGGAGCGGAAGTGAGGCAGGGGAGATGAACAACCCACGCGCGAACCGGACCTCTGACCCGCCGACGGGCGGGCCCGCGAGCCCGCTCGGCGCCGACGACCCACAGGGTGCCCCGGGGCACCGCGCCGGCCCGGGCGCGCCCCGCCCGTCGTACCCGCTGCCCGGCCGGGGTGGCCCCGCGCACGACGACGACGCGCCCGTGTACGTCATCTCGATCGCCGCGGAGCTCGCCGGCATGCATCCGCAGACGCTGCGGTCCTACGACAGGCTCGGCCTGGTCACGCCAGGCCGGACGGCTGGTCGTGGCCGGCGCTACTCGGCGCGTGACGTGGCGCTGCTGCGCGAGGTCCAGCGGCTCTCCCAGGAGGAGGGCGTCAACCTCGAAGGCATCCGCCAGATCCTCCAGCTCGGCGCCCAGGTGCTGGCGCTGCAGGCCGAGGTCGTCCGGCTGCACGAGGAACTGGCCAAGGCCAGGGCCGAGGCGGACCGTCGGGTCTCCGAGGCGCACGCCAGCCACCGCCGCGACCTCGTCCCGGTCGACCGCGGCGCCATCGTCGTCTGGCGGCCGGGCCCCCGCCGCTAGCGGAGGGCGCCCGCCGCCAGGGGCGGGGGCCCGAGGTCCGGCGGCCCTCTCCATGGCGCGATCACGGCAAATGATTCGGGCCATTGTCTGATTGTCAAGAGAGGGTGCCACCACCTCCAGTCGAGTCGATTGGTGGTGCTAACTTCAATGGGTCATCCGTCGACGGATGGATCGTCATGTCCGCGACAGTGGGGACAAGAGGCGGACATTCACGAGCCGCCTAGCCCGTTTTCTTCGTCGCTCACGCGGCAGGTTGGCGCAGCCAGAACCCTCGTCTACCAGCCACGATGAGGCGCGATCGGCCAGCCGGCGCGCCGCGAGGCGTAGCGGGGCCTAGGCGTTGTCCGGGCCCCGACATTCATTTTCGCTAGCCCATTTCTTTACTGCTTGGCACCTTCGTCTCCAGTAGGTACCGCCGACAACCGGCGGTCGGAGCTGGTATTCGGAGGTCGTCATGCACGGGCAGGGGTGGGGTCGGCGGCTGCGCCGCGGGGCGTGTGTCGGGGTCGCGGCTACGGCGATGGCCGTCCTCGCGGCGGGCTGTCAGAGCGGGGGTGACCCGACGATCGCGCCGGCGCCCGAGGTCACCTCGGCCGTGACCACCCCGGTGGTCACGACTCCGCCGGCTACCCCGCCGCAGGACCTCAAGGCGACGGACTACGTGCTGACCGCCGGTCCGGAGACCGACGGATTCGACGGCTCGGGCGGAGCCGACGAGGACACGACCGACCCGGCGGCTCGGGCGCGGATCGCGGCCTGCGTCGGTGTGCCCGACTACAACCCGGCGGAGCCGTTCGACCGGTCGAGCGGCGACACGTTCGTCGGCCAGCAGGACCAGATGACCCAGGCCAGCAGTCAGGCGAAGATCCTCTCGGCGGCTCAGGTCCGCCAGGACGCGAGCATCGTCACCAACCCGCGATTCGCCGACTGCATGCGCGCCGAACTCGTCAGCTCGATCGGCGACAAGCCGATCGGAGGCGAGACCTACAAGATCCTCTCGGTCCGGTCGCTCTCGCACCCCGATGGCATCACGGCGTTCTTCCGGACCACCATGGAAGTCTCCAACGCCGACACCACCCAGCGGTTCTTCATGGACGTCGCCTACTTCTACGTCGGTCAGGTCGCCGTCGAGCTGGACTTCCAGAACTTCGACAGCCCGATGCCGGCCTCGACCGAACAGGCCATGGCCGCCCAGATCACCGACAAGCTGACCGACCAGTGAGCCCGCTGCGCTGTTGCCGCTGAACCGGGCCGGCAGCGGGCGTCCAGCCGGACGAGAGGGGCGAACATCGAGGGTCCAGGCGTCATGATCGTCGTCTGGACCCTCGACTGGTCGTAATCAGGGCCTGCGCGCGGGGGCTTCGGGCCGACCGAGGGGTCGCTGAGCGGGCTACCGGCCGGGCGGGGCGGCCGGCAGGCGGCCGCCCGCGGTCACTGCTGCTTGAGCTTCCCGGCCATCTGAGCCGTGGCCGTCAGCACCAGGTCGTTGGCCGGGTTCGCCAAGGAGGTCACGCTCAACTGGTCCTCGATCTGCCCGGAGCTGAGGAAGACCACGTCGATGACCATGACCTGTACCTGCTGGTTGGTGGCGTTGTCGAGAATCGGGAGAGCAAACAGGACGCGAGCCGAGGCGCCGGCCGGGACGCGGGCGTTGCGGGGCGCGACTTCCCCCCAGTGGACGGCGTCGTTGGGCTCGCCCGCACCCTTCACCCAGTCCACGAGCGTCTGCTGAAAACAGGAGCCGAAGCGCGGGTCGCGCAGGGTCTCGTCATCACGCGCACGCTGCGCCGGCGACACGATCTGCGTGCTCGAGTTGACGGCGACCTCACCGTCGTTGAGAGACAGGCCAACACCGTCGCCGGCCGCGATCGGCGGTTCGACCGTCGTGCCGAGACAGGTCGCGACCAGCCGGAACGGGCTGATGTCCGGGTCTGTCAGGTCGGAGTAGGCCGACGCGGCCGAGGTCACCGTGAACGACTTGGTCTCGGCGCCCTGGGCGTAGACGAAGGCAAGAGGATCGAGCTTCTTCGACGACGTGGCGACGCTGGCTTCCGCCGTTCGCGGCGCCGTACTGGCCGAGGTCGCACTGTTCGCGCCGACGGTGGAGCCGCAGCTACAGAGCGTGAACACCGCGACGGCCGCGACGGCCGCGCCTGCCCAGCCGGCCCGAATCCGGGTCAACATCATGATGGTCCTTAGTCCTGGTATCGCGCGGCACAAAACAGGGCGATCAGCCCTGCCCGCGCGGACAACGACCATAGCGTTGTAGATGGTCGCGAACCATTTCAACGCGGACCAATCGGGCAGGCTCGCGGCCTCGCGGCCGGGCCCGCCCCAGACAGCGGGCGGCGGTCAGGCGCCGGGTCAGACCGAGAGAGTCACGGCCTGGGTCCCGGGAGCGGTGCATGATCGCGGTTTCGGCCCTCGGGTGGTCGCAGAAGGCTGCTGAGCATGACCACCCGAGGGCCAAGACGGCGATCACCGGCCGGCCGGTGGTGCCGTGGCCGGGCGCTTCGGCTTCAGATCGGCTTCAGGCGGTGGTTTAGACGGAGAAGGTGACGGTCTGCGTTCCCGGGGGGACGTTGTCGGAGATCACGGCCGAGCCGGAGCCGATGGTCTGGCCGAACTGGACCTCGCAGGACTGGCCGGGGGCGAAGGTGCCGATGCAGCCGTTGGTCAGGATGCCCTCGAAGAGCGGGGCGGGCGGCGCGTCGACGGCGGTGATCTTCAGAGGCGCCGTCCCCGTGCTCGTGATCGTCAGCAGCGGGCAGTGGTGCGAGCCGCCGGGGCAGTCGCCCCAGACGATCGCCGTCCCGATCCCGGGCTTGCCGTGCGGCGGCGGGTGCGAGCCGGGCCCGCCCGCCGGCGGCCAGCAGGCCGTCAGCGCCGCGAGGGCGAGGCTGACCAGGGCAAAGGCGAAGGCCATCCGCCGCCGGCTGGTCCCGCGGGGCAACGATCGTTCTGGGGCGGGCGCCCGCTCGGTCGCCGTCGAGCCAGGGTTGACACCGGAAGTCTGCATCCGGTCCCTCCGTATCGTCTGGATGCGTCGGAGGCGCGAGGAAGCGTTCGCATCCCCCGGCTGGCTGTGCCCGGACAGGGATAGACGACAGCGGCCGGCGGGCCCCGGGCAAATCCCGCCGATCATGAAATCTGGGGCGCGTTCCCGCGTGAACAAAGCCGAATCACGTCGAGGCGGTGCCCGCGTCGGGGTCCGCCACGCCACGAAGCCGCGCGATCACCCCCGACTGCGATCGGGAAGCTTAGGGCCCGCCGCGACGCCGGCACCGATCGCTGTCGCGTAACCGACAGGACCCCCACGATTGCCTGGGAACAAGGGCTCGGCGCTGGTGGGAAGGGCGGCTCCGGCCGGCGACGCCTACCTCGTGGTCGACGATTCGACCCGGTGCCGACCACCACGTATGGCTCCTTCACCCACCCCCCACCGAAGGGCCAGCCAAGACCTCCAGCAAGTCCGCGGAGCCGGACCGACCACCGTCTCGTGGCTGTGGTCAGCGCATTGGTCACCCCCGCGCGTCCTACGCGGTGGCTGCGAATCTTGGCTCTGGGCGGTCGCGGGGCAGGTCTCGATCAGCGGCGGACGGCATGCGGTCGGCGCGAGGAGGCCGGGGAACATCTCGGGGCGGGAACATTGGACGACCGTCCGAGAGTTGAGTGGAAGTGACTCAGGTATGCTTAGCGCTAGCAGCGCTGGGCCTGACGTCACGAACCTTGTAGGCGACGGACGACAGGGCCGCCGACGACGATGACCACTGGGGAACCGCATGAACCCTGACCGGCTGACCGCCCGCTCCCAGGAGGCGCTGGCCTCCGCCATCTCGAGGGCCACCGGCGACGGATCGCCCCTCGTCGACCCGCTCCACCTGCTGACCGCGCTGCTCGCGCAGCCGGAGGGCATCGCGACCGCGCTGCTGACCGCGGCCGGGACCTCGGTCGACGCGATCCGCCAGCGGGCCGAGAACGCCGTCGGCCGGCTGCCGCACGCGACCGGGACGAGCGTCTCGCCCCCGCAGCTGTCCCGCCAGCTGGTCACCGTGCTCGACCGTGCCGAGCGCGAGGCGGGCCGGCTGGGCGACGAGTACACCTCGGTCGAGCACCTGGTCATCGCACTGGCCGAGGAGGGTGGCGAGGCCGGCCGGACGCTGACCGCCGGCGGCGCCACGGCTGACCGGCTGCGCGGCGCGGTCGAGACGGTCCGCGGCGGCGCCCGGCGGGTGACGAGCCGCGACCCGGAGGGCTCCTACCGCGCGCTGGAGAAGTACTCGCTCGACCTGACCGAGCGCGCCCGCGCCGGCAAGCTGGACCCGGTCGTCGGCCGCGACGCCGAGGTCCGCCGGGTCATCCAGGTGCTGTCGCGCCGGACGAAGAACAACCCGGTGCTGATCGGTGAGCCGGGCGTCGGCAAGACCGCGATCGTCGAAGGACTGGCCCAGCGGGTCGTCGCCGGCGACGTGCCCGAGTCGCTGCGCGGCCGGCGGATCGTCTCGCTTGACCTCGGCTCGATGGTGGCCGGGTCGAAGTTTCGCGGCGAGTTCGAGGAGCGGCTGACCTCCGTCCTCAACGAGATCCGCGAGGCCGAGGGCCAGATCATCACCTTCATCGACGAGCTGCACACCGTCGTCGGCGCGGGCGCGGCCGAGGGCTCGATGGACGCCGGCAACATGCTCAAGCCGATGCTGGCCCGCGGCGAGCTGCGGATGATCGGCGCGACCACGCTGGACGAGTACCGCAAGCACATCGAGAAGGACCCGGCGCTGGAGCGCAGGTTCCAGCCGGTCATGGTCGGTGAGCCGTCGGTGGAGGACACCATCGGCATCCTGCGTGGCCTCAAGGAGCGTTACGAGGTCCATCACGGCGTGCGGATCACCGACGCCGCCCTGGTCGCCGCCGCGACGCTGTCGGACCGGTACGTCACCGCCCGGTTCCTGCCGGACAAGGCGATCGACCTCGTTGACGAGGCCGCGTCCCGGCTGCGGATGGAGCTCGACAGCCGGCCGGTCGCGATCGACGCGCTGGAGCGGGCCGTGCGCCGCCTCGAGATCGAGGAGATGGCGCTGTCGAACGAGAGCGACGAGGCCTCCAAGGCCCGCCTCGACCGGCTGCGCCGTGAGCTCGCCGACAAGCGCGAGGAGCTGAACGGGCTGACTGCCCGCTGGCAGCGCGAGAAGGACGCGATCGGCGAGGTGCAGCGGCTCAACGAGGAGCTGGACCAGGCCCGCCGGATGACCGAGATCGCCGAGCGTGACCTCGACCTGGCCCGCGCCGCCGAGCTGCGCCACGGCACCATCCCGGCGCTGGAGAAGCGGCTGGCCGAGGCGGCCGCGGCGCTGGGCGCCAAGGGCGGCGGCGCGGCCGAGCCGATGCTGAACGAGGAGGTCGGCCCCGACGACGTCGCCGAGGTCGTCGCCACCTGGACCGGCATCCCCGCCGGCCGCCTGCTGGAGGGCGAGACCGCGAAGCTGCTGCGGATGGAGGACGAGCTGCACACCCGGGTGATCGGGCAGGACGAGGCCGTCCGGGCCGTCTCGGACGCGGTGCGCCGAGCCCGGGCCGGCATCGCCGACCCCGACCGGCCGACCGGCTCGTTCCTGTTCCTCGGACCGACCGGGGTCGGCAAGACCGAGCTCGCGAAGGCGCTGGCCGACTTCCTGTTCGACGACGAGCGCGCGATGGTGCGCATCGACATGTCGGAGTACGGCGAGAAGCACTCGGTCGCCCGGCTCATCGGTGCTCCGCCCGGCTATGTGGGCTTCGAGTCCGGCGGCCAGCTCACCGAGGCCGTCCGGCGCCGGCCGTACAGCGTGATCCTGCTGGACGAGGTCGAGAAGGCGCACCCGGACGTGTTCGACGTGCTGCTGCAGGTGCTCGACGACGGCCGGCTCACCGACGGTCAGGGCCGGACGGTGGACTTCCGCAACACCATCCTGATCATGACGTCGAACCTGGGCTCCCAGTACATCGCGGACCCGACATTGTCGGCCCAGGCGGCGGCGAGCATGGTCCAGGGGGCGATGCGGGAGGCGTTCAAGCCCGAGTTCATCAACCGGCTCGACGGCTACGTGATCTTCTCCCAGCTCGACAAGGAGAACCTGACGCGGATCGTCGATCTGCAGCTCGACCGGCTGCGCCAGCGGCTGGCCGACCGGCGGATCACGTTGGCGGTCACCGAGGCGGCCAAGAGCTGGCTCGCGGACAAGGGCAACGACCCCATCTACGGCGCCCGTCCGCTGCGCCGGCTGGTGCAGACCGCGGTCGGTGACCAGCTGGCCCGCGAACTGCTCAGCGGCCAGGTGCACGACGGCGACGAGGTGGCCGTCGACGTCGGTGCCGACGAGTCCGGGCTCGTCGTCCGCCCGGCGACCGCGGCGAACCTGGACAGGAAGACGCTCTAGAAGCCGGCGGGCCGGTTCAGGCCTGGTCGGCGACCGGGGGCACCGCGGCGCGGGTGAAGTCACGGTAGGCGCGGGACGGGGTCGGCCCGCGCTGCCCCTGGTAGCGGGAGCCGTAGATCGCGGCGCCGTAGGGATGCTCGGCCGGCGAGGACAGCCGGAACAGGCAGAGCTGGCCGATCTTCATACCCGGCCAGAGCTTGATCGGCAGCGTCGCGACGTTGGAGAGCTCCAGCGTCACGTGGCCGGAGAAGCCCGGGTCGATGAAGCCCGCGGTCGAGTGGGTCAGCAGGCCCAGCCGGCCCAGGCTGGACTTGCCCTCGAGCCGGCCGGCCAGGTCGTCCGGGAGCGTGATGACCTCGAGGGTGGAGCCGAGCACGAACTCGCCCGGGTGCAGCACGAACGGCTCGTCACCCTCGGGCGCGACCAGCTCGGTGAGGTCCTCCTGCTCGGCCGCCGGGTCGATGTGGCTGTACCGGTGGTTCTGGAAGACCCGGAAGGCGCGGTCCAGCCGAAGGTCCACGCTGCTCGGCTGGATCAGGCCCGGGTCGTAGGGGTCGAGGCACACCCGGCCGGCGGTGATCTCGGCCCGGATGTCCCGGTCGGACAGCAACACGCCCTGCAACCTACTGGACCGTCGCTCGACGGTGACGAGAGCCGGGGCGCACCGCCGATCTGGTGCTCTCATCCCGATTCGGCCGGTACCGCCTGGGGGCGTGCTCGCGGTTCGTGACCGGACTGGTCCACGATCGGCCACGATTCGCCACCCGGGCGGAGTCGATCGAGCGGGCGTGGGTAGGACGCCCGACATGGATGTCCCGTTCGCGCACCTGGGTCGGACGGCGCCGGGCGCCCGTCCGCCGGCACGACGACACCTCGGCCGCTCCGGGGCCAGGGCTCACGGCCCGACCGCGGCGCCGGCCCGGCGACGCCGGCCTGGGCCGCTTTCCTGGCTGCGGCGGACGGCATCAGACGGGATGAGAGAAAGCGGAGCCGTGGCCATGCTCGGATTGCCCGATCACATCGATGCGGTGCTGTTCGACCTCGACGGCGTGCTGACCAGCACCGCCGAGGTCCACGCCCGGGCCTGGAAGGAGATGTTCGACGACTTCCTGGACGACTGGGCCCGGCGGTCCGGTGATCCGGAGGAGCCGTTCGACATCGATCGGGACTACGAGCAGTACGTCGACGGCAAGCCGCGTCTTGACGGGGTCCGCTCGTTCCTCGCGTCCCGGGACATTCACCTGCCGGAGGGCGCGGCCGACGACCCGCCGTCCGGGCTCACTGTCAACGCCCTGGGCACCCGCAAGAACATCCTCGTCCTTGACAAGATCGCCAAGGACGGCGTCCAGGCGTACCCGGGGACGATGCGTTATCTGCGCGCCTGCGTTGCGGCCGGGAAGCATCGTGCGCTGGTCTCGTCGAGTGCGAACGCGGGCGCGGTGGCCGAGTCCGCCGGGTTCGCCGACCTGCTGGAGGCCCGCGTCGACGGCCTCACGATCGACGAGCGCGGCCTCGCCGGCAAGCCCGCGCCGGACACGTTCCTCGCGGCGGCCCGGGAGCTCGGTGTGCCGCCCGAGCGGGCCGCCGTGTTCGAGGACGCGGAGGCCGGGGTCGCGGCCGGGCGGGCCGGCAAGTTCGGCTTTGTCGTCGGCGTCGACCGGGTCGGCCGCGGCCATGCGGACGCGCTGCGCGCGCACGGCGCGGACATCGTCGTGGGCGACCTCGCCGACCTCCTCTCCGGTGATCCGGCGCCGGGCACCCCGCCCACCGGCACCGGCCGGACGGACGGGACGTCGGGATCCGCGCAATGAACGAGCAGGCGACCTACACGGTCGACCCCTGGGGCCTACGCGAGATCGGGTTCGATGCCGAAGATCCGGCCCGATCTGAATCTTTGTTCTCCCTTTCCAACGGCCACATCGGACTACGCGGCAACCTGGACGAAGGCGAGCCGCACGGCCTCCCTGGCACCTACCTGAACTCGGTGCACGAGCTACGCCCGCTTCCCTACGCGGAGGCGGGCTACGGCTATCCGGAGTCGGGCCAGACCGTCATCAACGTGACCAACGGCAAGCTGATCCGGCTGATGGTCGACGACGAGCCACTCGACGTCCGCTACGGCGAGCTGCGCTCGCACCGGCGTTCCCTCGACTTCAGGGACGGCGTGCTGGTTCGTCAGGCCGAGTGGGAGTCGCCGGCTGGCCAGGTCGTCCGGGTGACCTCCCGGCGGCTGGTCTCGTTCTCGCAGCGGGCCGTCGCCGCGATCTGCTACGAGGTCGAGTCGCTGACCGACTCGCCGCGGGTGGTCGTCCAGTCGGAGCTGGTAGCGAACGAGACCCTTCCCGCGCGTATCGGCGATCCGCGGGCCGCGGCCGTGCTGGAGTCCCCACTGATCCCGGAACTCAACTTCGCCCGGGACACCACGGTGGAGCTGGTGCACGTCACCCGGCACAGCCAGATGCGGGTCGCTGCGGCGATGGACCACGTGATCGACGGCCCAGGGTCGATCGGCGTGCTCTCCGAGTGCGAGCCGAACTCGGGGCGGGTCACCGTCACCGGCATCCTGAAGCCCGGCCAGAAGCTGCGGATCGTGAAGTTCCTGGCCTACGGCTGGTCACAGCAGCGATCCCTGCCGGCGATGCGGGACCAGGCGGCCGCCGCCCTCGTCGCGGCGCGGGCGACCGGCTGGGAAGGCCTGCTCGACGAGCAGCGGGAGTATCTGGACGCCTTCTGGAAACGGGCCGACGTCGAGGTCGACGGTGACGCCGAGGTGCAGCAGGCCGTCCGGTTCGCGCTGTTCCACGTGTTGCAGGCTGGCGCCCGCTCCGAGCGCCGGGCCATTCCGGCCAAGGGCCTCACCGGGCCGGGCTACGACGGCCACGCCTTCTGGGACACCGAGAGCTACGTCCTTCCGGTGCTCACCTACACCAGCCCCGGCGCCGCGGCCGACGCGCTGCGCTGGCGGCATTCGACCCTGAAGCTGGCCCAGGAACGGGCCCAGCTGCTCAACCTGAAGGGTGCCGCGTTCCCCTGGCGGACGATCAGCGGTGAGGAATGCTCCGGTTACTGGCCGGCGGGGACGGCGGCATTCCACGTCAACGCCGACATCGCCGACGCCGTCAGCCGCTACGTCAATGTCACCGAGGATTTCGAGTTCGAGCGGGCCGTCGGGCTGGAGCTCCTCGTCGAGACCGCCCGGCTGTGGCGCTCGCTCGGGCACCACGACCTCGACGGCAAGTTCCGGATCGACGGCGTGACCGGCCCGGACGAATATTCGGCGATCGCCGACAACAACGTCTACACGAACCTGATGGCGCAGAAGAACCTGCGCGCCGCGGCGGACGCCGCCAGACGCCATCCGGACCGGGCCAAGGAGTTCGGCGTCGACTCGGAGGAGACGGCGAGCTGGCGGGACGCCGCGGAGGACATGTACATCCCGTTCGACGAGAACCTCGGGGTCCATCCGCAGTCGGACGGCTTCACCGGCCACGAGCTGTGGGACTTCGAGCGCACCCGGCCGGAGCAGTACCCGCTTCTGCTGCACTTCCCGTACTTCGACCTCTACCGCAAGCAGGTCGTCAAGCAGGCCGACCTGGTGCTCGCCATGCAGCGCCGGGGTGACGCGTTCACCCCCGAGCAGAAGGTGCGCAACTTCGCCTACTACGAGGGCCTCTGCGTCCGGGATTCCTCGCTGTCAGCGGCACCGCAGGGCGTGATGGCGGCCGAATGCGGTCATCTCGCGCTCGCGCACGCCTACCTGCGGGAAGCCGCGTTGATGGACCTCCATGACATCGAGCACAACACGTCGGACGGGCTGCACATGGCGTCCCTGGCCGGCTCCTGGATCGCGCTGGTCGAGGGCTTCGGCGGGCTGCGTGACCACGGCAGCGTGCTCGCGTTCAACCCGCGGCTGTCCGAGGGCCTGTCCCGGCTCGCGTTCGGCCTGTGCGTCCGCGGCCGGCACCTGCGCGTCGAGGTCACCAACTCGGCGGCGACCTACACCGTGCAGGAGGGCGAGGGCATCACCCTCACCCACCACGGCGAACGGTTCCACGTCGAGCCCAACCTGCCGTTGACGCTCAACATCCCGCCGGCCCCGCGCCGCGAGCACCCCCGCCAGCCCGCCGGCCGCGAACCCCGCTTCTTCCACACCCCGACCGACCCCGAAGACGACTGACCGCGCCCGCCGCCCGGCCCTGCCCCGGCCCCGCCCCCCGGCTTGGCCGGGCGCGGCGCGACCGCTTGTTGATCGCCGATTCAGCCCTCAGGCGGTCGTGTTCCGGATGCTCCTACAACCGCCAGAGGGCCGAAACGGCGATCTTGCGCGGGCGAGACGGCGGCGCGTGACCGCGATCCACGGAGTCCGCGCCGGGTTTGATGCTTGGCTCCAGCAAGATGGCGTGCCCTGGCGCTGGTGGCCGGAAGAGTCGACCGGCGGTGAGAGCGCTGGAGCGGGTGACGGGAATCGAACCCGATCGGGCCGATCCTCCGACCTGCGTCTTTCGCGTCTGGCCTGGTCAGAGGGTCTGATTGGGTCAGTCCCGATGAGCTTCCGTCGGGTTGCACCGGTGCGTGCTACCGCCGGTGCTGCCGGCGGATCATGGCTGGGTGATCTTCGCTGCCTCTGGGGTCAGTGTTGGTGTTATAGCCAATGATACCCGAAACGCGTATTTGACTCACCGATAAGCGCGGTCACCTCTGTGGCGGTTTATGTCTGACGATATTTCTCTTGGGGCTTGAATGCGGCGAGTGCGTTTCCTTCTGGGCCGCCTAATTACGTAGCCGGAGGCTCGAAATCCGCTTCGAGTGGCGCGTCGGACTTTCCTGTTCGGCTGTATCTTGCGGGCGGCCCGGTTAGAATGGGAGTGAAAGTAGAATTCAATAGGGCGGCCCGGGATGGTGCTGGTAACACCAATCCCGGGCCTTGATCCCAAACCTTGCAGACACAAGGAGTGGAACCCATGGCCATGATGGCAGATGGGGTGCGGGCGCTGTCCTTCACCCGTCATGCGGTTGGTTCGATGCGAGAGTTGCCGGTTCAGCGGGCGGTGTTCACGGCGGCGTGTGAGGCGCATGGCTGGTCGGCGGGTGGCTCGGTGTGCCAGATCGGCCGGGGGCTGCGGGCCTGGTGGTCGGTGGTGCGGATGGTCCGGTCGGGTGCGTATGACGTGGTCGTGGTCGACACCTGGGAGCGGATGTCGGCGACGGAGGCCGGGCAGCTCTGGGTCCTGGCGCTGCTCCAGCGCTCGGGGGTGCGCCTGCTGGTGGCCCGGGACGGCATCGACACCGGTGATCCGGTCGGCCACGGTCTGGGCTGTGCGCTGCTGGACATCTGGGGCCGTGAGGCGGTGGCCCGGTGAGCGGGTCGGGTGAGCGTCCGGGCGTGCGGCTGGTGGAAGTGTCGGCCGGGGATGACGGCTGGCATTTCCTGACGGTGCGCTCGGGTGCGACGACACCGGAACTCGTCGCGGGCGTCGCGGCCCTCCCGGCGTCGATCCTGGTCGACGCGCTGTCGATGGACCGGGGGCCGGCTCGGGTGTGGTGATGACGTTCCGGGACTTCCCACCCGGCGTGGTCATCGACTCGGCGCCCTGGCCCGGCCAGACTGCTCCGGAAGATCCGGCAGACGCGGTAACGGTCGCGCCGGGTAGCGGGGCCGGCTGGGTTCCGCAGGTCGGTCAGGCGGTCGGCCCGGATCGGGGTCTGACGCCGTTCGAGCAGGCGGTGTGGGAACTGGTTTCGGCGGCCCGGGACGGCGCGGCGGCGGCCTGGATCGCGGTGCTGATCCGCCGCGTTCCCCCGCAAGGGGTCGTGGCCCTGGCCGACCTTGCGCTCGGTCGGCGCTGCGGCTGCCGAAACGGCGGTCGGCACTCGTAGCCGGGGGCGTACCGTCGAGGACGGCCGGCAGCTTCCATCCCCCCGTTGGAGGCTGCCGGCCCTTCGCGTTTTCGGGGTCTAGGGGCTTTGCCCCTGCATTCCTCGGGCTGAGCGGGGCTCCTCCGGCGGGCAGGCAAGCCTTGCTTTGCTCCAGGGTTCTCGGCCGTGCAAGTCCCGCCGTCGCTGCTTTCGCCGATCGTGTCGGGCGCGGGTCTTGCGCGGCCGGGGTTCCTGGAGCAACCCTCCGGGTGCCTGCCTGCCTGTCGGAGGAGACACGCGGACTCTCGCCGTCCCTCCCCCCTCCTCTGGTGGAAGGGCCGGGGTCCGGGGCAGAGCCCCGCGCTTGGTCTCGTACGCCGTCACGACCAGGGTGCGGGGATCGGGTTTTCGATCCGGGTGGAGGTTCGTGGGCATGATGGAGCCGTGAATGACGAGCTGCCGACGGTGATGCTGCGCCTGTGGCTTGCCGATGCCATCGTGTTGTTCGACTGGTTGAGCAACACGGACCTGAACCTGGTGCCGATCACTCATCCGGCCCAGAAGCAGGCGCTGGCAGATCTGCAGTCGCGCATGGAGTGGGACATCGACACCGATCTCGAAAACGTCACCGACGAAGAGATCGCGGCGGCGCAGGCAGAGGTGGCCCGAGACATGGGCTGGTAGCCGGCGGCCTGGGACAGCGTCGGGGTCTGACGGAATCCGCGGTGACCGCTCCTAGCGACGGGCCGACGCTCCGACAGGCGCGGGCGGGGTGGCAGGCCCGACGCGCCGGGGTGCCGAGCGAAGCGAGGCGGGCCCCCGACGCGCGGCGGGACTGACGGGGCCCCGCCCGTGCATGGCGTGTGCGGCGGCACGGCGCGGCGGCCGAAGGCCGCCCTTGAAACCGTAGAGAAAGTTGGCGACGATCACGTCTCTCGACAACGGCTCTAGGTCAGCCCGTGGCGGCGAGTCCGTCAACTCCGACTGACGACAGCAGTGCTGCCGGCGCCTTCGGGTGACTGCGGTAGTCGGCCTGGTGCTCGGGCAGACGTCTGGTGAGCTTCGTTCTGGCAAGTCTCGGACAGGGTTGAAGCCAGGCTGGTGGGCTCGTTCTAATACGCCTGTGTCATGATCACGGTCATGAGTAGCCACACCAGCAATAGCTCGGGAGCCTGGTTGACCTCGGCGGCAGTGGTCGCGACGTGCGCGCTTGTTTTCACTGTCGCTTCGTTTTGGTGGCTAAACGCGAGACGGGGGCGCCTAAGGACATTCGAGCCGCACACCTTCGCGATGGTTATAGCGCCACGCATCGTCAGGCTTCGTCTTCCACTCGTCTTATACAACTCGGGGGCAATTCCGATCGTCGTTCAGGGTATTAGAATACGATTTGTAGATCATCTAATGGGGGAGCCGCTAGGGTGGGTTGGAAAGCGATCGCAGATCAGGCCTACTTCGAACGAGAATCATGACTTCCCGGCAGTATTTGCAGTATCGGGCCGAAGCGCTGAGCAGATATTTGCCGAGTTCGGAATCGACTCGCTCGGATTTGCTCTTGAGGCCCGAGACTATCGCGTTTATCTGGAAGGCCGGCTCGGTCACCGTAAGAATTGGGTTCGAATCGGCGACTTCACTCTTCGGGCCGGCCATGTCGCGGAGCCATCCGCCTACATAACGTATGACAATACCCCGGGATCTCTGTCGGAAGAGCAGCGCAGAGCAGCCGATTCCGCTCTAAAGGCGCTAGCGGAAGGACAAACGAAATTGCCGAGCGCGCCTGATGCTTGAGAAACCGGCCATTCTCCGCAGGCTAATTGCGCGCTACGGGGCATTGAGGGAACTCGATGGGTACACGCCTCAATCGCGAGGTGTCGAGTTCAATAGACTACTCGCGGAGGTGCTCGATTGCTACGGGATATCCGCCAAGTCATCTGTTCGCGGGCAGGGTGAGATCGATGTAGCCTTTTCAATCAACGGAACTCGGTTCATACTTGAGGCGAAATGGGAGGAGGAGAAGACGGACTATGGAAAGATCGCCAAGCTGCAGGGTCGGGTTAGGCAGCGGCTGGTGACAACGGTCGGTGTTTTCGCATCGATGTCCGGCTACACTGATGACGCGCTGAGTATCGGCATCGGGGGACGACTAGACGTCCTTCTTCTGGATCGCCGGCACCTGGAAGCAATGATTTCCGGTGTTGTTCCGCCAGACGAGCTTTTCGATCTACTGATCGATAAGACTTCCTACGAGGGTGGAGTCTTCCATGATCTTGAAGATCTCTTCCCGTCACCGGCGGGAGATCCGCAGCTGAAATTTGGCTGCCCCGACGACCTGCAGGGCAGACTGGTAAGATCGGCGCGGGAAGGAATCACTGCAGAGGTCGTCGCACACGATTTACCGATGTCTTACTTCGGAATGGCCCTTGATTCTGCTGGGCGTCTAATTCTAAACTACCCAGAAGGGCTGGTCAGGGTCGACCTGGAGCGGGGCCGGGCAAGATGGATGGCACCATTTACTAAGTGCTATCTTCACGTGCTTCCGACTGCGGCAGGCGATATCCTGTTTGGGCGAATGTACGGCGTCGGAAGCCTCAGCGGTGGTCGATTGCGGGCGCTCGCTGGCGGGTTTGCGGGCAATGCAATTTTGTTTTCCGACGATGAAGGCCACGCGCGTGCACTTGACAATGGCGGCGTTCGAGATTGGTCTCCGGAGTTTCCGGGCGAAGCGAATGTTTCCCTTGCGCTGATCGGGGAGAATCTTGGTGACGAGAGGTGGACGGCTACTGACGTCCCGGGTGCAACCGTCGGTGGTGCTACCTGGGCTCACTCTGGGAAAGTTGCTGCGGTTGGTTCCTCGGCACTCGAAATGATCGACGCAGCTTCAGGCGCCAGGACGTCGTTCCAACACGACCTCACCAACACCTTCAGCGTCGTCAGCTACGACGACAACCGTGTACTGGTCGTGGCTGACGGTAGATCGCTTGCAGTGATCGATGTAGCCGCTAAAACCTCAACGGTACTACTTGAGCTGGAGCTGAATGGGAGCGTCTCGGAGTTGTCGAGGGCATCAGGCGAGGTTTTCTACCTACTGTCGACCTACGGGGAGGGGCCTACGAAGCAACCGCGCGCAATTGTTGTACGAATTTCGTTGCCGTCGGCGCTGACGGTCTAACGTTCTCGCTGTACTTTTACGGACGTCCTGAGGTCTCGCGCACGGTTTCTTGAGAAATGAATCGTCCTGATAGGGACGTCTGTGGCGGTGGGCTGCTTCTCGGATTCTCGGCGTCGGTCAGCTTCTGCGGTAGCGGTGCCAGCGCTCGGCCGAGACCTCGACGCGCGTCGTCCATGAGTCGGGGTCGTCGCTGGCGATCTCGGCCCAGAGCCGGCGGTTGGCTTCAATGAAGGCTGCAACTGCTGGTGGGAACGCCGCGTTCCAAGACGGGAATTGGGCGGCCCAGCTTTCGGCGTCGGCGGGGGTGTGGCCGGCGACGATGAGCCAGAGTGCGCATAGGGCCGGGTCTATCCAGCCAGCGCCTCGGGTGGGCCAGGCCCAGTCGACGATGTGGGCGCGGTCGGTGATGAGGATGTTGTCGGGGTTGTAGTCGGTGTGGAGCAGGTGGTTGCCGGCGAGCTGAGCGAGGTCGGCCGGGTGGTCGATGTAGGCACGCCACCGGTGTTCCGCCCGCTTGATGGGCAGGTCGGGTGCCGGGACGGCCTGGAGCTGGTGGAGGCAGGCGGCGACCTTCGGGAGGTCGGCTGATCCCGGTGTGAGGTCGGCTGACCTGCCGTCGATGTACTCGAAACCCAGCAGGTGCCACCACCGGTCTGAATGGACCACAGGAGGCGGGGTGCGACCGTGCCGCCGACGTAGGGGTTGATCGCGGCCTCGGTCTGTTGGGTCCAGGCGCGGGGATGTCCCTCGCGGAGGCCCTTGACGAACACGCGGGTGTCCGCGGTTTGGAGGATGGCGGCGAGCTGGGAGTTCCAGCCTTCGCGGACCGGGGTGACGCCGACGATGGGTCCGCATTCGGCGTCGATGGCCTTGCGGAGCGCGTCGTCCAGACCATCCCAGGTGACACGGTCGATGACCACAAGTTGACCCTAATGTCGGGCGGTCCGGGGGGTGCCGGCGACACGTCGCGGCTGGCACCCCCCGGAGACGGGTGGACTACCGGTAGGGGTTGTCGTCGCCGCAGCCGGTGAGGCTGGTCGGCTCGAAGGTGTCGAGGTCGTCGACCAGGGTGAGGCCTTCGATCTCGTCGGTGTCAGTGGGTGGCGGCGCGGTCTGGGTGGACGACATGGAGCTGTCTCCTTCCGTGGGGGGTTTCCTTGTGCTGGCAGTAGTTCCGCAGCGGCGCGTTGGCCTTGCGGAACAGGGTGACCAGCGGCATGCAGGTGCCGCAGGTGCCCTGCAGGGTGCAGCCAGTACAGCCACCCTGCCGTTGGAGGAGCCCGTCGGCGATGGTGCCGAGTCGGGCGAGCCCATCGAGCCCTTCGTCAAGGAGCGGGATGTTCGGTTCGCGCCCGACCTTGCAGATGCTGGCTTTGCCGAATGGGTCGACGTGGAAGAACGTGTGTCCCGCGTTGCAGCCGGTGAACGGTGTGCGTGGACCGAGAATCTCGGGGGCCTGGCTGGCGAGCACCTCGGCGCCGCCGTAGATCGTCGGGGAGATGTTGCCGTACAGGCTGTGCGGGAGGCCGTAGCGGTCGGCGAGCGCACGCATCTGGTCGACTTCGTGTGCGTTGCTGCGGGTGACGCCGATGCTGAGATCCATGGGGATACCGGCCTCGTGCGCGGCTGCGAGACCTGCGGAGAACGCCTTGAACGCTCCCCGGCGGCGGGTGAGTCCGTCGTAGCTCGCCTCGGTCGCGCCGTAGATGCTCAGGGTGATCCGGTGCGGCGGGCGGCGGGTGAGCAGGTCGAGGATGCCCGGATTCGCGAGTCGTGAGCCGTTCGACAGGACGTCGATCATCATGCCGAGGTCGAATGCCAGGGCGTAGACGTCGGAGAAATGGCGGTCGATCATCGGTTCGCCGCCGGTGAGCTGAAGCCAGAGGACTCCGGCGTCCCGGATGGTGTGCAGTAGCCGGACGCGGTCGTCCCATTCGAGCCCGTCGAACTTCTTCAGTCCCAGGTAGCAGTGCTCACAGTCATAGTTACAACCGAGGTTGACCTCATGGGATGCCCGGCCGTAGTTCAGCGCCGTGGGTTGACGGACGAGGACCGATCCGGCGATGGCCCCGGCAAGGTCGATGCCCCACCGTTGCTTTGCGGCTGCCGTCAACCAGACGGGGACGTCACCATCCTCGGTGTCGAGCGTCTGAAGTGCCTGATAGCGGTCTGGACTGATCTTCACGCCCTGGTTGCTGCCCGGGGTTACCAACAGATGGTGATCGAGAAATGGGCTTGCGATCAGCCGGTATGGCATCGGGTCTCCCTGGCGTGGGCTCGCACGTTCGGCGAGATGAACCGTAGAAAGGCGCACAGTCCCAAGCCAGGCACCAAGCGTGGTAGTTCTTCGCGCTCCGTGGTGTCAACTACCACGGTGCGTGGTAGCGGTCGCAGGTCAGGAGCGGTATTGGTCGACTACGCTGGTAGGAGATCCTCGGGAGGAGGCTGCTGGTGGACGCTGGCGACCGCCCGATCAGCGGCAACTTGCGGGACCTGCGCCGGACTGCCGGTCTGTCTCAAGAGGAGTTGGCGGGACGCACTGGCCTGAGCGTGTCGACGGTCCGGAAGGTCGAACAGGGTGGATCGGCCCGGGTCGAGACGCTGCACGTGCTGGCGCGTGCGCTTGGTGTCGAGACGTCGGCCCTGTTCGGTAGCCAGGCGCCCAAGCCCGCGGACGCCGAAGAGGAAAACAAGCTCAACCTGGTGGCGTTCCGCCATGCGCTCACGCCCGCCGTCGGATTCGGCGGGTCGACGCGGCGCGTTGATGGGTTGGTGGCGGCGGGCATCGAGCGGGAGTCGCTCGGGCGTGATCTCCGCGCGGCGGTCACTCGTTACCACGCGGACGACTTCGAGGGCGTAGCTCGCGGGCTTCCCCGGATGGTGGCTGCCACGAACGAGCTGGTCAGGCAATCGGCCGGCGATGAGGTCGCGTCGCTGGCGGCTCAGCGACTGCGTTCGGATGTGCTGCAACTGGCAGGCTGGTTTCTGACCCAGGTACGCCAATACGATCTTGCATACGTGGCGCTGCGGGATGCGGTGGCTGACGGCGAATCGTCGGACGACCGGTTGTCCGTGGCGGCGAGCGTGATCTCTCAATGCTGGTTGTTCATCCGACAGGGCCGGTTCTCGGATGCGGAGCTTCTGGCCGGCGATGCTGCGACGCAGATCGAACCGCGCATGTCCGAGGCCTCGAAAGAGGAGCTGGCCGCCTGGGGCTGGCTGCTGTTGCGTGGGTCTGCTGCGGCCATCCGCAACAATCGTTCGGACGAATCGCGTGAGTTCCTGCGGCTGGCAGAGGTGGCGGCCGTCCGGCATGACGGTCAACCGCGTCGGATGGCGGCCGGCTATCACCAGTACTGGAGCACGTTCGACGTGTCCACGGTGCGCATGAAGATCGCGGAAGCCCTCATGATCGATGGGGACGCTTCCGGCGTGCTTCGGGTCGCCGAAGGTGTCCAGGCTCCGAGGCGGGCGGGGCGGTCGGACAACTACAGCCGGCACCTGCTGGATGTTGCCGGTGCGCACGCTGCGCTGCGGAACTACCAGGACGCCATCGACATCCTGTCCAGCCTGCGGTCAACGACGCCGGACTGGCTTCGCCACCAGCGGCGTGCCGGCGACCTGGTCGGCGGGCTCGTGACCTCCCGCAAGCGGCGCGTCGGCCAGGACCTCCGGGAGCTGGCGGGCTTCTTCGGTAGCACAGGGTCATAGCGAGACCACTACTACGTTCCGTGGTAGCTCCAGAACGGCGAGCATGAACTACCACGTTAGCCGGCTGGTTACCCACTCTCGGTACTCCTAGCTTCATCTCACCGCAACTGCGGTGAAGACGGAGGATGGGACGGGAGGGGCCGCGATGGGTGCGCCGGTACACGTGGCGTCGCTGGCGGACGGGTCGGGTGCGCTGTTTGCGCCGGTGTTGCCGGTAGATCTGCCGCCAGACGAGGCGGGTCTATTGACACGCTCGGAGCGATCCGCGGCGGCTGGTGGCGCGTCGGGTTGGGAGTTCGCTCCGGCACGTCGGGCGGGCTTGATGCGGCTCGCGGTTGAGCGGGCGGGCGTGCCGGGGGTCTCGTCAGTGGTGGTGTGCCCTGCGGGGATGCCGGTCGAGCGGACGGCGCTGGCGCTGGCGGTCGGGGAAATTTTGCGGACGCGGCGGCCTGGTGGGGCTGCGGTCGTGACGTGCGCGGCCGTCCCGGCGTGGCTGGGTGTGGACCGTTCGGCGGTCGTGCATCCCGTCCTTGTGCGGGCCGGCACGCAGGCGGTGACGAGCCGGCACGTGGAGTACCCGGTGGTCGTCGTACCTGGCGACGTCGGGCGGAAAGGTCGTGTGGGCGCAGTTCCCGGGGGTGGTCGTGACCTCCTTGCCCGCGACTGACGGGGACGGGCCGGCGCTCGACAATCGGGTGGCTCGGCGGGTGCCGCCGCCGCGATGGCCGGTGGCGTTCCGGACGGATCCGGAAACGCTGGGACGGGTGGCGGACAGGCTGCGGGCGCTCGACGACTGGCACCTGTCCGCAACGGCCGGGCTGCGCTCCGGGCTAGAGCCGGCGATGACCAGGATCCGTGCAACCCGTGGTGTGCTACCCGGCGTTCCACTCCAGGTCAGTCACTGTGATCGTCAGAGCGGGTGACGGGAATCGAACCCGCGTTGCAAGCTTGGGAAGCTCGTGTTCTGCCTCTGAACTACACCCGCGTGATGCTGCTTGAGCATCCTAACGGATGCCGGCGCCGGGTGGATGGACGGCCGTCAGTCGGCTGGGTCGACGAGGCGGGCCAGGCTCCGGGGAGCGACGAGGTGTAGGAGATCCGGATCCACTCGGCGATCTGGTCCCAGCGGTCGTCGGTGGCCTCGGGGCTGACGGTCAGCGATACCCAGCCATGGCGGCCCAGGCCGTAGCCGGCGGGCTTGGCGTCCGGTTCCGCGGCGACGACGGCGGCAGCCTCGTCCTTGGGCAGCTTCACGGTGAGCTGGCTGCCCTGCGGGTTGGCGAAGACGAAGTTCTTGCCACGGACGCGGAAGGTCGGTTCGCCGTCCCAGGCCTCGATGTCGACACGCGTCGCCTCGGGGAGCGCGAGAGCGATCTCCCCGACCCGGCGCAGGCTGTCGTGCTCGTGCTCGTGCTCGTGCGCGCTGCTCACGGCTGTGAGCGTGACACGCGTCGGCTTCGGCCCGTGGCCGGGGCCGCGCCGCCCGACCCCGAGATCCGCAAGATTTGAAGCCGACCGGCTTACGCGTGCAATCGGTTACGGCGTAATCACCCCGGGCCGCCAAGGTGTGCGTCATTCCGGTCCGCGCCGTTGATGCGCGATTTCCTTGTACGGCGTATTGCGTGCCCGAGTCCGTGCACTGTGGGTCATGTTGTGACCACTGCCACCAAATGCCGACGTTGGCTAAGGTGGGGCTGTGACCACTGACGGCGAGACCGACGACGCGATTGTGCCGGACGGCAAGGACTGGACGTGGGTCCTGGGGCGGGCGTGCCCGGAGTGCGGATTCAATGCCGCGACGTTCCCGGCGTTCGACGTTTCAGGGCTCGTCCTGCGGGTCGCGTCCGCGTGGCGCCTGTTGCTCGGCGGCCAGCCGGCCGAGGACCTGCGGCGCCGACCGGCCCCGGGCCACTGGTCGCCGCTCGAGTACGGCTGCCATGTGCGTGATGTCCTGCGCCTCTACGACGAGCGCCTCGTTCTGATGCTCACCCGGGACAACCCGCGCTACCCGAACTGGGACCAGGACGCCACGGCCGTCGCCGACCGCTACGGCGAGCAGGACCCGGCCCAGGTCGCCGAGGATCTCGCGACGGCGGCCGCGCGGGTCGCGGCCCGGTTCGCGACCGTGGCCGGCCCGCAATGGCAACGCACCGGTGAGCGTTCGGATGGTGCGCTGTTCACCGTCGACAGCTTCGCTCGTTACTTTGTGCATGACCCCGTGCACCATCTTTATGACGTCAATGGTCTTCCGGGCGGCGGCGTCGCGCCGGTCGCGAGCTGAGTCGACCGGCAAAGGCATTCCAGACCAGAAAACGTCGAGGACGCGCTGGCCTGGAGCTGCGGCAGCCCAGCTGGGTGATTGATCCGGCAACTAACCGACATTGAGTTCGGGCAGGTTTGGCCGTTTTGTCGACAGGCGTCGAGAGCGGTTCGGGCGGCCTGCCCCGGGGGCGCCGCACGGCGCCCCCGGGCTCAGCTCAGGTCGCCGTCGTGGCGGCCCCAGCGGGGACGGCGGGGTCGAGCCCGGTGGCCGACAGGCGCGCGTAGAGCGGGCAGGTCTCGACCAGCTCGTCGTGGGTGCCCGTCGCGATCACCCGGCCCTCGTCCATGACGATGATCCGGTCGGCTGCCCGGACTGTCGACATCCGGTGCGCGATGACCAGCAGCGCTCGTTCCGTGGCGATGTCGTGCATCACCTGGGTTAGTGCGCGTTCGTTGACGCTGTCCATCTGGGATGTCGGTTCGTCGAGAAGCAGTACCGACGGCCTCGCCAGCAGCGCCCGGGCGATCGCGACCCGCTGGCGCTCGCCGCCGGACAGCAGCACGCCGTGGTCGCCGACCTCGGTCCACACACCGCGTGGCATGCGGGACACCAGATCGCCCAGCCGAGCCAGCTCCACAGCGTTGTCGATCTCGGCGTCGGAGCTGTCCGGGGCCGCATAGGCGATGTTGTCGCGCAGCGAGCCCTGAAGTACCGGAGCGTTCTGCTCGACGAGGTTGACCTGGCTGCGGGCGGCGTCCCGCGACATCTCGCGCATGTCGACGCCCTGCAGCAGGATCTCGCCGCGGTCCGGGTCGTAGAACCGTTCCAGCAGTTCCAACGCCGTCGACTTGCCGGCGCCTGACGGTCCGACCAACGCGATATGGCCGCGCTGCGGCACGGTGAACGAGACATCTCGCAGCACCGGCCGTTCCGGGGTGTAGCCGAACCACACGTCGCGGAACTCGACCGCGGGTGCGGCGGTCGCGCCGGACCCGGCCGGTTCCTCGGCTCGGTCCGCGCTCCAGGTCGCGGCGTCCGGCGGCAGAATCCGCACCAGCCGCCCGCCGACCTCGTCCACCGGGCTGGCGCCGAGGGCGGATCCGTCCGCCTCGGCGCCACCGGATCCGTCGCCGAGAGCGGTCGCCGAACCCGTGGCGTCCTGCTCGCGGGGCAGATCGAAGACCGCGTCGACGCGGTCCAGCGCGCCAAGCCCGCGCTGCATGATCCCGGCCGACTCGATCAGCTGGGACAGCGGCACGACGAGGTACGTCGCGTACAGCAGGAACGCGACGAGGGAACCGAGTGATGTGACGTGATGCGCGACCAGGACGCCGCCGACCAGCAGGACGACGAGCACCGAGCCCTGGATGGCCAGCTCCATCGCCGGCGCGATCACCGAGTTCAGCCGGGCCATCCGGATCCCGAGCCGGTAGGCCTCCTTGGCGTGCACGTCGATCCGTTCGGCCTCGCGCTCCTCGGCGCGGCTGGCCCGGACCGTGCGGATCGCGGTCAGCGAGCGCTCCAGGTCGGCGGTCATCCGCCCGACGCTCGCCTGGCCCTGTTCGGAGGTCGTCCGGACCCGGCGCAGGGCGCCAAGCACGAACACGCCCGCGAACAGGACCGCTCCGACCACCAGCGCGAACAGCCGGGCGTCGATGTAGATCATCAGGGCGACGGCGCCGAGCGCGCCGATGAGGCTGGTCAGGAACGTCGCGAAGCTGTAGGCGACGGCCTCCCGGACGACGACCGTGTCGGTGTTCGCCCTCGAGATGAGGTCACCCATCCGGCGCTCGTCGTACACGCTGATCCGCAGCCGCAGCAGGTGGTTGACCAGCCGCGTCCGCAGCCCCAGCAGGATTCCCTGGCCGGTGCGCTCCAGCAGGTAGTGGCCGGCGGTGTCGATCACCGCCTGGCCGACGAACAGGCTCAGCAGGAGCACCAGCAGCCAGCCGGACATCCCACCGTGCTGGGCGGCGTCGATCACCCGTTTGACCAGCAGCGGCTGGACGATGGCGCACAGCGTGCCGATCACGGTCAGGGTGACCCCGAGGGCGACGGGCCGTGAGTGGCCGCGCATCAGCCGCCACAGCCGGACGGCCTGCCACCCGCCGGGCGGCCGCTGCGGCCGCGGGCCACCCGGCCCCCAGCCCGGCCCGCCACCCGGCCCCCAGCCCGGTCCGGGACCGCCGGGGCCGGTCCAGGGCCCGCGATCGCCAGGACCCGGCCCGCCCATCGGGCCCGGCCCGCCCATCGGGCCCGGCCCGCCCATCGGGCCCGGTCCGTTCATGGGTCCTGGTCCGTTCATGGGTCCTGGGCCGTCCATCGGTCCGGGGCCGTCCGGCGGCCAGGGGCCATGCGGCGGGCCGCCGGCGGGTGGGCTGGCGTTGCCTGGCGGTCCGGCGGCATACGGCGACCCGCAGGGCGGCGCCTCGCCGGGACGCGGCCGCCCCCAGGCCAGCCCGGTCACTTCGCCACCGCCTGGTGACGCCGCGACCCGGGTTCTTCCGCCGATGGGTCGGCGGTTACGCGGACCTGGTCCGGGGTGCTCGGTCCGGTCCGGGCCGGCGGCGGCACCGTCATCAAGGGACGGAAGTAGCCCGGTGGCTCCTCCTCACCGACCAGCTGACCGCCGGCCTCCACCCAGGCGTGCGCGGCGAACGGCGCGACCGACCGCACGCCGGCGTGCCAGGTCGGCCAGGAGCCGGACATCCGGCACAGCAGCGCTGTCGCGATCGACCGCGGTACGCAGCCGCGTGCGCCGCGGCAGACCAGGCTGACCGCGACCACGTCGGCCCGGGCCGTCTCCGTCCGTGCCAGGCTGGCTGGCCGGGCACCGCGGCTGACGGCCGTCAGCACCGCGTGGATCCTGGCTGGTGGCTGCGTCGCCAGCGCCCGTGCCGCCACGACCGCGACGCTCGCCAGCAGCCGCCTGGTCAGCGGGGGCGCCGGCGTGCGCCGGCGCATCGACATCGGCATCGTCACCGTCGTCGACCTCCTTCAACTGGCCGCCGGGCTCCGCGCGAACACGGGCCGGCGGGATCCCGAGCACGGGCGAGCAGGGGGGTGAGGGTCCTCACCGATCGCTCGTCCGCGGCCGGGACGACCGACCGAGCGCGGAGCGCAGGGCGTGGCGCGCGCGGGTGCCGGACCGGTGCTGACCCCCTGCCGCGGAAGCCCCTGTCGCGGAACCGCCCGAGGCGGGCGGCGTCGTGCCGGCTGGCGGCTCGATGCCCGACCCACTGACCGAGCCGGTGATGAGGCCTGCGGCCTGCAGATCGTCGACCAGCTTGTCGACGTCGGCCCGCGCCGTCGCGGGGGCGACGTCGTACTGGTCGAGCAGCGCACGGGCCGCCTGCGGCGGGTCACCGCCGTCGAGCAGCACCCGGAGCGCGAGCGCGGCCGTCGGGTTGAGCGTCCAATAGCGACCTGAGCGCTCGTCCAGCAGCGCCGTCCCGTAGTCGGTGTCCGTCGAGACCACCGATCGGTTCAACGTCAACATGTCCTCTCCAGCGGCTCGGGCTCGGGACTGCCGGCGGCCGGGACGGTCGCCGGGCGGGCGCTCTGGTGGGGCGGGCCGCCTGAGGATGGCCGGCGGCCAGCGGCGCGCAGCCAGGACTCGGCGGCGGCGGTCTGCTGCAGCGCCAGGTAGTGACGGTCGGGTGCCGCTGAATAGCGGCAGAGTCCCAGCAGCCTGTCGGTGTCGACCAGCCCGAGCTCGGCCAGCCGGGATCCGTCGAACAGCCCGCGCAGCGCCGTCTGGTGCGCGCGCAGGCCGGCCTCCTCCTCGGCCGAGCACTCCGCCTTGGTCTCGCGCCGCAGGCACGCGGTGGGCACCAGTCCGGCCATCGCGGCCTTGAGCAGCGGCTTGTACTCCCACGGCGTGGAGCGCTCCTCGGGCCGGACCGCGAGGGCGGCCTCGATCACCCGGTCGTCGTAGAACGGTGCCGCCAGTGGCGGTCCCGTCGGCGCGGCCAGCTGCGCGAACCCGCGAGCCACGGCCGCCCCGACCCGGATCGCGAACAGGTCGCCGTGCCGGTCGCGCGTCGGTCCGAGCGGCTCGGCCGTCGCGGCCGCCTGCTCGATCGTCGCGCGCAGCAGCTCGGTGGCGTCGGGCGTCAGCCACGCGCCGATCCGCGGCGGCATCGACCAGTCCAGCTCGGCGACCCGCTCCGGCGGCACCAGGTGGCGCCGGCCGCGCGCCGGCGGTCCACCGGCCGGTCGGGCCAGGGCCGCCAGCCAGTCCCGGTAGGACCGCGGCCGCAGCGTCCGCAACGTCGCGGCGAGCGGCCAGCGGCTCTGCGCGCGCAGTGGCCGCAGCCGGGCCCAGGCGGCCAGCGGATGGCCGAGGGCCAGGCCCGCGAGGTAGTTCGGCATGCTCTCCGCGACCTCGTCGCCGCCGAGGCCGCACAGGTGAAGCCTCGGTCCGTGGCGGGCGGCCAGCCGCAGCCCCGCGAGCAGCTTCGCCCGGTCGATCACCCCGATGAAGGGCCGGTCGAGCGGCTCCTCGACCTCGGTGATGCCCTCGTAGACGAGCGGGAGCCGGTCGCGCGGCAGCATCTCGAAGGTCTCGACGCCCAGCGCCGCCCGGGCGAGCGCCGCCCAGCGCGCGTCGTCGTCGGCCGGGTCGCGGCCCAGGCCCGTGTACGGGACGAGCGCGGCCGGCCCGGTGGCGGCCAGGAAGCACAGCGCCGTCGAGTCGAGCCCGCCGGAAAGATCCGCGGTGACGGTCCCGCCGGCGGCCGTGCGGGCCGCCACAGCGGTGACCAGCGCCTGGCGCAGCGCCGCCGCGCCCTCGGCGCCGTCGAGTGTCGGTTCGGGCGCCAGCCACCAGCGTCGGTGGCTGGGGTGGCCCTGCTCGACGCACAACCAGTGGTCCGGGGGCACGGCCGTGAGGCCCTGCCACAGCGGGCGGTCGTCAAGCGGGTGCGGCGCGACCGGGTCGACCAGGCAGAGCAGGACGGCGCCGACGTCGATCCGGTCGAGGTCGGCGAGCGCGGCGACGACATCCGCTCGGTCGCCGGCGATGATCCCGGCCTCGCCGCCGAGCGCGGCGTGGTAGACGCGGCGCAGGCCGGACGCGGTGCCCTGGACCCGCTGGCAGCCCTCGATCTCGGCCACCAGGTGGAAGCTGCCCGGCAGTTCGAGGGCGACCTGGTCGAGCGCGCCGAGGTCGCGGGCGCTGGCCAGCCGGGCGGCGAGCCGGTCGTGGCTGATCGGGGCGCAGCCGAGCAGGGCCATCCGTGACCGGCCGGCGACCGCGTCGACGATCTCGTCGCCGGCCCAGCGGCCGATCAGCCAGGGACGGCCGGACGGTCGGCGCAGCGCCGCGATGGTCGGATCCGCGGCCTGGAGGGTGCCGGCCAGGGCGGCGCCCGCCGGAGTGTCCGGCAGGACGACGAACCAGGGGGCGGCCGTGGCCAGCGGCGCTGGCGTGGTCAACGGGTGGGTCATCTCGTCGTCAGCCGGTCCTTTCCGGGCGGTTCCGGAGTTCACACGGGTTCACGTCGGCCCGAAATGCCGGCGGGCCGGCCGAGCGATTCGGCCGGCCCGCCGGCCGCGGCGGCTGTGCGCCCGCTGCTCGGCAGTTCCGAGGAGCTGGCCTTAGTAGCGGCGGCCGCCACCGCCCACGATGATGATGGCGCCGCCGCCCCCGCCGTAGTAGCGCGGGAAGCTGCGCCAAAGCCAGTCACGTCCCCAGCCCCAACGGCCGTCGGTGACCTCGCTGAATTCCCCGGCGGCGTCGAGCATCGGTGTGTCGTAACGAGCCTTCATCGGCGCTTCCTCCATTCAGTGGCTGCCGCCTGAGACGGCGTTTCATCGCTCAATGTGTTCCCATTGGCGGTGGGCCGCGAACGCCGGGGACCGGACTTTCTGTCAGTACTGGCAATTCGCCCCTCTGAATTCTTTCCGGGGAACTGGTGGGTGCGGTCGAATCGGGAAACGTCGGCCATTCGCGGGCCGCGGCCTCCCGGCCGCCGGGGCGGCGCCGACCGGAAGACCGCGCAGAAAGAGGCCGCCTGGCGGTGTCCCGACGCGTTGGGCGGCGCCCCATGCCAGAAGGGCGAACAGCGACCTCTGCGCCAGAACGCCGGCTCTACCGGCGGCGCCTTGGTCGTTGTCGGCGTGGGCCACAGTGCTCGTCGTCGACCACCATGCTCGTCAGCGCCACGAAGGCGCTTCGCCGTCCCTTCCCAGGCTCCTCCATGTTCCTCGTGGACACTCCGCGTCGGTCGCCGTGTCGGCGGCCTGGGAGGGAGATGCCCACGGCTGGTTCAGCGGCGGTTCATCACGCTGCGTCGCTCACCTGTGCTGATCCCCGTTCAGGATGCGCTGGTGTTCCAGCCGGAGGTCCTCGCCTGGCTCGATTCCCAGCCGCTCGGTGAGCATCCGGTAGACCGTCTGGTAGGCGTTCAACGCCTCGGCACGCCGGCCGTCCTGGCCCAGCGCCGCGAGAAGCTGGGCCCACAGCCGCTCCCTCGTCGGATGCTGGATCGTCAGGGCACGCAGGGCGGGCAGCACCCGGTTGTGCTGGCCCAGCCTCAGTCGGGCGTCGACCAGGTTCTCCCAGACCGCCCAGCGCAGCTCGTCGAGCCGGCTGGTCTCGGCGACGGCGATGTCCGCCGGCAGGTCGTCGTACGGCTGGCCGCGCCAGAGCGCGAGCGCCCGGTCGAGCAACACCGTCGCCTCGGCCGGTCGGCCGGCGGCCAGCGCCTCCTCGCCCGCGCACGCGCCCGCGTCGAACAGCTCGATGTCGAACTCGTTCGGCGCCAGGCGCAGCAGGTACTCGCCATCGCGGCTGAGGATCCGGCCGAACGGAGACCCCGGATCGGCGTCATGGCCATCGGTCCGGTCGCCGGAGGCCGGCGGCAGCGCCCGACGCAGCTCCGAGACGTAGGTCTTGATGTTGCCGAGGGCCGAGCGCGGCGGGTCGTCCTCCCACAGCGCGACGGCGATCTGCTCGGTGCTCACCCAGCCGCCCGCGTGCAGCAGGAGCAGCGCGAGCAGGCGGCGCTTCTTGCGCTGCCCGATGAACACCGGCGCCCCGTCCGCCGCCAGCAGTTCCAGCGGCCCCAGCGCCGCGAACCGGACGACGCCCGTACCCGGCTCCACGTCCACGTCCACGTTGACGTCCCTGCCCGGTGCGTGCGCGATGAGACCTGGCTCTCGTCCCCGATTCCGCGGGATCAAAGGCTTGCCGACCGATCCAGGTAGCCCCCACGATCAGGAGGTCAGGGGAGACCAGCCGACGGGCCTCACCCGGCTTGGGTGGCTGTAGGTCGAACCCGCTGTGTAGGCCGAACCCATCGTGTAGGCCGAACTTGCAGGGGGCACAACGACCGCCAGTCGCGCCGCGCCGCCGATGCCGGGGGAGAGGCAGAGCCCGTCACCGCGGCTGATCGGGATGCTGACGTCATGGAGGCTAGATGTGCCAGATGTTCGCGCTGACCAGCGGCTCGCAGCCCGTAGAGGCGACGTTCTGGTTGCTCGACTCGCCTGACAGCGAACGCGCGCTCTCTGCCCGCGTGCCCGATGGTGCGGGCCTTGCGACGTTTGGGGAGGATCGGGCCCCTCGGATCGTGAAGCAGCCGATCTCAAGCCGGGCCGGGGCCGACTTCGCCTACCAGCCGCGAACCGTCGTCTCATCGACCTTCATCGCCCATGTCCGACACGCGTCGACCGGGCGGACGAGCCTCGCGAACACCCATCCGTTCCAGCACGCCGGCCGGGTGTTCGCGCACAACGGCGTCATCGAGGAGCTGGACCGGCTGGACGATCAGCTCGGCGAATACCGCGGGCTCGTCCAGGGCGACACCGACTCGGAGCGCTACTTCGCCCTGATCAACCGGGAGATCGACGCCCAGGGCGGTGATGTCGGAGCGGGCATCGTCGCTGCCGCCCGCTGGATCGCGGCCAACCTGCCGCTCTACTCGATCAACATGGTGATGGCGACCGCCGACGAGCTGTGGGCACTGCGCTACCCGGACACCAACCGGCTCTACGTGCTCAGCCGCGAGCCCGGCGGCCAGAACAGCCGCCACCTCGACCACGCGAGCCCGTTCAGCGAGATCCGGGCCCGTTCGCTCGACCTCGCCGACCGCCCGGCTGTCGCCGTCGAAAGCGAGCGGATGGACGAGGACCCGGCCTGGCGCCTGATGGCCTCCGGCGAGCTCCTGCACGTCGCCGCCGACCTGACGGTCACGTCTCGGGTCGTGATCTCGATCCCGCCCGCCCGTCAGCTCTCCCTCGACGACCTCAGCCCCGAGGCCGCGTTCTCCCAGGTCGTCAACGTCGCCCCCGCCGAGACGACCCCCACATCTGCCTGACGTTCAGACGTCGACACCCTTCAGTCCCGTGATCGCCACCTGCTGGCCGGTGATCGCCGTTTCCGCCCTCAAACGGTCGTAAAACCGCCCTGATCACGACCAGGCGAGGGCCAAAACGGCGATCACGGGCCGGCAGGCGCCGCCGCGGGCGATGCTGATCTTGGATGGAGGTGGCGCGAGGCGGGCCGCCGCCTGGCTCCTGGAAGATCCACGGGGCGCACCCTGGAGGACGAACCGCCACGCCGGCTGGAATACTGGTGACGACCAGCCGCCGGCCCTGCCGGTCGGCCGGTTTCGGGAGGGCTCGCCTAGTGGCCGATGGCGGCAGTCTTGAAAACTGCTATGGGGGCAACCTCATCGTGGGTTCGAATCCCACGCCCTCCGCTCTCTACCAGCAGGTTTGCCTCGCCAGACTGCCGCGGCGAAGCGTCGCCGGAGCCCAGAACGGCGTCGGTGCCCAGAGGGTGCCCAGAGCGCGCGGAGCGCGGCACCGCCTTGGCTACCGTCTCGGCCGCCCGCTGGCCCGCCGGGCGCAGCAGATGCGCGTACAGCGCACCCGTGATCGCTGGCGAAGAGTGACCGAGGCGCTTGGACACGAGCGCCAGGTCGATGCCCTCGGAAAGCTGGATCGACGCGGACGAATGGCGAAGGTCGTGCAGCCGCCGGCGAGAGAGCAGGCCGCGGCCGAGCTCCGCGCGGGCCGGCACGTCGCCAGCGAGCGGGACGGCCAGGTCCAGGAGCGCGCCGTTGCCACGTAGCCGGGTCACCCCGGTCACGGTCACCTCGCCGACCGGCACACGGTCGACGTACAGCGTCCACGTGCCGCGCGGATCGATGTCGCGCTGGCGGACGCCGACGGCGAGGGTCCGCGCCTCGGCCTGGGCCGCCGCCCGGACCGCGCCGAGCAGGCCGGCCCGCCGAGCGATCACCTGCATGCGCGCCGACACGTAGCCCGGCCGCAGGTACTGGCCATCCGGCCGGGTGAAGATCAGCCCTTCGAGGTGCACCGGCTCGCCGTGCTCGTTGGGCAAGGTGCCGTTGTCCCAGGCCGGGCCGATATCGTCCCGTTCGCTGTCCTGCGCGATTCGGTGTGCGAGCAGCGACCCGAGCGTCGTGGAGTCCAGGTCGACCTTGCGCCGCCCGGATCGCGTCTTGGGCGCCCACACGCCGTGTTGCCCGCCCGACTCGGTGATCTGCTGGCCGATCGTCAAGACCGACCTCTCGGTGTCCAGGCCGGGCCAGGACGCGCCGCAGGCCTCGCCGCGGCGCACGCCGTGCAGGCCGATCAGTTCCCACATCGCGGCGAGCCGGTCGGTCGATGCCTCGTCGAGGAACGTGCCGACCTCGTGCGCTTCCCAGGGCTCGATCTCGGGCTGGCTGTACTCCGGCAGCTCGACCCCGCGGACCGGATTGAACGGGATCAGGCGTCGGTCCACGGCATCGTTCAGTGCGTTGCGGAGCGTGTCCCGGATCCGCTCGATCGTCGCCGGCCCGGTCGGCTGGGGCTTGCTCGCGCCGGCGGCCTCGATCTGCCGGAAAGCCTTGTCGATGTGGTCGGCCCGCAGGCCCACCAGCGGCACCTTGCCCAGCCACGGCTTGAGGTGCACGCGCAGGTGGCTCTCATAGGTGCGGCGGGCGCTCGGCCGTAGCCGGCGCTTACCCTCCAGCCACTCGTCGAGGTACTGGCCAACGGTCAGCCGGCCAACGTGCTGCTGACCGGCGCGGATGTTCCCGACGGCCTCATCGGCCGCTTTCTCGGCGTCCCTTTTCGTCCGGCAGCCGGATCCGCTGATCTCCTTCTTGCCGACCAGCGGCACGAGTTCGCTGGGCACCCAGATCCGCCAGGCCCACGTGCCGTGCCCGCGATCCTCGATCCGCGGGCAGCCACCGCGCGGGTACTTCTTCTTCGTCTCGGGATCGCGGCACCCGCAGCGCTTCTCCGTCTTGACGTTCACCGGTCGGTCCCATCCGTGCCAACCGGCGCCGCGATGTGATCCCGCCGTGCCAGCTCGGCCGCAAGCTCGTTAACCAGAGCGCGCGTCACCTGGCCCCGTAGTGCCCGCCGCCGGTCGGGGCTGGCGTCTGGTTCGCGCTCGTCTGCCACCCGGTCGCGCTCTTCAGAGAGAGTCCGTCCCCAAAGCTCGTGAGAGAGCGCCACGAGAACGACTGCGGGCTCGTCCAGCCTCCGGGCGGTCTTCTGTTCGGCCTCGCCGATCTCTGCCGCCCAGGCGTCTAGGTCACCCTTGAGGCCAAGACGCTGGATGCGCGTCACGAGGAGAAACAGCTCTGCATTCGCGCGCTTCTCCCGGGCCAAGCTCTCAACCTCAGCGAGAACGGCCTTGTGTCCCGCCGGGGTAAGGGCAATCGCAGGGTCGAGCGCTCCGAGGCTGTTTTGGCCTGCGAGCGACTTCGCGACTTCGCGCGCTGGTACTTGCAGGTGGGGGGTGAGGATCACGAGGTCGTCCGCGTCCAACAGGTCTGGCACGCGGATGGTGCGTCCGCAGACCTGCGTCAACACGAGGGCGAGCGTGACAAGCTCCTCCACGCTGACGGCCTTCGCGCCATTCTCGAGCGCCCCGACCTTCGCGCGCGACCAAGGCAGGCCCATCAGGCGGGCGCCACGGGCCACGTCGTCCTGGCGGCGCTTTGCCGTCTCCCTGATCTTGCGTGCTGCCTCGCCTACAACCTCGCGGAGCGGGCGGGGGGCCGCGTCTTGCGTCATGGACGGACCGTACCTCAGACGCAACGCCCCAAACTAGATGCGCTTGACAGCTCCCGTGAAACGGCATAGACCGGACATGCGCGCCCCGATATTGGAGCGCTGCACGCCCAAGCTGGAGCACCACGTCAAGGGACCTGATGACCGAAGAGCTGATGACCTCCCGCCAGGTGTCCGAGTTCCTGAACGTCCCTGCCGCGACGCTTCGGACCTGGCGTCTCCGCGGATCGGGCCCGCAGTCCTTCCGGCTGTGTGGCACGGTTCGCTACCGCCGGTCAGTCGTCGAGGCATGGCTGGCCGAGCAGGAGCAGGCCGGCCAGGTGGGCCGGTGAACCTCGCCTCCGACCCCCTGGCCGCGGCGACGCCTGGCGGCCGAGCAGAAGGCGGGCGCGTGACTGCCGCCGATCTTGACTCACGGCGCCTGGCCAACCTCACGACGCCGCCCGCGCCGCACCTCACGCGCGCCGAGGCTCGACGGATACGCCGGGCCGCGCTGGCCGAGCTGCGCGGACGCTGGCCCATCGATCGGCTTCGCGCCCTGCCAGCGACCACCGACTTGGCCACGGCCGGGTCCATCCTCGGCATGGCGGAGGACAAGGCCCGCGAGCTGGCCCGCGCCGGCGACTTTCCCGCGCCGCTTATCCGCCACGGCGACCGATACGTGGTGCCCACCCGGCCGCTCCTGGCCCTCTTGGGCATCGACCGGTGACCGGCCTGGTCTGCGCCCGGCGCTTGGCCCTGGTGCGCCGGGAAAGCTCGCCCGCGCCGACGCGCGACGGCAGGCGGGCCGCCTGACGTGGGCTACGAGATCAGGCGCTGGTTGCGCGTGGAGCTGGGCCCGAAGGTCGTGGGCTTGCCTCGCCTTGTCGCGCTTGAGATCGCCGACGATGCCAATGAGATCACCCGGCTCAGCTATGCCGATCTTGCCGATCTTGCCGCGTGGACCGCGGCGAAGGACACCAAGGCGGTCAAGGACGCGCTGCTGAGGCTGGCCGCTCAGGGTTGGGAGTTCCGTCGGGCGATCGGCAAGGGCGCAGACGGCCGTCCGTTGTACGCGGTGCCCGGACGAAAGTTGACCTTCTGGGTTCCCGAAGGGCCGAAATCAGTCGGCCCTTTGAAGGGCCAAGGGCCGAACCTAGTCGGCCCTAAAGGGCCGAACCCAGTCACGGAAGGGCCGAACCCAGTCACGGAAGGGCCGAACCCAGTCACGGAAGGGCCGAACCCAGTCGGCCCCATCTCCTCAGCTATCTCCTCAGCTATCCCCTCAAAGAGCAGCGCCGCCGACCGACAGTCAGCAAAGGGTCTAGACCCTCATCTGACCGACAGGCCCGTCGGCGTCGCGGCCGCCGAACTCGTCGAGTCCCATCCCGCCGACCCTGGCCGGTGGACCGAGCACGAGCGCCACGAGCTCCGCCGCCAGGCCGCCGCCCTTCTCGGCTCGGGCATCCCCGAACTCCACGTCGCCGAAGGGCTCCGCCGCCTCGCCGGCCGACCCGACGGCGGTGTCGGGCTGCTCCGCAACCTCACCCACGACGCGGTCCGCGGCAAGCCCGCGCGCCGACCGCGCCGCGAACGAACGTTCGACCCGAACGCCACCGTCAGCTACCACCACCAGCCCGGCGAAGAAGCCCGCTGCGAAGTCCTCGACATCGAAGATTGGAGGCAGGGCGGATGACCACCCTCGACCGCACGATCCGCCTCGGCGGCGCGGTCGCCCGCTGCGGCCAGCTACGCATCCCGACCGGCGTGGCGCCGGCCGCCGACCCCATCCCGACGGGCGAGACACCCGAGGACGTCACGGCCCGGCTTGCCGCCCAGGCCGCCGGCCGGCTCGCCCGCTACCGCCGCCAGCGGCCCGCCGCGTACGCCGCCGCCAGCCTCGGCGACCTCGGCCCCAACGAGCGCGCCGCCATCTGGCGCTGGCTCGAATCGGACTCGCTCACCCTGGTCATCACCGGACCCGTCGGCACCGGCAAGACCCACGCCGCGTTCGCCGCCGCCAACTGGGCCGCCGGGCAGGGCACCATCCCCGCAGCGTGGACCGTGCCCGACCTCATGGTCGACCTGGCGCCCGAGGGCGACCCGTCCGCCGCGCACGTGACCCGTACCGCCCCGCTGCTCCTGCTCGATGACCTCGGCGTCGAGAAGACGTCCGAGTGGCGCGTCGAGCAGATCACGGCACTGATCGACAACCGACTGGGTAACGGCCTCCGCCAGATCGTGACCGCAAATGCGGACTACGACGCCCTGGCGCGGCGCTACGGCGAACGGGCGATGTCGAGGCTCACCGCGCGGGCCGGACTCGTACGGCTGACGGGCGCCGACCGGCGCCGAGTGACCTGGTGACCGCCCCGCTACCGGTGCCACCCGAGCTGGCCGGCGAGCCGCCGCAGCCAGGCCCGGCGACCGGCCTCCCTGACGGCATCGACGCCCTGCTCGACGAGATCGCCGCGGCCCGGGTGACCAGGGTCCGCCGGCGCCGGCAACAGGTCGCCGACTTCCAGACCGGCCACCTTGAGCGGCGCCGGCACGGCCTGGCCGCCCGCCACGCGGCCAAACTCGCCCGCCTCGCTGCCGACACCGCGGGCACCCCCGACGCCGTCCCCTCGGCGGCCGACCTTGAGGAAGACAACCCCCAGTGACCCCAACCGCCACCAGCAGCCCTGACGGGCCGCCCCGCTGCCGCATCTGCTGCCGCGCGCTCCGCAGCCACCACTCCGCGGCCCTCGGCATGGGCCCGACCTGCGCCCGCCGCGTCGACCCCGACGCGATGGCCCCCCTCGTCCACGCCGCCCACAACGCCGCCGAGGCGGTGCAACTGGGCCTCGTCGACCTCGGCGAGGCGGCCCGCCATGGCTGACCAGCAACCCGAGCCAGGGCAGAGCCCGCGGCGTAGGCCCCGCTTCCCCGGCGACGGGCCACCCCCCGAAGGTGCGAGCCCCGCCGAGGCCCGCGAATGGGCCGAGCAGTGGCTCCGCAGCTACCGCGCCGACCGGCGCGCCCGCCGCGTCCGCGCCGGCACCGTCGCACCCACCACCCACGCCGAAATACGGATGCGCCTCGACGCCGACGAGCAGCGCGAACACCGCCGCACCGCCAGAGACAAACGACGCCAGAACCCCCCGAGCGACGGCGGCGAAAGCGCACCCGAATGACGGCGTGCCGACCGGTCACCCCTCGCGCGCGCGGGCGCGTTGGTGGCACCGGTGCCGGCGAGGCCGGGCCGGACGGGATGCCGCACCGGGGCCGGACCGACGTGTTCGAGGCGGCGTTCCTGCGGGACGGCTTCGGCGCCGCGTTGCGAAGCGCACGGCAGCGTCGGGGCTGGTCAAGGCGGACGCTGGCGGGGCGTAGCGGCGTCAGCTGGAGCGCGGTGCGCGCGCTGGAGACCGGCGTCCGCCGGCCAAGGGCCGTGACCGTTCGCTACCTCGCCGCGGCCCTGGCCCTGGCCGACCCGGCGCCGCTCGCGGCCGAGTTGCTCGGCCTCGCCGGCGAGTCGCTGCGGCCGGACACCGCCGGCGCGGTGCGGCAGCGGCGCCGGGCCTCGCCGCGGGCAGTGGCGCTGCGCGCCTGCGGCCGGTGACCGCGACCCGTGGCGTCAACGTGGCCCGGCTACTCGGCCCGCTCGGCTTCGACGCCGCCGAGTCGGAGCACCGGGTCGCCCGCTATGAGTGGGCCCTCGAAGCGATCGGCCGCCGCCTCGGCCCGACGATGCGACCCGAGGCCCTGGCCGCCCTTGAGCGGCATCTTCGCCGCCTCCCTGGCCGCGGGGTCGTCCTGCTCGTCGAGGAGGCCGCCGTTGCCGACCTGGCCGCGCTGTGCGCCCTGCGCGAGCTGCTGGGCCAAGAGCCGCCCGCGGGCTGGGCGCCGGCCGCGCTCCTGCTGGAGGCGCTGATCCGGCGTGCCGAGGCGTTGGCCCGGGGCGTGTTCGTCCCGGCGGCCGTCGCCGGCGACGTCGGCCGTCTGCTGCGCGTCGGCCTCGATGTCGCGGCACGCCGCGACGGCGGCGACCCCACGGCCTCCTCAGCACTGGTCGCGTTGCTGACCGACCTGGCCGCCGCCGCCCGTGAACCCCTGCCCTGTACCGACATCGGTACTGGCCATCAGCGTGCTGAGCACCGTGGTCTCAGCGTCGCTGAGGCTGCCGCCCGGATGGGCTGCACCCCGTCCTACGTCCGCAGGCTGGCCCGCCGCGGCGCGATCCCCGCCCGAAGGTCGGGCGGCGTGTGGATCGTGACGGAGACGCCTGGCGATGACGACGAACACGGCGGAGACGCTGCCAGCTGACGGCATGGCGCCCGATCTGTCCGACCTGTCCTCTGCCCAGCTCGCCGACTACCTGGATACCTCCGAGCGGTCCGCGGCCGACGCGGGCGAGTTGCTCGCCGGCCTCGCTGAACTTCCCGCCGCCGAGCGGGAGGAGGCCGGTGTGGTCGCCCGTGCGAGAGCCGCGATCGGCCGCCGACGCGCGGAGGCCGCCCGCCGGGAGCAGGAAAGGCGCAATCAGGCCTCCCGCGACCGGCTGGCCCGCGTCACCGCGTCGATCGTCGATCGGCCGGCCGACAGTCCGAAGGTGCTTGAGGCGATCGAGCAGGTCGCCGCGGCGGTCGCGACACTGCGGGCGGTCGCCGCGGAACGGAAGCAGTTCGCGAAGCGGACCTCTGCGGCGTTGCTGAGCGTCGGAATCCAGCCGGGTCCGCGTGGATCAGCTGGGCTGTGGCACACCCGGCCCGGGTTCGGCGACGCCGTCGGCGCTGGCAGGCGCATGGTCGAGCCGCTCGACCCGGACCTACTGTTCGCGCTCGCGGTCCGCCGGGCGTACGGCGGGTCGCTGCCTAGCGGCGCCTGGCAGGTGCCGCAGCCCTCAAGCGCCCTGGTCGCCGCGCCCGACGCCGAGCGGCTCGCCGAGCTGCTCGCCCGCGAGCTGGGGGAAGAGTGACCGCCGCGCACCGTCTGCTGGGCGCGTCCGCCGGCGAGGAGACCCGGGGGCCGGCGTGACCGGCCGGCGCGCGACCCGTCCCGTTGCCCAACGAGACGCCGACTGGCTGGCCGCCGCATCGCCGGACGAGGTGAGCCGGGCGCATCGCGCCGGCGAGCTGGTCGAGCTGTTCGGCGGCCCGGCGCGGTTCGAGCCGGTCGAGGGGCAGCAATGGACCGCGGCCGACCTCGACGGCGCGACGGCCGACCAGATCGGCCAGGCCCTGGCGCGAGGCGACCTCGCCGACCTGCTGGTGGGCCGCGAGCCGGAGCCGTCTGCGCCCGCGGCCCCTCCGGCGGCTGAGCCGGCGCTGTCGGTGATCGACCGGCTTTACGAGTCCGACCCGCTCTCCGCGAACGCGCTGTGGTCGTACGAGGAACGGCGTCGGGGTGGGAACGGCGCATCCGACGACGGCGACGCGGCGGCGTAGCCCGTGGCCTCCGGTGGGACCAACGTCGGCCGCCTCTTCGCGACCCTCGATTTGGACACGAACGCGTTCACGTCGGGGCTGGCCCGCGCCGGGACGATGTTCGCATCGTTCGGCCGGGGGATCGCGACCGGCAGCTCCTACGCGGCGGCCGGTGCGGCGGCGCTGCAGGGGATCGGTGGCGCGGTCGCCGTCATCGGGCAGATCGCCCCCGCGGCCGCGCTCGCCGTCCCGGCGCTGATCGGCATCGGCGCGGCGATGTTCACGGTCAAGGGCGCCTTCTCCGGCGTGCTGTCCGCGGTCAAGGCCTACGGCCAGCAGACCGGTTCGGCCGCGAACACCTCGAGGCAGGCGGAGCAGGCCGCCCATGGCCTGATCACCGCCCAGTGGGGGCTGGCGTCGGCGACGAACGCCTACAACACCGCCGTCAAGGAAGCGAAGCAGAACCTCGCTGACCTGCAGAAGCTGGTCGACCGGGCGCCGACCGACATGGAGCAGGCGTCCCTGGACCTGCGGGAGGCGCAGGAGAACCTCGCGAAGGTCCAGTCGAACGGGTTCTCCAGCAACGACCAGATCGAAGAGGCCCGCCTCGCGGTCACCCGCGCGCAGTACGCCTTCGAGGACCAGACCGACGCGGTCAAGAAGAACCAGGACGCCCTCGCGACCGCCCAGGCGCAAGGCGTCGACGGCAACCAGTCGGTGATCGACGCCGTCCACCAACTGACCCAGGCGCAGTGGGCCCTCGCCGACGCCCAGCGGCAGGCCCAGAACCCGGCCGGGCCGAACGCCTACGCGCAGGCGATGGCGAAACTCCCGCCGCTCGCGCAGGCCTTCGCCCGCCAGATCATCGCCTTGCGCCCGCAGCTGGACCAGCTGAAGGTCTCCGCTTCGTCGATGTTCGTCGGGATGGGCTCCGCCCTTCGCGATCTTGACACGAACTTCCCCGTCGTCAACGCCGGGGTGCGGCAGCTCGGCGAGTCGATCGGCACGGTTGCCGCACGGACCGGGGCGCTGTTCAAAGGCGCCCAGACGCAGGCCGAGCTCGGCACGCTGATGTCGGCGAACGCCACCTCGACGCTGAACTTCGGCTCCGCCCTAGGCGTCGTCGGCCGCCAGTTCCTGACGATCGGCGCGGTCGCCGCGCCGATCCTCGCGAACATCTCGGGCCTCGCCGGCGGCGTCGCCGACAAGTTCGCCGGCTGGGTCCAGGGCGCCGCGGCGTCCGGGCAGCTGCAGGCCGCGATCCAGGGTGCATTGGGCGCGCTGGGCCAGCTCGCCCAGGTCGTGACCAACGTCGGCGCTGGCCTGGCGTCGTTGTTCTCCGGGATCGGTTCGTCGGGCGCCGGGACGCTGAATACCCTCGTCGCGATCTCCCAGGCCTTCCGTGAAATCGCCAGCAACACCGCCCTCCAGTCGATCATCCAAGGGCTGGGGTCGGCGTTCTCGGGCGTGCTGGGGTCGGCGCTGACGCAGGTGATGGGGGTCATCACCGGCCTCCTCCCGTCGATCCAGGCGATCATGCCGGCGCTGCAGCAGGTACTCCCGATCTTCCTGCTGTTCGCGGGTGGCCCACTCGGCCCACTCCTCAAGATCGTCGGCGTGATGGGGCTGCTGGGCCCGCTCGCCGACACGATCGGCCAGGTCCTCGGCCAGGCCATGACCGCGGTCGCGCCGCTGCTGGGCGCCCTCGGCACCGCGTTCACGCAGCTGTTGCCGCCGCTGCGCCTGGTCATCGGGTCGTTGATCCAGTCGCTGATGCCGGTTATCTCGCAGCTGGTACCGCCGCTGACCAAGGTCGCCACGGCCATCGGCGGCGCGCTCGTCACGGTGCTTGGCACGCTGATGACCGCGCTACAGCCGGTGATTCCGGTCATCGGGAGCGCGCTGGTCATGGTCGTCTCGGCGCTGGCCGATGTGATCGTCCAGTCGCTGCCCGCGCTGAACTCGTTGATCCAATCGATCGTGTCCCTCCTGCCGCCGCTACTACCGCTGATCCCGGCGATCCTGGGGCTTGTCGTCGCGGTCCTGCCGCTGATCCCGGCGGTCCTCCAAATCGCGGCGGCGATCCTGCAGGCCCTGATGCCCGTGATCGTTCCGCTGATCTCGCTGCTCGTGCAGCTGATCTCATGGTTCGTCGAGCTGAACACAAGGGCCGTCGGGCTTGTCGTCGGCCTGGTGACAGACATCGCCGGCTGGCTGGTCAAGCTCATCGGCCACTTCGGCGATCTGCCTGGTCTGATCGGCAAGGCGCTGTCCGGCCTGGAGAAGCTGATCACCGCGCCTTTCAAGGCCGCGTTCAACGCCGTGTCGGACCTGTGGAACAGGTCGCTCGGCAGCATCCACTTCACCGTGCCGAACTGGGTACCCGGCGTCGGCGGCAAGGGCTTCTCGTTCCCGACGCTGCCGAAACTCGCGAAGGGCGGCACGTTCGCCTCAAGCGGTCTCGCGATCGTCGGCGACGACGGCCCCGAGATCCTCTCCGGGAAGCCCGGCGCGACGATCACCCCGCTGAGCCGGGCCAGCGGGGGAGGCGGTGGGATCGTCATCAACATGTCGATCACTCACAACGGAATGATCTCCGACAAGCAGGTGCTCGACGACTTCGCCGCGAAGATCGTCGGTCCGCTGAAAACCCAGATCAATCGGTATGCCGCCAGTAACGGCGGCTCGGCTGGTCTCGCGGCCTGAGCCATCGGACGGCGGACCCCTGCGGCCCGCCGCTCGTCCAGACTGATCGGTGGAAGAATCACCTGCGGGTCACCGTGACGATCCGATGGGGGATGCATATGGCCACCGAGGGATTTCCAGGCGGCGTGGACAGCGTCAAAAGTTGGCTCGCTGACCTGTTCGGCGAAGAGCCGGGGCGCAGTCTGTGGACCGTGCTCGACGGGCCGCTCCGCCTCGCACTCGCCCAGGGATGGATCCTCGGCACCAGCGGTTCGCGCGCGGACGACCTCGCCGAGGAGCTCGCCGCGGCCGACTCCAGCCACAGGCGATTCCCTGCGATGCTCGCTGCCTTGGCCGATCACTGGCGGCGCGTGTACGCCGATCTACGCGACGGAGCCGGAGTGGTGAACCTCAACCTCCTCGCCGGCGCCGACATGGAAGCCGTCGTACTCACCGGTCAGGAGTACGGCGACCAGGTCGTCCGCCAGGTCGTCGGGCACGTGTTCATCACTCGGCTGGACGGCGACGGCTGGCACATCGCCGCTCTGAGCCGCAAACTGCCCATTCCCGGGTGGCCCCCGACCGAGCAGGAGATCTCAGGACTTGAAGTGACCAGCCGCCCGCTTGGCCACGCCTAGCAAACGACTAGGTAGCCGAAGACCCGCCGGCCGAGCTCGCGCTACCCACTCAGCTCGGCCGTCTCTTCGCTGTCCAGCTCGCCGGGCGGGTACTCGACGTAGTAGCCGGGCGAAATCGGCTCCAGGATGAGCGCCTCGACGCGGACCTGGCCGTCCTCGGCCGGCTCGGGCGCTGAGACCTCGCGCGTGTCCATGAGCAGGTTCAGGGCGTCGACGGCGAGGTCGCACTCCTGCGCCGTACCGATGATCGTTATCCGCATGGTTCGGCCGGCCCGTCAGACCGGGCCGGTGAGCGTGCTCGGCCAGCCCGCGACCCGCGCCGTGACCTTGCCGTAGCCGCCTTGGCCGCCGGCCCGGGTGTTCTGCGCGAGGATCGAGTCCGCCAGCCATGCCGTCGGCCGGTCCTGGGCGATGTCCACGGCGCGGGCGGCGTGCGCGCCGGCCGTCAGGACGTCGCCGGCGGCAAGCTCGGTGCCGGCCTGCCAGATCGCGATGGCCGAGGCCATCCCGGGCTGGCTGCGCGGCGAGAAGGCATCCGCCACGTCGGCCAGCCGGCGCCGGGCCGGCACGAACATCCCGACCCGGGTCAACGCGACCGCGATGAACGCGAAGGCCTGCGGCGCGGTGAACTCGCCGGGCGTCGGGTCGGCGAGCGTCCCGACGAGCTGGTCGGCGTCCGTCGCCGCGTCGACCACGCGGGCCATGCCGGGCTCTCCGGCCCGGCCGATGAGGCATGCGCGGACGACGGCGGCGTGGACGCCGACCCACGACTTGCCGGCCCGCTCGGCGGCAATGGCTGCCATCCGCATCGGTACGACCGACCCGGGCTGTGCGGCGTCGTGGACCTCGGCGGCGACGAGCGTCGCCCACGCGTGGGTCTGTGGGTCGCCGATCTGCCGTGCGTACTTGCGGGCGGCCTCGGCCCGGTCCAGCGCGGGGTGCGTTTCGCCGATGTCGGCGAGCGCGCGGGCGTGGAGCAGGGCGACCTGGCCGCGTAGCGCCGCCCAGTCGTCACCGGGCCGGCCCTCGGCGAGATGGGCCCAGTGCTGGCAGGCGTCAACCACGGTGATCGGTGGCAGCAGCTCCCAGGCGGCGCGCGTCTGACCTATCGCGTCGCCGAGCTGGTCGCGCAGGTCGGAACCGCCGCTGGCGGTCGGCAGCGCGACCCCGGCGGCAGTGAGAGCCCCCGCGACGACAACGGCCCTGCGGGCTGGTCTGGGGGTGGATGATGGAGCCATACGGCGCCCTCCCGTGGCGTCGTGAGCGCCCCGTCCGCCAGGTGTGCAACCACCTGGAACCCCGGACGGGGTTCTCTTTCGTGCGCCCCGTGACGGCGCGCGATGTATCGGGCACGCTGGCAGGTCGCAGGACAGCCGTCAAGGACTGCCGTCAGCGTCAGCAGTAACGGACGGACAGTCCTGTCCGTGGCCAGCGACAGCAGCCCCGGCCCGCAGTGGGCGCGGGCCGAGGATCTCGTCTCGTTCGGCGACGTCCGGGCCACGCTCGGGCTGTCCCGGCAGCGAGCGAACGTGATCGTGAGCCGGCGGGACTTCCCGGCGCCCTGGCTCACGACGTCCGATGGCCAGACCCGGCTGTGGCGCCGGGCCGAGGTCGAGGTGTGGCTCGACGAGCACCGGCCCGGGTGGCGCCTCCCCTAAGCCCCGCTGTCACGGGGTGGCGGGGATCGTTGCCCGCCAGCTGCCCATCGCGAGGACCACGGCGCCGTCCGGCCTGACCAGGGCGTGGGCGCCGAGCCATGGGGCCATTCCCATGCGTAGCCAGTCGTCGCGGACCCCGTCGAGGAGGTCCCAGAGCCGCCGCGGTCCGCCCTGGTGGACCAGCGGCGCCTCAGTACCGATCGCGGTGGCCCGGGCCCAGGAGCCGTCCGGGTGGGCCATCAGCGCCGTGTGGGCGCCGTCCGGGCCCGGCGGCAGGTACTGGTGCTCGACGTCGACTCCCGCGGCGAGCGCCAGCATCGTCGACAGTTCCCACGCGTCGTCGATGTCAAGCACCGGGTAGCGGCCGGCGCCGACCTCGTCGCCGTCACGGGTCGCGAGGTCGGCGAAGTCGGCCCACTCAGGCGGGTAGTCGCCGCCGCTCCTCGTGGGCATGAACCCGGCCCAATGCCGCGCCACTTTGCCCCAGATCTCGCCGTCGGCGGTCCGCCACGCGGTGAGGACCAACCAGGTGCCTGTGATCGACGTGACGAGCCGGCCGCCGGGCCGCAGCGCGGCCAGCCAGGACGGCGGGATCGACCGCACCGAGACGGTGGAGACGATCCTGTCGTAGGTCCCGGGCAGCGGTCCGGTTGCGTCCACGACCTGTGCGGCCGGGGCCAGGCCGCCCGCGTCGAGCGCGACCGCCGCGGCTTCGACGAGGTAGGGGTCGACGTCCATCGTGGTGACGTGGCTGGCGCCGTACCGGGTAGCGAGCAGCGCCGCGCCGTATCCCGATCCGGTGCCGACGTCGGCGATGTCGAGCCCCTCGGCGAGCTGCGCATCTCGGTACATCGTCAGCAGCAGCCCCGGCAGCGTCGAGGACGAGGTCGAGCGTCCAACGGGTGGCCCGCCGGGCGGGTAGCCGTGATTGGCGTGGTGCGGGCCGACGCGGGTCACCAGCGTCTGGTTGACGTACACCTCGGCGAGCGGGCCGCGGCGCAGCTGCCACCCGCCGTCGCTCCGGGCCCACCAGGCGGGCACGAACGCGTGCCTGGGTATGGACGCGATGACAGGGTGCCACCGAGACCCGGGATGGGTCACCTTGTCGGCGAGGTCGCGGGCGAGCGCCGGCCACTCGTCGTCCGACGCGGCGACGGCGATCATGCGCCCACCTCGGGGTAGTCGGGCCCGCACGCCTCGCTGTCCGGACCGCAGGCCGAGTCGTCAGGGCTGCACCCGGACGAGGCCCGCGGCGGCACGGCGGCGACCGCGGCCCGCCAGACCTCTCTGGTGAGCAACTCGGCGAGTGGCGCGGTCCGGACGTCGCCAGCGGCCAGGGCCCGGGCCATGACGCACGGCGCAAGCGTCCCGTCGGGGAGCACCGCGGCCTTGCCGTGGCCGCAGCGTCCACACAGCTCGCCGGGATCGAACGCCTCACCACCCGCAGCCCGGCCCACGAGCCGCGTCCGGTCGACGTGGATCCGGTCGGCCGGGAGGCCAAGGCCGAGCAGCTCGGCGCGGGTGGCGTCGAGGTTCTGCCCGTCGATCACCTCGATGATCTCGACGCGGATCGGAACGTGCCGGGCGAGCGCCTCGACGATCCGCGCCCGGGTGCGCGCGTGACTACCAGCCCGACCGGTCACCCGGTCGTGGACCGTCGGGTCGGTGTCGTAGTACGACGTCGCGAGCGTCACTCCTGGCCGGTCCAGGACGGGCCACAGCTGGGCGGGGAAGTGCAGGTTCGAGAACACCTCGACCTGCCGGCCGAGGCCCAGCGCCCGCTCGAGAACTCGCCCGAAAGCGGGGGATGCGGTGGGTTCCCCGCCGATCAGCTGCACGGTCGGCGTGCCGGCGGCGGCGACCTGGTCGACGACGTCCAGCCAGTCGGCGGGCGTCATCGACCCATGCGCCGTGGTCGGCGAGCTGGAGGTCAGGCAGTGCTGGCAGGCGAGCGGGCAGCGGCCGGTGAGCTCCAGCTGAACGGTGCGCAGCGTGGACGGCCGGTCATCTACAAGGGTCATAGCGTGTCCGTTCCGGGGTGGCCTTAGCGGCGGCTAACGGTAGATCGCTCGGGCGGTAACTGTCGGCATGGCAGCGCCCTCTCTGCCGGCCTTCGGCGCTGCTGGTCGCCGATGCCTCGTGCTGGTGCCGACGCCGCCCGGATTAGGGGTTGTCGTCCGGGCGGCATCGGGTCGTGGGACGGATGCCGACGAGCAGCGCCGTCACCCGATATGGCTCTACCGGTTACCGCACCGGCAGATCTATGACACGCTGCGGCCGGTTTCGATAACAGCGCGCAATATCCAGTTCCGTCGGGACCGGAACAACTACTTCCGGCCCGCCGCTGTTCGGGGGTGCCGGTGACCGCAGCAGACGACGACTCCAGAACCCGGCTTGTCCGACGTGTCCGCGAGCTCACCCGCGCCCGTGGGATGACCCTCGTGCAGCTCGCCGACGCGGCGTCGTACACGTCCCGCTACCTGACGGACGTGCTGTCTGGCCGGTCTGTGCCGTCCGTGAAGGTCGTCGCGACCCTCGAGCGGGTCCTCGCCGCCGGCGGTGAGCTTGTCGCGCTGAGGGAGCAGGCCGCGCGGGAACAGGTCGCCCGCCGCCACGGCCTGTCGATACCGGAACAGACATTTCCGGCGGCCCCAAGAGCGGGTAGCTCGGGTGCCGTAGACGTGTGGTCACCGGACGGCGCAGTCTGGACGAAGGGGCCCGGAGAGGAGGCCGACGTGGACCAGGACCGGCGGGAGTTCCTCTCCCTCGCGGCGATCGTCGCGCTGGCGGGCCAGGTAAGCGATGACATCGCGACAGCCGACCCGACGCCGCGGACGCTCGACCGGATGGAAGCCGATGCGGACGAACTAAGCGCGCAGATCTACGACCTCCCGACGCCCGTGCTGCTCGGGCGCGCGGCCAGCCAATGGCACGCGGCGCACGTGCTGCTCGACCGGCCCGTCAGCGCACCCGTGCGCGCCCGTCTGCTCATGGTCGCCGGCGCTGTCTCCTGCCGCGCCGCCTTCCTCGGTCGTAGGACCGGAGACCTGACCATTCAGCGCCACTTCGGCGTACTCGCCGGGCAGTACGCCGACGAGTCCGGAGACCCACTCCTGATCGGCCAGGTCGCCGGCCTGCGGTCGCGCACGGCGTTCAGCGCCAAGCAGTACGCCAAGGCGGCGGCGCTCGCCGCGGCTGGCCTCAACACGGCCCATCCCACCCAGCGCGCCCGGCTGGCCGCCTACCAGGCTGAGGCTCTCGCTGCGGCCGGTCGGGCCGGCGAAGCGCGGACCGCGCTCGACACCATGTACGCGGAGTCCCGCCGGACGACCTTCCGATGGACCACCGGTGATCAGCTCATTTTCGGCGCCGTCACCTTGTCCACGCTCGGCGAGCACCGCCCAGCGGCCGACCTGGCCGACGCCTACATCACCGGCGGCGAGTTCGATGGTGAAGGCGTCGGCTGGGCTCACGTCACCATCGGCCAGGCCCTGTTCGCCGCGGATCGGCCGGACCCGGCCGCCGCGGCGCACCACGGCCGGCTCGCGCTCGCGGCGACCCCGGACGCAGACCTCAGCGTCATCACTCGCGTCGCCGATCTGCACACCCACCTACGCCAGGCTGCTGCCGGCGACAGCGAGGTCGCCGAGTTGGGCCAGGCGCTCGCCGGCGCCCGCGCGTCGCTGACCGCATGAGGGGCGGGTGTCGGTGCGTCCGGGTGTGTGAGTGGCTAGGGCTCCCCGACCCTCAACGAGTCCCAGGCGGGCCAGGCGACCCCGCCCGCCGGCCGGGTGACCTAGGCGCCTAGCCCGCAGGTCAGAGCGGATTTTGGCGCCTAGGCGCAGCCCTAGACCTAGGCCTGCCCGGACCTAGCCGCGATGGCCTGGCGGATCGCGTCGCGGGTGACGCCGACGGCGTTGGTCGCGGTGCCCTTGGTGCCGGTCGCCCACATCTGCGGCTCGACCTCGACGCCGGCCGTGCGCAGCTGCGCGCCGATCTGCTGCGCGGTCCAGGGCTCGCCGGCCGCCGTGGTGTACCGCTCGGGCCACCCGTCGGCCAGGCGCCCGGCGAGGACGGCCAGGTGCGTCCGGTCCTCGGCGACCTGGACGGCGTCGGCCAGGAACGCGAACGGCGTGTCCTCGTCGCGCTCGACGACCTCGCCCGCGGCATGCCCAGTCAGCAGACCCGCGGCCGCGCGGATCGCGCGGGCCCGGTCGGCGACCCGCTCGGCGGCCGGCGCGTCGAGGTAGGCGCCGCGCACGACGATCGGGTCGTCCTCGACGCCTGCCAGGTACGCGATGCCCTTGTCGCGGCGCGTGAACGTGTACGCCTGGACGCCGCGGGCCGACATGCCGGTGCCAAGGATCATGTTGTTCTCGACGTGGCCGGCGACCCGCAGGCACAGCCGGATCCCGATGTTCGCCGAGATGTCGAGCGGCAGGCTGTCGCGGCTCGGGCGCTGCGTGGCCAGCGCCAGGATGATGCCGAGCGCCGGGCCGCGCTTCATGATGGCGACGGCCAACTCGGTCGCCTCGTCCTTGTGCTCCTTGCTGCTGAACAGCTCCTGGCACTCGTCGATCGAGAACAGGATCGGCGCCAGGCCGCTGCCGGGCCGGCGCGACAGCTCGGGCGTGACCTTGTTCTCCGGGCACACCGACTTGGGCAGGCCGCGGATGATGTCGGCCCGGCGCTCCAGCTCGGCGTGCACCTCGCGCAGCCCGTCCATGCACGCCGCCAACGTGGCGTTGCCGGCGCCGCTGGCGTACCGGTGCGCGACCTGCTCGCCGGGTGACGACAGGTCGCCGGTGCCCTTGAGCTCGTAGATGTAGAGCAAGACGGACGGGTCCAGGGCGGCGCCGAGCAGCAGCACGCGCAGCGCCATCGTCTTGCCGTACCGGGGCATGGCCCCGATGAGGATCGAGTCGAAGATCAGCGGGACCGAGACCGGTCGTAGCCGCTGGTCGAAGCCGAACGGCAGCGGCGCGAAGATGTCCGCCTGGCCCCGGTTGAGCAATGGCCAGGCGGGCGCCTTGGACTTCGCCAGGGTGTCCTTGCCGACCCACAGGACCATACGGCCTGGGTGCGCGTCGGACTCCGGCTCGGGCCATACCGCGCCGAGCGGGCGGCGCAGGCCGCTGGCGAGCTTGTCGCGATGCTCGGCGACCTCGGCCACGGTGACCCCGTACGGCAGATCGAACTCCGCGCGCCAGCCGGGCCCGTCGATCGCGATCGGCGCGACCCATTCCAGCCCGTTCGCCGTGATCTTCTTCGCGATGTCCGCGGGCAGGCCGCAGTGCGCGAGCGCCCGCTCGACGATGTCGGACGTCAGCTTCGGCGCCCGGCCGGACACTGTCGTGGGGGAGTCGAGCAGCGGCCGGTCTCGCCGGCGGCCGACCGCGCCGAGGGCCAGGACGCCGGCGGCCGTGGTGAGCCCGAAGACTGTCGGCTCCTTGGTGTAGAGCACCGCGTCGCCGATGCCGCCGGCGAGCAGGCTGACGCCGACCAGCGGCAGCCGGCGGCGTAGCCGGGCGTCTCGCTGTGCCGAGAGTGCGAGGTACGCGGGGGTGTCCTTGCGGTCGACGTCGCCGAGCCGCTCGGCGCCGCCCGCGTCCAGCGCCCACCGGGCCACCGTCGCCGCGCTGCGCGCGGCGCCTCGAGGTGAGCCTGCGGCAAGCCGGCCGGTGTAGAGCGGCAGCCGTGCGGCGTGGAAGGCGACCGGGTGCAGCGCCTCGCCGGCGGCCCACCACGCGACCCGGCGCAGCTGGCGGACGTCGCGGACCCACGGCGCGACGACCGGCCGTCGATCGGGCGGCACCTCCCACGGGCGGCCGTCCAGCTCGACGGCCGGCGCCTGATCGACGGCAACCGGAGTGTGCTCCTCGTCCGGAGCGTCGGCCGCCGCCCAGGGGCCCGCGACGAGCAGGCCCCCGGGCGGCGTGACGGTGCCGGCGTCCGGCTCGGTCATGAAGTGCCGCCCGCGCGTAGATCGGTCAGGTACCGGCGCGCGCTGGCCGGCTTGAGGCCGGCCGAGGGAGCCAGGTCCTCGGCGAGCTGACGGGCGCTGCGCGCGTCGTTGGCGGGCACGGCGGCGACCAGCCGGGCCAGCTCGCGGCGGCCCGTGCCGCGCGCGGCGGGAACGGCGGCGGCCGGGGTCGCCACGGGTGGCGATGGTTCGCCACCGGGTGTCGCCACCGTCCGGGCAGGTGCGCCGTCGGCGTGGCCGACGACCAGCACCACGTCGGTGAGGCCCTCGACCGTGACCGCCTTGCCGTCCTCGCCGGCGAGAGCTACGTCGACGAGCGGCGCGTCGTCGACGAGACCGGCGAGCGCGGCGCGCAGCTCGCCGGCGGTGCACGGCATCGGCAGCACGAGCAGGTGCTTCGGGTGGGCGCTCACACGAACCTCCCAGACCAGTTCGGGCCGGGCGACCGCCACACCGGCGGGTCGGCCCGGTAGGACCAGACCGCGAACCGCGCGACCGCCCCGGCCGCCGCGAGGACGACCAGGGCCAGGGCGACACCAGGCACGGGCACGAGGACGGCGAGGACGGCCAGCACCATCAGGACGCGGATCATCGGCCGCCCACCACCCGCAGCGCCGGACGCGCCTGGTCCGCGTGGATGACCGCGGCGCGGCGCTCGGCCGCGGCCTGGTCGAGGGCCTCCAGCCGGCGCACCGCGACGGCTACCGCCTCGATGTCGCCGGCGGCTAGGGCCCGGCGGATGACGCCCGCGAGGCCGGTGGCCGCCAGGCCGAGGGCCGCATAGCCGGCGGAGAACGCTGCGCCCACGTCGCCGATGCGGACCCGCGCCGCGTCCAGCTCGGCCCGCGACGGGGTCAGCAACGCGGCCGGGATGACCGGCGCCTCCTTCGTCGACGCCCTCACTGGTCACCATCCGGCTGTAGCGCCTGGTCGATGCTGGCGATCTCGTCGGCCAGCTGGCCGGCCTGCGCCGTCCACCGGCCGTCGCTGTCGGCCTCGGTGCCAGCGCGTCGTTCGGCGGCGCGCAGCATCGCCTCGGCACCGGCACGCCGATGCGCAAGGTCGTCATCGTCGGCCGACGCGCCGGGCAGGTCGGTCACGACGGCGCCGAGCGCCCGCAGCTGGCGGCTGGTGAGCGCGCCGTCGCTGCCGACCCGCTGCCAGATACCGGCGCCTTCGTACCGCCACGTCCAGCGGGCGCCCCCGATGACGGCCGCGGCGACCGTGCCCGCCGCGTCGTCGTCACCCGGCTTCCCGTGGTCGTAGGAACGGGTGCAGCCGCACCCGCGGCAGCCGCCCGGCTTGCCCCAGTCGCTGTGGTCGGCGCCAAGATGGCCGCACGGCTCGCTGTCGGTGCCGAGGCAGACCACCGAGTCGACACCGGCCAGGGTGGCCGGCGCGAAGGCGACCAGCGACCCGCACGCCCCCGCCTCACGCCAACCGGCGCCGCGGTGGTCCGCGACCAGGGCGCCGCACTCGCAGCGCTCGACCACGACTGGGGCCGCCGGTACGGCCGGCCCCTCAACGTGCTGCTGGCCGTCATCCGGCGCCGCCGCGTACAGGAAGCCGAACAGTGCCTGCTGGAGCTCGACGAGGTCGGCGCCGGACGTGAGCGTCGGATAGCCGCGCCGCGCGAGCACCGCGGCGACGTCCAGCATCAGGCCGAACGTGAACCGCGGGTCGTCGTCCGGCCGGGGCAGCGGGTAGGCGCGGCCGGTCATCGGTCACCGGCCTCGGGCCGGGCCGCGCGCAGCTCGGCCATGAGCGACGCGAACACGGTCAGGACGTCGCCGGCGCCGGCGCGGTAGCGCAGGCTGGGAACGTCGCCGAGCGACGCGAGCCAGGTCAGGTACGGCTCGTAGGGCTCACGGGGCGCGGGCGGCGCGGCCTGGGCGAACAGCTCGTGCAGCTGCTCGACGGCGTCGGCCGCACCGGCGGCGCGCTCAACGTCTGGGTCGTCGAGGAGCGCGAACAGCGCGGCGTTGGCCTTCGCGTACGCCTCGGCGGCGCTGCTCGGCCTGGTGCACAGGGCGTTCATGCGGCGGCCCGCTCGACCAGCGCGACGGACGCCAGGTGCCAGCAGATGCGGCCCGACTGCCCGGCCGGGCAGTCACAGGCCGCACCGTCGGTCTGGTACACCTCGTCGCCCTTGGACGAGACGACGAGCCAGGCGCGGGGCGTCTCGGCCGGGACGATCGCGCCGTCCTCGACCGCCTCGACGGCCTGCTCGACCTGCCGGTCCGAGAACGAGCCGGCCAGCAGCGCGGCGCGCCGGCGGGCCCGTCGCCAGCAGCCTTCGCCGTACCCGCGGGCCACGGACGCGGCAGCGGTGATGCGGCGGCCGCAACCGAGGCAGGTCGCGGCGGGCGCCGGGGTGAAGTCGGCGACGACGGCGGCGAAGCGGGCCGCCATCTCGTCGGTGTCCGCGCCGAAGCTGTCCAGCGCGGCGAACGGGTCGGCCGGCGCTGCTGCCGGGCGGGTGTCGAGAATGGTCACTAGCGGGGTCCTCCTGGTTGCTCAGGTCGGTTCCGTTAGGGCCCGTTCCGGAGTTCGCAGCTCCGGGCGGGCCCGTCTTGGTTGTGCAATGCACAACCTATCGCAAAGTTGCGCAGTGCACAAGTAGGATGCGGGGCATGGGAGACGTTCCGCAGCTGTGGACGACCAAGGACATCGGCGCGCACCTCGGCATCAGCCGGGAGCGCGCGCGCCAGCTTTCGCACGGCGACGACTTCCCGGCGCCGGTCGGCCAGGTCGGACACATCCGGATGTGGTCGGCGCCCGACGTCGAGGCGTGGGCCACCGAGCACCGGCCCGATAAGGCGGACGCCGGTGACGCGCAGTAGCGGCACCGCCGGTGCGGCTCGCGCGGGATGACGGACGGGCCCGGTGCCCAGAGGGTGCCCAGAGGACGCGGCCGAAATCGGTCGGGCGAAGCCGGGCGAGGCCGGTTAACGGACGGAAAACACCCTGCTAGATAGGGGTTTGGCCGGATCATGCCGGGCCGTCCGGGTGCTGATCGCGGAGCTTGAAAACTGCTATGGGGGCAACCTCATCGTGGGTTCGAATCCCACGCCCTCCGCTCCTGACCTGGTGGGGACGTCGACGGTCGTCAGGTGGCCTGGGCTCGCCAGGAACGCACTCGATCCGCCGTGACGCCCGATGACTCGAGGACTCTGCGGGCTATGCCGCCCTCGTCCGCGAGGAGCGCCAGCAGGAGGATGTCGGTGTCGATGAGTTCTGCTTGGGCGCGGCTCATCTCGCGCGGCGCGTGCGTCTGGAGTACTGCCTGGGCCCGGCCTGTGAAGGCGAGATGCGCTGCCGACGGGGCCTCGCGGTGCACTGTCTCCTCGTTCACCGCGTCGCGTATCGACGCGTGCGAGACGTCGAGCCACTCAAGAACCCGCGTGGCCCTGGAACCGGGCTGACCGAGTAGTCCTAACAGAAGATGCTCAGTGCCGAGGTAGGGGCTGCCGAGTGTCCGGGCCTCCCTCGACGCCGCGGTGACCGAGTCCGAGGCGTCCTTCGTGTAATGCGAGAAGGGCTCTGCGACCGAGGCGGTGCTTTCGGGCCCGAAGCGCTCCCTGGCCGCTCGGTGGCCGATGCCGAGCAGGCCCCCGACCTCGACCCAGGAAGCGCCAGCCTCCAACGCCTGTTCGACGAACATTCTCATGGCGACGTCGGCCTCGATCTGAATTCTGGCAACCTGCCAGGCCGCCGCCGAAAGTTGGTGTAGCTCGTCGCCCTTGAGCGGTTTGACGGCGGCGATGATCTGCTCGGCGATCTCCATGGCGCCGATGATAATGACGGTCTCAGCCTCATTGGATCCGGTCGAGCTCGTTCCTGATCGTTGTTTCGGCCCTCGCGGGGTCGTTGCGGAGGCGCCTGCGCAACCGGTTGAGGGCCAAAACGACGATCAAGCGCCCTGGGTGGCCTCGGCGGCGCGGGCGATTCCGATTGACCCGACAGGTGCCGTATTTCTGCGGGTCTATGGCGGCTCCAGGCCGTCCGGGTGGGCGTGGCGAACGCGCCCACCCGGACGACTGGTGGAGCTGGCCGGGCCGGGACTGGCTCGGTCAGTCGAGCACGGTGACGACGGTTCCGGCGCCGACCGTTCGGCCGCCCTCGCGGATGGCGAAGCCGAGCCCGGTCTCCAGCGGCACGGGCTTGCTGAGCTCGACCGTCAGCTCGGCGGTCTCGCCCGGCAGCGCCAGGCCGGCCTCGCCCAGGTCGACCTCGCCGGCGACGTCCGTGGTCCGCAGGTAGAACTGCGGGCGGTAGCCGGACGCGATCGCGGTGCGCCGGCCGCCCTCGGCCGCCGTGAGCAGGTGAACCTGCGCGGCGAACCGTTGGTGGACCGTCACGCTTCCCGGCGCGGCGACGACGTTTCCCCGCCGGATCTGTCCGCGCTGCACCCCGCGCAGCAGTAGGGCGACGTTGTCACCGGCCTGACCGGAGTCCATTGGCTTGCCGAACGTCTCCAGGCCGGTGACCACCGTCGTCAGCGCCGTTCCGAGGCCGCGGACCTCGACCCGGTCGCCGACGCGGACCGTTCCCCGCTCGATCGCCCCGGTTACCACCGTCCCGCGGCCGGTGATCGTCAGGACGTTCTCCACCGGAAGCAGGAACGGCGCGCCGGTGTAGCGGTCGGGGACGGGGACGTAGCTGTCGACCGCGTCGAGAAGCGTGGCAATCGAGGCCGTCCACGTGGGGTCACCCGCCAGCGCGCGCAGCCCCGACACGCGGACCACTGGAATCTCCTCACCTGGGTAGCCGTGCGCCGACAGCAACTCGCGGATTTCGAGCTCCACCAGGTCGGTGAGCTCTGGGTCGGCGGCATCCGCCTTGTTCAGCGCGACCACCACGTGCCTGACTCCGACGTGCCGAGCCAGCAGTACGTGCTCGGTCGTCTGCGGCATGATGCCGTCCTGCGCCGACACCACCAGGATCGCGCCGTCGAGCTGCGCAGCTCCGGTGATCATGTTCTTCACGTAGTCGGCGTGGCCCGGCATGTCGACGTGCGCGTAGTGCCGGTTGGCGGTCTCGTACTCGACGTGCGCGATGTTGATCGTGATGCCGCGAGCGATCTCCTCGGGGGCGCGGTCGATCCGGTCGAACGGGATGAACGTGCCGGAGCCACCGTCGGCGAGCACCTTCGTGATCGCGGCGGTGAGCGTGGTCTTCCCGTGGTCGACGTGACCCATCGTGCCGATGTTGAGATGCGGCTTCGTGCGGACGTAGGCCTGCTTGGCCATGATCTCTTCCTCTGTGCTGGACGTCCGTGAGCCCCTGGGTCCTACCGACCCTTCCCCTGCGGGGCTCCGGACGATCCGGGAAGAGTCAGCGTCGAGCGCCGCCGGGCAGCACGTCGGCCGAGGGGGCCGAGAAGTCCAGCGCCGAGAAAGTCAGCGCCGACGAGGTCAGCACGACAACGCCCGCGACCGCGGCGGGCGAGGAGGCGTCGTGCCGGAACATGCCTCTCATGGTGGCCAGCGAACGTGCCGCTGGCGAATGCTTTTCCGCCCTCGTGGTTGGGCAGCGGTCTCGCCGAGGCGAGAGGCGATGCGGGAGTCCAGCACCGCCAGCGGTGTGGGCAATTGCCGGCCGGGTACTGGCCGGAGGTGACTAGCAGTGCGACGTCGTCCGGCGCTGGCCGGCCAGGGGACGAGATGACGGTGCCGCGCCTGGACGAGGCGACCAGCGCGGCGGTCGGGAAGCTCGGCGAGGCGCTGGAGTGGGTGGAACGGGCCCGCGGGGCGCTGTATGAGTTCCACCAGCTGTCCGGCCACGCGGACCGGACGCTCGCCGAGGCGATTGAAGACCTGGCGGCGGCGGGGCACCCGCGGTCGGCCGCCCAGCTGCGCCGGGAGCTGCACGGGCGCAACGTGCTTGATGGGCGCTGGACGTTCCAGATCGTCGAGGAGTACGACGAGCTCTACTACCAGCCTTTCGTCGCGTCCGACGAGCGGATCCGGACGAGGTTCACCGGCGGGCGCCGCCACGTCCACGAGGCTCGGATGAAGGCCGCCGAGCGCGACAGGGCCGGCCGCGACCGCTGGGGCCTGGGCGCCTGACCGCGAGCGGAGCCGGGAGCCGGCCGAAGCTAGGCGTCCCGACGCTTGGCCACGATGATGCCGATCGCCAGCAGCAGGGCGGCGAAGGCAGCGAAGTACGCGAGGGATCCCCACGGGCCCAGCCGGGATGGCTGGTCAAGCGCCGAGTCCGTGCCCAGTGGCTGTCCGTCGTACAGGAAGTTGCTGGCGGCGGTGAACGGCAGCCAGTCCTGCAGGTGCGGCCCGATCCGGGGGATGACCGGCAGCAGGTTCTCCAGCAGCAGGTTCCAGATCATGACAGCGCTGATCGCTCCGGCGGAGTGCCGGATGAGCAGGCCAGCCGCTATGGCGATCACCGCCCCGATCGCCCAGACCACTCCGCTTCCGATGACGACTCGGAAGTCCCTCGCGTAGCGCAGCGCCAGCGGGGCGTCCGGCCGCAGCACCACCGAGACGACCCACGAGCCGATCGCGGCGACCTCACCCGTGAGTCCGGCGAGCCCGGCGACGACCACGGTCTTCGCTAGCAGAGCGTCGGTGCGGCGCGGGAACGCCAGGAAGGTCACCCGGATCGTGCTGAACCGGTACTCCGTGGTGACCGCCAGGATGGCCATCACCATCATGATGACGGAGCCGAACCTGCCGGCGAACTGGGTCGCCGCCGGGGTGAAGGTCGGCAGGTCGTCCTTGGTGACCGTCCCCGCCACCAGCATCGCCAGGGCGATGGTCGCGACGGTGGCGGTCGCCAGACACCACCACGGCGACCGGGTCGAGAACAGCTTGATCCGTTCGACCCGAAGCAACGTCAGGCCGGCCACGAGGTCTCCGCCTCCCACACCAAGCCGCCGGCCGGCTCCGCGTAGCCGGCTGGCTCCGGGTAACCGGCTGGCTCCGGGTAACCGGCTGGCTCCGGGTAGCCGGCTGGCTCCGGGTAGCCGGCTGGCTCCGGGTAGCCGGCTGGCTCCGGGTAACCGGCTGGCTCCGGAAAACCGGCCGGCTCCGAGTAGCCGTCACCGGCCCGGTATTCGACGTCCCGGCTGGTCAGCTGCAGGAACGCCTCCTCCAACGAGCCGCGCTGGGCGGCAAGTTCGTGCAGGACGAGGCCGGCGGCACCGGCGAGCTCGCCGACCGCCTCCGTGGTCGCATCGTGCACGGTGAAGGCCGCGGGACCCGCGTCGGAGGCGGGCACCTCGTCGACGGCCAGCCCGCCGGCGGTCAGGACGGCCCGCAGCCGGTGCGGCTCGGGCCCCCGGACCCGTACCGTCGCGCCGGATGCCTGGTCGGTGAACGCGGCCGTGGTGGTCTGCGCGATCAGCCGGCCCCGGCCGATGACGACCAACTCACTCGCGGTCACCGCCATCTCGGACAGCAGATGACTGGAGACGAACACCGTGCGGCCCTCGTCCGCCAGCCGGTGCATGAGCCGCCGAATCCAGAGAATCCCTTCGGGATCGAGGCCGTTGACCGGCTCGTCGAACAGCATCACCCCGGGGTCGCCCAGCAGGGCGCCCGCGATGCCGAGTCGCTGCGCCATGCCGAGCGAGAAGCCGCCGGCCCGCCGGTGGGCCACGTCGGTCAGCCCGACGATCTCGAGGACCTCGTCGACCCGTCGGTCCGGCAGCCTGTTGGCGGCGGCCAGCCAGCGCAGGTGGGCGCGGGCGGACCGGTTCGGGTGGACCCATTTCGCGTCGAGCAGGGCGCCGACGTGGCGCATCGGGTTGGTCAGGTCGGCGTAGCGCTTGCGGCCGATGCGGACCTCGCCCGCGGTCGGGCGGTCCAGCCCGAGGATCATCCTCATGGTGGTGGACTTGCCCGCCCCGTTCGGACCGAGGAAGCCGGTCACCCGGCCGGACCGCACGGTGAACGACAGGTCGTTGACCGCGAGCGTGCGGCCGTAACGCTTGGTCAGCCCGCGGGCGTCGATCATCACTCTCCCCGCTCGGTGGTGCCTCGTTGTCGCCGTCGACCCGGATTCGGCGCCCATTCGGGCCAGACGGCGGCTAGGCGGCAACGACTGGTCGCAGTCTGCCCCTGCGATCGTGCCCCGGGCGATTCGGCGTCGTTGCCCCGGGTTGTCGGAATGGTCCATGACCCGCCCGGCCGGCACGCCGGTGGCGGAGCGAGGGGGTTGGTCACCCGGGGTGCGCCAGGAGCCTGCCGGTCGGGCTGGTCGGTCTGCCCGGTGAGGCGCGATTGATGCTGCGGCCCAGGCTAAGCCCATGATCCGGCGGTCCAGTCGGTGGGTAGGGGCCGGATGGCGGTAACGGGACCGCCAGATCGGCGGGTCGGCCGGTCGACATATGACCAGATATTGGAGATCCGGCACGATGGGGACGGCCGAAGGAGCCGAAGTGGGAGGGGGCCACGTGACCGTCGAGCAGCCGTGCGACAGGATGGCCCGGTGCCTGCCCGCCGGTCCCCTTCGTCCGCATCACTGGTGTCAGCGCCGCCGGTCGCGTCCCCGCCGGCCCAGTCAGCTTCGGCTGCGGGTTATCGGGAGTCAGCAGCCAGGACGGTCGCTGTGAGCGTCGGCCGGCCGGCGCGTCGCGCGGCTGGCGTCCAGCAGACGTTGCCCGTGCCGCTGCGCGGCCTCGGCCAGCCGGGCCGGGGCAGGCACGTTCCGGTGACCGCGAGCTGCGGCGGCTGCGACCAGCGCTGGACCGACGAGGCTGCGACGCACTGCCGGGGCTGCCATGGCCACTGGCCCGACCTCGCCGGCTTCGACGAGCACCTGCCGGCGTGCCCGGCCTACGTCTCGTTCGTGCCACCGAGCCGCAGCCGGGCGCGTAAGGCCTCCTGACCCGCCGTCGGGTCGCGTTACCGCGGACCCCGGCGCGTGTCAGTGCTCCGGGCGTGCCGGCGCGAGACGTAGCGGCCTGGTGGGAGCGCTCGGGTCGTCCGCGCGATGCCGCGCGACGGTGTGCCGCCCCAGCGCCGGCGTCAGGAACCACCAGGCCGGGGGCGGGAACCACAGCGGCACGGCCCACCTCGGCTGCGGCCCCACGCCACCGAGCTGACCGGGGGTCCACGGCTCGTCCGCCGAGGCGTGCGTTCCGTCGTGGCCTGCGCCCTGCGCGGTCGTCACGGAGATCCCCAGCGGGTCGGCGGACCACGGCACCGCGTGCGCGGCGCCCGTCGCGACGGTGCCCGGCGCGGGCGGCGGTACCGAGGGCAGCGGCGGCAGCCGTCGGCCTGGCGGCCCGGCTGGCGGTCCCGCCGGGACCCCGGCCGGGAGCGCGGCGGTCCAGACAGGCGAGCTGGGTGTCAGCACCGTCGGGCGCCGTGTCGGCCCGCTTCCGACCTCCGGGTCCGATGCCGGCTCGCCGGTCTGCTCGCCGGACCCGGGCGACTCGGACCGGGGGGCCCGGAGCGGGGCTGGCACGAGGACCGAGACCAGCTCACCGGAATCCGGGGCGGCGGCCCTGGGCGGCGGGCCGGCCGGTGCCGGCTCGCGACCGCCTGGCGGCGGCACGGCCGGCCGCGCCGCCGCGACCGCGACCGGGGCGAGCGCGTCATCGAACGGCGCGATGTCCTCTGGGTCGACGGCGGGAACATCGTCGATCGCCGCCTGTCCCGGGGCTGGACGCGCGTCGGCTGGCTCGTCGTCGGCCAGCTCCAGCAGCTCGACCGCGTCATCGACCGAGCCGGTGAACGACCGCCCGACGTAGGCGAGCTCCTCGAAGGTCAGCTCGGCGTGCGCGAGCGACGCGGGCGGCTCCTGGGTCGGCGCCCTTCCTGCCGGCGAGACGGCGACCGCCCGGGTGCCCGCGGGCACCGGCAGGGCCGCCTCCGCGCCAGGCCGCACGGGCGCCGGGCCGTCACCGGCGTTCTTGACGGGGATCGGGGCCTGGACGCCCGCCACCTGGACCGGGGCGGCCGCGGGCTTGGGCTCCGGAGGCGCCGGGCCGTCGCCGGGCCGTGCCGCGTGGGCGTCGTCCGGGCCGAAACCGGGGGTCGGTCTCCTGATGGCGGTCCCGCCCCGGCGGGGGGCCCAGGGCCGAGTGGTGGTGCCGAAACCGGCGACCCGAGGCTGCAGGAGGCCGCCGACGGCCGCGACCGCGATGAACATCAGGACGATCGTCGAGCCAGCCGCCGTCACGAGGCCCAGCGCGAACGGGTCGAGCCCCGGCGACCAGCCGTCCTTCGCGTCGGGGATGGTCCTCGTCGCGACCAGGGCGGTGTAGTAACCACCCCGGATGGCCGCCCCGAGCAGCATGGCCGCCACGACGTCGCGCAGGTACCGCTCGCCCGGGCGGAAGGCCACCCAGCAGAGCACGGTCGCGGTGGCCACGTTCATCACCACGGACAGGGCCGCCAGCACGAGGTCGTAGCCGAGCGTCCCGGTGGTGCGCAACGCGGCGATCGTCATGAAGGACGCGGCCGACCAGCCGGCCCCACTCACGATCCCGCCGACGACCAGCCGGCGGGAGCTGGCCGGGCTGGTCGCGACGATCGCCAGGCCGGCTCCGGTCGCCAGCGGCACGACCAGCGCGCCCATGACGATCAGGCGCAGGTCGAACAGCGCGGTGCCGCTGTACTCGCAGGACACGGTGCCGGCGAGCTGGGTCGACCAGACCGCCGCGCCGACCGCGACGGCCGCGGCGGCGGTCCAGCCGGCGCCGCGAACCCCGCGGGACCGCCGACCGTCCGTGGTCAGCCGGATCCTGGCGGCACAGGTGAGCGCCGCGAGCGCGGCCGCGGCGGCGAGCAGGTAGGACACGGCGATGCTCGGGCCGCAGGACGACGAGAGTTGTTCCTTGGCCGCCAGTCCGGATGCGAGCGATGTCAGATGAGGAACGGGGACAGCGGCGGCAACAGTCATGGCGATTCCTTGCTCGGTGACATCGTTGTCACTGTGTGTCCTATCCCGGACGCGGCGGTCTTGGCTTGGGGAAGACCACCAGAAGGCACGGACTCACCGGCTCGCCGCGATCGGGAACGGCGACCTCAATTCGGTCAAGGAGCCGGACGGGGGCCCGGCTACCTGCTACTTTCCGTCGCTGAACATGTGCTAGGGCCGATGGTTACGCGGTGGGTGCCGCCTGGCCGTCTTGGGGTAGTCGCGGCGCGGGTCCAGTCGCCGCCGCGCCGCCCCGCGCGGTCGGTCGCCACGGCGGACGGGAGGAAGCCGGCGTGACCCTGTGCGGCCTGCTGCGGCTGGACGGAGCGGACGTCCGCCGGTCCACCCTGACGGCGATGCTCGCCTCGTCCTCCCTGGGCCTGCCGGCGGCCCGCGGCGTCCATCTCGACGGGCCCTTCGGCGTCGTCACCGCCGCTGGAAGGGCGGGCGGCCCGATCCCACCGATCGTGGTGGACGACGGCGGGCTGATGGCCGTCGTGCTCGCGGGCCGCGGCCACCTGCGGCTCGCCGGTTGGCCAGCCTGTCCGGCGGGCCAGGCTGGCGACGCGGGGGAGCCGAGCGGGTCGGCGCGCGACGAGGACACCGCGGCCCTGAGTGTCGCCGCGGCCTACCGGGCCAGCGGCGAGCGCTGCCTGCGCGAGCTACCGCCGGACCGGCTCGTGCTCGTCTGGGACCCGGGCGCCAGACGGCTGTTGGTCACCCGCACCGGGCGGTTCGCCGCCGACCTGCTGACCTGGTCGGATGGGCGGCACCTCGCGTTCGGTACCGAGCCGGCGCAGCTGTTGGCCGCGTTCCGGGCCCCTGCTCAGGTCGTCGGCCCACGGCTGGACGGATCCGGCCGGCCCCGCCGGTTGGTACGTCGGCTGGCGGTCGGCGAGGGGATCTCGATCTCGGTGACGGCGGCCCGCCGCGGTCCGCGCCCGTCGCGGCCGGCCGCGCTGCGGCTCGTGCCGCGCCCGGCCGCCCCCGACAGCGCCGACCGTCACCGGATCGACCGAGACTGAGCCAGGTCGAGGAAGGCGAGCGTGGCGCAGAGCTCGCGATCGTGTCCGGTGGGTCTGGCGCCGCGGTCAGCGCTCGGTGACCGTGCCGGTGAGCCGTGGCTTCAGCTCGCGGGTGACCGACCGCTCGGCCACGAAGGACACGAACGGGATCGTGCCGGCGAGCATGACCAGGATCGCCCGCCGCAGCGAGAACTTCGCCTTGGTCGCCAGGTTGAAGGTGGCGAGCAGGTAGACGATGTAGAGCACCCCGTGGACCGGGCCGATGATCTGGACGAGCTGCGGGACGTCGGCCGCGTACTTCAGCGGTACGGCGACGAGCACCAGCACGACGAGGATGACGCCGACGACGTAGGCGAGGACCCGGTACGGCCTGTACGCCTTCGCGAGGGCGTCCGGACCGGCGCCCGCGCGGCTGGGCGTGGCCGGCGCCGATGGCGGGCCGGGCACGGGCGACGCGGTCGCGACGGCGGCCGGGTCCTGGCTGGGTGCGGTCATCGTGGTCTCCGGCGTGATCGTCGTGGTGGCACCGGTGCGGCGGGTGCGTCCTGGGAGGCGGGCGTCGTCGGGCGGGGTGTCGTCGAGGGTCAGGCGGAGTCGAGGGTCAGGCGGAGTCGCGGGTGCGCAGGTTGGCCAGGTAGGCGTTGTACGCCGCCAGGTCCTCGTCCTCGGGGTCCTCGTCGTCGGCCGGGGTCGCCGTGAGAGAGGCCGGCACGGCGACGGCGGCGAAGACCAGGGGAGCGTCCGCCCGGGCGACGGCCGTGGTGGCGCCGGCCAGCCCGGTCACCGGCCTCAGGTCCGTCGCCGCCGGGTCGGCCGCGGTGACGGCCGCCTCGGGGCCGGGCTCGGCGGCCGGCGCCGGATTCGGCTGGCTCGGGCGGATCTCTTCGCCGATCATCTTGCCCCACAGGTACAGCACGAACGCGGTGAAGATCCACCACTCGATGCCGTAGAAGAGGTTCTGCAGGGTGCCGTGGCTGGACTCGCCCTTCGTCCACTGCCAGCGGCCCATGTAGATGAAGAACGCGATGAGGCCGAGCGCGAGCAAGTGGCGCAGCAACCACGCTGGCGAGAACAGCTTGAGCACCCTGCGCACATCCCTGACGCTACCCCCGACCCGGCCTGGCGGGATGCGGTGGTAGGTCACGCCTCACGTACCGCCGGCCGCCGTCCGAGCCCGTCGGCGAAGGCGCAGGTCAGGGCATCGGCGGCCAAGACGGAAAAAATCTTCCGAAATGACGGCAACCTGACAGGCTCCCCGAGCAACTACCACGTGAATGCCGAACGGAGTTCGCGCCAGGAGGTTCGGTCGGTGTTCTGGCCCGCTTGTTCCCCCGCTAACCCCCCCCAGCCGGGCGAGCGGGCCACCTAAACCAGCAAGGCTTCGCCAGGCACCCGCCTGGCCGTACCGGCGATCGGAACGTCCGTTGGCAGGCGGACTTCCATCCCCAACCGCTGCCGCCCGGCCCCCCCTTCCCGCCCGGGCGGCAGCGGTACTCCCGGGGTGGGACGGCACGCAGGAGCTCGCGGCTCGCGTGCCGTCCCCTCCGAGGTCCTGTTCTCTTTCGTACTGGTGCTTGATCGCCGTTTTGGCCCTGGGGTGGTTGCGATCGAGCCCGGTTTTCGACCCGTTTGAGGGCCGAAACCGCGATCATGAGGACGCCGGAACGATTCGATCTTGCCTGAGGCGGCGGCAGGGGGCGGCCTGCCTAGTCGAGGACGGCGGCCGCGAGGGAGAATGAGCTTCCGCCCGCGCCGGAGATGCTGATCGTGGCTGGCGTCCAGTAGGGCAGCCCGCCGAGGTCCAGCGTGACCACCGCGGTCGAGCTCGGCAGCGCGACCGTGAAGGTGCTCGACTGCAGGCCGGCCGCGGACACGGTCACCCGCAGGCTCGCGGCTCCGCCCACGTAGAAGGCGAGCTTCCCGTCATGCGGGCCGCGGTACGTCGCGATCGTGGCCGAACGGCCCCCGGGAATCCGCAGCCGGGTCGTGGAATGGCTGCCCTGCGGGCGCGGCGTCCCCCAGGTCCAGCTCACGCTCGTGGGGTAGCCGCGCTGCGCCGACCCGACCCCGGCGATCCTGCTGACGTCCAGGAGCTGAAACGGGATGGCGGCCCGTGCCACGACCCCGCCGTGGCCGTCGCCGAACACGACCCAGTCGGTCGTGTTCCTGTCGGGCAGGACGAGTTCGCTGCCGGACCGGAACGGGGCGACGCTCCAGCCCCGGACAGCCCGCGGGCGGTTGTCCTGACCCGAGGGGACCTGGCCGCCGCGGCCGGACGCCGCTCCCCGTTGCTGGCTGGTACTGGCGACGCTCTGCGATCCGTTGGCGGCTGTGGGGTCGGCCGTCGACTGGCTCTGGCCGGCCGACGGCGTGGCGCTCGGCGCGTCGGGCGCCTGGGTCGCGGGGGCTGGCAGCGGTGCGGCCGGCTGCGTGACGAGGGCGCGGGGCGCGGGCGTCACCAGGACGCGTGACGGCTTCGACTGACTCTGGACGACGCTCGCGATACCCGCGCTGACGCCGATCACGCTGACCACGGCGGCGAGGGCGCCGGCGGTGACCAGACGCGGTCGCGCGGCGCCCGCCCGGTGCGCTCCCGCCGACCGGGCGCTGACCGGGCCGGCGGCGGGGCGGGTCGAGCGCGGCCGGGTACGCGAGCGGCGGCGGGCGGTGTCCGCCGCGCGCTTGCCGGCGGCGAGGTCGCGCTGGGCCGCGGTCGTGGCGGTCAGCACCCGCGCCCGCAGGCTGGCGCTGTCGACGGAGTACTCCCCGAGCACCTGCTCGAACCGCTCGGCCAGCGGTTCCGGACCGGATGGCTCGTCAGCCCCGAATGGGCGGCCGGCGACCGGCGCGGTGCCGCCCGGTTCGCCGGTCCCGAAATCGTCGAGCGCGCCGAACGCGGAGCCGGTGTGGGCGAGATCCGCGGACGTCAGCCGGGCGACCGTGAGGTCGGCGTCCTGGTGCGCGACCGCGGGACCCGCGACAGCGAGGTCCTCCGGCCCGTCGACCGCGGTGGAACTGGGGACGCGCTTGCCACAGAGACTCACGCCTCCCCTCCCCGCAGCGCCACCCGGCGGATGCGCGGACGCTTCCTGGCCGTCGCGCCGGCCCCGGCGCTGGCGGTCGCCCCGGCGCCGGTGCCACCGGCGGCCAGCAGCCGTTCCAGCTCGCTGACCGCCTTGGAGGTCTGGCTCTTCACGGTGCCGATGGAGATCCCGAGCGTGTCGGCCGTCTCCGCCTCGGACAGGTCCAGGCCGTGGCGCAGGATCACGCACTGGCGCTTGCGCAGCGGCAGCCGCAACAGGGCGGACTCCAGGTCCAGGACGGCGGGGACGTCCGGACCGTTCGTCGCCTGGATGGGCAGCTGCCGGCCCAGCTTGGCGAGCACGTTGCGCTCACGGACCGTCCGGCGGATCCGGCCGGCGGCCAGGTTGGCGACGCTGCGGCGCACGTAGGCCAGCGGGTTGTCGGCAGCCTGGACCCGGTCCCAGTGCACCCAGGCCGACGTGAGCGCCTCGGCGGTGATGTCCTCGGCCGCGTCCCGGTCACCGCTGAGCAGGAAGGCGAAGCGGGCGAGCTCGCGATGGTGCGCCTCGAAGAACTTCTCGAACTCGGCCTGGGCCGGTCGACCGCCCGCGTTGGCCGGCCGCCAGTCGGCGGTCGGCGGCTCCGGGAACTCCTCAGCCTGCGTCGGGATGCCCGTCGCGGTACCGATGCGGCGCGCGGTCGGGTCGGACGGCGGGAACGCGCGGCTGGCCGGCCGCGGCGGCGCGGTCATCCTTGACGGGGCGGCGGACCTGGCCCGCGCCGCCGATCGTGACGCCTTCGCGGACGCAGACCCATGACGTGGGCCGCCCAGTTCGTTGAGGTTCACGTCGTCGACGTACACGGCACGCTCCCCCACGGCATTGGCAGGCTCACGGCACGGTACCCCGTTCGGACCGTTGCGTAGAAGGCCGACGACGCTCCGGAACAGTGATAAGTCGGGGAATTCGGCAGATATCGGTGAGGATCTGGGCGTCCGGAGGTTTCCGCGTTCGCCATGATCTTCTGCTCGGACCGGCCGGGCCAGGACCGGTCCACGATCCGTCTGTCCGCTGAAGGCCGCGCCCGTTCACGCCGATACCGGATCGACGAGGCGTTCCGGTGCCCACGGGGCGGGATCGGTGGCCCTGCTCAGACCGGCTCTGGCTCGGGCGTCGACGGGTCGGTCGGCGCCGGCTCGGTGAAGGGGGACGGCTCGTGCGGGGCGGGCGGCAGGTCGCCAGGGCCGTCCGGCAGCAGCGGCCCCGGGTCGTCGGGGATCGGTGCGTCGGGGTTGAGCGGCGGCGGATCCTGCGGCCGTGCCGCAACCCCGACCGGGAGGGCCTCCATGGTCAGGGCCCTACCCCTGGTCCCAACCTGGAAACGCCGCGCCTTCGGAAAACGACCGACAGGGCCGATCACCGTGTCGCCGGCAGCCGTGGCCGGGCAGCGGAACGGCGCTGGGTCCGTCGTCGGCTCCGCCCCCTGCTGCGGACTAAGGTTGGCGGGTGTACGCGGTCACGGTGGACGAGCCCGGTGGTCCCGAGGTGCTCGAGTGGCGCGAGGTGGACGACCCGCCCGGCCCTGGCCCGGACGAGGTGGTCATCGACGTCGTCGCCACCGCGGTCAATCGGGCCGACCTGCTTCAGCGCCAAGGGCTCTACGCGCCGCCGCCTGGTGCCTCGGACATCATCGGCCTGGAGTGCTCCGGGCGGATCGCGGCCGTCGGGCCGGGCGTCGACGGCTGGCGGGTCGGGGACGAGGTCTGCGCGCTGCTCTCCGGCGGCGGCTACGCGACGAAGGTCGTCGTCCCCGCCGGACAGGTGCTCCCGGTGCCGCCGGGGGTCGACCTGGTCACCGCCGGCGGACTGCCCGAGGTCACCTCGACCGTCTACTCGACCGTTTTCCAACGGGCCCAACTCCTCGACGGCGAGACGTTCCTGGTGCACGGCGGCGCCTCCGGGATCGGCACCTTCGCGATCCAGGCCGTCCGGGCCCTGCGGCCGAAGGCCCTGATCGCGACGACGGCGGGCTCCCCGGAGAAGCTGGAGCGCTGTCGCGAGCTCGGCGCGGACGTCACCATCTGCTACCGGGACGAGGACTTCGTGGCCCGGGTGAAGGAGGCGACCGGTGGGCGCGGCGCGGACGTCATCCTCGACAACATGGGCGCGAAGTACCTGGCCCGCAACGTCGACGTGCTCGCCCCCGACGGCCGGCTGGTGGTGATCGGCATGCAGGGTGGCATCAAGGCCGAGCTGAACCTGGCGACGCTGCTGACCAAGCGGGGCGCGGTGCACGCGATGTCACTGCGTCATCGGCCGGGCGAGCAGAAGGCTGCGATCGTGGCCGGCGTGCGCGCCGAGGTGTGGCCGGCGTTCGCGTCGGGCGCGATCCGCCCGGTGATCGACCGAGTGCTCCCGCTGCGCGAGGCGGCCGAGGCGCACCGCGTCGTGGAGTCCCTCGGGCATGTCGGCAAGGTGCTGCTCGCGGTCTAGTGCCGCGTCGAGAGTCTCGGCGGTCTCGCGGCGGCCTGAACTACCGGGAGCCGGAATGCGGTTGGATGGGGACATGACAGATCAACCGGAACCGCGGGTGGTGGTCGTGGGCCCGGACGGCCGGCTGCGCAGCCCGCTGGACGGCGCCGGCGCCGGTTCGGACCACGCAGGCGACGGCGGCTCGGACTCGCCCGACCCGCGCACGATGATCTCTTCGATGGTGTCGCAGCCCGACAAGGTGATGCGGATCGGCACCATGATCAAGCAGCTGCTCGAGGAGGTCCGGGCGGCGCCGCTGGACGAGGCGAGCCGGCTGCGGCTGCGCGAGATCCACCGCAGCTCGATCCGCGAGCTGTCCGACGGCCTCGCGCCCGAGCTCAAGGACGAGCTGGACCGGCTCAGCCTCCCGTTCGACGACAGCCAGACGCCCAGCGACGCCGAGATCCGGATCGCCCAGGCCCAGCTGGTCGGCTGGCTGGAAGGCCTGTTCCACGGCCTGCAGACGGCGCTGTTCGCCCAGCAGATGGCCGCTCGCGCCCAGCTGGAGGAGATGCGCCGCCGGGCCCTGCCCAGCGGCCAGCCCGGCCAGTCCGGCCAGGACGGCTTCGGTACCGGCACCTACCTGTGACCCCGGGGGGGATCTATGACGCGGGGCTGACCGAGCTCATGTTGAAGTCGGGGACCCGTACCGCCGGCATGCGGGAGAGCTTGAACCAGTCGGCCCACTCGCGGCCCAGGGTGCGGCTGGCCGCGCCGAGCTCGGTGATCCGACCGAGCAGGCTCACCGGCGACTCGTTGAACCGGAAGTTGTTCACCGCGCCGGTCACCTCGCCGTTCTCGACGAGGTAGACGCCGTCCCTGGTCAGCCCGGTCAGCAGCAGTACCTCCGGATCGACCTCGCGGATGTACCACAGGCAGGTCAGCAGCAGCCCCCGCTTGGTCGAGGCGACCATGTCGTCCAGGGTGGCCGTCCCGCCGGCGTCCATCGTGAGGTTGTCGACGAACGGCGTCGGCCGGGCGCCGGCGGCCTGGGCTGAGGACCGGGTGTGCACGAGGGCGGCGAGCTTGCCGTCGTCGAGCCAGTTGGTCCGCCCCAGCGCGAGCCCGTTGTCGAAGACGCTCGCCGTCGCGGACGAGTGCCCCGAGACGGCGAACGGCGCGCAGCTCAGCTCGGGGTCGGCCGGGTCGCTGTACAGCGTCATCCCGGCGGGGCCGAACGCCTCACCCAGCCGGGTCCCGCCGCCGGCCTTGCTGAAGACCGTGCGGCCCTCCGCCGCGTCCCGCCCGGCGGCCGACCAGTAGGCGTCCAGGATCAGGTCGGAGACGGCGGACGGCGGCAGCAGGGTCTCGTAGCGGCCGGCCGGCAGGTCGATAGTGCGGGCGCACCAGCCGAGCCGGCGGCGCAGCTCGGCGTCGGTCGCGGCCACGTCGACGTCGGAGAAGTCGTGGGTCGCCTGGCCGTGCCAGACCGAGCCGCCCGGCTGGCCGTTCTTGGCGTTCCACTCGACCGAGCCGGTCGGCTGGCTGTGCCGCAGCCGCAGCCCGGTGGACGTGCCCAGCCAGGTGGTGGTCAGGTCGTGCTCGGCGAAGCCGTACAGCCCGCGGCCCTCGGCCCGCGCCGCCCGCAGCGCCTCACCGAGGTCGGCCGCGAACCTCGTGAACACCGACGTCGAGGTCCGCTCGGCCAGGGCGTCGAACGGCTCGGGGCTCGTCGCCGCGCCGGGCTGACCGGGCGCCAGCAGGTCGGCGTAGTCCTCCGCGTCGTCGGCGTCCTTGGCCGCGGCCTCGGCGGACCGGACCAGCTCGGTCAGCTTGTCGACCCCGGTCGTGCCGGCCTCGATCGTGCTCACCGACCGCACGCCGAAGGAACGGCCGACGATGCTGACGACGGTGACCGACCGGTCTCGGGCGGCCCCGTTCGTGGTGAGCGTGTTGTTCGCCCAGCGCAGGTTGACGGTGCTGGACTCGGTCGCGATCACGATGCAGCCGTCGGCCCGCGACGCGGCGAGTGCCCGCTCGACGATCTCGTGCGACGCCTCGGTCACCAGTTCTCCTTCGCCTGCGCGAGCCCCGTCATCAGCGACCGGCCTCGTGCCGGGTGTTGAGGATGTTGATTCCGCGGAACAGGGTCGAGGGAGCGCCGTGGCTGACGGCGGCGACCTGGCCAGGCTGCCCCTTGCCGCAGTTCATCGCCCCGCCGAGCAGGTAGGTCTGCTCACCACCAAGCCCGTCGAGCGCGCCCCAGAAGTCGGTCGTCGTCGCCTGGTAGGCCACGTCGCGCAGCTGCCCGACGATCCGGCCCTTGCGAATCTCGTAGAACCGCTGGCCGGTGAACTGGAAGTTGTACCGCTGCATGTCGATGGACCAGCTCTTGTCCCCGACGATGTAGATGCCACGGTTGACCCCGGAGATCAGGTCCTCGGTGGACGGCCCGCCGGCCGCCGGCTGCAGCGAGACGTTGGCCATCCGCTGGATCGGCACGTGCCCGGGGGAGTCGGCGAACGCGCACCCGTTCGACCGGCTCACGCCGAGGCGCTCGGCGTTCGCCGCCGCCATCCTGCGGTCCAGCTGGAAGCCGACGAGCGTGCCCGCGTGGACGATGTCCCACCGGCTGGCGGCTACGCCCTCGTCGTCGTAGCCGATCGTCGCCAGTCCGTGCGGCGCGGTCCGGTCGCCGGTGACGTTCATCAGCGGCGAGCCGTAACGCAGGTTGCCGAGCTTGTCGAGCGTCGCGAACGAGGTGCCGGCGTAGGCGGCCTCGTAGCCGAGCGCCCGGTCGAGCTCGGTGGCGTGGCCAACCGACTCGTGGATCGTGAGCCACAGGTTGGACGGGTCGATCACCAGGTCGTAGCGCCCCGGCTCGACCGACGACGCCTTCGCCTTCTCGGCGAGCAGGCCAGGAATCGTCTCGATCTCGGCGTCCCAGTCCCAGCAGCCGGCCGCCGGACCCGAGACCAGCCATTCCCAGCCACGCCCGGCCGGCGGCGCGATCGTGCGCATCGTCTCGAAGCCGCCCCCGGGGTCGACCCGGGTCGCCTCGATCTGGCAGAGCAGGCGCACCCGTTGCTGGGTGGTCGAGGTACCGCTCAGGTCCGCGTAGTACTTGTTCTCCAGGACCTCGTTGAGGTGCCCGTCGACGTGGTCGACGTCGGCCGCGGACAGCAACGTCCGGCACAGCCCGCCGACCCGGTCGACCTTCTCGCGGGTGTCGATGGCGAACGGGTTCACGGCATACGCCGACACCCAGGTGGCGTCGGCGTGCACCGGCTCGTCGGCGAGCTCGATCGGCTCGGTGTTCAACGGCCGGGCGACCCGGGCGATCTCGACGGCCTCCCGGGTGACGCGGACCGCCTCGTCGGTGGTCAGGTCGACCCCGGCCGCGAACCCCCAGGTCCCCTCATGCACGACCCGCACGGCGAAGCCGACGGTCGAGCCGTCATGGCTCGTCTCGAGGCTTCCATCCCGGAACGACAGCGAGCCGTCTCGAAGCCGTTCGATCCGGATATCCGCGTGGCTTACGCCGAGATCGCGGGCCGTCTGCAGCGCCGCGTCCGTCAGCGCCGCCCGCGGCAACGCGAGGAACTCCGGGTCGACCTCCTGCGGCGGCGTCCTGGACGCTGTAGGCGAAGCGGCTGTCGGCATGCGTCCCATCCTGTACCGCCCGCCGCCGCTCTGGCGCGCCGGGCGCGACCGAAATCACTCTTGGTGCTGGTGCTGGTGCTGGTCGGCTGGGTTGGCGCCTCGGCCCGCCCCCCGAGGACGAGCCGAGGCGCCTTGGCGGCTTGGTGGCAGCTGCCCTGTGTCGTGTTCCTGCGTCCCAGGTCCCAGTGGCCGCTGGCGGTCGGTGCTCGGCTTCCCTCCGGCCGTCCCCTCGTGCAGGCCGGTCAGGAGCGCGATTCGCCGTCAGGCGCTCAGGTGATGCGGTTCCACCCGCTTACCACTCGTCGATGCGAGGGTTGCCGGTGTCGTCGCCGAGGTGGCCGTGGTCCTGCTTGACCAACGTCCAGCGACGTTCCGCCTCGCTGATCGCCGCCGACATCAGCACCGGGTCCCGGGGGCTGCGGTCGAGGAACAGGTCGGTGGCGTAGGTGAACGCGGTGACGAAGCGCTGGGTCACGGGCGCCTGCAGGTCGACCACCGCCGGCCGGTCGTGGTGGGCCACGACATGCTTCATGAAGTCATGCGCGAGCTGGTTCATTCGCGTCGAGAAGGTGTCGCCCCGGGGGCTTCCGGCGTCGAGGCTCGGCCAGGGCTTTGTCCGCGGCGGGCCGGTGTCCGGTTCCGTGACGTCGCGGTCGTCCGCCCACACCGGATGCGGGTCGTCATCGAGGTCGTCGTTGTGGTCGCCGTGCCCGTGGGCCGCGCCGTCGAGCACGAAGTCCTCGCGGCGGGCCCGAGTGACGGCGGTGAAGAGCAGCAGCCCCGCCACGACCGCGATCAGCAGTGTGGTGGTTCCGAGGATCCAGACGGGCCAGTAGGAGTGGCCACGGGCGCCGGCGCCCGCGGTCGGATCGGTACCGGAACCAGCAGGCAGCGCTCGTGCCGGTGGCGCCGTCGGCCGCGTGGTGCTGTCCGCCGGGCCGGTGTCGCCGATCCCGGTCAGCCAGCCGATGACGCTGGCCAGGCCGGTGACCAGCAATGTCGGAATACCTAGGAATACCGCCAGGCGCGACTTCCCGAGGCAGGCCGCGAGGGCCGTGAGGCAGATCCCGACGATGATCAGCTCCTGTGCTGACACGCCAGATCCGAGACTCGACAAGCTAGGCTCAGTCACGTACTCGTCCTTCCAGCCACGGTGGATCTTCGGATTTCGTACCCCCGAGGGGGTCGTGGCCGGGTACTAGCGAGAGCTGGGCTGGCTGGGACGCTGAGTGACGTCAATGTCATCAAGCGAGGCATCGTGTACCCCCTTGACTAGGCGACCGGTGGTCGATCGGCTGGCCTCACCAGAATAGTGCGGCAAGATGAGTCGCCGTGGCAAGAAGATTCGGAATATTTGCCTGTAGGTCAGGTTCTGGACGTCGATCGCACGGGTCGACCGCAGTCCGCCTCGACCCGGCCCCGTGATCCAGAACGGCGCTCGCCGGTCGGCCAGGTGGCCAGGCCGGTTGGCGCGGTCGGCCGGGCGGCGGCAGTACAGGCCGTTGGGCGATGTTCAACAAAACGTCCCGCCGTGGGCAATCTGCCGTGTTTCAATAGAATTTCCGGTGGTCGGTCTCCTACGGGCCGCTGTGCCCGGCCGACCCCCACCAGAGCCGACCACGGTGGTGGCGGGAAGGTGAGCCCGGCATGGTTCTTGTCCTGGCCATTGCGGCCTGCGGTTCCGGCGCGTGCCACGCGGTCTTTGTGGATGGCCGTGACGTCTGGGTGGTCGGCGATCGGTTGCCGCAGAGGGCTTCCGGTCGGGACGGCGACCCGGCCCGCACGACCGTCCGGGTGGATCTGACGGTCTTTGAGCCGGCGACCGCGAGATTGCGCGCCGCGTTTCACGCGGCCGGCACCGACCCCGCTGAAATAGATGAGCTGGCCGAGAGCGTGCGGGCGGGATCGGCCTATGTGGTCGGCTCTGCAGCCACTACGCCACCCGAGTCCATTGGCGTCGCCTCTCACGAGGCCGCGGTCATCGCGCGCCGGTTGCCTTCGAAGGTGGTCGGGCAGTTGGCGCTGGCCGCCTAGCAGGTTCGGCCGCCGGTCGGCATCGGGTAACGAGGGCGGATCCCGTCGGCCTATGTCCGACCGGCATATTCGCGCCTCGTGTGCTCGGAGGCCACTGTCTCAGCGTCGAGTCTCGCCACCGGCCAACTACTCACGGTTGTCAATCTTGTTCAGATTGAATCATCGTTGCCCGCTGTGGCTCGACCTATAGCCACATGCAGTCTGTTGTTTACCAAAGGTGACACGCCGTGAGTGGAACCTCGCCGCCCAGCAGGCGGAGCCTGGATGGAGGCCGGTAGGGTCGCCTCATATTCCCAGTGGTGGCGTGGGTGGTCGGAGTGCGATGCCAACATATTCTGACATATTTGCCCTCGATCCACTCTGGGTGTAGGTTCCCGTGTGCCTAGGAGAGGACGAGCAATGCAGCCAACCCCTCTGGTGACTGTGTGCGGCTCCGGAGGTTGCCCGACCGTCTTCACGACCGAAGACGACGCGGTGATCGTCCAGGGCTACCTGCCGGAACCTCGCCTCTCCGAGGGCGTTCCCACGGGGGAAGCGCGTGTCGTCATCCCCCGGGAGCTGTTGAACGAGGCGGCGCGCAGGCTGTTGGCGAGCTGAGGTCGACGTCGGCTGGGGCGTGAGGCCGCCAGCGGTAGCCCGGGCTCGACCCCTGGGGCGGGAGGGACGATGGAGACCGACGACCGGTCCGGTCGGCATCATGATCCCTCCGAGACGGTGGGCGCCGCGCTCGCCAGACTGCGTCGGGAGAGCGGCCTGACCGGCGTCGAGGTCGCCAAGCGGTCCGGTGTCAGCCAGGGCCAGATTTCCAAGATCGAAAACTCGCGGGTCACGCCGTCGCAGGCCGATGTCGTGCGGTTCGCGGGTGCCCTCGATCTGCCTGGCGCCCTGGTGGCCGATCTCGTGGAGCGATCGCGCCAGGCTCAGGCGTTGGCGCGGGAGCGTCGACGTGGCGCGAACCGGAGCGTTGCCGCCAACCAGGAGGACTACCTCGAAGAAGAGGGCAGAGCGAGGCATCTGCGCGCCTTCGAGCCGATCCTCGTGCCGGGCCTGCTACAAACCAGCGAGTATGCCCGCCGGGTGATCAACAGGTTCTATGCCGTGATCTACGGCGACGACCGCCAGGGCTGGCCGGACACCGCCGCCGCGGTGCGGCTGCGGTTGGAGCGTCAGGAACGGCTTTACGATCCCGATCGAGATTTCAAGTTCATCATCAGCGAGTCGGCGCTCCGGGCCCGCTTCGGCGCGAAGGACTACTGGCCGCTGCTGATGGCCGCGCAAATCCAACGGATCGAGAGCGCCTGCGAACTCCCGAACGTCGAGATCCGGATCGTGCCCACCGACACGTCCCTGCCATTCCCGGCCATCGAGCCTTTCGAGATCATGGACGACGCCGTCGTGATCACCGAGTCGACCGCCGGATCCAGCCGCCGAGACCGTGATGGCGTCGAGATCTACGCCAGGGTTTTTGATCGGTTCTGGTCCAGCAGCACGCCAGACGTCCTGCCGATCCTGAGCCGGTACAAGACCGAGTTTCTCGAGGAAAGCACGAAGGTCGCGAAGTCGGAAGACGCGGGCACCGGACAGTAGTCCACGTCGTGCGTCGACCGGCGACCTGTTGGCCGGCGATGCGGTTTGGCCCGTGCCACCAGCCAGGCCGGCACGCGATGGACGTGCGGCACCTGGCCCGGCCGACTCCGTCGGCGGTCGGGCCAGGTGGTCGGCTTACCGTTGCGGGGTGAGCTCGCGGCGATGGCCTGCCGAGCCGACCGAGACCTTCTCGGCTATGCGGCTGTCGCTTCCACCCCGGCCTGTGGCCGGTGCATCGGGGACTCGGCCCGCGGCGGCCCGGGACTGCGCGAGGCGAGCCTCCGCGCGGCGGGTGGCCTCGACGGTCCTGCTGTCGTGGACGAGGGTGAGCCGCTGGGGCGTCTCGCCGCCGGTAACACGCTGCACGGGCAGGTCCCGCCGGTAACCGGGCCGCACCCGCAGGTCGGCCCAGGTGGTTCCGGAACGGTGCAGGTCGATCTGCACCTTCTGCCAGCTGTCCTCCGCGCGCCGGACGGCGCCGACCAGCGCGGTCCGCGAGTTCTCCTGGTCGCGGTCGACCAGGATGCGGACCGCGTCCCCCAGAGCGCCCGCCATCGACCGGGCTTCATCCGAGAATGCGTCCAGTCGGGCAGGCTGGCCGGGTTTCGCCGCCGTGTAGCGCAGGTACTGGCGGGTCAGCCAGGACAGCCGGGTGTACAACTGGTCGCGGTTGGTGCCGGTGAGAGTGGCGTAAACGGTCAGCATTGACATGCGATCACGTCCAGCTGGATCTTGGTGCTGTTCAGGCGTTGGCCGGCGCCCCCGGCCGTGGGGTGGGCTGTGCTGGCCGAGGTGGCCATACCCCACCTGGGTACTACACAGGAATCAGTGGTGAGATCCCCCGCGTGCGGCATATTCCGACGCACCTCCTGCTTCCGAGGCCCGTGACCGCTGGTCGACTGGACCCTTGAGCAAAAGGTAGACGACTGCGAGACCGTCGACAAGGCGACTTGAGAATATAGTCCAAGATCTTTACAAAGCTGGCGTTGAGGTGAATACTTTCGACCTGGCAGGGACATCGCTGGTTCGGCTGCCGTTCGCGAGCGGGCCAGCGATCCGATCCGGGTACCGGACCGGGACAGGACGAGACAGGTGGCGACGTGACGTCGAGACGGTCGCGCGGGTCCGTGCCGGCCGTCGTGCCTTTCGGGGCAGCAAAACCGGCCGGCTCGGTTGACGCCGGCGGGGTGAGTGTCGCCGGACCGGCCGGGGTGGGCGGGGCGGCCGGCGGGGGCAGGCTGGTCCGGTCAGGCTGGCCGGTCGGATACCGCTGCCGCCGCGGCCCGAAAGATTTCCGCCGGAATCTCGACCAGGACCTCACCGGGGGCCGGCTGCACGGTGTCGTCAGTCACGAGCGTGCCCTGGACGACGATCGTGCCGTGGTCGCTCGCATAGACCTGAGGGCACGAGTTGGTTCCGCAGTCGTGGTCGGTCAGAGGTATAAGGCGCATGTTCCCGCCCTTTCGTGTGGAGCCCCCAGATCCCTTCGGCGAACGTCGGGTTGGCGCCGCGGGACCCGGCCGACCGGGGATCGCCCCATCGGCGGACAGGACCGTGTTACTCGATTTGAGCACGCAATCGCGGAACACGCCGCCGATATACGTGGTCAACAGGTTCCACATCCGGACCCGTGGCAGACCACCCGCAGGCGCGAATTGCCTGGTAGACGCCCTTCGCATGCGCGTTTGTTGATTCATGCGAGTGTTCTTGCGTGGGGGGTGCCCGAATGGGTGGCTTGGCGGCTCCAGCTCGACGCGCCGGCCAGGTTCCCCGACTGCCGACTTGGCGCCGCCGGTCTAGTATTCAGGCCTGGGAGATCATGTTCTTCCGAAGATCGATATTATTCACTCTGTCATTGCCGGTGGCGGGTACTTGATGTTGAGCGCGCCGCGGAGGAAGTAGGAGCAATGGAGCTCGTGCCGCTTGCCCAGTCCAGCTGCGGGACGTCGACGTGCCCAGGCGTCTTCGAGGCGTCTGACGGGTCCGTGGTCGTTCAGGGTTATGTTGTGCCTACGCAGCGCTACGCTGACGGGGTGCCAGACGGGGAGGCCCGAGTGCAGATTCCTCGCGACCTGCTCATCAGAGCGGCGCGCAGTCTGCCAGACTGGGATGGACAGTAGTCGGGCCGGGTAGCTGCGCCATCGGGCCTGGTGTACTGGGTCTCGACCCGGCGTAATTGTTCTCGCGGAAGCGGAGGGCTGTCGTGGCGGACGATATTGTCGATGTCGTTCCGTCACTTGGCGTTCCCGCGCTTGGTGCGGAGCCGGGCTCCTCGACATTGGCTGGGGAGCTCGGTCGCGCGCTTGCTGGGTTGCGCAAGCGCAAGGGGATGACGGGGGAGGAACTCGGCCGGGCGATCGGCGCGAGTCAGGCGAAGATCTCGAAGATCGAGCGGGGAGCGCTGCGGCCGAGCCCGTTGGACGTTGAGAAGATCGTGTTGGCCCTGGACGGTTCGAAGGACGCCCTGCACGAGTTGGTGGGGCAGGCGACCGAGTTGCAGGCTCTGAGTAGCCGCCCGCGGTTGCCGCGTCGTGGCCCGGTTAACCAGCAGGACTATGCCGATCTTGAGAGTCGCGCCACGCTGGTGCGTGACTTCGAGCCGATCACCGTTCCAGGCCTGATGCAGATCAGTGAGTACACCCGCCGGGTGATCAACGCGTTCCATGCGGTCGACATTGGTGACCATGAGTCGAAGTGGGCCGAGACTGCGGCGAAGGTGACGCAGCGGCTCCAGCGCCAGGAGCGGCTCTACGACACCAACAAGACGTTTGAGTTCATCCTGCTGGAGAACCTGCTCAACAACATGTATGTCACTCCGGGGTACATGCTGGCGCAGGTCGACCGAATCGAGCAGATCGCGAAGCTGCCGAACGTGACGGTGCGGATCGTCCCGATGACGGCCCAGCTCGGCCTGCCACCGAGCCACGGATTCATGATCTTTGACGACGATGTGGTCGTCACCGAATCCCTGGACGCGACCGTCTACCAGGACCGGCGCAGTGTCGAGTTCTACACCCACTTCTTCGAGAGCTACCGCGAGCTCGCGAATGCCGACCTCTTCGAGGTCCTCGAGCGCTACAAGGCGCGCTACGCCGACATGGCGATGCCCAAGCCCTGATCGACCCGAGCCCTGAACAAGGCTGAGGGCTTGCCCGTCGCCATGATCGCTGTTTCGGCCCTCTGGTGGCTGCGAAACAGCCCCGGGCACGACCATCCGAGGGCTGAAACAGCGATCATCGGGCTGCCGAGCTGCCGGGGGACCGGGGCGCGACCTTGCGGGAGCCGGCGTTGGCCCGGCGCGGAAGGTCCGGGGTGCGGTCGATCTCGGACTGGGTGGCCTCAGTCGAAGAGGCGTTCCAGAACGAGGGCGACGCCGTCCTGGTCGTTGGAGGCGGTAATCTCGTCGGCGGCCGCGAGGACCTGCGGGTGGGCGTTGGCCACGGCGACGGCGTGGCCGGCCCAGGCGAGCATCGGCAGGTCGTTGAGCATGTCGCCGAAGGCGACGACGTCCGCCGCGGTGACCCCGCGGGCGGTGGCGACCTCGGCCAGCGCGACCGCCTTGGAGACGCCGGCGCCGGCGATCTCGATCAGCGTCTCGGTGGACCGGGTCACCACCGCCTCGGCGCCCGCGAGGTCCACGACCTTCTCGTAGACGTCGGCGAGCGACTCTCCGCTGCGGCGAACGAGCAGCTTGATGGGTGGCAGCGTCACCAGCAGGTCGGCGAGGTCGGCGACCAGCTCCAGCGGGTCGGGCCACATCGTGCGGAACCCGGGCTCCCGCCCGAACCTCAGCCCGCTCTCTACCGCGAACGCGACGTCCGGCACCATCTCCCGGATGGCCTGGGCCAGCCGTAGCGCCGCCCGCTGGTCGAGCTCGCGATGGTTGACCGTCGTCTGCGCGTCCAGGTCGTAGACGAGGGCACCGTTCGCGCAGACGGCGATGCCGGCGACCGAGGTCTTCGCGACGACGTCCGCCATCACCCGGATCGGTCGGCCGGTCACGAACACGACGGTCGCGCCGTGCTCGCGCACCCGGCGCAGGGCTCGACGGGTGCGCTCCGACACGGTGCCGTCCGACCGGATCAGGGTTCCGTCCAGATCGGTGGCGACGATCGCGGGAGGGGACACAGCGACCCAGTCAACCAGCGCTGGGCCGTTTTCACCATGGTCATGTCGGGGCGCGGACCCAGGTCGCTCCGCGTGACGGCGCCGTGCGTCTGTGCCGCTGGGACAGCGGGGCCCGGGACCGCGGGCCCGCCCAGGTAACATGCGGTTCATGAGGTCTGTCGGCTGCACGCGCGCGTGCCTGGGCGCATGTGGTGGCGTCACCGCTTCCGCTGCCGAGGGTCGCCGGCCGTGAAGACCTTTGACGAGCTGTTCGTCGAGCTGTCCGCGAAGTGGCAGGACAAGACCCCGGGCTCCGGCTCCGTCGCCGCGCTCGAGGCCGGCGTGCACCACATCGGCAAGAAGCTGGTCGAAGAGGCTGCCGAGAGCTGGATGGCGGCCGAGTACGAGACCGGCGAGCGGGCCGCCGAGGAGCTCTCTCAGCTGATCTACTGGATTCAGCTCATGATGATCTCCCGTGGCCTCACCCCGGACGACGTCTACCTCCATCTCTGACCCCGCACCCGGGTGTCGTATGCCCCTGGGGTGGCGCGGGTTCCGGCGACGTCAGACCACGTCGCGCCCCTTGCCCTGTGAGCGGCCACCATCGGCCTGAGATGACACGGACATGATCATGCTGCGTATCGCGGTACCGAACAAGGGCGCGCTCTCCGCCGCCTCCAGCCAGCTGCTCGGCGACGCCGGGTACCACGTGAAGCGGGACGGCGCCGAGCTCGTCGTCGCCGACGTCGAGAACGACATCGAGTTCTTCTTCCTGCGCCCGCGCGACATCGCGGTCTACGTCGGCGCTGGCCGCCTCGACGTCGGCATCACGGGCCGCGATCTGCTGCTGGACAGCGGGGTGCCGGCTCGGGAGCTCGTCGCGCTCGGCTTTGGGCACTCGACGTTTCGTTACGCGGCGCCGAAGGGCGCCATCGCCGACGTCGCGGAGCTGGACGGGTTGCGTATCGCCACCTCGTTCCCCGGGCTGGTCCGCGCGGACTTCGCGGCTCGGGGGCTGACCGCGCAGGTGGTCACCCTGGACGGCGCGGTCGAGACCGCGGTGCGCCTGGGCGTCGCGGACGCCGTCGCCGACGTCGTGGAGACCGGGCGCACGCTGCGCGCCGCGGGGCTGGAGCTCGTCGGTGAGCCGGTCATGCGGTCCGAGGCCATTATGATCACCAAGCAGGGCGCGGAGCTCGGGTCGGCGCAGGAGCGGCTGCTGCGCCGGGTCCAAGGTGTCCTCGTCGCCCGCCGATACGTGATCATGGACTATGACGCGCCGACCGACGTGCTGGAAAAGGCGTGCGAGATCACCCCGGGCTTCGAGTCACCCACGATCTCGCCGCTGGCTCGGGAGGGCTGGGTCGCGGTCCGGGCCATGGTGCTGAAGGACGACGTCAACCGCACGATGGACGACCTGTGGGACCTCGGTGCCCGCGGCATCCTCGTCTCCGCGATCCAGGCCTGCCGCCTCTAGGGCGTGCGCTGCGCGCCCGCCGTCGGGCGCTGGGGCGCCCGACAATGCGGATCTTGGCTGAGGTATTTGGCGTCGTTAGCCCGATACTGCCTGGCGAGGTGGTTGCGTTGGCGCCGCGCTGATGCGCCGTCACCTCTGACGGAGACAACGACGAAAGCCCCCGGGCGAACCCGGGGGCTTTCGTCGTGACTGGCTGAGCGGCTACCGGCGGTGGCTGCTCAGGATGAGGCTCATGCCCTCGTTGCGGGTCGCGGGGGAGAGGAACTGGCCCCGGACCGCGGACGTGACCGTGCAGGCGCCAGGCTTGCGGACCCCGCGCATCGACATGCACAGGTGCTCCGCCTCGACGACCACCATGACCCCGCGCGGCTGGAGCACGTCCACCAGCGCGTCGGCGACCTGCGAGGTCAGCCGCTCCTGTACCTGCGGCCGGCGGGCATACAGGTCGACCAGCCGGGCCAGCTTCGACAGGCCGGTGATCTGGCCGTTCTCGTTCGGGATGTAGGCGACATGCGCCTTCCCTGAGAAGACGACCAGGTGGTGCTCGCACAGCGACGAGAAGTCGATGTCGCGCACCAGCACCATCTCGTCGTGACCCTCGTCGAAGACGGTGGTCAGCACGTCGGCGGGGTCGCGGCCCAGCCCCTCGACCGCCTCCGCGTAGGCACGGGCGACCCGGTCGGGCGTCTTGCGCAGGCCCTCCCGATCCGGGTCCTCCCCGATGCCGATCAGCAGCTCACGCACCGCAGCGGCGACGCGGTCGTGGTCGAACGGGCGTATCCGACCGTTGCCCGGCCGGAACTCCGCGACGGCGGCGCCGGAACCTGACCCAGTCTCCGCCGCCGAGCCGCCCTCGTCATCGAGGTGGTCGAGGTCGGCGGACAGGAGGTCGGTCTCGGACGTCAACTGCGTTTCCTTTCGTCGTCGTTCGGCCACACCGGGGGCGCCCACGGGTTCGAGATCCGTGGAGCATCCGGCGGGGGCGCGGCCGGTGGCCCGGCCGGCCCGGTCGGGCCGTTGACGGGCCCGGAGACCGGGCCGTGGCCGGTGTCGGCACCCTGCCCGGGAGCGGCCGCCGGGTTGTTGAGGCCTGGCGAGCCGTTGCCGGTCGGGTGACCGTTTCCGTTCCCGTTGCCCTTGACCAGGTCGGCCACGTCGGACGCGACCAGACCCAGCTCGGCAGGGGTCTGCACGGGTGGACGATCCGACGGTACCCGTCGGCCGACGCCCGTGTAGAAACCACGAACCGGCCGCTTCTGAACGGTGGCGAAGGTCTCCAGCACGTCGTCCTTGCTGAGGGTCTCGGTGTCCATCAGCCGTAGGACAAGGTTGTCCAGCTCGTCGCGGTAGGTGTTCAGCACCTCCCAGGCCTCGTCGTGCGCGGCCTCGATGAGCTTGCGAACCTCGTTGTCGATCTCGCCGGCGACGGCCTCGGAGTAGTCGCGCTGGTGTCCGACCTCACGGCCGAGGAACACCTCGCCCGACTCGGCGCCGAACTTCAGCGCGCCCAGCTTGTCCGACATGCCGTACTGGGTGACCATCGCGCGGGCGATCTGGGTCGCCTTCTCGATGTCGTCGCTCGCTCCGGTGGTCGGCTCGTGGAAGACGACCTCCTCCGCGGTCCGGCCGCCGAGCAGCACGGCCAGCTTGTCGAGCATCTCCGACCGGGTGGACAGGTACTTGTCCTCCAGGGGGAGCTGCATCGTGTAGCCGAGCGCCCGGCCACGGGGCAGAATCGTGATCTTGTGGACCGGGTCGGAGTTCGGCAGCGCGTGTGCCACCAGGGCGTGTCCGCCCTCGTGGTAGGCGATGCGCTTCTTCTCCTTGTCGCTCATCGCCCGGGTCTTGCGCTCCGGGCCGGCGAGCACGCGGTCGATCGACTCCTCCAGCAGGTCAGAGGAGATCATCTTCTGGTCCGCGCGAGCGGCCAGCAGCGCGGCCTCGTTCAGCACGTTGGCCAGGTCCGCACCGGTGAAGCCGGGGGTACGGCGGGCGATGACCAGCAGGTCGACGTCCGGGCCGATCGGCTTGCCCTTGGCGTGCACCTTGAGGATCGCCTCACGGCCCAGTAGGTCAGGGCGGTCGACCACGATCTGCCGGTCGAACCGGCCCGGGCGCAGCAGCGCCGGGTCGAGGATGTCCGGCCGGTTGGTCGCGGCGATCAGGATCACGCCGCCCTTGACGTCGAAGCCGTCCATCTCGACGAGCAGCTGGTTGAGCGTCTGCTCGCGCTCGTCGTGGCCACCGCCGAGGCCGGCGCCGCGGTGACGGCCGACCGCGTCGATCTCGTCGACGAAGATGATCGCCGGCGCGTTCGCCTTGGCCTGCTCGAACAGGTCGCGGACCCGGCTCGCGCCGACACCGACGAACATCTCGACGAAGTCAGAGCCCGAGATCGAGTAGAACGGCACGCCTGCCTCGCCGGCGACCGCACGGGCCAGCAGCGTCTTACCGGTGCCCGGTGGGCCGTACAACAGCACGCCCTTGGGGATCTTGGCCCCGATGGCCTGGAATTTTCCTGGATTCTCCAGGAACTCCTTGATCTCCTGGAGTTCCTCCAGTGCCTCGTCGGCGCCGGCCACGTCCGCGAAGGTCGTCTTCGGTGTGTCCTTGTTGACCAGCTTGGCCTTGGACTTGCCGAAGTTCATCACGCGGTTGCCGCCGCCCTGCATCTGGTTCATCAGGAACAGGAACAACGCGACCACGAGCACCAGAGGCAACAGGTTGAGTAGCAGCGAGACCAGGACGTTGCTGCGCTCGACCTTGACCTCGTACGGGACGTTCTTGTCGTTCAACTCGGCGGCAAGCGAGACCGCCTGGTTGGTGACGTAGCTCGACTCGTACTTCTTGTCGTCCTTGGTCGTGATCTGGACTATCTGCTTGGAGTCCTCGATCGTGGCACTCTTGACCTGGCCAGCAGCGATCTTGGCCTGGATATCGTGCAGGTTCTCCTTGCTGTACTCCTTGGGACCAGACAAGACGTTGGTCGTCAGGAAGATCACAAGCAGGACCAGGAGAGCCAGGACCACCCAGCCGCGGAAGATTCTTCTTGGAGTCATCTGCCTGGAGCGCTGGACACGCGCGCTCCACCCTCCTGACGTGTGTGCTGCCCTCGATCGGGATTCCCTTGTGCCGAGGGTACCGCCGGCACGCGCATGTCACCCACGCGTACAGCTGAGGAACGGTTCGCCAGCCCGCCGTGTTCCGTACGCGGCGGTCGGCCGGAACCGGGCGCGGAGCGCCCTTCGCGGACCTGCCGGATCGACTCCGTCGATCCGGCAGGAACCCCGGCTCCGCCTGGTCGGGCGCTGCGCGCCCTCCCCAGCGCTTGCTGTCCTGGCACCCTGAAGTCTGGGGTCGGAGTGAATCTAGGTCGGGTCCGTGGTTGGTTCACGCTGCCACCGATCTGGGAGGTTCGGAGCACGGAGGGCAGCCTTCCCAAGCGAGACGGGACGACGCGGAGCCGCCGGTCAGGACGGGCGGGGGCCTCGGGCGATTGCTTCGGGGGTGAGTGTCCCCACGAACGGCAAGGTTCGGTAGTGCTCGGCATAGTCGAGGCCGTAGCCGACCACAAAGGCGCTCGGGATGTCGAAACCGACATATCGGACGTCGACGTCGACGGTGATGGCCTCCGGCTTCCGGAACAGCGCCAGCACCTCAAGCGAGCCCGGGTTACGCGAACGCAGGTTCTTGAGTAGCCAGGACAGGGTCAGCCCGGAGTCGATGATGTCCTCGACTACCAGGACGTCGCGTCCCTCGATCGACCGGTCCAGATCCTTGAGGATGCGGACCACTCCGGACGAGGAACTCGCCGAGCCGTAGGACGACACGGCCATGAACTCCATGGTCACGGGGGTACGCAGCGCCCGCGAGAGGTCGGCCATGACCATGACAGCGCCCTTGAGCACGCCCACCAGCAGCAGCTCGCGCCCGGCGTAGTCGGCGTCGACCTGCGCGGCGAGGGCGGCGATGCGGGTGGCGATCTCCTCCTCGCTGACGAGGACCTCGCCGATGTCCCCGTCGTGCCAGGGCGGCGTGTCGGCGGGCGCCGAGCCGGGTTTGCTCTGATCGGGCGAGCCGGTTGTGCTTTGATCAGCGGAGTCGGGTGCGCTCACTTCGGCCTGGCTCACCGGCATGCCCTCCTCGGCGTCGGGCCGCGCGGCGTCAGGCCGGCGCGGCGATGGTCGCGGGCCGGTCGGCCCTGATGCAGCGTCGCCACCGTCCGCCGTCCCGCGGCGCCCGGACCTGGTCTCGCCCGGTCCGGCCACGCTGATCCTGTCACCTCGACGCCGGGCGGTGACGCCGGACGGCAGCGGGACCGGCTGCTGCCCGCGCCATCGGGTCACCAGCTCCTCCATCGCCCAGACGTGCTCGGCGCGCAGCGCGGACGCCGATGCGCCCAGCGCGAGCGCGGCCCGGCGCAGCACCCGGGTCCGCAGCGCGCTGGGTAACGACCCGAGCGCCTCGACGGCGAGTTCGACCGAACCAGCGCCGGCCGGTGAACCGGCGGTGGCCTGGGCATAGGCGTCATCCGTCAGCGCGTCGAGCGCCTCGGCATCGGCGCGCAGCAGGTCGGCGCTGCGGGACAACGACTCGGCGATACCAGGACCGAGCTGTTCCTCCAGCGCCGGCAGCAGGGCGTGCCGGACGCGGGCTCTGGCGAAGGCCGCGTCGGCGTTCGTCGGGTCCTCCCACACGTCTAGACCCTCGGCGCGGCAGGCGGCCCTGGTCTGCTCCTTGCGCAGTCCCAGCAGCGGCCGGCGCAGCAGTCCGTCGCGCGGCGACATGGCGCCCAGCGAGCGGGCCCCGGCGCCGCGGGCGAGCCTCAGCAGCACGGTCTCGGCCTGGTCGTCCAAGGTGTGGCCGAGCAGCAGCGCCGCGGCGCCCAACCGTTCGGCGGCGGCCGCGAGCGCCGCCCGCCGGGCGTCCCGCGCGGCTCCCTCGGACCGGGCCGAGTGCGCGACCAACAGCTCCACCGGGTCCAACCGCAGCGCCCGGCCCTGCGCGACGACGGACTCGGCCCGCTGGTCGGAGGCGCCGTCCCAGCCGTGGTCGACCGTGAGCAGCCCGGCGCGCAGGGCGCGGCGCGGCGCGACGAACGCCGTCGCGGCGGCCAGCGCCAACGAGTCCGGCCCCCCCGAGCAGGCGACCAGCACCAGCGCTCCGGGCGGCAGATCGGCGACGGCGTGCCGCACGGCCAACCGGATGGCGGCCACGGCCGGCGCCGGCGACCCCGACGGGTGGATCCGCTGCCCGCTGGCGGGGCTCGCGGAACCGGTCACCCGCGGCACCTAGGCGGAGATGGACGGACGGCTACCCAGGACGCGAGCCATCCAGGCCCCTGGGTCGGCGATCTCGGCCTGGCTCGGCAGCGTAGCGGGCGACTGCCAGACCAGGTTGAACCCGTCGACACCCGCCTCGGCGACGACCGCGCGCACGAACGCGCCGCCCTGCCGGTACTGGCGCAGCTTCATGTCCAGGCCGAGCAGCCGGCGCACGAACCGGTCCAGCGGCGAGCCGCCGGAGCGACGGGTGTCGAACCTCGCGCGAATGTCGGCGACGGTCGGCACCACCTGCGGGCCGACGGCGTCCATCACCTGGTCGGCGTGGCCCTCCAACAGCGTCATGAGCGCCTGCAACCGGTCGAGCACCGACCGTTGGGCCGGCGTCTGGAGTGCCTCGACCACGCTCGGGGCGTCCGGGCCGCGGTCGCGCACGGCGCCGCGCAGCGCTCCGACGGCCGAGCGCAGCCGGTCCGCGAGCACGTCAGGGTCCAGGTCGGTGGCCTCGATGAAGGCGCCGATCTCGGACTCGAGGTGGGCGCGCAGCCACGGCACGGCGGTGAACTGGCTGCGGTGGGTCTGCTCGTGCAGGCACACCCACAGCCGGAAGTCACGCGGGACGACGCCCAACTGGCGCTCGGCGTGCGCGATGTTCGGCGCGACCAGGCTCAGCCGGCCCACCGGCCCCGCGCCGTCGGCCCAGTCGGACCGCGCCGGCGTGGCGGTCGGCCCGTACTCCTCGGGCGGGAGGAAGACCTCGTACTGGCCGAGAACCTTGCCCGCGAGGTAGGCGAGCGCCGAGCCGAGCTGCACGCCGGTGACGCGGCGGCCGACGGCCGTCGACAGCGAGCCCTTGGCGTTGTCGGCCAGCCGGTCGAGCAGCGGGGTAGTGATCATGCGAAGGCCGGCGACGTTGGAACGGGCCCATTCGGGCCGGTCGACGACGGCGATCGGCGTCACCGCTGCGGCCGGCCGCAGGTGGGTGTAGTCCTCGACGTGCCGCTCGGCGTCCACCGCGAGCCTGCGCAGGCTGCTGACGACCTCGTCGGCCTCGGCGCGGGTGAGCTGCGGGCCGGGCCGGACCAGCTTGCGGGCCGTCGCGACCGCCAGATCCCAGTCGACGGGCTGCTGGTCGGCGTGTTGCCCGTCGTCGGGCCGCTTGTCCTCGGGTTCGCTGTCCTGGGGCTGCGCGTCCACCACGGGGACCACGCTACCCGCTCAGGGCTATTCGATCTTGAGAACCGCCACCCCGCCGATTCGCCGTGCGCCGGTCCGTGGCATCGCCCCGGATGCTGGCCGCGGGTGCGGTCAGTGCCCGCGCTGGGTGGCTGCCTGCGGCTCGCCGCCCTTGTCGGGCTGGACGGGCGCCGTGCCGGCGGACGTGGAGGCCGGCGGCCCGGCGGCGGAACAGCCGCAGCCGGCGAGGGCAGCGGCGACCCGGTCGAGGCTCGCCTTCGCGGCCGTCGACTCGTTGACCGGCGCGAAGAAGCCGAACAGCAACAGCCGCCCGTCCGCGTCGACGAGCTGGCCGGCGAGGCTGGTGACGGTGCTCAGGCTGCCGGTCTTCGCCCGCACGTCGCCGGCGGCCGGCGCGGTGTCGGTGCCGCCGTACCGGTCGCCGAGCGTGCCGGAGAATCCCGCGATCGGCAGGCCGGTGATCAGCGGGCGCAGCTCGGGATGGCCGGGCAGCGTCGCGGTCCGCAGAATCGCCACCAGCGTCCTCGGCATGATCGCGTCCGTCACCGACAGGCCGCTCACATCGGCCAGTGACATCCCGGCGGTGTCGATACCGAGCTGTGTCAGCACCTTTCCGACGGCGGCGGTCGCGCCGGCGAACGTCGGCGGCAGCCCGTGGGCGCGCGCGACGAGCCGGCCGAGGCTCTCGGCGATGTCGTTGTCCGAGTCGGTCAGCATTCGCTCGACCAGCACCGGGATCGGGGGGCTCGCGGCCGTGGCGACCGTCTTGGCCGCGGGGTCGGCCGGCCCGGTGCCCAGGCCGCCCACGGCGACGCCCGCGGTGTGCAGCGCGGCCGCGAACGCGCCGGCCGCGGCGGCGTCCGGGGTACCGGTTCTCGGCCCGACAGCCCCCGGCGTGGGCCGGCCCGCGTCGACCTCCAGCGCCGAGACCGGTGTGACGTCGCCTTCGGACACGTAGACGTCCTTCCAGCCGGGCGCGGTGGCCGGACCCTGGTAGAGCGTCCCGTCGCCGATCAGCCGGCTGACCGAGGTGATCCCCGCGGCGTGGACCTGGGCGGCCAGCTCCGAGAGCTTCGCGCTGATGCTGGCCGGGTAGCCGGCCGGGCCGGTCGCGGCGGTCAGCGTCGGGTCGCCCGCGCCGACCAGCCAGAGCGTGCCGCCCTGGCGGACGCCCGGGCCCGGGGTGGACGGCCCGGCGGGGGGCGGCAGGTAGACCACCCGGGTCGTCAGCCGGGTGCCGGCGGAGAAGGTACGCAGCGCGGCGGCGGCCACGGCGGTCTTCAGCGTCGAGGCGGGCGCGGTCGGCACCGAGGCCCGTTGGTCGAACAGGACCTTCCCCGTCAGGCCGTCGACCACCAGGCCCGCCGGGCTGCCCAGCAGCGGGTTCGCGAAGGGCCCGGCCAGGCGGCCGGAAAGAGCGGCCGGATCCGGGAGCGGGCGGTTCGCGGCCAGGCCTGCCAGAGGCGCCGCGCTGACCGGGGGTACCGTCGGGCCGGGCGCCTTGTCTCCTCCGGGCCCGGGGGAGATCGTCAGCGATCCGGCGAGCAGCGCGCCGGCCAGCGCGGTGAGGCCGCCGACCCGGGCACCTGCTGTCACGGATGGAGCCTACGGTCGCTCGCTCCGGTCCGGCTGCCGGGGCGACCCCTTCGATGACCTTTGGCGGGGATATCCCAGGCGGGCTCGTGTGTGGCTGGTCCGGGCGCTCCGGCAGGATATCGGCGGGGGCTGGACCTGGAACGCCGACTGACAGAGGTTCCGGGGTCAACCGCCCGTGGAACAGGTACTGAAGGTTATGAAGAGGTCACTGCGGCGGCGGTCGGGTGGGGCCGGGCAACGAGGTCGGAACCTCGGGGTGGGGTAGGCCACATCGCCGGAGCTGCGGACGGTCCGATGTCCGTCGACACTGGACGAAGGCACGATTCACGAACCTGGTGTGATCAGACGGCTTGTTCTGGTCGCCGCCGGGCGAACGCAGGTCGGTCCTGGGCCGACCGGGCACCGAGCCGGAATCCGACCCGCGGAAACCGGCTGACTGGAGAGAAGCCGCGCCCATTCGGGGCTCGGCTGTCAATAAGAAGGAGACAGGGAGCGGCGTGGACCTCGAGTTCGACGTGACCATCGAGATCCCCAAGGGGCAGCGCAACAAGTACGAGATGGATCACCACACGGGGCGGATCCGGCTGGACCGGATGCTGTTCACCTCCACCCACTACCCGTCCGACTACGGGTTCATCGAGGGCACGCTCGGCCGCGACGGTGACCCGCTGGACGCGCTCGTGCTGCTGGAGGAGCCGACCTTCCCGGGCTGCCTGGTGCGCTGCCGGACGATCGGCATGTTCCAGATGACCGACGAGAAGGGCCCGGACGACAAGGTCCTGTGCGTGCCCGTGGCCGACATCCGCCAGGAGCACCTGCGCGACATCCGGCACCTGCCGGAGTTCGACCGGCTGGAGATCCAGCACTTCTTCGAGGTCTACAAGGACCTCGAGCCCGGCAAGTCGGTCGAGGGCGCCAGCTGGGTCGGCCGCGCCGACGCCGAGCGCGAGATCCTCGCGTCGATCAAGCGTCTGGAGACCGACGGGGCGGAGCACGCTCCCGTCGTCGACGAGGTCGAGACCGAGGCGGAGACCGAGACCGCCTGAACTCCCCGCGGCCCGACCGGGCCGCACACATCGCAAGGCCCCGGCAGGTTCGCGAACCAGCCGGGGCCTTCTCGATGTCTCGGGTCTCGTGGCTGTCGTGGCCTGGCGCGGCCTGCGCGGGGCCGGCCGGCTGGCCCGGCCGCCGAGCGAGGCGACGTACGATCCGGTCGTGTCGTCGCGACTCGACAGATCGTGGTTGGTTCTCGCCAGCCACCAGACGGCCGAGGCTGATCGCTGCGTCGACATCTTCAGACGCCCCGAGGGGACCTTCGGGTTCGAAGAGTTCCGCAAAGACCCAGAAGACATGGGCAGATGGACGCCGGTCAGCTACTTCTCAGGCTGGCAGTACCCAACGGAAGACGAGACCCTCGACGCCGCCTGCGCGACAGTGCCCTGGCTCGGCCCGCTCGTAGGCCGCTGACCGCTTCGATCCCGGGACGTCAGCAATCAAGCTGGCCTGTCCGGACTGATCGTGCCTGACGGGCGACTGCCCTGGTCGGCGGGGGTCTGAGCCGAAGGCGGGGATTGAACCCGCGACCTATCGCTTACGAGGCGATTGCTCTGCCACTGAGCTACTTCGGCGTACGCACCAGCAGGACCTACTGGTTGGCGCGGCTCCGAGTATGCCAGATGGGATGACCTGCTGACCGGTGCGCCTCGGGGGTAAACAGTGCCCGCTGGGCACCGGCTCCGTCGGGTGGTTCGGCCCGCGGGGAGATCGGCTTGGGGCAGCGGCCGGGGCTCCGGCGTGGGCGATCTCCTCCGGCTCCTCCGGCCAGGTAGCCAGCCGATCACCGCGTCCCGCGGAACGCGAAGATCGGCCGGCTACCTGGCCCGCGGAGATCGCGCCAACGCCTGACTCTCCGTCCGGCTGCCTCTTCCTGTGGCACATGGGCGGACACCGGATCCGTCGCGCGCGGCGGGGGCTGGCCGGTCGTCCGCGTCTGCCGGCTCGGTGTCTGGTTGGGAGCACGTACGGCATCTGGGGGGCTTGTGGTGTCTGTGTGTGCTCCTAAGGTGCCCGCGAGCGCGGATTTGGCGTTGGGCTTCCGGATCGTGTGGTGACGGACTGATGGGTGACTAGGGGTACAGGTGAGGGTTTGGTGACCGGAGGCTTTGGTCCGGTTACGACCGTGTGTCGAGATGGCCTCCTCCGTGGCCCGAATTTCGTCAAATGCGACCCCGCTCGCAGTGGCACCGGAGAGGTTGCGTAGGGTTTCGGCATGACCGGGGAAGCAGTCGCGACGACGACGCGGGGAGCATCGCTCCTCGTCGCCGAGGACGACGAAGCATCGCGCGTCGCACTCGCGCGCAGTCTGGAACGTTTCGGATACCGCGTTCTGGAGGCGGCGGACGGCGAGACCGCGCTGCGCCTGTTCCAGACCACAGAGATCGACTTGGTCGTGCTCGATGTCGCGATGCCGCGCATGGACGGCTTTGCCGTGCTCAGCCGGCTGCGGCAGACGAGCGAGGTCCCGGTGATCATGCTCACCGGCCGGGCCGAGGAAGTCGACCGGGTGGTCGGCCTGGAGCTCGGGGCGGACGACTACGTCGTCAAGCCGTACTCGCTGCGCGAGCTGGTCGCCCGGGTCAGGGCCCGGCTGCGCCGCCGTCCCGTGGAGGCGCCGCCTCAGCGGTCCGGGGACGGCAACGAGCCGCTGATCTACGGCGACGTGTCGATCGACCTGCGCGCCCGGGAGGTGGCCGTCGCCGGCGAGCGGATCGATCTGACCGCTCGCGAGTACGAGCTGCTGGCCTTCCTCGCCCGGCACCCGCGCCGCGTCTTCAGCCGCGAGGAGCTGTTGGAACAGGTCTGGGGCACGCGCTTCCAGGACCCGGCCACGGTGACCGAGCACGTCCGGCGGGTCCGGACGAAGGTCGAGGGGCGGCCCCCGCAGCGTCGCCTCGTCACCACCCTGCGCGGCATGGGCTACCGCTTCGACCCGTGATCCGTTGATCGCTGGCCCTGAGCTGGGGGCGCCTCCGTCCGGTCGGGCGGAACGGGGTCCCCAGTTGAGGGCCGTCCACGGTTAGGCCGGGCCGGCGGGGCGGGAACGTCGCCGCCGAATCCGATGGTGACCCCCTTCGCCCGAGTCGGTCTGGCCCGCCGCGGTTTCCGCGTCGGGCCGTTCGGCGTTGCCCGCCCCGCCGGGCCCCGGGCCTCGGCTCACGGCCTCCGTCGCGACGCCCGCCGCGGTCGAGCCCGCGCCGACCTGGGCGGCGTCGCGGCCGGCGTCGGCCTCAATCTGGCCGGGACCCGCACCGGCGAGGACGGCGGAGTCGCAGCCGGAGGACGCGGTCGCCGGGTAGGCGGCGTCGTGAGCGCGGCGGGACGAACAGACGTCGGACCGGTCGCACGCCTTGCGGCCCCCCGCGTCGAGCGCGACGACGACCTGTTGGCGCGGTACGTCATGGGCGATCACCCGGCCGGGGCCGTCGGGCGTGCGCGCCTTTGCGCCGACCGCCGGGACGGCGGCGGTGAACTCCTCGTACAACGGGTGTTCGTAGCGCAGGCAGCACATCAGTCGCCCGCAGGCACCGCTGATCTTCAATGGGTTCAGGGCCAGGTTCTGGTCCTTCGCCATCCGGATGCTCACCGGCTCGAAGTCGGTGAGGAACGTCGAGCAACACAGGTCTCGGCCGCAGGAGCCGATCCCACCCTGAAGCTTCGCGCTGTCCCGCGCGGACAGCTGGCGTAGGTGGACCCGGGTGTCCAACGTCCGGTTGAGGTCACGGACGAGCGCGCGGAAGTCGACCCGCCCCTCGGCGGTGAAGTAGATCGTGAAGGTGTCGGCGGAGCTGACGTGGTCGACTCCGACGATCTTCATCGGCAGTCCGTGGTCGCGGACCAGGCGCCTGGCGGCGACCCTCGCCTGGGCGCGCCGCCGCCGCGAGGCCGCCTCACGCTCCACGTCGTGGTCGGCCGCGAGCCCTACCAGCACCGGCAGGTGCCCGATGTCCTCGCTGACCCACTGGGGCGCCCACATGCAGGTGGCCACCTCGGCGCCGTCATCGGTCGGGACGAGCACCCGGTCGCCGACCTTCGGCGTGAGTGACCCGGGATCGGCGTAGTAGAGCTTCCCTCGAGGGGAGAAAGCCACCGCGCACATCATCGGCATGGGTGCCCGCGCCTTCCGTGTCGCTGCCGGCGACCGCGCCTGCCGCGACAAGCCTCGGCGTCGGCGGGGCAGGGAACCCGTCGTGTCCGCGCCGATCGGGAGATCGGCACCGAACGTGGTCATCCAGGCCGTGGCCGGAAATCGGGCGGAGGAACCGGCGGGAATCGCCCTGCGGGCCAGAGCGTACGTCCGGTGCCGTCCCCGGGCATCAGGTTCGCCGGGTCCTGGGCGGTTCGTCCTCAACCTGCTGGTAACGGCGGGATCTGCGCAGCGTGCTGAACCGTCGGTGAACCGGCCGGTGGCATCCTGGTAACCGGTTGACTTCGGACGGTAATCCGCGACGACCGTTCCCACCTTTGGATAAAGATTCGCGACGCCCGGAGTCGCCGAGGTATGTGCACGCTGAGTAATGAACGGCGGATGAATCCTCAGGTGGGAGGCTAGTGACTGGTCGGATGCGGGCGGTTATTACGCCTGATCGACGCGTCGGTGCTTAGCCGATGGCCGTCGGCTTGTTCGGCCGAGGGCGCCTAGGAGCGCACTTACAGGGGGAGGAAACATCATGAAGGCTACGTATCAGGCCCCGACCCTCCAGGATGCCGGGTCCTTCCGCGACCTCACCGGGTACGGCTTCGTCGGCGTCGGCGGCTTCGGCGGCTGGGGCGGCGGCGGCTGGGGCGGCTGGGGCGGCGGCTGGGGCGGCTGGGGCGGCGGCGGCGGCTGGGGTGGCTGGGGCGGCGGCTGGTAAGACAGCGGCCCTGGCGCCCGTTGAGGTCGTGGACGCCTCGATTCGAGACAGCCTCACATGCAGGACCCGTCGGTGGCGGTGGTCGTTCGATGACCACCGCCACCGGCGTTCGCTGGGACGGGCCTGGCGGGCTGAGCTGTCCGGCCGGCGGGCCGCCGCGTCGGTGGCGCCGGGAGTGGGTACCCACACTGCAACACGTGGTGACTGAACCCTCACGGAAGGCGACGGCTCGGATGAGGATTGTTTGTGTCGGCGGCGGGCCCGCCGGGCTGTACTTCGCGATCTGCGCCAAGCGGCGCAACCCCGACCACGAGATCACCGTGCTGGAGCGGGACCCGGCTGGAGCGACCCACGGCTGGGGGGTCGCCTACTGGGAGCCGTTGATCGACAACATGTTTCACAACGACCCGGTCTGCGCGCTGGCAGTGCAGGACGCCGCGGCGCTGTGGCAGGAGCACCGGCTCGCCGTCGGCACTCGGACGGCCTACCTGCCCGGCCACGGCTACGGCATCCAGCGGTCGGTCCTGCTCGACGTGTTCGCGCGGCGCGCGACCGAGCTCGGTGTCCGGCTGCACTACCGCCAGGGCATCGTCGACGAGGCGGAGCTGCGCGCGTTGTGCGCGGAGAACGACCTGGTGGTCGCGGCGGACGGCGGGCGCAGCCAGGTGCGGCGGCTGGCCGGGACGGACGTCTTCGGCACCCGTCTCGAAGAGGGCCTGAACCCGTATATCTGGCTGGGCACCGACCAGCGGTTCACGGACTTCCGATTCGCGTTCCAGCGCACGCCACATGGCTGGATCTGGTTCCACGCCTACCCGTCAGCGTCGGATGTCGGGACCTGCGTGTTCGAGTGCGCGCCGACGACCTGGACCGGGCTCGGTCTGGACCGACTCGACGACGCGGCGGGGCGCGAGCTGCTGGAGACGATCTTCGCCGACCAGCTCGCCGGCCACCGGCTCCTCGGCGGCGGCGAAGGCGACCGGGGCACGAGTCGGCCGGCCCACTGGCAGCGGTTCACCCATGTCAGCAATCGCTCGTGGCGGCACGACAACATCGTGCTGATCGGCGACGCCGCGCACACCACTCACTTCACCTTCGGGTCCGGAACCGCGCTGGCGATGATGGACGCCGTCATGCTCGCCCGGTTCCTGCGCCGGCACGACGGCGACCTCCCGGCGGCGCTGACGGCGTTCGACACCGCCGGGCGCAAGGCACTCGGCCGGGTGCAGGCGCACGCGCGCAGGGGATCGGACTGGTTCGAACGGATCGACGACCTCTTCGACAACGAGCTGGCCAGCCCGCAGGACAGTATCGACGGGCCCGATCCGGTGACGGTCGCCGCGGCGCTGTCCAGCCGCCATGGCGGCGGTATCCAGCCGCTGCGCCGCCGCGTGCTGCGCTCGAACCAGGTCCCGGCGGTGCGCCGGGTGCGCCGGGAGGCCAGCACGGGCGGCCGCTGGCTGCGCGAGCGCCGCCGCGCCCGCGAGCTGACCCGAGCCGGCTAGGGCTCTCGAAGCGTCAGGGCGAGGGACTCGACGGTGAGCTGGGCGACCAGCCCAGGGTTGGCCGCCAGGGCGTCGCGGGTGGCGAGCACCGCCTCCAGGCGCTGCAGCGTGCGCTCCGGCGTCGCCCTGGCCGCCAGGCTCGCGATCTCGCGGGTGGCGTCCGGATTGACCGGGTCGACGGTTGCGCCGAGCTGTCGGGCGAGGACGTCGCGGTACAGGCCGGCGAGGTCGAGCAGGGCCCGGTCGAGCGAGTCCAGGACGGTGCGCCGGCCCCGGCTCTTCTGCGACTTCTCCAGGTCCTTGAGGGCGCCGGCCGCGCCGCGCACCATCATCGTCTTCGCCTTCGGGGCGGCCTTCGTGACACGTTTGGTCCGGCCGGTGCCCCCGGACGAGGTGGCGCCCATGCCGAGCGCGGTGCGCAGCGCGCCGGCCTCCGCCTCGTCGCGCTCGGAGTTCGCGGTCTGGGCGTCGGCGTTCGCGGCGGCGACGAGGTCGCCGGCCGCCGCCAGGCACTCGGCGACCCGTCCGAGCCGGCTCGGGAGCGCCAGCACCTGAGCCCGGCGGCCCCGGGTCTCGTCGTCGGTGGCCAGCAGCCGCGCCCGGCCGAGGTGGCCTTGCGCCGCCCTGGCCGCGACCTGGGCCGTCGCCTCGTCGACCCCGTCGCGCCGCAGCGCTCCGACCAGGTCGTCGACGGTCGGCAGCCGCAGCGCCACCACCCGGCAGCGGGACCGGATCGTCGGCATGACGTCGTCAACGGAGGGCGCGCACAGCAGGAACACCGAACGCTGCGCCGGCTCCTCCAGCGCCTTCAGCAGCGCGTTCGCGGCCGAGTCGGTCAGCCGGTCGGCCTCCTCGATGAGCAGGATCCGGTACCGGCCGCTGGTCGGCGCGCTCGCCGCGTCGCGGACCAGCGCCCGGACGTCCTGGACCCCGAGTGAGAGCCCCTCGGCCCGCACCGTGCGCAGGTCGGCCGCGGTGTCGGTGAGCACCGTGTGGCAGCCGACGCACTCCCCGCAGCCTGGCCGCGCGCTGGTGCCGTCGGCGCGCACGCAGCTCAGCGCGGCGGCGAAGGCCCGAGCCGCGTCCGTCCGGCCAGCGCCGGCAGGACCGGTGAACAGCCACGAGTGGGTCATCCCGGCGCGGGCGGCCGCGAGCGCTCCCTGCGGACCGCCGACGAGTGTCGCGGCGGCAGCCGCCGCCTCCAGGGTCTCGACCACCGCGTCCTGGCCGACGAGCGCGTCCCAGACGGTCATGCCGACCCCTCAGGCCCCGCTCCGTCGACGGAGCCGGCCGGGCGGCCGGCGCCGTTCGCCCTGCCGGGGTAGGCGGCGTCGTACAGCGCGTCGTCGTAGACCGGGTCGTGATCGGTGGCGGCTGTCGCGGTGGCCGCCGTCGCGGGCTCGGTGAGCCGGCGTTGGACGGCCTGCCTGATGCGGCCGCGCAGCTCACTGGCCGGGGCCGTCCCGTCGAGAACCAGGTAGCGGTGCGGCTCGTCGTCGGCGAGCTGTAGGAGCGCCGCCCGCACGCGTTGGTCGAACAGCCCGCCATGGCCGTTCGCGCGGGCGCCGTTCGTGGACGTGCCGTTCGCGGGAGTGCCGGGCGCGGACGGGTTCCTGGGCTCGACGTCGAGCAGGATCGTCACGTCGGGCACCAGCGACCTGGTGGCCCAGTGCGACAGGATGGTCAGCTCGTCCAGGGCGGCACAGGCCTCGGCGCTCTGACGGGCTATCTCCGCGTCGACGTACGAGTCGGTGAGCACCACCGCGCCGCGGGCGAGGGCTGGCTCGATCACCCGGGCCACGTGCTCGGCGTGGATCGCCGCCGTGAGCAGTGCCGTGGTCCGCGGGTGCAGCCCGGCGGCCGGGTCGGGCTGCACGGTGCGCAGCGCGGCCTCCAGCTCGGAGGTGTCGGCCGGGCTCTCCGCGGTGACCAGCACCTCGCGGCCCGCCTCCAGCAGCCACCGACGCAGTGACTCCAGTTGGTCGGCCCGGCTCCTGAAGTCGGCGCCCTCGATGGCGACGAAAAGCCCGGCGTGGCGCGGCCGGCGGACCCCGCGGCGGCCGCGCAGCGCGTTCCACAGCTCCGGCAGCACCGGAACGCCCGAATGATCGTCCATCTGCCGGTAGGCGAACAGGCCGACCACGATGGCCAGGGCACCGCCGGCCAGGAGCACCACCGTCACGCCATCGGCGCGGACGTTGACCTCGCCCCAGAGGTGAATCTGATGGGTGCCGATCAGGCCGACCAGCGCCGGCGCGACCGCCAGCACCAGCAGCAGGTCGACCCGGACCAGCGACTGCACCAGCGCGAACGTGCGCCCGCGCAGCTCGTCGGCCACCTCCGCCTGCAGCAGCGTGTTCCCGGTGACCCAGGCGACCCCGGCGAACATCCCGACCAGCACGACCAGGATGCAGGCCAGCACCAGGTTCGGGATGATCGCGACGAACACGAGCGTGATGCCGGCGCCGGTGACGCAGACGCCGAACAGGCGGGTACGGCTGTAGTCGCCGAGCAGCCTCGGCCCCGCCGCCATCCCGGCCGCCAGGCCCACGAACACCGCGCCGAACAGCACGCCGTAGGCCGAGTCGCCGCCGCCGAGAATGTGCACGTAGAGCCGGCCCAGCGCGATCACACAGCCGGCGCCGGCGAACCCGCCGAGGATGCCGACGACCAGGCCGCGTACCAGCCGGTCCTGGCCGACGAACTTCCAGCCCTCGGTGATCGAGGCGAAGAAGCCCGGCTCCGGGCCCTGGTCCGGCCGCTGGGCCTTGCCGATCGAGCGCAGTCCCCAGATCACGATCGCCGAGAGCAGGAAGGTGACCGCGTTGAAGTAGAGGGCGAGGTCGACGGGCGAGTCCCGGAACCACGGGTAGCTGGGCGCCAGGCTGCGGGCCAGTGTGGCCAGCAGCGCGAAGATCGCCGCGGCCACCGGCGCGCTGCCGTAGGTGGTGATGAGGCTCAGCGTGTTCGCGGCCGCCAGCCGCTCCTTGGGCACGAGGTGCGGGACGCTCGCCTCCTTGGCCGGCGCCCACAGCAGCGTCACGCACTCGACCAGGAACGACGCGATGAACAGCCAGGCCAGCGTCCCGACGATCGGGATCGAGGCGAACAGCGCGAAACGCATCAGGTCGGTGACGACCATGGTGCGGCGCCGGTCGAGCTTGTCCGCGACCGCGCCCGCGATCGGGCCGAAGATCAGCGCCGGCATCAGCCTGATGATCAGCAAGGAGCCGATCCCGTAAGCCTGCCCGGAGAAGCTGTGCGCCAGCTCGGCGACCATCGCCGTCGTGGCCAGCAGGCCCATCCAGTCCCCGAGGCTGGACAGCCCGAGCTGGATCCACAGCCGGCGGAACTCCGGGATGCGAAGGACCGCGCGGACGTCGCCTTCGTCCGAGCTTGCCGGGGCTCGCCGCTCCGGTGGCTCGGGGACGCTGGTGACCGGGTGCTGCCCGACCGACCGGTGTGCCCAGCCCGCCCGGCGCGCGCGCCGCACGACTAACGCCGTGTCCGCGCCCTCCGGCCCGTCGGCGGGCAGCTCGGCGCGCCCGTTGGGGGCCGTGGCTCCCGACGGGCCGTCCGGGCCGTGCGCCGCCCTGGAGGGCGCGGCGGCCTGTGGGCCCGGGGAGCCGGTCCCCGGCTGGTCATCGCGGGCGTCCTGGAAGCCGAGCTGCGCTCGGCGAACGGAGCCTTCCGCCTCGTCCGCCGTCGACATCAACCCTCGCCGGCGCCGTCAGCGCCGGACGCGGACCGCTTCGTCGCGCGCGTGCCGGTCTTCGTGGTCGTCTTCGCCGTGGCCTTGGCGGCGGACGACGCGCGTGCCGAGGACTTCGCCTTGGCGGTGCTCCCAGCCTTCGCCGGCGCCTTGGAGCCGGCCCGAGCGTTGGCGCGGCGCGGGGTCGCCGGGCCCCGGGCCCGCCGGTCGGCGAGCAGCTCGGCGGCGCGCTCGATCGTCAGGGTGTCGATCTCGTCGCCCTTGCGCAGGCTGGCGTTGGTCTCGCCGTCGGTGACGTACGGGCCGAACCGGCCCTCCTTGAGCACCATCGGCTTACCGGTCGCCGGGTCCGCGCCGAGCTCGCGCAGCGGCGGGATCTCGGCCGCGCTGCGCCGGCCCCGCGTCTTCGGCTGGGCCAGCAGGTCAAGCGCCTCCTGGAGCGTCACCGTGAACAGCTGCTCCTCGTTCGCCAGCGAGCGGCTCTGAGTCCCGTGCTTGACGTAGGGGCCGTAGCGGCCGTTCTGGGCGGTGATCTCCTCACCGTCCTCGCCGGCGCCGAGCACCCGGGGCAGGGTGAGCAGCTTGCGGGCGTCGTCGAGGGTCAGCGTCTCCAGCGACATGGTCGACAGCAGGCTCGCGGTGCGCGGCGGCTCGGTGTCGGTGGTGACGTAGGGGCCGTAGCGGCCCGCCTTGGCGGTGATCGTGGCGCCGTTGTCAGGGTCGGTGCCGAGCACCCGGTCGCCCGACGGCGCGTCGAGCAGCTCCAGCGCCTTCGGGATCGTCAGCTCGTCCGGTGGCAGGTCCTCGGGCACGCTGGCCCGGCCCTCGCCGTGCTGGACGTAGGGGCCGTACCGGCCGACCCGGACGACGACCGGAACCCCGTCCTCGGCGGCGCCGAGCGGGATCGAGTTGACCTCACGGGCGTCGATCTCGCCGAGCCGCTCGCTGACGAGGTGCTTCAGGCCCGGGTCGGGGGTGGCGCTCTTGCCGTTCGCGGCCGATGACGCCACCGGGGCGGCGGCGTCATCGCCGAAGTAGAACCGGGTGAGCCAGTCGGTCGATCCGGACGAACCGGACGCGATGGCGTCGAGGTCGTCCTCCATCGTCGCGGTGAACCGGTAGTCGACCAGCCGGCCGAAGTGGTCCTCCAACAGCCCGACGACGGCGAACGCGACGAAGCTGGGGATGAGCGCTGAGCCCTTCTTCCAGACGTAGCCGCGGTCCTGGATCGTGCCGATGATCGACGCGTAGGTCGACGGGCGGCCGATGCCCAGCTCCTCCAGCGTCTTGACCAGGCTCGCCTCGGTGAACCGGGGCGGCGGGCTGGTCGAGTGGCCGCGTGGGGTGAGGTCGCGGGTGGCCAGCGGGTCGCCCTGGCGGACGTCGGGCAGCCGGGTCTCGCGGTCCTCGAGCTCCGCGTCCGGGTCGTCGGCGCCCTCGACGTAGGCCCGCAGGAAGCCGGGGAAGGTGATGACCTTGCCGGTCGCGGCGAACTCGGCGTCCTCGTTCGTGCTGGACTTGCCGCCGAGCCGGACGGTCGCGCTGGTGCCGCGGGCGTCGGCCATCTGGCTGGCGACCGTGCGCTGCCAGATCAGCTCGTAGAGGCGGAAGCCGTCGGCGTCGAGCTCGCGGCGGACCTCGCCCGGGGTGCGGAACGTGTCGCCGGAGGGGCGGATCGCCTCGTGCGCCTCCTGGGCGTTCTTGACCTTCTTCGTGTAGACCCGGGGCTTGTCCGGCACGTACTCCGACCCGTAGAGCTGCCGGGCCTGCTCGCGGGCCGCCGCCAGCGCCGTCTCGGACAGGTTCGTCGAGTCGGTTCGCATGTAGGTGATGTAGCCGTTCTCGTACAGCTTCTGCGCGATCTGCATCGTGCGCTGGCTGGAGAACCGCAGCTTGCGGCCCGCCTCCTGCTGCAGCGTGGAGGTCATGAAGGGCGGGTACGGCGAGCGCTTGTACGGCTTGGTCTCGACCGAGCGGACCGCGAACGCGGTGGCGGCCAGCCGTTCGGCGAGGCCCCGGGCCGCGGCCTCGTCGAGCCGGACGACCTCGGCCGAGGTCAGGTTGCCGGTGGCGTCGAAGTCGCGGCCGGTCGCCAGCCGACGGCCGTCGAGGGCCACCAGGTTCGCCGGCAGCGGCGTCGTGTCGGGTGCCTTGCCGTCGTGGCCGACGGTGGCGACGAACCGGCCCTCGATGTTCCAGTAGTCAGCGGAGCGGAACCGCATCCTGGCCCGCTCGCGCTCGACCAGGATGCGCGTCGCGACGCTTTGCACCCGGCCGGCCGAAAGGCGCGGCATGACCTTCTTCCACAGCACGGGGGAGACCTCGTAGCCGTAGAGCCGGTCCAGGATGCGCCGGGTCTCCTGGGCGTTGACGAGGTTCTCGTCGATCTCGCGCGGGCTGTCGACCGCGCGCCGGATCGCCTGCGGGGTGATCTCGTGGAAGACCATCCGCTTGACCGGGACCGTCGGCTTGAGCGTCTGCAGCAGGTGCCAGGCGATCGCCTCGCCCTCGCGGTCCTCGTCTGTCGCGAGGTAGAGCTCGCTCGCGTCCTTGACCAGCTCCTTGAGCTTGGACACCTGCGGGCGCTTGTCCGGGGTGACGATGTAGAGCGGCGCGAAGCCGTTGTCCACGTCCACCCCGAGCCGGGCCCACGGCTTGCCCTTGTGCGCGGCCGGCACGTCCGCGGCGCTGCGCGGCAGGTCGCGGATGTGGCCGATGCTCGACTCGACCTGCCAGCCCGGCCCGAGGTAGCCCGCGATCGTCTTCGCCTTCGCGGGCGACTCGACGATCACCAGTCGGTTGCCGGTGCCCGCCGGTGCCCGCCTGCGCCCGCCGCCGCGGGTGGTACCGGACGACGGCTCGGCGTCGTCGACCTGCTCGGCCAGGTCGACGATCTCGGCGTCGAGGTCGAGCGGTTCGGCTAGCGGTGTGGACGACCGGGACGGGGTCCGGGCCGTCGTCTTCGCGCGCGGTGGCACTGGTCTCCTCGGTACTGCGTGTGCTCGGCTCTGCGTTTGGTGAGCGTCGTGGGGCCCGGGAGCTACCCCGGCTCGATAGTGCGGCCCTCCGGGACGCTGCCAGAAGGTCAGCGACCACGGTAGGCCGGCTCGGTTGTCCGGAGTCGCGTCCTGGCAGCGGCCTCGGCTGCCGCGTGTCGTGCTGCACGGTACGCCGCGCCGTCGCGGTCGGCTGCTCGCCGCCCGGCCGGGTGAGGCCGGCGCAGGTTCGATCGTGGCACGCTCGCGACCGCGAGGGACGAGTCCCCCCGGTCACAGGCCGCCCGCCGGACTCCCGATCCCACCACTACCAGTGAACCCGAGATATCGCGAGAGTAGGGCCCGGCGCTCTGGGGGCCAGGTTACGGACCTGCCGGCGGGAGCCCAGGGGGCGCGCCGCCGGAGGTCCCGCTCCGACCGGCGGGGCACCCCCGATGGGGCCTCGGACGACAACGACCACCCGCCTCCGGCTGAGCCGGCGACGGGTGGTCGTTGGATGCGGACGCCTGGCCTGGCGGCGGTCAGGACCGCCGACTGGTCAGGACTGCCGGTCGGTCACGTCCCCGTCAGACGTTCACCTGGTCGGGGGCGGTCGCCGGCTGGCCAGCCGCCGTCGCCACGACGACGTTCGACGAGACCGCGGTCCCGCTGTCTCCCGGAACGGCGTCGAGCGCCGAGCCGCGCCGCTTCGAGATCGTGATCACCGTCGCGATCACGGCGAGCGCCACGATCGCGATGAGAACCCGCAGCCAGGTGTTCTTGTCCTGGCCGACGGAGAACTTGACCACAGTTGGCGCGATCAGCAGGCTGACCAGGTTCATCACCTTGATCAACGGGTTGATCGCCGGGCCGGCCGTGTCCTTGAACGGGTCCCCGACGGTGTCGCCGATGACCGTGGCGGCGTGGACGTCGGAGCCCTTCCCGCCGTGCATGCCGTCCTCGACCAGCTTCTTGGCGTTGTCCCAGGCACCGCCCGAGTTCGCGAGGAAGACGGCCATGAGCACACCACCGGCGATCGCGCCGGCGAGGTAGCAGCCCAGGGGCGGGTAGCCGAGACCGAAGCCGACCGCGATCGGTGCCATCACGGCGAGCGTGCCGGGTGTCACCAGCTCCCGCAGCGAGTCACGGGTGCAGATGTCGACGACCGCGCCGTAGTCGGGCTTCTCGGTGCCCTCCATGATCCCCGGGTGGTCCTGGAACTGCTTGCGCACCTCCCAGACGACCCGCCCGGCGGCCCGGCCGACGGCGTTGATCGCGAGGCCGGAGAACAGGAACACGACGGCGGCGCCGAGGATCAGGCCGACCAGCGCGTCCGGGTAGGCGACGTTCAGGCCGCCGATGGTGCCGCGGGTGGTGCTCGGGTTGACGCCCGCCTTGGCGAGAGCCTCGGTGATGGTGTCGGTGAACGACCCGAACAGCGCCGTCGCGGCGAACACCGCGGTGGCGATCGCGATGCCCTTGGTGATGGCCTTCGTGGTGTTGCCGACCGCGTCGAGCGAGGTGAGGATCGTTGCCCCCTCCTCGGTGACCTCGCCGGACATCTCGGCGATGCCCTGCGCGTTGTCGCTCACCGGCCCGAAGGTGTCCATCGAGATGATGACGCCGACGGTGGTCAGCAGGCCGGTTCCGGCCATCGCGACAGCGAACAGCGCGACGGTGATGCTCCCGGAGCCGAGCAGGTAGGCGCCGAACACCGCCGCGCTGATCAGGACCGCCGAGTAGACCGCCGATTCCAGGCCAACCCCGATGCCAGCCAGGATGTTGGTGGCGGGGCCGGTGGTGGAGGCGTCCACCACGCTGCGGACCGGCTTGCGCTTCGTCTCGGTGAAATAGCCGGTGAGCAGCTGGATCGCCGCCGCCAGCACGATTCCGATGAGGCAGGCGCTGATGGCGATGACCCGCGGGTCACCCTTCGGGACGCCGCCGGCCAGGTCGTGGAAGCCCTTGAAGCTGCCCGGCAGGTAGACGAGCGCGACCACCACGACGCCGATCGCGGAGATGACGGCCGAGATGAAGAACCCGCGGTTGATCGCGGCCATCCCGTCCCGGTCACCCGACCGCGGGGCCACCGCGAAGATCCCGATGACGGCGGTGATGACGCCGATCGCCGGGATCAGCAGCGGGAACACCAGCCCGTGCGAGCCGAAGGCCTTGATCCCGAGAATGAGCGCGGCCACCAGGGTGACCGCGTACGACTCGAAGAGGTCGGCCGCCATGCCGGCGCAGTCGCCGACGTTGTCCCCGACGTTGTCCGCGATCGTCGCCGCGTTACGGGGGTCGTCCTCGGGGATGCCCTTCTCCACCTTGCCGACCAGGTCGGCGCCGACGTCCGCGGCCTTGGTGAAGATGCCGCCGCCGACCCGCATGAACATCGCGAGCAGCGCGGCGCCGAAGCCGAATCCCTCCAGTACCTGCGGCGCGGTGTGCTTGAAGATCAGCACCACCACCGCGGCACCGAGCAGGCCGAGGCCGACGGTGAACATGCCGACGACGCCGCCGGTGCGGAAGGCCAGCCGAAGCGCGGCCTTCTCACCGCGCTCGTTGGCGGCCGCCGCGGTCCTGGTGTTCGCCCTGGTCGCCAGCGACATGCCGACGAAGCCGACGAGCGCGGAGAACACCGCACCCACGACGAAGAACGCCGACCGTCCGATCCGGGCGCCCAGGTCGTCGGCCGGCAGGGCCAGCAACACGAACGGGATGACGACGACGAACGCGGCCAGGGTTTTGAACTGTCGACTGAGGTAGGCCGCGGCACCCTCCTGGACGGCCTTTCCTACCTCGATCATCTTGGGGCCGCCCTGGCTCGCCGCGAGCACTTCGCGGACCAGATAACCGGCCACCAGCAGGGCCAACGCTGCGATGAGCGCCACACCGGCGACCAATCCCAGTTGCCCGCCAGTAAGGTCGATCCCAGTGCCCGCGGGTGACTCCGCGGCCTGGATCGGGGGCATGGTTCCTCCCGGTCTGCACTTTTTGTCCCCTGCCTGATCGGCAGCGCGTACCTCGTCATCGCTCGACGAAGCACGCGCGTCCGACGGTCACAGCGCGGCGCCGCATCTGACGACGCCGTGGGTGGTGACTCGGGGATGTTGTGGACTCGCGGTTTCCGCGGGTGGCGGCGCGCAGGCGACATCGCCCCGCGGGACCGGCTGCAACCGATCCCGCAGGCAGTTCCAGTCGGGGTCGCGGTGCCCTTTTCGGGGGCGTCACGAGTGAACCGACCGGGTCGGCGCCTGCGTGGCCGTTCCTAGCGGAAGCTCCTGCGTCCCCACCTCCACCGCACTCCACCGGGAGCACCAACGGGGTCACGGCCGGTCAGTTGCGACCGTCCGTGAGATGCGGCGGAGTCTATCCACACGTCTGCGGCGTGCGCTCGTTTTTGAGCCTCCCGCCCCGTGACATGTTTGGCCAACTGCGGGCCTACCTGCGGGTACGTAGCCACTATGTGGCGAGCGGCGTTCCCCGGACGCGCCGCGCAAACGGGGTTGAAAAGCCAAAGATCAGCGGGCGGATTTTCCGCAAATGTCACTCAGCTGTCGCCGAAAGGCCGTGCTGCCACGGTCGGCTGCCGCCGGATCGCGGCTTCTCGCCGACGCGGTCCGGCGGCGCCCTGGACCGCCCGCGCCGGATCCGGCGCGGGCGCCGTGAGAGCTACCCAGAGCTACCTCAGAGGGCGGACGCCAGGCCTCCGTCGACCAGGGACGTGGTGTCCCAGGTCATCGTGACGACGGTGCCGACGCCGTCCGGGCGGCGTCGGACCTCGACGTCGTCGACGAGCCCCTCGATGAGGGCCAGCCCGATGCCGGGCGGCAGCGCCGACCCGGCGCCCGCGGAGTCCGCGTCACCGGGCAGGTACTCGGCACCAGGGCCGCCTCCGGCGGTCTCCGTGCCGTAGCCGGCCACGCCGAACAGGGCGGGCAGGCCGAGCGGCCCGCCGTCGGGGCCAGGAGCCGCGTCGTCGCCCGGCTCGCCGGAGTCGGCGACCGAGACGGTGAAGACGCCGTCGGCGCTGGTCATCCTCACGACGACCAGGTCCTCGGGGGCGCGAAGGCGGTTCACGTTCACGGCCCGCAGGCAGGCCTCGCCTACCGCGAACCTGATCTCGTCGAGCGCGTCCGTCGGCACCAGGGACCGCCGGGCGACCGCCGTCGCGATCATGCGGGCGGTGCGGACATGTCCTGGCAGGGCGGCGATGCGCAGCTCCACGGTGGACGTGCCGAGAGCGGGTGGGTCGACGGTGGATGTGTCGACGGTGGACATGCGGCGCCTCCCACCGATCTGCTTCTCCGGCGACACGAGGCCGCCCGCACGGGTCCGGGGCGCAGATCGGCGGGTCCCCGGCCAGGGGCACATTCTGGTCGTTCGAGGTAGAGCTTGTCCTGTTTCGCTCCTCCACCTGCCCGTCGCTCACGGCGACGAGTGCTGAGGTGGGCGAGGCCGGGCACCAGATCCCCGCCGGCTCCGGTGCGAGCCGGCGGGGACGGCAGCCGTGACAGCCCGACCGGCCGCCTCGGCGAAGCGACCCGTGAGAGCCCAGGCCCGCGTCGAGGCGACGCGAGCACGGACCAGCCGATCTCCCCGGTCAGTCGGTGGCGGCGAGCGCTTCCTCGACGGAGGCGTGGATCGGGAAGACCTTGGTCAGGCCGGTGATCCGGAAGATCTTGAGGATTCGCTCCTGCGTGCACACGAGGCGCAGCGAGCCGTCGTGCGCGCGGACCCGCTTCAGGCCCCCGACCAGGACGCCGAGGCCGGTGGAGTCGAGGAACTCGACACCCTCCATGTCGACGACCAGGTGGTAGGAGCCGGCGGAGACCAGGTCGATGAGCTGCTCGCGCAGCTTCGGCGCGGTGTAGACGTCGATCTCGCCGCCCACGACGACGACCGTGTGGTCGCCTTCCTGGCGGGTCGTGAGGGACAGGTCCACGGGGGTCCTCCTGGGTGTTGCGTCGTCGGCGGTGCTACGTCGTCACGGAGCGTCTGGTGGTCGTCCGGCTGCGCGGTGGCCGGCCCGGCAGGTCCGGTTTCAGGCGCCACTACCCCACCAGACGGAGAATCAATCCGCCTGGCTCGGGCACAACCAGCCGTTGCCGCCGCGCCGGGATGACCCCGCGCGCCGGACCTGACGCGTACCGACGCCACCGGAAATCTACGCCGGATCTTGCGGCTTCGGGTGCGACTGTCGGTGACCGAGCTTCGTTCGGTTGTCAGAAGACACCGCAGTGGCTTCCACGGCCCCGTCCTGTCACCTTTCGGCGCCCGTTTGCGTGATATGTCGGATGCGTGTGGGTTGTCCGCCAGATTGTCGCGCCCGCCTGGTCCGTCGCGACGTCCTGGGCCGCGGGGGCGGATGTTGGCCGTTTCCGTGATTTCCTGGCTGTCACGCGGGTCGCTCGCCGAATCGGCTCGCCCGGCACGGTCCGGGTGTGACCAGCGACCGGCCCGGCCCGCTATGCCGCCCTGTCCTGACCGGGGGCGCACTATCCTGACTCGGGTGATTCCGACGGTGGGGACCGACCGGGGCTCCGAGATCCTTTCCCGGCTGCGGGCGGACCGTCGGCGCGACCGCTGCGTCACCCACGTCGAGCGGGTCCCGGCCCGCCTGGGGTCCCCGGTCGACTGGCCGGACTGGGTGGACCCGCTGCTGCTGGGCCGGCTGCGGGCCGCGGGCGTGACGGCGCCGTGGAGCCACCAGGCGGCGGCGGCGACAACCGCGCACGCCGGCCGCAGCGTCGTGCTGGCCACCGGGACGGCGTCGGGAAAGTCGCTCGGCTATCTGCTTCCGGTGCTCAGCGCGCTGCTCGCGGATCCCGGCGCGCGGGCGCTGTACCTGGCGCCGACCAAGGCCCTCGCGCACGACCAGCTGCGGGCGATCCGGGCGCTGACCCTGACCGCGGTCCGGGCCGCGAGCTACGACGGCGACACGCCCGCCGCCGAACGCGAGTGGGTGCGTGCGCACGCCAACTTCGTGCTGACGAACCCGGACATGCTGCATCGGGGGATCCTGCCGGGACACCGTCGGTTCGGCCCGTTCCTGCGGGGCCTGCGCTTCGTCGTCGTCGACGAGTGCCACGGCTATCGCGGGGTGTTCGGCGCGCACGTCGCCCAGGTACTGCGCCGGCTGCGCCGGGTCTGCGCCCGCTATGGGGCGGACCCGGTCTTCGTGCTGGCCTCGGCGACGGTCGCCGACCCGGGCGTCGCGGCCGGCCGCCTGACCGGGGTCGACGTGGACGTGGTCGACGAGGACGGCTCGCCGCGTGGCGCCACGGACTTCGTCCTCTACGAGCCGCCCCTGTTCCTCACCGCGCCTCGGGACCAGCCGGGCACTGCCGCGGCCGGGATCAGCCGTCAGCGGACGCCACAGGGCGGTGGGGGGCCGGGCGACGGTGCGGGCCTTGAGACCCGTGGGGGCCTGGGTGCCGCTGGGGGACCAAGTGCCGAGCAGGGGCCAAATGCCGGCCAGGGGCCAAGTGCCGGAGCAGGGCCGGGTTCCGTGGCGGGGCCAGGTGGGAGCCAGGGGGTGGGTGCGGGGGAGAACGGGGCGCCCGTGCGGCGATCGGCGACGGCCGAGGCGGCGGACCTGATGGCGGACCTGGTCGTCGACGGGGTGCGCACGCTGGTCTTCGTCCGGTCCCGTCGGGCCGCCGAGGTGGTCGCCAACTCGGCGCGCCGGGCGCTCGGCCTGGTGGCCCCCGAGCTCGGCGAGCAGATCGCCGCTTACCGGGCCGGCTACCTGGCCGAGGAGCGGCGCGAGCTGGAGGCGCGGCTGCGCTCCGGCGACCTGCTCGGCGTCGCCGCGACGTCCGCGCTCGAGCTCGGCGTCGACATCAGCGGGCTGGACGCGACAGTGATCGCCGGCTACCCGGGCACGCTGGCCTCGCTGTGGCAGCAGGCCGGGCGGGCCGGGCGGGCGGGCCAGGGCGCGCTGGCGGTGCTGGTCGCGAGGGACGACCCGCTGGACACCTACCTGGTGCACCACCCGGAGGCGGTGTTCGGCCGGCCGGTCGAGGCGACGGTGTTCGACCCGGACAACCCCTACGTCCTCGGCCCCCAGCTGGAATGTGCCGCCGCGGAGCTGCCCGTCACCGAGGCCGACCTGGCCCTGTTCGGCCCGTCGGCCAGGGCGGTGCTCGACGATCTGGTCCGCCGCGGCAGGCTGCGTCGGCGCCCGAACGGCTGGTACTGGACGCAGCGGTCGCGCCCGGACGTCGACATCCGGGGCGTCGGCGGCACGCCGGTGCGGATTGTCGAGGCCGACACGGGCCGTCTGCTCGGCACCGTCGACGCGGCCACCTCCCACTCCACCGTTCATGCCGGCGCGGTCTACCTGCACCAGGGCGTGAGCTTCGTCGTCGACGAGTTGGACCTGGACGAATCGGTCGCGTTCGTCGTCCGCGCCGCGCCGGACTGGACCACGACCGCCCGCGATCACACCGACATCCGCATCGTCGAGTCCAGCCGTTCCAGGCCGGTCGACGACGACCTGACGGTGTTCTTCGGCACCGTCGAGGTGACCAGCCAGGTCGTCGGCTACCAGCGACGGCTGATCACGACCGGCGAGGTTCTCGGCGACGTGCCGCTCGACCTGCCGCCGCGCCACCTGCGCACGCGCGGCGTCTGGTATACGGTCTCGGACCGGCTGCTGGAGCAGGCGGCGATCGAGCCGGCGGACGTGCCCGGCGCGGTCCATGCCGCGGAACACGCCGCGATCGGCCTGCTCCCGCTGTTCGCCACCTGTGACCGGTGGGACATCGGCGGCGTCTCGACCGCGCTGCATCCGGACACCGGCCAGACGACGATCTTCGTCTACGACGGCCACCCGGGCGGCGCCGGCTTCGCCGAGCGGGGGTATGGGCGGTTCGAGCCGTGGCTGACCGCCACCCGGGACGCGGTCGTGGCGTGTGAATGCCCCGCGGGCTGCCCGTCCTGCGTCCAGTCACCCAAGTGCGGCAACGGCAACGACCCGCTGGACAAGGCCGCGGCTGTCCGCCTGCTCGACTCCGTCCTGGAGCGGATCCGCTCGGCCTGAGGGAACCCGTTGTGCCTGAGGCGGATATGTCCGCGCCAGGTGGGTACTTCGCGATCGTCAGGGTGATCTAGGCCGTCGCCGGGCTTGCCCGGCCGGCGGACGAGCGCCCGGCAGGATCGCCCGTCCCTTCGCGAGGGGCTCCGCCGGTCCGTCGTAGCGGATCGACGGAGCGGGCCTCGGGAGACTGGCGATCTTCTGTCCGACGACCACGAGGAAATCCGAACTAGTCGGGGGATCTGGAGGTCAGGGTGTTCACCCTTGGCGTGGTGCTGCTCGTCATCGCGGGCGGGCTCACCGCGGACATCGTGCTGGAGAGCAACGACGTGACACAGGTCGCGCTCTTCGGTCACGAGTTCGCATTCGACAACTGGCGACTGTTCGCCTTCGGGCTGCTCACCGGTGTGCTCACCGTGATCGCCCTTCAGCTGATGTGGGGTGGCCTCGTCCGTGGTGGCCGCCGCCGTCGGACCCTGCGGGTTCAGCGGCGCGAGCTCGCTGCCGCGGGACTGGCGACCGGGTCGACCGTCCCGCAGGCGACCACTCCGGCCCCGCAGGCCACGGTTCCGCAGGCCACGGTTCCCCGGGCCACCGTTCCCTCGGCCACCGTTCCGCAGGCCGCGGCTCCGCAGCCGGCTACGGCTCCGCGGCCGAGGGTCCCGCAGGCGGCCGTTCCCCAGCCGACAGGTCCGACCCCGCAGGCCACGGCTCCGGTCCGGTCGAGGTTCGGCCGCCGCTCGACCGATGGCACGTTGATCGGGTCCGGCCGTGAAACTCCGGCGGGTGCCGCGACCGTGGCCTCGGCTGAAGGCGCCCGCACCGGCCCGGCGCCGGTCGTCACCGCGGACGACTCGGCGACTGCGACGATGCCCTTCCGGCGCTTCCGTCGGCCGGTGGGCAAGCCCGCCGACTCCGACGGTGCGGCCGCCGACCGGGGCGACGCCGTCCCCGCGCAGTCGACGAGCAGGACCGGCGCGGGCGCGGTCTACCCGTCGGACCGCCCCAAGGACCGGGTGGTTGCCCGTGCCCGCGGCGCGCGCGACACCGTTGGTCAGGACACCGCTCGCGACTGACATCCCGGGCGTGCGAACACCCCGACTTCTGTCCGCTGTCCAGGACGGCCCACGGCCGAGACCGTTAGCCCGGTCCGGTCGTGGGCCGTTGGGCCGCGCCGATCCAGGGCCCCGCCCGCGCGGTCGCCGCGAGCGGGCCGAACCCGCCTAGCGCGGGCGGCAGCCGCGCCGCCGCCACGACCTCAACCGTGCCGCCGCCCACCCGGCAGGCGATCAGATCCGTGCCGTTGCGTGCCGCGAACGTCCGGGCCTGGGCACAGACGGCCGCCGGGTCTCCCGTTCGGTCCATCGCCCCGGCCAGCGCCGCGAGGTCCGCGCCGGTGGCCGCCTGCCGCCGGGCCAGCGTCACCGCTCCGACGGCGAGCAGAATTCCTCCCACCGTCGCGACGACGAGCAGCCAGCCCAGCAGCAGGACTGTCGCGGAGCCACGATCCCCGTTCCGGTTCGCCTGCGGCGCAGACCATTGACCCGGGGGCGCGGACCGTGCCCGTCGCCGTCGTTCTGGCCTGGTCCCCGCGCTCATCGTCTGTTCTCGCCGTCCGGCGGGAGTGGCGTCGCGTCGACCTCGGCCGGAGTAGCGACGTCCGCCGATGCCGCGTCGGTGATCGCCTGTTCGGACGGGGCCGTCGCCGTGGCGGTGAGCGCGACGGGCGTCACCAGTGGGCCGGCCGCGGCGAGCCGATAGTGCACCGTGACCGCGACCCGGTCGTCCTGGCGGCTGATCTTCACCGTCGCGCCGGCCGGCGCCGCGTCACGGACCCACGCGGCGACCTGCCCGTCGGCCTCGCCGCGGGCTGCGGCCCGCGCACCGATCCTTGCTGCCTCGTCCACGCGTGCCTGCGCCCCGACGGCCGCGAGCAGCCACAAGGCCACGATGATGATCGCGCCCAGGGTCGGCAGACCGAGGGCGAGCTCCGCGGTGGCCTGACCCCGGTCGGGCCGGCGGTTCCCTCGGTGGCGCGCCGGCGCAGCCGGGTCCGACTGACCGCGCTCATGGGCCGCCTGCTCACCGGGCCTCGCCGCTGGCGGTCGTCGCGGGTCGGGTGGCGTGACGACAGAGGAGCCGAGACCGCGAGCGGCCGGCGTCGCGAATGTGCTCCGGGACCGGTACATGGTCAGAAGGGGAGCGTCAGCGCGCGGCGGACCACCGACATGATCAGGTCGTGGGTCGCCGAACTGCTGACGACCGCGTAGAGCACTCCCGCGAACGCCACCGCGGCGACCGTGCCGACGGCGTACTCGGCCGTCGACATGCCGGCGTCGCCGGGCCGGTCCTCCCGGCGGAGCTGACCGGGCCGGCCCGGCGTGGCGTGCCGGTCCTCGGCTGGGCGCCGCGCCAGGCCGTGGGCCAGGACGGCGCAGCCCGCCACCATCGCGGCCAGTGAGACGACTGTGGGCAGCAGGGACATCGCTGAGACCTCCGTGGTCGGGGCGGGGAGCCACCTGGCCCACCGCGTCGCCGGCTGAATGCGGGCCCGCCGACGAGCCGCGTGGTCGGCGAGCAGGGAGATCGTGACCGGGCGGCACTCGTCGTGTCAGGCCGGACGAGCCGTCTGTGGAGAACGTCCGACTGTCCACAGGGCCGCCCCCAAGGCTGCGAGGCCGACGCGATGTCCAGAGCCCAGGGGCAGGCCCGGAACAACCCAGGAAGCGACTCGCGGGGAGGCGGGGCGCCTTCACGGGGCCGGAACCAGGCCGTGGAACGAGCCGAGAATCGTCGGAACCACGCCGAGCAACAGGAACGCTGGCAGGAAGCACAGGCCGAGCGGGGCGACGGCCGCGACACCGGCCCGACGAGCCGCGCCGATCGCCTCGTCGTGGGACTGCGCGCGGGCCCGGGAGGCGATGCTGGTGAGCGCGTCGGCAAGCCGGGCGCCGCTGCTCTCCACCCGGCCAAGCGCTTGCGCCGCGGCCGCCAGCGGCTGCCCACGGCCTGTGCCGCGATGGCCCGTCACTCGACGCAACGGCCCGGGGAACGGCCCGGGTGGTCCCTGGCCGGCCGCTATCAGCCGGGTGGTCGTGTGGCCGGCAGGCGCGCCGAGCCGGAGGCCTCGGGCGGTCGCCCGCAGCTCGGCGCCGAGCGGTCCGCCGACGCCGTCCCCGGTCGCCTCCAGCGCCGCAGGGACCGTCGCTCCCGCCACCAGGCAGGCGGCGACGAGGTCGAGGGCCAGCGGCAGGTCGGCCAGGAGCCGTTCCCGTCGCGCCCGATCCGGATCGGTGCGCATCCCCGCGCCGACCAGCGCGGCGACCGCCCCGGTGGCCAGCAGCACCCCGAACCCACGCTGGCCGTGGCTCACGAGCGCCGCCGCGCCCGCGCACAGCCCACCGGCCGCGATGACCAGCGCGATTGGCCGGCCTGGCCGTCGGCCGGCGGAGCTGGGCGGGCGCCGAGACTGATCGGTGCCGGACCGCCGTGGCCGTCTGCCGGGCGCGGCCCTCCGCCCAGGCCGGAAGGAGGCAGCCGACGCGCCTCCGGATGACAGCGACCGACGATGGGACGCCTGATCGGCCCACCTTGTCGGCGGCTCGGCCCGTCGCGCGACCCGGTCGCCGGTCCAGCGCAGCCACCGCAGGCCCAGGAGGTCGAGCAGCACCCCGCCGGCCAGGCAGGCCGAGCCGGCCGACGTGCCCAGCAGGACGTGCACCGGTCCGGCGCCCAGCAGGGCCGCGAATCCGAGGCCGACCAGCGGCAGCCCGGCCACCAGCCGCCCGGACGACCGTGGCCCGGCCAGCGCTGCGGCCAGTTCACCGGCCCGTCGAGCGTCCGCCTGGGCCTGCCCGGCCAGCGCCCGGGCGACCGGCGCGAGTCGAGCCCCGCCCGCCCGGCAGACCTGCAACGCGATCCCCAGCTGCCGCAGCATGGGCGTCCGGCAGCCGGCGAGTAGTCCGGCCGGGTCCGTCCCGGCCGCCAGCCCGGCGGCCACCGCGTCCAGCTCGCCGTCGCGGGACGCGGACGGTCCGGTCGCGGTTTCGACGGGCCCGGTGCCGGCCGCGCGGGACGCCGTGACCGCCGAGCGCAGGGCCACGGCCGGCTCCGCCCCGGCGTCGAGCTCGGCCGCGAAGGCCACCAGCAGATCCTCGGCGACGGCACGGTCGTCGGCCGATCGCCAGCGCCGCGCGGCTCGCCGCGCCGACCGGACGGCCGAGACCAGGACGACGATGCCGAGCGCCACGGCGATCACGAGGCGGCCCCGAACGGGGGCGGCAGGGTTACGCCGCGGTCGCGCAGCAGGTCACGCAGCGCGGACAGGCCGTCGGCCGCCAGCAGGGCGCCCGGCCAACCGTTTCCCGCCGGAGCCGTGACCAACGCGGGCCGGACCCGCACGAGACCGTCCGACTCGGTGCGCAGCACGCCGATCGCGGCGACGGCCCGCCGCCCGCCGCTGTCCCGACGCAGGTGGACGGTCACCTGTACGGCCGCCGCCAGCTGGCTGTGGACCGCCGCCCGGGACAGGCCGGCGAGCGCGCCAAGCGCCTCGACCCGTGCGGGCAGCGCCCCGGCGGCGTTCGCGTGAATGGTCGTCAGGCCGCCGTCATGGCCGGTGTTGAAGGCGACCAGCAGGTCGAGCACCTCCGGGCCGCGGACCTCGCCGACGACCAGCCGGTCCGGCCGCATCCGCAGTGCCTGGCGGACCAGGTCCCGCTGGGTGATCGCGCCGGCTCCCTCGATGTTCGCGGGCCGGCCCTGCAGCCGGACCAGGTTCTCCCGCGCGAGCACCAGCTCGGAGGTGTCCTCGACGATGACGACCCGTTCCGCGGGGTGCGCACAGCCGAGCAGCGCCGCGAGCAGCGTCGTCTTGCCGGTGCCCGTGCCGCCGGTGACCACGACCGCGAGCCGGCCGGCGACCAGCGCCCGCAGTACCCCAGGCAGCGCGACGTCCTGCCCGTCGACGCACTCGGTGAGGGTGAGCGGCACCCGGCGCGGCCGGCGCAGCGACAGGCAGGTCCCGTCGGCCGCCACCGGGGCCAGCACCGCGTGCAGCCGGCTGCCGTCCGGCAGGCGGGCGTCGGCGAACGGCGCGGCCGCGTCGAGGCGCCGGCCGGCCGCGGCGGCGAGCCGGGTCGCGAGCCGCCGGACCGCCTCCTCGTCGGCGAAGCGGACCTCGGTTCGCTCCAGGCCGGCTCCGCGGTCGACCCAGACTCGGGCCGGGCCGTTGACCAGCACGTCCGTCACGTCCGGGTCCGCGAGCAGCGCCTCCAACGGGCCGGTGCCGAGCAGCTCGGCGGTGACGGCCCGCCGGGCGGCCTCCTGATCGGCCGCGGGCAGCGGCCCGGCGACCTGGGCCAGGGCTCGGGCGACGTCCGCGGGCGTCGGCGGGTGTGCCGTGTCGGTCAGCCGGTCGCGCACCGCGTCGACCAGGGGCGGGCCCGCGGCAAGCGCGGCGGCCGGGATCCGCGCGGTGCGGGTGGTGGGGGCAGGGGGCATGGCACCCGCGTCCCTTCGGTCCGGAGGGCGAGTTCCCGCCTACCGTGCCCCAGCGAGCGCCCTGTGGATGAACGTCATCCACAGGCGCCTGATGCGCTACAAGGGAGGGTTGACCGCGGCCCGCTGATCATGGACGGGCGGCTGTTCGCGACGACGCGGCCGGGATCACACCATCGCGCCGACGGTCGGGAGCGAGCCGGCCGCATCCGCGTGGGCGCCGATCTCCGTCGAGATCGGCGCCGTCCGCGGCGTCGCCTGCCGGTTTGATCGCCGATTTGGCCCTCGCCTGGCTGTGATCAGGGCTTTTCTACGACCACCCGAGGGCCAAGACGACGATCATGAGCCCGAAGGCGGTGGGTGGTTGGCCGGGTTGGTGGGGCGCTAGGACGCCGCCCGGCTGATCGCTTCGCAGACAGCGAGGGACTCGCGGGCGCCGAGCTCGGTGGCGCGGGCGCAGTGCAGCAGCCAGGCGCGCAGGCCGTCGGCGCCTCCGTGGACGTACCCGGCCGCGGCGGTCCGGTAGTCGGCGACGCCGTCGCCATCGACGCCGGCCTCCAGATGGCCCACGTCGGTGGCGGTGACCGCCTTGGGGTCCAGCCCGCGGCCGATGAGCACCAGCCGGGCGGCAGCTCGGCCGATCATCCCGTCCAGGCTCCCGAACGGCCGCAGCGCGAGGAGCTCGCCGTGCACGATCGCGCTGACGACGATCGCGGGTGCCGTCGTCTTCTCGACCAGGAGGCCGACCAGGCCGTCCAGCCGGGCCGACACCTCGGCCGGGCCGGGTGGTGTACCCAGCCCGAGTGGGTCGGCGGCGGACGCGTCGGCGCGCGGCCGGCCGAGCTCGCCGTCGGGGACGATGCCCCGGCCGAGCAGGGTGTGCATGCGGGCCAACGCCTGCCGCGGGGCCCGCTCCCAGGCGCCGGCCAGGCTGCCCAGCTCCGCGTACAGCCGGACCGCGCCCAGCGTCACCGCCAGCTCGTCCCCGCCCTGGGCCGCCGACTCGCCGGCGGTCAGCCGGGCCCGCAGCGTCTCGAGGCCGAGGTCGTGGCCCTCCAGGGCGGCGCTGGCCCGGGCGGAGCGCAACGACGCCTCGGCCGTCACCTCGGCGCTCTGCCGGCGCAACACCCGGTGGCGCAACAGGGTGTCCACGGCCGAACGGGCCGTCGTGACGGCCTCGGCGACGCCGGGCAGGGCGGCGACCCGGGCGAACGGGTCGAGCGCGGGACCGGCCTGGGTGCTGGGCGCTGTCGACACCCGGCCGACGCTACACCGGCCCTGCCGACGGCTCGGCCGGGCGCGAACCCCGCCACATAACGGCCCACTTATCGCTACGCGCCGCGCTCGGGCGTCGCTGCCGGCACACTCGACGTGGGGCGGGAAGTCCGGGGGCGCGGGTGGCCGCCGGACCCAGGGGCAGGCGCGGTGCCGACAACCGCGGGGATGTGGGAGGGACCTGTGGCGGTGTTCGGACACGGCGATCGGCGCCTGGGGCGGGACGCGTCCCTGGGTGAGCTGGTCGCGCTCGCGACCAAGGACGTGTCGCTGCTCGTCCGCCAGGAGATCGAGCTGGCCAAGGCAGAGGTGGGGCGCCAGGTGGCGTCGGCCGCGGTGGGCATCGGGCTGCTCGGTGTCGCGGCCGGCCTGGTGCTGGGCGCGCTGCTCGCTCTGATGATCTTCTTCGGTGAGCTGTTCGCCTGGCTGGGCCTGGAGCGGTTCTGGGCCTTCCTGCTGACGGCCGGGCTGTTGTTCGTGCTCGCCGGGGTGTTGGCGCTGCTGGCGGCCCTTCGCCTGCGCAAGCTACAGCCGCCGCGCCGGACCGTTGCCTCGGTCCGTGAGGACGTCGCCCTGTTGCGCCACGCGACGGGCGGCGCGGGCGACGCCAGGGGCGGGTCCCCGGCGAAGTCGGGCCCCCCAACCGGGCAGACGACCCCGGTAGGGGCCGAGACACGCTCGGCCAGGCCGGTCGTCGCGCCGATCCCGCAGTCCCGGGACGCCGCCCCGCCGGCCGGCCGCCGGCCCGCCGAGTTCGACCGGCCCGGGGCCGTCGAGCCGCGCGCCTGAGCCGTCGAGCGGCCCGTTACCGGCGGGTGAGCGTCCCGGCCGGCGACGCCGGATCCACCGGTCAGCGGGCCTCCGGCGGCGACCGGCCGGACCAGCGGCCGCCCGGTCTGCGATTCTCGTGGGAATGGACGAGGCCGCACCGGATCCCGCCAGCGTCCTGATCGACGGGCCCTGGCGGCATCGCGACGTCTCCGCGAACGGCACCCGGCTGCACGTGGCCGAGCTGGGCCAGGGGCCGTTGGTGCTGCTGCTGCACGGATTTCCGCAGTTCTGGTGGGCCTGGCGCCACCAGCTGGTGGCGCTCGCCGCAGCCGGTTACCGGGTTGTCGCGCCGGACCTGCGCGGCTACGGCGCCAGCGACAAGCCGCCTCGGGGCTACGACGCCTTCACGCTCGCCGACGACGTCGCCGGGCTGATCCGCGCGCTGGGGGAGCGCGACGCGGTCCTGGTCGGCCACGACTGGGGCGGGCTCGCCAGCTGGACGGCGGCGGCGGTCTGGCCGCGCCAGGTCCGCCGGATCGCCGTTCTCGGGATGCCCCACCCGCTGCGGATTCGGCACGAGTACGCCGTCGACCCGCGCGGGCAGGGCCTCGCCGGCGCGCACCTGTTCGGCTTCCAGCTGCCCTGGCGCCCGGAGCGCCAGCTCGTCGCCGACGACGCGGCCCGGGTCGGCGGCTACCTGCGCGCCTGGGGCGGTCCCGGTTTCCCCAGCGACGACGAGGACCGGCGGTACCGGGCGGCGATGCGGATCCCGGGGGTGGCGCACAGCTCGCTGGAGTACCACCGCTGGGTGTTCCGGTCGCTGTTCCGGCCGGACGGGGCCCGGTTCGCCCAGGCGCTGCGCCGGGCGGTGAACTGCCCGGTGCTGCACCTGCACGGCGGCGCCGACCCGTTCCTGCTGCCGGACACCGCGCAGGGCTCGGGCCGCTTCGTCAGCGGGCCCTACGCCTGGCAGTTGCTGCCAGGCGTAGGGCATTTCCTGCCCGAGGAGGCGCCTGACCAGGTCAGCGACGTCCTGCTGCGCTGGCTGGACGCCCCGACGCCCTGATCAGCGGCAACCGCTGGTGCTGACGGGAGTGGTCGCGGTCGCGGCGGCCTGTGCCGAGGCGTTGACCTCATCGGCGGTCAGCGCGTAGCCGGTGTCGTTGTCGTCGGTGGCCGCCGCGAAGATCACGCCGTAGACCGTTCCCGAGGCCGACAGCAGCGGGCCGCCCGAGTTGCCCGGCAGGACCGTGCCCCGGATGGCGAAGATGTCCCGCAGGACGCTGCCGCGCGAGTAGATGTCCGGCGCCTTGGCCTCCTGCCGGTCACGGATGCGGGCCGCGACCATCTGGTACGGCCCGTCCTCCGGATAGCCGGCGATGACCGCGCTGTCGTCGGCGCCTCCGTCGGGCGAGCTCTGCAGCCGCAGCGGCGCCCGGTTGAGGTCCGGAACGTAGAGCACCGCGATGTCACGCGCCGGGTCGAACAGCACCACCCGGGCCGGGAGCTGCCGGCCACCGACCTCGACGGCCGGCTCCCGGACGCCGGCGACGACGTGGGCGTTGGTCATGACGTGCTGCGGGGCGAAGACGAAGCCACTGCCCTCGATCTGACGGGAGCAGGAGGGCGCGATCCCGCGGACCTTCAGCACGCTCGCCGCCGCGTCGAGCACCGCCGGGTTCTGCACGACGGTCGGGTCGGGCGGGTCGGTCGCGACGATCGAGCCGCCGCCGATGCCGGAGAACACCGCGGGGAAGCCGCTCCCGTCGGCGAGCCTGCGCAGGCTGGAGAACGCGTCCCGCACGGCCGACGGCATGCCGGCGTCGACCGTCGTCAGCACGGCGGAGCCGCGGACCTCGCGGGCCGCGGTCGGGTAGGGCGAGCGCTCCACCGCGGTCGCCAGCAGCCAGGCGACCAGGAGCACCGAGAGGCCAGCCAGCACCGCGCCGGCGAGCGAGTCCACGGTCTCCCCTGGCCGCCAGGTGAGCCGGCTGCGCAGCGCGACCCCGGCGGCCGTGCCGGCGACCTGGCCGAGGCAGGCGAGCACGATGACGACGGCCAGCGCGATCAGCGCGCCGTGCTGGCGCTGTCCGATCAGCTGGGCGAACGGGTAGGCGATCTGCGCGCCGATCATGCCGCCGCCGAGGAAGCCGACGAAGGACAGCGCGCCCACCAGGAAGCCCTGGCGGTAGCCGGAGGCCGCGAAGAGCAGCGCGACGAGCAGCAGGATGACGTCGAGGAGGTTCATCTAGTTCGTGGTCGTCCCGGGGTCGTCGAGGGCGCGCCGGGTCAGCCGACGTGCAGCGTTGCGGACATGCTTGGGTGCAGCGTGCAGATCACCGGGTAGTCGCCCGGTTCGGTGACCGCGAACGTCACCGACTGGGTCGACCCGGCGCCGATGATGTCCGTGCGCGCCGCCGGGATCTTCGGAATGACGAAGTCGTGGGACGCGGAGCCTCTCGCCACCGTGAAGTCGACCCTGATCTTGCCGGGTCTCGCCTCCAGGGTGCTGACGTCGAAGCGCAGGTCCGCGAGGCCGGTGACCTGAAAGACCTGGACGTCGCCCGACATCGTCGGCGTCTCGATCGCGACGACCTTGGGCGCGACCGGCTCCTTGGCCGCGCAGCCCGCGGCCGTCACGCCCAGTGCCAGTGCCGCGGCGATGGCCACGCGCCGGCCCCTCTGGACGCTGCCAGGACCTTCGCCAATGGGGCCGCCATGGAGCCGTGCCACGGTGTCCGAGCTGTTCCAGGCCCTGCTCACGCCGCCGACCCTTCCTCGGTGGAGTCGGCACCGGTCCCGGTGCCGACCGGGCCGCCGTCTGGCGCGCTGGCCGGCGCGGGGACGCCCAGATCCCGTACCGGTAGGTCGGCCGGGTCGATCTCGCCTGGGCCGGCCTCGGGCAGCTGGGCCGCCGACAGGGCGATCGACGCGTTGACGGTCGCGTCCTCGACCGGTGGCCCCTCGCCCCACGGCCGCTCCAGGCCGGCGAGGCGCAGCAGCGCGTCGAGGATGCCCGCCGTGAAGCCCCAGACCGTGGCCGTCAGGCCGGCGACCCGGAACGCGGGGCTCGGCAGCGCGGTGCGTGGGTGGCTCAGCCGCACCCGGTTCGCCGGGTCGACCAGCTCCGCGATCGGCACTCTGGCGACGGCGGACGTCTCTCCCGCGTCGACGGCGAAGACCCGCGACGGCACCCGCCACCAGGCCAGCACCGGGGTGACCAGGTAGTTGCTGTGCGGGACGTAGAGCGGCGGGCCGACGCCCAGGATGTCGACGCCGGCCGGATCGAGGCCGACCTCCTCGCGGGCCTCGCGCAGCGCGGTCTCGGCCGGCGAGCCGTCGCTCGGGTCGGAACCGCCACCTGGGAAGGCCGGCTGACCCGCGTGTTTGCGCAGGTCGGCGGACCGCTCCAGCAGTAGCACCTCGGTGCCGCGCTCGCCGGCGCCGAACAGGATGAGCACGGCGGCGGGCCGGGCGTGCGAGGGCGGCCCCGGCCAGTCCTCCGGGTGGAACGACAGCCCGCCGTCGGCGACCGTCGCGACCACCGCCGTCAGCCAGCCGGGCGGCCCGTCCGCGGGCTGCTCGGCCGGATCAGGCTGCTCGGTCGGATCAGGCCCGCCGTCGGGTCCGGTCATCGGGCCGCTTCGACGTCGCCGCGGACCAGCTTGGCCGCCTCGATCTCGGACGTCGGGCCCGTGCCGTACGACGGGCACAGCTTCGCGACGGCGCACGCCCCGCAGGCCGGCCGCCGGGCATGGCAGATCCGCCGACCGTGGAAGATCATGCGGTCGGAGGCGATCGTCCAGTCCTTGCGCTCGATCAGCGCGGCCAGGTCGGCCTCGACCTTGACCGGGTCGTCCTGGGTGGTCAGGCCGAACCGGCGGGAGAGCCGCCCGACATGCGTGTCGACCGTGATGCCCGGCGTGTCGAACGCGTGCCCGAGCACGACGTTCGCGGTCTTGCGCCCGACGCCGGGGAGCGTGACCAGCTCCTCGAGGGTCCGCGGGACCTCGCCGCCGAACCGGTCGACCAGCGCGGCGCCCAGGCCGATCACCGAGTTCGCCTTGGCCCGGAAGAAGCCGGTCGGCCGCAGGATCGTCTCCAGCTCGGCCCGGTCGGCACCGGCATAGGCCGCCGCGGAGGGGTACCGGGCGAAGACGGTGGGAGTGACCTCGTTGACCTTCTTGTCCGTGCACTGCGCCGAGAGCACGGTCGCGACGATCAGTTCCAGCGGCGTCGTGAAGTTCAGGGCGATCCGGGCGTCCGGGTGCACCTCACCCAGGATGCGCACGATCCGCCGTGCCCGCCGGGTCCGCGCCAGCGGCGTCTCCGACGGCTGCGCCTGTGCCTGCCGTGTCTGTGCCTGCCGTGTCTGTGCCTGCCGTGTCTGTGCCTGCCGTGTCGGGGGCCCGGGAGTCTCCGGGGACGGGTCGACGGTGGCTGGCATGAGCCGAGCCTATTCCTCCGTGCCGACAGGTTCCGACACGTGGGGCACCCGGGCGGCTACCGGACAGCCCGGACGGACCGGTCGGTCAGCGACCGCCTGACCTGCGCGCAAGCGCCCCAGGCGGTGGTCGGGAGCCTAGGCCGCCCGGTGTTTGCCGGGAGGGGTCCGGCGAATCCGGCGGCGGTAGCGCTCGAGCGCGGCGGCCAGGCCCTGGTTGACGAAGGTGTTGACCTCGTCGGGCCGGGCGTTGTCGAGGAAGCCCTCGAGGCCCTTGCGGGTGTCGGCGGCGTTGAGTGGGCGCTCGACCCGCTCCATCGCCAGCAACAGCCCGAGCAGCACCACAGGGAACGCGATGGCGGCAAAGAGAAACATGACGGGTACATGGTGGACGACGCACCCACGGTCGTGGAAGTGGGGTCCGGCGTGTCGTGGGCGAGGGGTGTCGCCGACCGCCGGCGGACCCCGCCAGCCGTCTCAGGCGACTACTCTGTGCAACATCTTTGGGCTGATCTGGTCATTTTGAGCGGCCGCGAGGGGTCTCCAGGTGCCCTGGTCGTGCTCGACGGGCGCTGGACTGGCATGCTCACTCCGTGGACGATCTGCTTGCCCGCGTTCCGTTGTTCGTCGGGCTGTCCGACCTGGACCGCCAGGCGCTCTCCAGTCACCTCGAACGGAGGGACGTCACCCGTGGTGACGTGCTCTTCCGGGAAGGGGAGCCTGGCGACCGCGTCTTCGTGGTCCTATCCGGCAAGGTGAAGATAGGACGCCAGTCGGCCGACGGGCGCGAGAACCTCTTGTATGTCATGGGCCCAGGGGACATCTTCGGAGAATTGTCGCTCTTCGACCCAGGCCCTCGGACCGCGACCGCGACGGCCGTGACAGACGCCTCACTGGTGTCGCTGGAGCACTCGGCGCTGCGACCGTGGCTGCGGGCCCGGCCGGACGCCGGGTCGCTGCTGCTGCGGGTGCTGGCCGCCCGGTTGCGCCGGACCAACGACGCCATGGCCGACATGGTGTTCACCGACGTGCCCGGCCGAGTCGCCAAGGCGCTGCTCGACCTCGCCGGACGGTTCGGTGAGCCCGCGCAGCCTGGCAACGAGGCCGCCGGGGTCCGCGTCGAGCATGGCCTGACCCAGGAGGAACTGGCCCAGCTGGTCGGCGCCTCCCGGGAGACGGTCAACAAGGCGCTGGCCGACTTCGCCACCCGAGGGTGGCTGCGGCTGGACTCCCGCGCGGTCGTGCTGCTTGACCGCGACCGGCTGGCCCGCCGCGCCCGGTGATCGGGCCGGCCGGGCCCGGCCGGCGGTTCCGCTCCGCGGCCCCGTTCGGTTAGGCGCTGGTGACGGTGGCGCCGTCGGGGATCGCGGGTTCGTCGCCACCAGTCCGTGATCCGTCCTGGTCGTCGGCGACCAGTCCCGTGGCGTCGGCGGGCACGGTGTGTTCGGCGAGCACCGTGTGTTCGGCGAGCCCGTTGCCGGTCGGACGGGCCGACAGGGCCGGTGCGTGGTACCCGCGCGCGTCCGAGGGCTCCATGCCCGGTTCGGGCAGTGCCGCGAGCAGCCGGCGGGTCTGGGCCGCCTCGCTGACCGCCTCGGTCGCGGTCGCCGCCCGCAGCGCGCGCAGGTAGGCGTCCCGGCCGCCTTCCAGGTCGCCGCTGGAGGCCAGGCAGGTCCCCAGTGCGCGCCAGGCGAGCACCTGGGCCCGCACGTCCTCCGCGTCCACCGCGACCGCCCGGCGGGCCACGGCGAGGGCCTCCTCAGGCTGGCCCGCGTCCAGCAGGGTCCCGGCCAGATGCGCGTACGCCTGGCGGCGGGGGAACAGCAGCGTCGCCGGCTCGCTCGCGGACAGCGCCTCGCGCAGCAGGGCGATCGCCTCGCCGAGCCGGCCGCGGGCGCGGGCGATCTGAGCACTGAGGACCTTCGCGCCCAACTGGGCGTGGGGGCGCAGGTCGAGGCTGCCCAGCTCGGCCATCGAGGCCTCGGCCGCCTTCTCGGCCTCGTCGACCCGGCCCGCGTCCAGCAGTGTCAGCCCGAGCATCAGCGACGCGAGCGCGCCGACGAGCGTCTGGCCGGCCTCGTTCGCGTCCGCGCAGGCCGCGGCCAGGAACTCCGCGCCGGCGTCCGGTTCGCCGGCCCCGCGAGCGGCCAAGCCCTGGGCGACCTTCGCGAGGATGCGTCCCCAGCTGTCACCGCCGCTCTCGAACAGGGCCGCGGCGCGGGTCGCGTCGGTGCGCGCGGCGCTGATGTCGCCGAGTTCCGCGGCGGCGATCGCGCCGATCGTCAGGCAGACCGCCATCCCCCAGCGCTCGCCCATCGACTCGCCCGCGTCGACCAGCCCGCGCGCCAGCGCCCGCGCCCTGGCCAGCTGGCCGCTCAGCAGCAGTACCAGCGCCTCGGTGCCGCTGCACCAGCCGATGCCGCCGGCGTCCTCCAGCCGCTCGAAGACCTCAGTGGCCTGGCGCAGGTGGCGTTCGGCCTGCGGGTAGTCGCCCCGGGTCGTCGCCGACCAGGCCAGGTGCTGCAGCGCCCAGCCGACACCGCGCGGGTCGTCGACCCGGCGGGCCAGCTCCAGGGCCTCCCGGTAGAGCTCCTCGGCGACCCGGATCCGAGCGGCGCCGTACTCCAGCGTTCCCAGCCGGCGCAGCGCGGCGGCCGCGGCCCGGTCGTCGCCGGCGGCGCGGGCCGCGTCCAGGGCCGTGCGCAGCGCCCGGGTGGCGAGCTCCGTGCGGCCCTGCTTCTGGCGCAGCTCGCCGAGGACGGCGTAGGCGGACGCCCGGCGAGCCGGCTGCGTCACCCGCAGGGCCGGGCGCAGCGTCCGCTCGGCCTCCTCCAGCCGCCGCAGCGACACGAGAGCCTCGGCGTGCAGCACCCGGGCGACGTTCTCGTCGTCGTCATCGATCACGCCGCGGCCCAGCCGACGGGCGTCGGCGAGCTGGTCGGCCGCGGTGCGGTGGTCGTCGCGGGCCAGGGCGGCTCGGGCCAGTCGCAGCAGCGCCCGGAAGCCTGGCTCGCGCGCCGACCAGGCCGGATCGGTCGGCGGCAGCGCCATCGACGACGCCAGGTCGAACGCCCGCAGGGCGTGGGTGGCGACGAAGTTCGACACCTCGCGGGACGAGCCGGTCATCGCCGTGACGCCCCAGCGGGCGGCGGTCGAGTGGCGCCGCGCCCGTTCGACCTTCGGCAGCCCGGCGTAGGCCACGTCGCGGGCCATCGGGTGGACGAAGCGCCACAACTGCTCGCCGGCCCGCGGTGAGCGGACCAGCTGGCGTTCGGTCAGCCGGTCCAGCGCGCTGGCGACCTCGGGTCCCGGCAGCTCCTCGACGGACGGCAGCGCGGCGGCCGGGAATCGGCTGCCGAGCACGGCGGCGGCCCGGAGCACGGCCTTGTCGGTCTGTTCGAGGTCGTCGATCCGGGCCGCGAGCACCGACTGGACCCCGGCCGGCATCGCGGTCTCCGACAGCTGGCCCTCCAGCACCCAGCGCGGGCCGTCCTGGCCGGTCGGCTCGGCCGTGGCCTGCCTGCGCAGCTGGTCACGGTCGATCAGCAGGTTCAGCAGCTCGGCGAGGAAGAACGGGTTCCCGTGCACCCGGTTGAGCAGGGCGGCCCTGGTCTGCGCGCCGAGCGCCGCTCCGCCGAGGAAGTCGTTGAGCAGCCGGGACGCGGCCTCCTCCGGTAGCGGCGCGAGCGCCATCCAGTGCGCGCCGGGAAGGTCGGTCAGCCGCGGGCCCTCCCGGTCCAGCAGCGTCAGCATGATCGGGCCGACGATCCGCGCCGCCAGTCGGCGCAGCGCGGCGGTCAGCGGGCTGGACGCCCATTCCAGGTCGTCGATCACGACGATGAGCGGGTGCTCGACGGCGAGGGCCGACAACATCAGGGCGACGGTGTCGACCGCGAGGTCGAAGGAACGTTCGCCGGTGGACGTCTCGCCCTGGTCGTTCTGCCGGCCGGCGGGGTCGCCGGGAGGCGCCTCGGCCGGGGAGGTGGCCCGCCGGTCGGTCGGGACGCCGAGCATGCCGAGCAGCCGGTCGGCGAGCCCGGCGGGCAGCCTGGCCCCGGTGATCGGGTGTGCGAGCCTTCCGACGGTGCGTCGCACCCGGTCGGCGACCCGGTCGAGGCTGTCGCCGTCGACGACTCCGCAGGCGCCGCGGATCACGTCGGCCAGCGGCGCCAGGCTGCGCCCGTCGCCGTGGCGGACCGTGCGCCCCCACAGCACCTGGGCGCCGCCCTCGTCACGGGCCCTGGCCGCGAGCTCGCCGGCGACGCGGGTCTTGCCGATGCCGGCCTCGCCGGTGACCACGGCGATCGTCGGCGCGCCGGACTCGACGGTCTCGACGAACCAGGAGTACAGCTCGGTGAGCTCCCGGTCGCGCCCGACGAAGGTCGCGTCGTCGCCGAGGCCCGGCCGGGCCACGTTGGACGGGCGCAGGCTGACCAGCTCGTAGGCCGGGACCGGCTCGCGCTTGCCCTTGAGGGTCAGGTCCGGCAGCTCCCGCCAGGTCGCGACCGAGCGGGTGGCGTGCATGGTCTCGCGGCCGGCGTAGACCGCGCCGACGGCGGCCGCCCCGGACAGGCGCGCGGCGGTGTTCACGGTGTCGCCGACGACCGTGTAGGTCATTGAGGCCTGGACACCGGCGAGCACCTCGCCGGTGTTGATCCCGACCCGCAGGCCCAGGGGGCTGGAGTCGTCCTCGCTGTCGGTGACCAGGCGGCGGACGGTCTCCTGCATCGCGGCGGCGGCCCGCACGGCGCGCTCGGGGTCGTCCTCGTGCGCGGTCGGCGCGCCGAAGACCGCCATGATCCCGTCACCGGCGAGGTTGTCCACCCGGCCGCCGACGTCGTCGACCTCCTTGGACAGCGCGGCGAGCACCAGGTCGGTCACCTCGCCGACCCGCTCCGGGTCGCGGTCCTCGGCCCACGAGGTGAAGTCGGACAGGTCACCGAACAGGACGGTGACCACCCGGCGCTCAGCCGACTCCGGCCCGGACGCGAGCTGGGTGAACCGCAGGCCGCAGTGGAAGCAGTAGCGCGCGGCCGGCACGGCCGGCGTCCCGCACCGCGGGCACCGCAGCGTCCCCCCATGGGTCGGGACGATCACCATTGCTGACTGGCCTTACGGACTGTGCGCTGCACTGGCGGGCCCCCTCCAGTCGGCAATTCTAGTGGGCGGGTTTCGACCCACTTGCGCGCTCGCCGTCCCTGCGTTGTCGGACGCCTGACCGGCCGACACCCCAGGTTGGCCACGTCCAAGCCCTCAGCGGAGGGAGCGACGGGTCGCCGCTTCTCGGGTACAAGGTCCCGGCGACTGTCGGATCGAGGCTTTCCCACTGTGATGCCGCTCACACCATCTTGCTCCCGGTCAGTCCGTCAGGTTCCGGGGGCCCCGCCTTGGGCGTCCTGAGTCGCATGACGAAGAGGCCTCTGGTCCCCGCCTCGGGGGGGGGACCGGCGTTGGGAGGGCGCGCAACGCCCCCGGCGGACCGAGTCGCGGGTGGCGCGGTCAGGCGTTGTCGCGGAGGTATTCCAGTTGGGCGCGGACGGAGAGCTCGGCGGCCGGCCAGAGGACGCGGTCGACGTCGGCGTAGACGCGCTCGACGACGGCCCGGGGGGAGGCTTGCGCCGGGCCGACGCCCGCGGCCGTGAGGGCGGCCCTGACCTGGTCGAGCCGCTCGGCCCGGTGGGCCAGGTAGTACGTCGCCGCCGCCCGGGCGTCAGCCAGCTCGGGTCCGTGACCGGGCAGCACCCCGAGGCCGGTGGGCAGGTCGGCCAGTCGGTGCAGGCTGGCGAGGTAGTCGGCCAGCCGGCCGTCCGGATGGGCCACGACGGTGGTGCCGCGGCCGAGGATCGTGTCGCCGGTCAGCACGGCGACGGCCTCGTCGCCGTCCGGGACGTCCCCGAACAGCAGGAAGGACAGCGAGTCGGCCGAGTGGCCCGGCGTCGCCAGCACCCGCAGCTCGATCCCGGCGGCCGCCACGACGTCGCCCTCGACCAGGCCCTCCGAACCGAGCCGGTGCGTCGGGTCCAGGGCCCGGACCGGGGCTCCGGTGAGCTCGTGCAGCGCCGCGGCGCCCTCGCTGTGGTCCGGGTGGCCGTGGGTCAACAGGATCGTGGTGACGGGGCCGGCGGCGGCGATCGCGGCCAGGTGCTCGGGGTAGTCCGGGCCCGGGTCGATGACGACGCAGCCGTCGTGGCCGGGCGCGCGCAGTACCCAGCTGTTGGTGCCCTCCAGGGTCATCGGGCCCGGGTTCGGGGCGAGCACGACGGCGGCCAGCGGGTTGACCTGCCGCGGGGCGGAGGCGGGGGGCGGCGGCCCCGCCGGGCGCGGGCTCGGCTGGCTTCCGGCGGTCATACCTGCTCCGGCGTGGTCGACGGGGTTGTGAGGGCAGCGTCGTTCGGGCCGTGGGTCCAGGCGCTGTGGCCGGGCCCCGCGGCGGTGGCCGCGATGATCGCCGTGGCGCTCGCGGGGTCGGCGGGTGGCGCGGCGGTGGCGTACTCGGGGTCGTGCGGCAGCAGGAAGTGCACGGCGCCGTCGGCGATCACGATCTTCGGCATGATCGGGGCGATCGCGCGGCCGGGCGCCGCGGCGAGCACGTCGGCGACCGTGGCGTAGTCGAGCAGATCGGCCAGCATGGAGGCCGTCGGCGGCAGCATGGCCATCAGGCCGGCGGTGTGCCGCTCCAGCGCCTCGGCCGGGCGGATCCACTCCATCCGGTCGGCCTCGCCGGACAGCTCGCCCGGCGTCTGGCCCGGCGGCAGCGCGGCCATGAAGAACCGGGTGTCGTAGCGGCGGGGCTCGACCTCCGGGGTGATCCAGCGAGCCCAGGGGGCGAGCAGCTGCGCCCGCAGCGCCAGCTCATGGCGGGCCAGCAGCTCGCCGAGGCCCAGCTCGCGGCGCTCCATCGCCCACCGGTCGGCGATCCAGCCGGGTCCGGTCAGGTCCAGCGGCCGCTCGGCGCCCTCGGCCGGGCCGGCGAGCAGTACCCCGCACTCCTCGAACGTCTCCCGGACCGCCGCGCTGACCAGGGCGCGGGCCAGCTCGGGGTCCGGCTCCAGCGTGCCCATCAGCGCGCCGACGGGCGGGCCGCTCCAGCGCACGTCGACGGCGCTGTCCGCCGGGTCCACCCGGCCGCCAGGGAACGCGAACACCCCACCGGCGAAGGCCATCGTCCGGACCCGCTTGACGACGTACGCCTCGATGCCGCCCGGCGCGTCGCGCAGCAGCACGACCGTGGACGCGTCCCGCAGCGGCGCCACCGGGCCCGCGTTCGCCGCCAGCACCCCGCGCGGCGACGACAGTGGCATCGGCCGCCGGAGCAGGGCGATCAGCGCCGCTTTGTGATCAACCACGTCTTCGATGGTAGGGACCGCCAGGCCGACGTGCCCCCGGTTGGTACCCGCGGGTCAGTCGCCGTGGGTCAGCGCGACCAGCTCGACCTCGACGGGCGCGCCGAGTGGCAGGGCCGCGACGCCCACCGCGGAGCGGGCGTGCCGCCCCGCGTCACCGAAGATCTGGCCGACCAGCTCGGAGGCCCCGTTGACCACCGCGGGCTGGGCGGTGAAACCTGGGGCGCTCGCGACGAACCCGACGAGCTTGACGACGCGGCGGATCCGGTCCAGCCCGCCGGCCGCCTCGGCCGCGGCTGCCAGCGCGTTCAGGGCGCAGATCCGGGCCAGCACGGCCGCGCGCTCCGGCGTCACCTCGGCACCGACCAGGCCGGTCTCCGGCAGGGTGCCGCCGACGAGCGGCAGCTGCCCGGCGGTCCACACCGTCTCGCCGTCGCGGACGGCCGGCACGTACGCGCCGGCCGGCACCGGGACGGGCGGCAGCTCAAGGCCGAGCTCGCGCAGCCGCTCGCTGGGGGCGCCTGTGGTATCGCTCACGATGCCTCGCCGTCGCCTGGTCGGCCTGCCCGCGCGCTCACGCCGTCGGCTCGCCCTTCGGGCGCTTGAAGTAGGCGACCAGACTCTCCGGGTTCGGCCCCTGGATGACCTGCACGAGCTCCCAGCCGTCCTCGCCCCAGTTGTCGAGGATCATCTTGGTCGAGTGGATCAAGACTGGGACGGTGACGTACTCCCACTTCTGCATGGTCCCGGACTCTAGTGGGGACCCCACTCGCGGCCGTGGCGCGGGACTGGCGCGGCCGGGCGAGGCTGTGAAGTCGCGGCGTCGGGGCGGAAGGTGCGGGCCGTCCCGGGTACGTTCGAGCCGTGAGGGCCTCGGATCGCGACCGGACCGACAGCCACCGGGCCGACGGTGAGCCCACCGCCCGGCGAGGGCCAGCCGCCCGACCGGGGTCATCGGTGGCCAGGCAGGCATCGGAGGCCGGACGGGTAGCGGAGGCCAGACAGGGGCCATGGCTGCGCCGGCTGCACGTGGTGACCGGCAAGGGTGGCACCGGGAAGACGACGGTCGCCAGCGCGCTGGCGCTCGCCCTGGCGACCGGCGGGCAGCGGGTGCTGCTCACCGAGGTCGAGGGCCGCCAGCAGATCGCGCAGGTCTTCGACACGCCCCCGCTGGCCTACCGCGAGCGGCGGGTGGCCAGCGCCCCGGGCGGCGGCGAGGTGTACGCGCTCGCCGTCGACGCCGAGGAGGCGTTGCTCGAGTACCTGGAGATGTTCTACAACCTGCGCGGCGCGGGGAAGGTCCTCGGCAAGATCGGCGCCATCGACTTCGCGACCACGATCGCTCCTGGCGTGCGGGACGTGCTGCTCACCGGCAAGATCAAGGAGGCGGTGAACCGCCCGGACGGTACCCGCCCGAGCGGCCTCGCCTATGACGCCGTCGTCCTGGACGCGCCGCCGACGGGCCGGGTGACCCGGTTTCTGAACGTCGCGCACGAGGTCGCCGGACTCGCGAAGATGGGGCCGATCCGGTCCCAGGCCGACGGCGTGCTCAAGGTGCTGCACTCCGGGCAGACCGCCGTGCACCTGGTGACGTTGCTGGAGGAGATGCCGGTCCAGGAGACCGTCGACGCGGTCGAGGAGCTGCGCGCCGCGAACCTCCCGGTCGGCGCGGTCGTCGTGAACATGATCCGCCCGCCGATGCTCGGTCAGGCCGACCTGACCGCCGCCCGCGCCGGGACGCTCGATCTGGAGGAGCTCGCCGCCGGGATCAAGGAGACCGGCGTCGAGCCGACCGCCGAGCTGGTCGGCGAGCTCGCCCGGGAGGCCGCGCAGCACGCGGAGCGGGTCGCGCTGGAGGCGGCCCAGCGGATCGCGGTCGAGGCGCTGGACCGGCCGGTCTACGAGCTTCCGCTGGCGGCTGACGGGATGGACATGGGGATGCTCTATCGCTTCGCGGAGATGCTGCGCGCGCAGCGGATGGTCGCGTGAGCCCGGCCGCGAACGGCGACGGCGGCCCGCCCGCGCGGCCGAAGCGGTCCGCGCCGCCCACCGGCCGGGCGAAGACCCCGGCGGCGAAGAAGCCAGCGACGAAGGGGACCGGTACCGCCAAGGAACGTTCGGGCAAGGACGAGCCGGCCCCCGTCGTCCGGATTCACGCGCGGGTGCGCCCGCAGCCGGCGGGAGTACCGCGCCTCGACATCGACGAGCTGCTGGCCACCGAGCGGATCATCGTCTGCTGCGGATCCGGCGGGGTGGGCAAGACGACGACCGCCGCCGCGCTCGCGTTGCGGGCCGCCGAGCAGGGCCGGGCCGTGGTCGTCCTGACGATCGACCCTGCGCGCCGGCTCGCGCAGTCGATGGGCCTCACCGAGCTGGACAACACCCCGCGGGAGGTGCTCGGTGTCGACCGGTCGGCCGGCGGGCGCCTCGACGCGATGATGCTGGACATGAAGCGGACGTTCGACGAGATCGTCCTGGCGCACGCCACGCCGGACCGGGCGGAGCAGCTGCTCGCGAACCCCTTCTACCAGTCGCTGTCGTCGTCCTTCTCCGGCACGCAGGAGTACATGGCGATGGAGAAGCTGGGCCAGCTGGACGCGGCCGACGACTGGGACCTGATCGTCGTCGACACCCCGCCGACCCGCTCGGCCCTGGACTTCCTGGACGCCCCGAGCCGGCTGGGCGCGTTCCTGGACGGCCGGCTGCTGCGGCTGATGCTGGCGCCGGCGAAGGCGGGCGGGCGGGCGTACGCGAAGGTGCTCGGTGTCGGGTTCGGCGTGTTCACCAGGGTGCTGACCAAGGTCATCGGAACCCAGCTGCTGACCGACCTCAGCCAGTTCGTGACGGCGCTGGAGACGATGTTCGGCGGTTTCCGCCAGCGGGCGGAGAAGACCTACCGCCTGCTCGGCGCTCCCGGTACGTCGTTCGTCGTGGTCGCGGCCCCCGAGGTCGCGGCGCTGCGGGAGGCGAGCTACTTCGTCGACCGGCTCGACGCGGACGGCATGCCCCTGGCCGGCCTGGTGATCAACCGGATGCACCAGAGCGACGGCAGGGTGCTGACGACGGAGCGGAGCCTGGCCGCCGCGGAGAACCTGACCGAGCACGGGGAGCATCCGCTGGCAGCCGCGGTGCTTCGGGTGCACGCGGACCGGCTGCGGCTGGCGGAGCGGGAGTCGAGGCTGCGCGAGCGGTTCACCTCGGTCCACCCCGACACGCCTCTGGTCGAGGTCGAGGCGCTGGCCGAGGACGTCCATGACCTGGCCGGCCTGCGCGAGATCGGCGATGCGCTCGCGGGTGACGTGCGTCTCACTCGCGCGATCTGAGAAACCTGGCGCCCGCCTGACTCAAACGTGTTATTGCGTCGGCGGCGCATTTGTGAATTGTCCGCGCACGGCTACTTACGGTGAGCAGTCTCGCGGACGTGCCCCCGGATCCCGCGCGCGACGCTGCGCCGGGGTCCGTCGGGACGGTGTTCGGGCGTGGTGCTGTCAGCCGGTCGAGGTGGTCCGGTGGTCCGCCTGGGCGTCAGCGAGCAGCTTCCGCCAGGAGCGGACGTCCGGGCGGCGTCGCAGCAGCGCGCGGCGTTCCCGTTCGGTCATGCCACCCCACACGCCGAACTCGACGTGATTGTCGAGGGCGTCGGCGAGGCACTGGGTCCGCACGAGGCAGCCGAAGCAGCGGGTCTTCACCCGGTTCTGCGCGGCGCCCTGCACGAACAGCTCATCCGGGTCGACGTCGCGACACGCGGCGAGCGCGGTCCAGTCGCCATCGGCGATGCCGCTGACGAGACGGGTGGTTCCGCCACGGCGAGCCGTGGAGACGGCCGGAGTTGGGCTTCTGGTCATGCCACCTGCCTTTCGAGAGAGACCGTGGTCAAGGGACCCGTGCGGGTGACGTGGCGTCGTTGGCGTCGTGCGAAACCGTACGGAGTGCGGTGGCCACGGCACAGACCCCACTCGGGTGGTTATCTGGATGACTAGTCCGGGCCATTGATGTCGAACCAGACTGTAGGTCCGTCGATGACATCCACGTGTCGTTCGTGTGACAGGACGGTCCTGTTCTGAGTTCGTTCGTTTCTCGCCTGTTGCCTCACCTCCCACCGGTCTCGTCGGCGCTGCCTCGGTGGCACGTCCGGGCGTTGACCTGCCCGAATGCACACCGTCGGCGACCGGTCGACCGCCGACGCGGGCGCCGGGGACGCGGTTCGTGACCGGCCGGCGGCCGTTGGGCGCAAGGTGTTGATTGCCGCGGAATGGGGGTGAGACCGCCGCGGCGTGCCGTCGCGAGCGTGCGCGCGTCACTGGTTGGACAGTCGGGCGAGGTAACCTCAGCCCGCCGCCCGCTGGCAGCGCGCGCCACTGGTCCGTGCATGGGTGGAACGATGAGGCCTGCGGACGTCGATGGGCAAGTGGTGTGCATCCGTGGGGGATCGGTCTGGGGGGCGGACGGAGGTTCCGAACCATGTGGGCACACGCGTGAAGCCCCGCGCGAAGACCGGCGGCAGTTCTCAACGCCCGGTCCGCGCTGATCGACGGGTCACTATTCGACGCCTTTCCGGCGCGCTGTTCGCAAGTGCCGCCGCCGGCCTCGTCATCGCGCTTCTCGCGGCGCCGTTCGTCGGACTGGTCGGCATTTCGGCGAAGTCCGGGGCCGATGAGTTTCTTGCCCTGCCGGAGAATCTGACCGTCGGCCCACTGGTCGAGCCGTCGACGATTCTCGACGCCCGCGGCAACGTCATCGCGACCCTCGTCGGCGACCAGTACCGCGAGGTCGTGCCGCTGTCGCAGGTGCCGCAGGTGATGCGCAACGCCATCATCGACATCGAGGACGCGCGTTTTTACCAGCATTCCGGCGTCGACTACAAGGGCATGATCCGCGCCTACGTCGCCAACCGGAACAACGGTTCGGTCACCCAGGGCGCGAGCACAATCACCCAGCAGTACGTGAAGAACGTCCTGCTGCAGGCGGCGACCACTCCGGAGGAACGCAAGGCGGCGACCGCCCAGACCGTCGACCGGAAGCTGCGCGAGGCGCGGTACGCGCTCTACCTCGACCAGCACCTGCCCAAGGACAAGATTCTCGAGGGCTACCTGAACATCGCCTACTTCGGTGACGGGGCCTATGGCATTCAGGCCGCCGCCAAGCGGTACTTCAACGTCGATGTCTCCCAGCTGACGCTGCCGCAGGCCGCGATGCTCGCCGGGCTGGTGAAGAATCCGACGGCCTATGACCCGATCCAGCACCCCCAGTCCGCCCAGGATCGGCGCGGCCTCGTCCTGGACGCCATGCAGACACACGGCCACATCAGCGCCGCCGACCTCGTGGCCGCGAAGGCGGCCCCGCTCGGGCTCAACCTGCGGCCGCACTCGGCGGACTCCTGCGCCGACTCGACCACGCCGTTCTTCTGTGACCAGATCCGGCAGATGCTGCTGGCCGACCGGACCTTCGCGCCGAGCAGCGAGGCAGCCAGCAAGCTGCTGTTCGACGGCGGGCTGACCATCCACACGACGCTTGACCCGGTGGCGCAGGCGGCAGCCGACTCGTCCGCCCGCACGATCGTGCCACCGGGCAACCGGGTCGCCGCGGGTGTGGCGATGGTGCAGCCGGGTACCGGCGCCGTGCTCGCGCTGACCGAGAACCGCGACTACGGCTCGACCGACGACGGCCAGCCGCCGGCGACGACGACCGACTTCGTGCACACGAAGGAGGTCTACCCGACCAAGGAGACGTCGTTCTCGCCCGGCTCGACGTTCAAGATGTTCGCGCTCGCCTCGGCGCTGGAGCAGGGGCTGCCGCTGTCGACGACGTTCATGTCGCCGGCCTGCTACCACTCCGACCAGTTCCCCAACCCCAAGCCGAACGACTGCTATGCGAACGCCGACCCGAGCGAGGCCGGGCCCTACTCGCTGACCACCGCGACCTGGAACTCGGTCAACACCTACTACGTGCAGCTCGAGCAGAAGATCGGCGTTCTGAAGATCGCAGAGATGGCCCGCCGGCTCGGCGTGAGCTCGTGTCGGGTGCAGCCGCAGACCGCCAACCTGCAGACCAACTCGCCCTGCCACAAGTTCGAGGGGGTCGGCTCGGTCGACGGCTCGTTCGTGATCGGCTCGAACGAGATCAGCACGCTGGACCTGGCCACCGCGTACGCGACGATCGCCGCGCACGGCGAGCGCTGTGACCCGGTGTTCATCACCTCGATCACCCAGCAGATCGGCGGCGCGGACCGCCTGGTGAACTACACCAAGCCGGGCAGCTGCGAGCAGGTCCTCAACCCGACGGTCGCCGACACCGTGACCTCGGTGCTCGAAGGCGTGATCAGCCATGGCACCGCGACCGCCAACGGGCAGATCGGCCGCCCGGCCGCCGGCAAGACCGGTACCGCCGAGGACTTCACCACCGCCTCGTTCGTCGGCTTCGTCCCGCAGCTGGCCACGGCGGTCACCCTGGCCGACCCGCGCGGCCCGCAGTCCCATCCGCTGCGCAACGTCCTGGGCTACGCGCACGTCTACGGCGGCGACCTACCGACGAAGATCTGGTCGAGCACGATGCGCCAGACCCTCGACGGGCTGAAGCTCCCGGTCGAGGCGCTGCCGCCACCGGACAACACCCAGCCGGTGCTGCCGAACGTGGTCGTGCCGAACGTCGTCGGCGCGCTCGCCCCGGCCGCGGTGGCGTTCCTCCAGTCGCAGGGATTCTCGGCCCAGGTCCGGGGGAACCCGAACAGCGTCGTGCTGCTGCAGTACCCGTCGGCGGGCAGCCAGGTTCCCGCCGGGCAGACGATCGCGCTGGTCACGCCCGGCGGCTCCATCGCCGGCCTGGCCGCGCTGGACCCCGGCGGGACCCAGACCCAGGGCCAGGACCCGAGCCAGAACCCGACTCCGCCGGCCGGTACCGGCACCGGCCGGCGAGGCGGTCGGCCCCCGACCGCGAACTCCGGCTAGGAGACCGCCGTCCGGGGCCGGACCGGTCGCGCCGAGCGAGGCCCGTGGCGTCAGGCCGTCAGCCGCGCCTTGACGAGGCCGGCGACCTTGCCGCCGTCGGCGCGGCCGGCGACGATCGCCTGCACGGCCTTCATGGCCGGGCCGATCGCCTTCGGCCCGGCGAAGTCGCCGTCGGCGAGCACCTTGTCGACGATCGCGGCGAGCTCGTCGTCGCCGAGCTGCTTCGGCAGGTAGTCGGCCAGGACCTCGCCCTCGGAGCGCTCCCGGGCGGCCTGCTCGGCGCGGCCGGCGCCTGCGTAGGCGTCGGCAGCCTCGCGGCGCTTGCGGACCTCCCGGGTCAGCACCTTCTCCACTTCGTCGTCGGTGAGCTCGTGGGCCGACTTGCCGGCCACCTCGGCTTCCTTCACCGCCGAGATCGCGAGTCGCAGCGTCGACGTCCGCAGCTCGTCCCGGGCCTTCATCGCCGTCGTCAGGTCGGCGCGCAGCCGCTCCTTCAAGGTGTTCATGATTCCCGCAGCCTAGGTTCGTGCCCGAAGTCTGGTCACCTTCATTTTCGCCGCGGCCGCGGCGGGCGGCAGCGCGCAGGCCGGTTCGCGCGATGGCGGCCGGTCCGACCGCCCCCGGTTGGAGCGGCGACGGTGGGTGAGACTGGACGAATGCGAGGAGAAACGCGGACAGTCTGGCCAGCGGCGCGCCGGGTGGCCGGCGGGCTGGCGTTGCTGGGGGCCGCCACCGTCGGGTACGGCGTGTACGAGCGGGACGCCTACACGCTGACCAGGCGGGAGGTGCCCATCCTCGCTCCGGGCGCGGCTCCGCTGCGCCTCCTGCACCTGTCCGACCTGCACGTGACGCCCGGTCAGACCCGCAAGTTCGACTGGCTGGGGGAGCTCGGCCGGCTGGTGCCCGACCTGGTCGCCATGACCGGCGACGTGCTGTCGCACCAGGACTCGTCCGCGCCGCTGCGCCGGGCACTCGCGCCGCTGTACGCCTTCCCCGGGGTCTTCATCCCGGGCAACAACGACTACTACGTGCCGAAGCCGCGCAGCCCGCACCACTACTTCAAACGCCACCCCGGCGGCCCGCACAAGGGGCCGGCGCTGGACTGGGACGGTTTCGCCAAGGACCTCGTCGCGGACTCCGGCTGGCGCGACATGACCCACGTGCACGACGTCCTCACGATCGGCGGGCGGCGCCTGGACGTCCGCGGGGTCGACGACGCCCGGTCACGGCGGGACCGGGTGGCCCTGGTGGCCGGTCCGCCCGAGCCGGGGGCCGACGTCGTGCTCGGCCTCTCGCACACGCCCGAGCCGCGGGTCCTGGACGCCTTCACGGCCGACGGCGTGCAGCTGACGCTGTCCGGGCACACCCACGGCGGCCAGATCCGGCTGCCGTTCGTCGGGGCGCTGGTCACCAACTGCGGCCTGGACCCCAGCCGGGCCCGCGGCCTGTCCCGGTGGAGCGCCGCCGGCCCGGACGGCGCGCAGCGGATGTCCTGGCTGCACGTCTCGGCCGGTCTCGGCACGTCGCCGTACGCGCCCATCCGCCTCGGCTGTCGCCCCGAGGCGACCCTGCTCACCCTCGTCCCCGCCAGGTAGATCGCCGCGGGAATGGGTGGGCCAAGTCGGCGCGACCCATCGGCCTGGACCCAGGATCCATCGGGTATGCTGACCATCGTTGGTCAGCGGGGTGTGGCGCAGCTTGGTAGCGCGCTACGTTCGGGACGTAGAGGCCGTGGGTTCGAATCCCGCCACCCCGACCAGCAAAGGATCGCGATCATCGGTCGCGGTCCTTTTTGCTGTTCGGGGCCCAGTTCCGGTGATCCTGCGGGCCGTGGCTCGTCGTGGGTCACAATCCCGGCATGAGCCTGGCATTTCTGGTGACCTCGTTGGCGATCGTGGCGACGCCGGGGACCGGGGTGGTGCTGACCGTCGCGGCCGGCCTGCGCTCGGGGCGACGGGTGGCGGTGGTGACCGCGCTGGGGTGCACGCTGGGGATCGTGCCGCATCTCGCGGCGGCGGTCACCGGGACGGCGGCCCTGCTGCGGGCCGGCGGCCTCGCGTTCGAAGGACTGAAGATCGCGGGCGTGTGCTACCTGCTGTACATGGCCTGGTCGACCTGGCGTGACCAGGGGATTCTGGCCGTCGACGAAAGCGGGCCGCCGGTGTCGACGGCGCGGACCATCGGAAACGCGGTCCTGGCCAACCTGCTGAACCCGAAGCTGACCTTGTTCTTCTTCGCGTTCCTGCCCCAGTTCGTCAACCAGGGCGGCGCGGGCGCGACGACGCGGATGGTGGCGCTCGGCGGCATGTTCATGGCCATGACCCTGGTGGTGTTCATCGGCTATGGCCTCTTCGCCAGCTACCTGCGCCGCCACCTGATCGACCGGCCGAACGCCGTCCGGCGGCTCCAGCGCTTCTTCTCGCTCAGCTACCTCGGCCTCGGCGCCAAACTCGCCACCACCCACCGCTGATCGCGCCGGCCGGAAACCGCTCATGATCGCCGTTTCGGCCCTCGGATGGTCGCAAAACGGCGCGGACGACGACCACCGCAGGGCTCACACGGCGATCATGAGCGGAGAAACGCGATCAAGGGCGCCCGGGGGCGCGCCTAACTGGTGGGGGCGGGGAGGAAGGTGAACAGGACCATCACGCGCCACGGGGTGAAGGTGTCGTCGCCCGCGTAGTTGATGTAGATCGGGTAGTTGTCCTGCCTCGTCGTGCCCGATGTCAGGTACGGCGACGGCGGGACGGTGAGAGTCGCGTGACCGGTCGCGTCCAGGGTTGCTTCGGCCGTGTCGAAGGCGAAGCTGGAGTCGTTAGTGACCTTCCCGGTCGGGATGCCAGTCACGCCCGGGATCGGGCTCACCTGTATGTCGACGGTGATCGGCTGTCCCCAGACGACGGTGCCGCCCGGTACCGACGCGGTGATCGTGACGTTGGTGACGTCGATCTTGCCCGTGTCATGGGCCGGCTGGTAGCTGGCGTCGCCGCTGTAGTCGTAGGTGAACGTGTGCCGGCCGGGCGCGAGCGTGAGGTTGAAGTGGCCGCCGTAGTACCCGTCGGTCGGGTCGTAGGCGACGTTCACCTGGCCGATCAGGGTGCTTCCCTCGTGGATGAGGAACGTGCCGGTCAGCGCGGGGTTGGTGCTACCGCCGTACGGGATGACGCCCACGGAGAAGACGCCGTTCGAGTAGTTGCCGCCGAGGTAGACCGCCTTGCGGCTGTCAGCCGTCGGCGTCGGCGATGTGGATGCGGTGCTCCCGGTCGACGTCGGCTTGACGGTCGGGGTCGGCGTGGTCGCCGGGGTGCTGGTCGACGGGGTGGGCGTCGGGGACGAGGTGGCGACCGGGCCGCTGCCACCGGGGCCGGGGCCGGTCAGCGCGCAGCCCGTAAGCAGGGCGGCGCAGGTCGCGGCGGCGGCGACGCTGACCGCCGTCAGCCGGGCGTTCCGCTGGCGCGTGAGACGTCGCGACCGCATGCATACCTCCAGGTCAACCGGTGGGAACCAGCGGACGCCTATGCGTCGCGGGCGGCTCGCGGACCGGGTCGAACCGGTCCGAATCGGCCCGGGGCGCACACGCTACTGATGGCCGTGCGCCATTCAAGACCGCGTGGGCAGGTTTGTGCCGCCGTGGTGTCGCGAACGGCCGTCGCGTTTGCGGGAGAGGGCGATTGTTCGGCTGGGCCCGCGCGTCAAGCGCGGCGGGCTCAGTCTCGCGGCGGGCTCAGCCGTCGTGGCGGGGCGGGTTGGCGGACGGGCGGATGAGGCCGGTCTCGTAGGCGAAGACGACGGCCTGGACGCGGTCGCGCAGCTCCAGCTTGGCCAGGATGCGGCCGACGTGCGTCTTGACGGTCGCCTCGGACAGGACGAGCCGGGCCGCGATCTCGGCGTTCGACAGCCCGGCCGCGACCTCCCCGAGCACGTCGCGCTCCCGGTCGGTGAGGCGGTCGAGCCGATCGGTTCCGGCGGTGCGCCGGTTGGCGACACGGCCGGCCGGTCGGTCGGGACCGCCGTCCGCCGAGGCGTCCGGGTCGGGCAGATGGTGCGCGAAGGCGTCCAGAAGGCGTCGGGTGACGTTCGGAGCGACGACGGCGTCGCCCGCGGCGACCGTGCGGATCGCGGTGAGAAGGTCGGCCGGCGGCACGTCCTTGAGCAGGAAGCCGCTTGCCCCGGCGCGCAGGCCGGCCAGCACGTACTGGTCCAGGTCGAACGTCGTCAGGATCAGCACCCGGGACACGCCGCCCGCGGCGGCGATCCGTCTGGTCGCCTCGATGCCGTCGACACCGGGCATCCGGACGTCCATCACCACGACGTCGGGGGAGAGTTCGGCGGCCAGCGCCGCGGCGGCGGCTCCGTCGCCGGCCTCGCCGACGACCCTCAGGTCCGGCTGCGACTCGATCACCATCCGGAATCCCATCCGCAGCAGCGGCTGGTCGTCCACGAGCAGCACGGTGATCGTCATGGGCGCGGGGCTCCCTCGGAGTATCGACTCGCCTCAGTCCCCGGCGGCGTGGCGACCGCGCGTGCCGGCGGCACTTCAGGCGCCTGGCCGGTCGCCGCGACCGGTGGCGGTCCCGCCGGGGCGACGATGCGCGCGGCCACCCGCCACCCGCCGGCCCCGGGGCCGGCGACGAGCGTTCCACCGTGGAGCGCGGCGCGTTCCCGCATGCCCGAAATCCCCCGGCCGGGTGACCTCGGCCCCTCGGCCACCGACCGGTCCGACCCGTCGTCGGGAGCCGACCCGGTGTCGGTGATCTCGATGTCGACTCCGCTGGGATCGAATCCCAGCCGGACCACGGCGTTGGCCCGTGGCCCGGTGTGCTTGAGGACGTTGGTCAGCGATTCCTGAACGATCCGGAAGACCGTCAGCTCGGCGTCGGTCGGCAGCTCCCGGCGCTGGCCGGTCACGAGGAACCCGACGGTCGGCCCGGCGTGCCGGACCTGCTCGATCAGCCGGTTGAGGTCGGCGATCCGCGGCTGGGGCGCCCTGGCCGGCTCGTCCGGGCGAGGCCCACCGTCCAGGCCCGGCCCGGCGGCATCACCCCACTGCTCGACGACGTCGAGGCCCGGGTCGCCGGCTGGCCAGTTCCCGCTGAGCGCGCCGTCGGGGCCGAGGCCACCGTCCGCCGGCTGGGTGAGGCCGCCGTCGTCTCGCAGGACGCCGAGCAGGCTGCGCATCTGCGCGAGGGCCTCCCGGCCGGTGGCCGACACCGATTCGACCGCCTTGGTCGCGCGGCGTACCCGCTGGTCCTGCGGGTCCGCCGCGTCGCCGAGCAGGTCACGCAGGGTGTAGCCGGCGCCGTCGGCCAGCGCGATCATGACGGAAAGGTTATGCGCCACGATGTCGTGCATCTCGCGGGCGATTCGGGAGCGTTCGCCGGCCGCCGCCAGCCGTGCCTGCTGGTCACGTTCACGCTCGGCCCGGTTGGCGCGGTCGGTGATCGAGGCCACGTAGGCCCGACGGGTGTTCGCGTTCACGCCGAGCACCCCGGCCGCGACCGCCGCCGGCAGGAAGACGAGCGCCACCCCGACCCGGTCGACTGCGCGGACCTGCGGCAGTCTGACGCAGAACCAGAGGATCCAGGCCGTGACGGACGCGGCGGCGGCCGAGGTCGCCCGCCGTGAGCACCACTTCGCGACGGTGTAGAACTCGATCAGCAGCGACGTGAACGTGCCGAACGACGGCACCCACAGCAGGATCTGCGCCAGCGACACCAGGGCGCAGACGACGAACGTCCCGAGCGGGTAGCTGCGCCGCAGGCACAGCGGCGCCGTCGCCGCGAGGGTGAGCAGCAGGATCGCGCCTTCCGGCCCGTGCGGCGGCAACGCCAACGGCACCAGCGCCAGGACGCAGACCGCGAGCGCCAGCGTGGAGTCGACGAGGACGGGGTGGGCGCGCAGCGCCGTCCCGATCCGGCTGTGCCGCATCCGGCCGAAGACCACGCCGGGAACGTCCGGCGGGTCCTGCCGGACCGCCAGCGCTGTCAGCCCGGCCCGGCCGCGGCGCCAGTGGCCGAACGATTCCATAGGACCCATCGTGACGCCTTCGAGCTCGGTGGGGCGGTTTGCCGGGAACGGCCAGTCCGGCGGGCCCATGGCGCCGCCGGACCGGTCCTGGACGACCTGTCGAGATCTTCGTCAGACGTCCCGCCGGGCGAGGACGAACGCGCCGGCGACCAGCCCGACGACGGTGTAGAGGGACATCACGACGAAGCACAGCCCGGGGGAGAGCTGATGGGTGACGCTGGGCGGGCTGGTCGACGCCATGCCCTCGCCCAGCAGGGTCGGCAGGAAGCGCGCCGCGGGCTGCCAGCTTTCCGGCAGCAGCCCGAACAGGATCGGCAGTCCCAGCAGGACACCGAGCAGCGCCGACACCGCGCCGGCGGTGTGCCGAAGCAACGCGCCGAGGGCGAGTCCGAGCAGGCCGACGAGGGCCAGGTACCCGGCGGCGCCGAGCACCGCACGGGCGGCTCCGGGGCTGCCGAGCGTGACTCCGACGCCGTGGTGTGACAGGGGCACCTGGCCGACGAGGAACGAGACGAGCGCGGCGACCAGCATGAGCACGAACGACGCCGCCCCGAAGACGGCCACCTTGGCCCACAGCACCGGAAGCCGCTTCGGCACCAGGCCGAGCGTGGCCCGGATCATTCCGGTGGCGTACTCGCCGGTCATCGTCAGCACCCCGAGCACGCCGATGGGGATCTGCGCCAGCAGGAGCCCGCCCAGCGACTGGAACACCGGGTCCTGGTCTCTGGACTGGACCTCGGCCGGAGACCAGTGGTGCGAGGCCTGCAGGCAGAGGGGAAGGCCGAGGCCGATGAGCAGGAGGACCGCTGAGCCAAGCGTCCAGCCGGTCGAGCGCAGGGACCGCAACTTGACCCATTCCGAGTGCACGACCCGCAGCTGGGTGACATCTCCCGTGCCCACGCCGAGCCGGGCGTCCGCGATCGTCGTGGTGTTCATCGGTTCCCTCCGCGGGTCGACGGCGTCGCGGTGGCGAACTCGACCGCGTCGCGGGTGATGTCCATGAACGCGTCCTCCAGCGAGGCGAGGCGCGGGCTGAGCTCGTAAAGCGTGATTCCGTGCGCGCGGGCCAGGTCGCCGATCCGTTCGACCGGGAGACCCGCTACCTCGATCGAGTCGGAAATGGTCAGCTGCGGCGGAATGCTGCTGACCGCTCTGGTCGCCGGATTTCCGGCGGTGGCGGGCGAGAAGCTGACCGTCGCGCCCGCCTGGGCGAGAAGCTCGGCGAATTCCGCGGCCTGTGGGGAGCGGACGTGGACCCGGCTGCTGGAGGCGGCGCGGACGAACTGCTCGACCGTCGTCTCCTGGATCAGTCGGCCTCGGCCGATTACGACCAGGTGGGTCGCGGTCAAGGCCATCTCGCTCATGAGGTGCGAGGAGATCAGAATGGCCCTCCCCTCGGCGGCCAGCCCGCGGAGCAGATCCCGAATCCAGCGGATTCCCTCGGGGTCGAGCCCGTTGACCGGTTCGTCGAGGATCAGCGTCGACGGGTCGGCGAGCAGCGCGGAGGCGATTCCCAGCCGCTGGCCCATGCCGAGCGAGAAGCCGCCGGCCCGCTTCCCGGCCACCTCGCGCAGGCCGACCAGGTCGATCACCTCGTCGACCCGCCGCGTCGAGACACCGTGGGTCGCGGCGAGCGCCAGGAGGTGATTGCGCGCGTTGCGACCGGAGTGGATCGAACGTGCCTCCAGCAGGGCGCCGACATGCCGCGCCGGTGCCCGCAGCTCGCGGTAGGGCCGGCCGTCTACGAGCGCGATGCCGCTGGTCGGCCGGTCCAGGCCGAGAATCATGCGCATCGTCGTGGACTTGCCCGCGCCGTTCGGGCCCAGGAAACCGGTGACCACTCCAGGCTGAACCGTAAACGAGAGGTCCTCGACAGCGACCTTGCGGCCATAGCGTTTGGTGAGCCCCTGCACCTCGATCATCGGTGCACCTCGATCATCGGAACCTCACGTCCGTCGCCTTCCGTGCCGGTCGCGTCCTGGTGGCCGACCGGCTGTTGACAAGGCAGAACGTTAGAGATCTCCGCCTGCGCCGCCGACGCCCGCGAGACCGATCTTTGTCCGGTCCGGGGTCCCCCTCAGGTCGTAGGCCGTACACCTTGAGAGGTAGTCGGTCCGCGCGACGCGCGACCCTGATCGGGTACAGTGCGGCCTGCGTAGCGACGGCCCGAGGAGGTGAGACCCATCAACGTCCAGACAGGGTGGGTGCTCCCGTTTCCGGGCCGTGCGGCTGATCCGCGGCGGCGGTGACCGGGAGAGCCCCGTTCGGAAAGGCTCCTGATGTCGCTCTCCCCGTCGTCGCCGCTTTCTTCGGCGCCGCATTCATCGTCAGTTCCGGCCCCGCGTGCGCGTGACAACCTGATCGCCAGGCTGCGGGCGGCGGGCTGCGTTTTCGCCGAGGACGAGGCCGCGCTGCTGCTCGCCGCGGCCACCGACCAGGCCGAGCTGGACCGGCTGACCGACCGGCGCGTCGCCGGCATTCCGCTGGAGCACGTCCTCGGCTGGGCTGAGTTCCATGGCCAGCGGATCCTCGTCGACGACGGCGTCTTCGTGCCGCGCCGGCGCACCGAGTTCCTCGTCGACCTCGCGGCCGGCCGCTGGCTCGCGGACCGGGCCGCGGAGGCGGTGCCGCGGGCGGCAGTCGTGGTCGATCTGTGCTGCGGCTCCGGCGCTCTCGGCGCCGTCGTCGCGGGCCTGCTGCGGTCGTCCGGGGTGGAGCTGCACGCGGCCGACATCGATCCCGCCGCGGTGCGCTGTGCTCGGCGCAATCTCGCTCCGCTCGGCGGTCAGCTGTATGAGGGCGACCTTTACGCGGCCCTGCCGGTGGGGCTGCGAAACCGCGTCGATCTCCTGCTCGTGAACGCGCCCTACGTGCCTACGGCGGCGATCGGCCTGATGCCGCCCGAGGCCCGGGAGCACGAGTCGCCCGTCGCGCTCGACGGAGGCTCCGACGGGCTCGCCGTGCTACGCCGAGTGCTGGCCGGTGCGGGCGACTGGCTGGCCGTAGGCGGACGCCTGCTGGTCGAGACCAGCGAGGCGCAGGCGACGGAGCTGATCGCGGCCGTCTCGGCCGCCGGCCTGGCCGGTGAAGCGGTGCATTCCGAGGAGCACGACGTCACCGTGGTCCTCGCGACCAGGCCCGCTCATCGCTGAACCCACGGCCACGGTGCCGTCCGCCGCGGAAAGTGATGTGAGCCGGGCCAGCTTGACCCGGTATGCCGCTGGTCGGTTGTATCGGCCAGCGTGGCGTGGTCGGTGGCGGCGTGACTGAGGCTGGGATTCGGCTGACCGGTGTTACGCGGAGCTACGGCGATGTCCTCGCGGTCGAGGGGGTTGATCTCGCCGTTCCGCGCGGCCGCCGGCTCGCGGTCGTGGGGCCCAGTGGTTGCGGCAAGTCGACGATCCTGGGCCTGATGAGCGGTCTTGACGAGCCGGATCAGGGCGTGGTCGACGTACTCGGCGCCACCGACCAGGCGGCTCGGTTGGCCCGGTGCGCGTGGATGCCGCAGCGCGACCTGCTGCTGCCGTGGCGATCGGCCCTGGCGAACGCGGCGGTCTCCCTGGAGAACCGTGGGATCTCGCGGCGCGAGGCCCGAGCGGTCGTCCGGCCGCTGTTCGCCCGGTTCGGGCTCGCCGGGTTCGAGGAACACCGGCCGCGGCAGCTATCCGGTGGCATGCGGCAGAGGGTCGCCTTTCTGCGGACCTTCGTCGCCGGCAAGGAGGTGCTGCTGCTGGATGAGCCGTTCGGGGCGCTCGATGCGATCACCCGTGCGGAGGCGCAGGACTGGCTGCGCGCCGCCCTGGAGGCAGAGCCCCGCACCGTCGTGCTCGTCACCCACGACGTCGAGGAAGCACTGTTGCTGGGCCACGAGATCGTCGTCCTGACCGGTAGGCCGGGCAAGGTGGCCGCCAGCTACGCCGTCGACCTGCCCGCCGCCGCCACTCGCCGCGAGCTGCTGGCGACGCCCGAATTCATCCAACTGCGCGACAAGGTGCTCGCCGCCCTGGAGCAACGGCCGTCGGCGCCGGTCGCTGCCGTGAAATCCGCCGATGGCAGCCCTAACCCGGTGCGACGGGCGGAGGGCTGATCGATGTCGTCAACGGCGCAAGCGCACGCAGCAGCCCGGACCGGGAATCGGACGGCAGGGCGCCAGGGGAGGCTTGTCCGGGTCTTCCGGCGTTATGGCCCGGCCGCGGTCGTTCTGGTGGCGATCCTGGCTGCCTGGGAGCTGGCCACCGTCGTGTTCGGTGTCGAGGACTACATCCTGCCGGCGCCGAGCGCGGTCGTCCGTGCCCTGGTTGACCGCTGGAACGGCACGTTGGCGAGCGCCACCTGGGTGACCCTGACCGAGGTCCTGCTCGGGTTCGCGATCGCGGTGGCCGCCGGGCTGGTGACCGCGTCCTGCCTGCATTTCTCGCGGATCGCTCGGGCGGCGCTGTATCCCTGGCTGATCGGCTCCCAGACCGTGCCCGTGGTCGTGATTGCCCCGGTTCTCGCGATCATTTTCGGCTACACGCTGACGCCGAAGCTGATCCTCGTCGCGCTGCTCTGCTTCTTTCCCATCGTGGTCGCGACGCTGGACGGTCTGGCGGCCGTCGAGCCGGACCTCGTCCGGCTGATGCGAACCCTCTATGGCAGTCGCTGGGCCATCTTCCGACGAGTGGAGCTGCCGGCTGCGCTTCCGTCCATGTTCACCGGGCTGCGGCTGTCGGCGGCGTATGCGGCGACCGCCGCCGTGTTCGGCGAGTATTCCGGTTCCTCCGACGGCCTCGGGCATGTGATGCGCCAGGCCGTTCCGCAGTTGCAGAGCGCGCTGGTCTTCGCCGCGATCGCGCTGCTCTCCGCGATGTCTGTCGCCTTGTTCGTGCTGGTCACCGTCCTGGAGCGGTTGCTGGTCGGCTGGGCTCACGAAGGGAAGAAGGTCCGATGAGAGCTCACCGATCTCGGCTGCTGACCGGCCTGGGTGCCGCTTCGGCACTGATGGCCGGAGTACTTGTGCTGACTGCCTGCGGCGGGGGCACCAAGTCGTCCGACGCGGGTGGCAGCGCGCAGACCCGCAGGACGACCGTGCTCCTGGACTGGGACCCGAACCCGGACCACGTCGCCCTCTATTCGGCCCGCGCGGCCGGCTACTTCAAGGCCGCCGGTCTCGACGTCACGCTCCAGTCGCCGTCCGACCCGTCCGACCCCACCAAGCTGGTCAGCACCGGAAAGGTCGACCTCGGCATCTCCTACGAGCCGGAGACCATCATCGCCGGGTCTCAGGGCCTGGATGTCGTGTCCGTCGGCGCGTTGGTCCCCACCGCGCTGACCTCGGTCATCGCGACGGACAAGTCCCGCGTGCACTCCATCCCGGATCTGGCCGGCGCTCGCGTCGCCACGGCCGGGCTCGCCACCCAGGACGCGTTCCTCAAGACGATCCTTGCCCAGAACCACGTCGACGCCGGCTCGGTGAAGAAGGTCGACGTCGGCCAGGACCTGATCGCCGCGATGGTGACCGGCAACGTCGACGCGACCCTGGGTGGCTTCCGCAACGTCGAAGCGGTCCAGCTCGAAGCCCAGGGGCTGAAGCCGACGGTCATCCCCGTCACCGCCGCCGGTGTCCCGAACTACGCCGAACTGGTCGTCATCGCCAAGGCGAGCCGGCTGAAGTCCGACCCGGCCTATCGGCAGCTGGTCCGCGACTTCCTGGCCGCTCTCGCCAAGGGCAACGCCGCCGTCCTGGCCGACCCCGCGACCGCCGCCGCGACGATCGCCAAGGTCGCCCAGGGCTACGACCCGGCTGTCCTGCCCAAGATGGTCGACGCGACCGTTCCCCTGCTGCGTAACGCGGCCGGCTTCGGCCACGAGGATCCGGCCGCCTGGCAGAGCTTCGCGGACTGGATGTCGGCTCAGCAGCTCATAGACAAGCCGGTGAAGGCCGCCGACGTCGTCACCAACAGCTATCTACCGGCAAGCTGAGCGCCGAAGGTCAACCGAAGGTCAGCCGGTGCTCCCGGCTGTCCGGCAGCGTGGGTCGTTCGGCGCGATCGCGACCGAGCCGTAGGCGCTGTCGGAATGGTAGACGACATAGACCATGTTCGGCCCGTCGCATTTGGCCGAAACGTTGCTGAATCCGTCCGGCATGTTGATGAGCCGGGCGGGCTTGTCGTCGTGGCTGGAAACCGGCGCGTCGCGGCCGACCTCCCGGGCCTTCTGCGAGCATCCGGTCGCCGTGGCCGCGATTGCGACCACCGCGAGAAGCGACGCGCCGACCAGGCGGATCCTCATGGGTCTTTCCCCTCGTCCAGTTCACAGTGCTCGCCCATAGTGGCGAGAACCGGAACGCCGAGTCCCCTTTTGTCCCGATTGCGACATGGGACGTGCCCGGAGCGCCCGACCGTCGGGTCTGTCGAAGGGGCCCGCCTGGTCGCCGGCCGTGTCGCCGGAGCGTCAGCCGGCTGCGGTGTCGTCGTAGTCGCGGAGAACGAGGCGGGTGACGTCTTCCAACTGACGGACGAGATCGGGGAAGGTGAGGCGGCCGGCGGTCCAGGAGGCCAGCCCGGACGCGAGCGTCGCATTGATCGCGATCGTCGCCGGCCGGGCGACCTCCGGCGGCACTCCGCTCATCAGGGCGGCCATCACGGTCCGGTTGTCGTCGGCGAGACCGGCGATCTCCTCGCTCGCGAACGGGTCGCTGGCGACCTCGACGTGCGTGACGAGCCGGGCGAAGTTCGGGTGGCGCTGGAAGGCCCGGATCTCCCGGTGCAGAAAGCCGACGACGCGGGTGCAGGCCCCGACGGGCGGCACAGCCGCGGATCCGCTTCTCCCGTGGTCACGGGAGACCTCGCCGCGTACCCGGTCGGTCAGCCGCCGCTGCCAGTCGGCCCAGGCGGCGGCGAGCAGGTGGTCCTTCGACGAGAAATAGCGGTAGGCCGTCCCGAGCGCGACGCCGGAACGCTCGGCGACATCGCGCATCTGGAGCTGGTCCGGCGGCACCTGGTCGATCATCTCGATCACGGCGTCGGTCAGCCGCCGCCGCCGCGCGAGCTGCGCAGCCGTCATCGTGCTCACCGGCTGCGGCAGCGTTTCCTCTTTCGCCACCTTCTCAGGCTACCTGGAAGCCGGTTTCAATCCCGCCAGCCGGAGTGCCACGCGGTATCGGGGCGCTCCGCTCGTCGCATTGACGAGGCTCGGGTCACCCACGAAACAGCGTTCTAGCGACCGGCCGAGCACGGATCGTCCGGCCGGTCGCGACTCGTGGGCCGTCAGCCGCGCGGGAGGCCGAGAACACGTTCGGAGATGACATTGAGCTGGATTTCGATGGTGCCACCGCCGATCAGGTGCGGCGGGATGCTGAGGTACTGGTGGACGGCCGCCGCCGCCGGACCGTCGGCACTCGCGGCCGACGGGCCGAACCAGCGCAGGACACGCGTCCCCACGTCGGTGTTCAGGAAACTGGCCGCCACCTTCGCGACGCTCGCCTCGGCGCCAGGCCGCAGGCCGGAAAGGGTGCGCAGCGTGGAGCGCAACGACATCGCCGACAGCGCGAACGCGAGGGCGTACAGGGCGCCGATGTCGCGGCGAACGTCGCCCGGATCGGTCACGAGCTCGCCGGAGGCGGCGAGCGCGGGCAGGTCCATGCGCAGCTCACGCATGCCGCCCATCGCCACGCGTTCGTTGCCGAGCGTCGTGCGGGCCAGTGCCCAGCCCTTGTCGGGCTCGCCGACGATCCTGTCCTCGGGCACGAGGACGTCGGTGAAGAAGACCTCGTTGAACAGGTAGTTGCCGTTGGCCTCGCGCAGCGGGCGCACGTCGATGCCGGGCGTCTTCATGTCGACCAGGAAATACGAGATGCCGCGGTGCTTGGGGACGTCCGGATTGGTCCTGGCCAGGCAGATGCCGTAGTTCGCACGTTCGGCCATCGAGTTCCAGACCTTCTGGCCGTTGAGCCGCCAGCCGCCCTCGACCTTCTCCGCCCTGGTGGACAGGGCCGCGAGGTCCGAACCGGCCCCGGGCTCGCTGAACAGCTGGCACCAGGTGATCTCGCCGCGCAGCGTCGCCGGTACGAGTGTCGCCTTCTGCTCGTCGGTGCCGTGCGCGAGGATCGTCGGCATCGCCCATTCACCGATGATGGTCTTCGGCTGGGTGACGCCGGAACGTTCGTATTCCTGCTGGATGACGAGCTGCTCCAGCGGTGTCGCCGCGATCCCGTAGGGGCGTGGATAGTGCGGGAGAACCAGCCCCTCATCGGCCAGCCGGCGCTGTCGGTCGGCCGCGGGAAGGCTTGCGACCTCGCCGAGCACCGAGGCGATCCGGGCCCGGAACGCCGGATCCTCGTCCGGCAGTTCGAGCGTGAAGTCGCGGGTCGGCCCGCCGGCGGCGGTCGACTGCCCGGCGGTTTCCCGCGGCGCGCCGCCGACCAGCTCGCCGAGCCGGTGCTCGAAAGCCGAAACCGGCCCGAGCAGGCTTTCCAGCGCCATCGCGCGCCGCCAGTACAGGTGGGTGTCGTGTTCCCAGGTGTAGCCGATGCCGCCCAACAGGGTGACGGTGTCCAGGCCGAGCTCGGTGGCGCCGGCGAGGCACAGAACGGCGGCCTCCGCGGCGGCGAGCGCGAGCTGCTCGTCGCCCTGCTCGACGGCGCGCGCCGCGTCCCAGGCGGCGGCCGACATCGTCTCGACCCGGACCAGCATCCGCGCGCACCGATGCTTGATGGCCTGGAACGAGCCGACCACCTGGCCGAACTGCTCGCGCACCTTCACGTACTCCACACCGGTGGTGAGCAGCCAGCGAGCCACGCCGACCGCCTCGGCGGCGAACAGGACGACCGCGAGCGTGCGCGCGGACTCGGTGTCGAGGGCGACCACCTGTTCGGCGTCGACCCGGACACCGTCGAGCCGGATCCGGGCGACGCCACGGGTCAGGTCGACGGCGGTGGCCGGCTCGACCCGCAGCCCGGGGGCGTCCGGGTCGGTGACGAACCACAGCTCGCCGTCGTCGAGCCGAGCCCCGAGCAGGAGCAGCTCCGCCCCCGCCGCGCCGAGCACCGGGACGCTCACGCCGGACACGGTGTAGCCGCCGTCGCCGGCCGGCGTCGCGCGCAGCCCGGCGGCGGCCAGGGCGCTCGCGCCGAGAGTTCCGGCGGCCAGCCCGGGCAGATGCCGCTTGCGCAGGTCGTCGCCGCCGTGGTGGGCCAGCAGCGCGCTGGTCAGCACGGTCGGGAGCAGGTGCCCGGGCACCAGGCCGCGGGCGGTCTCCTCCAGCGCGACCGCCAGCTCCACGTAGCCCGCGCCGGCACCGGCGAACTCCTCGGGCAGGTGCAGCGACGTCAGCCCCAGCTCCACCAGCCCGTCCCAGTACGGAACCGGTTTTCCGGCCGCGTACTGGTCGAGCTCGGCGCGGGTCGCGGTGGACGGGGCATGGCGGGTGACGAAACCCCGCACGGAGGCAGCGAGCGCGGAGTGCTCCTCCGTCAGGCCAATCGACACGACGACTCCTCGGGATCTCGGCGTTCGGCCGCTCGGGTCTCGCCGTCGGCGGTGGCCGCGGCGCCGGCCCGAGCGAGAGGGAAAAGGCCTGCTGGCGGATGGAGCGGCTTACGCGTCGAGCTTGAGGACCTTGCGGGCGTTCTCGTGCAGGAACTTCGGCCACACGTGGTCGCGGAACGGCACGGTCGGCATGTCCGTCATGATCCGTTCGAGCGTGAGGCCCATCGGGAAGTACCCGGCGTAGAGGATCTTGTCCGCGCCGCGGGTGTTCGCGAAGTCGACGATCGCCTTCGGGTAGTACTTCGGCGTGAAGGCGGAGGTCGAGTAGTACAGGTTCGGCCACTTGAGCAGCAGCTTCACGGCCAGGTCGGTCCATGGCTCGCAGCCGTGCCGGGTGACGAAGACGAGGTCGGGGAAGTCGAACATGACCTGGTCGATCAGCTCGACCCGCTGCGGCTCGAACTTCAGCCGCGGCCCGGGAACCCCGGCGCAGCAGAACACCGCGATGCCCAGCTCGACGCACTTCGCGTACGCCGGGTACATCTTCTCGTCGTTGATCGCGACCTGCGGGAAGGTCCCGGACGGGAAGGCGCCGACCGCCCGGATGCCGTACTCCTCGTGGTCCCGGACGATGGCGCGCACGGTGCCCATGACGTCGTTCGGGTCGTTGATGTTGCCGCTCGCCACGAACCTGTCCGGGAACTTCTTCAGCGCGACGCGGGCGGACTCGCCGGCGCACCCGATCAGGCCCTTCTCGACGCCGAACCGGTCCATCTCGTGCAGCGTGACGCTCACCGGGTCGTCGGTCGGCAGGTCGTGCGGGACGTTCTTGAACATGTACTCGGCCGGGAAGGCGAACTCCTTGGACTCGGCGTCCTTGAGCTGCCGCCGGATGAAGTCGTACTGCGAGGTGCCGGGCTGCGGGAAGCCGATCATCGTGTCGATGATCGGGACTCCGGTGGGGAACGCCATCTCACATCCTCGTCGCCAGGTGCCAGGCCGTGGCGCGGACCGCCCGCCACGATCGAGTCGAGCCGGAGCGGGCCCCGGCTCGCCGGCCGGTGCCCGGACGCCTCGACCGCCCCCGCGCTCGCACCAGCCCGTCCAGCCTGGGCCTAGTCTGAAATCCGGTTCCATGACAGTCAAGGGTTGCCGTACTGGCAGACCCCTTAGGAGCGAAACACAGTTCTACCCGAAGTGCCCGCCGGAAGCCGGCTCGGCAACGCCCACGGGCCCGGCCGCATGGTGACGCGGCCGGGCCCGTGGGCGTTGGACCGACCCTCGGGGGCCGGTCGATGGGGTCAGTAGGCCCTGGCCACCAGGCAGACCAGGTCGTCGGTGTCGTCCGTGCCGGTGGGCAGCGTGCCGTCGGCGTTCTGGATGCAGCGCACGGTCAGGGACTCGGCGGCGAGGCGCGCCTCGCCCTCGTCGCCGACCAGGCGCCAGGGCAGCCGGGCGAAGCCGGTGGCGGCCGCCTCGATCGCGTCCGCGAGCGAGGTGACGTCGGCGGTCCGGGAGTCGCGCAGCGCGAGGGCCTGCTGGTAGAGGCCGGCCTGGACGTCGTCGAGCAGCGCGGGGACGCGCGCCGCCGCCTCGGCGAGCGGCACGGTGATCTTCTCTCCGGTGTCGCGGCGGGCCAGGGTGACGTTGCCGACGGCCAGGTCACGCGGGCCGACCTCGACGCGGACCGGCGCACCCTTGAGCTCCCAGTCGGTGACCCGACGGCCGAACGACAGCCCCGGCCGGGCGTCCAGCGTGGCCCGCACGCCCGCGGCCTTCAGCGCGTCGGCGATCTGGGTCGCCGTGGCCACGACCTTCTCGTCGTCCCGGACCGGCAGCACGACGACCTGGGTCGGGGCGAGCCGCGGCGGGACCCGTAGGCCGGCGTCGTCGCCGTGGGCCATGATCAGCCCACCGACCATCCGGGTGGACGAGCCCCACGAGGTGGTCCAGGCCAGGTGGCGGGCGCCGTCGGCACCGAGGTAGTCGATGTCGAAGGCGCGGGCGAAGTTCTGGCCCAGCTCGTGGCTGGTGGCCATCTGCAGCGCCTTGCCGTCACCCATCATGCCCTCGCAGGTGAGGGTGTTGATCGCGCCGGCGAAGCGCTCCTTGCGGGTCTTGCGCCCGACGAAGACGGGCATGGCCAGCACCGAGACCATGAAGTCCTGGTAGACCTCCAGCGCGATCCGCCGCGCGTAGGCCGCGGCGTCCGGGCCGTCCGCGTGCGCGGTGTGGCCCTCCTGCCAGAGGAACTCGCTGGTACGCAGGAACAGCCGCGGCCGCAGCTCCCAGCGGACGACGTTCGCCCACTGGTTGAGTAGTAGCGGCAGATCGCGGTAACTCTGGGTCCACTTCGCCATGTACTCGCCGATGACCGTCTCACTGGTCGGACGGACGACGACCGGCTCCTCCAGCTCCTTGCCGCCTCCGTGGGTGACGACCGCGAGCTCCGGGCTGAACCCTTCGACGTGCTCGGCCTCCCGGCGCAGGTAGCTCTCCGGGATGAACAGGGGGAAGTAGGCGTTGACGGCGCCGGCCGCCTTGATCCGGGCGTCGACGTCGGCCTGCATCCGTTCCCAGAGCGAGTAGCCGTACGGTCGGATCACCATCGACCCCCGGACCGGACCGTTGTCGGCCAGCTCGGCCTTCGCGATCACGTCCTGGTACCAGCGGGGGAAGTCGTCGGAACGAAGAGTCAGTACGGCCACGCGTCCACGATATTGCCCGCACCCGTCGTACGAGCGATAGCCCTGCGTGGCCGGACACCTTTCGGCCGGGCGCGGACCGGTGATCTTACGCCTGGCCGTCGTCCCGGCCGGGGTCGTCGCGCGGCGCGCCCGGACCGGCGAATCAGAGCGCCGCGTCGGCGGCGAGCCCGGCTGGCTCGCGGAACACGAGCGCGACGTCGCCGGCGCCGCGGTGACCGACCAGGGCCGCGGCCGGGGGCATCAGGATCATCGCGGCGGTGACGTCGGCGGCCGTCGCGCCGGGCGAGATCAGGAGCTGGTGCTCGACCGCGCTCCCCTCGCGGGCGGTCGTCACCACGGCGAGCGAACGAGGCAGCTCCGCGAGGTGGCCTGGCTCCGGGTCGAGCTCGTCGGTGTCGCCTCCGGTCTTGAGGTCACCGGCGCCGGCGGCGGTGTCGTTCATCGATGTCTCCTTCTGCCTGCCTGCGGGTACCGGCCCCGTGCTCGGTCGCCGCGCGGCCGCTGCCGGTCGGAGTCGTCATCGCCTCCATGACCTGCGGCTACCTGACGCATGCTGTCAGCAACGATGTCGTTGCTGTGCAGCAATCAGCTCGCACCGGTGATCGGTGAAGGGTGATCTCGGGGCGATTGGGGCGCTGGGCAGCGCTCGGCCCACGTTGGTTGCGTTGCGTAGTTGTCCGGCCATCGCCTGGTGTGTCTCTGGAAAACGAGCCCCGTGTCGGGCCGCGCGGTCGGCGCGGAGCCCCGGCGCGGGCTGATGGGCCCAGGCTGGTCGGACGTCGGCGTTGGTGGCGACCAGGACGCCCACCGTGGTCTCACAGTGGTCCGCGTGGAGGTGAACAAAACCGAATGGTTACCGTTCGTAGTCGTTTTTGTGATCACCTGGCCGCGATGCCAGAGGATCAACGCATACGAGTAGCTGTTCCGGTGTGTGTCTGGTTTGTGTTCGGGTTTGTTCATTCTGGGTTCATCGTGGCCGACTTCGATGTTCCATCGGCGGTCCGGATCGGACTGCTGGGGGCAGGTGCCTTCGGGCGCCATTCAGAAGGGCTACTCGTGAAGGTAGGCAAGCGTCAGTCCGCCGCCGCCGGCATCGCCGTCGCGGCGCTGCTCGGGGTCGCGGCTTGTGGCTCGGACAACAACAGCGGCGGTGGCGGCTCGACGCCGTCGGCCGCCGGCACGTCGGCCGCGACGATCAGCTGCGCCACCGGGAGCATCAGCGGCTCCGGTTCGTCGGCGCAGAAGAACGCCATGGACCAGTGGGTCAAGGACTACACGGCGAAGTGCAGCGGCGCGCAGATCCAGTACGCGTCGGTCGGCTCCGGCGCGGGCCGCACCGCCTTCATCGCCAAGCAGGTCGACTTCGCCGGCTCCGACTCGGCGCTCGCGGAACCGCAGGCGACCGACGCGAACAAGGTCTGCACCGGCGGCGCGGCCATCGACATCCCGACTGTCGCCGGCCCGATCACCCTCATCTACAACCTGTCCGGCGTCTCGACGCTGAAGCTGTCGCCGTCGCTGGTCGCCAAGATCTTCTCGGGCGCGATCACCAAGTGGGACGACCCGGCGATCAAGGCCGAGAACAGCGGCGCGAGCCTGCCCAGCACCCCGATCCAGACCATCCACCGGTCGGACAGCTCGGGCACCACCGACAACTTCTCCAAGTTCCTGCACGGCGCGGCTCCGGCTGACTACCCGACCGACCACAGCTCGGACTGGAAGGCCCCGGGCGGCCAGGGTGCCAAGGGCAGCGACGGCATCACCTCCGTCGTCAAGTCGACCGCGGGCGCCATCGGCTACGTCGAGCAGTCCTACGCCGACAACGCCGGCCTGCCGACCGCCGAGATCAAGAACGCGAACGGCGAGTACGTCAAGGCCAGCACGGACGCCGCTTCGAAGGGCCTGTCGACCGCCACGGTGGCCGACGGCAACGACCTCAAGGTCACCTTCGACTACACGTCCAAGGTCGCCGGCGCTTACCCGATCTACCTGATCTCCTACGAGATCGTCTGCACCGCGGGTCAGGACCCGGCGAAGGCCGGCCTGGTGAAGTCCTTCCTCACCTACGCCACCTCCGACGCGGGCCAGTCCTCGATCACCGACCTGGGCTACTCCCCGCTGCCCTCGTCGCTGGCCACCAAGGTCCGCGGCGTCATCGCCACCCTCCCGTAACACCGAACCAAGCGGCTGCCTGAAGGCGCGGGTCCGTACCGCGTCGACGGTTGTCCGTCCGGCCGCGGCCGGGGTGTCCTCACCCCGGCCGCGGCCGGGCCTTTCATTCAGCTGACTAGGAGGGGACGATGACGACAGAGCCGGCCATCGAGCCGGGCGGTCCTGCTGGGCCGGGGGGGACTGAAGGCATCGAGCCACCTCCTCCCATCACACCCGAGGGCGGCAAGGCGAAGGTCAGCCTCGCCGACTCGCTGTTCAAGAACCTGACCCGGGCCTGCGGCGTGGTGCTGCTGCTTCTCATCGCAGCCATCGCCGTTTTTCTCGTTGTGAAGGCCACGGGCGCGCTGGGCGCGAACAAGGGCAACTTCTTCACCACGAAGACCTGGAACCCGAACGACATCCCGCCGGTCTTCGGCATCGCCGCGCTGCTGTCCGGAACGGTCATCACCGCGGCCATCGCGATGCTCCTCGCCGTGCCGGTGGGGGTCGGCATCGCGCTCTGCATCACGAACTACGCGCCACGCCGGGTCGCAGACCCAATCGCCTACGTCGTGGACCTGCTCGCCGCGGTGCCCAGCGTCGTCTACGGCCTGTGGGGCCTGGTCGTCCTCGTGCCGCACATGGTCGGCGTCGAGTCCTGGATGAACCAGTACCTGCTCTGGTTCCCCTGGCCAGAGCTCGCCGGCGCGCTCATCGGCTTCGTCGTCCAGCGTCTCGTGGGCCGGGGGACCGTCGGCTCGTTCGTCACGTCGGGTGGCGTCCTCGGGCTCCTTGTCGGCATCGTCGCCGGCATCGCCAAGGCGCCGGACAGCATCGGCATCTTCAACACGCACGGCGCGGGCACCGTCGGCCGAGGCATCTTCGTCGCCAGCGTGGTGCTGGCCGTGATGATCCTCCCCACGATCGCCGCCATCTCTCGTGAGGTGTTCCGGCAGGTGCCGACGGCTCACAAGGAGGCGGCGCTCGCCCTTGGCGCCACCCGCTGGGAGATGATCCGTACCGCGGTCCTGCCCTACGGCCAGCCCGGCGTCATCAGCGGTGCCATGCTCGGCCTCGGCCGCGCGATGGGCGAGACGATCGCGGTCGCCCTGGTGCTGCCCGCCTCGTTCAACATCCCTTGGCGCGTCCTGACGCCGGCCGGAAACACGATCGCCGCGAACATCGCGAACGCCTACGGCGAGGCGAACGACAACGGTCGCGGCGCCCTGATCGCCTCCGGTCTGGTGCTGTTCATCGTCACCATGATCGTCAACATGGCGGCTCGCGCGGTCATCGCCCGGCGCGCCGAGTTCTCCGGGAGCGCCACGTGACCACTGCGACCGCCGAGGCGCCGGCCGGCGCCCCGTCCGACGACCACCTGCATCTCAAGGGCAACCAGCTTCCGGCGTACGCGCTGCCGGCCGTCGCCGCCGGCGCGGTCGCCGTCGCCCTGGTGCTGTACTTCGCCACGTCGATCCAGGGCAAGATCCAGACTGGGCTGATCGCGATCCTGCTCTACGGGATCGGCCAGACGATCGCCTCCAGCCTGGTGGAGGGCGGTCGTCGCGCCGTCGACCGGTTCGTGCGGACCATCATCTTCGGCACGCTGCTGCTCGCGCTCATCCCGCTGGTCGCCGTCCTGGTCCAGGTGCTCGTCAAGGGCGCCAGCCGGCTGGACGGCGACTTCCTCACTCACTCGATGGCCGGGATCAGCGCCCGTGACGCGGGCGGTGGCGCCTACGCCGCGCTGATCGGGACGCTGGAGCAGATCGGCCTCGCCAGCCTGATCTCGATCCCGTTCGGGGTGCTCGTCGCGGTCTACCTGGTCGAGTACGGCCGGCGGAACCGGTTGAGCCGGACGATCAGCTTCTTCGTCGACGTGCTGACCGGCCTGCCGTCGATCGTCGCCGGCCTGTTCATCTTCGCGTTCTGGATTCTGCTGCTGCACCAGCACCAGACGGGATTCGCGGGCTCGCTCGCCCTGGTCATCCTGATGATCCCGACGGTGGTCCGCTCGACCGAGGAAATGCTCAAGCTCGTCCCGAACGAGCTGCGCGAGGCGAGCTTCGCCCTCGGCATCGAGCGGTGGCGGACGATCATGAAGGTCGTCATTCCGACCGCCCTGCCCGGGATTGTGACCGGCGTCATGCTGGCCATCTCCCGAGTGGCCGGCGAGACGGCGCCGCTGCTCCTTACGATCTTCGGCAACGACTACATCAACTCCAACCCGTTCGTGGGTCACCAGTCGTCGCTGCCGATCTTCATCTTCACCGAGGCCACCAAGCCGCAGGCGTCCGCGATCGCCCGTGCCTGGGCCGGCGCGCTCACGCTGATCATCCTGATCATGCTGCTCAACCTCATCGCCCGGCTCGTGTCGCGCCGGGCCAAGGTCTGACGGGCCGGGGAATGATCCGCCCGATTCTCTCCCGGACCCAACCCGAACTCACCGTCGTGTCGAGCGAGCCCCGGCGGCTCAGGTAGCAGAGGTAGCAATGGCCACCCGAATCGATATCCAGGGCATCGACATCTTCTACGGCAAGTTCAAGGCCGTGTCGAAGGTGGAACTCGCCATCGAGCCGAAGAACGTCACCGCGTTCATCGGCCCGTCCGGCTGCGGCAAGTCGACCGTGCTGCGCACCCTCAACCGGATGCACGAGGTCATTCCGGGCGCTCGCGTCGAAGGCAAGGTCCTGCTCGACGGCGAGGACCTGTACGGCCCCGGGGTCGACCCGGTCAACGTGCGTCGCCGGGTCGGCATGGTCTTCCAGCGGCCGAACCCGTTCCCGACCATGTCGATCTACGAGAACGTCATCGCCGGGCTGAAGCTCAACGGCGTGCGCAAGAAGTCGCTGCTCGACGAGCGGGTCGAGGAGTCGCTGCGCGGCGCGAACCTCTGGGAAGAGGTCAAGGACCGCCTCGGCCGGCCGGGCGCCGGTCTTTCCGGCGGCCAGCAGCAGCGGCTCTGCATCGCCCGCGCCATCGCGGTCGAGCCCGAGGTGCTGCTCATGGACGAGCCGTGCTCCGCGCTCGACCCGATCTCGACGCTCGCGATCGAGGACCTCATCCAGAAGCTGAAGAACAGCTACACCATCGTGATCGTCACCCACAACATGCAGCAGGCCTCCCGGGTGAGCGACGCGACGGCGTTCTTCTCGCTGGAGGCGACCGGCCAGCCCGGCAAGCTGATCGAATACGACAAGACCACCAAGATCTTCAGCAACCCGGCGGAGAAGCGGACCGAGGACTACATCTCCGGACGGTTCGGCTGAGCATGTCCCTTCCCGTCGAGGCGGGAGCTCCCGTTGTGCCGGCCGCCGCGGCTCCGACCGCGGCGGCGGCCGTGGTGCTCGTCGCCGACGCGGAGGTGGACGACACCCTCGTCGCCGCCTTCGCCGCCCGCGGCGCCGAGGTCAGGGTCGTCGGCGACGGCGCTCTCGCGCTGCTGGAGGCCGGCCGGCTGGCTCCGTCCGTCGTGCTCGTCGGGGCGAACCTGCCGGTGGTCGACGGCATCGGCGTCGTCCGCGCGCTGCGGGCGATGCGTGGCCGGGGCGAGGTGACCATCCTGCTCGGCCTCGGGCCGGATGACCTCGCCCAGGCCGCCGACGGCCTGGAGGCCGGCGCCAGCGCCTGTGTCGCCAAGCCCTACCTCGTCGCCGAGGTGCTCGCGCTCGCCGGCCTGCCGGCCGATGGCCTCGCGACGACTCCGGGTGCCTCGGCGCTTGGCGGGCCTCGCCTGGCCGCCCGGCCCGGCGGCTCGGGCACGGAGGCCGATCCGGAGGTGCTTCGGGTCGGCGCGGTGTCCCTTGACATCGGCGCGCACCAGGTCCGGGTCGACGGGGTGCCGGTCGCTGTGCCGCCGCGGGAGTTCCGGCTGCTGCGCGTGCTGCTGGAGCGGGCCGGCCGGGTCGTGCCCCGGGAGAGCCTGCTGGAGCTGGTCTGGGGCACCTCCCAGATGGACTCCAACACCCTCGCCGTGCACGTCCGCCGGCTGCGCCGCCGGCTCGGCGACACCGCCGAGACGCCCTGGTCCATCGAGAGCGTCCGCGGCGTCGGCTACCGCTACCGCATTCCGACGTCCTGAGCCCCACCGCAGGTCAGCGGTCGTCCAGCCCACGCCTGGTTCGGCTCGTACCGTCAGAAACTGTCGGACGGCCCGAGTAGAACTGGGGGACAACGGGCAGATCGGACGGTCGGGACTGCGGAGGTTGTGGCGGTGGTCGAGAGCGGCGTGGACAGACGCAGCGTCGGGCGGGTGGTACCGCCGGTCGGGCCGCGAGCACTGGCCAAGGTGCCCTTCGTCGAACTGGCGCACGGACGGCTGCAGGGCGTCGTCTCCAGCGGGTCCGACATCGAGCGGGTGTACGTCTCGTCGATCGAGACCCGTTCGCACGCCTACAACTGCGGGACGAACAACAACCGGCCATGCGGCGGGCTCACGGGCGGCGGTCCGTGCAACCACCTTCGGGCGCTGGTGGACGCGGCCGTGATGCAGTACGGCGTCGAGCGGGTGGCCCGCTACCTGCGAGTCGACATCGCCGAGGGTGCGGGCAGCGGGTCGGACGTGCTGGCGGCCCTGCGCGGCCAACGCGCGCAGCTGCCGGCGTCAGCCGTGTTCTCCGATTTCTTGCGCCATCTCGGCTACCTGGAGCTGCCGGATGTCACCGAGCCGGTGCCGGAGCTGGACTGGTTCCCGGCTGGGCGGGTGGTGGCCTGATGCTGGCGACTCAGCTGGCTGACCTGCTGGCCGCCACTCCCGCCGGCGTCGCGGATGCGCTCGCTGTCGTGGACGGGTTCGACGACACCCTGGTCACCGGCCTGGGTCGGCTCGGGGCCGACCAGCACGCGGCGGTGTTCGCACTGGCCGACGTGCTGGCCGCGAGCCCGCTCGGGCCGGTCGCCCGCGAGGCGGCCGAGAAGCTTGCCACCGGCTCGGTCAGCGACGACGTGCTGGCCACGCTCGCGGGAGCGCGCGCCGCGGTGCTCGGGGCCGTCCACGACGCGTTGCTCGGCGCCGTCGACCTGACCGTGGGCCGGGAGCGGTCTGCCTGGGACGAGGGGATGGGCTCGGCTGGCGCGACGGCGGGGGAGGCGGCGCTCGGGGGCTGCCGATCGTGGCTGCGCGAGCTGGCGATCGTTGGCTGGCGCGGGGCCGAGGACGAGCTGGTCTCCTCGTCGGCCCAGGCACGCGAGGCCGCGTTGGCGGTGCCACCGCTACGCCGGCTGGCCGTGCTGCTGGACGGACTCGCCGCGGAGCTGCTCGCGGCCGGTCCGGTGGGGGTGCGGGGACGCCTGCCGGTGCGGCGCTGGGCTGACCTCTGGACGCGCGGCGTGCTGCTGGCTCGCCACGGTGCCTGGGCGGCTGACGGCTCGGCCGGCGTGTCGACCGGCCGGCTGCTGCCGCTCGGCGCCGAGGTGGCCGAGCACGGCACGGCTGTGCGGCTGGTCGTCCACGCCGTGCTGGAGACCGCCGGTGAGCGTCCCCGGCTGATGCGGACCGCGGTGACCGCCGCGAAGGTGGACACGATCGTCGGGCCGGCGGTGTGGCGGTTACTCGAGACCTACCCGGTCCTGGTGGGCGCGCTCGTGGAGCGGCGGGCCGTGGAGTTCTCCGAGCTCGTTCTGCTCTCGACCGGCGACCTGGTCTGGCGGGAGGACGCCGCACGCCTGGCCGAGGCGGCCGACCCGTTCGTGACCGCCCGGGTGCTGCCGGCGGGGGCGCTCGCCCCGCCGGTCGCGCCGCTGGATCGGCATCCGGTCCGGATCTGCGAGCCGGTGCTGCTCGAGGGCTACACGGCCACGCTCGCCGACGACGGGCAGACGCTGACATTCGATCTGGGCGGTTCGGTGCTCGGCGTGGAGGTCGAGCCCGCGGCGGCGGACCCGGCGGTGAGCCTGGGGCCACTCGCGCCGGCGGTGCTCGCTGGCTCGTCGGCCTGCCTGGGCCTGCTGCGCTGGGATGAGGGTCGGTGGCTACTGCGGCCGCTCGGCGTCCAGGCCGTGGTCAAGAAGAAGCCGCTGGTCGCGCACGTCGGCGACTGGGCCCGCGGGGCCCCCGACCCGAGAATCGCCAAGGCTCGTGCGAAGAACGAGGACGCCGTGCCCGTACTGCGCGAGCGCGCGGGAAGGCTGCTGCGCGGATGAGCATCCCCTCCGTCTCCAGTGGGCCAGCCGCCTCGGCGGGGCCAGCCGGGTCAGCCGAGCCAGAGCTCGATCCGGCCGCGTCCGAGAACCGTCGGCAGGTGCTCTACTGGCGGCTGCTGGCGCGGATCTTCGCGCCGGACGAGCAGCCCTCGCTGGAGGCGGCGAGCCTCGCGATCGTCGAGGATCTCGACCTGCCGGCGGCGCTGCTGGACCCGACCGTGTCGATCGACAACGTCGTGCAGCGGTTCCCGGCGTTGGCCCCCGAGATCGACGGCCTGCTCGCCGCGCCGGCGGCCGACCTCCCCGCGGGGTCGGTCGGCGCGGCGGAGGTCCGAACCGCCGCGGTGATGGCGAAGCTACTGCTGAACACCTTCGCGACCGGTTCGGGAGGTGTCACGGCCGGGCAGCTCGCCGACTGGCAGGCTGACGCCGGCTGGCTGCGGCGGACGCTCGGGCCCGACGTCGGCGACGGGCCCGGTGGCCCGGGCGCTGTGCTCGGCGAGATCGAGGCCGACCTGGTGAGCCGGATGCACCTGCGGGAGGTGCTGGCGAATCCGACGCTGGCCCGCCGGTTGACCCCGAGCATGTCGCTGATCGAGCAGTTGCTGCGCGACAAGGACAACCTCTCGGGTGTTGCGCTGGCGAACGCGAAGGCCCTGATCCGCCGGTTCGTCGACGAGGTCGCCGAGGTGCTGCGTACCCAGGTCGAGCAGACCAGCGCGGGCACGCTCGACCGGTCGGTGCCGCCCAAGCGGGTGTTCCGCAACCTCGACCTCGACCGGACGATCTGGAAGAACCTCCCGAACTGGAGCCCCGAGGACCAGCGCCTCTACGTCGACCGCCTCTACTACCGGCAGACCGCCCGGCGCACCACGCCGGCCAAGATGATCGTCGTCGTCGACCAGTCCGGCTCGATGGTCGACTCGATGGTGAACTGCACGATCCTGGCTTCGATCTTCGCCGGCCTGCCCAGGGTGGACGTCCATCTGATCGCGTACGACACCCGCGCGCTCGACCTCACACCCTGGGTGAACGACCCGTTCGAGGTGCTGCTGCGGACGAAGCTCGGCGGTGGCAACGACGGACCCGTCGCCATGGAGATGGCTCGTCCCAAGATCAGCGATCCACGTAACACCGTGATGGTGTGGATCTCGGACTTCTACGAGTTCGACCGGTCCCAGCCGCTGTTCGAGGCGATCGAGTCGCTGCATCGCGGCGGCGTCCGGTTCATCCCGGTCGGCTCGGTGAACAGCTCCGGCCGCGGCAGCGTCAACCCATGGTTCCGGGAGCGGTTCAAGGACCTGGGCACGCCGGTGATCTCGGGCCATATTCGCAAGCTCGTCGCCGAGCTCAAGAACTTCGTCGCCTGAGGCACGCGCCCCGGCCCTGACCTTCCTTGACTCACCCTGACTGGAGATCCGCGCATGACCGCCGAGATGCTGCGTGCCCCCGCCGAGGTCAAGTACGCCGCCGAGCTGGACTGGCTGGAGTCCGTCGACGGCGGGCCGAGGCCGTACTCGTGGCGGCTGAGCCCGCGGATGGTCCGGCTGTTCGTGCTCGGCTCGCGTCCGGCTGACGGCCTCGACCGGGACGTCGACCAGAAGTGGTTCGGTGACCCGAGCCTCGTCGAGCGAGCGATCGTCACCCTTGCGTCTGACCGCGGCCTGCTGCTGATCGGCGATCCCGGCACCGGCAAGAGCTGGCTCGCCGAGCTGCTCGCCGCCGCGATCAGCCGGGACTCGACGCTGGTCGTCCAGGGCACGGCCGGCACCACCGAGGACCACATCAAGTACTCGTGGAACGTCTCGATGGTGATCGCCAAGGGGCAGTCCAGGGAGTCGATGATCCCGTCGCCGATCATGACGGCGATGGAGCGTGGCGTGATCGGCCGGTTCGAGGAGCTGACCCGCTCGACGAGTGACGTGCAGGACGCGCTGATCTCGATCCTCTCCGAGAAGTACGTGTCGATTCCTGAACTGGACACCGACAGCATCGCGTTCGCGAAACCCGGCTTTTCGATCATCGCGACCGCGAACAGCCGGGACCGGGGCGTCAACGAGCTCTCCTCTGCACTCAAGCGGCGGTTCAACTTCATTCGCATCCCCGTCGTTACGAACAAGCGCAGCGAGGCCGACATCGTTCGGTTCCGCACCGCCGAGCTGCTGCGCCGCCATGAGATCGACCTGGACGTGCCGCCGACGCTGCTCGACATCCTGCTGCAGAGCTTCGCCGACCTCCGGGCGGCGTCCGCGGCCGCGACCAGCGACGACGAGAGGCTTGAGTCGGCGCTGTCGACGGCCGAGCAGATCGGTGTGCTCGAGGACGCGATCCTGCACAGCCGGTTCTTCGGGGATCGGGCGCTGACCGCCGGCACGCTCGCCGGCTCGCTGGTCGGTTCGCTCGCCCGGCGCAGTCCGGAGGATCTGGCAATTCTCAACAAGTACTGGCACGGCGTCGTAGAGCCGCGCAGCAAGTCCGACGGCGGGCTGTGGCCGGACTTCCTCGAAGGTGGCCGCCAGGCGATTGCCACCCTCTCGTGACGGTGTCGCCCGAGCTGGCGGAGCCGGCCGACGTCGCGTCGTTCGAGCAGCTCAGAGCGCGACTGGTCGAAGCGGCCGGCGCCTTCGCGGCGGACTCGGCCGCGCTGGCCGAGATCACGACCGGGCTCGTCGACGACGTCTCCTGGATGTTGCGGGAGCCGTTGGAGATCTTCCCGGTCTGCCACCACTCGCCAGCATCAGCGCTGGCGATGAGCCGGCGGCTGCGGGAGAAGCGGCCGCGGGTCATCTACCTGGAACTGTGTGAGGATCTGCGGCCGTTGCTCGGCGAGCTGCGCAACTGCCGGCTCCCCGTCGCGGTGCAGGCCTTCGCGCACGAGCTGGCCGGGTTCCCGACCGGTTGGGGTCCGCTCAGCGTCGTCGCGCCGCTCACCGAGGCGTCGGCCGAGTACCAGGCGATCGCGTACGCCCTGGACACCCCGGGAGTCGAGCTGGTCCTGGTCGACTGGTCGGCCGACCACGTCTTCCAGTGGGAAGCCCAGTCTGACGGGGCGACGGCGCCGGCAGGTCCGGACGATGCCGAGGGCCGGCCCGTCGACCCCGACCGGGCCGAGGAGGCGGCCCTGCACGGCGACGCCGTCGGTATCGAGATCGGTGACCTGCGGCCCCGGTTCGCCGAGCTGGAGGCGTTCCTGCTCGCGCATGGGCGGGTGCGGCACTGGTCCGAGTGGTGGGACCAGTACGCCGAACAGCCGCTTCTCGACGCCGACTATGGCGTCTACCGGCAGGCGATGGCGCTGATCGGGAGTCTGTTCCGCCGCCTGCGCCCGGGCGGTCCCGACGACCGGCTGGCCCGGGACGAGGAACGCGAGCGCCACATGTGGACTCGTATCCGTGAGCATCTGGCCAACTCTGGCGTCGACCGGTCAGATTGTCTGTACGTCTGCGGTGCGTTCCATGCCGTCAGCCGTGTGCCCGAGTTCGGCACGCTGCACGCGGCCGAACCGGCACCATTTCCGGAGCCATCGGTGCTGGCGAATCCTGCCCGGGAGACTGGGCTGGCCGAGCCCGCTGGCTACAGGATTCGGCCGGTGACGGCCACCTCCTGGCTGTACGGCTTGATTCCGTCGAGCCATTCGGCGATCGAAGCGCAGTTCGGGCTGGCCGGAGGATCGGTCTCGATCGCGCAGGCGACTTGGGCGAAGGCGCTCCAGCGTTCGGGAGCCACGCCGTTTCGGCTCGCTGGTAAGCCGGGCGAAGCCGGGCCGGGCAAGCGGCCGTCGGCCCGTGCCCCCCGTTCGGCGAAGGCAGGTTCCACTGGCAAAGACGGGTCCCGCGCGGCCTTGCTCGGCGGGCCGGCCACCGGCGCGCCCAGGGGCGGCGAGGCGGACGCTGGCCAGGCAGGTCTCGGCAGCGGGCCGACCGAGGTCTACATCGACCGGCTAGCCGGTTTCCTCGAACGGCCGCCAGCGCTGGACGCGCTCGACGAGGCGGAGTTGCTCGGCTGGAGTGTCGACATCGTCCGGCTCGCGCGGCGCGGTGGCTATCTCGCCAGCACCGCCGACGCGATCGCCGTATTCGAGACGTCGATCCTGCTCGCCGGGCTGCGCAACAGGGCCCGGCCCACGCCGTACGACTTCCAGGACGCGGCCGTCACCTGCATCGAGAAGGACGTCGTTCCTGGCCGCCGGGACGTGCGCCGGCTGTGCGAGATCCTGCTCGGTGGCGACCGCGTCGGTCAGGTCGGCTACGACGCCCTGCCTCCGCTGGCTCGCGACGTTCTGGACCGGCTAGCTCCGCTGGGCCTCGACCTTGAGAAACGCACCGTCCAACGCGCACTGCTCGACCTGACGGCGCGCCCAGAGCTGGCCGCCTGCTCGCGGCTGCTGTGGATGCTGCGTTACCTGCTGCCCGACGGGGCCATCCGGCCGATTCTCGGTGTCCGGCGGCTCGGCGAGACCTCGCCACAGGAGAGCTGGGACCTGGCGATCGGCCGCCACCAGCGAGCGATCATCGAGCTGGGCTACGAGGCCGTCACCGTCGAGCAGGCACTGGAGCAGCGGCTGCGTAAGGCGGTCTGGGCTCCGGACGCAACGGCGTCCCGCGCGCTCGCCGCGGTCGAGGACGCCATCCTGTTCCTGGGCGGCCGTCGCCTCGCCGACGAGCTCGGCGCTCGCGCCGTCGAGCTGCTCACCGCCGAACGGACCGTCGACGACGCGCCTGAGGTGCTGCGCCGCATCCGTCGGCTGCTCGACTACTACCGAGTCAACGGGCCAAGCCTGCCGGGATGGTGCGAAGAATTCGTCAAGGGCGGCTACGCCCACTACTGCACCCTGCTGCCGACGGCATTCGCCGCCGAGGACGTCGGTGTTCGCCAGGTCGCGTCGATGCTCGGGTTCCTGCTGACGATGGAGAACCTCGCCCTGGCACTCGGCTGCGACCGCGCCCAGCTGGACCTGGCCGTGCGCCAGTCGCATCCTGAGGCTCCGGACCGGGTGGCCCTCCTCTGGGCGGCGCAGTCGCGGCTTGGCCAGCTGTCCATGTACGAGCTGCGGGTTCGTTGCGACGACCTCATCGCAAACCCGCTGGTCATCCCGACATTCCCGCGCTATCTCGTGGGTTTCGTGCAGGCGGTCGAGCCAGTACCGGGGCTGGCCGCGTTCGTCGTCGAGGTGATCTCCAAGGCGTTCGCCAGCCTGCCCGACGCGGTGCTGCTTCCGTGGCTGCCGACGCTGATCGCGGCCTTGCGGAAGGACGCCGCCGACCACGTCTCGACGCTCGTCCGGGAGGCGGCCCGCACCTTCCCCTCCGGCCTCCCGGACCTGGACGCCTGGACGCCACCATGGTCGGAGCGCTCGCCGGTGGCTGGGCCGACGAGCGCCGCGGCCAGCTCGAACGTCGGCTCGTCGCCCGCTGGCACCGTGCGCCGCCCGACCGCCCCGACGGTGGTGACCCTGCTCGGCCGATACCCGGCTGCCACCGACGCGGTGGCCGCGTTGCTGGGAGTTACCGGCGAGTGGTCGGCGATCACCGCGACCAGGCACGAGCAACCTGTCGAATGGTCTGACCGAGCCGGCCGGAGCACGAACACCGTCGCGGCGCTTCTGGCCACCCATCCGGCGACCGCCGCCGCCGTGCACGGCCTGATCACGGGCTCGGCTTGAAGGTTCGAGACTGGGTCGAGAGCTAGCCGGCCTGCGCGTCGCCGGGAAGCGCGAAGACGCCCGGCGAGAGGACGACGGCGAGACCGTCGTCCAAGAGGCCGCGCAACGCGCGGTCGCGCTGGATGGGCTCGTCCCAGGCTGCGTCGAGCAGCGTCGCGTGGACCGGCCCGTCCGCCTCGCGCAGCACCGCGAGCAGACGGCCGCGGACCTGGCGGTCGGTTCCGGCGTAGCCCTGCGGCTTGCGGGCCGGGCCGTCGGCCGGCGGGCTGCCGGCGAGCAGCCAGGCGCACCGCTCCCGCACCGGACAGCCCGCGCACCGCGGTGCCCGGGCGACGCAGACGAGCGCCCCGAGCTCCATGAACGCGGCGCTGGCCCGGGCCGCCGTCTCCGCGTCGGCCGGCAGCAGATCCTCGACGAGGGCGAGATCCTTCCGGCTCACGGCAACTGGTCCTTCGGCCCGGCCCTCGATGGCCCGAGCGACCAGACGGCGGACGTTCACGTCGATCACCGGCTGCCGCTGTCGGAAGGCGAACGCTGTCACCGCCCGCGCGGTGTAGGTGCCGATGCCTGGCAGGGCGAGCAGATCATCCAGGTTGTCCGGGACCGCGCCGCCATGCCGTTCGACGATCGCGGTGGCCGCCTGGTGCAGGCGCAGGGCCCGACGCGGGTAGCCGAGCCTGCCCCACATCCGCACCGCCTCACCCGAGGGCTCGGCGGCGAGGGCGGCCGGATCGGGCCATCTGGCGAGCCAGGCCTCGTAGACCGGCAGCACCCGGTTGACCGGCGTCTGCTGCAGCATGACCTCGCTGACCAGCACCGCCCACGGCCCGGCCTCGGGCCGCCGCCAGGGGAGCTCCCGCGCGACCAGGCCAAACCACTCCAGCACCGGCTCGGCGAACGGTCGCTCGCCGTCCTCGGTCTTGTGAGCGCCGCCGAAGGTACCGGCGGCATCCCCGACGAGGCCGGCGGCTGGCAGGTGAGCGACGGCGGCGTCGGTGCGTCCGTCCTGGTTACCGTTCATCGTTTGCCATCGTGCCAGTACGCCCTGGGCCGGCCGGCAGGCCCTTGGCTCGGCCGGCGGGCGGTTGACTAGTCCGTCGACCGATCCGGCTGAGGTGGTCAACCCGACCCGTCGCCGATAGATAGATACGGACAAACAAGCCAAATCATGGCAATCCGAATATAGAACTCGCGAACATTCCGCCATCGGACGTCGCCTGCCGCTTCTTGATCGCCGTTTGAGCCCTCGGGTGGTTGCGATCGAGGCGTCTTTACGACCCATGGAGGGCCGAAACGGCGATCAAGAATGGGCTCTCCGGCGGGCCACGGCGTGGTGCGGTTCCGGTGTTGGCCGCGGCTCGGGGGTGCTAGGCGTAGCGCTCCAGGATGGAGGATTCGGCCAGGCGGGACAGGCCTTCGCGGACGGCCTTGGCGCGGGTCTCGCCCACGCCCTCGACAGCCTGGAGGTCGTCGACACCGGCGGCTAGCAGCTTCTGCAGCGTGGTGAAGTGGTCGACCAGGCGGTCGACGATCAGCCGGGGCAGGCGGGGGATCTTGGCGAGCATCCGGTAGCCCCGGGGGCTGATCTGGCGGTCCAGGGCATCCGCGCCCGAGCCGAAGCCGAGCGCGCGGGCCAGCGCCGTCAGGTCCAGCAGATCGGTGGCGGACATCGCGGCCAGGTCGGTGAGCACCTCGGCCGGGGAGCCGACCTTCGCGCCGACGGGCTGGTAGTCGCGCACCGTCAGCTCACGCTCGGTCTCGACGCCGGCCATCAGCTCCTCGAGCTGGAGCGACAGCAGCCGGCCGTCGGTGCCGAGCTCGACGACGTAGCCCTCGATCTCGTCCGCGATCCGGCGGACCATCTCGAGGCGCTGCAGCACCGAGATCGCGTCCCGGACGGTGACCAGGTCCTCGATCTCCAGCGCGGACAGCGTGCCCGCGACCTCGTCGAGGCGCTGCTTGTAGCGCTCCAGGGTCGCCAGCGCCTGGTTCGCCCGGGAGAGGATCGCGGCCGAGTCATCCAGCACGTAGCGGCGGCCGCCGACGTACAGCGCGATGATCCGCATCGACTGGCTCACCGAGATCACCGGCAGGGCGGTCTGGCGGGCCACCCGTTCGGCGGTGCGATGGCGGGTGCCGGACTCCTCGGTCGGGATCGTCGGGTCGGGCACCAGGTGGACCGCGGCCCGCACGATCCGGTTCAGGTCGGTGGAGACGACGATGGCGCCGTCCATCTTGGCCAGTTCGCGCAGGCGGGTCGCGGAGAACTCGACGTCCAGCTGGAAGCCGCCGGTGCAGACCCCCTCCACGACCTTGTCGTGGCCGAGGACGATCAGCGCGCCGGTGTGGCCGCGGAGGATGCGCTCGAGGCCGTCCCGAAAGGGGGTTCCCGGCGCCACCGCGGCGAGCGTGGTCCGGAAGGCCTCATCCCCGGGTGGTCCTGCCATCAGGTTCCTCTACTCCCTACCGAGACCCTCGGGACGACCCACTTTGTCTCGTCGACCGAAGGGTGATCTCCTGCCGCGGTGGTAATCGTATCCAGGCGCTCGGTACCACTACGGACGGCCTCCGACTCGGGTACTCCGGCGGGCCGCTGAACATCGGGCTGAATGCGCTGTTTGTGGTGACCTACAGGCTGTACGGAGCTCGTCGCTCGAGGATTTCCAGGCCTGTTCATCACGGGCGGGGGCGGACGGGTAACGGGAAGCCCACTAGAAGTACGGCGAGCGGGGTTGTTGCCCCGTCCTTCTCGCTATCCGTCGTACATGTTCGCGATCGCGGCATTGAGATCTGTCGCCTCGGTGACAGTCATGCCCTCCGGGACCAGCCCGGACAGGCGAGGGACGAGCGCGCGGCGGAACCCGAGACGCGCGGCGGCGGCGAGGCGGCGCTCGATGCCGCTGACCGAGCGGATCTCGCCGGTCAGCCCGACCTCGCCGAGGGCGATGAGGTCCGACGGGACGCCTCGGTCCTGGGCGGAGCTCACCATGGCCAGCGCGACGGCCAGGTCGGCGGCCGGCTCGTGCAGCTTCACCCCTCCGACCGACGCGGTGAAGATGTCCGCGCCGCCGAGCATCCCGAAGCCCGAGCGCTTCTGCAGCACCGCGGTGATCATCGCGACCCTGGAGCCGTCGAGCCCGGAGACGGCCCGCCTGGGCGGCGGGGGCGCGGGCGCGCCCGCGCCCCCGCGCCCGTAGCTCTGCGGTGCCACCAGCGCCTGCACCTCCGCGACCAGAGGCCTGCGTCCCTCCACCATGACCGTCACGCAGACGCCGGGCACGGCGCTCGCCGTCGCGCCCCGGGACAGGAACAGCCCGCTCGGATCGGCGATGCCCCAGATCCCGTTCTCGTTCATCTCGAAGCAGCCGACCTCGTCGGTCGGCCCATACCGGTTCTTGACGGAACGGATCATCCGAAGGGCGGTCTGCTGGTCACCCTCGAAATGCAGCACCACGTCGACGAGGTGCTCCAACAGCCGCGGCCCGGCCACCGAGCCGTCCTTCGTCACGTGCCCGACCAGGATCGTCGCCAGGCCCAGTGCCTTGGCCGCGCGGATCAGCGCCGCCGCGACCTCGCGGACCTGCGTGACGCCTCCGGCGACACCGTCCACCCCTGCGGCGGAGATCGTCTGCACCGAGTCGACGACCAGCAGCGTCGGCTGGACCTCCTCGACGTGACCGAGCAGCGCGCCGAGGTCGGTCTCGGCCGCGAGCCACAGGTCGGCGTGCAGGGTGCCCGTGCGCCCGGCCCGTAGCCGCACCTGGGCGACAGACTCCTCACCGGTGACGACGAGGGCCCGGTGGCCGGCCTGGGCACTGCGCGCCGCGACCTCCAGCAACAGCGTCGACTTGCCGACCCCGGGCTCGCCGGCGAGCAGGATGACGGCGCCGGGGACCACGCCACCGCCGAGCACCCGGTCGAGCTCGTCGACCCCGGTCGATCTGCGGGCGGCGGGCGACGGGTCGACCTCGGTGACCGGCTTGGCCGGCGTCGTCACCGTCGCCGGGGCGGTCGCGCCAGAACCCGCGACGGCGGCCCGGCGCGGCGGGGCCTTCTGCGCCTCGAGCGTGCTCCACGCCTGGCAGCGCGGGCATCGCCCGGCCCACCGGATCGACTCGGCCCCGCACTCGCTGCAGCGGAAGCCGCCGTCGGCCCGCGACCGGCCGGACGCGCCGCCGGCCGCCCGCCTGCTCGCCGACCCACTGCCGCTGGCCGACGCATTGCCGCTGGAACCCACAACCGCCATGCCGCTGACCGTAGCCGTCGGGTCCGACATGTCTGGCCGGCGCGGGCTCGGCCGATGCCACAAGCCGCTCGGCCCGCTCAGATGGCTGGCACGCCGCCAGGTCTGGCCGATACCGGGCCGGTCTGAGTCGTGCGCCGTCCGGCGCGTTCGGTCGACGAACTATCGACGGTGGCCCGCCAGCCCCGCCGGCGCTGAGCCGGCCGGAGCGGTGAGCGGCCCGGCCTGTTCAGCCGGCTGGGCCGCTCACGGCGTGCCGTGGGTTCAGGGAGTGGCGGTGACCGTCGGCGCGACGGTCGGGACGAGCCCGGTCGTCGCCGAGGCGCCGGCGGTCGGCGTCACGCCCGTGAGGGCCGTCCCGGTTGCCGTCGGGGTCGCGGCCGCGGTGGTGGCCGCGGCGGTCACCGACGGCGCGGCGGACGCGCCCGGCAGCGGTGCCTCGACCGGCACGTCCAGGGTGACGGCGCCCGCCTTGGCGAACGTGAAGGTCACCTTGGTCGCGGTGCCGATCGGCAGGTTCTTCTTCAGGCCGGTCAGCGTCGGGGCCGAGCCGTTGGCGATGTAGATCTGGCCGCCGGCCGGCGCCAGGGTCGCCGGGCTGCCCGGGGTGCCCCCGGTCGCGTCCGGCGACGAGATGGCGACCAGCGCGTCGTCCTGGCTTCCGCCGTTGAACAGGGCGGAGATCACCTGGGCGTCGCCGCCCTGGCTGACCGGGCCGGCCACGTAGACGTTGCGCAGGTTGATCGTGCCGACGGCACCGTTGGCGGTGTTCGTCGTCGTGCGCGCGAGGTTCGTCATCGCGTCGTTGCCGCTGGCGCACGCCGCGAGCGCGGGAGCGCCGAGCAGCGCGGCGGCGGCCAGCATCACCGCGCCACGCCGCAACGGATGGGCCGCGGCCCCCTCCCGTGTCTGGCCGTGCATGGCCGCGACGGCGGGCGAGGTGGGCAGGGCGGGCGAAACGACGGGACGGCGCGGGAAGGCTATGCTGCGCGCCCCCAGACGGCGGCTCACGGCTCGGTGACTCCTGTCGTGCGGGCGCCGGCACCCGGTCGGGCGCCCACGCTGGTCCAGTGGTGCAGCCGCGGGACCTTCCGGGCCGGTGCCACGGCCGCGCGGGGGGCGCCTTGGGCTGCTCGGCGCTAAGACTAGCCACCTGTTATCCGCACGCGCCTCGCGCTGGCGCTTCCAACGGGCGCGGTGTGATCCCAACCTCCCCGCCGGGGGGCAAAACTGACCCGGTGTGCCTCCCAGCTACCCCCGTGTCACCGTCTGGCAGACCGGGCGAGCGGGGCCCCGCCTAGCGCCAGGGGGGAGCAGGCCGGGTGGACCCTGGTGCCGGGTGGACCCTGGCGCTGGGCGGACTCCGGCCCGTGGGAGCGGCGCTGGACCCGGAACGGCGCTGGACCGGGCGAATCACGCACGGTGGTTGGGACGGCCAGGATCCGGGGCCACCAGGTCGGACTCAGCCCGGTGTGGCTCGGCGGGGTGGGGCTTGCCCGTCTGCCCCGCGTGCTCGGCGGCGTCAGCCATGCCTGGTGGGGCGATTGCCGGGCTTGGAGCGGCTCGGTCTGGGGGGCCGGCGGGATTCATTCCAGGCTGATTGCCGCCGCCGTGGATCGTCCTGTTCCCATGACCGGTCGATGACGTCGACCGATCAAGAAGCGAGCGGGCGACCGGATCCCGCGATGCTGGCTGACCAGTGGTTGGTCGGCGCGGCACAGAAATCCTGGTTTTGTCAACCACCTCGCTACACCCCGCAACCGTATTGCCGGCGCGTTCGGGGCTTGGGCTCGACGTCGCGCTCGTCTCGGGAATGTGACGCGCCGAAGTGTTCGCCGTGTTCGAGATCTCCGCGGCGTGCCGAGCGGCCGTGGGGGGATCCAGCTGCGACGGTGTAGGCGTCGGCCGAGCGGCGGTCCGCCTGGCCAGGGCGGACCGGGGCGTTGGCTGTCCCGACCGGTGTGGCGCGCGTTTCAGCAGGTCGGGGCCGAGATCGGACAGTTCGGTCAGTTCGGCCGGTGGTCCGAGACCCCTCGACGCGAGGCCGCGCCGGGGGGTGTTCGTGGTCTGCGGAGAGTGGTCAGAACGCTCCGGTGCGCCGGCCCGCGGCCGCTACTGGATCAACGCGACCCAGCATGCGTCTGACCTGCAGCGATGCGTGCGTGTTACGCTGGTAGAGGCGGAAGGGGCACGTGACACATGGCTTTCCAAGTCGGCGAGACCGTCGTTTACCCGCATCACGGGGCTGCTCTCATCGATGCGATTGAAACGCGCGTCATCAAAGGTGAAGAGAAACTCTATCTCGTGCTCAAGGTGGCTCAGGGCGACCTGACCGTGCGCGTACCGGCCGACAACATCGGCATGGTCGGCGTACGCGATGTCGTCGGCCAGGATGGGCTCGAGCGCGTCTTCGAGGTGCTGCGCGCGCCGCACACCGAGGAGCCGACCAACTGGTCGCGTCGGTACAAGGCCAACCTCGAGAAGCTGGCCTCCGGCGATGTCAACAAGGTCGCCGAGGTCGTCCGCGACCTGTGGCGGCGGGACCGCGAGCGCGGGCTGTCCGCCGGCGAGAAGCGGATGCTGAGCAAGGCCCGCCAGATTCTCGTCAGCGAACTGGCCCTCGCCGAGGGCACCAACGAGGACAAGGCCGAGGCGATGCTCGACGAGGTGCTTGCTGGTTGACGGATGAACCGTGCTCGCTGCCCTTCGGGCGGGTTCCCGGTTCGTCGATCAGCTGATGTCTGCCCCGGGGGGATGACTCTCGGACCTCCAGATGTCGGGCTTCGCTCGACCGCTCGGGCGTGAATAGTGGGACGCGGGTCACCTTCCGCCGGCATGGCCGACGGTAGGTGACCCGCGTGTCGTTTCGGGCGCCTTCGGCGAGGTCGGCTTCTCGGAAGCTCCGAGGGCCCGACTTCGACGACCCTCGGCCTCCGCGCGGTGGCGCATCCCGCGCCACAGGCGTGCGCTATGGCCGGGCCCGCGCACCTGATCGTGGTTTCGGCCCTCCTGCGGTCGTCAACCCGGCCGGTTAGCGACCGCGGGAGGGCATAACCGGCGATCAAGCCTTCGGTGACAACGCGGTGATCACGCGATCGGCGCCGATTCCGGTTCTGTTGGGTCGTCCGGCTGTCGGCTGGATTGGTCGGCGGCTTCCGTGGCTCGTTGCTGTTTGTGGGCGGATTTCGGTCCTGGGGTGGGCTGGCGTCCCGCCGGTGGTGGCCCGGGCGAAGCCGCTGGTGGCGGGTGGCGTGGCGGGTGGCAATGAGCTGGGGGGTTCGGCGTTTGTGGCGGGCGGGGGTGGCCGGTAGGTTCGGCTCACGTTTATCGGGTCGTCCGGTTCGGGGCGGCCGGCGGTCTGTCTGGTGGACTGGATGCTGGTGAGGTCTGAGATCGAGCGAGGACAGCGGTGACCGGGCCGGAGGCGCGGGTCGCTGTCGTGGTCCCGGCCGCGGGGCGTGGGGAACGACTGGGCGGCGGCGTGCCGAAGGCGCTGCGGCCGCTGGGTGGCCGGCCCATGCTCGTGCACGCCGTGCAGGCGCTGGCCGCGGCCGACCTGGTGTCGCAGATCGTCGTCGCCGCTCCGCCGACCCTGGTCGAGGTGGTCAGCCGGCTGCTGGGCCCGGACGTCCGGGTGCTGGCCGGCGGCGCCGAGCGGGTCGATTCGGTGCGCGGCGCGCTGCGGGCCCTCGACGACGACATCCGGGTCGTGCTGGTGCATGACGCGGCACGTCCGTTGACCCCTCCGTCGCTGGTCGACGCGGTCGCCGCGGCGGTGCTCGGCGGCCAGCCAGCGGTCATCCCGGTGCTGCCGGTCGCCGACACCGTCAAGGAGGTCGACGCCCAGGGCCGGGTGCTGCGCACGCCGACGCGGGATGGCCTGCGCGCGGTGCAGACTCCGCAGGGCTTCCGTCGTGAGGTGCTGGAGGCCGCCTACGCCAACTCCGACGACGGCCCGGCGGTGACCGACGACGCGGGCCTGGTGGAGCGGCTGGGGGTGCCGGTGACGACCATCCCCGGCGCCGAGGAGGCGTTCAAGGTCACCCGGCCGATCGACCTCGTCTTCGCCGAGGCTCTGCTGGCCCGCCGCCCGCTGGCCGAGTCGGGACGGTCCTGATGGCCGCCGGTGTGACGCCGGCGACGGCCGCCGCGATCGCGCTGCCCCGGGTGGGGGTCGGTGTCGACGTCCATCCGTTCGAACAGGGCCGGCCGTGCTGGGTCGCCTGCCTGCAGTGGGACGGCGAGACCGGTCTGGCCGGTCATTCTGACGGTGACGTGGCCGCGCACGCGGCCTGTGACGCGCTGCTGATCGCGTCCGGGCTCGGCGATCTTGGCAAGGTCTTCGGCACCGATCGTCCCGAGTGGTCCGGCGCGTCCGGCGCGGCGCTGCTCGGCGAGACGGCCCGGCTCCTCGCCGAGGACGGCTGGACGATCGGCAACGTCGCGGTCCAGGTCGTCGGCAACCGGCCGCGGATGGCCAAGCGCCGCGACGAGGCCGCGGCGGCCATGGCCACCGCGCTCGGTGGCGCGGTGGTCAGCGTCTCCGCGACGACGACGGACGGCCTGGGTCTCACCGGCCGCGGCGAGGGACTCGCGGCCATCGCGACGGCCCTTGTCGCCCGCCTCGCCGGCTGAGCCGGCGCGTCTCGGCGGCTGAGCCGGCGTGCGTCTCCGCGGCTGAGCGAGGGCCCGCCGACTCACCGCGACGGGCCAGATGCCAGGCTGGCATCGGGTCGTCGCGTTTCGCCGGTTCGACGGTGGAATCGTTGGCCTGATCGCGATTCGCGGCGCGGCGGGACTTCAGGAGCGTGTATGGGTGAACGGCTGCCGGAAAAGGTCAGGACGCTGGCGGACGCGCCGACCTACGTGACCTTGGCGACGTTGCAGTCGGACGGGTCACCACGGCTTACGGTGCTGTGGATCGAGCGGGACGGCGACGACCTGTTGCTCTCGACGGTGCGCGGCCGGGCCAAGGAGCGCGACATCGACCGAGATCCGCGCGTCGCCCTCATGTTCCTCGACCAGCACGACCCGTATTCCTACGTGGAGATCCGCGGCACGGCGACCCTGACCGAGGAGGGCGGCCGCGACCTGATCGACCGCCTGGCCGTCAAGTACACCGGCGAGCCCTACAAGTGGGACGGCCCGGACGCCATCCGCGTGGTCATCCGCATAAGCCCCACCCGCGTCCTCACCACCGGCTGACCCGACCCCGCGCCTGCCACCCGAGCGCAACCTGCCACCCGAGCGCGGCCTGGCTCCGAGCGCAATCTGGCCACGGTGCCAAGGCTGAACGAGCATCGGCCCAGATTTCCGGGCCCTGGACATCGAGTGCCGGAGGGCGCAAACCGCCCGACAGCGATCGTCGAGCGGGCGCGCAAGCGCCCTTCGAGACGATCGCCGCTACTCTTGACAGATGAGCCTGCACCTCTACGACACGCGTACGCGGCGCGTGCGGCCTTTTGAGCCGCTGCGCCCCGGCCACGTGGGCGTCTACGTGTGTGGGCCGACCGTTCAGTCCGCTCCGCACGTCGGCCATCTGCGTTCGGCGGTCGCGTTCGACCTGCTGCGACGCTGGCTGCTCGAGTCCGGCTACGCCGTCACCTACGTGCAGAACGTCACGGACATCGATGACAAGATCATCGTCAACGCGGACCGGGAAGGCGTCTCGGTCTGGGAGCTCGCGACCCGGGAGACCAGGTCGTTCGACGACGCCTACCGGGCCGTCGGCATCCTGCCGCCGACGATCCAGCCCCGCGCGACCGGCCACATCCCGGAGATGTTCGCCCTGATCGGCGAGCTGATGGCGGCGGGCTACGCCTACGAGGGCGACGGGTCCGTGTGGTTCCGGGTCGGCCGGTTCGGCGACTACGGCGCTCTGTCCAACCAGCGGCCGGACGCCATGCAGGCCTCGGCGGAGGTCGAGGCGGGCAAGGAGGACCCGCGCGACTTCGCGCTGTGGAAGGCGGCGAGGCCGGGCGAGCCGGCCTGGGACTCGCCGTGGGGCTCCGGGCGGCCCGGCTGGCACCTCGAGTGCTCGGCGATGGCCGGCAAGTACCTGGGTGACGTCTTCGACATCCACGGCGGCGGGCTGGACCTCGTGTTCCCGCATCACGAGAACGAACGGGCGCAGACGGTCTGCGCGTCCGCGGCGCGGGCCCATGACGGGTCAGGCGAGCCGGAGATGGCCCGGTACTGGATGCACGTCGGGCTGCTGACCACCGGTGGCACGAAGATGTCCAAGTCGCTGGGCAACTCGTTCTTCGTGACCGATGCGCTGGCCCAGGTTCGCCCGCAGGTGCTGCGCTACCACCTGTTGTCGGCGCACTACCGCTCGTCGTTGGAGTACAGCCCCGACGCGCTCGCCGAGTCGGCCGCCGGGTACGGCCGGGTGGAGACCTTCGTCCGCAACGCCCTGGACATCCTCGGCAGCCCGGAGGAGGCCGCCTCGCTCGCCGCGGAGGCATCGCCCGCGGCCGCGCCGCGCCCGGCCAAGAGCCGGGGAAAGGGCCGGCCGCAGGGCCGGGCCGCTGCCGGGCCAGCTGGCACGGCGTCTCCGGCGGCGGCCTGGGCGGCCTTCTCCGCCGCGCTGGACGACGACCTCGGGGTCAGCCGTGCGCTCGCCGCGCTGTTCGGGGCCGTGGCCGAGGGGAACCTCGTGCTGTCGAAGACCCACAGAGGGGAGCTCGCCGGTTGGCTGGTCGTCGTCCGCCGGATGCTGACCGTCCTCGGGCTCGACCCGGTGAAGCAGTGGCCGGCCGCCGGTGGCCAGGTGCGCGCGGCGCTGGACGGCGTCATGGAGATCGTGCGGGACCTGCGTTCGTCGGCCCGGGCCCGCCTCGACTACGCCGAGGCCGACTCGATCCGCGACCGCCTGCGCGACGCCGGCATCATCGTCGACGACACCGGCGAGGGCCAACGCTGGCACCTCGCCTGAACCACCAACCCGCCTGAACCACCAAAGGTAAAGGCCTCCACCCAGCTGGGTGGAGGCCTTTACCTTTTGGTTCGACTAACGGGCGCGGATGGTGATGCGGGTCCAGGCGCCCAGGTAGACGCGGTCGCCGTCCTGCAGCGGGACCGGCCCGTGGGGCTCGATCGGCTCCGGCTCGTCGTTCAGCCGGGTGCCGTTGGTCGAGCCCGGGTCCAGCAGCGCGTAGCCGCCGTCCGGCTGCCGCTCGAAGACCGCGTGCGCGCGCGAGATACCCGGGTCCTCCGGGGCGCCCGACAGGTCGATCTCCGGGTGGATGCCGCGGGACTCGCTGCGCCGGCCGACCAGCAGCCGCGGCCCGGACAGCGGGAACACCCGGCGCGGGTAGAACGACGGGAACGGGACCCGGTGGTCGTCGCCGCTGTCGTAGTAGTCCCGCTCGGCCTCGACGACGGCCTCCCAGGTGGTCGCGACCGGTGCGCCGCCTCCACCGTTCCAGTTGGCCGCGTTCCCGGTGATGACCGGCTCGCCGTAACCGCCGTCGACCGGTGGGTCGGTCTGGCGGCGGCCGGACCCGGCCGGGCCGGCACCCGGCATGTGCCCGGTGGTGAAGTCCAGGCCGCAGTTCTCGCAGAACCGAGCGCCGGGCTCGTAGTAGGCACGGCAGTTCGGGCACTGCGGGTACCGGCCGGCCGCGCGGGCACCACCCCGGTCGGCCACGCCGAGCGGGTCGGAGTCGTAGCCGCGTCCGCCGTCGCCGGCCGCCGCGTCCCGGCCGCCGCGCCCGCCGCCGTAGCCGTCACGGTCGTCCCGGCCGCCGCGCGCGTAGGCGGTCTCGCCGCCGTCACGGCCGTACTGGTCGCCGCCACGGCCGCCGAAGTCGTCCCGGCCGCCGCGCGATGACTGGTACCCGTCGGCATCGGCGGGAGCGCCGCGCCCACCGCCGTCGCGGCCGCCACGGCCATAGCCGGCGTCCGGGTCGTCCCGCCCACCGCGGGCTCCGCCGGCCTCCCGGCCCTCGAAGCCCTCGGCGGCGCGGCCATCCCGGCCGCCCCGAGGCGACCCGTAGCCGCTCTGGTCGTAGGAATCGGCGCCGTAGGACGACCGCGCCGGGCGGTCGTCATAGCCGGCTCCGAAACCGCTGTCGTACTGCTCCCCGCCGTACGGGTCGCCGCCGCGCGGCGTACCGCGACCGGCTGGCTCACCCCCGCGACGGATGCCTAGGGGGTCGTACCCGGCACCAGTGCCACCGCCGCCGCCGCCGCGACCCGAGCCGCCCCCGTAGGAGCCGACGGGCGCGCCACGGTCGTCAGACCGGTAGCCGTAACTGTCCTGACCACTCGTGATGCGGAGGCCGCACTGATCGCAGTAGTCGGGATCCTGGGACAGGTGCCCCTCCGGGCAGCGTGCGCTCACCTGATCACCTTCACCCGGACGGTCCTGGCCGGCCCTGCGACGGGAAGGCCCCCGTCACTCTGGCCGACCTCGATTCCTCTGACGAACCGTACCCGTTGTTGGATTGTCGATCTGCACCGGCATCTGTAGTAGCCGACGGGTTGCCTTGTTGCCCGCTGAGATGTCATAGCCCCTGCCGGCCTCGTGACGGACGCCGCCAGGTCAGCCGCCGGAACGGCCTCTAGTGTCGCAGTGGCCTTCCGGCGACCAACACTGGCCCACCCGTGCTCACCCGCACAGCCGGCCAGGTGACCTCCGGGTGACTGGCCTCTCAACGGTCCACGCGTGCCGTGATCACGGTGATGTTGTCGTGCCCACCCTGGTCGATCGCGAACTCGATGAGGTGGCGCCCGACCTCGACGGCCGTGGCGTCCGGTGGCAGCTGGTTGACGATGGCCGCCATGACGTCGGGCCGGGACGCGTAGTTCCACAGGCCGTCGCTGCAGACCAGGATCGTCGCGGGCGCCTCGATCGGGAAGACGGCCGTGTGCGGGGCCACGTCCTCGGCGTCGCCGCCGAGCCAACGGGTCAACGTGTGCGCCCTGCGGTGGGTCTCGGCCTCGGAGGCCGGGATGAGGCCGGCGCGGGCCGCCTCCGCCGCCCAGGTGTCGTCCGCGGACAGCCGCTCCGACCAGCGTGGGCCCAGCAGGTACACCCGGCTGTCGCCGACCCAGCCGATGGTCACCGTCCTGGGGCCGCCCGCGACCGGCGGCGAGATGATGGCCGCGGCGATCGTGCACGACGGTGCCATCCGGCCCTCCGCCGCGCTGAGCTGGGCGATCATGTCCTGGGCCGCGTGCACCGCGTGGTGCAGCGCCAGCTCCGCCTCTTCCGGGCCGAAGCCGCCGACGACCGCGGCCGGCAGCGTCACCGGGTCGTGGTAGTCGTCCTCGTCTCCCGGTTCCAGGACGTCGAGCACGTCACCGGGCCGGCCGACCGGGACCGCCCGGCCCGGGCCGTGCGCGCGCACCGCGTCGGCCAGGATCGTGGTCGCCGTCGCGGCCGCGGCCGCTGACGCCTCGCCGGAGCCCGGCGTCGTCGACACGCCGTCGCAGACGACGGCGATCATCGTCCCGAACACCTCGGCGACGCCCATGGCGTCCTCGTTGGTGGCGTGCCGGACGCCGCGGTCGCAGACCCCGGCGATCTGTCCGAGGTCTTTCTCCCGGTGATCCGAGTCGCCGCTGACCACTGGTGGGCCCTGCAGCGCGAAGCCGCAGGAGTCGCAGTACCGCGCGTCGCCGTAGAGGACGACGGCGCAGCGCGGGCAGCGGTTCGTGCGCTCGTCGATCAGGGACCGTCCTCTCTCCGGCATGCCGCGTTCAGGCAGGTCGTAGCCGGACCCGCCGTCGTAAGACCCGCCGTGATAGCCGGATCCGCCGACGTCGTAGCTTCCAGCGGCGTCGTGCTCCACGGTCATCCCGTTCTCAATCGGCGGACCAGGCGCCGCTCCGGGGCCCACCGCGACTCGCGGCGCAGCTGCCCGGGGCGCGGCGAGCAGGAGTTCCCGGCCCGGCGTCCCATACGTCGACTCTCTTGGCATCTCACGGTCGGGAGTTCCAGCGCGCGGGTGCCGCGCGGCCGGGCGGGGGATGGCAAAGCCGTCGGCGGCCGGCCCCCGCCGCGGCCAGACGGCGTGCGCGCCACCATTGTCGTGCCTCCCGACCGTCGCGGTTGATCCGGCGTCTCTCCGACCAGCCCGGGGAGCCGGGGCAGTCAGGGGAGAATCTTCGCAGCATAGGCCCAGGTCCGTCGATGGCCGCGATCAACCGGCGGGAATCCGTTGATGCAAGCGCGGTTTCGTTCCGCTTCCCGGTGCAGTCACGCTCGTTCGTGCGCCCACGGACACGTGCGCTGTGGACGGACGGTGGGCCCGCGGGCCGCGCTGGCATGTCGCCAATGATTACTGATCGTGGCGGAGATAGGCAATTTCTCCGGTATGCCCCGGGCCACGGTGGCCGACCGAGGCCGGGCGCCACCCGACCGAGGGCTGCCGGCGCGGGCTGACGGGCCCGGCCGGGGCGCCCCGGGTGACCGGCCGGGTAGCCTTGTGATTTCTAGGCTTGACGACGAAGGGTGACCCGACGATGGCGACGGCACGGCGGGGTGGGGGAGGCGTGGCGCGCGGCGGCCAGGGCGGCCGGGCGGCGAAGGCCGGCTCGCACCGCAAGGGCGCGTCGATCGGAAGCGGTGGCCAGCGGCGCCGGGCTCTGGAAGGCAAGGGCGCGACGCCGCCAGCCGAGATGCGCAAGGGCCACCCGGCGCAGCGGCGCGCGAACGCGGCGGCGCGGTCCGAGACCACGAGCACCCGTGCCGGGTCGACCGCGCGGCCAACCGGTGCCCGCGACGGTGGTCCGGCGCGGGCCGGCCACACGGGTCAGCGTGACGGTGGTCCGGCGCGGGCGGGCAACACCGGTCAGCGCGACGGGGCCGCCACCGGTCGCGGCGGGCCGGCTGGCCGGCGCCCCGGGGAGACCGACGAGCTCGTCGTCGGGCGTAACGCGGTCGTCGAGGCGCTAAGGGCCGGTATCCCGGCCGCGACGCTGTACGTCGCCGGAGGACTTGAGTTCGACGAGCGCCTGACCGAGGCCCGCAAGCTCGCCGGCCGAGCCGGCATGGCGGTCGTGGACATCGGCCGCTTCGAGCTGGACCGCCTCTGCGGGGTGGCGCCGCACCAGGGGCTCGCGCTGGTGGTCCCGCCGTTCCGGTACGCGCACCCCGACGACCTGTTGGCGCGGGCGCGGGCGAGCGACCCTGGCCTGCTGGTCGCGCTCGACGGGGTGACCGACCCGCGCAACCTCGGCGCCGTCGTCCGCTCCGCCGCCGCGTTCGGGGCGCAGGGCGTCGTCGTGCCCGAGCGGCGCGCCGCCGGGATGACCGCGGCGGCCTGGAAGACCTCCGCCGGAGCCGCGGCGCGGCTGCCGGTGGCCCGGGCCACCAACCTGAACCGGACGCTGCGGTCGTACGCCGACGGCGGCCTGGTCGTCGTCGGGCTCGCCGCGAACGCGGACGTCAGCCTCGACGACCTGGCGGCCGCGACCGACCCGATCGTGCTCGTGATCGGCTCGGAGGGTCGTGGCCTGTCCCGGCTGGTCGGGGAGAACTGCGATCTGCTGGTCCGGATTCCGATGGCCGGCGAGGTCGAGTCGCTCAACGCGGGGGTCGCGGCCGGCGTCGCTCTCGCCGAGATCGCGCGCCGCCGCCGCCAGACGTCCTGACGCCGGCGGCGGCACTGCGGGCGCCGGGCCTCAGGACCCGTTGTTCCAGCACGGGTGGTGGGCGGCGCCGGAGGTGGCGTCCGCGTCCTGCTGGGTCGCGCTGAGGGTCACCACGCCCGGGTTGGCGCCGGACTGGCAGGCGACGAGGGCCGAGAGCATGCGGGGCGCCGAGACGGCGGCACTGGCCGGAGTGGCCGCGGCCATGCCGGCGCTCACGCTGGCTACGACCGCCGAGGCGAACACGGCGACGCGGGCTCGTCGACAGAGGCGTTTCATCGCACTGGACACGAAGATTCCTTTCCACGGCTACAGGAATACGCCGGCGGATCCCGGCCCGCTGACCGCCCGCGGCTGGCGCGCGTAGCGCCTCTCACGGCCACGGCTGGCTCGGATCAGGGGTGCCCGCACCTCGGGGGAGCTGGGTGCCGAGCACCACGCGTCTCACGATGCCGGACGAATTCCACGGCGCAAAACCAGAGATCCGTGGTGACCCACCTCACGTCGTGGGTGCGCGGTTGGTTCCACACATCGCCCTGGGGGAATAACCGGAATCCGGCGCGGACCGTGGCCGGGTGCGTTGTCTTCGCATTCCCGGCCACTGCCGGTGGTGATCCGGATACGCCATTCTCCGCGGCGCGCCGGCTCGGTCGCGCATTGTCGAAGAACGTGACAACCGTCATAGATCGATTGCCATTCCCGGGCTAATCCGTTCGACCCGGGCAAATCGTCCGTCCGGTCTCGGTGACCTGCGCGAACGGTCAGCCGCCGGCCGCCAGCGACTCGGCCACGCGGATGCGGACGCAGCGGAACTGGGTCGGAGCGTCCTCCAGCACCCGGCGACGCGGGTCGGGGACCGTCAGGAACGGGTCGGCGACCAGCGACCGCAGCGGCGCGAGCCGTGGGTCCTGGAGGACCTGCCCGACCGCGCGCCGCTCGCCTCCGACGATCATGGCAGCGAGCCCGGGGACCGCGGGCAGCAGCAGCCCGGCCGCTGTGTCCGCCGCCGCGCCGAGCGCCACCCGGACCTGCCCCTCGCGGCGTCGGGCGAACCGCTGCTGCGACCAGCCGCCCGCGGAGCTGCGCCCGTGCACCTGCCGGGAGCCGACCTTCGAGGCCACCAGGCGGTCGCCCTCGAACACCCCGGCCGCATACCCGCCGAGCCGGACCAGCAGCACGCCGACCCGTCGCTCGACGCCGGCGTGCGCGGCCAGTGCTGCCCCGGGTGCCGTGCCGGGTTCGACGGCCAGCGGTGGAAGGGGGACCTGGCAGTCGGCGACGGCACCGTCCGCGGCGGTGGCGACGATCGTCACAGGGGAGATCGTCCAGGTCAGCGAGCCGTGCCGCTCGGCGAACCGGTCCAGCCAGCCGGCCACCCGCTCGGGCGCGACGTTCACCCAGCGCCCGCCGCCAGCGGCGGGAAGTCCAGGGCTCACCGCCACATCTTGACCGACCAGCGCCATGGCCGCGCCGGCCACCTACCTGGACCGCGGCCTGTCGATCTGCCGAATTGTCCTATTTTTGTGGTGGGTGGGACTTTCGGCTCATAGTGTTCGCCCTGAAATCGCCACCGGATCACAGGGCGTCGGACGTCACGGGAACTGTCCCCTTTGGTCGCGCACCAGTCGAACGCTGAGGCGCACCACCCGCTCGACCGCGACGCCGGGGCGGGGACGCATGGGTCACGGAAATGGCAGCGGCACGGCCGACCGGCAGTCTGGTCGACCCTGGCGGCAGGACGGCGCGCGCGAAGGCGCCACCGGCCGCCCACTGGGCGCGGCCTCCGCCAGCCGCGCCCGGGGTTATCGAGCTGGCCCCGATCCGGACCTCGAGGTCTGGGATGCCGAGATCGTCGACGAGCCGTGGGATCCGGCCGTCGCCCGCTCCGCCGAGGACGTCGAGATCATCGACGCCGCCACGCTCGACGCGATCGCCCAACGGCTGCGCGCCGCCGCCGGACCCAGCGCTGACGAACCCGTCGTCAGCCGCGCGCCCGCGCCGGACCCCGAACACCCGAGGCCGCCAGCCGAGGCGACCGGCCCGGTCCCGCGCCCGGCCTCGTCGGCGGCCCGGCGGCGGCATCGACCCCAGCCGGCCTGGCGGACCGGACTGGAGCGGCTGACCGCACAGGTGACGGCGATCGCGGCCCCGAGCCGCCTCGGGCGTGTCTTTCCGGCCGGCGGGACGCACGGGCGTCGCGGCGGGCGGGCTCCGCTGGCCGCCGTGGCCGGCGCCGTCGTGCTGCTGCTGGTGGTGGCGGGCCTCGCGATCGTCCTTTTCGGCCACCATTCCGGCTCCCGGACCGGTGCCACCGAGGGACGTGGCAGCGCCGGCCAGAGCGGCGGCGTCGACCTGGCGCCGGGTGGCCTCGCGCTCGCCGACGGCCCGGGAAGCCTGGCCGGCGCCGGCGCCGGCGGGAGCGGACCGGTCGGCGGGCAGGGCGCCGAGCAGGTGTCCGGCGTCCAGGCCGAACCCGTGCAGGGCCTGGGTGTGGGCGCGACCCCCGATCTCGCCACCACGGCGGCGCCCGATGTCGCCCGGACCACCGCTGGACCGACAGCCGGGGCCTCGGCCCGTCCGTCGTCCGGGGCCAGCGCCGCACCGTCCTCGCCGCCGACGGCCACGCCGACCGCACCGCGGTGCTACCGGGGCGGCCCGATCACGTCGCTCCTGCTCGCCGTCGTGGGCGTGCGCTCCTGCTGAACCGCCAAGCTGACCCAGCCGGGCTAAGAGAGCCGCCTCGCGGCTGGCAGCCGGAGCTCAGAGCGGCGGGATCCGCGCCGCGAGGTCGCGGAGATAGCGGTGCATCCCGTCGTAGGCGGCGACCGGCGGCAGGTAGGCCTTGGCGATCTTGGCGAGTGCGCTGTAGTTGACGTCGACCACGTTGGCCAGCGGGGCCTCGCTGATCTGGCTGAGCAACTGGTAACTGTCGAGCGTCTCCAGCCCGTACAGCTCCGACAGCCAGGTGACCATCTCCACCTGGCCGATCCGCCAGGCGTCCTCCAACGGCCGGCTTGAGCCGACGGTGATGAAGTGCGTGTCGCTTTCCAGCCGCGGCCATTGTGGCGCCCGGCCTTTGACGAGCTCCACGATCAGGGTCACGTCCATGGCGCCTTCTACAGCCGTGCCGCAGGCCTCGCCTTCACCCTGCCGGTAGTGCCCATCTCCGATGGAGAACAGCGCCCCATCGACGTTGACTCCGAGATAGCAGGTCGCGCCGGCCCGCATTTCCGGGGTGTCCATGTTCCCGCCAAACCGGTCCGGGACCAGCGCCGATCTGGCCTCCATAGCGGCCGGTGCGACGCCGACGGTGCCCAGCATGGGTGACATCGGCAGATCAACCTGGAACTCGCTGGACAGAGCGGTGAATGTGACCGTGCTCTTCGCCCGGTCGACCTCGTAGATCCAGGTGCGTTCCGGCAACGGCGGCGCGAGCGTGGCGGTGCGGTCCGTGCCGGTCAGGCCCCCGAAGAACGGGATCGTCGACGACGCGCCCCAGCCTCGGGCCGGGGTGAGCTCGACCAGGTGCAGCACGAGCGTGTCGCCGGGTTCGGCGCCCTCGACGTAGAACGGCCCCGTCTGTGGGTTGACGAACGGCATCGTCAGCGAACTGCTCGGCAGGTCGGAGGTCGTGCGCAGGCGCCCACCGAAGGCGTCCTCGGTCCACAGCCGCAGCACGGTGCCCGGCTTCACCGTCCGGATCGGGGCCACCCCGCCGAAGGTCCACGCGAACTGCGCGGGCCGCGGCCGGAACTCGACGACCTCCACGGTCGGCCTCCCTGCGTCCAGGCGCCCCGCTCCGGTGGCAACCGGCCAGCTGGGCAGCGCCGGCCCGAATCTAGGACGCCGCCGTTACGGTTCCGCTACGAGCTTCCCAACCGCGGCCGGTCCGGATCGGCCGACTGCCGCCGGCCGCCGGTTCTGTCGGAGGCGCACGGCATGCTGGCGTCGTGATCCCACCGGACGTCGCGATGCGGCGGGTGGCCGCGCAGCTGCTGGCCAGCCCGCTGCCGGCCCGGCCCACGGCCGCGCAGCGGGTGCGGACCGTCGTCCAGGTCGTCGGGCACGTGCTCGCGGTGCAGGCGCAGGACCTGCGCGGGCTGCGCCTCGCCATCCGGTCCCGGGCCGCCGGGCTGACCGTCGCGGACGTCGACCGTGCCTTCGCCGAGCGCCGACTCGTCGTGACCTGGCTGAACCGGGGCACCCTGCACCTGGTCCGGGCCGAGGACTACGGCTGGCTGCACGCGCTGACCGCGCCCCGTCAGGAGGTGAACGTCCGTCGCCGGCTTGGCGAGGAGGGCGTGTCACCCGCCGAGGCCGAGCGCGGCGTGGCCCTCGTCGAACGGGCGCTGGCCGACGACGGCCCACTGTCGCGAGCCCAGCTTCGGGACCGGCTCGCCGCGGCGGGTATTCCGGTCGCCGGGCAGGCGCTGATCCACATCCTGGGACTGGCGAGCCTGCGCGGGCTGCTGGTCCGCGGCCCGATCGTCGGGTCCGAACAGGCCTACGTCCTGGTCCGCGACTGGCTCGGCCCGGTGGCCGCAACCTCGGACGCACTCGACGCCGCGCCGCTGGCCGCCGTCGACGAGTCCCGGACGCCGCTGCCCGCGCAGGACGAGACTGGCGGAACGGAGAGTGACCGCGACACGGCGTTGGTGCGGCTCGCGGTGCGTTATCTCGCCGCTCACGGCCCGGCCGGCGAACGTGATCTGGCGAGCTGGTCCGGGCTGCCGCTGACCGACGCGCGCCGTGGGCTGGCCCTCGCCGCCGGCTCCGGCCTTACCGAGCCGATCGGTACCGAGCCGCTCGGTGCCGGGCTGGTGGACCTGGCTGGCCGCCCGCGCGGCCTGGGCGACCTGCCCTGGGACGAGGTAAGCCCGGATTCTCTGCCCACTCGGCTGCTCGGCCCGTTCGATCCGATCCTGCACGGCTGGGCGGCCCGCGACTGGGTGACCGGCCCATACCGCTCGATAGTCACCGTCAACGGCATCTTCCGCGCCATCGCGCTCGTGGCCGGCCGGGCGGCGGGCACCTGGACGATGCCGGCGGGCCAGGTGAGCCTCGCGTTGTTCGAGCCGCTGCCCGCGGCCGTCGAGCTGGCCCTGCGGGCGGAATCGTCAGATGTCCGACGTTTCCTCGCCGGCGACCCGGGCCTGGCTGCCGGCTGACCTAGGGGATTTCTGGCGGGTGCGTCTGCACCGGGGGTGCCGGCTCTATTACCGACGGACGCAGCCGTCGGCACCTTGGAGCGGTCTTGGCCGCCACCCCGCGGCCTGCCGTCTGCCCACCAGTAGGGTGCGGCCCTGAGGTTACCGCCCATACAGGGTGTTACCGACCCAGCGTCATTTCCTGTCCGATACCGGGACGATGCTCCTCCCGGCGGCCGGATGGGCCTGGCGCCGGCCCGCGCCGGCGTCTCGGAACGAGGAGGCCGGTGTGCGCTCTGAGTCGATGGTCGACATGCATGCGGGAGGCCGGCCGCTGAGCCGGATGGACCGCTACATGCTCGATTTCCAGCGGGCCTATCCGACCCGGCCGGTCAGCGTCACCTGTTACCTGCTGCGCGTGTCCGGAGCGCCGGATCTCGACGCGGTGCGGGCGGCGGTGCTGGAGCGCGTCGAGGCGTTTCCCGCCCTCACCGAGCGCCTCGTGGAGCGCCGTGGCCGCGCCCCGCGCTGGGAGCCGGGCGGTGGGATCGACGTGGCCAGCCAGGTGCGGGAGTACCGGCTGCCGGCGGACGCGACCGAGGACGACCTGCGGGCGATGGCCGCGCGGCTGTCCTCGATCGTGACGCCACTGGACCGGCCGGCGTGGGAGGTCGGCCTGGTCACCAGCCCCGGCGCCGATGACGTCCATGTCTTCTTCCGCTCCAGCCACGTCTGGGTGGACGGCCTCTCGCAGACCCGGGTGCTCACCTGTCTGTTCGGCGACCAGACGGCGCCGGCGCCCTGGGTCCGGACCGGGCGGCTGACGGCCCGCACGCTGGCGTCCGCCGCGGTGCGCCAGGCCACCACCTGGTCCGGGCCGTCCGCCGCGCCCGCGGCTCTCACCGAGCCGAGCGACGGGACCTGCACCGTGCACTGGGCGCATACCGACCTCGAACGGTTGCGCACGCTCGGCAAGGTCTACGGCGGCTCCGTCAACGACGTCTACCTGGTCACCGTGGGCGGGGCGATCGGCGCCTGGTCGGCTCCCGTCGGCCAGCGGCCGGTGCAGGCGGTGCTCTCGGTCAGCACCCGGCGCCCCGCGGAGCGAGCCGTGCTCGGCAACGCCTTCGTGGCCACCCGGGTCGCCTTGCCGACAGAGCCGGCCCCCCCGTCCGAGCGGTTCGCGATGATGCGCCAGCAGACCTCGTACTACAAGGGGGACTCGAACGCGGCCCTCGCCGAGCGCTTCTGGTCCGACCGGGTGCCCAGCCGGTTCGGGCACGCGACGATCGGTGGCGGTCAGGAGCTTCGCCGGGCCGCGGTCAACACGACGAACCTGGGTCCGATTCCCGGGCCGCTGACGGTCGCCGGAGCCCCGGTCACCGCGGCGCTGCCGGTGCCGGCCGTGCGCGAGGGGCGCCGGCAGGTGCTCGTCACGCTTGGTGGCGTGGGACGGACGGCCACCGTCGGCTTCACCGTGCCAGCACCACGCGGCGCCGAACTGGCCGGCCTGTGGCTGACCGAGATCGAGAATTTGGAGCGTGCCGCCGGCATCGTCCCGGTACCGGACCAGCACCTGCCTACGCTGGCTGGCGGACTGGAGACCCGCTGATCCGGATAGGACCCAGGTCGGCCGGTTCTGTCCCGGTTTGAGCTACCTGCGAGGATCGGATGGCGGGACCGACCGTTCTGCGCCGCTGGTCGAGGAGGGACGGGACGTGGTCGTGGAGTCCAGAGTGGCGGTATCCACGGCGTCGGCGTCCACGGTGACGAGGGCCGAAGCAATGGAGTCAAGAGCGGTGGATCCCAGCGTGATGGAGTCCAGCGCGGGCGCGGCGGCGGGCCGGACCGCTCGGTTCGGCGCGAGCGCGCAGTATGCGCTGCTGGCGGGCCCGCTGCTGACGATGCTCGACTCGTCGATCGTCAACGTGGCCGTCGAGCCGATCTCCCGCCAGACCCACACGTCGCTGCCGACGGTCCAGTGGATCATCAGCGGCTACCTGCTCGCCCTCGGCGCCGGGCTCGCGCTCACCTCGTATCTGGCCCGACGGTTTGGCACCATTCCCGCCTACACCGGGTTCCTCGCCGCGTTCACCGTGACGTCGGCGCTGTGCGCGGCCGCGCCGGGCACGGGTGTCCTCATCGCCGCCCGGGTGCTGCAGGGCCTGGCCGGGGCGCCGCTCGTCCCGTTGGCGATGTCGATGCTGCTCGGTGGATCCGGCGGGGCGAAGAGCCGGATGTCCCCGGCGGCCGGCATCCTGCTCTTCCTCGGCCCGGCGCTGGGCCCGAGCCTCGGCGGCCTGCTGCTGGGCGCCGTGAGCGGCGGGGACGGCTGGCGGGTGCTGTTCCTGATCAACGTGCCGATCGGCGCGCTGGCCATCGCCGCGGCCCGCCGGCTGCCGGCCGGCGTCAGCCCCCCGCCGCAGCCCGCTGCCCGGCCCGACCCGGTCGGACTGCTCCTGCTCGTCGCCGGGCTGGTCGGCGTGCTCTACGGCGTCGACCGCATCACCCGGGGCTCGTGGACGCCGCCCATGACCTGGGGTCCGGTGATCGGTGGCGTGGTCGTCCTCGTCCTCTACACGCTGCGGTCGCGCAGCGTGGAGCACCCCGCGCTCGACCTCTCGATCCTGCGCGACCGCAGCGTGGCACTGGCGTTCACGCTGTGTGGGACGGCGTCGGTGGCGGCGTGGTCGATCGTGTTCGTCGTGCCGGTCTTCCTCGAGTCGGCGCAGGGCCACTCCGCGCTGATGACCGGCGTCGCGCTGCTGCCGCAGGGGATCGTGACCGGGCTGAGCACGCTGGCCGGCGCGAGCGCTGGCGAGAAGATCGGCGTCCGGCCGACCGTGCTCGGTGGCTTCGCGTTGCTGGTGGTGGCGAGCGCCGGGCTGTTCGTCCTCGGCGACCAGACCCCGCTGTGGCTCACCGCGCTGATCCTCGCGGCCCGCGCGGGAGCGGTCGGCCTCACCATCACCCCGCTGGTGCTGGTGGCGACCGAGCCGTTGCGGCCGGAGCAGCAGGCGGACGCGAACACCGCGTTCAACGTCGTGCAGCGCATCCTCGGGTCGTTCGGGATCGGTCTCGTCGCGACCCTGTTCACCCGGCGGTCCGCCCACGCTGGAGCGGTTCCGGCGCTGCACACGGTTGCCCTGGTCATCACGGTGCTCGCCGGCCTCTCGACGTTCGCCGCCTTCTACCTCCCTCGGCCGCGCCGCTCAGGCGACGTCAGTCCTGTCGCGCTGCACTAGCGGTCGTAGGGGCGGGCGACCGGCGTAGCCGGCGCAGCGAGCGCGCGGCGAGGAACGCGAGCGGCACCGTCACGACCAGCACGACCGCGACCTGCGTCAGTCCGAGTGTCGTCAGGGTGGAGCGGGTGGCGTCGGCGGGCGTCAGGCGTGTCCAGAGCAGACTTGCCGCCCGCGTCGCCAGCACCACCGGCGCGATCAGAGCAAGGGCCAGCGCCGAAGCCGCGCCCTGACCTGCGGACCGGCGCGCGCGGCTGCTGAGATGGATGGCCGCGGCCGCCAGGAACGCGGCCGCGTAGATGGCCGGTTCGTCGACCAGGAGCCCACCGCCGAGGCGGGCGGCCGCGGCGCCGATCGTGCCGGCGAGTAGCGCGACATACGCGGCCATCCACCGGACGGGACGGCGGACTGGCGGGGCGTCGCGGTGAAAGCCGGCGACCAGAGCCACCACCGGGACGACGTTGAGCAGGATCGAGGCGACGAGCGTGCTCGCCTGAACGTCGACCGTCGGCTGGCCGTCGCGCAACGTCCACGCGTCGGCGAGGACGCGCAGCGCGGCGGGCAGGACGGCGATCAGGCCCAGCCCTCGGGCGATCCGCCGGTATCCGAGCAGGACCGCGCCGAACGCGGGAATCCAGACGAACCCTGCGTTCCACTGCTCGCGCCAGCCGATGTGGATACCGAACGCGGCCGGGTAGCCAGCCGGTGGCGCGAACCCGGGAATCCGGTCGTTGACCCAAAGCTGGCTCAGCACGTTGAGCGTCGCGAGGACGGCGTGGACAAGAAGTCCCGCGAGGGCGATCAGCCGGACAGCGTCCCCCCAGACCACGCTCGTGGGAGATGCTCCGGCTCCGCCCAGGCGGGAACGGACGAGGTCGACGCGCAGCCGGACAGCCAGCAGGACGACGCTGCCGACCTCGGGCCAGCTCGGCAGGGCGAACTCCGCGACGTCGGGGTCGTCGAGGTCCGTCACGCTGGACAGGAAGGTGGCGACCATGTCGTCTTCCCACAGCTGCCGGTAGCCGCGGGGGAGGACTTTCAGCACGGCGCGGTAGCGCTGTTCGAGCGGAGTCACGCGGACCCACCGGTGCCCGCGGGCCGTAGCGCGCGGAGCCGTCGCGAGGCGACCTGCGCGTTGGCCTCCTGCCGGCCGGCCTCCGCCGCCAGCGCCTCGCTGCCCGGCTCGGTCAGCCGGTAGTAGCGGCGCAGCCTGCCCTGCTGGATCTCTTCCCGGTCCAGCGCGACCAGACCGTCGGCGACGAGGCGTTCCAGCACCCCGTAGAGCGTGCCTACCTTGAGCTGCACCCTGCCCTGGGAGAGGTCCCTGACCTCGCCGACGATGCCGTAGCCGTGCCTGGGCGCCCCGACCAGCGCGGTCAGGACGAAGAAGGCGGGCTCGGTCATGGTTCGCCCGGTAGTCATGGCTGATATATATCGGCTGCCAGGATATTAGGCAACCGTGGATCCGGACCTGACCGCTCTCGCCAAGTGGCGTGCAATTTGCAAGACTGTGGCGGGCGATGCACGGGGGTGTCGCCCCGGCCCTGGGCTGTGCGGTTTCGAGGCGGTCGTCTTGCTGATCACGGTGTGGGTTGCGGCGCCGGCCGGGGTTCGGCGGTGAGCACCCGGGTGCGTCGCTGGGCGGGGCCGGCGGCGTTGGTCGCACTGCTGGTCGCCGGTGTCGCCGCCCTGGTGGCAGGCTCCGCGCAGGGCGTCGCGGCGCGGTCGGTGAGCCTGGATGACGTCTCCGCCTGGCTGCTGTCTCCGGCGGTCGGTGAAGCCGAGCTGGTCGACGGGAACAGCGGGGCGGTGGTCACGCGCGTCGAGCTCGGCGTAGGCGCGCTGACGGGGACCCAGTCCGGGACCGGCGAGTTCGTCGCGGACAGCGCCACCGGCAAGCTCCGCCGGATCGACGGGGCGACCTACCGGGTCTCCGCGCCCGCGACGTTCGGGAAGCCGGGCGAGGCGCTGGGGGTCTACCCGGCGGGCGAGACGGTGTTCGCCGTCGATCAGCCGACCGGGTTGGTCAGCCTGCTGGACCCGCGAACGCTGGCGGTCCGCCAGACCTACTCGCTGGCCGCGAAGGTGGCCGCCGGGGGGATCGTCACCCAGGGGGCCGACGTGCTGTGGGCCGTCGGCGCGACCACCGGGGACCTCGAACGGGTGGACGGTTCGGGCACGACCATCGTGCGGCACGCCGTCGACCCGGCCCGCACCACGCTGGTCACGGCCGCCGGCCTGCCGGTCGCGGTCGACCTGACCGCCCGCCAGGTGGTCAGGCTCGGCTCCCGCGGGGTCACCGGCGCCGGGACCTGCGTCGACGTCGCCGCCACCGACTCCAGCGTCCAGGTCGTCGGCTCGGCCGATCGGCCGGCGGTCTACGCCGTCAGTGGGAGCCGTGGCGTTCTGCTGGTCAGCGACCTGGCGACCGGGCGTTGCGGCGACGCGGTCAACCTCGGGGTGGCGGGGCATCGGCTCGGGCAGCCGCGCGAGGCCGCGGGCCGGGTGTTCGTCCCCGACTACACCTCCGGCCAGGTGCTGGTCGTCGACGTGACCGCCGGGCGGGTGATCGCCGATCCGACCGTGATGCCGCCCTCGACGGCGTTCGAACTGCGGGACGAGGGCGCTGTCGTGTTCTACAACGATCCCGCGACGGCGAAGGCCGGGGTGATCTCGCTCGACGGGGCGATCCGTCCGATCGAGAAGTACAGCCCGGCCACGGTCGGCACCGCCCCCGGCGGCCCGGCAAGCCTCGCCGGCAAGCTCCCGAGTGACGCGGCGGGTGGCTCCCAGCCACCGACCGGCGGCACCAGCCCGCCGTCAGGCGTCCAGCCGACCGCCGTGCCTACGCGCCCCGCCGCCACGCGGCCGCAGCGTCCGACGGCCCCCTTGACGACGATCCCGCCCGTGGGCGCCGGCCCCGCGGTCGCCTCGAACGACGGCCGGACAGCGCCCACCACCTCGACCACTACCGAGGCGCCGGCCACCGGTGGCGGGGCGCCGACCGTGCGGATCGCGGTCTCCGCGCCACAGGCTCGGGTCGGCACGGCACTGACGATGCAGGCGGTGCTGGTCGCCGCCGACGGGACGGTCACGGCCGGCAAGCTCGCACAGGTGTCGTGGTCGTTCGGCGACGGGGGCTCGGCGACGGGCTCCCAGGTCACGCACGCCTGGACGGCGAGCGGCGTCTACACGGTGTCGGCCGACGTTCGCCTCACCGACGGCACCTCGGCCGCGCCGGTCACCAGCGTCACGGTGGTCGCGCCCAACGTGCCGCCGGTGACGACGCCCCCGGTGACAAACCCGCCGGTGACAGTTCCGCCCGTCACGACACCCCCGACGACGAAGCCCGCGGTGTCCCCGTTGAAGGCCGTGCTGTCGGCCAACAAGGGCAGCTGCACCCAGGACAGCGCGAACGTCACGGTCGACGCCTCCGGTTCGGCGGGCGGTTCCGGTCCCCTGACCTATGCGTTCGACTTCGGCGACGGGACGACGGCCGGCCCGGCCTCGGCGGCGACCGTGGAGCATGGGTACTCGCAGACCGGACCGTTCACGGTGACAGTGACGATCACTGACGCGACAGGGGCCTCAGCGAAGGCGACCGCCACGGCCACGCTGCTACATCTCGCCGCGAGCGCGACGTCGGTGACCGTCGGGCAGTCCGTCACCCTCACGGGCACCGGCGTCTGCGCCGGGGCCAGCCTCGACCTGAACATCGGCGCTCAGTACGCCGGCGGGACCTCCACCAGCGGAAACATCGGACACAACGTCCATGAGCCCAACCCGTACACGTCCACCTGGGGCACCGGGACGACCACCGTCTCCGCGCACTGGTCGGAGTCCGATCCCTATTCGGACTCCAACCGCCTCACGATCACCGTCACCGACCCGGCGCCCCCGCCACCGCTACAGGTCACCGCAAGCTCGACGTCGATCACTCTCGGCCAGTCCGTGACCCTTACGGCGACGGGCGGCGTCCACGGCAGCGATGGCACGTATTCGTGGTACGGGGCGAATCCCAGCGGCCTCGGCACCAGTCTGTGCGGCACGACGGCAAGCTGCACCACCACGCCCGACACCACCGGCACCTGGAAGTACTCGGTCCAGGTCTACGACAACGCGGGCAACCGCGCGGAGTCCAACCAGCTCGCGGTGACCGTCAGCCCATAGCGGGGCCCCGGCTGTGGGCTGACCCGGTCAGGGCCTCGCGAGGACCTCGCCGTGCGGGATCGTGATCGCCGCTGCCGGGGTGGCCGCCCAGTCCCGCCACGCCCGGGAGATCCGCTCCAGGTCCTCCTGGCTGGCCAGGCCGCGGGCCAGCGCCTGGCCGGCCATGTCGGAGCGCAGGATCCGTTCGGCCCACATCTCGCCCCACCAGCGCCGGTCGGCGTCGGACTCGTATACCCAGTGACCGGTGGTCGCCGTGACGTCGGTGAAGCCCGCCTCCCGCGCCCAGCCGGCGAGGTGACGTCCCGCGTCGGGCTCCCCGCCGTTGGCCCGGGCCGCGCGCAGGTACAGGTCCAGCCACTCGTCCAGCTCGGGCGGCCGCGGCGTCCAGTCGAAGTCGCTGTAACTGCTGTCCCGGACGGCCACCACGCCGCCCGGCCGGCATACCCGGCGCATCTCACGCAGTGCCAGCACCGGATCGGCCACGTGCTGGAGGACCTGGTGGGCGTGCACGACGTCGAAGGAGTCGTCCGGGAACCGCAGGGCGTGCACGTCCGCGACCGCGAAGGTGATGGTGTGCGCGCCGCGTCGGGCCGCCTCCGCCCTGGGGAGCTCGAGCACGGACTCGCTGACCTCGACCGCCGTCACCTGGCCCGGTGCCACGCGCTCGGCCAGGTCGACGGTGATCGTGCCCGGCCCTGCGCCCACATCGAGCAGCGTCATCCCGGGCCGCAACGCCGGCAGCAGGTACGCGGCCGAGTTCTCGGCCGTCCGCCAGCGGTGCGAGCGCAGCACCGACTCGTGGTGGCCGTGCGTGTAGGTGTTGGACGGAGTCGCCATCTGGTCCGCCTTTCGGTGCCGGTCGAGCTATCCAGTGACGACGGTATCCCATATGTCAATACTGCTGTCTCAGAATATGAGACGTAGTGGTTGGCGGGGTGCTACGGCATTCCCGGGCCCCGGCTCGGGTCGGCGCCGCTTTAGGTCAGGATTCGACCGGAATCGGCCCTACGGTTCCGGGCATGACGACGTTGCCTGACCTGCGGCCGTTTCGGATCGACGTCCCGCGGCGCGACCTTGACGATCTCCGCACCCGGCTGGCCGCCGCCCGTTGGCCGGCCGAGGTGACCGGCGCCGGCTCCGACTACGGCATGCCGCTCGGGGTGGTCCAGCGGCTGGCCAACCGCTGGAGCTCCGGCTACGACTGGCGGGCGCAGGAGGCCCGGCTCAACGAGATCCCACAGTTCACGACGACCATCGACGGGCAGAACATTCACTTCCTGCACGTGCGGTCCGGCGAGCCGGGAGCGCTGCCTCTCCTGCTCCTGCACGGCTGGCCAAGCTCGGTGGCGGAGTTCCTCGGGATGATCGGGCCACTGACAGATCCGCGCGGCCACGGCGGTGGCTCCGCGCCGGCCTTCGACATCGTGGTGCCCTCGCTGCCCGGCTACGGCTTTTCCGGCCCTGTCACCGAGCCGGGCTGGGACAGCGCACGGATGGCCCGCGCGTTCGCCACGTTGATGGAACGGCTGGGCTATCGGCGGTGGGGCGCGGTCGGCGGCGACGCCGGCGCGCTGGTCGGGCGGGAGCTCGGCATTCTCGCCCCGGCGGGCCTGGTCGGGGTGCACCTTCTGCAGATCTTCGCGTTCCCGTCCGGCGATCCGGCGGAGCTGGCCGCGTTGTCGGAGGCGGACCGGGCGAGTCTGTCCGGCAGCACCGCGGACTTCCAGAGCAAGGCGGGCTACCAGAAGATCCAGCAGACCCGGCCGCAGACTCTGGGGTACGGACTCACCGACTCGCCGATCGGCCAGCTGGCCTGGAACGCCGAACTGTGGACCGGCTGGGGTGACTACGCCGACTACCTCGATGTCGACACCTACCTCACTCACGTGAGCATTTACTGGTTCACCCGGACCGGTGTGTCCAGCGCGCGGCACTACTACGAGGACGCGCACTCCGGCGCCGGCTACCGCGAGCTGCCGAACAAGGTGCCGACCGCCGTCGCGGTGTTCCCTGAGGACTACCGGACCGTGCGGGCCTTCGCGGAGCGGGCGAACAACGTCGTCCGCTACCGGGAGTTCGACCGAGGCGGGCACTTCGCCTACACCACCGACCCGGACCTGGTCGTCGACGACCTTCGCCAGTTCTTCGCCGACCTCGACTGAACCCACCTTCGGGACGGCGGCCGACACGGCGGGCGCGCCCGACCGGCGTCTGGGCGGGACGGATGGGCGCCGGGCCGGGACTGTGAGCTAGCCAACGCCGTGCGGGAAATTCCGTCCGGTGGTGCGGGAATGCCCGGTGCCGACGCTTCGACCGGGTGGGCGGAGATATCCCCAAAAATCGGGCAGATGCGAATCGCCAAGGTTTTCGTCCGCGCGCGAACGGTTAGATTAGGCCAATGTTCGGCCCATCCTGTCTACAGATCATTCCTACGGTTGGATTAGCGCTGCCTGGTTTCTTCTCGTCCGACCCTTTTAGTCGCGGGACGCCCGATATGGAGGGCGTGCGATGAGCAGGCTGAGGCGAGGGCGATGGGTGAGCGACCTGGCGCCGGTGGAGGCTCGGGAGCGGGACGCGGGCCGGTCGCGGCGTCGGCTGACGGCCTGGGCGCTCGTGGGGGCCATCGGGCTGGCCTCGGCCGGCGTGGCTGAGGCCGCGGGGCCGGCGCTGGCGACCGAGCCGCCGCCGGCTGCCGCCCCCGCACCGGCTCGGGCCGGTGCTCCGGCTCCGACGACGGCTCCGGCTGCCGCCCACGCTCCGGCTGCCGTACCGGCTCAGGGGTCGGCAGGTGCTTCCGGGGCCGCCCGGCAGCGGCCCGCCTACACCGTGCACCGGGTTCTTCCGAACGCGCCGGCCAACGCGATCGCGCTGACCTTCGATGACGGGCCGGACCCGACCTGGACGCCGCAGGTGCTCGCGCTGCTGCGGCAGTACGACGTGCGGGCGACCTTCTGCATCGTCGGGCGACAGGCACGCGCCTACCCGGACCTGGTCCGGCGGATCGTCGCCGAGGGGCACGCGATCTGCAACCACAGCATGACGCACCCCCTGCCGTTCTCGCACCGGTCCGCAGCCGCGATCGACGCGGAGATCGGTGGCGCCCAGTCCGCGATCACCGCCGCCGCCGGCACCGCTCCGCGCCTGTTCCGTGCGCCGGGCGGCGACTGGTCGCCGCCCGTGTTCAGCGCCGAGGCCAGCCGAGGCCTGACCCCGGTCGCCTGGAACGTCGACCCCAGGGACTGGTCCCGCCCCGGAACGCAGAAGATCGTCACCAGCCTGTTGGCGGCGAAGCCCGGGGACATCCTGCTCTGCCATGACGGCGACGGGGAACACCCGGCCGGCGTGGACCGGTCGGAGACGGTCCAGGCACTGCGGACGGTCCTGCCGCAGCTGAAGAGCAGGGGCCTGACCTTCGTGACCCTGTGACGCCGGCGACGTCTGCCCGGCGTCCTGATCGCTGTTTTCGCCCTCGGATGGTTACGAAACCTGCTGGGTCATGACCATCAGAGGGCCGAAACGGCGATCACGGGGACGCCGGAACCGGGCGAACCCCGTCGGAGACGACTCCTAGGTCAGCAGCCTCTCCGACTGGGGGTCGTAGCAGATCAGGTCCATCGATCTGGCGAGCCCGGCCGCGTAGGCGGCCACCTCGTCGGCCATGCTCCACGCGACGCAGAGGTAGAGGAACGGCCCGGCGGGCTCGGGCGTGACCGACCACGGGCCGGTCTCCTCATCCGGCCACCGACGAGACAACGCCTCGACGTACGCGATGATGCGCTCCGTCGGGGGTGCCTCGGCTTCCTCCTCGTCATAGCGCTGGACCAGGTCGTCGAAGGCGCGCCCGGCGGCCGGATCGTCCGCCGGCCGCTCGCCTTCCCAGATGGCGAGGTCGAAGCTCATGGCGACAGTCTGCCGCCCGGGTGCGACATTTCGGACCCCTGCCGGGCGCCAGAACTGAGTCGCCGACGCTGACCTGCGGTTTCACCCGGCTCGACGTAAACAACGGCATTCGGCTCCGTCGAGTCCTACCTCAGGTCGTCCGCACGCACCTTCTGACGATCATGGGGTATGACTGGGCTCCTTTGCCTGGCTTGCGCCGGCAGGGCGGGTGCTGGGCCTACCCCGGTGGTTCGAGTACGAGCAGTGGGATCTCGCGTGTGGTGCTGGCGCGGTACTCGGGAAAATGTGGCCACGCCGCGTCGGCTGTCTCCCACAGTGCGGCCTTCTCGGGCCCGGCTGCCTCCCGGGCGACCATCGACCTGAGCGTGTCGCCGTCGCGGACCAAAACCAATGGGTTCGCAATCAGGTTGTGATACCAGGAGGGATGGTTTGGCGCTCCTCCGTAGGAGGCCACCACGAGGTAGCCGGGACCGAGCTCGATCCTCATGACCGGTGTCTTGCGCAGTTTCCCGGATCTGGCGCCGCGATGGGTGAGGATTACGACGGGCCTGCCCTCCAGGGTCCCACCCTCCCGGCCGTCGGTCGCCTCGTAGAGCGCGACCTGGTCTCGAACCGAGGGAAACAGGCTGGGAACGTAGTCGTCTGGCTGCGTCACGGCTGTGCTCCCTAGAACTTCGGGCCGAGGAGGAAGCCGCCGGTCGCGTCGATGAACTGACCCGTGATCCACCGTGCGTCGGGCGAGGCGAGAAACGCGACGACGTCAGCGATGTCGGCCGGCTGGCCGAGCCGGTTGAACGCCGACCAGGACGCTGCCAGCTCGTTCATTCGAGGGTCGGACAGAAAGAACGCGATGTCGGTCTCGACGATGCCAGGCTCGACGGAGTTGACCGTGATGTTGCGTGGCCCCAGTTCCAGGGCGAGGGTGCGTGTCAGGGCGTTGAGCGCGCCCTTGGTCATCGCGTAGGCGACGAGCATGGGCGTCGCCAGCCGGGCGGCGCCCGACGAGATATTGATGACGCGGCCACCTTCGCGCAGCCGGTCGAGGCCGTGCTGGAGGATGAAGAACGGCGCCTTGGCGTTCACGGCGAAGACCTCGTCGAAGGTCTTGTCCTCGACGTCGGTGACGGTGGCGTAAAGAGCGATGCCGGCGTTGTTGACGATGACGTCCACCGCTGGCGAGTCGGTGTGTGCCCGGATGGCGTCATCGAAGGCGGACCACAGCGCTTCCGCGTCTCCCGCGTGGCCGAGGTGCGTCCGCAGCGCGAAGGCCCGGCCCCCGGCTGCGGTGATGGTGTCGACCGTGTCCTTGGCGGCGGCCTCGTTGCTCCCGTAGTGCACCGCGACCAGGGCGCCCTCGCGGGCCAGTCGCAGGGCGACGGCCCGGCCGATCCCGCGGCTCGCCCCGGTCACCAGGGCTGTCTTCGCTGCCAACGTACCCATGCTCGGCCTCTTCTCTAGCGTCCGCTACAAAACCAACGTAGCAGGTTCTGTAGCGCCCGCTATAGACTGTCGGCATGGACAGATCGCGTGGAGGACGGCCTCGGGAGTTCGACCGGGACGCCGCCCTCGAGCGCGCGGTCGCGCTGTTCTGGGAGCGGGGCTACGAGACGACCTCGATCGCTGACCTCACCGCCGGGATGAACATCGGGCCGCCGAGCCTGTACGCGGCCTTCGGCAGCAAGCGGGCGTTGTTCGACGAGGTCGTCGAGGCCTACTGCCAGCAGTACCGAGCCTTCATGGTGCTGGCCTTCACCGAGGAGCCGACGTTCCGGCGTGGCCTGGAACGGCTGCTGCGCGAGGCCGCCGCGGCCTACACGCAGCCCGACCGGCCGCCCGGCTGCCTCGTCGTCAGCGCGGCGGTCAACTGCGCCTCGGCCGAGGTCGCCGAGGCGCTCCAGGGGCTGCGTAACTCGGGAGTCGACCAGCTTGAGCGCCTTGCCGCCGCCGCGGTCCGTGCCGGCGAGCTACCCCCGGGCCTCGACGCGCGGGCCCTGGCCGTGTTCACCGGGGTGGTCCTTCAGGGCATGGCGCTGCGGGCCCGCGACGGAGCCGACCGGCGAGAGCTGGAGTCCACCGCCATGATCGCGTTTGAGGCCTGGCCGTGGCCGGCGGCCTGACCTGGACCGGAGCCTCGGTCGGTCGCGGGGAGCGTTTTCCGTGGCGCCGGTATGCCGGGATCGCCGTGGTTCCCTCCGAGGGGATACCGGCGCAACCTGTTGTGGCCCACGAAGTAGTCTCACCCAAAGCAGCCAAATGACTCCGGCCACCGACCGTCGTCGATAGCGTTTGGCGTGCCCTGTTGACCACCTGTCGGCCGCCAGACGGCGGCGCTGGCCCCTGACTGGCGGAACGATGACTGGCTGGGACTTCACGTCGGCTGCCTCTGACGACTCGCCGGGCGGTGCGCTCCCGGATCTGCGGACCGACCGGCCGACGCCGGCGCGGATGTACGACTACTTCCTCGGCGGCAAGGACAACTTCGACGTCGACCGGGAGGCCGCGGCGAAGGTCGACGCCGCGCTCGGGCGCACGGTGACCTATGACGTCGTCTGGGAGAACCGGCGTTTCCTGCAGCGGGCGACCCGCTACCTCGCCGCCGCCGGCATCGACCAGTTCCTCGACATCGGCACCGGGCTGCCCACCCAGGGCAACGTCCACGAGATCGCCAAGCAGGTCGTCGCCGCCCCGCGGGTGGTCTACGTCGACAACGACCCGATCGTGGCGGTGCACGGCCGTGCGCTCCTGGCCAGCGACCACACGACGACGATCATCACCGCGGACGCGCGGGAGCCGGCCGGAATCCTCACCCATCCCGACATGACGGCGCTGCTGGACCTCTCCAGGCCCGTCGCCGTCCTGCTGGTCGCCCTGTTCCACTTCATCCAGGACCACGAGAACCCGGCCGGTCTGCTGGCCGAGTTCATGGACGCGGTCCCGTCGGGCTCCTACCTGGTCCTGTCGCACCTGACGACGGACGGGCCGCCGGCCGAGGGCGTCGCCCGGACCGAGGCGGCCTATCAGAACGCCACGTCACCGATGACCTTCCGGCCGCGTGCCACGATCGCGAGCTACTTCGACGGCCTCGACCTGGTCGAGCCCGGCCTCGTGCGCCCCTGGCAGTGGCACCCCGGCGACGACGACAGCCCGCGGACCGACTGGCTGTACGCGGGCGTCGCCCGCAAGCCGTGACCCGGCGCGTCAGCCGTCACCGTCGGTGCCAAGCGCGACGGCCCGGCCGATGAGGTAGCGCCGCTCGGGGATGCTCGCGGTCAGCGCCGCGGCCTGCCGGTAGTCGGCCGCGGCCGCGTCCCGGTCGCCCGCCCGCTGCCTGAGGTGTGCCCGGGTGGCCAGAATCCGGTGGCTTCGCGCCAGGCGGCCGTCGGTCTCCAGCGAACTGACGATGTCGAGCCCGGCCGCGGGCCCGTGCACCATCGCGACCGCGACCGCCCGGTTCAGCGTCGTCATCGGGTTCGGCGCGGCGCGCTCCAGCAGGTCGTACAGGGCCAGGATCTGCGGCCAGTCGGTCTCGTCCATCGTGGGCGCCTCGACATACACAGCCGCGATCGCCGCCTGGAGCTGGTATGGCCCGACCTTGCCGACGGGCAGCACCTGGGAGATCAGGGCTAGACCCTCGGCGATCAATGCTGAGGTCCACAGCGACCGATCCTGCTCGGCCAGCGGGACCAGGGAGCCGTCACCGCGCGTGCGCGCCGGGCGTCGCGCGTCGGTCAGCAGCATCAGGGCCAGGAGCCCCGCCGTCTCACCGTCCGCGGGCAGCAGCCGGCGCAGCAGGCGGGTGAGCCGGATGGCCTCGTCCGACAGGCTCGGCACCATCAGGTCGGCGCCCGTGGTCGCGGTGTAACCCTCGTTGAAGATGAGGTAGAGGACGTGCTGCACCGTGCTCAGCCGTTCGCCCGCCGCCCGCCCGGGCATCTCCAGGCGCCGCCCGCCCGCCTCGATCGTCGCCTTCGCGCGGCTGATGCGTTGCGCCATCGTGGTTTCGGGCACAAGGAATGCCCCGGCGATCTGGGTCGTCGTCAGCCCGCCCACGGCGCGCAACGTCAGCGCGATCTGACTCGGCGTGGACAGCGACGGATGGCAGCACAGGAAGAACAGCTCCAACGAGTCGTCGTGCTGGCCAGCCTCGTGGAGACCGGCGAGCGCCTGCGACTGCGGCGTCGAGGCGTACGCCGCCTCCTCCCGCCGGCGCCGCGAGCCGTCCCGGCGTAGCTCGTCGACCAGAACGCGGTACGCGACCGTCTGTAGCCAGCCGCCAGGGTTTTCCGGGATCCCGTCGGTCGGCCACCGCCGCGCTGCCTTCAGCAGCGCCTCCTGGGTGGCGTCCTCGCAGGCGTCGAACCGGCCGTAGCGGCGGGTGAGGACACCGAGGACCTGCGGCGCCAGCTCACGCAGCAGGTCCTCGATGCGTGCATCCGTCATGCGTCAGCCCGAGAAAGGTCAGGCGTCGTTCGCCGACTCGTGCAGGATCGGCCAGACCTCGGTCGGGTTCTGGTCGGCCCAGGGCATCTCCGCCGCGAGCTCGTAGGCCCGCTCCTCGTTCTCCACGTCGACCAGGTAGAAGGTGGCCATGTACTCCTTGGTCTCGAGGAAGGGGCCGGCGGTGACGGTGGGGAGACCGTCCTTGCGCGTCACCAGCCTCGCCGCCGCGGCGTCCGCCAGCCCGTACCCGCCGAGCAGTTCGCCGGTAGCCGCGTACTTCTTGTTGTAGGCGTCCTGCTTGGCGATCTCGCTCGGCCAGTCCTCGGCCGGGATGCTGTCCCACTTCTCCTGGTTGCCGTAGATCATCAGCAGGTACTTCATCGCGGGTTCCTCTCGGCGGTGGTTCGCGGCCCCGGCGGGCCCCCTCGGCGCGGCCGGTGGGCGCGCGCTCACCCAGGAGACGGAGCCACGCCGCCGATCTCGACATGCCTCTCCCGAGCTTTCTCGTGACGGCTCGCGGGATCGATGTCGAGATGTGCCCGGCGGCGCCGTCATCCGGTCGAAGGCACCTCCCCTCGACCGGCCAGGAGAACCGCATGTCCACCTCGTCCATCTCCACCCGTCCCTCCGCCGCGTTTCTCGCGCGCCGGCCTGTCTGGCAGGTCAGCTACCTCGCCGGCCTCGCCGCGAGCGTCGTCGTCGAGCTCTGGGGACTGGCCGCGCGCATCGTCGGCGTGCCGATGAGGGCCGCTGGTCTGGGCTCGCATCACGCCACACCGATCACGGTCGGCATGTTCGCCATGGGAACCATGGTCGTCACGTTCTGGTTCACCTTCGTCGTCGTCCTGATGGCCCGCTTCGCCAAGAGCCCCGCGCGGACCTATCTCCGCACGACGGTGCCGCTGCTCGTCCTCTCGCTCGTCCTGCCGATCACGGCCGCGGACACGGCACTGACGACCGGGCTCACTCTCGCCGCCGCGCATCTGATCGCCGCGGCGATCATCATTCCGACGGTCCGGCGCCGGCTCTCGCAGCCGCGGTGAACGCCGAATCGTTCAGCCGGACGACGCCTTTGGCGCGCGCCACCTCGTTGTTTAGGGAGCAATCACGACGAAGAATCGGGTGTCGGCGATCCTCGCTGCCCACCACTGCTTACCCCCGCTGACCTGTCGCGCCCCGAACTTCCGACGCTGTGCGAGAACTTCATCAATGTCGATCAGAGCGGGCATCACTTCGTGACGGTTCCGCCGCCCGCGGCGCTCGACCGTGACGGCTACTGGTGCGGAGCCGAGCTTTAGACGCGCTGGCCCTGGGTGCCGGTGGCGACGTTCGGCGGACGAGAATCCATCACCGTCACCGAGCGCTATGAAGGGATGTTGCGGGAGTGATATCCCTGGAGGTGCGGCGGTCGTCCCGGTGCTGCCGGCCTGAGCTCCCCGATGTTCCAGCTGATGATCCGGTGCGGATGAAGACGGAGGATCCGCTGGCTGAAGCCGGGGACGAGCGGCGGATCCTGGGCCGTGATCTCGATTCGTCCACGGATCTCGATGCCGCGGCCGGTCTGGCCGATCGGGTTGGGAGTGTCGGACTGGTCGTCGACCACGAACGACACTCGCGGATCTGCCGTGACGTTACGGAATTTCTGGCTCCTGGGCAGCTCGGGGCCGCCGATCTCCACGAGGCGGCTGTCGGGGTTCACCCGGAAGGCGACGGGGTGTGCCTGAGGGGCGCCGTCTGGCCCGATCGACGCCAGACGCCCGAGCGGATGGTCGATCAGGTATTCAAGCTCGGCGTCACTGAAGATCATGCGGCCAGCCTAGAACCTGAAGCAGGCTTGAGGTCAAAGCCTCAGGTCGCCGGTGATGCGCAGGCTTTGGCTGCCGGTGGGCACTCCGCGATCACGAACAGAGCCGTGGCTTGCGTGGTTCCCGCCGACAGGTTGTCTGGCCCGCGGAACGGCCCGGGCTCGGTCACACCCACGTGTTGTGTGGGTGTGACCGAGGCTGGTCAGCGGCCGCGGCGCGCGCTGAACGTCGCGGCGCTGTGGGTCGGTCGCGACCTGGGACGCTCGGAGGACGACGGGCCGGCCTCGTGATCGGCTGAGCTGCCGCGAGCCGTGGCCGCGGCGGGTCGAGACGCGGTGGCCCGGCCGGCGGACGCCGTGGCCCGCCCGCCGCGCTGGCCGCTGGCGGGGCGGCGGCCGCGTCGCCTGCCCGCCCGAGGTGTCGGCTCGGTGCCGCGAGTGCCGGCGGCCGGCCTGCGTTGGGCCGGACTGGTCCTGGTCTCCGGTTCGGCCGTGACCGTGGGGCTGGTGAGCGACCGAACGCCGGGGGCGAGCGTGGAAAGTATCGGGTGATCGGCGGACGCGACCCGGGTGGTCGCCGGCTTGATGCCGGCGGTGCGGGCTAGTTGCGAGACTTCACGCAGCTGATCCGTGGTCGCCAGGGTGATGACGGTGCCACTGTTGCCGGCGCGCGCCGTGCGCCCCGAACGGTGCAGGTATGCCTTGTGGTCGGCCGGCGGATCGGCGTGGATCACGAGGGCCACGTCGTCGACATGGATGCCGCGGGCGGCGATGTCCGTGGCGACCAGCGCCGCGGCCCGGCCCGTCTGGAAGTCGTCGAGGTTGCGGGTGCGGGCGTTCTGGCTCAGGTTGCCGTGCAGTTCGACGGTCGGCACGCCGGCGCGGTTGAGGTGGCGGGCCAGAGCCTTGGCACCATGCTTCGTGCGGGTGAACACGACCGTGCGGCCCGGCGCGCTGGACAGGTCAACAAGGACGGGCAGCCGGCTGTCCCGCTCGACGTGCAGCACATGGTGCGCCATGGTGCCCACCGGCGACTGGGCGGAGTCGGCCTCGTGTACCGCGGGCTTGTTGAGGTACTGGCGGACGAGGGTGTCGATGGCCTTGTCCAGCGTGGCGGAGAACAACATGCGCTGCCCGCCGGACGGGGTCTGGCCGAGCAGCCGGCGTACGGCGGGCAGGAACCCGAGGTCCGCCATGTGGTCGGCCTCGTCCAGCACGGTGATCTTCACCTGGGCCAGCGAGCAGTGCCGCTGCTTGATGAGGTCCTCGAGCCGGCCGGGGCAGGCCACGACGATGTCGACGCCGCGGCGGATCGCGGCGACCTGCGGGTTCTGGCCGACGCCGCCGAACACGGTGCACGAGGTGAGGCCGGCCACCGCGGCGAGCGGTTGCAGCGCCGTGTCGATCTGCGCGGCGAGCTCTCGGGTCGGCGCCAGGATCAGCGCGCGCGGAGCGCCGGCCTGGGCCCGGGGCCCGCCGGACAGCCGGGCGACCACGGGCAGCAGGAACGCGAGTGTCTTGCCGGAGCCGGTGCGGCCCCGGCCGAGAACGTCACGTCCAGCGAGCGCGTCCGGCAGTGTCGCCCGCTGGATGGGGGTGGGGGTCTCGATGGCGAGACGGGTGAGAACGCTGGTCAGGCGCGCGGGCACGCCAAGATCGGTGAACGAAGACAAGAAAGATCGCTATCTGTGCGGGTGTCCCGCCGACAACCGGGGATTCGAGGAACTCGACCGGTTACACGCGGAGCGAAGGCCCGCTGTTGGGCAGCGGGTGCTACGACGCGCGGACAACTCGCGGCAGGAGCTCGACGAGCTGATACGGCCAGCATAGCTGGTCCGCGCGTCGCATCGGGTGCTGACCAGTGCGACCAGGCCGGCGGCGGCCCGCGGGCGACCGCCGATGACCGGGCCAGCGAGCTGAGGACGGCGTGCCCCGATGGGCCGCCGCACCCGGACGACGTCACTGGCGTCCGCCGTCGCAACTACCGCGCGCAGACCTGCCGGTGGCCCCGGCTGGGTCAGTGGGCCGGCGTGGAGGTGGCGCTGGCCGGTGGCGGGTCGGGGGCCGGTCCCCCCAGAAGCAGGTACAGGAGCCCGCCGAGTAGTCCTCGATCGGGCGAGGCCGGGGGAGTGGTCTGGGCTGGGGCGAGACTGGGTGTAACGGTGGCGCTGAGCTCCGTCGCCGGCACGGTGTGACTCACCGTCGTCGACAGGCGCGGCGAGGCTGAGACCTGCGGTGTGATGGTCGCCTGCGGCGCTTCGGCGAGGTTGGTGAGCGTCGGGGCCAGGGACGTGGACACGGCGCCGGTCGCGGCCAGCCCGTGCCGGTGACCGAGGACGAGGAGCAGCGCACCTACGAGGACCAGCAGTGTCGCCACCGCGCCGGCGGCGAGGATCCCGGCCGTCACGCGAGGAACGCGGCCGGCCGGGACCGTGCGGCTGGCTGGGGCGGGGATCTCGAGATCCTCGGTACTGGTCTCCTCGACCAGGTGGGTCCCCGGCTCGCGACCCCGTCGCGCCAGCGTCGTCGCGGCGGCCCTCCGGTAACTACTGATCTCGGCGGCGATGGTGTCGGGGAGCCAGCCTTCGCCGAGCAGGCCACGGTAGGTCGTTGGAACGGTGACGCTGTCGAGCCGTACCGCGAGCTCCATGGACAGCCTGCGACACAGGTCGATGATCTCTTCGCAGCTCGCGCGCTGCGCCGGAGCCTTCGCGAGGCAGCGCGTGAGGACCAGCGGCAGCGGCCACGGAACCTGATCCCAGTCGGGCTCGCCGTACTCGATGCGGTGAAACACGGTGCCGTCGCCGCCGAACGGATAGTCACCCGTCGCCGCGAAATAGGCGGTAGAGCCGAGGGAGAAGATGTCCGACGCACGGCCGACCTGGCCGTTCTCGACCTGCTCCGGCGACATGAACACGGGCGTGCCCACCGCCACTCCGGGCCGGCTGAGCTCTCGGCTCGTGCCCTCGGTCGCCCGGGCCAGACCGAAGTCGATGACCAGCGGCCCTTCCGCCGCGACCATGACATTGCCCGGTTTGAGATCACGGTGGATGACGCCGGCCTGGTGAATGGACTCCAATGCCTCCGCGACCCCGGCGAGCAGCCCGAGCACAGTACGGGCCGGCAACGGGCCAGCGTGCCGGACCGCTGCCGAGAGGTTCGGCGCGGGTATGTACGCCGTGGCGACCCAGGGGCGGGCGGCATCGGGATTGGCGTCGACCACCGGAACGGTGTACGCGCCCTGCACTCGCCGGGCGATGGCGACCTCCGCGGCGAACCGGCGCCGGAAATCGGCGTGGTCGGCGAACTCGGGCCGGATCAGCTTCAACGCGATCGGCCGTCCGGCCCGGCTGGTCGCCAGGAACACCGTGCCCATGCCGCCCTCACCGATCCGAGCGCGCAGCTCATAGCCGCTCACCACGCGCGGATCGGCATCCAGCAGGGGCAGGAAAAGCCGGTCGTTGGTCACCCGCCGTCCTCGGCTGAAAGGAGAATGGCTAGACCCGTCCGGGCTTCCTTGCCCGACGGGATCGGTCCGCGTGGGCGGGATCGTTGGCTCCTCACAGCCGGCTGACGCCCAAGGCCACCGTGGGGTCAACCCGCAGAACGGTCCGTTACCAGTCCGCCGTGGCCTACAGCGCGGCCAGGTCCCATCCAACCGGTCCGAACGGGTATGTCACGGATTGCACTGTATCGAACCCGCCGAGACACTGCTCCGTCGGTCGAAGCCGGGCGCGCCCCGGGCCGCAACGGCGAGCCCGTGGCGTCGTGGTGGCTTGAGCCTCGGCCGCTCCTCGTGCCGCAGCGGGCATGGTTAGCCTCGTCCCGAGACCAGCAAGATCGCTGCTTTCGCCCTCGCGTGGTTGTAACCACACGGGTTTTGTGACCATGCGAGGGCCGAAGTCGCGATCAAGCCACCGAGTTGGCCTCGCCGGACCCGGCACTGGCCACTGTCAGGCCTCCGGCCACCGTCCGAGAGCCTGCCTGACTGCGTCCGCGAGTCTGGCTGACCGCCGCCCGTACCCCGCCCGGTCGCGGCCGGCGGCGCGGCCGGCGGCCAGCCTGCGATCTCGGCGTGCCGTCTCAGGCCCAGCGTTGCTCCGGGACCATGCCACCTCGGGTACCGTGGACGACGATGCCGGTGTGGCGCAATTGGTAGCGCACTCGACTTGTAATCGAAAGGTTAGGGGTTCGAGTCCCCTCACCGGCTCCATCAGCATCGCGCTGGCCTGCGGGTTCGCGATTTCCTCTCAGTGACGATCGAATGTCTCCCGATCCCGTCTACATCTGTCTCCCGTTCTCACTTCCGAAGCCAGCCGAGCGCGAGATGGCAGGCGCCCGCGGTCCGGGGCCGGTCGCGTGGGGAGATCAGGTGGAAAGCCTCGTCGGCCCCGTCCAGGCAGCCTGCTGCCTCGACGAGCAGCTGTTCGCAGGCCCGCGGCTCGTGGAGTATCGCCTGGGCTTCCGCCGCGTGCAGCATGGCCAGACCCGCCAGAATCCCGCTCGCTCCCCGGGTGGCCTTGATGGCCCGGGCGGCGAGCGGCAGGACCGCATCTGGTCGCCGTTCCCCGTAGAGCGCCACGATCGTGGAACGCGGTAACGCCAGACCGTCGATCGTCGGCTTTCCCACCTCGCAGCCTGTCTGCGCGGCTCGATCCAGGTGCAGCTTGGCGCTGGCGTGGTCGCGGCGCTGGGAGGCATCCCACAGCAGCTGGCCCATCAGGATCGACGCCCCGCCTTCGACCACCAGCACCTCACGCCGCACCCGCGCGCCACCGGCCAGACCCCGGAGCTCCGGAGGCCGGAGGGAGGGTCCGCTGAGACACGTCCCAATTCGGCGAGCTCATCCCGCTTCTTCGAACGCGCTGAGCGAGGTCAGCCGGAAGGCTCGGGTTCACGCTGCGTGAGGTTACGCGAACCCAGCTTGGGTACTCACCGTAACCATGACAGCACAGAAAGCGAAGCGCTGGGAGGGTGGGGCGCGGATGAAGCCGCTGGTCCGCCTCGGCATCGGTGTGAGCTGTGCGGTGGCGGTCGCGGGGCTACCCACGCCCGCGCGGGCGGCGTCGGCCCCGACCAGTCGTCCGCCGACGATGGTGATATCCCAGCAGGACCGCACGTGGATGGTCGACTTCGCTCGGGGCAACCGCTTCGAGATCTATAGCGGTGGCCTCGCTGCCCGCAAGGGCGTCCGCCCCGACACCCGCGCGGTGGGCCGGCGGCTCGTATCCGACCACACCACGGCGCTCGCCGCGCTGAAGCAGCTCGCCCTCCAGCTGCGGGTCTCGCTGCCGACCACGCTGTCCGCCGACCAGCAGCGCGAGTTGCGCAAGCTCGGATCGCTGCACGGCATTGCGTTCGACCGCGAGTTCCTCACCTTCGAGATCGCCGATCATCGCAAGGTCATCGGCGCGACGGTCCAGGTCTCCCGGACTGGGACAAACCCACAGGTCAAGGCCTTTGCCCGCCACAACCTACCGACCCTGCGTACTCATCTCAGGTTGGCCCAGGACGCCCTGACGGAACTTCCACCGGTCCACTGACTGCGGCAGCGCTCAGCCGCTTGCACAGTCAGGCGCCCTCAGTCGGTGGCGGACGCGACTGCGCCCGCCACCGACTGAGGGTTGGTCATGTCGAATCCTGGGGAGCCGTTCGGCGGGCTCGGCGGTGACGCGGCCAGAGGCTTCGGGGCGCACTTCGAGCAGGCGCAGAAGATGCAGGCCGCGATGATCGACGCGCAACAGGAGCTCACGACACCTCAGGCGCCGCATTTGAGCTGGGCGAGGCGGGCAGCGAGCACGTCGGCGGGCTCTTCCGGCACCCGCACCTCCGAACACGCCACGAACCCGGAAGGCGGCTGAGACGAGGGCTATACCGCAGCAGCGCATCGACCTCCCGGTCAGGTTCTCGCCAGCGGCCCAGACCCATCCGTAGCCGATCAACGGCGTCGAAGAAGCCGGCGAGGACGGTTGGCGGCATTGAATTTCGACGAGGGTTCTCGACGCCCTCTCCCGGGATATCAGGCGGCTGCTAGCGGGTGTCGGCAGACGACCGTTTGCCGACAAGATCGAACGGTACGCGGGCCTACGGAGCGCGTGGCACAGCGCGAACCGCAGGTACCACGGCACCGCCACCGTGATCGCTCCAGGCGGGAACGGAACCCGGTGAACTCCGAGACCGGGACCGGCAAGCGAACACGGCAGCGACCCATCACTCGATCACGCCCGCCCGTCGAGACCGACCACGATCCCGATCCGCGCAACAGTCCTGTCGTCGGGCATCAGACGGGTTCTGGATCGGTCCCTGCGCAACTTCCCTCGCGTCCCTGTCGGAGTTGTGCCTGCCAACAAATACGTCCGGGTAGGTCAGACGGCATGTTCGTTCGAAGGTCAGAACTCTCTGCGGGGCGCTGCCGGGGATCGGCTGAACCGGTCGTCCGCGAAATCATGGACCGGGCCAAAGCGACCGGCCGCCGACCGTCCTTCCATGTCGCGCTCTGCCGCCCCGGCCAGGCCCGCCCGCTCCGTCGTGCCCGCCCGCTCCGCCCCGTGCCCGCCCGCTCCCGCTCAGGTCAGGACCGGGAACAGGTCGGCCGCGCTCCGACCGGTCGCGGCCTCGATGAAGTCGACCGGCGGTGCCATCTCGGCGAGCAGCGCCGTCGTATGCGCTAGGCCGTCGGCGGGTACGTTCGGCGCCTGGCCAAGCGCGCGATGAAGGTCGAGCAGGTGCACGGTCGCCTCCACGATGCCGATACTGACGGCCTCGTCGAGGCGGAGGATCGCCTGCCCGAAGTAGTCCACGGCGACGGGGCCTAGCTGGCGCGCGGTCGCGATCGCCCGCGGTCCGGCGCTGGCGAACTGCTCGACCATCTGCTCGGTGGTGTACTTGGCCGCGTCCTCGAGGGCACGGGCCGCGGACCAGTCCCGCAGGCGGTTGGCGCTTCCGTCCGGGGTGTTGAAGTCGCGTAGGAGCGCAGCGGCTGTGGCGTGCGTGGGTTCTGCGTCCCGGACCCGGTCGACCAGGCTCGTGAAGGCGAGCGGCCATGATCCGACATGCGCGTACAGGCTCCGCACGTCCCAGGTGCCAAGCCGAGTCGGCCGCACCCAGTGCTCGTCGGCCATCGCCAGGCCGTGTTCCGCCCAGACCGACCAGAGCGTGTCGAGCGTGGTGAGGCGATCCTCGATCGTCATGCCTAGATGCTACTGACGGGCGACGAAACTGCTGGAAAGTAGCCAGGCAAGGACTCGATAGTTGTCAACCGCAGCCGCGAGGACAGCTGAGCCTATCGGCGTGGTGTCCGTGCTGGTGGCGATGGTGGCATTGCCCTTCGGTATCGACGCTACGTACCGGCGAGTCAGCGGCCGGTCAACCGGGGCCTAGCCCGGACCTTTTCGTGTCAGGATCTGCAACCGACTCTGTTCCTGTCGAAAAATGCGTCCGGGCCGGTCAGGCGGCGTGTTGGTATTCGTGCAGAATGCCGGTGCAGCGATCATTTTGATGGATGAGGAGTTGGGTGAGTCGGCCCGGATCGCTGATCGGTTCGGGCGGTGGTTGGAGCGTTCGGGACCGACTCGGCGGCGGCGAGTCCGGCGCGACTCGCGCGTCGGCAAGTCGTCGGTCAATAGCTCGACGTGCGCGTTCGATCGGTTCCGCTCGCACACGACGGCGTACTGCGCGTTGGCGAGGAACAAGGCAGCCTGAATGTCGAAGGCAAATTGGGCCACGTCCTCCTTCGGGTTAATCGCCCCCTCAGCTCGCGCGTCGCGGGTGGCGCCTTCGATACGGGTGGACAGCCGAGCCGCGAAGCCGACCAGCGTCGGGCAGGAGCCTGTCGCCGAAGTCAACGATGCCCGCGAGGGTCCCGTCCGCGACGACGACGTTCGCGGGATGCAAGTCGCCGTGCACCCACATCCGCGGACCCTCCCACTCAGGAGCCGCCACCGCGTCGTCCCACACCGCCCGGATGTCGTCCTCGGCGACGCGGCCGAGGTCCACGGCGTGCAGGAAGCTCTCGAAGCCGTGCGTGCATTTCCTGGGGTGAGCGCCGACCTTGGTAGTGGTGTCGTCGGCGTTCACGGCCTCGCCTGCGGCGATGGCGCACTGGCGTCGACCTTCGCTCCGCCATGCCGCGCGTCGCCACACCGTCACCGTCGAACCCGGACCGGCGCACGACCCGCGGCCTCGTGACGAGACAGGAGAGTCGCCGGGGCGCGGGCAGTCTGGCTGCCGGTGGACGCGACCCGACTCGGCACGCTGAACCAACTCGCCGGCCGCGCCGGCACCCCCAGTTCCGACATCATTGACGCCGACGAGCAAACCCGTTCCCCCTCGGCCCCTGGACGACCGGCCGTGACACGCTCCGGCCACCCCCAGCACCGCCTGCCGAGCGGACTATGCCAGGGCATCGTTCTCCTGACTGCCATGCAACGCGCATGCTCAGGCCGGCAGGGTGAAATAGTGAGCGGCAGCGATGTACTACGCGGGTCCGAGGCGAAAAGGCTGCCGGGGGGTGGCGTGGCGGAGAGGCTCACCGATGAACAGGTGGAGACGCTCGCTCACCTGATCACCGACCCGTTCGCGGCCCGCCAGCTGGTCGCGGCAGCCGGAATCCCCATGGCCGATCAGCCGTGGAGCACGCACTCGCCACGGATGTTCTGGACGGAGGTCTCGGCCGCGTTCGCGAACGGCGCCGCCGTCGACGGAGCTCAGCGCCTACTGACCCTCGCGCGTGACCAGTTTCCCGCCAACATCGTTCTCGCAGGGCCGCCCGTGTTTGCGCCGGCCGGCGCAAACACGTCGCCGCGGCCCGCAGTCTGGAATATTCCGCCGCGACCGGCCCGCTTCGTCGGGCGTGCCGACCTGCTCACCGCACTCGCCGGCCATCTGAGCGTCGGGGGAGATACCCCGGGCATCGCGGCCGTCACCGGGATGGGCGGCGTAGGGAAGACCGCGCTCGCGATCGAGTACGCCCACCGTCAACGATTGGCATTCGACGTCGTCTGGTGGATACCCGCGCAGCGCGCCGAACTCCTGGACACACACCTCGCCGCGCTCGGCCAGCAGCTGGGATTGCCCGCCGACGCGAAACCACTCACGGTCCTCGCGCAGCTGCGGCGCACCGCTGTCACCTGGCTTCTGGTGTTCGACGACGTCGATGACCCTGCGACGGTGATGCCGTATAGGCCGACGGACGGACACGGCCGGATGCTCGTGACTTCCCGGCAGCGGGGGTGGCGCGGCATCGGCGCGGCGATCGACGTCCCGACACTCACGCGCCCCGAGTCGATCGCTCTCCTGACCGGCCACCTCCCCGACGCCGACCCGCCGGCCGCCAACCACGTGGCCGAGCTGCTCGGCGATCTGGCACTCGCTGTCGAGCAGGCCGCGGCCTTCTGCGAGCGAACCGGCATCCCGCTCGTGGACCTGGCCCATCTGCTAGTCGAACGCCTCGATGAGGCGTTGGCCCTCGGCGAAGTCGTCGAACGCCCCGAGGTCACCGTCGCCACGCTCTGGGACCTCTCGGTACGTCGCCTCGCCGCCGAGCAACCCGCGGCGGTCGCCCTGCTGGAACTGCTCGCACTGTGCGCACCCGACCCGCTGCCACTGGACCTGCTCGCCGAGCACGCCGAGCAGCTCAGCGACAGCCGGCTCTCGCACGCTGTCCGCGACCCGCTCACCTGGGCCCGCACGGTCGGCGCCCTCGTCAGCTACAGCCTGGCCACCCGCGACGACACCACCATCTGGGTACACCGCCTCGTCCAGGCCGCGACCCGCCGCCAGATGCACGATGCGCACCAGGAGCACCTTCTCGCCGACCTTCTCGCGCTCCTCGAGGCCGATCTGCCCGAGGACATCACGCTCACTCCGCAGAGCTGGCCTCGCTGGCGGCTGCTGCTCCCACACGTGCGTGCCGCACTGGCCCGGGCGAGCGTCCCCGCTGACCGAAACTGGACCACCGCGCCGTACCCACCAGCCACCCGCGACGCGATCTGCTCACTGTCGGACCGCACGGCGACCTACCTCACCGAGCACGGCCGCCCCACCGAGGCCCTGCCGCTCTACAACCAAAGCCTCGCCATCACAGAGACAATCCATGGCCGCGACAATCCGCGCGCCGCTCCGATCCTCCTTCATCTCGCATCGGCGCTGCGCGTCCTAGGGCGGTACAGGGAGGCCCTACCGCTGAATCAACGCGCCGTGACTCTGACCGAAACCACGTTCGGCACAGAAGACCCCCGGACGGGAGAGGCACGCAACAATCTCGCCGTAACACTAGGTAACCTGGGGCGTTTTGATGAGGCCCTGTCGTCGTACGAGAAGGCGCTTTCTATTGCCGAGGCCACCTATGGTCCCGACGATTTCAGGGTCAGTATTGTCCTGGGCAATATGGCGGGTGCGTTCTACCACCTGAAGCGCACCGACCAGGCGTTGCCGCTGATCAGGCGCGCAGCAGCCATCACCGAGAGCTGCCGTGGACCCGACCATCCTCAGGTCGCGGTCGCCCTGAACATGTTGGCGATGACGCTAACTCACCGACGCCACCACGGCGAGGTCATAGAGCTTTTGCAACGGGTCCTAGCCATCAACGAGGCGGCCTACGGACCCGGCCACCCCGAAGTCGCGGCAAACGTGAACAACCTGGCGCTGACCCTGCGCTATTCCGGACGAGCCGCCGAAGCGCTTCCGCTATTCGATCGGGCCCTGGCAATCTCCGAAGCCACCTTCGGCCCCAACCACCCCGAGGTCGCCCGCACCCAGCACAACCGCGCACTGGCGCTCGCCGACCTCGGACAAACAGCCGAAGCGCTCGCACTCGTGCGCCATGCTCTCACCATCGCGGAAGCCACCTACGGCCCCGAACACCCCTACAGCGCAGAAGCTCGCAACAACCTCGGAATTATCTACATCCGGCACCGGCACCCCTGGCTGCCGCGACTAACCAGAGCCGCGAAGCGCCGCCGCGGACCTGCACGGTCCTGATCTCAACCGCCCCGCCCCGGCGGACGCCCCGCCTCACAGCCCGCCACCGCGCGCCCTGTGGCTGCGTCTCCCCGGCACCGCACCGGCCGCCCGTCCGCCCGCACCGGCTGGCGTTCATCACCACCGACCGTGCGCCTTACAGGAAGTCCCGCCATGCGACTCGACCAGCACGCCGTCCGCTCGCCGACCACTCCCACACGGTGTTCGGCGCAGCGGCGACCCGAGACCAGCAGCGACGCCCGGCCGGCAGCCGCTACGCATCGTGACGGCAAACAGTCTCGATCTTGCGACTCTGCCAGCATCGCGGGCCTGCCCCGGTCCAGAAGGAGCAAGGAGCTCTGGGTGCCGGGCGAGGGGTCCCGCGCGGACTGATCAGCCCAGTGAGGCGGCTGCGGTGCGCAGCTCGTCCAGGGCAGCCAGCGCGTGCTGCGCCAGTCCTGTGCCGTCGTCACGGTCGCCCTCGGACCACCGGGTGTAGCCCCGCTTGAACGCGAGGATCCCCATTTCGCCCGCCAGGTGCGCAGTCGGCTCGGGGACGCCGCGGGCGATGAGCGCCGCCGTCATGGCGGCTGCGAGACCGACACTCTTGAGGGTGTCGCGCTCCTGAAGTTCGGTGCTGGCTGCCACGGCTGCCTTGAGGCGGGGGCCGAGCTCGCGGTTCGCCGGTCCCATCTCGCCCGATGCGCGCTCGAGGCCGGCCGCGACCGCATCGAGCGGGCTGGCGTTCGCGGGCGCCTCGATGATCCCGTCGGCGAGCAGCCTGCTCAGGGTCTCCTGGCCGGCGACCAGGAGTTCGCGCTTGTCGGAGAAGTGCCGGAAGAAGGTGCTCCTGGTCACCCCGGCGCGCTCGGCGATCTGCGCCACCGTGGTGGCGTCGTATCCCTGCTCGGCGAACAGGTCGACGGCCGCGGCAACGAGCCGCTGGGTCGCCCCCGGTTGCCATCGAGCCATGAGTGCATCATAGGTGACGGGACTAGTGTCCCGTCGCTTTGGTACAGTGATGGGACTGTAGTCCCGTTACTTCGGAGAGAGCCTCATGCATGTTTTCGTCACCGGCGGTACCGGCACCATCGGCTCCGCCGTCGTCGCTGAACTGCTCCGCAACGGCCACACGGTTCTCGCCCTGGCCCGCTCGGACGCCTCCGCGCGGACCCTCAAGGACGCCGGCGCAGACCCACTGCGCGGAGAGATCGCAGACCTCGACGTCCTGCGGGCCGGCGCCGCCCAGTCCGACGGCGTGATCAGCCTGGCGTTCAGCCGCGACTACAGCGACCCGGGCACGCTCGCCCAGGCCGTCGCTCAGGAGAGCGCCGCTCTCGCCGCACTGGGCAACGAGCTGACCGGGAGCGGCCGGCCGATCGTCACTGTTTCGGGCACGCCCTGGGTACCGGGCCGCGCCTCCACCGAGGCCGACCCGCTGCCGACCGACGGACCGGTGGGCGGGCGCGGCCGTTCCGTCAACGCGCTGCTGGAGCTGGCCTCGCGCGGTGTGCGGACCTCGGCGGTCCGCATGCCGCGCACCGTGCACAACAAGGGCAGGGGCGGATTCGCCGGCCTGCTGGTCGACCAGGCGCGCCGCACAGCAGTGGCCGGCTACCCGGGCGACGGCACCCAGCGCTGGCCGGCCGTGCACGCTCTGGACGCAGCGGTCCTGTTCCGGCTGGCCCTCGAGTCGGCACCAGCCGGGACGTCCTGGCACGCCGTCGCCGACGAGGGTGACGCGGTGCGAGACATCGCAGCAGTCATCGGCCGCCGCCTGGGCCTGCCGGTCGAGGCGATACCGGAGGGGGACTTCGGTCCGTTCGGCCCGATCTTCGCGATGGACCAGCCGGCGTCCAGTGCCCGCACCCGCGACGCCCTCGGCTGGCATCCGACGCACCCCGGCCTGCTCGAGGACCTGGAGAACATCCAGCCCTGAAGCCTGCGCGAGCTGAGGAAGTCACGGGTGATCCCAGCGCGGGGCGGATCGCTGCCGAGCCGCGGCGACAAGCACCCCGACACCTGCGTTCGACCTGATCCTCTGCGTGTGGGGGTGGTGATGGCCGCGTCCCGCCGGGTGTTGATGATGACGGTGTGCGTGACGTGGACGCCACGTCCGTCACTGGGTCGACGGTGCGGAGGTGCGCGAACCCACGTCAGCCATGTCCTGACCCACCACATCCTGGGAAGTGCCATCGGAACCTGGCAGGCCTGTATTGCGCCTGATGACACCAAGCCTGGGAATCGCCTGGCAGCGCGAGAAACCTGAATCGGGCAGACGTAATGGCGTCTTGCCGGCCGTCGAGGCGTCAACCGTGAGCCTCAAGCGGCTTGACCTCAAGCGCAGTTGAGGTCGGAGCCTAGGAGCCATGACCGCCACCGACGATCCCGCGACGATCGCACCCGGCTCCCGGGTGTTCAGCGACAGCGAACTCAGCTACCTCGCCGGCCAGCGGCTCGGCCGGCTCGCCACCGTGGCGCCCGACAACAGCCCACAGAACTCGCCGGTCGGCTTTCAGGTCCGCCCGGATGGCGTCGTAGAGATCTACGGCTACAACCTCGGCGCCTCCCGCAAGTTCCGCAATGTCGCGGCGACCGGCGTCGTCTCGCTGGTTGTCGACGACATCGCTTCGGTGGATCCGTGGCGGGTGCGGGGAGTCGAGATTCGTGGCACTGCTGCAGCGGTCACGGATATCGAACCGCCTCAGCCGTGGTTGAGCCACGAGGTCATTCGGATCCACCCGCGCCGGGTCCTGTCCTGGGGGCTCGACGCAGACGTCGAAGGCCTGCAGGCGCGCACCATAGCGGCCGACGCCTAGCCCGGCCGAGGAGCGGTCGGCCGATTGGGCCCAGGACTCGGCGCGGACCCAGTCGCGGCCTGTGCGCCGGTGTCGACCTAGGCTGAGATCAGGGACACCCAGCGATCGCAACCGGTCCGGCTGGGTGTCGGCGGCCCTACCGCTCGGCGGGAGCTGATGCGGTCCGCGGCCGCTCTGACACCGACGTCACCAAGGGCAGGCGATGACATGCCGACACCACCCAACCAGCTTGCCGACCGGAACCCGGCGGCCGCGCCCGACGCAGCGCGGTTGGAGGAGGTAAGGCCGGGCGTGCACGCCTGGGTGCAGCCGGACGGGTCCTGGTGGGTCAACAACGCCGGCGCGGTGGGCGGCGCCGAGGGCTTGCTGGTCATCGACACCTGCGCGACCGCGGACCGTACCCAGCGATTTCTCACCGCCCTGGCTGACGCCACCGGTGGCGCCCCGATCCGGCTGGCCGTGAACACGCACCAGCATGGCGACCACACCTACGGCAACAGCCTCCTGCCCGCGGCGACGGTGCTGATCGGCCATGAGGAGATGCGGGAGGGCCTGCGCACCGACTTCATCATCGACGGCTGCCCGGCGTTCTGGGCGCCGGTGCCCGACTGGGGGCCGATCGAGCGACGCCTGCCGGACGTCGCGATCACGGCCTCTACGACGGTGTACGTCGGCGAGCGGCGGGTCGATCTGCTCCACCCCGGCGGCCCGGCTCACACGACCGGCGACCTCGTCGCGTGGCTCCCCGACGACCGCGTCCTGTTCGCCGGTGATCTGGTTTTCGCCGGTCTGACCCCGTTGGTGTTCATGGGCTCGGTCACGGGAGCGCTTGCCGCGGTCGACTGGCTGGCCGACCTGGAGCCTGAGGTGATCGTGCCCGGTCACGGTCCGGTGCTGGTCGGCGGCGAGATCGACCGTGTTCTTAACGAGCACCGGCGGTACTACGAGTTCGTCCTGGCGCTGGCCGAAGGTGGTCTGGCGCGCGGCGCGACGCCGCTTGAGGTCGCGGGCGCCGTGGACCTCGGCGAGTTCGCCGGCTGGGCGGACGCCGAACGACTGGTCCTCAATCTGCATCGCGACTACGCGGATCGCGCCGGACAGGAGATCGACCTGGTCGCGGCGCTGTGCGACGCGGTGACCTGGCTCGGTCACCCCATGCCGACGTCCGTCTGAACGGCGGCGATCCGTGCGTTTCGTGACCTACGTCGATGATGACGGCGACCGCGTCGGTGTAGTCGCCGACGGCCAGGTGCACGCCCTGCCCTCGGGCGTCACGCTGCTGGATCTGCTCCGTGCCGAGGACGGTCTGCGGGAGGCCGGGGAACGGGCGCTCGCGTCGCCCAGTGCCGTGCGGCCGTACTCGGACGTGCGGCTACGCGCCCCGCTGCCCACACCGCCCACCGTCCGCGACTTCATGACCTTCGAGCGGCACCTCGAAGGGGTCCTCCTCCTGGGCGGCGCGACGGTCCCCGAACGGTGGTACGAGGCTCCGGCCTTCTACTTCACCAATCCCTACGCGGTACGCGGCCCGCACGACGACGTGCCGGTGCCGCCCGGCTGCCAGCTTTTCGACCTTGAGCTCGAGGTCGCCGCGGTGGTCGGCCGCACCGGCCGGGACGTGTCCCCGGAGGCGGGCGATTCCTACATCGCGGGGTACACGATCATGAACGACTGGTCGGCGCGGGACCTCCAGTTCGCCGAGATGGAGGTCAGGCTCGGCCCGACGAAAGGCAAGGACACCGCGACCACGCTTGGGCCGATGCTGGTCACGCCGGACGAGCTCCAGGACTGGGCGGCCGGTACCAGCTACGACCTGGCCATGACCGTTGAGATCAACGGCGAGCTGATCGGCGAGGACCGGTTGTCCTCGATGGCGTTCACGTTCGGCGACCTGGTCGCCTACGCCTCCCGTGGCACCGAGGTCCGGCCCGGCGACGTGCTCGGCTCCGGCACGTGCGGCGGAGGGTGCCTGGCCGAGTTGTGGGGTCGAAACGGCTTTGACGCCCATCCACCACTGCGACCCGGCGACCTCGTCACCGTCAGCGTCGAGCAGTTGGGCGCGCTGACCACCCGCATCACGGCCGGGACGGACCCGGTGCCGATCCCAGCGGCCCGACGCCGCGGATGACCGAGGCCGAGCCGGCTCGGTGGGGTGATGATGGGGCTGCGGGAGCACGCCGTGGTCCTGGCCGTGTCGTCGGTTGGCGCCGTGTCGTCGGTTGGCGCGGCTGGGAAACGCGAGCCGCGCCGCTATGGCGCATTCCATCCCGCATGGGTGTATAGCTGACGAGGTAGCCATGCGCCTCGGCGCCGGCAGGAGGTGGGCCCGGTGGGCGACCCGGCAGTGATCGGTCGCGCCGGCCACGTCACCGTCGCGACTCGCGGCCCCGGCGGTGCCGGTGAGGTGCAGGTGAGCGTGCGCGGCGGTGTCGAGACCTACCTCGCCTGGTCCGACGATCCGCTCCCCAAGGGCACCTCTGTCCTCGTGATCGGGACGCGAGGGCCTCGGACCGTCGACGTGGTGCCCTGGACGGACACCCTGGCACTCAAGTCTGATTGCTGACAAAGGGAGCACCTCATGTTCGGCTATCGAGTCCCCGCGCCTGACGAAGCGATGCTGATTTCGGGCGGCAAGCACCGCGGCGAATCTCCGTTCCGGGTCGTCACCGGGCACGGCGGCTTCGTGATGCCGTTCTTCCGCAAGGTGCGTTTTCTCTCGTTGTCGATGTACGAGGCCGAGGTCGCCGAGACCTGCGTGACCCATCAGGGCATCGCGCTGAACGTCCGGGCCGTCATCGCCTTCAAGGTCGCGCCGGACCCCGAGTCCATCGTCGCCGCCGGCCAGCGTTTCCTGTCCGACCAGGACCAGATGTCGGTGCTGGCTGGACGGATCTTCGCCGGCCACCTGCGTTCGATCATCGGCTCGATGACGGTCGAGCAGATCATCCAGGAGCGGCAGAAGCTCGCCACTGAGGTGCTGGACGGCTCCAAGGAGGAGATGGCGCGGATCGGGCTGACCGTCGACGCCCTCCAGATCCAGTCCATCGACGACGGCAGGCTCGGCTATATCGCGGCCATCGCGGCACCGCACAACGCTGCGATCCAGCGGCAGGCCCAGATCGCGCAGGCGCAGGCCAACCAGGCCGCGGCCGAGGCCGAGCAGGAGTCACAGCGCAAGCAGGCCGAATACGCGCGGCAGACCGCGATCGTGCAGGCCCAGTACCGGGCCGAGATCGACAAGGCCCAGGCCGAGGCGGCCCAGGCAGGGCCGCTGGCCACCGCCCAGGTTCAGCGCGACGTCATCGCCGCCCAGACCGAGCTCGCCCAGCGCGCCGCGGACCTGCGCCAGCAGCAGCTTGTCGCCGAGGTCGTCCGGCCGGCCGAGGCGGAGGCCGAGCGGGTGCGCATCCTGGCCCTCGCCGAGGCCGAGAAGATGAAGATCCAGGCCGAGGCCGCCGCGTCGTACAACCGGGTCGCACTCGACCGGATGCTGATCGACCAGCTGCCCGAAATCGTCAAGCAGGCGGCGTCCGGCCTGGCCGGCGCGAACGTCACCGTCCTCAACGGTGCCGAGGGCATCAGCGACATCGCGAGCGGACTCGTCGGCCAGGGCATGGCCATCTTCGAGGCGCTACGGTCCGGCATCGGGCAACCGGACTACGACGGCAAGGCCTCCTCGTCCGAGCTGGGGTGACCGCGAACGGCGGACCTCGTTCGCGGACGCCCGCACGCGGAGTCGGGCGCCGTCACCGCCGTGTATGCCGGCCCACCCGAGGGGTCAGGGCTGTTCGACCACCATCAACGTGTGGCCGGTCGGGTCGCGGAACCAGAACATCGGAGGAACGGGGTCGCCCATGCGCGACACCTCGGCGTCCACATCCACGCCCAGCGCCTTCATCGCGGCGTGGCTGGCGTCGATGTCGTCGGTGGTCAGGGTGATCCCGGTCAGCACGGGTGTCACCTCGCCGGCCCCGGGGGGCGGCGGCGCCAACGCGATGCCGGTCGAGCCCACCGGCGGGTAGAGCTCCACCCACCGGTAGCCGCCGCCGAACGGCGTGTCGGTCCGCTTCTCGAAGCCCAGCGACTCGTAGAAAGCGATCGCGGTGTCCTGCTCCACCGTCGGAACACACACCAGGCTGATCGTGCCGATCCGGGTAGCCGTGAGCGCCATACCGCACCTCCTGAGGTTGTGATGACACCACGTACGACCGGGAGCCACCCCGAAACTCACCGCTGGGCGGCCGACGATTCTCCATCGACCGGTAACCCTTCGTAGGGCACCGCCGAGTGGCCGCGGGCCTCATCGAGTCGCCTAATGCCTTACGGGCTCGCGGCGGTCGAAGGAGCGTTGGCGTCCAGGAAGGCGAGCAGGCGGGCGTTGACGTCGTTGCCGTGGTCGAACCCGGGGCCGTGGCCCACTCCCGGGAGGATCTCGGCCCGGCCGTTCGGCATCAGGGTGACTCGTGCCTGAGCGCGGTCCGGGTGCAGCAGCGGCGAGCGTTCGCCGATCAGGACCAGGGTGGGAGTCCGGATCCTTCGCAGCTCGTCGTCCTGGAGCGGCCGCGGGGCCGGCCGGCGCGTGCGGAACGAGCGGGCGCCGGTGAGCAGGACCTTCCTCAGCTCTGGGACGAGCAGGACCGGGTTGTCCAGGCGGACGGCGAGCCGGCGGCGTAGCGGTCCTGCGGTGAGACCGGCCAGCCCGTTGAGGTACATCTTCCAGAAGAACCGGGCGCCGACCTTCTCCAGGCCACCCGGGTCCAGCGCGGCGACGGTGACCAGTCGGTCGGGACTGTGCAGCGCCTGGTTGAGCGCGAGCCAGCCGCCGTACGAGTGGCCGATGAGATGTGCGCTGCCGATACCGAGCTCCGTGAGGGCCTCGTCGAGCCAGGCCGCGCTGGACGCCGGCTCGTGGATCGGCGCGCGGGCGATGCTGCGGCCCGGATCGCCCAGCGTGTCGAGGGCGACGACCGGGCGTCGCTCGCCGAGCGCGGCGACGAACGGGTACCACTGGACCGCGTTCGAACCCGCGCCGTGCAGGAGCACGATCGGCACCCCGCCCTCGGCGTCGGGAGGGCCGTACCGGTGCACGTGGGTGGTGCCGAAGCGGGTCTCGACGGCAGTCTGCGTCCAGGGCGTGGGCCACAACGCGAACGCCCGGTCGTACGCGGCGAGGAACCGGTCACGCTGGCGGTCACCGCGGAACCGGCCGATGGTCGGATCTTCACGTGTTTTCATGGTACCGTCGTACCACGAAAGGGAGCGATGCCGAAACGTGTCGACCACGACGCCCGACGACGACAGATCGCGGACGCCCTGCTGCGGGTGGCGGCCTCCCGCGGGCTGCACGCCGTGGGGTTCCGCGAGGTAGCGGCCGAGGCCGGGGTGTCGGTCCGGCTGGTGCAGTACTACTTCGAGACGAAGGAGCAACTGTTCCTCTTCGGCCTGCGCCGGGTCGGCGAGCAGTTCGGCGAACGCGTCGCGGCCCAGCTCGCTCCCCCTCTGTCGCAGGGGGCGTCGGCGGGGGAGCGGGCGGGCCGACCCGCGGAATCGGCCCGTGCCCGGATCGAACGGGTCCTGCTGGCGACCATGCCGTTGGACGAGGACAGCCGGCCGCTCTACGTCACCTACACCCAGTACTTCGCGCTCGCCCTCACCGAACCGGGACTCGCGGCCCAGCCCTACACCGGCGACCCGGACATCCTCGCGACCTGGCTGACCGACCAGCTCCGCGGCTGCCAGGGGGCCGGGCTGCTGCCGCCCACCGCCGTACTGACCGACGAGGCCACGGTCCTGCTGGCCCTGACCACTGGCCTGGGCACCGCGCTGCTCGCCGGCACCCGGTCTCCGGCGGAAGCCCGCCAGGCCCTCGCCCACCACCTCGACCGCCTGCTCGGGCCTCCCGTCGGCGTCTCCGTGGACGGAGCGCCTGGGCGCCGTGGATATCGGTGACCCCCGGGCAGAGCCCAGCGGATTTCTGGAGGAGAAGCCTGGGTTAGGCGATCGAGAGTGGGGTAGATCCGAGGCGACGCTCAACATCAACAGGCGGGAAATCGGACAGACGTTCCCCCGCGGTTCCCTCAGCCGATAGCCCACAGCCGATGGCTGAGGACGGCACACGGAAATCGGGGGAAGACACCATGACTCGCTGCGAGAAATGCACATGCGCACACCGCGTCCCGCGTGACCGGGAACGCGACAGGCCACGTCCCGGCGGCGTAGCTCCCGGCCGCCACGCTGGCTTGCCACATGGAGAGTGAGCAGACCGAGGAGTTCTGGATCGCACCCGATCCAGCGGCCATTCGCGACACGCGTCGCGCGGTGCTCCGGCTTTGCCGGGAAACGAACCTCCCCGCCGACACCCGCGAGACCGCCGTCCTGCTCACCAGCGAGACGGTGACGAACGCCATCGTGCATGGTGGTCCACCCGCGCGCCTGGTCATCCGGGTCTCGCCTGGTGTTATCCGCGTCGAGGTCACCGACAGCACCGACCGCCTTCCGGTGGTCGTTCCCGCTCGGCCCGACGCGACGAACGGCCGCGGCATCGGGCTGGTCGACGCGCTCGCCACTCGCTGGGGTGTCCAGCGGCATTCCGGCGGAAAGACCGTGTGGTTCGAGATCTCCCAGGCCTCGTCGCCCAGTCCGCCGCCGCCGTCGACTGGTTGACGGGACCGGCTGGTACCCGGGCCGACGGGTTTCGGGAACTTGAGTGTTTGGGTGGCCCGACAAGGTGGCATAAAGCTTCCGAAATCACGACGGGTGATCGTCGAAAGTGCTTTGTCTACCTGGAGGATCCCGTGGTCTGGACCATCATCTTCTGGCTTTTGCTCGGCCTGGTCGCCGGCGCGATTGCTCGTTTCCTTGTGCCCGGCCGTGACCCGATGGGCTGGGTCGGAACCATCGTCCTCGGCATCGTCGGATCGTTTCTCGGCGGATTCCTCGGTTACCTCATCTTCGGCAAGGACCTCAACGAGGGGGCGCTCCAGCCGTCCGGGATCGTCGGGTCCATCATCGGCGCCATCATCGTGCTGCTGGTCTACCGGGCCGCGACCCACCGCCGCGTCCTTCGCTGACGAGGTATGCGAGACCGATCCCCGTCAGCCCACCCACACGACTGATCGGCCGGCGCGCGCCTCGCGCCAGGCGGCCGGGTCCGTCGGCAACATCCACGCGAAGGGCGGCTGCGGTGCCCTCAAGGCCCCGCAGCCGCCCTTCGCGTGCGCCCGAGGTTCCCGGGCCGGACCAGGTCCGGCGAGAAGGTCTGTAAACGGGCTAACCGGACGGAACGTGGGTAAGGGGCGGGTATGACAACAGTCGACCCGGTGCCGGACCCACGGCCGCCCGAGCCAGTCGAAACGCCGCCCGTCGTCCAGCAGCATGTCGTGCGCTCGACGCGGACGAGTCAGGTCTGGTCGGCGGTAGTTCTGTTCGCCCTCGTCCTCCTGATTCTGCTGATCTTCATTTTGCAGAACGGCCAGCGGGTCAAGGTGTCGTTCCTGGGCTCCCACGGCCACCTGCCACTCGCGGTGGCGATGCTGTTCGCCGCCGTCGCGGGTGCGCTGCTGGTCGCCATTCCGGGAATCGTCCGCATGGTCCAGCTGCGCCGGGTGGCACGTCGTCACCGCGGCGCCGATGGTCCGGCGGCCGGCGAGAACGCATGAGGAGACCCTGAATGGCTGACATCGTCGATCTGGTCTACGCCGATCACGATTGGCTGCGGCGCCAGTTCTTCTACCTCGACTACGCGACCGGCAACGCCGAGTTGACGGCGGTGTGGGAGGCGCTCGCGACCCGGTTGGACACCCACGCGGACGCGGAGGAGACGGTTTTCTACCCGACTCTGCTGAAGAAGGGCGACTCCGGCGATCCTGAGGAGGAGACCGAGGACGCGATCGACGACCACAACAAGATCCGAGCGGCCGTGACGGACGCCCGCTCCCACCGGGTCGGCACCAAGGTCTGGTTCGAGGCGGTCGGCGCGGCCCGGACCGAGAACGGCAAGCACCTCGATGAAGAGGAACGCGAGGCGATCCCGGATTTCATCAAGAGCACCAGCCCCGAACTGCGCCACCAGCTGGCGATGCGGTGGCTCCAGTTCTATGCCGACCACCGGGACGGCGCGGGCGTGAACACGAAGAGCAAGGACGCCGCGGAATACATCGAGGCGAACAGCTGACTCCTTACCTCAGCCCGACGTCCACAGGCGCACCGTCTTGTCCCGGCTGCCGCTGACAAGGGTGTGCCCGTCGGGCGTGAACGCCAGCTTCGTGATCGTGTCGGTGTGGCCGGTCAGCGGGGTGCCGACCGGGCGCGGTGCGGTCGGGTCGGAGATGTCCCAGAACCTGATGGTGCGGTCGGCGCCCGCGGTGGCCAGAACGCGGCCGTCCAGCGTCAACGCGACCGCCCACACCTGGTTGGGCTGACTCGGAGCGGCGAGCAGCCGCGGAACCGACGGCACGGTGATGTCCCACAACCGCACGGCATGGTCGATGCTGCCGGTGATGAGGGTGTGCCCGTCAGGGGTGAAGGCCAGCGACTCGACAGCCTTGACGCCGTTGCCGGACTGGACGGGCAACGTGCCAAGCGGCTGTGGCTGCGCCTGCGGGTTGGAGACGTCCCACAGTCCGACCGAGCCGTCCTGGCCCGCCGTCGCGAGAATCGATCCGTCGGGCGAGAACGCCACGGACCACACCTGGCCGCCGTCGAAGTGGAACGGCTGGCCGGCCATGACCGGTGCCTGCGGGCTGGACACATTCCACACCCGCACCGTGCCGTTGCCGTCGCCGCTGGCGAGCAGGTTCCCGACCGGAGCGAAACCGACCGACCACGCCGGCCCGCCGCCCGCGGCGACGATCGGTGCGCCCAGTCGCCGCGCCGCCCCGGGGTTCGAGACGTCCCACAGCTGGACCGTGCCGTTCCGGCTGCCGCTGGCGAGGGTGCGCCCGCCCGGGGCGAAGGCCGCCGCCATCATCCCGGTCGTGTCACCGGTGGACAGGGACGGCAGCGCTCGCGGCTTCGCGGGCCGCGAGATGTCCCACAGCGTCACCGTGCCGTTCTGGCTGGCGGCCGCGAGGGTGCTGCCGTCGGGCGTGGTGGCCACACCCCACACCTGGTCCTTGGCGTCGGTCAGCCGGTCTCCCAGCGCGCGGAAGTTCCCGCTCGACGACGGCGTACCCGAGACGGACGTCGCTGGCTCGCCGCCTCCGTCACCGCCGCTGCCCTGAAGCGCGAAGGCGGTGACGGCCCCGGCGAGAACGACGACGACCGCCAGGCCGGCGGCGAGGACCGCGCGACGCCGTTGGCGCCGCGGACGGGGCCAGGGGCCCGGGTCCTGGTCGGTCACGTTCGCCGGGACAGCCTGGCGGCCGGGTCCCGGGTCGGCCAGGTGGGTGCCTGCCTCCGACATCCCGGTCGAGGAGCCGGTGTCGCCGCGCGGGCCGTCGTGCGTCGCCGGGCGCGGCGCGGGCGGCGACGCGGTGGCGCTCGCCGGCCGCGGGGTGGGCGGCGGGCCGGTCACCGGCGGTTGAGCGCGGGTGGCCGTCCGGTCCGGGCTGTAGGTGCTCATCTCCGAGGTCGGGGTCGGCGGTGGTGTATGGATCTGCCTGACCGCGTCGCCCAGCTCGGCCGCGGTGGGACGGGCGGCGGGATCCTTGGCCAGCGCGCGGGCGGCGAGCGGCCGCAGCGTGCCCGGGAGGCTGGTGAGGTCCGGGGTCACCTCGAGGACTTGGCGCATGACCTTCGGGATCGTGTCGCCGGCGAACGGGGCGTTGCCGGTGGCGGCGAACACGAGGACCGCGCCCCACGCGTGGATGTCGACGGCGGAGGTGACCCCCTCGTTGAGGACCTGCTCCGGGGCCATGAACGCCGGGGTACCGATGGCGCTCTGGGTGGCCATCGTGGTCGTGTCGAGGGCGCGGGCGATGCCGAAGTCGATGACGCGGGCGCCGAACGGGGACAGCAGGATGTTGCCGGGCTTCAGGTCGCGGTGGATCACGCCGGCGGCGTGGATCGCGCGCAGCGCGTCGGCGACCGCGCCGGCCAGCCACTCCAGCTGGGCCGCCGGCAGCGGCCCGTTGCGGCGGATCCGGTCGGACAGAGTCGGGCCGTCGACGTACTCGGTGACGAGATAGGGGCGGCTGCCCGTGATGTTGACGTCGAGGACCGCGGCCGTATAGGCGTTGTGGACACTCTGCGCGGCCCGCGCCTCGCGGGCGAAACGTTCCCGGAACTCGGCGACGGTAGCCAGCTCGGGGCGGATCACCTTGATCGCCAGCAGCGGCCCGGCCGTGGCCGGCTCCGTCACACTGTTCCCACCGGTGGCGGGATCCGCTGCGCCGGTCTCGGCGGCGGCTCGGCGGCCGAGGTAGACGGTGCCCATGCCGCCGTGCCCGAGCCGGCCCAGCAAGGTGTACGGGCCGAGCTGGTGTGGGTCGAAGTCGTCGAGTGGTTCCACGCCCGCCGGGACCTCGCTCACGTCACCCCCCTGACGCAGCGGGGCACCGCGCATGGCCTCCTGCCGGCGCGGCACCGTCGATACCGGGCCATGTATACCCTATCGATCTTCCCGTCCGGTAGGTCGGTTACGCGACGGGTCCGTCACGCGACGGCGTCCGTGGGGGACGACGCCCCATTTATCTGCCTGTTCCCAGGCAACCGTTCGCGCCCGCCTTGGCCTCTGGTGGGGCGAGGAGGTCGCATGGATATCGAGGACGACGCATTCGATGACTACTTCGTCGCCCGGCTGCCTGGACTGTTGCGCTTCGCCTACCTGCTGACCGGCGATTTCGGTGAGGCGGAGGATCTGACGCAGACCGCGCTCGCGCGCACCTTCCGGGTCTGGAAACGCGTGCGGTCGCACGACCGGCCCGACGCGTACGTGCGACGGGTGATGGTGAACGCGAACGCCCGGCGGTTCCGCCGACGGCGGCCGCACCAGGTCCTCGTGGCCCACCCGCCGGACCGGCCGGGCCGCTCGCCGGAGCTCGGCGCGGTGGAGGACCGCGCCGGCCTGGTCCAGGCGTTGGCCAGCCTGCCGCAGCGGCAGCGCGCTGTCGTGATCCTGCGCTACTGCGACGACCTGGCCGAGACAGAGGTCGCGGCCCTGCTCGGCTGTTCGGTCGGGACGGTCAAGAGCCAGGCGTCGAAGGGACTGGCCAAGCTGCGGACCCACCCGGCCCTGTCCGATCTCGGCCCGTCGTCACGGGCCCTGGCCGCCGCGTCCGGCAGCACCGCGCCCCGCCTCACCGATCCCCGGGTCACCGCGATCAGGAGGGAAGCACAGTGAACGACAGCCCGCGGTCGCGCGAGACGCGACAGACTCTCGAAGCCCCGACCCGCGAGGACGTCGCCGACTGGCTCCGGACGGCGGCGGACCAGGTGAGGGTCCGGCCAACCGCCACCACCTGGGCGGGGACCAAGACGCGGATCGCCCGTGAGCGGCGAAGCCGCACGATCCGGCGGGCCGGCCTGGTCGCCACCGTCGCCGCGGCGGTGATCGCCGTCGCCGTCCTCGGTGTCGGGCCACTCGACCTGCGCCACCGGACGACACCCGCCGGCGGCGCCGAATCGGCGGTGGCCGCCGCGGCGAAGCCGCCGCCACCGGTGCCCATCGAGGTGCCGGGGGCGGCCGGGCAGGCCCCCATCAAGATTCACCTGGTGGACGCGCCCCGTCCCGTGCCGCTGACCGAGGGCCAGAAGGCGACCCTCGTCCGCCGGTGCCAAATTCCTGGCGAATCGCCTGGGATCACCTACCGGGCGTTCGGAGCGTTCCAGGACAAGCAGGGATTCGTCGCCGTCCTCGCGAGCGAGACCCAGTTCCTGGTGTGCACGATCCCTACCGACGCGAACGGCGCCCCCGCCTTCGACCGCGCCACCGCCGACGAAGAGCAGACGGCGTTCGCCTATGAGCAGTACCTGCTGCCATCCACGGCCCCGCTCACCACGTTCTACTACCGGGGTGGCGACTGGGCCCACGCCCGGTACGGCGCCGGGCGGGCAGCTCCGGACGTGGCGATGGTGCTCGCCGTGTTCCCGACCGGCGAGAGCGTCGTAGTCCCCATTCTCGACGGCGGCGTATTCCTGGCCCGGTTCAAGGTCGAGGGCGCGAACTTCCCGGCCTGGGACCAGCACCTGACGTTCTACGCCTTCGACTCCACCGGACAGTTCCTCAGCCGGCTGGACGCGTGGGCGGACCCGCCAGGTGGAGGGTCGGACCTCACCCCGCAGCGGCAGAGCGCGATGGAACAGGCTTGCCTTCAGTCGGCGAGCCAGGCGCCGAACGGGCCGAAGGATCTGGAGGCCAAGGCGGCGCTCCATCCGGCGAGCCTGCCGCTTCCCGCGGGAGCGCCAGGTCGGGAGGGATGGATCCAGGTCTACGTCGGCCCGGTGACCGTCACCTGTACCGGCCCGGCGGACGCGTCCGGGTATTCAGTCCCGGCGACGCTGAAATTCCGGGCCTTCAAGACGGGGCTCACCGGATAGGGCCCCCGCCCGCCGCCGAACTCGACGCCCCCCGCGCCAGCCCGTCCAACGTCTGCCGCGGACGTTGGACGGGCTGGACCTGACCCTCGGATCGACCTCCGGCGGTCCGCGACGTCATCCGCCCGTTCCCGCTGTGATCACGACCACCGCGTACCGGCCTGAATCGCTGTAGAAAGGTCGCTGGGAACACCCACGGCAGCGGAGGTGGCGGGTGAAGCGCGACGGCACGCGCAACGGGCTGGAACCGGCACCGCGGCGGGACCGGGGCACGTTGATCACAGCGCCCGGCCGGGCCGTCGATGGATGACGACCCGTACGTCTGGCCGGGTACGGACTGCCTGCAGAACCTGCTCGGCATCCGGGACCGCGAGGAGTTCCACAAGGCCGAGCACGAGGTCGTGCGCGCCCGCAGGCTCCAGCTCGACACGGCGTTCCTGCCCGGCAACTACGACACGGATCACCTGCGGGGCTTCCACCGCTACCTGTTCCAGGACGTCTACGACTGGGCCGGCCAGTTCCGCCAGGGTGACATCTCCAAGGACGGCCAGCCGTTCACTCCCGGTGGGCAGCTCATCGAACGGCTCGACGCCCTGTTCGAGCGGGTCGCGGCCCGCAAGCTCCTCGTCGGGATGGACTGGGAACCGTTCGTCGGCGGGTTCGCCCTGGTGTACGGCGACCTGAACGCCATCCACCCGTTCCGCGAGGGCAACGGGCGAACCCAGCGCGCGTTCCTGCGCCAGCTCGCCGCGCACGCCGGCTGGACGGTCGACTGGAGCTCGCTCGGCCGCTTCGCGAATGCGCGCGCGTGCGAGCGCTACATGAAAACTGGCAAGCCGCACCATCTGGTGCGGGTCCTCGCCCCCATCATCGTGGCGCGCAACAAGCGCTAACTAAGGGGCGCGTCGCATCTCAGCCTGGGTGTCAAGGGCTGGACGCGCGACGCCGAATGCCGGTCCAGGCTGGGCCGGACCGGCATTCGGCGTGCTCGAAGTGGTGTTGCGCGGTGGTTGCGCGGGTCAGATCGCGGCGGGCTCCAGGATCGGCCGCGTGGTCGTCGCATCCGCTGTCGCCGGGGTGGCGGCGCTGGTCGGCCGGCCGGGGAGGACGAGCCCGGCCAGGGCGCCGGCGACGAGGGCTGCGACGCCGACCCAGAGCGCGGGGGTGATGCCGTTGATGAAGTGCTCCGGGTCGCCGTACCCGCCCCGGCTGGCGAACACCGAGGACAGCACGGCGATGCCGAGGACCCCGCCGAACTCGCGGACCGCGTTGTTGGTGCCGGAGGCGAGACCCTGCTGGTCGGGCCGGACGGAGCCGAGGGCGACGGTGGCGATGGGCACGATGAACAGCGACATGCCCAGACCGGCCAGGGTGAAGGCGGGCACCATCTGGCTGTAGCTCATCCCGGTGCTCATCGTGGCGGCGATCCAGGCCAGGCCGGCCGCCTGCAACAGCAGGCCGGTGACCAGCAGCGGCCGCCCGCCGATCCGGTCGGACAGCGGCCCGGCGAGCGGAGCGATCAGCAGCGGCATGGCGGTCCAGGGCAGGGTGCGCAGGCCGGCCTCAAGCGGCGAGTAGCCGAAGACGTTCTGCAGCGCCTGGGCCAGCAGGAAGATCGCGCCGAACATGCCGACCGAGAACAGGATCGTGGCGACGTTGACGGCGGCGAACCCACGGTTGCGGAACAGGCTCATCGGGAGCATCGGCTGGCCGCCGCGGGCCTCCAGGCGCCGCTCCCAGGCGACGAACGCCGCGACGGCGACGCCGCCGAGGATCAGGCTGGCCAACACCGGCGTACTGGTCCAGCCATGCCCTTCGCCGCGGACCAGGCCAAGGGTGACGCCGAAGAGGCCGGCCGCGCCGACGAGGACGCCCGGCAGGTCGAGCCGGGTGGACGGGCCGCGGGTCTCGTCGAGCCGCCGCAGGGCGAGCGGGATGGCGACGACGCCGATCGGGACGTTCAGCCAGAAGATCCACTGCCAGGCGGCGCCGTCGGTGATGGCTCCGCCGATGAGCGGGCCGAGCGCGACCGCCAGACCGGAGACCGCGCCCCACACGCCGAGGGCGGCGCCCCGGCGGTTCGCGGGGACCGCCGCGGACAGGATCGTCAGGGTGAGCGGCAGGACGAGCGCCGCGCCCGCGCCCTGCACGGCCCGCGCCGCGATGAGGACACCGATGGACGGGGCGAGGGCCGCCGCCGCGCTTCCGGCCGTGAAGACCGTCAGCCCGAGGGTGAAGATCCGGCGGCGGCCCAGCCGGTCGCCGAGGGCCGCGCCGATCAGCAGCAGGACCGCGAACGGCAGCGTATAGGCGTTGACCGTCCATTCCAGGCCTTCGAGGCCCGAGCCGAGGTCGGCCCGGATCTGGGGGAGCGCGAAGGTGACCACCAGATTGTCCAGCGACACCATGAACGCGGCCAGCGAGGTGATGACGAACGTCCAGACGGTTCGAGTCCGTGGGGTGGTCATCGGTCCGCCCTCCTTAGGTAGTGAGTCGTCACTGCATAGCGAGGTCAAAAAAAGGGGGCCAGGCTCGGCCCGATCGAACTGCGCCGCCTGCATGCGTGTTGCGACGGCGACCGCGCGGAGGCCAGCGCGCCGTTCGGTGGCGCGCATCCGGGTCCGACCGGATTCGGCTGTCGTCGCGGGCATGGCAGAAAGGTAGTGGTGACTCACTACCTTTGTCAACGGGTCAGGACCGATCGATCCCGGATCCGCGAGAGCCCAGGGGGCGGTCCCCCTGGGCTCTCGATCGTGGCTCTTGTGTGCTCGCTGCCTCGACGGCTACTGGCTCGACGGCTACTGGCTCGACGGCTACTGGCTCGACGGCTAGGTGTTCTTGCCGCGGCGGCGCTTCTCGCGGCTGACCAGGACGTCCAGGCCGGACTCGTCGGCGGGCGGGTCGGGTGTCGGGGCGCGGTGCAGGGAGTTCGACGTCGAGCGACCGCGGGCGGGGGTGGCCAGCGTCGACGCCGGGGCCGGCGGCGCGGTGGTGGGGTGGACCACCGCCCGGGGGCCGGTCGGGAAGGCGTCGGCGAGGGTCGCCCTGGTCGTGGCGGGGCGGCGGCGCTGCCCGGCCCGGTAGCCCTGGCGCCGGACGATCGGCGTCGTCACCGGATCGGCGGACCGGAAGACCTCGCCCTCGGCGTTAGGACCGGGCTCCCGGCGTCCCGTCCTCGGGGTGGAACTGGCCGCGGGCGCGGAGGGGGTGCCCGCGGCGTTCGGGGCGCCAGACCGGGTGCCACCGGCCCGGCCGGTCGTGGTCCGCCCGTTGGTCGAGCTCGACGCGTGCTGGTCCGTCGCCGCTCGCCGGCCGGACCGGGAGCGGGAGCCGCCCTCGGCCGCCGACCGCCCACTGCCGGCGCGGGCCGGCTGGTGGAACCAGTCGAAGGACGAGTTGCGGCCCCGCAGCGTCGTGTTCTCCGCCTGCACGATCACGAGCAGCGCGGTGGCGAAGGACGCACGGGTCCGGGCCTCCTCGAGCTGGCGTTCCAGCTCGGCGACGTAGGCCGGGTCGATCGGCGCCGCCTCCGGCTCCGGGGACGGGGCGCCGTCGGGGTCCACGGTCGTCCCGAACGCCTGCGTGTGCAGGTCGCGCAGGACGATGAGCTCGCTCGCCCGCAGTGGGTCGGTCGCGGGGAAAAGCAGGTCGACGTAGATCTCGACGACCCGCCATTCGATGGCCTTCTCGCCACGGAGCTGGCGGCTCAGATCCCGCGTCCGGGAACGCTGGATCTTGGTCGGTGCCTGGTCCGACCAGAGCTGGCGGGAAACCATTTCGTAGCTGACCCGATAAGGATTGTTGAGTTCGTTCAGCCGGGTCAGGAGGACTTTCTGCGGCCCATCCTTCAGATCTGGGCGTGGCCCTTTGGGGCGCGCTCCCGAGAGGCTCACCCACACACCGTCCGGGCTGAGGCCGGAAGGCTTGCGGAAGGATGGGTTCGCGGCACTGCGCAGGTCCTTTCTCCGGTCACTTCGCGTGTGCGCCGCCGGCGCGTCAGACGAGGCGATGGGCCTACCGGCGGGCTCCCCGACCACCCGCCCCGGTAGCTGCGAATGATACGGCCAAGGTGCCGCGGATGCGGGGATGTCGGGCATCTGACCATCGGGTTCGTTGCGATGGCAACGATCGGGGGCTATGGTGGCGGGCCGCATCGGCACGCCCGGACCGACCTGCGTGGTTCGGGTTGGTCCACCCCGGATGATGTAGACCGGGTCTCGCGAGCCCATAGCGCCGCGGACGCTCGTCGTCATCTTTCCCCTTTGCCTGCCTGGCATGCCGCGAACGGCCGCGGAACGCTGCAACGCCAGGAAACTCGGCGGTCTGATGCGCGGCAAGGCCGCTCGATCGGGACTCCGGGACAACCTCGCGGCGTCCGGCGCGCAGCCGCCACGGGCCGCGGGTCGCAAGATGCCGTCGCAATCCGCTGGTAAATCGAACGGGTCGGTAGGATTCCGTCGCCGCGGGTCGAAACGGTTTCCGAATCCGACTTCGTGTGACGCGAGTGTGTCGGTTCGCGTGGCGTTGCCCCCACGCGGGCCGGTCCGGTGGCCGGGGATGCGCCCGAGACGCGCGACATGCCGCCGCGGGCCGGCGGCCGGGTTTCCGTCAGGCGCTGCACCTGGCCGTACGGGTCACGGGTCGTGGTTAGAGCGCTGCCCACAGGTCGGTAATGGCGCGGGCGAAATCGGCCGGGGCCTCCTGCGGCGCATTGTGGCCGGCATTGAGCACGCGGTGGGCGACCAGGGCCGGGAAGTGGGGCTCATACGCGGCGCGCGGCTTGGGCGGCTGGACGGTGTCGTGCTCGCCGTCCAGCACGACGGTCGGCACGGTGATCGGGGGCTGGAGCGCCAGGGCGGCTTCGGTCGGCTCGTAGGCCGGGTCGCCGGCGACGAGTCCATAGCGGTGCCGGTAGGAGTGGACGACCACGTCGACGAAGTCGGGATTGTCGAAGGACCGCGCGGACGCGGCGAAGGCGGTCTCCGAGAAGCCCCAGGTCGGGGACCATTCGCGCCACAACTGCCGGGCGAACTCCGACCGGTAGGCGGCCAGGCCTCGTACGCCGCGCTCGCCGTGCAGGTAGTACTGGTACCACAGCCGCCTTTCCAACTCGGGTCGCCGGGGCGTCGACGAGGCCGCGATGTCCTGGATGTTGTAGCCGGTGGCCGTGACCAGCCCGCCCACCCGGCGCGGCCACAGCGCGGAGACGACGCACGCCGCCCGACCGCCCCAGTCGTAGCCGGCGACCAGCGGCGATTCCAGGCCGAGCACGTCGATCAGCGCCAGCAGGTCGTGCGCCAGCGCCGCCTGCTGCCCTGACCGCGGGGTCGAGGCCTGCGTGAACCTGGTCTCCCCGTAGCCGCGCAGGTACGGCACGACCACGTCGGCGCCCTCGGCCGCCAGCAGCCGCGCGACCTCGTCGTAGCACCGGGCGTCGTAGGGGAACCCGTGCAGCAGGACCACCGGCCGGCCGTCGCGGCTGCCGCTGCGCTCGAGTGTCACGTCGAGGACCCCGGCCCGAACCTGGATCCGCTCCGCGCCTGACGCCATCGATTCCCTCCGCGTCCGTGGACCGCCGTGGAGCAGGCCGTCCCCGAGGTGCTCAGCGTCTCAGACCGGTCGCATACCCGGCGAGGCTGACCCGGGGGCGGCGGCCTGGGCCTGCTCGGAGAACGGTCCGGCGCCGTCGAGGCTGCGCAGGAAAGCGCCGACCACCGGCTGCGGGTCGGGACGCCAGACCGCGTACACCCCGACGGTCGGTACCGGGTCGACGAGCCGCACGGCGGCCATGCCAGGGGTCGGCAGCGCCGCGCCGCGCGCCGTGGAGGCGAACCCGACCAGGTCGCGGGTCGTGACGACGAGGCCCGTGGCGCCGGAGTCGTCCACCTCGTCGGCGATGGTCAGCCGGATGCCGCTGAGGTCCGCGGCGGCGAGGATCGCGTCGTGCATCGCCGGGCTCTCGTGCCGGCGGAAGAGCACGCACCGCTGCTCGGCGAGCTCGCGGAACGCGACCTGCCCCCGGTTGACCCACGGATGCCGCCCGCCGACGACGGCGACCAGGGGCACGGTCAGCAGCCGCCGTGACCGCAGCGCGGCGGCGAGCGGCCCGGCGAAGGCGAGCGCGACGTCGAGCTTGCCGTCGGCGAGAGCCGTCAGCTGCGGCCCGCTGCGGGCCTCCCAGAGCTGGGTCGAGATCCTCGGATAATCCGCGTTCAACCGTCGCAGGGTCGGCTCCAGGATTCGCTGCCCGGCGGGGAAGTTGAACCCGATCGAGATCGAGCCGGTCCGTCCGGAGGCGGCTTCCCTGGTCACCCGGACCGCTCGATCGGCCTGATCGAGGAGACGGCGGGCCTCCAGTTCGAAGACGCGGCCGGCGGGTGTCAGCTTCACCTGGTGGGGAGCGCGCTGCACGAGCTCGACGCCGACGGAGCGTTCCAGTCGCTGCAGCTGTTGGCTGAGGGAAGGCTGACCCATATGGAGGCGGGCCGCGGCGCGCCCGAAGTGCAGCTCCTCGGCGATCGCCAGGAAGGCGGCGAGATACCGCAGCTCGAATCTGCTTTCCATGGCACCCTCCCGGGGCCACGCTACCGACCGAATCTAACGCCCGGTGAACGGGACGGGTGACTCCGCGTGCCGCGCGACTTCTTGACGAATGGCCAGGTCAGGGCAATGCGCGGAGCTGCGCGTCGCGTGTCGCATCCGGTGCGGTCCCGGTCGGGGCGAGCGCCCTGATCAGAGCCAGCGCGGCGACGAGGCCAAGCGTCAGCAGGCTGACGACGAATGCCGACCCGTAGATGTCGGCCGACACGAACGTTCTGCCGCCCACGGTGACCTTTCCCGCGGGCGGGGACAGAAAGCACCCGAGCAGTGGAAGGATGGGCGCCGCCCACACCACGCTCGGGAGGGCCCAGTGAGCCCGGGCGGCCGGTGGTGTCCGGGTGGCGGCCTTCTGCTCGACCAGCGCGAAGACCTGCGTGATGATCCAGCCGGTAAGCAGCCACCCGAGAAAGTTCGAGACGGGTACGCCGAAGTAGCCGCCCGGGTGGGTGTACCGGTACCGGGAATCGACCGTCGCGAACACCGCGTCGAAGGCGAAGTCCCAGCCGGTGAGGATCAGCGTCGCGACCAGAGGCGTGGTGAAGCGCTCGAAGCCCACCGACCGGGCCGGCGTGCCGCGTCCGATCACGCAGGCCAGCACCCAGGCGATCCAGCCGTATCCGAAGTAGGCCGACGGCACCACGAGCGGGATATCAAGAAGGCGGGGCCCGCCCGTGTTGTGCACGTAGAAGCCGAACGGGAAGCCGTACGCGACGCTGGTCGCCTCCAGGACGAACCCGACCGCGTAGCTGATCACGAAGAAGGTCCCGATACCGCGCCAGCCCACGGAGAGCGAACCGTGGACGATGCTGAACAGCAGCGCGACGCCGGTCAGCAGGCCCAGCGCGGCGTCGCCGACCGGACCGGTTCCCCCGACCGCCCCTGCCACGGCGGCGACCAGCGCGACGAGCGCCAGGACCCAGGCGGCGGTGACCCGTGGGCCGCCCCGGGTGGGCCCCTTGACCACCTCGGGCGCCGCGCTCTCGTTCGTGCCGACCGCGGCTGGTCCCCCTTGGGCCTCGATAGCCATCCGCTGCGACCTCATCTCACCTGGGATAGATATACATATTTTAGGGCCGGGCTCACGCACAGTCGCGCGTTTGGCGCCCGGCGGCCACGGCGCGGCGGCGCACCGCCAATCCGTCCGTGGGCCTTCGCCCGGCGGCCCGCGACACGCCACGGCCAGACCTGGACAGTCGCCGCAGGGCTGGCGATAGGCTCCAGTCCGCCCGAGCCCAACATCCTCGATAGGCGCTCCGTGTCGAGCCCAACATGTTGTGGTGCGGCGGTCTGGCCTGTCTGGGAATGGTGAACGGGAGGCGCTGGGTGGTCACCGGTACGCAGGAGCGACACATCGCGCGGCAGCGCGCGGCTGTCACCAGGTCCTTCACCGTCGGGGGCGCCCAGGGCTACCTGCTCACCTCGCGGTGCTCGGACGGCACGCCCGCGGACCTGCGACTCATCATGGGCCGGCCCGGCACGACGCTGCATGGCCTGCTCGACACGGTGGCCGTCGCGATCTCGACCGGCCTGCAGACCGGCATCCCGCTGGCCACGTTCGTCCGCCGGTTCGCCGACACGCGGTTCGAGCCCGCCGGGCTCACCGACGATCCGGAGATCCCCGAGGTGACCTCGGTCGTCGACTACGTGGTCCGCCGGCTCGCGCTGGACTACCTGACGCTCGAGGACCGCGTCCCGCTGGACGTCCTCACGCCCCTGGAGCGGGCCGCGACGAGACCACGCCACGCCGGCCCGGTCGGCTGGCGCGCTGGCCGGTCATGATCGGATGGCTTCGAGGTATCCCGGGCTACCTCGCATCCACCCGATCATGGACTAGCGGTGCCCCCAGGGATCTTCGGGAACTCGACCTGACGAGCCGCCGCCAGGACCCCGCCCATACGTCGGCGGGCGGGCGCGCCGGTCTGTGCCGGTCGCGCCCGCCCGCCGAGGGCTTGCTCGTCGTCACACGTTGGGCGCGCCTTCGCCCTTCTGGTGGGCGCCGCGCTCGAGGTGCTCGCGGTAGGCGGCGTCCTGCGCCGCCGTGGTGGTCAGGCCGTCCGCGGCGCGCATCGCCTCTTCGTCGATCGGACCGCCGTCCGCGCCGGTGACGGACTCGTCCCTGCGTCGGCCCTCTTTGGCCTCGGCAAGCGCATCGGGGTTACGGAAGTCGAGGTCGGGGTCCTGGTTCGACATCGAATCAGCTCCTCTTTCCGAAAGGCTGTGCCGGCTGGCTGTGCCCACCTGCCTGCGGACCTTCCCGGCGCCGGTGCCGTCAACCCGGCCGAACCGGTAATTCCGACCACCGGAGCGAGCCATTGACTCGCCGGATCATCCGGCGCATCGTGAACGAATGTTCAGAACGGACGTTCAGAACGAGCGGCCGGGGACCGGGCCGTTCGACGTGGCGGTGATCGGCGGTGGCCCGGCCGGCATGGCGACCGCGCTGCGGCTGCAGGCCGCGGGCGTCTCGACGGTGGTGCTGGAGGCCCATGGCCACGTCGGCGGCTGCGCGGGCTACTACCGCAGGCGGGGCTTCTCGTTCGACGTCGGCGCGACCACGCTCGTCGACTTCGCGCCCGGGGGAGTCGGCGCCGAGCTGATCGAGTCGGTGGGGCTGGGCCCACTGGACGCGCAGGAGCTGCCGGGCTACGTCGCGCACCTGCCCGATCGCCAGGTCGTGCTGCACCGGGACCAGGCGCTGTGGCACGCCGAGCGGCTGCGCGCGCTCGGCGACTCCGACCGCCACCGGCGCTTCTGGGCGCTGCTCGATCGGCTGGCGCGGACGTTCTGGCGGGCGAGCCGGGCCGGGGTGCGCCTCCCGGTCCGGGGGCCGGCCGACGCGCTGCACGACCTGCGCGCCGTCGGCCCGGCCGGCGTGCCGCTCGCGCGTTACATGACCTGGACGCTCGGGGACGCGCTGCGCCGGCACCGCCTGCGCGACGATGCCGCGCTCGTCGGGCTGCTCGCGATGCTGGTCGAGGACACCGTGCACGCGTCCGTCGACGACGCGCCGCTGATCAACGCCGCGCTCGGCGTGACGATCCGGGGCGCCGGGCTCAGCCGCCACGCCGGCGGCATGAGCGGCTTCTGGCGCGCACTCGTGGCGCACTACCGAAGGCTTGGCGGCCAGCTGCGGGCGGGCAGCCCGGTCTCGCGCGTCGACGGCGAGACGGGCGCCTACCGGTTGGCGACCCGGCGGGGCCCGGTCCACGCCCGCCGGATCGTGGCCGCGGTGCCCGCCGCGGCCACGGCCGCGATCTGCGCGGGCCTTCCGGTCGCCGGCCGGCTGCGTCCGTACCTGGACCGTGACGCGGACGCGCTCGGTGGCGCGTGCGTGATGTTCCTGGGCGTGCCCGACGGCGAGGTGGCCGGGCAGGAGCTCACCCACCACCAGTTCCTGCGGTCGTACGACCAGCCGCTGGGCGACGGGAACAACATGTTCCTCTCCGTCTCCGCGGCCGGGGACACCCTCAGCGCGCCGCCGGGCCACCGCGCGGTCATGATCTCCACCCACACCGATCTGGCCGGCTGGGCGGGGCTCGGCCCGGCCGAGTACGAGCAGCGCAAGAAGTGGATCGGCGAGGTGCTCGTCGCCTGCGCGCGGCGTGCCTACCCGGCGCTCGGGGAACGGGCCGTGATCGCCGAGACGGGCACCCCGCGCAGTTACGAACGGTTCGGGTTCCGGCCGGGTGGCGCGGTGGGTGGCGTCCGCCAGCGCCTGGGCAACTCCAACCAGCACGCCATCCCGCACGACCTGGGTGGCCGCGGCCTCTGGCTGGTCGGTGACTCGACCTGGCCTGGCCTCGGCACGGTGGCCTGCGTGCTGGGCAGCCGCATCGTCGCGGACGGGATGCTGCGCGAACGGGGATTCGCCTGACGACGTGTGGCGCGTCCTGAGCGCGCGACTCGCCCCTGACGCCTGGGCGTGCCCGGCGGGGGAGGATCATGCGGTCCGTGGCTGACACCCGCGGGCGCGTCCTCGACGCCACCCTCGCCTGTCTCGTGCGGCACGGCTACGGGGGCACGACGGCGCGGGCGATCGGGCAGGTCGGCGGCTTCGCCCCAGGGGTGATCTACTACCACTTCACCGACCTGGACGACGTCCTGGTGGCAGCCCTGACCACCACCTGCGAGGGGCGCGTCCAGCGTTACCGGGAGGCGCTGGCCGGCATCGACCGGGCCGGTCCGGCGGTGGAGGCGCTGCGCGCGCTCTATTTGGAGGACACCGAGGTCGGGCACATCGCCGCCGTCCAGGAGATCTACGCCGGGGCACGGCCTGGCTCGCGGCTCGCCGCCCAGCTCGCGCTGGAGACCCGCCGGTGGGAGGAGGTCGCCGTCGAGCTGCTCACCACCCTGCTGACCGGCAAGCCGTTCGCCACGGTGATCCGGATGCCCGTGCTCGCGAACGCGGCCGTCGCCTTCTATCTCGGCGCCGAGACGCTCGCCCACCTCGACGACGACTCCACCCGCATGACCGAGTTCTTCGACCAGGCCGCCCGGCTCGCCGTGTACTTCGACCGGATTCCCCGGCTGCGCAAGCGGGGCCAGCAGGCGCTCTGACGCCGGCCGGGCCGGGAGCCGATGCGCTCGCCGGCCGAGTTCTCGTCGCGGCGGGCGAGCGCACCGGCCGTGGCTCAGGACAGCAGCTGGTCCATCTGCTGCGCGCTGATCGGGCTGCCGCACTGCGGCTGGCCGTCGAACAGCGGCACGAACTGCTTGCCGTCCTTGCTGACCTGGACGAAGTAGTAGCAGGGCCTGGGCTGCTTGTAGTTCTGGGAGAGGTCGATGTTGCCGGGGACGAGCCCGGCGCCGTCGTAGTCCCGCACCGCGCGCAGCCCGGCGATGAAGGACTCCCGGGTCGGGCACGGCCCGGCGGCCTTCAGCCCGCGGACGAACAGGTCGGCGGACACGTACCCGTCGGCCCCGCTGTCCTGGTTCGGCGGCTGGATCTCCGGCGAATACTGGTTCATCGCGTCCAGGAAGGTCTTCTGCTCCGGGGTGTTCAGCTGCCACGGCCGGGTCTCGGTCGAGATCAGCGTCCCGGCGAGCGCGGGACCCTCCGTCTGGAGCAGCTTCGGGTCGTAGCCCAAGGGCATGATGACGACCTTGAGCTGGACACCGAGGGCGCGGGCGGCCGGAAGGATGTTGACGGCGGCATCCGGCAGCAGGACCCCGGCAAGAGTGTCGATGTTGTTCTGCTTCAGCTGCTGGGCCATGTTCTGATATCCGGTGCTCTCGGACACCGGGAATTCCTTGACGATCTGCACGTGTGCCGCGGCCAGGCTCGCGCTGTACTGGCGACTGAAGTCGAGCTCGGACTTGCTACCAGTGGTAATGAGCGCGGCGCGCGTTCCACCCTGGGCTCGAATGACGTCGCCGTAAACGGTACTGGAACCGTTACCGAGATAATAGAACGAGAACATGTTGGCCAGGCCTACCCAGCCGGGATCGCTGGCCAGGCCGGTGACCGGAACATTCCGTTGGCCGAGCCAGGCGACCGATCCGGTGGTGGCGCCGGGTGCCTCTATGATCCCGAAGACCTTTTCCTCGTCGACGAGCTGTCTTGCGCCGAGAAGGTTGATGTTCTGGTCCGACGCGTCGTCGCGCCAGGCATACGTGATCTTGCGTCCGTTGACGCCGCCTCGGTCGTTCTCCAAGTCGAGTCGCGCGTCAACCCCGGCCCGGAAGGCCCGCATGCTGCTGGCACCGCTCCCGCTGTCCCCCCACAGCAGGCCTGCCTTGATCTCGGTCTTCGTGACGCCGGGTGCCGAGGTCGAGCAGGAAACGCTGCCCGACGCGGTTCCGTCGCCCTGGCCGCAGGCGGTCAGGGCGACGGCTAAGCTGCTGACGCTGAGTGCCAGCGCGGCAACTCGCCGCGCTGTACTGGGCCTGGGTAACTCCATATCGCCGCTCCTCGATGGGGCCCAATCGCCGCAGGTGCCGTCCGTCGTCCCGCGCTTCATCGAAGCGCATCGACGGTGACTTGACTTTGCGCCGATAGATGGGTATTTGCTGAGTCGCAAAATAGGCCTGACGGGCCGAGGGTCATTGCCGGTGCCGTTGGTGCGACCTGACTACATCTCTATCTCTCGACCGTGGATTCCCGCTCGGGGCCGAAGTGCGTAGCGGCACCTTCGAGCCGGCTGGCGAGCCGGTGGGCCTACACGGATCCCGTCCGCGCCCGGCGCGGCCGCGCGGTCGAGGCCGGGCGCGGGCCACCCGAGCCGGCCGCGCGCGAGTCGTCTCGGCGCCGATCGACCGGCGTGGGGCCGTCACCAGGAGTTTTGTAGTCGGGACGTTTTCCGACATTGCCGGGAGGGTCAAATCGGACTATCAAGGCATCCTGTGACCTTCTACCCACGCAATGCCGCGTTACGTGTTGGCACCTTGTTGGGCGGGCCGGTGCTCGCCGCCGCCGTCCTCACCGCGTCGCCGGCGACGGCCGCGCCGGCGTCGCCCCAGGCGATCCCGCCGATCCTGCTGGCCGGCGACCAGTCGCAGACCGGCGCTGTCGACATCTCCCCGACCGGGGTGGTCGTCGGCACCACCCAGGCCCCACCGCCGGCGAACATCCCCGGCGGGACCTCGCCGAGCACGCCGCTGCGCTGGCTGCCCACCCCGACCGGCTACGTCAAGCAGACGCTCAGCCTGCCGGCCGGCGCCACCAGCGCGACCGTCACGGGCGTCACCGACCTCGGGGAGGCCGGGGGGACGCTGACCACGGCAGCCGGCCAGCAGCCGGTGCGCTGGTCCGTCTCCGGCCTGCAGACCACCGCGCTCGGGCCGCCCGGCAGCTCGACGACCACCGCCGTCGGCCCTGGCCACTGGGCGGTCGAGACCGGTGACACGATCAGCGGCACCGCGACGCTCTTCGCGCGGGACGGCAGCACGACCGCGCTGGCCGGAACGCCGGAGCTGGCGGGCGCCCGGATCGTGACCGCGGTGTCCATCGGCGGCCCCGGCACGGTCCTGCTCGGCGCGATCAGCGGTGTCGGGATGGGCACCACGGGCCGCGCGGTCGTGTGGCGGTCCGGCTCGACGGTGTCGCTGCCGGTGATCTCCGCCTTCTCGATCGGCTCGGCCTGCCTGTCGGCGATCCAGCCGGACGGTTCGGTCGCCTACAGCGGCGTCGTCATCAACCCGGCCCCCGCCCAGGTCATCGGGGTGCATCGCGGCGGCGTCCCCGGTACCGAGGTCGCGCTGCCGACCGGCGGCCGGACGGCGACGCTCGGGTGCTCGCCCGCGGGTGGGCCCGTGGACGCGCTCGCCAGTGACGGCTCCGTGGTCGGTCAGCTGCTCGCCGCTCCCGGACAGCCCGCCGAGGCCGCGCTGTGGCGCGACGGTGCGCTGGTGCCGCTCGGGGTGGCGGCCGGCGAGACCGCCACCACCGCGGCGGCCGTCGCGAGCGGCGGCCGGGTCATCCTGGTCGCGACGACCACGGCCGGCGTTCAGCAGCCCTACCTGTGGACGAACGGCGTCCGCGTCCCGCTGACGCTGCCCGCCGGCTGGACCCTGCGCACCATCGTCAAGTTCACCGACGCCGGCGCCGTCCTGGGAGCCGTTCAGAACGCGGCTGGCGACATTCGTCCCGTCGTCTGGCGCACCCGGGGCTAAGCGCGCGCGAGGGGCCCGGCCGGTCGGCCGGGCCCCTGTGCTCGTCTCTAACCGGTTGGCGCCTCGGCGTGGGTGGTCTCGGTAGGGGCATCAGGTGCCGTCGGCTTTGGCTTCTTCCGAAGCGGGCGACGGGGAAAGCGGCGCGTGTCGCGTGGTCGGGCGTACGGCTCGGTTTTCGCCGGATAGCCGCCGACGATGGCCCGCTGGCGCGCCAGCTCGGCGTCGAACTCCAGCCCGAGCAGGATCGCCAGGTTGGTCAGCCACAGCCAGACCAGGAAGATGATGACCCCGGCCACGGCCCCATAGGTCTTGTTGTACGAGCCGAAGTTGCTGACGTAGAAGGCGAAGGCGGCCGAGGCGACCATCCAGATGGCCAGGGCGAGCACGGTGCCGGGAGTCAGCCATCGAAAGCCCTGATGCCGGACGTTGGGCGCCGCCCAGTACAGGATCGCGATCATCAGGATGACGAAGACGACGAGGACCGGCCATTTGGCGTATGACCACACGTCGACCGCGGTCTGGCCGATACCGAGCGCCGATCCGGCCTGACGGGCCACCTTGCCGCTGAACACCACGATCACGGCGCTCAGGGCGGCCAGGACCATCAGCGCGACGGTCAGCCCGATGCGCAGTGGCGCGATCTTCCAGGCCGGGCGGCCCTCGGGGATGTCGTACACGGCGTTGGCGGCCCGGATGAACGCGGCGACGTAGCCGGACGCCGACCACAGCGCACCGGCGAGGCCGACGATGGCGAGCACACTGCCCGTCCCGGCGCTGCCACGAACGCCGTCGACCGCGCCGCTGACCACGTCCCGCGCCGAGGCCGGCGTCAGGTTCTGCAGGTTGTCCAGGACCGTCGTGGTCGCGGACTGGCCGATCACGCCCAGCAGCGACACCAGGACCAGCAGGGCGGGGAAGATCGCCAGGATGGAGTAATAGGTCAGCGCGGCGGCCCGGTCGGACAGCGCGTCCTCGTTGAACTCGGCGACGGTCCTGCGCAGCACCGCCCACCAGGATCCGGGCCGTAGCTCGGCCAGCCGGTCCGGCTCGGCCTCCTGGACCGCGGCGTCCGGTCCCGTGCCCACCGCGAGCTCGGTGGGCTGGCCGCGCCTTCGCCTGATCAACGCCATGTGGCGGCTTCTACCCCGGCGCCGGCGCGATAACGCGACTGGTCGGAGGGCCCGGCACCATCCGGCGGCTGGTCCCCGGCGGCAGCGGCTTGCCTGGGAGCGACGAGGGCCGCGCCAGCCTCAGTTGGGATACAGGCGGGTGTCCTCGATCTCGGCGATCGTCGCGTGGGGCGGTGGCAGGAACCCGAGCTGGACGACCTGCTCCGGAAACGCGGCGGCGAGCAGCCAGTCGCAGGCGACGTGAGCCCGGTTGGTGCCGGTGCCGAGAGCGAGCAGATGGTAGGTGCGGGTGACGAGGGCGGCCGGCGCACCCGAGAGGTGAAGGCCGAGCGGGTTGGCGACCGCGTCGCCGGCACCGAGGTCGACCACGAACCCGAGATCGCGGTGCCGGTACGGGCTCGCCTTGCCGTAGCCGAGTGAGGCGGCGATGTTGCGGCCGGCGGCGGCGCCCTGCCGGACCGCGTGCTGCGCGGTCTGCCCGGCCGGCGCGCCACCCCTGGTCACGTCGGGGACCGCCGCGGCGTCACCCAGCGCGAACACGCCGGCCGCGCCGGGGACGTTGAGCCTTTCGTCGACGACGAGCCGGCCCTTGCTGGTCTCGGTGCCGACCTTCTCCATCAGCGGGTTGGGGGTGACTCCCGTGCACCAGACGAGGGTGTGGGCCGGCACCGTCTCGCCGTTGCTCAGGGTCACCGAATCCGCGGTGACCCGGGTGACCGACGTCTGCGGCCAGACCTCGACCCCGCGGTCACGCAGGACCTTGAGCGCGCCCGCCCCGAGCGTCTCGTCGAGCTCGGGAAGCACCCGCGGGGCCCGGTCCAGCAGGATCCAGCGCACATCGTCGGCGGCCAGCCGGGGGAAGTACCTGAGCGCGTCGAGGGTGAATCGGCGCATCTGCGCGGCCAGCTCGGTTCCGGTGTAGCCGGCGCCGCAGACGACGAAGGTGCCCCTGGCCCGCCGTTCGGCCGGGTCCGGGCAGGTGCTGGCGTACTCAAGCTGCCGCAGGACGTGGTCGCGCAGGTAGACCGCCTCGGCGAGGTTCTTCAGGCCCAGGCCGTACTGGGCCAGTCCGGGGATGTCGAAGGTGCGGGTGAGCGATCCGGGGGCGAGGACGAGACGGTCCCAGCCGAGCCTGAACGAGCCGTTTCCGTCGACGACGGTGATCGTCCTGGCGGCCGTGTCGACGTCGACGGCGTGCCCGGTCCGCAGCGTCGTGCGCCGCAGCGACGCCCGCAGCGGGATCGCGAGGTGCCGCGGCTCGACCTCGCCGGCGCACACCTGCGGGAGCAGCGACGTGTACAGCAGATGGTCGGTCGGCGAGACCAGCTCCAGGTCGGCGGCGTCGGCAGGCAGCCGCGCCTCCAGGTGGCGCAGCACCCCGAGGCCGGCGAAACCGCCGCCCACGACGACGACGCGCGGCCGCCGGGTGTCCCTCGGCGGGGCACCGCCCGCGCTGCCGTCCTCGGGCCTGGCCGTGACGTCCTGCGCCTGGTCGGCTCCGCGCTGGCGGAGGGCCTCGATCATGCGGGCGGTGCGCGCTAGCGCGACGGAGTTCTTCACGATGCCGCTGTCCTCCTTGTCCGAGGGCGGAGTCGTCCGAGGCCGGAGTCCTCGTGGGGCCGGACCCGATCGGCGCCTACCCGCTGGAGGTGCCCGCACACTCCTGCCGACCCGCGGAGGTCGCTGGGCGCTCTGGCGTCGTCTTGATCGCGGCTTTGGCCCTGGAGTGGTCGTGGCAGGGGCGTTTCCGTCACCACTCCAGGGCCGAAACGGTGATCATGGTCGGTGCGGTGGCCCGTGCCGGCGTTGTCGACCTCCGAGGGACGATCATCGCCTGTGGCCGGCGTCTCTTGCGTGGACATGTGCCACCTCCTATGCGCTTCCGGTGCCCCCGAAAGGCCGCACTATGACTGTTAGCCGGCGAATCGCAGCGATCTCACTGAAAGTGTCCACATGGACACGTAATGCGGTTCGTGTCGGAGTGGTGGCCCGCGCGCCTCGTCGCCTCGCCCGCCGGGCCGGACCCGGGCCGCAAGGGCCGAAATTCCGCCGATTTCGGCTCAACCTCCGTGCCGGGGCTCGCGTTTGTAAGTGAGGCAACCGTGCCCCAGAGGAGGACGCGATGACGATGTCCGACCGATCAGGGAGAAATCTGATCGCCAGTTCTGCGCGAACCAGGTGGAAGAGACGTCTGACCGGGCTGGCCCTGCTTGTCGCCGGCGCCGCCGCGGTGATTCCCGCACAGGGAGCGCTGGCGGCCGGAAACGGGCCCCAGCCGCCTTCTACCCGGGTGGATGCCGCAATCAAGGCCGCCTACCTGCAGGCATTCACCGGTGGTCAGAATCAGGCCCACAATCTCGCCGCGGTCGAGGACGGCCCGGCGCTGGCCAGCACCCTCGCGCTGGCCGAGCAGAACTTCCCGGCGGCCACCAGCCCGTCCCAGGTGACGGTCTCGGGTATCAAGATCAAGGGGCCGGCGAAGGCGGCGTTGCGTTTCGACGTCGTCTACCAGGGCGGTTATGACATCGGCCAGCGGGACGGCACGGCCGTTGTCGTCGACCGTCAGTGGAAGGTCAGCCGGGACACCTTCTGCTCCGTGCTGAGCCTCGCGGGCGCCGTCTGCCCGCCGAAGGCGGGACGTCCGCCCCGCGACCCGGCCGCTGCCCGGCTGGCCATCCAGCAGGCCTATACGCGGGCGTTCACCGGTGGCGAGGACCCGGCCTACAGTCTCGGCGCGGTGGAGGACGGCCCGGCGCTCGCCGGCACGCTGGCGCAGGCGATGCAGAACTTCCCCGGTGCTACGTCGACCGCCGCGGTGACGACCGGCGACATCGTCTTCACCAGTCCGCGCAGTGCGGCGCTCCCGTTCCACATCACCTATCAACAGGGTGCCGACTTCGGCGTGCAGAACGGCACCGCCGTCATCGTCGGTGGCCAGTGGAAGGTCAGCCGGCAGACCTACTGCACCGTGATGGGCTGGGCCGGCGCCACCTGCCCGGCCCCGTGACGCCCCGCCAGGCGTGAGTTGACCGGCGGCGGCCCTCCGGGGTCGCCGCCGGGACGGCGCAAGAAAAAGCGGCGCGACCGTGTGGAACGGTCGCGCCGCCGAATCCCGCATGGGTAGGGCCGCCGTTCGGGCGGCCCTACCCATGCGAGCGGGATTTCCTAGCTGGAGAGCTTCCAGGGACCGTTGGGGTCGCCTGGTGCCTGGTTGCGGGTCCACCACTGGGCGACGTACTTCTTGCCCTGGTATTCGGCGACGTCACCGGTGTTGAAGACGCGTGACGCCGTCCACAGCGCGATGCCGTCGGGCGCGGTCGCGATCTGCTCCCACGGTCCGTTGGGGTCGCCAGGCGTCTGGTTCTGCGTCCACCACATCGCCTGCCAGGTCGAGCCGTTGTAGGTCACCGTGTCGGGGGCGTTGTAGACCTTCGAGGCGCTCCAGGCGGCCGGGAGCGGCGTCGCGGGGAGCGTCAGGCCGACGACGACCGGGTCATGGTCGGAGGCTGCGAACGGATCCGTGCCGTTGAACAGCTGCGTCGCGTTGTAGTTGTAGCGGCTGTACGCGAAGGCCACGGCCTCCTGGGCGTTGATCTGCCACACGTCCGCGCCGGTCACCATCGACAGTGCGGCCGGGTTGGCGAGCACGTGGTCCAGTGAGCCCTCGAGGCTGTTGTACGAGTAGGTCTGCTCCGCCGGGTCGAGCGTGCTGCCCAGGTCGACGTAGCCGGCGCCGTACAGCACCTGCATCGGGTCCTCACCCGTGTAGGCGTTGAAGTCGCCGAGCAGGAAGATCCGGTTCGTGCCGAGGCCCGCCGCCGTCTGCGTGGCGAACGCGCTCAGGTCGGTCACCTGGTGCACGCGGGTGGCGTTGAAAGCGCCCTGGTCGACCGCCGGGGACGAGGTGTCCTCCGCGTCGCCGGGGTAGAGGCCGGTCGCGTCGGCGCCCTTCGACTTCAGGTGGTTGGCCACCACGAGGAACGCGTCCTTGTCGGTGGCGCCGGCCTTCTTGAAGCCCTGCGCGAGCGGCTCCCTGGCGATCGAGAAGGGCTGGCCGTCCGCCGAGTCGCCGGTGAGCACCTTGGCGGCCCCGACCAGGGACACCGCGGCGGGCTTGTAGATGAAGGCGGTCCGGATGACGTCCTGCTGCGCCAGCGGAGGCAGCTGGTCGTCGGGCGGCGACGGGACGAACTCCCACACGTTCGAGCCCGCGGCGGCGTTGAGCGCGCCGACCAGGCCGGCCAGCGTGGTGTCCCGCGGCTCGCCGAACTTGCTGGAGTTCTCCACCTCCTCCAGCGAGACGATGCTCGCCCCGAGCCGGTTGATGCCGGTGACGATCTTCGACTGCTGGCGGGCGAAGCTGGCGTCGTTGGCGGCGCCGCGCGGGCCGGGGCTGCCGTCCGTGCCGGTGCAGGTGTTGACGCCGATCCGGTTGCCCTGCCGGTCCGTGTAGTAGGTGCAGGTGCCGAGACCCATCGAGACGTACTGCTCGCCGGTCATCGAGAAGTAGTTCTCGACGTTGAAGGTCGCCAGCCGGGCGCCGCCGCCGACGTTCGCCGGCTGCGCGTTCCCGGTCCGGGTGTCGCTGAAGGTCGCCACGGCGGCACCGTCGTCGGTGACCTGGGCCGTCGGCTGGAGGTTCCACAGCGAGAACCGGTAGTCCAGGACCAGCGGCTTGTGGAAGGTGACCTTCGCGCCGACGCTGACCGGGTTGGTCGGGGTGAGCCAGGGCAGCGGCGTGTTCGCGTTGGCGCCGGTCGAGTAGTTCACGCTCGACCCGTCGTCCAGGGTGATCATCCGGGCCGCGTTGTCGGCGGCGGCGGACTGGGCCGCGGGGCTGCCGGCGGTGCCGACGTCGGTCGGCTGGCGCAGCGGGGTGTCCCCGGCGGCCAGGGTGAACGAGCCGTACCAGTTGGCGTCGTAGTTGTCCGAGACGGTGAAGTCGCCCTGGGGCGCGATCAGCTCGCCCTCGTGCGCCTCCTTCTGCGCGTCCGTCGAGAGGTCGGACCAGGCGAGCTGGTCGGGCACGACAGCCGGCAGCGGGGTGTCCAGCTGGGTGACGGTCGGGCTGCCGATCTCGGTCTCGCCCTGGAACTCGGACACCTTGCCGGTGACGCGGACGCTCTCGCCGACGGTGACCTGGCCGGCCGAGACCGACCCGAAGACGAACACCGCGTCGGAGGTCCCGGGGGTCGCGTCCTGCGCCGCGGTCCCGCCGGCGCCGCCCGTCTCCAGGAAGAAGCCGTTGAAGCCGCCGGTCGGGTAGGCGGCGGTGACGACGCCCTCGGTGGTCACGGTCTGGCCGGCGAGCGGCGACGTGTCGGTGTTGGTGCCCTGGATCGCCGCGATCGGCGTGACGGTCGGTGCCGCGTCGACGACCTGGACGGTGAACGACACCGAGCCGGTCGCCGCGGTCGAGTCCGTGGCGGTCGCCGTCACGGACGCCGTGCCGGCCGCTGTCGGGGTTCCCGACAGGACGCCCGCCGTGGAGATCGCGAGGCCGGCGGGGAGGCCCGTCGCCGTCCAGGTGTACGGCGCGGTGCCCCCGGAGGCGGCCAGCGTGACGGGGGCGATCGCGGTGCCGACCGTCGCGTTCAGCGTCCCGGGACTGGCGACCGTGACCGTGCCGCCGCCGGTGGCGCCACCGTCACTGGCCGCGTTCTGCGGGGTCGGAGCCGCGACCGAGAAGTCCGCGGCGTTGTTGTCCGTGTCGGTGCCGGCGGCGTCGCGCTGGTAGCTCAGGACGACGGAGTTGCCGGTCGGCGCGGTTCCCTCGGGGGAGTTGCTGGTGCCCCAGCCGATCTTGTCGAGCACCGAGGCGTCGGTGGGCAGCACGCCCGCGGTGCTGGCCGCGAGGAACAGGGTGCCGCCGCCGGCGCCCGGGTTGATGCTGCCGCCGGTGCTGAGGTCCGGGGTGGGCAGCGGAGCGCCGGGGTTGGTCGTCGCGTTGTTGCTGGGCAGCTGGATGAGGAAGTGGCCGTGGGCTGCCACCGTGCCCGACAGCGCGAACACCTGCGCGCCGCTCGGGGTCACCGTGCTGGTGGGGGCGCGGTACTGCAGCGTGTCGCCGGTGAGGGCGACGGGGCTCGCGGTCGGGTTGAACAGCTCGACGAACTTGTTGAGATAGCTCGCTCCCGACGACCCGCCGTTCAGGTAGGCCTCGCTGATCACCAGCCCGGTGGCGCCCGGGTTCGCCAGCGCCGGGGCGGCGAGCGAGACGCTCCCGATACCTGCTGACAGCACGGCGGCTGCTATTCGCCTTCTGGGCACGCGTGGCATGGACCCGGCCTCCCGATAGTCGCGAGTTGGCGCCGCCCGTTGCGCGCGGGCCGATCCAGGACGCTAGGGCCCGGGCCTCGCCCGGCAGAGGACTGAGCCTGAACACCAGATGACGGGTCCCACCACGTTGGCGCAGCGACCCGCCGCCCGGCGAGACACGCCGGTCCTCTCGGGTCCGCGCGGGTGAGCCGGACGGGGCCACGGCCTCGGGCGACGCCGAGACGGAGGGTCCGCTGGCGTACGCGTCACACCCGCACCCGGCGCGCAACCATACCCTCACGTGAGGGTATGGTTGGCGCGTCCGAGGGGACGTGGTCCAGGGTCTCTTTCTCGCCCCGGAGGGCCCGACGCCCGCGGGAACCCCGGTTCACCTGGTGGTGGATCGCGCATGTGCACGCCCGGGCACGCGGTCCCTGTGCTCGGCAGGCTGACGATCGACAGACGGAGACGCTGCGATGACGGAATCCCGGGTACCTGAGGTCAGCATCGGGATTCCGGTGTACAACGGCGCTGACTTCCTCGGGGCGGCGATCGAGTCGCATCTGGCGCAGACGTTCGGTGACTTCGAGCTGGTGATCTCCGACAACGCCTCCACCGACGGAACCCAGGACCTGTGCCGGGCGTACGCCAAGGAGGACTCGCGGATTCGCTACGTGCGCCAGGCGGCGAACATCGGCGCGAACGCGAACTACAACGAGGTCGCCCGGATCTCGCGCGCACCCTTCTTCCGGTGGGCGGCCGACGACGACGTCCTGTTGCCGGAGTATCTGGAACAGACGTACAGACTGCTGAGCAACGACGACGACGCCGTCCTGTGCCACTCGTTCGCCGCGCACATCGACGAGAACGGCAAGCCGCTGGCGCCCGCCGCCGACGGCGTGGGGTTCGTCGACGACAAGGGCACCTACGTCGACGGGCCGGACCCGAACGTCGCCACCCGCAAGATGCGCTCCCCGTACCCGCACGTCCGTTTTCGCGACGTACTGCTGCACACGAAGTGGTGTTTCGAGATCTTCGGCCTGATCCGCCGGGACGTCCTGCTGGCGACCCCGCTGCATCAGAAGTTCTACGGGACCGACCGGGTCCTGCTCGCCGAGCTGGCGCTGCGGGGGACCTGGCGGGTCGTGGAGGAGCCGCTGTGGCAGCGCCGCTCGCACTCCGGGGCGTCGAACAACATGAGCGTCTGGCAGAAGGCTCAGTGGAGTAACCCGGACGCGAAGAAGAGCGTGCTGCCCCCGGTCACCAACATGATCCGGGGATACGCCGACGCCGTGCACCGGCAGCGGTTCCCGATCATCGAGCGGGAGCAGTGCTATGCCGCCATCGGGGTGCTCGCCGTCCAGCCGGACAAGTTCCGCAAGCTCCTGGTGCCCGGTCCGCACAACTACTTCGGCATCGGCAACAAGAAGTCGGACGCCTCGCACCGCCTCTGAGATTCAGGACAGCGATTCAGGACGGCACTGAGGGAGCGGTTCCCGCGGCCGGCTGGTCACAGCCCCCGGACGACGGCCTCGAGGACGGTGTCGAGGGCGCGGGCTCGCTCGTCGTCGGGAAGCTCGCGTAGCGGGCCGTCGATGATCAGGCTCGACAGGCCATGTACGGCCGACCAGGCCACGTACTCGGCGCCGGGTCGGCGTTCGGCTGGGATCGCGCCCACCCGGACCAGCTCGTCGAGCCCGGCGCCGAGCATCTCGTAGGGGCCGAGCCCGCAGTTCCCGACTCCTTCGCCGGGCTGGAACATGTGCGTGGTGCGCGGCACCGCGAACGCCGTCCGGAACCAGCCGGGTTCCGAGGTGGCGAACTCGACGTAGGCGCTGCCGAGCGCCCCGAGCCTGAGCCAGGCGTCCGCCACCGGGTCGCCCTCCAAGGGCACGGCGTCGATCCGGGCCTCCATGAGCTGGGCCAGCTGGCTCATGCATCGTTCGCACACGGCCCGCAGCAGCTCGTCCCGGTCGTCGAAGTGCCGGTAGGCCGCGTTGTGTGAGACCCCGGCGGCCCGCGTCGCCGAGCGCAGCACGACAGCCTCGGGGCCCCCGGTCCGGGCCAGCCCGACCCCGGCCTCGACGAGTGCCTCCCGCAGATGACCGTGGTGGTACGGGCGGCTCGGTTCTTCGGTTGGCATGTTGACAGTGTCCACTCTCCATGCGACTCTTGCCAATGTTGCCGCTGTCAACTTCCAAGGGATGTGGCCCCTGTGCCGTCCATGAGCCCCCGCCGCCGGCTCGCGGTCCTCGTGACCGTCTGCCTGGCCGTCTTCGCGATCAACCTGGACACCACGATCGTCAACGTCGCTCTGCCGGACCTCGCCCGCCAGCTCGGGGCGACCACCAGGGACCTGCAGTGGATCGTCGACGGCTACAACCTGGCCTTCGCCGCCCTCGTGCTCACCGCCGGCTCGATCGGAGACCGGTTCGGCCGGCGGCCGGTGCTGCTCGGCGGGCTCGTCGGCTTCGCGCTGATGAGCGGGATCGGGGCGCTGTGCGACGGCGCCGGCGCGCTGGTGGCGGTGCGCTTCGTCATGGGGGCGTTCGCCGCGCTGATCTTCCCGACGACCCTGTCGATCATCACCAACGCCTACCCCGACCGGGCCGAGCGGGCCAAGGCGATCGGCGTGTGGGGCGCCGTCACCGGCCTCGGCGTCGCGATCGGTCCCGTCACCGGTGGGCTGTTGCTCGCCCACTTCTGGTGGGGCAGCGTCTTCGTCGCGCTCGTCCCGGTCGCCCTGGTCGCGGCCGTGCTCGCGTTCGTGCTGGTGCCGGAGTCCTCCGACCCGGCCGCCGCCCGGCTCGACCTGCCCGGCCTGGTGACGTCCTCGGCCGCCATCGGGCTGCTCGTCTACACGATCATCGAGGCGCCGGACCGCGGCTGGACCTCGGCCCTGACCCTGGGCGGGTTCGCCGTCACCGCCGCCGTCGCGGCCGCGTTCGTCATGCTGGAGCGGCGCCACCCGGCCCCGATGCTCGACGTGTCCCTGTTCCGGACGCCGGCCTTCTCGGCCGCCAGCGGTGCGGTGACCGTCGCGTTCTTCGCGCTCTTCGGGTTCATCTTCCTGATCACGCAGTACTTCCAGTTCATCCGCGGGTTCGGCACCGTCTCGACCGGAGTCCGGATCCTGCCGGTGGCACTCACCATCGCGCTCGGATCGGTGACCGGCACCCTGCTGGCCGGCCGGCTCGGCACCAGGACCATCGTCGTCACCGGTCTGGTGCTGTTCGGCGGCTCGTTCGCGTGGATCGCGGTGTCCAGCACCTACCAGCCGTACCTGCAGATCGCGGCCCAGATGGTTCTCATGGGCACCGGCCTGGGCCTGACCACGGCCCCGGCCACCGAGTCGATCCTCAGCGTGCTGCCCGCCGCGAAGGCCGGTGTCGGGTCGGCGGTCAACGACGCCACCCGCGAGGCCGGGGGCACGCTCGGGGTCGCCGTCATCGGCAGCGTCTTCACCTCGATCTACACCCACCACCTGGCCGGCACGGCGGTCGCCGCGCTGCCGGCCCAGGCGGCGAACGCGGCGCGCGACTCCGTCGGGGCCGCGTTCCAGGTCGCCAGCCAGGCCGGCCCCGCGCTACGGGACCAGCTCGTCTCCGACGTCAACGCGTCGTTCATGAGCGGCCTGCACATCGCCTGCTTCGTCGCGGCCGGCGTCTGCTGGCTGGGCGCTCTCGGCGCGCTCGCGCTGCCCGGCCGCCGGGGCATGCACGCCCCGCAGGCCGAGCCGGCGGTGGCTCCCGAGGCGGCGGCCGCCGTCTGAAGCGCCAGCGGGTTGGTCCGCCTCCCCGGTCAGTGACCGGGGAGGCGGACCACGCTGACGAAGAAGTCGTCGATGTGGCGCACGACGTCGACGAACCGTTCGAAGTCGACGGGCTTCGTGATGTAGGCGTTGGCGTGCAGGTCGTAGCTGCGCAGCACGTCTTCCTCGGCCTCGGACGTGGTCAGCACGACCACCGGGATGCGGCGCAGCTTGTCGTCGGACTTGACCTCGGCCAGCACCTGCCGGCCGTCCTTGAGGGGCAGGTTCAGGTCCAGCAGGATCAGGTCGGGCCGGGGGCTGTCGGCGAACTCACCCTCGCCGCGCAGGAAGCTCAGCGCCTCCACGCCGTCGCTGACGACGTGCAGGTTGTTCTTGACCTTGTAGTCCGCGAACGCCTCCCGGGTCATCAGCACGTCGCCCGGGTCGTCCTCGACGAGGAGCACTTCGATCGGGACAACGGGCTCGGGAAGCGGATTCGTCACGTTGCTCCTTCATGCACGGCGACTTGGCGCGCCGTGTCAGCAATCGCGGGCAAGGTGGGGGCATTGTTCGGGAGTGTCCAACGAAAGGTCGTACCCGACTCCACAGCGGTATCCAACCAGATCGTTCCGCCGTGAAATTCGATGATCTTGCGTACGAGGGCCAGGCCGATGCCGGTTCCGTCGTAGCTTTCCCGGCGGTGCAGGCGTTGGAAGATGACGAAGATCTTCTCGGCGTAGTCGGCCTCGATGCCGATCCCGTTGTCCGAACAGGACAGTTCCCAGGTGCCGGACTGTGCCCCGACGGACTGGGCCACGACGCCGATGTGGATGCGGGGCGTCTCCGTCCCGCGGAACTTGATCGCGTTGCCGATCAGGTTCTGGAACACGGCGGCGAGCAGGGTCGGGTCCCCGGCCACGGTGGGCAGCGGATCGGCGGTGATCTCCGCCTCGGACGCCTCGATCGCCGTGGCGAGGGCCTGCCTGGCCCGGGCCAGCACGTCGCCCAGGTCGACCGGCACGAACTCGTCGGTGGTCCGCCCGACCCGGGAGAACGCCAGCAGGTCGTTGATGAGCTTCTGCATCCGCTTGGCCCCGTCAACGGCGAAGTCGATGTACTGCTGGCCACGCTCGTCGAGCTGGTCGCCGTAGCGCCGTTCGAGCAGCTGGCAGAAGCTGGCCACCTTGCGCAGCGGTTCCTGCAGGTCGTGCGAGGCGACGTAGGCGAACTGCTCCAGATCCCGGTTCGACCGGCGCAACGCGTCGGCCTGCTCCTCCAGCTTGGCCGCCGCCTCCCAGACCGTGCCGAGCTCGTGCACCAGCTGTAGCCGCATGTTCTCCACGCTGTCGGCCAGCGCGGCGAGGTCGGGCGGCCCGGCCCTGGCCACGGTGTGGGCGAGGTCTCCGCCCGCGACCGTGCTGGCGTCCTGGCTGATCCGCTCCAGCGGCCCGGTGACCCAGAGCCGCAGCGAGCGCCCGATGCCACCCATCAGCGCGGCGAACGCGAGCCCGATGACGATCAGGACCGCGATGAGCTGGTGCAGCGTCGAGGTCACCCGGCTGCGGGCGGCCAGTGCCCTGGTCGTCAGAGAGGTGTCGAGGCGGTCGTCGGCCGCTCTGACCGCGTCGAACGACGGCTTGCCGAAGTTCTCCGGGTCGATGGCGCGAGCGGCCGTGAGGTCGCCGCGCCGGGCCGCGGCTGCCACCGGGTCGGCGTACTCCCGGTGCCAGTCCGCGACCGTGGTCCGCAGCGCGCCGAGATCGTCGGAGAGGCCGGGCCGGCCGCCGACGAGCTGGTCGAGCCGGGTCAGGGCAGCGGTCTGCGCCTTGCCGCCGTCGTCGTAGGGCTGCAGCGCGTCGGCCTTGCCGTCCAGGAGGTAGCCGCGCAGGCCGGTTTCCTGGTCCACGAGGCTGGTCATCAGCGTGGCGGCCTGGGTCCGGGCCGGTGAGACGATGTCGGTCCGCTCGTGGATCGCGCGCTCCAGCTGGACCAGGCTGGCGGTCGTGAGGCCGACCCCGGTGAGCAGGATGACCGACGTCACGGTCAGCGCCGCCGCCAGCCGGCGCCGCAGCGGCCAGGACCGGGTGATCGCGCCGAGCCGCCCGCGCCGGCCGGGCCCGGGTGGCGCCACGTCTTCCCGCGTGGGTGGACTCACGGTCGCCTGGTCCGTCACGGTGTCGGCCCCCTCAGCAGCAGCAGCGCGACGTCGTCGGTGAGTGGGCCGCCGTTGCGTCGTTCGATCCGGTCGATGAGGACGTCGGGGAGGTTGTCGTCGCCGGGTGGTGGGTTGATGGTGGCGATCTCGGTGAGGACGCCGTTCCAGCCGAGGCGTTCGCCGGTGGGGCCGTCGCGGCCTTCGAGGAGGCCGTCGGTGGCCAGGAGTAGTTCCCAGCCGGGTGGCAGCGGAACCGTGATCCGCTCGCTGGGTAGGAGGTCGTCGAGCACTCCGAGGGCTGGTCCGACCTCCGTGTCGGGTAGTGCGGTCAGGTGTGGGTGGATCAGCGCGGGTGGTGGGTGGCCGGCGAGGCGCATGGTGAGCGTGGTGCGGTCGGGGGCGATGGCGAGGGTGCAGACGGTGGCGAACAGCTCCTCGTTGGTGCGTTCGCTGGCGAGGACGTCCTGGAGGTAGGTGAGGCGGTCGGGTTCGGGGATGCCGGACAGGACGAGGGTGCGCCAGGCGATGCGCAGGCTGGCGCCGAGTGCGGCCTCGTCCGGTCCGTGGCCGCAGACGTCGCCGAGCAGGACGTGGACGACGTGGTCGGGGGTTTCGACGATGTCGTAGAAGTCGCCGCCGAGGAGGGCTTGGCGGCGTCCGGGTCGGTAGCGGGTGGTGGGGCGTAGGCGGGTGTCGCGTAGTAGTGGGGTGGGGAGCAGGCCGCGTTCGAGGCGGGAGTTCTCCTCGGCGCGTAGTTGTGACTCGTGCAGGTCGCGGGCGGCCTGCTCGGCCGCGCGCCGTTCGATCGCGTACCGCAGCGCCCTGACCAGGGTCTTGCCGTCGGCTTCGCCCTTGACGAGGTAGTCCTGGGCGCCGGCGGCCATGGCCTCGATGCCACGGTGTTCGTCGGCGAGGCCGGTCAGGACGACGATGGCGGCGTCGGGGGCGATCCGGCGCAGCGTCTCCAGGGCGGACAGGCCGTGGCTGTCGGGCAGCCCGAGGTCGAGCAGGATGCAGCGGGCCCCGGCGGCCTTGGTGCGGGCCTCGGCGATCGTCGTGGCGCGCAGGAGCCGGACGGGGGCGGCGGTTTCCTGGAGCAGTTCCTCGACGAGGAAGGCGTCGCCGTCGTCGTCCTCGACCAGCAGGACGGGCCACGCGGTCTGGCTGGGCTCGGCCGCGGCCGGTGCCGGCAGCTCGGCCACGCTCTGCATCGGGCTCGGTGGTCCCTTCCGTGCTCGGTCCGATCTGTCCTGATACCGGGCGGATTGGACCTTTCGGCCCAGTTCCTACCGGCCTGGGCTGGTAGGCCAGCATGACACGCGGTAGCGCGTGTCGTGGCCGCCCTGCGGGAAGATTACGTCCGCCACTCGCCCGGTCAGACCCGCACGATCACGAGTCGGCGCCAGCCCACCGCGGGCCCGTGGTCTCGGCTGACGCGTCACTGGGCGTCCGCCTCGCCTCGCGCGGGCCGCCGGCGCGAGGCGGCTCGGTTTGTCGGACCGGCCCGCTAGCCTCCTGGCCATTCGCCACCGGTCAGGAGGGCAGATGACAACGCCGACCACCCGGCTCGACCGTCCCTACAGCGCGCCCAGTGCCGTCGCCGTCAGCTGGGAGCAGGCCGAGGCCGTGCTGCGTGACGCGGAACTCAGCTGGATCTCCACGGTGAGGCCCGACGGAGGGCCGCACGTGACCCCGCTTGTCGCCGTCTGGCTCGACGGGGCGCTGTACTTCCACACGGGCGCCCAGGAGCAGAAGTACGCCAACCTGCGGGCGAACCCGCGCGTCGTCCTCACCACCGGCGCGGCCACCTGGGATCACGGCATCGACGTGGTGGTCGAGGGCGAGGCCGTCCCCGCCACCGATGAGGCGATCCTCACCCGGCTCGCGGCCGCGTTCGCCACCAAGTGGGACGGCCGCTGGCGGCTCTCCGCCCGCGACGGGCACCTCGTCAACGCCGACATGGGCGGGGTCAGCGAGGCGTTCGAGGTCCGGCCGACGCGGGCGTACGCGCACACCAAGGGTGAGCCGTTCAGCCAGACGACCTATACCTTCTGACCGGCCGCCGCGGCCCGCAGGCGGTCAGCTCCGCGTGCCCGCTCGGCGGCGCGCGGCGATCTAACGGTTTGCCAGGCCGTGACGCGCCCGGGAGTATCCGCCCTATGGGGCATCTGGAAGTGGCGCACGTCGAGTACTACCTGCCGGACGGGCGGGTGCTGTTCTCGGACACGTCCTTCCGGGTGGGTGAAGGCGCGAAGACCGCCCTGGTGGGCGCGAACGGGGCCGGCAAGACGACGCTGCTGCGGCTGCTGGCGGGCGAGCTGAAGCCGCACGGCGGGACGGTCGTGGTCAGCGGCGGGCTCGGCGTCATGCAGCAGTTCGTCGGGTCGGTGCGCGACGAGCGCACGGTTCGCGACCTGCTGGTCTCCGTGGCCGAGCCGCGGGTCCGGGAGGTGGCCGGCCAGGTCGACGCGGCCGAGCTGGCCATGATGGAGCGCGACGACGAGGCGGCCCAGCTGCAGTACGCGCAGGCGCTGAGCGACTGGGCCGAGGTTGGCGGCTACGACGCCGAGACCGTCTGGGACACGTGCACGATGGCCGCGCTCGGCACACCGTACGAGCGGGCGCAGTGGCGCGAGGTCCGGACGCTGTCCGGCGGGGAGCAGAAACGCCTCGTCCTGGAGGCGCTGCTGCGCGGGCCGGACGGGGTGCTGCTGCTAGACGAGCCGGACAACTATCTCGACGTGCCGGGAAAGCGCTGGCTGGAAGAGCAGCTGAAGGCGACGCGCAAGACCGTGCTGTTCGTCTCGCACGACCGGGAGCTGCTGTCCCGCGCCGCCGAGAAGATCGTCAGTGTCGAGCCGAGCCCGGCGGGCTCCGACGTGTGGGTACACGGCGGCAGCTTCGAGACGTACCACGAGGCCCGTCAGCAGCGCTTCGAACGGTTCGAGGAGCTCGGCCGGCGTTGGGACGAGAAGCACGCCCAGCTGAAGCGGCTCGTCGCCGACCTGCAGCAGTACGCGGCGCGCAGCCCCGACATGGCGTCGCGCTATCAGGCGGCGAAGACCAGGCTGCGCAAGTTCGAGGAGATCGGCCCGCCGCCGGAGCCGCCGCGCCGCCAGGACATCCGGATGCGGCTGCGGGGCGGCCGGACCGGGGTCCGCGCGCTGACGTGCGCCGGGCTGGAGCTGACCGGGCTGATGCGCCCGTTCGACCTGGAGGTGTTCTACGGCGAACGGGTCGCGGTTCTCGGCTCGAACGGCTCCGGGAAGTCGCACCTGCTGCGGCTGCTCGCCGGCCAGCCTGTCGCGCACACCGGCCAGTGGAAGCTGGGGGCGCGCGTCGTGCCGGGGCACTTCGCGCAGACGCACGCCCATCCGGAGCTCGCCGGCCACTCCCTCGTCGACATTCTCTGGAAGGACCACGCCAAGAACCGCGGCGGCGCGATGAGCATGCTGCGCCGCTACGAGCTCGAACCGCAGGGCGACCTGCCGTTCGAGAAGCTGTCGGGTGGCCAGCAGGCGCGGTTCCAGATCCTGCTGCTGGAGCTGGCCGGCAGCACCGCCCTGCTGCTCGACGAGCCGACCGACAACCTCGACCTGGAATCCGCCGAGGCGTTGCAGACGGCGCTGGAGTCGTTCGAGGGCACCGTCCTCGCGGTCACCCACGACCGCTGGTTCGCGCGCACCTTCGACCGGTTCCTGGCGTTCGGCATGGACGGCCAGGTCCGGGAGACCGCGGAGCCGGTCTGGGACGAGGGCCGGGTCGAGCGCAGTCGCTGACCTACGCGCTGACCTATGAGGTGGGCTCGACCTGGGCCAGGAAACGGTTGGCCACGGCCTGTTTGGCGTAGCCGGCCGGGTCCCGGACGCAGTCGGGGCACCAGTGCCCGGCGGTGAGGACGAGACGGGGGCTGCCGGTGAACTCGTGCCCGTCGGCGCAGCGCCAGCGCAGCGGGGCCGCGACGTCGCCCGCAGGCAGGTTCTCGGACAGCAGTTCGCCGCCGCGGAAGTCGGCGGCGGCGGCGAAGTCGTCGTCGGTCCAGGCGGCCGGGTCCTTGGACTCGTCATAGCCGTGGTCAAGCAGGCGCGGGGACCGGTCCGGCGCCGGGATCCGGAAGGTGGACCAGTCGCCGATCGCCTCCCAGTCCGCGCGGGAACCGAAGTAGGCCCGAATGCGCGCGTCGTCGTCGGCCCGGATCCACGCCATGGTTCCTCGGGGCTGGCGGGTCAACGGGCCGATCACCAGGTTCTTCACGACCGTCGCCGGGATCCTCCCCGCCAGGCGCACCGAGCGCGGGCACGCCCGGACGGCTCGGGCGAGTGCGTCGTCGACCGTGTCCTGCCGGAACGGCACGAGGGCCTCCAACTCGTCGGAGTCGGTGTACCACTGGCCGTGGAAGTTGCGCGTGGCGAACCAGTCTCGGTCATACCAGCGCCGGATGTCCTTCACCCCGAGGGTGGTGCCCAGCCGGACCAGCATCTCCCAGTTGGTCAGCCGCCAGGCCTCGCCGCCGCCGATGTTGTAGACCCGGCCCCAGAAATGCTCGGGCACCCCGTCCTCGCAGATGTTGGCGAGCAGCCGGGCCGAGTCCTCGGCGGTCGCCCACTCCATCACGCCCGCGAACGGCACGTGGGTCATGATCGCGTCGCGGATCTCCAGCATTCCGGAGTGGAAGATCCCGGTCTGGCGCAGCCACACCCAGCGCGGCAGCCCGGACTCGACCAGGGCCCTCTCGGAGATGATCTTGCTCTGCCCGTACTCGTCGAACTGGGAGACCCGAAGCGGGTCGCCGACCCGGCCCCAGTGGTGCGGCGGGTTCCGGTCGCCGGTCTCGGCCACCGAACCGATCATGACGACGCTGGTCGCGCCGGGATCGGCCTGGGCCTGGACCGCCCTGATGATGTTCCGGGCGCCGCCGACGTTCACCCGGTGGGTGAGCTCCGGCTGGTCGTCGGCCTGCGGGGAGACGATGGCGCCGACATGCAGGACGTAGTCGCTGCCGCGCACACAGCGCTCGACGGCGTCGTAGTCCGTCAGGTCACCCCAGACCACCCGCAGGTTCGGCAGGTCGGCGAACTCGGCGATGGCGGCGCGCTCCCGCCGGGTCGGCAGCACCAGGGCCACGACGTCGAACCGGTCCGCCCGCCCGGCGAACTCGCGCAGGACCCGGCGGCCCCAGTTGCCGGTCGCGCCGGTCAGGAACACCCGCCGTTTTCGGCTCATCCCAGCCCGCTCTCCCCGCTCACCCAGCGACCTCGCGAAGCGGCTCCGCGCCCTCGGCGACCGCGCCGCCGCCTGCTGCTCTCGGGACACCCTGTTCCCGGGGACACCTTCGCACGCGGACACCCCCTCAGGGGCGCCGACCAACCCGCCCGTCACGGTGTCCAGGCGCGAACCGGACCACCCGCGATCCAGCCTCAGCTGACGGAACAACCGTGACGCTGGCGCTGAAACTCCTGCTCGCACCGCTGCTGGTCGTGGCGTCCTCGGTCGCCGGACGGCGGTGGGGGCCGGCGCTGACAGGCACGCTGGTCGCGTTGCCGGTCGTCGCCGGCCCGATCCTGCTCATCACCGACCTCCAGCACGGCCGGCAGTTCGCGGCGCAGGCCGCGAACGCCGCCCTGCTCGGACTGGTGACGCTCGCCTTGTTCGCCGTCGCGTTCGCCCGCGCGTCCCGGTCGCTGGGGTGGAAAGGCAGCCTCACGCTCGCCTGGTGCGCCTGCCTGATCGCCGACCTCGCCCTGTCGTTGCTCGTGGTGCCGCCCCCGATCGGACTGCTTCTCGCGCTGGCGGCGACCGGTGCCGCTGTCGCGGTGATGCCTGCGGCGCACCCGGTCAGCGCAGCGCCGACCCTGCCCAGGCCGCCGGGGTGGGATCTTCCTGGCCGGGCGCTCGCCACAGCCCTTCTCGTTCTTTCGCTCACGGGAGCCGCCGCCACCCTCGGCCCCCGCCTGACCGGCGTGCTCGCGCCGTTTCCCATCGCCACGAGCGTTGTCGCGGCCTTCACGCTGGCCCAGGCCGGCCACCAGCCGACGGCCACACTGCTGCGTGGCGTGCTGCGTGGCCTGGTCGGTTTCGCGGCGTTCTGCTTCCTGGTCGCGGAGCTCGTCGGCCCGGCCGGCACGTTCGTGGCGTTCGCCGCGGCGCTCGCGGCCGCCCTCCTCGTCCAGCTCGTCGTCGCCCAGCTATTGGCACGATCCCGCGGGCGGACCGGTGGGTAATGCGGATGGCTGGGCGCCCGTGACTGGTGCAGCTACGCCATTATCGATCTTCGCTGTCGGTCTCAGCTGCCGGATCCCCTGCCCAACTGGCGATCTTCGTGCAGTTCGGCGACCATCATCGCCGGCTGCGCAGAATAAAAGGGGCAAATCGGGGCATGGGACGCCAATTTCCCTGCGCAACGCGGGATCATTGGGTTTTGGGGGCCGATGATCGCCGGTTGGGCAGGGGAACTTGCGTTGGCGGGGCGGCGCCGGCCTTGCGCTCGGTTCTATTCCGGGCCGGCCGCGGTCTCCGGGCTGGGCGCCGGGACGGCGAGGGTGATGACGATGCCCGTGTCGCCGTAGGGGAAAGGGCCCTTGCCCAGGTGGCCGACCGTGTTGAAGAACTTCGTAATATGCACCATTACGCCGTATTTGGACCGGACCTTGGTCTGGATCGCGTCGAAGTCCGGGCCGGCCTGGGCCAGCTCGGCTGTTCCGTCGACCGGAGTCGTGTCGGCCTTGACACGGCCACGGTTGTCCGAGGGCTGCACCGTCACCCTGGGATTGTTGCGGAGCCGCTTGTACTTGCCGGAGGCGGACGAGGTCCAGAATCCCACCCGGCCGTCGTCGAGCGGCACGATCCAGGTCGGCGTGGAAACGCCGACGCTGTTTTTACGGAAGGTCGTGACCGCCACGTACTTCTCATCGCTGATCGCCATGGCGCCGCAGTCTAGGACCCCGTCTCACCAGGCAGCCGGCAGCCGCGCGAAAGCCGCCGGGTGTCCGTGAAACCACCCTGAGGCCACGGTGAAACCGGTGGGTCCCAGAGTTGTCCCTTGGGCCGGCCACACGGGAGCGGTCCGGAAGGAGCACCTCCATGACAGCCGCCGTCCACGCGCGTGGTCTGGTCAAGACGTTCGGCGACGTGCGCGCAGTCGACGCCATCGACCTTGACATTGGTGAAGGCGAGATCTTCGGCGTCCTCGGTCCCAACGGCGCCGGCAAGACCACGATGCTGAAGATGCTGGCGACGCTGCTGACGATCGACGGCGGCGACGCGTCGATCTTCGGTGTCGACGTTCGCCGCGAGCCCCACCGGGTGCGCCAGCTGGTCGGCGTCACCGGCCAGTACGCCTCCGTCGACGAGAACCTCACCGCCACCGAGAACCTCTGGATGTTCGGGCGCCTGCAGGGCCTGAGCTCGCGCAGGTCCCGCGAGACCGCCGCGGAGCTGCTGGAGCAGTTCGGCCTCACCGACGCGGCGAGCAAGCGGATCTCGCAGTTCTCCGGCGGGATGCGCCGTCGGCTCGACCTGGCCGCGAGCCTGATCACCCGCCCGCCGCTGATCTTCCTCGACGAGCCGACCACCGGCCTCGACCCCCGGACCCGCGGGCAGATGTGGGACACCATTCGCGGCCTGGTCGCCAGCGGCTGCACCGTCCTGCTCACCACCCAGTACCTCGACGAGGCCGACCAGCTCGCCGGCCGGATCGCGGTGATCGACCGCGGCCGCAAGGTGGCCGAGGGCACCCCCGACGAGCTGAAGACCTCGGTGGGCAACCTGACGCTGCGGCTGCGGCTGGCCTCGGGCGCCGACACCTCCCTGGCCACCGACGTGGTGCGCCGGCAGCTCGGCGAGGAGCCGGTCGTCACGCCCGAGGCCGGGCAGCTCAACGTCGCGCTGGAGACGTCCGACCGGGTCGCCGACGTGCTGATCGGGCTGCGCCAGGCCGGCGTCGAGATCGCCTCGGTGGGTGTGGACAAGCCGACGCTCGACGAGGTCTTCCTCGCCCTCACCGGCCACGACGCCGGCGAGGGCGAGCAGCCGGACCCGACCGTGCCCGGCCAGGCGCAGGAGAAGACGCCACAGGAGGTGGCCCGATGACCACGATCACTGCCGAGCCCCGGACCACGATCACGATCGACCCCCGGGAAGCGGTCGCCCGCACCCACCCCCGGGCCACCCCGGTGGACACGCTGCGCCAGACGCTGGTCATGGCCTGGCGGGCCACCAAGAAGATGCGCCGCAACCCGGAGCAGTTCTTCGACGTGACCCTGCAGCCGATCCTGTTCACGGTGATGTTCGCCTACGTCTTCGGCGGGGCGATCTCCGGCAACGTGAAGAGCTACCTGCCGCTGATGATCCCCGGCATCCTCGCCCAGACCGTGCTGACCTGCTGCATGGCCACCGGCGTGCAGCTGCGGGAGGACATGGACAAGGGGGTCTTCGACCGGTTCAAGTCGCTGCCGATGGCCCGGATCGCGCCGTTGGCCGGGCCGATGGTCGCCGACCTGATCCGGTACGCGATCGCCTCGACGCTCACCTTCACGATGGGCATCGCGATCGGCTACCGCCCCGGCGGTGGCGTGCTCGGGGTGGCCGGCGCGATCCTGCTGGCGATCTTCACCGGCTGGTCGCTGGCCTGGGTCTTCACCTTCTTCGGCACCATCGCCCGCAGCGCGCAGAGCGTCCAGGGCATGTCGATGATGATCCTGTTCCCACTGACCTTCCTGTCGAACGCGTTCGTGCCGATCGACACCCTGCCCGGCCCGCTGAAGGCGTTCGTCAAGGTCAACCCGGTCTCGCACCTGGTCTCGGCCGACCGGGACCTGGCCAACCACGCGCACCTGTCCGCCCAGGTGGGCTGGACGCTGGTGGCCTGCCTGGTCGTGATCGCGATCTTCGCCCCGCTGTCGGTGCGCAGCTACAAGCGTCACCTCTAGGCCTTGCGGGCGCTGGCCGCCGAGGTCGCTCCGGGTCCGGATGGCGGGCTCGGAGTGACCTCGGCGGTCCCGCCGTCCCGTCGCGCCGGTCCGCGGTCAGCCGAGCTGGTCGACGGCGCGCCGGGCCTGCGCGACCAGGGCGGGGCCCGGCTGGTCGCCGTACTCCGCGCGCAACGCCGCTATCGAGCCGGGCGCGAGTTCCTCGGCGCAGGGCGCGATCCGGTCCCAGGACATGGTCGGGATCATGCGGCTGTAGGAGAAACGCTCGGCCAGCACCAGCAGGCGCACGGCCTCGGCGGCGGGAACGGCGGACCGCAGCAGCCCCCAGGCGCCAAGCGCGAACAGCGCCATGCCGCAGACCGGGAAGTCGAGAAGGACGTCGTCCAGTCCCAACGCGCTCAACGTCCTGGCACGGCACGTCGCGAACAGCTCGGTGCCGTCGGCCTCGTCACCGGAGGTCCCGTGGTAGGCGAACGCGGTCAGCATGCTCGCGTCCGCGAACAGCAGCCAGGGCTCGACGCCGGTCGACTGGTGGCCCGGGAAGGCGAAGGCGCGCAGGCGCGCGGACGAGGCCCGGTAGGCCGCGAGCCCGGCGGTCGGGTCGCCGCGGGCCAGCGCGATCTCGGCCTCGGCGGGGCCGAGCGCGAGCAGGCCACCGAGGATGGCGTCGGAGCCCTTGAGCTGCTCGATCTCGTCGAGGTAGGCCGACGCCTCGTCGAGGTGTCCGGCCGCCACCTCGGCCAGCGCGACCACCGAATGGAGCTGCACCAGGTCGTCCGTCGCGCCGAGCCGGGCGAGCACCGGAATCGCGGCGCGGGCGTGCGGCACCGCGGTGACCGGACGCCCCAGCTGCATGTGGAGAGCGGCCAGATGGGCGTGCAACATCGCCGCCAGCCAGGGCCCGTCGAAGTCCTCCCGCATCAGGGACAGCGCGCGCTCGGCCCCGTCGATCGCGCTGATCGGGTCACCGGCGTTCTCGTGCAGGTGGCTGCGCCACTGCAGGGCGGCGATCGCCACCGCCGGGTCGGTGGACTCGGCCAGCTCGTCGAGCCGGGTGCCGAACGGCTCGCCGCTGCTCGGGTCGTGCGAGAGGAGAACCGTGACCATCGCGTTGATCCGGGGGTCGCCGTGCTCGTCCGTCCCGAGACGGACGAGCAGGTCGTGGATCGTCGCGTGCGCCTCGCTGGATGCCCCGATCATGGCGTTCTGCCGCACGATCACCAGCGCGGCCCGAGTGGCGTCCGCGAGCTCCGGAGGTGGGACCCAGCCGGCGACGGTCTCGGCGACCGAGCCCGCGAGCACGAACACCCTGGGGTGCTCACCGCGCACGGACCACAGCCCGCCCAGGCCGCACAGCAGCTGGATGGCGGTCTCCGGGTCGGCGGCGGCCAACGCCTGGCGCAGCACGTCGGCCAGGTTGATCTCCTCGGCGTCGAGCGCGTCGATGCCATCGAACTGGTGCGCGCCGAACATCTGCTGGGCCGCCGCGTTCGCGTAGTCGACCGCCCAGGCCCGCAGCGCGGCCAGCGCCTGGTCCTGCTCGCCGGCCTGCGCGAGGCGCATCCGGCCGAACTCACGGACGGTCTCCAGCATCCGGAACCGCACGCCGGCGGCCGTCTCGACCACGGTCAGCAGCGACTGGTCGACGAGCGCCTGCACGGCGCCCAGCGCGTCCGCGCCGAGAACCCGCTCCGCCGCCGTCAGGGTGACCCCGTCCTGGAAGACCGACAGCCAGCGCAGCGCGCGTCGTTCGCGCTCCTCCAGCAGGTTCCAGGACCAGTCGATGACGGCGATCAGGGTGCGGTGCCGGTCCGGCGCGTTCCTGACCCCGCCGCGCAACAGGGCGAACCGGTCCTCCAGCCGCCGGCTGATCTCCTCGACGGACATCACCCGCGCCTTGGCGGCGGCGAGCTCGATGGCCAGTGGGAGACCGTCCAGCCGGGCGGCGATGTCCATCACCGCGTCCACCGGAAGCTGGACGTCGGGCCGCGCCGCGACGGCGCGCTGCCGGAACAGGTCGGCGGACTCCACCGGGCCGAGCTCGCCCAGCGGATAGACCCGCTCCGCGCTGATCGCCAGGGGCGCGCGTGACGTGGTGACCACCCGCAGGTCGGCCGCGGTGGCGACCAGGAACGCGACCAGGTCGGCGACGGCGTCGACAAGGTGCTCGCAGTTGTCGAGGATCAGCAGGCTGGGCGCCGCGTTGAGGTGCTGGGCGATCCGCCCGCGCACGTCGGCGAGCTGCTGGGGGGTCAGCGTCCGGCGCCCGTGCACCGAGTCACGCACCCCCAGCGCGGAACCGACCTCACCGATCACGTCGTCCGGCGAGGTGACGCCGACCAGCCCGACGAAGTGCACGACCGGCTGTTCGGCCGCCCGCCCGAGCGCGTGCGCCAGCCTGGTCTTGCCCAGCCCGCCCGGCCCGACGATCGAGACCACGCGGGAGGTGCCGACCAGTGCCCGCAGCCGTCGGAGGTCGTCCGCGCGCCCGATCAGCGGGCTCGTGTCGTAGTGCAGGCCCACCCGGACCGGCCGGTCGAGGTGGAGCAGCTCGCGGTGCACCCGTTCGAGGGCCTCGCCGGGACTGACGCCGAGCCGCTCGCGCAGCTCGGACCGGTGGCGCTCGTACCGGTCGAGCGCCGCGGTCGTGCCGCGCACCGCCGCCTCGCTGCGCAGCAGGCACGCCAGCGCGGCCTCGTCCGACGGGTCCCGGTCGAACGCCTCGAGGAGACGCGGCAGCGCGGCCTCGTGCTCCCCGGCCAGGCTCAGCACCCGGCCCAGCAGCCCGGCGAGCTCGGCCCGCTGCGCCGTGGCGTCCCGCCGCAGCTCCGCCAACGGGTGGCAGTCCTCGTCCCGTGGCTCCACCAGCGTCTCGGCCAGCGCCATCGCCTCGGCCGCGGTCTCGCGCGCCGCGGCCAGGTCGTCGGCCGCGAGCAGGCGCCGGGCCCGCCGGGTCAGGTCGCCGAGGCGCAGCGCGTCGACCTGTTCGGACGGCACGCCGAGCCGGTAGCCGTGGCCATCGCGCACGACCGCGTCCGGGCCGCACTGCGACCGGGTGCGTGAGATCAGGACCTGCAGTGCCTTGCCGGCGTTCCCGGGCTCGTTCTCGCCCCAGACCACCTCGGCCAGCCGTTCGCTCGGCACGGCCTGGCCTCCGCCGACGACCAGCGCCGCCAACAGCGCCTGCGGACGCTCACCGACCACCGGCCGGCCACGCCAGCGCACGCCGTCGAGAACGGTCAGGACGATCGGCACTCGCCCAGTCTAGGGACGCACGACACGCCGGCGATATAACGCGGGAGCCTGGCAGGACAGGCCTCGTCGCCCGGGATCTCCGGCCAGTACCGGGCCGGCGGTCGGCCATGACCGGATACCGGTACCGGTCAGCGGAGCCGGACGGCGAACTCGTAGGCGTTTCACATGGTGAGGGGATCGGATTCGCAACGTGGGCTGGTGTTCTTGCGCGGCCGGCGCGGAAGGACCAGCGCTGTCCTGGACCGGGAGACCCGCGGTCCCGCGTCGGCTGCCTCCCGGCGGGCGCCCGCCGGGGAATGCCCACTCCCGATCCCGAAGGCAGGCGTCCACTCGTGACCATGCACGCTCCGATCCGTCGAGGTCTCGCCGTGGCCACCGTGGCCGGCGCGGCGCTGCTGCCGCTCGCCGGCTGCCAGCCAGCGGCCTCGTCCTCACTCGCGTCGGCGACGGTGTCGCCCGCGGCCGACTCGGCGACGGCCCAGCCGGCCGACCCGTCGACGGAGGGCTCCAACCTGCCGGCGCCCACGCAGACGGCACCCGTCGCGACCGCGACGGCACTGCCTACGGCGACGCCCGGCACCCCCAGACCCCGAATCCCGGCCGCCCGGGGCACCGGTGGCCCGGGCTCGGAGACCATCACGATCACGTCACCGGTGGCAGTCTCCGGCCATGTCGACACGACAGTGACCTGCGGGGTCACCGGCAACCACTACACGGCCTCGGCGAGTGCCGTGGTGCAGGGCTACACCGTCGCCGAGACCGTGGTCGCGGCGAACTATCACGCGCCGGGCACCTACACGATCCTGGTGACGGTCTCGTTGACCATCCCGGGCGAGGGCCGCTACGTGATCACCGCCGTCCCGGCCAGTGCTCAGATCACCGACACCGGCGGCTCGGTCTCGTTCTCGGCGACGTCCGACAGCGGGCGGACGCTGGCTGGGTCCATCGCGTGGGCCTGCTCGGTCTAGCGGCAGGTGCCGGTGATACCCGACGGACAGCTCGTGGCCGAGCCGGTCGGCGCGACGGTCGGCGGCGCTCGGCGCTGGCGCTGGCTCGTGGCGCTGTCACTCGTCGTCCTGCTCGGCTTGCTGCTGGCCGACCGGCTGCTGGTCGGCGTCGTCGAGGACCGGCTGTCGGCCCGGCTGTCCTGCCTGGGCGCGCTGACCGGAACCCGGACGGTGCACATCGGCGGATTCCCGTTCCTCACCCAGATGGCCGAGGGGCATTACCGGGTGGTGACGGTGACGGCTGACGGCGTCGGCGCGTCGGCCCGGCTGACCGACGTCGACGTGACCTTCCACGACGTCCGAATGCGGCCGTTGGCCGGCCTCGTCGGCCGGTCGGCTCCCGGCTCGATCACGGTCGGCTCGATCTCAGCGCGGGCCACGGTCATGTTTGGCTCGGCGGGCCCTGCCTCCGGACTCGGCGCGGGAGACGCGCTGCTCGACGCGGCCGGCTCGGGGCGACTCGACGAACCGATCGCGCGGTTGGCTGGCCTTCCGTTCCCGGTTCACCTTGACGGCGCCCAGCCTGTGCCGGGCGGGGTGCGGGTCGCGTTGTCGGTCCCGGGCACGGCGATCAGCGGCGTTGGCCGCTGCCAAAGCTAACGGTGTGCCTGCGAAGTCGGCCCGGCGCGTGTCCGCGACCATCCCAGGGCTCAAACGGCGATCAAGGCCGGTCTGATGGACCGCTAACGGGCGCCGGGCCGCTGGGAGGAGGCGAGCGCGTGCAGGGCGCCGAGCACCCCGGCGACGTTCGACCAGGTGGGTGGCGCCGGGTCGGTCAGAGCAGGCCGGTCGACCATGACGACCGGCAGGCCGAGGGCTCGGGCCGCGTCCAGCTTCGCCGCGGTCAGGGCGCCGCCGCTGTCCTTGGTCACCAGGACCCGGACGCCGTGGTCGCGCATCAGCCGGGTCTCGCCCTCGACCGTGTACGGGCCGCGGTCGAGCAGCACGGTGTGCCGGGGCGGCAGCACGTCGGTCGGCGGGTCGACCGCCCTGATCACGTAATGGCGGTAGGGGTCGGCGGCGAACGGCGCGAGCTGGCGGCGGCCGGTGGTGACGAACACGGCGCCACCCGGCGGGCACAGCGCGCGGGCCTGGTCGGCCGCCGTCCGGAGATCCGCGACGCGGTGCCAGCCGTCGCCGGGGCGCTCGGTCCAGCCCGGCCGGGCCAGCCGCACAAGCGGCACACCGGCGCCCGGCGCGGTTGGCGGCGCGTCGTCGGGCGGCCCGACGCACACGGCGACGGCGTGCTCGGACATCGTCGTGGCGAACGGGTGGGTGGCGTCGACGACGACGTCGATCGCGCGGTCGCGCAGGAAGGCGCGCAGCCCGGCGACGCCACCGAAGCCGCCGATCACGATCTCGCCGGCGGGCAGCGCCGGGTCGCGGACCCGGCCGGCGAGCGACGTGGTCACGACCATCCCCGGCTCCGCGACGAGCAGGGCGGCCAGGTCACGGGCCTCCCGGGTACCGCCGAGGATCAGGACACGCACGCGCGGTCTCGTTCCACCGAGTACAGGTGGCTGTCCCGGAAGCCCTCGGCCGCCAGCGCGGCGCCGACGATGATGACCGCGGCCCGGCGAATCCCGGCGGCGCGGACCGCGGGAGCGATGCCGTCGAGCCGGCCGCGCAGCACGACCTGGTCGGGCCGCGACGCCCAGGCGACCACAGCGACCGGGGTGTCCGCGCCGTAGACCGGGAGCAGCTCGGCGACGACCGCCTCGATCCGCTGCACCGACAGGTGGATGACCATCGTCGCCTGGGCGGCGCCGAGTGCCGCGAGCGTCTCCCCGGCGGGCATGGCCGAGGCGTTCTCGCTGGTCCGGGTCAGCACCACGCTCTGCGCGACGCCCGGGACGGTCAGCTCCCGGTTCAGCTCCGCCGCCGCCGCCGCGTACGCGGACACGCCCGGGCAGACGTCGTAGCGGACGCCGGCCGCGTCGAGCCGGCGCATCTGCTCGGCGACGGCGCTGAACACCGACGGGTCGCCGCTGCACAGCCGGGCGACGTCCTGCCCTGCGGCGTCGGCCTCGACGAGGTGGCCGACGATCTCGTCCAGGGTCAGCCGGGCGGTGTCGACCAGCCTGGCACCGGGCGGGCAGTGCGCCAGCACGGCCGGGTCTACGAGGCTGCCGGCGTACAGGCAGACCGGCGAGGCCGCGATCAGGTCACGGGCGCGCAGCGTGATCAGATCGGCCGCGCCGGGCCCGGCGCCGATGAAGTGGACGGTCATCGCGTCGCTCTCTTTTCTTGCGCGGTGTGGACCGGCGCGGTGTGGACCCATTGCGTGACGGGCAGCGCCGGTCGGAACGCGGTGAACGAACCGACCGGCTCGGCATGGGAGATCGCGATCCGGCGCAGCCGGCCGCCGGCGCGGCGGTGCCAGTCGGCGAGCATGGCCTCGGTCTCGATCGTGACCGCGTTGGCGACGAGGCGCCCGCCGGGCCGCAGCGCCGCGAGACAGGTCTCGATGACGCCTGCGACGCTGGCGCCGCCGCCGACGAAGACGGCGTCGGGCCTGGGCAGGCCGGCGAGCGCGGCTGGCGCGCGGCCCTCCACGACGCGTAGTCCGCCCGCCGCGGTGGCGAGGCCCGCGGTCTGTTCGACGGCACCGGCGAGCCGTTCGGCGTTCGCGCGCACATGGGCGGCCCGGTCGGCCCGCGGCTCGATCGCGACCGCTCGGCACCGGCGGTCGGCCCGTAGCCATTCGGTGGTGATGCCGCCGCTGCCGGCCCCGACGTCCCAGAGCAGCTCGCCGGGCGCCGGAGCGAGCGCTGCCAGCGTGACGGCCCGGACCTCCTGCTTCGTCAGCACGCCGTCGGTGGCGAACGTGTCGTCGGGCAGCCCTGGCGCCCGGCTGGCCACCGCCTGGCTCTCGTGCGTCGAGTCCGGCCCGCAGCGGACCGCGACGATGGCGAGCCGGTCGTGTGGCGGTATCCCGGGCCGACCTGGATGGCGCCCGACCCGTTCGCGCGGGCCGCCGAGGCGTTCCAGCACGGTGAGCTCGGCGTCGAGGCCGCGCTCGGCGACCAGCCGACCGACCCGGTCGGCGCCGTCCTCGTCGCCAGTCAGGACCAGCACCCGCGCGTCGGCGCGCAGCTCGGCGCCGACCGCGGCGTACGGCCGGCCGACCGCGCTGACGACGGCGACCTCCTCGACCGGCCAGCCGAGCCGGGCGCAGGCCAGCGAGATCGACGACGGGGCCGGCAGGACCCGGACCTGGCCCGGTCCCAGCGCCCGCGTGAGCGTGCCGCCGACGCCGTAGTGCATCGGGTCGCCGCTGGCGAGGACGGCGACCCGTTGGCCGGCATGGCTGTCGGGCAGCGCCGCCGCGGCGGCAGCCAGGTCGCGGGGCCAGGTCTCCACGGCCCGGACCCGGCCGGCCACGAGGCCCAGCTGCCGGGCGCCGCCGAGCACGACATCCGCGGCGGCGAGCGCCGCCCGGGCCGGTTGGCCGAGACCGTCCCAGCCGTCCTCGCCGATGCCGACCACCGTCACGCCGAACCCGCCGGTCACGCCGAACGCTCCCGAGCCGACGGCGGCTCCTTCGTCGACGGCGCCCCCCTGGACGGGCGCGGGCCCGGTGGGCTCGGGGCTGGCTGGCACAGGGGCGATTGTGCATGGCCGCGCCAGCCGCCGTCGCGCTGATCGCGGGAGCCGGGCCAGCGGGTGTTCGTGGTCACTGTCCCTCGGGCGCCCTCCCATGGCACCATTCCTGCCAGGCGATACGAGGGGAACTCCGGTGCGGCGCTGGGTGCCAAGACCGGGGCGGTCCCGCCACTGTGAGCCGCGGCCGGTCCGGCGCGGTGAGCCAGAACACCTCGATCGCCCGCCCGTGGGCGGCAGTTCCCGGGCCCGTACGAGCGGCAGGCGCGGACACTGCCGGTGCGAGGTGGTGCGCGCGTGCCCCTGTTCCCCTTCAGCGCGATCGTCGGTATGGACGATCTGCGGCTCGCGCTGGTCCTGAACGCGGTCTGCCCCGAGATCGGCGGTGTGCTGGTCCGGGGCGAGAAGGGCACGGCCAAGTCGACGGCGGTGCGCGCGCTCGCCGGCGTGCTGCCGCCGGTCGCGGTGGTGGCCGGCTGCCGGTTCTCCTGCGACCCGGCCCGCCCGGACAAGGAATGCCCCGACGGCCCGCATCCGGCCGCGGCCCCGGCCTCGCACCGGCCGACCCGGCTGTGCGAGCTGCCCGTGGGCGCGACGGAGGACCGCCTGCTCGGCTCCCTCGACATCGAACGGGCGCTGACCGCCGGCGTCGTCATGTTCGAGCCGGGGCTGCTCGCCGCCGCGCACCGGGGCGTCCTCTACGTCGACGAGGTCAACCTGCTGCACGACCATCTGGTCGACCTGCTTCTCGACGCGGCTGCGCTCGGCGTGGCCCACGTCGAGCGTGACGCGGTGTCGGTCCGGCACGCGGCCCGGTTCCTGCTCGTCGGGACGATGAACCCGGAGGAGGGCGAGCTGCGGCCGCAGCTGCTCGACCGGTTCGGACTGACGGTGCAGGTCGCGGCTCCGCGCGAGCCGGCGCTGCGGGCCGAGGTCGTCCGCCGCCGGCTGGCCTTCGACGCCGATCCCGACGCCTTCGCCGCCCGGTACGAGGACGCGGAGCGGGAGCTCTCGGCGCGGATCGCCGCCGCCCGCGCGGCGCTGCCGGCCGTCCGGCTGCCCGACCGGGAACTGACCCGGATCGCCGCCGTCTGCGCCGCGTTCGAGGTCGACGGGCTGCGGGCGGATCTGGTGACCGCGCGGGCCGCGGTCGCGCACGCGGCCTGGGCCGGGCGGGCCGAGGTCACCGAGGACGACGTCCGGGCCGCGGTCGAGCTGGCGCTTCCGCACCGCCGTCGCCGCGACCCGTTCGACGCGCCAGGCCTGGAGCCCGACGCGCTCGACGCCGCACTGGAGGCGGCCCGCAAGGAGCTCGACGCCCTCCCAAGCCAGGACGACGCGGGCCAGGACGATGAGGGCCGGGACGGCCCGAGCGAGGGCCAGGGCCAGGGCGACCAGGACGCGACCCACGACGCGGCGCCACCCACCGGGCCGGACGGCCAGACCGACCTGGACAGCGACCCGGATCCCGGCGGCCCCGGCGGCGGCGTTCCGGCCGCCGGCGCGGACGACGAGGGCCACCCCGCGCCCGAAGGGCAGGCCGGGGACCAGATGGCGCCACCGCCGGCCACCCGGCCGGCGGTAGGCGTGGTCGCGCCCGCGGCGACGTTCCGCGCCCGCCGGCTGGAGGTGCCCGGCGTCGGCGGGGGCGTGCCCGGCCGACGCTCTCGCGCGGCCACCCCGTCCGGCGCCGTGGTCGGCGCCCAGGTCCCGGCCGGCCGGCTGCGTGACCCGCACCTCCTTGCGACGCTGCTGGCGGCGGCGCCGCACCAGTTGGCCCGCGGCCGTGGCGGTCCGGGGCTGCGGCTGCGGCCCGCCGACCTGCGCCAGGCCAGGCGGGAGGGCCGCGAGGGCAACCTCGTGCTGTTCGTCGTCGATGCGTCGGGCTCGATGGCGGCACGGGCGCGGATGGGCGCCGTCAAGGCCGCCGTGCTCTCGCTGCTGCTCGACGCCTACCAGCGCCGCGACAAGATCGGGCTCGTCACGTTCCGCGGCGAGGACGCCCGGCTGGCGCTCCCGCCGACGTCGTCGGTGGACGTGGCGGCGACGCTGCTGGCGGACCTGCCGTCGGGCGGGCGCACTCCGCTCGCCGACGGCCTGCTGCTCGCGCACCGCGTGCTGGCCCGGGAACGGCTGCGCGACCCGAGCCGCCGGCCGTTGCTGGTCGTGCTGACCGACGGCAGGCACACCGCGGGGCCGCGGCCGGGCCCGGCCGCGCGGCTGTTGGCCCGCTCCGGCGTCGCAGCGGTCGTCGTCGACTGTGAGGCGGGACGGGTGCGCCTCGGCCTGGCGGGTGAGCTCGCCGCCACGCTGGGCGCCACGCTGCTCGGGCTCGCCGAGCTGGGCGCGCCCGGCACCGGGCCGGAGGCCGCCGGGCCAGGCGGCGGGCGCGGCAGGCGAGATCCAGCGGGCCTCGACTCCGCCGCCGCCGGCGCCGGGCTCGCGGCCACCGTCCGCGCGCTGCGGGACGCCGCCTGATGGCGCCGCAGGGCCAGGTCGAGAGCGTCCCCGCCGACGGGCTGACCACTCGGCAGCGGCGCAACCGGCCGCTGCTCGTCGTCCACACCGGCGACATGAAGGGCAAGTCGACGGCCGCCTTCGGGCTCGCGCTGCGGGGCTGGAACCAGGGCTGGCCGATCGGCGTGTTCCAGTTCGTCAAGAGCAAGAAATGGAAGGTCGGCGAGGAGAACGCGCTGCTGGCGCTCGGCCGGCTGCACGAGCAGACCGGCGAGGGCGGGTCCGTCGACTGGTTCAAGATGGGCTCCGGCTGGTCCTGGACCCAGCGTGGCCCGCAGGACGACCATGCCGCGGCCGCCGCCGAGGGCTGGGAGCGGATCAAGGCGGACCTCGCCGCGCAGACCTACGGCCTGCTGGTGCTCGACGAGTTCACCTACGTCATGGAGTGGGGCTGGGTCGACGTCGAGGACGTGGTCGAGACGCTGGCCGCGCGCCCCGGCTTCCAGCACGTCGTCATCACCGGCCGCCGGGCCCACCCGCGCCTCATCGAGGTCGCCGACCTGGTCGTCGAGATGACCAAGGTCAAGCACCCGATGGACGCGGGCCAGAAGGGCCAGCGGGGGATCGAGTGGTGACCGTGGGACCGCTCCCCGCGCCGCGAGCGACGCGGCCCCTCGCGCCGCCGGCCGCCGCGCCGGCCGGGCCGTGAGGATCCCGCGGGTCGTCCTCGCCGCGCCCGCCAGCGGCGCCGGCAAGACGTCCATCGCCACCGGTCTGCTCGCGGCCCTGCGGGCCAGGGGGCTCGCCGTCTCGCCGCACAAGGTCGGCCCGGACTACATCGACCCGAGCTACCACGCGCTCGCGGCCGGCCGGCCGGGGCGCAACCTCGACCCCTGGCTCGTCGGCGAACAGCGGGTCGCCCCGCTGTTCCTGCACGGCGCGCTGCATCCCAGGCGGGCCGACGTCGCCGTCGTCGAGGGCGTCATGGGGCTGTTCGACGGGCACGCGACCCGCGCCGGCTTCGGCTCGACGGCGCACGTGGCCACCCTGCTGGCGGCGCCCGTCGTCCTGGTCGTCGACGCGCGGTCGGCCGGGCGGTCGGTCGCGGCGACGGTGCACGGGTTCCGGTCGTTCGACCCGGCCGTGCGGATCGGTGGCGTCGTGCTCAACCAGGTCGGCACCGAGCGGCACGCCGAGATCCTGCGCGCCGCGATGGCCGAGATCGGCATGCCGGTGCTCGGCGTGCTGGGCCGGCGCCCCGACCTGGTCACCCCGTCGCGCCACCTCGGCCTGGTGCCGGCCGCGGAACGCGCCGCGCCGGCCAGGGACGCCGTCGCCGAGCTCGGCGCGGCGGTCGGTTCCGGCCTCGACCTGGACGCGCTGCTCGCGCTCGCCGCGACGGCCCCCGACCTGCCCGCCGAGCCGTGGGACGCGCGGGTCGCCGCCCTGGAGCCCGTCGGGTCGCCGGTGCCCGCCGGGCCGCGCCCGGTGGTCGCGGTCGCGGGCGGGCCGGCCTTCACGTTCGGCTACGCCGAGACCCCCGAGCTGCTCGCCGCAGCCGGTGCCGAGGTCGTCGGCTTCGACCCGACCGTCGACGAGGCGCTGCCAGCCGGCACGTCGGGGCTGATCATCGGCGGCGGGTTCCCGGAGGTGCACGCGGGCGCGCTCGCCGCGAACGCCGCGTTGCGGTCCCGGGTCCGGGCCTTCGCGGCGACCGGCGCCCCCGTCGCCGCGGAGTGCGCCGGGCTGCTCTACCTGAGCAGCGCGCTCGACGGCGCGCCGATGTGCGGGGTGCTCGGCGAGGTGACGGCGGCGATGACGCCGCGCCTGACGCTGGGCTACCGGGAGGCGGCCGCGGTGACCGACTCGGTGCTCGCGGCGCGCGGCACGACCGTGCACGGGCACGAGTTCCACCGCACGGTCGCGACCCCGGCGGCGGGCGGCTCGACCGGCGGCGACGCGCGTCGCGGTGCGGCCCCGGCGTGGCGCTGGCGGGACGCGAGCGGTGTCGAGGTCGCCGAGGGCTTCGTCCGTGGCGCGATCCACGCGTCGTACCTGCACACCCACTGGGCCGGGGTCCCCGGCGCCGCGCACCGCTTCGTCGCCGCCGCCCGCGCGGCCCACCAGACCGAGGCGTTCCGTGCCGCGGGCTGAGCGTCGGCGCGGGGTGGGCCCGGGCGGTGTCGCGGCGGCGATCGTCGCCGGCGCCGTCGCGGACCTCGTCTTCGCCGACCCGGGCCGGTTCCACCCCGTAGCCGGCTATGGCCGGGCCGCGGCCGTGGTCGAGCGGCGCCTCTACGCCGACTCCCGCGCTGCCGGCGCCGGGTTCGTCGCGGTGGCCGTCGGCGGCCCGATGCTCGCCGCCGCCGCGCTGGACCGCCTCGTCCCATCGCGCGCCCGCCCGGTGCTGCTGGCGGCGGCACTGTGGGCCGCGCTCGGCGGGACGTCGCTGCGCCGCGAGGGGGCGGTCATGGCCCGGCTGCTGACCTCCGGTGACCTCCCGGCCAGCCGGGACCGGCTCGGGCACCTGTGCGGGCGCGACCCGAGCGGGCTGGACGAGCCGGAGCTCGCCCGGGCGGCGATCGAGTCGGTCGCGGAGAACACCGCCGACGCGGTGCTCGGCCCGCTGCTGTGGGGGGCGGCGCTCGGCCTGCCCGGCGTCGTCGGCTACCGCGCCGTGAACACCCTCGACGCGATGGTGGGCTACCGGTCGCCGCGCTACCTGCGGTTCGGCTGGGCCGCGGCCCGCCTGGACGACGTCGCGAACCTCGTGCCCGCGCGGCTGTGCGCGGCCCTGACGGCGCTGGTCGCGCCCGTCGTCGGCGGCTCGCCCAGGCAGGCCTGGCGGACGTGGTGGCGCGACGGCGACAACCATCCGAGCCCGAACGCGGGCCAGTGCGAGGCCGCGTTCGCCGGCGCGCTGGGCATCACGCTCGGCGGCACCAACATCTACGACGGCGAGGTCGAGGCCCGCGGCCGCCTCGGCGACGGCGGTCCGGCGGCCGGCGCCGACGTGGCCCGTTCGGCGGACCTCTCCGGTGCGGTGGGCGCCGCCGCCGTCGTCCTCGCCGCGCTCGCGGGCGCGGTCCGGGTGACGGCGCGCCGGGGCGGGTCGTGAGCGGCGCGCTGCTCGTCGCCGGGACCACCTCGGACGCGGGCAAGTCCGTCCTGACCGCGGGCATCTGCCGCTGGCTGGCCCGCCAGGGCGTCCGGGTCGCGCCGTTCAAGGCGCAGAACATGTCGCTGAACTCGTGGGTGACCGCCGACGGCGCCGAGATCGGCCGCGCCCAGGTGATGCAGGCCGCCGCGGCCGGCGTCGAGCCGGAGGGCGCGATGAACCCGGTGCTGCTCAAGCCGGGGGCCGGGCACCGCAGCCAGGTCGTGCTGCGCGGCCGGCCGGTGGCCGAGGCGGGCGCGCTCGACTACCGGGCCCTGAAGGGCCGGCTGTTCACCGAGGTGCTCGCGAGCCTGGCCGACCTGCGCTCCCGGTTCGACGTCGTCATCTGCGAGGGCGCCGGCAGCCCGGCGGAGATCAACCTGCGGGCCGACGACATCGCGAACATGGGCCTGGCCAGGGCCGCGCGGCTGCCGACGCTGGTCGTCGGCGACATCGACCGCGGCGGGGTGTTCGCCGCCATGTTCGGGACGCTGGCCCTGCTGGAGCCGGCCGACCAGGCGCTGGTCGCGGGGTTCGTCGTCAACAAGTTCCGCGGCGAGCGGGCCCTGCTGGAGCCGGGCCTGGGCATGCTGTCGGGCCTGACCGGCCGTCCCGTGCTCGGGGTGCTTCCCTGGCGAGACGGGCTCGGCCTGGACGTGGAGGACTCGCTCGGCCTGCCGGGGCCGGGCGAGACGAGGGGCGACCTCGACGGGACGCTGCGGGTGGCGGCGGTCCGGCTGCCGTTCCTGAGCAACTTCACCGACCTGGACGCGCTGGCGGCCGAGCCCGGCGTCGCGGTCCGGTACGTCGACCGGCCGGAGGACCTCGACGCCGCCGACCTCGTCGTGCTGCCCGGCACCCGCTCGACCGTCGCCGACCTGGCCTGGCTGCGCGGGCGTCGGCTCGACGGCCCGCTCGCCCGCCGGGCCGCGACCGGCCGGCCAGTGCTCGGCGTCTGCGGCGGCTACCAGATGCTCGCCGAGACGATCGTGGACGAGGTGGAGAGCGGCGCCGGCCGCGTCGACGGCCTCGGGCTGCTGCCGGTGACGATCCGCTTCGCCGCGGCCAAGACGCTCGGCCGGCCGGACGGCGTCGCCTACGGCCAGCCCGTGCGTGGCTACGAGATCCACCACGGCGTGGCGTCGGTGCACGGCGGCGAGCCGTTCCTCGACGGCTGCCGGGCCGGCGCGGTCTGGGGCACCACCTGGCACGGCGCCTTCGAGAACGACGGCTTCCGCCGGGCGTTCCTCGCCGACGTCGCGGCCCGGGTGGGTTCACCGTGGCAGCCGCGCGGGGAGGTCTCGTTCGCGGCGGTCCGCGAACGGCGCCTCGACGTGCTCGGCGATCTGGTCGCGGAGCACCTCGACACCGACGCGCTGCTGCGGCTGCTCGCCGACGGCCCACCGGCCGGCCTGCCGTTCATCCCGCCCGGAGCCCCAACGGGCGCCGCCGGGCCGGCCCTCGCCGGTGGGGCTCCAGCCCCGCCTGTTACGGCCGGGCTGCCGGAAGCCGGCCACCTGCGTAGTTCTGTTCCAGACCTGGGGAGCCGACCGTGATCCTGCTGCTGTCGACGTCGGACACCGACCTGTCCTGCGCCCGTGCCTGCGGGGAGGACTACCGGCTGGGCAACCCGGCCCGCCTCGACGTCGCCGACCTGCCGGGGCTGCTCGACGGCGTCGACGTCGTCGTGCTGCGCCTGCTCGGCGGCCGGCGGGCCTGGCCCGAGGGCGTCGACGCGCTGCTGGCCCGGGGCCTGCCGGTTGTGGTTCTCAGCGGCGAGCTGATCCCCGACGCCGAGCTGATGGAGCTGTCCTCGGTGCCCGCCGGGGTGTCCGCGCAGGCGCACGCCTACCTCGCCCACGGCGGCCCGGACAACCTGCGCCAGCTGGCCCGGTTCCTGTCCGACGCGCTGCTGCTCACCGGCCTCGGGTTCGACCCGCCGGTGCCGACCCCCGCCTGGGGGCTGCGTCCCCGCCCGGACACGGCGGCGCCGGACGAGCGCCCGACCGTCGCGATCCTGTACTACCGGGCGCACGAGCTGGCCGGGAACACCGCGTTCGTCGACGCGCTGGCCGACGCCGTCGACGCTGCCGGCGGCCGGGCGGTCCCGGTCTTCTGCGCGTCCCTGCGCACCGCCGACACCGAGCTGCTCGCCGAGCTCGGCCGGGCGGCCACGCTCGTGACGACCGTGCTCGCCGCCGGCGGGGCGGCGCTGGGCGCCATCCCGGCCGAGGTCGGCGCCGGTGGCCGCGACGAGGACTGGGACATCGGCGCGCTCGCCGCCCTGGATGTGCCGATCCTGCAGGCGCTGGCCGTGACGTCGTCGCGGGAGCAGTGGGAGGCCAGCGACGACGGCCTCTCGCCGCTGGACACCGCGACCCAGGTCGCGATCCCCGAGTTCGACGGGCGGATCATCACGGTTCCGTTCTCGTTCAAGGAGATCGACGCCGACGGGCTGAGCCGCTACGTGCCCGACCCGGAGCGGGCGGCCCGGGTCGCCGGCCTCGCGGTGCGCCATGCCCGGCTGCGCCACGTGGCGAACGCCGACAAGCGGATCGCCCTGGTGCTCTCGGCCTACCCGACCAAGCACGCCCGGATCGGCAACGCGGTCGGCCTCGACACCCCGGCCAGCGTGCTCGCCCTGCTCGGCGCGCTGCGCGAGGCCGGCTACGACGTCGGGCCGGAGACCGGCCCCGGCGCGCTGCCCGGCCTCGAAGCCGGTGACGGGGACGCGTTCATCCACGGTCTGATCGCCGCCGGCGGCCAGGACGAGGACTGGCTCACGGCCGAGCACCTGGCCGGCAACCCCGTCCGGGTCCCCGCCGCCGTCTACCGAAGCTGGTTCGCGACGCTGCCGCAGGACCTGCGGTCCGCCGTCGAGCAGCACTGGGGCCCGGCGCCCGGCGACCTGTTCGTGGACCACGGCACCGACCCCGACGGCGAGATCGTGCTCGCGGCCGTCACCGCCGGCAACGTGGTGATCCTCATCCAGCCGCCGCGCGGCTTCGGGCAGAACCCGATCGCGATCTACCACGACCCGGACCTGCCACCGAGCCATCACTACCTGGCCGTCTACCACTGGCTGCGCAACGGCCAGGACGCCGCCGGGTTCGGCGCGCACGCCGTCGTCCACGTCGGCAAGCACGGCAACCTCGAATGGCTGCCCGGCAAGGCGGCGGCGCTGTCGGCGAGCTGCGCCCCGGACGCCGCGCTCGGCGACCTCCCGCTCGTCTACCCGTTCCTCGTCAACGACCCGGGCGAGGGCACCCAGGCCAAGCGACGCGCGCACGCCACGGTGATCGACCACCTCGTCCCGCCGATGGCCCGAGCCGACAGCTACGGCGACATCGCCCGCCTGGAGCGGCTGCTCGACGAGCACGCGCAGATCGCCGCCATGGACCCGGCGAAGCTCCCGGCGATCCGGGCCCAGATCTGGACCCTGATCGAGGCGGCGAAGCTGGACCACGACCTGGGCCTCACCAACCGGCCGCACGACGCCGAGTTCGACGAGTTCATCCTGCACGTCGACGGCTGGCTCTGCGAGATCAAGGACGCCCAGATCCGCGACGGCCTGCACGTCCTCGGGGCCGCGCCGACCGGCGACGCCCGGGTCAACCTGGTGCTGTCGATGCTGCGGGCCCGCCAGCTGTGGGGCGGTGCCGTCGCGCTCCCCGGGCTGCGCCAGGCGCTGGGCCTGGGCTCCGAGGAGGGGACGACCCGCACCGACGCGGTCGAGGCCGTCGCCCGGGAGCTGCTCACCGAGCTGGACGACCGCGACTGGGACCCGGCTGCCGTCGACGAGGTCGTCGCCGAGGTCCTCGGTGTGCCGGCGGAGACGGACGCGATCGACCGGGCCCCCGACGACCCGGACCTGGTGGACCGCGCCGCCGTCGCCGCCGTGCTGACGTTCGCGGCCACCGAGATCGTGCCGAGGCTCGCCCGCACCACCGACGAGATCGACCGGACCCTGCACGCGCTCGCGGGCGGCTTCATCCCGGCCGGGCCGAGTGGCTCGCCGCTGCGCGGGCTGGTCAACGTGCTGCCGACCGGGCGCAACTTCTACGCCGTCGACCCACGCGCGGTCCCCAGCCCGCTGGCCTGGGAGACCGGCCGCGCGATGGCCGACTCGCTGCTCGCCCGCCACCTCGCCGACACGGGGGAGTACCCCCGCTCGGTCGGCCTGTCGGCCTGGGGCACGTCGGCGATGCGGACCTCCGGGGACGACGTCGCGGAGATCCTCGCCCTGCTCGGCGTGACGCCGCTGTGGGACGAGGCGTCCCGGCGGGTGCGCGGCGTCGAGCCGATCCCGCTCGCCGAGCTGGGCCGGCCCCGGATCGACGTCACGGTCCGGATCTCCGGGTTCTTCCGCGACGCGTTCCCGCACGTCGTGGACCTGCTGGACGACGCGATCCGCCTGGTCGCCGACCTGGACGAGGCCCCGGAGGACAACTACGTCCGAGCACACGCCGACGCCGACGCGGCCACCCACGGGGACCGTCGCCGGGCCACGACCAGGATCTTCGGCTCGAAGCCGGGCGCGTACGGCGCCGGTCTGCTGCCGCTGGTCGACTCCGGCACCTGGCACGACGACGCCGACCTGGCCGAGGTCTACGCGGCCTGGGGCGGGTTCGCCTACGGCCGTGGCCTCGCCGGCCGGCCGGCCCGGGACGACATGACGGCGGCCTACCGGCGGATCAGCGTCGCCGTGAAGAACACCGACAGCCTGGAACACGACATCGCCGACTCCGACGACTACTTCCAGTACCACGGCGGCATGATCGCGACCGTCCGCGCGCTGACCGGGCGCGGCCCGCGCGCCTACATCGGCGACTCGACCAGGCCCGACGAGGTACGCACCCGCACGCTCGGCGAGGAGATGGCCCGGGTCGTCCGGGCCCGGGTGGTCAACCCGCGCTGGATCTCCTCGATGCGCCGCCACGGCTACAAGGGCGCCTTCGAGCTCGCCGCCACCGTCGACTACCTGTTCGGCTACGACGCGACGGCAGGTGTGGTGGCCGACTGGATGTACGAGGCCGTGACGGAGGCGTACGTCCTCGACGAGGAGAACCAGAAGTTCCTCACCGACTCGAACCCGTGGGCCCTGCACGGGATCGCGGAACGGCTGCTGGAGGCCGTCGACCGCGGGCTGTGGTCGGCCCCCCGGCCGGAGACCCTGGACGCGCTGCGCGAGGTGTACCTGCGCGCGGAGGGCGACCTGGAAGGGCGGGCCTAGATGGCCGCGGCCCGAGACCGCGTGACCGACCGCTGCCCCGGCGCTCTGGTCCTGCACGAGGCGGCCGACGGTGGCCTGGCCCGGATCCGGCTGCCCGGCGGCCTCATCGCCGGTGGCACCCTGGTCGCGCTCGCTGAGCTGGCCGAGTCGTTCGGTCCGCGGGGCGCCGTCGAGCTGACCTCGCGGGGGAACCTGCAGCTGCGCGGGGTGCCGGCCGGCCGGCACTCGGAGCTGGCCGACCGGGTCGCCGAGCTCGGGCTACTGCCGTCGGCGACCCACGAACGGGTCCGCAACATCGTCGCGGCCCCGTTCGCCGGTCTCGTCGGGACGGCTGGCGGCGCCGGGGATTCGGCGCTTGACGGCCTGGTGCGGGCCCTCGACCTGGGCCTGTGCGCCGACCCGGACCTCGCCGGGCTGTCCGGCCGGTTCCTGTTCGGCCTCGACGACGCCTCCGGGGCGGTCGCCGCCCTGGAGGCGGACGCCTGGGCGGTGCCGCTGGATGCGGGCCGATGGTGGGTCGGCCCCGCCGGGGTCGCGGTCGACGGTCCGGACGTCGTCGGCGAGCTGCTCGCCGCCGCCCGGGGCTTCCTGCGGGCCGCGGTCGACGCGGCCGTCAGCGCCGCGCCGGCCGGCCACCCGATCTGGCGGGTCCGGGACCTGCCGGATGGTGGCGCGGGGCTAGCGGCGGAGCTGCGAGCCGGCCGTCCCGAGGTTGCCCGGCCCGAACCGCCCCCGGGCCGGCGACCGGTGGGGGTGTGGCGTCGCCCGGACGGCGGCCACGCCGCAGCCGCGCTGGTGCCGCTGGGCCGGCTCAGCCGGGCCGGCGCCGAGATGCTCGCGGCCGCGGGCCAGGGGATGGATCCCGCGGCGGTGTCGCTGCGGGTCACGCCGTGGCGGTCGGTCGTCGTGCCGCGCCTCGCCGACCCGGCGTCCTTCGTCCCCGCCGCGCGCCGGGCCGGCCTGGACGCCGAGCCCCAGTCGCTGTGGGCACTGGTCACCGCGTGCGCCGGGCGGCCCGGCTGCGCGAGCGCGCTCGCGGACGTGCGGGCCGACGCGGCCGACGCGGTCGCGGCCGGCCGGCTCACTCCCGCCTTCGCCGCGCGGCCGCTGCCGCCGGGGGCGCGGGCGCACTGGAGCGGGTGCGCCCGCCGGTGTGGCCGTCCAGCCGGGTCATATGTGGATATCGTCGCCGGGCCCGACGGCTACCTGGTCCACGCCGCCGGCGCCGAACCGAAGGAGTCCTCACGATGGTGACCGGCAGCAGCCAGCGCCGCTACGACTACGAGCGCGACGGCGCGGCGATCTACCGGCAGTCGTTCGCGACGATCCGCGCCGAGGCGGAGCTGGCCGACCTCGCGCCCGACCTGGAGCACGTCGTCGTGCGCATGATCCACGCTTGCGGGATGGTGGACCTGCCCGCGGACGTCGAGGCGAGCCCCGGCGTCGTCGGCATCGCCCGGACGGCGCTGCGGGCCGGAGCGCCGGTGCTGTGCGACGCGCAGATGGTGGCCAGCGGGATCACCCGGCGCCGGCTGCCCGCCGCCAACGACATCGTCTGCGCGCTCGGCGACCCGGGCGTCCCGGAGCTGGCCGCCCGGCTCGGCACCACCAGGTCGGCCGCCGCCCTTGAGCTGTGGGCCGACCGGCTCGCCGGCGCCGTCGTCGCGATCGGGAACGCCCCGACGGCACTGTTCCACCTGCTGGAGCTGATCGGCGCGGGTGGGCCGCGCCCGGCCGCCGTCCTGGGGCTGCCGGTCGGCTTCGTGGGCGCGGCCGAGTCCAAGCAGGCCCTCGCCGACAACCCGTTCGGCCTGCCCTTTCTCGTCGTGCACGGCCGGCGGGGCGGCAGCGCGATGACGGTGGCCGCCGTCAACGCGATCGCCTCCGAGGCGCTGTGACCACGCAGCCACCCGCCGCCGGCACGCTCTACGGCGTCGGGGTGGGCCCGGGTGACCCCGAGCTCGTGACGGTGAAGGCCGTTCGGCTGATCGGCGCGGCCCCGGTCGTGGCGTACCACGCGGCGCGGCCCGGGCGGTCGCTGGCCCGGGCGAGCGCGGCGCCGTACCTGCGGCCCGGCGTCGTCGAGGAGGAGCTCGTCTACCCGGTGACCCGCGGTGTCACGCCGCACCCGGGTGGCTACCAGGGTGCGATCGAGGAGTTCTACGAGCGGTCCGCCGACCGCCTGGCCGACCATCTGGCCGCCGGGCGGGACGTCGTGCTGCTCGCCGAGGGCGACCCGACGCTGTACAGCTCCTTCACCCACATGCAGCGCCGGCTGGTCCCGCGGTTCCGGTGCGTGATCGTCCCCGGCGTGACGTCGGTGTCCGCGACCGCCGCCGCGGCGGGCGTCGCGCTGGTCACCGGGGACGAGACGCTCGCCGTGCTCCCGGCGACCACCCGGGCGGACCGGCTGCGCACGCTGGCCGGCACCGCGGACGGGCTCGTGCTGATGAAGGTGCGCGGGGACCTCGGTGGCGTCCGCCAGGCCCTCGCGGACGTGGGCCGGCTGGACGACGCGCTGCTCGTCAGCCGGGCCAGCCGGGAGGGCGAGCGCGTCACGGCGCTGCGCGACCTGGGAGGCTCGGACCAGGACGTCCCGTACATGTCGAGCGTCCTCGTCCCGGGCGCCTCCGCGGCTCGGCCGGCGACGCCAGGTCAGGCCGTGGCCGGCTCGGTCACCGTCGTCGGGCTGGGGCCAGCCGGCGCCGAGTGGCTCACCCCCGAGGCGGCCTGTGCCCTCGCGGCGGCCGACGACGTCGTCGGCTACGAGACCTACCTGCGGCGCGTCCCGCCCCGGCCCGGCCAGCGCCGGCACGGCACGGACAACCGGGTGGAGGCGGAGCGGGCCGCGTTCGCGCTCGACCTGGCCCGGCGGGGGTCCCGGGTCGCCGTCGTGTCGTCCGGGGACCCGGGCGTGTTCGCGATGGCGTCGGCGGTGCTGGAGACCCAGGCCGACGGCGGCTACCAGGACGTGCCGGTGCGCGTGCTGCCCGGGGTCACGGCGGCGAACGCGGTGGCGGCCCGGGTCGGCGCGCCGCTCGGCCACGACTACTGCGTCGTGTCGCTGTCGGACCAGCTCAAGCCGTGGCCACTGGTGCTGCGCCGGCTGCGCGCCGCCGCCGTGGCCGACCTGGTGCTCGCCCTCTACAACCCGGGCTCGAAGACCCGCCGGGCGCACATGGACGAGGTCCGCGCCTGCCTGCTGGAGGCGCGGGGCCCGGACACTCCCGTCGTCGTGGGCCGCGCGGTGGGCGCCGACGGCGAGCGGATCGAGGTCATCCGGCTGGCCGACCTGACCGCCGACCACGTCGACATGCGCACGCTGCTGATCATCGGCTCGTCCCGGACCCGCTGGGACGCCGCGACGGGCGCGGTGTTCACCCCGCGCCACCACGACGGGCTGCCCGGCCCGGTCACCGCCGACGCCGCAGCAGGTACACATCCATGATCCAGCCCTTGCGGGCGCGGGCCGTCTGCTTGGCCGTCGCGATCTCGGCGCCGACCTCGGCGAGCGGGCCGGCGATCGTGATCTCGTCGGCGCCGCCCAGGTAGGCACCCCAGTAGATGTCCCACCGGCTCGCGTCGAGGTCCAGCCAGGCCGTGGCGCCGTCGAGCATGACGACCACCGAGTCCTGGCCGCCCGCCTCGGCGGCCAGGCGCCGCCCGGTGGTGACGTGCACCGCCCCGCCGACCGTGTTGAGCGGGACCCGGTGCCGGGCGGCCAGCACCTGCACGCTGGAGATCCCGGGGATGACGGTCACCGCGACGTCGACCAGGCCGCGTGCCCGGATGTCGTCGAGGATGCGCAGCGAGCTGTCGTACAGCGCCGGGTCACCCCAGACCAGGAACGCGCCCCGGTCTGACTCGCCCAGCTCCGTCAGCAGGGCCCGGGACCAGACCTCGGCGCGGGCGGTGTGCCAGCGGCGCACCTCGGCCTGGTAGTCGTCGGGCGCCCGGTCCCGGTCCGGCTCGCTGACCTCGACGACCCGCAGCCCCGGCCGCGCGTGCCGGGCGCAGATCTCGGCCCGCAGCGCGTTCAGGTCGGCTTTCGCGGGCCCCTTGTCGATCGTGAACAGCACGTCGACGCCGGCCAACGCGGCGCTGGCCTCATGGGTGAGCGAGGCGGGATCGCCGACCCCCATGCCGATCAGCAGCACGGACCGGCGAGGCGGCGCGGCCGGGTCTGCCATGGTCGAGCCGTCGGGGTGGAGGCCGTCTTCAGGTGCTGCGGTGGTCACCGGACCGACGCTAGCGGCCCCTGCCAGGGTGGCGGCCCGCCCAGTGGCACGCCTGGCAGCGAAGCCCCGCCCACCCCGCGGCAGCCCGGCCCGCTCCACTCGGCGTTCATGATCGCCGTTTCAGCCCTCGAATGGTTGTTGCCAGGACCGATTCACGGCCACTTGAGGGCGAAAACAGCGATCTCCGTCGGCCCGGAAATGGGTTGCTGGCGTGGGCGGGGGTGCCTACTGTCTGGCGCGTGAGTCTTCGCCATGAATCGGCCCATGACCGGGAATCCGTGCGAGGCGTTGTCACGCGGGCGTTCGGCGGTGAGCACGGGGAGGTCGTCGCGGATCTCGTGGATGACCTTCGCGCCACCATCTCGCCCGGCACTGGCCTTTCGCTCGTTGCCGAGGATGACGGCGAGATCGTCGGCCACGCGATGTTCACCCGCAGCCTCCTCGACGCGCCGCGGCGGCTGGTCGAGGTCCAGGTCCTCAGCCCGTTGGCGGTCCTGCCCGAGTACCAGAAGCGCGGGCTCGGCTCGGCCCTTGTTCGCCATGGCCTGGAAATCCTCGCCGAGTCCTCGTCGCCACTCGTCTTCCTCGAAGGCGACCCGAGCTACTACCACCGCTTCGGCTTTGTGCCCGGCGGGGGCCTGAACTTCAGAAAGCCGTCGTTGCGCATTCCCGACGCGGGCTTCCAGGTTGTCACGCTCCCGGCCTACCAGCCGTGGATGACGGGAACCCTCGTCTACTCGGAACTGTTCTGGCGGCACGACGCGGTCGGCCTTCGCCAGAACGAGGCCGAGAAAGTCGCCCCGCCCGTTCCGGGGTCCGCGTGATCGCTGTTTCGGCCCTCTGATGGTCGTAACCCGGTCTGTTTCGTAGCCACCCGAGGGCGAAAACGGCGATCAGGGCGACGGTTGGATCTCGGCAGTCACGGGTACCAATTTGCGATCATGGTCTCCGGTGCGATGCGGGCCGACCCTGTCGGGGTGGCGCTAGGTCGGCCGGACAGGTGTGGTCAGACTGCCTCGCATGCGACGGAGAACCGGGCCTGGTGTCTCTTCCGCGGCCGTCTGTGCGGCCGTCTGTGCGGCATTGTTGCTGGTCGGGCTGGCGGGCTGTGGGAGGGCCGGACACCGCGGGGAGGTGACCCGTCGCCTGGTCGTGGACGGCAGAACCCGGACGTTCACGCTGCACCGTCCGGCCGCGGCACCCGCCGGGCGGCTGCTGCCGGTCGTCCTCGCCTTTCACGGCGGCTTCGGCAACGGGTCCGGGATGGCGGGGCTGACCCACCTCGACGCCGTCGCGGACCAGAACGGATTTCTCGCCGTCTACCCCGATGGCTATCAGCGCAGCTGGAACGACGGGCGGGGGAGCACCCCCGCCGACCGGGCCGGCGTCGACGACGTCGCCTTCGTCGCCGCGCTCATCGACGAGCTCGTCCGCGACGAGCGTGCCGACCCGCGGCGGGTGTACGCGACGGGCATCTCCAACGGCGGCATCTTCACCGAACGACTCGGCTGCGAGCTGGCGGACCGGCTCGCGGCGATCGCGCCCGTCGCCGGGCCGATGCCGGCCGATCTCGTCGCCGGCTGCCGTCCGGCTCGCCCGATCGGCGTCCTGGAGATCCACGGCACCGCCGACCCGATCGTCCCCTACTCGGGTGGGCACGTGAACGGACGCGGCGGTGGCGGGCAGGTGGCCTCCGTCGCCGCGACCGGCGAGCTGTGGCGACGGCTCGACGGCTGTGCCGCCCAACCTGACGTTCGCCCGGTGGCCGACCGCGTGTCAGACGGGACTCACCTTTCGGTGGCCACGGCCGTCGGGTGCCCGGACGGCGTCGGCGTCGTCGTGGACAGCTTCACCGGCGCCGGCCACACGTGGCCGAGCGGCCGCCAGTATCTGCCGAAAGCGCTCATCGGCAGGACCAGCCGTCAGCTCGACGCCAGCCGGGCCATCTGGGCCTTCTTTGCCGACTACCACCGTTAGGCGTCGGTTGATTCGTTACTCGGGCTTGGACGGCACGACGGCGTAGCCGAGAATCCGGATGCCCAGGCGCGCGAGGTCCGTGTCGGTCAGACCGGCGGACTGGCCGGCGGCGCGCAGGAACGGCTTCACGTCCGTGGCGTCGACGAGCATCGCGTAGAGGCGCGTCGTGATCCCCGGGTATCCGCCGTAGCTCAGGTTGTAGGGCGGAACCGTGAAGCAGTTCTCATCGGTCGTCGGCAGGTCGTCGCCGGGGTAGAAGCGGCCGTTACCCCGGTTGTGGTCCCTTGTGGAGTCGGTCGTGCTGGGATCGGCCCACGCGGCGAAGACCAGCCGCGAACTGCGCGGGACCGGTCCGCTGAGCCGGCCTCCGAAGGCCAGCGACGGATGCCAGGCCGGGTAGTAGGTGTAGCGCAGCTCGGTGACGCGCAGGCCGGCGGCGTCGGCCCCCGACTGGGCCACCACATCGGCCCTGGTCTGGAGCGGCAGGGAGTAGCAGCCCCTGGCGACGGGGGCCGGGCCGCGCGCCGCCGGGCTCTGGTCGATGCGGGGCGGGCCGATCCCGCCGACCGGCCAGGCCGCGCCGGGACCGCCGGGCCCCAGCGGCGGGGCCTGGCCTGGAAGAACGGGTCCAGGGCCCCCCGCCGGGGCGGCGTTCGTCGCGACCGGAGCGGACGGGGGCGCCGCGTCCCCGCGCACCGCGAAGTAGGTGATCAGCGCGGCGCCGGCGCTCGCGACGAGGGCGATGCCGGCGGCCAGGGACACCGTCCGCCAGGGTCCGGAACCGGACCGTCCCGGCCCCGCCGGCTGGCCCATCCCGGCGCCGCCCCGGGAACCGTCGAGCAGCGGGGAACCGCCGGTGACCCCAGCCAGGTTCGCCTCGGCCGCAGCGATCGGGTCCGCGTCGGTGTCGGTTCCCGCGAGACCGTCACCGGGTCCGGCCGGGTGGGCGTCGTCGTCGGCGGCCAGCGAGGCGCCGGCCCGCTCGGAGCGGGTCCGGACCCGCCGCCAGGCCGCCAGCCAGACGTCCCGGCGATGCGGGTCGTACGCCTCGACGATCAGGGTCAGGGTCTTCGCGGTCAGCCGTCTGCGCTCGTTGCGGACGTCGTTGACGGTGGTCTTGGACAGCCCGGTCCGCCGCTCGACGGCCCGGTCGTAGGAGTCGCCCAGCAGGGCGAGCACGGCGGCGCGCAGCTCGTCCTCGGTCGACACCGACGCGGGGTCTGGCGCCGGCTCCACCTGCGGCTCCGTCATCAGGTCGCGCTCCTTCGTGTCAGGTCCGACGAGACGCCGCCGTCGTCGAGCGCACGCCGCCGGCCGGTCGTCCGGTGCCCGGGTGGCGGACACGAGACGTACCTGTCGCGGGGGATTCTCCCAGTCTGGCCGGCGAAACAGGACGGGACGGGACAGCCGGGACGTCGTGTCGCCCGAAGGAGTGTTGTCGCAGCGTGGCGGGTGGATAACCTCGCTTCGCGGCACGGGGGGCCGCCGGTGGCCGGTCGCCGACCTCGGGAGTCTCGGGGTCGGTGGCCGGCCACGCGGCTTTCCAGCCCCCACCGCGCGAGGTCGCCGCGGGTTCTGGCCCACGGGCACGGCAGCCGGCCGCTCCGCGGCGGTCAGAACTGCTCCGAGGTCAGCCGTTCCGGCAGGATCGGCAGGGGCTCCGGGTAGTCGAGCGCGGCCCGCTCGCGGTCGGGCAGCCGCCACGGCCGGTGGACCTGGCGCCCCGGCAGGCCAGCCAGCTCCGGCACGTGCCGGCGGACGTAGACGCCGTCGGGGTCGAACCGCTCGGCCTGGCGCAGCGGGTTCAGGACGCGCCCTGGCCGGGTGTCGGTGCCGGTACCCGCGACCCACTGCCAGTTGAGGCTGTTGTTCGCCACGTCCGCGTCGAGCAGGTGCTCGGTGTAGTGGGCCGCGCCGGCGCGCCAGTCGAGGCCGAGGGTCTTCGTCAGGAAGCTCGCGGTGATCATCCTGGCCCGGTTCGGCAGCCAGCCCTCGGTCAGCAGCTGGCGCATGCCGGCGTCGACGATGGGGATGCCGGTGTGACCGGAGCGCCAGGCGTCCAGCGCCGCCGGGTCGTCGCGCCAGGTCCGGTGCGCGTCGCGGTAGTCCTCGTGCGCGGCGGCCGGCCGGGCGGCGAGGAGCTGGTGGAAGAAGTCGCGCCAGGCGAGCTGGCGGACGAAGTCGCGGGCGGCGTCGCCTGTTCCGGCCTGGGTCGCCAGCTCCAGGGCCGACAGGCAGCCCAGGTGCAGATAGGGCGACAGTCGGGACGTGGCGTCCGCCGCGAGCTGGTCTCGGCGCTCGTCGTAGACCTCGACGCCCTCGCGCAGCCATTCCTCCGCTCGCCGCCGGCCCACCGTCTCGCCGCCGTGGAAGCCGCCACCCGCGGACTCGCCGCCCGCCGGCCCGCCGATGGGCGGCAGCGCGCCCGGGTCGACCGCCGGCAGCCGGAGACGGGCCGGCGGTGCGATGACGCGTCGCCACCCGGCCGCCTCCCACCGTCGGTGGTAGGCGCCGAAGACGGCGTAGTGGTCCCGGCCGGCCGGGGTCACCCGGCCCGGCGCGACCACGACGTGCGCCTCGTCGTGGCAGTGCAGCGTCCGGCCGCGCTCCGCCAGCGCCGAGCGCAGCGCCGCCTCCCGCCGCTGCGCGTACCCCGAGCAGTCCGCGGCCAGGTGCACCGTGCCGGCGTCGACCTCGTCGGCCACCCGGCACACCTGCTCGACCGGGTCGCCCGCCCGGACCACCAACCGCCCGCCCAGCTCCCGCAGCGAGCGGTCGAGGTCGGCGAGGCTCTCGGCGAGGAACCGCTCGCGGGCGCCGGTCGCGAAGCCGGACCGTGCCATCGCCGCGTCCAGCACGAACAGCGGCACCGTGTGCTCACCCGCCAGGGCGGCCGCGGTGAGCATCGGGTTGTCGTGCACGCGCAGGTCGCGGGTGAAGACGGCGAGCGTCGTCACCACGGCTGGCCCACGGGCGCCGGGCGCTCGGCCGCGGCGGCGACGGTGTGTGCCATCCGGCCCAGGACGAGACCGCGCACCGGAGCGAAGGATTTCCAGCAGAGTTGGCCGAGCAGGCCGTGTGGCTCGAAGATGGCCCGTTGCCGGTAGACGGAGCCCTGGGCGGCGGGGGCGGCGGACAGTTCGAGCCAGGCCCGTCCGGGCAGGCGAAGCTGCGCGCGCAGCCGGAGCCGGCGCGGCCGCTCGGCGTCCTCGACCCGCCAGCCGGAAAGCGGGGCGTCGGCGGCCCCGGCGGGCCGGACCAGCCGGCGGCGCAGGGCCTCGGCAGACCGGGTGACGCGGCCGGGCCGGGCCGCGACCGCCCGCGCGGCGGGGATGACGTGCCGGCCGTTCTCGGCGCCGACGGTCTCGATCACCTGCCACAGCCGCGTCGGGTCCGCGGCCGTGGCCAGCTCGCGTACGTCCTGGTAGACGGTCCCGCCGGACCAGTCCGGGTCGGTCGGCAGCGGGTCGGACGGCGGGAGCGAGCGGGTCCGTGGTGTCGTCGCCCGGGCCCAGCGCGACGGCACGTCGGCCTCCCTGGTCCTGGCCAACGCCAGCGCGACGGCGTCGTCGTAGCCGGTCAGGCCGCTGGCCGGGTCGGGCACGTAGGCGGCGAGGTCGTGGTCGCGGCAGACGACCTCGTGGACGAGTGAGGAGATCAGCGGGACGGCGATGCTGCGCGGGACCGGCGTCACGAGGTTGACCCACTGGGCCGACAGCCACGGGGTGAGCAGCGGGACGGGGACCACGACCCGGCGCGGTAGGCCGGCGACGGTCGCGTAACGGCGCATCATCTCCCAGTACGTCAGGACATCGGGCCCGCCGATGTCAAAGCCACGGTTGACCTCGGCCGGTACCAGTTCGGCCGTCCGGGTCAGGTAGTAGAGCACATCACGGACGGCGATCGGCTGGACGCGCGACCGTACCCAGCGTGGCGTGACCATGGCCGGGAGCCGTTCGGTGAGGTAGCGGAGCATCTCGAAGCTGGCCGAACCCGAGCCGATCACCACCGCGGCCCGCAGCACCACGGTGGGCACCCCGGAGCCGAGCAGCGTCAGCCCGACCTCCTCGCGCGAGGCGAGGTGCGCCGATAGCCGCTGCCCGGCGGGGCTGATCCCGCCCAGATAGATGATCCGGCGGACCCCGGCCTCGCGGGCCGCGCGCGCGACCGTCTGGGCCGCGGCGCGGTCGCGCTCGACGAAGTCCCGTTGGTGCAGGGAGTGCACGAGGTAGTAGAGGACGTCCTGGCCCGCCAGCGCGGCGGCCACCTGGCCCGGGTCGCCGACGTCGGCCGTGACGAGGTCCACCTGGTCCAGCCACGGAGCACCCGCCAGCCGGTCGGGCCTGCGCGCGGCGGCCCGCACGGTGTGTCCTCGGGCGAGCAGCTCGGGGATGAGCCGGCTACCGATATAGCCGGTCGCACCCACCACGACGCATCTCATCCAGCAGTGCTTCCCCCCGCTGGTCGTCTCGACCGTGGCGGGCGGCGGGCCCGAACATTTTGACCGGATTGTTCGCGCACGGACCGGCGCACGGACCGGTAGACCGGGCGCCACCCGGAGTAGACGAGGCGACCGCGCGGTAAACCCCCGGGTGGGAGGTCAGTGCGATGGTGGGGACGGTCGAGTCGGGTGCGCGGGTGATCGAGCCGGACCGCAAGGTCACCGACCTGCTCGACGTCCTGCGCCAACACCTCGGCATGGACGTCGCGGCGCTGGCTATCTGGCAGGACCGGCAACTGGTCGTCCAGCTCTTCGCCGGTGACGGGCGGAGCTTCGGGCTTGTTCCCGGCATAACGATTCGGAATGGCGGCGAACTCTACCGGGACGTGCAGGATGAACGCATCCCCATGGTGTCCGGAAACGCCCATGGATACGCCCGTGCGCGGCATTCCTCCGCGCTGGACGAACTCGACGTCGGTGCCTACGCGATGACGACGCTGACCGACGGGCGCGACGAGCCGTACGGGCTGCTGTTCTGCCTGACGCACGAAGCCTGCCCGACGCTGCAGGAGCGCCACCAGCAGTTCGTCCAGCTCATCGCGACGTTCCTGCGGGACTCCCTGCTCGACCTGCGCGAGATGTGGCAGACCCGGAGCCAGATCTGGTCGGCGATCAGCGACGTCATCGACTCCGGCGGCCCGGGCATGGCGTTCCAGCCCATCGTGCGGCTCGACACGGGCGAGGTCGGTGCCGTCGAGGCCCTGGCCCGGTTCAGCGCCCGCAGTGGCGGCCGGATCCGCACCACCGAGGAATGGTTCCGCGACGCCCGCCTGGTCGGGCTGAGCACGGAGCTCGACCTGGCGGCGATCAGGCGTGCCGTCGCGGTGATTCCCGACCTTCCGCCGGGCCTGAAGCTGGCCGTCAACGCGTCGCCCAGCACGGTCGCCACCGTGCTGGGCGAGTTCGTCAAGGACCTGCCTCACCGTGACCGTCTGATCATCGAGATCACCGAGCACGAGAACTACACCGCCGGGCCCGAGACCGTGCTCGCCGTGGGCCACCTGCGCGACCTGGGTGTTCGCATAGCCATCGATGACGCCGGCACGGGCTATTCCGGCCTGGAGAAGCTCGTCCTGCTCCGGCCGGACGTCATCAAGATCGACCAGGTGCTGACCCGCGGCATCGACGTTGATCCGGCCCGTCGGGCGCTGACCGCCGGGTTGGTCGCGCTCGCGGGGGAGATCGGCGGGACCGTCATCGCCGAGGGAATCGAGACCCGGACGGAGCGGGACGCGATGCTGAGGTCGGGTGTCCACTACGGCCAGGGCTACTACCTCGGCATGCCGTCGCCGTCCTTGGTGCCGCGCACGCCGGCCTGGGTCGGCGTCGGCCCGAGCTGGCGCCGTGCGCCCTGACGGTGGGGCCGCCGGGCGGCGAGCGTGGGGGCACCGCCGCCCGGCGGGTCTCCCGTCTGTCGGCCGGGTCTGGTGGGGGTGAGATCCGGCCAGGCAGTCGCGGGGAGTGCTGTTGGAGCGGTTTCTAACTCTTCGATGCCTCGTCGCCGGCGGCGGCCGCGAGCGCTGCCGTGGCGAGCCTGGTCTGGTGCGTGGTGGTGAAGAAGTCCTGGTCGTTGGCGCGGGGGAACGGGGTCGCCGGGACCGGGACGTCGAGGAACGCGCAGAGCGGGCCCCAGCCCTCGGCCACGTCGAAGATCAGCAGCCGGTCGCCGGGGATCTGGGCGCGGACGGCCTCGATGTGCTCGGCGAAGATCCGCAGGGCGGTCTCCCGGTCCGGGACCTCGCCGCCGAACACGCCGTCCATCGTCACCCTTCTGATCATTGTGATCAGAGGAAGGACTTCCGGCGGAACCTGCGCCGGCACATTCGAGATTGCCCGAAAGACCGTGTTGCACATGCTCTCGTACCACTGCTCCGGATCGCGGAAGGTGAGAATCACCTTGGCTTCCGGGAAGTGCGCCGTGAGCTCCCGCCAGAAACGGGCACCGGGCCAGTCGACGGTCGACCGGTAGCCGTCATAGATGGCATCCCAGTCGACCGGCCTTCCGTCCGCCGCCTGGATCCAGTCGACCGCGGTCTCCCGGTGCGCGATCACCTCGTCGCCGTGGTGACAGGGGCCGAAGCCGAGCTGTTCGAGCGCGGATTTGAGTGACAGTGTTCCGGTCCGCCCGAATCCGACGCCTATGATGTCGAGCATTTTCCTCCTCCTTCGTCCTCCTCATGCGCCAACGCCGCCGGTGGCGATTGTCGCGATGGTAGCGTTTTGGGTGATTAGCTCTGAAAGGCAGGGTTCAGGGGCATCTGTCCGGTGATCCTGTTGGCTTGCCCGAGGGCCGGACCGGCTCGGCGGTGGCGGTGGGGTGTCGGCCGGTTGCCGCTACGAGGTCCTGAGCGAGGCATTCGCCTACGCGGTGGCGGCGGAACGTCGCCAGGCGTCTGCGGCGAGAAGCTCGGCGACCAGGGTCTCGGTGAGCAGCCGGACGCCGTCGTCCTCGTCATGCCGATACCGCAGCGTGTACGCGGCGTCCGGGGCCGGCGCGCCGACGGCGACGACCGTGCTGCCGCGCTCCTTCGTCCACCGGAACAGCTCGGGCTCCCAACGGGAACCGCCGCACAGCAGCAGCCGGTAGTCGGTGGTTTTGGTGAGATAGACGTCGACGTGGCTCCAGTCGCCGGTCTCGCAGGCAACCGCCGGCAGCCGTGGTCCTTCACGCAGCATCAGGGCCGACTGCTGCGCGGACGACAACCGGCGGGCCGGCGCCGCGACATGGGTGCCGTGCGGGCCGAGCAGCAGCTCGGCGGTCGTCGCCAGCCAGGTATCCCGCCGGGCCAGCAGGTCCTCCGTCGCTTCGGCCGCCTTCCCGACCGTCTCCGGCCACGGCGTCCGGCCGGCGAGAGCGGGCAGGGCGAGCAGGGTGGCCAGGGTGTGCTGGAAGGAGCGGCACGCGACGCCGCCCAGCTCCGTGCCGGCGAGCATCGGCACGGCGACGTCGCACGACGACTCCAGCTCGCTGCCGGCCCGGTTGGTCAGCGCGACGAAGGTGACCGCGCCTCCCGGATCGGCGTCCCGCAGCCTGCGGACGGCGTCGAGGGTCTCGGTCGACCCGCCGGACGCGGACACCGCGATCACCAGCGTGCCGGGCCGCGGCCGGGGCAGGAGGTCATTGCTGGCGATCTCGGCGACGGCGGGCGTGCCGGCCGCCCGCAGCCGGGCCGCCACGACACCGCCGGCGTAGTGCGACGAGCCCATCCCGAGCAGCAGGATCGGCCGGTCGGTGTCGACGCCGGCCCACAGGTGGCCGAGCTGGGCCGACAGCTCGCGCAGCCGCGCCGGCTTCGCCTCGAGGTCCGCTTGGAACAGCTCGGCGTCCATCAGGCGTCCTCGGGTCCGGCGGGTGGCGGGAACCGGCGCCGCAGCGCGGCTTCCGGTACGTATCGCCAGCGGGGCAGGTGCCGGTCGGCGTAGGCGAGCTCGCGGCACAGCTGCTGCCAGCCGTACGCCTCCAGCAACGACTCGTCCAGCAGGTCGCCCCGCCCCGCCGAGCCGAGACCGGCCCGGTAGCTGTCGAGGAACTCGGCCTGGACGGACGCGGTCCAGGTGGCGGCCGCGGCGGCGGGCACCTCGGGATTGTGGTGGCACACCACGTGCCCGACGTTCTCCAGCGACAGGAGCATCCCCGCGACGTCGAGCGCGGCCGGCTGCGGCGCGCGGCGCTGGCGCGGGGTCAACGTCGGGTTGCCGTCAAAGTCGATCACGAACAGCGGGCCGCCGGGCGCCCGGAGCAGCTGGCCGACGTGGAAGTCGCCATGGGCGGCGACCAGCGGTGTCCCGGCGGCCTGCCCGAGCGGGCCCAGCGCCGCGGCGATCGAGTCGCGGTGCGCGTCCAGCAGCGGCGAGCTCACCTGACCCAGCAGGTCCTCGGCCGCCTCCAGCCAGGACAGTGCCTCGTCGGGCGACGCCGTCGCCGGGGTCCGGTCGGCCAGCGCGAGGTGCATCGCGGCGGTGAGCGCACCCAGCTCCGCGCCGAACGGCCGGCCCACCCGGCCGTCGCCCTCGTCGCCGCGCGGAACCGGCGCCGCGGCGGGCGGATCTAGGGCCGCGAGCGCGTGCCTGGCCTCGTCGACGCACCAGGTCCAGCCGTCCTCCGCGCCGGGAACGAGATCGTTGACGGTCGCGACCGGCACCCAGTGCCCGTCCGGCGTGCGCCACTCGATCATTCCCCACAGCGCGGGCGTCCGGCTGAACCCGGCCGCGACGAGTCGGCGCAGCCGCTCCGGATCCGGCCCGACCAGCGGTTGGGTCGTCCACTTGACCACGGCGGCCTCGCCGATGATCCAGGACTCGTTGGTCTGGTCGGCCGTGACCCGCCGCTCTGTCGGCTCGAACGGCCGGCTGACCCCGCGAGTAATCCGGAAGCCGTCCGGAACGTCGCCATCGGAGCGCAGCAGCGCGAGCAACGCGACTCCCGCGCCGGGACCGCTGGGCCGGGCCCGCCAGGCGCCATCGACGAGCTCGACGACGAGCGGCAGCGTGGGGGAACCGTCAGCCACGGGCCGCGACGTGATCCAGCCCAACCCGCTCGATGACGTCGGCGCCGGTGCGCAGCCCGTCCCGCCCCCGGATCGCCGCGCCGACCGCGTCCAGCTTGGTACGCAGCGCGGTGTCGGTGAACAGGCGATCGACGGCGCCGGTCAGCTCGTCGTCGGCGAACCCGTAGGTCGGCAGCCGGATGCCGTAGCCACGCTCGTGGACCCGCTGCGCGTTGTCGTACTGGTCCCAGAACAGCGGGAGCAGGATCATCGGCTTGCCGAAGTGCATGCACTCGGTGGTCGTGTTGTTGCCGCCATGAGTGATCACCAGGTCCACCTGCGGGATGATCGTCGTCTGGGGCAGCATCGCGGCGCCGACCATGTTCGGGCCGAGCTTCAGCTCATCGGCCCGGGGGCCCAGGCTGACGATCACCTTGTGCCGGGTGGTGGCGAGAAGGTCGATGAGCCGCTGCATCAGGCCGACGTCGGCGCTCCCCAGCGATCCGAGGGACAGGTACACCAGCGCCTCGTCGGGGCCTCGGAAGGCGAACCGCGCGGGCAGCTCGTAGGCGTCGTCGGTCTCGCGGACGCTGGAGTCGAGGCGGTGCCAGGTGGAGTCGAGCGGCCGCGCGTCCGTGTAGTCGAGCTCGGCCGGGTAGACGTACAGGTTGGCGTGCGTCGAGGTCTCGATGTAGTCCCGCTCCGCCAGCGGCTTCGCGCCCTGAGCCTGCACCCAGTCGTTGAACTCGGCCCACATCGGCTGATGGGTCCGGTCGAACTCGGCGAGGAACGCGTCCCACTGTGACCGGTCGTCCGCGGCGTAGCCGGCGAACGCCGGCGCGACGCCTGCGCCACGGATCTCCAACGGGTTGCAGGACACGATCCGCACGAACGCACCGTCCGCGGTGGTCAGCGCCGGGAACGCGATCACGTTGTCCTCGACCAGCACGTCCGGCCGATGCTCGGCGATGATCGCCTTGAGCTGCGCCTCGCAGTACCTGGCGCCGTCGATGAGTGCCTGGTAGGTCGGCGCGACGAAGGTCTCCAGCTGCTCGATCGTCGGCTTGCGGAACTCGGGCGCGGTCTCGTTGATGAAGTCGATCCAGAACTGCCCGGCGACCTCGGCGCCCTGGTCCGCCTCACCCTGGTCCGTGGCCGGCGGCGCGAGGTCGACGAGCGCCTCGCCGAAGCCGAACGGCGCGAGCTTGCCCTCCCAGGACCGTTCGGCGGCGAAGACGACGGTGTGCCCCCGGTCGAGCAGGACCTTGCCCAGCCCGATGCACTGGTTGGTCGGGCCGTAGGCCGACTCGGGCACGAACAGCACGGTGAGGGGCATCGAACGTCCTCGCTAGCCGGGCGAACGGGCACGACGTCGCTGTCGCGGGCGTCCGGACTGTAGCAAAACCGTGTTTCCGCCCAGGTCAGCCCAGATCGGGCCGGAAAGCCGCTCCTGAGCCGGCTCCGTCCCGCGCGGGAGACGGCTCAGCCGGAGTCTCGATCGCCAGCCGGCGAACGTCAGGGGCGGCGCTGACGGCCTGAGCCTCGGCGGCGGTCTGCGCTTCGGGGACGGTCTTGGCGGCCGCCGTCGGGGTCGACCGTCGGCGCCGGATCAGCCGCACCAGCGTGAACGCCGTCGCGGCGAGGGCCAGCCAGCCGGCGCCGAGGGACCAGCCGGCGAGGACGTCGCTGGGCCAGTGGACGCCGAGGTACACCCGGGACAGGCCGACCGCGGCCGCGAGCACCACGGCCACGAGGCTCACGAGCGCCGTCGCCAGCCTTGACGCCGGTAGCAGCCGCAACAGCAGCAGACCGGCCAGTCCGTAGGCGATCGTCGCCAGGGTCGTGTGGCCGGACGGGAAGGCGTAGCCGTGCGCGCCGGTCAGCCAGACGGCCCTGGGCGGCCGCGGCCGGGCGATCGCGTGGCTGATCGCCAGCCGGACTCCCTGGCCGGCGCCGAGCAGCGCGACCGAGCACAGCGGCAGCACCCAGTTCCGGGTCCGCCACACCACCAGCGCGCCGAGCACGGCCACGACCCCGTAGGTGACCGGCGAGCTGCCCAGCACGGTGATCCCGCGGACGACCGGAGTCAGCCAGGACCGGCGGTAGCCGATGACGTCGTCCAGCAGCCGGGAGTCGGAGGTCGTGGCGCCGGTCGGGCCCTGGACGTTCTCGACGTCCTGGACGAGGCCGCCGAGCAGCCAGCCGCCGGCCACGAGCACCAGCACGGAGACGCTCAGCCAGCGGTCGGGCAGCTTGTCGCCGTGCCGGGCGAGCCAGGACTGCACCCGCTGCGACCTGCGGGCGACCTGGTGAAGCAGGACCAGCACGATCAAGGCGAGCAGCCCACCGGAGATCAGGCTCACCTGGTGCTCGGCCGCCTTGTAGCTGGCGCCCGCGACGTAGCCGATCAGGGCGGACATCGTGACCCAGGCGAGGCCGCCGACGATGTTGTACGGCAGGAAGGTCCGGTAGGGCAGCCGGCTGGTGCCGGCGAGCCCGGGCACGAGCGCGCGCAGCGCCGCGGTGAACCGCCCGATCAGTACCGCCCAGCCGCCGCGGCGGCGCAGCAGCGCCCGGCCCTGCTCCACGTGCTCGGGCTTGACCAGCCGCTTGGGCAGTCGCGCGAGCACCCAGTCGCCGTAGCGGGCGCCGACCTCGTAGCCGATGCTGTCGCCGATCACAGCGCCCAGGGTGCCCACGACGATCACCAGCCAGAGCGGCAGCTTGTGCGCGTGGGCCAGCACCCCGGCGACGATGATCGCGATCTCGCCGGGGAAGACGACGCCGACGAAGATCGACGCCTCCGCGGCGGGCAGCGCGAACGCCACCAGCAGAACCAGCCACGGCGGGAGGTTGATCAGCCCGTCGACGATGCGGCTCACTCGGCTTGACCACCTCTCCCGTCCCGGCGTCTCCCGCCTCGGCCCGGCCAGCGCTCAGCCTGCCACACGCGTGCGACAGGTCGATCTACTACAAACTACTACACCGCTGAGTCTTCGCCGGCCGGCCTCCGGTGTCGGCCGCGACACAGAAGCGGAGGACCTATCTCCGGTTGTGCTAGCGTAACTGAGACAAGATCGTCCGGTTCTGCTGGTGGGACGTGCCAGCGGCCGGATCGACGCCCCCCGGTGATCTCGACCCGAGGACCAGGACATGACCGAGCTGTCTACCCAGTCGGCCCAGCCCGCAGCCCAGGTGCCAGGCCGCGCGCCCACCGCCAGGACCGCGCCCCCGAAGAATGGCCGCGCGAATCTCCACCTGCTCGTCGTCGGCGCTGGCGCGCTCATGGTGTCGCTCTCGCAGTCGGTCCTGATCCCGGTGCTGCCGAGCCTGCCGACCACGCTGCACACGAGCGCGAGCACGGTGGAATGGCTGCTGACCTCGACGCTGCTGGTCGCCGCGGTCGCGGTGCCCGTGATGGGCCGGCTGGCCGACATGTTCGGCAAGCGCCTGCTGCTGCTGGTCGCGCTCGGGACGCTCGTCGTTGGTTCCGTCCTCGACGCCGTGACGAACAACATCCCGATCGTGATCGTCGGTCGGTGCTTCCAGGGCGTGTCGGTGGCGGCAGTTCCGCTCGGGATCAGCCTGCTGACCGTCCTGCTGCCCCGGGAACGGGTGGGCGCGGGGATCGCGACCATCAGCTCGATGCTGGGCGTCGGCGCCGCGGTCGGTCTGCCGCTGTCCGGGCTCGTGGCCCAGCACCTCGGGTATCACTCGCTGTTCTGGTTCATCGGCGCCGGCGGCCTGCTGACCTTCGTCGGCGTGCTCGGCCTCGTGCCGGAGGCCCCGAACCGCAGCGGCGGCCGGGTCGACGTCCTGGGCGCGGTGCTGCTCGGCCTGGGCCTGATGGCGATCATGCTGCCGCTGGCCGAGACCGCGAGCTGGGGCTGGGGGTCGGGCCGGGTCATCGGACTGCTCGTGGCCGGCGCCGTGGTGCTGGTGGTGCTGGGCTGGGTCGAGCTGCGGACCCGCGAGCCGCTCGTCGACATCGTCGCGCTGCGCCGCCGGCCGCTGGTGCTGACGAACATCGCCTCGATGCTGTTCGGGTTCGCGCTGTTCGCCTCGCTGCTCGGCACCGCGTCCTATGTCCAGGCGCCGAGCGAGACCGGCTACGGTTTCGGCGCGTCGATGCTCGTCGGCGGTCTGTGCGTGCTGCCCAGCGGCATCGGCATGCTGCTGCTCGCGCCGGTCTCGGCTCGGCTGGTCGCCTGGCGCGGCGCCGGGCAGACGCTCGCGCTCGGCGCGATCATCGTGGCGGCCGGCTGGGTGGTGCGCATCCTGGTGACCGGCGCGCTGTGGGAGATCATCGTCGGGACGACGGTGGTCGGCATCGGCACCGGGGTCGGCTACGCGGCCATGCCGTCGCTGATCAACAACTTCACCCCGCCGGCGGAGATCGCGGCGGCGAACGGCCTGAACACCCTGTTCCGGGCGGTCGGCAGCTCGCTGGCCAGCGCCATCGGTGGCAGCATCCTCGCTGCGCAGGTCATGCACCTCGGGCCCGCCGCGCTGCCCTCGCTGACCGGCTACCGCATCCTGTTCGGCATCTGCGCCTGCGCCGCCGTCCTCGCCGCGCTCGCCGCCCTCGCGGTCCCGAACCGCCGGGCGGAGGTCTGAGGCCTGAGAACGACCCGAACCCGAAAAAACGGTCGACGCCGACCGGAGGTGTCTGATCAGATCGGGACGTGCCGGCATCGGGTAGTACGGGAATGACCTTGGTGTTCGACGCGGATGACACGCTCTGGTCGAACAACGTCCGGTTCGAGCGGGTCATCCACGACTATCTCGACTGGCTCGCCCACCCGACGTTGGACCGGGACGCGCTGTACGCGCTGCTCCTGGACATCGAGGCGGCGAACACCGTCGCCCACGGCTACGGCACGAAGGTCTTCCTGCGCAGCCTGCACGAGCTGTTCGAGCGCCTGCGGGACCGTCCGGCCGACGAGCGGGAGCGCCGCGAGATCGCCGAGCTCGCCGCCGCGCTGGCGGACCACCGGGTGGAACCGATGCCGGGGGTGGCCGACACGCTGCGCGAGCTGGGCGGGCGGCACCGGCTGGCGCTGCTGACCAAGGGCGCGGTCGACGAGCAGCAGGGCAAGATCGATGCCTCCGGCCTGGCCGGATTCTTCGAGCTCGGCACCCACATCGTCAGGGAGAAGCACGTCGATGCCTACCGGGGGCTCGCCGAGCGGCTGGAGCTGGACCCGACCGGCACCTGGATGATCGGCAACTCGCCGAAGTCCGACATCCTGCCCGCGCGGGCGGCCGGCTGGCGCGCGGTGCACATCCCGGACGAGAACGGCTGGGCGCTGGAGCACGCCGACCTCGACCCCGCCGACCAGGGCGTGCTGCGCCTGCGTTCCTTCCAGGACCTACTGCGCCACTTCTGAGGTCCCGTTCTGAGGTCCCGGCGTGGGCTTCGGGAATCCAGTACATGTGACCTCGTCGAAAGTTGCTCTCGCGTGGGCATAACCGTGCGATGGACCGACTTGGTCTCTACAGACGCTCACCTCAAGGCGCGGCGAGGTGTGCGGCTGGGGGGATGGTCAGTCGTGCCGAGCGCGTCCGACCTGGCCTGAGCCAGGCAACACCGGACACCTGACCGCAGGAGCCGGACATGGCCACTCAGCACCCGCCGCTGCCGGCGGCCACCCGCCGACGTCGCTTTCGCCTCGGGATCGCGCTGCTGGTCAGCTGCGTCGCTCTCGTCGCCTGGATCGCCGACTTGTCCGTCAGCCTGCCGATGCACTACGAGACCGAGGGCTGGCGGCTGGCCTGGACCGGTTACGACGTCGCGGAGCTCGGCGCGCTCGCGACGACGGCCTACTGCGCGCTGCGAGACCGCTGGGCCCTGATCCCCGCCTCGGTGGTCACTGCCACTCTTCTTCTTTGTGACGCCTGGTTCGACATGGCGCTGTCGTCCGGGACCGATGACTTCTTGATCAGCCTGGCGACCGCGCTGCTCGTCGAGATCCCAACGGCGACCGTGCTCCTCCTGGTCGCCTGGCGCCTCACCCGGCGGCTGCGGGACAAGGCGACCGATGCCGTCCAACCGGGCGCGGCGACCCTGGACGTCGCGCTGCGCGACGCGGCGTTCGGGGCCGAGTTGCGCGCGATCCTGGACGGGCCGAGCATCGCCACGCTCGCCATGATCGGCACCGATGGCGAGCCCCATTCGCGCGTCGTGGGGCTGCACCGCGAAGGCGACGCGCTGCTGCTGTCGATCGTGGCCCCGCGGCAGCCGTCCAGTGATCTGGCGAAGGACGCCCAGGTGAGCGTCTCGGTCTTCGATCTGACCAACCCGCGCACCGCCGTCGAGATTCGAGGGATCGCACGGCTCCTCGCGGACGGCGAGCGACCCGGGCCCGTGGCACTCGCGCGCGAAGCCGAGCCCACGCCGACGCCGCTCGCGCGCACGTCGGAACCTCCGGAACTGCTGGATCCGGCGGACCCCTCCGGGATTCGTCTCGTCGCCAGACTCTTCCCCACCGCCATCACCCGCCTGGCGTCCTGACCGGGCCCGGCCCCGTCCCGCCGGGCACATGATCGTGACTTCAGCCCTCGGCTGGTCGTAATCGAGGCCGCTCTACAACCACCCGAGGACCAAATCGGCGATCATGTCCACTGGGCGCCTGGCTAGCGCTTACGGAAGTCCTGGCGGACTGCATCCCCGTGCCGTTCGAACGCGGCCCGTACCGTCATGCCAACCGCTACGTCCTCCGGCGCGCATCCGACGATGTTGCCCACCACCCGCAGATCGTCCTGCTCGGCGAGCTGAACCACGGCGATGACGTAGGGCACCGGCAACGTCGGGTGGAATGGGTGGTGATTGACGGTGAAGGTGAAGACCGTCCCGTCACCGCTCACCGGCTCCACCCCCAACTCGCCCCCGCACGCGGAACAGCGAGCGGCCTCCGGATAGGTCCAGCGCTCACAGGCCAGGCACCGCTGGACCAGCAGCCTGTCGCCCGCGTCGAGCCGCGACGTCGTCATGGGACCCCCAAACATCCGGGCAACGCGAACCGAACCGGTGAGCCGGACGCCGGCTCTCCGACCGTAGGCCCAGCAGGCCCCCCGGGATCCGACGTGGCGGGGTGAACCAGGTCGCTTCCGGTGACCGGGTCACTCTCCAGGTCATAGCGTCGCCCGTATGACGGGACTTCCGGAGCGGCGCGCCATCATCTCCGGCATCGGGATCTCCCGGATCGGCCGGCGCACCGGGATCCCCGGCCTCGACCTGACGGTGGAGGCGTCCCGGCAGGCGATCGCCGACGCGGGCCTGCGACCAGAGGACATCGACGGCGTCGCGACGCTCGGGGACACCCCGGTCAAGGCGGCCTGCGACGCCCTCGGGCTGGCGCCGGACTATCTGGGCGGCGGCATCGACACCGGCGGCCTGCTCTCGCCGGTCATGTCGGCCGTCGTCGCGGTCGGCACCGGGCGGGCCCGGCACGTGCTCGTCTACCGGACGGTTCAGATGATCGGCGGCGCGGTCCTCCCCGACGGCGCGGCGCCGCACCTTGAGGGGGCCGGTCTGGGCCCGACCCCGGACGGCGACTCAGGCTCCGTCTATCCGGCGCGTGACGGCCTGGCCGGCGGGATGGACGAGCTGATGGGCGCACACGCCTACTCGGCCGCGAACTGGCTGGCGATGCACTGCCGCCGGCACATGCACCTGTATGGCACGACGAAGCAGCAGCTCGGCGCCCTCGCCGTCAACAGCCGGCGCAACGCGGGGCTCAACCCGGCGGCCGTGTTCCAGACCCCGATCACGCTGGACGACTACCTGTCGGCCCGGCCCATCTCCGAGCCGTTCGGCCTGCTGGACTGCGACGTGCCCATCGACGGCTCCATCGCGCTGGTGGTATCCGTGGCGGATCACGCGACCGGCTGCGAGCATCCCGTCCAGGTCGAGGCGATGGGCGGCTCGACCGGGCCAGGCGGCTGGTACCTGCGGCCCGACTACCCCAGGATGGCGTCCAGCGACGCCGCGGCGCAGCTGTGGTCGCGGACCGACCTGCGGCCCGCCGACGTCGACTTCGCCGAGCTCTACGACGGCTTCACGTTTCTCGCCCTGGCCTGGCTGGAGGCCTTCGGGTTCTGCGGCGAGGGCGAGTCCGGCCCGTTCGTCGAGGACCCCGGGCGGATCGCCCTGGAGGGCTCGTTCCCGATCAACACCTACGGCGGCCAGCTGTCCGCCGGCCGGATGCACGGCTACTGGATCGTCCACGAGGCGTGCCTCCAGCTGCGCGGGCAGGCGGGCGATCGCCAGCTCGGCCGTCACCGGGTGGCCGCCGTCGGCGCCGGCGGCGGCCCCATCGCCGGCGCGCTGCTCCTGACGGCCCACTAGCTCACGCGGCCCGCCAGCTCACCTCAGGCGCCCAGAGAACTCAGGCGCCCAGAGAACTCAGGCGCCCAGAGAACTCAGGCGCCCGGGGACATCGCCTGGGCGCTGAGCAGGTGCGCGGCGGCGCGGACCTGCGCGATCGCGACGCGCCAGGCGGCGTCCACGATCGAACCGACCGCCTCCGGCGCGGGCCACAGCAGGCAGGACGGCGGCAGGCAGATCCGGTAGGCGAGCGTCCCGGACTTCTCGTGCGCGATCCATGCGCCACAGGTCTGCGCGGGCGCGAGCGTGGAGATCGCGATCAGCGCGGCGGTGAGCTCGGCGTCGTCAGCCGGCCGGCCGGCGCCGCTGGGCACCCCGGCGTCGTCGAACGTCCCGAGGCGGTCGAGCTGCCCCATCCGGCTGAGCTCGCCCAGCCGTTCGAGGTCGCCCGGGCGCAGCAGCCCGGGATCCAGATGGGTGTCGAGGATCATCGTGCCGGCGCCGTAGAACGGGTGATCGCCCGGAGTGGGCGGGGCCAGCCGGGCGATGGTCGCCGGCGCCCGGCGGCCCAGCCCCACCTCGTCGTCGGCCGTGAACGAGAACTCGGGGTCGGCGCCGAGCCCGAACCCGGAGGCCTCGCCGTCCGCCGTGTCCAGTGAGCCGGTGGCCGACGCCTCGGAACGGCTCGCCGGCTGGGTCTCGCCCTGCTCACCCGGGGCCAGCGGCTCGGCCAGCACCAGGAAACCCGTGCCGTGGCCGTCGTCGGCGATCTGGCCGTCGAACAGCAGCCGGCCGAGCGCGTCCCGGACGTGCGCGTCCCGGAACGCGTTGCCGAGGTGACCGGGCACGGTCAGCGGCTTCGCGCCTGGCCGGCCCGGGTCGGGCGGGACGCTGAGATCGGGCAGCCAGGTCCGGCTGCCGGCGGCCAGCGCGGTCAGCAGCAGCGCGAGCGGGCCGCGCAGGCCGTCGAGCGGCGCGTCGAGCCGGGTGACCAGCCGGGGCCGGCTCGGCTCGCTGATCGGCTCGGCCAGCCGAGGCCAGCTCATCAGCTCCTCGTGCACCGGCGGGGTGACCGGCCGGGTCCACTCGACGACGACCGTCTCCGACCGGGCGTCGTCGCCCACCGGGGTCGCGGCCGTGAGCGAGAGGCCGGCGGGGTAGTCGAGGACCGCGCGGAACGCGCCGAACAGCGACGGCAGGCCCGCGGCCAGCTCGGCCACCGTGCGCGTGTCCGAGAGCGGCGCGACCGGCGAGTCCGCCAGGCTGACGAAGACGATCCACTGCTGGTAGCGGACCAGCCGGCCCAGCGCTCCGGCGATCTCGTCCGGGTGGTCGCCGAGCATGGTCTCGGGGAAGAACCAGGTGGTCAGGCAGGGAGCGTCGGTCGCGTCCAGGCCCCACCCGCCGACCACGGTGAGGTCGTCGGCCGAGGTCTCGGCCAGCAGGGCGCGGTTGCGGTCGTTGCACCAGGCGGCCCGTTCGTCGACGTCGCCCGGCAGGTAGTCCAGACAGGTGCGGACCCGGATGCCGAGGCCGAGGTCCTGATGGTCGGTGACGGTCAGCTCGGACCGGCAGCGCGCGGCCGGGCCGGACGGGTCGTAGGTCCTCGTCCACCACTCGGCGGTCAGCGTCCGGCCCGGCTCGTGGCCGGTGACCCGGTGCGGCGGCGCCATCAGCGCGGTCAGCGTGATCGGAAGCACGAGCGGGCGCACGGCGTCGTCGCCGTTCATCGCCTCCTGGGCACCCAGCCGGATGTCCGGCAGGGCGTCGAACAGGATGTCCCGGCTCGGGCGCGGGCCGTTGGTCGGGTGCGCGGACCCCGCCGGGACGGCGCCGCGGGCCGGGCCGCCGAGGCCGACGAGCGCGCTCGCGGCCTCGTCGGCGCGAATCAGCTGGTCCACGGCGACGAGCCGCGCCCAGGACCGGTCCGGCGACCAGAGCGACGGCCCGAGGTGCACCCGGGCGACCGCCTCGACCGTCCCCGCCACCGGGTCGAGCACGAGGGCCGACCGGCCGTCGTCGGCGTTGCGCCGCGCGAGCAGCCGCAGGACGTCGGGGGACGCCGGCACCTTGCTGGCCACCTCGGTCGAGATGCGCAGCGAGCCGGCCCGGCGGTCGTCCGGCGCCGGGCGCGGGGTGACCCGCAGCCGCTGCCGGCCCTGGTAGGGCCACCAGTCGAAGCCGGCCGAGCCCAGCACGGACCACTCGACGTCGGGCCCGACCAGCGAGGCGTACAGCGCGTCCAGGGCCAGGGCCGGCTCGTCGCAGGCGGTCGAGCTGGCGGCGAAGGCGAGGCCGGCCGGCCGGCGCGAGGCCGGGCCGATCGGGTAGCGGTCGGCGGGGGTGAGGTCCTCGCCGGTCAGCAGCACCCGGCGGGCCAGCATCGACGCGCCGGCCGCGGCCAGCAGCACCTCGCGCAGCAGGGTCACCGTCGTGCGGGTGCCCGCGGCCATGACCGCGTTCGGCAGGAAGACCGTCCAGGTCGGTGCGCCGCCGCGCAGCACCCAGGCCCCGACGCCGTGCGCGGCCCCGGGGTCGCGGGCGTCCTGGATGTTGAGCGCCGTCAGCACCCCGGCGACGTCGTCGCTCGGCCGGACGGTGACCGGCGTGCGCATGGTGATCAGGAGGCCCTCGCCGGCCTCGGGACGCGGGTCCTGCCGGCTCGCCAGCACGACGCTGGTCAGCAGCCCGGCCGGGGCCGGCTCCGGCGCGGTCACCACCTCGACCGGACGGTCCTCCGGCGTGAAGAACGGCCCCCAGCTGAACGGGACCTCGCACCGGAAGCCCCGGCCGTCGCCGGCGCCCCAGACCGGGCCGCCGTCGCTCTCCTGGTCGTAGCGCAGCCCGTCGAACGCCGCGAGCAGAGCGCGCCAGAGCGGGGTGTTGTCCGCCTCGGCGCCGGCGTGCAGCAGGTCGTGGTACCGGGTGACGCGGTGGCGGCCCGGGCGGGCCTCGCCGTCGGCGTCGCGGGCGACGAACGGCACGCCGGCGACCTCGTCGTGCAGCCCGTCGCCGAGCGCGGCCACCGCTGTCGCGATCTGGTCGCCGACCGCGGCCACGGCCAGCCGGGCCAGGGCCGCGCCGCCGGGCGCGGTGTCGTCCGCCTCGTCGTCGGAGTCCTCGTCGGGGTCGTCGTCCTCGTCCTCGTCGTCGTCACCCTGCTCGAGACGGCCGACGACGAAGGAGCACGACAGGTACAGCGCGTCCGGGTCGAGGTCGGTGGACTCGTCCAGAAAGGCTTCCAGCGCCAGCCGGTCAGACAGGTCGAGGTCAGCCGACCGGGCCGGCGCTCCGGGCTCCGTGCCCGCCTCGGCGCCGGTTCCAGGCTCGGCTTCCGTCCCTGTCTCGGCTTCGGGGCGCGCCTCGGTTGCCGTTGCCGTCTCGGCCTCGGGGCCCCCATCGGCCCCGGTGGCCGCCGCCCCGGCTTCGGGGCTTGCCTCGGCTGTGGGGCCCGCCTTCGCCTTGGTGGCCGGCGGGATGGTGCCGGCTGGCTCGACCCGTGCCGTCGGTTGGGTCGGGTCGTCGGCCAGGCTGGGGTGATCGGCCGCCTCGTCGTCCTCGTCCTCGTCGGCGTCCGGGTCGGGACGGTCGGGGATGGCCGGCCACGGGCCGGCGATCCAGCGGTTCAGGGTGATCTCGGCGTTCAGCCGCTGGCACAGGGCCCGCGCCCGCGCCGGGTCGCCGATCGTCGAGACCGGTGTGGTGACCCGCAGCACGGCGACGGCGGAGGCCCCGTCGGGCACCGGGAGCAGCTCCAGCAGTGTCCCCAGCTCGCTGTGACGCCAGAGCAGACCGGTGCCGTCCGGGCCCGGGCCGATCCACTCCTCCTCGGCGCCCAGCTGGCTGAGCAGGTGGGTCCGCAGGTCGGCGGCGAGCGGAAGGCCGGTGTTGAACGCGACCGCGTCACTCACCGTTGCCGCCGTGGGAGGCGGGAAGATCGTGCGGGTCCGGCGTGGCGCCCCCGGCCGCCGGGTCGGCCTTGCGCGGCGCAGGCGGACCACCGGCCGTCGGACCACCCGCCGTCGTGCCGTTCGGGGTCGCGCCGCTGTCCTCCGTCGGCGTCGCGGCGGTGAGCTCCCGCGCCCGCGCGATCGCCGCGGTCTCCGACTCCTCGGCCGCGAGTGCCCGGACCGCGTCGGCCACGAGGATCTCGTGCGCCTCGCTGACCGGACCGGAGCCGTCGGCCGCGGCGCGCGCCTCGTCGGTCGCCGGCAGCCGGTCGGTGTCCGCCGCCTGGGTGTCGGTCGCCGCGTGCACGGCGTGCGCCGCCCTGGCCGCCTCGGCGCGGCGGGCCGCGGCCGCCGGGTTGGGCAGCGGCTTGGTCAGACGCGAGCTACGCCAGCCGAACTCGCGCGGCGCGACCAGTTCGTCGCACGGCACCACGGACAGTGCCGTCGGAGTCCACTCGACGACGGCGTCCTGCTCGAACTCGGCGCCGAGCGCGCGGGCCCGTGCCCTGGTCAGGCCGGCGACGGCGATGCTCGTCTGCGCCTGCCGGCCGCCGCCGACCGCGGGCCACGAGGGCAGGCCGGTCGTCGCGACCCGGCCCGCGAGCGCGCGCTGCCGGTTGGCGTTCTCGTGCGGGCGCAGCCGGCGGGAGCGCGGGTTGAACGCGGTGAGTACGTGCACCCGCTCCACGCCGGGGAACGGGAACTCCCCGCTGGCGGTGCCGGCGGGCGCCGAGCGCACGACCACGGTGGTGTCCTCGACGCCGATCTTGACCTCGGCGCACGGGTAGTCGTCGAGCCGGCTTTCGAGATCCGTGGCGGCGCGCAGCCGGGTGAAGGCGTCGTCCAGCCGGGCCACCTCGGGACGGCGGTGGTCCGGGTCGGAGGCCAGCAGCTCCCGACGCCGGGAAAGGTAGGAACGGCAGATGGCCGCGACGGAGGTCTCCGGCTGGGCCCCGAGCAGGGCCAGCAGGTCAGCGCGGGTGGGGTTCGGGCGCTTGGACACGTCAACCTCCGGGGGCCTCGGTGGACCCCCGCGACCGTGCCCGGTTCGGGAGATCCGCGTTACCGCTACCAGTTGTCACCGGCGGCGATCAGGTCGTTCCTGGGGCACCTTGCGCGAAGGTTGCCGGACGGCGAGCCAGGCCTTGACGCAGTCCTCTTGACCACGAGCCAGGTTAGAACCTCCGTATACGTCTCGCAAGATTCAGCCGTCGGTGCCGAGGTCGTTACTGAATGCGTGACAATGCTACCGGCGGGAACCGACGATTCTGGCGCCGTCGCCGGACTCGCTCCCGGCAACCTGCGCCTGACGGACGGCAGCCGCCCGGTAGAAGGACGCGCCTGCCGGCTCGCGCTGCGTCGGCGGCCGAGCGGCTCGACCAGCCGGGCCGGTGTCAGGCCGTCGCCGAGGCGGGCGGAGACGGCGAGGTCGGCCCGGTCGGGGGAGGCGAGGTCGGCGGTGGGGACGGCGAGGTCGGCGGCGAGGTCGGCGAGTCGGCGGCCTTCGCTACCACGAGCGTGACGTTGCTCCCGCGGCCGATCATGGCGCCCGGGGTGGTCGACTGCGTCAGCACGGTGCCGGGCGCGGCGCTGCTCGACTGCTGCGTCACCGTGACGGTCAGGCCGTAGGAGGTCAGCAGCCGCTCGGCGTCGGCGCGCTGGCGGCCCCGCGCGTCCGGCATCGCGACCTGAGTGCTGACCACGGTGATCGTCACCTCGGCGTGCACCGGCACCTTCGAGCCGGGCGCGGGATCGACGGTCTCCACCAGCCCAGCGGTGATGGTCGACGGCCCCGGGTCCTGCCTGACGGTGGCGACCAGCCCGGCCTGCGCGAGGGCGGCCTCGGCGTCGGCCTGGGTCCGGCCGGCGACGTCGGGAACCGCGGTCTGGCCCGGGCCGGTGGACACCGTCAGCGTCACGGTCGCGTTCTTGGCCGTCGTCGTGTTGGCGGCCGGGTCGCTGGCGGTGACCGTGCCGGCCGGTTCCGAGGCGGCGACGGAGGAGATCGCGATGTCGGTGAAACCGGCCTTGTGCAGGGCGTCCTGCGCGTCGTTCGTCGTCATCCCGATCACGTTCGGCACGCTGGCCAGCGACTTCGTGCCGGCCGGCACGACGACCAGGATCGTGACGCTGGACCCAGGCGGAACCTCCACCCCAGCAGCGGGGAAGATCGCCGCCACGTGGCCGGGACTGACGCTCGCCGGCCCGCTGATCGACCGCACGACGACGGTCAGGCCCGCGTCCTGCAGGTTGGACCGCGCGGCGCTGTCGGTGAGCCCGACGACCTGGGGGATCTTGACGGAATCCAGGCCCGCCGAGACGACCAGCGTCACCGTGTCGCTCGCCTCGATCTCGATGCCCTCGCCCGGCTGGACGCTGAGGACGGTGCCCTTCGGCTTGAGGTCGGGCGTCATCTCGAACTGCAGGTGAGCGAAGCCGGCCGCGTGCAGCCGGGCCTCAGCCTCCTTGACGGAGAGGCCCACCAGGTTGTTCGGGATGGTCAGCTGCGCGGCCAGCGTGGCATTGGCGGACCGGCCCGAACTGTCCACCGCGGCCGCGGCCGCCACCCCGACGGCCGCCAGTGCCACGATCACGCTGAAGGCGCTGATCACGGTTGTCCACGGGATCCGGCCGCCGGGCGCGAAGCCCGGGAACCACCGGGCGAGCGCCGCCAGCGGGCCGCGCCTGCGGGGCGGCGGCCAGGTCGACCGGCCTGAGTCGTCGAGGCCGTTCAGCGACAGGGTCTCCAGAGTGCGTCCCGGGCCGCGTGGCGAGTCACCGCGTAGCGTGACCGTCCGCTGGCTGATCCGGTTGACGCCGCCGGAGCCGTCGTCGAAGTCGGCGTACTCCAGGCCGTCGGAGTCCAGACCGGAGGCCGAGTCGAAATCGGTGTAGTCCAGGTCGCGGAAGCCGTGGTCGTCGGAGTCGTCCAGCTCCTCGCCGACGGAGCCGAGTCGGGCCAGGTAGCCGACGGTGAGCTCGGTGCCGTCGTCACCCCAGACACTCAGGTCACCGAAGGTGAAGTCGTCGTTCAGGCCGGCCACGGGTATCGGACCGCTGCCGACCGTCGGCGGGTCCTCGTCGTCGCCGGCCATGTCCGCGCCGGGCTCGCTCACGGCGTCGTCGGCGGGCCCCTGAGAGTCGTCGGCCGTGGCGGAGACGTGTGCCCCGGCGTCGGCCGCGCTGGCACCGTCACCGAGCGTGCCGTCGCCCAGCGAGCTGTCCCCGACCGAGCTGTCGCCCTGCGAGCCGTCCTCGGCCGCGTCGGCCCCCGGCGACCCGGCTGCCGTGCCGGTCCGAGCGGCACTGCCCGCGCCGGTGCCGGCCTGGTCCGCGTTGGCGGCCGGATCTGTGCCGTCCTGGGCCGCGGCGGCCGACACCACGCCCGCGGCCGGGGTGCCCGCGCCGGCGTCAGACGTGTCGGAGCTGGCCGCGTCCGTGCCGTCGGCCGCAGGAACCCCGGTAGCGGCCGCCTCCGCGCCGGCCGAGCTCCCGGCGTCGGCCTCCGACTCCGCACTGGCTGCCGACTCACCTGCGGCCCCGGCGTTCACGGCCGGGGCGTCCTCCCCGAGGCCGCCACCGGACCCGTCGGCGGGCGTCACGGGCTCGGCGGCGCCGCTGCTCGCCGCGTCGGAGCCGGCCGCGTCCGTGCCCGCCGAATCGGCGGCCGGCGCGGCACCGTTCGGTTCGGCACCGTTCGCGGCGGTGCCCGCCTGCGCGAGCGCGCCGCTCTCGGCGGCCACTGGCTCGCTGGCCGGGGGAGTGACCCAGATAGGCGTCGTGGCCCGGATCGTGCTCAGTGCCTGGAGCCGGTTGACGATCTCCGCCGCGGTCGGGCGCTCGGCCGGGTCCCGCCGCATGGCGTCCCGCACGACCTCGGTCAGCCCCTCGTCGAGCCCGTCGAGGTCCGGGTCCGAGTTGACGATCCGGTACAGCACGGCCGGCACCGCTCCGCCGCCGAACGGGCGCCGCCCGGTCGCCGCGAAGATGATCAGGCCGCCCCAGGAGAAGATGTCGGCGGCGGACGTCACCCGCTGGCCGCGAGCCTGCTCCGGGGCCATGAACGCGGGAGTGCCGACGACCAGGTCGCGGGTCACCGCGACGCTGTCCGGCGCCCACGCCACACCGAAGTCGATCACCCGGGGGCCGAACTGCGAGAGCAGGACGTTCGACGGCTTGAGGTCGCGGTGCACCAGGCCGGCCGCGTGGATCACGGTGAGCGCCGAGGCGACGCTGACGGCGACCCGCTCCACGTCGGCCGATCCGAGCGGCCCCCGCCGCGACACCGTCTGGGACAGCGGCGGCCCGTCGACGAACTCCGTCACCAGGTAGGGCGCGCCGTCCGGGGGATCGACGGCGTCGAGCACCTCGGCGGTGCAGTAGCGGGCGACCCGGCGGGCGACCTCGGCCTCACGCCGGAACCGGGCCCGGTACTCGGGGTCGTCGGCCAGCTCGGCGCGCACGATCTTGACGGCGACCCGACGGCCGGTCGGGGATCGGCCCAGGTAGACGGTGCCCATGCCGCCCTCGCCGAGGCGGCGCAGCAGCTGGTAGCCGTCGAGCTCGCGCGGGTCCGACGGGCGCAACGGGCTGCCCGGCAGCTGCGTCGCCCGCGCCGGTGGGCGCGCCAACGCACGCGACGCGCCTCCGCGTGAGTCCACGTCCCCCCCGTTGACCAGAGAAATGTCGGACGGCCGCGCGTCCCACTGTGAGGACGCCCCAGGCGACAGTTTGGTTGTCTTCTGTCGTATACCTGACACGTCCGACAACCCCTGACACCGACTCGCCGGGAGGCCCCCGCCGGCCACGCTGCGTGTCCGACAAGGAGCGTGCGCCGCCGCCGGGGTCGTGCGGAACCGGCCGTGGGTCAGGCCGGTTGGATCATGTCCCAGCGGTTGCCGGCGAGGTCGAGGAAGACCACGACCCGGCCGTACGGCTCGTCGCGCGGCTCACCGAGGAAGGTGACGTTCGCGGCCAGCATCCGCTGGTAGCTCGCCTCGAAGTCGTCGACGTGCAGGAAGAAGCCGACGCGACCGGCCGCCTGGTGACCCACGGCAGCGGACTGCGCCGGCCCGTCGGCACGCGCGAGCAGGATCGAGGTCTCGGCGCCTGGCGGGCGGACCACCACCCAGCGCTTGGGCCGCCCGTCGTTGGTCGTCGCCGGCGAGTCCTCGACCAGCTCGAAGCCGAGCACCTCGGTGAAGAAGACGATCGCGGGGTCGTACTCGTCGACGAGCACCATCACCTGGGCGAGCTTCACCGCACGACCCTAGCCAAAAGGCACCGGGCGGCGCGCGGGTCAGGGAGCGCCGGTGGCCTGGGCGGCGAAGTCGAAGACCAGCCGGTCGGGTTTGGCCAGCTCGGTCACCCGGTAGCCGGCGACGCCCGAGAGGCCGATGCCGAAGTGGACGTAGCCCTCGAAGTCGCCGGCCAGCGCGATCTGCCGCACGGCCGGCAGGCCACCACCGTCGATCGGGCTCGTCACGGTCGGCTGGCCGGCAGCGTCGTGCGCGGCGGCCGGGGTCAGCACGATCTGGAAGAACGCCTGCCCGGCGAGCGCCATCGCGGTGCCCTGGCCTGGCTTGAGCACCTGGTTGACGTACTGCGCGGTGTAGCCCGGCAGCCCGCCGGTGAACTCGAACACCACCCGGTCGAAGCTGAGCCCGTCCGCGATGTCGTGCCCGGCGGTCACGTTGACCAGCTCGGGCGGCGGTGTCGTCGACCGGACCTTGGACGTCGGCCCGCTCGGCCAGGCCGGCGCGCTCGGCGCCTGCGCCTCACTGGGGCTCGGCCGCGGTGTCGCGACCTGGCTGGACGTCGCCGTCGGGCCGCCGCTGGACGTGGCCGGCGTCGAGGGCGCGGCTGAGCCGCCGCTGGAGCAGCCCGCGAGGACGCCGACGACGAGCGCCAGCACGGGCAGAACGGCGCGGGCGCCTGGCCGTCGGGCCGCCAGGACCCGCGTCGCCGGCGCGGTCGGAGGCGGGGAGGCGAGCGAGCGGGTCCGTGAGCTGGTTGACGGCATGACGGCCTCCGACCTGATGCCCGGCCCGCCGAACCGGCGGCTCCCGGGAGCGCTGAGGGTACGCCCGCGGCGGCGCCCATACGGCGGGAATGTCCTCATGCTGACGGCCGCGGCACCGCCGGGCCAGGCCCGGACGGCCCGTCCTCGCCCTACCCTGCGGACCCGGTCTTCGCTCATGGCGCCGCGGCCACCGCGATGACCCGGGTACCGGCCGCGGCGGTCGCCCCGGTCGTGATGGCGTCGCCGAAGGCCTGCGCGCCGCCGGCGGTGTCAAGGAGCCAGTAGCCGCGGCCGCTGGGGGTGGCCGCGATGCCGACGACGGTGCTCGACCCGGACGCCGAGCCGTAGCCGCCGGCGCCACCGTGCGCGCTGACGAGGCCGGCCGCGGTGACCGTCCAGTAGCCGGCCCCGGTCGGTGACGCGGCGATGCCGACGGACCGCTGCGGGCCGGTCGCCGGGCCGGTCGGCTGCGCGCCAGGGGCGATCGCCTCGGCGTCCCCGAACGGGTAGACCCCGCCGGCGGCGTCGAGGAGCCAGTAGCCACCGCCGGTCGGGGTGGCCGCGATGCCGACGACCGGCGCCCCGGGCGCCGAGAGCAGCGACCCGTAGCCGGTCAGCGTGCCGTGCGGGACGACGGTGCCGGTGGCGGTGACCGTCCAGTACCCGCCACCGGTCGGCCCCGCGGCGGCCGCCACGACCGTGCCGGTGCCGGCCGCGGCCGGCACGGCGGGCGCGTCGCCAACCGGTCGGCCGGCGCCGGTGGCGTCGACCAGCCAGTAGCCCCGGCCGGTCGCGGTCGGCGCGATCGCGACAGCGCCGGGGTCGGCGCCGGTGCTGGCGACCGCCTGGGCGGTGCCACGGGCGAGCACCGTGCCGTCGGCGGTGAGCAGCCAGAACCCCGGTGGCCGTGGCGAGCCCTGGTCGGGCGGGGTCGGCGCGTGGCCCGGAGACGGAGTCGGCGTCGCGGGGCCGGTCGGATGGCCTGGCGCGCCGGCCGAGCCGCTGGGCGGACCGGTAGGCGCGGGCGCCGTCGTCGGCTGGGCCGCCGGCGGGTCGGCGGGCCCCGGTGCCCCGTCCCCGGCCTGGTTCGGCGACTGTCCGTCGACGCCCGCCCCGGACGCCGCCTGCGAGCCCCCGGTGCCGACACCACCGCCCGCACCGGCCTGGTCGGTGCCGCCGGTCTGGCCGCCGCCGGGTCCGCCCGAGCCCGTCGGCTCGCCCGGCGTCTGCTGACCGGCGGTCGGCTCCGGCTGTGGCGGGGCCGCGGTGTTGCTGGCCGGCGGCTCGGGCTGGCCGGGGCCCGTCGGCCGGTTCCCGGTCGGCTCGCCGGTCTGCCCACCCGGCTGTCCGCCGCCACGGCCGTTTCCAGCCCCGGTCCGGTCGTCGCCCCGCCCGCCGGTGCCCCGGCCCGTGCCGTCCGCTCGGCCGCCGCCGTCGCCTCGCGTACCGGGTCGGCTGGACGGGGTCCAGCCGGGCCAGATCAGGCCCGGCCGGCCGCCGGACCCCGTGCCGCCTGCCCCCGTGCCGCCGCCCTGGGACGACGACTGGCTGGCCGTCGGCGTCGGGCCGGGTGGCAGCGGGCGCGGGGTGTTCGTGCGGAGGCCTCCCGGCAGGGCCGCGCCGAACTTCAGCAGGGTCCGCCGGCTGGCGCCGTTGACCAGGACGACGGTCGGGCCGGTCTCGTCATTGATCCAGAGCTGGCCGCTCTGGACGTCCAGGCTGATCCGCGACGGGGTGCCGACCGGCGCGACCGGCACCGGCGCGGCGAACCGGGCCGTCTTCGGGTCGAAGTCCCAGACGACGCCGGCATTCGAGTCGGGCACGTAGACCTGGCCGTCGTGGGAGACCGGCGCTCCGACCTGGTGCCCGGCGCCGGTGCCCGTGCCGGTCGCCGCCGCGAGGGCGGACACGTCGACGTCCGCCGCTCCGACGGCCGGCAACGTCGTCGTGCTGACCCGCCCGGTGGCGAGGTCCGCGAGCAGCAACTCGCCGTTCGCCGGCTGGGCGAGCGCCAGGACCTGGCCGTCTGTGCTGGTCGGCAGGAGCAGCCGGGCCGCGGCCCCGGAGGTCGCCGGGGCGTCCGGAAGCCGGATCGCGGCGTCGGCGTGGTCCATCGCGAGGCGGACGACCGTGCCGGCCGTCTGGTCGACGACCACCGCGGACCCGGCGACCGTCGTGACGTCGAGCCGGTCGCCCGCCGGCGCCACCGGAACCGGCGTCCCCGGCGTCCCGGCGCGGACCGGGACGACCGTGCCGGCACTCGCGACCGGCACCCACAGCGTCCCGTCCGGCGTCTGGGCCGCGGTCCCCAGCCCGGCCGGGAAGGTGATCGGCGCGCCGAGCTGGGCCAGCGTGCGCGGGTCGAGGCGGATCACCCGGCCGGTGGCGGCGTCCACCGCGTAGGCGTCCCCGGCCGCGGCGAGCACGACGGCCCCGGGCGGCAGCGCGACCGAGGCGCTGATCGTCAGCAGCGACGGGTCGACCAGCCAGACGGTGCCCGCGAGATCGTCCACGACGATCACGGCTTCGGCCTGGTCCGACGGCCAGCCGGCGCCGAGGTCCGCCGCTGCCCCGGTAGCGGCGGCTCCCGGCGCCCGCGCGGCGGCGGCCGACGGGGTCGGCGTCGTGGCGGACGCCGACGGGCGGGTCCCGGCCGGCCCGGACGGCGCCGCGTCGGTGGGAGCCGCGGCGGCCGGCCGGGCGAAGCCGGTCAGCACGGTCAGCGGGTGCCCGGCCGCGCCGGGGAGCGTCACCGCCGCGTCGGCCTGCCCGGACGGCCCGTTGACGTGGAACAGCAGACCGAGCCGCTCGCTCGCGAGCCAGCCGCCGCCGTCCGACAGCGTCAACGCCACCGAGTGGGAGCCGCGGCCGAGCGCCGCCGCGCCACCGACCGCGACAAGCGCGAGCGCCGCGGCGATCGACGTCAGCCGGCGGGCCCGGCCCGACGGTGCCGGCTCGTCCCGCGGCCCGCCATTCTGTTCGGCGTGCTCGTCGCCGGGCGCCGCGGCCGGACCCGCGAGCGGGCCGAGGCCCGCCAGCCCGCTGGAGCCGGGCGTTCCGACGGGGCCGGCCGAACTGGGCGCGGGCGGTCCGCTTCGCGGTGTGCGGGTCACGGCACGTGTGACGGCCGGCCAGCCAGACGGGTTGCGAGCCGCGCGGGACCAGATGCTCGTCGGTAGCCGGCTCACGGGCGGGAGCTGCCGAAATCACCGAGCGGTCAACTTTCTCGGGCGTCGGAGACAACGAATGCCGGGGCGTCCTCGTCTGAACTGAGCGAACCGACTCGGGCCGCGGGGAAACCCGGCGGGCGCGCACACCGAGCCGGTTCCGGGCGGCTCCCCCCGCCGCCCGTGCGGGCGGGTCGCGCCGGCCGTCCCCCTCGGACGGTGCGACCCGCCTGCCACTCGCGGCGAAGCCGCGCGTCACGTCCGCCGGCCGCCGTGGCCTTCGGTAGCCGACAGCGTTCCCGCGACCCACGCAGCTCCCGCAGCCCACGCAGCTCCCGCAGCCCACGGAGGGAACCGCACCGTGACGATCCCCGGCCCGATCCGCGGTGGCGCCCGATGAGCGCCGAGCTGGACATCTTCGCGACGGCCTTCTCCGACGTGGTCACGAACGTCGAACGGGTGATCCGCGGCAAGCGGGAGGCGATCGAGCTCGCGGTCATCTGCCTGTTCGCGGAGGGCCACCTGCTCGTCGAGGATGTGCCCGGCCTGGGCAAGACCACGCTGGCCCGCAGCCTCGCGGCGTCGGTCAACGCGAGCTCGCACCGGATCCAGTTCACTCCCGACCTGCTGCCCTCCGACATCACCGGCACCACGGTCTACAACCAGCGCCTCGGCGAGTTCGGCTTCCGGCCCGGCCCGGTCTTCGCGAACCTCGTCATCGGCGACGAGATCAACCGGGCGTCCCCGAAGACGCAGTCGGCGCTGCTCGAGGTGATGGAGGAGCGCTACGTCACCGTCGACGGCACCCGCTACCCGGTGCCGCTGCCGTTCATGGTCGTGGCGACGCAGAACCCGGTCGACATGGACGGCACGTACGCGCTCCCGGAGGCCCAGGTCGACCGGTTCCTGATGCGGCTGCGCCTGGGCTACCCGAGCACCGAGGCCGAGCTGGAGATCCTGGAGAGCCGGCAGGTCGGCCGCCGGGTCGAGGACCTGTCCCCGGTGATGCGCGCCGAGGACGTCGTCACCCACAGCGAGCGGACCCTGTCGGTGCACGTGGCCCCGGCGCTGCGCCGCTACATCGTCGACCTGGTCGCCTCGACCCGGCGCATCCCGGACGTGCTGCGCCTCGGCGGGAGCCCGCGGGGCAGCGTCGCCCTGCTGCGGGCCGTCCAGGTGCGCGCCGCCTCGACCGGCCGGGAGTTCGCCACCCCGGACGACGTGAAGGCGCTCGCCGCCCCGGTGCTCGCGCACCGGCTGGTCCTCAGCCCTGAGACGGAGCTGAAGCGGGTCACCGCCGAGGATGTCGTCGCCGAGGTGCTGCGGGCGGTCCCGTCGCCGCGTCGGCTCATCGGCGTCTGACCGGTGGGCGCGGGAGCGGATACGGCGAGCCGACAGGCCCGAGACGAGGCGGCGACGGATGAGGTGCCGTCGACCGGCGTCGCGGCGGTCGCTCTGAGCGCGGACGGACTGGCGCTCGGCGGCCCGGCGGCGGCCCCGAAGGAGGCGCCCGAGCAGCGGCCGACGGTGGTCACCCGGGTCACGCCGTTGGGCGTCGGAGTCCTCGCCACCGCCGTGGTGCTGGCGGCGGGTGCCTTCGTGCTGCGCTACGCCGAGCTCGCGGCCCTCGCCGCGGCGGCCCTCGCCGCGCTGCTGATCGCGGCGTTCGCGGTGGCCCGCCGGCCCCGCCTGCGGGCCACGTTGCGGGTCGGCCCCGCCGGGGTTCCGCGCGGCGAGCCGGCCACGCTCGTCGTCGAGCTGCGCAATCCGCACCGGCGGCCGTCGCCGCGGGTGCGGGTCGAGATCCCGTGGAGCCACGGCGCCCGTGGCGCGGTCCCGGCGGCGGGTGCCGCCGGAACGATCGTCGTGGACGTTCGTCGGCTTGACGGCGCGAGCAGCCGGGCGGTGGAGCTGCCGCTCGACACCCAGCGCCGCGGGGTGGTCGGCTTCGGGCCGGTCCTGGTCCGCCGGTCCGACCCGTTCGGCCTGATCAGCTCGGCGACCTGGCTCGCGGCGGCCGACGTGCTGCGGGTGCGGCCGCGGGCCGTCCCCCTGGGCGCCCCACCGGCCGCCCCCGCCCGTGACCCGGACGGGCGGACCGCCGATGGCGCCGCCGGCGGGGTGATCTTCCACGGGCTGCGCGAGTACGTCAGCGGCGAGGACCTGCGTTTCGTGCACTGGCCGTCCAGCGCCCGGACCGGCGTGCTGATGGTCCGCGAGCACGTCGAGCCGAGCGAGCCGGCGTCGACGGTCGTTCTCGACACCCGGCCGGCGGCCTACCCACCCGGCGAGGTCGGCGCGGACACGTTCGAGGAGGCCGTCGACGTCGCCGCGTCGGTGCTGCTCGGCTGTGCCCGGGAGTCGCTCGGCGTCGTGCTGCTCACCACCGCGGGGGTCCGCCGGTCCGGGCGCGGCCGGGCGCCGGAGACCTACGCGCTGCTCGACGACCTCGCCGAGGTCGACCTGGATCCGGCCGGCACCCTCGACGTGCTGGGCACGGTGCGCCGAGGCGGCGTCGGCACGTTGGTCGTCGTCACCGGCGGCTTCGACGACGGGCAGCTGCGCGCCGTGGCGCCGGTGGTGCACCGCTTCGGCCAGGTGGTGGTCGTGCGGGTCGGTGCCCGCAGCCTCGCGGCGGCCCGGGCCCGGTCCCGGCGGACGCCGGCCGATCGGCCCCGGCTGCGCCGCGCGTCCTCGGCGCCCGACGCCGCGACGCTGCTCGGGCGGTTCGACCTGATCGGCCGGCCCAGCGAGATCGGTACCAGCGTGGCCGGCCGGCTGCGCGTCGTGGACATCCCGGACGCCGCTCGGCTGGCCGAGGTCTGGCCCGTGGGCAGCCGGGGCCGGGCCGCCGGGGTGCGGTCCAACGCCCGAGCCGGCTACTTCGGCGGCGGTGCCGTGTGAGCGGGGGCCGGCGATGACCGGGCCCGAGCGCCCGGACCTGGTGGAGTCCGCGCGGCGCCGGGAACGCCGTGGCAGCTCGCCACGGCGCGCGTCGCCGGTCGGCGGGTCGGTCGACGGGCCCACCTCGCCGACGGTGCCGATCGTGCAACGCTCCGAGGCGGACACGGTGCGTGTCCCGGTGCCGGCGCTGCCCGCGCCGCGGCCTCCGGACGGCCGAGGCAGGTCGGCGCGGAACCCGGCGCCCGAGAGCGGCCGGGAACCCGAAACCCAGGGACCGCGGTCGCGCGGGCCGCGGTCGGGCAGACCCGAGGCGCCCAGGCCGCAACCGCGTACATCGGAGCCGCGTGCATCGGATCCGCGTGCACCGGAGCCGCGTGGGCCCGAGCCGCGTGGGCGAGGCGAGGGTCGGCCGGGAGATGGCGGAGCGGCCGGGCGGGCGGACTCCAACCCGGTACCCCTTGCCCGAGTCCGGCCTGTCCCGGCGCCCGTGCCGGCCGAGCCGGCCGCTCGGCGCGCCACGTCGCTCCTGCTGGTGGTGGCGCTCGCCCTCGTCGACGGGTGGGGGTTCGTCCGGCTTTTCTCGGCAGCCGACCTGCGGCTGCTCGTCCCGGTCGCCGCGGTCGCGCCGGTCCTGCTGGTCGTGGCGGCGTCGTGGGGCCGGCGCCGGCCGGCGCCGTTCGCGCTGTCCGCGTTGCTGTGGACCGTGGGGTTCGTCCTGGTGGCGGCCGCGCTCGTGACGGCAAGGGCCGGGGGGCCGGTGGCCCGGCTCGCGGAGGTCCGGACGGGGGTGCTGGCCGGGCCGACGCGGCTGCTCGACGTCGCCGTGCCGGCACCCGGAGACGCCGACCTGCTGGTGGTGCCATTCCTGGTCACCTGGCTCGCCGCCGCGCTTGGCGCGGAGCTGGTCGTGCGGACCAGGACCCGGCTGCTGCCCGCCTTCCCCGCGCTGCTCGCCCTGCTCGCGGCGACCGCCGCCGCGGTGCCGGGGCAGGGGTCGAACCTCGCCCCGGCGACGGCTCTGGCCGCGGTCGCGGGCCTGCTGGTGCTCGTCCGCCGGCCAGCCGCCCTGACGGGAACCCCCGCCTCAACGGGAAGCGCCGCCCCGACGGGAACAGCGGCCCCGACGGGAACAGCGGTGCCCGGTACGAGCGCCGGCCCGGGTGGCCTGCCGGACCCGGGGCCGCGCTCGACGCGGCTCGCCGACGGCTCCGCGCCGGGACCGGCGGGCGGCGAAGCGACCCCGAGCAAGCCCGAGGACGGCTTGACGCCGGCCCGGCCGACCCGGATCACGCTGGGCCCCGGCCGGCCGTCCCGGCCGCTCGCGGCGGCCCGGGCGCTGGGTGCGCTGACCGTCGTGGTCGCCGCGGCCGTCACGGCCGGCGCGGTGCTGCCCAGCGCCTTCGCGGCCGGCGGCCCGGTGGACCCGCGGGCGTACCGGGCGACGCCGGCCGACCAGGTCGCCGGGCTGAACCCGCTGTCGGCGCTCGCCGGCTGGACCACCCGGCCGGACGACAAGCTGTTCACGGTCCGGCTGACGGGCCAGGCGGCCGGCCCGGTGCCGCTGCGGCTCGCGGTGCTCAGCGACTTCGACGGCGCCAACTGGACCTCGTCCGCGCGCTACACCCGCGCCGGCCAGACCATCCCCGCCGGCCGCGACCAGCCGGCCACCGGTGGCGCGCCGGTCACCCAGGAGCTCACCGTCGCAGGCCTGACCGGAACGCAGCTGCCGACGCTGGACCGCCCCGTCCAGGTCGGCTCGGCCACGGACGCCGGGCTCGCCGCCGATCTGGCCGACGGGCTGCTGCTGCGGACGGCGCCCCTCACGACGGGCGAACACCTCACCGTGGTGTCACGGCCGGCGCCGGCCCGTGCGGTGGCCCAGCTGGCGACGCTGACCAGTGGCACGGCGGCGACCGCCGAGCAGGACGCCGAGTACCTGGCCCTGCCGGCGAACGTCCCGCCGGTGCTGCGGGCCCTGGCCCGGGTCGCCGCCGGCCAGGGCACCGGCCCGTTTCAGCAGGCCGCGCTGCTGCAGCACTACCTGGCGACCAACTTCCAGTTCGACCCGCGGGTGCCGCCCGGCCACTCGCTCGCCCACGTCGAGCACTTCGTCGCCGACACCCGGCGCGGCACGTCGGAGCAGTTCGCCACGACGTTCGTGCTGGCGGCGCGCGTCCTCGGGTTGCCGGCCAGGGTGGTCGTCGGGTTCACCCCGGCCGCGCCTGCCGGGGCGGCGACCGTGACGGTGACCGGACGCCAGGCACTGGCCTGGGCGGAGGTCCGGTTCGACGGCGCCGGCTGGCTGCCGTTCTTCCCGACGCCGTCGGCGGTCGACGCCCGCGGTGCCGCGCTGGCCGGCTCCACCCAGGGTGAGTCCGACGCACAGGCGGCGCTGGTCGACGCGGCCGTTCGCGGTCCGCTGGCCGTGCCGGCGGCCGTGAACCGTCCGGCGGCGACCGCCGCGACGCCATCCGGTCGGGCCGGGCACCTCCGTGGCCTGGTGGAGTGGGTCGCAGCCGGGCTCGGCGCGTTGGCGGCTGGCTACGTCGCGGTCGCGTTGGCGCGGCCAGTGGCGCGTCGCCGCCGACGGCTGTCCGCCCGGCGCTCGCCCCGGGAACGGGTGGTGCTCGCCTGGGAGCATGCCGTTGACGCGCTGCTAGCCGTGGGCGTGCCCGTACCGGTCTCGGCGAGCCCGGCGGAGGTCGTCCAGCTTGGCGCGGACGCCGTCGGGGGCGAGCGTGCCGACGGCAGACGGGCAGGCGCTGCCGGCGCGGGCGCCAGCATGAGCGCGCTGCGCGGTCTCGCGCACCTGGCCACGCTCGCCCTGTTCGGGCCGGATGACGGCGCCGGCCGAACCGGAGCCGGGGCCGTGCTGGTGGCCGGCGCGACCGTGATGCCGGTGCCGGTGCCGGTGCCGGGCACCGGCCCGATCCCCACGCACCGGCATGGCCCGACTCACGCGGCCGGCCGCGCCTCGCGCGGGCTTCCCGCCGGCCGGACCGGACCGCTGGCCCTGCCCGCGGGCCGGACCGGACCGCTGGCCCTGCCTCCTGGCCGGACCGGCCCACTCCCGCTCCCGAGCGGCCGGACCGGCCCGCTCCGGAGTGGCGGGACGGGTATGGGTCCTCGGTCCAATGGCCGGACGGGTCCGGGTCCGGAGCCGGCGGCGAACGGTCGGACGGGCGCGCTCGCGCTGGCCGATGGCCGGCGGACCGGTCCGTTTGGGCTGCCCGCTGGCCGGACGGGCCCGCTGGCGTTGCCGGGTGGACCCGGTGGGGTTGAGCCTTCCGTCGCGGCGGGCGCCGGCGCGACGGGCTGGGACGGCGTGGCCGGTCGTCGGGCGGCCGACGAGGCTCGGCGACTCGCCCTGACGGTCGAGCAGGCGGCCTGGCGGTCGACACCCTGGCGCCGCCGGCTGACCTCGCGGCTTTCGCCCCGGGCGGTTCTCACCGGCCGATGGCCGTCGGCCAGCGGCTGACCGCGCGCCTCGGCTGGAAATGGGGCTCGTCAGAGGCTGACGGGCTCCATGGCGTGCAGGGCGGCCACGGTCGCCGCGTACAGCCTGGACTTGATCACGCCGAGGGCCGGTGACGCCTTGCCGGTGAGCGGGCGGGCGATCTCGATCGCCGTGGTTTCGACCGCGCGTTCCGCCTCGCTGGCGTCCGTGACACCCGCCGCGGCGATCGCGTCGACGATGCCGGCAGCCAGGGCGTCGGCCCCGCCGTACCGGCGACCGGTGACCATCGCCTCGGCCGCGGTCCTTGCTGGCAGTCGTGCGGAGATCAGGCTGGACATCCCGACGGAGAACGGCAGCCGCAGGTCGACCTCGGGCAGGCACCAGAAGCCACGGTCAGCCCGCATCACCTGGAAGTCATGTGCGAGCGAGAGCATCGCGCCCCCGGCGAAGGCATGGCCCTGCAGCGCGGCGACCGTGACCAGCGGCAGCGTCAGGACTCGGGCGAACAGAGCCTGGACGGAACCGAGATAGTCGGTCAGCTCATCGGTGTGGGCGATCATCCAGTCGAGATCCAGCCCATTCGACCAGATCTTGCCGCGAGCGACCGTGACCAGCGCTTTTGGCCCATCCGTCGCCTCGATCTCGGACAGCAGTGCCTCGACCTCGACAAGCCAGTCCTTGGTGAACCGGTTCTCGCCGTCGCCGAGATCCAGCACGTACACCTCGCCGTCGTGCTCCAGCTTCGGCATCGTTGCTCCTCGCCGCGTCGTGGTCCGTCCTGTCATCGTCGCCGATCCGGGTCCGCTCGCCGGTCGATCAGACGTCGACCGTGCGAAATGCCGGCGGCGATCCAGCTTGGGCTTTTCGAACCCGCACCTGCTCGGGTCGACCGATCGACGGGCCTCGCGCCCGGACCGACCGCTACCGAACCCACCGACCTGCCGGCTGCGCCAGTTCGACCACATCCCCCACCCCACGCCCCCAAGCAGCCGCTACCCGACCCCCACCCCCAGCTCCAGCCCTCACGCCCGGCCCCAGCCTCACGCCGGGCCCCAGCTCCAGCCCTCACGCCGGGCCCCCAGCCTTCACGCCGGGCCCCAGCCCTCAACGCCCTCCAGCCCTCGCTTCAGCCCCCCATCCACCCCCGATCGGCCCAATTCCCCTGCGCAGTCAGTGATCAAGTCGAGCCTCGCGCCGCATCGGAACGCCTTGATCACTCGTTGCGCAGGCAATGCGGCGTCTCGTGCCCCAATTTGTCCACTCTTTTCCTGCGCAAGCCTCGATCAAGGTCTAGCAGCATGCTCCGCTGGCCGGCTGATCGGCGTCTGCGCAGGCAAGCCGGCGCCTCGAACCGGCCGGGTCGGGGTGCGCTCGGTTCGACCGGACACACGGTCTCAAATGCGCCGAACCGGTGGAGGCGGCCGTCAAAGCCGAGCTAGGCGGCCGGTAAAGCCCGGCTACTGGCCCGATCTCCGGGTACCTGGCGGAACGAGGCAGGAAAAGCAGGACGAGGCAGGGAGGGGACGATGACGACTCCGACCAGTGCGCCGGCCGGCCGCGGGCAGACCGCCCAGCACGCCGACGCACGCTCCGGCAAGGTCGCCGCCGGGCCGGCTCGCGGTAGGACCGCCGAAGCCGGCGAGGGCGCGACCGACCAGGAGATGACCAGGCAGGTATTCCGGCAGACCGCGTCCGACCGGGCGGTCGAGCCCTTCTTCGAGCGGGAGCGGGATGGCGCCGCCACGGAGGTGGAGGCCGCCAAGGCGGACGCCGACGAGCTCACCTGACCCCCGTCGCCGCTCCGCCGGGCGACGGCCCAGTCGCGGGTTCGTCGCCATACGGCGCTCGGGTCGCGGTTTGGGCTGCGCGAGCCGGGAACGCACCGACAACGAGAAGCCCGACACCGGGTCGGGACCGATGAGGACACTCGACACGCAGGCAGCGACGCGGAACTGACCGTCGGTCGACCGTGCAGGGCACGGGGCTCGTCGGCGGTGGAACCGACCAGGGCCGGGTTCGCGTTCCGGCCCCGCCGGCCGGCTTCGATCCAGGATTGGCGACCGGCCATACCGAGCCGCGCTGCCTGGCACGGCGTCCACGGACACCAGCACCGATCGATGGCCGACGGAGCGGGCAATGTCCCTGGGACCCGCGTCCCAGGTATCCGCGGAAGCCGCCCGACGGCCGCGGACTTCGATTCCTGTGCCGACGAAATCCCAGCCCCCAGCGATCTCGATACCCATAGCCAAGAGGTGATGCAGATGGCGACGAAGACGACGACCGACAAGCTGCGCGCAGGCGTGCCATCGGCGATCGCCAAGTCCGACGACGCGACGGTGGTGGCCTGGAAGAAGGCACACGACGCCGCCGTCAACGAACTCGGGGCGGGCCAGCGGGCGAATCTGGTCGCGTATGCCAAGCTGCGGCACACTCACGAGAAGATCGGTGACCACTGGGAGCACCGGCACGGCGACCCGCCGACGGCGAAGCCCACGGCGACCCGGTCCCGTCAGCCGCGGGCGACGGTCTCGGGCGGCGCCATCAAGCCGCTGGCCGGCAAGTCCGCGCCCGCTCCCAAGGCGACGTCGGCGAAGCGGTCCGGCACGGTCCGGCCGGCCGCGCCGCCGGCCGCGTCGGCTCCTCGCAAGACCGCGAACCCCCGCGCCTCGACGGCGGTCGCGAAGCCGGCGAAGCCCGCGGCCCGCGCGCCGTCCACGCGTCCGGCGGCCAAGCCCGCGGCGCGGGCGAGCTCACCAGCCCGGTCGACAGCCCGCGCGACCTCGGCCACCAGGCCGGCGACGCGTACCAGCCCGACGACCCGGGCCACGAGTGGCAAGTCGGCGGCGGCTGACAAGTCCGGTTCCGCTGGCAGGTCGGCGTCATCCGGCAGGTCCGCGCCGGCCGGCAAATCAGCGTCGGCGAGCAAGCCGGCGCCGGCCGTCACATCCAGGTCGGGGAGCCGGTCCGTATCGGCCCCAAAGCCGGCGTCCGTCCCAAAGTCGGCGTCCGTCCTAAAGTCGGCGTCCGTCCCAAAGTCGGCGTCCGTCCCAAAGTCGGCATCCGTCTCAAAGCCGGGGTCGGCCGCCAAATCCGCACCGGCCGGCAAATCGGTGTCGGCCAGCAAGTCGGTGTCGGCCAGCAAGTCGGGATCGGCCAATAAGGCGGGGTCGGCCAGCAGGCCCGCATCATCCGGTAAGGCTGCATCGGCTGGTAAACCCGCGCCGAGCGAGAGGCCCGCCGCGGCCAGCAAAGCGGCACCCGCTATGAAATCACGGGCATCGACCAGCCCCAGGGCAGCCAGGGGCCAGGCGCCGGCAGCCGTCAAGGTCGTCGAGAAGCCGGTCGTCGTCGAGATCGAGAAGCCGGTTCTCAGGACGAAGGTCATCGCAAAGCCGATTGTCATCGAGGTTGAACGGCCGGTGCTGCGGCAGAAGGTCGTCGAAAAGCCGGTGGTGATCGAGATCGAACGTCCGGTGCTGCGCCGGAAGATTGTCGACCGGCCCTTCGACGTCGAGATCGAGAAGCCGGTCATCCGGCAGAAGGTCGTGGAGCGGCCGGTAGTCATCGAGATCGAGAAGCCGGTGATCACGGAGAAGGTCGTCGAACGGCGGGTGGTAGTCGAGAAGATCGTAGAGAAGCCTGTCTTCAAGGAGAAGATCGTTGAGAAGCCGGTCGTTGTCGAGAAGGTCGTCGAGAAGCCCGTGGTTCGCGAGAAGGTCGTCGAGAAGCCGGCCGGCGGGCCCGGCGTTCGGCCGTCCTCCGGCGTCGGCGCGGATCCGGTTCGCAAGGAGCCGCCGCCCGTCCCGAAGGCTCCGCTGACGGGCGGGGCCCCGGCGCACCTGGCCCCCAGGCCGACGCCACCGCCCCCAGCGGGGCCGAAGCCGGCGGCACCCAAGCCGGCGCCACCGAGGCCGTCGGGGCTCGTCCGGCCGCCTGGCGCGCCGCCCGCACCACTCGCTCCGGAGCTCGCCGCGACCGGCAGGCCGCCCGCCGCCGGCTCTGGCCCTCGGTCTGGTCCGGACCCGAACGCTCCACGGCCTGCTCAGGCGAGTCAGCCGGCCGGCGGTGTGAGCTTCGTGGCTCCGACCGGCGGCGGGCCGCCCGATCGGGGCGGGCCCGCGAGCGGGCGGCTGGATAATTCGACGCCGATCGCCGACCTTCGGTCCGCCGCGCGCGAACTGTCGGTCAACGGCTGGGCCCGGCTGCCGAAGGATGAGCTGGTAGAGGCGATCCGAAAGGTCAACCGACGCTGACCGCGCCGCGGGGCGAGACGGCGACCAAGGCCGACGGTCCGGCCGACCGAACCTGATCCGGCCGGACCGTGGCGTGTTGCGAGCTGGTTTCGCGGGTGGCCGCGCGGTGGCTCCGGGCCGATCCCGCCGATAGGCTCGCAAGGCGACAGGAGGCGGAAGGCCGAGAGTCGTAACGGGGTTGTGGTTGACGGCAGGGGCCATGACTGATCGTTCTGTGTAACGCCAAGTCGTGGTGGACAGGGCGTCGCGTCACGGGACTCCGTTGATCGAAGATGTGGCGCACTTCACGAATACGACCGTGAATGACAGATCGCGTACGGACTGTTTCCGACTGGGCCAGCCGCCGACTGTGACTTGGGTAGCTGGTGGCAGGCCCGCCGTGACCCAACTACACACTGCTAGCCAACTACATACTGTGCCGCTCACACCCGCGCGGGAGAGTCCCGGGCAAACCAGCCTGTGGCGCCGAAGGAGCAAGACCTCCCCACAAACTCTCAGGCACCCAACCGCCGGGTCAGGCAACTCTGGAAAGCGGACGCCTCGCGGTGTCCCGCCGACGGTGCAAGCCGGGCACGGAAGTCCGCCGAGGGCGCCTCAGTCGCGCCCGGGCGGGCCACCGGTCCGGCGAAGCTCTCAGGCCGATGACAGAGGGGGAGACGAGGCGGTCCGCCGCCGTCCGGCCAGAGCCATAGGCCGGCGCGCGGCCGGTGCCGCCGTCTCCCGGGGCGCCCGCCCCGGACCCCGACGTGGAGCCCGGCGCCCGCCGAGTCCCGCCTGACCCACCGGAGTGGCCACCATGACCGAGAACGCCACCGGCACGCCGACGCTGCCGGCCACCTCGTATCCGGTGTTCGCCGATCGGCACATCGGCCCGGATCCCAGCGCTCAGGCCACGATGCTCGCCGAGCTCGGCTACCCGACGCTCGCCGCGCTCACCGACGCCGCCGTCCCGGCCGGCATCCGGTCCGGCGCCCTCGCGCTGCCCACGCCGATCCCGGAGAGCGCGGCGCTCGACGAGCTGCGCGCGTTGGCGGGCCGCAACCGCAGGGTGACCACGATGATCGGCCTGGGCTTCCACCCGGCCGTGATGCCCGGGGTGATCCAGCGCAACGTGCTGGAGAACCCGGCCTGGTACACCGCCTACACCCCGTACCAGCCCGAGATCTCCCAGGGGCGCCTCGAGGCCCTGCTGAACTTCCAGACGATGGTCACCGACCTCACCGGCCTCGCGACCGCGGGGGCCTCGCTGCTGGACGAGTCGACCGCCGCGGCCGAGGCGATGCAGCTCGCCCACCGGGCCGACAAGGCCAAGCGCTCGACCTTCCTGATCGACGCCGACACCCTGCCGCAGACGATCGAGGTCGTGCGCACCAGGGCCGAGGCGCTCGGCCTCGACGTGCACGTCGCCGACCTGCGCGTCGGCCTCAGCCCGATCCCGTCGCCCGCGCCCGGCGAGGGGCCCGTCGAGGCGCTGCCCGCCGAGCCCGGCGAGGAGCCGCAGGAGGCCGCCGGCGCGCTCCCGGCGGACGTGCTCGCCGACACGTTCGGGGTCCTGCTGTCCTACCCGGGCGCGAACGGCGAGGTGCGCGACCTGCGCGGCGTGATCGCCCAGGCCACCGGCCGCCGGATCGTGGTGACGGTCGCCGCCGACCTGCTCGCCCTGACGCTGCTGACCTCGCCAGGCGAGCTTGGGGCGGACATCGCCGTCGGTACCACCCAGCGGTTCGGCCTGCCGGTGATGTTCGGCGGCCCGCACGCGGGTTACCTGGCCGTCCGCAAGGGCCTGGAGCGCAACCTGCCCGGCCGCCTGGTCGGCGTGTCGGTCGACGCCGACGGCAAGCCGGCCTACCGGCTGTCCCTGCAGACCCGTGAGCAGCACATCCGCCGCGAGAAGGCCACCAGCAACATCTGTACCGCCCAGGTGCTGCCGGCCGTGCTCGCCTCGATGTACGCCGTGTACCACGGCCCGGCCGGCCTGGCCGGGATCGCGGCGACGGTCCACGATCACGCGGTGCGGCTCGCCGCCGGGCTGCGCGCCGGGGGCGTGGAGGTCGTCCACGGCTCCTTCTTCGACACCGTGCTCGCCCGGGTGCCCGGCCGCGCGGCGGACGTCGTCGCGGCCGCGCTCGACCACGGCGTCAACCTGCGCCTCGTCGACGGCGACCACGTCGGGATCTCCTGCAACGAGGCGACGCTGGACGCGGACCTCACCGCGGTCTGGTCCGCCTTCGGGGTGGCCGCCCCGGACAGCCAGGCGCAGGGCGCCCTGGCGGTCCCGGCGGAGCTGGTCCGCACGTCGGCCTACCTGGAGCACCCGGTCTTCCACAGCCACCGGTCGGAGACGGCGATGCTGCGCTACCTGCGCCGGCTGTCCGACGTCGACTTCGCCCTCGACCGGGGCATGATCCCGCTCGGCTCGTGCACGATGAAGCTCAACGCCACCGCCGAGATGGCCGCGGTGACCTGGCCCGAGTTCGCCGAGATCCACCCGTTCGCACCGGTGGAGCAGGCCGCCGGCTACCTGGAGATGATCTCGGATCTGGAGCGCTGGCTCGTCGAGGTCACCGGCTACGCGGGCATCTCGCTGCAGCCGAACGCCGGTAGCCAGGGCGAGTTCGCGGGCCTGCTGGCGATCAGCTCGTACCACCGCGACCACACGCCGGCCGGCGCCCCCGCGCGGGATCTCTGCCTGATCCCGTCCTCGGCGCACGGCACGAACGCCGCGAGCGCCGCGATGGCCGGCATGAAGGTCGTCGTCGTCGCCTGTGACGACGACGGCAACGTCGACCTGGCCGACCTGGCGGCCAAGGCCACCCAGCACGCCGAGCGGCTCGCCGCGCTGATGGTCACCTACCCCTCGACGCACGGCGTCTACGAGGAAGGCATCGGCGAGGCCTGCGCGATCGTCCACGCGGCCGGCGGTCTGGTCTACGTCGACGGCGCGAACCTCAACGCGCTCGTCGGCCTGGCCAAGCCGGGTGAGTTCGGCGCCGACGTCAGCCACCTGAACCTGCACAAGACGTTCTGCATCCCGCACGGCGGCGGTGGCCCCGGCGTCGGCCCGGTCGCGGTCGGCGAGAAGCTGCTGCCCTACCTGCCGAACCACCCGCTACGCCCCGAGGCCGGCCCCGCGACCGGTGTGGGCCCGATCTCCGAGGCGCCCTGGGGCTCGGCCGGCATCCTGATGATCCCGTGGGTCTACCTGCGGCTGATGGGTGCCGAGGGCGTCACGGCCGCCACCTCGGTCGCGGTGCTGAACGCCAACTACGTCGCCAGCCGGCTGCGGCCGCACTACCCCGTGCTCTACGCCGGCCAGAACGGCCTGGTCGCGCACGAGTGCATCCTCGACCTGCGCCAGCTCACCAAGGACACCGGCGTGACCGTCGACGACGTCGCCAAGCGCCTGATCGACTACGGGTTCCACGCGCCGACGATGTCGTTCCCCGTCGCCGGAACGCTCATGGTCGAGCCGACCGAGAGCGAGGACCTCGGCGAGATCGACCGGTTCTGCGACGCGATGATCGCGATCCGGGCCGAGGCGGACAAGGTCGCCGACGGCACCTGGCCGAAGGACGACAACCCCCTGCGCAACGCTCCGCACACCGCCGAGATGGTCACCGGCGACGCCTGGGACCACGCCTACCCCCGCTCGGTGGCCGCCTACCCGGTGACGTCGCTGCGCGCGGCGAAGTACTGGCCCCCGGTCCGCCGCATCGACGGCGCCTACGGCGACCGCAACCTCGTCTGTACCTGCCCCCCGCCGGAGGCCTTCGCCACCGACCTGACCCTCACGGATGCCGCCCCCGCGACCCTCCCAGACGCCCGCACCGCCCTCACCCCAGTCGGCGCCGCCGGCTAGCCCCGAAGACACAACGCCAAACCTCCGCGGCTAGGTCGCTCATACCGGAGCGCGGGCGGCTGGGCGCCCTGATTAGCAGCCTTCCATATTCAGGCTATGCTCATGATTCCTGATTATGGAGGACGTCTTGGGTGAGCTCCTGCGTCGTCGCTGGGAGAGCGATCTCGGCGCCGGCATGTCGCGGCGGGATCGAATGTCCTGCGAGTACGACGCCTACCTGCCAGATCCGCTGGTGGCGCGGGAGTTTCGCTTCGACGGGCGGACGGTCGCCGACCTCGTGGACGCGGAGCACGCGATCGTCTCGCTGAACCGGGAGGCCATTGCCCTGCGCGGCACAGAGGTGCTCGCCCGAATGCTGCTGCGGGCGGAGTCCGTCGGCTCGTCCTGGATCGAAGGGCTCGAGGTCGGGGGCCGTCGGGTGCTCCGAGCGGAGGCTGGCCGTGAGCTGGGCGAGCCGGTGACGGACGTGACCGCTTCCGAGGTGCTCGGCAACATCGACGCCATGGCCTACGCGACCGAGCTAGTCAACGTCGGCGACCCGATCACGACGGACGGGCTGCTCGAGATCCACCGGCGCCTGCTCGCCGGCAGCAGGCTACAGGAGCACGGAGGCCGGATCCGGGCCGCTCAGAACTGGATCGGTGGCAGCAGCTACAACCCGTGCGCCGCGGCGTTCGTTCCACCGCCACCGGAGGCCGTCCCCGCGCTGCTGGACGATCTGGCTGCCTTCTGCGTTGAGGACGAACTGCCGGCCGTCGCACAGGCGGCGATCGCACATGCGCAGTTCGAGGCGATCCATCCCTTCGTGGACGGCAACGGGCGAACCGGACGGGCGCTGATCCACATGGTGCTGCGCCGCCGCGGCCTCGCGACGGATGTGCTGCCGCCGGTCTCGCTGATCCTCGCCACCCGGTCGCGGGATTACATCCAGGCGCTGTCCCGTACCCGCTTTGTCGGCCCGGCTGATTCCGAGGAGGCCCGCGCCTCGGCCGACGAGTGGATCTCCCTGTTCGCCGGCGCCTGTATCCGCGCCTGCGCCGACGTGACCGACTTCGAGGCGCGCATCGACGAGATCCAGCGTGGCTGGCGCGAGCGGCTCGGCGAGATCCGACCCGACTCGACACTGGAGCGGCTCCTGGGCCTGCTGCCCGCCGCGCCGGTCCTCACCGTGCAGTCGGCCGCGAGGCTGCTCGGCCGGTCCGCGCAGACGGCCAACCAGGCGGTGAGTCGGCTCGTCGACGCCGGCGTGCTGCGACAGGTGACGGTCGGTCGGCGAAACCGGGCATTCGAGGCCCCGGAGGCCATCGACGCGTTCACCCTCCTGGAACGACGCCTGGCGAGCCCACAGAGCGACACCCTGACCAGCCCACCGACCCGCCGGGTGCCCCGCAGACCGTGAGCGGCCGGTCTGGGGCGGGTGGGGCTGAGGCGGGCATGTGGGGCGCAAGGTTGGGATACTGCTCGCCGCGGCCACTGCGTCGATCTGGGCCGGCGCCCCGACCGGGAACCGTGCGTCGACGCCGTGGGCAAGCCAGCCAGGGCCCTGGCTGGGCTGATCTAGGAGGAGCGCGATGGGCAGCATCATCCAGGGGATCGACGGCGCCAAGGCGCTCGCCGGGCAGGACTGGGGGACGAGCAACTGGGTTGAGGTGACCCAGGAGCAGGTCAACACCTTCGCCGACGCGACCGGTGACCACCAGTGGATCCACGTCGATGTCGAGAAGGCCAAGTCCGGCCCGTTCGGCGGCCCGATCGCCCACGGTTTCCTTACCCTGTCGCTGATCCCGGTGCTGTTCCACGACGTGGTGCAGGTCGAGGGCATCTCGATGGCGGTCAACTACGGGCTGAACAAGGTGCGCTTCCCCGCGCCGGTGCCGGTCGGCTCGAAGCTGCGGGCGCAGATCAAGAACCTCACGGTCGAGGACGTCACCGGCGGCGTCCAGGTCGTCAACCAGGTCACGATCGAGCGCGAGGGCGGCACCAAGCCGGTCTGCGTCGCCGAGTTCATCTCCCGCTACTTCGCTTAGGCGGCGGGCGTCGGGACGGGCGCTTGCGCGTCCGCCCGACGCCCGGGCCCGGAGCGGTCAGCCGATGGCCGCCGGCTCGTCGTCAGTGATCTTCCCGCGCGGTGCCGGCAGGTCGACCGTCTCCGTGGCCGGTGTGGCCTGGTCGCCGTGGAGGTCGATGTGGGGGAGGAGGCGGTCGAGCCAGCCGGGGAGCCACCAGTTGGCGCCGCCGAGCAGGGCCATCGTCGCCGGGACCAGGACCATCCGGATGACGGTCATGTCGACGAGGACCGCGACGGCCATGCCGAGACCGAGCATCTTGACCGTGACGTCCGGGTCCAGCGAGAACCCGGCGAACACCGCGATCATGATGAGGCCGGCGCTGGTGATGACGCGGCCGGTCTTCGCCAGCCCCCGCACGACGCTGCCGCGGGCGTCGCCGGTGGCCTTCCAGTCCTCCCGGATCCGGGAGAGCAGGAACACCTCGTAGTCCATGCTGAGGCCGAACAACACGACGAACATCAGCAGCGGCAGCCAGCTGGACATCGGCACCGCGTGCGGCAGCCCGAGCGCCCGTACTCCCCAGCCCCACTGGAACACGGCGATGATCACGCCGTAGGCGGCGGCGATGGACAGCAGGTTCATCACCGCGGCCTTGAGCGCGACCACCGGCGCCCGGAACATCACCAGCAGGAGCAGCAGCGAGACGCCGACGACGAACCCGACGACCACCCAGATCCGTCCCGCCAGGTACGCGGAGATGTCGGTGAAGGCGGCGGTCCAGCCGGTGATCCTGACGCCGGGCGGCAGCACGTCGGCGCGCAGGTGGCGGACCAGCGCGGACGCCTTCGCGTCGCTCGGGCCGACCGTCGGCTCGGCGACGATCACCGCGGTGGAGCCGTCGGCGGAGACGATCGGAGCCTGGACGTCGGCGATGTCGCCGGTCGTGCGCAGCGTCCGGACGAGCGGGTCGAGCTGGGTCCTCGGTAGCTCCCGCAGGTCCGCCACGATCAGCAGCGGCCCGTTGGCGCCAGGACCGAAGTTGGCCGCGACGAGGTCGTAGGCACGCCGTTGGGTGGTCGAGGTCGGCTGGCTGCCGGCGTCCTGCGGCCAGGTGCGCATCGCCAGCACCGGAGCCGCGAGCGTCAGCAGCAGTACGAGGGCCGCCAGTGCCCAGGGCAGCGGTCGGCGGCCGATCCGCGCGGCCCAGCGAGCGGTCAGCCCCCCGCCGGCCGGGCTCGCGGCACTGGTGTTCTCGGCCTGGCCGGCATTCTCGGCCCGGCCGGTGCTCTCGAGCTGGCCGGGAACGGGTGCCATCATCCTGGCGGCGCGGCGGCGGGCCCGGCGCCCCAGCAGGCGGTGCCCCGCGAGGCCGCACAGCGCCGGGACGAGGGTCAGCGAGGACGTGACGACGGCGACGACCACGACGGCGGTGGTGAATCCCGTCGAGGCGTAGGTGGTCAGCCGGACCAGTCGCAGCCCCATCAGGGCGAGCACCACGGTCGCGCCGGCGAAGACCACCGAGGTGCCGGCGGTCGCGGTGGCGCGCGCGGCGGCCTCGCGGACCGGCAGCCCGGCCCGCAGCCCCTCGACGTGCCGGGTGACCAGGAGCAACGCGTAGTCGATGCCCACCCCGATGCCGACCATCGAGCCGAGCGTCGGCGCGATCGTGCTGACGTCAGTGGCGGCGGCGATCAATGTGATCCCGGCCGAGCCGACGCCGAGACCGAGGAACGCGACGGCGAGTGGCACCCCGGCGGCGATCACCGAGCCGAACGCGGCCAGCAGGATGGCCAGCGCCACCACGATGCCGATCGCCTCGGCCTTCCCGTCGACGGAGTTGATGTTCTCGGAGACCTGGCCGCCGATCTCGGCCCCCAGCCCGGCGGCCCGCGCCGGCGCGAGCGCCGTCTCCAGGTGGTCGAGCGCCTTCTTGCCGCCGACGTCGGTCACCGGGCGGTCGTAGTAGACGGTGATCAGCGCGGTGTCGCCGTCGTCGGACAGCCGCGGCGGGGCGACCAGGTCGACGTACTGGACGCCGCGCAGCCGCCCGCCGACGGCACGCAGCTCGGCGGCGTCGAGCCGGCCGTGCGCGCTGTGCAGCACGACGCGCGCGTCGGCACCGGCGAACTGTGGGAAGCCGGCCCGCAGCAGGTCGGTCCCCTGCTGGGATGGCAACCCAGGGGTGTCGTAGTTGTCCTGCGGCGTTCCGCCGGACAGGCTGGCCAGCCCCAGCGCGAGCACCAGGGCCACAACCCAGGTGCCGATCACCCGCCACGGGTGGGCGGCGCAGGCCCCACCCACTCGGCGCAAGAACCCGGACATCGTCTCGTCCCCTTCTCCGGTTGTCGTCCCGGACATGACGAGCCGGGCCCTCGGACTGTGACGTCCGCACCCGCCACCGGGCAGTCGCCTGCGCGACCGCCGTGCTGCCAGAACACCGACGGTTCTGTCGGCGACCAGACGCGTTCACAGCCCACGTAGCGCGCTGAGTGGTGGCTCACGGACGGCCGGTGGGTTTGCTGGTCCCTAAGGGACTTATTCGAACGTTGAGTGAGCGTACCTGCACAAGAGGGGCCCAAAGGTGTCACATGTTCCTTCCCCGCAGCTATACGAAGAGCGACGACTCGGTACGGTTGGGTTGGAACCTGCGGTTTGCCCACTCCCAGTGGCGAACATTCGCTCCCGGTGGGTAGCGCGCCCGACTGACCCGACACCGGGTCACGGGGACAACGGCCCTCCCGGCCATCAGGAAGACATGCGAAAGGCTGCGCATGGCCCCGGCCCATGACCTACGCCGAGCCCGCCCGGAACCGATGGCGCCGTCGCCGCACTCCGGGCCCGGCCCGGCCGGCAGTCAGCCGCCGAGCCCGGTCGGGCTGACCAGCTCGGCGTCCGCCGCACGCGCCATGATGACGGCGGCCCCGTGGACGGGCTGGCTGTGGCTCGGTTACCTGGGCGCCGGCGCGGTGGCCGCCTTCGGCTACAGCGCGGTCCCGGCCTCCGGCGGCTGGCTGGTCGCGCGGATGGTCGGTGGCTGTGGCATCGGCGCCTCGTCGGTCGTCGCCGTGTTCGTCGGCCTGCGCCGCCACCAGCCGCGGCCGCGCCGGCCCTGGGTGCTCATCGGGCTCTCCCAGCTGCTGTTCACGAGCGCCAGCGTGGTCTTCTACGCCGCCGAGTTCCTGTCGGCTGACCAGCGGATTCTGGGCGTGTCCATCCTGCTGTACCTGGCGCACTACCCGGTCCTGGCCGCCGGGCTGCTGCTGATCGTCCGTCGACGCGCACCCCGCGGTGACCTGCCGGCCCTGCTGGACGGGCTCCTGGTGGCCACCGGAGCGACCACGCTGTCGGTGCTGCACCTGATCGGGCCGGGCCTGCACGAGGACATCCCCCGCCTGGTCACCTGGACCGCGACCGGCTACCCGATCGCCGATCTCGTCCTGCTCACGATCGGGGTCCGGCTCGTCGCCAGTGCGGGCTTCCGGCCGCCCGCGTTCATCCTGCTGAGCGTCAGCCTGTTCGCCATCCTGGCCGCGGACACCGGCTACGGACTAAGGCAGCTGCACGCCATCTACGCGGTCGGTGGCCCGCTCGACGGCATCTGGCTCGCGGGGAGCCTCGCGCTGGGCGCGGCGGCGCTGCATCCGACGATGGCCGGGGTCGCCCAGCCGTCGTCCAGACCTGCCGGGCTGGGCCGCGCCCGGCTGTGTGGGCTTTACCTGGCCGGCATCATCCCGCCGCTCTCGCTGGTCGTCCCGCGTGGGGCCGCCAACGGGGTGACGGAGCTGGTCAGCGCCATAGCCATGGTCATCTCGACGGCCCTCATCATGATCCGGATGAGGTACGCCGAGGTGAGCCAGCGGCGGCTGGCCAACACCGACGTACTCACCGGCCTGTGCACCCGGCGCTTCCTGGAGACGCGGCTCGCGCTCGCCTCGGTCCGGGCCAGCCAGCCGGGCGCCACGCTCGCGCTCCTGCTCATCGACGTGGACCACTTCAAGGCGGTCAACGACCGATTCGGCCATCCGGCCGGCGACCGCGCGCTCGCCGAGGTCGCGCGCCGGCTGCGCGAGGTCGCCCGGTCCGCCGATGTGGTGGCCCGTTACGGCGGCGAGGAGTTCGCGCTGCTCACCACCTACCTGGGCCAGGACGACCTGTACGTGCTCGGCGAGCGGCTGCGCCTCGCGGTCGCCGCGAGCCCGGTCGCCGTCGACGACGGCATCGTGCTGCCGGTCACGGTGTCGGTCGGTGCCGCCGCCACGACGCTGCCGGCCAGCCCGGCCGAGCTGATCGACCGCGCCGACCGCGCGCTCTACGCGGCCAAGTCCGCCGGCCGCGACTGCTGCGTCCTCGCGTCGCCCGCGCCCCAGCCCGACGCGGGCCGGGCCGCGGCCGAGGCCCACTGCTCATCGTCGGCGGCCTGACTCCCGCGCCCCGCTCGCGCCGCGACAGGCCGACAGGCCGCTGCCGTCAGGACGGCGGGGTCGCCAGCGGTGCCTCCAGCGGGCGCCGGCGGATCCGCGGGAGGTAGGGCGTCAGCTCGTCCGGGTCGAACCGGCTCAGTCTGATCGACCACCAGACGGTCCTGACGGAGTCGGCGTCACGGTCCTCTGAGGTCTTGTACGAACCGTCGGGGAACAGCGCCGTCCACCGGTTGCCGGCCAGCCCGAGCATCGTGGCGAGCTCCCGGCTTCCGTCACTCCGGTGACTGTCGCCGACCTGCCACAACCGGGCGGTGCCGTCGGCGCCGCCGGATACCAGCACGTCACCCGCCGCGTTGAACGCGACCGACCGGATCTCCTCGGTATGCCCGGCCAGACGAGCCAGCTCGCTGCCGGTGCCCGGATCCCAGAGCCGGACGATGCCGTCCTCGCCGCCGGCCGCGAGCAGCCGGCCGTCCGGGGCGAAGGCGATGGTCCGTACCCGGCCGCCGTGGCCGACGAGGCGATTGCGCAGCACCCCGGTGGCGGCGTCCCAGATCCGCACCGTGCCCGACCCCGAGCCGCTCGCGAGCAGCTCGCTGTCGGGGGAGAACGCCACCGCGTTGACCCAGTCCGAGTGGCCGACGAGGCGGCGGGCCGCCGCAGCCGACCCGCCACGCGCCCCCACCGCGTCCCAGACGTGCACCGTACCGGTGTCGGTGCCGGCCGCGAGCCGCTCGCCGTCCGGTGAGAACGCGACCGTGAGCACCCGAAGGCCGCCGGCCTTCAAGGTCGCCATCGGATGGCCGGTCCACGGGTTCCAGAGGCCCACGGTCCCGTCGGGATGACCGACCGCGAGGATCGTCGTGTCCGGGGAGAAGGCGAGCGCGCGCACGGGGGTCCGCCTGGTGTTCAGCCGGCGCACCGGCGTGTCCAGGTCGCTTCGGCCGTCGCCGGCCCGGCCGGGGGACAGCTCGTAGATCCGGACCAGGCCGTCACCGCCACCGGCGGCGAGCAGGGTGGCGTCGTCGGTCAGGCTCATCGCGTAGCACCAGGCCTTCTCGCCCGAGCCGATGTGCACCTGGGCGGCGGTCCTGGTGTCCCAGAGCCGCAGCGAGCCGTTCTCGCTGGCGGCGGCGACCAGCGACTGTTCGGGCACGAAGGCCGTGGCGAGCACGTCCGCGGTGCGGCCGGTGAGCAGCGTCCGTCCCGGCGGGGCGCCGTCGGTGACCTTCCAGACCTGGACGGTTCCGTCCCTGGTGCCCGCGATCAACGCCTTCCCCTCGGCGCCGACGAACTCCAGGATCGTCACCCAGCCGCGGGCCGCGCGCAGCGTCGTGCGCAGGCTGTCGCCGGCCAGGTCCCACACCCGGATCGTGCCGTCGTCGGCGCCGATCGCGACGAGCGAGCCACTCGGGTCGAACGCGAGGGCGCGGGCGAAATGATGGTCGCCGCGCCGGCGGCCCACCTCACGCCCGGCGGCGAGGTTCCAGACCCGGGCCGTGTTCTCCCCGTTGACCCAGGCCAGCAGGGTTCCGTCTGGGGAGAAGCGCAGCGTGCGCGCCTGCTCGGTGGGCTTGCCGAGCACCGAGAGGTCGCTGCGGGTGCGCACGTCCCAGAGGCGTACCTCGTCGCCGTAGGCCAGCAGCGTCCCGTCCGGGGAGAACTGCAGCGTCTTGATGCGGTCCGCCGACTTGTGCAGCGTCGCGACCCTGGTCAGCGTGGCCAGGTCCCAGACGTGCACCCTGCCCTCCCAGCAGCCGGTCGCCAGCAGCGAGCCGTCAGGGGAGAACGCGAGCGCGCGCACCCGGCTGGCGTGCCCGACGAAGCTCGCGACCTCCTCGGCCGCGGCGACGTCCCAGAGCTGGATGCCGCCGGCGACGTCGCCCGCCGCGAGCCGCGAGCCGTCGGCGGAGAACGCGACCGCGCGGATCCACTCGCCGCGCCCGCGCAGCACCGCCAGCACGTGCCCGTCGGCGAGGTCCTCCAGCGCGACGTGGTGCCCGGTTCCGTAGGCGAGCAGGTCGTGGGACGGCGAGAGCGCCTGGGTCCAGCGCAGGCCCGAGTCGATGACGACCTCCACGGGGTCGCGGCCCGGGACCGCGGCGGCGGCGAGCTCTGGGGCCGTCCGTGCCCGGTCCGGCGGGGTCGCGCCGAGCAGCGCGGCCCGTTCCCACTTGCTGCCGGTGAGGACGGTGCCGGTCAGGTCGGGGTCGGTGAGGCGGGCCCGGCGCAGGTCGGCGTCGGTGAGGTTCGCGCCGGTCAGCCGCAGGCGGCGGGCGCGGACTCCGGTCAGCCGCGCCCCCGTGAGGTTCGCGCCGGTCAGGTTCGCGTCGTCGAGGTCGGCGTCGGTGAGGTTCGCGCCGGCCAGGTCGGCGTCGCTGAGGTCGAGGCCGGTCAGGTCGGCGCCCTCCAGATGGGCCCCGCCGAGCCGCGCGCCGCGGGCCGCCGTCGGGTCGGCGCGGCGCGCGATCGCGAGCGCGTTCGCCCGGGGCGCCTGGCCGGCCTCCGGCTCGGCCAGAGCTCGCCGCGCCCAGGCTGTCGCCGCGGCGTCACCGGCCACGCCGCGCAGGAAGTCGACCATGAGCGGCGACATCACCCGCGCGCCCAGCACGTCGCCGCCACCGCCCAGGTCGTCGACGTCGGCGAGCCGCTGGGCGGCCGCCGCGGCGACCAGGTACTCCATCACCGACTGGTGGATGAAGGTGAAGCCGCCGTCGTCGGCGCGGACCAGCAGGCTGCCCGAGCCGACCATGTGCGCGGCCTGGCTGGAGTCGAGCTGGCCGGCGTCGACCCGGTCCGTCATCGCGTCGAGGGCCGTGCTGGTCGTCGCGGTGAGCTCTGAGAGGTTGATCACCTGGTCGGTCGTCCGCCAGAGCCGCAGCGCGAGCGCGGTGACGGCCTCCCGGCGCTCGCCGGCCGTCAGCGCCGGCCCGGCGCCGGGCGGGCGGGCCCGGCGTTCCTCGTAGCGCAGCCACTCCTCGATCAGCTCGCCGTACAGGTCCGCTGAGCTGATCACACCGGTTCTGGCCTGGACGGCACGCAGCCGGTTCGTGTCGAGCGACGCGATGAAGCCGAGCATCCGCGGGTTGTGGGACAGCCCGAGCAGGTCCCTGATGTCGTGGATCAGTTCGAGCCGCTCCCGAGCCCGCGCGGCGTCGCCGTGGTGCAGCCGGACGAGGAACTCCTCGATCTGGCGCTCGGTGAAGTCGCCGACCTCGGCGATCCGGCTGGCCGGCAGCAGCTCGACCCGGGCGCCGAGCGCCCCGCGGACCTGGCCGTGGGACAGGAAGTGCTGGGTCCGGCTGGTCACGACGACCTTGGCCTGGCCCTCGACGGCGTCCAGCAGCCGGCCCAGGTGCTCGGCAGCGGTCTCGTAGGTGACCCGCAGCGCGAGCTCGTCGAACCCGTCGAAGAGCAGCACCAGCCGGCCGCGGCGCAGCATGTACCGGAAGACCGACACGTCGACCCGCTGCTCGCCGGAGGCGACCAGGTGGGCCGCGACCAGCTCGTCGACGCTGTGCGCCTTCTCCATCGCGCGCAGGTCGATCAGCAGCGGGATCAGGTGTGGGCGGCGTTCGGGCAGGGTGCGGGCCAGCTCGTGCAGGCAGAACGTCTTGCCGCGGCCGAAGTCGCCCAGGATCAGGACGAACCGCGCCGAGTCGGCGGTCAGCCAGTCGACCAGCTGGCCGAGCAGGTCACCGCCGTCGGGGCCGCTCGCCTGGTCGGTGCTGCCGTCGCCGGTTGGCACCATCCCGTTGAGCGTGCCGTCGAGCATGGTGTCGGCTGGGGTGGTGTCGGCCGGGGCGGCGTCGGTCGGGTCGGCGGTGACCGGGCCGCCGTCGATCACCCGGAACCGCTGCGGCAGGTAGAGCGCCGGCGGGTAGAGCCGGTCCGCGGCCAGCCGGTCGCTCTGCCGGCGCAGGTAGCCGCGCAGGTCCAGCAGGCCCTGGTACTCCACGAAGCTGCGCAGCCGCACACCGCGCACGGACGCCTGGCGGACCAGCTCGTCGGGCGCCGGCAGTGGGCCGCCGTAGACGAGGTCGGAGGTCAGCTGGGGGTCGGTCGCCGCGTACTGGCGGTGCACATGCTCGACGAACCGGTCCACGGCGCTCTCGTCGACGCCGTCCTCGGCGATCCCGACCGGGCGCTGCTCGAACACCGGCCCGTGTGGCACGGTCACCCTCAGGTACTCGGGGGCGACGCCGGTCGGCGAGATTCTGGTGATCGTCGCGCCGGGGGAGGAGAGCTCGGCGATCTCCGCGACCCGGTCGGCGAACGTCTCGCCGCGCCGCGGGCCGGGCCCGTCCGCACTGTCCGGGTCGTCGGTGCGGTGCTCGCCGGTGGGCTTGCGCCCGTTGCTCGAGCGTGCGGCGGCCTTGCCGGCCGAGCCGGGGCCCTCGATGGCCGGTGGCCGGCGGGTTGGGCGGGGGAACGTGGTGGCGGCGTGCTCCCAGCGGGTCCGGTAGGTGACGGTCCCAGCGGCGCCGACCTCCTCGGCGGGCCGCCAGGCGCCGGCCCGGCGGGAGAAGCGCCGGTCCAGCCTGGTCACCTCCGCGCGGCTGATCCGCAGGATCTGGTAGCGCAGCGCGGTGTCGGCGGTGGGCACCGGGTGCGGCGGGTGCGCGCTGATCAGCGTCGTCCCGGAGCGCGGCAGCCGGGTCGGCACCGCCGGCAGCGGGCCGTCCGGCGTCGGCGCGCCGTGCCCGTGCGCGGCGAGCAGGAGGTTGACGTGCCCGCCGAGGATCAGGTCGACCCCGTAGGCGTCGGTCGCCTTCGCCGAGTGGACCCGGTCGGCGGCCAGCGGTGGGTGGTGGCCGACGGCGAGCCGGAACCAGCCGGCGCGCTCGTAGCCGGCGAGCCGGTCGGCGAACCAGCGGGCCTGGGCCTGGCCGACCTCGCCGCGGTCATCCGCCTGCAGGTGGCTCATCGCCATCGTGGAGTTCAGCCCGGCGACGACGAGCCGCAGGTCCGCCATCGGGTAGAGCGTCCACTCCTGCCCCACCGCGAAAGTCCGCTCACCGAGCTCCCGGTAGAGGTTCGCGTGGAAGTCGACGAAGTGCCGCCACTTGCGCCAGTACGGTGCCGTCGGCTCGATCTCCTCGTCCTCGCAGGCGGCGAAGTAGGCGCGGGCGGCCGCGGCGCTCACGTCGCCCCGGCCCGGGACCAGGGCGATCCGGTCGACCGGCAGGCCCAGCCGGTCGGCGAGCAGCGCCAGCCGCACCGCGGCCTGCTCGTACTCGCCACGCCGGCCCTCCAGGGCGACCCCGGTGACCACGACGAGGTCCGGGGTGAGACCGGGGCTGGCGGCGAGCACGGCCAGGTCGTCGAGCAGCGGGGCGCCGAACGGTTCCGGGCCGGTGTCCGGCGCGTGCCCGGGCCGCGTCGGCGCGGCGAGCGCGGGCAGGTGCAGCAGCGTGATCGACGTCCGCTCCCCGCCGCGGTCGGCCGCGGCGAGCGTGGCATCGGCTCGTGGCTCCGGCAGGGCCGGCACCGACGCGGTGAAGCCGGGCGTCGACGCGGTGAATCCGGGCGTCGGCGTGGTGGGGCCGAGAGCCGGCATGGTGGGGCCGAGTGCCTCAGGCGGCCCGGCCATCAGGGCGGGTAGCGCGGCCGCGCCGGCCGGCAGCGCGAGCCGCTGGGCCGGCCCGGCGATCTCGTAGCCCGGGAAGGGCGGCTCGTGCTCCGGCTCGGGCCGGCCGGTCGCCGGCTCGACCAGCCCGCGCAGCACGGTCTGCACCGCCTTCGCGCGGTCCAGGCCGAGCAGCACGATCATGTTGATCGTGCCGAGCAGTGGCGGCAGGTCGCACTGCTCGACCAGCACCGGCAGCAGGAAGCCGTCGCGGGTGTGCGCCAGCCGCATGCCCGCCTGCCATTCCTCCCGCACCCAGGAGGACCGGTCGAGGTAGGCCGGCGAGACGACCGCGATCATCCGGTCGGCCCGGGTGAGCGCGGCGTCTATCTGGTCGACGAAGTTGGCGCCGAGCGGGAACGAGCGCCGGTAGAAGTCGACCTCGTAGCCGGCGTCGCGCAGCACATGATCCAGCCAGCTGCCCCAGCGCTCGTCCGGCCCCGCCACGCTGAGAAAGATCCGCCGCACCTCACCCGCGGTCGGAGCAGACTCTCCCCACACGCCCCGATAGTCCCAGAATCACGCAACCCACAAGGGAAATCGGCAAATGCGTGTCCCAAGAGCCGCGACACCGCCGGCTCCAGCGCTCCGATCAGGAGCCGGCATCGGGTTGCTGGTCCCACCACGGCGGGTCGGGTATCGAGGCGGAAGGGATGTCGGCTGCCGGTGGCTCAGGCCAGGCGGGCCGAGTCGGTGCGTCCTTGTCCGCCTCGCCCGGATCGGCCTGGGCCGGCTCGGGGTCGAACAGGTGATCGTCTCCTGCCACCAGCTCGGCGCGGGGCCGGAAGCCGTCTACGGGGGCACCGCGCTGGGCGCCCTCATCTGCTCGGTCCAGGAAGGCGGCTCCCCGATCGCGTCGGACGCCACGTTCGGTCTCCCGCTGGGCGGCGTCGTAATCGAGGTCGTCGACCCGCTGCTCGTTCCGGCGGAGGCGCCTGAGCCGGTCGACATCGATCTGGGCGCGGCCCTGTTCGAGCTCGCCCTGCAGCTCCTCGAAGCCCGCCGGCGGATGAACGATGACGTTGTCGATCCAGACGACCAGCCCGCTGCCGATCGTGAAGCCGACACCGCGCTTGGCATCGATCAGGTCCTGCACCAGCCGGGCCGAGCCCGGCTCGATCGAGCGCGTGATATCGGAAAGGATCGACCGCGTGATCCGGTCGCAGTGCCCGACGGGGGCGAGCGGGGCTCGCAGGAATTCTATGGGCGAATATATGCACCACCGGGCGGCGACCACCAGGCGGAACCGTGAAGTGTTGGCGGAGCTCGCCGATTCGGTTTCGATGTTCAGCCCGTAGGTCTGATTGTCGACGAAGTAGTAATTACGCCAAATAACCTTGTCCAGCTTCTCGCCTGGCGGTAGCTCCAGAAAGTTCCCCCGGTTGTCGGCGTATACGACGCGCCAGCCCAGCCGGGGCGCAGGCAGGCCGAAGAAGGGGACCGTGTAGCGCGGGCTGACCGGTGAGGCCGGCGCGTTCCAGCCTGGATGATACTGCCAGCCGGTCTGACCGCCGTTCCAGCCACGGGGGTAGTTGTTATAGACCACCGCTGTCTCCGTTCGTGGACCTCTCGATCGTTGCGAGGACGACCTGACACGTGCGTGGCCAGCGTTTCTCCCAGCGGCGGAACTCTCGTTGGAGTCGGTCGAAATCGGCACGGCTGCGCAGCGACTCCCAGACAAGATGCGCGAATGTCGTCCGGGCGAGGTCGTCGTCCGCCTCGGTGTCCGCGGTCCACTGCCGCAGGCAGTCGAGGGCCAGCTGGTTAGTGGCCGGCTCGTCGAGCGCCCGCCGCCACAGCTCAGCGATCCGACGCAGCGTGAGCCGGTCTCCGCGGCCGGGCATGCACAGCGTGAGCAGCGCCGGGCTGCCTTGGCCAGGACTGTCGACTCCAAGGCGGAGATGAAGTGCGAGTCGCAGAAAGGCGAGGATGCCGGCGAACCGCTGGGTCGGCCCGCTGCCGGGCTCGGTCCACACCCCGAGCCGACGCAGCACCGCGTCGGTGGCGCCGCCCGGTCGCGTCGGCCGGTCGGTCTCACCGTGCACGGCGATCAGCGGAGCGGAGAAAATCTCGAAGACACTCAGAGAGACGTTGTCGATCACGTTGAGATCGACGTCCTCGGGATTCTCATCTTCCTCTGCGTCTTCCAGCGGAGCCATCAGATACGCCAGCTGATCGAGCGCGACGTCTGGGTCAAACGGCCCCAGACTCGTTCCCCAGACCCGGATCGCCGCCAGGCGTCTTGCGGGGTGCTGGGTGTGCATCTTCCAGTCGCGGAGCATCTCGATGACCACCGGCGCCAGCCCGGGGCGCCAGTCCAGCGCCAGGCTCAGCGCGGCGGCGACGGCGCCCCGCTGCCAGGGCAGGTCGTCGTCCGCCCACGGCAGGAGCACCCGCAGCAGGATCTCGTCGAAGGACCAGCTGGCCAGCACGCCGACCGCGGCGGCGGCGTGCGCCCGGACCGCTGGGTCGGTGTCCTCGCCCAGCGCCGCCAGCCACCTGAGTAGGACGGAGTGCAGCGCGTCCTGCTCCGTCCAGAGCCAGAACAGAATCCGCGACGGGTAGTTGGCACAGGTGAAGGCCACGACCTCGGTCTCGGTTGAGCCATATCGGGTGGTCTCTGTGCCGACTCTTACCTCGGCGGACGCCGCCGCGAGCCGACCCGACCGCGGCCGGGTGAACAGCGGCTGGCTGGCGTACGGGTCGGATCGCTCGTGCGGAGCGGGGTCGAATCCCCAGGTCTCGAGAGGGGCGGGACGCAGGAAACGACGGGAGGCGATCAGCATTCGGTCTTCGAGATCGCGCGCAAGGCGAGTGACCTTCGCGTAGGGCATTCCATCGAAGACGGCAAGGGCGATTACAAACGCGCGATGTTCCGGGTCCTGCCCAGGCGCCGCCAGCCAGTCCGCGAAGCGGGCCTCGATGAAGTCTGTGACCCATTGCCGCAGCGTGTCGGTTGCCTTCTGCGAGCCTCGCTCGGAACCCTGTTCGGCCCAGATCCGTCCGAGCTGGGCGAGCCCGGCAGCGCTGTAGCCCTCGCCGACCAGCTGGTCTACGAGCCCGCTCAGCTCCGTGCTCTCTCGCGCCTCGTCGAGTACGTCCGGATACGGCCGGCCGAGGCGCCGCGCGGCATGCCGGGCGACCACCCGGATGGCTGGTGGCGGCTCGTCCGCGTCGATGAGAAACTCGTCGAGCTCGTCGCCGAAGACTGTACCCGCGTCGACCGTGACCACCAGGTAGTCGCGGTTCGCGCGAAGCACGTTCGCCAGCCGTTCGAGGTCGCTGCCGCGGAGCAGGCCGGCGCCGTGCGGCGTCGCGACATCAAGAAGAAGGCCCCCCGGCTGCGGATTCTCCTCGTCGCCGGCTGGCCGGAGATGGTCTGAAGTCAGTCCACGCAGGTCGGTGCTGGCATTGAGCCGGCTAATACGGACCTGGGCGACTGCTGCTGGGTGAAGGTCCAGGCCGCGCGGGACGGGCGACGGGGGATGGCCCGACGAGGTCGTGAGGCACTCGTACAGCAAATACTCCGCAGTGGCGGTGCGCCCCCAGCCAGGGGCGGCACGCAGGACCACCAGATGATTGTCCGCCAGCTTCTTGTACAGCTGTCCGTGACAGGGCGCGGCAACGAACGCCCCGACGACCCGGGCCAACTCGGGCTGGCTGATGATTCCAGGGACTCCACCGGAGCCGGCGCCCGCCGCGCCCGCCGTTCCCGTGAACTGGCTCCCGAAGTTGAGGTTGCCACCGGAAACCTTGAAGACGACCCGCGCCGCGTGCAGCGCCGCGCCGAACATCGCGGCAGACTCGGCGCTTTCCCGATCGTTGACCTTGTCTCGGGCCTGTCCCCACGGGTCGGGTCCGCCGTCGGGCTGCGCGCCGCGCTGGTGACCACCAGCCGGCCCACCTTCCGGTCCGGGTGCCGGGTCGCCCCCACCCGCGGGGCCTCCTGGCGGACGACCATCGCCACCTACGGGACGTCCCGCACCGGGCCGCGCGCCGCCGGGACCCCGTAGGTTGTCACCCGCCGCGGGTCGCGCTGGACCGCCGCCAGCCGCCTCGCGGTCCGCCGGGGTCACCGGCGTCCAGACCCGGACGAGGGCCCAGCGGCGCAGGCGGAGTGGTGACGGACTGGCACGCTTTCGACGCCGTGAGTCATACGCACCCCCGTGTTTTTTACGCTGCGGCGCAATGTCAGGATATCGTCCCCGCATCCGAGCGTGACGACTGTGTGGCAGTCAGTCGGAGCCGGGTTGTCCGGCGAGAGGGACGAGAGCGGTGACGCAGCAGCTGTCTGATCTGGAGCTGAGAACGCTCGCCGAGGTCTACTTCGATCGATGGGCCGGGGGGGAGCTCCTCAAGCGGGCCGGCCTTTCACCTGCTGACCAGCCACAGGGTGCCGGGATCGTGCTGGATTTCTGGCGCCAGGTGAACGCCTCGCTCGGCGCCGGCATCCTGGCGGACGGCCGGCGCCGGATCCTCGCCGCCGCGGCGGCCGACTACCCGGCCAATGAGGTCTTCCGGCGTGGGCTCTCGGACGCAGCGACGTCGGGCCGGCCGGGTGGCGATCCGGCTACCCCGGTGTCGCGCGGCGACCTCGCGTCAGAGCCGGACGAGGCCGGCGGCGCCGGCGCAACGCTGCGTGCGGCGCGGATGGAGTTCAAGGTCTCCGGCGGCAACGTCAACTTCGGCCATCAGGGCAGGGTTGTCGGATCCAGCGCGCCGGTCTCGTCCCGTGAGGGCCTAGACGCACGGGCACGGTCGCAGCGGCATCCAGACAGTGGCTCTCCTGACCGGACCGCGCCGGATGTCCTGGTGCTGGCCGACGCGGAGGACGAGAGCTGGGGCCAGTGGGTTGCCTGGCACCTGCACGCCGACGGTTACCGAGTGGAACTCGACGACTGGTCCCAGTACCTCGCTGATCAGGCCGGTCTCCTTCTGGCCGACGCGGTCCGCGCGACAAGCCTGACCATTCTCGTGCGCGGCCATGGGGATCCCGTCTGGTCTGCCTCCTATTTCCAGCTCGCCGGTTTTCAGGAGCTCGCGGTGAAAAAGCGAGGAAGAATCGTCGGCGTGCGCGTCAGCGCCCACGCCGCTGACGTCGTTCCCATGGATGGAGTGACCTTTGTCGATCTAGTCGGGCTGGGTGAGAACGAGTCCGCGGCACGGTTGACGGCGGCGGTTCGTCGCCTGCTCACCGGTTGGGAGCCGACGGCCGTGAAACCGGCCTTCCCTGGTGATGGGCCCTAAGGAACACCTCGGTGCCTCCGGCTGATGCTTGGTCGATAGGTGTGTCCCGTCGTGGTTGTGAATGCTCGGTGAAGGCCGCCATGCGAGGACCGAGTACGTGATCAGATCGATGATCACCGCCGCCGGGCGCGCTCAGGCAATAAGAGAGCGGGCAGAATCCCAGGGTCACGAGGCTGTAGAAGAAGATTTTTCCGTTAGCCCCAGGTCGGGCTCGGCGCTGGGCCTGGGGACGGCGACCGTTTCCGGAGCCGTTGGGCCCGCGGCCGGGCCGCCTTCGCTCAGGCCGATCCGGTTGTGCAGCCGGCGCAGCGGGGCGGGCGCCCACCAGTTGACGTCACCGGCGACCCGCATGAACGCGGGAACCAGAACGCCACGCACCAGGCTCGCGTCCAGGACGATGGCCAGCGCCGTCGCCAGGCCGAACATCTGCATGAACCGGACCGAGCCGGTCGCGAACGCCGCGAAGGTCACGGCGAGCAGCAGGGCGGCGGTGGTGACGATCCGGCCGGTGCGGGCGAGGCCCGCGGCGACGGCCTCGGCGTTCGGGGTGCCGGCGTCGTGCTCCTCCTTGATCCGGGAGAGCAGGAAGACCTCGTAGTCCATCGACAGGCCGAAGGCGATGCAGAACAGCAGCACCGGCATCGAGGTGTCCAGCGGTCCCGGGGTGAAGCCGAACAGGCCGGAGAGGTGCCCGTCCTGGAAGATCCAGACCGAGACGCCCAGGACGGCGCCGAGTACCAGGCCGTTGAGTACCAGCGCCTTCAGCGGGAGCACGACGCTGCCGGTGAACAGGAACAGCAGCACGAACGTCGCCAGCGCGATCAGCCCGATGGCCAGCGGGAGGCGCGAGCCGATCGCGTGCTTACCGTCGACGAGACCGGCCGAGACTCCGCCGACCAGGACCTGGGTGCCGGGTGGCGCGGGCAGCGCGCGGGCGGCGTGGGCCATCCGCTCGCCGCTCGCCGACATCGGGTCGATCGAGGGGACGACCTGCAGGTAGGTCGCGCCGTCGGCCGCGAACCTGGCGTCCGCTGGGCCGGGCGGACTCGTGCGCGCTCCGTGCTGGAAGGCGCCCGCGGCGCTGTCGACGCGGCCGACGCCGGGCAGCCGGGACAGTGCTGCGGCGTAGCTCGTGAGGGTCGCCTCGCTGGTCGGGCCGTTGACGACGATGTTCATCGCCCCGCTGACGTTGGACCCGAAGTCCGCGCGCAGCACGTCGCCGACCTGCCGGCTCGGCGCGGCGTTGAGCACGCGGTCGTCCGGGGTGGCGAAGGAGACGTGCAGCACCGGCGCGGCGAGCAGGAGCAGCAGCGCGACCACCGGCAGGCCGGCGAGCAGCGGCCGGCGCATCACCCTCGTCGCGACGCCCCGCCAGAACGGCGACTCCGTGGCCTCACGCGGGACGTCGCTGGCCGCGCCCCGCTCGGCGGTGCGCTGGCGGCGGACCAGGCCGATCAGCCCCCTGACCGGCAGCGCGTTGACCCTCTCGCCAAGCAGCAGCAGCACCGCCGGCAGCACCAGCACCGCGGTCAGCATCGTGACCAGGGTGACGGCGATGCCGGCGTAGGCCATGGACTTCAGGAAGTACGGCGGGAAGACGAGCATCACGGCTAGCGCGACGATGACGGTCGCGCCGCTGAACAGGATGGTCCGGCCCGCGGTGCGCACGGTCGCGATCACGGCCGCCCGCTTCTGGATGCCGGTGAGGGGCTCCGCGGAACCGCGCCGCACGGCGGCGAGCTCCTCGCGGTAGCGACTGACCATCAGCAGGGCGTAGTCGATGCCGAGGCCCAGGCCCATCGCGGTGGCCAGGTTGACGGCGAAGATCGAGACATCCGTCAGGGAGCCGATCACCGACAGCGCTGCGAAACCGCCGAGGATGCCGATGAGCCCGACGCCCAGCGGCAGCGCCGCAGCGACCACGCCCGCGAACGCGACGACCAGCAGCACCAGCGTGATCGGGATCGCGATGGACTCGGCGGTGCTGAGGTCCTTGGTCACCTGGGCGTTGACGTCCCGGTTGACGCCGGCTCGCCCGCCCGGTCGCACGGTGACCGGGCCGTCGTCGGCGGCCTTCTCGATCTTCGTGGCGACGGCCTTGGCGTGGTCGTCGTCCACCGACGCGACGACGAGCGCCTCACGCCCGTTGGTGGAGCGCAGCGCGGCCCCGGCTCCGGTCCAGTACGAGACGACGCCCCGCACACCGGGCTCCTTGCCGAGCTCGGCCGCCAGTGAACGCCCGGCGGCGGCCACGGCCGGGTCGTCGACGCTGCCCGAGCGGGCGGTGACGAGCAGGACGAGGTTGGGAGTGCCGCCGAAGCGGGTGTCCACCTCGTTCGCCGCGCGGGTCGAGTCGGACTTCGGGTCGTCGAAGCCGTTGGACAGCAGCTTGCCGAACGCGCCGACACCGAGCACCGCGGCGCCGAGGACGAACAGCAGGGCGACGGTCAGGACGATCCGGGGCCGGCCGGTCACACCCCGGGCAAGACGAGCGAACACTGTTGCCTCCTGAGAGCTACACTCGCTGGAGAGAACACTGTTCGCTTGCGTGAGCCCTGTCAATACCGTGAACGCTGGCAATAGAAAAGTTGGGCCCTTGCTGGAAAGATGGCCGAGATGAATCCACTGGCCCCCCGCCGCGAGCGGTTGCGCGCAGCGACGATCGCGGAGATCAAGCAGGCCGCGCGCGACCAGGCCGCCACGGGCGGGGTCGGCGCGATCTCGTTGCGTGGCGTGGCCAAGGCCATGGGGATGGCGCCGTCGGCGCTGTACCGGTACTTCGACAGCCATGACGTGTTGGTCACCGAGCTGTGCGCGGACGCCTTCGCGTCACTCGCGGACGCGCTGGAGGCGGCGTACGTCGTCGAGCGGGACATCGACCATGCCCGCCGGTGGCTGTCGCTCGCCCGTGCCTACCGCCGCTGGGCACACGAGCACGAGACCGAGTACATCCTGCTGTTCGGCCCGCGCTCGACCCTCGACCTGGACGACAAGTCGGGCCGCTGCGGGGCCGAGATGCGCCGGGCGGTCGGCGTGCTGTTCCAGTGCATGATCACGGAGATCGCCGCGGGCGTCATCGACCCGTCCCATCTGGACGCGGGCCTCAAGCCGGAACTGCGGGAGCGGCTGGCGGCCTGGGGGGTCGAGGAGGGCGCGCCGATCTCCTCGGCCGCGCTGGCCGGCTGCCTGATCGTGTGGACCCAGCTGCACGGTTTCCTGTCGCTGGAGCTGTTCGGCCACCTGCCGCCCATTCTCGGGGACGTCTCCGACCTCTACGACCAGCAGATGCTGGACGTGATCGTCCGGATCGGCTACCGCGAGCCCATCGACCTGGCCGCCGTGACGGCCCCCGGCCCGGACCCGGTGACGGTGGCCACCGGGTCCGGGGTCTGAGCCGGTCGGTCTGAGCTGGTCAGGCCGAGGTGCGCATCTTGCGCCCGAGGCTGTCGAGGGCCGCGTGCCGGGCGGCCGCGATCTCCGGCATCCGGGCCTGGTAGGCCGGCGAACTCGCCAGCGGTGGGTAGAAGCCGAGCCGCGGCACGAAGTCGACCTGGTCGTAGCCGGGCGGTCGGCGCAGTGCGTACTGACGACCCGGGAACAGCAGCCCGTAGTCGTCCGCGATCTCGCAGACCGTGGCCAGCGGATCGGTCCGCCGACGCTGGAAGAACGCCTCCAGCACGTCGACCGTGAAACTTATCTCATGAAACTGCTTGACCAGGTCGTGGTAATGCTGGCCGACCTGGTATTTGATCGGCAACTCCACCTGGGCGTATTCCTCCGGCGCCAGCAGGTCCATGGCCAGCACCTTCACGGACGTCTCGACGCCGTAGCCCCGGGAGAACGCCAGCGCGGCGAAGACGTCAGCGTCGAGGGCGAACTCGCCGATCAACGGCTGAACCGTGCTGGTGATGGCCGGAACATAGCCGGACAGCTGCTTCGCGTAGAGCGAGCGCAGCATCTCGGTGGTGCGTCCGCCCGGCTGGCCGCTGCCGGTGAGCCGGGGCGACGCGCCGTTGACGAACATCAGACCCTCGTCCGTGGTCATCGCGGCGGCGAGGCGGCCGACGGTGACTGGGTCGTAGTTCTCCAGGTCCGAGTCGTGGAAGATCAGCCGGCTGCCGAAGGCCAGGTAGGCCAGGCTGCGCATGGCGCCGGCCTTGCCGCCGAACGCCGCGGACTCCGGCCCCGCGTGCCGCGCGAGCACGGCTTCGCCGCGCACCGCCCAGCTCGCGCCGGCTTCCTCGGCGATCTCCACCAGGCCATGCTCGTCACCGTCGGAGGTCGGGTCGACGACGACCCCGATCTCGTCCAGGACGTGCCGGTCCCGCATCCATCGATCTCGGATTCCCGCGATCATGTTGCCCAGGGTGTTGGCGGATTCCGGCCCTCGGGCCGGAATCAGCAGGCTCAGGGTGATGCCCTTCGCGAGCCTGTCCTCCTCGATCGCGTCGAGGTCGAGGGTGGTGGGATCGAGCGTTTGCACGGACGCCCCTCTCTGGTGACCTTGTGTGCCCGGGAACATCCCCCTCCGACCGGCTAACGGGTGAGTCGCATCTGGTGTCGAAACCCTGCTGGCACGGGGGTCGGCCACCAGGTGTGAGTCGCGCCGAACTCCCACCACCCCGCGCCGCGGCACGTGTTACGACAACGTCCGCCTTCGCCCGGCCCAGCGCACTCGTGCGCGGGGCTCGTTGCACCCGCCGACCGAAACAGGCCCTCTCCTTCTGACGGTGCGCTCGTCGACCGTCGCGCGTCGTCGACAACATGCGGAACGTCAAAGTATCCGCTTCGACCCATTGGTCCCAGCCGGGCGCGACGCGGGCAACATCTCTCACAACACAAGCTCGGACCGTTGACGGTCTTGGCACCGTGGTCACCGCATCGTCACGGCTGGACCTCGACTGTCGCGCTTCGTCGCAATGGGACGGCCGTATCCGGAGTTCCGGTGCGCGTTACGGCGTACCCGCCTTGCCTGGATCGATGCGTCCCCGATCGGTGTTCGTCCATCGATCTTCCGTTGATCATTTGATTGTGTCGAGACCCCAGGGCCTTCTTGATGGTCTCCCCGCGACGCCGGGGCACCGAGATCTGACGCCAAGCCGACATCGAGTCGCCACCTGGCGTCCTCTGGGCAACGCGAGACCCCGGCCGCGCCGAGAGGGCGGACCGGGGCTGTCGGAGGCTGCGGCGGCCGGCGCGGAGCTGGTCGGGGTACCGGCGGGGCTCAGGCGGCGGAGACGCCGGGCTTGCCGGGATCGGGTTCGGTGGCCGGAGCGGGAGTGACCACGAGGTCGAACCACAGGTACTTGCCGTGATCGGCCGTGACCGCGCCCCAGCTGCCGGCGAGGGCGTCCAGCACGAGCAGGCCGCGGCCGCCCTCCGAGTCGTCGTCGACGGCGCGCCGCTCGGGCAGTGAGGTCGAGGTGTCGGAGACGGAGGCGTGCACCAGGCCGGGGCGTAGCTCGACCAACAGCCAGACCGGGGGCTGGCCGTACTTCACCGCGTTGGTCACCAGCTCGCTGACGAGCAGCTCGGCGACGGCGGTGGCGTCCTCGTCCAGCCCGGCGCTCCGCAGCGACTCGCGCAGCACGTGGCGCGCGCGCGGGACCGCGGACGGCAGATACGGCAGTTCCGCCAGGATGTGGGTCGCCTGTGGCGTTGTCGAACCTGCCCGGCGCACCACGTCCACCGACACCAGCTCCCCCTTGGACTCCGCGCGCGGTACCGGTGTCATAGCGCACGGGCCGGCGACAGCGTGCCTGAAACCGGAGGGGGTTCCTGCGGCACGCTCATCGACCACCACATCGCAGCGAGGACATCCGGAACGTTGTACCCGGTCAGGACGGTCCGGAAGCATCCGGGAGGATCCGAGTTTCGGTTTCCGCTCCTGACCCGCTCCACCGGCAGTCCGACCACCCGCCGGACGGCCCGGCACGGTCTGCCCGGGTCCGGCCAGCCAGAACGCGGGTGACAATGTCGGCTTCGTCCTGGTAACGCCTTGTCGGCCTTTCGGGAATGACGGTCGGTCATCACCGGCGGGCCACTGACAGCCTCCTACCCCGCTACCCCCCGTCGCAACCACCGGCGCAACATCGCTACGGAGAGTCGCGATCGGTGGACATCTTGCCCGGCAAAACGGGACGCAACGGACCTGATCGCGAATCCCGGCCCGGTACCACCTTTGGGTAGGTGGGTCACTCCTAGTAGCTGCTAGCCGGAGGCCGGGGTGCGCAGGACGACGATCGCGACATCGTCGCGCAGGTTGCCGCCGGCGAACCGGTCGGCCGCCGCCCTGACGCGGTCGGCGATGCCCTGCGCCGAGAGGCCCGCGCAGTCGACGACCGCCTCCAGCAGCCGCTGTTCGCCAAGCAGCTCCCGGCCGGCCCGGGCCTCGACCACGCCGTCGGTGTAGAGCACCAACGCGTCCCCCGAGCACAGCTCGACGTCCACCGACGGGAAGGTCACCTCGTCGTCGTCCAGGACGCCAAGCAGCGTCCCCGGCACGCCGACATACGACGCGGTCCCATCGGCGCGCAGCAGGACCGGCTGGGGGTGGCCGGCCAGGTGCAGCACGAGGTGGACCCCGCGCTGCGTCGGCTCGGCCAGGCTCGCGGTCGCCAGCGTGCAGAACCGCGGCTGGCCGTGTGGGTACGCCGTCGCCGTGTCGCGCAGCGTCCGGTTGAGATCGCCGAGGATCTGGCCGACGGGGGTGGCCTGCCCGGTGAGCAGCCGCAGCACCGCGCGGGCCACTCCGGTCACGGTGGCCGCCTCGGCGCCCTTCCCACAGACGTCGCCGATCGCGACGGTCCAGCCGTTCGGCCCCGGCATCAGGTCGAAGAAGTCGCCGCCGACGTCGAGGCCGGCCGACTGGGCCGCCCCGTAGGCCGCCCCGAGGTCGAGCCCCGGGATCTCGGGCAGTACCGGCGGGCGCAGACCGGCCTGCAGGCCGTCGGCCAGCTCCACCTGCCGGCTGTAGAGCCGGGCGTTGTCCACCGCGAACGCGGCCCGGCGGGCCAGGTCGGCGAGCAGGTCGGCGTCGTCGGCGGTGAAGGAGCCGCCGACGTCGCGGCCGACGGCGACCATGCCCAGGACCCGGCGGCGAGCGCGCAGCACCGCCACGAGGACAGGGCCGTCCGGGGTGCTCACCTGCCGCACCGGGGTGGTGCCCGCGCCACGGACCGCGATCATCAGCGGGCCGGTCAGATCGGTCGCGGTGTCCGACAACGCCGGCTCCGCGGCCTCCTCGGCGTGCGCGACGGCGGCCAGCGTCGGGTTGCCGTCGTCGCGGCGCAGGTACACGGCGCACCAGCGGCCCAGCCGGGGGACCGGCAGGTGGGCCAGCATCGACAGGGTGTGCTCCAGCTCAAGGCTGCCGGCGAGCAGGTCGGACGCCTCGGCCAGGAACGACAGCATCCCGATCCGGCGCTCCTCGGCCTGGCGCATGTCGCCGCCGCCGAGCGCCAGCGCCATCCAGCGGGCCACCAGCTCGACCCGTTCGAGGTCGACCGCGCCCGGCTGGCCGAGGTAGCCCGGCTGCGTCGGGTCCGGCCAGAGCAGCACCTCCCCGAGGGTGTCCTGGGTCGGGTCGAGCGGGATCGCCACCGCCGCCCCGGCGTCGCCCAGGCCGCCCAGCGAGGCGACGACCTCGGGCCGCGGGTCGTCCTGCGACGGCCGGTGCACCAGCCCACCGGTGACCGGCTGGGTGTCGACGAGCTGGGCGAGCAGTTCGGCGACCTCGCCCTCGGCCGTCAGCGCCCGGGCCGTCGACCGGGAGACGATCCGTGGCACCCGAGGGACCGGCCCGGCGGGCGCCTTGTCGAGCAGCACCGGCGCCCGCCTGCCGGGGCCGCCGCCCTCGGCTCCGGTCGTGGCGGTATGGGTCGTGGCGGGGCCGGAGCCGTTCGTGCCGTGGCCGGGTGGGAACGCCGCCGGGGGCGGGGGATCGGTGGGTACCGCGGTCGGCAGGGTCGGGCCCGCGATCGGGTTGGCCGCCGGCACGGCCCCGGCTCGGGCGGCCTCGGCGCCGGTGCGCTCGCCCGATCCGGCCTGCCGCGGCGTCGACGCGGCCACGGTCGCCGTCGACGTGGGCGTGGATGTGTCGAGAGTCACATCGGTGTCAGGCCCGCTTGGGCCGTCCTGGGGGACGTTCCCGCTCCCGGTGAGCGGCTCGCCGGGCTCGTCCGGTGCCGGCTGGGCAGCGGCGGTAAGGCGGAACCACACGCTCTTGCCGCCGGCCCCGTGCGCCGTCCCCCAGCTGCTGGCCAGCGCGTCGACCAGGGCGAGGCCGCGGCCGTCCTCGCGTAGCCCGCCGAGCCCCGACTCGCTGAACGGGTCGTTCGCGCTGTCCGACCCGCCATTGCCCGGCCGGTGCCTGGCCGCCCCGATCCGCACCGGGTGCAGGTCACGGACCTGGATGGTCAGCTCCCCGACGGGCTCGGCGGTGACGTCGACGGTGGCCGGCGTGCCGGCGTGGACGACCACGTTCGTGACCAGCTCGGTGACCAGGAGCAGGGCGGAGTCGAGCGTGTCCTCGTCCACGGTCCCGCGCAGCGCGGAGAGCAGAAAACGGCGAGCGGACCGGGGCGATTCCGCCGCGGGCGGCAGTGTGATGGTGTGGTGGGGTGGCCGTCCGTCCAGCCCTGCGCCGTCCATGTCGGTCAGTCTCTCCTGTGATGTCCCCGGTAAGGCGGATACTGGCGCCGGGTGTGACCTGCCGAGGGACGAATAGCCACCGCCGGTGTGCTGCCGTAGACCCCGAGGAGACAGATGAGCCTCGACCGTGACCACGAAACGCCGGATGCGCGCCAAGATGATGGTGCCTTGCCCGGTTCGTCGACCAGCCCGAAGGCCGGCTCGGCAGTGGCCGGACACCCGGGGACTACGGACGGCGCGCAGCCGGACACCATGACGACCACCAATGGGCCGGCCCCGAACGGCGGCCCGGGCTCGAACGGGGAGCAGGTGGCGGAGGTCCCCGCGGCCGGCAACGGTGTCGCGACGGGCCTGCTCGACCCGCCCGGGGACGGCCTGGGATCGGGCGGCGGCCCCGTCTCCGTCGACATGCTGCTGTCCGACCTGCTCGCCGGGCTCTCGGGCCTGTGCGACGGCGACTTCACCGTCCGGCTCGGGCACCGCGACGGGCTCGGCGGCGAGGTCGCCCGCCGGTTCGACGAGCTCGCGGCGACGCAGGAGCGGCACTCCCGCGAGCTGGAGCGGGTCAGCAACGTGATCCGCCGAGACGGCCGGCTGACGCAGCGGATGGACGACCTGGGCGGCCGGGACGGCTGGCGCAGCATCACCCGCTCGGTGAACTCGCTGATCGACGACCTGGCCCGCCCGACCCACGAGGTCGGCCGGGTCATCGCGGCCGTCGCCGAGGGCGACCTCTCCCAGCACATGCCGCTGGAGATCGCCGGCCAGCCGGTGCGCGGCGAGTTCCTGCGCATCGGCACGACCGTGAACACGATGGTCGACCAGCTGTCGTCGTTCGCCGACGAGGTGACCCGGGTGGCCCGCGAGGTCGGCACCGACGGCGCGCTGGGCGGCCAGGCGAACGTCAAGGGCGTCTCCGGCGTCTGGCGTGACCTGACCGAGTCGGTGAACTCGATGGCGGGCAACCTGACCACCCAGGTCCGCAACATCGCCCTGGTCACCACCGCGGTGGCCCAGGGCGACCTGTCGCAGAAGATCACCGTCGACGCCCAGGGCGAGATCGCCGAGCTGAAGTCGACCGTCAACACGATGGTCGACCAGCTCTCCGCGTTCGCCGACGAGGTCACCCGGGTGGCCAAGGAGGTCGGCACCGAGGGACGGCTCGGCGGTCAGGCCCAGGTCAAGGGCGTCTCGGGCGTCTGGCGGGACCTGACCGACTCGGTCAACGTCATGGCCGGCAACCTGACCACCCAGGTGCGTGGCATCGCCGAGATGGCGGCCGCCGTGCAGCGCGGCGACCTGACCCGCCAGATCACCGTCGACGCCCGCGGCGAGGTCGCGGCGCTGGCGCACACGCTGAACACGATGGTCGACCAGCTCTCGTCGTTCGCCGACGAGGTCACCCGCGTGGCCTGGGAGGTCGGTACCGAGGGCAACCTGGGTGGCCAGGCGCACGTGCGCGGGGTCTCCGGGGTGTGGCGGGATCTGACCGAGTCGGTGAACTCGATGGCGGGCAACCTGACCGCCCAGGTCCGGAACATCGCGCTGGTCGCGAAGGCGGTGGCCGGCGGCGACCTCTCGCAGAAGATCACCGTCACGGCGCAGGGCGAGATCGCCGAGCTCAAGGAAACCCTGAACACGATGGTCGACCAGCTCTCGTCCTTCGCCGACGAGGTGACGAGGGTCGCCCGCGAGGTGGGTACCGAGGGCAACCTCGGCGAGCAGGCGCACGTGCGCGGGGTCTCGGGGGTCTGGCGGGACCTGACCGAGTCGGTGAACTCGATGGCCGGCAACCTGACCGCCCAGGTCCGCAACATCGCGCTCGTGACGACCGCGGTCGCCAACGGCGACCTGTCCCAGAAGATCACCGTCAACGCCGAGGGTGAGATCGCCCGGCTCAAGGACACCGTCAACACGATGGTCGACCAGCTCTCGTCGTTCGCCGACGAGGTCACCCGGGTGGCCCGCGAGGTGGGCACCGAGGGCAAGCTGGGCGGCCAGGCGACGGTCACCGGGGTCGCCGGCACCTGGCGCGACCTGACCGACAACGTCAACCAGCTCGCGTCCACGCTGACCACCCAGCTGCGGGCGATCGGCGACGTGTCCACGGCCGTGACCCGCGGTGACCTGACCCGGTCGATCTCGGTCGAGGCCGAGGGCGAGGTCGCCGAGCTCAAGGACAACATCAACCAGATGATCACCCGGCTGCGCGAGACGACCGATCTCAACGCGCAGCAGGACTGGCTGAAGTCGAACCTGGCCCGGATCGGCAGCAAGATGCAGGGCCAGCGCGACCTGTACGCGGTCTGCCAGATGATCATTTCCGAGATGACCCCGGCGGTGAACGCCCAGCAGGGCACGGTCTACCTGCTCGACTTCATCGAGGGCGACAAGCTGCGCTACGTCGCCGGCTACGGCTCGGTGCCCCGGCGGCGCTCGGACGGCACGTTCCTGTTCGGCGAGGGCCTGATCGGCCAGGCGGCGGTCGAGAAGACCCGGATCCGGGTCGAGAAGGTGCCGCCGGGCTACCTGACGATCCGCAGCGGCCTGGGCAGCGCGCCGCCGAGCGACCTGGTCGTCGTGCCGGTGCTGTTCGAGAACCAGGTGCTCGGCGTGATCGAGCTGGCCAGCTTCACGCCGTTCTCCGACCTGCACCTGACGCTGGTCGACCAGCTCGTCGACACCATCGGCGTCGTGCTCAACACGATCATGGCGAACGCCCGGACGGAGGAGCTGCTGGCCCAGTCGCAGCGCCTCACCCAGGAGCTGCGCAGCCAGTCGGTCGAGCTGCAGCGCACCAACGCGGAGCTGGAGGAGAAGGCCCAGCTCCTGGAGGAGAAGAACACCGAGATCGAGCAGGCCCGCACCGGCCTGGAGGAGAAGGCCGAGCAGCTGGCCCTGTCCTCGCAGTACAAGACCGAGTTCCTGGCCAACATGAGCCACGAGCTGCGGACCCCGCTGAACAGCCTGCTGATCCTGGCGAAGCTGCTGGCCGACAACCAGGACGACAACCTGACCTACCAGCAGATCGAGTTCGCCAGGACGATCCACTCGTCCGGCTCCGAGCTGCTCATGCTGATCAACGACATCCTCGACCTGTCGAAGGTCGAGGCCGGCAAGATGGACGTCGAGGCGACGGCCGTGGGCACCGCGGCCATGTGCGACGCCCTCGCCCAGGCGGTCCGGCCGGTGGCCGAGGTGAAGGGCCTCACGTTCGAGGTCCAGGTCGCGGACGACGTGCCGGCCGAGTTCGTCACCGACGAGCAGCGCATCCAGCAGGTGCTGCGCAACCTGCTGTCGAACGCGGTGAAGTTCACCGACTCCGGCACCGTGCGCCTCGACGTCACGGTCGCCTCGTCCGACGGCCCGTTCATCGTGCCGAGCCTGCGCTCGGCGCCGACGGTGCTGTCGTTCGCCGTCTCCGACACCGGCATCGGGATCGCGACGGACAAGCTGCGCATGATCTTCGAGGCCTTCCAGCAGGCGGACGGGACGACGTCACGGCGCTACGGCGGCACCGGCCTCGGCCTGTCGATCAGCAAGGAGATCGCCCGGCTGCTGGGCGGCTCGATCGCGGTCTCCAGCGTGCTGGGCCAGGGCAGCACGTTCACCCTGTACGTCCCGTCCGTGATGCCCGCCGACCAGCCGTTCTACGGACCGATCCCCGGCGAGCCGGACGACGTGCTGATCATCATCGGCGGTGACGGGGCGCTGTCCACCGCGGGTGTGCCCTACGGGTCACCCCTCCAGGCTCTCGGCAGCGGCACCGGTGGCGATCCGTGGATCGCGGACCCGGCGCAGGCCGCGCCGTTCACGGGGTCCGCGCCGGTGGCGGCGCCCGCTGGGACGCCGGAGCTGGGCGCGCCATGGCACCCGACCGGCGACCTGGTCGGCGCGGGCGCCAGCCGGCCCAAGCTCGAGTCCTCGATACCGGAGCCGGTCGGCACGCCGTTCCTGACCGAGACCTCGCGGCCGCGCCGGGAGCTCGGCCCCGACGAGGTCGACCCGCTGCAGGGCGCGACGGTGCTGGTCGTCGACGACGACGTCCGCAACGTGTTCGCGCTCACCAGCGCGCTGGAGATGTTCGGCATGCGGGTGCAGTACGCGGACAACGGGCACGACGCCATCAGACTGGTGCAGCAGGCGTCGGTCGCGATCAGACTGGTGCTGATGGACGTGATGCTGCCCGGCATGGATGGCAACGAGACGACGTCGACCATCCGCGCGATGCCGGCGTTCGCCGACCTGCCGATTCTGGTGCTGACCGCGAAGGCGATGCCGGGCGATCGGGAGAAGAGCATCTCGGCCGGCGCGAGCGACTACATCACGAAGCCGGTGGACCTCGACCATCTTCTCTCGGTCATGCGTTCCCACATGTCGGACCGTCCCTAGACGGGCGAATCCGTACAAATCGCCTAGGTTTGCTGTCGTTGGCCGACGTGGGCGCTGCCGGCTGGTGAGGTTTGTGAGGGGGCGGTGGTGACCGGTTGGCGGCGATCGGCGATGGTTGGTGTGTCGGCGGCCGGTGGCGGACGATCCTGGCGACCTCATGACACGCGGCTGATACGACGGTGAACACAAACTGGCGAACATGACCTGGCGAACATGACCTGAAGGAGGAGGACGGCGGGTGACCGAGCGGACCGGCGGTCCTGTCGACCCAGGAGGCGGGCCGAGCACGGAACGGCCGCGGAGCAAGATCCTGTTGGTTGACGACCGGCCCGACAACCTGATGGCGCTGGAGGCGATCCTCGCGTCGCTGGACCAGGAGCTCGTCACCGCCTCCTCTGGCGAGGAGGCGCTCAAGCGGCTGCTCGTCGACGACTTCGCGGTGATCCTGCTCGACGTCCAGATGCCCGGCATGGACGGCTTCGAGACGGCCCACCGGATCAAGCAGCGCGGCCGGACCAGGGATACCCCGATCATCTTCCTCACGGCGATCGACCGCGAGCCGCATCATGCCTTCCGCGGCTACGCCGTCGGCGCCGTCGACTACATCGCCAAGCCGTTCGACCCGTGGCTGCTGCGGGCGAAGGTGAGCGTCTTCGTCGAGCTGTTCGAGAAGAACGAACGGCTCGGCGAACTCGTCCACCAGCGCGGCCAGGATTTCGACCTGATGACCGAGGTCGCCGAACGGCTGATCGCGTTGGACGTGCTGCTGGAGGGCGCCCGGGACGCCTCGCCCGAAGAGATCATCGCCGCCGCCGGCGCCGAGGTCCGCGGCCTCGTCGCCCGCATGAGCCCCTTCGCCCGCTCCACCCCGACCACCTGACCCGACTGGCCCGGCGCCCCGCGGCGCTTCGTCGCGCTCAAGATCGCTACTTCGGCCCTCTGGTGGTCGTAAAACCGGCCTGATGACGACCACCAGAGGGTCAGATCGGCGATCACGGGCGGCGGTCCGGTGCGGGAAGGCTGGCCGCGCGGTGTCGTCAGGAGCGGACGAGGCGGGCGATGGCGGCGCTCGCTTCGCGCAGTTTCGCCTCGGCGACCGGCCCGCCCTCGGCGGCGGCGTCCGCGACGCAGTGGCCCAGGTGGTCCTCCAGCAGGCCCAGGGCCACGGACTGCAGGGCGCGGGTCACCGCGGCTACCTGGGTCAGGATGTCGATGCAGTACTTGTCATCGGACACCATCCGCTGCAGCCCGCGGACCTGGCCCTCGACCCGGCGCAGCCGGGCCAGGTAGTCCTCCCGGTGGTGGCTGTAGCCATGCGGGGGCGCCGGTTCCGCGACGGCTGACGTCGCGCCGGCGGCTGGGTCCGCGCCGGGACCGGGCTCCGTGCTGGCGACTGGGTTCTGGCCGGTAGGTGGGTTCCGACCAGCGGTTGGGTCCACCTCGCCGCCCGTGCGCGGGCTCGTCGACATGCCACACCCCGTCCCGATGCCCGTGAGTACCCCCCGAGAGTACGCAGGGACCTCGGAACGGGGTGTGGCACACAGCCGCCGACCGGGGCCGTAGCGTGCCGCGCTCCTCCCGGCCCGGAGAGGTCAGGCGTTGACCGGCGCGCCGACGGACGCCAGCAGGGCGTCCGAGGTCGCGACGGCGCCGAACACGCCACCCTGCATCTTGACCATGTTCAGGGCGGCCAGGTAGTTGCCGTAGTCGGTCGCGCCGGTGCAGTCGGACAGCAGCAGGCACTCGTAGCCGCGGTCGTTCGCGTCCCGCATCGTGGTGTGCACGCAGACGTCGGTGGTGATGCCGGTGAGGATGATGTGCGTGATCCCGGCCCGGTTCAGCACGAGGTTGAGGTCGGTCGCGTAGAAGGAGCCCTTGCCCGGCTTGTCGATGACGACCTCGCCCGGCAGCGGCGCGACCTCGTCGACGATCTCCCAGCCGGGCTCGCCGCGGGTGAGGATCCGGCCCTGCGGGCCCTCGTCGCCGATGCCGGCGCCGATGTTCTTCGAGCGCCACAGCTTGTTCGGCGGGCAGTCGGACAGGTCAGGCCGGTGGCCCTCGCGGGTGTGGATGATGAAGAAGCCGAGCGGGCGCAGCGCCTCGAGCAGCCGCGCGGTCGGGGCGAGCCCGGCCCGGGTGAGCTCCAGGTCGTAGCCCATCGCGTCGACGTAGCCGCCCTTGCCGCAGAAGTCGACCTGCCAGTCGATGTTGATGACGGCGGTCGTCGCGGCGGTGAACGTGCCGTTGTACGGCCAGGCGTAGGGCTCAGCGTCCACCGTGCCGAACACAGCTGGCCCGTTCGTGGCCCCCGATGTCGCAGTCGCGGTCTCGGTGTCGGTCATCGTGGTCCTTTCGCTGGCCCGGCGCTCGCCGGCGGAGATCAGGTCAGCCGAGGCGCCGGATGGGAGTGATCGCCGTTTTCATCCTCAAGTGGTCGTGAATCGGGTCTTCTCGCGACCATTCGAGGGCCAAAACGGCGATCAGGTTTGGGGTCGGAGCGGGCGGCCGGTCGGCCCGCGCCGTCCGGTCCCTGCGTGGGACGGCGACGGCGCGGGCCAGCGGGCGGATCAGGGCAGCCGGGTGGTGGGACCCGGTGGGATCAGGACTTGGGGAGCTGGCCGACGACGCCGTCGACGAAGTAGTCGATGGTGTCCAGCGTCGCGTAGTCCGGCACCGTTCCGGCGGGAATTCGGACTTTTCCGTCCTGGTCGGTGACCGGTCCGACGAACGGCGAGCCGTCCGCGGCCGAGATCTTCGTCTTGGCCGCCGCGATGGCGTCCTTGGTCTCCTGGGTGACCGACGGGCCGAACGGCGACTGGATGAACGGGTTCTCACCGTTCTTGTAGCCGACCCGGTAGTTGGCGTTGTACTTGCTGCCGGTGAACGTGCCGGCCTCCGCCGTCTTCACGATGTCGGTGTAGAGCGGGCCCCAGGCCCACTGCGAACCGGTGAGCCAGCCCTTCGGCGCGAGCGACGAGGCGTCCGCGTGGTAGCCGACGGTGTAGGCGCCCGCGGCCTCGGTGGCCTTGATGACGGTCGCGGTGCAGTCCTGGTGCTGGGTGATGACGTCGACGCCCTGCGACAGCAGGCTCTGGGTGGCCTGCGCCTGCTTGGCCGGGTCACACCAGTTCGACGTGTTGACGGTGTAGGTCTTCGCGGCCGGGTTGACCGACTTCGCGCCGAGCTCGAAGGCGTCGATGTTCGCGATGGTCTGCGGGATCGGGAACGCGTAGACGTAGCCGAGCTTGTTCGTCTTGGTGGCCTTGCCGGCGGCGATACCGGCGAGGTAGACGGGCTCGTACACGGTGCCGAAGTAGGTGCCGACGTTCGCCGTGACCTTGCCGTTGGCGATCACGTTGCCCTGCTGGACGACCACGACGTCCGGGTGCTCGGCCGCGACCTTCAGGGCCGCGTCCAGGTGCCCGTAGCTGGTGGCGAAGATGATTTTCGCGCCCTTCTGGATCATGGAGTCCATGACCCGGGCCGCGTTGTCGTCCTCGGGGACGTTCTCGGCGGTGATCACCTGGAGGTCCGGGAACGCCTTCTTGACCTCCTGGCTGCCCTCGTAGGCGGCCTGGTTGTAGCCGTAGTCGTCCTTCGGGCCGACGAAGATGAAGCCGACGGCCTTGCTGCCCTTGCCGGGCGCCGACGATCCGGACGCCCCGCTGGTGGTGGAGTCGTGCGACGCGGCGCTGCTGCAGCCGGCGGCCGCGAGGGTGAGCGCGGCAGCCAGCGCGGTGCACGCGACTGTCGCACGCCGGAAGCGGAATCTCATGCGAGTGGGTCCTTTCCCATGGCAGGCAGGGAAGTGGGGAGCCGAGAAGCCTCGGCTGTTTGCTGGAAAGCAAAGGCGGGTGCCGGGGACAGGCAGGCACGGACGGGCGGTGGAGGTGCCTGCCCCGGGCGGCTCCGGGGCAGGCGGCGAGAACCGGTTCAGCTCGCGGCTGATCGGTGGGGGAGAGCGGGGTCTAGGTCGTTCTGGTCTCGAAGACGCGGCGCAGCTCGTCCGGAGCGGCCAGCAGCGTGCGTTTCCCGAGGATGGCCAGGACGAGGATCGTGACGACGAACGGGATCGCGTCCAGCGCGAACTGGTTGATCCCGTAGCCGCGGGCCTGGAGCGCTGGGGAGAGCGCCAGCGCGGCGCCGAACAGGTACGAGCCGGCCATCACCCGCAGCGGGTTCCAGGTGGCGAAGATGACCAGCGCCACCGCGATGAAGCCCCGGCCGACGGTCATGTTCTCGAACCAGGCGTTCGAGTAGGCGATCGACAGCTGGGCCCCGCCGAGCCCGCACAGGCCGCCGCCGACGATCACCGAGACGTACCGGACCGCGCTGGTCGAGTAGCCGTGCACCAGCAGCACCTCGGAATGCTCGCCCGCCGTGCGGACCAGCAGGCCGACCCGGCTGCGGTAGAGCACCCACCACACGGCCGGCGCCACGAAGTACGACAGGTACGTCAGTGGGTCATGGTCGAACAGGATCGGCCCCAGCCACGGGATGGACGCCAGGCCCGGCACCTTCCACGGGTTGAGCGCGTGGATCTGCCGGCCCACGTAGGCGGCGCCGAACAGGGAGGTCAGGCCGAGCGCGAAGAACATCACCGTCAGGCCCGACGCGAACTGGTTGGCCTTGCGCGCGATGACCAGGATCGCGTGCACGGCCGACAGCGCCGCCCCGGCGCCGATCCCGGCTAGGACGCCGACCCACGCGCTGCCCGAGGTCGCCGTCGCCGCGTACGCGGCCAGGGCGCCGCCGAGCATGCTGCCCTCGGTGCCGAGGTTGATGACGCCGGCCCGCTCCGAGATGGTCTCGCCGAGCCCGGCGTACATGATCGCCGTCCCACCGCCGACCGCGCCGGACAGCACGTCCACCGCCAGGTTGCTCATCGCGCCGTCCCGTTCTTGCGCCGGGCCGTCCAACCGAGAACGGCGATGAGCACGAGGCCCATGAGGATGTTGACCGTCGCGGCCGGCAGCCCCGAGTCGAGCTGGAGGCTGTCGCCGGCGACCGTGATCGCCGCGAGCGCCACGGCGGCCACGACGACGCTCACCGGGTTGTGGCGGGCGAGCCAGCTCGCGAGGAACGCGATGTAGCCGAAGTTGGTGGTGATGCCGGTGCGCAGCTTGTACTCGACGCCGGCGTAGTGGACCATCCCGCCGAGGCCGGCCAGCGCCCCGCCGACGAGCATCGCCGAGAGCAGCAGCATCGCGACCGGGAGCCCGGCCCGCCGGGCGGCCTCCGGGTTGCCGCCGATCACCCGGAGCCGGAAGCCCCAGGTGGTGTAGCGCAGCAGCGCCCAGACGACGGCCGTCGCGATCAGCGCGAAGACGATCCCGATGTGCACCGACGTGGTGCCGAGGTAGGGCAGTTTCGCGGTGTCGGCCAGCTCCGCCGTGGTCGGCTGCCCGGTGCCGTGCGGGTCCTTCCACGGCGAGTAGATCAGGTAGAGCAGCACGTCGAGCGCGATGTAGTTCAGCAGCAGCGTGCTGACGGCCTCGTTGATCCCCACCGTGAGGCGGAGCACGGCCGCGAGGCCGGCCCAGGCGGCGCCTGCCAGCATGGCCGCGACGGCCATCAGGAGCATGGCGAGGCCGCCGCTGAGCTTGTCCCCGAGGGAGATGCCGATTCCGCCGGCGGCGACCGCGCCGATCACGATCTGGCCCTCGCCGCCGACGTTGACCAGCCCGGCCCGCGCCGGCACGACGACGGCCAGCGCCCCGAGCAGCAGCGGCGCCGCCTTGATGAAGATCTGCTCGATCGACTGCGAGTTGGTGAAGGTCGACGTCCAGACGTTCGCGTAGACGCTGGCCGGGTTCGCGCCCTTGGCCAGCAGGAGCACGGTGAAGATGGCGATCGCGCCGGCGAGCGCGAGCGCCCAGCGGGCCGTCGCGCGCCCGGCGCCCGCGAGTCGGCTCTCAGCCGGCGCGGCCACCACGGGCCCAACCGGGGTGGTCGCCTTCGTGAGGACCGTGCCGCCCTCGTCCGGGCTGAACTGCGCCGGAATCGTGGTGTCGGTCATGACTGCTCGCCCCCCGTCTGAGCGTCCGTCTGGGTGCCGCTCGCGGCCGCGGCGGCGGGTGTGGTGTCGGCTGGCTGGTCGGTCGCCGGCCCGGTCGCGGTCATCAGCGCGCCGAGCTCCTGGCGGTTGGTGGTCGCGGCCGCCACGACGCCGGTCAGCCGGCCGGCGCAGAACACCGCGATCCGGTCGGCGACCGCCATCAGCTCGTCGAGGTCCTCGGAGACCACCAGCAGGCCGGCCCCCTCCGCGCGCCTGGCCAGCAACAGCTCCTGGGTGCGCCGGGTGGTGGCGATGTCCAGGCCCCGGCTCGGGTACGCGGCGACGACCAGCGGCGCCTCGCGGCCCAGCGCCCGGGAGAGCATGACCCGCTGGATGTTGCCGCCGGACAGGTCGGCGACCCGGCGGTGCGCCGGGGCCATCCGCAGCTGGACCTTCTCGTTGATGTCGGTCGTGTGCTTGCCGGCCCGCCGCCAGTCCACGCCGATCCGGCGCAGGAACGCCTTCAGGTGAGACAGGGCCATGTGTTCGAGCACTGTCAGCGTCGGGACCACCGCGTCGTTGACCGGGTCCTCCGGCACGTCAACGGCTCCGGCCGCGATCCCCGCGGTCGGGCCGCCGCGGCCGAGCTCGCGGCCGTTCACCCGGACGGTTCCGGCCGAGACGGACCGGGCGCCCACGGCGACCTCGCACAGCTCGCGCTGGCCGCTGCCGGCCACCCCGGCCACCCCGACGATCTCGCCCGGGTTGACGGTGAGGGTGACGTCCCGCAGCGCGGTGACGCCCCGGTCGCCGAGCGCGCTGACGTCGGTCAGCTCCAGGGCCGGCGGGGCGTCGGAGGTGACGGTCGGCCGCTCGGCCGGGAGCGCGGCGACCGTCTGCCCGACCATCGCCTCGATCAGCTCGGCGTCCGTCATCGGCTTCGGGTCGACCCCGGAGAGCACGACGCGTCCGCCGCGCAGCACGGTCACCCGGTCGGCGATCGCCCGGACCTCGGCGAGCTTGTGGGTGACGATCACGATGCCCAGGCCCTGCGCGCGCAGCCCGTTCACCATCGCGAACAGCGCCTCGACCTCGGTCGGAGCCAGCACGCTCGTCGGCTCGTCGAGGATGACGATCCGGGCCCCCGACATCAGCACCTTGAGGATCTCGGTGCGCTGCCGCTCGCCGATGGACAGGTGCCGCACGAGGGCGGTCGGGTCGACGGCCAGACCGTAGGTCTCGCTCGCCTCGGTGATGCGCCTGCGCAGCTCGGCCTGGCGGATCGTGATCCCGGACGTGGCCAGCGCCAGCGCGTAGTTCTCCGTGACGGTGAACGCGGGCACCAGCCGCAGGTCCTGGAAGACCATGCCGATGCCGAGCGCGCGTGCCTGCGTCGGCGAGCCGACGGCGACCTGCTCGCCGGCGACCCGCAGCTCCCCGGAGTCCGGCTTGTACATGCCGTAGATGAGCTTGAGCAGCGTCGACTTGCCGGCGCCGTTCTCGCCGATGAGGGCGTGCACCTCGCCGGGCCGGACGTCGAAGCTCACGTCGGAGTTGGCGAGCACCTCGCCGAACCGCTTGGTGAAATCGGTGACGCGCAGGAGCGGCTCGGCCGTGGCCGTCTGGCCGTCGGGCGCCGTCGCGGTTACCGCTGACACGGCCGGCTCCCGGTGACGGCGTCGATCCGGCCGCGGCCGCCGGCCCGGCTGTGCGGCCGGTCGGCTGGCGGTCGGGACGGGTTTCCGGCGGCGGGCGGTCGAGGGATTGTTTCGGGCCAACGCCCGAACGTGGCTGACATCGCGACCCTTCTTCTGGCGCCTGTACGTGGCCCAGGAGCGCGTCGGGCGAGGCCAGACCGGATTGCCGGGCAGCCGCCGAGCGCGCGACCGATCAGCCGGCTACCGGGATTTCTGCGTCCGGGCAGCCGACAACGGCGACGAGCAGGGTGGCGATGTCACGGCTTCAGCGCGGCGAGCGGCCTCGGCGGAGCGCCATCTGGGTGATTGCGCTAGCGGCCCGCTTCTCCACGACCTCCATCGACTCGCCGACGTGGTTGCGCAGCTTGCGCACCGCCTCGGGCAGGTCGCCGCCGAGCACCGTCTCGACGATGTCGAGATGCTGCTCAATGGTCATGTGGATGCGGTCTTCGGTGAGGAAGTCGTGCATCCGAACGGGCCGGATCCTGGCGTTGATGGCGTCGAGCATGTTGGCCAGCTCGACGTTGCCAGACGCACGGCAGAGTGTGAGATGGAATCCTTCGTCAAGCGCGACAAAGGAGGGGTCAGGGTCGGGCGGCGCCTGACGCAGCGCCTCCCAGTTCTCGCGCAGCGGTTCCAGCAGCGCGGGGTCGTGCGGGACGCCGGATTCCAGCGCGCGTTCCAGGCTGTGTAGCTCGAGGACGACCCGAATCTCGTAGAGGTCGCGCAGGCCGTCGAGATCCGGCTCGGCCGGGTAGTAGCCCCCGTCCAGCCGCTTCTCGACCAGCCCGTCCCCGGCCAGCCGGGTGAGCGCCTCGCGCACCGGCGTCCGGGAGACCCCGAGCAGGGCCGCGAGCCGCTCCTCGGTCAGCCGGTCGCGGAAGGAGAACTCGCCCGCCATCAGCCGCTGTCGCAGCCCGACGTAGGCGTGTTCCCGCAGGTTGCCGGTCGTGGCGTTGCGGGCCGATGGCGGTCGCGGGGTGAATCGCTCGGTGGGCGCCTGCGCAGTCGACGGCCGCCCCGCGGTCGGTTGCGCACTCGACGGTCGGGCCGTCGGCGGCTGCGTCGGTGTCATGACGCCGAGCATCCGCCATCGAAGACCGACCTGTCGCCGCCGCGTGCCTGATCGAGGCCCGCGCCGGACCGGTCCGGCCGAGCAGCGGCCCCCGAGCGAAGTCGGCCCGACGAGGGCCCACCGCTCGACGACCGCCGGCCCGCCGCCGCGGCGGCGGACGGGAAACTTCGGACACTGCGCAACACCCGTCCCCCCGAATACGAGCCTGTATACAGGCTCGTGTACATGCAGGTGACGGTAAAGATTCCCGTGTTTCCGATCAACCAGCCGATTGTTACGTTCCTGGGTCGGCCCCGCCGGCCCGGGAAGCCGCCCGGACCGGCGGCCCGATGATGTCGAGGGCCCGGCGCGTGGCCACACCGCGCCCGCGGGACGCCCGACGCCGACGGGCTCCCGGTGGGCGACCGGACGGCCCGCATGACGGATGGTCAGGACGAGAGGTGTGACTGTGGGGACGATCACGGCCAGAACGACGCCCGCTCCGTCGTTCCTGCTGCTCCACGGGGCGGCGACCACGGGCGCGATCTGGGCCGGCGTGCGCCGCGCGCTGGGGGACCGACCGGCGTTCGCGCCCGACCGGCCGTCCAGCGGCGATCTCGACAGCGAGCTGGCCGCGGTCCGCGAGGCCGTCGCCCTGGCCGCCGCCGCGACGCCGGCCGCCGCCCGCTCCGTCGACGCCCCCGCGCCGCCCCGGCTGGCCGCGGGCGCGGCCGTCACCACGACCAGGGAGGGGCCGCGGGCAGTCGTGTTCGGCGGGGTGAGCGGTGGCGCGACGCTGGGCCTGGCCGCGCTCGCGACCGGCGTGCCGCTGGCCGCCGCGGTCCTGCACGAGCCGGCCGTCGGCTCGCTGCTGCCGGGGCTGCTCGCGCCGATGGCCGCGGCCTACGCGAGCGGCGGCGTCGCCGCCTTCGCGAGCGCGCTCTACGGTCCCAGCTGGCGGCCGACCGACGGGCCGGCCGATCCCGACGCCGTGGCGCGCGATCTGTCGATGTTCCTGCGCTTCGAACCGGCCGCCCCCGGGCCCACCCCGGGCCCGGTCGTCGTCACGGTCGGCGAGCGCTCACCGGAGATCCGGCACCGCGCGGCGGCGGCGCTGCACCGCGAGCTCGGGCTGGAGGTCCGGGTGCTGGCGGGCTGTGGGCACGCGGCTCACCTTGAGGCCCCGGCTCAGTTCGCCGACCTGCTCGCCGAGATCGCCGCCACGCTGGGCTGACCGCGCCGGCTGGCCGCAGCCGTTGCCCGCGTGACCCGTGCCGCCTGCGCCGGTCCGCCGGGCCGGGTCAGTGGTCGACGTGATGCGGGGGGACGTCGTCGAGCAGCCGGGCGAGGTTGTCGGCCCGCCCGGCGCGCGAGTCCTCGGGGTCGAGCCCGTGCACTGGCTCGTTGTCCCAGTCGAGGTCGCTCGGCCGGAGCCGTGGCCGGGCACCGGCAGCCGCCGACCGAGTGGTGGCCGACGGGCCCGCGGCTTCGCCGGATCCGGGCCCGGGCCCGGGCCCGGATCCGCCGGCGGGGCGGGCGGCGGCATCAACGACAGGGGAGTCGTTACGGGCCTCGTTCTCGCTCGTCATAGTCCGATCCTGCTCATCGCCCGGACGATCCGTCGCGGCGGTTGGCACGGGGATTCCGTCCGGTTGAATTGCTATACCGCAAAACAGTACCTAGCGCCTATCTGGCGTCAGAGCAAAGTGGCTACGATGTCCGCCGTGGACGACGGTGAGCAGTTGGTCGGCATCGGGGACATCGCGTTCCAACTGAAGATCACGCGGCAGGCGGTTGACTACTGGACCCGTAAGGATCCGCGGTTTCCGGATCCGGTGCAGGTCATCAACGCCCCTGCGGGCAGCGGTGCCAAGGGAACGCGGGTCTGGCGCAAGCGCGAGGTCGACGCCTGGATCGTCGAGCACTACCGGCGTCGAAAGCCCTAGCGCGCACTTCCCGCACTCGGCCGCCCTCTTCCGAGAGCCTCGGTGGCTTCGCGTCGTGGCGGCCACAAAGCCGCCCCGCGCGCTCTAAGCGACCGCCGAGACGTCTCCGGGAAGCCGTGCCATCGGCCTTCCCGCTGGCCGTCCGAGGCCTTCTTTGCTTGGCGTCTGACGTCTTTGGTCGACCTGTTAACGGAAGCCCGGCTACCGGTTTAGCTGCTCCGTGGCGGAACGCTGCCTCGAAAGAGGCGCAAAATGTCCCGACTGCGGCATCTGGCTGGATTAGTCTGCCGGCGGCCCACCACGGTCGACCAGGACCGGGTCCCGTGGCGGCGCGGTCGCGAACAGCGGTGCCGAGGCGGTGAGGCCTCGGCCCGTGGCGAGCGGCGGCTGGCGCGGCGGTGGGTCAGGCCGCGCTGGCGGAGGACGTGGCGCTGGTCGAGCCGCTGGTGGCAGGCGCCGCGGCCGGGGCCGGGCTCGTGGTCGACGGCGAGCTGGCGGCGTCGGTCTTCGGCGCCTCCTTGCTCCCGGTGTCGGCCGTGCCGTCCTTCCGCTGCGCGGGCGCGGTCGCCGACGAGCCGGACCGGCTGTCGGTCTTGTAGAACCCGCTGCCCTTGAACACGAGGCCGACCGAGCTGAACACCTTGCGCAACTGGCCCCCGCAGACCGGGCACTCGGTCAGTGCGGCATCGCTGAAGCTCTGCACGGCCTCGAGGTCGTTGCCACAGGCGGTGCAGCGGTACTGGTAAGTGGGCACGGTCTCCCTCGCTGTGTCTATCCGGCCAGGTGCCGGCCTTGTAGATCTGGCCAGTGTCGGACCCGGTCGATCCGGCCGTTTGGCACTCGTAGCTAGCGACTGCCAACTCTAACCGCTCGACCCCCGCTCGCGTTCCGGCTCGGGCCGACGAACCTGTATCCGAACCGTCACACCGAGCCCTGACCAGGCCGGTCTCGGGCCGCAGGCCTGCCGGCCGCGGCTCACTGACCGACCCTCGTACTCATCCCAGGATGCACCGCCACGGCCGCGAGCACTCCGGCGCCCGCGCGGGTGGGCTGTCGTCCTACCGGCAGCGAAGGAGCCTGGTCGGCGTGACGATCACGGAGACGGACCGGTCGTGCGCGGCGACGGGTACCGCCTCGACGATCGCGTGCTCGTCGACGAGGGCGACCAGCGTCGCGGCGTCGCGGACCCGGCGCAGCGCGCGGTCGTAGGAGCCGCCGCCGCGGCCGAGCCGATGGCCGCGCGGGTCGACGGCCACCGCCGGGACCAGGACGACGTCCGCGCTCGCCAGGTCGACCGTCGCGGCCGCCCGTGGTGGCTCCCGGGTGCCCAGCGCGCCCGGCACGAGGGTGCCGGTGTACTCGCGGAAGTCGAGGTCGAGATCGCCGCGCACCGCGGGCAGCAGCACGTGCACGCCGCGCGCGCGCAGCGTGTCCAGCAGGGGCAGCGTGCTGGGCTCGCCGGGCAGGCTCACGAACGCGGCGATCCGGTCGGCCGCGGTGACCTCCGGGAGGGACAGGACGCGGCGCGCGATCTGGGCGCCGTCCGCCGCCTCCTGGGCCCTCGGCTGAGCTCCCGTCTGGATCGACGGGCTCGGTCCGGCCGGTTCGCGGTCCGACGCCGCCCAGGAGCCGGGCAGGCCGATCACCGGGCCCGGCCCGGGACGTGGGCCGACGCCCCTGCGGCAGGCGGCCAGCGCGCGGCGCAGGTCGGATTTCGCGCGGGCGATGGCGTCGTCCGCGTCCTGCTCGCCCACCCGCCAAAGACTGCCCGAAGTCGAGGTCGGGCGGGAGAACTCCGGCCGCGAGGGTCACCGACGACCACGTCGGCGGGATGACCGGATGTCATCCGAGGCCTGTCCGGACCGTGGACGAACGGTCTCGCTGGGCGATCGAACGGGCGGCTCGGCCGGTCGCCAGGCGGGCCGCCGGATGGCCCCGCGCGGCCCGGTGTGGTGTTAACCGATCTGTGCGCCCATGGCTGTGCCGCCGACAGTTGAGCCGACTAAGGTTTCGGCTATGCCAGTGACGAAGGCGGTTATTCCGGCTGCGGGCCTCGGGACCCGGTTCCTTCCGGCGACGAAGGCCGTGCCGAAGGAGATGCTGCCCGTCGTAGACCGCCCGGCCATCGAATACGTGGTCGAAGAGGCCGCCCGCGCCGGCCTGCGGGACGTTCTGCTCGTCACCAGCCGGTCGAAGAAGGCCGTCGAGGACCACTTCGACCGCGATGCGGAGCTGGAGCTGGCGCTGGAGCGCAAGGGCGACGGGGCCCGGCTCGCGCGGGTGCGTGGGTCCGCGGAGCTCGCCGAGGTGCACTCGGTCCGCCAGGGCGCGCCGCGCGGCCTCGGGCACGCCGTGCTGTGCGGCGCCCCGCACGTGGGTGACGAGCCGTTCGCGGTGCTTCTCGGCGACGACCTGATCGATGAGCGGGATCCGCTCCTCGAGGAGATGCTCGCCGTGCAGGAGCGGTTCGGCGGCAGCGTGATCGCGCTGATGGAGGTGCCGGAGGAGGTCGTCTCGCTCTACGGCGTCGCCACCGTGGATCCGGCGCCGGTCGCGGCCGGCGGGCGTTACGAGACCGTCCGCATCCGCGACCTGGTCGAGAAGCCGCCGGCCGACGAGGCGCCGAGCAATCTGGCGATCATCGGCCGCTATGTGCTCGCGCCCAAGGTCTTCGAGGTGCTGCGCCGCACGCCGCCCGGCCGCGGCGGCGAGATCCAGCTGACCGACGCGCTGCGGGAGCTGGCGCAGGCCGCCGACGAGGTCGGCGAGCCCGTGCACGGCGTCGTGTTCACCGGGCGTCGCTACGACACCGGCGACCGGGTCGACTACCTGAAGGCCGTCATCCGGCTGGCCTGCGAGCGGGCCGACCTGGGCCCCGAGATCTACCCGTGGCTGGAGGAGTACGTCGCGAACGGCGGTCCGAAGGCGGACAACTAGTCCGCACCGGACTCACGATTGACCAGCACCCCGCTGGTGGCTCCGCAGCGTGTATGCCCGCCGGGCGCGTGACCTGCTCTCCTAAGACACAACGGGCCGTCGGTATCCCTTGACGCTGGCGGTGCCGGCCGGAACGCTCCGATGTCTGGGACATGCGACAGTCTGTGATGTGTGATCGTTCGGACCGCCAGCGCACCGCGCGGCCGGCCGGTCGTGCCTTGTGACGGACGCCGCGAGAGAGGCCGGTCGCCCAGGCCAGCCACGAAGTTCCGTGGTTCTTCAGGGAGCGGGGCAAGCGCCGATGAAAACGGTCGACGAGCATATTTCGGACATTCTGGAATCCGTCGGGGTACTGCCCGCACGGCGCCTTCCGCTGGCGGCCGCGCATGGTTGCGCCCTGGCCACCGATGTTCGCGCGACAATCGCGCTCCCCGGTTTCGACAACTCGGCGATGGATGGTTACGCGGTGCGCGCCGCGGACGTCGAGCAGGCCAGTCCTGAGTCGCCGGTCCTGCTTCCGGTCACCGGCGAGATCGCCGCGGGTGCCGCGCTTCCGGACCTGGTCGCCCCGGGAACCGCCGTGCGGATCATGACGGGCGCCCCCTTCCCGCCCGGCGCGGACACGGTCATTCAGCTCGAATGGACCGATGGCGGCACCGAGACGGTCGCCGTGCACCGGGCGGCCCGGCGCGGCCTGCACATCCGCCGGGCCGGCGAGGACGTCACCCCCGGCAGCCTGGTGCTCCCGGCCGGCAGCGTGCTCGGGTCCACGCAGATCGGCCTGCTCGCCGCGATCAACGTCGCCCGGCCGCCGGTGCGCCCGCGGCCCCGCGTCGCCGTGCTGTCGACCGGCAGCGAGCTGGTCGCCGTCGGCAACGCCGTCGGCCCCGGCCAGATCGTCGACTCGAACAGCCACGCGGTCGCCGCGGCGGCCCGCGAGGCCGGCTGCGAGGTGCGGCGGCTGACCGGCGTGCCCGACGACCCGGCCCAGTTCGAGGCCGCGCTGCGGGCGATCCTGCCCGAGGTGGACGCGGTCGTGACGACCGGCGGGGTGAGTGTCGGCGCGCACGACGTCGTCAAGGAGGTGCTCGCCGCGACCGGCGAGGTCCGGTTCGAGCGGATCGCCATGCAGCCCGGCCAGCCGCAGGGCTTCGGTGTCATCGACGGCGTCGCCGTCTTCACGCTGCCGGGCAACCCGGTGAGCGCGCTGGTCTCGTTCGAGCTGTTCGTCCGGCCGGCGTTGCGCCGGATGCGCGGCCTCACCGGCCCGGACCGGCCCCGGCCGGTCGTCACCGTGGCCGAGCGGCTCACCTCGCCGCCGGCGAAGCGCTCGTTCCTGCGGGTGCTGGTGGGCCGTGGCGCCGACGGTGGGCTCGTCGCCCAGTCGGCCGGTGGGCAGGGCTCCCATCACCTGTCCGCCGCCGCCGGCGCGAACGCGCTGCTCGTCGTCCCCGAGGACGTGACCGTCGTCGAGCCCGGCGACCAGCTGACCGCCATCCTGCTCGCGGCCGACCCGGCCGACGAGCTGCTCGCCGGCCCGGTGGTCGACGCCGTGCCCGCGGGCGCCGTGGCCCCGCTGGAGGCGAACGTCTAGATGGACGCCCCCGCGCGGCTGACCCACGTCGACGAGACCGGCGCCGCCCGCATGGTCGACGTGTCGGCGAAGGACGTCACCCAGCGGGTGGCCACCGCCGGCGGCCGGCTGCTGGTCAGCCCCGCCGTGGTCGAGCTGCTGCGCGGTGCGGGGATGCCCAAGGGGGACGCGCTGGGCACCGCCCGGATCGCCGGGATCATGGGCGCCAAGCGAACCTCCGACCTGGTGCCGCTGTGCCACCCGCTGCCGATCTCCGGGGTGAGCGTCGAGCTGACCGTGGCCGACGACGCGGTCGACATCGTCGCGACCGTGCGGACCACCGGGCGCACCGGCGTCGAGATGGAGGCACTGACGGCCGTCGCGGTCGCCGGCCTGACGATGCACGACATGGTGAAGGCGGTGGATCCGGCCGCGGAGCTCACCGGCGTCCGGCTGTTGGCCAAGTCGGGCGGCCGCAGCGGAGACTGGCGTCGCGACGAGGCGGCCGGGCACGGTGGGCCGGCCGCGGACCGTGGGCCGGCCGGGGAGAATGGCGCCGCGCCGGCCAACGGGAGGTCGGGCGACCTTCGGGAGGAGACTGGGTGACCGGGCCGGCACAGGTGCCGACTGGCGCGCGGGCCAGCGTCGTCACCGTCTCCGACCGGGCGTCCGCGGGCACGTACGCGGACCGCTCCGGACCGTTGCTCGCGGCCGGGCTCGTCGAGCTCGGCTTCGCCGTCGACGGCCCGGTCGTGGTGCCCGACGAGCGGGGCCGGATCGTCGCGGCGCTGCGCGCGGCCCTGTCCGCCGGCGCGGATCTCGTCGTGACGACCGGTGGCACGGGACTGGCCCCCCGCGACGTCACGCCGGAGGCGACGGCCGAGGTCGTCGAGCGGGACGTTCCAGGCCTCGCCGAGGCGCTGCGGGCCGCGGGCCGGGACAAGGTGCCCACGGCGATGCTCTCGCGCGGCCGGGCGGGCGTCGTCGGCCGGGCGCTGGTGGTGAACCTGCCCGGCTCGACCGGCGGGGTGCGCGACGGTCTCGGCGTGCTCGGCGCGGTCGTCGGCCATGCCCTCGACCAGCTTCGCGGCGGCGACCATCGGCCGTCGGACGGCCCCGGCCCCCAATCCCGGCGGCCGGACCCGAGCCAGTGAACCCGCCCGGCTGGCCCGCGCGGCTGGCCGACGGGCCGGTCGCGGTCCGCCCGCTGCGGATGCGCGACGGGCCGGCGTGGGTGGACGTGCGGCGGCGCAACGGGGACTGGCTCGCGCCCTGGGAGGCCACCCCACCGGGGATGACCGGGATCCGGGTCGGCTGGGCACAGCGCCAGACCCTCGGTGTCTACAGCCAGATGCTGCGTGGCCTGCGCCGGGCGGCCAGGTCCGGCTCGGCGCTGCCGTTCGCGACCGTCTACGGCGGCGCGCTGGTCGGGCAGATCACCGTGTCGACCATCGTGCGCGGCGCCTTCAACAGCGGCCATGTCGGCTACTGGGTCGACCAGGGGCACGCGGGCCGGGGTATCACGCCGACCGCGCTCGCACTCGTCGTCGACCACTGTTTCGGCCCGGCGGGCCTGCACCGGCTGGAGGCGAACGTGCGGCCCGAGAACGCCGCGAGCCGCCGCGTGCTGGAGAAGCTCGGCTTCCGCGAAGAAGGCATGCACCGCCGTTACCTCGCCATCGACGGCCAGTACCGCGACCACGTTGGCTACGCGCTCACCACCGAGGATGTCCCCGAGGGGCTACTGCATCGCTGGCACGCGACTCGCTCCGTCGAAAGACGGCCGTAGCCAAGGGTTCCCGGACGGCGTAGCAACGCGGAGTGAGCCGCCGAATTGAGCCGGCGGAGGTCCGCTGAACGTCGTGGCCGGCGTCGGCCGGCACCTTCGCTTCCCGCCCGGTCAAACGCCAGGTGACGCGGCCCTGGTTGAGCGTCCGGACACCACGGAGTGCTTGACAGGAGTCGCTGTTGCGCGACACGCGGTCTTGTGGTCGGTGACCGGACGGTTTTCCCTCACTAGCGTCAAGCTCGAAATCGGAAACCCACCACCTCCAGGCCGGCAGGACAAGCCGGCAGGTCGGTTGGTTCGACGGAGACCCGGTGGCCCCACCGGTGACGGGTCTCGCGCAGACGTCTGACAGACGAGGAAGGCGGCGGCACATGGCCGGCACTCCCGCGCTCCGTGCGCGTTCGGCGTCGCATTTTCGACGCCGGCACGGTTCGTGGGTGGCGGCCGGAGCTCCGGCCGCGGGCCAGGTGCCGCTGACCGGCGTTGCCCGTGACGTGCCCGGGGCCGATGCCGCCGGGAACGGCGGCCGGGACCCGGTGATCTCCCCGTGAGCGCCCTTATCTGGCTCGCCATCGTCGGCGTTTGGGGATTCGTTCTCATCCCGATGTGGCTACGGCGCCACGACGGCGCGCTTGAGCAGCGATCGGCCGATCGCTTCTCTACCGCGATGCGGGTACTTTCTCGCCGCGGCGGCCGTGCCCAGCCGGAACGGCACCCAGAGACCGACCTCGGCGACGGGTTGGCCGACGAGGACGACGAGGCGGACGACGCCGACGACCTCGAATCGACGATGGAGCTGCAGACGCGGCCCGCCGCCGCGGACGACGCCCCCGACGGACGTCAGGCGACGGCATCTCGCCCGGCCGGCGACCCGAGCGGGCCCACGGCGGGCCGCGTGACGGCTGGCCCGGCGGTGCCTACCCGCGCCGACGTCCCGGTACCCAGCCGCGGCGCTGTCCCCGCGCGCCCGGCCACCCGGTCTCAGGCCGTGGCCCGCGACGCGCGGGGGGAGCAGGACGAGACGGCGCACACGGTCCCCGTCGGCGCGGCCAGGCCGGTGCCGCCGTCCCGGCCCGTCGACCCGGAGCGCCATGCCCTGCTGCGGCTGCGCCGGCAGCGGCTGTACGTGCTGCTCGCCGCCGTGCCGGTCACCGTCGGCCTGGCCATCGGGCTGGCCGGGATGTGGATCGTCGTGCAGGCCCTCGTCGACGTCGGCCTCGGCGCCTACGTCGCGCACCTGCGCCGCTCCGCGCGGACCGAACGCCGGCTGGCCGCGTCGCGGGCCGCCCGTGACCGTCGGATCGCCGCGGATCGCGCCGCCCGCCGCTCGAACTGGGCTGGCCCGGCGCACGGCACGGCCGGGGTCCCCGGCGCTCGGACAGCGGCCAGCCCGGCCCGGGCGACGCCGCCGGCCGCGGTCCGCCAGGGCCGCCCGGCGGACCCCGCCACCGCGGGGCCCGCGGGCCGGCCACACGTGTCGGCGGGAGGCCGGGCCGCGGCGTCTCCCGAGTACGCGCCCGTCCGCCTCTCCGACGACCACGCGGCCCCGCTGTCCTCGGAGGAGCTGGCCACCGCGCGGGCCGAGACCGTCGAGATCGCGACCCCGTCGCCGGCGTTGCCCGTCGCCCCGGAGCCCGCCGCGGTGGACGACGGGTACACCAACAACGTGCGGGTGACGGCGGCCAGGCCGACCGGTCGGCCGACCGTCCGCCCGCCGACGTCGCGGCCCGGCCGGGTCCAGGTCAACCCGCCTGGCACCCACGGCGGCCTCACCGCGCCCCCGCAGCCCGCGGCGGCCGCGCCGGCGGCGACCCCACCAGCCGAGCCCGGGACCGCGCAGGACGGCACACCGACCGACGCCGAAGTCGCGGCGGTCCGCCTCCTGCGCCCGGCCGTGGGCAACTAGCCGCGTCCCGCCGCATCGTCGGGCCAGCGCCGGGCCCGCCAAGGTCGGCCCGTTGGCGTGATCGTCGTCTGGATCGGGAAGTCGGCGCGCGGCGCCCGGTCCCGCGGCGCGCGGGCCACCGCGCCGGCCATGATCGCCGTTTGAGCCCTGGGGTGGTCGTGGAAACGCCTTCGTCACGACCATCTCAGGGCCAAAACCGCGATCTTGCTGGTCTTGGGCCGCGGCCGGCCTCGTCGGCTGCTGGCCTCCGCGATCGCCGGGGCCGCCTGTGAGGAGCGTCGCGTTCGGGTGCGGGCTGTGACCGGGGAGGCGCCCAGGGCCGCCGGCGATCCGGACGTATCCGGCGTCCCGGTCCCGGGCAGCTCCTGGACCTGGGTGTTTCGTGGCGGCTCGGGTGGTTCGTGGCAGGCGCGGCGCGGGCGTCCCGTCGGGAGGCGGCAGCGGCGGCTGTGCATAATGGAGCCGTGACCCACCGTGTGCGGCCCAGCCTCGCGCCACTCGGCGCCGTGGCCAGCGCGCCCTGTCCGCGGTGTTGTCGTTGTCGACGCCCTCGCGTCCGCTGACGCCCGCGCTCTGATCACCGCCGCGGCGCCGTCCTAGCGCCGCCGGCCCCCTCCAGGGGCTGATCCGGCGGGGCGCGAGGGGTTTCGAAGCATCTGACGTAGACCACCCCCGTTCCGCGCGCCCTACCCGTCCCGCGGGCCGGGCAGCCGGATCGGAGTCGTTCCGGCCCGAGCCAGGCACGCCCTGGGCCGTCGTCACGTCGAGCCGAAAGCCCGGTCCTTCCCGCGAGCCCCGCTGCTGGGCCCGTCGCGGCGTTGCCCGAGCCGTTCGGTGACGTGGCCCGGCCGCGGGCGAGGTGCCGGCCGCCCCGGAGCCGAGTCCCGGGACCGGGGGCAGCCGTGGTCGCCCACCCACCATCGAAAGGCAGTCGCCGTGACGTTCGAAGCCTGGCTTGGCCGGCTGCGGAACGACGGATACCTGCTCTGCCCGGCCAGCACCGCCGTACCGGTGGAACTGCGCGCCGTGCGTCCGGACGGCTGGGGTCTGCACCTGCGCTGCCGCGGCGTCCACGTGCGCCTCGGGCTCTACCGGCCCGGCCGCCCGGCCTGGCAGGTGCCGCTGCGCGACCGGCACGTCATCCCCGAGGAGGCCCTGGAGCTCTGGGAGCACCGCCCGCTGCGCCAGGCGGCCGACCCCGGTGCCGGCCTGCCCGCCGGGACCAGGATCGTCTTCACCGGCGCCGAGGACCTTCCTGACCACCAGCTGGTCTTCGACGGCTCCCGGGAGCATGGCTGGCGCGGCCACGAGGCCGGCCTGCTCCGTGCCCCCGCCGCGGCCGAGATCTTCGCGACGCTGCTCGCCGCGGCCGAACCTGAGCTTGACCGCTGGCGCCCGTCGGTGGCCACTGCCGGCGGCCTCCGGCTGTCGCCGGCCTCGCTGTCGGCGGCTGAGGCCGCCCCGCGCAAGGGGGCGGCGGTCCCGTCCGCGCGCGTCGCCGCCTCGGCCCGGCCGACCGTCGCCGCGGGGGCCGACCAGGCCAGATCCTGACCGGTGCGCCCTGGAAAATCCCAGTCCGCCCCGGCCCCACACCCCCTTGCCCGTCCTGTAAGCTGCGAAGTGCTTCAGGGGGTGTAGCTCAGCCTGGTAGAGCGCCTCCCTCGCACGGAGGAGGCCAGGGGTTCGAGTCCCCTCACCTCCACCCCTGATTGCGTGGGCTTTGGCCCTCATCGTCGCCACGTTCCAGTGGCGACGTTTCCATTTCGTGCACAGATTCGTGCACAGCGGGTTTTTCTCCTCCCCCCGGGTCCGGGCCGAAAATGACCCCGGCCACCGGACCAGCTGCCGCCTCGTCCATCCCCGGGATGACATGGCTGTAGATCCGCAGCGTGAAGCCGACATCGGCGTGTCCGGGCCGCTCGCTGACGACCTTGGGGTGAACGCCGGACTTCAGCGCTGCGGTGGCGTAGCTGTGCCGGACGTCGTGCAGCCGGGTCACCGGTAGGCCAGCGGCCCTGACGCGCTTCTGGATCCAGTCGGTGACCGAGTCCGGGTGAATGTCGGTTCCGTCCGGGTGGCAGAACAGCAGCTCGTTGGTGTGCCCGACGTCGGCACGATTCTTCTCCCACCGTTCGATGTGGGTGCGCGGCGCGGCCAGCGTCACCGGGTCCAGCGCGCGCGGGCGTAGCCCGTTCTCGGTCGTCGTGCCCGAGGTCGCCGTCTGCCCGTCGACCACGATCCGCGGGACGTTCGGTACGACCGTGCCGGCGGCCAGGTCGACGTCCTGGCGGCGCAGGCCGACGAGCTCGCCGCGACGCATCCCGGTCGTCACCGCGAGCAGGTAGAGCGCGTAGAGCCGTCCCCGCGGATGTGGGCGACGAACGCCCGTAGCTGCTCCGGCGTGCAGACCGTCGCCGCGCGGCGGCCGACCGACGGGGGCTGGGCCTCCTCGGCGACGTTGCGCGGCAGGTAGCCCCACCGCACCGCGTCCCCGAGGGCCTGGCGCAGCACCCGGTGCACGGTCGCGACCGTCGCGGGCGAGAGGCCCGGGGCCTGCTTGGCGCGGCGGCGTACCCGGCCCTGTTTGAGCAGGTGCCCGTAGAGCAGGTTCAGCCGGACCGGCGTCAGGTCCTGCAACGCCGTCTCGCCGATCACCGGGACCACGTAGGCGTCCTTGCACAGCCGGTACTTCGCCGGCGTTTTGGGCCGCACCGAGTCGGCCGTCGCCGCGCACCACTCGTCAGGACCGTCCTGCGGCCGAGTTGTTTGGGGTGCGCCGGGGGCTCCGTCCCTCGGACCCCGGCATTCCCTCCGGAGGTAGCCGGATTTTCGTGGTCGATCAGGTGTTTGTGATGGTTGGGTTCGCTGGCCCCCTCCGCCGGTCGGGCGCCCGAGCGCTACCCCGGAACCTCCGATCGGTCAAGGGCCGGTAGATCGGCCTCGGGTCCAGTGGGGCGGGCGGCCCTTGCCCGGCCGAGGAACCCGGGGTAGGGCAGAGCCCGCCCGACCGACGGAGGAAGCCAGCTCGGCCTGCCTTTGACAGCCCGGTTCGGTGGGCCGCCTTCGGTAGCCGGGATTTCCATGGGGCGCAGCCCGCCCAATGCGTGGAGGAAGATCCGTCCCAGCGTTCAAGGTCGACAGCGTATGGAATTGACGCTAGCCGACACACCATTAATGACCTTGTCGCAGCGTGGTTCCCTTCCGCCCCGGATGCGCATGGATGGTGTAGGGAGTAACTTGAGGAAGAGGGCGGCCGACCAGTAGCAGTTGATACCCGTAAGGAGACAATTTATGCCTTTCGATGTCAGGGGAAACTGGCAGATAGTCCAGACTAGCGGGCACATAGTGGACATGAATGTCCCTGACGAGAATCCGGATGGAACGTTTGACTACGGCGCGACTGCCCATGAAAAGCTTAGCGGCAATGGCACGCTTAGCGACGCCAGGGCGAGTGATAGCGAGGCCGTCTTCTTGATCTCCTGGTCCAATGGGGCGCGAGGACGGTACTCTGGGCATTTCGACTTCCAGGGCCGGCTTACGGGTGTGTGTCACGATGAAACGCATCCGTCCTCTGTTGCTTCATGGTACGCGAAGAGGGGAAATGGCGATCTGTTCGGGCCGATGTGATTAGCTCGTCCAGTCTTTTCGGTCGCTTCGCTAGGCAAGCGATTTCGGGTGCCCGCAGCTCGCGAGGCGAACAAGCGCCGATAAGGTGCATCCGTCCGCTACGCTTGGTGGTTCGCGAACAAGTCGCGTAATTTTGAGGATCTGTAGTGGCTGCGTCGGCCGCTCCGTCAGCGCATCCCGCCACCGGGCCGTGTAGGCCGTACCCCGGCGCACACGGCCAGGATCGCCCACGGCTCGCCCTCGCGCGCCAGGATGTATCACGATGCCAGCGTGAACGAATCCGTGCACGACGATCCCCGGACTACCCTGACGGGGCGCGACCGCGGGTGTCTGACGACCTCCGACGGCGGGAATCGTGCGGTGGATACTGCGGCTCTATCACGCCGAGCGCCACATGGGCCAACTCGCACGGAGGAGGCCAGGGGTTTCGAGTCCCCTCACCTCCACCCCTGATCATTGTCGAATCCGCGAGCTGTGGTCTTGTGCTTTCTACAGCGGTACGGCTACACCTGTTCACCTGGATTTGCGCAGATCGTAGGATCGAAAAGTGCAGGTAGGACGTTGATCGTGATTCGCCCCTGGAACTTTCGCGCCCCGCTGACCGGCGAGTGGTATTGATCTTCTCCCTCGTCCGGTCGGAGCGGCTGGGAACGGGCAGCTGGTGGCCCAGCGTGCGCCGACTCGGCTGAGTTCTGTTCACCCGGCGCCTTCGGCGGTTGGTAGATGCGGACGGCGAGCGGACGGGCGATGGTGCACCGCCCGGTCGCCAGCCTGCCGGCTCCGTCCTGTTCGTGGACCTTGATCGCTTCAAACGGGTCAACGACGCGTTTGGGCACGTGGCTGGCGACGAACTCCTGAAGATCGGTGCGGCTCGGCTGCGGGAGGGCGCCTGTGCCACCGACACGATTGCGCGTCCCGGTGGCGACGGTTCGCCGTCCTGCTGGGCGGCGCCAGCCCCGAGGGGCCGGTCCGTGTCGCTGAGCGGCTCGCGACCGCGGTGCCCCGGACGGACCCGAACCGTCGAGGGTCTTCCGTAAGCGTGTCCACCACCGTCCGGTCGCCGGTGTCCTAATTGGGGACAGATCGGCGGAGGGAGGACATCCATGCCGGACGGTGGCGCACAGGCGCGCCGTGACGATCGGTCGTTCGAGGAGTTCGTGGCGGAGCGGGGCACGGCGCTACTGCGGACCGCGGTGTACCTGGCCGGTGACCGGCAGGCCGGTGAAGACCTGCTGCAGGACGTGCTGCTGCGTGCCTACGGCCGTTGGGTGAAGGTCGACGAGCCGGAGGCCTATACCCGGCGCGCTTTGGTGAACGCGGCGACGAACCGGCGGCGCGGTTACCGCCGTTCCCGTGAGGACCTCGTCGACCTTTCCGACAGCCCGGTCGAACGGCCGACGCTCCCCGGGGGCAGGGGTGACCTGGCGGGCGTGGTGGGTGACCGACATGACCTGCTTGGCGCCCTGCGCCAGCTCCCGCCCCGGCAGCGGGCAGTGATCGTGCTGCGCTACTTCGACGACCTGACCGAAGCGGAGATAGCGGCACAGCTCGGCTGCCGCCCCGGATCGGTGAAGACCCACGCCGCCCGGGGCATGTCGCGGCTGCGGGAACTGCTCGGAGCGTCGACCGTAGCGGATCGGATGGGCGGGGTAGTAGGTCCTGACCAGGTAAGAGAGGCCTCGGCATGAGCGGCGAGCATCGGCCCACGACAGCTCCACCGGTGGACGACGGGTTCGCGACATGGCTTCGGGCCGCACTTGCGGCGCAGGCCCTGGACATCGAACTGCCCGCGACGGCCGGATCGAGTCTGCTCGCCCGCGCAGGTGCCGGCGACGACCCACGGCTCCGGACAGCACCCGCCGCGAGGTCGCCGCGGCGGCGCTGGGTTGCCACGGCGGTGGTCGCCGCGGCCGTCCTGCTGGTGACCGTGGGCGCGGCCACGCTGCCAAGGGCGCTGCGCGGCCACGGGGACCAGGTGGTCCCCGCCAGCGTGCCGGACATGGTCGCCCCGACGTTCTATGGCGTGCGGGTCGGCTGGCTTCCGGGCGAGGTACAGCTCTACCGCGACTTCCTCAGCGCCGGGATCCAGATCGGAGGCATCGCCACGCCAGGTGAGGCGATGAACATGGAGAGCGCTGAATGGGCCACGCCTGCCGCAATCCGCGCTCGCTCGGATTCCGGCAGCGCGGCGAGCGGCGGATACTCGCTACTCGTGATCCGGGCGGTGGCCAACGGCGGGAACGTGCCCAGCGTCAAAGCCGACACATCGACAGAACAGACGACCACGGTTCGCGGACACATCGCAGTGTGGGCCAGCTCGAGGTCGCCGGGCAACGCCGGGGGCAGCCTGACCTGGACCGTCGACTTCCCCGCCGGCACCGGTGGGAAAGCGACGGACCATGTCTTCGTCCAGGTCCTCGGGCCGGACGAGACCGTCGTGCGCCGGATCGCCGACAACCTGTCGGTCGGCCCGCGCCCGTCGGGTCCCACCGACAAGGCCAGCGCGGTCGCGGCGATGGCAGCCTCGGCCAGCGCCGCGTTCGATGGTGCCAGCGGGGTCGCGATGGCCGACGCGGTCGACGACCCGCAAGCGGTACTCGACGGGATCGGCGCGGCCCTGCGCACGAGACCTGACGCGCTGCATGCGGTCTCCTTCGCGGGCGTCGGCCCCGCCCCGGCGGGCAGCCAGCCGGACCCGCGCATGCCGCAGTCTGTGGTCGTGTTCCTGTCTGACACCGAGGCCCAGCTGTCCGGGGTGTGGATCGGGGGGACTACGAAGGAGGAGCTGGCCCCCGCGACCGTGCCGCCGAATACCACCCCGCCGGGAATGATCGACGCCACGATCCGTTTCACGCTCACATCGCGCGGGTGGAAGGTCGGCCGGGCGTCCTTCTGCGGCGCACTGGTCGGCGTCGTCACCTGCCCCACCAACCCATAGCGGCCGGACCAGGACAGGGGCGAGGGATGCTGGCTCGTCGGCTGCGCAGAGATCGAGCGGCCGGCCGCCGATGTCCTGCGGGCGCGCCAGACCGGGCGATTCGCGCGGACTGGCCGGCCTACCGGACCGCTATGCGACGCCAGACGGTTGATCACTGCGACCCGCCGCGCGGAACCGCGTCGCCGGCCACTCGTCTCGCGGCGGTGCTGGACCGCCGCGCAGGGCGCGGCTCAGCGATCAGCGGGCTGGTGCCGTGTCTGTGCAGGTCGCGGTCCCGCCGACGGCACCGGCGACGCTGATCACCGGGCCCGGCAGAATCGGGTAGCGGTTCGCATTGTGGTCAATCAGGTCCACCAGAGTTGCCAAGTTTGAATCATGATCTTGGCTGTTTTGGTCCCCTGGAGAAGGCGCGCCGTTCGGGTGAACCCCGGGCGGCGTTTTGCTGTGCGCGTTAAGGGGTCCAGCGGCGTGGTGGGTTGGTGTGGTCGTGGCTGCGTGGGTCTGACCGGTCGGCGTCGCCTGGGTGGGCGCTGAGCGTTGATCAGGTGCTCGGTGCCCAGCCTCCGGCCATGATCTCCGTTTAGGCCCTCTCATGGTCGTGGACCGGCCACGGATACAACCATCGGAGGGCGCAAACGGCGATCACCGCGGGTGGCGAACGCCGAGAGGCCCGCCGGAGCGAGTTGGCGCCCGGATAGTTGCGGCAGCGGTGCCTGCGTCGAGCCAGGTGCGGATCGACGTGGCGCGTTCGAAGGACGACTCGACCGGCCCGCCGCCCGGCGGGCCTCTCGGTACGGAGTCGGCTGTCGCGCGGGCCCAGGGTGCCGCCGAAGCGCTGAAGAGGCGTACGGGCGGCTCGTCGGTGGCCGACCGGAGGTCATCGTCCGGGCGCTGTCCCACTCGGCTGTGGGATTGTGGGGGACCTGCTGCCTCGGCCCGGCGAGCCAGGAGAGAATGCGGGCATGTCGGCCACCGCACCAGTGGCGCTGGTAGGCCGTGAGCCCGAGACGGAGCTCCTCGCTGGCCTGCTTGAGCGCATCCGTGATCAGGGCGGCGCGATGCTGGTGCGGGGCGAGGCCGGAATCGGCAAGTCGGCCTTGCTGACCGAAGCGGGCCGGATCGCCGCAGCGGGCGGGATGCGGGTCCTGACGACGGCGGGCGCCGAGTCGGAGGTGCAGCTGGCCTTCGCCGGGCTGCATCGGCTGCTGCGCCCGCTGCTCCCGTACGTCGACGAGCTGCCTGGGCCGCAGAGTGAGGCGATCCTCGCGGCGTTCGCGACGGGCGAGGCCGGAGCCTCGGACTTCTTCCTCATCGCGCTGGCGACGCTGAACCTGGCGGCGGTGGCGGCCGCCCGCGCGCCGGTCCTGCTGATCGTCGAGGACGCCCACTGGCTGGACCGCGCGAGTGCCGACGTGCTTCTCTTCGTGGCGCGCCGGCTGGCCTTCGAGCCGATCATGCTGCTGGCCGCGGTGCGGGACGGCTTCGAGAGCTCGATGGACAACACCGGCCTGCCCGAGCTGTCGCTGAAACGGCTGGACGACGCGGCCTCGGCGACCCTGCTGGACTCCCGGTTTCCGGATCTGCGCCCGCCGGTCAGGGCTCGGATTCTGGGGGAGGCGGGCGGCAACCCGCTCGCCCTGGTCGAACTCCCCGTGACCGTCGCGGGGACGGGCAGCGCCGAGGCGTTGCCGGCGTGGCTGCCGCTGACGACCCGGCTGGAGCGGGCCTTCGCCGAACGGGTGTCCGGGCTGTCCGTCGCCACCCGCACGCTGCTGCTCGTGGCCGCGCTCAACGACGGCGACACCCTGGCGGAGACCCTGGCCGCCGGCACGGTCGTCGCCGGCGAGCAGCTCAGCCTGGACGATCTGGCGCCCGCGCTGGCCGTCCACCTCGTCGACACGACCGGGGAGAGGCTGCGGTTCCGGCACCCGCTCATGCGCTCAGCGATTCGCCAGCGCTCGACCATCGGGCAGCGGCAGCGGGTGCACGCCGCGTTGGCGCGGGTCCTCGCCGAGGACTCCGACCGCGGTGTCTGGCACGCGGCGGCGGCCAGCCTCGGCCCGGACGAGGTCATCGCTGCCGAGCTGGAGGCCGTGGCGACCCGGGCCCAACGGCGTGGCGCGACGACCGAGGCCGTCGCGGCGCTGGAGCATGCGGGCCGGCTCAGTGAGGATCCCGGCCACCGGCGCGAACGGATGCTGCGGGCGGCGGAGTGCGCGGTCGAGCTGGGGCGCCCTGACGTCGTCGTCCGGCTGTTGCACGAGGCCGGGCCCGACGAGCTCTCCGAACGGCACCGGGCCCGGCGGATGCTGATCGGCGGTGGCTTCGACGACGGCATCCGCGACGCGAACGACGGCGCGGTGGTGCTCGCCGAGGCCGCGACGCGGGTCGCGGCGGACGGAGACGTCGCTCTCGCGCTGCGGCTGCTGTGGGGCGCGGCCCTGCGGTGTTTCTGGGCTCAGCCCGGTCCCGAGGCGTCGGCGCGGGTCATCGCCGCGGCGGAGGCGCTGCCGGTCGACGAGCTCGACGCGCAGCTGTTGGCGATCTTCGCGTTCGCCGCTCCGATCGAGCGGGGCGCGGTCGTGATCGACCGGATGCGCAGGTCGGCGGCGTCCTGGAACGGCGACGCCCAGACGGCTCGGATGCTGGGCGACGCGGCCCTGTTGGTCGGGGCCTGGGATCTCTCCCTGCAGTTCTGCACCGCCGCGCTCCCCGAGCTGCGGGCCCAGGGCCGGCTGGGCCTGCTGGCGAGAGCCCTCGGGGCGCAGGCGTGGAGCGCGGTCCGCCTGGTCGACCTGGGCGTGGCGATCCCCGCGGCCGAGGAGGCCAGCCTGCTCGCCCAGGAGACCGCGCAGCCGCTGATGTACGCGACGGCGCAGTCCGCGGCGGCGCTGCTCGCGGCGGTGCGCGGTGACGAGGACCGGCTGGAGGAGGTGGCGGCCGAGGCCGAGCGGGTGGCCATCCCTGTCGACGCCCACCCGGTGCTCGCGACCGTGCAGCTCGCCCGTGGTCTCGCCGCCCTGGGCGACGGCCGGCACGACTACGCCTACGAGCAGCTGCGCCGGATGCACGACCCAGCCGATCCGGCCTACCACGCGGGGCTGCGCTGCCACGGGGTCGGGGAACTCGTCGAGGCCGCCGTGTACAGCGGGAACGGCGACGCGGTGCGCCCCGTCGTGGCCGAGATGGAGGAGATCGCCCGGGCGACGCCGGCGGCCGCGCTGCACATCGATCTGCGCTACGCGCGTGCCCTGCTGGCCGCCGACGCCGATGCCGAGCCTCTTTTCCTCGCCGCCCAGAACGCCGAGCTGGTCCCGTGGCCGTTCGCCCGCGCTCGCGCGCAGCTCGCCTATGGCGCCTGGCTGCGCCGGCAGCGCCGGGCCGCCGACTCGCGCGCGCCGCTGCGCACCGCGCGCGAGACGTTCGACGCACTCGGCGCCGTGCCCTGGAGCGAGCGCGCGCGCCAGGAGCTGAGGGCCTCCGGCGAGGTGAGCCGTGGCCGTGCCCCCGACGCGCGTGACCAGCTCAGCGCCCGCGAGCTGCAGATCGCCCAGATGGTCGCCCAGAACCTGACCAACAAGGAGATCGCCCAGCGGCTCTACGTCTCGCACCGGACCGTCAGCTCGCATCTGCATCGGATCTTCCCCAAGCTCGGGGTCACCTCACGATCCGCGCTGCGCGCCGCGCTGGAGCCGCCCGCCTGACCTGGGGCGTTACGACCCTGGGCGTTACAGCCCCTGCTTGCGCAGCCAGTCCAGCGACGCGTCCGCGACGTCGCGCCAGCCGTGGTCGATCGTCAGCGAGTGCCCACGGTCGGCGAAGTCGAGGATGTCGGTGACCGCGCTGGAGTGGCGGTACTGCTTCAGGGTGGCCCGGGTGACCACCTCCGGAACGGTGTGGTCCTTCCCTCCGGCGATCAGCAGGAGCGGGCCGCGGCCCTCGTTCTTGGTGTTGACCGCCGCCGGCGAGTGGGGGTCGAAGTTGGCCGCGGCGGCCTCGAACAGGGGCTTGCCGGGCGCCGGGATGACCCAGGTGTCGAACAGCTGCTGGGACTCGTCCTCGGGAATGGTGTTCCCGAAGGCGTACCGGAACTGCTCCGCCGTCAGCGGGACGGTCTTGTTCCTGTTGCTCGGGTTCTTGAACACCGGCAGGGTCGCGCGCAGCGCCGAGAGCGGCAGCGGCAGCACGCCCTTGATCTGGGCGGCATCGATCGCGACCGCCGCGGCGGCGAGATCCTGGCCGAGCAGGCGCTGGGCGATCATCCCGCCGAACGAGTGCCCGACCAGGATCGGCTTCACCGGCAGGTGCGAGATGATCTCCGCGTAGTGGGCGACGACGTCGTCGATGCCGTGGCCGGCCATGGCCTGCGAGTCGGCCCTGGCCTCGTCCACCGTGTCGGGGTCGCCGGGCCAGCCGGGGGCCGAGGGGTCGTAGCCGGCGGTGCGGAACAGGTCAATCCAGGGGCCCCAGGACGAGGCGTGCAGCCAGAGCCCATGGATGAAGATCACGGGAGTGGGGGTTGCCATGCGGGCGCTCCTTAGCGGCTGGACGTCCGAATCCGGTTGTGGAGTCCGGGACGTCTTCTGACCGGAACGGTAGGGCAGGACGGGCGGTGGTCGCGTACGTCAGATGACCGCATCGACGGCGCCGGCGGTCACCCCGGGGCCGCGGCGGGGCCGGTCACGGTCACGTTCATCGTTCGGGTTCCGAAGGCGCCGGAGGCGTACTGGAACTCCAGGAAGACCTGGTAGGTGCCCGGCGCCGTGTACGTGTGCGTCGCCGTGGGCGCGGTCTGCCAGCCGGTGCCGGGGGTTCCGTCGCCGAATCCCCAGTCGTAGGTCGCGCCGGCCTGGCTGGCGACGACCTGGGCCTCGACCGTGAGCGGAGCGGGACCCGACGAGGGAGTCACCGTCCAGACGGGGTCGACCACGACGTCCGACGAGTTGACGTACTTGCCGCCGACCGCGTCCGTCACCGTCACGCTCAGCGCGTACTGGCCGGGCGCGGTGTAGGTGTGGGTGACGGTCGCGCCCGTCTGCGGGCCGACCGAGGCCGAGCCGTCGCCGAAGCTGAACGTGTAGTGCAGGGTCCCGGTGCCGCTGGAGGCGGAGGCGTCCGCGGTCGCGGTGAGCGGAGGGCCTTGGCCCGAATCCGGGCGTACGTCGACCCAGGCGGCGCCCGCCGGCGCGACGAGGACCGATTCCTCGACCGCGTCCGTCGCCCCGGTGGCATCGGTGACGGTCAGGCGAACCGGGTAGGTGCCGGTCGCGGCGTAGTCGTGTCTGGCGGTGACGCCAGCCTGCGGGCCGACGGCGGCCGTGCCGTCGCCGAAGTCGAACGTGTATCGCAACGCTCCGGAGCCGCTGGAACCGGTCGCGTCCGCGGCGACCTCCAGCGGTACCTGCTGACCCGACGACGGGGTGGACTGCTGCGCGAAAAGGGCGGCCTTCGGTTTCGCGGCCGGAGTCGTCGGCGGCGTCGTTGGCCTCGACGACGGCGGCGGTGACACGGGAGTCGTCGACGGGCCGGTGATCGGCGGCGCCTGGGCGGTGATCGTGATGACGGTCGAGGCGGCGGTCGACGTCCCGTCCCGCAGCCGGATGGCCGCGCCGACCTGGTAGGTGCCGGCCGCAGCCCACGCGTGGCTCACCCGCACGCCGCCACCGGTGGCACCGTCGCCGAACGTCCAGGCGGTGCTGGTGATCCGGGCGTCCGACACCTGGCCGTTCGCTCCGACTAGCACCGCGTGCAGGGTGAGCGGGTCCGCCATCCTCGCCCGCGGAGCCGAGACCTCGATGCGCGCGCCGGGAGCCGCGGCGGCCGGCGTCCGGCCATCGAGTGGGACGGCCGTTTGCAGCGAGCCTCCGACGGTGGCCGGGCCGTTCGAGGGCTGGACGCTCGACCGGCCGGTGACCGGGGTCGTCGGCGTCGGCGTCGGCCCCGGTGTCACGGGTCCGGTGGGACCACTGACATCCGCGGCGGTAAGCGGGTCCGACCCGCCGCTCGGGCCGCTCGAACCGCTGTGGCCGCCCGCGGACGAGCCGGGGTTGGCCGCGTCGTACTTCTGGACGGCCCGGACGGTGCCGTCCAGGGAGATGATGCCGGCGCGCGCGGTCGACGGGTCGTTGAAGAACGTGATCGAGCCCTGCGAGGCCAGCTCGAACAGGGTGCCGGGCGGCAGCACGGTCGGGCTAGCGATGACCCGTCCGCTCGCCAGGTCGGCGACGATCACCTGGCCGGTCGTGTAGTCGGGGACGAAGAGGCGCCGCGCGGTCTCGACCGCCTGGCCCAGCCGGTGGCCGGCGACGCCGAGGTCGATCGCACGACCGCAGCGCCCGGTGGCCAGGTCGCTGATGAGCAGCACACCGCGCTGGCCGGACGTGACGTAGACCTGCTCCGCGCTGGTCGCGGGGACGACGGACACCGTGGTGTCACCGACGGCCGTGTCGACGCAGGCAGCGGGACCGCCACCCCCGGAGGCTGTGATCGTGACGGCGCGCCCCGCGGTGAGGTCGACGGCCACCGCTCGCCCGGCGGCGGTGACGAGCTGGGTGTGGGCCGGGTCGACGGCGTGGCGCCGGATCGTGGTGCCCGACGGCCCGACGTGGGCGAGATCGCCCGTGGTGGCGTCGATCGCCCACAGGCCGGTGTTGCCGTCCGCGGCGACGCCGCCGACCGGCATTCTGGCGGACAACGACGCCGTGTAACGGGTCGTGAGTCGCTCCGGGTCGGCGGCCGTGACGAGGCCGGTCGTCCGGTTCGCGATGAACAGAGTGCTCTTCGTCGGGTAGACGGTCAGCGGCTCACCCGGCCGACCCGGCCTGACCGCTGCCGAGACGCGGTAGGTGGCACCGTCGACGCGGCGGACGGTGCCGCCGCCGGTGTCGGCGACGACCTCGTCGGCGCCCGACTGGGCTCCCGCGAGCTGCCCGGCGCCCAGCGTCACGCGGGTGATGACGGCGCCGGTATTCCCGTCGACCAGCTCGGTCTCGCCGATCGTCGGCGACAGGAGCCAGGCCGCGCTGTCCTCCAGGCTGACGGAGCGGGCCGCGGCCCCCGCGCCGTTCCCCGCGATGACGGCGCATGCTCCGGCGAGAACCAGGACGGCCAGCAGCAGCCGCGGCGCCCAGCGGAGAGCGGGGCCGGCCGCGTGGCGAACCCGCGACGCGCCCAGCCCACTTGTGCCGCTCACGGTGCCGTCGCTCCCGTTGGTCCACGGCCCGCTCTCGATGCCGCCGCCGTGGGGCCATTGTCGCAGTACGAATCGGTTCCGGCGCAAGAGTGAAGTCGGCCAGCCGACCGCCCGGAGGCCGCCTCCTGGTGGAGCGGGCGACCCGTCGGGGTGTGGGTGGCGGTCAGCCGTGGAAGCGGTCGGGATCGGCGGCGGCCCAGTCGGTGGCCCAGTCCGCCGGCGGCTCGGCGAGGAGCTGGCCGGGCTCCAGCCAGGTGTACAGCTCGGCGTAGCTGCGGGTCGTCACATGATCGACCCGGCGCATGATGTGCGCCGGGCGCAGGGCGTCGGGGCCGGGGCATCCCATCGACGCGATGATCTGTGCCGCCTGCGCGACGGTCGCCTCCTGGTAGCGCCGGACCCGTTCGCTCTTGTCCGGGACGTCGATCGCCTTGGCGCGGGCCTGGTCCTGGGTCGCGACGCCGACCGGGCACAGGTTCGTGTGGCACCGCTGCGCCTGGATGCAGCCGATCGCCATCATCATCGCCCGCGCCGCGTTCGTGTAGTCGGCGCCCTGCGCGAGCCGTTTGACGATGTCGGTTCCCGTCGCGACCTTGCCGCTCGCCCCGACGCGGATCTGGGACCGCAGGCCCACCCCAACCAGGGCGTTGTGGACGGCGATCAGGCCTTCGGTCAGCGGTGTGCCGACATGGTCCTCGTACTCCAGCGGCGCCGCGCCCGTCCCGCCTTCCGAACCGTCCACCACGATGAAGTCGGGCGTGACCCCTTCGGCGAGCATCGCCTTGCAGATCGCGAGCAGTTCCCGGCGCGAGCCGACGCACAGCTTGAACCCGGCCGGCTTGCCGCCCGCGAGCTGGCGCATCCGGGCGATGAACAGCACGAGTTCCCGGGGCGTGCCGAAGACCCGGTGCGACGAGGGGCTGACGCACTTCTCACCCCGGGGAACGCCGCGAGCGTCGGCGATCTCCGCCGTCACCTTGGCCGCGGGCAGGACCCCGCCGATACCGGGCTTGGCGCCCTGGCTCAGCTTCAGCTCAACCATCCGCACGGCCGGGTTGGCCGCCTTGTCCGCGAACAGGTCCGGATCGAAGTCGCCGTCCTTGGTCCGGGCGCCGAAATAGCCGCTGCCGATCTCCCAGACGAGGTCCGCGCCGCCGCGCAGGTGGTATTCGGTGAGGCCACCCTCCCCGGTGTCCTGGGCGAAGCCGCCGCGGGCCGCCCCGTGGTTCAACGCGAGCACCGCGTTCGCGGACAGCGCCCCGAAGCTCATCGCCGAGACGTTCAGCAGCGCCATGTCGTAGGGCACCGTGCAGTCCGGGCCGCCGATCCGGACCCGGGGCTGCGCGCCGTCCGGCACCGCCAGGGGGACCGTCGAGTGCAGGAGGTACTCGTAGCCGACCGCGCCGACGTCGCGTTCCGTCCCGAAGGCCTGCTCCCCGTGGATGCCTTTGGCCCGCTCGTAGATGACCGTCCGGACATCCCGGTCGTACGGCCGCCCGTCGTAGTTCCGCTCGATGAAGTACTGCTGGATCTCCGGGCGGATGCCTTCCAGCAGGAAACGCGCATGGCCGAGGACCGGGTAGTTCCGCAGGATCGCGTGCCGCCGCTGCGCCAGGTCATGGACCGCGACGACGGTGAGGGCCGCCGCCACCCCGGCCAGGACCCAGCCGGCCCACCCCACCGTGAGCCCGATCGCCACCCCACCCGCCGTCAGCAGGGTCAGCGAGCCGAGCGTTGCCGGCCTGAACATCGAGTTCCTCCATCCAGGCCACGCATGCGGGCGTCGGCGCCAGTCGCCACCTTCCCGCAAAATCGAGCCCAAACCCACTCCAAGCACCAACGTTCCGACCACATCGCCACTGGGAATCGATCCCGCCACGCCGGGTGGCCAGGGCAGAACGCGCCGCGATGATCGGATTTAGCCGGCGCGGACCGAGGCAAGGTGAGGATCCGGAGGGACGACGGGGCGGGCACCCCGGCCCGGCCGGCGCGTATCACCGGTAACCGGTGCCGGATCTTGCCAAATCTGAAGACAGCCTGGACCTTTACGGGCGCCGAATTCATTTTTCGGAGCACTCACCCACAGGAGACCGCGATGAGCATGGTCGACAAGGCGCGCCCGTCGCATAGCACAGGAGCGCGGCGCCCCGGAGCGTAAGAGACGAAACGAGACAGAGGGCGGGGTGCGAATCTCACTTAGCTGAGTACTCTGGTTATGTGTTCTCGCAGCGAGGGTGGCGACACTGACGGCGCGGCGCGATGACGCCCGCCGTAACCGGGAGACGATCCTCCGGGTCGCCGACGGGGCGTTCGCGGACGGTTCCGACGCGGTACCGCTCGACGAGATCGCCCGCCGGGCCGGGCTCGGACGGGCGACCGTCTACCGCCACTTTCCCGACCGGCACGCGCTCGCCGTCGCCGTGGCGGCCCAGAACCTCGAAGCGCTGCGGGAGGTCGTCCGCGCGGACGGGGACGACCGCTGCCCCTTCCGGGACATTCTCGGGATGGTGTTCTCGACGCAGGCGTCCATGCGCCCGCTGGTCGCGCTCATGCTGGAGCTACCGGTCCGGGAGCAGCTTCAGTACACCGAGGCGCTGATCGAGGCGCTGACGCCGCCGTTCCGCCAGGCCCAGGCCGACGGCGAGCTGCGTCCCGACGCCGAGCCGGCGGACCTGGCGCTGGTCATGGCGATGATCAATACGGCGGTTGACGCGGTGCCTGTCGGCCTCGACCACGGCGCGGCACTGCGGCGCATCGTCACGACGATCCTCGACGGCCTGTTCGGGCCGTCCACGCCGGTCGATGATCAGGATCGGGCGGATGGTCCGGAGGAGCCGGCGGCAGCCGGATCGCGGTGTCGGACGCGTCGGTTCGTCTGAGGTCGAGGTAGGCGCGGACGCTGGCGAGCGCGGGGTGCGGATTGTCGCCGCGCCAGATCAGTGACAGCGGGTAGACCGGGGCCGGGTCGCGCACCGGTATGCGCCGCAGGTCATAGCTGTCCGGCCACAGCTACCGCGAGTTCGCGCCGAGCAGGGTCGCCAGTTCGGCGGAGTCGGCGATCTCGTCCAGGAAGGCCTCGTTGCCGAACACGGGCCCGACCATGTCGATCGTGAGCCCGAAGGCGGCCGCGACGAACGTGCGCACGGCGTCGAGATCCACGCGTCGGAACCTACTGACCCAACAACAGGTTGTGGCTCGCCGAGAGTTCGGTTGTTTGCTCGCTTTTCGCCGGCTTGCTTGGATCGGGTTGATCAACGACGGGTTGTACCAGCGAAGGTTGGAGCCTTGGTGGCGCGACGGTCCCTGGGTCGGCGGTTCGGCTGGCTGTGGGCGGCCTACGCCGTCAGCGCCTATGGGTCGGGGCTGGCGCTGGGAGCGTTTCCGCTGATCGCCGTGCTGGTGCTGCGAGCCGGCCCGGCCAAGGTGTCCGCGCTGTCCGCGGTCGGACCGGCCATGGGCGCCCTGATCGCGCTGCCGCTCGGGCCGTGGGTCGAGTATCGCCGCAGGCGGCCCGTGATGATCTCGATGGACCTGGCCCGGTTCGCCGCCCTGATGACGATCCCGGTCGCCTATGCGTTCGGCCGGCTCAGCTTCGCCCAGCTGCTGGTGGTCTCGGCCGTGGTCGCGGCGGCCAAGATCGCGTTCAATGCCGCCGCCGGGGCCTACGTGAAGGCCCTCGTCCAGCCGCGGGATCTGCTGGTGGCGAACGCGCGGTTCGAGTCGACGACCTGGAGCTCGATCGCCGTCGGGCCACCGCTGGGCGGGGCGGCCATCGGAGTGTTCGGACCGGTTGTCAGCGTGGTCGCCGACGCGCTCAGCTATCTGCTCTCCGCGCTGGGGATCACCGCGATTCGTGGCCGGGAGGAACGCCCGCGGCGAACCGAGAGCAGCCGGATGCGGGCCGGTGACCTGCTGGACGGCTGGCGGTACATCCTGGCCCATCCCGGGCTGCGGGCGCTCTACGCCAACACCGTGCTCGTCAACGGGTTGATCATGGCCACCGAGCCGCTGTTGGCGGTGCTGCTGCTCGGCCAGCTCGGGTTCCCGCCCTGGCAGTACGGTCTCGCGTTCGCCGTCCCGTGCGTCGGCGGCCTGGTTGGCTCACGCCTGGCCCGCCGGGTGGTCACCCGCTACGGCCAGGCCCGGGTCCTGCGCACGGCCGGCATGCTGCGAGCCGTCTGGCTCATCGGCCTTGCCTTCATCCGCCCGGGCATGCTCGGCCTCGTGACCGTGATCGCCGTCGAGTTCGCCATCATCGTCAACATGAGCCTGTTCAGCCCGGTGCTCGCGACCTACCGGCTCGAACACACCCCGAAAGACCGGATCGCCCGGACCCTGTCCGCCTGGTCGATCAGCAGTGGTCTTTCCATCGCCCTGTTCACCGCCCTCGGCGGGCTGCTCGCTGACGCGACCAGCCCACGTACGGCGCTGACGGCCGCGGGGGTGCTCATCCTCGCCAGCCCGCTGCTGCTGCGCCGGCCGGACAGCTTTGGACGGGTGTCCGGTCCGGAGCTGCCGACGGAAGGTCGCCAGCCGCAGGTCGCCAGCGTCTCGGGCGAAACCGGATAACGCAGGCGCGCTCGATACCACCACGGCCGCGCGTACCCGATTTTGGGCGAATAAACCCGGCCTTCCCATCGCGTCAATGACGGCCTGGTGCGGCGGGCCGGTCGCTTTCCGTCCCACCTCCGAGAGTCGTCACGCCCAGGCCGTCGGCGACTCGGTTTGAGGTCGGAACTCCCGGGTAGGGCGCCATTATCATCTTCACGGGAGGCTCGTAATGCCGCTTATTATCGCGATCCTGATCGTCGCGCTGCTGTTCGGTGGTCTGGGTTTCGCCGTCCACGCTCTGTGGATTGTCGCCCTGGTGGTCTTCGTGGCCTGGATCCTCGGTTTCGTCCTGCGTTCTGGCAGCAGCACCGGTAGCAGGGGCCGCTGGTATCGCTGGTAACTCCGACGTAGCCGCGGGCGAAAGTCGAGCTTCAAAGACTCCCGTCTGGTAATTGGCGAACAGCAGGCCCGCGTCTCGAGCGCGAGAGTTCGCCCGGCTAATGATTGCCGTTTCGGCCCTCGGGTGGTTGCGATCGAGCCTGGATCACAACCACGCCAGGGCCGAAACGGCGATCAGGTCCGCTGAGGTCAGTTGATGTCGCGCGTGGGCTGGGCGGCGGCGTGGCGGCCGGCCCGGTACCCCATCACCATGCTGGGGCCGACGCAGGAGCCGCCGCCAGGGTAGGTCCCGCCGAGGACGGACGCCGCGGTGTTGCCCGCGGCGTAGAGGCCGTCGATGATCGGCGTCTCGGTGCCCAGCACGCGGGCGTCGGCGTCGATCTTCGGACCGCCGCTCGTGCCCAGCGTCCCCGGCCACTGCAGGATCGCGCCGTAGATCGGCCCGAGAACCGGCTTGAGGCTCGTGGTGTCGGGGCCGGTGGCGGAGCGGACCTGCTGGGGGTCGCCCCAGTCGGGGTCCTCGCCCTTCTCCGCGAACTCGTTGTAGCGGGCCACGGTCTCCTCGAGGGTGTCCGGGTCGACGCCCATCTTCTCGGCGAGCTCGCGGATGCTGTTGGCCACGAGGAGCCAGGACGGAGCGGGCTGGCCGTTCGGCCCGACGATGACGCCGTCGACGACGTGGCCGCCGAAGACGCCCTTCCCCTCCCACTTCGCCGCGCCGAAGACGCACCAGCCGGGGGCCTTGTTCGTGAAGCCCGGGTTGCGCTGGTCGAAGAAGTTGAAGGGGTGCGAGAAGTCGTTGTACGTGTAGCCGCCGTGCATGAAGCGCTTGCCCTGCTGGTTTACGATGATCGTCCCCGCGCCGAGGCCCATCTCCATCTGCGGCAGCGGGTTGCCGTCGCGGCCGATCTCCCAGGGGTCGTGCATGACGCCGTAGCTGAAGAAGGACGTCATCAGGCCGAGCTTCGCCCCGGCGCGCATCGCCATCCGGTGGCCGTCCCCGGTGTTGGTCCACGGGGTGCACGGCTTCACGTCGTAGCCGAGGAAGGTCTTCACCATGTCCTCGTTCCACTCGAACCCGCCGGTGGCGAGGACGACACCCTTGCGCGCCCCGAGCCGCTGGAGCGCACCGTCCTCGCCGGCGACGACGCCGATGACGCCACCGGCCTCGTTCGTCACCAGGTCGCGCCCCGGGGTGGACCAGCGAACCGAGACACCGCGGTCGAGCAGCGCCTTCAGCAGCGGGGCGACGAGGCCACCGCCCTTGGCCCGGTACCCCTCGGCGCGGCGGCGCAGCAGCTCCTCGCGGGGGACCACCTCGATCGCCTCGGCGTAGGCCACCTCCGGCGGCTTCACCCAGGGGCTGGGGTTCACCCGCGCGGCCCACTCGGCACCGAGCTCGGCCACCGCCGGGTAGGGCTGGCAGGAGACCGACCGCGGGACGTCCTTCGTGCCGGGGATGCGGCCGGGAACGACGGCGTAGTAGTCGGGCAGCCCCTTGTGCGCACGGGTCACGAGCCCGGTGTGGGTCTCCAGGTAGTCCAGTGCCTCCGCGGCGGTGTCGACATAGACCTCGATGAGGTGCGGGTCGTAGGCACGGCCGTCGGAGAGGCGGGTGACGTAGTCGATCGCCTCCTCGCGGGTGTCCTGGTCGGCGATGTGCCGGTTGCACGGGATCCACATGTCCCCGCCGGAGGCCGCCGTCGTCCCGCCGATGTACTCGGACTTCTCGACGACGCAGACGCTCGCGCCACCATCGGCGGCGAGCAGTGCCGAGGTGAGGGCACCCGCGCCGCTTCCCACTACGACGACGTCGAAGACCTCGTCCCACACTTGTGCGCTCATGCCCCGGATTCTCGGTTTCCTGTACCGACCGGTCAAGATGTGCGGCCGATGCGGTTACCCGTACCCCGGCCCGGCTGCCCTGCGTCGAGGACCGGCGCCGGCGCGTGGTACCTCGGCACCTTGCGCGTAGATCGTCTCCGGGGTCCGGCCGCGACGCGGGGAAGCGGCCGACCGGCCGGGTCGGATCCGGCCCGCCGTGGGTACCGAGCGGTCCACGGGGGCGCCCAAAGGTGTCAGTCGATGGTCCTTCGGACCTGGGACCACAGTCCGGCAACCTTATCGGCAACATCACCGGAGCCTGCCGTTTTCCGACTTAACGGACATAAGTGGCCCAACCCCGTCACCTAGGTGCCATTAGGCGCAGTTCAAATCCTCGTTACGTTCTGCGCCAATTCCGGCCCCCAGCCGGGATGGCGCCCGAACCCCCTCCGGGCGGCCAGCGACGAGGAAGGTGCTCGCGACGATGGCATTGAAGACAGGAACCCTCATCTCGTTCGTGGCGATGGCCGCGGCGGCGACCGGCGGCGGCCTCGCCGGTTGTCCCGGGCCAAGCGGCGGGTCGGGCTCGAACCCGGCCAACCCCGCAGGCTGTGCCGACGTCGAGGTGGTCTTCGCCCGCGGCAGCGGTGAGCTGCCCGGCCTCGGAATCACCGGCACCCCGTTCGTCAGCTCGTTGACCTCCGATCTCGCCGGCAAGTCGGTGACCTCGTATGCCGTGAACTACGCGGCCGACCTCGCCCAGACCTCGGCCGGAGCCGGTGCCACCGACATGTCGAACCACGTCGTCTCGGTGGCCGCGAAATGCCCGAACACCGAGTTCGTCCTCGGCGGGTACTCGCAGGGCGCGAGCGTCACCGACATCGCGATTGGCATTCCCACCCTGCTGGGCAGCGGCACGACGATCCCGGCCAGCCTGGCCCCGCGGGTCGCCGCCGTCGTCGTCTTCGGCAACCCGTTGGCGCTGTACGGGCAGCACATCCCGACCGCCAGCTCGCTCTACGGCTCGAAGGCCCAGGAGTTCTGCGCCGCGGGCGACCCCGTCTGCGCGAACGGCGCCAATGGCGTCGCCCACCTGAGCTACCCGACCAACGGGATGACCACGCAGGGCGCGGCCTTCGCCGCCGCCAAGGTCAAGAGCTCCTGACCGTCCGGCCCGGCGGCGCGGCGGCAGCCAGCGCCGCTCCGCCGGGCCGCCGGCCAGGCCCGCGCGGGCCCATACCCTGGCAGGGTGACGCCGGAGGACCTCGCCAACCTCGCGCACCTGCGTCGCGCCCGCGACCTGATGGACCGCGAGTACGCCAGCCCGCTCGACGTGGCCGCGCTCGCCCGGGCCGCGCTGATGTCGACCGCGCACTTCTCCCGGCAGTTCCGGGCCGCGTACGGGGAGACGCCCTACTCCTACCTGATGACCCGGCGCATCGAGCGGGCGAAGGCGCTGCTGCGCCGGGGCGACCTGTCGGTCACCGACGTCTGCATGGCGGTCGGCTGTACCTCGCTCGGCTCGTTCAGCGCGCGCTTCACCGAGCTCGTCGGCGAGACCCCGACGGCCTACCGGGCCCGCGACCACGGCGCGCTCGCGGGCGTGCCGGGCTGCGTCGCCAAGGACCTGACCCGCCCGAGCCGCCGACCGAGCAGGATCGGAGAAGCGCGCGGGCCTGCGGTTCCTTAGCGTTGCGGCCATGGAACTCACCTTTGCCCGCTGCTTCGTCCAGATCAACGACGCCGACCTCGCTCTGGCCTTCTACCGGGACGCGCTGGGCCTCGAGGTGCGCAAGGACGTCGCCAACGAGGGCTTCCGCTGGATCACCGTCGGCGCCGCGTCCCAGCCCGGCGTCGAGATCGTCCTGACGAACTTCGTGCAGGGCAGCCCGTCCGACGTCGACGTCATCGCGGCCCTCGTCGCCAAGGGCGCGATGGGCGGCGTCCACTTCCACACCGACGACCTCGACGGCACCTTCGAGAAGGTGCGCGCGACGGGCGCCGAAGTCGTCCAGGAGCCGACCGAGCAGTTCTGGGGCACGAAGGACTGCGCCGTGCGTGACCCGTCCGGCAACCTGGTACGCATCGACCAGCTGCCCGCCGCCTGAGCACAGAGCCGCCTGAGCATCCGGAGCCCCGGCCAACAGATGAGGACGCGATGAGCATGGCCACGAGGACAGGTACACAGTCGCCGGCGCCCCACGTCGCCGACAGCCAGGACCTGATCCGCGTGCACGGCGCGCGCGTGAACAACCTCAAGGACGTCACCGTCGAGATCCCGAAGCGCCGGCTGACGGTCTTCACCGGCGTCTCCGGCTCGGGCAAGAGCTCCCTGGTCTTCGGGACGATCGCCGCGGAGTCGCAGCGGCTGATCAACGAGACGTACAGCGCGTTCGTGCAGGGCTTCATGCCGACGCTGGCTCGGCCCGAGGTCGACGTGCTCGAAGGGCTGACGACGGCGATCATCGTCGACCAGCAGCGGATGGGTGCCGACTCCCGCTCGACGGTCGGCACCGCCACCGATGCCAACGCCATGCTGCGCATCCTGTTCAGCCGACTCGGTCAGCCGCACATCGGCTCGCCCAACGCGTTCTCCTTCAACGTCCCCTCGGTCCGGGCGAGCGGCGCGATCACCGTCGAGCGCGGCGGGCACAGCCAGGCCGTGAAGAAGACCTTCACCCGGCTCGGCGGCATGTGCCCGCGCTGCGAGGGCCGGGGGACGGTCTCCGACATCGACCTGGCGGAGCTCTACGACGACTCCAAGTCGCTCGCCGACGGAGCCCTCACCATTCCCGGCTACCACGCGGGCGGCTGGAACGGCCGGCTGTACACCGAGTCGGGGTTCGTCGACCCCGACAAGCCGATCCGCGACTACACCAAGAAGGAACTGAACGACTTCCTGTACAAGGAGCCGGTCAGGATGAAGATCGCCGGCATCAACATGACCTACGAGGGCCTGGTCCTGCGGGTCCAGAAGTCGATGCTGTCCAAGGATCCCGACGCGCTCCAGCCGCACATCCGGACCTTCGTGGACCGGGCGGTCACCTTCATGGTCTGTCCCGAGTGCGCGGGCACCCGGCTGGCCGAGTCGGCTCGGTCCTCGCGCATCGAGGACCTCAACATCGCCGACGTCTGCGCGCTGCAGATCAGCGACCTGGCCGGGTGGGTCCGCGGACTGACCGAGCCCTCCGTCGCGCCGCTGCTGGCGTCGCTGCTGCGCACGCTCGAGTCGTTCGTGGAGATCGGGCTGGGCTACCTCTCGCTCGACCGGCCGTCGGGCACGCTGTCCGGCGGCGAGGCCCAGCGGGTCAAGATGATCCGCCAGCTCGGCTCCTCGCTCACCGACGTCACCTACGTCTTCGACGAGCCCACCACCGGGCTGCACCCGCACGACATCCAGCGGATGAACGAACTGCTGCTGCGGCTGCGCGACAAGGGCAACACGGTGCTCATCGTGGAGCACAAGCCGGAGATGATCGCGATCGCCGACCACGTCGTGGACCTCGGCCCCGGCGCAGGCAGCGGCGGTGGCACGGTCTGCTTCGAGGGCACCGTCGAGGGACTGCGGGCGGGCGACACCGTCACCGGCCGTCATCTTGACGACCGGGCCTCGATCAAGGCCTCGGTGCGCCAACCGACCGGCAAGCTGGAGATCCGCGGCGCGACGACCCACAACCTGCGCGACGTCGACGTCGACATCCCGCTCGGGGTACTGGTCGTCGTCACCGGGGTCGCCGGCTCCGGGAAGAGCTCGCTCGTGCACGGCTCGATTCCGGCCGGCGCGGGCGTCGTGTCGGTCGACCAGGGCGCGATCCGCGGCTCGCGGCGCAGCAACCCGGCGACCTACACCGGGCTGCTGGAGCCGATCCGCAAGGCGTTCGCGAAGGCCAACGGCGTGAAGCCCGCCCTGTTCAGCGCCAACTCCGAGGGCGCCTGCCCGACCTGCAACGGCGCCGGCGTCATCTACACCGACCTCGGGATGATGGCGGGCGTCGCCACCACCTGCGAGGACTGCGAGGGGAAGCGGTTCGACGCCTCGGTGCTGGAGTACCGCTTCGGCGGCCGGGACATCAGCGAGGTGCTCGCGATGTCGGTGACGGAGGCCGCGGAGTTCTTCGGCGCCGGCGAGGCGCGCACGCCGGCCGCGCACGCCATCGTCGACCGCCTCGCCGACGTAGGGCTCGGCTATCTGACCCTGGGCCAGCCGCTGACCACGCTCTCCGGCGGCGAGCGGCAGCGGCTGAAGCTCGCCACCCATCTGGCGGAGAAGGGCGGCGTCTACGTCCTGGACGAGCCGACCGCCGGCCTGCACCTCGCCGACGTCGAGCAGCTGCTCGGCCTGCTCGACCGGATCGTCGACTCCGGCAAGTCGGTGATCGTCGTGGAGCATCACCAGGCGGTGATGGCGCACGCCGACTGGCTCATCGACCTCGGCCCCGGTGCCGGGCACGACGGCGGCCGGATCGTCTTCGAGGGAACCCCGGCCGACCTCGTCGCCGCCCGCTCGACCCTCACCGGCCAGCACCTCGCCGACTACGTCACACCCCGCGCCGCCTGACGGCCGCCGGCGGGGTGAGCCGGGCTGTCCACTGACCGACAGCCCCTGGTCAGCGGCCTGCGCGGCGCGGTGTCATCGACCACCCGGTCGAAGTCTGGACCGCGGGGTGGCGGAGCATTGCACCGAGGAGCCGTGGCTCGCGCCGTCTCAGGGGAACGACAGGTGGAGGTAGCCGCGTGATCCCAGATGATCTTCTCGCGTCCGCGCGGGAGAGCACGGGTCTGGACGACTTCGGTGACGACGAGCTCTTCGGCGGGGATGGCTGGCGGGACGGGCTCGCGCTCCTGCTGCGCTGCATCGAGGACGAGGCGAGGTTCAGCGACCTGGGGCAGATGGCAGCCGGGTTCGAGCTGTCCTCCTACCTGGCGAACCGGCTGCGGATCGTCAAGCATCCCTACCGTCTTTCTTGGGTCGACTCGGGCCGGTCGTAGGGTCCGGGGGCCCAGGGGTGTCGGGTATGGCTTTCAAGCATCTGCCGTACGAGTGGCTTCACATGATTGGCCGCCCGGCGCCCCCTCGACGACTCGGCCGCTGATTGAGAATTGCGATCTGATCGCTGCGTAGGGATGAGCCGGCGAGGTCGTCTGTGGACAACGTGCTGGTCAGAGCAGGGAGACACGGGTGGAGCGTGTGTGGGCCGGGGTGGACATCGGCAAGGAGCACCACCATGTGGTGGTGATCGACGCCGACGGCGCCCGAATGCTGTCGCGCCGGGTAGCCAACGACGAGCCGACGCTGCTGGATCTACTCGGCCAGGTCACCGCGTTGGCCGAGCGGGTGCACTGGGCCGTCGACCTCAGCACAGGCGGAGCCGCGTTACTGCTGGGGCTGCTGGTCGCACACGGACAGCAGGTGTTCTACCTGTCCGGCAATCAGGTCAGCCGGGCGGCCGGCGGCTACCGGGGCGAAGGCAAGACCGACGCGAAAGACGCCGCGATCATCGCCGACCAGGTCCGCATGCGCCGGGACCTGGCCCCGATGCGCGTCGACGACGAACTGATCGTCGAGCTGCGGATGCTGGTCGCCCGCCGCCGCGACCTCGCCGGCGACCGGGTTCGCCTGGTCAACAGGCTGCACGAGCACCTGCTGGGCATCAGCCCCGCCCTCGAACGCGTCCTGAACCTGACCAACCGCGGACCGCTGGTCCTGCTCACCCACGTCCAGACCCCGGCCGCCATCCGCCAGCTCGGCCCGGCCGGGCTCGAACAGTGGCTGCGGTCGCAGAAGGTTCGCGGCGCCGCCGCACTGGCCGCCACCGTCACGGCGGCAGCGAACTCCCAACGCACCACCCTGCCCGGCGAACAACTGGCCGCGCAGCTCGTCGCGGACATGGCGAAGGGGGTGATGTCCCTCGACGAGCAGATCGCGCAGACCGACACGCTCATCGAGGGCCGGTTTCACCGCCACCGACACGCCGCCGCCCTGCTGAGCATGCCCGGCATCGGGGTCCTACTGGGCGCGGAATTCCTAGCCGCGACCGGCGGCGACATGGCCGCGTTCACCTCCGCCGACCACCTCGCCGGCTACGCCGGCCTGGCCCCGGCCCCACGCGACTCCGGCCGGATCAGCGGCAACCTGCACCGTCCCCGCCGCTACCACCGCGGCCTGCAACGCGTCTTCTACACCTCCGCGCTGGTCAGCATCCGCTACAACGACCAGTCACGAACCTTCTACGACCGCAAACGATCCGAGGGCAAACGCCACACCCAGGCCGTCCTCGCGCTCGCCCGCCGTCGCGTCAACGTGATCTGGGCGCTCCTGCGCGACAACCGTTGCTACCAACCAGCCCCACCGCCCCTGATCGCGGCCGCAGCCTAGCTTGATCATTTGACAACTTCATTGAGAATCATCGCGAGAACCCGGAGATCCGGGACCGCGACATCGTCCCGCCCGTGGTCATCGTCGGGCAGGCCCGCACCGGCACCACCCTGCTGTTCGACCTGCTGGCCCAGGACCGGGCCCACCGGGCGCCACTGACCTGGGAGGTCGAGGTGCCCCTGCCGCCGCCGCGCACCCAGACCTACTACTCGGACCCACGCATCGACGAGGCCGAGGCATTGATCAGCGTGACGGACACCGTCATCCCCGGGTTCCGCGCGATCCACCAGCTCGGCGGCCGGCTCGCCCAGGAATGCGGCCGGATACTGGGCAGCGCGTTCACCAGCACGATCTTCGCGAACCAGTACCGGGTGCCGAGCTACCTGCGCTGGTGGCTGCACGACGCGGTCCGGGACGGCCACGTCGCGGCGGCCTACACCTGGCACCGCCGGTTCCTGGAGGTGCTGCAGAGCGAGCACCCGGGCGAGCGCTGGCTGCTCAAGTGGCCGTCGCACGTGTGGACGCTGCCGCAGCTGATGGGCGAGTACCCGGACGCCCTGCTCGTGCAGACCCACCGCGACGTCGCGACCCTGGTGGCCTCGAACACCAGCATGGTGGCCGCGCTGCGCCGGCTGTACTCGGACGACGTCGACCGGGACGAGGTCGGGCCCGAGTTCGCGGAGCTGCTGCTGGAGGGGTCGGAGCGCACGGTCGACGTCCGGCTCGACGGCACGGTGCCGGCCGGCCAGGTCGTCGACGTCCCGTTCGCCGAGCTGATGGCCGACCCGCTCGCGACCGTACAAACGATCTACGACCGGTTCGGCTTCGAGCTGCCCGACCCGGCCAGGGCCCGGATGGCCGGCTTCCTGCGGGACAACCCGCGGGCGGCGAGCGGCCACAGCTACACCTTCGCCGACACCGGCCTGGACCTCGCCGACGTCCGGGCCAGGACCGCCCGGTACGCCAAGTACTTCGACGTCGCGCCAGAGCTCGGCTAGGGCCGGCCCGGCGGCTGGCCTCGCCCGGCCCGGCCCCGGCGGCGATCGCCGGGGCCGGGTGCGGAGCTCAGAACGTGATGGGCAGTTTCGCGTAGCCGCGGACGGTGCTGGTGTGCACCCGCACGGCGTTCGCCTGGTCGACGTCCCAGTTCGGGAACCGGAGCAGGGTCTCCTCCACCGCCACCCGGCTTTCCATCCGGGCGAGCCCGGCGCCGAGGCAGAAGTGGATGCCGTGGCCGAACGAGACGTGGCTGTCGACCACGCGGTGGATGTCGTACCGGTCGGCGTCGGCGTACTTGCGTTCGTCCCGGCCGGCGGAACCGGTGAGCAGCAGGACCTTCGAGCCGGCCGGGATGGTGGTCCCGTGCAGCTCGACGTCGCTCTTGGTGAACCGCCCCTGGACCGGTGACGGCGCCTCGTAGCGCAGCGTCTCCTCCAGCGCGTTCCTGATCAGCGACGGGTCGCCGACCAGTTCGGCGCGGGCCGCCGGGTGCTCGGCCAGCAGCGCACCGGTCCAGCCGAGCAGCCGCGCGACCGTCTCGGTACCGGCGCTGATCAGCAGGTTGGTGAAGTCGGCCGCCTCCGAGGTCGACAGCCGGCGGGTGCCGCCGTCGGGCGTCTTGATCTCCGCCTCGGTGAGGGCGGTCATCATGTCGTCGCGTGGCTTCTTGCGCCGGGCCTCGATCTGCTCGGAGAGGTACGTGTGCATCTTGATCTGCGCCGCGAACGAGATGTCGTTGATCATGCCTTTGTCGTCGTCGATGTGCAGCGACTCGTCGATCGTGAGCCGGATCTCCTCGCGGTCCTCCGGGTCGACGCCGATCAGCTCGGAGATCACCATCGACGGCAGCAGCGCCGCGAAGTCCTGGACGTAGTCGAAACCACCGGAGCCGACGAGCGGGTCGAGCAGCTCGGCGGCGATCGCGCGGATCGCGCCCTCCATGCCGCCGACGCGGCGCGGGGTGAACGCTCGGGACACCAGCACCCGCATGGTCGTGTGGACGGGCGGGTCCATGAAGATCATCTGCCCGACGTCCATCGGCTCCGGGCTCATGATCTCCAGGACGGTGCCGTGCGCCGAGCTGAACGTCGCCGGGTCCAGGTGCGCGCCGTCGACGTCGGCGTACCGGGACAGCGCGTAGAAATCGAACTTGTCGTTGCGGTAGACCGGAGCCTCGTCCCGCAGCCGGGACCACACCGGGTGCGGGTCGGCGTCGATGTCCTTGTCGAACGGGTCCCAGTACAGCTCAGTCACGGAAGCCGGCCTCTCTCAGGGCGCAGGTCGAGCCGTCGGTGTCGGCACTGCCTCCGACGAGTTTGACTTACTGTTCCAACTTGTCGAACGGCTGGTGTCTGGGTCAAGTTCGGCGGGACCGGCGCTGTTCGAGGTTCGCGACCAGGCGGCTCATCGCGGCGCGGGCCTGCTCGTGCGCGGTCTCGCGGCCGGCCACCTCGTCCGCCACGAGCCCGAGCGCCAGGCCCTGCATCGTGGTGGCGAGAAGCGCCGGCGGGAACACGTCAGGGTCAAGGCCGTACTCGGTCTGGATCTTGTCCAGCACGGCCATCTGCATCTGCCGCACCACCCGGGCGACCTCGCCGACCTCCGCCCGCAGTGCCGGCCGGTGGTTCGCCGCCGCGAGGAACTCGATGAGCAGCGCCGTGCCGCGGGGGTCGGAGGCGAGATCCCACCACGCCTGCAGGGGCCGGGGCGAGGCCAGCGCCGCCTCCATCCGCTCGACGGTGCGCTCGGAACGCCGGCGCAGCAGCGCGACGAACAGGTCGTCGATGGTCGGGAAGTAGTAGTGCAGCAAGGGCGCCTTGAGGCCGATCCGCTCGGCGACGTTGCGGGAGGTCACCGCCGCGTAGCCCTCGCGCAGCATGATCTCCTCGGCGGCGTCGAGGACGCGGGTCACCTTCTCCTCGGTCGCCGCGCGGCGACGGCGGGGCTCGGCCATCCACCCCTCCCTCGCTCGACACCGGCTCTTCCATCCTGCCCGAGGGCCGCGCTTTTCTTGACACCATCTGGCGGCTGATTTTGAATAGCTGTTCAAACTCAGCTCGACAGGTGGCGCGTCGCCGGGAGGTGTCCGAGTGAGCAACCCGAGCCCGGTGTACTGGGATCCGTTCGACCGTGAGATCGCCGAGGATCCCTACCCGACCTACCGGCGGCTGCGGGCCGAGGCGCCGCTCTACTACAACGACCGCCACGACTTCTACGTGCTCAGCCACTGGGACGACGTCAACCGGTCACTGGTCGACTGGGCCACCTTCTCCTCGGCGCGGGGCCCGATCCTCGAGGTCATCAAGGCGAACATCAAGATCCCGCCGGGGACGCTGCTCATGGAGGACCCGCCGATCCACGACCTCCATCGCCGCCTGCTCGCCCGGGTCTTCACGCCGCGGCGGGTGATGTCGCTGGAATCCGAGATCCGGGACTTCTGCGTCCGGTGCCTTGATCGTCTCGCCGGGTCGGCGAGCTTCGACCTGATGGCCGAGTTCGCCAACGAGGTCCCGATGCGGGTCATCGGCATGCTGCTCGGCATCCCGGAGGCCGACCAGGCCGCGGTCCGGGAGCGGGCCGACGCCAAGCTGCGCACCGAGCCCGGGAAGCAGATGAAGGTGTCCGCGAAGGCGCTGATGGACACCGACCTGTTCGCCGACTACATCGACTGGCGGGCCGCCCATCCGTCCGACGACCTCATGACCGAACTGCTGAACGCCGAGTTCGAGGACGAGACGGGGACGACGCGCACGCTCACCCGTGAGGAGATCCTGACCTACGTGACCGTGCTGGCCGGTGCCGGCAACGAGACGACCGCCCGCCTGATCGGCTGGCTGGTCGCCCTGCTCGACCGGCACCCCGACCAGCGCGCGGACCTGGTCGAGAACCCCGGGCTGATCCCGAACACCATCGAGGAGACGCTGCGCTTCGAGCCCACCGGCCACGCGATCGCCCGCTACGTCACGAAGGACGTGGAGCTCTACGGCCAGACGGTCCCGGCCGGCAGCGCGATGATGTTGCTGCTGGCTTCCGCCAACCGTGACGAGCGGCGTTGGGACGGCGGCGAGTGTTTCGATGTTCGTCGCAAGATCGACCAGCACATCACCTTCGGAATCGGCACTCATTACTGCCTCGGCGCGGCGCTGGCTCGACTCGAAGGCCGTATTGCGCTCGAGGAGATCCTCGCGCGTTTTCCCACCTGGGACGTCGACTGGGACAACTCGGCGCTGTCCTCGACCTCCACCATGCGCGGCTGGGAGCACCTTCCCATCAGCGTCGGCTGACCGCCGCGACTTTTCGCAGGCACTGCAACCGCCACCAAGACCCGAGACCGAGCCGACCGACGCCGGGCGGTCGGTCGACACTGGACGGAGAACCCGATGGGAAAGCTCGACGGCAAGGTCGCCTTCATCACCGGAGCGGCCCGCGGGCAGGGCCGTAGCCACGCGGTGCGGCTGGCCGAGGAGGGCGCCGACATCATCGGCATCGACATCTGTGCGCAGATGGAGTCGGTCCAGTACCCGATGGGCACCCAGGCTGAGCTGGACCAGACCGTCAAGGAGGTCGAGGCGCTCGGCCGGCGCATCGTGGCGTTGAAGGCGGACGTCCGTGACGTTGCCGGGCTCCAGGCGGCATTCGACGAGGGCGTGGCCGCGCTCGGGCCGGTCGACATCGTCGTGGCGAACGCCGGCATCGGCGCCGGCGGCAAGGCGATCGCCCCGGAGACGGAATGGGACGAGGTCGTCGCCGTCAACATGACCGGCGTGTGGAACACCGGCCGGGTCGCGATTCCGTCCATGCTCCAGCGCGGTAAGGGCGGCTCGATCATCCTTACCAGCTCCACCGGCGGCCTCGTCGGTGTCGGCATTCCCACGTCGGGATTCCTCGCCTACACCGCGGCGAAGCACGGCGTCATCGGGCTGATGCGTTCGTGGGCGAACTTCCTGGCCCCGCACATGATCCGGGTCAACAGCGTCGCGCCGACCGCGGTACGCACCCCGATGGCCGGCGACGGCGACCTCAAGGCGATCATGGAGCGCAACCCGGCGCTCGCCAACGCGCTGACCAACGCCATGCCCGTCGACCTGGTCGAGCCCCTCGACGTCTCGAACGCGGTCCTGTGGCTGGCCTCCGACGAGGCTCGCTACATCACCGGCACCGTCGTCCCCGTCGACGCCGGCCTCATCAACAAGCGATAGCCGGCACGCCCGCGCGGCGAGCGATCCTGGCCACGGACACCGCGCCGGGCCTGATCGTCGTCTTGGCCCTGGGGCGGTTATGGAAACGCCCGCATCACGACCGCCCCAGGGCCAAATCCGCGATCAAGATGACGCGAGCGCACTGAGCTGTCAGGGGCCCGAAACCGGTCGGACCGGGTCCGAGGCGCCGCTAGTACATTGCGTTACACCATGGGTCGTTGTCGGGCAAGAGGGGCGCGGGTTGGCCGGCGGCGGCTGCTGCCGCTCCTGGTGCTGGCGTTGGCGCTCGTGGCCGGCTGCGGGCGGGTCGACCCGAACGAGGGCTTTCCCGGATTTCAGGACACGCTGGCGCCGTCGGGGCAGGCGGCCGGCGGTGCGGACGCCGCGTCGTCCGACTCCGGCGCTGGTCAGCCGACGGACGCAGCCGACCAGGGCGCGCCGCGGCCCGTCGCGACCCCGGGCCCGGGGTCCGCCCCGTCGGCCGGCTCGAATGGCGCCGCCGGCGCCGCCGCGACCGCGTCGGCGAAGGTGAGTCCGTCGGGCACGGCGGCCAACCACGGCCCGACCGCGGCGGTCACCACCAGCTCGATCAAGCTCCCCGTCGAGACCACCACTCCCGCCGCCAAGCCGACGACCGCGAAGCCGACCGGCGGCATCGTCCTGCCGCACTGATCGTCCTGCCGCACTGATCCATCTGTCGCACTGATCCACCTGGCGCACGGATCCGCCCGGCGGCCTCCGGACCGGTCGGACGACGCCTGAACGGTCGGTGGTCCGGTCTACCCTGACGGACAGAACGGACCTCAGGGCGACCCCGGGCGAACAGGGGAAGAACGATGACCACACTGGCGGACCGGCCCAACACGGCGCTTCTCGTGGTGGACGTGCAGACCGAGGTCGTCGCCGCGGCCTATGACCGGGACGCCGTCGTGGCGAACATCCGTGAGCTCGTCGACGAGGCCCGGCGGGCCGGCGTGCCGGTGGTCTGGGTCCGGCACTCCGACGAGAGCCTGGTGCGCGGGTCGGCGGGCTGGCAGATCGTCGCGGAGCTGGTTCCCGACGGTGGTGAACCGCTCGTCGAGAAGAGCTACGGCGACGCCTTCGAGGCCACCACGCTGGAAGACGTGCTGGCGGGGCTCGGGGTAGGGCGGCTGGTCGTGGCCGGCGCCGAGACCGATGCCTGTATCCGGTCGACGTTGCACGGTGCCTTCACCCGGGGCTACGACGCGGTCCTCGTCAGCGACGCGCACACCACCGGCGACAGGAGCGCCTGGGGTGCGCCACCGCCGGAGCAGGTCATCGGGCACACCAACCTGTACTGGACCTACCAGACCGCCCCCGGCCGGACCGCCGGCACCGTCGCGACCAAGGACGTCGGCTTCGGCGCCGCGCACTGAGCCGAGCGTGCCCGAGCGGCTGGGGGCTGGGGGCCGGACGGTGCCAGGGAGGACGACGCGGTGAGCGATGACGCGACGGGCGCCACCCGGCGGCGGGCCCGCGAGCCACGGCGCGTCAAGCGGCTGCTGGTGGTGGGCGCGGCCGTCGGGCTGCTGGCCGTCGGCGGTGGGTTCGGATTTCTCGGCGGCCGGCTGTCCGCCCCGGCGGGGCGGTCCGCGGACCGGGCGGTCCGGCCGCAGGAGAAGGTCCAGCACGCCGCGGCCGTCCGCTACGGCAACCTGACGTTCCGCCCGACCGGGCTGACCTGCGGGATGCGGTGGGCCTTCGGCACGCACGCGGAGCTGGAGGCCAAGGGCCAGTACTGCCGGCTCGGCGTCGTCGTCGAGAACATCGACTCGACCTTCCATGACCTCGTCACCGGGAGGCAGCGCCTGGTGGACTCCGCCGGAAAGGCGTACGCACCGAGTTTCGACGTCATGCGGGCGAAGCGGCAGCCGGACTCGATCACCCTCGGTGCCCGGGATGCGGTCGAGATCGACCTCTGGTTCGACGTGCCGGCGGGCGGCCGGATCGACGCCGCCCGCCTGGTCGGTGACGACGACCCGTCCGGCATCGACGTCGTCGTCAACACCCCGCGTCCGTCCGGCGGCGCTCGCGTCCCGTTGACGATGTAGGCGGCCCGGACGGCGTCGTCCGGACCTTGGGCACCTGGCATCCTCGGGTGACGGTTGCGTGGGGTCTTGTCCGGAGAATCACCCTGGAGGCGGTCAGATTCTTCGCCATGCTCGGATAGAGGCCGTGGTCGGCTTGGCCAGGCGTCAGGAGGGTGGATCCGATGGGTGACGCGACGGCGGGGAATCCGGGCCGGCCGGGCGGAACGGTGGGTTGGAACGGGTCCTCGAATCTCGCGTGCCGGGTGGACCCGGATGCCGATCCGACGAACCGGGTCGGCCGCGAGCCACCTCGGACCAGGGTCTACCGGGCCGGCAAGCTGGAGGCCGAGGGCTTCCCGGTCGCCCGGGTCAGCGACTATCTGGAGGAGCCCGACACCGTCGTCTGGCTCGACCTGTGCGCGCCGCGACCGGACGAGCTGCACGTCATCAGCGAGGAGCTGAACCTCTCGTCGCTGGCGGTCGAGGATGCCGTCAGCCCGCGTGAGCGCCCGAAGCTGGACCGGTACGACAGCCATCTGTTCCTGAACGCCTACTCGGTGAGCTTCGACCGGGACAGCGGCGAGGTGGCCACGCACGAGGTCGCCGCGTTCATCACGCAAAAGGCGCTGGTGACCGTGCGCCAGGACGAGGGCTTCGACGTCGACGGCCTGCTCGCGCACTGGGGCGAGGTCGGCCAGGAACTCGGCCAGTACGGCGTCAGCTACCTGGTGCACGGGCTGCTCGACTTCATCGTCGACCAGCATTTCGCCGCCGTGCAGAGCCTCGACACGGAGATCGAGACGCTGGAGGACCTGCTGTTCGACGACGCGCCGCACGACGGCGCCGTCCAGCGGCGCAGCTACGAACTGCGCAAGAGCCTGGTGCTGCTGCGCCGGGTGGTCCTCCCGATGCGCGAGGTCGTCAACACGATCATGCGTCGGGACCTGCATCTGGTCAGCCCCGAGATCGCGCCCTACTACCAGGACGTCTACGACCACGTGCTGCGCGCCACGGAGTGGACCGAGAGCCTGCGGGACCTGGTCACCACGATCCTGGAGACGAACCTGACCATCCAGGGCAACCGGATGAACCTCATCATGAAACGGCTGAGCGCCTGGGCCGCGGTTATTGCCGTGCCCACCGCGATCACCGGTTTCTACGGCCAGAACGTTCCCTATCCGGGCTTCGGCAAGGAATGGGGCTTCGCCGTCAGCGTCGGCGTCCTTCTCGGCTGCGCTGGCTTTCTCTACGTCGCCTTCAAACGCCGCGACTGGTTGTAGCCTCACCACGGATTTTCGATGCTCCAGGCCCCGGGCGAACGTCACGGGAACTTCGGATGACGTCTCGGCTCGAACCGGCCATCGGGCCCGCCCGGCCGCCTAGATTTCGCCGGTGCGACGAAGGTGGATGCTTGTCGTAGGCGGTGTGGTGGTCATCGCCGCCGTGGGCGTGACGCTGGGACTGACCCTCGGCCGGGGCGGCTCGGGCGCGTCCGCGGAGCAGCCGGTGAGGTCGCCGCGGATCTCGATCGGGCTGAGCGGCTGCGGGACGGGCTGGACGAAGCCGGCCGCCGGCCAGCAGGACTTCCTGCTCGTCAACACCGACCTGCGCAACGGCGACGCCCAGCTCATCGACCCGGCCAGCGGCGCCGTCTACGCCGAGGTGGAGCCGCTGGGCTCCGGCGCCAGCGCGCACCTGCGGATCATGCTCGGTCATGGCAGCTATGCGTTCCGCTGCGTGATGGAGGACGACACCGCGATCACCGGGCCGACCGTGACGATCGGTGGCACGCTGCGGACCCCCGTCGCGCCGGTGCTTCCGGTCACCCGGAACGATCTGGTCCCGGTCGCCAGGGCCTACGAGACGTACGTCAACAACGCGCTACCGGGGCTGATCGGCCTGACTCGGACGCTGAGCGCCGACATCGGGCGCGGTGACCTGGCCGCCGCCCGACGGGACTGGCTCCCGGCCCACCTCGCCTATGAGCGGCTGGGCGCTGCCTACGGCGCCTTCGACACCGCGGACTCGGCGATCAACGGCCGTCCCGACGGGCTGCCCGACGGGCTCCAGGACTCGGGCTTCACCGGGTTCCACCGCCTCGAGTACGGGCTGTGGCATGGCGAGAGCGCCGCGAGCCTCGGTCCGGCCGCGGACGCCCTCGTCACGGCCGAGACCGACCTCCAGTCCGCGTTCCCGCAGGCCCAGATCGACCCGCTCGACATCGCGATCCGGGCCCACGAGATCACGGAGAACACCCTTCAGTTCACGCTGACCGGGCACGACGACCTCGGCAGCGGCTCCGAGCTCGCGACCGCGCGGGCGAACCTGGACGGCACGCGAACGGTCCTGGGACTACTCCGGCCCCTGCTGACGAGCCGTTACCCGGCCCTTCCCGCACTGGACCCGCTGATCGCCACCACCGACCGGGACCTCGCCGCGTTCCAGCATCCGGACGGCACCTACCCGGCGTTGGCGGACCTGAGCGTCCCCGACCGAGAACGGGTCGACAGCGACTTCAGCGAGCTGAGCGAGCAGCTCGCCCCGATCGCGTCGATCTGCGAGCCAAGGCGGACACAGTGAGTGACCTGACCGGCGACGGTACGGCGGGCGTGGACGGCGGCGGCGCCCGCGGGTGGGGGTCCCCGGAGCGGGGCCGCCGGCTGGACCGGCGTTCCCTGCTGCGCGGCTCGGCGCTGGCCGCCGCCGCCGCGACCGCGGGTGGCGGCGCCACGGCGGCGGCCGGCACCGCGGTGGCGCAGGCGCCCGCCGCCGCCGTCCCGACCGGCGCGACGGTCCGGCCGGCCCGGTTCGTGGCGTTCCACGGAACCCACCAGGCCGGCATTCTCCTGCCCGCGCAGGCCTACTCGGTCACCGCCGCCTTCGACGTGACGGCCCGCTCCAGGGGCGAGCTCACCGACCTGCTGCGCGCGTTGACCGACCGGACCCGGTTGCTCGCCACCGGCGGAGTCCCGCCGAACGACGGGATCTCCGCGCCGCCGGCCGACTCCGGCGTGCTGGGCCCGACCCTCACCGGCACCGGCCTGACCGTCACGGTCGGCGTCGGGGCGTCCCTGTTCGACGGACGGTTCGGGCTCGGCCCGGCCCGCCCGCGCCGGCTGACGACGATGCCGACGTTCCCGAACGACAGCCTGGACCGCGCCCAGTGCGACGGTGATCTGGTCGTGCAGATCTGCGCCGACGCCCCTGACTCCCCGCTGCACGCGATACGTGACCTCACCCGGCACACCAGGGGCGGCATGCAGGCCCGCTGGCGGGTCGACGGCTTCCTGTCGCCGCCGCGCCCGGACGGCGCGCCGCGCAACCTGATGGGCTTCAAGGACGGCACGGCGAACCCCGCGGTGGCCACGCCGGCCGTCGCCGACCGGCTGCTGTGGGCGGCCCGGGACGAGCCGGCCTGGGCCACGGGTGGCAGCTACCTGGTCGTCCGGCTGATCCGGATGCTGGTCGAGTTCTGGGACCGGGTGACGATCTCCGAGCAGGAGCGCATGATCGGCCGCCGCCGCGACTCGGGCGCGCCGCTGTCGGGCACCGTCGAGGCGGACACGCCCAGCTACTCCGACGACGCGACCGGCGGGAAGATCCCGCTGGACGCTCATATCCGGCTGGCGAACCCGCGCACCCCCGAGACCGCGGCGAGCGTCCCGCTGCGGCGCGGCTACAACTACGACCGCGGTCTGGACAGCAACGGCAACCTGGACATGGGCCTGGTCTTCACCGCCTTCCAGCAGGATCTGGAGCGGCAGTTCGCGGCGGTGCAGGGGCGGCTGGCCGACGAGCCGCTGACGGACTACATCGTGCCGTTCGGGGGCGGGTACTTCTTCGCGCTGCCCGGCGTGCGGGACGGCGCCGACTGGTTCGGCCGGGCACTGCTCGCCTGAATCGGCGGCGGCCGGAAAGCGGTAACGGACACACTGGTCCGACCAACCCCGGAGCCTCTACTCCTTTGTAGATTAAAAGCGGATCCGTTGTAACTAATGTAAACCTGACCTAATGGTCACGGTATTGGTGCCGTTCACGGTTACTGGACGGAAAGCGTTCGCTTTCTCGTTGGTTGGCTGGCGCCGTCAGGCCGTCTGAGAGGACGACGCTGCCTCGCTGGGCACTTCGGCGGCCGGCCTTGTCGCCGTCCGATGGAGGTGATCCGAGGGGCCCTGACGAGAGGAGAAATGCGTGACCCTCAGTACGCGCCTGCGGCGTGGCGGCATCGCTGCCGCCGCCGCGGTCGCAACGGCGGCAGGCATCGCGATCTTCCAGATGCAGCCGTCCTCGGCGACCCAGCCAGTGGACCGGTCGGCATCCACCACCACGCCGATCAAGCACGTGGTTGTGATCTTCGACGAGAACGTCTCCTACGACCACTATTTCGGGACGTACCCGTTCGCGACGAACACCGACGGCACGAAGTTCACCCCGCGGCCGTTCAGCCCGTACGACAACAACCTGCTGTTCAGCGGGGCGCTGTTCAAGAACCCGAACACCTACTCCCCGGCCCGGCTGACCTCGGCGCAGGCGCTGACCTGCGACCAGAACCACGGCTACGGCGCCGAGCAGAAGGCTGTCGACGGCGGGAAGATGGACCTGTTCCCGCAGAGCGTCAGCGTCGACACCTGCAGCGGGAACCTGTACGGCACGCCGGGCCTCGCGATGGACTACTACGACGGGAACACCGTCACCGGGCTGTGGAACTACGCCCAGTACTTCGCGATGAGTGACAACTCGTGGGACACCACGTTCGGCCCGTCCACCCCGGGCGCGCTGAACCTCATCTCGGGCCAGACCCACGGCGTGACCTCGCACGACCCGAAGACGGGCGCGCAGACGGCAACCCCGGACGCCTACACGGTCCTCTCGCCGAACGCGAGCGGCGTCGGCACCGTCATCAACGACCCTGACCCGTTGTATGACGACTGCGCCGACAAGAACCACACGGCGACGAACGCGCTCGCCTCGATGTCGGGCAAGAACGTCGGTGACCTGCTGAACGCCAAGGGCGTGACGTGGGGCTGGTTCCAGGGCGGCTTCAAGCCGACCACCGCCTACGCGGGTTCCGGCACCTACGCGGTCTGCGGCGCCACCCACACCAACATCGGTGGCAACAGCTCGGTGGACTACAGCCCGCACCACTCGCCGTTCGAGTACTACGCCTCGACCTCGAACCCGCACCACCTGCCGCCGACGTCCGTCGCCGAGATCGGCCACACCGACCAGGCGAACCACAACTACGACCTCACCGACTTCGACGCGGCGCTGTCGGCGAACAACCTGCCGGCGGTCAGCTTCCTGAAGGCGGCGGAGTACCAGGACGGGCACGCCGGCTACTCGGACCCGGCCGACGAGCAGACCTTCCTGACCTCCACGATCAACAAGATCCAGCAGTCCAAGGACTGGAGCTCGACCGCCGTCGTCATCGCGTACGACGACTCGGACGGCTGGTACGACCACGTCGCGCCGACGATCCTGAACGGCTCGACCGACGCGGCCAGCGACTCCGCGGTCTGCGCGACCGCGAAGGCCAAGGCCGCGGGCGGCTACCTCGACCGGTGCGGTCCCAGCCAGCGGCTCCCGCTGCTGGTGATCTCGCCGTACTCGAAGGCGAACTACGTCGACCACGGCTACACCGACCAGACCTCGGCCCTGACCTTCATCGAGAACAACTGGTCGCTCGGCCGGCTCGGAGACGCGTCGTTCGACACCCGGACGTCCGGCCTGGGCAGCTTCTTCAACTTCGGCGCGCGACCGTCGCGTCAGCTGCTGCTCAACGCCAACGGATCGGTCAAGTCCGTCCACCTCTGAGATCCACCCGGACGGCCGGGCCAGCTGACTCTGGTGGTCCGGGCCGGTGAAAGTGCCTGACAAGCGTCCCCCGAGCCTCGCTCGGGGGACGCTTCGTCGGTTGATCGGGCCGGTTCAGTTGCCGGCCTCGGCGACCCGGATCTCGTGGTTGGCCTTGACCACCCCGCGCGGGTCGACGCCCGCCCGGACGGCCCGCAGCCGGGCGTAGGCGTCCGCGGGGAACAGCTCGGCCGCGTCGACGGCCGTCTCGACGAAGTTGAGGTACTGGCCGCTGGCCAGCTCCGCCAGCGACTCCTTCGCGGCCGCGAGCGCCCGGTGCACCGGCGGGACGCTCTCGGGCACCGGGGTCATGCCGACGCCGAAGAAGATGTAGGAACCGGGCATCCGGGACAGCGCCCCGCTCCCGGGCCGGACCCGGTCCAGCTCGCCGCCCAGGTGGCGGATCTCGGCGCTGACCAGCGGGGAGCCGGAGCCCGGCCCGGTGGCGGCGACGAACCGGTCGACGGCCTCGGGGGTGAGGTCGGCCAGCACCTGGCTCTCGCCCTGGTAGGGCGAGGGGGTCGGCGGGTCCATGTGCAGTTCGGCGATGCCCGCGGGCGCGACCATGGCGAACGTGTCCAGGACCGGGCCCAGCGCGCGCAGCGGCTCGATCAGCCGCGCGCCGGCCTCCTCGTCGCCGAGGAAGACGCCCTCGACCAGCACGAAGGACTTGCCGCGCAACGGCTCCGGGATCTCCTCGAACGGCGGGAACTGCAGGATGCGGCCGACGGAGGTCATCTCGTCCGGCACGGTCCTGGTCCAGCGCTCCCAGGCGTGCAGCACCTCGGACGACCGCTCCCACGGGAAGAACAGCACTCCGGCGTAGACCTCGGCGACCGGGTAGAGCACGAACTCGATCGCGGTGACGACGCCGAAGTTGCCGCCACCGCCGCGCAGCGCCCAGAAGAGCTCCGGCTCGACGTCCGGGTCGACCCAGCGCGGCTCCGCGCCCGGCGTCACGACCTGGATTCCGGTGACGCTGTTGCACGCGAGGCCCAGCGCGCGGGCGTACCAGCCGAGGCCGCCGCCGAGGGTGTAGCCGACGACGCTGACGTCAGGGGTCGAGCCGTGCAGCGCGGCCAGGCCCAGCTCGGAGGCCCGCGGGACGACGTCCGCCCACTTCGCGCCGGCCCCGACCAGGGCGCGGCGGCGGCTTGCGTCGATGCGGACCTCTCGCAGAGCGTCGGTGCGCAGCAGGATCGTCCGGTCGAGCGAGCCGAGTGGTGCGGCGTTGTGGCCGGTCCGCTGCGGGGCGACGCGCAGCCCGGACAGGTCGGCGAAGCGCAGCACGGCCGCGACGTCGGCCGCGTCGGCCGGGATGGCGATCAGCCGGGGCCGCTGGTCGATGACGAGGTTGAAGGCGCCGCGCGCCGCGTCCCAGCCGGGGTCCCCGGGCTCGAGGACGACGCCGCGGACCGCGGCCCGCAACGCGGCCACCTCGGGCTCGCCGGTCAGGGTGAGGCCGGCGAACAGCTCGGCGTCGGAATCGGAGACGGTGCTCGACATCGTGCACATCCTTGGGGTCCGCGGGTTCTGCTGTGAACCTCGTGCCTCATTGGTACGCGGACGTTCTGTTCTTTTCCAGAAATGACGTGGACCGGACACCGAAGACGCCTACGGCTGGCGGAAAGCTGACAGAAAGCGCCCCTGACGTGCGGCTCGACCGTGATATTCGGTGGCGGCCAGACAAACGATCCGAGGCGTGGATGGGTGTCACCCGAATCGTGCGGGGAGTTTTCAGGAAGGGCTCCCACCGTATTTCCATGAAGGGGATGGTGGGGCTACTACGAATGTCGCGGTGGTGGTGGCGAGAAGACGTCGCGGCGGCGTGTTCCGGGTCACTCGTTTCGGGGCCGCCCCGCGCCGCCGGAGTTGCGCGAGTCGCGTCGCCAGTCCATGCGGCGGCGGTCTGTCGGCTGCTGTACAGGCGCGGCGTTGGCGGAGCGTAGCGATCAAAGGGCGGTCTGGCACCCGACTTGTGGTGATCCACACACCCGGTCGTATTGGGTGGATTGTCGGGAAGTAGACTTGCCGCGATCGACGTACATAATTGGGGCCTTTGGTCCGAATGTGATCGAGTGTCATGGTCGGCGGTCTCGTCGTGGGGGCGCTGGGCCGCTACCTCCTGGGAGACACGCGGTGGGACTCGGACTGGCCGCTCGCCCGCTCAGCACGGCCTTCAATCGGTCTGGTAACAGCCTGAACATGATTCGGCTGTTACTGGCCGCGACCGTGGTCATCTCGCACAGCCGGACGATCGCCGGCCACGGCGACGGCATCAGCATCGGGCACGGCGAGATCGCGAAGTTCGCGGTCGACGCGTTTTTCGTGATCAGCGGTTTCCTCATCACCGGCAGCCGGCTCGGTCTTCCGACCGGCCGGTACCTGTGGAACCGGATACTCCGGATCTTTCCCGCGTTCTGGGCGGCACTGCTCGGCACCGCGTTCCTCGCCGCGCCCATCGCCTGGTACCACGACCACAACTCGCTCGGCGGCCTCTTCACCGACGCGCACGGCCCGGTCCAGTACGTGCTGCGCAACTGCCTGCTCGACATCGGGTTCTGGGATGTCGCGGGCACGCCGGCGCACGTCCCGTTCCCGGCCGTCTGGGACGGCTCGATCTGGACGCTGCGCTGGGAGGTCGCCTGCTACCTCGGTATCGCCGCGCTGGGAGCGGTCGGGCTGCTCGCCCGGCGTGGAGTCGTGCTCGGCATCTTCGGCGTGATGTGGGCGGCATACGCGTTCCACGACGTCGCGCCGTCGGTCGCGGGAGGTGCCTTCGCGCACCAGCAGACGGTGACCCGGTTCGCGCTGCTGTTCCTGTCCGGCACACTTATGTGCCTCTTCCAGGACAAGATCCCGTTCTCGGACGCACTCGGCGCCCTCGCGCTGGTGGAGGTGGCCGTCGCCTACGTGGCCCTCGACCACGCCTACATCTGGGCCGGTCCGCCGCTGGCGTACGCGTGCCTGTGGGTGGCGACCCGGGTGCCGATGCCCAAGCTGCTGCGCAACGACTTCTCCTACGGTCTGTATATCTTCACGATGCCGGTGCAGCAGCTCCTCGCTGTGTTCGGGCTGGCCAAGGGAAGTCTCACGGTCTACACCGTCCTCAGCCTGTCTGGCGGCCTCGCGCTCGCGGCCCTCAGCTGGTTCGGCCTGGAGAAACGTGTCTTGAAGCTGAAGAACTTCACCCCTGGTTTCCTGAAGGACAAGGGTGCGGCCGCCGGCGCCCACCGGCGGCTGCGGCGTCCGCCCGGCATGCGCGCGTCCACGATGGTCATCCCGATGCCCGAGGAGATCCGGTCGGCCATGACCGGGTCCGGCCGAGCCGAGCCGAGCCGGCGTGGCGCCAGCCGGCCGGCCCAGGCGCCGGCGCCGGCCCAGGCCGAGTCGGGCAGGTCCCGGTCTCGGCGTCGGTCGGGATCGGACCGGCCGGTGCCGCCGGCGCCCCCGCCCCCGCCAGGGCGCGTCGATGAAACGATGCTGCTGCTCCCGGCAAGCGGAGTGGAGGAGACCATGCGGCTCCCCCCGCAGCCGTCGGTCGACGACACGGTGCGACTCCGCCGCGGCCGCCAGCGCTGACCGCGGTTGTCGCACGGCCAACATCGCGCCATGGCCGGGTCGGGGGAGGCTCTTTCGGGGTGCTACAGGCGGGGGTCTACGGCCTCGGACTCCAGGGCGAGGATGGCGAAGACGCATTCGTGCACGCGCCAGAGGGGCTCGCCGGCGGCCGCCCGCTCCAGCGCCTCCAGCCCGAGCGCGAACTCGCGGAAGGCCAACGAGCGCTTGCGGCCCAGGCCGCGCACGCGTAGCCGGTCCAGGTTCTCGGGCCTGGTGTAGTCGGGGCCGTAGATGATCCGCAGGTACTCCCGGCCGCGGACCTTGATGCCCGGCAGGGCCAGGCCGCGTGAGCCCCGGGCCAGGCCGGCGGCCGGCTTGACGACCATGCCCTCGCCGCCGGCCCGGGGGTCGGTCAGGTCCTCCCACCAGGTGACGGCCGCGGCCACCGACGCCGGGTCGCTCGCGCGCACCGCGTACCTGCGGGTGGTGACGACCAGCTCCGGGTCGGCGGCGACGAGACGGTCGGCGAGGGCCAGCTGCCAGCTGTGCGGGTGATCCACCTGGGTGGCGCCGGCACCGCTGGCCGGGCCGGCGGCCAGGAGCTGGAACGGGGCGATCTTCAGCCCGTCGAGGCCGTCGACCGGCCAGCAGTACCGGCGATAGGCGTGCGTGAACGCGACCGCGTTGTCCAGCCGGTCGCGCGTCTTGGCCAGCAGGTCGGCCACGTCGATGCCGCGTTCGGCCGTGGCCGCGAGCGCCGCGACCGCCGCCGGCAGCGCGCCGCGGGCGGCCGCTCCGGCCGCCGCGTACTGGCGGGAGATCAGCTCGGTGGCCTTGGCGGACCAGGGCATGATCTCGGCGTCGAGCACCAGCCAGCCGGCGTCGAGCTGCTCCCAGAGCCCGGCCACCGTCGCCGCCGCGCGCAGCCGGGCCAGTACCTGCTCGGTGAGCTCCGGGGCGAAGAACGGCCGGCCGGTCCGGGTGACGATCGCGCCCGTGGTGCCGTCGCCCGCGCCGAACCGGGCCGTCGCGACCCCCTGGTCCCGGCAGACGACGACCGCCGCCCGGGAGCCCATGTGCTTCTCCTCGCAGAGAAGATCGTCGACCCCGTCGGCGCGGTAGGTCTCGAAGGCCTCGAGCGGGTGTTCCAGATAGCCGGGCAGCGACGAGGTCGGCGGCGGGCTCATCGTCGGCGGGAGGTAGACCAGCCAGCGCGGGTCCACCGCGAACCGGCTCATGACCTCCAGCGCCGCCAGCGCGTTCTCCGGCTGGACCTGGACCCGGCCGCCGTGCCGTGTCTCGACGATCCGCCGCCCCAGCACGTCGGTGATGTCGAGCAGGTCGTCCGCACGGTGCCCGGCGGGCCGCGCCGCGGCGGGAAGCGCCGGGCCGAGGGGAGCGAGCAGCGCCTCGGCCGAGGCCGGGTCGACATCCACCGACGGCGCGGCCTCGCTCAACCCTGGGGAGTCCGTGGGCGGTGGCTGGTCGGCCAGCGGGCGGGCCGGCTCGAAGTAGACGCGGGCAGCCGGGAGGGAGACCAGCTCGCGCTCGGGGTAGCGCAGGGCGGTGAGCGCGCCGCCGAAGACGCAGCCGGTGTCGAGACAGAGGGTGTTGTTGATCCACTCTGGCTCGGGCACCGGGGTGTGGCCGTAGAGCACGGTCGCCTTGCCCCGGTACTCGTTGGCCCACGGATATCGCACCGGCAGGCCGTAGGCGTCGGTCTCGCCGGTGGTGTCGCCGTACAGGGCGAACGAGCGCACCCGAGCGGACGCCCGGCCGTGGTAGACCTCCTTCAGCCCGGCGTGGGCGACGACCAGCCGGCCCCCGTCCAGGACGTAGTGCGCGATCAGCCCGTCGCAGAACTCGGTGGCCTGCGCGCGGAACTCGGCGCTCTGCGCCCCGAGCTGCTCGAGTGACTCGGCGAGGCCGTGCCCGATCGTCACCTTCTTGCCGGCCAGGGCCCGGACCAGCTTGTCCTCGTGGTTGCCCCGGACGGCGAACGCGGTCCCGTCGGCGACCATGCCCATCGCCAGGCGCAGCACGCCGGGGGTGTCCGGCCCGCGGTCGACCAGGTCGCCGACGTAGATCACCCGTCGGCCCTCGGGGTGGCTCGCGCCGACCGGCCGGCCGGCGTCGTCGCGGCTCAGCTCGTAGCCGAGCTTGACGAGCAGCCCCTCCAGCTCGGCGCGGCAGCCGTGGACGTCGCCGATCACGTCGAACGGCCCGGTCTCGTGGCGCAGGTCGGTGAACAGCCGGGTGTAGCTGATCGTCGCGGCGGCGACCTCGGCCTCGGAGCGCAGCACGTGGACCCGCCGGAAGCCCTCCCGGGCGAGGCCCTTCATCGACCGGCGCAGCTCGGAGCGCTGGCGGCGGATGACCGCCGCCCCGAAGTCGCGGTCCGGCCGGGCGGAGTTGCGCGCGAGGCACACCTGCTCGGGCAGGTCGAGCACGATCGCCACCGGCAGCACGTCGTGCCGCCTGGCCAGCTCGACCAGCGGCTGGCGGGCGCGGGACTGGACGTTGGTCGCGTCGACGACGGTGAGCCGGCCGGCCGCGAGCCGCTTGCCGGCGATGTAGTGCAGCACCTCGAAGGCGTCGCCGGTCGCGGCCTGGTCGTTCTCGTCGTCCGCGACCAGGCCGCGGCAGAAGTCGGACGAGAGCACCTGGGTCGGCGCGAAATGGGTCCGGGCGAAGGTCGACTTCCCCGACCCCGAGACGCCGACGAGGACGACCAGGCAGGTCTCGGGGATGTCCAGCGCCACCGGCGTTGCCGGCTCGGGTCCTTCGGTCATCTTTTCGGGCTCTTCCAGGGTCATGTGGGCCTCACGCGACCCGTTCGAGGACCGCGAGCTGGGTGGGGGTGCCGAGCGCGGGATCGGCGGTCCCGATGCCGCCCAGGCGGGCGGTGTAGGGGTAGCGGGTGAGAAGGTCCTCGACCCAGGCGGCGAACTCGGCCCGGGTCCACTCGAACCGGTGGTCGCGGTGGCGTGGCGCGCCCGGAGCGAGACCCTCGTAGCGGACGTTGAACTCGACGTTGGGCGTCGTGATCACCACGAGCCGGGGGCGGGCCTCGCCGAGCACGGCCGCGGCCAGGGCCGGGAGCCTCGGCGGGTCGACGTGCTCGATCACCTCGCAGAGCACGGCGGCGTCGAGGCCGGCGATCCGCGCGTCCCGGTAGGTCAGCGAGCTGGCGACCAGCCGCAGCCGGGCCTGGACTCGCTCGGGCATCCGGTCGATCCGCAGCCGGCGCGCGGCCGTCTCCAGCGCGCGGTGCGAGACGTCGACCGCGACGACCTCCGTGAACCGCGCGTCCGCGAGCAGCTCGCCGACCAGCTTCCCGTCGCCGCAGCCCAGGTCGGCGACCCGGCGGGCGTCGGCCGCCCGCAGAACGTCCATGATCGCTCGCCTGCGCTGGACGGCCAACGACGGCGGCCGGGACGGCTCCGGCGTCTCGGCCGCGCGCTCGGCGACGGGCGACGCCGCCTCGGCCGGAGCGTCCGGGCCGGGCTCTGGCGCGGCCTGGTCGCCGGTGGCCGCGGCCCCTGGCGCCGCCGGGTCGTCGGGCGTGAGGTCGGCGTCCGGATCCTGGTCGACCGCGACCAGTCCTGGTTCGAAGCCGGCCGAGACCGCGTCGACCGGGACGTCCTCGACGGTGCCGAGCTGGGCGAGCGCGGCCGAGGCCAGGCCGGCTCGGTGAGCGAGGTAGCGACGGGCGATGAGGTGGCGTTCGGGGTGGCCGGGCAGCCAGCTCGCGCCCTCACGCACCAGCTTGTCGATCTCGTCGCGCCCGACGTAGTAGTGCTTCCCGTCGTCGAGCACGGGCAGCAGCACGTAGAGCTGGGTGAGCGCGTCGGCGAGCCGGACGGTGCCGGTGAACGTCACGTCGTGGTGCGGGGCGTCGCCCCACTCGGGAAAGGCCGGGTCGAGCGGCGCCGTGACGGCGTCGACCCGCCAGCCGAGCGGGGCGAACAGCCGCTCGGCCAGCGCGGCGCCGCCCCGCCGGCAGGGCAGCGCCGGGACCCGGATCTCCAGGGGCAGTGGCGTTGCCGCGAGCTCCGGCCGGGACTTGCAGATGCCGGCCATGGCGGTCGAGAACACCGCGGCCATCGCGACCGCGAGCAGGCTGGACGCGGCATAGGGCCGGTCGTCGACGTACTGGGCCGCCGTGGTGGCCCGGCTGTTGCCCTTGCCGCGGACCAGGCCGACCGGGTCGACGTCGAGCAGGAGCGCCGCCGTGCAGCGGGCCGCGGTGGCCTCCGGGTAGAAGACGTACGCGCCGCCCGCGGCCGTGTCGAACCGCTGGGCCCGGTCCGGATGCTTGTGCAGCAGGAAACCAAGATCGGTCGCGGGAGCCGCCGTTACCGGGTGCCCGGTTGCTGAGGGACCGCCGGATGGGGGCCCTGTTGCCGCGGGCGCGGTCGTGGTCAGGGTCAGCAGCATGGCCGGTATTCTGCCCGACCGGGATGGCCGATGTCACGTCGTTTTTCCGCTTTCTCGCGGGTCCGCGAAACGGGCGCCTCGGCGGTTCATTGGTTAATCGCCATTACGGCCTGAAGCCGGCCGCGAGGCCGGAAGGGCCCACGTCACAGGCTCGTCAACGGGCAGCGCACGACGGCTGGAAGGACACTGGGCCTCGCGACCGCAGTGCCGACGACCGAGATTCCACGAGGGCTTCCGCCAATTCACTGGAAATACCGCCCAAGCCGGTGAGTGTGCACTGCGGGTCGCTATGGTCGGGCAACTAACGGCCACGCCCAGCTAATCGCGACAGAACTGTATTTCGAGAGGCGGCCGGTGATGTACGGAAGCCAACCGGCCGCGAGGCACCGCGCCGTCGCGGTGCCGTCGCCTTCGACGCCTGGACGGGAGACGGGCTCGGCCGGGCCCGGCCAGGCTCCGCCCGGATCGCCCGACCCGACGCGTGGCCCCGGCAGCGGGATGGCCCCGCGGCTGGGCCTGGTGGGGCTGACCTTCGTCTCGCTCGGCTCGATCATCGGCTCCGGCTGGCTGCTCGGAGCGCTGACCGCGGCCCGCGTCGCCGGCCCGGCCTCGCTGGTCGCCTGGGCGCTCGCCGGCGTCCTGATCCTCGGCCTGGCGCTCGTCCACGCCGAGCTGGGAGCGAGCTACCCGGTCGCCGGCGGCAGCGCCCGCTACACGCACCTCGCGCTCGGCCCGCTGTCCGGCTTCGTGGCCGGCTGGCTCGCCTGGATCCAGGCGGTCGCGCTCGCCCCGATCGAGGCCGAGGCGGCCTTGTCCTACCTGAACAACGTCTGGCCCGGCCTGATCAGCCCGCAGGGCACCCTCACCGGGAAGGGCCTCGCGCTGGGCGCCGCGGCGCTCGGGGTCTGCACCGTGGTGAACGTCCTCGGCGTCCAGCGGCTCGCGGACACCAACTCGGTCGCGGTGATCTGGAAGTTCCTGGTGCCGGTGCTGACCGTCATCACGCTGATGGCCGTCGCCTTCCACCCCGGCAACTTCCACGCGGGCGGCGGGTTCGCCCCGTTCGGCGCGCACGGGGTGTTCGCCGCGCTGCCGGCCGGCGTTGTCTTCGCGCTGCAGGGCTTCGAGCAGGCCGTCCAGATGGGCGCCGAGGCGCGCGACCCGGGCCGCGACGTCCCGCGCGCGGTGATCCTCGCGACCGTGCTCGGCACCGCCGTCTACCTGCTGCTCGCGATCGCCTTCCTCGGCGCGCTCTCGCCGGCGGGTATCGCGGGCGGCTGGTCGCACCCGGTGGGCAACGGCGACTACGGGCCGTACGCGACGATCGCGACCGGGCTGGGCCTCGGCTGGCTCGCGGTGCTGCTGTACATCGACGCGGTCGTCTCGCCGGGCGGCACGGCGCTGATCTACGTCGGCACGTCGGCCCGCCTCGCCTACTCGATGGGCCAGACCGGCTACCTGCCACGCGCGCTGCGCCGCCTCGACCGGCGCGGCACGCCGGTGGTCTCGATCCTGCTCGCGTACGCGATCGGGCTGGTCATGTTCCTGCCGTTCCCCAGCTGGCAGCAGCTGGTGACCCTGATCAGCTCGGCGACCTTCCTGACCTACGCGTTCGCGCCGGTCGCGCTGATGGTGCTGCGCAAGGTCGACCCGGACCGTCCCCGGCCGTTCCGGTTGCCGCTGGCGCCGCTGCTGGCCCGGGTCGCGTTCACCACCTCGAACCTGATCGTCTACTGGGCCGGCTGGGAGAACGACCAGAAGCTGGCGGTGGCGATCTTCGCCGGGCTGGTCTGTTTCACCGGGTACCGGGCCACCCAGCCGCCCGGCCGCTGGCCGCCGCTGGAATGGCGATCCGCGCTGTGGATCGTTCCTTGGCTGGGAGGTCTGACCATCATCTCCTGGCTGGGCCAGTTCGGCAGTGGGCGCGGTGTCATCCCGTTCTGGGTCGATCTCGGCGTGATCGTCGTCTTCAGCCTCGCCGTCTTCGAGCTGGCCATCCGCGTCACGCCACCCGCCGCTCGATCCCGGGCGCTGCTCGAGACCGAGCTGGCCTGACGCCGACCGGACGCGGTTCGATCGAACGATGACCTCCGAGACGTCCGCCCTGGCCCGGCTGACGGCCGAACGTGCCGACGCCGCCGCCGCGCTGGCGGCGCTGCGAGAGCGCTTCGCGTCGCTGCTCGACGACAGCTACGTCAACACCGACGACGAGCACGACATCGAGGGGACGTCGATCCCGTTCGAACGCGAACAGGTCCGGGCCACGCTGCGCGAGGCGACGACCCGTCTCGCCGAGATCGACGCCGCGCTGGCGCGCCTCGCCGCCGGCCGTTTCGGCAGCTGTGAGACCTGTGGCGGCCCGATCGAGCCGGGACGGCTCGACGCCCGCCCGTGGGTGCGGTCCTGCATCGGCTGCGCGTCCCGTCCGGGCCGGCGGTAGGCCCCCCGAAGAGCGCGTGTTGTCAGGTCTGCTGGGCATCTCGCCACCTGCCCGTTCATCATGGGGCAGACGCGGGCAAACCGGCGGGCGCGCCGAATCGGGGGATTCACGATGACCACCAAACCCTGGGCTGAACCAGGCCCACCAGCCTCGACAGGCCAGGCCGAGCCGGTGACGACGGCCCAGCGCCGACTCGTCCGGGGCGAGGCCCGGGCGGGTGGCTATCGCCCGCTCGTCGCGGGACCGGGGGAGCCGGTCCTCGTCCGGACCGACCTGCTCGCCGAGGCTCCAGGCGCCACACCGGCGGGTGAACGTCGGACCCTGCTGGCCTTCGCGCACCTGTCGGACCTGCACGTCGTGGACCACCAGTCGCCGGCTCGGGCCGAGTTCCTCGAACGGGTCGGCGACCCGGACTCGCCGTTCTGGGAGAAGGTCCAGGAACTCGGCGCGTACCGGCCGAACGAGGCGTTCGCCGCGCACGTCGTCGAGGCGATGGTCCAGACGGTGAACGCGCACGCCCAGGCCACGCCGCTGGCGTTCTCGATCGTCACCGGCGACGCCACCGACAACTGTCAGGCCAACGAGCTGTCCTGGTACCGCGACGTGCTCGATGGCGGCGGCGACGTCCAGGTCGACTCGGGCAGCCCGGCTCGCTACCACGGCGTCGCCGACGACGACCACTACGACGTCCGCTTCTGGCACCCGGACGGCACCCCACCCGGCCGGCCCGACGACCAGGCCCGCGCCGAGTACGGCTTTCCCGAGGTGCCCGGAGTGATCGACGCGGCCCGCCGCGCCTTCGCCGCCACCGGACTCGCGACGCCCTGGTACGCCGTGCACGGCAACCACGACAACCTCGTCCAGGGCACAGCGGTCCCCGAGGAGCCGATCCCGACGCTGGCCGTGGGCGACGCGAAGATCTACGACCTGGCCCCCGGCGCCGACCTGACGACGGTCGGCCGGGCGGTCGACACCGGTGATCTCGAAGCGTTCGCGGTGCTCCTCGCCGGCCCGACCCGGACCGTTCCGGCCGACGAGCGGCGCCGGCCGGTCCGCCGTGCCGAGCACATCGCCGCGCACTTCGACACCCGCGGGCTCCCGGTCGGCCACGGCTACACCGAGGCCAACCGCGCGGACGGCACGGCCTACTACACGTTCACCGCCGCTGCCGGCCTGAACGGCCTGCCGCCCGTGGTCGGGGTCGTACTGGACACCGTCAATCCCTACGGCGGCTGGCAGGGCGCACTCGACGAGGCCCAGCTCACCTGGCTCGAAGGCGTCCTTCAGCGGGGCTCGGCCCGCTGGCTCGCCGAGGACGGGTCCATCGCGACCGGCACCGGCCCCGACAGCCTGTTCATCCTGTTCAGCCACCACCCGCTGGACTGTCTCGTCAACGATCAGGCGCCCGACGACGCCCCCCGGGTGCTGCTGTCGCGCGTGCGTGACCTGCTCCTGCGCTATCCGAACGTGATCGGTTGGGTCAACGGGCACACCCACCGCCACACCGTCACCCCGTACGCCCGCCCGGCCGGGAGCCCTGTCGCGGGCGGCTTCTGGGAGATCACGACAGCGTCGCACATCGACTGGCCGCAGCAGTCCCGGCTGATCGAGCTGGTCGACAACGGCGACGGGACCCTCGCCTTCGTCGCCACCGTGCTGGACACCGCGGCCCCCGCGGCCGCCGACTACGACGAGTTCCGCGGCTACGCCCAGACCAGCGCGGTCCTCGCCACCGGGGCCGAGCGGGAGGCCGGTCCGGTCGACCCGCTGGCGCTCGCCGCCCTGTCCCGGGAACTGGCCGCCAACTACTGGCAGCGCCGCCCCGGCAACGACGCCGACCCGGACCCGGGTGGCGGGTCCGGCGCGGGCACCGTCCTCGACCGCAACGTGGACCTGCGGCTCCCGGCACCCGTCCCGCTGCCCTGACCCGGCCGGACCAGCGCCGAAGTTTCGTGCTGGTTCAACCGGATGTCATCGGCTGGCCGTCGCGGCGGCGGACGCTGGGACGATGAACGCTGCGGGGCCGGTGACCATGCTCCACCTCGGCGATCTCGCCCTGCCCGCGATCTGGTTGCGGGACGCGTGCGGCTGCGCCGAGTGCCGGTATCCGGCGACCGGGCAGCGGCTGGTCGGGTCGGCGCGGGTGGCGCGGCTGTACCCGGACCTGGCGGTCGAGCGGCACGCGGCACGCGACGGCCGGCTGACGGTCGTCTTCGCGCCGGACGGGCACGAGTCGGTGTTCGAGCTGGCCTGGCTGGAGCAGCACGCGCCCGGCCGCGGTGCCCGGCTCGGGGACCAGTCCGCCCAGGCCCGGGTCGCGTGGACGGCGACCGACCTGCCCGTCGGCCCGCCGCGGGTGGCCTGGGACGCCTACCTGCGCTCGCCGGTCGCGATGGCCACGGCGCTCGGCGCCGTCGAGAAGCTCGGCGCCGCGGTGATCACCGAGGTGCCGGCCCGGCCCGGGATGGTTCTCACGGTCGGGCGCAGCCTCGGCCACGTCCGGGTGACCAACTACGGCGAGCTCTTCGACGTCCGCGTCGAGCCGGACCCGGAGCACCTCGCGTACACCGGCCTGGCGCTCGCGCCGCACACCGACAACCCGTATCGGGACCCGGTTCCGACCGTGCAGCTGCTGCACTGCCTGCGCGCCGCCGGCGCGGGTGGCGACACGACGCTCGTCGACGGCTTCGCCGCCGCCGACCGGCTGCGCGAGACCGACCGGGCCGCGTTCGACACCCTGACCCAGGTCTGGCTGCCGTTCAGCTACGACGGGCCGACGTCGGTCCTCACCTGCCGCGCACCGGTGATCTCCGTTGACGACGAGGGCGCCGTCACCCAGGTCCGCTGGAACGACCGGGGCCTGCAGCCCCCCGACGTCGCCCCGGACCGGATCGGTGCGGTGTACCGGGCGCTCGCCGCGTTCGGGGAGGTCCTGGACGAGGCCGACCTCGCCGTCTCGCTGCGCCTCGTCCCGGGCGACTGCCTGATCTTCGACAACACCCGCGTCCTGCACGGCCGGTCCGCCTACGGCCCGACGGCCACCGGCGAGCCAGGGTCGGGCGGTCGGCATCTGCAGGGGTGTTACGTCGACATGGATGGCCTGCGCAGCACCCTGGAGGTGCTGCGTCGCGACGGCACCCGGGCCGTGCCGACCCAGGCCGGTCCGGCCGGCCGCGGGCGGGCACCGAGGGTCGTCGCGACCCGCGCGTCCGCGCGTCCGATCGCGGCAGCCCGATGAGGGACGGTTCCGGAGTCGGCCCGGTGGGAGAGGCGTCCGCCGCCTTCGCCGCCGCGGCGCTGGCGGCGGTCCACGGCGCCTTCGGAGCGGCCGCCGCTTCGGAGTACCTGGGCGAGTCGGTGACCGTCGCGCACCACCAGTTGCGGACGGCCGCCCGCGCGGTGGCGGCGGGAGCGGCCCCCGCGCTCGTCGCCGCCGCCCTGCTGCACGACGTCGGCCACGTCATCGATCTGGACTCGGCCGACGCCCTGCACCGTGGCGAGGACATCCGGCACGAGGAGACGGGCGCGGCCTGGCTCGCACGCTGGTTCGGCCCCGAGGTGACCGAACCGGTTCGCCTGCACGTCGAGGCCAAGCGCTACCTGTGCGCCGTCGATCCCGGCTACTACGACCTCCTGTCGCCGATCTCGAAGAAGACGCTCGCGATGCAGGGGGGACCCCTGAACGGCGCCGAGCTCGCCGCGTTCCGGGCCGGCCGTTACGCGCAGGACGCGGCGAGCGTCCGCCGGTGGGACGACGCCGGCAAGGACCCCGACGCCGTCGTCCCGCCACTGGCCGCCTACGACGACCTGCTCGCCAGCCTGGTCCGCGCCCCCGCCAAGGACTAAGCGGATCCCGGCCTCGCCACCCGGGCTCGTCAGTCGACGGGGCGGGCGCAGACCGTCGGGATCCAGCCGGACTCGGGGTCGGCGGACGTGGTCCTGGCTGGCTGGGAGCCGGCGGGGCAGGCCCCTCCGGCGGGCACGAGCGCCACGATCTGGGTTGCCAGGTACTGGTCGGTGCACGCGCGCCGCTCCGGTGGGCGGCCCGCGCTGAAGGTGTTCGAGTCGACGCACTCGCCGGCGCCGGGCAGCCAGCCGCCGGCCTTCGCCACGCAGAGGATCGGGTCGCTCTTGGCGTCGATCCTGATGGCGTAGGTCGCGTCGGGTCCGCACTGGGCCTTCGCGGCGGTCCGCGCAGTGATCTTGCCGAACCACTCCTTGCCGAGGGTCACCCCGTCGACGGTCCAGTCCTGGTCGGTGCACGGCACCTCGGCCAGATTGTTCGTGTAGGTCGGGAACACCTGCAGGCAGTCGCCGGCCCGGATCAGACCACCACCGCCGCCCGCGTCGCCGGGATGGGGCGCGGCGAGGTTACGCAGGCAGCCGGTCCGCTTCAGGATGCTGAAACTGTTGGTCAGCGTGACGATCTCGTCGGTGTCCTGCGGGCACCCGACGTCGGCCACCGAGGACGTTCCGCCGCCGAACGGAGCCGCCGTCGCCGCGTCCGCCACGTCCAGGGCGGTGATCTTCGCGTAGGCGGACGTGTCGCCACAGCCGACCGGGCCGTACTCGGGCGCCGACTTCAGCTCGCCGTTGACCGGGTTGCTCGCCAGCACCCGCGGTTGCTGGGTGATCTTCACGCAGCCGCCGACGGTGAACGTCGAGCTCGCGGCGGACGAGGACGGCGAGGAACCGTGGTGGCCGGAGTGGTCGATGGCCTCGTGGATGCCGAAGCGAACCGCGCCCGCGACGAGCAACGCGCCGAGGCCGCCGAGCACCCGCAGGGCCACCACCCGGCCGCCCCGGCGCCGGCCCTGCGGCGCGGGCGGGCCGAGCGGCATCGGAGCCTGGCCGGCTGGGCCGCCCGCGGCCTGCCCACCGGGAGCGGCCGGCCACGGAGTGGGCCCGGCCAGGCCCGGAGGCCACGCGCCGCCGGTCGGCGGACCGGACGGCAGGGGACCGGGCGGGACCTGCCCCGGCTGGTTCGCGCCGGGCGGTACGGCGGAGACCGGCGGTCCGGTCGGGGGCGCCCAGTTCGAGGCTGCCGGCGGTCCGTCGTCGGGCCGGGGGCCGGGCGGTGGTGGCGTCTCGTCGTCCATGGCTGCCTCGCGGGGTCGGACCTGCGGAATGCCCCGTGGGACGACCGTCCCCATCCCGATTACTGCTGGTTCGCGCCTAATCGGCGTGTTTGCCCGGCCATGAAGGTAGACCTGGGTCCCGGCCTGGATAGACCGGGGGTCACCTGTGGATTACGTCCCGACCTGGATAGATCTCTCAGAGTGGTCGAATCGCGACAGGTGGTATGGGTCGCCGTCGTGGGCATGACGAGTGAGCGGCTGCCTGACCTGGGCGGATCGGTCCGGCGCCGGGGACGTCCCGCCGGTCAACGCCCCGGCCCCCGCGGCCCCCGTCGTGAGGGAAGGAAGGAGCCGTCGATGAGCGCGGGTACCCCGGCGCCGCCCATCCGGGGCGCGGACATCTCGACCGCGCTGCTGGCGGAGGCCGCCGGCCACCGGCTCTCGGCCGACGGGGACTCCGCTCCGATCGAGCGGATCCTGGCGGGCCGGGGCGCGACCCACGTCCGGCTTCGGCTGTGGGTGGAAGGCCCGGCCGGCTACGGCGACGAGGCCTCGGCGCTGACGCTCGCCCGGCGGGCCTGGGACGCGGGCCTGCGGATCTACCTGGACTTCCACTACTCGGACCGGTGGGCCGACCCGAGGCACCAGGAGATCCCGCCCTCCTGGCGCGGCGACGGCCTCGCGGCGCTCGCCCGCCGGGTCCACGGCTACACCCGTCAGGTCGTCGCGGACTTCGCCCGCCAGGGCACGCCCGCGGACCTGGTCCAGACGGGCAACGAGATCTCGGCCGGAATGCTCTGGCCGCTCGGCCGGCTCGGCCCCGACCGGGCCGACGGCGGCTGGCCCGGTCTGCTCGGCCTGCTGAGCGCCGCCATCGCCGGAGCCCGTGACGGCAGCCCGCCGGGCCATCGGCTGGCGGTCGTGCTGCACACCGACCGCATCGGCGACCCGACCGGCAGCAGGGCCTTCTTCGACCGGGTGCGAGCGGCGGGCCTCCCGTTCGACGTGATCGGGCTGTCCTACTACCCGTTCTGGCACGGGCCGCTGGCACTGCTGCGCTCGACGATGACCGACCTCGCCGGGCGGTACGGCACCGACGTCCTCGTCGCCGAGACCGGCTACCCGTGGACGATGGCCGGCGGCGACCCCGTCCTGGGCGTCGCCGACGCCGCCAGGCTCCCCGAGGCCGGCCTGTTCCCGCCCACGCCATGCGGGCAGCGTGCCTACTACCGGGCGCTTCGCGACGTCATCGGTCAGGTGCCGGACGGCCGTGGCCTGGGCGTCGTCGTCTGGGAACCCGGCTGGCTGGCCGGCGTCGGCTGGGAGCCCGGCGCGAGCGCCCCCTTCACCAACCTCACCCTCTTCGACCGGTCCGGCCGCCTGCTCCCCGCGGCGACCGCGGCCTTCGCTCCGGCGACCCGCTAGCCGCCTGAATCGCCGGACCGTCCCGAAGACGCGGCAAACCCCGGGCTGTCGCGCCTTCGACCGTGCTGGCCGGTTGACGGGCGTGACGACCCGGGGGTGCTGATGCGGTGGATCAGGCCGCGCGGGCGGCGAAGGCCTCCTGGACCTGGCGCTGGAGCGGCTCGACGTCCGGCTGGGCCGGGACGGCGGGGGTCATCGCCGGGCGGCCTGGGGATACGTACGTCCAGCCGGCCGCGCGCCAGCGGGCCGAGTCGAGCGTGTGCCGGGCGTCGATGATCGTGTGCGCGGCGGCGAGCGTGGCGAGCTCGGCCGGGTCGAGCTCGCCGAACTCGGCCCACTCGGTGAGCAGGACCGTCGCCTTCGCCCCGCTGACGGCCTCGGCGGCCGACGTCGCGTAGGTCAGCTCCGGCCGGGCCCGGCGGGCGTTGTCGAGCGCCATCGGGTCGTAGACCGTGACGGTCGCGCCGGCGCCGTCGAGCAGCGCGGCGACCGCGAGCGCCGGCGAGTCCCGGACGTCGTCGGAGTTCGGCTTGAACGACGCCCCGAGCACCGCGACCGGCTGCCCGGCCAGCGAGCCGCCGACGGCGGTCCGCGCGAGCTGGACGATCCGGTCCCGGCGGCGCAGGTTGATCTCGTCCACCTCGGACAGGAACGTCAGGCTGTGCCCGACGCCCAGCTCGTCGGCCCGGGCGCGGAACGCCCTGATGTCCTTCGGCAGGCAGCCGCCGCCGAAGCCGACCCCGGGCCGCAGGAACTTCCCGCCGATCCGCTCGTCGAGCGAGAGCGCCTGGGCCAGCGTCGTCACGTCGGCGTCGACGGCCTCGCAGACCTCGGCCATCGCGTTGATATAGGAGATCTTGGTGGCGAGGAAGGAGTTCGCGGCGACCTTGACCAGCTCGGCCGTGGCGAAGTCGGCCACGATCACCGGGGTCTCGTACTGGTTGGTGATGGGGGCGTAGACGGACCGCAGAATCGTCTCGGCCGGGGTGGACGCGACGCCGAAGACGAGCCGGTCGGGCCGCAGCGTGTCCTCGACGGCGAAGCCCTCGCGCAGGAACTCCGGGTTCCAGGCCAGCTCGACGCCCGGCGCCTCGACGGCCAGCCGGTCGGCCAACGCCGCCGCGGTGCCGACCGGGACCGTGGACTTGCCGACCACCAACGAGCCGCGGCGCAGGTGCGGCGCGAGCGCGGTCACGGCCGCGTGCAGGTACGAGAGGTCGGCGTTCTGCCGCCCGGGCAGCTGTGGGGTGCCCACGCACAGGAAGTGGACGTCACCGAAGCGGGCCACCTCCTCGAACGACGAGGTGAACCGCAGCCGGCCGGCCGCGAGGTTCGCCTGGAGCAGCTCGTCCAGCCCGGGCTCGAAGAACGGGACCTCGCCGGCCGCGAGCCGCTCGATCTTCGTGGTGTCGACGTCGACGGCGAGCACGTCGAAGCCCAGCTGCGCCATGCAGACGGCGTGGGTCGCCCCGAGATAGCCGGTGCCGATGACGGTCAGCCGCGGCCGTCCGGCCGTCGCGTTGGTGCCCGACCCGACCTGCTTGGTGCTCGTCCTCACCTGGATCCCCCGATTCCGTTGGTGGCGTGCTGGCTGGTGCTGGTGCTGGTGCTGGTGCTGGTGCTGATGTGAGTGCGGTCGTCGAACGGCCCAGGTTCGTAGCCGTTCGGGTTGAGGCGCTGGAACTCCCAGGCGTCGCGGCACATGGCGGCGACGTCGCGCGAGGCGGTCCAGCCGAGCAGCCCGGCCGCGAGCGCCGGGTCGGCGACCAGCTCGGCCACGTCGCCGGCCCGGCGGGCGGCCACCCGGCTCGGCAGCGCGCGCCCGCAGGCGGCCGAGAACGCGTCGAGCAGCGCGCGCACCGACGTGCCCCGGCCGGTGCCCAGGTTGATCACTCGATGGCCGGCGGCGTCGTCGAGCGCGGCGAGCGCCAGCCGGTGGCCCTCGGCCAGGTCCACGACGTGCAGGTAGTCGCGGACGCCGGTGCCGTCGGGCGTCGGGTAGTCGTCTCCGAAGATCGACAGCTCGGACCGGCGGCCGACCGCGACCTGGGCGATATACGGCAGCACGTTGTTCGGGATGCCGCGCGGGTCCTCGCCCAGCAGGCCCGACGGGTGGGCGCCGGCCGGGTTGAAGTACCGCAGCGAGGTCACGTGCCAGTCCGAATGGCGCCGGCAGACGTCGGCGAGGATCTGCTCGCACATCCACTTGGTGCGCGCGTACGGGTTGGTCGGCCGGGCCGGCGCGTCCTCGCGGATCGGCACGGTCGTGGCGTCCCCGTAGATCGAGCAGCTGGACGAGAAGACCAGCCGGTTGACGCCCCGGTCGAGCATCGCGGCGACCAGGCTGAGCGTCGCGCCGACGTTGGTGTCGTAGTAGTCGAACGGGAACTCGACCGACTCGCCGACGGCCTTCTTCGCGGCGAAGTGGATCACCGCGTCGACCGGCCGGCGGCCCAGCAACTCGGTGAGGCCGGCCCGGTCCCGCAGGTCCAGCTCGACGAACTCGAAGGCCCCGGTTCCCTCGGCCAGCTTGTGGATCCGCTCGACGGCGCCGGGCGAGCTGTTCGCGAAGTTGTCGACGCCCAGGACGTCGTAGCCCGCGGCCACCAGGTCGACCGTCGTGTGCGAGCCGATGAAGCCGGCGGCTCCTGTCACTAGGACCGTGCTCATCGGGAAACCCCTTCCAGCAGGTCGAGTGGGTTCGTCTGGGTGGCGTCGAAGGCCAGCCAGGTGCTCGTCGCCGCGGCGGCGCACAGCGCGGCCAGAACGGCGACGACCAGCAGCGGGACCGCGATCGTCCCCGTCAGCGCGCCCGCGCCGGCCCCGGTGGCCCGACGGGTCTCCACCGCGTGCATGGCGGCCACCGCGCCGATCACCGCCAGGTAGGCGAGGCCACCAAGCAGGCTGAGGACGACGTAGCCGAGCGCGTGATGCACCCGCGAGCCGTACAGCGCGGCGCCGAAGGCGACCAGGCAGACCGCGATGTACGGAGCGAGCAGCCTGGTCGGCAGCTTCTCGACGCCACGGTCACCCTTGGGCGTCACCTTGAAGGTCACCGCCTTGGGCCGCACCTTCTGCAGCAGCCCGGCGACGCAGCCCCAGCCGACGTACGGCCAGCGCACCATCGCGAACAGCCAGCTCTCCCAGCCGGTGAGCTTCGCCCGCGCCGGCCGGAACAGCCGCCGGCGGCGCAGGTAGCCGTTCAGCCCGAGCATCACCGCCGACGCGAGCAGCCACAGCGCCAGGAAGTGCAGGTAGCTGACGTTCACCCACCGCAGCCCGGTCAGGCAGGCGACCGGCGCCAGGAAGAGGCCCGCGGCCGTCGTCACCGCCAGGAGCGGGTAGTAGCTCAGCGAGAACAGGAACCTGGCCTGCAGGAGCCTCGGCAGCTGGCGGGCGTGCCGCCAGAAGGTGTCCATGAACAGCACCATCAGGCTGCGCGACCACTGGAACTCCTGGGTGAGCGCGGCGGCGAACGTCGCCGGGCCGTCCCCGTGCGCCTCGGCGTCCAGGGCGAAGGCGCCCTCCCAGCCGGCCGCGTTCAGCAGGTAGCTGGTCGAGAAGTCCTCGGCCAGCTCCGGGCCGATGCCGCCGATCTCGCGCAGCGCCGCGGTCCGCACCGCGTAGTGCGAGCCGAAGCAGACCGGCGCGAGCCAGCCGTTCGACCCGACCTGGACCGGGCCGTGCAGGTTGGCCTCCCGGTAGAGCCGGCCACGGGCCGCCCACGAGTCGGCGGCGTTCGCGTCGCACACGCTCGGTGCGGCGACGTAGCCGATCTTCGGGTCGGCGAACGGACGGACCATGTGGGCCAGGTAGTCCGGCGCCGGGACGTGGTCGGCGTCGAGCTGGGCGACCACGTCGTAGCGGTCGTAGCCCCAGTGGTCGTAGAAGAAGGCGAGGTTGCCTTCCTTGCATTTCGTCCGGCGGGGCCAGGTGTCGCGGTGGTAGTCGGCGGCCCCGCGCCGGGTGGAGACCCGGACGCCGTGCTGGCCGCACCAGTCGTAGGTCGTGGCGTCCGGGTCCTCGTCGCAGAGCCACACGTCGTACGGGTGTGGATAGTCCTGGGCGAGCATGCCGGCGAGCGTCGTGCGCACGACCTCCCAGGGCTCCGACGGCGCCTTCGTCACCACGAACGCGACCCGCTGCCCCCGCAGCGCCAGCCTCGGGTTGACCCGGCGCAGCCGCAGCGACGTCAGCACGAAGTAGACGGGCAGGTAGCACAGGTAGCCGAGCAGCGCCGTGTTCAGGACGAAGCCCGGCACCGTGACCAGGTGCGCCGGGTCGAACCACCAGCCCCAGAACAGCCCCAGCGCGGCGAGCCAGGCGAGGACGAACAGGCCCCGCACGGCCCGGTCGGTGCGGCCGAACATCGGCACGAACGTCGCGTCGTTCCGCTGTTCGCGCCCGCCCCCGAGCTGACCCAGCGGACCGGCCCGGTGCCGCATCAGGCGGCTCGCGAGTGGGCCGCGCCGACGAGCTCGCGCTCGAGCCACTCGATGGTGCGCGCGAGGCCGTCGCCGACGGCGACCTTCGGCTCCCAGCCGAGTTTCCCGCGGGCGATCGTGATGTCCGGCTGGCGGACCGTCGGGTCGTCGACCGGGCGCGGGATGAACGTGATCGGCGCCCGCGAGCCGCACAGGTCACGGACCAGCACCGCGGTGTCGAGGATCGACAGCTCGTGCGGGTTGCCGATGTTCACCGGGCCGGGCAGGTCCGACCACAGCAGCCGCAGGATGCCCTCGACCAGGTCGTCCACGTAGCAGCAGGACCGGGTCTGCGAGCCGTCGCCGGCCACGGTGATCCCCTCGCCGCGCAGCGCCTGGGAGATGAACGTCGGGATGGCGCGGCCGTCGTCGGCGCGCATCCGGGGGCCGTAGGTGTTGAAGATCCGGACGATGCCGGTGTCCACACCCCTGGCCTTGCGGTAGGCCATGGTCAGCGCCTCGGCGAACCGCTTCGCCTCGTCGTACATGCTGCGCGGGCCGACCGGATTGACGTTGCCCCAGTAGGACTCGGGCTGCGGGTGGACCTTCGGGTCGCCGTACGCCTCGGACGTGGAGGCGAGCAGGAACCGAGCGCCCTTCGCCTGCGCCAGGCCGAGCGCGTTGCGGGTGCCGGCGGAACCGACCATCAACGTCTCGATCGGCAGCCGGTAGTAGTCCACGGGGGACGCGGGAGACGCGAAGTGCAGCACGGCGTCCAGTGGTCCGGGCACGTGCAGGAACTCGGTGACATCCCGGTCGATGAGCCGGAACCGTCGGTTGGTGAGCAGATGCTCGACGTTCTCCGGCCGGCCGGTGACGAAGTTGTCGACGCAGATCACCTCTGCGCCGTCGGCCAGCAGCCGTTCGCACAGGTGACTGCCCAGGAACCCTGCTCCACCGGTGATTGCGACGCGCGACATCACGTCCCCCTTCGTGAATGACCTCGTCGAACCGTCGGTCAGACGGCCGTGTACGGCGGTCGGCATCCGAAAGCGCGCGCGGCGGCGCGGACGGGCGGATGTCAGGGTGAGGTCTTGGTCGAGACCGCCAGGGCGCGGGACTCCTGTCCCGGGCCGGACCGGTCGCCCTCCTGACGCGGAGAAGCGCTGGTCGCGAGGCAGCCATCGGATGCGGGTCCGCTGCTCCCGACGCCTTGACGTCCGGGACGGTGTCGCGACCCTGCTGGCGACGATGCCGGTCGTGCCGATGCACCTCGTCGCTTACTGATGGTACGCATCGGAGTAGCGATCTGTGCCGGTAGTCGGGCCGGACGGCCGTGGTGCTCGTCTCAGGTGAAGGGGATCTCGCTTTCTGTCACCGACCCGTCGGGGACGTCGCATGGCCTCCGCCTTACGTGATGCTTCGAGCGCGGGGCGGCGGCCCGACGGCGCGCGTTGATCGCGTCGTGCGATCTTCCGCTGGCGGGCTCGGATTGTCGGAGGGCGATGCGATGCTGGGATTCGTGTCCGGGTTCGTCATCCCCAGGTCCCGGGTGACCGCCCTCGCGGCCGCCCTGCGCACCGGTGCTGTCACGACGGCGGTCGTCATGGCCGCGGTGCTCGCGAGTTTCGGCAGCGCGCTGGGCGTCGAGCACGCCGCGGGGCTGTCCGTCGGCGTCGTCATCCAGGCCGTCGTCCTCACCATCACCGTCTCCCGCACGGAGCGCCGCCGGGCCGCACGGGCAACGCCCGCCGGGCGCCGGCTGCTGCCCGTGCTCGGGCGGCTTCTGCTGCTGCCCGCCGTGGCGGTGGCGGCGAGCGAGGTCGGGACGCTGATGCTGCGGCACCCGAACCTCGGCGACACGCTGTTCGTCCTGGGGCTCAGCGGCGCGATCTGGATCCGGCGGTTCGGCCCGACCGCCGTGCGCGCCGGCACCCTGGCGACGCTGCCGTTCATCGCGCTGCTGATCGTCCCCGCCGCCGCGGGTCCCGGCGAGGTGTCCCGCTGGTGGTCGGTGCTGATGGCCGTGATCGCGTCCTTCTGGGCGATCACGCTGCACGAGCTGGCCGACTGGGCCGGCCTTTTGCCGTCGGGCACTGGAACCGGCGGCGCCGCGCCCCCGGTTCCGCCGACGCAGGCACCGGCAGCGACCCCTCAGGCCGGATCGACGGACCTCCGGCGCCTGGTCCCCAAGAACCTGGTGCCCAAGAAGCTGCAGCCCAGCACGAAGATGGCCGCGCAGATGGCGGTCGGGCTGGGCGCCGCGTTCGCCGTCGGGCGGTGGGCGTTCCCGGACCACTGGCCCTGGCTGGTGGTCACCGCGTACATCGTGGCCGCGGGCAACCGTGGGCGCGGTGACGTCGCGGTGAAGAGCCTCTCCCGGCTCGCCGGCGGCGCGGTCGGAACGGTGGCGGCGACGGTCGCGGTCAGCGCGGCCTCCGCCCACAGCCCCTGGACGGTTGTCGCGATCTTCGTGGTGCTCGCCGTGGCGCTCGCGCTGCGCAACCTGCACTACGCGTTCTGGGCGGCGGGCGTGACCTCGATGCTCGCGCTGCTGTACGGCTACTTCGGCCTGACCAGCACGCACGTGCTGGACGAGCGGCTGGAGGCGATCGCCGTCGGCTCCGCGCTGGCGGTCGCGGCGAGCTGGCTGGTGCTGCCCATCCGGACCAGGGACGTCACTCGGTCCCGGGTCGCCAAGGCGGCCGCCGCCCTGACGGACACGCTGCTCGCGGTCGCCCGCGACGAGGCGGCGACGCTGGCCGACCGGAGGGACGCGTTCCGCGCCGCGGTCGACGAGCTGGGCCTGATCGCCGAGACGCTCGCCGTGCGCCGCCTGGTCTGGAAGGCGCTGCGCCGGCCGGGTCCGTACCTGGCCGACGCCGTCACCGCGGTAAGACGATGCCAGGAGCCCCTCGACGCCCTGGTCGGGGCACTCGACGAGGCGCCCGGAGCGCTGGCGAACGGCGCGAACCGGCGCCGGGCCGGCGGACTGGCCCGCCAGCTCGGTGGCGTGCGCCGCGCGATCGCCGGCCGCCCGGAGCCCGCGGCCGAGGTTCCCCGCCAGAGTGCTCCCGGCGGCCGGCCCGCCGGAGCGGCGGCGCCGGATCTGGTCGCCGCCGCGCTCGACGAGCTCGCGGACGCGGTCGCCATCCTCCAGGTGGTCTTTCCGCCCCGGGCGGCGCCGCCCGGTCAACCGACTCCGGCCGAGCGGCCTGACGCTGGCACGGCCGTGCCGCCCGTCCCGCGCTCGGCGCCGGCTCCGGACGTCCCGGCCGGCGGTCCGCTCCCGGACGCGCGGCCGGCGGAACTGTCCTAGGCCCGCCGTAGTCTGCGGCCATGACGGTCGAGCGGCTGACGGCGGGACAGGCGCGGCGGCTGGCGCTGGCGACGCAGGGATTCGCGCGGGCCAGGCCGGCGGCGGCGAAGCCGGCCGACCGCAGGCAGCTGCGGTGGCTGTTCGACCGGGTGGGCGTCCTGCAGATCGACTCGGTCAACGTCCTGAGCCGGTCGCACTACCTGCCGGGCTGGTCGCGGCTCGGCGGCTACGCGCGGCCGGCGCTCGACGACTACGTCCACCGCCATCGGCACGCCTACGAGTACTGGGCGCACGAGGCGTCGTTCGTGCCGATCGGCTGGGAGCCGCTGCTGCGCTGGCGGGCCGCGGGCGCGCTCGCCGGCGACGGAATGTGGAAGGGGCTCGCCCACTTCGGCCGGGAGCGGTCGGACTACGTGGCCAAGGTGCTCGCCGAGGTCGAGGCCGGCGGCCCGGTGACCGCCTCCCAGCTGTCCGAGCCCGGGACCGGCCGGGGATCCTGGTGGGGCTGGGCCGACGGGAAACGGGCGCTGGAGTTCCTCCTGTGGACCGGCCAGGTCTGCGCCGCCGGGCGGCGGACGACGTTCGAACGCACCTACGACCTGCCCGACCGGGTGCTGCCGGCCGTCGTGCGGGCCACGCCCAACCCGGATCCGGCGGACGCGCACCGGGCGCTGCTGCTGCACGCCGCCGACCGGCTCGGCGTCGCCCTCGCCGCCGACCTGCGCGACTACTTCCGGCTGCCGGCCGCGGTCGTGCGGCCTCGGCTGGCCGAGCTGGTCGAGGCCGGTGACCTGGTCGCGGTGGCGGTCGACGGCTGGCCGGCTCCCGCGTACCTGCGGCCGGGGCTGACCATCCCGCGCCGCGTGGACGCGGCCGCGCTGCTCTCGCCGTTCGACTCCCTGATCTGGGAACGGGCCAGGACCCGCCGGCTGTTCGGCATGGAGGTCAAGCTCGAGGTCTACACGCCCGCGCAGGACCGGCGCTACGGCTATTACGTGCTGCCGTTCCTGCTCGGCGACCGCCTGGTGGCCCGGGTCGACCTCAAGGCCGACCGGGCCGCCGGCGTGCTGCGGGTCCAGGCCGCCTGGCTGGAACCGCCGGAGCACCAGCCGGACGCCCTGACCAGGGCAGCCGCCAAGGCCCTTCCCGGCCCCGGCGTCGTCGCCGCGGCGTTGGCCACCGAGCTGACCGGCATGTCCCGATGGCTAGGCCTCGGCCCGGTCGAGGTGGCGCCCCGCGGAACCCTCGCCGCCGACCTGACCCGCGCCCTCGCGGCCCGGGAGATCCTGGACCCGGCACCCGTACCAGGCGTCCCTCTGCCGACGGCCGGACCGCAACTGGGCCCGGAACTCTCCGCACCCGCGCACTGACGTCGCGGCCCGGGTCTGTCCGGACCGCGGCGCGTGTTGCGCGAAACGCGGAGATCTGCTTTTGCCCGAGCGGCTACGTGGCTGCCCGCCGGCCTGCCTCGTCGGCGAGGGAGACCGCGAGCAGCCGGGTCAGTGCCGGCGTGTCCTGGGCGTCGAGCATGGCGAGGTAGGCGGGTCGCTGGGCGACCTGAATGATTGCCGGGAACCCGAACCGGCGAATGGTCTGGTAAGCGATGATCGCGCGGCCGGTGCGGCCATTGCCGTCGGAGAACGGATGGATGCGTTCGAACGCGATGTGGGCCCCGGCGATCGCTTCCAGCAGGGCCTCATTGTCAAGATTGGCGGTCTGCCACTCGGACTGGTCGGCCCACTGGAGCATGAGCTCCGGGACGCGGTCAGGTGGCGCTGGCCGCCAGGAGGCGCCGGCGACGATGTTGCTCGCCGTCTTGTACTGACCGTGGTCGTGGGTCAGGTGATCCATCAGCGCGGAGTGCAGGTCCCTGACTAGACCGGTCGTCAGAGGCTCGTTGGACGAGATGGCCCGCAGCACGCGGGCGAGGGCTTGGTAGTGGTTGGCGACCTCGTAAAGCTCCCGCATCGGCGTGCCGGCCACGGGCGCACGCTCGTCGACCAGCAGCGTGATGGCGTCCGACAAGGTGAGGGTGTTGCCCTCGATTGCCGTCGAATGGTGCGCCAGGCGCACCAACACGTCGTCGGCGTAGGCCGGTGCCAGCACCCCGGTCCCGGCGACGTCGGCCAGGAACTCCTGCCTGGTCCACGTCATGACCGGGTCCGGGCCGCGTTGATCACGGCGAGCAGTTCGGGCAGCGAGGAGTTCTCGTGCTGGCTCACCGCCCGGACCTCGAGTACCCCGGCGCGGAAGGTCGCCTCGACAGTGTCTCCGGGACTGACGCCCAGCGCGCGCAGCTCGGCCGGGCTGATCGTGATGCCTGCCGAGTTCCCGATCGTGACGACCTTCTTGCGCATACGAACACGATACTTCAGGTACGAACTCGACATGCGCCACGGCGAGATCCCCGGCGACGTGATTCGCCGTGCACCTCGATTTCTCGACCGTGAGGTGTGGCTCGCCAAGGTCCACTCGCTCCGCACCTTGATCATGATCGCGGGTTCAGCCCTCGAATGGTTGTGACCGGGGCCGATTCACGACCATCCGAGGGCGAAAACGGCGATCATCGCGCAGGTGTCACGTGGGAACGCTGCGGCTCACCGCCTGCTCAGGGGTGCGTTCCAGTCGGCGGACGGCAGGGGGTCGGCCGTGACGACTCGGCCGCCCAGCCACTCGAAGCGGACCGTCGTGGCGCCGCCGGTCGGGCAGCACATCGGGTCGTCGGGGCGGTAGAGCTGGTACTGCAGCGCGACGGTGTCGTTGGTCGACCACACCCAGGATGTGGACGCGCTCGCGACGCCCGCGTCGACGCCCACGTAGCGGCCGTCATGGAAGAGGAAGGCCTGCTGCGGGTGCCCGTCGGCTGAGCCGGTGAGTATGCCGATGATCACACTCAGGCTTCGGCCGGGGTCGTAGCCGGACGTGTCGGCCGGGGTGTAGCCGGCTGCCTTGACCGCTCCGATGGCGAGGTTCAGGCCGGCGGCAGGCGACCGGCCGGAGGCCGGCGGGCTGGCGGCACCGCTGGCGACGCCAGGACTGGCGAACCAGGCGAGGCCACACAGCGCGAGGCCGCAGGCCACCTGCCGACCGCGGGATCGACGTCCAGCGGGCTCGTCCCCAGTGCGCCGGCCTCGTCGAGCCAGGTCTCGAATCATGGGTTTGGCCATGGTCCGCCTCCTGCCGGAGTGGGGTGCCCGGTCCTGGCTGGCGGAGTCGCCGGCTGGCCGGGTCGCGCCGACCGCTGGGCCTGGCGAGCCCGAGAAGCAGGGGCAAGGTCGCGGCGGTCGCGAGGCAGGTACCCCAGAGCGCGCGGCGTCATCCAGTAAACGGGCGCCTGGTCCCGTGTGCGGCTCTTCGCTCCGGCCCGGTTTCACCGGTTTGTCGGGCGGTGTCGGGCTGGCGACGGGAGGGGAGCAGCGTCACGCGGCAGCTGCGGCCCATCCGCGATAGTGTTAAGTTAACCTAACCTGATCTATCCCGGCTGGTGTGTTTCGTGTGGAGGTGTCGGTGTGGCCGCTGTCCCTGAGCCGCGACGGTTGCATGCGTTCGGCGACGTGTCCACAGATGTCCTCAGGACCGCGAGCGGTTCTAGGACCGCTCCTGTCTCCAGGACCGCGAGCGGTTCCGCGACCGCGACTGTCCGCGGGACCGCGACGGCGTACACCGTGTCCACCGGGCGCCCGGACGCGCCCGGCGTCGAACGGGCGAGCCGATGACCCAGCTTAACGAGGTCGCCCCGCATCACTCCACGCGCTGCGGCACCCAGTCCCGGTCGGCCGCCGAGGACATCAGGGGCACCGTGCCGGATGTCGGGGCGTACTGCTTCCTGCCGTCCGCGGGGCCGTGGCCGCACCAGGTCCCGCCGGCTGACCCGGGCCTCTTCCCAGAGCTGCCCGGCGCCAGAATGCAGCTCTACCGCCCGTACCCGGGCCAGCCGACCAACGAGCCGGCGTTCTTCTGGGACACGACCCGGCGGCGGATCTACCGCGCGTCGCGGGGTGGCTGGCAGGCTGCCGGCCCCAGGGAGTGGTTCCTCGGCGTCTGCGTGCACGGCCGGCACGACACCTGCTGCGGCCTGCGTGGCGGTGGCTTCCTGCGCCGGGTCAAGACCCTCGCCCCCGAGGCCCCCGTGTACGGCGTGAGCCACCTCGGCGGGGACCGTTTCTCCGCGACCGCGATCCTGCTGCCCGGTGGGTACCTGCTCGGCCGGCTGGACGAGCTGGACGACGAACAGGTCCGTGACCTGGTCGAGCACGGCCTGCTGCCGCTCGGCCACGTGCGTGGCCGGCTCGGGTCGACCCAGGCCGAGTCCGTGGCGGAGATCTGGTACCGGGAGCTGTTCGGGCACCGGGATCCGCTGACGCCGCCCACGACCACCGTCGTCAGCGTGCCCGGCGACCGGGGCTGGTCCGAGGTGGTGGTCGAGGCGCACGAGGGCAGGTGGCGGCTGGCGATCTCGCGCGAGCAGCGCGGCGAGCGGCCGATCCAGTACACCTGCGCCGCCCCGCTCAGCCGTCCTGTCTACGGCTGGGAGGTCGACGTTCTGGAGGAGGCCGGAGCGGCCTGAGCCGCGGCCGCGACGACCTGCGTCACGGACCGGCGACCTTGGCCGTCACCCCGACGAGGGGTGACGACGGGCCGGCTCAGCCCAGCCTCCGCTCAGCCCAGCTTCCAGGGCGTCCCACCGGTGACCAGCCCGGTGTAGCCGGCGGCCAGCTCGGGGGTCAGCCCGACGCAGATCCCCTCCCGGACGAACACGCGCGCGAGCGGCCGGACGTCGAAACCGACCCGGGCCTCGGCGGCCGCCAGATCCACGGGGCAGCCACTGAGCAGCAGCTCGATGGCGGCCGCGGCCCGGTCGCGAACGGTGATCTTCCTGCCGCCCGCGTAGACCACCAGCTGACCCTCGGACCGCTCCACGTGGGGGGCGAACTCGGTGACGCAGACGACGACCTCGGGCTCGTGCGCCGAGGGCAGCGTCGGCGCGTGCCGGGCCGGCGGCCGGGTGCGTTCCCGCGCGGTCAGGAACGCCGCCGGCGGCAGCGAGCGCACCAGCTCGATCGCCGCGTCCTGCAGGCGCGCGCGTTCGGCCTCCCGCTCCGCGGGTGACCGGGTCAGGTCCGTGCGGAAGAGCTCCTGCTCCCGGGCCTGGTCGGCGATCCACGTCAGCCAGTCCACCCCGGTCCGCCGGGTGAAGCCGAAGGTGAGGTGCAGACTGACCGGGTCGTCATGCTCGACCCGGGTCGCCTGGTGCCAGTAGCCGCGCGGGATGTGCAGCACCTCGCCGGCCCGCAGCACTCCCTGCCAGACGGCCTCGGAGCTGGCCACCTCGTTCGGCACGGCGTCGCGGAACATCGGCGCCGACCGGGTGCTGCCGCGGACGTCCCAGTTCTTCTCGCCGGCCAGCTGGACGATGAGGACGTCGTGGTCGTCCCAGTGCAGTGGGAAGCCGTCGGCTGACCTGGTCGTCAGGTAGGCGTTCGTCTGCACGAGCTCGCCCGACCACCAGCGCAGCGCGCGGGTGGCGACCTCGACGATCGGGTCGAACGTTTCAAGCCCGTCCAGCACGAGCGTCACGCCCGCATCCAGCAGTGCTGTCACGGATGTCGGGTCCAGCGTGCGGACAGCGGGCCGCCGCCGGTTTTCCTGAACTCGCAGGTATTCGGAAGGATGAAGCTCCCGGCTGTCCTGGAAAAGGCGCAGCCGGGGCGGCTCCACAAATCGACGGGTGACGATATCCAATATTTTGGACGGCGTCATAATTCGTTCGACCAATGACTGGTCGGCGAACCGTCCAGTCGCGAACTCCCGGCCTAGCGGAGTCGCGTCTGGCCAACCAACCGCGCCCTCAATTTCTCGGACGAGAAGGTGGTCCAGTGCCTGTGACCCGCGATACAAATTCGTCAACTCTGGTTAGTGGCTGGCCGCTTACGGCCAATTCCTCGCGAACTCAGCCGTCGCTGCCGTCGGGGTCCGCCCGCTCGGCGTCGTAGCGGTCCCGTACATCGTCGAGAATTTCGACGGAGACCACGAGATCGTCATCGTTGGAGTGCTGACAAGGGTTCACTGAAGCCCTCCCACCGATAGTCGCGCCTTTGGTGTGGGCGCGTCGCAGCAAAATGATAGAGGCCGTAAACCCATTGGCGCAACCAGCCCGTGGCGACGAATTCCCCGCCGCCGAAAGTCAAGCCCCCCGGGCGGGTGCCGCGTCGCGCCCGCGCGTTATGCCCGCCTCGCCCCGTACGGTGGGCAGCGGCCCGCGTCCCCGCAGGTCAGCCGGCCCCCGGCGCGCGGGGCGGGCCTCGCGCCGCGACGTCGGCGGCGAGCGGTGGGTGGCGAGGAGAGGCTCAGGATGGCGATGACCGACACGGCGGCGCAGGCGGAACCCGGTCCCGGGCCGGAGGGCGGGGCGCCGGGGCCGAGCGGGGCCCGCGGGCCCGGGTGGGCGGTCCTCGTCGTCTGTTGCCTGGCCCAGTTCATGGTCGTGCTGGACGTCTCGATCGTGAACGTCGCGATGCCGTCGATGCAGAGCGAGCTCGGGCTCTCGCCGAGTGGCCTGCAGTGGGTGGCCAACGCCTACACCCTCGCGTTCGCCGGGCTCCTGCTGTTCGGCGGCCGGGCCGGGGACCTGTTCGGCCGCCGCCTCGTGCTGATCGTGGGCCTGGTGCTGTTCACGGTGGCGAGCCTGGTCGGCGGCCTGTCGCAGGGCCCGGCGACGCTGATCCTCGCTCGCGCGGCGCAGGGGGTGGGCGCCGCGGTGCTGACGCCGGCCACGCTGAGCCTGCTGACGACGTCGTTCACCGAGGCCCGGGAGCGGGCCAGGGCGATCGGACTGTGGGGCGCCACGGCGGCGGGCGGCGGCGCGTGCGGCGCCTTCATCGGCGGCGTGCTGACCGACCTGGCCAGCTGGCGCTGGGTGCTCTTCGTCAACGTCCCGATCGGCGTGCTGCTGCTGGTCGGTGCCAGGATCGTGCTCGCCGAGTCGCGCGGCCAGGTCAGCCGGCTGCGCGACCTGGACGTGCCGGGCACCCTGCTCGTCACCGCCGGGCTGGGCGTGCTGGTCTTCGGGATCGTGCATGCCGAGGACCACCCGTGGGGATCGGCGGGGACGGCCGGCTGCCTGGCCGGTGGGGCGGCGCTGCTGGCGGCGTTCGTCGCGGTCGAGGCACGCGGCGCGAACCCGCTGGTGCCGCTGTCGATCTTCCGGATGCGCGCGCTCACGGTCGCGAACCTCGTGGTGCTGTTCCTCGGCGCGGCGACGTTCGCGCTGTTCTACTTCCTGACGCTGTTCCTCCAGGAGGTACGGGGGATGAGCCCGCTGGCCGGTGGAACCGCCCTGCTCGTGATCCCAGTCATGATCATCACCGGTTCGCAGATCGCCTCCCGGCTGGTCGGCCGGGTCGGCGCCCGGCCGCTGATCCTGGCCGGCTCCCTGGTCGGGACGGCCGGGTTCGGGTGGCTCACCCAGATCTCGGCGGACGGCTCCTACTGGACGCAGGTGCTCGGCCCCGGGCTGCTGATCGGCCTGGGCGCCGGCACCAACATGGTCGCGACCACCAGCGCCGCCACGACCGGCGTCCCGGGGCGGCTGGCCGGGCTGGCCTCCGGCCTGATCAACACCGGCCGCCAGATGGGCGCCGCGATCGGGCTCGCCGTGCTCACGACGGTCGCCGCGAGCCGGACGGCGTCGCTGCGCTCCCACGGCGTGGCCCGCCCGGTGGCGCTGACCTCCGGCTATGCCCGCGGCATCGCGGTCGCCGCGGGCCTGATGGTCGCGGCCGGGCTGCTCGCGCTCGCCCTGCCGCGTCGTGCCGCGACACCGCGGGTCGTCGTCACGCCGTCGGCCGACGCCGACCCCGCGCTCGCCGCCGAGGCGGGCTGAGCGCCGGCTAGACCTCTTCCGGCCGCGGCGGCAGGACGCGCAGCATCGCGACGCACTCGAAGACCGCGCACAGCCGGCCGTCGGCCCGGAAGACCTCGCCGCGCCCCAGCACCCGGCCTCGCCCGGCATGCGGCGAGGACACCCGCACCAGATGCCACTCCCGCGCGTCCAGCTCCTCGACGAACGTGACGGTCTCGGCGATGATGTTCGCCGCCAGCCGAGACCCCGGGGCGATCCTGACCTCGCCGCGCGCCACGTGGTCGGCCATCACCCGAGGGACCAGCAGTGGTTCGCTGGCGTACGCCGCGAGTGCCCGGGCCACCGTGGGGTCGTCCGGCGCCGCCGGAATCCGCTGCCAGTGGTCGACCGAGAACGGTGTCGGGCCCGGGCCGGTGCGGACCTCCCACGGCATCATCGGGTGGTCGACCGGCCGGGCCGCCTCGGGCCCGGTCCACCCCTCGGGCCGGTCGGGCTCGTGCCGCACGAAGTCCGGCCCGTCCGCGGCGAGCAGCACGTCGCTGCGGCTGATGGCGCGGCCGTCCTGGCGGAAGGTCAGGGTCAGGTTCGCGAACGTCCGGCCCGCCTGCAGCCATTCGAAGTCGGCGTCCACCGGCCGCTCCCAGCGGCTGGGGTTCGGGAAGACCGCGTGCAGCGTCTGGACGCTCCTTCCCGGCGCCAGCCGTTCGGCGAGCACGATCTGCTGCGCGAGCTGCTGGGCGCCCAGCACGCCGCCGAAGGCGTTCGGCAGTGAGCGCACCGGCACCGGGGGCGTGACGTCGCCGGCGAGGTCGAGTACCGCGAGCACCTCGGCGAGCGTGCCGAACTGGCGGAGCCCCGCCGCCGGTTCGGAATGGCGAGGCAGCGGCAGGTCCGGCCCGCTCGTCGCTGTCGCGGCGAGCTGGGCCATGGCGGCGACCAGCTCGTCCGTGCCCGCGCTCTCCGCGTCGACAGTGCTCGCGCTCAACGGACCCCCATCCCGCTTCCAGGCGCGGCGCGAGGAGCGGCGACGTCGCCGGAAGGCCACCAGAACAGCCGGAAGCCCGCGCGTGGCCGGTGCGGCCTGGCGGCGGGCACGGCCTCCACTATCTGGGCCGTGCCGCGATGGGCGACGCGCTCAGTGACCGAACCCACGCGTCGTCCCGCCGCCGCGGACGGCCCGCGGCGGACGGCGGCGGGACTGGCCGCGGGACCCTAGGCGCCGGTGTCGCTCGGGCGCAGGGAGCGCAGCATCGCGGCGCTGGCGCGGTCGACCCCGGTCAGCACGGCGACGCTGCCGCGCTCCTCGTAGCGGTGCAGCACATCGTCGAGCGCGGCGGCGGCCGCCGAGTCGAGCACGTCCGCGTCGGACAGGTCGATCACCACTCTGGCCGGATCGTGACCGAAGTCGAACGCCGTCGCCAGATCGTTCGTGGACGCGAAGAACAGCGGTCCCTGGACGGCGTAGATCCGCTCGGTGCCGTCCGGGTCCAGCACACTCGTCACGTTCGTCAGGTGCGCGACCTTGCGGGTGAACAGCAGGGCCTCCAGCACGACGCCGACGACCACCCCGTAGGCGAGGTCGTGGGTCGGCACGACGACGGCGACGGTCGCCACCATCACGAGCGTCTCGGTAACCGGTACTCGACGCAGCGTCGCTGGCCGCACGCTGTTCCAGTCGAACGTCATCGCCGCGACGATGACCATGACGGCCGCCAGAGCCGACATCGGGATGAGCCGGACGACGGAGTGCAGCGGCAGGACCAGCAGCAGCAGGAAGCCGCCCGCCGCGAAGGTCGACAGCCGGCGCCGGCCGCCGGTGGACACGTTGAGGATCGCCTGGCCGATCATCGCGCAGCCGCCCATGCCGCCGAAGAAGCCGCTGACCACGTTGGCGATGCCCAGGCCCCACGCCTCCCGGTGCGGGTTGTGGGTCGAGTCGGTCATCTTGTCGATGATCTGGGCGGTCAGCAGGGTCTCGAGCAGCCCGACGGCCGTCAGCGCCAGCACGTACGGAAGGATGATCCGCACGGTGTCCCAGTCCATCGGGACGTGCGGCAGGGTGGGCGTCGGCAGGCCGGTGGGCAGCTGGCCCTCGTCGCCGACGGTGGGCACCTTGAGGTGGAAGGTGGTCGTCGCGAGCGTCAGCAGGGCCACGGCGACCAAGGGCGCCGGCACCGCCTTCGTCAGCCGGGGCAGCGTGACCAACACGAACAGGCCAACCGCGACCAGCGGGTACACCCGCCAGCCGTGCCTGAACACGTGCGGCATCTGCGCGGTGAAGATCAGGATCGCGAGCGCGTTGACGAAACCGATCATGACGGTGCGTGGCACGAACCGGATCAGCCGCGCGATGCCCACCAGGCCGAGCACGAACATCAGCACACCGACGGCGATCGTCGTCGCCAGCAGGTACTGGAAGCCGTGCTGGCGGACCAGCGGGGCGGCGACGAGCGCCATCGAGCCGGCCGCGGCGGAGATCATCGCCGGGCGCCCGCCGGTGAAGGCGATCACCGTGCAGATGATGAACGACGTGAACAGGCCGACGGCCGGGTCCACGCCGGCGACGACCGAGAAGGAGATCGTCTCGGGGATCAGGGCCAGCGCCGTCACGAGTCCGGCCACCAGCTCGACGCCCGCGACCCGAGGCCCCGGCACCGCCCGGCGCAACGCGGGGAGCGCGTCACGCAACAGCGGCAGCGTGGCCAGTGCGCCGCGGGGCGGCTGCCGGGCCGGGGTCGACGGCACCGGGGCGGAGCCGGGCAGTGCGGACATCTGAGAAACCTCACACGAGCGGCGGCACCGGTAGCAAGGCGTCCCGGGCGGACGTGCACGGCGCCCGGCGGTGCTGAGCGGACCGGTCTGCGGCGGGAGGACCGGCTCCGGCCGAGGGCGTGGGGCATGGCGCCCCTCGTCGCAGCGCCGGGCGAGCGACCCGTCGAAACGACCAGAAGCGTATCTAATGCGCAACCGCTGATCATCTACTGACGTCCGCGCCGGTCCGTCCGGACATCTCCCGCCGCAGGTCGCGCCGTCGGCGGCGAGGGTCGAGCCGGCGCCGGGCCGGCGCTACGCCTGCGGGGCGCCGAGGCGCTGCAGGTCGAACTCCATCTGCTGGATCTCGGCCGACTGCACGACGACCATCGCCTTCGCCAGCGCGCGCACCTTGTCCTGGTCCGCGTGCTGGGCCGCGTACTGCGCCATCAGGACCCCGCCGCGGTGGTGGTGGATCATGAGGGTGAGGAACCGCACATCGGAGTCCCGGCCGGTGGACGCCGCGAGCCGCGCCAGCTCCGAGTCGCCGGCCATCCCCGGCATCCGGACCCCGTCGGTTCCTACCGGGGTGCCCAGCGAGCCGCCACCCGCCATCCCGGGCATGTGTGCCATGTCGTCGGCGGCCGTGCCGGTGCCACCCATCCAGATCATCGGCGCGCCGACGGTCGACTGGGTGAGCCCCCAGTCGGCCAGCCAGGACCCCATGACGCCGATCTCGCGCTGCTGGGTGAGCGCGATGTCCTGGCCCATCGCGACCGACTGCGGGTCGGCACCGTGGCTGAACTCGAGCATGCCCATCTGCACGGCCTGGCCGTGGTGCTCGGACATGTCGCGCAGGAAGCCGGCGTCCACCGAGCCGTTGCCCGGCGCGCCGTTCGTGAGCCCGCGCAGCCCGAACCCGGCGGCGACCAGAGCGGCCGCCAGTACGACCACGAGCGGTGCCCAGACCAGCCGGGAGCGACGCCCCCGGGCCGGCGCCGCGTCGTCCGCCCGCACGTCCCGCGCTGGCAGGTCGCCGGCCCGCCCCTCGGTCACCGGCCGGTCGGTCGCCGGCACGTCGTCGGGCGGCGCCTCGGTGCGCTGCGCGGAAACCATCCCGTTGTCTGCCACGGCGACCAGGCTAGTCCCGTCGGCGCCGCGGCCGCCCTCGGCGCGGTCGTGGTGGCTCGGTCGTGGCGGTACGGGCTCAGACGTTGACCTGGCCGTTGAAGACGAAGGTCCGCTTGCCTACCTGGACACGGGTGCCGGAGACCAACGGGGCCGGCTGGTTCGGCTCCAGCGGGGTCCACACGGTCGCCTCGGGCGGGGCGATGTAGGTGCCGTTCGCCGAGCCGCGGTCGGTGATCACCGCGTCCCAGCCGCTCAGGGTGATGACGGCGTGCACCCGGGAGACCGCGCTCTCGCCGTCCTCGACGGCCAGCGGCCGGGCCTTCCCGGCCCGCACGGCGTCGTCCCGGTCGGGCTGGCGGCCGATCACCAGGTCGATGTCGAGCGGGATCGTCTGGCCGTCGTCGAAGACCAGGACACCGATCGACGGGCGCGGCCGCCACACCGACTGGCCCTCCTGCGCCGACAGCGACGCGCCGCAGTCGGCGCAGTACGGGGCCTGCGGGTGGTTGAAGTGCCCGTTCGGGCACAGCACGCCCTCGACCTGCGCCTGGCCGTTGTCCGGCAACATCGTCGGCGCGTCGTCGTCCTCGATCAGGTCCGAGACCGTGAACGTCTGGCCCGGCAGCTGGGTCAGCGCCTCGCTGTCGTCGTCCTCGGTCAGCTCGCCGTGCGCGCGGGCGTCGTCGTGGTGGGCCGCGCCTCCCACCGGGCGGGCGAGCTCGGTCGGCGGATCCTCGTCGTACTCGTCGAACTCCAGCTCGTCGAAGTCGGCGGCCTGGGTCGGCTCGGAGCCGGACTGCGCCCGGTGCGCCTGCTCCTCCTTGGTCAGCAGCGGGGCCAGCGGCGGCGGGGCGACCGACTGCTGCTCGGGGATCCGGTCGGCCGGCAGCGGGATGCGCTCCGCGGCGGTCGCCGGCTCCCGGGGCGAGCCGTAGTTGGACAGCAGGTCGCCGGCGGCCGACCGCGGGGTCGGCAGCGGAGCGTCCCGAGCCGGCAGCAGGCTCGCGCCGACGCCGGGCACCGCGCCGACCCGCAGGTCGAGCGGGAAGCCGAGACCGGTGCCCGTCACCTCGGAGCCCTCGCCGCCGGGCCGGCCGGAGCCGTCGGACAGGTCGCTCGGGGCGATGTGCAGGTGGGTGATGCCGTCCGGCAGCAGCCGGTCCACCCAGGTGGCCGACTCGACTCCGGACAGGGTGATCGGGCTGGAGCCCCCGGCCGCGACGTCCATCGCGCCATGCACCAGCGCGGCGATCCGCTCGCCGATGGCGGTCAGCAACGCGAAGTCCGGCACGTCCTCGGGGTCCGCGGCGGCGAGCAGGCCGGCGACCCGGCGAACCAGGCGACGGCCGGTGCTCGCCGTGTCACCCGGCTCGGCGGCGACCTCGGCGCACAGGTCGAGCAGCCGGCGGGCTGTGTCAGCCGTCCGTGGCCGGCCCACCCTGGCGACGATGAGGACACCGGGAAGTCGGACCACCACGCCGGTCTCCTGGCCGCGGCCCGCCTCCACGACCACCCGGAAACGGTCCAGTCCCACCATCGTTCCCCTCCGCGCCCGTCGGACCGACGGTGGCCGGCCCTCGCCGCCCGGGCCTTGGGGCGGCCCGGGCTGTCGTTGCGTGCTCGATCCGTGTGCTGCCGCCGCGCCGCCGGCCCGTTCCCGGGTGGCGCCGACGGCGTCACGCGGGCACCCTGCTCGACTCACCCGGCCCTGGGCGCGTGCGATCTTCAGGGATCAGGTTATCGGTCCGACGAGCGGTTTTCCGTATCTTCCACCGTCGGCCGCCCGGGCGGATGCTGTCGGCTGCACGCCAGCGCGCCGACGGGGTGCCGGCACGGTCGTGGGATGCCGGCGCGGGTGTGGGGTGCCGGCGCGGTTGTGGGGCGCCGGTCAGCCGGTGCCGTACGGGCCGGGGCGACCGGCCGGCGGGTAGCCGCCGGTGCCGTTCATGCCCGCGGGCATCGAGCCCGTCATCGAGTTGTTCATCCGAGGCTGCTCCGTCATCGCCTGGCTCACCTTGGACGCGATCGCCTCGGTCAGTCGGATTGCCTGGGTGAGCGAGAGGTTGAGCACGATCTCGCTGTCATCGGTCATCGCGAAACGCACCGATACATCCGCCATCTTGATTCCTCTCGATCGCCGTCCCCGATGTCGGGGCAGGCAACGCCCTGGATCCCCCCGATATGCCTCCGGGCGCGCACGACGGCCTGAGGCCCCGCCCGACGGCGGGACCGGCCGCGGGACGTGGTGACCGGCTCCACGATCCCCGACGGTGTCGGCAAGGATCCAGCGACCCCCCGGTTAGCCAGCCCGATTCGGCGGCCGATGATCGCCCATTGGACACCCTTGGTTATCGGTCACTCGCTCTGAGGTTTGAAATCGAGCGGGACGGCGCTGATCTGTTGTCATTTCATGCCAGCTGGACACTGTGCGTTCCGCGCTTTGGAGGGGGTAGACGAGACTGCGTGACCGAGCACACCGTCAAGCCGGAGCGATACCCGGCCACCCACCCCACTTCCGAGGCCGCCGACGGCCCGCCCACCCATGGCGGCCCGGCCCAGACGGTCCGTCCCCGCGCCGCCGAGCCCGGGCCGCCCGCGGCAGCGGGACGGGACCAGCCGCTGGTGTCCGTGGTGATGCCGTGCCTGAACGAGCGTGACTCGGTCGGGCGCTGCGTCCGCGCGGCCCACGCGGGGCTCGCCGCGGCCGGGCTGCCAGGCGAGGTGGTCGTCGCCGACAACGGCTCCACCGACGACTCGCCGCGGGTCGCGGCACAGGCCGGAGCCTGGGTGGTGCGCGAACCGCGCCGCGGCTACGGCAACGCCTATCTGACCGGGTTCGCCGCCGCCCGCGGCCACTACCTGGTGATGGGTGACTCCGACTGCTCGTACGACTTCGGCGAGCTGCCCCGGCTGCTGGACCCGCTGCGCGCCGGGGGAGCCGACTACGTGCTCGGCTCCCGGTTCGCCGGCGACATCAGGCCCGGAGCGATGCCCTGGACCCACCGGCGGATCGGGAACCCGGTGCTCACCCGGATGCTCAACCACCTGTTCGGGCTGCGTACCACCGACGCGCACTCTGGCATGCGGGCGTTCACCCGCGCCGCCTACGAGCGGATGGCGCCGCGCCAGGGCGGAATGGAGCTGGCCTCCGAGCTGGTGGTCGCGGCGGCGGCCAGCGGGCTGCGGGTCAGGGAGGTACCGATCACCTACCACCCGCGGGCGGGAACGTCGAAGCTGCACTCGCTGCGCGACGCGGCCCGTCATGTCCGCTTCATGGTCGGCTATGCCGCCCGCCTGCAGCGCAGGGATGCCGCCTGCCTGCACGCAGGGAAACTAAGTGGATCCGCGTCCGTAAACTGAGCCCCGTGGCACACGAGGACGCGCGCGACGGCGCACGCCAGGGGCAGAAGGTCTCGCTCACCGGGATCAAGCCGACCGGCGAGCCGCATCTGGGCAACTACATCGGGGCGATCCGCCCGGCACTGGAGATGGCCTCGTCCTACGAGTCGATCTACTTCATCGCCGACTACCACGCGCTGACCTCGGTCCGGGACCGGGCCTCGCTGGCGGGCTGGACCCGGTCGGTGGGAGCGACCTGGGTCGCCCTCGGCCTGGACCCGAAGCAGACGATCTTCTACCGGCAGTCGGACGTACCGGAGATCTTCGAGCTGACCTGGGTGCTGTCCTGCGTCACCGGCAAGGGCCTGATGAACCGGGCCCACGCCTACAAGGCCGCCCGGGACCGCAACGCCGAGGCCGGCATCGCCGACCTGGACGCCGGCATCAACATGGGCCTGTTCAACTACCCGGTGCTGATGGCCGTCGACATTCTGATCATGAACGCCGACGTGGTGCCGGTCGGACAGGACCAGGTCCAGCACCTGGAGATCGCGGCCGACGTCGCCGGGTCGTTCAACCACCTGTTCGGCGACGTCTACGCGCTGAAGATCCCGGAGGCGGTCACGCCGCCCGGCGACACCGGGCGGGTGCTGCCCGGCCTCGACGGCCGCAAGATGAGCAAGTCCTACGGCAACACCATCCCGCTGTTCGCCCCGGAGGCCCGGCTTCGCAAGCTGGTCCGATCGATCAAGAGCGACAGCACCCCGGTGGAGGAGCCGAAGGCCCCGGACACCTCGGCCGCCTTCCAGCTGTACGAGAACTTCGCCACGCCCGGGGACGTCGCCGACATGCGGCGCCGGCTCGAAGCGGGCGGAACCGGGTGGGGTGAGCTGAAGAACGCCCTGTTCGAGGCGATCAACACGCGGCTCACCCCGCTGCGCGAGCGCTACGAGGAGCTCATGGTTCCCGGCAGTGAGCTCGACACCATCCTCGCCGACGGCGCCGAGCAGGCCCGCGACCGCGCCCGGCCCGTGCTCGCCGGCGTCCGCCGCGCCATCGGCATCGACGCTCTGTGAACCTCGGCCCGCGAGGGCGGGCCGGTCAGCAGGAGCGCTGGAGCGTCAGGGCCTTCAGGGTGGCGGCCCACTCGTAGGCGACCATGTAGGCCCAGGTCGGGCGGTTCGGAGGGTCGACGCCCATTACCCGCACGCTGCCGTCGTAGCAGCGGCTCAGCCGCAGCCGGGCGCGGGTGTCCTGGGGCGTGGAGGTGATCACGATGATCGACCGCCAGCCTCGGGCCCGGGCGGTCGCGCCCGTCCAGCGAGCCTCGCCCTGGGTGGTCAGCGGCTTCGGATGGAAGCAGAGGACCTCGACACCGGGGATGGTGTCCGGCGGGCAGGGATCGGACGGCGTCGGCTGGGAGACGGCCAGCACCGGGGCGTAGCCGTTGCGGGCCAGGGTCACCGCCAGGTCGAGCCGCCCGGCGCTGCCGGCGAACATCACGATCGCGTCGACGGGCACCGGAGCGTCCCGTTTCGGGAACACGTACAGCTTCGCGGTCGTCAGCAGGAAGCCGACGATGAGCAGCCCGGCCGTGCTGCGCAGCAGCCGGCGCCGCCGCAGCCCGCGTGGCGCCGGGCCGGGGGGCGTCCCCGGGGCGACGGGTGTCGGCGCCTCCCGGACGCCAGGCAGCGCCGCGGTCGGTCCGGCCGGCATCGCCACCTCCCAGCTCTCCTGCTCGCACCAAGTACAACCGCTCGGCCCCATGGTCGCCCGGTGTGGCGCGGTCTCGGCGAGCCCCGGCGGTCTCCCGGTGGTCAGGACGGGACCGGGGGCGCGAGCCGGGTCAGTGGTAGGTGCGCGGGGTGAAGCCGGGGTTGGCGGTGCGGGCCTGCCAGCGCGGGTGGGCGAACCGGGCGCGGGCACCCTCGCGGGGCCAGACAGTCCAGGAGGCGCCGGACTGCCACTGCACGATCGGGATCTGGTGACCGACCTGCAGGCCCGTCGTCTCGTCGAGGCGGAACCGGCCGAGCAGCGTCGTGGTGTCCATGCCCCGGGCGGCGGCGAGTACCGCCGAGTCGTCGACCGTGCCGGCCCGGCGGATGCACGCGCCCAGGATGAGCCCGGACACGTAGGTCCAGGCGGCGGTCGCCGTGGGCGGGGTGCCGTGCAGCGCGTGGAACTCGCCGGTGAACTGCCAGGCCGTCGGCCCGGTGGCGGTCTCGGCCTTGCTGTCCGGCAGCCAGCTGCCCGGGGCGAGCAGGCCGTCACTGGCGTCGCCGAAGCTCGTGGCGACCTGGGTGCTGACGGCGGTGGAGAACGCCGCGGCCCGCCAGGGCCGGCGCAGCAGGGCGCTGGCGGCCGTCAGCTCGTCGTCGGGGCCGGCGTGCACGATCAGCACGTCGGCCGACGGCAGCCGGCTGGCCGCGAGAGCCGCCTGGCCGGGGCCGAACGTGCTGGTCGTGACGTCGAAGCCGAGCGAGCGGCCCGCCGCCTTGATGCTTGCCGTGGTCTCGACCGCGAAGTCGCCGGCCGCGAGCAGCACGGCCGCCTTGCGCGCGGTCCGGTCCGCGGACCGGACCAGCGCGAGCACCTGGCGCGGCCACGTCGACGAGGGCGCGGCCACGTTGATGACCTTGGGGTACGTCTGCCGCATGAACCGGGTGATCGGCGCGCCGACGTTGAACACGACTCTGTCGGTCGCGGCGACGGCGGCCAGCGCCGCGCGCCGGCCGAACGGGCCGAGGATGGCCGCCGGCCGCCCGGCCGCGGCGGTGCGCATGGCCGCGGCGGGATCCGGGTACGCGTCGTAGGCCGTCACGCTGATGTCGGTCCAGGGCAGGGGCACGTGCTCGTCCCGCGCCCACAGTGTCAGGCCGCGCAGGCTGGCCAGGCCCTGCGCCGCGTCGGGACCGGTGAGAGGCGTGACAAGTGCGACGGTCAGAGCGGTCATCGGCATCCGTGTAGCAAGCGACCCATGGAAAGTGGCATCCCCGATGGTGGCAGGGCGGCCAGATCCCGAGGATCTGGCCACACGAGGACCGCCACTCACGACCCATAGGATCTACGAGGCGCGCGAACAGCCGTCCGTCCGAAGGGTATCCCGGGCCTCCACAGGCCTGTGAAGGCAGGTGCTCTGGCCTTGGACGAGGTGATCAGGTGGCAGAGGTGACGACGTGAGTGGCGCGAACGCGCGGGCGAAGGACACCGGCCGCAAGGGGGATCCGCCGCCACCGCCGGAGCCGCTGGACATCGAGATCATCGACAGCCACTGCCATCTCGACCTGATGGACGCCGCCCCGGCCGACGCGGTCGCCGCGGCGCGGGCGGTCGGCATCCGGCGGATGGTGACGGTCGGCGTGGACCTGGCGACGAGCCGGTGGCAGGCCGAGGTCGCCGCCGAGCTCGCGGACGTCTACGCCGCGGTCGCGATCCATCCCAACGAGGCGGCCCGCGGGGTCGACGAGGCGACCTTCACCGAGCTGACCGCCCTCGCCCGGCGGCCCGAGGTCCGGGCGGTCGGGGAGACCGGGCTCGACTACTTCCGCACCCCGCCGGAGCAGCACGCGGCCCAGCAGGCGAGCTTCCGTCGCCACATCGCGATCGCGAAGGAGACCGGCCGGCCGTTGATGATCCACGACCGGGAGGCGCACGACGACACGCTGCGCATCCTGGCCGAGGAGGGCGCGCCGGCGACGGTCGTCTTCCACGCGTTCTCCGGCGACGCCGAGCTGGCGAAGGCCTGCGCGGCGGCCGGCTACGTGATGTCGTTCGCCGGCAACGTCACCTTCAAGAACGCCGAGCAGCTGCGCGAGGCCGCGGCCGTGGCCCCGCGCGAGCTCCTGCTGGTCGAGACCGACGCGCCGTTCCTGACCCCGATGCCGTTCCGAGGCCGGCCGAACGGCCCCTACCTGGTGCCGCTGACGCTGCGCGCCATCGCCGAGGTGCGTGGCGAGGCTGTCGACGAGCTGGCCGCGACCGTGGCCGCGACCGCCGAGCGCGTCTTCGGGCCCTGGTAGACCGGCCGACGTGGCAGAGGCTGGAGCCAGACCGCGGGGCACCGCGCTGACGGCCGGGCCCGGGGACGGGCTGCTGTCGGCGGCCGACATCCGGGCGATCGCGGCCGCCCTGGACCTGCGACCGACGAAGCGGCGCGGGCAGAACTTCCTGGTTGACCCGAACACGGTCCGCCGGCTGGTACGGCTGGCCGGCATCGGGCCGGACGACGTCGTCCTGGAGGTGGGCCCGGGGATCGGCTCGCTCACGCTCGGCCTGCTCGGGGCCGCGCGCCGGGTGCTCGCCGTCGAGGTCGACCCGGCTCTGGCCGCCGCCCTGCCGGCGACCGCCGCCGCCCGGCTGGACCCGGCGACGGCGGGACGGCTGACCGTGCTGACCAGGGACGCGCTGCGTCTCGTCCCCGCCGACCTGCCCGGTGAGCCCGACCAACCCATCGGCGCCGCCGGCCCTGCCAGCGCGTCCGGCGTCGCCGGCCCTGCCAGCGGTGCGGGCGCGGGCAGCCCTGGCGGCGCGGCTGGGGCTCCGACGGTGCTGGCCGCCAATCTGCCTTACAACATCGCCGTTCCGCTGTTGCTCGGGCTGCTGGAACGGTTTCCGTCGCTGGAGCGTGGCCTGGTGATGGTCCAGGCCGAGGTCGCCGACCGGCTGACCTCCCCACCCGGCGGGCGGGTCTACGGGGTGCCGAGCGTCAAGCTCGCGTGGTACGCCGGGTCGCGCTCGGCCGGGGCGGTGCCGAGGTCGGTGTTCTGGCCGGTGCCGAACGTCGACTCCGGCCTGGTCGCCTTCACCCGCCGGCCAGCCCCGGCACCGTCGGAGCTGCGCGCTGACGTCTTCGCGGCGATCGACGCCGCCTTCGCCCAGCGCCGCAAGACCCTGCGCACCGCGCTCGCCGGCTGGGCCGGTTCGCCCGCCGCCGTCGACCGGCTGACCCGCGCCGCCGGCGTCGATCCCGGTGCCCGCGGCGAGACCCTCGACATCGCCGCCTACTGCCGGCTGGCCGCCGCCCGCGCCGAGGCCGCGACCACGCCGAACCCGCCCTGAGCCGCATTCCTGATCTTCAGGCCAGGCCGCCGCCCCGAATCCCATACCCAACTGGCCATCTTCGGTCGATCTCAGGCGCCTGATCGGTCATGATCGCTAGCCGGGTATGGATAAAGGGCGCCTATGCCTGGTCCGGCCAGGTCCTCCCGCCGACTTGATCGCCGTTTCAGCCCTCACGTGGTCACAAAACCGCTGCGGTTACAGCCATACGAGGGCGAAGACGGCGATCTTGCCGGCCTCGGGACGAGGCGAACGTTGCCAGATATGGCGCTGGCCGCCAGAGGGCTGGCGGCTGGGTAAAGCTCCCGCAACGCCGTGTGGTCGACGGACCGGGCCGAGTGCTGGTCAGCGGCCGGGAGAGCGCCGGCTCGCCTCGTCGCCCGCGCGGTTGACGACCAGAGCCTCGTAGACGGCCGCGCGGCTGACGCCGAAGCGGTCCATGACCGCGCGGCGGGCCTCGGCCCGGGAGAGCCCGGCGGCCTCGTGGTGGGCCACCGCCGCGGCGAGTTCGGCGGCGGTCGGGGGGCCAGGAGGCCGAAGGTCACCGAGGATCGGCTCCTGCCCGACCGCTGACGTCTCGTCTGCGCCTTCCGGCAGGGGGTCCGCCGCCTCGGCCGGGCCGGCGGCCCCGGAACCGTCGGGTGAGCCGTCGACCGCCGGCTCCGAGCCGCCGGTGGCGGCGCGCCCGGCGGCGACGGGGGCGCGGGCCGCGCTGGCATCCGCCCTGTCCGCGCTGGTGGCCAGGTCGGCGAAACCGAGCCTGCGCGGGCCGACGGCGGCGCCCGCGACGACGAGGGTGAACTCGCCGCGGATCTCGCGGCCGTCGGTGGCCCAGGCGACGAGCCGGCCGAGGTCCCCTCGGACGACCTCCTCCCAGGTCTTGGTCAACTCGCGGCAGGCGACGGCGGCGCGCTCGGTGCCGAAGACGGCGGCCAGGTCGGTCAGGCTCGACGCCAGCCGGTGCGGGGCCTCCAGGAAGACCATCGTGCGCCGCTCGGCCGCGAGCTCGCGCAGCCTGCCGCGGCGTTCCCCGCCGCGGCGAGGCAGGAAGCCCTCGAACGTGAAGCGGTCGCTGGGCAGCCCGCTGACCGCCAAGGCCGCCGTCACCGCGGACGGCCCTGGCACCACCGTGACCGGTACGCCGGCGGCGGCAGCGGCGGCGACCACGCGGAACCCGGGGTCGGAGACGGCCGGCATCCCGGCGTCGGTGATCAGCGCGACCGTCTGGCCCGCGAGCAGGTACTCGGTCAGCGTCGCGGCCCGCGCCCCCTCGACGGCGTCGTAGCAGGACGTCACGCGCCCACCGATGGTCACGCCGAGGGCGTGCGCCAGCCGGCGCACCCGCCGGGTGTCCTCGGCGGCGACGACATCCGCGGTTGCCAGCACCTCGGCGAGCCGCGGGCTCGCGTCCCGCGGCTCGCCGATCGGCGCCCCGCACACGATCAGCACCCCGGTCATCCCAGCTCGCTCCCGCTCCACGTTGACGCGACGCCCGCCGCCCCGGGGTTGGCGCCCGTCCGCCGCGCGGACCTCACACGTCCTGACCGCTGGAGGCCAAGCCTAGGCAGAGCCCCCGCCCCGGTCGCCGCGGGAGCCAGCGGTGTCACTGTGGGCCGCCGTCCGCCGTCCGCCGTCCGCCGTCCGTCGCCCGTCGCCCGTCGCCCGTCGCCCGTCGCGTCGAGCGTCATGCGTTTGGCGCCCCAGATCGGGGAGCGACTCCGGGGGCTGACAGACGTCCGTCCTACCCTGTCTGCGTGACGGTGACGACGACGGCCCGCCTGACCCACGGGGACGACGGTCCGGGCGCTTCCGCGACGGGAACCCCACCGGACGGGTCGGCACCCTCGTCGCCGCTGCGGGATCGGCTGTGCCCGCCGATGCCGACCGATCGGGTCCTCGGCTGGCTTTCCGCCGGGGTGATCACGGTCATCGCCGGTTTCCTCCGATTTTGGCGGATCAGCGAGCCCAAGAAGATCTACTTTGACGAGGTCTACTACACCCGCGACTCCTGGGGCCTGCTGACCAAGGGCTACGAGGTCAACACCCAGGGATGGGGTGGCAAGGCGGGGACCGGCTGCATCGGCCCCGGGTATGTGGTGCATCCGCCGCTGGGCAAGTGGTTCATGGCCGCGTCGGAGAAGCTGTTCGGCTACATCGACTGCACCGGCCAGGCCCACGGCAATCCCTGGCTCGGCTTCCGGGTCGCGTCGGCGTTCGCCGGGACGGTCGCTGTCCTGCTGCTCATCCGGGTGGCGCGGCGGATGTTCCGGTCGACGTTGTTGGGTTGCTTCGCGGGGATCGCGTTTGGTTTCGATGGGTTGGAGTTCGTCCAGAGCCGGATCGGGATTCTGGACATCTTCTTGATGTCGTTGCTCGTGCTCGCGTTGGCGTGTCTGGTGCTGGATCGGGATCAGGGCCGGGCGCGGCTGGCTGATCGGGTGGCGGCGCTGGGTCTGGGGCCGGACCTGGTCGCGGGCGCGGTGGCCGCGGAGAACTCGGGCACCCGGGTGGCGCCCGCCCTCGCGCGGGACCTGCGGTACGGGCCGGGGCTGGGATTTCGCCCGTGGCGGCTGGCGGCAGGGCTCTTCCTGGGCGCGTCGATGGGCGTGAAGTGGAGCGGCCTGTACACGCTGGTCGGGTTCGCGGCCCTGGCGATCGCGTGGGATGTGGGCGCTCGTCGGACGGCCGGGGCGAAGGCGCCGATCCGCGGTGCGCTGCGCCGGGACCTGTCGGCCTGGTTCGGCTGCTACGTGCCGCTGCCGATCGCGACCTTCCTGGCGACGTGGACCGGCTGGTTCGCGACGGACGGTGGCTATGACCGTCATCTGTACGGCAACGGCTTCACCGCGATGTGGCGGGGCTGGTGGGCCTACCAACGGGCGATCCTGAACTATCACGAGCATCTGGACGCCCCGCATCCAGCCAAGTCGGCGCCGTTCAGCTGGCTGGTGCTCGGCCGGGCGGTTCCGTACGACTACATCGGCACCGGCTACGGCCAGAAGACGCAGTACGGCGGGCAGACCTGCCACGCCGCGGACAGCTGCTCGCAGGAGATCCTGGCGATCGGCAACCCGGCCGTCTGGTGGGTCGGGACCGCCTGCCTGCTGGTGATGATCGGGCTCTGGGTGTGCCGGCGGGACTGGCGAGCGGCCCTGGTCGTCGTCAGCTTTGGCGCGTCGTTCCTGCCGTGGGAGCTGTTCCCGAGCCGGACGATGTTCCTCTTCTACGCGCTGCCCCTGCTGCCGTTCCTGGTCCTCGGCATCACGGCGACCGCGGGCCTGGCCATCGGCCCGCGGGAGGCCTCCGATACCAGGCGCCTGTTCGGCGCGCTCGCGCTCGGGGTCTACCTGATCACGGTCGTCCTGCTGTTCGCGTACTTCTACCCGATCATGACCGACCAGATGATCTCGCTGTCCGGCTGGCGCGCCCGCATGTGGTTCCCAGGCTGGGTCGTCTCCCGCTGACGCGCGGCGGCGCGACACCGGCCAACCAGGCGCGGCAGCGGCGGACACCAATCCAGCACAGAGGCGATCGGTGCAGCCCCATTAGGCTATCGCCGTGACGATGGCGACGACGGTCCAGCCGACCCCGGTCGAAGACGTCTCGCCGGGGACGCGGACCCAGCCCGGCGCGGCCGTGTCCGCGTTACGGGACCGGCTGTGCCCGCCGATGCCGACCGACCGGCTGGTCGGCTGGCTGTCCGCGCTGGCGATCACGTTGGTCTCCGGTGTGCTGCGGCTGTGGCGGATCACCGAGCCCAAGCGGATTTACTTTGACGAGGTCTACTACACCCGGGATTCCTGGGGCCTGCTGACCCACGGCTATGAGGTCGACACCCGGGACTGGGGCTCCAAGACCGGCTGCGACCCCGCGTCGGCCGGGTATGTGGTGCATCCGCCGCTGGGCAAGTGGTTCATGGCCGGGTCGGAGAAGCTGTTCGGCTACATCGACTGCACCGGCCGGGTCCACGGCGATCCCTACCTGGGCTGGCGGTTCGCGTCCGCCTTCTTCGGCACGCTGGCCGTCCTGGTGCTCATCCGGGTGGCGCGGCGGATGTTCCGGTCGACGTTGTTGGGTTGCTTCGCGGGGATCGCGTTTGGTTTCGATGGGTTGGAGTTCGTCCAGAGCCGGATCGGGATTCTGGACATCTTCTTGATGTCGTTGCTCGTGCTCGCGTTGGCGTGTCTGGTGCTGGATCGGGATCAGGGCCGGGCGCGGCTGGCTGATCGGGTGGCGGCGCTGGGTCTGGGGCCGGACCTGGTCGCGGCCTCGGTGGCCGCCGAGGGCCGGACCCTCGACCGTGCGCTGGCCCGGGACCTGCGGTTCGGTCCGCGGCTGGGGCTGCGGCCGTGGCGGCTGGCGGCAGGGTTCTTCCTGGGCGCGTCGATGGGCGTGAAGTGGAGCGGCCTGTACACGCTGGTCGGGTTCGCCGCGCTGGCGATCGCGTGGGACGTCGGCGCCAGGCGGACGGCCGGCGCGAAGGCGCCGATCCGCGGTGCGCTGCGCCGGGACCTGCCGGCCTGGTTCGGCTGCTACGTGCCGCTGCCGATCGCGACCTTCCTGGCGACCTGGACCGGCTGGTTCGTCACCAATGGCGGCTACGACCGCCATCAGTACGGCAACGGCTTCACCGCGATGTGGCGGGGCTGGTGGGCCTACCAGCGAGCGATCCTGCAGTTCCACGAGCATCTGGACGCCCCGCACCCGGCCAAGTCGGCGCCGTTCAGCTGGCTGATCCTCGGCCGGCCAGTGCCGTATGACTACGTCGGGACGTCGACCGGGCAGAAGTCGCAGATCGGCGGGATGGTCTGCCACGCCGCCGACGGCTGCTCGCAGGAGATCCTGGCGATCGGCAACCCGGCCGTCTGGTGGGTCGGGACCGCCTGCCTGGTCGGGATGATCGTGCTGTGGGCGTGGCGCCGAGACTGGCGAGCGGCGCTGGTCGTCGTCAGCTTTGGCACGTCGTTCCTGCCGTGGGAGCTGTTCCCGAGCCGGACGATGTTCTTCTTCTACGCGCTGCCCCTGCTGCCGTTCCTGGTCCTCGGCACCACCGCGATGGCGGGCCTCGCGCTCGGTCCGAGGGACGCCAGCGACGGCAGGAGGCTCGTGGGCGCGCTGACCGTCGGCATCTACCTGATCGCCACGGTCCTGCTGTTCGCGTACTTCTACCCGATCCTCTCCGACCAGATGATCCCGCTCTCCGGCTGGCGCGCCCGCATGTGGTTCCCCGGCTGGGTCTGAACCAGCGGTTAGGCGTCGCCGCCGAAGAGGCTGGTGACGGAGCCGTCCTCGAAGACCTCGCGGATGGCGGCGGCCAGCAGCGGGGCGATCGACAGCTCGGTGATCTTGTCGATCTGGGCGTCGGCCGGCAGCGGCAGCGTGTTGGTCAGCACGACCTCGCTGATGGGGGAGTTCTTCAGCCGGTCGATGGCCGGGCCGGACAGTACGCCGTGGGTCGCCGCCGCGATCACCGTCGCGGCGCCGTTGGCCTTCAGCGCCTCGGCCGCCTTGGTGATCGTGCCGGCGGTGTCGATCATGTCGTCGACGATGACGCAGGTCCGCCCGGCGACCTGGCCGACGACCTCGAACATCTTGACCTGGTTCGGGACGTCCTTGTCCCGGCGCTTGTGGATGATCGCCAGCGGGCAGCTCAGCCGGTCGGTCCAGCGCTCCGCGACCCGGACCCGGCCCGAGTCGGGCGCGACGATGGTGACCTCGGTGGCGTCGACCTTGCGCTCGATGTAGTCGGCGAGCAGCGGCAGCGCGAACAGGTGGTCGACCGGGCCGTCGAAGAAGCCCTGGATCTGCGCGGTGTGCAGGTCGACGGACATCAGCCGGTCCGCTCCGGCGGTCTTGAACAGGTCGGCGATCAGTCGGGCGGAGATCGGCTCCCGGCCGCGGTGCTTCTTGTCCTGCCGCGCGTACGGGTAGAACGGCGCCACCACGGTGATCCGCTTGGCCGACGCGCGCTTCAGCGCGTCGACCATGATCAGCTGTTCCATCAGCCAGGTGTTCACCGGGGCCGAGTGCGCCTGCAACACGAACGCGTCGCAGCCGCGCACCGACTCCTGGAACCGAACGAAGATCTCCCCGTTCGCGAAGTCGTAGGCGCTGGTCGGCACCGTGCGTACACCCAGGGTCGAGGCCACCTCGGCCGCGAGCTCCGGGTGGGCTCGGCCCGTGAAGAGCATCAGGTTGCGCCGGTTCTCCGTCTGGTAGCCCACCGCGTTACTCCTTGACGTGTCCTCCGGCCCATGTAGGCCACGACCAGCCATCTAGGTTTCCGTGGACCGCGGCGGTAAGCCAGCGATCCAGGACCGTAGACGAGTGATGTGCCCTAGTTCATGGTTAGCGGCTCGGTGGCCGCGGGTGCCTCTTTTGTCGCCGACGTCTCCTGCGCCCGGCGGGCAGCGAGGGCGGCCGCCGTGCCTGGCCGGGAGCGTTCGACCCAGCCTTCGATGGTGCGCTGACGGCCCTCGGTGATGCCGAGGGCGCCCGGCGGGAGGTCCTGCTTGATGATGGCGCCGGCACCGGTGTACGCGCCGTCACCGACGACGACGGGCGCGACCAGCACCGTGTCGCTGCCGATCTTGACGTCCGAGCCGATCACGGTCCGGTGCTTGTGCACCCCGTCGTAGTTCGCGAAAACCGTGCTGCAGCCGATGTTCGACCGCTCTCCGATGGTGGCGTCGCCGACGTAGGCCAGGTGCGGCACCTTCGTCCCGGCGCCGATCTCGGCCGCCTTCGTCTCCACGTAGGCGCCGATCCTGCCGTTCGCGCCCAGCCGGGTTCCCGGCCGCAGGTGGGCGTAGGGCCCGACGCCGGCGCCCGGCCCGATCCACGACCGGGTGACCGTGCTGCGTTCCACGAAGGCGTCCGCCTCGACGGTCGTGTCGGTCAACGTGGTGTCCGGGCCGACGACGCTTCCCGCCGCGAGATGGGTCGCGCCGCGCAGGTGGGTGTTCGGCAGCACCGTGCTGTCCGGCTCGAAGGTCACGTCGGCGTCGATCCAGGTCGTCGCCGGGTCGACGATCGTGGTGCCCGCGAGCATCGCGGCCCGCGCGAGCCGGTCCCGCAGCGCGGCCCCCGCCGCGGCCAGCTGCACCCGGTCGTTCACCCCGGCGGTCTCGGCGGCGTCCGGCGCGACGTGCGCCGAGACCGTCTCCCCGTCGGTGACGAGCAGGCCGATCACGTCGGTGAGGTACTCCTCGCCCTGCGCGTTGTCCGTCGTCAACCGGCCCAGCGCCGAACGCAGCGCGCCGACGGTGAACACGTAGACGCCCGCGTTGATCTCGCGGATCGCCGCGGTCGCCGGGTCGGCGTCCCGCTGCTCGACGACGGCCCGGACCGAGCCGCTCGCGGTGGCCCGGCTCGCGGTGGCCTGGTCCTGGCTTTGGCCGGGCGTGGCCTGTGCCTCGCTCACCGGGGCGTCGGTCTGGGCGCGGGGCCGGGCGACCGTCGCCTGCGCGCGGACGATCCGGCCGTAGCCGGTCGGGTCGTCCACCAGCGCGGTCAGCACGCTCGCCGCCGCCCCGCTCTCCGCGTGCAGCCGCAGCAGCGCCGCCAGCGTCGCCGACGTCAGCAGGGGGGTATCCCCGGGCAGCACCGCCACCAGGTCGGCGGGGCGCAACCCATCCAGCACCCCCAACGCCACCCGCACCGCGTGCCCGGTGCCGGCCTGCCGGTCCTGTACGACCGTGCGCAGCCCCGGACGCCCCTCCACGGAGGCGGCCACCGCCTCCCGGCCGTGTCCGACGACCACGACGCTGTGCGGAGCACCGAGCGGCGCCGCCGCGGCGAGCACATGATCAAGAAGTGTCCGCCCGGCGACGCGGTGCAGCACCTTCGGCGTAGCGGACCGCATCCGCGTCCCGGCGCCCGCGGCAAGGACGATGGCGGCCGACAGACGTGCCTGGGTCACGAGCGCTCCCGTAGAGATCCGCGCCGGGGACGACCCCGGCTCCGCGACGGTCAACCAGCGCGACAGGTCAACCAAGGAGTGACGGTCAAAGCGTCCATGGCGGGCGCGAGGGGCCACGGCCGCCCACCGGCACCACCTGCCTCGCGGGGCCGCGCCGCCGCCGACGCGTCACACCCTACTAGCGAGGTACTCCCGGACCGGTGACCTCGTCGCCCTTTTCGCCGGGCCGCGCTGAGCCCGGCCGCGGGCGGCCCGATGCGCGCTCCGAGTCCCGCCAACCCGGTCCGCTAACGCGAGCCACCGCACCCTTCATGATCGCGGTCTGAGCCCTGGGATGGCTGTGGAAACGTCCCTACTACGACCACGCCAGGGCCAAAACTGAGATCAAGGCCAGACAGACCACCCAGCCGCCCCGCAGATCGGCGCGACGCCGGTTTCGATACCAAGCTGGCGATCATCGACGGTCGCAGGCGTCCTCGGGTGCGGTGATCGCCAGTCAGGTATCGAAATAGTCGCGTCGCGCCCTATATGCACCTTTTATCCATACCGGGCTCGCGATCTTGCCGAATGCGCCGTCCGGACGACACCGAAGATCCGCGATCGGGTATGGAAATCGGCGCCACCGCCAACCTGAAGATCCACGGGAGGCGGTGTGGCAGACCTCCAGCCAACCCTCGCCGGGCCACCGGCACGCCCGCGTCGTGCGGCGGGGTCCGGGGGCATGGCGCGCTCCCCGTCACCTCTGTCGCGTGTGCGGGATGTCTATGCGGCGCCTTTGGTGATCTTGCCCCGCCGCCATGGGTGACGACTCGATCAACGAGGTCCGTGGGCGGGGCTCGCTGGGGGCGGGCCTCGCCCTGGGGGGCGCCTCGGGCGCCCCGGCGGTCCCGTCGACGGGTCTGGCCGGATGTGATCGGCCGCCGCCGCGGCTACGTCCGTGCGGCCGGCCCGGTGCGCGGCGGTAAATTCTGTACCCTCGATCGGGCGATGGTAGACTTCTTCTGATTTCACGGTCCGCCGTAGTGTAATCGGCAGCACAGGAGATTTTGGTTCTCTTAGTCCACGTTCGAGTCGTGGCGGCGGAGCTGGCCTTCCTGGTTTGCCGGCCCCTGGTCGGCCGCGCTGGCGGCTTCGGATTGTTCCCAGGGCCGGAGGTGGGTGCCCAGCACAGGGGATTCGCTCGTCGGGCCTAATCCCACTCGTCGGTAGACGCTCGTCGGCGGCCCTCGTTGCTCGGCCTTCCCCGCGCTTCGATCAGCGTTAGCCAGTAGCTACTGGGCTTTTTTCGACCTGGGCCGCGGTGGATCCTTTCGGGGCTGTGGTTCGTATGCTGAGCAAAGCGGCCCGTGCCTCGGTGCTTGCTTGTGGCCAGCAGCGCCACGGCGCTGTTACCCGCAAGTAGGCCATCGTCCGGCGCCTTGTCGGATGTCCCCTCGCGTTTGGGTCGAGTTCGTCCCGGCCGTTCCGCGGCTGTGGCGCAGGCGGGTTGTCTGGTGTGGCGCCTTGGTCAGATCGGTGGCCGAAGTAACGATTTTGCGGTATACGGGCCGTTGGCAGGATGTTCGGGCGGGTACACAACGTCACTACCAGCTCGTATCTCCAGGCGGGCGGTAACGGCGCGGGGGACGGGTAGTAAGAGGCCACAAGAGGACCGAAAGAGTTTGCGTGACGGTTGCCGGCACGCGCACGGGCGCACCCCGGCGACCGTTACCGTGAGCCCAAGAGGACCAATGTGTGGACCTGCCGCGACAGACAGGATGCCGCGATGAGCACGACCGAGACGGTGCAGCCTACGGATTCCAGCCCGCCGGATCGGCGAGGTGGAGTGGACCTGAGCGCGGTTCCCGCCGCGGGCGCCGCCAGCGCTCCCTCCAACGAGCACACCAGCGCCCCCCGCTGGATGATCAAGGCCCGGACCGAGCAGGTGGTGCTGGCCAGCATCATCCTCGTTCCGATCGCGGCGCTGATCGCCGCGGTCCCGCTGCTGTGGGACCACTGGATCACCTGGCACGACCTGGTGATCGCCGCGTTCATGTACGCCATCACCGGCCACGGCGTCACGGTCGGGTTCCACCGGTACTTCACCCACCGCGGCTTCAAGACCTCGCGGCCGGTCCGGATCGCGCTCGCCGTCTTCGGCAACATGGCGATCGAGGGCCCGGTCATCCGCTGGGTCGCCGACCACCGGCGCCACCACGCCCACAGCGACCAGGCCGGCGACCCGCACTCGCCGTGGCGCTACGGCCCCGGCACCCGGGCGCTGACCAAGGGCCTGTGGCACGCACACATCGGCTGGCTCTTCGACGTCGAGCAGACCGACCAGCGCAAGTACGCGCCGGACCTGCTGGACGACAAGGACATCGTGCTCGTCAGCCGGACGTTCGCCTTCTGCGCGTTCGTCAGCCTGGCGTTGCCGGCCCTCATCGGCGGGCTGTGGGACGGCTCCTTCGAGGGCGCGCTGCGGGCCTTCTTCTGGGGCGGCCTGGTCCGGGTGGCGCTGCTGCACCACACCACCTGGTCGGTGAACAGCATCTGCCACGTCGCCGGCAAGCACCCGTACAAGTCGCGTGACCGCTCCGGCAACGTGTGGTGGATGTGCCTGCCGTCGATGGGCGAGTCCTGGCACAACCTGCACCACGCCGAGCCGACCTCGGCCCGCCACGGCGTGCGGCCCTGGCAGATCGACTCCAGCTTCTACATCATCAAGACGATGGAGCTGACCGGCCTGGTCCGCGACGTGCGCCTTCCCACCCGCGACCGCCTGGCCAAACTCGCCGCGACGGCCCCTGCTAACTAACCCCAAGGTCTGCAGCGGGACTCAGCCAAGAACCCGACCCTGGAATGGCGCCTGCCCCGTATGTCGGCGCCTGCTGAGAACCAGATGGGAGAGGGCGCTCAGCGCCCGAACCAGGCGGACCGTCCGAAGGGCGCTCAGCGCCCGGTTCCGGACGGTCGCCATAGGCTGGTGGAGTGGCCCATCTACTTGGCGCGGAAGCACTGCATCTGGAGTATCCGACCCGCGTCGTCTTCGACTCGATCACCCTCGGTGTCAACGAGGGTGATCGGATCGGGATCGTCGGCCAGAACGGCGGCGGCAAGTCCAGCCTGATCGGCATGCTGTCGGGCCGGATCACACCCGACGAGGGCCGGGTCACCCGCCGGGGCGGGGTGCGGGTCTGCGTGCTCGACCAGGCCGACACCCTCGACCCGGCGCAGACCGTCGGCCAGGTGATCGTCGGTGATCGTCCGGAGCACGAGTGGGCCGGTGACCCCGCGGTTCGTGACGTCATCGCGGGCCTCGTCACGGACGTCCCGTGGGCGGCCACCGTCGGGACCCTCAGCGGAGGGCAGCGCCGCCGGGTCGCGCTCGCCGCCCTGCTCGTCGGCGACTGGGACGTGATCATCCTCGACGAGCCGACGAACCACCTCGACGTCGAGGGCATCACCTGGCTCGCCGACCATCTCAAGCGCCGCTGGTCGCGGACGGCCGGCGGGCTGCTGGTCGTCACGCACGACCGCTGGTTCCTGGACGAGATCTGCACCGCCACCTGGGAGGTGCACGACCAGATCGTCGAGCCCTTCGAGGGCGGCTACGCGGCCTACGTGCTGCAGCGGGTCGAACGCGACCGGCAGTCGGCGGCCAGCGAGGCCAAGCGGCAGAACCTGATGCGCAAGGAGCTCGCCTGGCTGCGCCGCGGCGCGCCGGCCCGCACCTCGAAGCCGAAGTTCCGGATCGACGCCGCGAACGCGCTCATCGCGGACGTCCCGCCGCCGCGCGACCGGCTGGAGCTCTCGCGGCTCGCGACGGCGCGCCTCGGCAAGGACGTCGTCGACCTGCTGGACGTCTCGGTCTCGTTCGACGGCCGGCCGATCCTGCGGGACATCGAGTGGCGGATCGGGCCCGGCGAGCGGACCGGCCTGCTCGGCGCGAACGGCGCCGGCAAGTCCACGCTGCTCTCGCTGGTCGCGGGCACGCTCGCGCCGACCGCCGGGACGGTGAAGACCGGCAAGACCGTCCGGATCGGCGTCCTGGACCAGGGGCTGCGCGAGCTGGACGAGGTCGCCGGCGACCGGGTGCGCGAGGTCCTGGCCCGGACGAAGACGACCTTCATGATCGACGGCAAGGAGCTGACGCCGGGCCAGCTGCTGGAGCGGCTCGGTTTCGCCCGCGAGCACCTCTCGGCCCGGGTCTTCGACCTGTCCGGTGGCCAGCGCCGCCGGCTGCACCTGCTGCTCGTGCTGCTGGCCGAGCCGAACGTCCTGATCCTTGACGAGCCGACGAACGACCTCGACGTCGACATGCTCGCGGTGATGGAGGACGTCCTGGACTCCTGGCCGGGCACGCTGCTGGTCGTCTCGCACGACCGGTACTTCCTGGAGCGGGTGACCGACCAGCAGTACGCGATCCTGGACGGCCGGCTGCGGCACCTGCCGGGCGGCGTCGACGAGTACCTGCGGCTGCGGGCCGCCGGCGCCTCGTCGACCGCGGTGGCCCCCGCGAAGGGCGGCGCCCCGGACGGGAACGGCCGCGGCGGGAGCGCGCCCGCGGCGCCGAAACTGGCCGGCGCCGAGCTGCGCGCGGCGCAGAAGGAGCTCACCGCGACGGAGCGTCGCCTCGACCGGCTCGCCGGCCAGGTCGCGACAGCCCACAAGAACCTGGCCGACCACGACCCCGCCGACTACGAGGGTGTCCTGCGCATCACCAAGGCGGTCGGCGACCTGGAGGCCGAGATCGTCGCCCTGGAGGAGCGCTGGCTCGAACTGTCCGAGCAGGCAGGTTAGGACACTTCCCGGGGATCTTCGGCCGCGAGGGCGACCAGGATCCCCGGGAGGGGGCGCCCTACAGCACCGTCGCGCCGGGGGCCGGCGCGGACGCCTGACGGACGGCGCGGGCCAGGCCGCTCGCCGCGAGTCCGGCGGCGAGCTCGGCGCCGTGGGCCGCGTCGCGGGCGAGGAAGGCCGTCGTCGGGCCGGAGCCGGAGACCAGCGCGCCGAGCGCGCCGAGCGCCCGGCCTTCGGCCAGCACGTCGCCGAGCGACGGCCGCAGCCTGATCGCCGGCGCCTGAAGGTCGTTGCACAACGCGGCGCCGAGCACGGCCGGGTCGCCGGTGGCGACGGCGGTCAGTACCGCGTCGGCCGGAGTCGGCGCGGTACGGCCGTCGGCCGTGCGGCCCTCGGTCGCGCCGCTGTCGAACTCCCGGTAGACGGACGGCGTCGACAGGCCGCCGTCGGCGAGCGCGAACACCCAGTGGTACTCGCCGGCGGTGGCGACGAGGGAGAGCTGCTCGCCGCGGCCGACGCCGAGCGCGGTGCCCCCGGTCAGCGGGAACGGCACGTCGCTGCCGAGGCGGGCGGCGAGCTCGGCGAGCGTCTGGACGGGCAGGCCCGTGCCCCACAACGCGTCGCAGGCGACGAGCGCGGCGGCGCCGTCGGCGCTGCCCCCGGCCATCCCGGCGGCCACCGGGATGCCCTTGGCCATCTCGAGGTGAATCCGGCGGCCGCGCAGGCCGGCGGTCTCGGCGACCAGGAGCGCCGCGCGGACCGCGAGGTTGTCCGCGTTCGTCGGGACCACGGCGGGGTCGCCCGCCGGCCCGACGGCACCCTCGCCGCTGATCTCGACGGTCGCGGTGACCGCCGGTCCGTCGTCGGAGCCGTCGGTCGGCTCCAGGTCGGTGACGGTCAGCTCGTCGTACAGCCCGACGGCCTGCAACACGGTGATGACCTCGTGGAAGCCGTCGGCGCGACGAGGCCCGACCCCCAGATGCAGGTTGACCTTGGCCGGCGCGCGGACGGTGACGCGGCTCGGCGAGGACTCGGGCGACAACGTCGATCCGGTCGAAAGCTCGGTGGACATCGCTCGGCTCCTTGCGGGTGGCGGCCTCGCCCGAGAACCTATCCGGCCCGGCCGGGGCCGCTTGCCCAGCCGGTCCTGGCGCGGTGCGAGCGCTACCGAGCGCAGCCGAGCCCGGGTGCCGCGGCCGGCCGCCGCGGGCGTTCGAGGTACGTCGGCAGGGGAGGGGCGTGGCGTGGTGACGACTGTCCGGTACTGTGAAGAGCCGGAATCCTGGTGACGTCCACGATGTGGTGTCTGCGTCGTGGTGTCCGCGTCCGGTCTCGCGCCCGCAGTCTCGTGCCGTAGCTCGTGATCGAGAGCCGTTCCGTCTCGACGAGTCGCAGTCCCGTGCGGTGGGCCGGGGTCCCGCTGACCCGGCGGCCACGCGTCGGTCCCCACCGACCCGCCGTCGCCTGGATCCGCTAGCACTGAGTCAGTCGAGAGGATGAGCACCGCCATGTCCGAGGTCCGCATCGTCGCGGAGCCGCGCACCGAGTTCGGGAAGGGCGGCGCTCGTCGCACCCGACGGGCCGGCAAGGTTCCGGCTGTCCTTTACGGGCACGGCCAGCCGCCGCGACACATCGCACTTTCCCAGCGTGAACTGCTGCACGCGTTCAAGACCGACGCCGGCACGAACGTGCTGCTCACCGTCGACCTGGGCGACGGCACCGAGCTGGCGCTTCCGAAGGACGTGCAGCGTCACCCCATCAAGGGCAGCTTCGAGCACGTCGACCTGGTCATCGTCCGCAGGGGCGAGAAGGTCACCGTCGACGTCCCGGTGAACATCACCGGCGAGCTGCACCCGGACGCGATCCTGGACCAGCCGAACACCACAGTCTCGGTGTCGGCCCCGGCGACCGCGATTCCGGACTCGCTCACGGTCGACATCACGGGCATGGGCCCCGGCTCGCACTACACCGCCGGCCAGCTCGAGCTTCCCGACGGTGTCGAGCTCGAGGGCGACCCCGAGACGATCATCGCGTTGGCGCTCACGAAGCCGACCGCGGCTCAGCACGAGGCCGGCCTCGGTGAGACCGGCGAAGGGGCTGAGAGCACGGGCGAGGCGGCTACCGCCGAGTCCGAGTAGTTCGTCGGCGGCCCGGGACTGGTCCAGGGCCCGCCGCGGCGTTCACGGCGCGGATCGCCTATCGACGATCCGCGCCGGGGCGCCGTATTTTCAATACTGACGGTGATGACTCACCCAAAAGCAGACAAGATAGCGGCGGGACGGCGGATGGCTGGCGAGGACGACGGAGCCTGGCTGGTTGTCGGGTTGGGTAATCCGGGTCCGGAGTACGCGAGTACCCGCCATAACGCCGGGTTCCTCGTCGTGGACCTGCTCGCCGAGCGACACGGGGCCAGGCTGCGGTCGCACAAGGCCCGCGCCGACGCGGCGCAGCTGCGGCTCGCCGGTGTCTCGGCCGTGCTGGCCCGGCCCCGGACGTACATGAACGTCTCCGGTCCGCCGGTCGCGGCGCTGCGCTCCTTCTTCAAGGTCGACCCCGCGCGGGTGATCGTGGTGCACGACGAGCTCGACATCCCGTTCGGCGCGGTCCGGCTCAAGCGCGGCGGCGGCGACAACGGACACAACGGCCTGCGGTCGATCACCTCGTCACTCGGCACCAGGGACTACCTGCGCGTCCGCTTCGGCATCGGGCGCCCGCCCGGCCGGATGGACCCGGCCGACTTCGTCCTGCGTGACTTCGCCGTCCCGGAGCGCAAGGAACTGCCGTTCCTGGTCGACCGGGCGGCGGACGCCGTGGAGGCGCTGGTGGCCGAGGGCCTCGAGCCGGCCCAGAACCGCTTCCACGCCCTGGCCTGAGCTCGTCGGCCGCGCCCCCCGCCAGGCGGCCGGGCTCGTCAGCTGGTGGCCGGTCGGCCCGGCAGCTCGTCGCGAATCCGCCGCAGCAGAGTGGTGTGGTCCAGCGTGCGCAGCACGTAGTCGCGCCCGGATCGGCCCAGGTCGGCGGCCCGGACCGGGTCGGCGAGCAGCCCCCGGACCGCCTCGGTGAACGCCGCCGGCTCGTCCGCGACCAGCAGGTGGGTCGACGGCGTCATCTCCGGGACGGAACGCGCGGACTGCCAGCTCAGGCCCCGGCTGCCCGTCCGGGTGCTCACCACCGGCGTACCGGCCGCCATCGCCGCGATCGCCTTGATGTTCACCCCGGAGCCCGACCGCATCGGGTTCACCGACACGACCGCCGTTCCCACGTACTCGTCGATGCTCGGCACGTCGGTGTGCAGCTCGACGCTGGGGATCCCGCGCAGCCAGTCGGCCAGACCCGGCTCGGGGCGGCGGCCCACCACGCGCAGGACGGCCGCCGGTTGACCCGCCCGCACGCCGTCCCAGCAACGGTCCAGGAACCAGCGCAGCGCCTCGACGTTCTGCGCGGTGTCCAGCGAGCCGACGAACACGACCGTGCCCGGGACCCGGCGGTCCCGCGTCGCGGCCGGTCCGGCGGACGCGTCGTCCGCGAGTGCGCCCACCGGCAGGAACGGCGGCAGGTGGAAGGTGGTGACGCTGGCCCGCTGGCGGCGCCACTCGTGGTCCTCCAACGAGATGTCGGCGATCGCGGTGACGAGCGGCGAGTGGCCCAGCGACCGTTCGGCGAGCTGGAGCTTGCGGTACTCCAGCTCGTAGGCCGCCGCGCGCGGGCCGGACGAGCCTCGCGCCATCGCCCGGAAGAACGCCGACTCGATGTTGTGCGCCCGCACCAGGTGGGGCAGCCGCCAGACCCGGGCGATCTCCTGGCCGAGCCGGGCCGCCCGGTAGCTGTAGCTGATGACCGCGTCGGCGCGCGGCGGCGTGGCGTGCAGCGCCCGGCGCAGCGGCCCGACCGGGCGTGACGCGTACATGTACGGCGTCACGCGCAGATGGGCCAGTGGGCTGTCATCCCGGGGCAGCGGGATCACCGCGGCGCCGGGAACCGCCTTCTCGACCGCGTCGACGTCCAGCGCGCTCTTGGCGGGGACCAGGACCTGCATCCGGATGCCGGCGTTCGACGCGGCGGTGAGGAACCCGAAGGTCTCGACCCGGCCGCCGGCGTCCATCGGAAGGAAAGGCTCCTCGACGACGACGATCCAGCGTTCGGCACCGCTCACGGCGCTCACTGTAGCCGGGGGGCCGAAACGCCCGACCTGGCCGCGCTGGGCCGGGCGTGGCCCGTCCCCGGGCGAGGCAGCGGCAGGCCGGCCGGGCGCGGCGCCGGAGGTCGACCATAGTTGTCGGTGTCGCTAAATGACCCGCCTAAGTGGGACATCGCCGCCGCCGCTTGTCCCGAGGTGCGACATTGCGGGATTACCCTGCGTGTCTGGTTGCTCGGATACGCAATTTCCGCGCGCAACCCGCCGGGCGGTGGCCCCATCGACCAGTCATGGACAGGCCCCCGTTACGGTTATTGCCCATGGCAGCAGTTCGGGCCCTCGGCCGTGGCGCGACCGTCGCCCTTCTGGGAGCGGCCACCGTGTACGGTCACGTTCTGTACCCGGTCTACATCGGACTGAAAAGCCGAGGCCTTACCCCAGAGGTTCCGGCTGACCCGGCCGAATGGCCCTCGGTGAGCGTCGTCGTCGCGGCCTACCGAGAGAGTGCGATCATCGGGGCCAAGCTGGACGACCTGATGGCCATCCCGTACCCCGGGCCCATCGAGATCATCGTGGTCGCCGACGACGAGGAGACCGCCGCCGCGGCCCGCCGGGCCGGCGTCCGGGTGCTCTCCACCGGCGAGCGGCTCGGCAAGGCGCGCGCGGTCAACCGCGGTGTCTCCGCCGCCACCAACGACATCGTGCTGCTGACCGACGCGAACGCGACGGTCGCGCCGGACGCGCTGTGCGCCGCGATGCGGCACTTCGTGGACCCTGGCGTCGGCGCCGTCGCGGGTGAGAAGCAGGTCGAGGACCCGCAGGGCGCGCAGGGCTTCTACTGGCGGTTCGAGTCGTGGCTCAAGCGGTGCGAGTCGGCGACCGGCGCGACCATCGGAGTGGTCGGGGAGTTCCTGGCCTTCCGCCGCGCGGCCTTCCGCCCGCTGCCCGCCGACACCGCGGTCGACGACGCCTGGCTCGCCCTCGACCTGCTGGAGGGCGGCCTGCGGGTGATCTACGAGCCCGAGGCGTACTCCGTCGAGGGCCCGTCGCCCTCCTTCCAGGACGAATGGGAACGGCGCACCCGGATCGTCGCCGGCAATCTGGACATGATGTGGCGGCGCCGCGACACCCTGTCGCCCGGTGCGCTGCCGGTCACCCCGCAGCTGTGGGGCCACCGGTTGGTCCGTTCGTCGGTCGGGCCGGTCGCCCACGTCGCCCTCGTAGCGCTGAGCGTCCCCGCCGCGCGGCACAGCTGGACCGCGCGGCTCTTTCTGGCCGGCAACGCGGCCGGCGCGGCCAGCGCGGTGGCGTTGACGACCGGGCGGCAGCTGCCCGGTCCGGCCCGCCTGTTCGCCCAGGTGTTCTTCCTGCAGGCGGTCGCGCTGGGCGGTGTCCGTCGTTTCCTGTCCGGCGACCGGCCGGCGGTCTGGCCGAAGCCGGACCGGCTGCCCGAGCCCGGACGGCCCCCCAGCCCGGACGGCTCCACGGCGGACGGGCCGGCCGGCGCCGGGTACCCGTCCCAGCGTGGCGGCCTGGGCATGGGCGAGCCGGTGATCGGCCCCGAGGCGGCGGCCACCGGCCCGATCATCCTGCCGCCGGGGTTCGGCTCCGGGCCGGGTTACGACGCGCAGCGGCTGAACCAGGCCTACGACCCCGCCGACCCGCTCGGCTCGGCCAGGACCTACGGGCCGGCGCAGACCTACGGGCCGGCGCAGACCTACGGGCCGGCGCAGTGACCGCGGCGGCCAAGGTGATCGCGGGCGGCTCCCGGATCGCGGCCGGCCTGGTGAGCGGGAGCAGCCGGTGAGCGCCGTGATGCGGGAACGCGACGAGCCGGCCAGCGACCCCCGGTGGGCCTACGAGGTCGTCACCGTGAGCTTCCACAGCCGCGGGCAGCTGGAGCAGATGATCGCCGGGCTGCCCACGGACATGCCTGTCGTGATCGTCGACAACGCCAAGGGGGCCGACCGGGTCTGGGAGCTGATCGCCGACCGGCCGAACGGGCGTTACGTCGACTCCGGCGGAGGCAAGGGCTTCGCCAAGGCCGCCAACATGGGCATCAGGTCGTCCGTGTACGAGTACGTCATCCTCGGAAACCCGGACAGCCGGCCGGACGCCAAGATCATCGATTCTCTCGTCGACGACCTGCGCGCAGACCAGGAACTGGTCTGCAGCGCGGCGACGATGCAGGGCCACGACGGCCGGCCCGAGCTGGGCAACGGCGGCTGGGAGCCGACCCCGCGCCGGGTGCTGCTGCACGTGCTCGGCGCGCACAAGCTCATCCCGACGTCGGCCCTGTTCGCCAGGCCCACGCCGGGCCGGGAGATGGCGCCGGAGTGGCTGACCGGAGCCTGCATGGCGCTGCGCCGTCGCACCTTCCTCGACCTCGGCGCCTTCGACGAGACGTTCTACGTCTACAACGAGGACATGGCGTTCGGCCGGGCGATCCGGGAGGCCGGGCTGCGCCAGAAGCTGCGCACCGACCTTCTCGTGCCGCACGGCGCCGGCGGCTCGGGCGCCGCGAAGACCTGGATGCTGCAGATGCGGGGCGCGTCGATGATCCGCTACCTGCGCAAGCACAACGCGCCGCTCAAGGTCAACGCGATGCGCGCGATGCTCGTCGCCGGCTATGCCGGCCGGACGGTGCTGTCCCGCGCCAGCGGCAAGGAAGCGACCGCGCAGGAGCACGCCGCGTACATCAAGGGCCTGCTCGTCGGCCCGCCGAAGCCCTGACCGCCAGACCGCGTCATAACAGCCAGTCGCCGGCCCGATGTCGGGTTCGGGACCAGCCGCGCCCGAAGGCCGATCGCTGTGGAAAACTGCCGGAATCCGCAGACGTCCACAGTTGGCGGCATCGTGCTCCCTGCCTGGTGCGCACCGCACCCGCCGTTCACGAGGCCCGTACGGGACCAGACATGACACAGGGGGCGGGTCCGTGTTCCTCGCGCCGTCCCGGCGGGCGCCGCTCGGGCTGCTGCTGACGGCGCTGTGCGCCGGCGCACTGGTCATCGGGCCCGGGCTGGGTGGGTCGCCCGCGCTGGCCGCGCAGCCCAGCGAGTCCTGGTATGCCCGCGCGCTGCGGCTCGACGACGCCCACAAGCTCTCGACCGGGAGCGGCATCGTGGTGGCCGTCGTCGACGGCGGCGTGGACCCGACCGTCCCCGCGCTCGCCGGCCAGCTGGTGCCGGGTGCCGGCATCGGCGCGGACGCGGCGACGGACGGCCTGCGCGACGACGACCCGGACGGCCATGGCACCTCGATGGCCGGCATCATCGCCGCGCGCCCGGTCGGGCCGGACGGCGCCGCCACCGGCTTCCTCGGCGTGGCGCCGGACGCGAAGATCCTCTCGATCTCCACCGGCCGGGAGACCGACCTGTCCGAGGTCGCCGAGGGCATCCGGCTCGCGACCGACCGCGGCGCGAAGGTGATCAGCCTCTCGCTCGGCTCGCCCGGCCTGGCCGACTCGGACGAGCGTTCGGCGGTCGCCTACGCCCTGTCCCACGACGTCGTCGTGGTCGCCGCGGCCGGCAACGTGGATTCCGGCGACACCGACCCGCTCGACCAGCAGATCAACGCCCCCGCGAACATCCCCGGCGTCATCGCGGTGACCGGCTCGGACTCCGGCGGGAAGTTCTGGGCCGGCTCGGCCTCAGGCCAGCGGGCGGTGCTCGCGGCGCCGGCCGCGCTCATCCGGGCGCCCGTCCCGGTCGCGCTGGCGCCGAGTGGCTCCGAGGTCATCGACGGCACCAGCAACTCGACCGCCATCGTCGCCGGCGTGGTCGCGCTGGTCCGAGCCGAGCATCCCGCGCTGAACGCCCCGAGTGTGATCGAGCTGCTCACCAGGACGGCGGACGACAAGGGCCCGCGCGGCTGGGACCGGCAGTTCGGCTACGGGATCGTCGACCCGGTGGCGGCGCTCACCCAGCCACCGGTCCCGGTCGCGGACAACCCGCTGCTGACCGCCCCGCCGGGGGCCGGCGGCGGCACGCTCGCCACCGACGAGGACGCGCTGCTGGCCGCCGCGGGCGTGACCGTGCCGCTTCCGGGGCCGACCGGGTCCACCGACCGGCCCGTCCCGACCCCGCCCGCGGGCGCGCCGGTCTCCGCGCCCAGGCACCACGGGCCCGGCAGGCTGGTCTGGGCCGGCGGCCTCGCGGTCGCCGTGCTGCTCGGGATCGCCCTCGGCGTCGGCACGTTCGCGCTGCGCCGGGCGCTTTCCCCGCCAGCGGACGGCGGCGCTCGACGGCCCGACGGCACCGCACCGCCCGTGGCGCCCGTGGTGGCCGCCGCGCCGCCGGCCCTCGACGCCGCGCCGCCGGTCGCGGCCGGTGTGCCGGTGGCCGCGGCCCCGCAAGCGCCGCCCGACCCGCCGTCCCTCGTCCCGCCGACCGGCGGGGGAGCCGGGCGTTACAGGTGATCACGGTTGGCTCGGCGCCGGTAGCATGAGGGAATGACGAGCGCGCTACTCGACGAGCTGTCCTGGCGTGGGCTGATCCACGACAGCACCGACGCCGCGGAGCTGCGGAACCACCTCGACAGCGCGGCGCGGCGCGCCTACATCGGCTTCGACCCGACGGCGCCGGGACTGACGATCGGCCACATGTTGCCGATCACCCTGCTGATCCGGGCGGCCCGCGCGGGCATCCGGCCCGTGGCCCTGTTCGGCGGCGGGACCGGCCTGATCGGTGACCCGTCCGGCAAGTCGGTCGAGCGCCAACTGCTGTCCCCGCAGGACGTCGCCGCCAACGTGTCCCGCCACCAGGAGCTGATGCGCACCATCTTCGCGCGCGCCCTGCCGGCGGACCAGATGCCGATCTTCGTGGACAACTCCGCGTGGCTCGGCGGCCTCGGGCTGATCGAGTTCCTGCGCGACGTCGGCAAGCACTTCCCGATCGGCGAGATGACGAAGCGGGACAGCGTCCGGCGCCGGCTCGAGGACCCCGACGTCGGCCTGTCGTACACCGAGTTCAGCTACATGCTGCTGCAGGCCTACGACTTCCGCCGGCTCTGCGAGGACCACGGCGTCACGGTGCAGATGGGCGCCTCCGACCAGTGGGGCAACATCGTCGCGGGTATCGACTACATCCGCCGGGTGCTGCGGACCCAGGCCCACGGGCTCACCTGCCCGCTGCTGCTGCGCTCCGACGGCACCAAGTTCGGCAAGTCGGAGAAGGGCGCGGTCTGGATCTCGGCCGACGGCACCTCGCCCTACACGTTCTACCAGTTCGTGATCAACCAGTCGGACGAGAACGCCCGGCAGTTCGCGCTGTTCTTCTCGCTGGCGGACCGGGAGTCGCTGGAGAAGCTGTTCGCCCAGCATGCCGAGACCCCGTCCCGCCGGGCGCTGCAGCGCTACCTGGCCCGGGAGATGACGACCCTGGTGCACGGCGAGGAGGCCACCGACGCGGCCGAGGCCGCCTCCGAGGCCCTCTTCAAGGGCGACGTGCGCGCGATCAGCCCACAGCTGTTCGGCGACGTGTTCACCGACGTCCCGAGCATCGAGGAGCCACGCTCACGGCTGGACGGGGACGGCTGGCCGGTGGTCGATCTGCTGATCGCCGTCGGCCTGGCCAGCAGCAAGAAGGTCGCCCGCGAGCACCTTGGTAACGGCGCCATCTCGATCAACGGCGACAAGGTGTCCGACCTCGACGCCAGGGTCACCGCCGCGGACCTGCTGCACGGCTCGGTCCTGCTGGTCCGCCGTGGCCGGCGCGAGTGGCGCCTCGCGCGCTTCGCCTAGGCGGACGTCCCCCGTGGCCCTCGCGTGGGCCGCCGGCCGGCCTCCCGGGCGGCCCGGGCAGCGGGTGCCACGCTGGCTCCACCTGTGAGGTGGAGGAGACGCGCATGAAGGTGCTGGTCACGGGCACGGAGGGCTACCTCGGCAGCCTGCTCGCACCCGAGCTGCTGCGCGCCGGCCACGACGTCGTCGGCCTCGACACCGGCTACTACAACCAGGGCTGGCTCTACCGCGGCCCGGACCGGGCGCCGTACACGCTGCGTAAGGACCTGCGGCACGTCACCGCCGAGGACCTGGCCGGCGTCGACGCCGTCGTCCATCTGGCCGAGCTGTCCAACGACCCGCTGGGCGAGCTCGCCCCCGAGGTCACGTACAAGATCAACCATCAGGGCTCGGTCCGGCTGGCCCTGCTCGCGAAGCGGGCGGGGGTCGGGCGGTTCGTCTACATGTCCTCGTGCAGCGTCTACGGGGTCGCGACCGGCGGCGACGTCACCGAGACGTCCCCGGTCAACCCCCGGACCGCGTACGCCGAGTGCAAGGTGATGGTCGAACGGGACGTCGCGCCGCTGGCGGACGACTCCTTCTCGCCGACGTTCCTGCGCAACGCGACCGCCTACGGCGCCTCGCCACGGATGCGGTTCGACATCGTGCTGAACAACCTGTGCGGTGTGGCCTGGACCGTCGGCGAGATCGCGATGACGTCCGACGGCACGCCCTGGCGGCCGCTCGTGCACGGGCTGGACATCGCCAAGGCGATCGGCTGCGTCCTGGCCGCTCCCCGGGACGCGGTGCACAACCAGATCTTCAACGTCGGGGACAGCGCGCAGAACTACCAGGTCCGCGAGGTCGCCGACGCCGTCGCGGCCGTCTTCCCCGGCTGCCGGATGAGCTTCGGGGACAGCGGCGGCGACGACCGCAGCTACCGGGTGAACTTCGACAAGATCCACCAGCGGCTGCCCGGCTTCAGCTGCGACTGGGACGCCTCGCGCGGTGCCCGCCAGCTGTTCGACCTGTTCAGCCGGATCGAGCTGGACGAGCCGACCTTCACCGGCCGCGGCCACACCCGGCTCAAGCAGCTGCAACACCTGATCGCCACCAAGCAACTGGACGCCGACCTCTTCTGGACCTACTGAGCCGACGTTCGGGGGCCGGGGGCCGGGGGCCGGCGTTCCGGGGAACAGGGGCTGGGACGATGGGCCGGTCCACTGATCCACGCCTTGGAGGCCATTAGTGATCATCGCGCCGGCCGGGCTCGACGGGGTGTTCATCGTCGATATCGAGCCGTTCTCCGACGATCGCGGACTGTTCGCCCGGACGTTCTGCCGTGAGGAGTTCGCCGCCGCGGGGCTCGACGTCGACGTCGCCCAGTGCAGCGTCGCCTACAACAGGCGGGCCGGCACGGTCCGCGGCCTGCACTGGGCCGGCGCGCCGGTCCAGGAGACCAAGCTGGTCCGGGTCACCAGGGGCGCGCTGCTGGACGTGGTGGTCGACACCCGGCCTGGCTCGCCGACCTTCCTGCGCCACGTCGCCGTCGAGCTGTCAGCGGACAACCACCGGGCGCTGTTCATCGGCGCGGGACTGGCCCACGGCTACCAGACCCTCGTCGACGACACCGAGGCCAGCTACCAGATGAACGTCCCCTTCCGGCCGGGCTTCGACCGGGGCCTGCGCCACGACGACCCGGCGCTCGGGATCGCGTGGCCACTGCCGGTATCGGTGATCTCGGACAAGGACCGGGCCTGGCCCCTCCTAGGTGAAGCCGACATGATCGCCGTTTGAGCCCTGGAATGGTCGTGAGAAGCCTCCCGGCGCGACCATCTCAAGGCCAAAACGACGATCAAGGCCACGCCGGGCCCTGCTACGGCGGCGCAAAGCGTGCATAGCCGTACTGCTCGCTTACCCACGGCGTCCAAACCGCTTGTGCTCGGCATGTGTGTGCGCTGATGTCCGTGTGGCGGGCGATACCATGACCTGCCGAGAGAGTGCGGATCGTTGTCCCCGGAGGGGGCCCGGCGGCCGGCCAACTGGTAACTGCCGGCACACGTTCGGCGTGGCCGGGTCTACAGACCGCGAGGCCCGGCTGGGACCGGGCGGTGAGGCAGGGGAGAGCGCATGTCAGGGGCCACCGAGGTGACCACGTGCCGGTCGTGCGGCGGCGATCGGCCGCGGCCGTTCCTGTCGCTCGGGTCCACGCCGGTGGCCAACCGGCTGGTCCGCGCGGACGCGCTGGACGCCGTCGACCCGACGTTCCCACTCGGGGTCGGCTTCTGCGAGCGCTGCGCCCTCGTCCAGCTCACCCATGTGCTGCCCGCCGATGAGATCTTCGACGCGGACTACCCGTACTTCTCGTCGTTCTCGGACATGCTCGTGCGGCACTCCGAGAAGAACGTCGTCGAGCTGATCGAGAGCCTCGGCCTCGGGCCGGACAGCCTGGTCGTCGAGGTGGCCAGCAACGACGGCTACCTGCTCAAGGCGTTCGTGGAGCGCGGCATCCCGGTGCTCGGCATCGAGCCGACACCCGGCCCGGCCGCCGCGGCCCGCGAGGTCGGGGTGCCGACCCGCGAGGAGTTCTTCGGCGCCGAGGTGGCTCGCCGGCTGGTCGACGAGGGCCTGCGCGCCGACGTGATCATCGCGAACAACGTGATGGCGCACGTCCCGGACCTGAACAGCTTTGTCGAGGGCTTCTCGATCCTGCTGAAGGACGAGGGCGTCATCAGCGTCGAGAACCCGGGGGTCGGCGCGCTGCTGGACCACACCGAGTTCGACACGATCTACCACGAGCACTTCTGCTACTTCTCGACGATCGCCGTGGACGCCCTGCTGCGCCGGCACGGCCTCGAGCTGGTCGGCGTCACCGAGTTCCCCGAGCTGCACGGCGGCACGCTGCGCTGGCGGGCGGGCCGGGCCGGAGCGGCGGGCCGCCCGGATCCGTCGGTCGCCCGGGTGCTCGCCGCGGAGCGGGCCGCCGGGCTGGACTCGTTCGACCGGTACGGCAGCTTCGGCGCCGAGGTCGGCGCGCTGCAGGACGAGCTGCGCACGCTGCTGTCCGGCCTGAAGGCCAAGGGCGCGACGATCGCCGCCTACGCCGCCGCCGCCAAGGGCGCGACGCTGCTGAACTCGACCGGCATCGACACCCGGCTCGTGGACTTCGTCGTCGACCGCAACACCCACAAGCAGGGCAGGTACATGCCGGGGGCCCGGCTGCCGATCCTGGCGCCGGAGGCCCTGCTCGACCGCCAGCCGGATTACCTGCTGCTGCTCGCCTGGAACGTGAAGAACGAGATCATGGCGCAGCAGGCCGAGTACGCGGCCCGAGGCGGCTCGTTCATCGTCCCCGTGCCCCGCCCGGTCATCCTGTAGGCGCGGCGATGGAGCGGCCTGGGCGGCCGCCGGCCCGGGCCGAGGGTCCGGAACGGACCGGGGACCCGGAACGGACCGGAGACCCGGGGCAGACGGGGGACCCGGGATGGACCGGGCGCGTCGAGCCCGGCGGCGGCGACCACTGGGTTCCCGACCGGGTGACGCCCGCGGGCAGGCCCCCGGAGGTCCGGTGGACGCAACGCCGGCCTGAGCGAGGCTGGCAGCGGCCGGCCCAGCCGGACTGGGCCGAGCCCGGCCGCTCCCGCGACGGCCGCTCCTACGAAGGGCGGCCCCACGAGGGGGTCGACCTGCTGCTGGGGCAGCTGCAGAGCGGCTTCATGGGCAGCGTCACCCAGACGATCGACCTCTCGATGCTGCACCGGCTGCTCGCCGACGAGCAGGTCCGGCGCGACCTGGCCGGCCGGGCGGGCGGCGCGCCGCGCGGCTGGGTTCCCGACCCCGATGACCCGGAGGGCACCCAGGCGCTGCGCCTGCGGCCCCGGCCAGGCGACCGGGACGGCTCCCGCCCGGACGGCTCCCGCCCGGACCCGGAGGGCACCCAGGTCTTCGTCCGCAACCGGGCCGGCGAGGACCCGCGCCGGGCCAGGACCGATACCGAGGGCACCCAGCTCCTGCGCCGGGACGGCCTGCCCGCTCGCCCGCCCGAGCAGCCCGGCCCGGACGCGGACGGCACCCAGCTGCTGCGTCGCCCTCCGTCCCACCGCCACCGGCAGGACCGGTCGGGTCACGAGGACCGGCGGCGGCGCGAGCCGCTGCTGCGGGATCTCGACGAGGCCGACCCGCCGCGCGAGCCGGCGCCGGCCGCCTGGGCCCGTGACGAGGCCGCGTCCACCCCGGCGAAGGGCACCCCGCGCAGCCGGGCCCTCTGGACCCTGGCCGACCAGCTCATCTCCAGCGGCACCAACTCGGTGCTGATGTTCGTCGTCGCCCGCGAGGTGTCGAGGGTCGACTTCGGGGCGTTCTCCGTCGCGTTCGCCGTGTTCGCGGTCATCATCGGGTTCTCCAAGGCGGCCGGCGCGCAGCCGTTGAGCATCCGGTACTCCGGTGCCCCCGAGGCGGTGTTCGCGCGCGCCGCCGCGCGGGCGACCGGCGCGGCGCTGCTGCTCGGCCTGATCGTCGGCGCCGGCTGCGCGCTGGCTGGCGCGGCGATCGGCGGCCTGACCGGGTCGGCGCTGGTCACGTTGGGCCTCGTGCTGCCCGGCCTGCTGGTGCAGGACCAGTGGCGGCAGGTCTTCTTCGCCCAGGGCCGTCCGGCCGCCGCGGCGGCGAACGACGCGGTCTGGGCCGTGGTCCAGCTCATCGGGGTGACGCTGCTGCTCGCGCGGCACGTCACGCTCGCGGCGCCGATGCTGCTGGCCTGGGGAGCGTCGGCGGCCGTCGCTGCGCTGATCGGCGTCGCGCAGGCCGGGTTCTGGCCGGCCCCCGGCCGGGCCCTGGACTGGGTGCGGGAACATCGCGACATCAACGGCTATCTGGCGCTGGAGTTCATCACCATCCAGGGCGCGCTGAACGCGAGCCTGCTGATCATCGGGGTGATCGGCGCGGTGGAGCTGGTCGGGGCGCTGCGGGGCGTGCAGACCCTGCTCGGCCCGACGACGGTCCTCGCGATGGGCCTGGTCAGCTGGGCGATCCCGGAGTTCTCCCGGCGCACGGACATGACCGCGGCCGCCCGGATGCGCGCCGCCTACCTGCTGTCCGCCGCCGTCGCGTCGGTCGGGATCGTCTGGGGCCTGGGCTTCCTGTTCCTCGGGACGGTCCGCGTCGGCGGGCATCAGCTAGGGCAGTCGCTGCTGGGCGACACGTGGTCCGAGACCCACCACCTGCTGGCCCTGTCGATCCTGCAGCAGGCCGGCGCCGCTTCCACCGTCGGTGTGAGCTGCATGCTGATCGCCCTCGGCCAGGCGAAGAACACCTTCCGGCTGAACGTGATCGCGGCGCCGCAGCTGCTGCTCTACCCGGTCATCGGCGTGGCGCTCGGCGGCGGTACCGGCGCCGTGCTGGGCTTCACGGTGGCTAACTGGATCATGCTTCCCTTCTGGGTCCGGATGCTGCGCGATGCCGCGAAGGAGGCCGAGCGTGCGAGCAGGGCCGCCCGACGTGGGCGGGGTGACCGTTCGAGCGGGACGGGAGAGCGGCGAGACCAGCGTGCCGGGCCGGTCCGCCAGCCGGCCGCGCGGCGGGGCGCGCCGGCGACGAAGAACCTGAGCGTGGAGTGACTCGATGAGGTTGTACGTGGTGTGCCGATCGGTGGGTTCCGAGAACGCGAAGAACCGGCCCGATTTTTACAGCAAAACCATCGCATTGGCCTCGTTGCTGCGTTCGGTCGAAAATGTCGGTATTCCGACAAGGGTGGTCTTCGCGAACGACGGCCCGATCCCGCCGGACCGGCTGGCGATGATGGCGAGCGCCGGCGAGATGCTCCCGATCCGGTGCGGCACCAACCGCTCGTCCTACCGGCTGATGCTGTGCCTGCCCAGGGCCCGGGGCTGGGCGCCCGACGACCTGGTGTGGTTCGCCGAGGACGACTATCTGTACACGGCGGACGCGCTGTCCGCCGTGGTCGCGGCCGCCGAGAAGCTCCCCGAGGCCGACTACTTCACGATCTACAGCCGGCTGCGGTTCGGGACCGACGCGACCAGGCGCAATCCCACGTACTCGCCGCTGGACCGGGCCGACGGTGACGGCGACGCCGTCGAGATCGGCCGGGTTCGCTGGTACCGCGCGGTCAGCTCGACCAGCACCTTCGGCGCCTGGGTGCACACGATCGTCGCGGACGAACGGCTGCTGCGGTCAGCGCCGTTCGTCGGCGGGGCGTTCGATCACGCGACCTGCCTGGCCTACCAGGGCTACCGCCCGTTCGGCCTGGGCCAGCTCAGCGGCGAGCCGGTGGAGCCCGGCGAGCACCCCGCGCTCAAGCGGGTTGCCCGCCGGGTCGCGCTGACGGGGCTGCGCGGCGCGCTCAACGTCGCCGCGCTGGCCAGGCCCGAGCACGACCGGCGCGTCCTGGTCGCGCCCGACCCGGACCTGGCCACCCACCTGGAGGCCGGTCACCTCGCGCCGGGCACCGACTGGGCGGCGGAGGCACGTGACGTGGCGGACTGGCTACGCGCCACCCGGCCCGGTGGCGGGCGCCGATGACGAGGTCCCGTGCCCCGCTCTCCGGGCCCGCTCACGGTCTTGATGTAGCGGCCCGCTCTTGCTCCAGATGCCACGGCAAGAAGTGCGGTGAACGGGTGACTGGGCGTATTGGCGCGTCGTAACCGCCCAGGGGTTTGGCGCTTGCCCGTCTGAGTTATGCTCGCATTCCAGCCTTCACGTTCGGTAAATCGGGCGGCCCGGGCTGATCTGGTGACTGATCGCCGGCACGACCGATCGCAAGCACGACTGGATCGCAAGCACAGAGGCGGAGCGCGTGAGCTCAGCGGGTTCGCAGAGCAGCGACGGGCGGAACGCGCCCGCGCTGTCCCTGCTGCGCGTCCTCGGGCGGCGCTGGTTCCACATCGTGATCGCCATGGTCGTCTGCGGTGTCCTCGGGCTCGCGGTGAGCCTGATCTCCACCCCGACCTACCAGGCCAGCGCGCGTGTCTTCCTCACCCTCGACCCGAACTCCGACCACACCCGGACGCTGGAGACCCAGGCGGAGCTGGCGACCTCCACCCAGGCGATCTCCGACCTCGCGACGAGGCTGCGGGTCTCGGAGTCCTACATCGCCGCGCACCTCACGGCCACGCCCGCCGCCGCCGCGGACTACTTCACGATCACCGGCACGTCGAACAACCAGAAGAAGGCCGACGAGCTGGTCATCGCCGCGCGGGACGAGTACCAGGCGCTGCTGGTGACGTACAGCGGCGGCGGCCAGGCCAGGATCGACGACCTGACCGCCAAGCAGGAGGCGCTGCAGAAGGAGGCGAACGGGCCGAAGGACCCGTCGGGCGCCATCGCGGACGCGGCGAACCGGCTGCTGGACCAGATCACCACCGCGGAGGTCGCGCAGGCCACCGCCACCAGCATGATCGGGCTGGCCGAGCCGCCCAGCGAGGCCGGCAAGATCGCGCCGAAGCCGTTCACCAACCTGCTCATCGCCATGCTGGTCGGCCTGTTCCTGGCCGTCGCCTTCGTCTGGATCCGCTACCTGCGCCGCCCGACGGTGCTCGACGGCCGGGCCGCCGCCGACGCGCTCGGCGCGCCGCTCATCGTCGGCGGCTCCGGGCCCGCCGCGCCGAGCATCGACACGATCGTGTCCGCCATGGCCGCCGTGCTCTCCCCGACGGTCAAGGTGGTCTCGCTGACGGCCGCGGCCCAGGGCGACCTGACCTCCGACACGGTCGCCGGCATCGCCGCGAGCTGGTCGGACGACCAGGGGGTCGTGCTGGTCCTCGACGCGTCGCCGAGCTCGGACGTCCGCGCGGTGCTGGAGCGCCTGCCACCGGCGACCTCGGGGGCGCTGCCACGGTGGGCCCACGAGGCCACCTGCATGGCCCGCTCGTCCGGCGGCGGCCGAGGTCACGTCCTCTACAACCGGGTGTCCCCATCGCGGGCATCGCGGCCGGGCGGGCTCGCGCCGATCCTCGCCGACCGGGCCCGGGACGTCGACCTGGTGCTGCTGCTCACGCCGCCGCTGACCGACCTGCCGATGACCGCGGCCTCGGCGCTGCAGGCCGACGCGGTCGTCGTCGTGACCTCGGCGTTCACCCGCACCGACGAGCTGGCCGCCGTGGCGCGGGACTGGCCGGCGCTGTCCGACCGCATCGTGGGCGTGATTCACGGCGACCGGGGCGGCTTCCGCCCGTCGACGATCGCGGCCGAGAGCCGGGCCGCGAACCGCTCCAGCCCTTCGGGCTCGGCGGACCGGGGCCGCGACCGGGACCGGGACTACGACCGCGGCGACGCCGAGGTGGACTCGACGGACCGCTTCGCCCGCCCGCGGTACTGAGCCCGCCCCGCGGGCGAACAGTTACGGAGTAGTTGGTGGCATACCGGCCGGGTTCGGCGTCGGAGATGGTGACGACGCTGACCACCCGCATTCCGCGGACCTGGGTCATCCCGACCCCGGAGCCGGCGGAGCGCGACACCGGGGCCGACGCCGCGACGCTACGGCTGCTGACCGTCCTGCTGGCCTGCGAGCTGTTCCTGCAACGCCTGGTGGTACCAGCCGGCGGCACCGGCGTCCCGGTGATCATGCCCATCACGCTGGTCGGCACGATCATGTTGGTGCGGCGCGGCCAGCTGCGGACCAACCTGGTCCGCAGCCGGGCCTACCTGATCGCGATGTCGGCGTGCGTCTTCGTCGCGTTCGTCTCGTTCGCCCGCGGTGAGCAGGACGCCTCACTGAACTCGCTGCTGCTCCTGGTGGTGTCCTACGCGCCGTTCGCCCTCGGCCTCGGCCGGGAGCAGGCCAGGGTGCTGCTGCCCCGGATGCTGGACCGGTTCGTGGTCATGACCCTGTTGCTCGCGACGCTCGCCGTCGCGCAGTTCGGGCTGCAACTGGTCGGCGTCCACTACGTCGACGTGCTCGCCAAGATCGTGCCGTCCAACTTCCTGGCGCAGAACTTCAACACGTCGTACCCGGTCCAGTACGGCTCCGGCCTCTTCAAGTCGAACGCCTTCGTCGGCCTGGAGCCGTCCTACGCCTCGCAGTTCCTCGCCGCCGGGCTGATCGTCTCGGTGCTGCGCCGGCCCCGGATCTGGCAGATCACGCTGTTCCTCGCGGCCATCCTCTCGACGGTCTCGGGCACCGGCATCCTGCTGATCGGCTTCGCCAGCGTGCTGCTCGCCGTCCACAAGGGCCTGCGGTTCACGCTGACGGCGCTCGCGGTGCTCGTGGTCCTGGTCGGCGCGCTGTCGCTCACCCCGGCCGCGAAGATCTTCGCGTCCCGGGCCACCGAGACGAAGTCCAGCGGGTCCAGCGGCAACCTGCGGTTCGTGACGCCGTACGTGCGGACCTACGACAACCTGTCGGCGCGCCCGGAGCGGGCCCTGTTCGGCAACGGCCCCGGCTGGTCGGACCGGGACTCCCAGGCGTTCACCGCCCGGACCGGCCTTCCGCTGAACTACGCGCTGCTGCCCAAGCTGCTGCTGGAGTACGGGCTCGTCGGCGGCATCGGGTTCCTCGTCTTCATGGCGGCGGTGTTCGTCCGGGGCTCGCCGTCGTTCGTGCTGACGGGGACGATGCTGTTCTTCTACGTCGTGCTGTCCAGCAGCCTGCTGAACCCAGTGGTGGGCTACCTGGTGCTGCTGTTGCTGAGCTGGTTCTGTGAGGACCAGCACCCGCTGGCGGCCGACCGGCCGGCCCAGCGCAATCTCCCGCTGCCCGTCCAGCGCGGGTACGCCGACCTCGCCGGCCACCGCTGACGGAGCGGTCCCGGGCGGCGACCCGGCTACCCGGCGATTCTCATCCCTCACGTAAGGTGAGAGTTGTGCTGCGAGCTTCCCGGGCGCGGGACGCGGGTCCCGCTCTGGTCGTCGCGCTGCTGCTGGTCGTCGCCGGGCTGAGCGCCTGTTCGCACCCGGCGCCCAGGCGGCCGTCCGCGCCGGTGGCCGTCGCGAACCCGTCGGTCGCGGGCACCGGCGTGCGCTGGGCCTCCGGGGCCAACGGCAACTTCCCGGACGAGATCCAACCGTGGGCCGCCTGGACCGGCCGGCCGGTCGACCTCGCCATGATCTTCACGTCGCGCACCGACTGGAACTCGGTCGAGGCGCCGGACTGGCCGCTCAACGCCTTCACCCGGGCCGCCTGGCCCGGCCAGATCTCGATCGCCCAGCCGTTGTGGCCGGACAGCGGCGGCAACGAGCGCGACTGCGCTGCCGGCGCCTATGACGAGCACTGGCACCAGTTCGGCGAGAACCTGCTGAAGTACGGCCGGGGCGACGCGATCGTCCGGCTGGGCTGGGAGTTCAACGGCGACTGGTACGACTGGTACCCGCGGAACGTCGACGTCTGGAAACGGTGTTACCAGCGGACAGTGACGGCGCTGCGCGCCGCCGCCCCCGACGTGCGGATCGACTGGACGATGACCATGCATCGGGACGACCTGCCGCGCGGCGGCGACGTCTGGTCCGCCTACCCCGGCGACGCGTACGTCGACATCATCGGGATCGACTACTACGACATGTCCCCGCCGGCCCCGACCCAGGGGCTCTGGGACCGGCTGTGCGTCGCCCCGTCCGGCCTCTGCACGGTGATCCAGCAGGCCCGGGCGCGCGGAAAGAAGTTCTCCGTCCCCGAATGGGGTGTTGTGAGTGGGGCCGGCGGGGGCGGCGACAACCCGTTCTTCGTCCAGAAGATGTACGCGATGTTTCAGGCAAACGCGGGCATTCTCGCCTACGAGGCGTACTTCAACAACGCGGACGCGGACAACGTGCGCTCCTCCCTGCTGAATCCGACCCTGAACCCGCGGTCCGCGCAGCGCTACCTGCAGCTGTTCGGCCCCGGTTGACGCGGTACGGCCGCCGGATTCGGCGCGGGCCTCCTCCGATACGCTTTCGCCGTCTTTTGGCGGTGCCCGGCCACTGGGGCCCCTGAGTGACTAGGGTTCCTGGGCGGCCGGCTGACACGGAGGAGTGACCGGATGAGCGAAATCGCGGCCGCCCGGCTGACCGGCGCCGCGGCCACCGTGCGCCGTTCGATGAGCCCCGGAGCACTGCGCGAACGGGCGCTGCTCCCGGCGCGGTCGCTCTATCGGCGGGCCTGGATGCGCCGGGGCCGGGACATCACCCGGGCCATGTCCAGGGCGTCCTGCCTCGTGGTCGCGCCCCACCCGGACGACGAGACCGTCGGCTGCGGCGTGGCCATCATGCGCAAGCGGGAGACCGGCACCCACGTCACGGTCGTCATCGTCAGTGACGGCGCCGCCGCCGAGCCGGCGCCGATGCCGCCCGCCGAGCTGGCCGCGCTGCGCAAGGAAGAGGCGTGCCGCGCCGTCACCCGGCTCGGGCTGCGCCCCGCCGACGTCCGCTTCCTCGACGTGCCGGACACGAAGGTCGCCGAGCACGTCGACGAGATCGCCGACCGGCTGGCCGAGCTCATCAGGGAGCTGGCGCCGGACCAGGTGCTGATCCCGACGTCCTGCGACGGTCACCCGGACCACGACGCCACCAACGTCGCCGCGCTGGAGGCCGTGCGCCGCGCCGATTTCGCCGGCCAGGTCCTGGAGTACGGCGTCTGGCTGTGGACGCACTGGCCGTGGACCCGCGGCTACGGCACCGAGGGCTACACCGCCCGCCGGCTGCTGCGCGACCCGGTGGACCGGATCCGCGAGGTGCGCCCGCTGCTGGTCGCGGCGAAGGGCTACCGGTCGCGCCAGGCCTACGCGCTCGCGGCGCACGGCAGCCAGGTCGGCCCGGCCGTCGGCGGCGGTTCCCTCCCGCCGTCCCTGCTGGCGGCGACGAGGACGCCGTTCGAGCTCTACCTGGAGGTCGGCGCGCTCGCCCACCTGAACTTCGTCCCCACGGCCCGGTCCGGCGCCGACGACGAGCCGTCATCCGTCCCCCTCGCCGACGCCCCGGCGGGCGACTGACCCGGCGGGCGACTGACCCGGCGGGCCCGCCGAGGCGAGGCCGGGCGCCGGGCCGGCGCCTAGCGAGCTGAGGCGGCCCGGGCCTGCCCGAACGAGGCGACGGCCTTGCGGTAGACCGCGACCCGGTCGCCGGCGATCTGCGCCGGGTCCAGCCGGGCGGCGCCGGCCCGCCCGTTACGGCCGATCCGCTCGGCCAGGTCGAGGTCGGTCAGGTAGGGCTCCAGGGCGTCCGCCAGCGCGGTCGGGTCCTCCGGCGCGACGACGGTGCCCGCCTCCCACTCCGCCAGGAACGGCGCGATGCCGGTGCGGGTGGTGGTCACCACCGGCCGGCCCGACGCCATGCCCTCGACGGCGGCGATCGAGAAGCTCTCGAACCGGCTGGGCACGGCGACCACTCGTGCCTGGCCGTAGACGTCGACGAGCTCGCGCTGGCTGAGGTGGCCGGCGAACACGGTCGGCACGCCCAGCTCCTGGGCCCGCCGCTCCAGCCAGCGCCCGGTCGGCACCCCGTCGAGGTGGCCGGACGTGCTGCCGGCCAGGATCAGCTTCGCGTCGGTCCCTCGGGCCGCGACCAGTGCCAGCGCGTCCAGCAGCACGTCGAGGCCCTTGTTCGGCTCCAGCCGGCCGACCGCGGCGACCACGGCCCCGGTCCGGCCTACCGCCGGCACCCCCTGCCACGGGCTCGCGTCGAACGGGTTCGGCACGATCGCCACGTCCTCGCGGCGTAGCCAGCCGTACGGGCGGACCGTGTCGACCAGGAGCTGGGACGGCGACGTCACCATGGTGGCCCGGTCGGCGGTGATCCGGTCCAGCCGGTCGGCGATCCGGCCGCGCACCGACAGCGGTGGCCCGGCCAGCCGCAGGGTCAGCATCGTCGGGGCGTGCATGTGCACGACGACCGGGCAGGACGGGGCGACCACCTTCATCAGCGCTCGGGTCTCGCCGTCCTGCGTCTCGATCACGTCCGGCTTCAGGCCGAGCTGGCGCAGGTAGAGGGCGTAGGAGAAGGTCAGGCTCGCCCGCAGCGCCAGCGAGTCGCGCGGGTAGTTCGGGCCGGTCAGGTGGCGGGCGTACTTGCCGAGGACCCGGCTCAGCGGTATCCGCAGCAGCGGCCGGCGGTGGACGTGCACCCCGTCGACCTCTTCGTCGACGATCCGGTGGCCCTGCGCGCAGATGACGTGCACCTCGTGGCCGAGCGCCGCGAGCGCCGCCGAGAGCACCGCCGTGTAGATCCCGGCGCCGTCCCAGACGACCGGCGGGTACTGCTCACAGAGGAACGTGATGAGCAGCTTCCCGTCGACGGTCACGTTCCCTGCCCCCGTGGTCGATGGCCCGGTGGTCGATGGCCCCAAGTTCGATGGCCCCAGATTCGATGGGCCCAAGTTCGATGGCCCCAAGTTCGATGGGCCCAAGTTCGATGGGCCCATGTCCGACGGCTCCGCGGTCGGCGCGCTCGGGCCGGGGTGGGCGCAGGTCGCGACCGGGGTGAGGTCGGCGAGGTCACTGTACAGTTGGCCGCTTTGCCTCGCGCCCGCGGGAAACGGCGCGCGTGGGCCGTTTCGTCATCGGACGGGCGCGGTGTGGCCTCGCCTGCCGCGGCGCGGCCTGTCCGGCCATCAGTAGGACTTCTTGGCTGGCCGCAGGTGGACCTCGGTGATCTCCGCGTTCGCCGGCAGCGTGAGCACCCCGGCGACCACCTCCGCCACGTCCTCGGCCGCGAGCAGCAGGTCCGGCCGGTAGGACCGGCCCTCCTGGGCGAACAGCGCCTCCTGCCGCGGGGTCGCCGTCCGGCCGGGATGCACGCCGCACACCCGGATCCCGTCGGCGTTGATCTCCTGGCGCAGGCTGTCGGTGACCGCCCGCATCGCATGTTGGGTGGCGGCGAACTGGCCCAGGTTCGGGCCCGCGTGCAGCCCCTGCGACGAGTTGATCACGATGACGTCCCCGCCGCCGGCCCGCAGCGCGGGCAGCAGTTCCTGGGTGAGCGCGTAGGGCGCGCGGACGTTGGCGGCGTACAGCCAGTCGAGGTCGTCGAGCGGCGCGTCGGCATGCGGGCCGTTGGTGTAGCCACCGGCGCTGTGCACCAGGATGTCGACCCGAGGCCCGGCCAGGAGCCCGGCGACCAGGGCGCCCCGGGCGTCGTCGTCGGTCAGATCCGCCTGTGCCTGGCGCAGCGAACCCGGGCACCCGGCGGGCGCGACCTCGGCGGCGGCCGCGGGCAGCGCGTCCAGCCGGGACTTGTCGCGGCCGACCGCGGTCACCCGCGCCCCCTCGGCGACCAGCCGCAGCGCGACCGCCCGGCCGATGCCGCTGGAGGCGCCGGTGACGACGGCGACCCGGCCCGCGAGCCGGAACTCGCCGGGCCTCCCGGCCGGCCTGGTCGTCGTGGTGCCGTCCCCTTCAGCCACGGTCACCCGATGCCCAGCGGAGCCTGCGCCTTGAGCGCGGCGTCGCCGAAGACGAGCAGGGCGTCCGATTTCGGCGGGACCTGGTCGTACTCGAGGCAGAGCTGCTCGGGCAGCGTGGTGAGGTCGGTGGCGCGCAGGTAGTCGCGCATCGTGGTGCCGGTGCAGGCCGAGTCGACGTTGGCGGCGCCGCGGTGGCCGACCACGTCGGCGTGGTGCACGGTCCGGAAGTCGATGCTGAAGCGGGTGCGCCCGGTGCTGTTGGGTACCGACGAGTGCAGCTGCTGGGCCGAGAAGATCATCATTCCGCCCGAGGGCGCGGCGACCCGGGTCTGGGGGAAGAGCTCGATCTCCTCCTGCGGCTTGGGCTGCACCCGGGTGTCGCTCTTGATGTGTTTGGCAGCCGAGCCGCGGTTGGTGGCGTTCCACTCGTAGTAGTCGTAGGTCTCGGAGTTGTTCAGGACCGGGCCGGCGAAGTACTTCGGATGGAAGGCCAGGCCGTTCTCCGGGACGATGTCGAAGATCGGCATCCACCAGTTGAGCTGGCAGAACGGCGCCGAGTACCAGGTGTCCCGGTGCGGGTGGAAGGCGTAGGCGATCCCCGACGTCAGGTAGTCGTCCGAGGTCGACGTGCGCAGCCGGGGCACGTCGAAGTACGTCTCGGCCGGATCGGCGCCGTGCTCGACCAGCAGCTCGCGGATCAGCTCCTTGCAGCGCGGATGGTGGATGAACCGCGGCTTCAGCTCCGCCAGCAGCGCCGCGTAGTCCTCCACGGCCATCTCGTACTGCGCCTTCTCCGGGTCGAGGCCGCCGAACGCGTCGCGGATCATCGCCCGGGTGAACTCGACGAGCGCCAGCGTCGACGGCTTCGGCGCGTAGACGAAGATGTCGCCGGCGAACAGCCTGGCGCGGCGCTCGTCATCGGACAGCGTGGACTCGACCAGAACCGTGCTCATCGATCGTCCTTCCCGGTCATGCGGAACCCTTCGGTTCGCCGGCGAGCAGCCCGACCCCGGCGAGGGCGTCGACGGCCGCGGTGACGGCGTCGAACGGGAGCTGCGCCCGCGCGGCGATGTCGAGCAGGTCGCGGCTGCCGTCGGCGAGGTTCAGCACCCAGAGCAGGCCCATCTCGATCGCCTGCCGGTTCATCGTCGCGCCGATCGCCCGGTACAGCCCGCGGCGGCCGAGCTGGGGCTCCCCGTACGGGCTGGTGTTGCGCCAGACGGCGTTGCGTTCACAGATGTCGATGATCCTCGTCAGCACGGCGAAGGAGCCGGCCAGGCTCTCCGGTGTCACGAACGCCAGGTCGTCGGCCGACGTGTGGTACTCGGGGTAGTCACCGTGTTGGCCCCGCCCGAGCCGGCCGACCGGAAGGTCGAAGCCGGGGGAGCAGAACTGCCGCTCGTCGTAGCCGTACGGCGAGAAGTCGACCAGCCGGTGCTCGGCGCCGCTCTCGGCCAGCGCGACGGCGGCGGCCCGGTCGACGGTGCTGTCGCCGCGCCGGCTGCGCTTGTAGGTGAACGCGGACCGGTCACCCAGGCCGGTCAGCACGAGGCCGTGCCGGATGCGGCCGACGAGGTCCCGGTTGCGGGCCAGCCAGGTGATCGAGCCGATCGTGCCGGGGATGAACAGCAGCCGGAAGGTATGGCGGCGGCTCGGCAGCGCGGCCAGGTGGCGGGCCAGCTCGGTGAGGACGGCGATGCCGGAGCCGTTGTCGTTCGCCATCGCCGGATGGCAGACATGCGTCGTCACCAGGAACTCACCTGGTTCGCCTGGTTCGCCTGGTTCGCCTGGTTCGGTCGCCGGGAGCACGATCTCGGCGTAGGTGAGCGAGCCGTCCTCGAGGGACGTGTCGATCACGACCTCGTACTCGCCGTCGGGCAGCGCCCGCAGCACGGTGTCGGGCAGGCAGAAGCCCCAGTTCTCGTTCCAGTAGGAGGTCCGGTACGGGATCCAGTCCGGCCGGTCCGGCAGCGAGAACAGGTGCTCGCGCAGCTCGTCCAGCCGCAGCCTGGCCCGGGTCGGGACGCTGTAGCCCAGCAGGTGCAGCGGATGGTCTGCGACGTCCGCCACCCGCGCACCGTCCGGCCCGACCAGGTAGCCGGCACGGACGTTCCACTCCTTCGGCACCGTCCAGTCGAGCACCGGTGTGCCCGACGGCACCTCGTGCACCTCGAACGGGACGGCGGCACCCGCCAGCGCCTTCTGGACGAGGTCGAGGGCGGCGCGGACGCCGTCGCCGGTGATGGACCGCACCGGAGCCGCCGCCAGCTGGGCGACCAGCCCGTACAGCCGCTCGCCCAGCCCGGCGTCCCGGCCGCCATCCGCGCCTTCAGTCATGGTGGTGATTGTCGGCCCCTGCCATCCATCGGCGGTGGGAGGGCGCTCGGCGCCCGTCTTAGTCGGCCCAGACCCGCCAGGGTGCGGCTCCGGAGTCCCACAGCTGGTTGAGTTCGGTCCAGTCGCGGAAGGTGTCCATGCCCATCCAGAATCCGTCGTGCGGGTGGAGGGTGAGCTGCCCGTCGCGGGCCAGCTGCTGCAGCGGCGCGCGTTCCAGCATCATCCCCGGGTCGTCGTCCATGTACTTGTCGACGAACTCCCGCTCGAAGACGAAGAACCCACCGCTGACCCAGCCGACCTTCGGCGGCTTCTCGGCGAACAGGGTGACCGTGTCGCCCTCGGTCTGCAGCTCGCCGTAGCGGCTGGACGGGCGCACCCCGGTCACCGTGCCGATCCGGCCGCCGCGCTCGTGCGCGTCCCACAGGTCGGCCACGTCGATCGCGCCGACTCCGTCACCGTAAGTGAGCAGGAACCGCGGCCCGGTCAGATAGTCCCGTACCCGGCGCACCCGGGCCCCGGTGCCGGAGAGCAGGCCGGTCTCGGCGAACGTGACCTCCCAGTCCTCGTCGCCGATGGTGTTGTGAAAGGTGGGCGTGTGGTCGTCGGCGAGCTTCAGCGTGAAGTCCGCGACCTGCTCCCGGTAGTTGAGAAAGTAGTTCTTGATGACGTCGCTCTTGTAACCGAGGCACAGGATGAAGCGGCGGAAACCATAGTGGCCGTAGGTCTTCATGACGTGCCACAGAATTGGCTTGCCGCCGATGTCGACCATCGGTTTCGGCAGCTTCTCGCTGGCTTCGCGGATCCGCGTGCCCATGCCGCCACAGAGGATGACGACCGGGATGTCCGCGGCGCCGGGGACGGTGCGGGGTGGCCTGGAAGCCGAGCTCGGGGATGTCACGGCTGTTGTCTCCCATCGACGCAGGATGCCGGCTCCCGCGCGGCGACGCCCCGGACGGACGCCCGGGACACCGCCGAAACAACCGTACCGTACTGAACTTCTCCCACCGCGCAGGAAGCACCGAGGCCCGCGGGCGGGTGACCTGCGACTTTTAGTCACCCGGACCGGCGGAAAGTACCTGCGGCCGGCTTGGACCGGCCCGGTCGCGGGGCTTCGACAACGGTTTTTCGGGTGGCCCCGCGGCGGGCCGACCGTTCGTCTCCGTCGACCCGGTGGGCTTTTCATACCGGTTGATTCGTGTCCGGACGGTGTCGCGCCGGCACCGGCCGTTGTGCGTGGGAAGGGGAGGGCTGCCCAGGGCCGGCCCGCCTCGGTATCTGTCCGGATCACCCGGTTGGCGCGGCCTGCCGCCGCTGGACGGGCATGCGCCCGACTGCGGGACGTATGCGCGGATTATCGTCGTTGTCCAGCCTGTCCCGCGGCCGTCGCGGGGCGGTGTCGCGCCGCGACGGAGGTGGACGTCGGTGCCCCAGCGCGGGACCCAGGAGCGCACACGCGAGGCCCGCTCCGGCCAGCAGCCGCCGAGCGGCTGGTACGACCGGCTGGTCGAGCTGTCCGGCGGCCCGGAGCGGTTCCGCGGCCGGGTGCTGCCGGGCGTCGCGCTCGCCCTCGTCGCCGTCCTCGGTCTGACCGCGTGGGCGGTCACCACCCGCTCGGGCTCGAACGGCGGCGGCTTCGTCGCCGTCGCGCCCGCCACCACGTCGGCACCGACCGAGGACGCCGCGGCCGGGCCGGACCAGGCGGCCGCGCCCACCCGGGCGAAGGCCCGTCCCGCCGCGACCACCGGCGCCTGGCCGACCGGGGTGAACAGCGGGGACACGATCACCGACGCGAACGCGTTCGCCAGGTTCCGGGGCCGGCCGAACGACGTCGTTGTGCTGTTCACCGCCCGTGACAGCTGGTCCTCGATCACCGACCCGTGGATCGGCAAATCCCCGGAGAAGTTCGCGAACTTCCCCGGTACCTGGTCGATCAGCTACCCGCTGTTCCCCGACCCCGCGGTCGGGACGCCGAAGTCCCAACTGCCCCAGTGGTCGGCGGATCACATGGCCGCCTGCGTCCAGCACCAGTACGACGGCTACTTCCGCCAGATCGGCGCCTGGCTCAACTCGCAGCCGAACCGGGCGAACTCGTTCGTCCGCATCGGCTGGGAGTTCAACGGCGACTGGTTCTCCTGGCAGGCGACTGACCCGGACACCTACAAGCAGTGCTTCCACAACGAGGCGGCGGCGCTGCTGAGCGTGGATCCGCACGCGCGGATCGACTGGACGGTCAACGCCCACACCACCCTGCCGAACAGCACGCACGGCGACCCGTTCCGGGCCTACCCGGGCGACGACGTCGTCGACGTGATCGGAGTCGACACCTACGACCAGTACCCGCCGAGCCCGACGGTGTCGGCGTTCGACGAGCAGTGCGGGATGCCGAGCCCGACCCCGGGCCTGTGCACGGTGATCGCGTTCGCCTCGAAGCACCGGAAGTTGTTCTCGGTGCCGGAATGGGGCGTCGTCGGCAAGGACAGCGGGGCTGGCCGGGCGGGCGCCGCCGGTGGTGACAACCCGACCTACATCGCGCAGATGGCCGCGACCTTCCGGCAGTACAACTCGATGCTCGCCTATGAGGCGTACTACAACAACAGCGAGCCGAACAACGTCCGCTCGTCGCTGGCGAACCCGCAGTTGCAGCCCCGCGCGGCCCGCGCCTACCAGTCCCTCTGGAACTGACCCGTGGACCGGGCGGCGCGGCGCCGGCCCGCCGGTCCGGCCGCCCGACCCGCCGGCTTCCCCGGTCCCGTAGGCTGACCATGGTGGCTGACCGGACCTGGCCCTGGCTCTCGCGAGGTAGTCGAGAGGCGCCTGGGTAGCCGAGGCGACGCGGACGGCGCGCTCGTGCCAGGCAGTGCAAGCCTTGCGCCCGGACAACGGCGCTGACCGACATCCGCCGTCCGGCGAGCCGCCGCCGGACATGGAAGAGGCCCGGGACGGATTCGATGACCCTCGCGCCGCTGCTCGACGCTCTCACTGCCCGCCCGGGCGGCGAACCGGCGCTGGCCCGTGTCCAGGACGCCGTCACCGCCTCAGGAAACGCCGGCTCGGCTTCGGTGGGTATCAGCCCGGTCGACCTGTCGGGCCCGCCCGGGCTGCGGCCGTTCGCCGTCGCGGCGCTGGCCCGCTCGGGGCGCACGATCCTGGCGGTCACCGCGACCGACCGCGAGGCCGACGACCTCACCGAGGCTCTGAGCAGCCTGCTGGACCCGAGGTCGGTCGCGCTCTACCCGAGCTGGGAGACGCTCCCGCACGAGCGTCTGTCGCCGGGCGCGGACACCGTCGGGCGCCGGCTGGCCGTGCTGCGCCGGCTCGCCCACCCGGAGATCCTGGCCGCCAGCGGTCCGGCCGACGCCGCGGCCAGCCCGCTGTCGGTGGTCGTCGCCCCCGTGCGAGCGGTGCTGCAGCCGCAGGTCAAGGACCTCGGCCAGCTGGAGCCGGTGCTGCTGCGCAGCGGCGACAGCGCCGATCTCGCGGACGTCGTCGAGCGGCTGGTCGGGATCGCGTACCACCGGGTCGACCTGGTCGAGCGCCGCGGCCAGATCGCGGTCCGCGGCGGCATCCTGGACGTCTTCCCGCCGACCGAGGAGCACCCGCTGCGGGTCGAGTTCTTCGGCGACGAGATCGAGGACATCCGGCCGTTCGCGGTGGCCGATCAGCGCGCGCTCGACGTCCCGGCCAGCGGGGGCGGCTACGCCCTGTTCGCGCCGCCCTGCCGGGAGCTGCTGCTGACCCCGGAGGTGCGGGCCCGGGCGGCCCGGCTCGCCCGGGAGCACCCGGATCTCGTCGACATGCTCGACAAGATCGCCTCCGGCATCCCGGTGGAGGGCATGGAGGCGCTGGCGCCGGTCCTCGTCGACGACCTGGCGCTACTGCTCGACGAGCTGCCCGCCGGCACCCAGGTGCTGCTGTGCGACCCCGAGCGGGTCCGGTCCCGGGCGTCCGAGCTGGTCCGCACCAGCCAGGAGTTCCTGAACGCCTCGTGGAGCTCTGCCGCGCTGGGGTCCCAGACCCCGATCGACCTGGGCTCGGCGGCCTACCGCACGCTGGCCGACGTCCGGTCTCGAGCCGCCGAGCTCGGCCTGCCCTGGTGGACCGTCAGCCAGTTCGGCGTGGTGGCCGGCGCCGACGGCACGGACTCGGCTGACGAGCCGGTCGCCTTCGACGTCCCCGACGAGGCGGTGGTCACCAGCCTGCGCCCGCCGCCCGCCTACCACGGCGACACCGCCCGGCTGCTCGCCGACGTCAAGGGCTGGCTCAACGACTCCTGGCGCGTCCTGCTGGTCACGGCTGGCCACGGCCCGGCGCAGCGGCTGGTCGAGCTGCTGCGCGAGGCCGACCTCGGCGCCCGGCTCACCGACGACGCCGAGCTCGCGCCGTCCGTCGTCACGGTCACCCAGGGTCAGCTGGTCACCGGCTTCACCAGCGACCTGCTGCGCCTGGCCGTGCTGACCGAGACCGACCTGGCCGGTGCCCGCGGCGTCACCACCAAGGACATGCGCCGGATGCCGAGCCGGCGGCGCAAGGGCATCGACCCGCTCGCGCTGGCCGTCGGCGACCTGGTCGTCCACGAGGCGCACGGCGTCGGCCGGTACATCGAGATGGTCACCCGCACGGTGGCCGGGGCCAAGCGCGAGTACCTCGTCCTGGAGTACGCGAAGGGCGACCGGCTCTACGTCCCCACGGACGCCCTGGAGCAGGTCACCCGCTACGTCGGCGGCGAGGCGCCGACGCTGGACCGGATCGGCGGGGCCGACTGGGCCAAGCGCAAGAGCCGGGCCCGCAAGGCGGTCAAGGAGATCGCCGGCGAGCTGATCCGGCTCTACAGCGCCCGGATGGCCGCCCCCGGGTACGCGTTCGGCCCGGACAACCCGTGGCAGCGCGAGCTGGAGGATGCCTTCCCGTTCCGGGAGACCCCCGACCAGCTCTCCGCGATCGACGAGGTCAAGCGGGACATGGAGCGCGCGGTCCCGATGGACCGGGTGATCTGCGGTGACGTCGGCTACGGCAAGACCGAGATCGCCGTGCGGGCCGCGTTCAAGGCGGTGCAGGACGGCAAGCAGGTGGCAGTGCTGGTGCCGACCACGCTGCTCGTCCAGCAGCATTTCCAGACGTTCTCGGAGCGCTACGCGGCGTTCCCGGTGATCGTCAAGGCGATGAGCCGCTTCAACACGGCGACCGAGCAGAAGGCGGTGCTGGCCGGCCTGGCCGACGGCACCGTCGACGTCGTCATCGGCACCCACCGGCTGCTGTCCAACGAGACCAGGTTCAAGGACCTGGGCCTCGTCATCGTCGACGAGGAGCAGCGCTTCGGCGTCGAGCACAAGGAGCACCTGAAGAAGATGCGGACGGCGGTGGACGTGCTCACGATGAGCGCCACCCCGATCCCGCGGACGCTGGAGATGTCGATCACCGGCATCAGGGAGCTCTCCACGATCGACACCCCGCCGGAGGAGCGCCACCCGGTGCTCACCTCGGTCAGCCCCTACGACCAGCGGCAGGTCGCCGCCGCGATCCGCCGCGAGCTGCTGCGCGAGGGCCAGGTCTTCTTCATCCACAACCGGGTCGAGTCGATCGACCGGGCCGCGGCCCGGCTGCGCGAGCTGGTCCCCGAGGCGCGGATCGCGACCGCGCACGGCCAGCTCTCCGAGGACGTCCTCGAGAAGGTGATGGTCTCCTTCTGGGAGCGCAAGTTCGACGTCCTGGTCTGCACGACGATCGTCGAGTCCGGCCTGGACATCTCCAACGCGAACACGCTGATCGTCGAGCGGGCCGACAACTTCGGCCTGTCCCAGCTGCACCAGCTGCGCGGGCGGGTCGGCCGCGGCCGGGAGCGGGCCTACGCCTACTTCCTCTACCCGCCAGACCGGCCGCTGACGGAGACCGCGCACGACCGGCTCGCCACGATCGCGCTGAACACCGACCTCGGCGCTGGCATGGCGGTCGCCATGAAGGACCTGGAGATCCGCGGCGCCGGCAACCTGCTGGGGGGTGAGCAGTCCGGGCACATCGCGGCGATCGGCTTCGACCTGTACGTCCGGATGGTCGGCGAGGCGGTCGCGGACTTCAAGGGCGCCGCGCCCGAGGAGCTGCCCGAGGTCAAGGTCGAGCTTCCCGTCGACGCGAGCCTGCCGCACGACTACGTCGGGGCCGAGCGGCTGCGCCTCGACGCCTACCGCCGGCTGGCCGCCGCGTCCAGCGAGGAGGATCTCGCCGAGGTGCGCGCCGAGCTGGTCGACCGGTTCGGCCCGCTGCCGGAGGTGGTGGAGAACCTGTTCGCCGTCGCCTCGCTGCGGGTGCTCGCCCGTGGTTACGGCCTGTCGGAGATCACGCTGGCGGGCAAGCAGATCCGGTTCGCCCAGCTCGAGCTGCGGGAGAGCCAGACGCTCCGGCTCCAGCGTCTCTACAAGGGGGCGCTGACCAAGCCGGCCGCCAAGACCGTCCTCGTCCCGGTGCCGACCCAGACCGGCCGGATCGGCTCGCCGGCCCTGCGGGACAAGCCGTTGCTGGCCTGGGCCGCCGACCTTCTCTCCGCCATCCTCGGCGATTCCATCAGCGCGGCCGCGAACGCCGCCGCCACCAACCGCCCGTAAAAGTCGGTTGTCCAGGCTTCGCCACGTTTCCGCGTCAACGTCTTCGGCCGAAACGCGCAGGTCAGGTCGTCTGCCCACCGTTTCGGCCCGCTCGACGTCTGTCTCGTGATGTGGTGGCTCGCGGCGCGTGAGTGCAACTGAACGTAACAGCGGGGCCGGGTGGTTTATGCTACTTGCCTGATTGCAGGTTGCGAACTCGCCATGTGCTGGGGCGTGCCCGGGGCGCAGGGGGCTGAGCGCGAACACGAGGGGGGGCGCCATGCCCGAGTACTCTCCTGACCCGGCGGTACAGCGGCGCCGCCTCCGCAGCGAGCTGCGTAAGGCTCGGGAGGCGGCGGGAAAGACGCAGAAGGCCGTCGCGGAGGAGATGGACTGGTCGCCGTCGAAGCTGATTCGGATCGAGACGGGCCTGGTCAACATAAGCACGAACGACCTGAGGGCTCTCCTGCAGAGCTATGACGTCTCCGCTGACCGGATCCCCGGCCTCATCGAGACCGCGAAGGCCGCGCGGGAGCAGACTCCCTGGAATGCCTACCGGGGTGTGGCGTCGCCGGAGCTCATCGCCTTCCTGGGCTACGAATCGTCCGCGTCGATCATCCGATACTTCGAACCGGTGCTGGTCCCCGGACTGCTCCAGACCGAGGAGTACGCCAGAGTCGTCATCTCGACCATTCTGGAGCAGCCGCCGGAGTCACAGGACGTGAACGACCTCGTGGAGCTCCGCGTGGACCGTCAGGAGCGGGTCCTGCACGGTGGCTCACCGCCTGAATGCCACTTCCTGCTGGACGAGCCCGTGATTCTGCGCGCGGTCGGCGGCAAGGACGTCATGCGCAGGCAGCTCCGTCACCTGAGAGAGCAGATGGAGCAGTCGAACATAACTGTCCGCGTCGTTCCCCTTTCCTATGGCCTATACGAGCACGTGCGCGTCCCGTATACCCTGCTTGAGTTCCCGGACCCAGCCGACGAGGACGTGCTGTACCTGGAAGACGCTGTAGACGAGCTCATTGTTCGAGAGAACTCGTTGGACGAGACAACCAAGATCACACCGATTACTCCCGCGCACTATCTCCAGCACTTCTGGGAGTTTGAGCAGGAGATAGACAAGGCTAGTGCGCCGGCCGCCATCGAACGGGCGATTGCTCTCTTTGAATGACTGGTCTGCCAGTGTCTGAAGGGCTTCCTCGCGTAACGGCTGCTCACACGCTGCGGTACCACTGACTGCCGTAGCCCTCGGCGATAACTAGCCGACTGCGCGGCGCCCAGCTGCCACATGGCAGACGGCCCTGATACGGCGGTTTCTCGCTGCTCGGAGGTCTGGGCAAGCGGGCCTTTCCGGGGCGTGACGACGCGGCCTCGATGCCCGGGAGCGGACAGAGACCACACCGTGCACCGTGGTACACGGGGTGGTCTCTGCCTGCGCTACTCTTGACCGGTCGAGCGGGCCGAAGCTGGTTACGGGCTGCCGACCTGCAAGATCAATTAATAATTGCAACCCATATGACCTGGGCCAACGTCGACCCATGCACAGGTGGCTGGCGGGTCCTTAAAATCGGGATAAGGACAGATTGGCATGGATGCGCGAGAAACTGCGTCGGAGGGGGCCGGGGCAAACCCCCTTCTTGCGTGGCGGAAAAGTTCGGCGAGCGGGTCGGGTGGTTGCGTCGAGGTAGCTGCCACCGCGAGCGAGATCTTCATCCGAGACTCGAAGAACCGCTCCGGGGCAGTTCTTCGGTTCACCAACGTCGAATGGCTGGCATTTCTGGCCGGTGTTCGCGGGGGCGAGTTCGACCTCGGGCTAGCGCCCTAGAGAGCCGGACTTGACGGTATGAGCGTCGCCAGCGCCTGTTTGTGTCTACGAGCTACGAGCTACGAGCCGGGAGGACCGGCCTCGCGGCCCGCGCGCCTCATCCGAATCAGGTAGCTGATCCGATCCTCGTCGGTGACTCTGTAATAGCTGAGAAGCGCCTTGAGGTCCGTGGTGGAGATGCCGACTTCCCCTTTCTCGATCCGATAGATCTTGGACTCGGACCAGTCCATTTCGTCGGCGACCTCGCGCTGCGTGCGCCCCGCTTGTCTCCGCTCCTCGCGCAGCTCGTGTGGTAACGGCGTTCTAACACTAGTCGAGGTCCTGTTCGCGGCCACGCTAGCTATCCTTTCAAACAGACGGCTAATATCCGTAGGTGGGGGTCTTCTGGAGGTCGGACCCCCACCTACGGGGCTTACGGGCTGGATATCCGCTACCTCATGGCACCGAGCAGTGCCACGGCCGAAGCCGGGCCTCCGTGGATCACTGCTGTCACTGTAACGGCTATTACAATGACGTCACCGCAGAGGCTCAGGTTCTTTGGCAAATCGCGAACCGCCCTCCTCGCGAGCCTTGTCGCCTGTCTCGGAATCTGCACTTTCTACTCACCTCCTCTCAATGCGAGACTATCCCTGGGATCCCCCGCGTACTACCCGCTGATGGGGTGCCCCGGACAGACGCACATTGCGACGACATCGATAGGCGGGCGCCGTTGCGGGATATTCCAGGTGGATGCCGCTCGCTTTACAAGCGTCCACTCGGACGGGTCGCAGGCGGGCGACGCGCCGTCGGTCGTGTGCCCCGACGGGTGACGGCGGTGCACACGGTGGCGCAACGCCACTTGGCGGTACGCCATCTGCAGGTGCATGATGTGTCTGCTGGATATCCGCTGTTCTTGGTGACAAGCAGCGTCGGCTCCGCCCTTAGCGGCTACTAGCGGCGGGCCAAGGAGGGTGTCCTCAAGACCTTGAAGGTCTTGAGGACACCCTCCTGCTTTCGGGCGGTTTACGCAGTCAGGCCCCGCCTGAGCGACGCCCCCGAGGGCCCGCTGCCGGCCCGTGACCAGCGGCATCGCGGCCGATCGTGGCGGCGTTGGGCTCGGCGCGACGGCCGCGGCCACGCCACCGGCACCGCCGCGGCCAACGGGGGCCGCCTCGACGGACCGGCGTAGCTCGGCGGTCGGACCTACGTTGGGTGGGGTTAGCTGCATCACGCCACGCGCTCCGACTAACGTGGCGTCTGTACTGGTCTCGCCTCTGGGGGGACGTCCCCGTCGGGAGTTTTGTCCGTGAAGCGTGCTCGGATGCTGGGTGCCGTGGTCGGGCTGGTCGCACTGGCGGTAGCCGGGTGTACCAGTCACGCTGGTGCGGCCGCGCAGGTCGACGACAAGACGATCGGCACGGATACCGTGCGTGGCATCGTCGACCGCGGCATGTCCGCGTACACCGCCTTCGCCGCCGCGCATCCCGACGCCGCGTCGCAGCAGACCCCGGTCACCCGGGACGACCTGCAGCGCCGGACGCTGGGCAACCTCGTCGAGTACCAGCTCGACCTGACCGAGGCGCGCAAGCGTGGCATCACGCTCAGCCCGCAGGAGGCCGACGCCTACTACCAGTCGTACGCGATCTTCGGGTCCGGTAGCGTCGCCGCCTTCGAGCAGGCCGGAGCCTCCGCCGGGTTCGCGCCCGAGGACCTGCGGACGATCATCCGGACGTACGCGCTGGAGTCCAAGATCGAGGACGCGATCGCGCCCGACCTGGTCGCGTCGAGCGCCGACGTCACGTCGGCCTACACCAGCGCGCTCACCCAGTTCGGCGTGAAGTCCCTGCCGCTCAGCCTCACCGAGGCCAGCCCGTTCCTGGCCCGCCAGTTGATGAACCAGCAGCGGGACGCGAAGCTGCGGCCGATCCTGGCCCAGACCGCCCGCACCGACCACGTCTCGGTGAACCCGCGGTTCGGCGTGTGGAGCGCGGACGACATCTCGGTGCTCGCGGCCGACGGCTCGATCGCGACGAAGGGGACGCCGGTGCCGGAACTTAACCTGGCTTCGTGACACCTCTGGTAACGCTGCTCGAGACCAGCGCCCGGGTCGCCCCCGGGCTGCTCACCGCCGACGCCTGGGACCTGGTTCGCCGGGTCCCGGTCTGCTGCGCCGATCCCGCGCATCCCCAGCTCGCCGCGCTGCGCTCCGCGGGAGTCGACGTCACGGTGCTCGCCGAGCTGGCCGAGGTGCCGTGGTCGGACGAGCCCGGCGGGTGCCCGCTCGGGCCGGTCCGGTCCGTAGCCACGGCGGCCGGCGCGTCCGAGGTCGTGTGGCTGCCGGAGCCGGCGGGTGCCTGGCCCGGCCCGACGGCCGCCGTCGACGCGCACCTGCGTGCCCACGCGACCGGCGAGCCGCGGGACGGGGTCCGCCTGCTCGCCGGCACCCACGACCTGCCCGGGGCGCGGCTGCTGGACGTCGTCGCCGTGATGGACCGGCTTCGGTCGCCCGGTGGCTGCCCGTGGGACGCCGAGCAGACCCACCTCTCGCTCGCCCCGTACCTGCTGGAGGAGGCGTACGAGGCGTACCAGGCGCTGGAGGACGCGAACCCGGCCGACCTGCGTGAGGAGCTCGGAGACGTCCTGATGCAGGTCGTCTTCCACGCTCGCGTCGCCGAGGACGCCACCGACGGTCCCGTCGACGCGGGCGGCGGCCGGTTCGACGTCGACGAGGTGGCGGCCGGGCTCGCGAGCAAGCTGGTCCGCCGTCACCCGCACGTGTTCGGCGACGTCGACGTGGCCGGGGCCGACGAGGTGGTCACCAACTGGGAGGCCATCAAGAAGGCGGAGAAGGGCCGGCGTTCGGTCACCGAGGGGGTGCCGCTGACCCAGCCGGCGCTCTCGCTCGCCGCCAAGCTGCAGAAGCGCGCCCGCAAGGCCGGCCTGCCCGCCGACCTGGTCGTCACGGCGGCGCCGAATCCGGCAGGGGCCACCCGGGGCCCCGGGGCGCCACCGGCGGACGCGGACCTGGCCGCCGTCGTCGCGTCCTACGCGGGAGCCGACAAGCTGGACGAGCACGGCGTCGGTGAGCTCCTGTTCGCGGTCGTCGCGCTGGCCGCGGCGGCCGGCGTCGATCCCGAGGTCGCCCTCCGAGCCCGGGCCCGCGCCTTCCGGGACCTGCTGTCCGCCGCCGAGGAGTCGGCCCACACGGACGGCGTCGAGCCGGCCGAGCAGGACGCGGCCGGCTGGCGGACCCGGTGGAGCCCCGCCGGCTCCTGACCGGTGCCCAGCCGGCGAGACCGCCGGACCCGTCGTCACCGTCGGTTGCGATTTGGTTGGGTTTCCGATGTGCCCGGCTGGGCGAGTCGGGGTGGTCATAGCCTCGGGTCCATGGAGACGACGCCTCGTCACGCGCTGGCCGAGATCCGTGCGTTGGCCGCGCGGCGGAACGCCCCGCTGATCCTCGAACTGGACCTGACCACCGACCCGGTCGAGGGGATCGTCGACGACCCGCTCACCGCGCGGTTCGGCCGACGGCGCCAGACCCTGCGCGAGATCGTCGACGGCCTGCGCCGCGCCGCGCTCGACCCCAGGACCCGGGTGCTGGTCGCGCACGTCGCGAGCTGCGGGATGCCGATCGCCCGGGTGCAGGAGATCCGCGACGCGGTCGGTGAGTTCCGGGCCGCCGGGAAGTTCGCGATCGCCTACGCGGACACGTTCGGCGAGTTCGGCGGCGGCACCGTTCCCTACTACCTGGCCTGCGCGTTCGACCAGATCTGGCTCGCCCCGCCCGGGGACCTCGGGCTCACCGGCGTCGCCAGCCACACCCCGTTCCTGCGCGACGCCCTCGACCGGCTCGGCGTCGCGGCCGAACTGGGCGCCCGGCACGAGTACAAGAACGCCGTCAACACGTTCGTCGAGCGAGGCTTCACCGCCGAGCACCTGGAGGCGACGACCCGGGTGGTGGAGTCGTCCGCTGACGAGATCATCGCGGGCATCGTGGCCGGCCGAAGGCTGCCCGCCGACCGGGTGCGCCGGCTGGTTGATGCCGGGCCGCTGTCGGCCCAGGTGGCGCTGCGGACCGGCCTGGTCGACCGGCTTGGCTACCGGGACGAGGTCTACGCCGCCGTCCGGCGCCGCGCCGCGGCCAGCGACCCGACCGGAGCCCTGCCGGAGCTCCCCGGCCCGGCCGCGGGCGGCGCGCGTGATTTCGGCGAGATGGCGCAGCCCAAGCCGGCCCCAACGGGCGCCGGGCCCGCGGACCCGGCAGCGGGCGACGGCCCTGCCGCCGCGATCCGGGCGGTTCCGGCCGCCCCGGCCGCCCCGGCCGCCCCGGCCGCCCCGACAGCCCCGACAGCCCCGACAGCGCCAGCCGCCCCGGCCGCCGGTTCGGCCGATCTCGGCATCGTGACGGCGGCCTCCGCCGGAGCCGACGCCGGCCAGCCGTCCACGGGGGCGGACCCCAGCGCCGGCCCGGCGGGTACCGACCAGGCGGAGGCACCCGCCGCCGAGCCAGCTCCAGCCGCCGCCGAGCCGACCGCGGGCGCCGCGGTTCCCACCGCCACCGAAGTCCCCACCGCGCCCCCGGCCGCCGCGGCCGCCCAGGCCGCCCTGGATCGGCGGGCGGCGCCGGTGCCCCTGTACCTGGGCGCCTACCGCAGGTCCGCCGCCCGTAAGGAGGCGTCCCCGCTGCGGCGGGCGGCCCGCTCGTCCGGCGCCGCCGTCGCGTCGCTGCTGGGCCCGGACCGGCGCGAGACGCGTCGCGCCGCGGCCGGCCCGGCTCCGACCGGCCTCGGGGACCTGGACGAGGCCGTCGCCGTCCCGGCCGACCGCGACCCCGACACCGCCGCCGTCGCGCTCATCCACGGCACCGGGCCGGTGGTACTGCGCCGTACCGGGCCGCCCGTCGGTGGGTCGGTGCTGGCGGCCGACGCGGTGTGCGCGGCCTTCCGGGCGGCGGCCAAGGACCCGGACATCGCCGCCGCGGTCTTCCGGGTCGACAGCCCCGGCGGCTCCTACGTCGCGTCCGACCTGGTGCGCCGGGAGGTGGAGCGGTTCCGGGCGACCGGCAGGCCGGTCATCGTCTCGATGGGCGCGGTCGCAGCCTCGGGTGGCTACTTCGTCGCGCTCGCGGCGGACACGATCGTCGCCAACCCCTCGACGCTGACCGGCTCCATCGGCGTCTACGGCGGCAAGCAGGTGATCAGCGGGCTGCTGGACAAGCTCGGGGTGGCGATCGGGGAGGTCGCCCAGGGCGAGCACGCGCTGATGATGTCGGCCCGCCGGCCGTTCAGCCCCGGCGAGCGGGCCAAGCTGGACGAGTTCCTCGACCGGGTCTACGCCGACTTCGTCGGCAAGGTCGCGACCTCCCGCGCGATGCCGCTGGAACGGGCGGACGAGCTGGCCCGGGGCCGGGTCTGGACCGGGGCCGACGCCCACCGGCACGGGCTGGTCGACGAGCTCGGCGGCCTGGAACGCTCGCTGCGGCTGGCCTGGACCGCCGCCGGGCTGCCGGGCACCCGGCCGTCACGGATACGGCTCCTGCCGCACCGCTCCCTGGTCGACCACGTCCGGCCGGCGCGGTCGAGCGAGGACACCGCCGCCGCCTTCGGGGACGGATCCGGTGCGAGCCTGGTCGGCGACCTGGTCGGCGCGGCGCTGGGGCGGGCGGGACGGTCCGCGGGCGGCTCGCTCGTGGCCGGCGGGATGGACGCGGCGCTGGCCGGCGCGCTGGAGGCGCTGGCCGGCGGCTGGGCAGGCGTCCTGTCCGGCGGGCACGCCGGAGGCTGGGGCCCGCTCGCGGGGCTCGCGGCCCGCGCCGGACTGCCCGCCGCCGGACCGCTCCTGATGCCGCCGATCGGCCCGGTCGGCTAGCCCGACAGGGCCCGCCCAGGCCGGCTTCCGCTGTGGCGTCGGCGGTGTTTCGGCGTGTGCTGGTCCCGTGCGCGCCGGGACGGCGATAGTCTCCCCCCGGCCGGATTCGTCCGGACCTCGTAGCTTGTCCCGTCCGAGCTGGCCCACCCCGGCCGCCGACCCGCGTCGGCTTCCGGCGGGCCGCCTGCCGACCCGGGGGCGACCCCCGACGTCGAGCGTCGCTCGACCGCCACGTCCACCTGGAGGGAACCGTGCCGTCCATCGAGGCTGTAGCGGCCCGCGAGATCCTCGACTCGCGTGGCAACCCGACCGTCGAGGTCGAGGTCATGCTCGACGACGGTACCGAGGGCCGCGCTGCGGTCCCCAGCGGCGCGAGCACCGGTGCGTTCGAGGCCGTGGAGCTCCGCGACGGCGACGACCGCTACGGCGGCAAGGGCGTCACCAAGGCCGTCGAGGCCGTCATCGACCGGATCGGTCCCGCGCTGATCGACCTGGCGCTCGACGCCACCGAGCAGCGCCTCATCGACGCCACGATGATCGATCTGGACGGCACCCCGGACAAGTCGGGCCTCGGCGCGAACGCCATCCTCGGCGTCAGCCTCGCCGTCGCGAAGGCCGCGGCCGCCTCCAGCGGCCTGCCGCTGTTCCGCTACCTCGGCGGCCCGAGCGCGCACCTGCTGCCGGTGCCGATGATGAACATCCTCAACGGCGGCGCGCACGCGGACTCCAACGTCGACATCCAGGAGTTCATGATCGCTCCGATCGGCGCGAGCACCTTCGCCGAGTCGGTGCGCTGGGGCGCCGAGGTCTACCACTCGCTCAAGAGCGTGCTGAAGGGCCGGGGCCTCGCCACCGGCGTCGGCGACGAGGGCGGCTTCGCCCCGAGCCTGCCGGCGAACCGGGAGGCGCTCGACCTGATCGCCGAGGCGATCCAGAAGGCCGGGTTCACGCTCGGCGACGACATCGCGCTCGCCCTGGACGTCGCGTCGACCGAGTTCTTCGCCGACGGCTCCTACACCTTCGAAGGCGCGAGCAAGAGCGCCGCCGAGCTGATCGACTACTACGCCGACCTGGTGGCCTCGTACCCGATCGTCTCGATCGAGGACCCGCTGGCCGAGGACGACTGGGACGGCTGGGTGGAGATCACCACGCGACTTGGCTCGAAGGTCCAGATCGTCGGCGACGACCTGTTCGTCACCAACCCGGAGCGCCTCGCCCGGGGCATCGCGGCCGGTGCCGCCAACGCGCTGCTCGTGAAGGTCAACCAGATCGGCACGCTGACCGAGACGCTGGACGCCGTCACGCTGGCGCACCGGTCCGGCTACAAGGCGATGATGTCGCACCGGTCCGGCGAGACCGAGGACACGACGATCGCCGACCTCGCGGTGGCCGTCGACTGTGGGCAGATCAAGACCGGCGCCCCGGCCCGCAGCGAGCGGGTCGCGAAGTACAACCAGCTGCTGCGGATCGAGGAGGAACTCGACGCGGCCGCGCGCTACGCCGGGGCGAGCGCCTTCCCGCGGCGGGCGGCCGGCTGAGGCCCGCCGGCCCGGGCTGATCTCGCCATGCCGCGCCTGCCCCGGCGGACCACGCTCACGACCCGAGCCACCCTGCTCGCGGTGGTGATCTGCGTGCTCGTGCTGACGCTCGCCTACCCGCTGCGCCTCTACCTCCAGCAACAGGCGGAGAACGCCGCGCTGGCCAAGCAGAACGCGGCGGCGCAGGCACGCGTCGACGCGCTGAAGGCCGAGGTCGGCAAGTACGGCGACGACGCCTGGGTCCAGGACGAGGCGCGGCGCCGGCTGCACTACGTCCTGCCCGGGGAGAAGACCTACGTCATGCCCGTCGCGCCGTCGCCGAGCCCGGCGGCGGGCAACGGGCGTGGCCGGTCCCGCCCGGACGAGGCCTGGTACAGCCAGCTCTGGTCGCAGACGGTCCCGTAGCTCGACGGTCGGCGGGGGCGGTCGGCCCGCCTCGTCGCGGACCGGGGCACGCGGGCAGGTCGATAGACTCGGCCGTCGGTCTGGATTTCTCGGCTGGGGGCGGTGCGGGTGGCGGGCGGCGATGCCGCGGCGGAGACGGCGGCTCCCGAAGGCCCGGCGCCTGACGGTCGGGCGCCTGACGGTCCGCCGGCGGACGGCCTCACGTCGGCGGACGAGGACCGGGCCGCGGACCTCGCCGTCGTCGAACGCCAGCTCGGCCGCCGGCCGCGGGCGGTGCTGCGGGTCGCGCACCGCTGCGCGTGCGGGCTGCCGGACGTCGTCGAGACGGCGCCCCGGCTCGAGGACGGCACGCCGTTCCCGACGCTGTACTACCTCACCTGCCCGCGAGCGAGCTCCGCCGTGGCCCGGCTGGAGAGCTCGGGCCTGATGCGGGAGATGACCGCCCGGCTCGGCACCGAGCCGGAGCTCGCCGCCGCCTACCGGTCCGCCCACGAGGACTACCTCGCCCGGCGGGACTCCCTCGGCGGCCCGCTGCCCGGCGACCCGGGCGCGGGCGGGATGCCGGACCGGGTCAAGTGCCTGCACGTGCTGGTCGCGCACAGCCTCGCCTCCGGGCCGGGCGTCAACCCGTTCGGCGACGAGGCCATCGCCGCGGCCGGCGACTGGGCCGCCCGCGGCCGCTGCGTCCCCGACGAGCCTCCCGGCGACCTGCCCCGCGACCCGAGAGGAGCACGCGCATGAGCCGCGTGGCCGCCATCGACTGCGGCACCAACTCGATCCGGCTGCTGGTCGCCGACATCGCGCCGGGCCCGTCCGCCGGCGCGGCCGGCAACGGCGCCGGCGGCCCGAAGCTCGTCGAGCTGACCCGCCGGATGGAGATCGTCCGGCTCGGTGCCGGCGTGGACCGGACCGGAGCGCTCGCCCCCGAGGCGCTGGACCGCACCTTCACCGCACTGCGCGACTACGCCGCCGAGATCGAGCGGCTCGGCGCCACCAGGGTCCGGATGGTCGCCACCAGCGCCACCCGGGACGCCAGCAACCGCGCCGAGCTGGTCGACGGCGTCCGCGCGATCCTCGGCGTCGACCCCGAGGTGATCACCGGGGACGAGGAGGCGGCCCTGTCCTACGCGGGCGCCGCCGCCGAGCTGCCCGACGCGGCGACGCCGATCCTGGTCGCCGACATCGGTGGCGGGTCCACCGAGCTGGTGCTCGGCGACGCGACCGGCGTCCTGGCGGCCCGCTCGGTCAACATCGGGTGCGTCCGGATGGCCGAGCGGCACCTGCGCGCGGACCCCCCGGATCCGGCCGAGGCCGCGGCCATCGTCGCCGACGTGCAGGCCGCCCTGGATCTCGCCGAGGAGGTGGTCCCGCTGCGGCGGGCGGCCACCCTGGTCGGCGTCGCCGGCACCGTCACCACCGTCGCGGCTCTCGCCGCCGGGCTGCCCGAGTACGACTCCGAGCGCATCCACCTGCTCAGCACCCCGGCCGACGCGGTCGCGGAGGTCACCGAGAAGCTGCTCGCGATGACGCACGCCGAGCGGGCCGCGCTGCCGGTGATGCACCCCGGGCGGGTCGACGTCATCGCCGCGGGTGCCCTGGTCCTGCGCACCCTGGTCGAGCGTGTCGGCCTTCCCGCGGTGATCGCCAGCGAGCGCGACATTCTCGACGGCATCGCGTTCTCCCTGGCTCGATGACCGGGCGCGCCCCCGCCTCCGCGCGCGATCGGGATGCCTGACGACGAGCGGGGCCCGGTCGCGGCGGGGACGGGCTGGCCGGGGGACCCGGCGACCGCGACGACGCCGGTCGCGCTGACCGCCGGTGACGTCGTCGCGCTGGCGGGAGCGGCCGGCGGCGCGGACGAGCTCGACGCGTGCGCCTCGGTCTGCCGGGCCTGCCCGCGGCTCGTCGACTGGCGCGAGGAGGTGGCCCGGGTCCGGCGGGCCGCCTACGCGGGGGAGCGGTACTGGGGCCGGCCGATGCCGTCGTTCGGTCCGCCGGACGCGCGGGTGCTGGTGGTCGGCCTCGCGCCGGCCGCGCACGGCGGCAACCGGACCGGCCGGATCTTCACCGGCGACCGCAGTGGCGACTGGCTGTTCGCGGCGCTGTACCGGGTCGGTCTGGCCGCGTCGCCGACCTCGACGGCCGCCGGTGACGGCCAGCGGCTGCTCGACGCCCGGATCACGGCCGCGGTGCGTTGCGCGCCACCGGCGAACAAGCCGACCCCGGCCGAGCGGGACGTCTGCCGGCCCTGGCTGGTCCGCGAGCTGGAACTGCTGCGTCCTCGGCTGCGGGCGATCGTGGTGCTGGGCGGGTTCGCCTGGCAGGCGCTGTGGCCGGCGCTCGCCGACGCGGGCTTCGGGCTCCCGCCCCGGCGCCCGGCCTTCGGTCATGGCGCCCGCGTGGAGCTACCGGCGCTCGCCGGCGCGCCGGCCGGCCCGCTGCTGCTCGGCTGCTACCACCCGAGCCAGCAGAACACGTTCACCGGCCGGGTCACGGCGGCGATGCTCGAGGACGTCCTCGGCGCCGCGGCGCGGCACGCGGCCTCCGGCGGGGATCAGGATGCTTCGGCCCGAACCGTGCAATCCCGGTCATCAGCGCTCGACCCGACGGAAGGGTCGTAAGCGCGTGCTCACCGGCGCGTGACGGTCGGACGGCGCAAAAGGTTCCGGAAGGCGTCCGCCGGACCGACGAAATACCCCAAGGTCATATCGCAGCCGGGCCTAGGGTCCCGGGCGATCGTGGGCCAAATCACCGGTCACTAGTCTGGCTGGCCTTGACCCGCGCGGTGGGTGGATCGGGGTAAATGCGTATTCGTGGCCCACGTCACTCCGGTGTGGTCCGCCTCGCGGCGCATCGCCGCGTGCCCGCCGGGGATGTCGGGCGTACCAGCGTGTGGCCACGGGTACCGCCTTCCCATGGCAAATGGCCGGGCTCCTGACATCCGAGCAAGACCGGCTCCTGACCCCGGAGCAAGATCGGCTCCGCGCATCCTCGTCGTCGGTGGCGGTTACGTCGGGATGTACACGGCCCTCCGGCTGCGGCAGCGGCTGCGGCCCGGTGAGGCGACGTTGACCGTGGTGGAGCCCCACTCGTACATGACCTACCAGCCGTTCCTGCCGGAGGCGGCGGCCGGCAACCTGGAGCCTCGCCACGTCGTCGTCCCGCTGCGCAAGGTGCTCCGGGGGTGCGACGTGGTCAGCGGCCGGGTGACACGGGTCGCACACGCCGAGCGCACGGCGACCGTGCGCACCGTCGGCGGCGACGAGTACGACCTCGGCTACGACATTCTCGTGATGGCACCCGGGTCGGTGGCCCGGACACTTCCGATCCCGGGCCTGAGTGATCTCGGCGTGGGATTCAAGTCGGTTGCCGAAGCCATTTATCTGCGTAACAAGGTGATTGGCCACCTGGACGCGGCCGCGTCCACCCGGGATCCGGCCGAGCGTTCTCGCGCCCTTACCTTCGTATTCATCGGCGGCGGATATGCGGGAATAGAGGCCCTCGCCGAACTCGAGGACATGGCGCGCTACGCCTGCTCCTATTACCCCAACATCTGCCCGGACGACCTTCGCTGGGTCCTCGTCGAGGCGACCGGCCGCATTCTGCCCGAGGTCTCGCCGGCAATGGGCCTTTACACGGTGAAACAGCTGGAGCACCGCGGCATCGAGGTCAGGCTGAACACCCGGGTCACCAGCCTGCGGGACGGCCGGGTCGAGCTCGACGACGGTGCCGCGTTCGACGCCGACACCGTCGTCTGGACCGCCGGGGTGCGGGCCCATCCGATGCTCGCCCGCACTGATCTCCCGCTGGACGACAAGGGCCGGCTGCGGGCCAACCCCTTCCTGCAGGTCGACGGCGTCGAGGACGCCTGGACGGCAGGCGACTGTGCCGCCGTCCCCGACCTGTCCGGGCCGGCGGGCTCGTTCACCAGCCCGTCCGCGCAGCACGCGGTCCGCCAGGCTCGCCGGCTCGCCGAGAACCTGGTCGCCCACCTGCGCGACCGGCCGATCGAGCCGTACTGCCACCGGTACGCGGGCAGCGTCGCCTCGCTGGGCCTGCACCGCGGCGTCGCCGACGTCTACGGCATCAAGCTGCGCGGCTGGCCAGCCTGGTTCATGCACCGCACGTATCACCTCAGCAGACTGCCGACCTTCAACCGCAAGGCCCGGGTCCTGGCGGACTGGACGCTGGCGCTGTTCTTCAAACGTGAGACCGTCTCGCTCGGCTCGTTCGCCGACCCGCGCGCCGAGTTCCGCCGGGCGACCGCCAGCGAGCCAGCACCCCGCGTCGCGGCCGCCCGCCCGACGGCGGTCGGCCGGGCCGCCGCGGGGCCGATCGGGCCGGTCTGAGTGGCGGGCAGGCGGCTGCGCCGTCATGGGAACACCGACCCTGGGGCCCGCCCGCCCGCCGGGTGGTTTCGCGGCAGCGGTCGACCAGAAAGGCGCTGGGCCGGCGGAGCCGGGGCACCGTTGGCCGCCCATCCATGGCTTCGCCAAGGGGCTCCACACGGCCGGTCAATGGTTCGTCCGTCCGCCCGGGTCTTAGCCCACCGCGTCGGCGAGAGGAGGCCTGACTGTAATGATCACGCAACAAGCTATGACGGTCCGCGCTGATGTGTCCGCGCGTTGTTCACCTGTGCGTCACGAAGGGTGACGGGCGCGCTGTCCGTCCGACGCCCGCGTGATTTCTCCACGTTGTGTTATTCCCAGAACGTACGTAGCGTGGTAGAAATACCAGCGATGTAGGCGAGCCGGTGTATCCCAACAGGTAGAGGAGGCTGTCCTAAAAACAGCTCGAGTGTCGGTTCGACTCCGACCACCGGCACGCGATCGGGGTTCGCGGGTTCGTGAGCCTTGCGGCACGCCCCCGATCTCTTGCACCGCCTTCGTCTTTGCTCGTTCGTGCGCCTTGCCGGGCGTCGCTCGGCTCCTGAGTTGACATTGCCATCGCTTCGCGGGCCCACTCGTCGGCGGGCGCCTTCGCCTGCCGGGTCTCTTTACATTTCTTGACTCTGCGAACACGGGCCTTTATAAGGCGCCCGTCGCTTTTGGCTGCCGGATGCGTGGTGACGCGGTTTCACCAGCGTTCCCCGCGGCCTGCGGGCTGCCCTCAATCGTGCGTAGAGTGAGGATCTGGCTGCCCTGGGCGATCTGGTGCCGTTCTGTGGCGACCGCCATTCGGCCGGCCCCCCAGTCGGCGGGCCCGCGTTCAGGAAGGTCGTCCCTGTGCGGACGGTCCCCGGAGCCGCCCTCCGCTGCGCCGCCCACAACGGTCGTCCCGGCGCGATGATCGCCGTTTTCGCCTTCCGGTGGTCGTGAATCGGGCCTGGTCGCAACCGTTTGAGGGCCAAACTCGCGATCATGATCAAGGGATGGGGCAGGCGAGTCCTGGGGGGAGCGGCAGTTGTTCGGCGCCGTCCCGCCGTCGTCGGGGCGAGGCCTTCTGGGACGCGGCGGGACAGCTTGGGGCGGTTGGGGTTCGTGGAATCCGCGCCGACGATTATCGTGTCCAGTGGGTGCTGGGCGGGGCGGCTGCGGGCGCGTCGCGGGCGGCAGAGCGCCACCCGGCTGGCCAGCGCGAAGGGGAGCAACGATCCACATGGCGAGGACCCGATCGAGCAACCCGGTGTTCACCCACCTGCGGTCCGGGCCGCCGGCCTCCGACCAGCTCACCTGGCCGCCGTCCGCGCAGGGCACGCCGCCCGGAACGCCGACGCCTGAGGAACTGGCCCGGGCCTACCGGCAGCCGAGTTCGCTCACCATCGATGACGTCGTCATGCACACCCTCGGCCTGTTCGCCATCGCGGGCGTGGGCGGCGCCGTCGGCTGGTACCTCGTGGACAGCGCGCCCGGCCTGGTCTTCGGCGCGGGCATCGCCGCGTTCGTCCTGAGCCTCGTGATCCGGTTCACCGGCCGGATCAACCCCGCGCTGGTGGTCGTCTTCGGAGTCCTGTCCGGCCTCATGGCCGGCGGCGTGTCGAGGCTCTACGCGAACGACTACGCCGGGATCATCCCGCAGGCCATTCTGGGCACCGCGGTGATCTTCGTGACGATGCTGCTGGCCTACCGCAGCCGGCGCCTGCGCGCCACGCCCCGGATGGCCCGGATCGTCGGCAACGTCCTGCTGGCCGTCGTCATCATCAGCATCATCGACGTGGTGCTGCGCCTCACCACCGGCAGCCACCTGCCCGTCATCAACGACGCCACCCCGCTGGGCATCCTGTTCAGCGTCGTCGTCCTGGTGATCGCGAGCCTGCAGTTCATCCTCGACTTCGACGCCATCGAGCGGATGATCGCCGCGCGGGCGCCCCGGTCGGACGCCTGGGTGTGCGCCTACGGCCTGCTGATCGGCTTCATCTGGGTCTACCTGGAGATGCTGCGGCTGCTGTCGAAACTGCGCCGCTAGGCGCCAGGGCGCCGGCCGGTCGGCCAGCGGGGAGCCCGGTAGCGAATACCGGGCTCCCCGCTGGCCGTTCTCGCGTGCGGAGGCCTCAGACCTTGATCGCCCTGCGGCGGAGGTCTGCCTCGTGGACGAGGGCCGCGGCGTAGTTGTGCGGAAGGTTGTGCTCGTCGCGCAGCCAGTTCACGCGTTCCGCGAACCGCAACAGGCCTGGACCTTCCTCGACGCGCTGGAGCCAGTGGGCCAGATCATGGCCGGTGACCTTCGGAAGGCGGTCGATGAGACTTTCGTGGGTCTGCTGGGTCTGTACGGAGCGGAACTGAGACATGCGCGCCTCCTGGCTGAACCCGGCGTCAACGGACCATGAAGGGAGGGTGCATCACGACGAACGGTAGGGCAAGCCCCGGCGCCGTCCCCGTCAGGTAACCTGCCCGGATGTCGGAATCGGTGCCCGCACCCCTGAGCACACCCGGCTCCAATCTGACGAGCAAACCCGGCTCCGACATGACGAGCAAACCCGGCTCCGACCCGACGAGCAAACCCGGCTCCGGCCTGACGAGCAAACCCGGCTCCGGCCTCACCCGAGAGGTCAACCGGCTGCTCAACCGGCTGCGAAGCTGGAGCCCGGCCGCCTGGGACGTCGCGGCCGCGGCGGGCGGCACCCGCGCCCAGCGGACCGCTGCCCTGGCCCAGGATCTCGCCCGGCTCGGCCGGGACGCCGGATCGGGAGCGCCCGCCGGCCTGCGACCACCGGCGCTGGCGCCACATGGCCTCCCCGACCAGATCACCCTCCTCGCTGAGGAGCTTCTCGACCTGCTGGGACGCGTCGAACTCGCCCCGGCTCGGCAAGCGGCACTGCTGGCCGAGGCCCGCGAGGTGGTCACCGCTGCCCGGCTCGACCTGGAAGGCCCCGGCTTCGGCTTCGCGACCACCCCGCCGCGCTGACCGAGTCTCATCGGCAGGTGGATACCCGTTGCCCGGCCCCGCCACCCGCGCTACCCGGGGTCGGGCGGGACGACGGGCGCTACCTGGGATTCCCCGATGGCGGCGGGGTGAGGCGGAAGTCCGAGGCGAGCCTCGCTAGCACCGGAGCGGCGACGATCCTGGACCCGTCCAGCGTGTAGTGCACCCCGTCGCGGGTTCTGGCCAGGACGGACTGGCCGGCGGCATCCCGCAGGTAGTCGCTGTAGTGCCCGTGGTCGGACAGCTGGGCGCCCAGGTCGAGGAACGCGGTCCCGGGAACCTGGTGGACCGCGTCCGCGACCGCGCCGTTGAGCTGCTGGAAGTAGCCGTCCATCCGGCCGGACCGGGCCGGGGGCAGGCTCACCCAGTACACCCGGCGGTGCCCGCCGTCGGCCCAGATCCGGAGCACCACGAGGGCCCGGCGGCGGTACTCGTCGACCCAGCCAGGCGAACCGGCCGGCAGGACCTGGCCGTTCGGCATCGTGATGCCCTGGGCGTCGTTGGCACCGAGCGCGACGACGACGACCTCCGGGTCGCGGGTCGCGACCTGCTCGCGGGCGTGGCTGGCCCAGTCGAAGAAGTCCGGGCGCACCAGTCCGGTGCCGTAACGGGTGTCCGTCTGCGCGCGTACCGTCGCCGGCGCCGTGTTGGCGATCGTGGGACCAAGCGACTCGGTCAGCGAGTCGCCGGTGACCAGCACGCGCAGTGGGTCGGCGACCGTCGGCACCCGTGGCGCCGTGAGCGCGGGCGGGGCCGCGGTCGGCCCCGCGCCGGTCGCGGCCGCACCCGGAGACGTGCCGGGGCCGGCGGCGGGCGGCACGAGGCTCGCCGCGGTCGCCAGCTCGGAGGCCGCCGGATCGGCGCCCGTTCCCGGGATGGGATGCCCGAACAGCGCGCTCAGCCGCTCGTCGGGCCAGTCGAGCCCCACCGCCCGGGTGAAGCGGTCCAGTGGGCGGGCCAGCGCCAGGACGACGTCACGGGCCCGGCCCTGGTTCATGCCCTCGCCGGTGTGCACCGCCGCCGGCGCGCGCAGTAGCGCCACCGCCACGAGCGTCCCGGCGACCAGCACGAACGCCCGCCGCGCCGGCACCACCGCCATCGACGCGTTCCCGGCCGGTGCCGCCGTCGCGGTGGACGCCGGTCCGGCCGCGCCCGGCTGGCCAGGCGGTCCCGGCGCGGCCGGCGGCTGGTCCGGGTGGGGTGCCGCGTCGTCGGCCCGGAGGGCCAGGGCATCGGCTGCCCTGACCGCGGGGACCTCGTCCGCCTGGGTGTCCACGGCTCACGAGCCTGCCATGCGACTACGTATCGTGTGCATTAGCGACACGGATAGTTACTGTTCATCGTGCTAGATCTGGAACCGGAACTCGACCTAGAACCGGAAATAGATGAACGGCGCGACGTCCTGGTGCCCGACCGCCGCATACATGACCAGCAGGAACGCGACGACCGCGGCAACCTGGGCCGGCAACGGCAGCCGGTCGAAGGCCCCCTGCGCCGCCGCCCACCACCGGCCGGGCACGGCCGCGAGCCCGAGGCCGACCGCGATGGCGACGATGACCGTTGGCGTCACCAGGCCGGTCGCGACCCCGCCGGTCCCGAGCCGGCGCAGGATCTCGCCCGCGGTCGCCAGGTCGGGGGACCGGAACAGCACCCAGGCCGCGCAGACCAGATGAAAGGTGAGCAGTCGCCGGGCCCACCGCCCTGCGCCTCGCCGAGCCCCGCTCGTCCGCCGGGTCGGCACTTCGGACGCGGGACCGGACCCGCCTGCGCCGCCGACGAGCCCGGCCGCCGTCCCGCCGGGGGAGTACAGCGGTTCGAGCCCCTCGGTCGCCGCCGCTGGCCCCGGGGAGCCGGCCAGGCCCCGCGGGCCGGCCGGGGCCGGCAGTGGGCTGAGTTGTGCCGTGCGGGGCAGCGGGATGGCGACGGCGTGCGCGACGGCGACAGGTGGCTCGGGAGCCGGTGCCGACCCGGCCCGCCTGGCTCGGCGCCGGTCGAGCGAGCGTTCGGCGGCCAGGCCGGCGCCGTGCAGGGCGCCCCAGCAGACGAACGTCCAGGCGGCGCCGTGCCACAGGCCGCCGAGCACCATCGTGACCAGCAGGTTGAGCTGGGTCCGCCGCGGCCCGCGCCGACTGCCGCCGAGCGGGATGTAGACGTAGTCGCGCAGCCAGCGCGACAGCGTCACATGCCAGCGCCGCCAGAAGTCCTGCAGGCTGGTCGCCGCGTACGGCCGGTCGAAGTTGTCCGGGAACCGGAAGCCGAGCAGGAGCGCGATCCCGATCGCGATGTCCGAGTAGGCGGAGAAGTCGCAGTAGATCTGCACCGCATAGCCGTAGATCGCGACCAGCACCTCGACCGACGAGTGCTGCCCCGGGGTGTCGAAGACGGGGTCGACGAGCCGGCGGGCCAGCAGGTCCGCGAGGACCACCTTCTTGACCAGGCCGCCGCAGATCAGGAAGACGGCCCGGGTCGCCGGGACGGCGCGGCGGTCGCGGGGACTGGCCAGCTGCGGGATGAACTCCCGGGCCCGCACGATCGGCCCGGCGACCAGATGCGGGAAGAACGCCTCGTAGACCGCGAAGTCGATCAGCCTGGCCGGCTGGGTGTCACCGCGATAGACGTCTATGACGTACGACAACGCCTGGAAGGTGAAGAACGAGATCCCGATCGGCAGCGCGACCTGCAGCAGCGGCAGCGGGGCCGCGATCCCGAGGTCACCGAGCGTGCGGTCCACGGACAGCGCGAAGAACCCGTAGTACTTGAACCAACCGAGCAGGCCCAGGTCGGCCACGATCGCCGCGGCGAGCACGCCGGACCGGCCGGAGCGGCGGCGGGCGAGCGCGACGGCCGCCGCCTGGTTGATCAGTGTCGAGCTGGCCAGCAGCAGGACGAAGCGGATGTCCGTGTAGCCGTAGAAGAAGTAGCTCGCCGCGAGCATGAACGGCTTCCAGTACCCCGGCCGCGGCATGAGCAGCCAGGACGCGGCGAGCACGACCAGGAAGAAGGCGGCGAAGTCGATCGTCGGAAAGATCACGTGCCACCACCCTCGTCACTGTCTGTATTGAGCACACCTTACTCAAAGTGACGTCATGGATGCGTATGGCGCCCCGGGAGGCGGGTGCGGTGCCGATGGGTCCGGGCGTTGGTGCCCTCCGGTGTTCGTCCTCCCGAGCGTGGTCGGTAGCGTCGTCCCATGCCGCACAGTGGGGCGTACGGACTGATACTCGCGTTGCACGTTCTGGCCGCGATGCTGGTGATCGGCCCGCTGGTGTTCGGCGGGCTGTTCCTGCCCGCGCTGGCCTTCGTCGGGCTGCGCGCGCTACCGGTGCTGAAGCCCGCGCCCCTGCTGCTGCGAATCGCCGGGGCGGCGTCGCTCGGCGTCGTCGGCCTGGGGGCCGCGCTGGTGCACCGGGGGCCGTTCGGCAGCGTCCGAGGCTATTCCGACGGCTGGATCACCAGCTCGATCGCGCTCTGGGCGATCGCGACGCTCATCACCGTGACGATCCTGGCCGGTGGCGTCGCGACCGCCGTCGCGGAGATCGAGCAGACCGGCATGACCGCGCGGCACCGCCTGCCCTGGCTCGCCCTCGCGGGCGTGGTCAGCACGGCTTGCTGGATCGGGATCGTCTTCCTGATGGTCATCAAACCGGGCATGTAACCGGGCGCTGGTCGGGCGCGCGGCTCGCGTCACCGTCCTCACAGCTGGATGGCGTGCTGGTAGAGCTGGCGGATCGACGGGCCGAACGAGGTGCCGTAGATCGTGTTGGGGTCGGACGAGTAGGCGTAGCTGACCACCGCGTCGAGGGTGCCGGTGCCGTTGTGGAACCCGGACAGCCAGGCGCCGCCGCTGGCGCCCGCGGTCATCGGGCACGGCAGGCCGAGCGAGTGGCCGCCGCGCGGGTCCGGCGTGGTCGTGCCCGTGCAGGTCATCAGGGTCGCGCCGTCGAACGGCGGCAGCTTCGGGTAGCCGAGCACCGTCTGCGGTCCGGCGAGCGAGCCGGCCGTCGTCCCGTTGGTGAAGGCGATCGGGAACGCGCCGCCGACCACGTCCTGCAGGTTGCGGCCGCCGACCGGGCGGAACGTGGCGAAGCCGGCGTCCTCGTCGAAGGAGCGCTGGTAGCCCCAGCCGGCGGTGACGGTCAGCTGGCTGGCGTGCCAGACGCCGTAGGGCGCGGAACCGTTCGAGTAGCCGGGGATGAAGATGACGTTGGTCGCGAACGAGCCGGACAGGCCGCCGGAGTGCAGGCAGTGGCCGGCGGTCATCACCAGGTCATGGCCCGGGCTGTCCACCACCGAGCCGGAGCAGGCGTAGTCGCTGCCGTTGATCGTGGTGAACAGGGCGCCGTCGAGCCGGACCGCCGCGCCGCCGCCGGCGTACGGCGTCACCACGTCGTCCGCCAGCGGCTCACGCTCCAGCGCGGCCAGGGGCGCTCCTGCCGTGAGACCCACTCCTGGCGCCGTGCCGGCCGGCATCCCGGTTCCGACCGACTCCCCACCGGTGGTGCGGGTCAGCACGTTGGCGTCGATCGCGTTGACGAGGCGCGCCGGCGTCCAGTACCGGGCCAGCTCCTCGTCGCTCTGGGACTGGCGACGGGAGTCGATCGCCCCGCCGGTCGGCGGCTGGGTCGTCTCGGCCGGGGCTCCCGGGGCCAGCGTGGGCGTGGCGCTCGGCGTGGCCAGCAGGCTGAACAGCGCCGCGACCGCCGCGGCGAGCGTCCCGAGCAGCGTCAGCCGACGCCGCCGGTCGCCCCGGCCTGGGCGCTGCTGGGTCGGCCGCCGCGGACCGGGCCGCCCGCGGCCACGCCGCCGATCACTGGGGCGCCGATCACTGGGCCGCCGATGGCTGGGCCCGTCGCCCGCGCGGCGGGTCGGACGGCTGGGCTGGCTGGAATCGCGGCTGGGCCGGCGGCGCGGCCCGCGGTGCCGATGGGGACCCGGTCGTGGGTTCCCGGGCGCGCCTACGGCGCCTAGCCCGTCCCCGGCCCGCGAAGATCCCACCCCGATCTGTGAGGACATGAAAGCGGAAGGTAGCAGCGGCCCGCGGCGGCCCGCGGGTTTCCCGGGCCGGGCCAGCCCGGGCCACGAGGGGGCAACCGCCCGAAGCCTCCGCGGCCAGAAGTTCCGACACCGCAGGGCCTCACCCCCGTCGGGTGACGAGGGGCGCGGCTCTAACGGTTGACCCGCCGGCCGCCGCGGGCCCGCAGGTAGTCGTGGACCACGTACTGGCCGAGGGCGTTCGGGTCGGGAGACAGCACCCGCCCGCCGTTGCGCCGGGCCATCTCCTCGACGAACCGCACCAGCCGCGGCTCGGTGTCAAGCATGAAGACGTTGATCCCGACGCCGCGCCGGGTCAGCCGGTCGACCTCGGCGAGGGTGAGTTCCAGGGTCTCGGGCATCGGCGGCCAGGAGAAGGCCGCCGACCCGTCGCGCAGCAGATGGGCGGTCGGCTCGCCGTCGGTGACGACCATGATCACTGGCTCGGACTCCGGGTACTTGGACAGCAGCCGCCCGGCGATCAGCAGCGCGTGCTGCAGGTTCGTGCCCTGCACCATCTCCGAGTCCAGCCCGGCCAGCTCCACCGGCCGCAGCTCGCGGGCGTAGTCTGAGAAGCCGATCAGGTGGATCTTGTCCTGCGGGAACTTTGTCGTCACCAGCGTGTGCAGGGCCAGCGCGGTCGACTTCGCGATCCCCCACGTCCCGCGCAGCGCCATCGAGTAGGACAGGTCGACGAGCAGGCAGACCGCGGCCGACGTTCGCCGCTCCGTCTCGGAGACGGCGAAGTCCTCGACCTTCAGCTTGATCGACATACCCGGCCCGGGCGGCCCGGCCCGCAGCACCGCGTTGCGCACGGTTCGCACGACGTCCAGCGGCTGGGTGTCACCGAACTCCCAGGCGCGGGTCGTCCCGATCAGCTCGCCAGCGCCGCCTGCGTCGGTCTGGGCATGATCCCCACGGGCGCCGGAATGGAGCTGCCGGAAGATCCGCGCCAGCGCGGTCTGGCCGATCCGGCGCACGGCCCTCGGTGTCAGCTCCAGCCGCCCCGACTGCCGGGTCAGGAACCCGGCCCGCTCCAGCTCGCGCTCGATCTGCTGGAGCTGGCGCAGGTCGTCGACGGCCGAGCGGCCGAGCGCCGCCGTGATCGCGTCCGGGTCGACGTCGTCCAGCGAGGCACCCGGATAGTCCTGGCTCAGCGTGGCGGCCAGCTCGTCCAGCTCGGCGAGCTCCTCCAGCGCCGACGTCGCGTCGCCCAGGCCGAGGCCGCCCTCGCCGCCCCTCCCGTCACCGAAGCCGTTCGGCCGGCCGGACGGGCGCGCCCCCCAGTTCAGGTTCGGCCGGGCGGACCGCAGCGCCTCCCCGAGCTGGGCCAGCTCGTCGCCCAGGCCCAGGCTCTCGACGGCGGCCGCCATCAGCTCGGCCAGCTCCTGGCGCTGCTTGGGGGAGAGCCCGGCGAGCAGGCGGGCGGCGGCGGCCGAGCGCCGGGCCAGGGTGTCGATCAGCTCGTCGAGGCTTTCCGGCCCCTCGGGGAAGAACTCCCCGAACTGCTCCATGAACTCGTTGAACGCCTGGTCGGTGTCCTCGCCCCGGGCGTCCTTGGCGAGCAGTTCGTTGAGCGCGCCGACCATGTCGCGCACCCGGGCCATGTCCTCGGGCGTGGCGCCTTCGAGCGCCTGCTTCATGCCGCGGAACTGGGAGTCGAGCACCTCGCGGCGCAGCAGGTCGGCGATCTGCTCGTAGGTCTCCCTCGCCTGGGGCGAGCGCCAGTCGTAGTCGGCCAGCTCGCGCACCGCCCGCGACGCGTCGTTGGGCAACGCGTCCAGCTCCGCCTCGCGCATCCGGGCCTCGTCGGCCGGGTCGGGGAACAGCGCCGCCCGTTCCTGGCCGATGGCCGTGTCCAGCAGCCGGCGCACCTCCTGCAGGGTGCCGTCGAGCCGGCCCCGGGAACGCACCTCGCGGCGGCGCCGGTCGACGGCGCGGCGCAGGTCGTCGAGGCCACGCCGGCCGTTCATCCCGCGGCGCAGCAGCGAGTCCAGCGCCTCACGCGGGGTGCGGCCGTCCAGCACCTGGCGGGACATCTCGTCGAGGGCGTCGGTCGCCGCGAACGGGGACTCCAACGGGTCCGGCCCGCCCGCCCATGGCCCATACCGGAAGGAGCTGGTGCTCACCGTTGCATCCCGTGCCTCTGTGTCGATTGGGCCAGACGCGGGCCTGGTAGACGCGGCCGGACCCGGGCCTAGCCGCCGTAGACGGTCCTGCCTGGCAGTTCTTCCTTGGCGAGCCGGCGGTTGAGGTGCAGGCCCTCCATCGCCAGCTCCAGCGCCGCGGCCGCCAGGCCCGGCGACTCCGCGCCGTCCACCCCGAGCTTGGTGAGCATTCCGGCCAGGCCAGGAACCGGGCCGACCCGGCGCAGCAGCTCCGCCGCGGTCACCAGATCCCCGGTCTCCACCGGCCCTTCGCCGTCGAACCGCTTCTGCAGGCCGGCGAGGTCGGTGCCGGCCAGCCGGGCCCGGTACGTCTCGGCGATGGCGCGGCGCAGCAGGTGGGTGAGGATCTCGTCCTCCCGGCCCTCCTCCAGCGCCTCGAACTCGACCTTGCCGCGCACCGCCGGGACGATCGAGGCCAGGTCGACGACGCGGGCCGTCGGCACGTCCTCGCCGGTCAGCGCCGCCCGGCGGACCGCTGAGGCGGCCACCGTCTCGGCCGCCGCGACCGCGAGCCGGGCCGACACGCCCGAACGCTGGTCGACCTGGGGCGCGTCGCGGACCAGCCGGGTGAACCGCGCGACGATCTCGACCAGGTGGTCGGGCAGGACGGGCGAGCCCAGCGGCGAACCCGCCCAGGCCAGCACGGCCTCCTGCTTGATCAGCCGGAGCTCGTCGTCGAGGCGAAGCGGGTAGTGGGTGCGCACCTCGGCGCCGAACCGGTCCTTGAGCGGGGTGATGATCCGGCCCCGGTTGGTGTAGTCCTCCGGGTTCGCCGACGCGACGAGCAGCAGGTCCAGCGGCAGCCGCAGCAGGTAGCCGCGGACCTGGATGTCCCGTTCCTCCAGCACGTTGAGCAGTGCCACCTGGATCCGCTCGGCCAGGTCGGGAAGCTCGTTGACGCTGAAGACGCCACGGTTGCAGCGGGGGACCAGGCCGTAATGCACGGTCTCCGGGTCGCCCAGAGTGCGGCCCTCGGCGACCTTCACCGGGTCGACGTCGCCGATCAGGTCGCCGACGGACGTGTCCGGCGTCGCGAGCTTCTCGCCGAACCGTTCGTCGCGGTGCCGCCAGGCGACGGGCAGGTCCTCGCCGAGTTCGGCGAGCAGCGCCCGGCATCGGCCGCAGACCGGTGCGTACGGGTGGTCGTTGATCTCGCACCCGGCGACCGCGGGCGACCACTCGTCCAGCAGGCCGACGAGGGTCCGGATCAGTCGGGTCTTGCCCTGGCCGCGTTCGCCAAGGAAGACGATGTCGTGCCCGGCCAGCAGCGCGCGTTCGACCTGCGGCAGCACGGTGTCGTCGAAGCCGACGATCCCCGGGAACCGGTTCTCGCCGGCCGCCATGCGGGCCAGCAGGTTGTCGCGCAGCTCCGTGCGAACCGAGCGGTGCACGTGGCCGGTGGCGCGCAGCTCGCGCAGCGTGGTCGCGGCTGGCTGTCGCCCGGCCGGGTCGCCGGCCGCCGGCGCGAAGGCCTTCGGCACCGCGCTGGCCTGCGACGGGGATGCCGGCGTCGGGGTTGCCGGCGTCGGGGTTGGACGGGGCGGGACCGGCAGATCTACCACCCCTACGACGCTACCGCCCGCCTGCGCCCAGGCCGGCGTGGTTCGCAAAGTCGCCCCGACTTGCCCACCCACACGACCGGCCCCGCAGCCCTAAACCCCAGCACACACCAACAGCGGGACGTCACCATCCAAATTGGGAAACCACCACGACATGTGCGGCAACAGCTGCCCGTTCCGCCCGTTTCGGCGGGGGCCGAGGACCGCGACCGGCGGGCGGGCCGCCGGGTCCTCGGCGCGCGCGGGCGCTACCGGACGTACGGGACTGGTCGTGCGGAACTACAGGACGTACGGAGCCACCGAGACGATCTCCACCGAGGCGTTGCGGCCGTTCGGCAGGGTGTAGGTGACCTTGTCGCCGGCCTTGTGGCCGGTGACGGCACCGCCGAGCGGGGACGCGGGGGAGAAGACGTCGATCGGCGCGCTGTGGTCCTCGCGTGAGCCGATCAGGAACTTCTCGGTCTCTTTGTCACCCTGGAAGCGGACCTCGACGACCGTGCCAGGCCCGGCCACGCCGGTGCTGGCCGCGGCCTCGCCGACCTTGGCGTCGCGGAGCAGGTCGTTCAGCTGGCGGATGCGCGCCTCCTGCTTGCCCTGCTCCTCCTTGGCGGCGTGGTAGCCACCGTTCTCCTTGAGGTCACCCTCCTCCCGAGCGGCCTCGATCTTGTTGGCCAGCTCGGTGCGGCCGGTGGTCGTCAGGTAGTCGAGCTCGGAGCGAAGCCGGTCGTAAGCCTCCTGGGTGAGCCAGGTCTGCTGGGTCACGCGTCACGCTCCTCGTAGCAAAGCAAATAGTCAGGTTATCAGGACGATCTAGAATCTCGAAGACGACACGCGGTGCCCACGGCTGACGCGCGGGCCCTTCCGTCGCCGCCCTTGTCGGTGGTCGTCGGAAAGCCGCGCCGACCGCAGTCGCGCCGCGAACCTCCCGGATCGATGACCCCGTCTCCGACCCGGCAGGGACCCCGTCGGTCCCCTCCCCAGGTGCGGGGGTGGTGACACTGACGGTCATGCGGCGCCTGCCCTGTGTGGCAGGGTGGCGGCGTCGCCGGTGCACCGCACCGTGACCCTGTCGGCTGGGACCTCCCGGCCCGTCGGCTGGCCTTCCAGGCGCGCCGACCGACCTCACGACCCCGCCCGGACCTCACTGTCCAGGGACGCGTGCGCGGACGGTGCATTGTGCCACGGCGTTCGGTGACTTTTCCACATGGACCGTGAACTCGGCCACATCGCCGCGGGCCGACTCGCCACGCCGGTCCGGCGTGGCGCGGCCGACTCGCCAGGCAGAAGCCTGCCCGAGGTGGCATGACGTCCGCCACATGCGGCGGCGTCGGGGCCGGGCCGCCCTCGCGTGGCGTCGGACTGTCCTAGGGATCAGCCACAATGGATTTCATGCCGGTGAACCCGGGGGCAGCTCCCTCCTATGACGACTTGCCGGACCAGCACAGCGTGTCGGCCCGTGGCGACCTGTCCGCCGACGGCGAGTCCGTCGCCGGTCCCGCGACGGGCGGGGGCCTGGCCGCCTCGCCGCACGCGCCGGGCCACGGCCTGCGGCTGATGGCCGTGCACGCCCACCCCGACGACGAGTCCAGCAAGGGCGCCGCCAGCATGGCGCGCTACGTCACCGAGGGCGCCGAGGTCCTCGTCGTCACCTGCACCGGGGGCGAAGCGGGCAGCATCCTCAACCCGGCGATGGACAAACCGGAGATCCGCGACCGGATCACCGAGGTCCGCCGGGAGGAGATGGAACGCGCCCGCGCGATCCTCGGTGTCCGGCAGACCTGGCTGGGCTTCCTCGACTCGGGGCTGCCCGAAGGTGACCCGCTGCCGCCGCTGCCGGAGGGATCGTTCGGCACGCTCGACCCCGAGGCCGCGGCCGGCCCGCTGGTCCGGCTGATCCGCGAGTTCCGTCCACAGGTCATCACGACCTACGACGAGAACGGCGGCTACCCGCACCCGGACCACATCATGACCCACAAGATCAGCGCGGTGGCGTTCGAGGCCGCCAGTGATCCGGAGCGCTTCCCTGAGCATGGCGTCGACGCGGGCCTGGAGCCCTGGCAGCCGCTGAAGCTCTACTACCACCTGACCTTCCACAAGGCGCGCATCCTGGCGCTGCACGACGCGATGAAGGCGCAGGGGCTCGAGTCCCCGTACGCCGAGCGGCTGGAGACCTGGATCGACCGGGCCGAGGACAGCAACCGGCTGACGACCCAGGTCGAGTGCGGGGCCTTCTTCGAGGTGCGCGACCGAGCGCTGCTGGCGCACGCGACCCAGGTCGATCCCGAGGGCCCGTGGTTCCGCGTCCCGCTCGACCTGCAGCGCGAGGCCTGGCCGACGGAGGACTACCAGCTTGCTCGCTCCCTCATCGAGGTCGGGACTCTCCCCGAGAACGACCTCTTCGCCGGGATCCGCTGACGGCCGCCTCGCCAGGTCGCGCCGTGCCGCCCGAGGTGGAATTGCCTGAGTCCGCCCGCGGTCGGTCGTGGCGTAGGGTCGAGCCGTGAACGAGGTGTTTGCGGGGCCCGTACTGGCGGCCAACGAGATCAGCGCTGGCACCGCCGGGCTGTTCGTCGTCGTGCTGCTCTGCATCGCGTCTGGCTTCATCTTCTACTTCATGTCCGGCAGCCTTAAGCGGATGCGCGGCCACGTCGAGGACGGCGACTTCGCGGCGGCCGACGCGCGCCGCCGTGCCGCGAAGTCGGGCGAGGACGAGCCGGCCGAGGTCAGCCAGGCCCAGACCGCCACCATCCCGGCCCAGTCGACGGGCGCGCCTCCGGACGCCTGACGGCCTGTCCACCGGTCGCGGCGCACGGCTCGATATTCGGTCGCACCGGTACCCTCGGAGAGAGACGATCTCGACGACGGACCAGCCGAGTGGATGCGACAACGATGACCGACAAGGCCCAGAGCGGCGCGGCCGAGGGCGCGACGACACCCTCCCCAGCGGAGACCGAGCTGCCGTTCCGCTACGGCCCGAGGCTGGCCGGCGAGATCGAGAGCCGTTGGCAGAGCTGGTGGCGGGAGCACGGCACGTTCGCCTCCCCGAACCCGATCGGCCCGCTGTCCGACGGGTTCGACGAGGTCAAGGGCCTGGACCCCTTCTTCGTCCTGGACATGTTCCCGTACCCGAGCGGCGCGGGCCTGCACGTCGGACATCCGCTGGGCTACATCGGTACCGACGTCTACGCGCGTTATCTGCGGATGACCGGCAGGCACGTGCTGCACAGCTTCGGTTATGACGCCTTCGGGCTGCCGGCCGAGCAGTACGCGATCAACACCGGCCAGCACCCGCGGGTGACCACCGAGGCCAACATCGCGAACATGCGACGCCAGCTGGGCCGGCTGGGCCTGGGCCACGACACGCGGCGCGAGATCGCCACCACCGACGTCACGTACTACCGGTGGACCCAGTGGATCTTCAAGAAGATCTTCGACAGCTGGTACGACGAGAACCTGGACCGGGCTCGCCCGATCGCCGAGCTGGTCGCCGAGTTCGAGGCGGGCACCCGGACGCCCGCCGGGACGCTGCCGTGGTCCGAGCTGGACGCGACCGAGCGCCGGAAGGCCGTCGACGGCCACCGGCTCGCCTACCTGGCCGAAGGCCTGGTCAACTGGTGCCCCGGCCTGGGCACCGTGCTGGCCAACGAGGAGGTCACCGCCGACGGCCGCAGCGACATCGGCAACTACCCGGTGTTCCGCCGCCCGCTGCGCCAGTGGACCCTGCGGATCACCGCCTACGCCGAGCGGCTGATGGCCGACCTGGACCTGGTCGACTGGCCCGACTCGATCAAGCAGATGCAGCGCAACTGGATCGGCCCCTCCGACGGCGCGCACGTCACGTTCGCGGCCTTCACGGGTGATCCCGACGGGCCGCCCAGACCCGCGCTGGCCCTGGACGTCTACACGACCCGGCCGGACACGCTGCCAGGCGCGACGTTCATGGTGCTGGCGCCCGAGCACCCGCTGGTCGACGCGCTGACCGCGTCGGAGTGGCCCACGGGCACCCCGGCGGAGTGGACCTTCAACGAAGGACGCCCTGCCGGCACCTCCGACGCCGACTGGACCCCGGCCGCCGCCGTCGCCGCCTACCAGGAGTTCGCCGGCACCCGCAGCGACCGCCAGCGCGGCGAGGAGGTCGACCGCACCGGCGTCTTCACCGGTGCGTACGCCCGCAACCCGGTCACCGGCAAGGCCATCCCGATCTTCCTGGCCGACTATGTGCTGCTGGGCTACGGCACCGGCGCCGTGATGGCCGTCCCCGCGCACGACCAGCGTGACTTCTCCTTCGCCCGCGAGTTCGGCCTGCCGACCCCGCCCGTGCTGGCCCCGAACGACGACTTCCTGGCCGAGCACGGGCTGTCGTCGAACGACTCGGTCGACGTCTGGCCGGTGGCCTTCTCCGGCGAGGGCGAGTACCTGCCCGCTCCGCCCGGAGCCCCGGTGCTGACCGGCCTGTCGAAGACCGACGCCGTGAAGGCCACCGTCTCCTGGCTGGAGGCGGCCGGCACCGGCAGGGCGGCCCGTTCCTACCGGCTGCGCGACTGGCTGTTCTCCCGGCAGCGCTACTGGGGTGAGCCGTTCCCGATCGTGTACGACGAGACCGGCCTGCCGATCGCCGTGCCCGACGACGTGCTGCCCGTCCAGCTGCCCGAGATGACGGACTTCCGCCCGACCCCGATGGCGGAGGACGACACCTCCGACCCGGTGCCGCCGCTGGCCCGCGCGTCCGACTGGACCACGGTGACCCTGGACCTGGGCGACGGCCCCAGGCAGTACCGGCGCGAGACGAACACGATGCCCCAGTGGGCCGGCTCCTGCTGGTACTACCTGCGCTACCTGGACCCGACGAACGCCGAGCGGTTCGTCGACCCCGAGATCGAGCGGTACTGGATGCCGTCCGTCGACGGGCCGGACGGCGACGGCGGCGTCGACCTGTACGTCGGCGGCGTCGAGCACGCCGTGCTGCACCTGCTGTACGCCCGGTTCTGGCACAAGGTTCTGTACGACCTGGGCCTGGTGTCGACCAGGGAGCCGTTCAAGCGGCTGTTCAACCAGGGCTACATCCAGGCCGACGCCTTCCTGGACGCCCGGGGCATGTACGTCCCGGCCGTCGAGGTCACCACCGAGGCGGACGGGACGCTGCGCTACGAGGGTGAGCCGGTCTCCCGCCGTTCCGGGAAGATGGGCAAGAGCCTGAAGAACAGTGTGACGCCAGACGAGATGTACGACGCCTACGGCGCCGACACACTGCGCGTCTACGAGATGGCGATGGGCCCGCTGGACGCCGACCGTCCCTGGCGCACCGACGACATCGTCGGCCCGCACCGGTTCCTGCAGCGGCTGTGGCGCAACCTGATCGACGAGGAGACCGGCCAGCCCCGAGTCGCCGACGCGGACCTGGACGACGAGGCGACCCGCACGCTGCACCGCACGATCCTGGCGGTGCGGGCCGACTACGCGGGGATGCGGTTCAACACCGCGGTGGCCAGGCTGATCGAGCTGACCAACTTCGTCAGCAAGCACCACTCGTCCGAGGCGAAGCGGCCGCCGCGGGCGCTGGCCGAGGCGATGGTGCTGATGCTGGCCCCGCTGGCCCCGCACATCACCGAGGAGCTGTGGACGCGGCTGGGTCACGACGGCTCGCTCGTCCGCGAGCCGTTCCCGGTCGGCGACGAGGCGCTGGCCGCCGAGTCGACGGTGACGCTGCCGGTCCAGGTCAACGGCAAGGTCCGCTTCACCCTGTCCGTCCCCGTCGGAGCCGGCGAGGACGAGGTCAAGGCGGCCCTGACGGCCCATGAGGACTACGCGAAGCACACCGACGGCAAGACGGTGAAGCGCCTGATCGTCGTCCCCGGCCGCATCATCAACATCGCCATCGCCTGAGGCGTCGGCCAGAGACGGCGCTTCACGCCTCTGGCCGATCGCCGGTGCCGACGATCGGCGTTGGCGTCGCCGTCGCCGTCGGGCGCCCTCCCATCCGGTCCCTCGGATTTCGAGGCCCGGTCCGGCCTACTCCGAGGCGACGACTTGCCCTGCGCAGACGCCGATCATCCGGCTGACTGGGCAAGCTGCTGCGCCTTGATCGCTAACTGCGCAGGATAAAGGCGGACAAATTGGTGTACCCAGCGCCGTTTTGCCTGCGCAACGAGTGATCAATGCGTCGTGCTGGGGCGCGAGGCCATCTTGATCACTGGTTGTGCAGGGGAATTTGTACCCGTGTGGGCCGGGAGTGGATGGCTGCTGGACGTGGGCATGAGGTCGGGCTTGCTGCGCTGGTCAACCGAGGCCGTCACCCGGCCGATTTCCATACCAGGTTGGCGATCAAGCCTGGCGTCGAGCCCGGTCAGGGCGCATGATCGCCAACCTGGTATGCGGATCGTCGTTTGATGACCGATTTGCGCCCTTTTTCGATACGTGGTTAGCGATCAAGCCGCGCCAGTGGCTCGATCGGCCGAGAAGATCAGCGTCTGGGTATGGAAATCGGCACTCCATCCCGAGCAGGGACCCGCGAGCGGCCTCGGAGCACGGGGGCGGGCCGAGGAGGTGGGCCGCCGGACGCGTTAGCGGCGTTGGAGTTCGTGTGGTCGTCCTGGACAAGCCGCGCCGACTGATCATCGGCGAGGCCGAGGCACATGCTCAGGGTGAGGCACGTGCTCAGGACGAGGCACGTGCTCAGGGAGATGTCGCGTCCGGTTCGGCCCGGGATGCGCCTGATCGTCCGGGTACCCCATAATTGCGCTCCCCACGAGTCGAAAGATGCCGAGTGAGCGCCGAGCCGAACGCACAGCCAACACCCCAGACCTCAGCCGCCGATGCCGTGGCCGAGCCGGAACCGCCGGCCCCGCTCTCGGCGCCGCCGACGCTCCCGGCCTGGCCGGCACCCAGCCCGCCCGCTGCACCCGGCCTGCCGGCAGCGGCCGACCCGCCGACCGCCGGGCCGCCGACCGCGGCGGATCTGGTGGCGCGCTGGGCGACTCCCGACCCCGGCCCGCCCCAGGGGAACGACCGGACCAGACTGACGAAACCCGGCGCGGCGCCCGCGCCCCACGAGGCGGTTCCACCGGGCTCGGCGCCCGCGGCCGCGGCCACCGCCCCGACCCCGGCCTGGGCCGCCCTCACGCCCGAGGCCGGCACCGGTGTCGCGGCCGTCGCCGATGTGCAGCCCGTTGCTGGAACCGCGCCCGGGGTCACGTCGGCCAGCGCTGCCGGCCCCTGGCCGACCGCGTCCGGCCAGGTCCCGGCACAGGTGCCAGCGCCACCCGCTGGCGGCCGGACGCCCTTCCCCGCGGCGGCCAGACCCGCGCGACCGGCACCGCTGGCGGCCAAGACCCCGCGAAGGCTCGTGCTTGCCGGTCTGTCGACGGCGAACGTCCTGATCTACACGGTCGTCGGCTTCATGCTCCTGGGATTGCTGTGGATCATCATCAAGGGCCCGGACGCCAGCCCCGGCAGCCCGACGGCCGCTGGCGAGCCGACGGCGACCCCGGTCGGGCCCACGGGCGCGCCGACCCCCGCGCCCGGGCAGGCCGACCCGTTCCAGCGCCTGGACCTGTCGAAATACGGCCCCGGCGAGGACGGGATCGTTCTGCCGGCAGCGGCGCCAGCCGGCGGGTTCGGCGCCGCGGAGGTGGGACGCGACCTGGACCTGTCCAAGCAACTGCTGGTGGCGGCTCTACTGGACGACCGAACGCTGGCGGGGGATCCGGCCGACTACTACCAGCTCCTCCCGCCGGATTCGGCCAAGGACATTCGGGACTGGATCGCGAGCATCCCGACCGGCAGGGGGAACTCGACGATGTTCACGATCCTGGCGCCCGGCGTATCGCTCGCCGATCCGAAAATCCCCATCGCGTCCACGATCACCTTTGACGCGGAACCCTACGAGGGGTACGAGACCCTTCAGGTGAAGACGAACCTCGCCGTCGTCTATGAGCTGCGGCGAGGCACCGACGTGCGCGTCGTCGTCCGCCAGTTCGTCCAGAACTTCACCTTCTACCACCCGCAGGACGTCGCCGACGGGGCCAGCGGCCCGTACGTCTCGAGCCCGGGTGGCGGGGGCTTCTGCCTCGACGAGTACGAGTTCGGTCGCGGGCTGATTGCCGGCGACGCCACCGAGGCGGACCCGACCTGCGCGGGGGGCGTCCTTTCGGCCACTCCGACGCCGGCCTGAGCGCGGGCGATGGAGGGCCCCGGCGCGCGGTCAGTCGGAGTCGGCGTTGCCGGCGCGGCGGGTGCGTTTGGTGTCCGAGCGCTGGCGTTTGGCGGCTAGCCGGCGCTCGACCGAGCCTTTGGACGGCTTCGTCGGGCGTCGGCTGCGGGGTGGCGGGGCCGTCGCCTCGCGCAGCAAGTCGACGAGGCGACCGAGCGCCGCCTCCCGGTTGCGTAGCTGGGCCCGCTGCTCGGACGCGGTGACGACGAGAACCCCGTCCACCAGGCGGCCATCGAGCCGGGCGAGCGCCCGGGCCCGCAGGTGCTCGGGGACAGCGGGCGACCGGGCCAGGTCGAAACGAAGCTCGACCCGGCTGTCCGCGGTGTTGACGCCCTGCCCGCCTGGGCCCGACGAACGGGAGAAGCGCCACCGCAGCTCACCGTCGGGCAGCACGAAGCCCGACCGGATCTCCCGGGAGGCCGTCTCCCGGGTCGGCCGCGGGCTCAGTTCGTCGGGCACAGGTTCATGGTGCCATCGACGCCCCGCGACCGAAACCGGATAGATCGCCCGACAGCCGGCTGGCTTGATCGTCGTTTCGGCCCTCGCATGGTCGCAAAAGGAGGCGGTTACAGCCATGCGAGGGCGAAAACGGCGATCTTGCTGGCCCCGGGGCGAGGACGGACCTGGCCGGACACGGCACTAGCTGGCCCCGCGACGGCGATCGCCCCCGTCGGCTGGGCCGGCGGGGGCGATCGTCGTGCGTGCGTCAGGGGTGGTGACGCGGGTGGGCTAGCCGTTCAGGCGCTCGACGAGGGCCTGGTGCTCGGACCAGAGCTCCGCCGGGAGATGGTCGCCGAAGGTCTGGTAGTGCTGTGGAATCAGGTCGGCCTCCTGCTTCCAGACCTCCGTGTCGAGGGTCAGCAGGGTGGTGAGGTCCGCCTCGTCGATGTCCAGGCCGTCGGTGTCGAACGCCTCGAGGGTCGGGTGCACGCCCAGCGGCGACTCGACGCCGTCCGCCTCACCCTCGAGCCGGCCGACGATCCAGGCGAGGACGCGGCTGTTCTCGCCGTACCCCGGCCACAGGAACTTGCCCTCGGGGCTCTTGCGGAACCAGTTGACGTAGTAGATCCGCGGGAGCTTCGAGGCGTCGGCCTTCTGGCCGGTGGCCAGCCAGTGACCCATGTAGTCCGCCATGTTGTAGCCGCAGAACGGCAGCATGGCGAACGGGTCGCGCCGCAGCTGGCCGATCGCGCCGGCCTGGGCCGCCGTCGTCTCCGAGGAGACGATGGAGCCGTAGAAGACCCCGCGCTGCCAGTCGGGCGCCTCGGTGACCAGCGGCACCGCGGTGGCCCGGCGGCCACCGAAGAGGATCGCCGAGATCGGCACGCCGCGCGGGTCCTCCCACTCGGCCGCGATCGTCGGGCACTGGCCGGCGGGAACGGTGAACCGGGCGTTCGGGTGGGCGGCCGGCGTCGGCGAGTCGGGCGTCCAGGAGGCGCCCTTCCAGTCGGTCAGGTGGGCCGGCTTGTCCTTCGTGAGGCCTTCCCACCAGATGTCGCCGTCGTCCGTCATCGCGACGTTCGTGTAGATGGCGTTCCCGTACAGGGTCTCGACCGCGTTCGGGTTGGTGTCAGCCCCAGTACCAGGCGCGACGCCGAAGAAGCCCGCCTCCGGGTTGACGGCGTACAGCCGGCCGTCCTCGCCGAAGCGCATCCAGCAGATGTCGTCGCCGACCGTCTCGGCCTTCCACCCGGGGATGGTCGGGATCAGCATGGCGAGGTTGGTCTTGCCGCAGGCCGACGGGAACGCGGCCGCAATGTAGTGGACCGCGCCCTCCGGGGAGGTCAGCTTGAGGATCAGCATGTGCTCCGCGAGCCAGCCCTCGTCCCGGGCCATGACCGACGCGATCCGCAGCGCGTAGCACTTCTTGCCGAGCAGGGCGTTGCCGCCGTAGCCCGAGCCGAACGACCAGATCTCCCGAGTCTCCGGGTAGTGGACGATGTACTTCGTGTCGTTGCAGGGCCACGCCACGTCGTCCTGGCCCGGCTCCAGCGGGGCACCCAGCGAGTGCACCGCCGGCACGAAGAAGCCGTCCTCGCCGAGCTGCTCCAGCGCCGGGGCGCCCATCCGGGTCATCGTCCGCATCGAGATCGCGACGTACGGCGAGTCGGTGATTTCGACGCCGAGCGCCGAGATACGCGAACCGAGCGGACCCATGCAGAACGGAACGACGTACATCGTCCGCCCGCGCATACATCCGCTGAACAGGCCGTTGAGCGTTCCGCGCATTTCTGCCGGCTCGACCCAGTTGTTTGTCGGGCCGGCGTCTTCACGCTTGGCGGAGCAGATGTAGGTGCGGTCCTCCACTCGGGCGACATCGCTCGGGTCGGAGAGTGCGAGGAAGCTGTTGGGACGTTTTTCCTCGTTCAGTTTCACCAACGTCCCGCGCTCGATGAGAAGATTGGTGAGCCGATCGAATTCTTCGGTGGAGCCATCGCACCACTCCACCTTGTCCGGCTGAGTGAGTTCGGCGATCTCGCGCACCCAGGCGAGCAGCCTGGCGTGCTTGGTCGGGGCGGCATCCAGCCCGGGAATCTGTGCCGCGGTCGTCACAGCTCACACCTCCGGTCGCGTCGAACCTGCCGCGTTCTCGCCTCGGTATACAGGTGCAGCTTGCGTGTAGCTTGCGCACCCGAACGCCCCCCTGTACGGGTGGTGACAATCCACCGGTGAGCCGGCGCTGACCGCCGGTGCAGTGTCCGCCAGTACCGTGTCCACCAGTACTGTGTCCGCCCGTACAAGGGGTACGTTCGAGGCCGCGTTCAGGATCATTAGACTGTACCGCTCTTTCCGTGCGCAGTCGCGCGGTACAGCGGGGCGGAAACGTTGGTTCCATCACGCATCGGGATCGTTCGGACCCGCTGGCACGCCGGGGCGTGCGACGCTCCGGAGGCCCGCGCGGTTATCGTTCTGACGTGGTCACTCACGGAGCGACGCAACCGACCGCCGCCGGTCCGCAACCGGTCTCTGGCGACAACCGCCCTGATGGCAACACAGCCGACATCCGGGCCCACCCACGTGACCTGGTGCGACCGCGCATGCGGGGATGGCTACATGCCGGAGCTTTTCCGGTAAGCGTGGCACTTGGCGTGGTGGCCGTAGCGCTGCCGACGACCTTGGGGGCCCGGCTCGCCGTCGGGGTTTACGCGATCAGTATTGCGGCGCTCTTCGGGACTAGCGCCCTCTACCACCGGACCCTGTGGTCCACCACCCGGGCGCGGGCGCTGATGAAGCGCCTCGACCATTCGATGATCTTCGTTTTCATCGCGGGTACCTACACGCCCTTCGCGTTGCTGGCGATGCCGCGCCACATCGCCCAGCCGATCCTGATCGTGGTGTGGTCCGGGGCGACCCTCGGTGTGCTGCTGCGGATGCTGTGGCTGCACTCGCCGCGCTACCTGACCGTGCCGCTCTACATCGCGCTCGGCTGGGTGGGGGTGTTCGTCTTCCCCGAGGTCGCGCACACCGCCGGGGTCGCGACGCTGACGCTGCTGCTCGCCGGTGGTGTCTGCTACAGCGTCGGCGCGATCGTCTACGCCATGCGCCGGCCCGACCCGGCGCCCAAGATCTTCGGCTACCACGAGGTGTTCCACGCCTTCACGCTCGTGGCCGCCTGCTGCCACTACATCGCGCTCATGCTGGCCGTCTACCGGTGACGACCGCCCGGTAGGGCCCCGCCCCGGCGCCGGGGCGGGGCGCTCGCGCGGATCCCGGGTGGCGTCAGCCGTGGGACACCGCTGCCCGGGAGGGTTCAGGCGCCCCATAGCGTCAAAGAACCCCATAGCGTCAGAGAACGCGGACCGGCTCCGTGACCCGAGAAGGAGTTTTCCGTGGCGAACAGGCTTGCCGACCAGACGTCCCCGTACCTGCTCCAGCACGCGGACAACCCCGTCGACTGGTGGCCGTGGGAGCCGGCGGCGTTCGACGAGGCGGCCCGCCGCGGCGTCCCGGTGCTGCTGTCGGTCGGCTACGCGTCCTGCCACTGGTGCCACGTCATGGCGCACGAGTCGTTCGAGGACGAGGCCACCGCGGCCTTCATGAACGAGCATTTCGTCAACATCAAGGTCGACCGCGAGGAGCGCCCGGACGTCGACGCCGTCTACATGGACGTCACCGTCGCGCTCACCGGGCACGGTGGCTGGCCCATGACGGTCTTCCTGACCCCGGCCGGCGAGCCGTTCTTCGCCGGGACCTACTTCCCGCCCCAGGGCCGTCCGGGCATGCCGGCCTTCAGCCAGGTGCTCCAGGCCCTCTCGGAGGCCTGGGTCACCCGCAGGGACGAGATCGAGTCCTCCGGCGCGGACATCGCCCGCAAGCTCGCCGAGGCCGCCGAGTCGCCGGTCGGCGGGCGGGCGGGCACCCGGCTCGACGCCGACCTGCTCGACCGTGCCGTCGACCAGCTCGCCGGCCGGTTCGACCCGCGCAACGGCGGCTTCGGCGCGGCGCCGAAGTTCCCGCCGTCGATGGTCGCCGAGCTGCTGCTTCGCCACCACGCGCGCTCCGGCGACGCCCGGGCCCTGGACCTGGTCGCGCTCACCTGCGAGCGGATGGCCCGCGGCGGCATCTACGACCAGCTGGCCGGCGGCTTCGCCCGCTACAGCGTCGACGCGACGTGGACCGTTCCGCACTTCGAGAAGATGCTCTACGACAACGCCCAGCTGCTGCGCGTCTACCTGCACCTGTGGCGGGCGACCGGCAGCGGGCTCGCGGCCCGGGTGGTGCGCGAGACGGCCGAGTTCCTGCTGGCGGACCTGCGCACCGCCGAGGGCGGCTTCGCCTCGGCCCTCGACGCCGACGCGGTACCGCCCGCCGCCCCGGATGGCCCCGGCGGCGCCGAGAGCGGCCCCGGAGACGAGCACGGGAGTCACCCCGTCGAGGGCGCCAGCTACGTGTGGACCCCGGCGCAGCTGGCCGCGGTCCTCGCGCCGGACGACGCGGCCTGGGCGGCCGAGCTGTTCGCGGTGACCCCGGAGGGCACGTTCGAGCACGGCTCGTCGGTGCTCCAGCTGCCCGCGGACCCCGCCGACCCGGCACGGCTCGCCCGGGTCCGCGACGAGCTCGCCGCCGCCCGCGCGCTGCGGCCCCAGCCGGCCCGCGATGACAAGGTCGTCGCCAGCTGGAACGGCCTGGCGATCGCGGCCCTCGCCGAGGCGGGCGCGCTGTTCGAGGTGCCGGCCTGGATCGAGGCGGCCGAGCGGGCCGCCAGCCTGCTGCGCGACGTGCACCTGGTCGACGGCCGGCTGCGCCGGACCAGCCGGCACGGCAAGGTCGGCCCGAACGCGGGCGTGCTCGACGACTACGGCAACGTCGCCGAGGGCCTGCTGGCCCTCTACCAGGTGACCGGCGAGCTGGCCTGGCTGGAGCTGGCCCGGGAGCTGCTCGACGTCGCGCGGGCCCGGTTCCGCGCCCCCGACGGGGGTTTCTACGACACCGCCGACGACGCGGAGACGCTGCTGCGCCGGCCCCGGGAGATCTCCGACTCGCCGACGCCGTCCGGCCAGTCGGCGTTCGCCGGCGCGCTGCTGACGTACGCGGCGCTGACCGGCTCGGCCGACCACCGCGAGGACGCGGAGGCCACGGTCGGCCTGCTCGCCGCGCTGCTGGCCCGCGACGCGTCCTTCGCCGGCTACGCCGGGGCCGTCGCCGAGGCGCTGCTCGCCGGACCCGCGGAGGTCGCGGTCGTCGGCCGGCCCGATCTGGAGCGGCTCGCCCGGCTGGGTACGGCTCCGGGCGCGGTCGTGGTGACGGCCGGACCGCTCACCGACCACCGGCCCGAGCCCGGCGTCTACGTCTGCCAGCACTTCGTCTGCGAGCGGCCGGCCCGCACCGAGGATGAGGTCCGCCGTTTGCTGGGTGTCAAGCTAGCCGCGGGTTCTGATCACTCGGCGTGATGGTGTGCCCCGCCCGGTCGCGATCGGGACCGGGCCCGGAAGTGCGCTCGATGGTCACCCTGTGATCGGATCATGATCTCTGGGTGATCGTCGGGTGGCCGAACTCACGGTGACGATTGCGCGAGGCCCTCGCTCGACTGGCGGCCGGCCTCGCGACCGGCACGTTCACTACGGCTGCGTACCGTGACGATCTGGGTCCGAAGCGGGCCTGACGGGGGCCCGGTGCCTATCCCGGTCACAGAAGGCGTTGACGTACGTTCGCCACGTGTTCGGCGAAGTGGGTCGCCAACCCACCTACCTGCGGCTACCGTGATGCCTCGACGTCTCAAATCGTGGTCCGGCGTAGGGCTGGACCGCTGGGGAGGCCCCTCGGTGCCGCTTTCGCGACAACGCCAGGAGGCCGGGACCCGGCCCCTGTGGGGCCGTATCCCGGACAACTCCGAGTAAGCGGGTGGGCGTGTGCCACGAACGCATGTCGTCGACACAAGCGTGCTGCTGTCTGACCCTCGCGCGCTGCTGCGATTCGCGGAGCACAACGTCGTGCTCCCCCTGGTCGTAATAGGGGAGCTGGAGGCAAAGAGGAACCACCCCGAGCTGGGCTGGTTCGCCCGGGAGGCCCTGCGCATCCTGGACGACCTGCGCATCCGGCACGGGCGTCTCGATCACCCACTGCCCCTCGAGGGCGGCGGAACGCTGCGGGTAGAACTCAACCACACCGACCCGACGGTGCTGCCCCCGGGGTTCCGGGTTGGCGACAACGACTCCCGGATCCTGTCGGTCGCGCTCAACCTGGCGGCTGAGGGCGACGACGTGGTGCTGGTCAGCAAGGACATGCCGCTACGGGTGAAGGCCTCCGTCCTCGGCCTGCAGGCCGAGGAGTACCGGGCGCTGCAGCCCGTGGACACCGGCTGGGGCGGCATGGCCGAGCTCAGCGTGGGCCAGGAGGAGCTCGACCGGCTGTACGCGGGTGAGCACCTCATGCTGACGGAGGCGGCCGACCTGCCCTGTCACACGGGCCTGGTGCTGACGTCGTCCGGCGGCAGCGCCTCGGCGCTCGGCCGGATCTGCGCCGACAAGACGGTCCGGCTGGTGCGCGGCGACCGGGAGGCGTTCGGGCTGCACGGCCGCAGCGCCGAGCAGCGGGTCGCCCTCGACCTGCTGGCCGACCCGGAGATCGGGATCGTCTCGCTCGGCGGGCGCGCCGGCACCGGCAAGTCGGCGCTGGCGTTGTGCGCGGGCCTGGAGGCGGTGATGGAGCGCCGGGCGCACCGCAAGGTCGTGGTCTTCCGGCCGCTCTACGCCGTCGGCGGCCAGGATCTCGGGTACCTGCCCGGCAGCGAGAACGAGAAGATGGCGCCCTGGGCCCAGGCTGTCTACGACACCCTGGGCGCCCTCGTCTCCGAGGACGTGATCGACCACGTCGTCGAGCGCGGCATGCTCGAGGTCCTGCCGCTGACGCACATCCGCGGCCGTTCGCTGCACGACTCCTTCGTGATCGTCGACGAGGCACAGTCGTTGGAGCGCGGCGTGCTGCTGACCGTGCTGTCCCGGTTGGGCGCCGGGTCGCGGGTCGTGCTCACCCACGACGTGGCCCAGCGGGACAACCTGCGGGTCGGCCGGCATGACGGCGTCGCGTCGGTGATCGAGACCCTCAAGGGCCACCCGCTGTTCGCGCACATCACGCTCACCCGGTCCGAGCGTTCCCCGATCGCGGCTCTCGTGACGACGATGCTGGAGGACCTCGTCCTGTAGGCCGGCGGCACCTACGCGAGGGGTGGTTCGTTCCTGGGGAACGGACCACCCCTTCGCGCTGTTGTGCGGGGTGAATCTCGCCCTGGCCTTCCGGCCTTCTGGCCGAGGGCGGGCCTGTTACCGGAGGTGGTTCACATGCTGTTCGGACGGCGCGCGGCGACCATGGTCTCGCCCGAGCAGGCGCTGCCCGGGCACGAGCGGCGGCTCTACGGCGTACCTGAGCGGCACGCGGTGCTCGGCACCCCGCTCGAGGGCCCATTCCCCGAGGGCCTGGCGGTCGCCGTGTTCGGCCTCGGCTGTTTCTGGGGCGCGGAGCGCAAGTTCTGGGAGACCCCGGGCGTCTACTCCACGGCCGTCGGTTACGCCGGCGGCTTCTCGCCGAACCCGACCTATGAGGAGACCTGTTCCGGCCAGACCGGGCACACCGAGGCCGTCCAGGTCGTCTACGACCCGGCCCAGGTCTCCTACGACAAGCTGCTGTCGGTCTTCTGGGAGTCCCACGACCCGACCCAGGGGATGCGCCAGGGCAACGACGTCGGCAGCCAGTACCGCTCGGCGATCTACACCTACTCCGACGAGCAGGCCGCCGCGGCCGCCCGCGGCCGCGACGCCTACCAGCAGCGGCTGACGGCGGCGGGCCATGGCGAGATCACCACCGAGATCGCGCCGGCCGGGCCGTTCTACTACGCCGAGGACTACCACCAGCAGTACCTGCACAAGGTCCCGAACGGCTACTGCGGCCTCGGCGGCACCGGCGTCAGCTGCCCGGTCGGCCTCGCGGCGGCCGAGGGCTGAGCCCCGGCACCAGAGCCTGACCCGAACGAAGATCTGGGGTGTCCGCGGTCGTCACGGCGACCGCGGACACCCCAGAGCCTTTTGGGCAGGGCACGGGCCGCGACGGTTGGACCGTGGAGTTCCGGCGTCAGCTCAGCTGCCAGAGCTGGATGCTCTGGTCCAGGTTGGGGCCGGCGTTGGCCACGGCGAGGGTGTGGCTGTCAGCGGAGATCGTCACCGAGGTCACCTGGTCGGTGGGGTTGGTCGACGGCTGGCGCAGGGACGTGGGGTGCGCGGGGTCGGCGACGTTCCAGAGATGGACTGTGCCGTCGCGGCTGCCCGCGGCGAGCGTGCGGCCGTCGCGGGAGATCGCCACCGCGGTGACGCCCTCGTCGAGCCCCGCGACGAGCTGACCGAGAGGTGCGGGGTGGGCGGGGTCGGTGACGTTCCACAGGTGGACCTCGCTGTCGTCGCCTCCGGCGGCGAGCGTATGGCTGTCGGGGGAGATCACCACCGAGGTCACACCGCCGACCGGGACGCTGAGCGGGTTGCCGAGGAGCGCGGGGTGGTCGGGGTCGGTGATGGACCACAGGTGGACGGTGCCGCCGACACTTCCAGCCGCGAGGATCCGGCCGTTCGGGGAGATCGCCACCGAGGTCACCGTGTTGCTGGGGCCGGTGAGAGTGGTGACGGCGGTGGCATGCGCCGGATCGGTGATGTCCCAGACGTGGACCGTGCCGTCGTCGCTGCCGGCGACGAGGGTGCGGCCGTTGGGGGAGAGGACCACGGAGGTCACCGGCTCGGTGGTGTCGGTCAGGAGCTGGCCGAGGGGCGTGGGCTGGGCGGGGTTGGTGAGATTCCACAGGCGCACCGACCCGTCGCGGCTGCCCGCCGCGAGAGTCCGGCCGTCGTGAGACATCGCCACCGACGACACCCTGTCGGTGGAGCCGGTGAGGACAGGGATGACCTCGGCGGGGTGGGCCGGATCGGTGATGTTCCACAGGTAGACAAAATCTCCGCTGCTGGCGGCAAGCGTGCGGCTGTCGGGGGTGACATCCATCGAGGTCACCGGGTCCATCGGCCGGACGAGGGGCGCACCGAGTGGCGTGGCTTCGGCGAGGTCGTGCCCGGAGTCGCCACCGGCGAGCACGACAGCGGTGGGGACGGTGACCGCGACGACGACGGCAGCGGCCGCGGCGGCAAGGCCGCGCCAGCGGCGGCGCCACCAGGGCACCCCTGGGGACGAGCCCACCGGTCCTGCCGTCGTCACAGGTCCGGCTGGCCTCGGTGGCCACAGGTCAGGACGGACCTGGGTCATCGCGGTCGCGGTGAGCGACGGGGCGGCCCGAACGGGAGGTGGACCGTCTACAGGCGGCGGCGAGGACGCGCTGTCGGCCGGTAGTGGACGATCGGCCGGGGCTGCCGGGGCTGCCGGGGCTGCCGGGGCTGCCGGGGCTGCCGGGGCTGCCGGGGCTGCCGGGGCTGCCGGGGCTGCCGGGGCTGCCGGGGCTGCCGGGGCTGCCGACGGCCGGGTGCCCGGGTCGTCGCGTTCGGGGGTTGCCTTTCCGGCGGTCTCGGTCGCCTGGGCACCGGGGATGGGCCCGAGCGTCGGTGCGGGCGCCGGCCCGGCGCCGGACAGGGCGTCGACGAGCTGGTCCGCGGTGGGCCGGTCAGCGGGGTCCTTCGCCAGGGCGCGGGCGGCGAGGTGGCGCAGAGAATCGGGAAGGGGCCCCGGGTCGGGGGTCTCGTCGACGATCTGCCGCATGATCGTGTGAATGGTGCCGCCGTCGAAAGGGACGCGGCCGGTGGCGGCGAACAGCAGGATCGCGGCCCAGGCGTGGATGTCGGTGGCCGGGGTGATGTCCCCGTTGAGGACCTGCTCGGGCGCCATGAAGGCAGGCGTGCCGATCGCGCCCTGCGTCGCCATGGTGGTCGCGTCGAGTGCGCGGGCGATCCCGAAGTCGATCACCCGGGCGCCGAACGGCGAGAGCATGATGTTCGAGGGCTTGAGGTCGCGGTGGATGACTCCGGCCGCGTGGATCGCGCGCAGCGCCTCGGCGACGGCCCTGGCGAGCCAGACCAGGTCGGTCGGGGACACGGGCCCGTACTCCCTGACCCGGGCGGTGAGCGTCGGGCCCTGGATGTACTGGGTGACCAGGTAGGGCCTGCTGCCGGCCGTATCGACGTCGACAACGGCCGCGGTGTAGGCGTCGTGCACCCGCTGGGCGGCTCGCGCCTCATGCTCGAACCGGGCCCGGAACTCAGGGATACCCGCCAGATCTCCCCGGATCACCTTGATCGCGACCAGTGGAGCGTCGCGGGTGCCGTCCGCGGCGCCATCCCGACGCCCCAGGTAGACGCTGCCCATACCGCCATGGCCCAGTCGGCCCAGCAGGGCATAGGGGCCAAGCCGAACCGGGTCGAACTCGTCGAGCGGCGCGACTCCCGCCGGCACCTCGACCATGCCAACCCCCCGGTGCGGAAGACCACGCCCGACTCGATCCGCCGAAGGGAGTAAACCTCCCGAGCCGGGTTATATCGCACCGATCGCGCAACTGGCCGGCTCGCCCGGCCGCCCCTTCCCCCGCCCGGCTCCGGCGAGGCCACTCCCGCCAGCCGAGGGAGAATGTGCCGGTTCCTCGTCGTGGCTTGGCGGCGAAAGTCGTGAGACGCTGGCTACGCTTGCCGTGAAGGATCAAGCTGGTTTCGCGCGCTCTGGGAGGTGCGTCATCACCGCGGAGATGATCGCTCCGGCCTGGATGCACGAGCAGATCACGGCCGAGCAGTACGACTCGTGGTCCGAGGAGCAGTGCGCGGGCATCGAGGTCGTGGACGGGATGGTCGTCGTGGTCCCCAGCGCGTCCAGGCGGCACAACCGGCTGGCCAAGACGGTGGCGATCGCCCTGGAGGCGGCTGGTGCTCCGGACTGGTTCGCGGATCTGGATTTCGACGTCCGGCTCCAGGACCTGCCGTTGATCAACCGCCGTCCGGACGTCATCGTGTACCGGGCGAGCACGATCGACATCATGCCGGCTCGTCCTGAGCACATCCTGCTGGTGGTGGAGATCGTTTCTCCGGGCTCCGAGACCACCGACCGGCTCGTCAAGGTCCAGGAGTACGCCCGAGCCGGGATCGCGTACTACTGGCGCGTAGAACAGCCTGTCGGCGGTGTCCCGCTGGTCTACACCCACGTCCTCGACCCGGCGACCAGGACGTATCGGGATGGCGAGATCCACGCCGGGGTCGTCGCGGTGACGGCGCCGTTCGCCGTGAAGGTCGATCTCACCCAGGTCTGAGCTCCTTGACGACGCACGCTCGCTCGCGGGCCGGGCTGGAACCCTCATGGGGCTCCTGGACCAGGGCGTCGGTCACGGCCGCGGCAGGTCATCCGGGGCTGTCCGCACCTGTCCTTCGGGGGGATGTCGCGAAGGCGACGGGTGTTCCCACCAGCCGGTTCTCTGATCGTCCCGGCGATGTGGTGCGCTAATGGCATGGCTGACAACCTGATCTTCCGTCTCCCGCCGAGTTTCGAGACCGTCGAGGAGGAGCGCCAGCACCGCAAGGAGCGGCTCGCGGCGGCGTTCCGCATCTTCGGCTGGTTCGGCTACGAGGAGGGGGTCGCCGGGCACATCACGGCCCGCGACCCCGAGCTGACCGACCACTTCTGGGTCAACCCCTTCGGCATCCCGTTCTCGCACATCCGGGTCAGCGACCTGATCCTGGTCAACTCGAACGGCGAGACCGTCGAGGGCCGGTACCCGGTCAACCCGACGGCGTTCGCGATCCACTCGCAGGTCCACCAGGCCCGCCCCGACGTGATCACGGCGGCGCACAGCCACGCCGTCCACGGGCGGGCGCTGTCGACGATCGGCCAGCTGATCGAGCCGATCACCCAGGACTCCTGCGCGTTCTACGAGGACCACGGCCTGTTCCCCGGATTCGGCGGGGTCGTCCTCGACCTCGACGAGGGCAAGCGGATCGCCGCGGCCCTCGGCGGCTACAAGGCTGTCATCCTGGCCAACCACGGCCTGCTGACCGTCGCGGACAGCGTCGACGCGGCTGCGTACTGGTTCATCGCGGCGGAGCGGTCGGCGCAGGTGCAGCTGCTGGCGAAGGCCGCGGGAACCGTCACCCACATCCCGCACGACGAGGCCAAGCTGACCTGCCAGCTCAACGGCAACCCCCTGACCGGCTGGCTGAACTTCCAGCCGCTCTACGACCGGATCGTCCGCCGGGAGCCTGACCTGCTCGACTGAGCGGCCGCACGCGCGACCCCGTCACCAGGGCCGTGAGGTGGCCAGATGGCATCCCTTCCCCTACGTCACACCACCGGAGCCCACGAACGCTGGAACGGTGGGAAAACTCGTGGCCGCGACCGCGACGGCGGACCACTGTGTAGGACAACGTGAACCCGAGGCTGTGCGTCTGTCCTTGTGGCGGCCCCCTGGGCCGGCGGCGGCGCGATCGATGATCTGATCGCGCCCGCCGCCCCGGGGCTGGCCCCGGCGCGACACAGAGGAAACACGACAGGGAGCCAGGGGAGCCGGGGTGGCGGGTCGGCGCAAGGAATATCGGACCTGGGAGGAGCTCAGCGGCTCCGAACGGCGCCGTGGGTTGGTGATCCTCGGCGGCGCCGGGGTCGTCGTCGTCGGCGCGGTCGTGTGGGTGTTCGGCCCGACCGGCGGTGGGAGCCCGGCCGGCGCGCCGCGGCCGGTGCTGGCCGCCGGCGTCGCGGGAGCACCCCAGGCCGCGGGCTCACCGCCGGCCGTCGGCGCGACGTCGCCGGCGCCGGATCTCAGCGGCTGGTACGCGGCGATCGCGGGCCCGCGCGGGGACGTCACGTCGGCGGAGGCGGCCGTCCGCAAGGCGATCGCCGACCTCGACGGGATGGCGCTGCAGCCAGCCTGCGTGCTGCTCGACTCGAAGGCCGTCGACGCGCAACACGCGGGTGACGTACCGGACGGGGACGAGGGCCAGGCCTGGACGACGGGCCTGACCGACTACCAGCAGGCGGCACGGTGGTGCGCCCAGCTGTTCGACGGGACGCAACTGCCTCCCGAGACGCTGCGGACCAACACGAGCGCCGCGCTCGACTCGGCGGACACCGCCTGGGCGTCCGTCGGCTCCGCCTCCGCGACACCGGTCAACGCGGCCGGGACCGTCGCGGCGGGCTCCGGCCCGACCGGGATCGCCGCCGCCTCTCCCGCTGGCTAGCCAGGCCTCCGCCGGCTAGCCAGGCCCACGGGCTCGCCGGCTAGCCAAGCCAGCGGGGGAGCGAGCCGGCCAGGCGGCCATCCGGCCGCCTGGCCGTTCCGGCCGCCTGGGCTGCCAGGCGGCCGGCCACTCAGGACGTCGGGGTCGACTCCGGCTTCGGGGTGCTGGAAGCCTTCGCCGTGGCCGCCACGGTGGCGTCGGGCGCGGTGGTCGCCCCACCGAACGGGTTGTGCAGGCTCGGGCCGATCGTGATCCCGGGCAGCAGCGACGTCGAGGTGGGCGAGGGCGTCGCGCCGGTGCCGTCGGTCGGCGTCGCGGAGCCGCTTGGCCGGATGATCGGGCCGTTGGCGCGGTCGAGCAGGGTCACCGCGGGATTCGCGGCTGTCAGGGTGCCCTGCACCGGGGCGAACAGGAACGACGCCTGCGGCAGGTAGTCGGCGTCGAGGAAGAACGCCCGCTCGATCGACTCGATCTGCACCTTCGCCTTGGTGTCACGGCCCGCGCCGACCACCCGGATCGCCCGGATCTGCTCGATGTCGTCCGCGACGGAGCCCGGCGGCAGCGCGATCGCGGTCGCGGCAGGCTCGTCGCGGCGCAGCGACCACTTGGCCACCCCGAGGTCCGACCGGTAGATCGTCGGGTTGCCGGCGAGCTTGATCCCGATGGTCACCCCGACCCAGGCGTTGTCCGTGTTCGGCGTCGTGCCCTGGGTGGACTTGCGCAGCACCAGGTAGAGGTAGGACCGCGGGTCGCCGGCGGACTTGGTCGGGTTGGCGGACGGGTCGTCCAGCGGGTCCTCGGCGGTCTTGCCCTCGCGGATCAGCTCCTGCGACATCATCCAGTACGTCCACGGATTGTTATCCATGATCGACTCTGGGGCCTCGTTCTCCGGGTCGATGTTGTCGACCACGGAGAGCGTGTAGCGCATCTGGCCGTCGGTCTTGCCACACACGTCGTTCGTCAGGCCGCACGTCTGGATCACCGGGTGGGTGCCCTCGAAGCCACCCGTGTACGGCACGGTCGACCCGTCCTGGCCACGCACCATGGCGCTGCCCGGGACGGCCTTGCCGGAGGCGTCGACCTCGACCTGGTAGACCCAGTTGATCTCGGCGCTGCGGCCCCACTGGGCCAGCATCTCCGGCACGGACGTGGCGCCGTCCTCGTCCGAGTAGACGACCGAGTACCGGTAGATGGTGTCGCCGGGCGTCGTCGACTGGGTCTCGGTGTGGAAGGCGACCATCGGCGTGTCGGTGACCGCGGTCTGGAACGGGCCGTTGATGTCGGCCGTCGCCCCCTGGCCACTGCGTCCGTAGACGATCGGCGCGAACTGCGAGGCGGTGTAGCCGGCGTCGGTCGCGGCGAGGGTGCTGAACTTCAGGTCGGTGACGTTCGCGGTCTTGGTGCCGCTGGGCGAGCGGTCGTCGTCGAACTTCACGGTCAGGGTGTGGCTGCCGGCCGTCAGGTCGCCCAGGTCGATGCTGCGCGAGGCGGCGAACTTCGTCGCGATGACCACATCGGACGTGTACTTGTTGTCCACGGAGAGCGACAGGACCGCGGACTCGCTGCCCATCGTCCCCCAGGACGCCTCCGGCGAGGCGGTCTTCATGGTCAGGATGACGTCGCCGCCGGCCGAGGAGAACGGCACCGACGTCTGCTGGCCGCGGGTGACCGAGAGGCCGACCGGCCCGGTCGGCTTCGCCTTGTGGCCGCCGCAGGCGGCGACGGTGAACGCCAGCGCGCCGACCGCCAGCCCGGCGCCGAGGTGCCGGAAGGTGGTGCCGGCTCGGCGGGCCGACCGGCCCGTCCCGCTCGCCTTCCGGCCGGGAGGTCCGCCTGGAGCGGCGAAGCCCAGATCGGTCGCACCGATCCGGGAGGTCCGCTGGGAGGTCTGCGCCGGTGTGCCGGTCACTCGTTCCGCCTTCCGCCTCCGTGGCCTGTGCGCACCGCGCTCCGTGCCTGCGCGCCGGGTCGTCCCGCGGGCGAGCCGGGTGCTTCCGGCTGGCCGCGATGGGTGCCCGGCTCGCCTCGGGCGTCGGTGCCCGTGCGGACCGCGTCTAGGGGCGCTTCGGGTCTGTCGCCCCAGTACCTCATCCTGGACTGTCCGAATCGGACGCCTTCAGCCGGCTCCTGGTCGGCTGTCCGGTCAGTCGCGAATGCCGTCGTCCGAGGCCGCGGCGGGCCTCGGAGACCGAATGCCCGGTCTGCCTGGTGGCCCGTCGTGCCAGAACTGGCGCACAGTGTCCTGATCTCCCGTCGACCTGTTACCGGGTTGGTGCGCCAGTCGTTCTCCGGTGGTTGTCCACGGCTGTTCGTAGTCCGACGGTTTCCGCGCCGACGGCCCCGTCGGCGCGGACGATGGAGTGACCTCGCCGGATGTGGCCGGTCCGGGCCGTCGGCGTGATCCACTGGGCGGTGAGCGCGGGCGCGGGTGTGCGCCAGCCTGGCGACACCTTCGAGACACCGAGGAGCGGTATTGGGCGCGGACAAGGCGGAGAAGGCCGGCGAGGCTGCCGGGACGCCGACCCGGCTGTCGAAGGCGGACGCCGACGCGGAGCTCGCCCGGCTGCAGATCGAGCTGGTCCGGATGCAGGAGTGGATCGTGCATTCCGGGCAGCGCGTCGTCGTGGTCCTGGAAGGCCGGGACACCGCGGGCAAGGGCGGCACCATCAAGCGGATCACCGAGCGGCTCAACCCGCGGCACTACCGGGTCGTCGCGCTCACCACGCCGACCGAGCGGGAGCGCGGCCAGTGGTACTTCCAGCGCTACGTCACGCATCTTCCCGCCGCCGGCGAGATCGTGTTCTTCGACCGCAGCTGGTACAACCGCGCCGGCGTCGAGCACGTGATGGGCTTCTGCACGGACGACGAGTACGAGGACTTCCTGCGTACCTGCCCGCAGCTGGAGCGGGCCTGGGTCCGGTCCGGGATCCTGCTGCTCAAGTACTGGCTGTCGGTCAGCGACGAGGAGCAGGAACGCCGGTTCCACGCCCGGATGAAGGATCCCGCCAAGCGCTGGAAGCTGTCAGAGATGGATCTTGAGGCGCGCGCCCACTGGGTCGACTACGCCGAGGCGAAGGACGAGATGTTCGCCTACACCGACCTGCGGGACACGCCGTGGTTCGTGGTCGACGCCGACGACAAGCGCACCGCGCGGCTGAACCTCATCGCCCACCTGCTCTCTCAGGTGCCCTACCAGGAGGTGCCGCGCCCGCCGGTGCGGCTGCCGCCGCGTCAGCAGCGGGCCTACAAGCGTCCGCCCATCGACAGCCAGACCTGGGTTCCCCAGCGCTACACGGTGGACTGAGCCAGGCCCGGCTGAGCCAGGCCCGACCAGGAGTTCCGTTGACCAGGCAAGTCCCGGACGAGGGGGTGTGGCGGTGCGCAAGTACGTCATCATGGGAGTTCAGGGCAGCGGTAAGGGAACGCAGGCACGGTTGCTCGCGGCCGACCTGGACCTGGTCCACATCAACGTCGGCGACATCTTTCGCTGGAACGTGCAGAACCACACCAAGATCGGTGCCCAGGTCCGGCGCGCCGTCGACAGCGGGCATCTGGTCGACGACGAACTGGTCGAGCGGGTCGTCCGGGAACGGCTCACCAACCACGACTGGAACTACGGCTTCGTCGTCGACGGCTTTCCGCGCAACGCCCGGCAGGCCGAGTTCTTCCTGGAGAGCTACGACATCGACGGCGTCATCTACCTCGACCTGACCGACGACGAGGTGGTGCGCCGGGTGCTGGCCCGGCGGCTGTGCTCCCGGTGCGGGCTGGACTACAACCTGATCGCCAGCCGGCCGAAGGTGCCCGACGTCTGCGACGTGTGCGGGGGAGCGCTGGTGGCCCGGCCGGACGACAACCCGGAGGCCCTCGCGGTGCGGCTGCGCGAGTACCACGGCAAGACGCGGCCGGTGCTTGAGATCTTCCAACGCAAGGAGTACGTGGCCGTGGTCGACGCGAGTCAGCCCGTACCGGCGGTGAACGCCGAGATCCGGGAGAGGCTGCGGCTGCCCCCGGCCGGCGTTACCAGCTGAAGCCGCCGGACGCCACGGTCCGGTCCCGGCGCGCGGGCGTGGCCGCCCCGGGCCGAAATCCGCTGCCGGTGACTTTCGGTGATTCTCGCGCTGCTATGTCCCCAATTCGGACACTATGTGTAATTAGAGCGCCTACGACGGGATCGAGCAGCACAAATCATTGAGCGATTTGATTGGTCGACGGGCCTTTGGGCTCAGATCTCGGGACCTTAGTCCCGGGTGAATCGGTTGACGATGCGTAGAGCTAACGCATTTCAACCGTAAAGTTTGCCCACAGTGTCTGGCGAACGGTGTGGATCGGGCCGACGGGCGGTACCTTCCCTCTCGTGTCGGTGACGAACAACGCAGTGGTCAGCGCCGCGCTCGGCTATGTGGAAGCCAACCCGGCCGAACTTGAAGCGGTCCGTGATCTCGTGATCCTGTCCCTGCTCGGCCCGCGGATCACCTTGCGTCACACGCTCCCGGCACACCTCGCCTGTCGCGCGGTCGTGGTCACCCCCGACTGGCACCTGCTGCAGGTGGATGACGCGGTGCGGTCCTGCTGGCAGCTTCCCGGTGGCCATATCGCCGAAGAGGACTCATCCCTCCTCGGGTCGACGCTTCGCCAGCTGCGGTGCCTCACCGGGATCGATCCCGACGCGCTGCGGCCGGAGTCGACGCTGCCGCTGGACGTCGACGCCGTCCCCGTCGAGCCGGTGCCGTCGCTCGCCGAGCCGGAGCACGTCCACTACGACTTCCGGTACCTGCTCCACCTGCCCAGCCGGGACCTCGTCGCCGGGGACGCGGGACTGCGCTGGGTCCCGGTCGACGACGTTCCTGGAAGACTGGGCACGAAGCTCCGGCGCTGCTCACGCGACGCGCCCGCGCTGCGATAGCCGCGGGGCGCCCCGGCGCGTTCGACCGGCCGAAGCGGAGGTCCAGACGATGGCGCACGACGACCCGGCGGACGACGGCCCGGCAGACGGGGGCCCGGCAGGCGGGGGCACGGCCGGACGGAAGGGCGCGAGGGCCGAGTCGTTCGGCCTGGTCGTCGAGTCGTCGGCCCCGGCGAGTGCCGTCTTCGCCCTGCTGGCCGACGGCGGGGGCTGGGCGGCGTGGGCTGGGCCGCTGGTGCCGCGATCCCGCTGGTACCGCACCGGAAACCCGGCGCCCGGCGGTGTCGGAGCCATCCGCGAGCTCGGGCTGCGTCCGGTCTTGAGCCGCGAGGAGATCCTCGAGTACGTGCCGCCACGGCGGATCGTGTACACGATCGTCTCGGGCATCCCGGTCGACGGCTACCGGGGGACTGTCGAGCTCGACCCGCTGCCCGGCGGCGGCACCCGCATCACCTGGCGGTCGTCGTTCGTCCCGACCCATCGGGGCACCGGCCCGGCGCTGCGACTGTTGGGTGTCACGATCGTCCGCTCCATCGCTCGCCACCTGGCCCGGGCCGCGCTCACCCACGTGCCCACGCCCGCCCCGGGAACGAGCCTCGAGAGCTGATCCCTCGCGGGCTGATCTCTCGCGAGCTAGCCGAACGGGGCCGGACGGTCGATCTCTTCTGTTAAGAATCAGTGCTACGCCGGTCTGTCATTCGGTCCGTTTCGTTTAGGTTTACAGCGATTGAAATCGCGCTCCGGCCAATGATTACCACGTATCGTGACAAATATTTTCGGAAACCGTAACGCCGTGCAAACATCAATGCAGGCACAACGGCCGTACAAACGGGGGCATGGCGCTTTCGCATGGCCGTTCGGGCTGTTCTCACCGCATCCGCAGATCTCGGCGTGGCCGGGCCCCGCAGATCGTTCTGACGGTCGGTACCGGGATCACCTTCACCGCGGTGGTTCTCGCGTCCGGCGCCACCGCCGCCTCGGCCGGGTCCGGCGCGGCCCGGGCCACGGCCGTACCCTCCATCAGCTCGCTCATCGCGTCTCCAGCGTCATCGGCGACACTTCCCGTGCCGGCGCTGACCACCTCCGCTCCGACCGTGGCGACGCAGCCCACCGCCACCAGCCCGATCCCGCGCGCCACCGCCACGACGGCCGCGACGTTCACCACCGCGCTCACCGCGGCATGGCGGTCCTACCTCGCCGGCCGACCAGGATCGATCAGTGTTGCCCTCTATGACGAGAACAGCGATCAGACCGTCTACGTCACGAAGAACCGGCGCACCGGCTGGGAGACCGCGAGCACGGTAAAGCTCGACATTCTCGCCGACCTCCTCTCGAAGACCGGCACTGCCGGGACGCTGCCCGCGTCACAGCTGGCCCGGGCCAAGCCCATGATTTCTGTGAGCGACAACAACGCGGCCAGCGCGCTCTGGCGGACCGCCGGCGGGACTGCCGGGATGAACGCCTTCTACCGCAGTCTGGGAATGACCTCGACCACCGCGGGGTCCGGCGGTTACTGGGGCCTGACCGAGACGACCGCGCTCGACCAGCTCAAGGTGCTGCGCGCCGTCTCCTACCCGGGCCCGTACCTCTCGGCGAACGCCAGGTCCACGGCTACCAGCCTGCTGAACACGGTGATCCCGGCGCAGCGGTGGGGGCTGACCGCGGGCGTCCCGGCCAGCGTCTCGGTCCAGCTCAAGAACGGCTGGCTGCCGCACGGCCCGGGATGGGTGGTCAACAGCCTCGCCCACGTGCACGGCGCCGGCAAGGACTACGTCATGGCCGTCTACACCCGCGACAGCGCCACCGAGCAGACCGGCATCAACACCATCGCCGGTCTTTCACGGATCGCCTGGTCAGCCGTGCCGACCGGCCGCTGACCCACCGACTCTCACCTAAGGTCAGTATTCCGACGCCGAGAGTCGCGTCAGCAAGGGCCCGACCAGCGCCACAAGGATCTGCGTGGCATTGTGTGATCCCGGATCTCGCAGGTGAGGCTGGGGAGGGCACATGGTCGGGGCCCCGGAGGGGCCGGCGGCGGAGGTCACCGGGGATGTCGACGAGCTCGTCGACGGGGTTGCCGACGTGCCGGAGACGGGGTCGGATGCCTCGTCCGCTGAGGAGCCTCAGCGGGCGAAGCTGTTGCGGCCACGACAGATTCGGCCAACCGAGGCGGTCCTCGCCGTGGCGGTCGTCGCCCTGCTCGTGGCCGCGACCCTGGTAGGGGCGAGGGTGAGCAGCGGGCACAAGGCGAAGGCGCCCGTAGCCAGGGCGACGACGTCGGTGCGCGCCGCCGCGCCCCCTGCCCAGATCGCCGGGGACGCGGTACTCAACTGTTCGCTGCTGACGGGCCTCTCCGGCTGGAAGGCGTCATCCGACACCGGGCACGTCCAGCTGACGCGGGTGAGCGGACCGCCCTCGCCGGCCGGTCTCCCGACCGCCGCGGACGTCGTGTCGCCCGGCCCCACCGGGAAATGGGCGATGGTTCTGATCGCGCTGCGCGAGCCCGTGGCGTACTTCCAGGTCGGCAGTACTTACCGGATGCAGCTCTGGGAGCGCGACGTGACCGGGTCCGGCGCGGGCCTGATCCTCGTGCTCGCGAACCAGAACTACCGGGCCCGACCGACCACGGCGAGCATGGACGCGGCGCACAAGGACACCGACTGGCACCTGGTCTCCCGAACGTTCGTCGCGACCGCACCAGGTGGCGAAGACACGGGCTTATACGTGCAGCTGCCGACGGACCAGGCCTTCCACTACCAGCTGACGGGCGCGAGTGTGGTCCCGGTCGTCGTTCCGGCGGTGCCGCGGGTCGACGGTCCGCCGGCCCAGGTGGTCTCCTTCGACGGTCCCGCGGGCAGCCCGCCGAACCCGGCGCAGTGGAACCGGGAGGTCGGGGGGAACGGCTGGGGGAACGGAGAGCTGGAGACCTACACGAGAAGCGTCTCCAACGCCCAGCAGGATGGCGCCGGGCATCTCGTGATCACCGCCCGGCGGGAGACGAAGACGGGCCCGGACGGTATTCGCCGGGATTACACGAGCGCCCGGATCAACACCCAGGGGAAGGTCGTCGTCCAGCCCGGGTCCTATGTGGAGTCGACGATCGACGTCCCGGTCGGCGACGGGGTCTGGTCGGCCTTCTGGCTTATCGGAAGCAATTTTCCGCAGGTCGGCTGGCCGGCGTCCGGTGAGCTGAACGTGATGGAGGTCGCGGGCGCCGACACGACCTGGGTGCACACGGCCGCCCACATGGCGGCGGTGGGAGACCCGCGGCAGCTGGAAGAGTTCGGGTGGGGCGACGCGGGCGGGTCCACCGACCTGGGGCCGGACCTTCGCGCCCGGCCGCATTCGTACGGCGTGTATTTCGACGGCCAGACCGTGCGGTTCTACATCGACCGCAAGGAGCACATGGCGGTCTGGGCGCAGGACGCGCAGACCGCCGGCTGGGACTGGCCCTTCGGCAAGCCGGAGAGCCTGGTCCTGAACATCGCCGTCGGAGCAGGGGATCCGACGAACACGCCCTTCCCGCAGACCATGACCGTCGGCCCGATCTCGATCTGGCAGGGCGGTACGCCGTTCTAGGCCAGCACGCCGATGTCGAGGCGGCTGACCCGGCGCCCGGCGGGCTCGGGGTCAGCCGCTGAAACGGGCCACCGCCCGCATCTTGTTCATGGCGTCGAGAGCCGCCACCTTGTAGGACTCGGACAGCGTGGGGTAGTTGAAGACGCTGTCGACGAGGTAGTCGATGGTGCCGCCGCAACCCATCAGCGTCTGGCCGATGTGCACGATCTCGGTGGCGCCGGTGCCGAACACGTGGACGCCGAGCAGCTTGCGGTCGTCGGGGCTGACCAGCAGCTTGAGCATGCCGTACGAGTCGCCGACGATCTGGCCGCGGGCGAGCTCGCGGTAGCGCGCGATGCCGACCTCGAAGGGCACCGAGCCCTCGGTCAGCTCGTCCTCGGTCTTCCCGACATAGGAGATCTCGGGAATGGTGTAGATCCCGATCGGCATCAGCTCGGCGCGCATCGCGTGCACCTCCTCGCCACAGGCGGAGTAGGCGGCGAGGCGGCCCTGCTCCATCGACGTCGCGGCGAGCGCCGGGAACCCGATGACGTCGCCGACGGCGTAGATGTGGTCGACCTCGGTGCGGAAGTCCGAACCGACCTTGATACGGCCGCGGTTGTCGGCGGCCAGGCCGGCCTTGTCGAGGCCGAGGCCGTCCGTCAGGCCCTGCCGTCCCGCGGAGTACATCACCGTGTCCGCCGGGATCTTCTTGCCGCTTTCGAGCAGCGTGAGAGTTCCACCATTGTGCCGTTCCACCGAGACGACCGACTCGCGGAACCGGAATGTGACGGCGAGGTCGCGCAGGTGGTATTTCAGCGCCTCGACGATCTCCAGGTCGCAGAAGTCGAGCATGCGGTCGCGGCGTTCGACGACCGTCACCTTCGTTCCGAGCGCCGCGAACATCGACGCGTACTCGATACCGATGACGCCGGCGCCGACGACGACCATCGAACCGGGCAGCTTGTCAAGATTGAGGATCTGGTCGCTGTCGACGACGGTCCGCCCGTCGAAGTCGACCGTCTCGGGCCGCGCCGGGCGAGTCCCGGTCGCGATGATGACCTTTTCCGCGGTGACGTGCCGGCCGTCGATACCGGCGGCGCTGGTGATGGAAAGGGTGTGCGGGTCGATGAACGCGGCCGTGCCGGTGAGGATCGACACGTGGTTGCGGCTCAGCTGGCTGCGGATGACGTCGACCTCGCGGCTGATGACGTGCTGCGTGCGGGTCGTCAGGTCCCCGACGGTGATGTCGTCCTTGACCCGGTAGCTCTGCCCGTACATCTCCCGCTGCGACAGCCCGGTGAGATAGAGCACCGCCTCACGCAGCGTCTTCGAGGGGATCGTCCCGGTGTTGATGCAGACGCCGCCCATCATGTCGCGGCGATCCACGATCGCGACCCGGCGCCCGAGCTTGGCGGCGGCGATCGCCGCCTTCTGGCCGCCCGGCCCGGACCCGATGACCAGCACGTCGTAGTCGTACACGCGGGCTCCCCCTGTTGCCGAACACCAGGTTGCTGTGCGCCAGGTAGTCGTGCGCCAGTGACCCGCTCCCGGGTCATTCGATCGCAGACCTGCAAACAGAGGGTATCTGGATGGACAAGGGGCAAAGTACCCGCTGCCAGTATTGTTACCGCGTCTTTCCGCGACGGTTCCAACGACGACACTATCGGCCGACCGTTCGAGAGCTCGCTCTGCCGCGAGCCCCGGACGAATGCCCCAGACGGGCGCGGGAGACCGCAAACGGTACAGTGATCACATGATGCCAGTGTGTGTTCGCGGCGGCGGGACGAGAGTTTCGAGCCGGCGTCGCGACCGGCGTCGCGCGACGGTGCTCACGACCATCGCGGTCTGCGTCGGCCTTCTCGGCTGCTCCCAGGCATCGCAGAAGCCCTCGGCGTCCCAGACCCTGGGCGGTGACCACGGACTGGCCACGACCGAGACCGCGCCAGGGGAGACCTCGTCCGCCACCGTGGTCCTCTCGTCGTCGGCGTCGGCCAGCGCGTCGGGCGCCCAGCCCGTCGTCAGTGCGACACCGTCACCGGTCGCGTTGGCGGCCGCCCCGGCGCCGGCCGCGAGCCGGGTGCCCGCCCCGGCGAGCAGGCCCGCGGCCGCGGCGGCGCCGGCGGGAAGCGCGGACGGCTGGGGCAGCCCGGCGCAGGTCGAGACGTTCGACGGCACCGCGCTCACCGCGTCGCACTGGTACATCTACGACTCGCCGGATGCGCGTGCCTACCCCCGGGAGGCCAGCCGGAGCGTCGTCTCGGGCGGCCAGCTGCGGCTTACCGGCGGCGTCGACTCCGCCGGCCGGGATGTGTCCGGCGGGGTGGCGTCGACCTTCAACCAGCTGTACGGACGCTGGGAGGCCACGTTCCGGGTCGACCAGGGGAAGGGCTACTCGGCCGTCGTCCTGCTCTGGCCGCGCTCGGAGAACTGGCCGACCGACGGCGAGATCGACGCCATCGAGGTGTGGGACGGCGGTCGCCAGTCCGGTGGCGTGAACATCCACAACGGGTCCGCGAACCACGTGGTCGGTGGCGGGATCTCGGCGGACTTCACCCAGTGGCACACCATCGCCGTCGAATGGCTGCCGCAGCGGATCACGGTGCTGCTCGACGGCACGCCGCGTTACACGCTGAACCGGCCGGCCTCCGGCTTCGACCCGATCCCGTCCACCTCGCCGATGCATCTGGCGCTTCAGCTCGACAAGGGCTGCGTGGCGACGCTGCCGTGCCGGGACGCGTCCACGCCGCAGTGGGTGACGATGTACGTCGACCAGGTACGGATCTGGACGGCCCCGCCGGCCCTGCTGGGCTGAGAAGGCCCATCCTCTGGGACGCGGGCGGGCGGCGACACCCCGCGAGGGTGCCGCCGCCGACCGTGCCACGGCGGAACCGCCGTGGCGTCGTCGACCTCGAGCCGACCGCGGCCGCGTCGGCTGCGGCTGGTCGGCTCGGTGTGGTCGACTACGGGTGGGTCATCGAGAGGACGTCCAGTGCGGCGTCGAGCTGCTCGACCGTCAGCTTGCCGTCCTCGACGTAGCCGCGCTCCAGCACGACCTCGCGGATCGTCTTCTCCTGCGCGAGGGACAGCTTGGCGACCTTGGCCGCCTCCTCGTAGCCGATGTACTTGTTCAGCGGCGTGACGATCGACGGCGAGGACTCGGCGTACCGGCGGCAGCGCTCGACGTTGGCCTCGACACCGTCGATGCAGCGGTCCGCGAACAGCCGGCTGATCGTCGACAGGATGTGGATCGACTCCAGCAGGTTGCGGGCGATCACCGGCAGCATGACGTTCAGCTCGAAGTTGCCGGCCGAGCCACCGAAGGCCACCGCCGCGTCGTTGCCGACGACCTGCGCGACCACCTGGCAGACCGCCTCGGGAATGACCGGGTTCACCTTGCCCGGCATGATCGAGGAACCAGGCTGCAGGTCCGGCAGGTGGATCTCGCCGAGCCCGGCGCGCGGCCCGGACGAGGCCCAGCGCAGGTCGTTGGAGATCTTGTACAGCGAGATCGCGATCACGCGCAGCACGCCGGACGCCTCGACGAGCCCGTCCCGGGACGCCTGGGCCTCGAAGTGGTTACGCGCCTCGGTCAGCGGCAGGCCGGTGCTGGCCGCGAGCTCCGAGATCACGGTCGCGGAGAAGCCGGGCGGGGTGTTGATCCCGGTGCCGACCGCCGTGCCGCCCAGCGGAAGCTCGCCGATCCGGGGCAGTGCCGCCTTCAGCCGCTCGATCCCGAGCGTCACGGCCGCGGCGTAGCCGCCGAACTCCTGGCCGAGTGTCACCGGCGTCGCGTCCATCAGATGCGTACGGCCGGACTTGACCACGTCCGCGAACTGCTCGCTCTTGCGCGACAGCGACGCGGCCAGGTGCTCCAGCGCCGGGATCAGCTCGGTGACGATGCCCTGCGTCGCGGCGATGTGGATCGACGAGGGGAACACGTCGTTCGACGACTGCGAGCAGTTCACGTGGTCGTTCGGGTGCACCGCCCGGCCGAGCCGCTCGGTCGCCAGCGTCGCGATGACCTCGTTCGTGTTCATGTTCGACGACGTCCCGCTGCCCGTCTGGAACACGTCCAGCGGGAACTGGTCGTCCCAGTCACCCCGGGCGACCTCGGCGGCGGCGGACGCGATCGCCTCGGCGATCTCACCGTCCAGCACCCCGAGCTTGGCGTTCACGGTCGCGGCCGCGGCCTTGATCCGAGCGAGGGCTTGGATGTGCGCGCGGGAGATCCGCATTCCGGAGACCGGGAAGTTCTCGACCGCCCGCTGGGTCTGCGCCCGCCACTTCGCGCTGGCCGGGACCCGGACGTCCCCCATGCTGTCGTGCTCGATCCGGTACTCCTGCTCGGTCATGTCCCGCTACTCCTCGTCCTGGACCGGCGCGTCGTCCTGATGATGCTGCCACCGGTCATCTTCGATCAGGCGGGTGCCGGCGCGCACGGGCTCCCGGACCGGCTCGCCTGGCCGCGCCGACGACAAAGGCCGCGCACCTGGCGCGGCCCTTGTGTGTTGCAGAGTCTTCCGCTCGCTCAGCTGGTGGCGGCGCTTTCCTTCATGCGGCGCATGTCACGGCGCAGCTCCGGCGGGAGCGCGAAGAGCAGGTGCTCCTCGGTGGAGGTGACTTCCTCCACATCGTTGAAGCCGTGCTCCGCGAGCCAGGACATCAGCTCGGTGACCAGCTCCTCCGGCACGGACGCACCGCTGGTGACGCCCACGGTCTCGACGCCCTGGAGCCACGCGTCGTTGACCTGCTCGCAGTTGTCGACCAGGTAGGCCGCCGGCGCGCCGGCGTCCAGGGCGACCTCGACGAGGCGGACCGAGTTCGACGAGTTCGGCGAGCCCACGACCAGGATCAGGTCGACCGCGTTCGCGATCTCCTTCACCGCCACCTGGCGGTTCTGGGTCGCGTAGCAGATGTCCGAGTTCGGCGGCCCGGTCAGATGCGGGAACCGCTCGCGCAGCGCATCGACCGTGGTCATCGTCTCGTCGACGGACAGCGTCGTCTGCGAGAGGTAGGCGACCCGCTTCGGGTCACGCACCTTCACGTCCGCCGCGTCCTCCGGGCCGTCCACCAGGTGGATGCGGTCCGGCGCCTGCCCGGTGGTCCCGACTACCTCCTCATGGCCCTCATGGCCGATGAGCAGGATGTCGTAGTCCTCCCGGGCGAACCGGCGCGCTTCGGAGTGCACCTTGGTCACCAGCGGGCAGGTGGCATCGATCGTCCGCAGCTTTCGCTCAGACGCCTCCTCGTGCACGGTGGGTGCTACCCCATGCGCGGAGAACACGACGGTGGCACCGTGCGGCACCTCTTCCGTCTCCTCGACGAAGATCGCGCCCTTCGCTTCCAACGTCTTGACGACGTGGGCGTTGTGCACGATCTGCTTACGCACGTATACCGGAACGCCATACAGCTCCAGTGCCTTCTCCACGGTCTGAACCGCTCGATCGACACCGGCGCAGTAGCCGCGCGGCTTGGCCAAAAGGACCCGCCCCATGTCTCGGCAGTCTACGCGGCACAGCCCCGGCGGGAAGACCGGCCGCCGGTGCGTCACGCGTTGACGCGATCCGTCCCACACAGCGTTGGTCCCGACCGCCTAACGTGCAGGGGTGACCATGACCTCGACGCCCGAAGAACCGCTGCCAGTGCGGACGGTGTCGCGCGCGCTCGGGGACTGGATCAACCGGCTGGGCCGGATCTGGGTCGAAGGCCAGGTCACGGAGATCTCCCGCCGGCCTGGGATGAGCACCGCGTTCCTGACGCTGCGCGACCCGGTGGCGGATGTCTCACTGCGGCTCACCTGCCCCCGGACGGTGCTCGACGCCGTCGGGCCCGCGCTGACGGACGGCGCGCGGGTCGTCGTCTGGGGCAAGCCGTCCTTCCACCCGGGGCGGGGCACGTTGGCCCTTCAGGTCTTCGAGATCCGCCCGGTCGGGGTCGGCGCGCTGCTCGCCCGGCTGGAGGCGTTGCGTCAGCTGCTGGCCGCCGAGGGGCTGTTCGCCGCGTCCCGCAAGCGCCGGCCGCCGTTCCTGCCCGGCGCGGTCGGCCTGATCACGGGCCGGGCCAGCGCCGCCGAGCGGGACGTGGTCGAGAACGCCCGCCGCCGCTGGCCGGCGGTCCGGATCGTCACCCGCGAGGTCGCCGTACAGGGGCCGCTGGCGGCGGGCCAGGTCATCGACGCGCTGCGCGAGCTGGACGCCGACCGGGAGGTCGAGGTCATCGTGATCGCGCGCGGCGGCGGCTCGCTGGAGGACCTGCTGCCCTTCTCCGACGAGGCGCTGCTGCGGGCGGTCGCCGCGGCCAGGACCCCGGTGGTGTCGGCGATCGGACACGAGCAGGACAGCCCCCTGCTCGACTACGTCGCCGACGTCCGCGCCTCCACGCCGACCGACGCGGCCAAGAAGGTCGTCCCCGACGTCGGCGAGCAGGCCGCGCTGGTCGCCCAGTTGCGCGGGCGGGCCCGCCGCGTCGTCGAGCACCGGCTCGACCGCGAGAGCCGGGCGCTGACCGACCTGCGTGGCCGGCCCGCGCTGGCCGCCCCGCTGCGTGATCTCGACCGCCGCTCCGAGGCGGTGGAGGCCCTGACCCGGCGCGCCTTCCGGTGCGTCACGCACGCGGTCGACGTCGCCGGGCGCGATGTGGCACACGCGGCCGCCCGGCTGCGGGCGCTGTCGCCGGCCGCGACGCTCGACCGGGGCTACGCCCTCGTCCAGGACGGGTCCAGCGGGGCGATCATCCGCGACCCGGTGGACCTGACCGCCCACCAGACGCTGCAGGTCCGCGTCGCGCGGGGCTCGTTCGCCGCGACGGTGGCGGACCCGCTGCCGTCCCAGCCGCCGCCGGACGCCGCATCCCAGTTGACCGCCCCAAGCTCCGGGAGACCCTCATGACCGAGCCGACCGCCACGCGGCCAGGTCCGCCCACCTACGAGGCCACCCGCGCCGAACTGGAGGACGTGGTGCGCCGGCTCGAGGCCGGCGGGATCACCCTCGAGGAGTCGCTCGCCCTCTGGGAGCGCGGCGAGGCGCTGGCCCGGACCTGCCAGGACCTTCTCGACGGGGCCCGTGCCCGCATCGCCGCGGCCCAGCCGGACCAGGCCGCCGGAACCGCCGCCAACTGACGAGCGCCAGGCTCGGCGACGAGGGCCGCCCGCTGGCTTGATCGCCGTTTCGGCCCTCCCGTGGTCACAAAACCGCTGTGGTTACGACCACGCGAGGGCCAAAACAGCGATCTTGCCCGCCTCGGGCCGTGGCCGGCCCTGTCGACGCGGCGACAGTTGCAGTCGTCAGGACGTGGCGGCCTGGACGGGGCGCAGTGAGGCGGCGAGGGCTTCGAGGTCGGCCCGGTCGGCGCCACCGGCACCGGCACCGTCGTCGACGATGATCGTGGCCGCCCCGACGACGCGGGTGAGGGCCAGGTGCCCGTCGTTGTCCGGGCGCAGTTCCCAGGGCTGGCCGCCCAGCGTCGTCGTCCCGGTCACCGGCCGGTTGCCGAGTACCTGTTGCACGGCGTTCGGGTCGTTCGTGACCTCGTACCGGGCGAAGGTCTGGTCGTTCTTGCGGTCGATGACGTAGCCGATCGTCAGCATGGCCTGGTGCGCCTGGCCCGCGACCGAACCGGGCACCTGCATCCGCAGGGAGGTCGGCTTCCAGAGGTTCTGGCCGAGACCGGTCGGCGCGAGCACCGGATAGGGCGCCTGCCGGGCGAACGACTGGACGGAGGTGGTCGCGTCGGAGACCACCTTGACCTGCTGCCCGTTGCCCCTCGGCATCACGAAGAGGAAGAACAGGAGCACACCAGCCATCACCACGGCAAGCGAGAGCACCATGTCCCGGACGGTCTCCTGACCACGCGCACGTGCCACACCCCCATCATCCCGGTCACGCCGCCGCGAGGCGGACCGGGGAGCGTGGCGCCCGCCACGCACCGAACGCGGACGCAACCATTCGGGGTCCTTCGGCGTCTGAAGCGGAGCGGGGGTGACCGTCACGCGGAGGGGGCGTGACGGCCACCCCCGCCCCGTGGCTCCCGCCCGGACCCCGTCAAAGACGGGATGGTTCCCGTCAAGGACATTGGGCGGCCATCACAAGTGTGGGCCGGGAACGGGCCGGACCACTACGCTTCTGCCGTGGCACATGAGAGCGGGGCCGTCCCCGAACCGCTTGCCGTCCAAGGCCAGGCGCCGGACCGCAACCTGGCGCTCGAACTGGTCCGGGTCACCGAGGCCGCCGCGCTCGCTGCCGCTCGCTGGGTGGGCCGTGGCGACAAGAACGGGGCGGATGGTGCCGCCGTCGACGCGATGCGCCGTCTGGTCGGCACCGTCTCGATGCGTGGCGTCGTCGTCATCGGGGAGGGCGAGAAGGACGAAGCCCCGATGCTGTTCAACGGCGAGGAGGTCGGCTCGGGCGAGGGTCCCGAGTGCGACGTCGCCGTCGACCCGGTCGACGGGACCACGCTGACGTCCAAGGGCATGAACAACGCCGTCTCGGTGATGGCCGTCAGCGAGCGCGGCACGATGTACGACGCGAGCGTCTGCTTCTACATGGACAAGCTCGTCACCGGCCCCGAAGCGGCGTCCGTCGTGGACATCACGGCCTCGGTCGAGGACAACGTCCGCGCGGTCGCCAAGGCCAAGGGCATCCTCCCGCGCGACGTCACCGTCGTCGTCCTCGACCGCCCGCGCCACGCCGACCTGGTCGACGAGATCCGCGCCACCGGCGCCCGCGTCAAGCTGATCTCCGACGGAGACGTCGCCGGCGCCGTCATGGCGGCCTCCGACGACACCGGCGTCGATCTCCTGCTCGGCGTCGGGGGCACCCCGGAAGGCATCATCACGGCCTGCGCCGTGACCTGCCTGGGCGGTGTCATCCAGGGCAGGCTGTGGCCGACCGACGACGCCGAGCGGGCGAAGGTCACCGCCGCCGGCCTCGACGTGAACCGGGTGCTGTCCACCCGGGACCTGGTCAACAGCGACAACGTCTTCTTCGTCGCCACGGGCATCACCGACGGCGAGCTGCTCGCGGGCGTCCGCTACCGCCCCGGCGGCGCCAGCACGTCCTCGCTGGTCATGCGTTCCCGCAGCGGAACCATCCGCCGGGTCGACAGCCAGCATCAGCTCACGAAGCTGCAGGCCTACTCGACCGTCCCGTTTTAGGAAACGGCTCGTTCCAGGACGGCGGGCCCGAGCGAGCGCACCGGCTCCAGCCGGAGCGCGGTGCGTCGCTCGGGACTGACCACCTGCGGGGTCGCCGCGGTCAGGCTGGGCGCCGGTACGACTCCTCGACCGGTGCCGCCTTCTCGGCGAGCTTGCGGCGCAGCTGAGCTCGCCCGTACGCCGCTTCCAGCAGCACGCTTCGGGACAGCGGACGGAACGCCTCGACGAAAATGGTCCGTAGGACGCGCATGCCATCCGAGAACGCATTGAGGTTCGTGACGCCCATGAGGCGCGGGTGCTCGTAGCTCGGGACCTCGACGATAGTCAGCCCGCCGCGCGCCGCCCGGATGTTGATGAGGGTCTCGACCTCGAAGCCGTCGCCCCACTGCGGTTCCTGGCCCTTCTCGCCGGGGCGCAGGTCCAGCACCGGCAGGCAGTACGACCAGAACGCGTTGTAGCCGTAGCAGAGATCCGTGAACCGGTGCCGCAGCAGGATGTTGACGAGGCCACTCAGCCCGTGGTTGCCGCGGGCCCGTAGCCGGGTGATATCGCTGCTGCCGCCACCCTTGATGAAGCGGGAGCCCTTGGCGAAGTCCGCGCCGTCGACGAGCACCTGGACGAAGTCCTTGATCTCGCCGGGATCCGCGGAACCGTCGGCGTCGAGCATGACGATGATGTCGCCCGTCGCGGCGGCGAACCCGGCCGCCAACGCGTTTCCCTTGCCCTTCCTGGTCTGATGCACAACGACGCAGTCCGGACGCAGGGCGCGCGCGACCTCCTCGGTGCCGTCGGTGGAGCGGCCGTCGACCAGGACGATCTCCGCGTCCCGCGGCAGGATGCGGAAAATGTGTGGCACGTTTCGAGCCTCGTTCAGCGTCGGAATGACGATGCTGATCGCCGGCACTGAGCCTGTCGCGGTCAAGTTCCTTCCCCCCTGGAATTTCGCGCGCGACGCCTCTGTCGGGCGAGCCTCATACGTACCGGCCCTGCCCCCGGAAGTCGGAGTTATCTGGTCCTCTCGGCCGACGGTCCCACGATCACTCACGCCTGAAGCCTGGGTGACTGTGCGACGTAGCCGTATGCCGGAACGAGGTGGCAGCCGTCCGACGTTCTGGTGACAATTCTGGCCCGCACCGGCCCCCGCCTCCGGTGCTTCTCATGCTCGCTATTTCCGTGCTGTCGTTTCTGCGTTGTCCGGCCTGTGATGCGAGGCCTGTGTTGTCAGGCCTGACCGCCATCGCGCAGTAACGGTAGCATCCGCCCGCGGTGGCTCATCCGCCGCTGTGAGGGGTGCGATACGGGCCTCGACCCGTCGGTGCCGGTTCATTTCGGAGCGCGGTCGGCCGAACGCGGGTCGCGACGGTTGTCGGAGCAACCAGCTATCGGCCATGCTCGGAGAAGTGGCCGAAGGTGCAGGTGGCGGCGGTGCCCGAGCAGCGATGCCGGCTCCGGTTCGCGCAGGACGGCCGGGGTTCGCGCAAGGCGGCCGGGCCTCTCGGCGCCATAGCCGTGAGGCGGGGCGGGGCGCACGTCAGCCGGCTTGCTTCTCGACAGGAACCTGCTCGCGCGGACCTGGTCGGGCGATGGGCCCGGCCTGTCCGGGGCGCCGCCGCATGCCCGGCTGGCGACATTTCTCGCGGTCCATGTGCCGGGCACGGCGCTTCCGCCCACGCGCCCGGACGCGTGGTTATGGGGTATTTCGCCGGAAACGCGAAAATTTGCCACACTCGCACAATCCGCAATCGGTGCCCGCGCGATAGTGCTGGTGCGCCTGGAAAATATGGCCGCAGGTACAGGTACGCAACCAGGCAGCCAGCCCACTGCGCTTCCCGGACCACAGGCACATAACACGTTGATAACACGGCGCGTGGCCGCGCATCGCCAGGATCCGTCGCTCGGACGCGTCGGCCGCACCGCTGTGCCGGTCTGGTGGTCAAGCGACGCCAGGTTGCTGAACGCCCTCGTTACGGCGCTCGCGCCGCCCGTTCTGGCCTGCCCGCCCGTTCCGGCCTCGCCGCCCCTGCCGGGCTGGCCGGCGGCGCGGGTGCTTCCCCCACGCCGCACGGCGGTCGGTCCGTCAGCGAGGCGTGAAGTCGTCGCGGTCGCGGCGGGTGCGGCTGGCCAGGGCGCGGGCGCGTTCCCGCCGGGCGACCGTCGCCCGCCGGGCGCGGACGAGGGCGACGAGGATGACCAGAAGTTCGGCGATCAGCAGGCTCGGAGCCCGCAGGATCAGCTCGGACCCGATGTCGATGGCCTCGGTCCGCAGTCCGCCGCCGCTGCCGGACGCCGGGTGCAGGAAGCCAACGGCGACAGTGATCACCGCGTAGATCAGCGGCGGCATGATCGCCACTCCGACCAGGTCATCGACGTGGGTACGCAACGCGCTGGCCACGCAGGCGAGCACGAACAGCACACCGAAGATCCAGCTCAGGTTGCCGAACACGGCGACGTCCGCGGCCGCGCCCACCGCACTGATGATCAGCACGATCAGCGACGCGCCGAAGGCGGTCAGCCCACGACGGTTCTGGCTGACGACCGTCGTGGGTTGCACGGTGGGACGCCGTCGGCCGACGGAGGCTCGGTCGGTTGACCCGCGCGGACGCTCGGCGCGACCGCGCGAGCCCGCGGGTTCCCGGTCGGGGAGGCTCACGGGGGCAACGTACCGCTCCGGCTTTAAGAAAACGTCAGAGCGATACGTCGCGGCCGTACCATCCGCCGATCTTGCCGGCGATCCGTGTGACTTCAGGCACTCCGTGAAGTGCTGTCGGCACCAACGGTGTCCGCGCCGCCCGGAACCGTCGCGGCGGGGACGGAGGATACGAGCCCCACCATGGCGGGCTCCGAGGCTCGGGCCGCCGCCGGGGAGCCGGTCGCATCCAGGACGATGCCGACCGCCGGCCCTACCTCCGCGTCGAGCCTTAGCTCGGGAGCGGTGACCGGGCGGACACCGAGCTCGACCGGCCGTGGGCTGGCGAGCTCGTCCTCGACGAACTCCATCGCGGCGAGCCGGCGTGCCTGCACCAGCACCCGGCTCTCCAGCGAGCCGACGGTCGCGTTGTAGCTCTCGACCGCCCGCCCGAGCGACGTGCCCAGCCGATCGACGTGCTCGCCGAGCGTCCCGAGCCGGTTGTAGAGCTCCTTGCCGAGGTCGTAGACCTCCTTTGCCCGGGTGGTCAGCGCCTCCTGAGTCCAGGCGTAGGCGACCGTGCGCAGCAGCGCGATCAGGGTGGTCGGGGTGGCGATCACGACATTGCGCCCGGCCGCGTATTCGAGCAGGCCAGCGTCATGGTCGAGCGCGGGCGCGAGGAAGGCCTCGGCCGGGATGAACAGCACCACGAACTCGGGCGAGTCGAGCCGGCGCCAGTAGGCCTTCGAGCTCAACTGGTCGACATGGGTGCGGACGTGGCGGGCATGCGCGGCGATCCGCTCGGCACGTACGGCCTCGTCGGTGCTCTCGGCCGCCTCGAGGAACGCGGACAGCGGGACCTTCGAGTCCACGACGATGCTGCGCCCGCCGACCAGGTGAACGACCAGGTCCGGCCGCTGGGTCGCCTCGGCGCCGTCGCCGGTCATCGTCAGCTGCTCGGTGAAGTCACAGCGGTTCAGCATGCCGGCGACCTCGACGACGCGGCGCAGCTGCAGCTCGCCCCAGGCGCCCCGGGCCTGCGGCTTGCGCAGCGCGGTCACGAGCTGCGCCGTCTGGGTGCGCAGCCCGTCCGACGCCTCGCGCACCGAGCGAACCTGCTCGACGAGCGTCGCGTAGGCCTCGGTCCGGGCCGTCTCCAGCTCGCGCAGCCGGTCCTCCATCTTGGTCAGCGTGTCCCGCAGCGGCGCGACCAGGCTCTCGACGGCGGCGCGGCGAGCCTCCAGATCACCCTGGGCGCGGGTTCCCGCCTCGTCGAAGCGGGCCGAGGCGAGCTGAAGGAACTGTCGGCTCGCCCCTTCGAGCGCCCGCGCCGACAACGCCTCGAAGGTCTCGGTGAGCCGCCGCTGGCTGTGCTCGACGAGCTCGACCCGCTCCGTGGCCGAACGGCGCTCGTACTCCAGCGCCGTCCGCATGCCGGCCACGTCCGCCGTCGCCTGCTGGCGTGCCGCCTGCCGCCCCACGAGATAGCCACCCGCGGCCCCGAGCGCGAGGCAGAGCAAGGCGAGCAGCACCCCGGTGGCGTCCATGCCCACAGGCAATCACGCACCACCGACAAAACTCCCCGCAGCCCGCAGCCCGCAGCCCGCAGCCCGCAGCCCGCAGCCCGCAGCCCGCGCACGCTGCCTGCTGCCGCCAGGCAGTTGATCGCCGTTTGAGCCCTCCCATGGTCGTGATCCGCGCGTTCCTACAACCACGACGGGGCCCAAACGGCGATCACCGCCCCCAGCTCCTCGACGCACGCCGAGGCCAACCCAGATCCCACGTGCCGATGTCAGCCCCCGGCCCGGCACCCCAGCCCGGTGAGCCGGCGCGGTAACCCGGCCACGATCACCGCGGCCGTCCAGGCCGCAATCGCGACGCACCCACCACGCCCAGGTCGGGAAGGCGCGGCCCGCCTGTGCGCCCCGACCTCGTTCTGGCCGGGGGCAGCGCTCAGCGTGTGCCGTTGACGGCGGCCGTCCAGGCCGCAATCGCGGCGCACCCACCACGCCCAGCTCATCAAGCCGCGACCCCGCCTGTGCGCCCCGACCCCGCTCCAGGCAGAGGGCGCGCTCAGCGCGCCCAGATCACGCGGCCGTCCAGGCACGCGTGATCGTAGGATTGGCCTATGGGTCTGTCGATCGGCATCGTCGGGCTGCCCAACGTCGGCAAGTCGACGCTTTTCAACGCGTTGACCCGTAACGACGTGGTGGCCGCCAACTATCCCTTCGCGACGATCGAGCCCAATGTCGGCGTCGTCGGCGTGCCGGACTCGCGTCTCGCGGAGCTGGCCAAGCTGTATGGCGACCCACGGGTGGTTCCGGCGACGGTGAGCTTCGTCGACATCGCGGGCCTGGTGCGCGGCGCGGCCGAGGGGCAGGGCCTGGGCAACAAGTTCCTCGCCAACATCCGCGAGTCGGACGCGGTGTGCCAGGTGGTCCGGGTGTTCTCGGACCCCGACGTCGTGCACGTCGAGGGCCGGGTGGACCCGGCCGATGACATCGCCACGATCAACACCGAGCTGATCCTCGCCGACCTGCAGACCGTCGACAACCGGCTGCCCCGCCTGGCCAAGGAGGCCAGGATGGACAAGTCCAAGCAGGCCTTGCTGACCGCCGTCGAGGCCGCGCGAGCCGTGCTGGACGCGGGGCGGCCCCTGTCGTCAGAGCCGAAGATCGACCTGGTGGCGCTGCGTGAGCTGTTCCTGCTGACGGCCAAGCCCTTCCTGTACGTCTTCAACGTCGATGAGGACGTCCTGTCCGACGACGCGCGGTGCAAGGAGCTCACCGGGCTCGTCGCCCCGGCCGACGCGGTCGTGCTGTGCGCGAAGGTCGAGGCCGAGCTGGCGGAGCTGCCCGAGGAGGACGCGGCGGAGCTGCTCGCCTCGCTCGGCCAGAGCGAGAGCGGCCTCGCCGCGTTGGCCAGGATCGGTTTCCACACCCTTGGGCTGCAGACCTATCTCACCGCGGGCCCGAAGGAGGCGCGGGCCTGGACCATCCGGAAGGGTGCCACCGCGCCCGAGGCCGCCGGGGTGATCCACACCGATTTCCAGCGCGGCTTCATCAAGGCCGAGATCGTCTCGTTCGACGACCTGATGGCCGCCGGCTCCATGGTGTCGGCCCGCGCCGCTGGCAAGGTCCGGATGGAAGGCAAGGACTACGTCATGGCCGATGGTGACGTCGTCGACTTCCGTTTCAACGTCTGACCCTCCAAGCCGGCGGGCTGAGCGTCGTGGCGTAATCTTCCGTTACTGCCTGGTTGCCAGGTCCGCGACGCACGCCGGAGGTTGGCCTCTCCAGGGCAGGCTCCCTTGGGCGCGCCCGCGGGCGTTGCCATGACCCAACGTTCGGTCCGGACTGAGTCAGCGCGCGACGGAGCGAGCGGAGGAGGCCGTATGAGCACGGTGAGTGTGGTCGTCTGTAGTCACCTGGTCTCGCGTTTCCCGTTGCTGGTCGCGGCCCTGGACTCGCTCCGGACACAGACCTGTGGCCCTGTCCAGGTTGTCGTCGTCGTCGACGGCGACGACGATCTGCTGAAGAAGTTGCGCGACCGCGATGGTGACGAGCTGATCCTGTCGACCGGTGGCCGGACGGGTCTGTCGAATGCCCGGAACACGGGGCTGCGAGCGGTCACGACGGATCTTGTCGCTTTTCTGGATGATGACGCGACGGCGGAGCCGACCTGGTTGGAGTCGTTGATCGCCGCGGTGGCGGGTTCCCCGGATGTCCTGGGTGTGGGTGGGCGGACGGTACCGGCCTGGGAATCCCGGCAGCCGGAGTGGTTCCCGGACGAGTTGCTGTGGACGGTCGGCTGTAGCCATCGGGGCCTGCCGAAGGTTCGCCAGCCGGTCCGGAACGTGTTCGGCGGTTGCGCGTTGTTCCGGCGTGGTCTCTTCGATGAGGTCGGTGGTTTTGACGACCGCCTGGGCCGTAAGGCGAAGGGCGCGGCCGGGTGCGAGGAGACGGAGTTCTGTATCCGGGCGCAGCGGCTGCATCGGGGCGGCAGGTTTCTGTACGAGCCGGCGGCCGTGATTCACCATCGTGTGCCGCGGGAGCGGAGCTCGGCGTCTTATGTGTTGCGCCGGTGTTGGGAAGAGGGCCGTTCGAAGGCGATTCTTCGAATGATTACCCGTGATGAGGGTGGCCCGGTGCGGGTGGGGCGTCGCGGATCGGCGTTGGGTCCCGAGCAGGACTTCCTGTTGCGGGTGCTGCCGGCCGGCGTCGTCGACGGGCTGAGGCAGGCGGTACACGGCCGGCCCGCCGCGGCCGGGCGGGCGCTGCTGCTCCTGGTGGGCTCGGTCGCCACCGTCGTCAGCTTCGCCGCGGCCGCGCTCCAGTCGGCTGGCCGTGGCCGGGTCGCGGCGCCGGCACCGCGGCCGGTCGCGGCGCACGCCCGCGACCTGTAGAACTCCGGGGCCCGGCGTCGCGGCACGGGAGTCACTCGGTCGCGACCGCGCCTCGGCGGGTGGCGGCCCGGGCGGCCGCGGCGACGGCGGCCTCGAGGGGTCCGCGGCGGCGGGTCGCCCGCCAGGCACTGGCGAGGACGAGCGCCACCACGACCTGCAGGACGTAGGAGCGGTTCGGGTCGTCCGGCAGCGCGTCGGTCGCGAGCAGCGCGGCGTGCAGGGTGTACCAGGTCAGCGTCATCGAGCCGACAGCGGCGAGCGGCCAGAGCAGAATCCGGCCCAGCCGTCCGTCGGCGCCGAGCCGGGCCACCAGCAGCGCCAGGCCCAGCAGCGCGATCGCCGTCCCGGTGGTGTGGGCAAGGTCGAGCGGCGTCGTCGCGTGTGGTGAGGAGACCGCGAGCCACCACCAGCTCTGGGTCGGCGTGCTCCCATAGAGCCCGGCGGCGAGCAGCCGGGAGGCCTGTTCGGGCCCCACCGGCCCGATCCCCGGCAGCACCGCGTTCGTGGCGAGAATCGCGGACCGCCCGCCGAGCGGCCCGAGCAGGAACCAGGACAGGGTCTTCGCCGCCACGGCGGTCGCGGCGCCGCCGACGAGCAGCCAGCCGGCGGTCCGGGCCGACCGCAGGTCGAGCCGGCCGACGAGCATCCCGACAGCCAGGTACCCGACCCACGCCAGCGCCGGGTAGTAGCCGGTCAGCAGAAGGGTCAGCACCAGTCGACCCGGCGCGGTCGCCAGCGTGCCGAACGAGGGGTTGGCCGTGATCGGCGCCGGCAGGTGCGGGCGGACGAGCTGGCTCAGCCACGGCTCGCCAGCCAGCGTGACCGCGGCGACGACGGCCAGGGCCCAACGGGGCGCCCGCAGCAGCGGGAGCACGAGCAGGAAGAACACCGCGTAGTAGACCAGGATCACCGCGAGTGGCGTGCGCGTCTCGCCCAGGACCAGCCCGACCAGCCCGATGCACAGCGCCCGCACCAGCGTCGCGAGGTGCGGCCGGGGCGTCCGGGCCGCCACGAGGGCGAGCGCCACCCCGGCGAGCACGGCGAACGCCGCCGCCGACCGTCCGGCCGCGATCCGGAACGCCCAGGTCAGGTGGCCCTGGGAGTCGAAGTCGGGCAACACGTGCGTCGCGGCCATCCCGAGCAGTGCCGCGCCGCGCGCCGCGTCGACGCCGACGATCCGTCCGGGGCGCGGTCGGGTGACCCAGACGACGGTCGGCGAGCCAGGCGAGGGCGAGGCGGCCGACCGGATGGCGGGGGAGTCCCGCTGCCGAACCACGGCGCTGGGCGGGCAGTCCGGCGGCGACGTCCTCGGAAGCGGCAGGACCCCGGGGAAGTGTGGCTCTCCGGATGCCGGCGCCGGGAGCTCCGGCATGTCGGGCATGGCCTCACCCTCTCACCGACTGGCCGCCCGCGACCGGCGTGGGCGCCGCGAGGCCATAGGTCCCAGTTCGGATGGGGTGGCTATACCCAATGGGGTCGCGTTCTGGGAAAGTCAAGAGCTATGAATCCCGAGCCGGATGCGGGCCGCACCGCCGGGGCCGATTCGGTGCTCGGTGGCGGTCTGGTGACCGGCCCCGCCGCTCGGGCCGGGGCGGCCGGCGGTCGTTCGGCGAGGCACCCCGGTGCGACCCGCGCCGCGGGCTCGGATGACACCGCCGGCGGCCGGGCCGCGGTCAGCTCGGCGGCGAGCCGGGGCCGGCTGGTGGTGGCGATCGCGCTCCTCGACGACACCCGGCGCGTCCTGGCCGCCCGCCGCACGTCCCCGCCCGCCTACGCCGGGATGTGGGAGTTCCCCGGCGGCAAGGTGGAGCCCGGCGAGAGCGAGCTGGCCGCGCTGGCGCGGGAATGCCGCGAGGAACTCGACGTCGAGATCGAGATCGGCTCGTTCCTCGGCCAGGCGGATCTCGCCAGCCCCGGCTGGCGGCTGCGGGTCTGGTTCGGCCGGATTCTGGCCGGCACGCCCCGCGCGGTCGAGGGCGGCGAGCTGCGCTGGCTGACCGTCGCCGAGCTGGACGACGTCTCCTGGCTGCCGGCGGATCTGCCGCTGGTAGAGGCGATGCGCGGCAGGCTGCTCGATCCGGCTCCGCTGACGGCCGGCGACTGACGTCACAACCCGGGTCCGAGCCCGTGCCGCTCGGGCGGGACAGGTGACCGGTGCCACATGTCCGTCGCCGATCGGGCCCGACGCAGGGCGTGCAGGGACAAGTTGTTGTTGAAATCTCGCCGGCCGGTGGGTGTCCAGACTCTCGCGCCAGGTAAGCCCGCCAGTCGAGTCCGTACGATGGAACGGAAGCCCGAGTCGGTCCTCGTTCTCGACGTCCGTGTTTGTCGCGGTCCGAGTTGTCGGCGCCTGAGTTCGCGATTCGCGAGTCCTCGACGTCGGAGATCTCGTCGGTCGAGCCGCCCGGGCTGTCGGCACGCCTGGCTTGGCGCGTAATCGCGCCCCGTCACGTCGGACCCGGGCGTTCCAGCAGTCAAGCCCATCTCGGGGTCGAGCGCCCCCTGTCCGCCCCGGAGCCCGCCACCGTGCCCACCAGCACTGAGCAGACCAGCACCGCGACCGACGCCGTGCCCGCCAGCACCGAGTCCGCCGCGGGCGAGGTCCGCAGCCGCAACGACCGTCGGAACATCGCGATTATCGCGCACGTCGACCATGGGAAGACAACCCTCGTCGACGCGATGTTGCGCCAGTCCGGTGCCTTCAGCGCCCACGCCAGCGAAGACCTCACCGACCGGGTGATGGACTCGATGGACCTGGAGCGCGAGAAGGGCATCACCATCCTCGCGAAGAACACCGCGGTCCGCTACGGCGACACGACCGTCAACATCATCGACACTCCGGGCCACGCCGACTTCGGCGGCGAGGTCGAGCGGGGCCTGGCGATGGTCGACGGGGTGCTGCTGCTGGTCGACGCGAGCGAGGGCCCGCTGCCGCAGACCCGGTTCGTGCTGCGCAAGGCGCTCGCCGCCCGGCTGCCGGTCATCCTCGTCATCAACAAGGTCGACCGCTCCGACGCCCGGATCGCCGAGGTCGTCGACGAGGCCTACGAGCTCTTCCTCGACCTCGACGCGGACGAGGAGCAGATCGACTTCCCGATCGTCTACTGCAACGCGAAGGCCGGCCGGGCCTCGATGAGCCGCCCGGCCGACGGCGACAGCCCGGACTCCCCGGACCTCAAGCCGCTGTTCGACCTGCTGCTGGAGACCATCCCGGCGCCGACCTATGTCGAGGGCGCGCCGCTGCAGGCCCTGGTCACCAACCTGGACGCCTCCCCGTACCTGGGCCGGCTCGCGCTGTGCCGGGTGCACAACGGCACGATCCGCCGCGGCCAGCAGGTCATGCTCTGCCGCGCCGACGGCACCCAGGAGCGGGTCAAGGTCAGCGAGCTGCTGGTCACCCAGGCGCTGGACCGGGCGCCCGCCGAGTCGGCCGGCCCCGGCGACATCATCGCCATCGCCGGCATCCCGGACATCACGATCGGTGAGACGCTGGCCGACCCGGAGGACCCGCGCCCGCTGCCGGTCATCACCGTCGACGAGCCGTCGATCAGCATGACGGTCGGCGTCAACACCTCGCCGCTGGCCGGCAAGTCAGGCAAGAAGCTGACCGCGCGGCTGGTCAAGGCCCGCCTCGACGCGGAGCTGGTCGGCAACGTGTCGATCCGGGTGCTGCCGACCGAGCGGCCGGACACCTGGGAGATCCAGGGCCGAGGCGAGCTGCAGCTGGCCGTCCTGGTCGAGCTGATGCGCCGGGAGGACTTCGAGCTCACCGTCGGCAAGCCGCAGGTCGTCACCCGCGAGGTCGACGGCAAGCTGCACGAGCCGGTCGAGCGCCTCACGATCGACGCGCCCGAGGAGTTCCTCGGCACGCTGACCCAGCTGCTCGCGGTCCGCAAGGGCCGAGTCGAGCAGATGATCAACCACGGTACGGGCTGGATCCGGCTGGAGTACCTGGTGCCGGCGCGCGGCCTGATCGGCTTCCGCACCGAGTTCCTCACCGAGACCCGCGGCACCGGCCTGCTGCACCACGTCTTCGAGGGCTACGAGCCCTGGTTCGGCGAGCTGCGCACCCGGGCGACCGGCTCGATGGTCGCCGACCGGTCCGGCCCGACCACCGCCTACGCCCTGTTCAACCTGCAGGAGCGCGGCACGATGTTCGTCCCGCCGATGATCGACGTCTACGAAGGCATGATCGTCGGTGAGAACTCCCGGGCCGACGACATGGACGTCAACCCGACCAAGGAGAAGAAGCTCACCAACATGCGCTCCTCGACCGGCGACGAGCTGGTCCGGCTGACCCCGCACCGCCAGCTCACCCTGGAGCAGGCGCTGGAGTTCTGCCGCGAGGACGAGTGCGTCGAGGTCACCCCGGCCACGGTCCGAATCCGCAAGGTCGCGCTCCTCGCGGCTGACCGGGAGAAGCTGCGGGCGCGGCGTCGGTCTAACTGAGTTTCTGGTTCGCTCCGTCCGGGCGCGGCGCTCCGCGGCCGTCCTCGCCTGGCGGCTCGGACGACCACTCCGCGCCGCGTCCTCCTCCGCTCACGGGCGCTCCGGCGACCTGCGCTGCGGCCCAACCCCCTTCGCTTCGCTCGGGGGCCGGGCCTCCGCGCAGGTGCGCCTGCGCGCCGTTGTGGCCGGGGGTCGACTATGCGGTTCGCTGACGCAGGCGCGCCTGCGGGGTTTCTGCTGGATCGCGGCAGCGATCTGGTAGGTCAGGTCTCCGGTCACGGGAGTTGTGGCCCGGTCACGTTCGCTTCGCTCCGTGGACGGGCCTCCGCGCCTGCGCGCCGCCGGGGCCCGGGGGCTGCCTCAGGTTTCTGGGGGCCGGTGTACCCGGGGCCGTGAGCGGGGCGGGGCGGTCGGTACCGTCAGAGCCGGGCAGAAGTGCGTATCCGGGGGTGGGGGTGCCGCCGGACCGACGAGACGGGTGATCTGTGTCAGCTGCGGACAAGACGGTGCTGGTGACGGGGGCGGCCGGGTTCATCGGGTCGCACACCTGCGTCGATCTGTTGACGGCCGGCTACCGGGTCGTCGGTGTCGACAACTTCGCGAACAGCTCGCCGCGGGCCGTCGAGCGCATCCGGGAGGTCGCGGGCGAGGCCGGCGCGAACCTGGAGTTCGTCGAGCTCGACGTGCTCGACGCGGTGGCGCTCGGCAAGCTGCTCGCGGCGACGCCGTTCGAGGCTGTGATCCACTTCGCGGCCCGCAAGGCGGTCGGCGAGTCCGTGGCGATGCCGGTCGAGTACTACGACACGAACCTCAACGCGACGCTGCGGCTCGTCGAGGCGCTGCGCGAGCACGGCCCGCGCAGGCTGATCTTCTCCTCGTCCTGCTCGATCCACGGTGACGTCGACGTCCTGCCGATTCGGGAGGACGCGCCGGCCCGCCCGACCAACCCCTACTCGCGCACCAAGTGGATGTGCGAGCAGATCCTCGCGGACGTCTGCGCGGCCCAGCCCGACTGGCACGTGACCGCCCTGCGCTACTTCAACCCGGTCGGTGCCCACCCGTCGGGCCTGCTCGGTGAGGACCCGCGGGGCATCCCGAACAACCTGATGCCCTACCTGCAGCAGGTCGCGGTCGGGCGCCGGGAGTACCTGTCGGTGTTCGGCGACGACTACCCGACCGCCGACGGCACCGGCGTCCGCGACTACATCCACGTCGTCGACCTCGCCGAGGGCCACCGGGCCGCGCTGGAGCACCTCGACGACGAGGCCGGCTACCGCGTGGTCAACCTCGGCACGGGCGTCGGCACGTCGGTCCAGCAGTTGCTGACGGCGTTCGGCGCCGCCTGCGGCCGCGAGCTTCCGCACCGGGTGGTCGCGCGGCGCGACGGGGACGTCGCCGCCCTCTACGCCGATCCGTCGTACGCGGCCGAGACGCTCGGCTGGCGGGCCAGCAGGGGGCTGGACGAGATGTGCCGCGACGCCTGGGAGTTCCAGCGGCGCAACCCGGGCGGCTACGACGGGGCGGCGGCGTGACAGCCGCCGAGCAGTCCGTCCCCGCCGAGACGGCACCGACCCCGGCGCGCCGGGTGATGTTCGTGCACGCCCACCCGGACGACGAGATCATCGCGACCGGGATCTCCATCGCCCACTACGCGGCCACGCCCGACACCCACGTCACACTGGTCACCTGCACCCTCGGCGAGCTCGGCGAGGTTCTCGTCCCCGAGCTGGAGCACCTGCGCAGCGACCTCGGCGACCAGCTCGGCGGCTACCGGATGTCCGAGCTGGCGGCGGCCTGTGTCGCCCTGGGCCTCGACGACCAGCGCTATCTCGGTGGCCCGGCCCGGTTCCGGGACAGCGGCATGATGGGCACGCCCGGCAACGACGACCCGCGCTGCTTCTGGCAGGCCGACCTCACCGAGGCGACCGCCGAGCTAGTCCGGATCGTCCGTGAGGTCCGGCCACAGGTCCTGGTCAGCTACGACTCCAACGGCGGCTACGGCCACCCGGACCACATCCGCGCGCACCAGATCACGGTCGCGGCGTTCACCGCGGCCGCCGACCCGGACTTCGCTCCCGACGCGGGCGAACCCTGGGCACCGTCGAAGCTGTACGAGACGGCGCTGCCGAAGTCGTTCGTCCAGCGCGCCGTCGAGCGGTTCTCCGACGTCGAGGGAACCCCGTTCCACGGTGCGACCAGCGCCGACGACGTCCCGATGGGCGTGCCGGACGAGGTCATCACTACCCGGATCGAGGCGCCCGAGTACCTGGACGCGAAGCTCGCGGCGCTGCGGGCGCACCGCACCCAGATCGCCGTCGACGGGTTCTTCTTCGCCCTGGCCGACGGGGTCGGCCAGCCGGCGTTCACCGTCGACCACTATGTCCTGACCCGGGGCGAGCCCGTCCCGACGAACGGGCCGGACGGCACCGCGTACGAGACGGACCTGTTCGCCGGCCTCGATCTCTGACGCTACGGCAGCGGCCCGATCGGGTGATCCGGTCGCGGCACCCCGGACCGGTAGCCCCGGGCGCCGGAACCCGGTGCGGCGCCTGAGCTGCCGACCGGCGAGCCGCCGTGCCACGGCGCCTGGCGGGCCGGTCCGGCGGCTGGCTACTGTCGAGGTATGCCTCGCCCCAGCACAGGCCCGCGCTCGCCGGCACCCGGCGGGCCGGACGCGGGCGCCGCCGGCGCGCGACCGGAGGACTCGATCGCGGCCCGGGTGACGGGGCTCGGCTCGACCGACCGGTTGCCGGCAAACCCGCCGCGGCTCTTTCTCGCCGCGGCTTACGCGCTCGGGCTCGTCCTCGGGTTCGTGCTCGGCCTCTACGGCGTCGTCTGGGTGCCGGAGGGGCTGCGGCTGGGGGGCGTCTTCCTGTCCGTCGGGCTGCTGCTCGCGCTGGTCGGCAACACCGCCGTCGCGCTGCTGGTCCGCTGGCTGACCGGGACCCGCCTGGGCGCCCTCGTCGTGCTGATCGGCTGGGCCCCGGTCGTCCTGGCGCTCGGCTCGTCCCGGCCGGAGGGGGACCTGATGCTGCGGGCCACCACCACCGGCTACCTGTTCCTCGCCCTCGGCGCGCTCGCCCCGGTGACGGTGGCCGTCGTCGGGACGGCCAAGCGCGGCCTGACGGCGTTCACGCTGCCGCCGCCCGGGTCGTCCAGGTAGTTCGGGGACGCGCGCCGCTCGGGGCTGACGCCGGGAGCGGGCCGCGGCGGGCCTCAGCTCGACGCTGACGGCACCGAAGCCCTTGTTGGGCACTCGCCCAACAGGACGGCTAGTTGAGCCGGGAGCGGGCCGCGCGGGCGGCGGCACGGGCCGCCGCGGCCGCCGTCGGCTCGGCCGCGTCCACCGCGTCGGCGAAGGTGGCGAGGTCGCGGGCGCCGCCGAGGTAGTCGCCCCGGCGGATACGCAGTTCGCCGCGCTCGCGGCGCAGGCTCGCGGGATGGTGCGGGAGCAGCAGGGACAGCTCGACCGCCCACAGCCTGGTCGACGTCGAGTCCGCCCTGGCGGCCAGGACGCGGATGTTGCCCAGCACCCGGGCGAGCAGGTCCTCCCGGTTCATCGGGGCGAGCTGGGCCCGGCTGAACGGGACACCGGCCGCCCGAACCCGGGCTGCCGCGTCGTGGACCGTGATCCGCCGCCCGCCGGCGAACGGATCCACCAGCACGTTCTCGCGCGGAGTCCCGATCGCCACGACCATGTGGCCCGGTAGCCCGACCGGGTAGGCCGGCACCCCCAACCGGGCGGCCACCTCCAGCCAGATGACCGAGAGCAGGATCGGCAGGCCGTGCCGTCGGCGCAGCACCTCCGGCAGCAGCGACGAGCGCAGGTCGTCGTAGTCGCCCTGCAGGCCCGAGTAGCCGCCGCGCAGCCCGAGCGACTCGTGCAGCGCCTCGGCGGCGTCCAGCGGCTCCGACGTCGCCATCGTGTCCCCGGCCTGGCCGCCGGCCGCGCGGGCCCGGGAGACCTTGGCGGCGAGGACCGGCCGGGCCTCGTCGGTGAGCCGGTCGAGCGCCCCGAGGACGTCGGCGGTCTCGGCCTCCGGGTCGGCCTCGGCGGCGATCAGCTGGCAGGCGAGGGCGAGGTCGATGGGAGTCCTTCTGACGACATCGGTGAAGCGGGCTCGGCTGCGGGCGCTCATCGACGGACCTCCAGACCCCTGTCCTCCGGATCCGGCGGGTCGGGCTCCGGCCGGCGCCGGTCAGGTCGCGGTGGGACGACCTTGGCCGCGACGAGATCGGCCTCCGCGACCCTGGTGACCTCGCCATTCGCGTCGACGACCGTGAGCACCCCGGCTGTCCAGGACTGGAGGGTTCCGATAACGTCCGTCAGCGGCACCGGCCCCGCGATGCGGCGCCGGATCACGACCCGCGCGCCGATGTCGGCCAGAGTGATGCGGACGACATACACGACCAGCGAACGCCCTTGCTGTCGACACGGAACGGTCGAGGTCGATACTAAGGAATCAGTCGCCCGTGAGCCGAGGAGGAACATCCGGTGACCTACGTCATCGCCGAGCCCTGTGTCGATGTTAAGGACAGGGCTTGCATCGAGGAGTGCCCGGTCGACTGCATCTACGAAGGCGGACGGATGCTCTACATCCAGCCTGACGAGTGCGTCGACTGCGGTGCATGTGAGCCGGTCTGCCCGGTTGAGGCCATCTACTACGAAGACGATGTGCCCGAGCAGTGGAAGCCGTACACCGACACGAACGCGAGCTTCTTCGAGGAGCTCGGCTCGCCCGGTGGCGCTTCCAAGGTCGGCGCACTTGACTACGACCCGCCGGCGGTTGCCGCGCTGGCCCCCCAGGGCGAGCACTGAGCGCAGGAGGTAACGAACGGAGGTCCCGTCGTCGGGGTCCCTGCCGGATCGGCGAAGCCGATCTGGGAGGTCCGGAAGCGAGGACGGGGCCGGAGTTCGTTGCCGACGGAGCGAGGGCGCGGCCTTGACCAGCCCCACCGGCGTACCCCGCACGACCCGGGCGGGCGGCCGGGCGAAGGTCCGGCTGCCTGACTTTCCCTGGGACACGCTGGCGCAGTACAAGCAGAAGGCCAGCCAGCACCCGTACGGCCTGGTGGACCTGTCCGTCGGCACTCCGGTAGACCCGGTGCCGGCGGTCATCCAGCGCGCCCTCGCCGCCGCCGCGGACTCTCCCGGCTACCCCCAGGTGTGGGGTACGCCGGAGCTACGGGACGCGGCGGCCGGGTGGATGGCCCGGCGGCTCGGCGTTCGCGTCGACCCGTCGGCCGTGCTGCCCGTGCTCGGGACCAAGGAGCTGGTCGCCCAGCTGCCGACCCAGCTTGGCCTCGGCCCGGGTGACCGGGTCTGGGTGCCGACTCCGGCGTACCCGACGTACGAGGTCGGCGCGCTGCTCGCCCGCTGCGAGCCGGTCTACGGGCCGGCGGACGGCGTGGCGCTGGTGTGGCTGAACTCACCGTCCAACCCGACCGGCCGCTGCATGAGCGTCGAGGAGATGCGGGCGGTCGTCGGGTGGGCCCGGCAGCGAGGCGTGATCGTCGCCAGCGACGAGTGCTACATCGAGCTCGGCTGGGAGAACCGGGCCGTCTCGGTGCTGCACCCGGACGTCTGCGGCGGCTCGCACGAGGGCCTGCTGGCGGTGCACTCGCTGTCTAAGCGGTCGAACCTGGCCGGCTACCGCGCCGGGTTCGTCGCCGGCGACCCGGTGCTGGTCCGGGAGCTGCTCGAGCTGCGCAAGCACTCGGGCTTCATGCTGCCCGGCCCGGTCCAGGCGGCCATGACGGCGGGGCTCGCCGACGACATGCACGTCGCCGACCAGCGGGCCAGGTACGTCAACCGGCGCACCGTGCTCGCCGCGGCGCTCGCCGTCGCCGGGTTCACGATCGAGCACAGCGAGGCCGGCCTGTACCTGTGGGCCACCCGCGGTGAGGACGCGTGGGCGACGGTGGACGCGCTGGCGAGCGTCGGCGTGCTGGTCGCGCCGGGAACGTTCTACGGCGAGGCCGGCCGGCGGCACGTCCGGGTCGCGCTGACGGCGCCGGACGCCCACGTGGCGACGGTGCCCGAACGCATGGCCATGCTGCCGCCACCCCGCTCGGCCGCGCCGGCCACCGGCCCGCGCACCGGCGGGTACGCCTATCCGCCAGCCGGGCAGGCACCGCCGACCGGTCCTGTGCGCATCACCGGCCCGGGAGGCGGCGCACCCGGCGGCCACCAGCCCCCCGCGCCCGGCCGCGGTCCCGCCGGTCAGGGGCAACCCGGGTACGGGCAGTCACGGCCAGGTGCCGGGCCGCCAGGCCCACCGCCCGGCTATGGCCAGGCTGACCACGGTCAGGGTGGTTATGGCCAGCCGGACCATGGTCAGCTCGACCGTAGTCAGGCCGGTTACAGCCAGCCCGACCACGGTCAGGGTGGTTACGGCCAGCGGGCGCCCGGCCAGCCCGACCCCGCCCGTCAGGGCCCGGACCGTCAGGGCCCGGACCGGCAAGGGGTCTTCGACACCTTCGCGGGTCTCGCGGACACCTACGGAGGCCCGGACGAGCAGGACGGTCCAGCCGACCTGAGGTGATCACCCGGCCCAGGGTCAGGAGTACTGGACCTGGGCCGGCCGGGGTCTGGCGCCGGATCTGGCCAGGCTGGCCTCGTCGCGAGACCAGCAAGATCGCTGTTTCCGCCCTCGTATGGCTGTAACCGCAGCGGTTTTGTGACCGCGCGAGGGCCGAAACGGCGATCAAGTCGGCGGGCGGACCTCGCCGGGCCCGGCACTAGGTAGCAATCGCTTGTCTTGGGCAGCGGTCGCCTGGGCCAGCGGTTGTCTTGAGCGCCGTGTCAATTCTGGGCGGTCGCCTCTCCGCGGCCGCCGTTTCCCCTGCGCAATTGGCGATCATCGCGCCCTGGCGCCGGCCCAGTTCTTCATGATCGTCGGTTGGGCAGGGGGAATCGTCGTTCGGTGCCCCGGTTTGTCGCATTTATCTCTGCGCAACTGGCGATCATCGTCGTGATCCACCGCCGGATCGTTCGAAGATCGCCAGATGGGTGGGCGGTTCGGCGGCTCGAACCGTCGCTCGCCTGAAGGACTAACCGTCCATCGCTTGAGCGATCGCCAGGGCGCCCCGGCGCCCGCCGCGTTCCGCGGTGCGGGTGATCTCTGTGTTCCGTGGTGCGGGTGATCTCTGCGGCAGCGAGTGGCTTTGGTTTTCCGGGGTGGGGGCGGGCTCGGCTAGGGTCGGGCTGGTGAGCACTTCATCCTTCGTCTCTCCGCTGGACTCGGGCATCGACGAGCTCTGGGCGCGCCGGGCGGACATCACCCCGGCCGACGCGGACGCCCGCAAGGCCGTCGTCGCGGCCGTGGACGCCATCGACGCCGGCGAGGCTCGGGTCGCGTTCGTCGCCGCCGACGGCTCGGTGGTCGTCGATGAGCGGGCCAAGCACGCGATCCTGCTGTCCTTCAAGGTTCTGCCCATGGGCGAGTCGAACGCCGGCGACTTCCGCTACAACGACCGGATGCCGCTGAAGACCCGGTTCGACGGCGTCCGCGTCGTCCCCGGCGCGATTGTCCGCTGGGGCGCCCATATCGCCCCCGGCGCCGTGCTCATGCCGAGCTACACCAACATCGGCGGCTTCGTCGACTCCGGCTCGATGGTCGACACCTGGGCCACCGTCGGCTCCTGCGCGCAGGTGGGCAAGAACGTGCACCTGTCCGGTGGGGTCGGCCTCGGCGGCGTGCTGGAGCCGCCGAACGCGGTGCCGGTCATCGTCGAGGACGACGCCTTCGTCGGCAGCCGCTCAATGATCATCGATGGTGCCCGGGTGCACCGTGGCGCGAAACTCGGCGCGGGCTCGATCCTCACCGCATCCACTCACGTCTTCGACGCGAACACCGGGGAGGAGTACCCCCGCGGGGAGATCCCCGAGCGAGCCGTCGCCGTCGGCGCGAGCCGGGTCAAGAGCTTCCCCGGGGGAGATTTCGCGATGCCCTGCATGCTCGTGCTGCGCACCCTGGCCGAGGGGCAGATCCACGACAAGCTGGCGCTGAACGACATCCTGCGCGAACACGGCGTCGCCACCTGAGCCGGTGGCCGGGCTCGTAGGGTCTCTGGCATGGGACTTGATGTCGCGGTGCCGGCGGGGGAGCTGACCGGGGCGCTGGTGGACTTCGCGTCGGTGAGCGGTTCCGAGGGGCCGCTCGCCGACGCGGTCGAGGCGGCGCTCGTTGGTCTGCCGGGGCTGACGGTCGACCGGGACGGCGACGCGGTGGTGGCGCGCACGAGCCTCGGGCGCCCCACCCGGGTGGTGCTCGCGGGGCATCTCGACACCGTGCCGATCGCCGACAACGTGCCGTCGCGCCGGGAGGGCGACCGGCTCTACGGGTGCGGCACGTCCGACATGAAGTCCGGCGTCGCCGTCATGCTGCACCTCGCCGCCACCGTGGCGGCGGAGTCCCTGGTGCACGACCTGACCTGGGTGTTCTACGACAACGAGGAGGTCGACGCCTCCCGCAACGGGCTGCGTCGGCTCGCCGAGCGGCACCGGGACTGGCTGGAGGGCGACCTCGCGGTCCTGATGGAGCCCACGGGCGGGGAGATAGAGGCCGGCTGCCAGGGAACGTTGCGGGTGATCGCGACCCTGCCCGGCCGCCGCGCCCACTCGGCCCGTTCCTGGCTCGGGGACAACGCCATCCACCGGGCCGGAGACCTGCTCACCCGGCTCGCGGCCTACCAGCCGCGCACGGTCGAGATCGACGGCTGTGCCTACCGGGAGGGGCTGTCCGCCGTGCGGATCTCGGGTGGTGTCGCCGGCAACGTCATCCCGGACCGGTGCGAGGTGACGATCAACTTCCGGTTCGCCCCGGACCGGGACGTCGCCGGCGCCCTGGCCCACGTCCAGGAGGTGCTCGCGGGCTACGAGCTGGAGCTCACCGACAGCTCGGGCGGCGCCCTGCCGGGCCTGTCGGCCCCGGCCGCGGCGGCGTTCGTCACCGCCACAGGGCGCCAGCCCCGGGCCAAGTACGGCTGGACCGACGTCGCCCGGTTCGCGGCGCTCGGCATCCCGGCGCTCAACTACGGCCCCGGCGACCCGAATCTCGCGCACACCCGCGACGAGTACGTCGAGCTGCCCCTGGTCGAGGAGGCAGAGCGCGTCCTGCGCGCCTACCTCACCACCAGGTCATAGATCCCCACCTCTAGTAATCGAAAATGGGATTCGTCACAACGTGTACCGCCGTTCCGGCGACCGTTTAGGGACGTAACGGCGCGAACGCGGCCCTCGGCGCCGCCCGTGGTCACGATGCGGATCCCGGCGGCGCCGGTCGGTCGACGTGGGCCGCCGCCGGGCCCAACCGGCGGTCCGGCCCCGCCTCCCGGTGGCCTATGGTGCCGAGGTGACACCCATCAAGCCTGGTGAACCGGACCCGACGCCGGCCGACAGCCTCGCCCGCGCCGCGGCCGAGGCGGCGGCCGTGCTGGACGAGACGGCGGTACTGGACGAGACGGTGGCGCTGGGCGCTCCGGTACCGCCGAACGACGGTCCGCGCCGGTACGAGCCGGGCGAGTTCCCGACCCCGCCGCCGGAGCAGCGCCGCGGCCCGCAGCTGGCCCGCCGCAGCCAGATCCGGCACTCCACCTCCGACGAACGGCTGCTGGCCAACCGCGGCTCCGGGGACTTCACCCACGCGGACCCGTGGCGGGTGCTGCGCATCCAGAGCGAGTTCGTCGAGGGCTTCGACCTGCTCGCCGACCTGCCGCGCGCGGTGACCGTCTTCGGCTCGGCCCGGGTGCCGCGCGACCACCCGGACTACGAGGTCGGCCGCCGGCTGGGTGCCGCGCTGGTCGAGGCGGGCTTCGCGGTGATCACTGGAGGCGGGCCGGGCGCGATGGAGGCGGCGAACCGGGGTGCCCAGGAGGCCGGCGGCCTCTCGGTCGGCCTCGGCATCGAGCTGCCGTTCGAGCAGAAGCTCAACGACTGGGTGGACCTCGGCGTCAGCTTCCGGTACTTCTTCGTCCGTAAGACGATGTTCGTGAAGTACGCCGAGGCGTTCGTCATCCTGCCGGGTGGGCTCGGCACGCTTGACGAGCTGTTCGAGGCGCTCACCCTGGTCCAGACCGGCAAGGTCCGCAGGTTCCCGGTCGTGCTGCTCGGCACCGACTACTGGCGCGGCCTGCTCGACTGGCTGCGCGGCACCGTCGTCGGCACCGCCCGGATGAAGGACACCGACCTCGACCTGTTCTCGCTCACCGACGACGTCGACGAGGCCGTCCGGCTGGTTGTGGACGGCATCGCCTCCAGCACGCCGCCCCAGCCCCGGGGCCGGTAGAAAGCCGGGTTCATGAGGATCTGCGTCTACTGTTCGTCGTCGGAGCGGATCGACCCGGGGTACGTCCTGCTCGCCGGCCAGGTGGGCACGGAGCTCGCGGCGCGCGGCCACTCGCTGGTCTCCGGCGGCGGCTCGATCTCCTGCATGGGCGCGGTCGCCCGGTCGGCGCGGGCCGGCGGGGCGAGCACCCTCGGGGTGATCCCGCGCAAGCTGCTCGACCTGGAGGTCAGCGACACCGACGCCGACGAGCTGATCGTGACCGAGACCATGCGGGAACGTAAGGCCATCATGGACGAGCGGGCCGACGCCTTCCTGGCGCTGCCCGGTGGCCTCGGCACCCTCGAGGAGCTGTTCGAGATCTGGGTGGCGGCCATGCTGGGCATGCACGCCAAGCCGATCGTCGTGCTCGACCCGGACGGCGTCTTCGCCCATCTGCACACGCTCGTCGACGGCCTCGTCGACCGGGGCTTCGTGCGTCCCGAGGCCCGCGCGCTGCTGCGGTGGTCGACCACCCCGGCCGAGGCGCTGGACTTCCTCGAAGCCGCCGGCGTCGGCTCGGCCGTCAACCCCACCGTCGGCGAGGCGATCGAGGCGGCGGCACCCCCGATCGACTGAGCCGAGGCCTACGCGAGCCCGCGGCGCGCGACGGTGAGGTCGGCGTCGCCGCGGATCGCCGCGACCATCCGCAGGGCCCGGCGGGTCGCCGCGACCTGGTGGGCTCGGAAGATCCGGGCACCGAGCCAGGCGCTGACGGCGGTGGCGGCCAGCGTGCCCTCCAGCCGCTCCTCGACGGGCGTGTCGAGGGCCTCGCCGACGAAGTCCTTGTTGGACATCGCCATGAGCACCGGCCAGCCGGTGGCGACGAGCTCGTCGGTCCGCCTGGTCGCCTCCATCGAATGGCGGCTGTTCTTGCCGAAGTCGTGCCCCGGGTCGATCACCACCGCGTCCGGGCGCACCCCGAGCGCGACGGCCCGCTCCGCGAGGCCGCAGGTGGTCGCGACGATGTCGGCAACCACGTCCTGGTAGGTCATCCGGTGCGGCCGCGTGCGTGGCGGCAGGTGCCCGGCGTGGGTGCAGACCAGGCCCACGCCGCCCGCGGCCGCCACCTCGGCGAGTTCCGGCTCGACACCGCCCCAGGCGTCGTTGAGCAGGTCCGCGCCCTCCGCGACGACGACCCGGCCGACCTCGGCCCGATAGGTGTCGACGCTGATCACGACGTCCGGGTGGGCCGCGCGCACCCGGGCGACGAACCCGCCGATCCGGCGCAGTTCCTCGGCCGCGCTGATCTCGGCTCCCGGAGCGGCCTTCACCCCGCCGATGTCGATGATGCCGGCGCCCTCGGCGATCGCGCGCTCGACGGCGGCGAGCGCCTCGCTCTCGCCGTAGGTCGCGCCCTTGTCGAAGAAGGAGTCCGGCGTCCGGTTCACGATGGCCATGACGACCAGCTCGGCCGGCCCGAACACGCGCCGGCCGAGCCGCAGCGGCCCAGGTAGTGGGCCCCTGTCGTCCGGCGCGGGGCCGGCCGGGCGGGTAGGGAGGTCTGCGGGCGGAGCGACGTCGTGCGGCACGACTGCGAGCCTGCCAGACGTCGACGGACGCGGCGTTACGCCCGCGGAGGACCCGGCCCTGGGGTGGCGCCGTCGGTCCGGTTTCGACCTGAGACGGGTGCCGTCGCCCGCTTTCCGCGCCGTCCGGGTACGCGGGGGACGCCCGACGGGTTGGCCACTATGGCCCCGACCGTACGATCGGGGCGTGGTGCTCGCTATCGAGATCCTCGTCGTCGCCGCGCTGGTGTTCGTCGTCGCGGCGCTGGCTGTCGGCTGGTTCGACCGGATGGCCCCCGCTCCGCCGGACGCGGCGCCAACCGGCCTGCCCGCCGCCGGCCCGGTCGGCGCGCGCGAGGTCGGTGGTGTCCGGCTCAACCTCGCCTTCCGCGGCTACCGGATGGCCGAGGTGGACGCGCTGCTCGCCCGGCTGGCCGGCGAGCTGGCCTGGCGGGACGAGGAGCTGGCCCGCCGTGACGACGAGCTGGTCCGGCTCGCCACGTTCGCGCACGCCGACGCGACGCAGGGCCCGGCCGGGGGTGCCGAAGGCGCCACACCCGGCGCCTCGCCCGGGACGCCCACCGACGGCCACACCCAGTGGACCGGCCTCGACGGATAAGGTCGCGAACCCCCAGCCCGGACGCGTGACCGGCGCGGTGCGGGCTCAGAACGCCCCGCGGGCCGCACGAGCCGCCAACCATCCCGGTCGGCCGCTGATTTCCGCTCCGTGGTGCGGTGAGCGTGGGGAGGGCGCCCAGCGCCCGACATGTCGGGCCCCCTAGGGCCCGACAACATCGGCCGCCGACCGTTGTGGTTCTGCGGAGGGCCGTGTTTCGGTTTGCTGCCCTGACTACGGGATAATCGTCGGCAGACGTAGGTCCGACGGCAGGAAGAGGTGCACCGATGGCGGCCATGAAGCCGCGGACGGGTGACGGTCCGCTCGAGGTCACCAAGGAAGGGCGGGGGATCGTGATGCGCGTCCCGCTCGAGGGCGGCGGCCGGCTCGTCGTCGAGCTCACCGCCGACGAGGCGAGCGCGCTGGGCGACGCCCTCAAGACCGCGGTCGGTTAGCGCGGGTCGGCCCGGTTCGCCGCCCGTGGGTGGCCGGCCGGGTGCCTCGCCGTATGGCCCCGGGACCTGTTCCCGGGACAGTTCAGGACGCCCGGCGTCGAGCCAGCCTCGACCTGGGCGCTTCGGTGTTGACGCCGCCGGCCGTCGCGGCTGACCGTACGGGTGGGCACGTCGTCGTGCTCCTCGGTCGCCCGCTGCCTCGCTCTGGGTCTGGGAAGGTGTGGCTATCTCCATCCGTACGGAGTCAGGGAGTGGGCGCGTCCCGGTCGTCACCCTACGGCCCGGCGGGCCGGCCGCGCCGGAATCGTCCGTGCTCGCAGTGGTCGTCCTGTCGTCTGCCCAGGCCGACACGGCCGACGGGACTATCGCCGCGGCCGGCGGCCCGGCGGTGGGCGACCAGAACGGCGCCTCGCCGGCCGGTACCACCGTGGGCATCGTCAGCCCCGCGGCCGCCGGAGCCTGCGCCGACCTCGGCCTCGATCTCGACACGCTGCTGACCGCGCACAACGTCGGTGGTGATGCCGGCTCGGTGCTGGTGGTCCCGCTGGCCCGAGCCGAGGCGCCGACCCGGCTGCTGCTGGTCGGCGCGGGCGGCGGCGGCCTCGGGGAGTGGCGGACCGCCGGAGCGGCCCTCGCCCGCAGGGCCGGCAGTGGCGACCGGGTGGTGGCCCTGGTCGCCGACCCGGAGCCGGCGCAACTCGCCGCGCTCACCGAGGGTCTGGCACTGGCCGCCTACAAGCAGCCCAAGGGCCCGGGCGAGCCCATCGCGACGGATGACCTGGACGCCGACGGCGACCACACGGACGGTGCCGAGCGCGGCGCGGCGGACGTCGAGGCGGGTGACCTCTCGGCCGGCACGACCGACCTGACGGGTGCCGAACGCGACGCCGACGGCGCGGCCGAGCCCGCTGGCGAGACCGACGAGCTCCCGCCGGCCGCGGCCGAGAGCGCGCCGGCGGCAGCGGGCGGCCCGGGCCTCGACGAGGTCATCGTCTGGTACTCGGGTGCGCTGACGTCGACCGAGCTGGCCGAGGCCACCGAGGCGGTCCGCCGGGCGTCGGTGCTCGCGCGCGCCGTGTTGACCGCCCGAGACCTGATCAACACCCCCAGTCTGGTCAAGTCCCCGGAGTGGCTCGCGCGACGGGCGATGGCGGCGGCCCGCGCCGCCGGGCTCGACGCGGCCCTGCTGGACGCCACGGAGCTCGCCGCCGGCGGGTTCGGCGGGCTGACCCACGTCGGTGGTGGCTCGTCCCGGCCGCCGTATCTGGTCGAGCTGCGCTACCAGGGCCCACCGGCCGAGGACGGCCCGGCCGCCCGGCACCGGGTGCTCGTCGGCAAGGGGATCACCTTCGACTCCGGTGGTCTCTCCCTCAAGCCTCCCGGGTCGATGACCAGCATGAAGACCGACATGTCCGGCGCGGCGGCCGTGCTCGCGACCATGGCCGCGCTGCCGGAGCTGGGCGCGCCCGGCAAGGTCACCGGCCTGCTCTGCATCGCCGAGAACATGATCGGCGGCGCGGCCGTGCGGCCGGGCGACGTCATCAGCTGCTGGGGCGGGACGACCGTCGAGGTGCTCAACACCGACGCGGAGGGCCGGCTGGTGCTCGCCGACGGGCTCGCCTACGCCGCCGGAGCGCTCGGCGCCGAGGTGCTCGTCGACCTCGCGACCCTGACCGGAGCGGTCTCGATCGCGCTCGGCCGGCGGACGGCCGGGCTGTTCGCGAGCGACGACGCGCTGGCCGGCGAGCTGACGGCCGCGGCGGAGCTGGCCGGCGAGCGGGTCTGGCGGCTGCCGCTGGTCGAGGAGTACCGCCCGGCGCTCGAGTCGACGGTCGCCGATCTGGCCAACATGGGCTCGGCCCTCAACGTCGGTGGCGGGTCGATCGCGGCCGCGCTCTTCCTGCGTGAGTTCACCGCCGGCCTGCCGTGGGCCCACCTGGACATCGCCGGCACCGCCCGGTCGGATGCCGACGACGCCGAGATCACCCGCGGCGGCACGGGCTGGGGTGTGCGCACACTGCTGCGCTGGCTGACCGCCGACCCCACGCTGGCCGAGTAGGCCTCCGGGTCCCGAATAGGCCTCCGGGTCCTGACCTAAGTCTCCGGGTCCTGACCTAAGTCTCCGGGTCCTGATCTAAGTCTCCGGGTCCTGACCTAAGTCTCCGGGTCCTGACCAGGGCCCCCGAACGTCCCGACAGGGCCGGGCCCGTCGGCCCGCCAGCCGGGTCGACCTGCCTGGTTCGGCGGCGGCCCGGGTGGGAACGCCTGGTTCGTGAACATCCGTGACTTCTACGCGGCCGACCCACAGCGTCAGGAGTCCGAGGAGGTCTCCTTCGGCGCCGGCTGGACCGACCACACCGACGCGGCGTCGACCTTCCGGCTGAGCTGGGTCGCGCGGACCAGGGAGCTGTACGCGGTCCGTGAGCCGCATCCCGGCGGTGGGCTGCTCGCGCCCGTATTCGATCACTACAACGTGCATCAGGCCGGGATCGACGAGCTGAGGGTGGAGATCCTGGCCGTCGCGGACCTGCCGGCGGTCGAGGAGGCCCTCGCCGGTTGGCGGCAGGTCATCACCGATCACGACAGCCTGCGCTGGGCCCGCAAGCGCGTCGCCGCCCTGCCGCGACCAGCGGCGGGGTCCGGGACTGAGCCGGCCGAGCCCGAGTACCAGCCGCCGCGGCTACACGCCGAGAGGGCGGGGATCTTCCACCGTTCCCGGTCGCCGCACGACGACCATTAGCGCAGGCCGCGAGCCAGGCCCCGTGGTCGTGGCAAGCCGCGATCCACAACCGCGACGGCTGACCCGACGGCCGACGCCGACCGACCCGACCGGGGCCGCGGTCAGGCGGCGGGCGGCGGGGTGGCGAGAGAGGTGAGCGCCGTCTCGTAGGCCTGCGCCTGGGCCTGGGTCAGGTATCTGGAGAGTCGCAGGACCACGCCGTCCTGTCGGAAGTCGACCTCCTGGGTCAGCTGCCCGCCCGCTGCGCTGATCTGGCGCAACTGCTGGAGGCGGGCGTCGGCGCTGGTCGCGTCGGCGAACACCTCGATGCTGCCGCCGATCTCGACCGGGTCCTGGCTGGTGACTCCGTTCAGGTTGACGCCGGTCCGCGCGTCGGCGAACTCGATTTTGCTGGTGTAGCCGCCGGGCTTGCCGAACAGCTGGTTCGGGTCGCTGCCGGCCGTGTACACCCGCACAGTCCTCAGCGGCAGCCCGGTGCCAGCCAGCTTGATCGCGACGACCTCCGCGGTGAGGCCGGTCAGGGCGCTGGGGGCCGTGGGGGTCGCGGTCGCGGTGCTGGCGGTCGTGGGCGTCGAGGTGCCCGAGCCGCCATCGCTCAACGTGACCTTGCGGACGCCGTAACCGGCGAGGCAGGCGACGACGGCGACGACGACAAGAAAGACCGCCATGGAGGCGTTCCCGCTGCCCCGGTCGCGCTCCGACCGCCGGCTGCCAGACATGCTCGTCCCCTTGGAATTGCCGCGTACTGTCCGGTGACCAGGCCGCCGGTCCGGCTGTGAGAGGTGCCTTCTCGGCCGGGCGGCCCGCGGCGAACGGGTCATTCGGATCGTATGTCGGAAATCCGACAGCCTTACCCGCGCTTCAGGTGACCGTAAGGCGCCGGGGGTGAGGTGAACGCATGACCGCACCACCGCCGGCCCGCCCGGGCAAGCTATCCGACCGGATAGGACTTCGCGACGGCGGCAACCAACAGTCCGTCGCCGGAGTTCAGCAACATCGGCGTCAGACGGGCATCGTCGCGCACAGCGGTCGCCAGCTCGCGGATGGCCATGATCTCCGGGTTGCGCACCGCGGGGTCGGCGGCCAGGCCGTCGATCAGGATGCCGGCGAACGCCACCACGCCACCCGGGCGCAGCAGCCGCAGCGCCTGGATGAGGTACTCGGTGCCCTCGCGCCGGTCGGCGTCACAGAACACCAGGTCATAGGCCCCGTCGGTGAGGCGGGGAAGCACGTCCAGCCCGCGGCCGGTGATCAGCCGGCTCCGGTTGGGCGCCATCCCGGCGTCCGCGTAGGTGCGCCGGGCCAGGCGCAGATGCTCGGCCTCGACGTCGATCGTGGTCAGCGTGCCGTCCGGCCGCATGCCCCGCAGCAGCCAGGTACCCGAGACGCCCGTCCCGGTACCGATCTCGACGACGGCACGCGCGCCCACGGACGCGGCGAGGAATCGCAGCACCGCACCGGCTCCGGGGCTGATCGGGAGAATCCCGACCTCCTCGGCGCGGGCGCGGGCAGCACGAAGAATCGGGTCTTCCAACAGGAAGCCCTCGGCGAAGGCGGCGGCTCGATCTTGTGCGCCGATGTCGGTGTCCGGCATGACAAGCGCAGCCTACGGGAACGGCGCCGTACGAAGGCGCGTTGCTCCCGTCAACAGATGTCGTGTCGAGTCAGGCCCAGCGCCGCCAACGTGTCGTTCTAGCTGGACGAGGGGAGAAGCACTCGTGTCCGCAGCGGGAATTGCCGCGCCGTGGCCGGCCCGTCGAGTACGGTCATCGTCCCGGACCGATCGAGAGGCCACCGTGACTGGACTGGACGCCACGTCGTCCACCCAGGCGGCCCAGCCCACGGTCGCGTCGGCGCAGGAGGCGACGGCCTGGGTGCCGCCGTCCTGGGATGACGTCGTGCGCGAGCACGGCAACCGGGTCTACCGGCTGGCCTACCGGCTCACCGGCAACGCGCACGACGCGGAGGACCTGACGCAGGACGTCTTCGTCCGGGTCTTCCGCTCGCTCGCCGACTACACGCCCGGCACCTTCGAGGGCTGGCTGCACCGGATCACCACGAACCTCTTCCTGGACCGGATGCGCCGGCAGCAGAAGATCCGGTTCGACGCGCTGCCGGAGGACACCGAGCGGCTGGCCGGTCGTGAGGCGAGCCCGGAGGCCGTCTACGCCGAGGCGCATCTGGACGCGGACATCGAGGCGGCCCTCGCCGCCCTGCCGCCGGACTTCCGGGCCGCCGTGGTGCTGTGCGACATCGAGCAGCTGTCCTACGAGGAGATCGCGCAGACGCTGGGCGTCAAGCTCGGCACCGTGCGCAGCCGGATCTCGCGCGGCCGGGCCATGCTGCGGGCGGCGCTCGCGGACCGTGCCCCACGTGAGTCGCGGGCCGTCGACCTCGACGAGGAGGCCATCGCGGCCGTGCCGGCCCAACTGCCGGACCCGGTGGCGCTGCTGGCCCCGGCCGACTCGACGCCCGACCCGTCCCCGGTGCCCACCAGCCGGGAAGGGGGAACGCGACCCCGAGGCCGCCGGCGGCGCGCCGCGGTCAACGCCGGCGTCGAGGTCGGCGCGGAGAGCCGGGCGTGACGGGACACCTCGGCGAGCGGCTCTGCCCGCTCGTGGACGGCCAACTGCGGCACGACGATCGGGACAGGGCGCTGGCCCATCTGGCGCACTGCCCGACCTGCCGGCTACAGGTGGCCGAGTACCGCAGGATGAAGCAGCGGCTTGCCGGTCTCTGGGATCCGGCCCTGCCGGACCAGCTGGCCGATCGGCTGCGCGGGCTGGGCGTCGGCCTACCCGGCGCGGGGCCGGCCGAAGGCCGCGGTCCCGACGATCTCGCGTTGGTCGCGGGTAGGCGTGCCGCCGTTTTGACGCAGCCGCGGGTGCCTGTGGCGGGCCCGGCACACGCCGTCGCGTTCGGGCCGTCGCCGCGTCAGCGCCTGGTACTGGTCGGCCCGCCAGGACGGGGCGACCGGACGGCGCCCGCCGGTGGGCTCGTGCGCCCGGGGCGGATGCCGCCGCTCGTTGGCGGCCTGGTCCGGCCGGCTCGGCGGTCCCGGGTCCGCAGGACACTGATCAGCTCGGCGGCGCTCATGGTGCTCACAGTGACCGGTGCCGCCGCGTCGGACCACGCGAGCGTGGCCGGCGGCAGCCCGTCGAACGTTCGGCCGTCCGCCCCAGCCAGCCAGCTACCGGTGGCCAACGGCGGTCGGGCGACGCCGCAGATCACGCCCGTCTCCTACGCGCTGCGGCGCTGAGACCCGGCCCGGCGTTACCGGGAGATGACGCTCGGGGCGCGGTTTTGTCACGGTGTGCCCTACACCCGGCCAGTCGGCCTCCCGATGTGGGTCGGCTGTCCAGGCGCTGTGGGGGAGTTCACGAACAGGCCTTACCGTGTATTTCGCACACACCGTCCTGGGCGGGCCGGCCCAGGGGATCGGGAGTTCTCCGAGCGGCGTGGGCGTGATCGGAGGGCGCGTGGGCGTGACCGACGGCGAGCCTGTGGGCAGCGATGCCGCCGCGCCGAACGCGCTGGGCCGGGTCGCGGCGCAACGTGCCCAGGCGCTCGCGGGGGCGGTACGGGCGGCGGACCTCTCCGGCCGGCCCGACCCGCTTGGCTCCCGGGGATCCGGCGCTCGCCCCGTGGCCCGGACGCCCAGCCCCGCCCTGACGTCCGGCCCGGCCACGACCGGTTCGCCGGGGCCAGGAGAGCCCGAGCTCGACCCGGCCGACCCGCTCGGCCTTGGCGCGAAGCCGGCCGCCGCCGTCGAGCCGGCCACACCCGAGAATCGCGGGCCGCGGACCGGTAAGCCCGAAGGTCCCAGGCCCGAGGTCCCCAAACCCGCGGCGCCGGCACGTCCCCGCCGGCTGGAGGCGGACGCCACGCCTGCCCCGGTGGAGCCCGAGGCTCCCGCGGCGCGAGGTGTACCGACGGTGGCGCAGCCCACCGAGCGGGACGACCCCGACGAGGCGGCGGCGGATCAACCGACTGACAACGAGCCGTCGGGGCGCCCGCCACGGCCGCAGCGGCCGCCCTGGTATCGCCAGACGCCCGCGGAGCCGGCGCCAGATGACCAGGACCCTGCGGCGACCGAGCAGGCCGCGGCGACCGGGCAGCCGGCGCCGGCGGCGCCGGCCGGGGCGACGACTCCGGCTGGGACGGCGGCCCAGGCCGGCTCGTCCCGCCAGCCAGGGGCGACGGCCCAGGCGGGACCGGCCGCGCAGGCCTCGTCCCCCACGAAGGCTGGGTCGTCCGTGAAAGCCGGGCCGCCCGCGAAGGCTGGGCGGTCGGCGGATACGAAGGCCGAGCCGGCCGTGCGGGACTCGGCTGGTCAGGTGACCGACGCGCGCTCGCCGTCCGCGGCGAAGCCCGCGCCGCCCAGGAGCCCCGAGCCCGGTGCCGCCACGTCGAGAGCGCGGGTCCAGCCGATCTCTCCTCAGCCGGGGGAGACGACGCCGTGGACGCCCGCGGTGGCGGGCGGCGGTTCGGCTGGTCGGGACCAGCCGGCGGCGCGGGCGCAGACACCTCGGCCGCCGGTCGCGCCGCCTACCGAGCGCCCCACAACCGACCGCTCCACAACCGAGCGCCCCACAACCGAGCGGCCTGCACACCAGCACCAGCACCGGCGGCCGCCGTCCGAACAGGCCGCGGTGGGACGGCCGTCCCGCGGCGTCCCGGCTGTCGGTACGCGGGTCGAGCGGGTCGAGCCGGCCGATCGGGACGAGGCGCAGCCCGCCGCCGCGAACGACGGACGCCGGCGACGGTTCAGCGGGCGGGCGCTCGCCACGGCCGCGCTCGTCGCCGGGGTGCTGGGCGGCCTGGTGGGTGGCGGGTTCGCCGCCTGGCTCGCGCCCCACGATGCCGGCTCCGGTGGCGCCGGAATGATCGTCAGCGCGACCGTGCCCGTGACCGGCGCGGGGTCGGTCGCCGACGTGGCCTCGAAGGCGCTGCCGTCGGTCGTCACCGTCGAGGTACAGGGCCACGACGGCAGCACCGGCGCCGGCGTCATCATCCGGTCGGACGGCTACATCCTCACCAACGCGCACGTCATCGCCTCCGCGACCGGCGGCGACAAGATCGTCATCAGCCGCTACCAGGACGTCACCCAACTGCCTGCGCACCTCGTCGGCCAGGATCCGAAGACCGATCTCGCCGTGATCAAGATCGATTCTGGCGCCTCGCTGCCGGCGGCGACGCTCGGCCAGTCGGCGCCGCTGCGGGTCGGCGACCCGGTGATCGCGATCGGCGCCCCGCTCGGCCTGTCCGGCACGGTCACCACCGGCATCGTGAGCGCGCTGGACCGCAGCCCGACGGAGCCGGTGGCCGGCGGGGCGACGACGGTTCTCGCCGGCGCGATCCAGACCGACGCGGCGATCAACCCGGGCAGCTCGGGCGGCCCGCTGCTGGACGCGCTCGGCCAGGTGATCGGCATCAACACCGCGATCGGCGCGGTTCCAGGTGCTCCCGGCGGCGCGGACGGGCAGACCGGCAGCATCGGCGTGGGCTTCGCGATCCCGATCGACTACGCCCGCTCGATTGCCCAGGAGATCATCCAGACGGGGCACGCGACCCATCCGTACCTCGGCGTGTCGGCCGACACCGTCACGGCGGCGGCCGCGGCCAGCAGCGGCCGGGTGCCGGGCGCGCTGATCCGCGATCTCGACCAGGGCGGCCCGGCCGCGTCGGCGGGCCTGCGGGTGGGCGACGTGGTGACGAAGATCGACGGCAAGACGGTCACGACCGCGGACCAGCTGCTGGAGACGGCCCGGCTGCACCACGTCGGCGACCGGCTGAGCGTCAGCTATGTCCGGGCCGGCCACTCCGCCACCACGCAGGTGACCTTGGCCGAGCAGCAGTCCTGAGCCCCTCGCGGGTTCGCCGGCACCGTTCCGCGCAGACGGCTGCCCGGGGCCGGACCTGGAAATGAATCGAGACCCTTACCAGAGCGTCATGTTCGGGCGCTTCGCGGGCGAGGGTGGCGGAGGTACGCTCGGCCGGTGTTCAACGGGCTTGGATGGGGTGAAATCGCTGTCCTGCTGGTGATCGGACTGTTCGTCTTCGGTCCGGACAAGCTTCCCAGGGTGGCGCGCGATGCCGGCAGGCTGATTCGACAGCTCCGGCAGATGGCGACCGGGGTGACCAACGACCTGCGGGCGGAGCTGGGCCCGGAGTACGCCGATCTGGACATCCGGGACCTGCACCCGAAGACGTTCGTCCGCAAGGCGCTGCTGGAGGACGACGACGAGCTCTTCCCGTCGATCCTCGACAAGCACGGCAAGCTCGATCTTTTCGGTGACGACACCCCGTCGGGCCCGCTCCTGACGAAGGACCGGAGCCCCGGCGGCGCCACGTCGCTGTCGAAGAACAACGGCGCCAAGGCCACCACGAAGGCGAGCCCGAGCTCGCCCGCGGCCCAGCCGGAGCCCGCCGACACCCCCTGGGACACCGACGCGACCTGAGTCGAATAGCTGGGCGAGCGGCGCCGCTACGCGGTCTGGCCGCAGCCCGCGGCGCCGGCGGTCTCGCCGCAGCCGCCCGCCTCGTCGCCGGTGGCCAGCCGGCCCAGCAGGTCGCCGAGCAGCTCAAGCTCGGCCGGGGAGTAGTGCGACAGCACGTTGCGCGCGACCCCGCGCAGGTGGGTCCCGGACGCGTCGCGCAGCCTGGCCAGCCCGGCGGGTGTCAGCACGGCCAGCGTGCCGCGCAGGTCGGACGGGCAGGACCGGCGCTCGACCAGGCCCTCCTTGACGAGCCGGTCGACCAGCCTCGTCAGCCCGCTGCGCGACAGCAGCACCGCGTCGGCGAGCTCGCTCATCCGCAGCGCGCCGTCCGGGGTCTCGGCCAGCTGGACCAGGACGTCATAGGACGCGAGCGGCAGGCCGTGCGCCTCCTCCAGCTCGGCCTCGAGCACCCTGGTGACCTGGGCGTGCGCGCGCAACAGATTCCGCCAGGCACGCATCCCCCTGGCGTCGACCCGGTCGCTCGCGACCTCCGTCACGCCGGCCTCGTCGGTGGCTGACTCGTTCTGGGCGGACTCGTCCTCGACGGCCGTGGCGTTGGCCTCGGACAAGGACGTTGGCTGGGTGAGCATGGGGCTAGCTCGAACCTTCTGGCCGCGCGAGGCTCGACCTCGGGGCGCCGGGCCAGGCTGCCCGAGGTGTGGTGACCGGTGCGAGCGCGGGCGTGACGGACCGGCGGCGGCGCTGGGCCGCGCGCGGGGGCATCGTCATCGACCCGAGCAGGCACACTCGATCAGGGTACGTCCGGCGTGGCCGGGCATGCCGGCCGACGCGGGCGGGCGGCGTCACAGTCCGGGCCCCGTCGCACCGCCCGACGCGAGAACCGCTGCCCGGTAGGGCGGCCGGCGCGGCCACGGTCTCGACGGCGGCCCGCGTGGCCGCCACGGCGGGCTATGGTGGAGTTCCGAGACGCCGTCGTCGGCGTGCCGCCCGGCACTACTCCCGGGCACCACCACCCGGCAGCGTCCTGATGTCCGTTCGATCGGGTCTCCAGTTCGATCGACAACCGCCGCTACCGCCGGCCGGCGGCAGCCAGACGGCCGAGGTTTCGTTGTCAGCTCCCACTTCCTCATCCGACGCCGGGGTCCTTCCTGGTTCGGCACAGCCAACCCAGGAAGCCGTTCAGGCGGCGCTGGCCACCGTGCTCGACCCCGAGATCGGCAAGCCGATCACCGAGCTGGACATGGTCGAGGCCATCCAGGTCCGTGGTGACGGGTCGGTCGACGTCGTGGTTCTGCTCACGGTGTCCGGCTGCCCGATGCGGGACGAGATCACCAACCGGGTCGACCGCGCCGTCCGCGGTGTCGCGGGGGTCACCGACGTCCGCGTCGTGCTGTCCGTGATGAGCGACGCGCAGCGGTCGGGCCTGCACGAGAAGCTGCGCGGCGGCACCCCGACGCGGGTGATCCCGTTCGCGCAGCCCGGTTCGCTCACGCGGGTCTACGGCGTGGCCAGCGGCAAGGGCGGCGTCGGCAAGTCGTCGGTCACCGTCAACGTGGCCGTCGCGATGGCCCAGTCGGGCCTGAAGGTCGGCGTCCTGGACGCGGACATCTACGGCCACTCGGTGCCCCGGATGTTCGGCATCGACCGGGGCCCGACGCAGGTCGACAAGATGATCATGCCGCCGCAGGCGCACGGCGTGAAGGTGATCTCCACGGGGATGTTCACCCGAGGCAACGCCCCGGTGACCTGGCGCGGGCCGATGCTGCACCGCGCGCTGGAGCAGTTCCTCTCCGACGTGTTCTGGGGCGATCTCGACGTCCTGCTGCTCGACCTGCCGCCCGGCACGGGCGACATCGCCATCTCCCTGGCGCAGCTGGTCCCGTCGTCGGAGCTGCTGGTCGTCACGACCCCGCAGGTCGCGGCCACGGAGGTCGCCGAGCGGGCCGGCACGATCGCCGCGCAGACCCGACAGAACGTGGTCGGCGTCCTCGAGAACATGGCCTACCTGCCCTGCCCGCACTGTGACGAGCGGATCGACCTGTTCGGGGCCGGCGGCGGCGCCGCGGTGGCCGAGCGGCTGACCACGGTGCTCGGCCACGACGTCCCGCTGCTGGCGCAGATCCCGCTGGACGTGCGGCTGCGCGAGGGCGGCGACGCCGGCGTGCCGCTGGTCGTGTCCGACCCGGACTGCGAGGCCAGCAAGCAGCTGCGGACGGTGGCCGACCGGCTCGGCCACCGCTCCCGTGGGCTTGCCGGCCGGTCGCTCAACCTGTCGCCGTCCCGGGGGCTGGCCGCGACGCCGCCCCACGCGCACTAGGACGGCTCGCCGGGTCCGAAGGGCCGTCGGCACGGGGTAGCGCCTCGTGCCGACGGCCCTTGCGCGTGTGGCTGCCCGCTGTCCGGCGAGGTTGCGCCGGGTCGGGGCCGATACGTGACAGTTCGAGAGTCGCGCGGTAGTGATGTTGCCCGCGAACGCCTGCGCGTGGCCCGCGCCGCCGCCTACGCTCCCCCCTTACGAACGGTCGGTGGCCCGTGGCCCGGCCGGCTCGTCCCGGAACGTCTGGTCAGGGGAGGGCGCATGCAGTTCGGCCGGTACTACGAGGAGTTCGAGGTCGGTGCCGTCTACAAGCACTGGCCAGGCAAGACGGTCACGGAGTACGACGACCATCTGTTCTGCCTGCTCACGATGAACCACCACCCGCTGCACCTCGACGCGCATTACGCCGAGGAGACGACCCAGTTCAAGCGGAACGTCGTCGTCGGCAACTACGTCTACTCGCTGCTGCTGGGCATGTCGGTGGCCGATGTCTCCGGCAAGGCGATCGCGAACCTCGAGGTCGAGTCGCTGCGTCACGTCAAGCCGGTCTTCCACGGCGACACGATCTACGGCGAGTCCACCGTCCTGGACAAGGTCGAGTCGAAGAGCAAGGACGACCGGGGCATCGTCACCGTCGAGACCCGGGGCTACAACCAGGACGGCGTCGTCGTCTGCGTCTACCGGCGCAAGGTGATGGTCCCGAAGCGGTCCTACGGCGAGGCGCGCGGCGGCGAGCAGCCGGGCCGTCCGGTCCCGGCCGAGGCCTGAGCCTCCCGGCTCCCGAACCGTCCTCCCGAATAGCGCGGTCCCAAACCGTGCTCGCCGGTTTGTCGAGGCTGAGCGGTGGCAACACCTTGAGTGCGGGACGTAACCCACTGTAGGTGGTCCCGGGATACTTGAGGAGAAATTCGGGAGGAGCCAGGTGACAAGCGCACCCGCCTGTCCCCGCTGCCTCGGCCAGCTAAGGCCGCCTGACGTGCGGAGCGACCAGTGGCGGTGCGACGTGCACGCCGCCGTGGCTCCCTGGCGTGAGGCGACGACGGCACCGGAGGAGGCTCTGCGCCAGCTCGCCGGCTCGGCCGCCGTGCCCGTCTGGGTGCCGACGCCGATGCCGGTGCACTGGTACGTCGGCGGCGTCGGCTGGGCCGGAGACGACCGGACCGGTGCCCGGGCGACCGCCCTGGCCACGGCCGGGCCGTCGCCGGTCGGCGGCCCCGCCGACATGCTGCTGGTGGCCGAGTCGCCGGGCACCGGCCTCGGCGCCCGGTTCGCCGGGATCGCCGGGCCCGACCCCAACCAGCTCGACACACTGCCGGAGGCGAAGGTCGAGGCGGCCGGGCATCCGACCGCGCTGTGGCCGGTGCGGTCACCGCCGGACCGGGCCGCCTTCGTCGGCGAGGCCGGCGGCGTCTGGCTGTGGGTGCTGCTCTGGCCCGCGGACGCCGCGCTGCTGCTGCTGGAGCACCTCGTGCTGGCGGACCTGGGTGACCAACAGACGCTGACCGACCGCCTGACGTTCGGCGCGCCCACCGATCGGCTGGGGACGAGAATGGCCTCCTCCGCGGCCTGAGCCCTCCGGACGGGCCGCGCGCCCATAGGGCGTTCTCGTCCGGCCCCGTCTGCTCGTAGGCTCTGGCACACCCGGGCGCCGCCCGAGGCGAACCCGAGCGAGAGGCGATCGGCCGCCATGACCGAAACCGCGGACCCCGCGCCGGCGGTCCCGGCCGCACCAGAGGACGCGCCGGTCCAGCTCGACCGGCTCCGGGTGATCGTGAACCCGAGCGCCGGCCACGGCCGCGCCGGGAAGGTGCTGCCCGCCGTCGAGGCGGCGCTGCGCGGCTGGGCCACCGAGGTCGAGGTGTCCCCGACCAGGGACATCGCGCACGCCGACGAGCTGGCCGCTGCCGCTGCCGCCGCCGGGCAGGTCGCGGTCGCGCTTGGCGGGGACGGCCTGGTCGGCCGGGTCGCGGGTGCCACCGCGGCTGCCGGGGGCGTCCTGGCCGTGCTGCCCGGCGGCCGCGGCAACGACTTCGCCCGCGGCCTCGGCATCGACCGTGACCCGGCCGCCGCCGCGACGGCGCTCGCCACGGCGGTGGAGCGTCGCGTCGACCTGCCGGAGGCGGGCGGCACCCCGTTCATCGGCATCGCGAGCCTCGGCTTCGACTCCGAGGTCAACGCGCTGGCGAACCGGACACGCTGGCTGCGCGGGCAGAGCGTGTACACGTACGCGGTGCTGCGCTCGATGGTGTCGTGGCGCCCGGTGAGGTTCACCGTCAGCGTCGACGGCGGCGAGCCCGAGCAGATCGTCGGCTGGACGGTGGGCGCCGCGAACGCCGCCTACTACGGCGGTGGCATGCGGATGGCCCCGGGTGCGGACATCGCCGACGGCAAACTAGAGGTGATCTTCATCCACCGGTGCGGCCGGCTCACCCTGCTCGCCCTGTTCCCCCGGGTCTTCTCGGGCCGGCACGTCGACACGAAGCACGTGACCGTGCGCCGGGCCACCCGGCTGACCGTGGACGCCGACCGGCCGTTCCAGGTCTACGCGGACGGCGACCCGGTCGCGGACCTCCCGGCCGAGATCCTCGTCCGTCCCGGCGCCCTACGCCTCCTCGCCCCGTCCGTCAGCTAGCCCCGCGTCCCGGTGGAGTCCGCCGGAGGCTTGCGCTCAGGTCAGGCGGGCCTCCCGGCGGGTGGGGTCGCGCAGGTCCAGCTCGTCGGCCAGCCAGCGCTCCCGCAGGGCGCCGGCGCCGTGGACCCGTTTGAACGCGGACTCGTTCGCCGTCATCGGGAACAGCGGCAGGAAGCGGACCGGCGCCGGCTCCCCGGCCGAGGCCCCGGGGCCGTCCGGGCTGGCGAGGCTGCCCGACTCCGCGGGGTCGGTGGGGTCGGTGGTCGGCAGGTCCGGTATCAGGCCGCCCGGCTCGCCGACCAGCACCGCGTGGAAGCGGGCGTCGTCCCAGAGCGGTTCGCCGAGGTCGAGACCGGAGCCGGCGACGACCGGCACGCCCTCGATCGCGGGGATCGCGGCCAGCACCGCGAGCCGGCGCACCACGCTGTCGCGCGGTGTTCGCAGGGAGAGGACCAGCTCGGCGCGCGGGCCGGCCGGGTCGCGCACGGCCACCGTCGGGTCGCTCATCGGCTCCGCGGACATGCCGACCGTCGCGTACCGGAAGAAGCCGTCCGGCTGAGGGCCGAACCGCAGCACGTCGATGGGGTCGGCGCCCAGGAACGTGACGCCGGCGCGGCCGGTGATCGGCCCGAACGTGGCCACCAGGTGCCGTTCGACCGCGGCGCGTAGGTCCACGCGCCTGATCCTACGGTCGGGCGCCGGGCACCCGATCCGTCAGCCGCCGGGCGTCCCCGGTGTGGACGCGGACCTGCCGGGTACTGCGGTGTACTGGCTGGGGAGCAACGTCTGGCCAGCAGGCAAAGCCGGTTGCGCGGTCCGGCGGCGAACGGTCTGTCTGGCGACATTCGTTGAGGCCGGGTGGGGTTGTGCGGCACGCTGAGGCGCGGTTGGGCGGTGGGCGCTGTCGCGGCGTGGGCGGCATCTGGAACGATCGAGGCCGCTGGTCGCGTTGGCCGGGGGAGTACAGGCGAGACGGAGGCAACCATGGCTGGGGTGCTGAGCAAGGGGGCGAACGCGCCGCTGCCGACGCCTGACGTGCGGGTGGAGATCTCCTCGTCGACGCCGCTGGACATCGCCGCGCTGCTCGTCACCGCGTCCGGGCGGGTCCGCTCGGACGCCGACTTCGTCTTCTACAACCAGCCCAGCGGCCCCGGGGTACGGCTGCGACCGCCGTCGACGCTGGAATTCTCGCTCCAGGCGGTGCCGCCGGACATCGACAAGGTGGTCGTGACGGGCAGCCTGGATGGCTCGGGGCCGCCGACCTTCGCCGCGGTGAACGGGCTGAGCGTCGCGGTGCTCGCCAGCCAGGGCGGCGCCGAGATCGCCCGCTTCGACCCGTCCGACCTGCGGACTGAGACCGCCCTCATCATGGTCGAGCTCTACCGTCGCGCGGGTAGCTGGAAGGTGCGCGCGGTCGGCCAGGGCTATGCGTCCGGGCTCGCGGGTATCGCCACCGACTTCGGCATCAGCGTCGACAGCGACGCCCCCGCGGCCGCGCCGCAGGCTCCGCCCGCGCCGCCGACCCCAGCGCCCCCGCCGCCGCAGCCTCTGACGCGCCCGAGCGCGCCGGCGGCGCCGCCCGCCCCGGCAGGTGGGCCGGGACGGTGGGGCGAGGGCGACTACGAGGCTCCGACCCAGCTGGTCCGGCCGGACCAGCCGCCGACTCCCGCCTCCCCGTCGTCGCGTGGCGCGGCCACCGGGCCGCCGCCCGGCGGACCGGCGCAGGGCCAGCCGCCTGCGTCGCCGCAGTGGGGTCCCCCGCCGACCGCCCAGCCGCAGTACGGGCAGCAGCCGCCGCGGGCGCCGCAGCCGCCGCCGGGGGGTCAGCCGCAGCCGCAGGGCCCGCCGCAGTGGGGCCCGCCGCCCGGCCAGCCGGGCCAGTGGGGCGCACCGCCCCCGCCCGGGGCGCAGCCGGGCCAGTGGGCCGGCCAGTCGGGGCAGCAGTGGGCGCCTCCCGCCGGGGCGCCGGTGAACCCGGCCTGGGGCGCGCCGCAGCCCGGGCAGCCGGGGGGACCGCCCGCCGGCGGTCAGTGGGGCCCGCCGCCCGGTCAGCCGCCCATGGACAAGGCCTGGGGACCGCCGGCCGCCGGGGTCAACCTCGACAAGGGGCGCGTGTCGCTGCGCAAGGGCGAGGCTGTCTCGCTGGTCAAGACCGGCGCTCCGCCGCTGACCCGGGTCCGGATGGCGCTTGGCTGGGATCCGGCCGCGCAGGGCAAGGACATCGACCTGGACGCGTCCTGCATCCTCTACGACGCGCACGGCAAGGACGTCGACCGCGTCTGGTTCATGTCCAAGAAGGGCGCGAAGGGCGCCGTGCGGCACTCCGGTGACAACCTCACCGGGGCGGGCGAGGGCGACGACGAGACGATCTTCGTCGACCTCGGGGCGCTGCCGCCGACGGTGATCGCGCTGGTCTTCACCGTGAACAGCTTCGCGGGCCAGCCGTTCACCGACGTCCGGCGGGCCTACTGCCGGCTGATCGACGACCTGACCAGCCAGGAGCTGGTCCGGTTCGACCTGTCGGACTCCAAGCGGTCCACCGGCCTGGTGATGTGCAAGGTCCAGCGGGTGCCGAACACGCCGGTGTGGTCGATGACCGCGATCGGCGAGTTCCACGACGGCAAGACGGTCCGCGCCATGATCGAACCGGCCCGCCGGTATCTCTGAGCCGCCCTTCGACCACGCCGCCTCAACGCGGCGGCGCCTCTGATCGCTGGACCCGTCCAGCGGAGGCGTGATCGCCGTCTCGGCCCTGGCGTGGTCGCGATGGCGGCCGAGGCACGACCGCCCCAGGGCCAAAACGGCGATCACGACGGGACGGCTGACCTCGCCGGCCCCGGTCGGGGCTGGGGCCGGCGGGCGCGGGCCGGTGGGAACAGGGGCCGCGGCCGTGACGCTGGTGGCAGAGCAAGCCGCCGCTGCGCGAGGCCGCGGGGCAGGAGTTCCGGGAGGCCGCGTTGGCGGGCATCGACCTGCACACCCACTCCACCGCGTCCGACGGGCTGTTGGCGCCCGCGGCGCTCGTGGCCGCGGCGGCCGGTGCCGGGGTCGGCGTTCTCGCGCTGACCGACCACGACACGACCGCGGGGGTCGCCGAGGCCGAGGCCGCGCTGCGGCCCGGGATGACCCTGATACCGGGCGCGGAGATCTCGTGCGAGGTGCGGGTCGACGACGGCCGGGTGATCAGCCTGCACGTGCTCGCGTACCTGTTCGACCCCGCGGAGCCGGAGTTCGTCGCGATGCGGCGGCGGGTGCGGGAAAGTCGGGATTCCCGGGCCCGGCGGATGGTGGAGCTGATGGTCGCCGACGGGCTGCCCGTGAGCTGGGAACAGGTCCAGGCCCGGGCGCGGGGAACGGTCGGGCGGCCGCACGTCGCCGGCGCGCTGCTCGAGGCGGGGCTGATCTCCGACCTCGACGAGGCGTTCGGGCCGAAGTGGATCGGCAGCCGGGGCCCCTACCACGCGCGCAAGGACCAGCCGGACGTCGCCGAGGCGCTTCGGTTGATCCATGGCGCCGGCGGGGTGAGCGTCTTCGCGCACCCCTACGCGGCCGCCCGGGGCCCGATCATCGGGCCGGACACGATCGAGTACATGGCGTCGCTGGGCCTCGGCGGCGTGGAGGTCGACCACCCCGACCACGAACCGGCGGCACGGGATCGACTGCGGGACCTCGCGGCCAGCCTCGGCCTGCTGACGACCGGTTCGAGCGACTTCCACGGCACCCGCGAAGGGCCGGGCCGCGGCCTCGGCGCCCACAGCACCGGCCCCGACGTACTCGCCGAGATCATCGACCGCGCCTCCGGTGACACTCCGCGCTCGGCCTGACCGGCGGCGATTGGCCGTGAGCCATACCTGGTGGTCGGCGAGGCGCAGGGCCTTGTCACCGCCAGGTATGAGTCAGGCGAGGTGCCCGCAGGGTGGGAGGTTCCCGCTGGGCGGAGCGTCCCGCTACTGGGCCAGCTTGTAGTCGCGCAGGAGCGCCCGGCTGATGATGCGCTTCTGGACCTCGGAGGTGCCCTCGCCGATCAGCATGAAGGGCGCCTCGCGGAACAGCCGCTCGATCTCGTACTCCTTCGAGTAGCCGTAGCCGCCGTGGATCCGGAACGCCTCGGTGGTGACCTCGTAGCAGTACTCGCTGGCCAGGAACTTCGCCATGCCGGCCTCGACGTCGTTGCGCTCGCCGCGGTCCTTCTTGCGGGCGGCGTTCACCATCATCAGGTGGCCGGCCTCGATCTTCGTCGCCATCTCGGCGAGCTTGAAGGCGATGGCCTGGTGGTCGGCGATCGGGTGGCCGAAGGTCTTGCGCTGCTGCGCGTAGGCGATGGCCAGCTCGAACGCGCGGATCATGATCCCGCAGGCCCGGGCGGCGACGTTGACGCGGCCGACCTCGACGCCGTCCATCATCTGGTAGAAGCCCTTGCCGGTCTTCTCCGGGCCGCCGAGGATCGCGCTGGCCGGCACCCGGTGGTTGTCGAGGACCATCTCGGTGGTCTCGACGCCCTTGTAGCCCATCTTCTCGAGTTTGCCGGGAATGGTCAGGCCGCCCGTGGTGCCGAAACCTGGCTCCTTCTCCAGCAGGAACGTCGTCATGTTCCGGTAGACCGAGTCTGCGCCCTCGTCGGTCTTCACCAGAGTGGCGACGACCCCGGACTGGGCGCCGTTCGTCAGCCACATCTTCTGGCCGTTGATGACGTAGTCCTCGCCGTCCCGGGCGGCCCGGGTCGTGATCGCCGAGACGTCCGAGCCGCAGCCGGGCTCGCTCATCGAGAACGCGCCGCGGACCTCGCCGGTGGCCATCTTCGGCAGCAGCCGGGCCTTCTGTTCGTCAGAGCCGTGCTGGAGCAGCAGGTACGCGACGATGAAGTGCGTGTTGATGACGCCGGAGACGCTCATCCAGCCGCGGGCGATCTCCTCGACCACCAGCGCGTAGGTGAGCAGGGACTCACCGAGGCCGCCGTACTCCTCCGGGATCGTGATCCCGAAGAGGCCCATCTCCTTCATCTGCTCGACGATCTCGGCCGGGTACTCGTCCTTGTGCTCGAGTTCCGTGGCGTGCGGCAGAATCTCCTTGTCCACAAAGGTGCGGACCGCCGCGAGTATGTCGGCCTGAATCTCCGTGAGACCGTCGGTCTGCGCGATCCTGCCCATTTCCTGTGGATCCTTTCCTGGTTCTGCGGCGAGGGCTCGGCTGTGGTCAGGGTGGCGCCCGCCGCGGGTCGCGGGCGGGCGCGTCACCGTTACTGGGCCGGCGGCTCGAACTTCTTGGTGCGCTGCATGCCCGCGGCGCGGCCCTTGCCGGCGATGACCTGAGCCATCTTCGCGCTGGCCTCGTCGATCATCTCGTCGCCGAGCATGACGGCGCCGCGGTGGCCACCGGCCTCCGAGGTGTGCCAGGCGTACGCGTCGAGGATCAGTTCGGCGTGGTCGTAGTCCTCCTGGCGGGGCCGGTAGACCTCGTTCGCCGCGTCGATCTGGCCGGGGTGCAGCACCCACTTGCCGTCGTAGCCGAGCGCGGCGGACTTCTTCGCCACCGACCGGAACGCGTCCACGTCACGGATCTGGAGGAACGGCCCGTCGATGGCCTGCACGCCGCGGGCGCGGGCCGCCTCGACAATCTTGAAGAGCGGGTAGTGGAACGGGTCGCCCGGATAGTCAGGGTTCAGCGCACCCACGACGAGGGACGGCATGTTCATGGACGCCATGAAGTCGGCCGGACCGAAGATGATGGTCTCGATGCGGTCGCTCGCGAATGCGATGTCCTTGACGTTGGACAGGCCGAGCGCGTTCTCGATCTGCGCCTCGATGCCGATACGGCCGACCTCGAACCCCATCACCTGCTCGATCTGGCTGAGCAGCAGGTCCAGCCACTGCACCTGAGCGGCGGTCTGCACCTTCGGCAGCATGATGCAGTCGAGGTTCTGCCCGGCACCCTCGACGACGGTGATGACGTCGCGGTAGGTCCACTTCGTGGTCAGGTCATTGACCCGGACAACTCGGGTCTTGCCGGTCCAGTCGCCCTCGTTCAGCGCGGCCACGACATTGCCGCGGGCCGCCTCCTTCGCGCCCGGAGCAACGGAGTCCTCCAGGTCACAAAAGATCTGGTCCGCGGGCAGGCCCTGAGCCTTGCCGAGCATCTTGGTCGACGAGCCAGGAACCGCTAGGCAGGAGCGGCGGGGACGTAGCGACATGATCGAGATAGTAGCCGCAGCCCGGTGCCGGCGCCCGAGAACGAAGCCGTTGTGGATCATGTTCGAGTGTGGGTTGCCTCACCGCGTTATTCCGCCCACGAAGTAGCCGGTGCTTTCTGGCAATTGGACTGGGCGGTCCGTCCAAAGATGGCGACGGCCGAGGCTTCGTCGGTCGTCCGACCCGGGCTCGCCGGCCGACCGGCGGGGACGGCCGCGGCGGGCCGCGCGATCGCTCCCGCCTTGGCGCCGTCAAATGGGGGCGCGGTAGCTTTGCGCTGTGAGCAGCGAGGCACCGTGACGGCGACCGGGGCACAGCGCACGCCGGCGCCGGTCCGGGTCTACTGCCGGCGGCTGCACGGGCTGCTGGTGCTTGACCCCAACGGCGACCAGGTCGGCCGCGTCCGTGATGTGGTCGTCACGCTACGCCCTGGCCACGCCGCGCCCCGCGTACTCGGCCTGGCCGTGGACGTGCAGCATCGGCCGATCTTCGTGGCGATGGGCCGGGTGACCGGTGTCGAGTCCGGAGCCGTGATCCTGTCGTCGGCGCGGCTGAGCTGGCGGCGGTTCGCCCAGCGCGCCGGCGAGACCCTCGTCCTCGGCGAGCTGCTCGACCGCCGGGTCACCGAGGTCTCCAGCGGCAAGGAGGTCACGGTCGTCGACGCGGCGATCGCGCCGATCCGCAGCGGCGAGTGGATCCTCGATCAGGTGGCCGTCCGGGTCGGCCGCGGCCGGCGCGGCGACATGCGCACCGTCGGCTGGGACGAGGTCAGCGGGTTCTCGCTGCAGGAGGACGGCCAGGGCGCGGCGAACCTGCTCGCCGCGTTCGAGAAGCTGCGCCCGGCCGACCTCGCGTCGATGCTGCACGACCTGTCCCACAAACGGCGGGCGGAGGTCGCGGCGGCACTGGACGACGAGCGGCTCGCCGACGTCCTGGAGGAGTTGCCCGAGGACGAGCAGGTCGAACTGCTCGGCGGGCTGGCCGAGGACCGGGCCGCCGACGTGCTGGAGGCGATGGGCCCGGACGACGCCGCCGACCTGCTCGGCGAGCTGCCCGCCGAGGACGCCGAGCGGCTGCTGCGCCTGATGGATCCGGAGGAGGCAGGGCCGGTCCGCCAGCTCCTGCGCTACGCCGACGACACCGCGGGCGGCCTGATGACCAGCGAGCCGGTGATCCTCGCGCCGAACGCCAGCGTCGCCGAGGCGCTCGCCCGGGTGCGCGCGCCGGAGCTCTCCCCGGCCCTCGCCGCCCAGGTCTACGTGGTCCGGCCGCCGTATGAGACGCCGACCGGGCGCTACCTGGGGCTGGCCCACTTCCAGCGGCTGCTGCGCGAGCCCCCGGCGACGCTGATCGGCGCGGTGATCGACGCGGACGTCCGGCCACTGCGGCCGGACACCCACCTCGCCGAGGTCACCCGGCACCTGGCGTCCTACAACCTGGTCGCGGCGCCCGTGCTCGACGACGCCGGCCGGCTGGTCGGTGTCGTCACCGTCGACGACGTCCTCGACCACCTCCTCCCGCCGGACTGGCGGGAGCGGCAGCTCGACGACGACGTCGAGCACCGCGCGGCCGAGGAGGCCACGACCCTCGACGACGACTTCGACGACTTCGGCCGGAGCGACGATCCGGAGCGGGACAGGGCCCAGCTCGCGGGGGACCCGCCGCCGGACGAGCCGGGCCCGGACGGGCCCGGCGTCGAGCGTGCGGATCTCGAACCGGAGGACGGGGACCCGGGCCGCTAGCCGGCGCGGACCGTCCCGCTCCGCCGGCTCCAGCCGTCAGCCGAAGCAGGCCGTCAGCTGGCGCGGAGGGGTCAGGTCAGCGAGCCGCGGCAGAGGGTGAGGATCGCCAGCGCGATCTCGACACCGCGCGGGCCGAGCTCGTCCGCCCAGGCGGCGATGATCTCGTTCTCCCTGGAGTGCTGGACGCGTGGGCCGCCGTCGGTGGTCCGATGCGTCTGGATCTGCCGGGAGATGTCCCGGCGGACCGCGACGAGGCCGCGCAGCTGGACGTCGAGGTCGTCGATCAGGCGGCGGCCCTCGTCGATCGAGGCGATCGTCGGCGCGACCGGCGCGGGTGATCCGTCCGTGACGGCGTCGTTGAGGCCTGCGTCCATCGTGTTGCTCACGGGAGCACCTTTCGGGTGGAGGCTCGGCGCAGCCCAGGCGCGATGAGGCCCGGGCGTTCCGGGCCTTCGGTCTGGGGCGTTGTGCCGCGAGATCAGCGGCACAGTGGGGACCGAGCCCGGCCCCCATAAAAGGAGTGCAGCGACATACGGAGCGGCGCGTGTACGACCACGGCTTCGCTGCGCTCCATGCGTCGGAGCATGCCAGGCTGCGCCGGGATCGTCCAGTTGCGGTACGTGACTTCGAGCCGGCGAAGCGGGCGCCTGGCCGACGGGCCGACCCGGTTCGTGCTGCGTGGCCAGCGGTCCGGTGACGCGGCAGCAGCCGGTTGTGACGTGGGACGAACCGGAACTGTCGGTGGCGGGTGCGAGGATCTTCGTGTGCCTCGGCTCGTGGCCGAGCGTTCCGCCCCACCCCGCCCCTGAGCCGGAGGAGTCGACCATGGCGCAGCTCGTACTCGACGAGATGCCACGCCGGTTGTTCACCTGTACCCCGACCCGGCTGGCCTCGTTCGAGGACTGCCCGCGCCGCTACCGGATGACCTACGTCGACCGGCCGGCGCCACCCAAGGGCCCGCCGTGGGCGCACACCTCGCTGGGGACCAGCGCGCACAACGCGCTGCGGCTCTGGTGGGACGAGCCCGCGCGGCGTCGCACGCCGGAGCGGGCCGCCGCGCTGGTCCGCTCCGGCTGGGTCGCGGAGGGCTGGCGGGACGACCAGCAGTCCGCCGACGCCCGGGACCGGGTCGCCGCGATGTGCGAGCGCTACACCGCCGGTCTCGACCCGACGGACGAGCCGCGGGCGGTCGAGCGCCAGGTGGCGACCCGCACCGACCTGCTCGCGCTGCACGGCCGGGTCGACCGGCTGGACGAGCGGGACGGCGAGCTGGTCGTCGTCGACTACAAGACCGGCCGGCGGGCGCCGCAGGACGGCGACGCCCGCACGTCGCCCGCGCTGGCGCTCTACGCGTTCGCGGCCGAGCGGATGCTGCGCCAGCGCTGCCGACGGGTCGAGCTGCACCATCTGCCGAGCGGTCGGATCGTCGAGGCCGAGCACACCGACGAGAGCCTGGCCCGCCACCTGCGCCGGGCCGAGTCCATCGCGACCGACGCCGTCGCGGCGACCGAGCGGCTGGCCGCGGGGCAGCCGGCCGACGTCGCGTTCCCGCCGCGCCCGGGCCCCCTCTGCTCCTGGTGCGACTATCGCCGCCACTGCCCCGAGGGACGGGCCGCCGGCCCCGAGCTGGCTCCCTGGGCCGGCGTCGAGTACCTGGCCGAGCAGGAGCCGGCGGCGAGCCAGGGGACATGACCACCAGGCCGGTGGGAAACGCTGCATGATGGGGCCGTGGCCTCGCAGATGCTGCCCTCGCTCGCCGGCTCCAGGCCCGGGACCGGTCAGGTTCCCGGCCCCGCCCGGTTGTCGGCGAAGGCGTCGACGTTCACCGAGTCGGTCATCCGGGACATGACCCGGCTGGCGGTCGCGCACGACGCCGTCAACCTGGCCCAGGGCTTCCCGGACTTCTCCTGCCCGGTTGAGCTCAAGGACGCCGCCAAGGCGGCGATCGACGCCGACGTCAACCAGTACGCGATCACCTGGGGCGCGCCCGCCTTCCGCGCAGCCATCGCGGCGAAGGTGGCCGGCGCCTACCCGGGCTGGACGGTCGACCCGGACACCGAGATCTGCGTGACGTGCGGCGCCACCGAGGCCATGATCGCGACCATGCTCGGCCTGGTCGACCCGGGCGAGGAGGTGATCTTCTTCGAGCCGTTCTACGAGAACTACGGCCCGGACGCGATCCTCTCCGGCGCGACGCCCCGGCTGGTGAAGCTGCGCGCTCCCGACTGGAGCTTCGACGAGGCCGAGCTGCGCGCCGCCTTCACCGACCGGACCCGCGCGATCGTCATCAACACCCCGCACAACCCGACCGGCAAGATGTTCGGCCGCGCCGAGCTCGACCTCATCGCGGAGCTCTGCCAGCGATACGACGCCCTGGTCGTCACCGACGAGATCTACGAGCACATCCAGTATCTCGGCCCCGGCGGGCACATCCCGCCGGCCACGGTCCCCGGCCTGGAAGATCGCACGGTCACCGTCAACGCGCTGTCGAAGACCTACGCCGTCACCGGCTGGCGGGTCGGCTGGACGATCGCCCCGGCGGCGCTGACGGAGGGCATCCGCAAGACCCACGACTTCCTGACCGTCGGCGCCGCGGCTCCGCTGCAGGCCGCCGGCATCGCCGCGATGGGCCTGCCCGCCGCGTACTACGCCGAGCTTGCCGAGTCCTATCAGGCCCGCCGGGATCTGCTCTGCGCCGCGCTGGCCGACGTCGGCTTCGGGGTCAGCCGGCCCGACGGCGCCTACTACGTCATGTGCGACACCCGGGCGCTCGACCCGGCCGGCGACGACGTCGCCTTCGCTCGCCACCTGGTCGCCGACATCGGCGTCGCGTGCGTCCCGGGCTCGTCGTTCTTCGCCGACCCTGCCGACGGCCGGCACATCATCCGGTTCGCCTTCCCCAAGCGTGAGGCGACCCTGCTGGAGGCCGCCGCCCGCCTGCGCACGCTGTCCTGACCGCGCCCGGCCTCGGCACCTCGGATCCCGCCGGGCCGACCTTCGCGGTGACGGCCTAGATCGCTTGGCGGGCTCTGGCCGCCGGTTCGGTCGGGTGAGGCCTGGAACCGGCGCGAGTGCGGCTGAGTCATACCCGATGGTCGGGACGGGCGAGAATCCGTGGCCACCAGGTATGACTGCATACTGCGAGGCGTCGCATTGTCTGGCCTGATTCCACCGGAGCCAGCTCGATCGACGCTCCTGCCGACAGCAGGACCCGGGCGGTCCTGGACATTCGGGGACGATACAAGGCCGCGGTGGGAATCCGGCTGTTCGGCGATGCGAACTGGGTCCTTGTTCCGCCGCTATCCGTATGACGCTCCGGGGTCCCGGAGGATTGCCGCCACGAAATAGCCCGATGTTATCTTGACGACCCCGGCGAGCTTGAAAGCCAAGGCAAGACCTGTCGCGGTATCCGCGGCACGGGAACATGCCCATCCGACAGCCGAGGAGAACGCTGGCCCGGCCATGCCGTTTCTGGGCGGTCGTGCGTCAGATCGTCGAACCCTCGCGGCAGCTGACTTTGGATCTCAAGAATGCCTCTCTCGAATTCTTCCTCGGCCTTCCCCGAGGCCAGTCCCGACACCCCCGAGGCGAGCTCTCGCACTCTCGCCCGCGCGCGTGCGACGCCGCGTGTCGCCTCGCCCGCGGACCGCCGCCCTGGAAAGTCCCCGCGATCGTGGCGACGGGGGCAGTGGCTGCTCGCGCTGTCCGGCGTCGCGCTGGCCACGGCGATGCTGCCGACCGGTGGCGCCAGCGCCGCCACCAGCACCGCCACCCCGGCCCACCACTCGGGGATACTGCGCGGCGGCACGACGAACCTGAACAACACCAATGCCTATCCGAACAAACCGATCATCCCGGGCCCGGCCAAAATCCCGGCCGGCGGCGTGCCGGTCCCGGCGGGCGCCAACATCCAGTCCTACATCGACAGCCACCCGGCCGGAACCCAGTTCAACCTCGCCGCCGGCACCTACAAGGGCCCCGGCGTCCTGCTGCCCAAGGCCGGCGACAAGTTCTACGGCGTCAAGGCCGGGCCCGGGGGGACCCTGCTGTCCGGCCTCGGCATCCACCGGCCGAACGGCAGCGCGACCAACGTCGAGGTCCACAACATCTCCATAACGGGCTACTCCGACGGTGGGAAGAACGGCGCGATCGACTCCGACATTCACGAGTCCGACCCCGCCTCCGGTTGGGTGATCAGCAACTCGGAGATCTACGGGAACTATCTGGGTGCGTCCGTCGGGTCCAACTCGCTGGTCGAGAACAACACCTTCCATGACAACTCCTGCAAGGGTGCCGCCGGCGGCATGACCGGCACCATCTGGCGCTACAACCAGTTCATCCACAACAATCTGCCCGGAGTCAGCGACCCCAGCGGTGACTGCGCCGGAATCAAGGTCACGGTCGAGACGAACAACCAGTTCATCGGGAACCTGATCTCGGACAGCGGCCATCCGGCCGGCGGCTGGATGGATGTGTCCTGCCACGGCAACACCTTCACCGACAATATTTCCTACAACAACAACGGCTCCGGCTTCACGGACGAGACCGGCTACAACAACACCTTCACCAACAACATCGCCGCCGGCAATGGCATCAACACCCCCGACCCCTGGCGGCGCACCGGCATCGTCTTCCAGTCCGCCGCGGGCGACACCGCGACCGGGAACTATGCGTGGCGGAACAACGGCCCCGGCATCACGATCTTCGAGCAGGACCGCCACGACGCCCCCGGCCAGGCGCGCAACTCCAACAACACCGTCCAGGGCAACTACCTCGACATCGCGCCGGCCGTCATCAAGGTGAACATCGACGCCCCGCAGCACGTGGGCACCAACCCGCTCAGCCACGGCAACGGCATCCAGGTCCCGCAGATCGTCGCCGGGCCTCAGATGTGATCCGATGGCCGGCGCCGAGCCGCCCCGCGGTCCCGGCGCCGGCCACCAGCCGGCAAGCGCCAGTGGGCAAGCCCCGGCCGGCGAGCGTCGTCAGCGGGTTTCGTCAGTGTGCCGCGGGCGTCGCGGGTTCGGCGGCCGGCAGAGGCAGGGGATAGCCGGCCGCCGCGGCCCGGGCCCGACCGGCCCGCAGTTCACGGTCCAGCGCGCGCAGATAGCCGGCGGTACCGCGGCGCAGGCCGGTCCGGCGCAGGCCGGGACGGTCGAGCATCGCTGGACCGGCGGGCAGCCGGTAGCGGCCGCGGAGGTATTCGCCGACCCAGCCCGCCTGCGCCTTCGTCACGGCCAGGTCGCGCTCGCCGTCCGGGCGGACGACCTGCCCGCTGTCGGGAACGCCCAGCAGGAAGACGCCGCCGGCGACCGGGTGGAAGACGCCGCCGTACCAGGGCGCGGCCGTGAGCACGCCGGCGGCCACCGCGAGGTCGCGCGCGGTGACGACGAGGGCGTCCCAACGCCCGGCCGGCCGGCCAGCGATGCTGATCGCGAAACCGCCGTCCGGGCCGGTCCCGGTCTCGGCGCCGGAGCGGGTCACAGCAAGCACCGGGTCCCCGCCGGCCGCGGAACCCGCACCGACCGTGAGGCCCGCACCGACCGTGAGGCCCCCGCCGACCGTGGGGTCCCCGCCGACCGGGGGACCCCCGCCACCCGCCAGGCCCTCAGCCACGTCGACCGGATCGGTCGTACCGGCCTGAAAGATCCAACGATCCGCGAGGGCGTGCGCGGCGAGGAGCTCGACGGCGGGCCGGGTCAGCCGGCCGCCGACCCCGGTCGCGTCCAGCCCGGCGTCGACGAGCGTGACGAGCGCGGTCGCGCCGGCCAGGTCAGGACCGAGCACGGCCACGTGGGGAAGCTGAGGCACGCCGCAGAACTGTAGGCGCCCACGGGTCTGACCCGTCGGGCGGGACGCCAGGAAGGCCCGACGCCCGGCCACCGACGGCCACCCGACCACGTCGCTGGCGCCACCCGACCACGCCTGGTCGCCACCCGCGCGACCCCGGCCGTGGCCCGCCCGGTGCCGCCGCGGCGGCGACTCAGGTGGCTACGAGCAGGACTTAAGTAGGCTGCGCGACACTCGCGGGACCGGAAAGGTTGTGACCACACGGTTACGCTTGACACACTCTCCGCTGTGGCCCGCGTTCTCGCTGTCGCGAATCAGAAGGGTGGCGTCGCCAAGACGACCTCCGTGTCGAGCCTCGGCGCCGCCCTCACCGAGCTCGGCCAGCGGGTCCTGCTGGTCGACCTGGACCCGCAGGCCTGTCTGACGTTCTCGCTTGGCCTCGACCCGGACGCCCTCGAGCTGTCCGTGCACGACGTGCTGCTCGGGCGGCTGTCCGCGGGGCTCGTCGTGCTGCGCACGGCTGACGGGTCCGATCTGCTGCCGGCGACGATCGAGCTGGCCGGCTGCGAGGCGGTGCTGCTGTCGCGGACCGGCCGGGAGCACGTGCTGCGGCTCGCGCTCGCCGAGATCGTCGACGACTACGACTTCGTCCTGGTGGACTGCCCGCCGTCGCTCGGCGTGCTCACCATCAACGGCCTGACGGCCGCCGACGAGGTCGTCATCCCGCTGCAGTGCGAGACGCTGTCGCACCGGGGCGTCGGCCAGTTGCTGGACACCGTGCACGACGTCCGGCGCCTGACCAACCCCCGGCTGCGGGTGCGTGGCGTGCTGCCGACCCTCTTCGACGGCCGGACGGCGCACAGCCGCGCGGTGCTCGCCGACGTGGCCGCCCGCTACCAGATCCGGGTCCTGGAGCCGCCGGTCGCCCGCTCCGTGCGGTTCGCCGAGGCTCCGGGCATCGGTCGCTCGATCCTGACGACCGCTGCCCGTTCGAAGGGCGCGCACGCCTACCGGGAGCACGCCAGGGCGATCGCGGGCCTCGGCCCGACCGCGCTGTCTGGCGCCGCCGCGCCGGCGCTGCTGGCGGGCCGCCGTTCCCGGGCCCGGCTGATCGGCGAGGGCGAACTCGTCGGACCTGGCCGCGCGGGTGAACGTCTCGTCGCGGCCGGCCTTGACGACCTCGCGCTGGATGACGTCGGCCTTGATGAGGTCGTGCTCGACGAAGGAGATCTCGCCGACGACCTGGACGACGGCCTGGTCGTCGACGACCTCGTGGACGGCGGGCTGGCGGTCGACCGTGGTGGGGCCACCGGGGTCGCCACCGGATCCGCGAAGGCGATCCGGCAGGTCCGGGCCGCGCTGTCGCGCTCGGGCCGATGAGCGCCCGCCTGCCTGGCCCCCCGGCCGCGCGAGCCAGGCCGGCCCCGGCCGCGAAGAAGCCGAAGACCGCGACAGTGGCGCCCGCGAAACCGAAGACCGCCACGGCAACGGCCGAGCGGCCGAAGGCGCCCACCGTGCCGCCCGCGAAGCCGAGGGACGCCGCGGCAACGGCCGCGCGGCCGCAGGCCCCCGCGGCGCCGACAGCGAGGCCCGATGCCGTCGGGGTGGCGCCGGCAAGGCCCACGGCCGTCCCAGCGGCGTCGGTGGCCGCACAGCGGGACGGCGGGGCGAGCCGGCGGGAGCGGGCCGCGGCGGCCGGCTTCGACCGGCTGCGGCCCCGGGCCGGGCGCCCGGCCGGCGCCGGGACCGGCTCGACGACGCACCGGCCGGGCGCGATCGGCCGGGACATGCACGGCAAGCGTGCCCTCTACAGCGGTGAGCGCCCGCCCGACCCGCGCACCAACGGCGTGACGGTGCACTGCTCGCGCTGCGCCCAGGCCACGACCGTCGGCGCCAAGCGAGCCCTGCTGCTGCTCGCGCCCAGCCTTCACCTACCGGTGATCCGGCCCCGCTACCCGTCCCTGCTGCGCTGCCCGGCCTGCCACCGGATCTCCTGGGTCCGCCTCGCGCTCACCGGCGCGGGCGCCTGAACGCACGAACGCCGCCGCCTGGCCCCGATGAGACGGGGAACCTGGCAGCGGCGTTCGGTCGGGTCAGGCGGACTCGGCGTGCTCCGCGTCGTCGTCCGCCTCGATCAGGTCGAGTCCCTCGACGGCGGCCCCGGCGCGGGAGCGCCCCCGGCCACCACGGCGGCGCCGGCGACGGCGTGCGGGCGTACCGTCCGCGTCCAGCTCCTGGTCGGGCAGGTCGGCCACGTCGATGCCGTCCACGGCGCCGTCCAGGGCGGTGGTGGCCACCGTGTCGAGCGCCGTGACGTCGCCGGTCTCGAGCGCGAGCTCGCTGGTCTCGCTCTCGCTTGCCTCCTCGGCGAGCCCGGCCGCCGCCGCGGCGGCACCGGCTCCCCGGGTACGGCGCCGGCTCCTGCTGCGGGCGGCCGTGGCGCGGGCCGCGGGCCGGTCGGCATCGCGTTCCGGCGCCGCGGCAGCGGTCCCGCGGCCACGCCGGGCCCGGTTCCCGCCGCCCAGGTCCTCGATCTCCTCGGCCGCGAGCCCCGCCCGGGTGCGCGCGGCGCGCGGCAGTACACCGGTGGACCCGCTCGGGATGCCCAGCGCCTCGAACAGGTGCGGGGACGTGGAGTACGTCTCCAGCGGCTCGTCGAACGGCAGCGCCAGCGCCCGGTTCACCAGCTGCCAGCGGGCCAGGTCGTCCCAGTCGACGAAGGTGACCGCGACGCCGCTGCCGCCGGCCCGGCCGGTCCGGCCGATCCGGTGCAGGTAGACGCTCTCGTCCTCCGGGCACTGGTAGTTGATGACGTGCGTGACGCCACCGACGTCGATGCCCCGCGCCGCGACGTCCGTCGCGACCAGCACGTCGACCTTGCCCGCGCGGAACGCGCGCAGCGCCTGCTCGCGCTGGCCCTGACCGAGGTCACCGTGCACCGGCGCGGCCGCGAAGCCACGACGGGCCAGGTCCTCGGCCACCTTGTCGGCGGTGCGGCGGGTCCGGACGAAGACGATCGACAGGCTGCGTCCCTCGGCCTGCAGGACCCGGGACAGCACCTCCATCTTGTCCATCGCGTGCGCACGGAAGACGTGCTGGCTGGTGGTCGGGACGGTGCGGCCCTCGTCGGGCTGCTCGGCCGTCACGTGCACCGGCCGGATCATGAACCGGCGGGCGAGCGCGATGACCGGCCCGGGCATCGTCGCGGAGAACAACATGGTCTGGCGACCGGCCGGCAGCAGGGCGACGATGCGCTCCACGTCCGGCAGGAAGCCGAGGTCGAGCATCTCGTCGGCCTCGTCGAGCACCAGGGTGGCGACATTGCCCAGGTTCAGCGTGCGCTGGCGGGCGAGGTCGAGCAGGCGGCCCGGAGTGCCGACGACGACATCGACGCCGGACTTCAGCGCGCTGGTCTGCGGCTCGTAGGCCCGGCCGCCGTAGACGGACAGGACGCGGATGCGTCGGCCCTTGCCGGCCCGGTCGAGGTCGTTGGTGACCTGGACGCACAGCTCGCGGGTGGGAACGACGATCAGGGCCTGCGGACGACCGTCCGCGCCCTCGTCGGGGCCGAGGACCTTCTGGATGACGGGAATGCCGAAGCCCAGGGTCTTGCCGGTGCCGGTGCGCGCCTGGCCGATGATGTCGGTGCCGGCCAGCGCGAGGGGGAGCGTCAGCTCCTGGATGGCGAAGGGATGAACGATGCCCGCCGCGGCGAGCGTGTCCACCGTCTCCTTGCGGACCCCGAGGTCGGCGAAGGTGAGCTTGGGCTCGGCCGGCCCGGCCTGCTGGGGCGGGGTCGGCGCGGCGGTGGTGTCGGTGGTACCGGTGTCGGTGTCAGTGGTGGTCAGGGAAGTGGCTGTGACGGACAGCGGATCGCTCCTGGTCTGCTCCTGAGCGGTGTCCGACGTTGAGGCGCCGCTCGCTATGTGCCAGACAGCGCCAGCGACCCAGTCGGTGACGGGGGACCAGCGGCTCGAACCCGGCAGCTTGGCCCAGCGGCCCTCCGAACGGGGCGACGCGAGTGCCTTAGGCGGCCAGCTGGCCTGTGATGACCAGCGGCTACGACAAGGATAACCTGTGTGACCGCTTGGTGGGCGCGCTCGGCGACGATCGTGGCCTGTCGGACGTTGGCCAGACTGGAGCCCGATCTGTCGGCTGGCCCGAGCGGGCCACCGGAGTTCGTGAGGGCCAGTGGGTCGAGCCCGACCACGCGTACACCGATCCACCACCTGGGAGATGAAACACGTGACGGACAGCACAGTGCTTCCGGGGGCCCAGGTCGCTGGTGGTGGCCCTGACCCGGCGGCGCAGGTCGCTGACGTCGATGCCACGCAGCGGCAGGCGGGTCTCGAGGGTGCCGACCAGGCCGTCGTCGACCTGCTGGGGCTCATCGCCTACGGCGAGCTGACCGCGTTCGAGCGGCTGGCGACCGACGCCCGGATGGCGCCGACCCTGACGGACAAGATCGCGCTGGCCGCGATGGCGGCCGCGGAGTTCGCGCACTTCGAGGCGATCAGCCGGGCGCTGGCCGGCCGGGGCATCGACCCGGAGGCCGCGATGGCGCCGTTCATCGGCCCGCTGACCGCCTTCCACGGGGGCACCGCGCCGGCGGACTGGCTGGAGAGCCTGGTCAAGGCCTATGTCGGCGACAGCATCGCCGCCGACTTCTACCGCGCGATCGCCCATCGGCTCGACGATGACGCCCGTGCGCTCGTCCTCGACGTGCTCGCGGACACCGGGCACGCGGCGTTCGTCGTCGACCGGGTGCGCGCGGCGATCGTGGCGAATCCTGTGGTGGCCGGGCGCCTCGCGCTGTGGGCGCGCCGGCTCGTGGGGGAGGCGCTCAACCAGGCGAAGCAGGTCGCGGTCGAGCGGGACGCGCTCACCGGCCTGCTCGTCGGCGTCGGCGACCTGGAGGCCGTCGCCGCTATCTTCGACAGCATCATGAAGGCCCACACCGACCGCATGGCCGCCCTGGGCCTGTCTGCCTGACGCGAGTTGATCGGCGGTTCGGCCCTCCGGTGGTCGTTGTCGGGGCCTGCTGACAACCACCGGAGGGCCAAAACAGCGATCAGTACGTCCGGGCGCGCTCCCGGGGTCGGGCTTTTTGGTTAGGACGCGCCGAAGCCGACGCGGCGGGACTCCGCTTCCGCGATCTCGACGTAGGCCAGCTTCGCGACCGGTACGACCACGCGGCGGCCCTTCTCGTCGAGCAGCGAGAGCAGCCCGTTGTCCGCGGCGAGGGCGGCGGCGACCGCCTCGGCGACCTGGTCCGGCGTCTGAGCGCTTTCGAGCACCAGCTCTCGGCCGACGTTCTGCACGCCGATCTTGACCTCCACCGGGATGACCTCGCCTTCGTTAGCACCGCGGGAGGGTGTCCCCCCGGGACGGGCCTGGTCCGACGGCGTGACGGCCGACGGACGTTCACAGGTAACACCGACGATCACAGGACACACTATGGCCCCGAAGCCGTGTGTGACCGGGCTGGGTCGCCGTGTTCGCCGCTGGCAGAGCGGTCGGGCCGCGTCGTGGCCCGAGGACAGGTGGCGGCCGGCCCGGTCGCCTGGCGTGCGTCAGGCCCGGGGGTAGCCGCCGATGCCGTGCCAGGCCAGCTCGCTCATCGTCTCGATCGCTCGTTCGGAGGAGACGGTCCCGCCCCGGACCAGCCACCACCGCGAGCAGGTCTCGGCGAGCCCGACCAGGCCGACGGCCAGCAGGTCGGCCTCGTCCTGGGTGAGACCGGTGTCCGAGGCGATGGTCGCGGCGATCGCCCGGACGCACTGGGCGAACGCGTCCTCGATCCGCTTCCGGACGGCCGGCTCGCTGCGCAGGTCGCTCTCCAGCACCAGCTGGTGGGCGCCGCTGGGGTCGTTCACGAAGTCGAAGTACGCGCGGATCGACCGCTCGACCCGCAGGTGGTTGTCCGCGGTCGAGTCGAGCGCCTCGCGGACGCTGGTGACCAGCTTCGCCGCGTGCTCGTCGACCAACGCCAGGTAGAGCTCGAGCTTTCCGGGAAAGTGCTGGTACAGCACCGGTTTGCTGACGCCGGCCCGTTCCGCGATCTCGTCCATCGCGGCGGCGTGGTAACCCTGCGCCACGAATACCTCGCGGGCGGCTCCGAGCAGCTGGAAGCGCCGGGCCGTGCGGGGGAGCCTGGGCGTTCTGCCTGGGCGTGGCGCGGCCGGATCGGCGGTCACCAGCGCACCTCCTGTTGCTCGATCCCGACAACACTACAGACCCGGGTGCTGCGTGCGGCCCCCAGAGCCGGGGGTGCGAGGCCTGCAACAGGTTATCGGCGGAACCGGCCAGGCCGCCGGTTCCGCCGAATCCATGTCCATTCGAGCTGGATCGCCTAGCGGTAGGCGTCCTCGTCGTCCTGGACCTCGACGGCCTGCTCGACGGCGTCGTACTCGTCGGCCTCCGAACCGTCATGAACGTGCGTCGGCCGCGGCAGGTCGTCGGGAACCACCTGGCGGGCCTGGTCGACGGCGTCCGCGGCAGGGACGTCGACGGGAACCTGCATCTCGGTCGGGAGCTCGGTCGGTGCGGTCATGAGGCCCTCCCCGTCGTGACGGGATCTCTCGCCGGCTGGTGTCGCGATCATCGAGCTGCCGAAGCACGGCATACCCACGCGGAACCTCGGCATACCCAGGTCACGTTCGGCCTGAACGTGCCGTTTCACCGGGACGAGGCTGACGATCAGGGCGCCGCCGACAGCGGCCCGAGCAGCGGGGTGAAAAGGTCGCCGTGGGCGGCGACCCGGTCGAGCACCTGGGTCGCGGTGAAGACGAGGTCCGCGGGCTCGCGCGCCGCGGCGACCTCGTCCCAGGTGACCGGCGTCGAGACGGTCGGCGCCGCCCGGGCCCGCAGCGAGTACACGGAGACCGTCGTCTTCGCCGGGTTGTTCTGCGACCAGTCCAGCAGCACCCGCCCTGGGCGCAGGTCCTTGCGCATGTTGGACACGACGAGGTCCGGGTGGTCCCGGGCCAGCTTCTCGGCGACGACGTGCATCTCGTCGCGCACCTTCATGCTCTCGCGCCCGTCGTCGACCCTGCCGTAGACCTGGAGCCCCTTCGAGCCGCTGGTCTTGACGCACAGCGGCTCGGGCAGGACGTCGCGCAGCAGCAGCGCGACCCGGGCGCAGTCCAGCACGGTCGTCCCCGGGCCGGGGTCGAGGTCGGCGACCACGAGGTCCGGTAGCCGGGTGGAGACCCGCCACATCGGGGTGTGCATCTCGATCGCGGCCAGATTCGCCAGCCAGACCAGCGTCGGGCGTTCCTCGGCGACCAGGTAGTCGATCGTTCCCCGGTTCTTGCTGGAGCCGGGGGACGGCAGCGTCGCGGTGCGCACCCACTCCGGACGGTGTGACGGGGCGTTCTTGCTGAAGAAGCCCGCGGCGCCGACTCCCTCGGGGAAGCGGACGACGGTCAGGGGACGGTCGGTCAGGTGCGGCAGCAGGACCGAGGCGATCTCGGTGTAGTAGTGGATCACCTCGGCCTTGGTGGTGCCGGCCTCCGGGTAGAGCACCTTGTCGAGGTTGGTGACCTTGAGCCGGCGCCCGTCCACCTCGACGGCTCCCGCCGCGGACTTCTTAGCCGCACCCCCGCCGGCAGTCGCCGCGCCCCCGCCGGCCGTCGCGGTGCCGCCGGCTCCCTTGGGGTCGCTCGCGGACTCGTCCTTGGTCCCGCGTGCGGACTTGTCGCTTGGTCCCGGTCCGCTCGCGCGGCTTGCCTCGCCCATCCGCGCCTCCCGCGTACTGACCTCGCGTGGTGGTTGGTTGTGACGGCCAGCTGGCGGTTCCCACGTTCCCACGTCGGACCGGCCCGATCCACGGTCTGCCTCGCGATCCTTCGGGGCGTCCCGACGAATGGTCTACGCAGCGGCGATGAGTGGGACGGGTTGGCTGCGTCTACCCAAACAACCAATTCTCGTCCCTCTTCGCCGGTCAGGCGGACAGGACGCGCCGGGTGGCTCACGATGGGGTTGGAGCGACGTTAGGGGCGAACATGCGTTCGATCTGGAAGGGTGTGATCAGCTTCGGGCTCGTCTCGATCCCCGTGAAGCTGTACTCGGCCACGGAGGAGCGGGATGTCGCCTTTCACCAGGTCAGACGTTCCGACGGGTCCCGGATTCGCTACAAGCGGGTCGCGGCGGCCGACGGCGATGAGGTGCCGTACTCCGAGATCGCCAAGGGCTACGAGCTGCCGGACGGCGAGACGGTGGTGCTCACCGACGAGGACTTCGCGAACCTCCCGCTGTCGACGTCGCGGGCGATCGACGTGCTGGAGTTCGTGCCCCTGGACCAGGTCGACCCGATCTACTTCGCGAAGAGCTACTACCTGGAGCCGGACAAGACCGGCGCCAAGCCGTATGTCCTGCTGCGGGACGCGCTGGAGTCCTCCGGCCGGGTCGCGCTCGTGAAGATCGCGCTGCGCCAGCGCGAGCAGCTCGCGACGTTGCGGGTGCGTGACGGCGTCTTCGTGCTGGAGACCATGCTGTGGCCGGACGAGGTCCGCGCTCCCGACTTCGGGTTCCTCGACGAGGAGATCAAGGTCCGGCCGCAGGAGCTGGCGATGGCCAGCTCGCTGATCGAGACGCTGGCCGGCGACTTCGACCCGACGCGGTTCACCGACGAGTACCGCGCCGCGCTCACCGAGATGATCGACGCCAAGATCGCCGGCCGGGAGATCGTGACGGCCCCGGCGGCGGAGGCGGCCGAGCCCGCCGGTGACCTGATGGCCGCGCTGCGCGCCAGCATCGAGGCGGCCAGGGCCGGGCGCCCAGGCGGCGCCGCCGCGGACGAGGCGGAGCCGACCGAGCCCGCGCAGGCGAAGAAGCGAGCGTCGCGGGCCCGGGCCGACCAGCCTGACGACGAGGGCCCGGCCGAGGACGCAGAGACGGACGCCGAGACCACGTCGGCGGCGGGGAAGGCGAAGCCCGGCGGCAGGAAGTCCCCACCGAAGAGCGCGCCCGCCAAGATCGCGCCGAAGACGGCCGCGAACGGCGCCAAGGCCCCCGCCTCGGCCAAGACGGCCGCCAAGACCCCGACCCGTCGCTCCGCCTGACCTCGGCTGCAGCCGCCTCCGGTCTGATCTCCAGCGGTCGTCGGTGAGCTAGTCCGCTGGCCCGGCCGGCCCGGCTGGCCCACGACCGACCACCCCGGCGAGATCGCCGGCCGGGCCAGTCCGGCAAGATTGCCGTTTCAGCCCTCTCGTGGTTGCGAATCGTCCGCTCGGACGACCACGCCAGGGCGCAAACGGCAATCTTGCCCGCTGCGCGCTCCGGCCCACCCGGCGGTCGGGAACATGTGACCGGCGGTGGGCGCTGCACCGGAGTGGATCGCCGGGCCCACGGGGTCGGCGGCCCGTTGCCCAGCGGTTTTGCCGGCCCGTGATCTCAGGACGGGCCAGCGGCCGTCAGACGTATGGCATCGTCGTGGGGACGCCTCAGCCGGCGATGCCGAACCGCAAGGAGCACGCGTGTCCCTTCCGCCTCTGGTGGCACCCGCCGACGGGCTATCCGTCGACGAGGTCCGCCGTTACTCCCGGCACCTCATCATTCCGGATGTCGCGATGGACGGGCAGAAGCGCCTGAAGAACGCCAAGGTGCTGGCGGTCGGCGCGGGCGGCCTGGGATCTCCGACGCTCATGTACCTGGCCGCCGCCGGCGTCGGCACGCTCGGCATCGTCGAGTTCGACACGGTCGACGAGTCCAACCTCCAGCGCCAGATCATCCACGGCCAGTCCGACGTCGGCCGGTCCAAGGCCGAGTCCGCGCGGGACTCCGTCCTGGAGATCAACCCGTACGTCAACGTCGTGCTGCACGAGACCCGCCTCGACGTCGACAACGTCATGGAGATCTTCAGCCAGTACGACCTGATCGTCGACGGCACCGACAACTTCGCGACGCGTTACCTGGTCAATGACGCGGCGGTGCTGCTTGGCAAGCCCTACGTCTGGGGCTCGATCTACCGCTTCGACGGCCAGGCCAGCGTCTTCTGGGCGGATCACGGGCCGTGCTACCGCTGCCTGTACCCGGAGCCGCCCCCGCCGGGCATGGTGCCGTCCTGCGCCGAGGGCGGCGTGCTCGGCGTGCTGTGCGCGTCGATCGGCTCGATCCAGGTTACGGAGGCCATCAAGCTGCTGACGGGCATCGGCGACCCGCTGGTCGGGCGGCTCATGGTCTACGACGCCCTGGAGATGAGCTACCGCACGATCAAGGTCCGCAAGGACCCTGAGTGCCCGCTCTGCGGCAAGAACCCGTCGATCACCTCACTGCTCGAGGACTACGAGGCGTTCTGCGGCGTCGTCTCCGAGGAGGCGCAGCTGGCCGCGGCGGGCTCGACCATCACGGCCGGTGAGCTCAAGGACTGGATCGACGAGGGCACCGCGATCGAGCTGATCGACGTGCGTGAGCCCGCGGAGTGGGAGATCGTCCGGATTCCGGGCGCCAGGCTGATCCCGAAGGGGGATCTGCCGGCCCATCTCTCCGAGCTGCCGCAGGACAAGCGGGTCGTCGTCTACTGCAAGTCGGGCGTCCGGTCGGCGGATGCGCTGGCCACCCTGAAGAACGCCGGCTTCTCGTCGGCCGTGCACGTTCAGGGCGGCGTCACCGCGTGGGCGACCCAGGTCGACAAGTCCCTCCCCGTCTACTGACCCCGCGTTTCCGAAAGGGGCCCCGGCATCTCGCCGGGGCTCCTTTCGCGTCTCCAGCCCCCTCGGCCCTGTCCCGGCGCGACCCCACACAGCGGTTCGCCCCGCCGGACGGGGCCTTCGTCCGGGGCGTGGGCCGGGCTCGGAGCGGGCGTTCGCCTAGGTGGGTGATGGCGCGTTCGGGAGCTGTCGGACGTCGCTGGCATGCTGACCGGTATGAGCGAGCGCCGGGCAGATCGGCCTGAACGGGACCGGCACCGGTCGGACACGTACCGGTCGAGCGAGCCCGCGCCGGACCGGCGCCGGTCGGAACTGGCCGCGGTGAGAGCGCCTGCGAGCGTGTCGGCCGGGCTGGGCACCCGGGTGCGGGTGCACGAGGGCGGCCGGCCGGGGGAGTACGCGGTGGCGGTGCTCGACACGGTCGCGCGGATCCCGCCCGGCAAGGTGATGACCTACGGCGATGTGGCCGAGTACGTCGGCGGCGGTACCGGCCGCCACGTCGGCGCGGTGCTCGCCAGGTTCGGCTACCAGGAGGACGTTCCCTGGCACCGCGTCATCCGGTCCACGGGCGAGCCGAATCCCACCTCTCCCACCGAAGCGCTCGCACTGCTGACCGCGGACGGCACCCCGCTGCGCCCCAACGGCGAACGCGTCGACCTCCAGGCGGCCCGTTGGGACGGCATGTCCACCAGCGAATGAGCGCCAGGCTGAGTCCTACGTGGTGGTCGGACTCGGTCGGGCTTCGCGGCCATTAGGTAGGACTCGATCCAATGCCCCCTCCGGCAAGACTCGCCCGTTCCGGCCTCCCCTTGTCGGGAGGCCTGGCGGTTGCCCGGGTCCTACGCGGTGTGGCCCATCTCGCCCGCGGTCGGGCGGCAGGTAGGAATGGAGCCTGATCCGGGCCTTCTCCCGAAACGGGCGCTGGGCGGTTCGGGGTCCGCCGCGCCTCCCGCCGATCTGCAGGTCGGACGGGGGTCCGGTTTCCATACCCGGTCGCGGATCTTCGGGGGAATCTGGCCGGCCCAGGAGGCAAGATCGCGAACCTGGTATGGATAAAAGGCGCATAGCGGGCGTGGGGCGACCGTTTCGATACCAGACTGGCGATCACCGCGGGTGAGCACGCCACCCAGGGCCGATGATCGCTGGTTTGGTATGGAAATCGGTGTGGAGCCGATCCGCGAGTAGCCCGACCGCATGCGTGCCGCGCAATCGAAGGCCTGTCGTGGATGGGAGCCGGCCGGGATCAGCGGGCGGTGTAGCCGCCGTCGGCGAGGTAGACGCTGCCGGTCACGACCGAGGAACGGTCGGAGAGCAGGAACAGGACGACCTCGGCGACCTCGTCCACCGTGGCGAACCGCGCCATCGGGGCGAGCAGGGCCGCGCCGCGCATCTTGCGGCCTTCGCCCTGGCTGAGCATGGCCGTGTCGACGAAGCTGGGCGCCACAGCGTTGATCCGGACATTGCGGGTCGCGTACTCCAGGGCGGCGGTCTTGGTCAGCCCGATGACGCCGTGCTTGGCCGCGACGTAGGCCGCGGTGTCGGCGAAACCGACCAGACCGAGCACGGAGGCCATGTTCACGATCGAGCCGCCACCGGCCGCGAGCATCGCCGGGAGCTCGGCCCGCATGCAGTAGAAGACGCCGTTGAGGTTGGTCTCGACGACGCGGCGCCAGTCGTCGACGGGAATCTTCTCGATCGGGTGGCGGGGCAGCGAGATCCCGGCGTTGTTCACGGCCAGGTCCAGCTTCCCGAACGTCCGGACGGCCGCCGCGACGACGTCCGTGGCGGCGTCCGGGTCGGTCACGTCCAGCCCGAGCGCCAGCACCGGCGTGCCCGAGCTCGCGAGCTCGTCGGCCACGGCCTTGGCGGCGGCCTCGTCGACATCGGTGACGACCACGCGTGCGCCGGCCGCGGCCAGCTTGCGGGCGCACGCAGCGCCGATGCCGCCGCCCGCTCCGGTCACCAGTACGACCTTGTCCGCGCACTCTTCCATGCGCAGCAGACTCCCACAGTCACCCGTTGCGATGTCCGGTCGGCCGTGCCACCTGCCCCGCCGCCCGACCTCGGCGGCCGAGGCGGTCGGAAAACTGTCGGTGGCCCGTGGTCTCCTTGATTCGTGACCAGCTCGCCCAGCGCCGTCCAGCCGGCCCGGCCCGTCGTCCTGACGCGGCCGGTCGCCGGCGCGCGGGCGCCGCGCTACCGGCTCGACCGGTCCGCGCCGGCCCGCTGGCCAGGGCGTCCGGCGGCCCTGGACGACGCGCAGCGAGCGGTCGTGGAGCACCGGGGCGGGCCGCTGCTGGTGCTCGCCGGACCGGGCACGGGCAAGACCACGACGCTGGTGGAGGCGGTCGCCCGCCGCGTCGAGGCCGGGCAGGAGCTCGGGTCGATCCTCGTGCTCACGTTCAGCAGGCGGGCGGCGCGGGAGCTGTCCGAGCGGATCACGGCCCGGGTCGGTGCCGCGTTCGGTGGCCCGGTGGCTTGGACGTTCCACTCCTGGTGTTACGCCCAGCTTCGGGCCTATCCGATGGCGGGCGACCCGGCGCCCCGGCTGCTGACCGGGCCGGAGCGGTTCACCCGGCTGCGCGAGCTGATCGACGGCTCCCGCGAGCTCGGGCGGCCGGGCTGGCCCGCGCCGCTGGAGGTCTGCCTGCGGACCCGGGGGTTCGCCGAGGAGGTGGAGGCGCTGCTGGCCCGGGTCCGCGAGGTCGGGCTCGACCCGGCGAGCCTCGAGGAGCTGGCCGCCCGCGCGCGCCGGCCTGACTGGGCCGCGCTCGCGCGGTTCTACACGGACTACCTGGACAACCTCGGCTACGACGGCGCGCTGGACTACCCGGAGCTGGGCCACCGGGCGGCGCGCCTGGTCGAGGACCCGGAACGCGGTCAGCCGATTCGGGACCGGTACCGGGCGGTCTTCGTCGACGAGTACCAGGACACCGACCCGGCGCAGGAGCGGCTGCTCGCGGCGCTGACTGCCGGCGGCGGCGACCTGGTCGCCTTCGGTGACCCGGATCAGTCGATCTACGCGTTCCGCGGTGCGCGAGTGCGCGGCCTGCTCGACTTCCCCGCCAGGTTCCGCCGGGCCGACCGGTCACCCGCCGACGTGCTGGCGCTGGGGGTGTCGAGGCGGATGTCCCCGCCGGTGCTGGCCGCGAGCCGGGAGGTCGCCAGCCGGCTGCCGGTCTCCGGGCTGCCCGTGTGGGCTCTGCGGGCGCATCGTCGGCTCGCTCCGGCGGAACCCGACCACGCCGGCGAGGTCGAGGCGCTGTCGTTCCCGTCGGAGGGCGCCGAGACGGAGGCGATCGCCGACCTGCTGCGCCGCGAGCACCTCACCCGGGCGGTGCCCTGGCACGAGATGGCAGTGCTGACCCGCTCGGCCGAGGCACTGCCCGCGGTCGCGCGGGCCCTCACCGCGGCCGGCGTGCCGGTCGACCTCGCCGGCGACGAGCCTCCGCTGGCCGAGCGGCCGGCCGCCGCGTTGCTGCTCACCGCGCTGCGCTGCGCCGACGACCCGGGTTCGCTGACCACGGCGGACGCCCGCTCGCTGCTGCTCTCCCCGCTCGGCGGCGCGGATCCGGCCGGCCTGCGTGCCCTCGGCCGCGCGCTGCGCGACCATGCCCGTTCCGCGCCCGGCGAAGCGGTCGCCGCCGCGGACGGCGCCGACTCCGACCAGGCTCCCGGTTCGTCGGTGGGCTGGCCGGCGGGGCTGGTGTCGTCGGCTGAGCTGATCCGGGACCTGGTCGCCGATCCGGGGTCGCTGCCAGGCCCGGTGCCCGCCGAGCTGGCCCGGCCGGCCGTCCAGGTGGGGAGCCTGCTGGCCCTGGTCGGGCGGCGGCTGCGGGCCGGCGTGACCCCGCAGGACGCGCTCTGGGCGCTGTGGGAGGGCACCGCCTGGCCGGCGCGGCTTCGCCGGGTGTCGGCGAGTGGCTACGGGGCCGCCCGGCGCGCCGCCGAGGCCGACCTGGACGCCGTCGTCGCCCTGTTCGACGCCGCCGGCCGGCTCGGCGAGCGGCGCGGGCCCGGCGGCGGCGCCCAAGGGCTGATCGCGGACCTGACCAGCCAGGACTTCGCCGCCGACGACCGGGCCGGCGCCGAGGTCCGCCCGGACGCGGTGCGGCTGCTCACCGCGCACCGCGCCAAGGGCCTCGAATGGGACGTCGTGGTGATCCGCGGCGTCCAGGACGGCGCCTGGCCGGACCTGCGCGCGCAGCATTCCCTGCTGGGCACCGAGCAGCTCGACGCACCCCAGCGCGGGGGTCTGCGCCCACCGGAGACCCCACGCGACCGTTGGGCCGAGGAACGCCGGCTGTTCTACGTCGCGGTGACGCGGGCTCGCCACCGGCTGGTCGTCACCGCCGTCGACGCGGTCGGCGCGGACGGCGCGCGGCGCAGCGAGCTCCTCGCCGAGCTTGGTGTCCGGATCACGTCCGGCGCGTCCTGGACGCCACGGCCGTTGACCCTGCCCAGCCTGGTCGCCACGCTGCGCCGGCTCGCCGCCGACCCCGGGGCGACCCCCGCGCTGCGCCAGGCCGCCCGCCGCCGGCTGGCGACGCTCGCGGCCGTCACCGACCATGCGGATCGGCCACTCGTCCTCTCGGCGCATCCCGACCGGTGGTGGGGTGCCCGCGACGAGACCGCCTCCGACGTGCCGGTGGCCGCGCCGACCGCGCCGATCCCGCTGTCCGGGTCGTCGCTGTCGAGCCTGCGGGACTGCTCGCTGCGCTGGTTCCTGGAGCACGAGGCGCACGCCGGCCAGCCGGCCACGACCGCGCAGAGCTTCGGCCGGGTCGTCCACGCGCTCGCCGACGAGGTCACCGCGGGGCGCACTCCCGCCGACCTCGCGGCCCTGGACGCCCGGCTGGACCTGGTCTGGCGGCAGCTCGCCTTCGAGGCGCAGTGGCGTTCGGACCAGGAGCGGACCGCCGCCCGCCAGGCGCTCGCCCGGTTCCTCGACTGGCACGCTGCCGAGCGTGGCCGGGCCGTATTGGGCTCCGAGGCGCGGTTCGGCATCGATCTGACCGTCGACGGCCGTCCGGTCCGGCTGCGTGGCTCGATGGACCGGATCGAGCTTGACGACGGCGGCCAGGTGCACGTGGTCGACTTCAAGACGGGCCGGTCCGCCGTCAGCCCCCGGGAGATCGCCGAGCACGTCCAGCTCGGCACCTATCAGCTCGCGGTGCGAGAAGGCGCCGTCGACGACCGGGTCACCACGCGGGACGCTCCCAGTCCCGAGACGACGCCTCAGCCTGAGGAGGCCGGCGAGTCCGCTGTTCCCGGCGGGGCCGAACTGGTCTACCTGCGCCGGGAGGCCAACGAGGACAGAGCCGGCCCCGGCGCGCCGGGCGGCCCGACCGGTCTGCCCCAGGTCCAGCGCCAGGACGCGTTGCCACCCGGCCGGTCCTGGATCGACGAGCTGGTCGGCGACGCGGTGCGCACGATCACCACCGAGGCGTTCGTCCCGACACCCGGACCGGGCTGCGACTACTGCTCCTTCCGGCGCGCCTGCCCGGCGTTCGTCGAGGGCCGGCAGGTGGTCACATGACCGAGCAGCCCCACGTCGGGGTGCGGCCGGTGCCGCCGGACCCGGCCAGGCCGGGACTGCCCGGCGGCGCCCGCCCGCTCGCACTCCTGGGCCGGTCGGCGCGTGCGCAGGAGACCGGCCTGCCCGTGCAGCTGACCCTGACCGGCGAGGCGGAACCGCTCGACCCGGGGCCGGCCGCCGGCGACGGAGACGCGCTGCCGGTGGACGTCGCCCCCCGGCCCCGCCTCACCCGCGAGGGGCTGCGCGATCTGCTCGGCGTCCCGTACACCGAGGAGCAGCTCGCGGCGATCTGTGCGCCGGCCGATCCGGGAGTCATCGTCGCGGGTGCGGGCTCAGGCAAGACCTCGGTGATGGCGGCCCGCGTGGTGTGGCTGGTCGGGCACGAGCAGGTGCCGGCCGAGTCGATCCTCGGCCTGACCTTCACCCGCAAGGCCGCCGCCGAGCTGAACGAGCGGATCGGCGCGGCGCTGGCGAGGCTGCGCCGCTCGGGCGCAGACCTGCCCGTCACGGCGCCGGACCTGTACGGCGCGCCGGACCTGTACAGCGAGCCAGGCCTGGCAGGTGGGCCAGGCCTGGCAGGTGGGCCGGGCCTGGCAGGTGGGCCTGGCAGCGAGGGCGTGCCCGACCTGGGCGGCCTGCCCGACCGGGGCGGCGCGGTGACTCCGGTGGGCGGCGGGTACGCGGACGCCGTGGGCGAGCCGGCCGTCTCGACCTACAACTCCTTCGCCAGCCGGCTCGTCGCCGACCACGCCCTGCGCCTGGGCCTGGAGCCCGACTGCGCGCTACTGCCGGCCGCCGCCCGCTACCAGCTCGCCGCGAACGTCGCCCGTGGCTACCCCGGGCGGATCGAGGCGTTCACGGGCTCGCTGGCGGCGCTCGTCTCGGCCGTCGTCGCGCTCGACGGCCAGTGCGGGGAGCACCTCGTAGACCCGGCCGAGCTGATCGCGTTCGACCGGCGCTGGCTGGCCGACGTGCTGGCCGCGCTCGACGAGGCGGCGGCCCGGCCGAGGACGGCGACCCTGACCGCCGACCTGCGCCGGCTGGCCCGCACGGCCCGGCGGCGGATCGAGCTGGCCGGCCTGGTCGTCGAGTACCGCGAGGCGCGGCGCCGACGCGAGCTGCTCGACTACGGCGACCAGATCCGGCTCGCCGCCGAGCTGGCCGAGCGGGTGCCCGAGGTCGGGGACCTGCTGCGCCGCCAGTTCCAGGTCGTGCTGCTGGACGAGTATCAGGACACCTCGGTGGCCCAGCGCAGGCTGCTCGCCGGCCTGTTCGGCGGCGGCCACCCCGTCACGGCCGTCGGCGACCCGGCGCAGGCCATCTACGGCTGGCGGGGTGCCTCGGTGGGCAACCTCAGGCGCTTCCCCGAGCACTTCCGCCGCCTGGGCGGCGATCCGGCCCAGGTCCACCAGCTGACCGTCAACCAGCGCAGCGGCGGACGGCTGCTCACCCTCGCCAACGCCGTGGCCGCGGGCCTGCCCGTCGACGCCCGCAGCGTCACGCTGCGCCCGCGCCCGGCCGTCGCCCTGGCCGGCGAGACGATCGTCGCCCTGCACACCAGCTGGGCCGAGGAGGCCGCCTGGCTCGCCGGGCAGCTGGCGGCGAGGCTGCGCGCCGCGTCGCCGGGCGACCCGCGGGAGCCAGGGCCCAGCTGCGCGGTGCTGGCCAGATCCTGGGCCGACGTCCCCGCGCTGGTCGACGCGCTCGGCGCCGCCGGACTGCCGGTGGAGGTGCTCGGCCTCGGCGGCCTGCTGACCAAGCCCGAGATCGCCGACATCCGGGCCATGCTGGAGGTGCTGGACGATCCGACCGCGAATCCGGCCATGACGCGGCTGCTCAGTGGGCCGCGGCTGCGGCTTGGCCCGCGTGACCTAGCCGCGCTCGGTCGGCGCGCGGCCGAGCTGGCCCGGTCGGGACTGCCCGGCAGGCCGCGGGCGGTGACGGCGCCGGCCGATCCGTTGGCCGAGGCGGTCGCCGACGTAGACCCGAGCGACGTGGTCTCGCTCGCCGACGCCCTGGCCGAGCCCGGTGACGAGGTCTCCGCCGAGGCGACGCGACGGCTGAGAGCCTTCGCCGACGAGCTGGCCGAGCTGCGCGGGCACCTCGGCGCCGGCCTGGTCGAGCTGGTCCATCGGGTGGTCGAGACGACCGGCCTCGACGTCGAGCTGGAGCTGGCGGCGCCCCGGGGCGGCCGGGGCCGCGAGAACCTCGCGGCGTTCCTGCGGGTCGCGGCCGACTTCGAGCGGTCCGCCGCCGGCTTCGACGACGCGAGCGGCCGGGCGTCGCTGACCTCGTTCCTCGGCTTCCTGAGCGCCGGCGAACGGTACGAACGGGGCCTCGACGCGGACGTCCCCGGCACCGGCCGGGCCGTGCAGGTACTCACCATGCACGGCTCGAAGGGCCTGGAATGGGACGTCGTCGCCGTCCCGAACATCAGCCGGACCGCCTTCCCCGACGTGCAACCCGGTGACCGGTGGATCACCACGCCGGAGATCCTCCCGACGCCGCTGCGCGGGGACGCCGCCGAACTACCGGTGTTCGAGGTCGCCGCCGACCGGGCCGCCTTCGACCGGTTCGCCGGGGAGTGCCGGGAGCAGGCCGAGCAGGAGGAACGCCGGCTCGCCTATGTCGCGTTCACCCGGGCCCGCTGGACGCTGGTCGCCAGCGGCCACTGGTGGGGCCCGACGCAGAAGATGCCCCGCGGACCGTCGCCCTTCCTGCTCGAGCTCGCCGAGCACGCGGCCGGCGACGGCAACGGGCGGGTGGACCACTGGGCGGACACCCCACTGGCCAAGACCAACCCGTCGCTGGAGACCCCGCCGGTCTTCACCTGGCCCGCCCCGCTGAACCCCGTCGAGCACGCGGCCCGCCGGGACGCGGCCGACGCCGTCCGCGGCCTGCTGGCGAGCGCCCCGGCCGCGGCCCGCACCGCCGCCGCGAGGGCAGCCGGTGCCCCCCCGGCCGGCGGTGCAGGTATCACCGCCGGTGACGTCGACGGCGCGTCCGAGGAGCCGTCGGCCCGGGACGACCGGGCGGGGATGACGGCGCAGGAGCGCGCGCTGCTCGCCGAGCTGGACCAGGAGACCCGGCTGCTGCTGGACGAGCAGCTGACAGCTCGCGCCCCCGCCCGGCTGGTGGCGCTGCCCACCGGCCTGACGGCCACCCAGGTGATGAAGCTGCGCGCGGACCCGGACGGCCTGGCCCGCGAGCTGGTCCGCCCGATGCCGCGCCGGCCCGTCCCGGCCGCGAGCCGGGGCATCCGCTTCCACGCCTGGGTCGAGGAGGTCTTCGAACGTCGCCCCCTGCTGGATCACGAGGACCTGCCCGGCGCCGAGGACGACTACCTCGACGACGCCGAGCTGCGGGCCCTCAAGGACGCCTTCCTGGCCGGCCCCTACGGCGCCCGGCGGCCCTACGCCGTCGAGGCGCCCTTCGAGCTGCCCCTCGGCGGCCGGGTCGTGCGGGGCCGGATCGACGCCGTCTACGACCTCGGCGCCGGCCGCTACGAGGTGGTCGACTGGAAGACCGGCAGCACCCCGGCCGATCCGGTCCAGCTCGCCCTCTACCGCCTCGCCTGGTCGCGCCTGCGCGCGATCCCGCCGCGGGAGGTCGACGCGGCGTTCTACTACGTCCTGACCAGCCGGGTGGTCCGTCCCGAGCTGTTGACCGAGGGCCAGCTCGTCGAGCTGCTCGGCGGCGGTGGCGCCGAAGCGGGCCCGGCTCGCTAGGCGAGGTCCACCAGCAGCGCCCGGTGGTCGGAGACCGGCGTGTGACGGACCCCCGCGGCCACGACCGGCGGGACCGGGCCGTGCGCGAGAACGTGGTCGAACTGGATCCGGGGTGCGTGCGCCGGATAGGTCGGGGCGGCGGCCAGCCGGCGCCATCCGGTCAGGGCCCGGGGGAGCGGGCCGGGCAGGTTCAGGTCGCCGAGGATGACCGCGGGTGAGCCGTGCCGGCCCAGGACGCGGACCAGACGGCGTAGCTGGCGGGCGTTCCACCCCGGAACGAAGGACAGGTGCGTGGCGGCGACGGTCAGCGGGCCGGCGGGCGTCGCCAGCTCGGCGATGATCGCGGCCCGGGGCTCGTCGTCGAGCAGGATCAGCCGTGGCCGCCCGTCCGGGCCCGGCACGGCGACCGGCGCGCGCACCGGCGCCCGCCCGAGCTCCACCACCCGCCAACCGAGCACCGGCAGGCGGCTGACCAGCGCGACGCCGTAGGCCCCTTCGCCGTCCCGGCGCGGCCCGGCCGCGGGCCGCCAGGACTCCCCGGGCGTGCCGTAGACCGTCGCGGCGAAGCGTCGTCCCCCCGGTTCGACCCCGAGCGCCTCGGCGGCCAGCGCGCACAGGTCGGCCCCGCCGGACCGGGGCTGGTCGACGTCGACCTCCTGCAGCGCCAGCACGTCGCAGTCCAGCGAGGCGACGGCAGAGCGGAGCCGGGCCGGGTCGACGGTGGCGTCGGTCATCGACCGGCCGTGCATCAGGTTGAACGTCCCGAGCCGCATGAGCCGCGACCGTACCCGATCAGCCCGGGAGCGCCCGGCCGGGTGGCTACTGTGGCGGTGTGGATGCCGCTGTTCCGCCAGGACAGTTTCCGGCCGGTCTGGGGACCCTGCTGAGCTCGGAACTGGCCTCGGTGGGTGAGGACATCATCGACGCGATCGCCGCCGAGGTGCCGGCCTATGCCCGGCCGCTGGAGGGGCGGTTCGGGCTGGGGGTACGGGCCGGGGTCGCCGAGGCGCTGCGCCGCTTCCTGTCGATCGTCGACGGCGGGCCCGGTGACGCGGCGGACGTGGCGGCCAGCCGGGAGATCTACGTCCGGCTCGGGCACGGCGAGTTCCACTCCGGCCGGTCGCTGGACAACCTGCTCGCCGCCTACCGGATCGGCACCCGGGTCGCCTGGCGGCGGTTCGCCGAGGCGGCTCGGCTGCGCGGTGGGCTGGACGCCGTCGGCCTGGTGTCCCTGGGCGAGACGCTGTTCGGCTATATCGACAGCGTCTGCGCCGCGTCGGCCGAGGGCTACGCGCTGGCCCAGTCGGCGGACGCCGGCGCCCGGGACCGGCTGTGGGACCGGATCGGCGATCTGCTGCTGTCCGGCGCGGACCCGGCGACCGTCGAGGACGTCGCCCAGGCCGGCTCGCTGCGCCTTCCGGAGACCGTCGCGGCGGTGCTGATCCCCGCGCGGGCCGGGTCAGGCGGCCGCCGGCAGCTTGGCCTGCCGACCGGCTGCCCGAGCACGACACACGGCGCCGACCTGTGGCTGTTCGTCGCCGGCGACGACGTGCGCGGGCCACGGCTCGCCGGCCAGCTCGCCGGCCAGTCGGCCGTCGTCGGCCCGACGGTGGCCTGGGCGCACGCGGCGGCGAGCGCCGAACGGGTCCGCTGCGCCCACGCCGCGCGCGCGGAGGGGCTGCTTCCCACGGATCCGCGCGACGGCCCGCTCTTCACCGACGACCACCTGGCCGTGCTGCTGCTGAGCCGCGACCCGGACCTGCTCGCCGACCTGACCCGCAGCCGGCTCGCGCCGCTGGATCGCCTGCCGGAGCGCAGTCGGCGCCGGCTGGCCGTCACCCTGCTGTACTGGCTCGCGCTGCAGGGCCAGCGTGGGCTGATCGCCCAGCGTCTGCACATCCATCCGCAGACGGTCCGGTACCGCGTCCTGCAGTTGCGCGAGCTGTTCGGCGACGCTCTCGACGACCCGGACGCACGCTTCGAGCTGGAGCTGGTCCTGCGGGCCGGCGCGGCGAAGGCCTCGAACGGGGACGAGGAGTGACTCCGCGCCGGGCCCGTGGGCGCGACGGCCGGGCCTACTCGCCCGCGAGCTGGCGGATGGCCGCGCGGAAGTAGTCGACGTCGACCGTCAGGCCGACCGCGACCGCGGCGCCGGTGCCCCCGGCGTTCCCGTCGGGCCCGCTCCCGGCGGGCGTCGGACGTGGCGGCGGCGAGAACCGGCGCCAGGCCAGCTGGCGCAGGTCGACGACGGTCTGGCCCCAGGCCGCGCTGCCACCGGTGTCGACCTCGACGGGCAGCACCTCCACCCCGAGGACGTCCGGCCGGACGGCCGCCATCGCGGCCAGCAGGTCGTGGCACGGCGTCTCGCCCTCGGCGCACAGCGTGCCGGCGTTGCGGCGGTAGAACGACAGCGGGCCGTAGAGAAAGGCGGCGGCCGCGGTCTGCCGGCGGGCGAGTGAGTCGAACTCGGTCTCGCGCAGCGTCGCCCGATGGGTCACGTTGAGGCCGACCATCACGGGCGGGGTCGCCCATTCGGCGGCCAACGAGGTCGCGGCGGCCAGCGGGTCGTTCGCGACGTTGGCCTCGGCGCTCGGCCGGGCGTTGCCCTCCGCGCGGGCACTGCCACCCATCAAGGTCAGGCGGCTCGACCTGGCGGCTCCCGCGTCGGCCCGGACGGCCGCCGCGAGGTTCGTCATCGGGCCCAGCGTCAGCACCGACGCGCCTCGGCGCATCTCCCGGACCAGCACCTCGACGGCCGGGGTGTCCGCGTCGGCCCCGCGGCGCGGGTCGGGGAGGCCGACGTCGCCCAGCCCGTCCTCGCCGTGAATGAAGGTTGGCCGGGGGATGTGCGGCGCCGGGTCGGTCGGATCGGACCCGATATGGACCGGCACGTCCGGCCGACCGGCCGCCTCAAGGATGATCCGCAGATTGCGCGCGGCCTGCCGGACCTCGACGTTCCCGCCGACCGCCGTGACGGCGGCGATCTCGACGTCCGGTCGTCCGCACAGCCACACGATCGCCGCGGCGTCGTCGATCCCGCCGTCACTGTCAACGACCAGCCTCATCCGGCTCACCCCTCCCGCCATCCGTCCTGAGTCTGGCGGGGCCACACCGCAGGCCGCTAACCGGTGCCTTCGGACCCCCTCGGCGCAGTAGCGTGGCCAGATGTGTCCTCACGTACCGGCACCGGCCCGACGGCGTCAGCCACGATGACCTCTTCTTTGCCCTCGCCCGCGTACCCGCTGGAGAAGTCCCGGCTCGACAACGGGCTGCGGGTCGTGCTCGCTCCGGACTCGACGGCGCCGGTGGTGGCCGTCGCGGTCCACTACGACGTCGGTTTCCGGTCGGAGCCCGAGGGCCGCACCGGCTTCGCGCACCTGTTCGAACACATGATGTTCCAGGGCAGCGAGCATGTCGGGAAGGCCGAGCATCCGAAGTACGTGCAGGCGGCCGGCGGCATTTTTAACGGTTCGACGCACCCGGACCACACGGACTACTACGAGCTGCTTCCGGCCGGCGCTCTCGAACTGGCGCTGTTCCTCGAAGCCGACCGGATGCGCGCGCCGAAGATCACCCGGGAGAACCTGGACAACCAGATCGCGGTCGTTCAGGAAGAAATCCGGGTAAACGTGATGAATCGCCCTTATGGCGGCTTCCCGTGGATCAGCCTGCCGCCGGTCGCGTTCGACACTTTCCCCAACGCGCACAACGGCTACGGCGACTTCAGCGAGCTTGAGGCGTCCAGCCTCGACGACGCCGAGGACTTCTTCGACAAGTTCTACGCGCCGGGCAACGCCGTCCTCACGGTCGCCGGTGACTTCGCGGTCGCCGAGGTGGCGAAGCTCGTCGAGCGGTACTTCGGCGACATCGCGGCCCGCGCGGTCCCCGAGCGGCGCAGCTTCACCGAGCCGGTCCGGGCCGAGGAACGGCGCAGCCAGTTCGTCGACAAGCTCGCGCCCCGACCGGCGCTCGCGATCGGCTACCGGACGCCGGACCCGGACACCGACCTCACCGCCTTCCTCGCCCACTACCTGCTCACCGACGTGCTGACCAGCGGTGACGCCAGCCGCCTGGAGCGGCGCCTGGTGCAGCACGACCGGTCGGTCATCGGGATCAGCAGCTACGTCGGCACCTTCGGCGACCCGTTCGACCAGCGTGACCCGCTGCTGCTGACGATCGAGGCCCGCCACCCCGCGGAGTCCTCGGCCGACACGATCCTGGGCGCGATCGACGAGGAGCTCGACAAGATCGCTACCGATGGGCTCGACGCGGGTGAGCTGGCGCGCGTGCGGGCCCGGGTGGCCTCCGGCCTGCTGCGGGAGGCTGACGACGCGCTCGGGCGGGCACTGGCCTTCGGCGCGTTCGAGCTGCATCGCGGCCGCCCGGAGACGCTCAACGAGCTGCCCGCCCTGCTGTCCGAGGTGACCGCGGACGCGGTCGCCGCGGCGGCCGCCGGGCTGCGCGCGCAGGGTCGTTCGGTGCTGGAGCTGCAGGCGGGAGCGACGGCGTGACGGGCCACCAGCGCGGCCAGGACCAGGACCGGCCGACGGCGGGGGCCATGACGACAGGGCGGGGAAGCCGATGACGACGACGACCGAGCGGCCGAGCGTCATCCCGGCCGTCCGCCCGACCCTGCCGGCCGAGCTGCCGACGGTGGTGGAGCGGACGCTGCCCAACGGGCTGCGGGTCCTGGTGGTCGCGCGCACCAGCGTGCCGCTGGTCGAGCTACGGCTGCGGATCCCGTTCGCCGGCCTGGGCGCCGACCACGCCGCCCGCGCCGAGCTGCTCACCGAGACGATCTTCACCGGGACCGCCGGGCGGGACCGGGTCGAGATCGCCACCGCCGTGCAGGCACTGGGTGGTGCGCTGTCGGTCGGCGTCGACGCCGACCGGCTGGCGATCGTCGGCTCGGCGCTGGCCACGAACCTGAACCCGCTGCTGGGCATCCTCGCCGAGGTGCTCACGGAGCCGACCTACCCGGACGACGAGTTCGTCGGCGAGCGCGACCGGGTGGTCGAGGACGCCACGATGGCGCTCAGCCAGCCGGCGGTGATCGCCCGGGAGGCGCTGCTCGGCCGGATGTTCCCCGGGCACCCCTACGGCACCGCGATCGTCGGGCCCACGGTGCTCGCCGGCGTCGAGGTCGGCGCGGTCCGGGACCTGCACGCCACCCGGATCTCGCCGCGCGGCGCGATCCTCACGCTGGTCGGCGACGTCGAGCCGGAGGCGGCGCTGGACGCCGTCGGCGCGGCGCTCGGCGGCTGGACCGGTGGTGAGCCCGAGAAGATGCCGACCGTGCCGACGCTGGCCGCCGGCCCCATCATCATCGTCAACCGGCCCGGCGCGGTGCAGACCAACATCCGGCTCGGGGGAGTCGCCCTCGACCGGACCGCGCCCGGTTACCCCGCGCAACGGCTGGCGAACACCATCTTCGGCGGCTACTTCAGCTCCCGGCTGGTGGACAACATCCGCGAGGACAAGGGCTACACCTACTCGCCGCGCAGCTCGGTCGACCACTACCTCGCCGGCTCCCGGTTCACCGTCGCCGCCGACGTGGCGACCGACGTGACCGGCCCGGCCATGGTCGAGATCCTCTACGAGCTCGGCCGGCTGGCGGTGCTCGCGCCGTCGGCCGACGAGCTCGAGGCCGCGCGGCAGTACTCGGTCGGGACGATGGCGCTCGGCAGCGCGACGGCCGCCGGCCTCGCCTCGACCCTGTCGGGGCTCGCCGGTGCCGGCATCGGGGTCGAGTACCTGCGCGACCACCCGGCGGCGCTGACGAAGGTCACCGCCGAGGAGGTGCTCGCCGTCTCGGCCGGTCTGCTCGCGCCGACGAGGCTGGTCACCGTCCTCGTCGGTGACGCCGAGAAGATCACCAGCGCGGTCGCGGCCCTCGGCGCGGTCACCGCGGCCGACTGACCGAGCGCGGGCATCCGACGCCCAGGCCTTCCCCGCGGGCGACCACGGGGATGGCCTGGGTCAGTGCTGGCTCGGGGTGGTCCGTGGCGGCATCGACCGCGGGCTCGGACCGCCTGGGCCGGGCCCGCCGGCGGAGGCGGGCCCTGGGCGGCCGCCCAGCTCACCGGGCAGGGTGATCCGCGGGTCGCTGACCGAGTCCACGACCTGGCGGGCCAGGTCGTGGACCCGCCGTCCCATGCCGCGTGCCGTGCGCCGCAGTCGCTCGAAGGCGTCCCGCGGCTTGATGTGGTGGCGTTCGGCCAGCACGCCGATGGCCTGCTCCACGATGACCCGGGACGCGAGGGCGTGCTCCAGCTGCACCACGGACAGCCGTAGCTTCTCGATCTCGCCGAGCTCGCGGTCGGCGCGACGAGGGCGGCCGGGCGGGTTCAGGTCCTCCGCCAGCAGGTCGGCGAGCACCATCGCGGAGATCAGGTCCCCGACCGGCCGGACGTCCGTGCCCGGCCCCTCCACGATCCAGCCCGCGCTGGTGCGGCGCAGCCGCAGTTCGGCGCCGGGCCCGGGCGCCGGGGCCGGCGGTGCGGCCGGCGGCTGCGCGGGCCGGGCGGGTGTCGTTCGCGGTGGCGGGCTTGGCCGAGGTCCCGGCCTGGGTGGCGGGGCCGGCCGAGGCGCCCGCCCCGCCCCAACGTGCAGGGGCGAGCCCACGGCGGTCGGCGCGGGAGGCGAGCCAGCGGCGCCGGGCGGGGGTGGCGGTGGCGAGCCGGCGGCCCCCGGTGGGACCGCGACGGGGGATTCGCGCCCGGGTCCGGGCGGCGGCGCGGGGGTGGTGCTGGTGGGTGGCATCGGCATCGGTCCCGTCGACGCGGGCGGCGTCGGCGCCGCCGGCGGTGTCCTAGCCGGGAGCGCCAGATCGGCCGGCGTCGGCGCCGGGCCGGGGGCCAGGCCAGTGGGCGCTTCCGACGCTTTCGCTTCCGGCGCCGCCGCGGCCGGCTCGGGGACGGCGCCGGACGGCCAGGCCGCGCCCAGCCCGTCGGCGATGCCGCGCAGCAACGGCAGCGCGGTGGGCGCGATGTCGACGCCACCCCGGTCCAGCCCGACCAGAAGGCCGGCGAGCTCCCCCGCGTCCGTCAGCACCGGGACGACGACATGGCTGCGCACCCCGAGGCGCTCGTGCTCGTCCGTGTCCACCAGGCTCGCCTCGGCCGCCGCGCCGGTGCCGATGGCCGGGGCACCGTCGAGGACGCGGGCGACCAGGCTCGCCGCGCGTGGAACCTGCGTGCCCGGTTCAAGGCCGGGCAGCGTCCCAGCGACCTGCAGGTAGGTGGCCGTCGTCGCGGAAATCTCCACGAACGCGGTCGCCTCCATGTGGTGGAGGGCCTGCGCGGCCCGCGCTGCAGCGTCCACTGTGCTGCGCGCCTGTCCTGAGGGTGGTGACGACACAGGCCGAACTCTCCCACAAACTTCACGGGCAGTGACGGACACCGTCCCATGAGCCGGCCGTGTATGCGTCCGGAGGGCGTCGAGCGCCGATTTCTCGTTGCTCTGCGTATCCGTTATGCGGCAGAAGTGACTTTCTCGGTGACCTGACGGATGGAGGGATTCGTCATCACCGTCCCATCCGGGAAGACCACTGTGGGTACGGTCGCGTTGCCGTTGTTCGCTTCGCGGACAAGTTGCTCCGCCGTCGGGTCGGACTCGATGTCGATGACCTGATAGCCGATGCCTGCGTCGTCCAGCTGCCGCTTTAGCCGCTTGCAGTAGCCGCACCAGCTGGTGCTGTACATCGTGAGCACTGTCGTCCTCTCGCCGTCCGCGAAGGCAACACCGTACGCCGCGCACTACGCCCCGCCCGCCGGCTATTGCCGGCCGGCGCCGCGGCCCGGTGCCCTGACCGCCCGGGAACGGGCAGCCCGTCAGCCCAAACCCGTTCCCGGGCCCGCAGCTTCCCGTCAGTGGCGGTGACTACCGTGTGAACGCATGTCCGGTGAGCTGTCTGCCTCGTCCCGCCCCAGCCCCCAGGCCCCGGCGCCGAGGCCGGCCGACGGCGGCGCGGCGGGGGAGCCCGACGGCTGGGGGCTGGACCCGGAGCAGCGGGCCGCGGTGTTCGCCCCGGTGGGGCCGGTGTGCATTCTCGCCGGCGCCGGCACCGGCAAGACCAGGACCATCACGCGCCGGATCGCGCACCTGACCGGCCAGGGCGTGCCCGGCGGCCAGGTCCTCGCCGTCACCTTCACCACCCGGGCCGCCGGCGAGCTGCGGGCCCGGCTGCGTGGCATGGACGTCGAGGGCGTGCAGGCGAGAACGTTCCACGCCGCCGCGCTGCGCCAGCTGTCCTACTTCTGGCCCAAGGTCGCCGGCACCGCTCTCCCGTCGCTCGTCGACAGCCGGATTCCCCTGATCGCGAAGGCGGCCGGTGGGCGCCGGCTGGACCGCTCCGAGCTGCGCGACCTCGCCTCCGAGGTCGAGTGGGCCAAGGCCACCCTGGTGACCCCCGAGGACTACCCGGTCGCCGCCGAGAAGGCCGGCCGCGACACCGTCTGGCCGCCGGACGCCGTGGCCGGGCTCTACGCCGGCTACGAGAAGGCGAAACGCGCGGCGGGGGTGCTCGACTTCGACGACCTGCTGCTGCTGACCGCCGCCGTCATCGAGGAGCACTCCTGGGTCGCCACCGAGCTGCGCACCCAGTACCGCCACTTCGTCGTCGACGAGTACCAGGACGTCAACCCGTTGCAGCAGCGGGTGCTGGACGCCTGGCTCGGCGACCGGGACAGCCTGTGCGTCGTCGGCGACCCGAACCAGACCATCTATTCGTTCAGCGGTGCCTCGCCGCGCTACCTGGTCGAGTTCCCGCGCCGTTTTCCGGAGGCGACGGTCGTCTCGCTGGTCCGGGACTACCGCTCCACGCCCCAGGTGGTCGCGCTCGCCAACGCCCTGCTCGACGGCGCCGGCACCGCGGAGCCGCCGACCGGCGGACTCGGCGCTCAGGCCGCCCCCCGCGGACTCGCCGAGGTGCCCGCCCGACGGCCGGCGCTGGTCGCGATGCGTCCCCCGGGCCCCGAGCCGACGCTGCTGGAGTGCGCGGACGAGGCGGCCGAGGCGAAGGCGGTGGTCGCCCGGATCGGCGCGCTGATCGCCCTCGGCGTGCCGGCGAGCGAGATAGCCGTGCTCTACCGGATCAACGCGGCTTCCGAGGCCTATGAAGAGGCCATCGGCGCAGCCGGCCTGCCATACCTGGTGAAAGGCGGAGACCGGTTCTTCGACCGGCCCGAGGTCCGGGACGCCATCCGGCTGCTGCGGGCCGCGGTGCGCTCGGCCGAGGCCGACCGTCCCGCCGGGCTCGCCGACGTGGTCGCCGACGTGCTGCGCGCGGGTGGCTGGCGGGCCACGGCGCCGAGCGTCGGCGCCGAGCGGGAGCGTTGGGAGAACCTGGCCGCGCTGCACCGGCTCGCCGTCGCGCTCGCCGCGGCCGAGCCCGAGGCCGGCCTGGAGCGCTTCGTCGCCGAGCTCGCCGACCGGGCCGCCCACCAGCACGTGCCCACCGTCGAGGGCGTCACGCTGGCGTCCCTGCACGCGGCGAAGGGCCTCGAGTGGGACGCCGTGTTCCTGGTCGGTCTCGCCGACGGGATGGTGCCGCTCGTGCATGCCCAGAGCGACGAGGAGATCGAGGAGGAGCGCCGGCTGCTCTACGTCGGGATCACCAGGGCGCGGGCGCACCTGACGCTGTCGTGGGCGCTGGCCCGGACCGAGGGCGGCCGGCCCCGGCGGCGGTCCCGGTTCCTCGACGGGTTGCGCCCCACCCGGGCGCGGTCGACGCCGGCCCGGGCCGCGCGGGACGAGCGCGGCGAGCGAGGTGGCGACACCCGGGCCCGGGTCAGGGCCGCGGTGCGCTGCCGGGTGTGCGGGCAGGCGCTCAGCGGGGCCGCGGCGCGCACCGGCCGGTGCGAGACCTGCCCGAGCCGGGTCGACCGGGCGCTGCTGAACCGGCTGCGGGCCTGGCGGGCGGCGAAGGCGGAGGAACTGCGTCAGCCGGCGTTCGTCATCCTGACCGACGCGACGCTGGAGGCGATCGCCGAGAGCCGGCCCGCCAGCCCCGCCGATCTCGTCGCCCTGCCCGGCATCGGCCAGGTGAAGCTCGACCGCTACGGCGCCGAGGTGCTCGCCCTGGTAGCCGGGGTCTAGGCACCTCGGTGACGCCGCGCAGGTGTCTGCTCGCGGATCGTCGATCACCGAGGTTCCACGGCGGGGTCTGATCGCGAGTCGTGTCGGCCGCGCGACTCGAAAAATAAGTTGTCGCGATGCGGGTGGCCCCCTACCGTTACCCGTGAACGCCGCAGCGGGTGACGCTGAGCGCTGGGACTGGACGATCGTGGTCCGATTGTCCAGAGCGCGCGTCCCGGCTCCGGGTCGAAGGAAGAGCTGACTGATGTCGGCCGCGGAAGCGGTCCGGCCACGCGAAAGGAGAGGCCCCGTGCTGAACATGCCTATGGCTGTCTCCGGCGTCGGCTGTGACCACGACGGCAAAGCCCTCATGCGACTGGGCGGTCTGCTGACCGGGCCCACGACTGGGCTGCTCGGTGCCGACCGGGTGCCCGCCCCGCTCGCCATGACCGCTGGTTCCGACTCCACGCTCGCCGGTTGGCGGGACGAGCCGGGCCTGGAGGTCAGCCCGTGGGCCGTCGGCGCCGCTGAGACCTCGGCCGAAGACTTCATGCACCCCGCGATGGCGGACCTGCCGGCGGCGGACGCGTGGACGGGCGAGGACCGGCGTGCCGCCGTGTCGGCCCGCGAGCTCGCGGCCATGCCGGCCATCGCTCGGGCAGCGCGCCTGTGGGGGAGCGCAGCCCTCATCGCGCAGGACACGTATGCCGCCCACCAGACGGCCAAGCCCGCCCACATCGACCAGGCCAAGGCGTCCTTCCGACGCAACGTACGCAGCAGGGGTCCGTCCTAGACGGATCGCCGGCCCAACGCCGGCACCAGGCCCGAAACCCAAGGCCGCGGACCCCAGCTGGGGACCGCGGCCTTTGTGTTTTGCCCTTCTGACCGCACCGAAGAAATTCCCGTGTCGGAGGTGACACCGGTGTTCGACCCCTCGATCATGGCCCGGATCGAGCTGGAGCGTATTTCGCTGCCCTGCTGGGACGCTGATCCCGATCTCTTCTTCGCTGAGTCCCCGACGGATGTCGAGACCGCGAAGGCCATCTGCGTCGACTGCCCCGTCCGGCTGGCCTGCCTGTCGACCGCGCTCGACCGGCACGAGCCGTGGGGCGTGTGGGGCGGTGAGCTCGTGGTCACCGGAGTGGTGGTCCCGCGCAAGCGCCCCCGTGGCCGCCCCCGCAAGGTGGTTGCCGCCTGAGTGCCAGCCCATCCCTACGGACTCCATCCCTACTGATCCAGTTCCTTCGAGCCGCCCGATCGGGCATTCACCAGCTGGCCGTCGGCCACCCCAGTCCGGGGCGGCCGGCGGCCAGCGCCGTCTCCGCCGGATTGGCCCTGACCCCGTGCGACCGGGTGAGCCCGGGCAGGGTGGTTCGGTGGCCGCGCCACCCGGTGACCGCGGCGAGGACGTGCCACAAACGGACGGTTCGCGCGGCCCCAGTTGTTCGGTGTTTCGCCCTTTGCGGGCGATGGTCAGGTCGCCTGTTGGTGCAGTGGGTAACGGTAGTGTTTCGCTCGTGCCAAGCAGCGAGCGGACCTACGCCGTCCGGACCGGTGCCGTCCAGCCCAGCGCGGCGCCCAGCCCGTCCGATGGGCTCGGGCTGTCCCATACGCCCAGCCCGTCCCGCGCGCTCGGCCTGGCTGGTTCGGACCGCGCCGCGCTCGCGGCGGCGGTCGCCACGCTGACCGCCCCCGGCCTGGCCCACGTCGTCGACCTGGTCGCCTGGGTGGCGGACGGCTGGCTGAACGTCGCGAACGCCGCCGGTTCCGCCCGACTGCCGGTGACGGCCCCCGCGGGCGCCTGGCAGGTGCTGGCCGGGCGCAACCCGGTCGAGCGGCAGGACCCGATGCACGGCGTCCCGCGCGCGTCGGCCCTCGCCGACCCGTCGCCGCCGAACGAGCGCAACTCCTACCCGCTGGCCGGCCCGCGGCTGCTGTCGGTGTTCGCCGACCCGACCCGCTCGCCCGACCTGGTCGTCGTCCACACCGCCGGCCACTACTGGCCCGACCGGGGCGGCCACCGCGGCGAGCACGGCTCGCTGGACGCCGGGCAGTCCCGCGCGCCACTCCTGCTGTCCGGTGCCGGCGTGCGTGCCCGCGGCCTGCTGGCCCGGCACGCCCGGGTCATCGACCTCGCCCCGACGCTCGCCGCGCTCGCCGGCGCCCCGATGCCGGACGTCGAGGGAACGTCCCTCGCCGAACTGCTGGAGGCGGATCTGGCGGCCTCGCCGCCGCGCCACGTGGTCGGGCTGCTCTGGGACGGCACCAACTGCAACGACCTGCTTGAGCTGGTCCGCGAGGGCAAGCTGCCCAACGTCGCCCGGCTGCTCGGGCGTGGCTGCGCGCTGACCGGCGGCGCCATCGCCGAGTTCCCCAGCGTCACACTGACCAACCACACCTCGGCGCTGACCGGCGTCGGGCCCGGCCGGCACGGCATCCTGAACAACGTCTACTTCGACCGGGCCGCCGGCGAGCAGGTCGTCACCAACGAGGTGCGGGTCTGGCACAAGGCCTGCGACCACCTTCGGCCCGGGGTCCGGACCGTGTTCGAGGCGATCGGGGCCGCCAGGCCCGGCGTGATGACCGCCTGCGTCAACGAGCCGATCGACCGCGGCGCGACCTACTCGACCTTCGAGCTGGTCCGCGCGATGGAGAGCCTCGACGGCCCCGGTGGCATCGCCGACCATCTGCCGTCCGACGACAACGACCCGCACACCAGCCACGACTGGACCGCCGCGGATTCGGACTACGCCTGGTCGAGCCGGGTCGACGCGCTCGGGCTGCGCCAGATGCTGGACCTGTGGGCGAACGGCGAGCCGCCCGCCTTCACCTGGTGGAACACCACCGCGACGGACACCGGCCACCACGGGGGCGGGCCCTACTCGCCGCAGTCGCGGGCGTCGATGCTGGACGCGGACCGACGCCTCGGCGCCTTCCTGGACCTGGTCGAGGCCCGCGGGCTGACGGAGCAGACGACGGTGGTGCTGACGGCCGACCACGGCAGCGAGGCGGCCCGGCCGAACTGTCTCGGCGACTGGGACGAGGCCCTGCGCGCCGCCGGCATCGACTTCAGGGACGAGGGCTACGGCTTCCTCTACCTGGGGGACCTGGGCGGTCAGCTGCCGCCCGAGCCACGCCGCTCGACCGAGGGCTGAGGGGCCCGTCCTGTCGGCCGTCAGGCGTCGCGGCCGCGGGCTGTCTCGGGAGGCTCGGGCTCTCGCTGGCGTGGCGCCTTGGCGGTCCGGCTGGCCCGCCGAGGCCGGGGCGGGCTGAACAGCGAAGGACCCTGCTCGGGCAACTCGGCGCCGGCGACCGTGCCCGGCGCCGCCAGGGGGAGCTTGCGGCCCGGCCGGTTCGCCCGGGCCGCGTGCCGAGCGTTGGCCGAGCCCGGCGGCGCGAAGCCGGGCTGCCACCGTTCCATCTCCTGGCGCAGCCCGGCCGTCGCCTCCAGCTGGCACAGCAGGCCGATCCCGCTCATCGTGACCCGGTGGATCAGCAGGTACGACGCCGGCAGGTTGAGCTGACGGGAGACCTGGGCGGCCGGGGAACGCCAGTCGGCGAGCCGCATCGCCTGCTCGCGCAGCCAGGCTCGGGAGAAGGTGAACTCCTCCACGGCGAGGGCGTCGAGCAGCGGGCCGAGGCTGGCGAGGAACTCGTGCGCGTCGATGGTCGCGTTCGGTGGGATGAAGCCCTCGCGGCGCAGCCCGTCGAGTACCGCGGCGGTCGTCTCGTCGTCGGCGGACGACTCCGCCTCGGCGGGGGAGCCGGCGCGGTTCGCGCCATCGGCACGGTCCGCGCCATCGGCACGGTCCTCTGCGGCGACCGCGGCGCGGTGGGCGTCCAGGGCGAGCCTGGTCAGCCGGCCGATCACCTCGGGCATCCCGTCCGGCAGCTGCTTGACCGCGCCGAAGTCCAGCACGCCGAGCCGGCCGTCGGCCAGTAGCCGGAAGTTGCCCGGGTGCGGGTCGGCGTGCAGCAGCCCGGCCCGCGCCGGGCCAGACCACAGGAAGCGGCACAGCAGCGCCCCGGCCCGGTCACGCCGGTCCTGCTCACCATGGGCGATGACGTCGGCCAACGGGGTGCCGTCGAGCCACTCGCTGACCAGGATGTGGTCGCCGGCGGCGACCGGCCACGGGATGGCGATGTCGGGGTCGCCCCGGAAGGCCTCGGCGAAGGCCTGCTGCCAACGGCCCTCCAACCGGTAGTCCAGCTCCTCGGCGACGCGCGCGCGCAGCTCCTCGATCAGCGGCTTCACGTCCAGGCCGGGGGCGAGTACACCGAACAGCCGGGCGACCCGCCCGAGCTGGGTGAGGTCCGACAGCAGCGCCGGCCCGGCCCCCGGGTACTGCACCTTGACGGCGACGTCGCGTCCGTCGGACCAGACGGCCCGGTGCACCTGGCCGATGCTGGCCGCGGCGACCGGGCTGTCGTCGAACGAGCGGAACAGCGTGCGCCAGTCCGGGCCGAGCTCGGCGGCCAGCACCTTGTGGATGGTCGCCGCCGGCAGTGGCGGCGCCGCCTCCTGCAGCTTCGTCAGCGCGGCCCGGTAGGGGCCGGCGACCTCGTCGGGCAGGGCCGCCTCGAAGACGGACAGCGCTTGGCCGAGCTTCATCGCTCCGCCCTTGAGCTCGCCGAGGACGCGGAAGACCTGCTCGGCCGTGCGTCGCTGGACCTCGGTCGCCACGGCCTCGGCCGGCCGGCCGCCAAGCCGGCGGCCGACGCCGAGCGTGGCCCGGCCGGCGTAGCCGATGGGCAGGGTGGCGAGCCGGGCGGTGCGGACCACGGCGCGGCGCGGTATGTCGGACACCGCTCTATCGTCGCTGCCGGCGGCCGAATCCGCGCGAGCTCGGCCGGAACGGTCATCCCGGAGAGTGCGATTGGTCACTCGGTGGTCGCGGAGGCGGGCGGCGCGGTGGCGCTGCGCGCTGCCCGGCAGGGGCAGTCCGGATGCAGGGGCCAGGTGCGCCGACGGATCCGCCAGTCCGGGGTGGCGATCTCCAATGTGCCGTCGGCGGTGGCCGGAACAGGCCGACCGACGGCCTCACCGGAACCTGGAGCCGCCGCCCCCGGCCCGGCGAAACGCCCCGCTATGGCCGGGCCGGCGTCGAGGAAGGCGAGCGCCTGGGCGGCGGCCAGCGCGCCGACCAGGGTGGCAAGTGTCACCTCACAGGCGTCCGGCCCCGGCTCGGCGCGCCGGGCCAGCTGGAGCGCGAGCAGCGGCCAGGCCGCGTCGGCCGCGAACCGGTGCAGATGTTGGCAGTGCAGGCACGCCGTCAGCCCCGGCACGACGAGGGGGCCGACCACGCCGGTCGTCTCCCGGACGCCGGCCAGCAGGTGCGGGACCGCTCGGCGCTCCAGCCCCAGCGACTCGTCCGGCCGCAGCACGGGCAGTCCGACCGGCGCGAGCACGAGCAGGTCCGGCCGGAAGGGCGCGGCCGCTCCCGTCAGCACCGACGGGCGGGCCACCCGGGCGAGCGCGGCCATCGTCGCGACCGCGCGCGGCCGGCCGACGTCGTCGAGACCGAGGCCGCCGGGCGCGACGTCGGCCGGGCCCGTGAGGCCCGCGTCGTCGACGACGACGTGACCGACGCCGGCGGCCGCGAGCAGGGTGGCGACCTGGGCGCCGACCCGGCCCGCGCCCTGGACGCTGACCCTGGCGAGCCGGCGGCGGGCGAGCACCCGGCGGGCACCGTTCGGGTCGGCGGTGGCCAGTGAGAGGGCGGCCAGGTCGGGCCGCAGCCGGTCTCGTTCGGTGGCGCTCAGCGGCGGGAGCGCGGCCTCCCGCGCGCCGGTGCGGTCCGCGCCGGTGAGATCACGGCCGGGCCCGCCTGGGGCTTCGAGTCCGTCGGGACCGTCCGCCGTGGCGTCGTCGAGCAGGCCCGCCTCGCCGAGCAGGTGGACCAGGGCGACGGTGGCGGGGTCCTCGTCCTGGGCGAGCCGGGCGTGGGTACGGGAGCCGTCCAGCGCCGCCAACGCGGTGGCGTGCGCGGGCGTCACCTCCGGGAGCACGAGCGCGCGGGACGGGTCGACCCCGAGCTGCAGGGTCGACCCGTCCCGCCACAGGCGGCGCAGGCCGGGCTTGAGTACCGGGCGCACGGGCACCTCCTCGCCCGACCGGCGCCGCCCGGTCCATGGCCGGGCAGGCCCAGCGGGACCGCCGACGGGGACCGGCGACGGCCGGCGACCCGGGCGGGTCGCCGGCCGTGCGCGGCTGGGAGCCGCACGTTCGCACACGGCGCCAGCCCTGGCACCTGGCGTGGCCACGGTGCCGCGCGGCGGCCACTTGACACCCGTCCGGCCTGGCCCGCTGCCCCCGCCGCGGTGCCGGAATCAGGCCTTGCCGAGAATCCGGTTGATCGTCGAGCCGCAGACCGGGCAGGTGCCCCGGGCCATCCGGCGGCCGGACTCGCTGATCCGGACTTCGCCCTCGTAGTTGCGCTTCTCCTTGCACTTCACGCAGTAGCCCTCGTAGCTGGCGAGGCTGTCGGCCACGCGGTCTCCCTTCCCAGGTCCGCACCCGGCCGCATCGGCGGGTGCGGACGCCCAAGTGATGCTCTGGACAGATGCTCGAGACGGTCGTGCCCCAGGCCGTGGTGCGCTTGCCGCCAGGCCGGTTGATGAGCGTCGGCCGGCGGCCGGGCCGGGCGGGCTCCCGGTCAGCTGGCCGGGCCGTCTCCAGCGACGCGGGCCGAGGTCGGCCACGCGCGCGCCGCCCCGAATCCGGAACCCGTCAGCGCGGGTCGGTGTCGGTGCGGCTGCGGAATTGATCCTGCCCAGCCGGGGTTTGGCGGCGGTCGGCGGGCCAGCCCGGGGGGTCTCGGTCAACCGTGTGTTCGGACGGCGGTGACCGCCCGGCGCGTGCGCCTAGGGTGCGCTGTTCCCTCGCGGCGCTCGGGCCGCGGCCACCGCGACGGCGGAGATCGAGGGTGCGCCGACCACGCAGCGCGTGAAAGGGAAACCCCCGGTAGATCCGACCTCTCCCAGCTTCCCCTTCCGAGAGAGATCGACTACCGGGGGTTTCTCGATGGTGACGCTAAGGCGATGAGGCCGTGACGTCAACGTCCCGAAAGCCCGCCTGAAACCGGGTGCCCGACCAGTTGAAGCTGGTTGGCGCCCGTTGACCCCCAGGTGTCTACTCGGCGGACCGGGGGCCCTGCTCCTCCGGAGGTGCCTCGCCGAGCTTCTCGATCTCCGCGATCGGGTCGAGGGTGCTCGCCGACGATCCGGAGACGAAGCCATCCGGGTCGCTCAGGTCGTCAGCCGACGGAAGCAGGTCCGGGTGGCCCCAGACGGCGTCCCGCCCGTCGGCGCCGCGCGCGGCCCGCAGGGCCTCCCAGAGCGCCGCGGCCTCGCGCAGCCGGCGTGGCCGCAGCGAGAGACCGACCAGCGTGGCGAAGGTCTGCTCCGCCGGGCCGCCCTCGGCCCGCCGGCGGCGGACCATCTCGCGCAGCCGGGGCGCGGACGGCAGGTGCTCGGCGGCCGCGGTGTCCGTCACGTGGTCGATCCAGCCCTCGACGAGCGCGAGGGCGACCTCCAGCCGCCCGAGGGCGGCCTCCTGCTCCGGGGTGGTCGCATCGGCGAAGACGTCCTCGCCGAGCGCCTCCGAGAGCTTCTCCGGATCGGTCAGCATGCTCGGGTCGACCATCCGCATCATCTGGCCGAGTGCCTCCTGGTCGACCGTGATGCCGCGGGCGTACTCCTCGACGGTGCCGAGCAGGTGCGCGCGCAGCCACGAGACGTGGGCGAACAGCCGGGTCGCGGCCGCCTCCCGCAGCGCCAGGTAGATGCGGATCTCCTCGGCGTCGACGCCGAGCCCCTCGCCGAAGGCGGCGACGTTCGCCGGCAGCAGCGCCGCCGTCCCGGCCGGCGCCAGCGGCAGGCCGATCTCGGTGGACGAGACGACCTCCCCGGCCAGCGTGCCGATCGCCTGGCCGACCTGGGCGCCGAACAGCATCCCGCCGACCCGGTTCATCATCTCGACGACCGGGCCGCCGGCCGCCATCAGCGCGCCGAGGTCCAGGCCCGGCGGCAGCCCGGCCGCGAGCTCCGGCGGCAGCCCGCCCGCGTCGCCCAGCTGCGCCAGCCCACCGGACAGGCCGGTCCGCATCGCCTCGACGACCCTGGCCGCGACCGGGTCGCACAGCTTCTGCCAGATCGGCAACGTGGCCTCGATCCAGCGTGCCCGCGTCCAGGCCTGCGCCCGCGCGCCGCCGGCCGGCAGCGTGGTGACCGGGTCGATCCAGACGTCCGCGATCCGCAGCGCGCCGGCGACGGCCTCCTCGTCAGCCGAGGTGAGCTTCGGGTCGTCGGCGCCGACGGACCGCACCGCGATCTGTTTGGCGAGCTCCCAGTTGACCGGGCCGCCCTGCCAGGACAACAGCTTTTCCAGCTCAGCGAAGAACGGCGCGGCGCCGCCAAACGGGCCGAACGGCCCTTGGCCGCCGTCGCCGCCCCCGCCGCCGGGGGTGAAGCCGAACGGAAACTGGCTACTCATCAGACCCGGAACCTCGCTACACGCTGTGCGATCTACAGGCTGTGATCTACAGGCTGTGCTGACTACGAACTGTCTTGACAACGAACGGCTGCCCGGACATGTGTCCACGGTAGTCCGATCAGAAGCGGACGGCCCGGCGCGGCGGATACCGTCAGTAGATGGACCTCTCCCTGGCGGCCCCGGTGGCGCGCGCGGACCGCCGGCCGCTCGTCGTGGCAGCCCTGCGGGACGCGCCGCTGTCGGTGGATGAATGCCTTGCTGCGGTCGCGCTGCCCGAGGCAGGCGGAACCGCCCTGTTCATCGGGACTGTCCGGGACCATGACGGCGGGAAGTCCGTGGTGGAGCTGGAGTACTCGGCCCATCCGTCGGCCGAGCAGACGATGGCGGCCGTCGCCCGCGAGGTCGCGGACGGCCTTGTTCCCGAGACCGCGGCGTGGGCCGGCTCGCCCGCCCAGCCACACCGCCACGAGGGCGCCCACGCCCACGGGGCCGCCCCGCTCGGACTGTTGGCCGTGGCAGTGCACCACCGCACCGGATTGCTCACGATCGGGGACATCGCGGTCGTCGCCGCGGCGTCCGCCGCGCACCGGGCTGAGGCGTTCGTGGCCTGTCGGCAGCTCATCGACCAGATCAAGACACGGGTACCGATCTGGAAGCGGCAGATGTTCGCCGACGGCACGTCGGAATGGGTAGGCGCCTGCTGACGGGGCACTTAGGATGCAGGTGGGGCTAGGACAGAGATCCCCGTCTTTCCTACTCCCGGATCGATGGCGAGGCCGCCATGTGGGTGTTGCTCATTCCGGTCGTGACGTTGCTGGTGGCGCTGCTGTGGGGCGCGTCGCGCGGCCGTCCGAGGCGCGCCCGGGAAGCCGCGACGATCGAGGGCTACCGCCGGATGGTCACGGCGCTCGAACGCCCGGTCGGTACCCCCGGTGACGCACCGGACGCGGCCAGGCCCGCCGACGCCCCGCGGGACGCGGGCGAGGACCCGGACAACCGACACCTGCGGGTTCCAGACGTGCTGCGCGGTCTGCGCCGGTCTCCGAAGCAGCCGCGGCAGCAGACCGGCCAGGCATCGGCCCGTCCGGCACCGGCCCGCGCGGCCGAGAGCCTGGACGTGGACCTGCTGGCGGACGGCGACCCCGTGTACCCAACGGACCGGGACACCCCGTTGACCGCTGTCCCCGCGGCGGCGTCCGTCCCGCCGTCAACCCCGGTCACACAGCCGGACGCGGTCATCCCGGCCACCCGCGCGGTCGTCGACGCCCCGGTCGCGGACGAGCCCGAGCGGCCTGCCACCGCGGCACGTGAGGTGTCGGCCGCGGCCGAGGCGCCCGCCGACAGCGGCTGAGCGCCGACCGGTCGTCGGGCCCTTCGCCGAGAAGCGACCGGAATCGGTAGCGAGCCGGTGCCGTACATAGGATGCGGGGCATGGCGCGCCGGACTCAGACCCTGCTCGTCGCGGCCGTGCTCGCGCTGGTGCTGGGGATCGCGGGGCTGTGGCTTCCGGTGCCCTTCGTCACGCTCGCGCCCGGGCCGGTCACCGACACCCTTGGCAGCGTCAAGGGCGTGTCGTTGATCGACGTGGAGGGCCGCGCGACCTACCCGACGAGCGGCCGCCTCGAGCTCACCACGGTCGAGGAGACGCCCCGGCTGAACCTGCTCGGCGCGCTGGAGGACTGGCTCGACGGCGACCGCGCGGTCGTCCCGCGTGAGCTGATCGAGCCGCCCGGCGCCAGCCAGGCGGAGATCCAGCAGGAGAACACCCAGGCGATGCTGGACTCGCAGACCGAGGCCACCGTCGCCGCGCTCACCCAGCTCGGGATCAAACCGACCGGTACCGCCGTCGTCGTGTACGCGATCCCGTCCGGGTCACCGGCCGCCGGCAAGCTGAACTCCGGTGACGTGATCACCGAGGTCGACGGGGTGGCCGTGCACTCCCAGGACGAACTCAAGACCCAGATCGCCAAGGTCAAACCGGGCGAGGACGTGAAGATCGGCTATCAGCGCGGCTCCGGCGCGACCGCGCTCACCGCCGTCACGACGAAGCCGTCCCCGGATGACGCGACCAAGCCGATCATCGGCATCACGACGACCGAGCGGCAGCTCTACCCGTTCACGGTCCGCATCCGCCTCTCGGACGTCGGCGGCCCGAGCGCCGGGCTCATGTTCGCCCTCGGCATCGTCGACAAGCTCACCCCCGGGCAGCTCACCGGCGGCCGGACCATCGCCGGCACCGGCACCATCGACCAGACCGGCAAGGTCGGCCCGATCGGCGGCATCCAGCAGAAGATCCTCGGAGCCCGCGGCTCCGGCGCCTCGGTGTTCCTGGTCCCGTCCGGCAACTGCGCCGACGCCAAGCGGATGGCCCCGCGCGGCCTCACCCTGATCAAGGTGGACACCCTGTCCGGCGCCCTCGACGCCGTCAAGAAGCTCGGCACCCCCCAGCAGGCCTCGATCCCAGCTTGTTAGCGCCTTACAGGAACGTGGCGAAGAGGCCGTCGACGAGGGCGTCGGCTACGTCGGGGTCTACGACCACTTCGGTGGCGTCGACGCGGCGGCGCAGGCAGGACGAGTAGGCGCCCGAACGGGTCACCGCGACGGCGACCCGGACGTCCTGGCGCTCCGGATGGGTGGTCGCCCAGACGTCGATCTCGTAGTCCTCGTACGGGATCTCCTCCTCGGCGCTCGGCGGCAGCAACACCAGTTCGGTGACCAGCACGCAGCCCTCCACCTCGGCCGGCCAGCCAATCGTGGAGAGCACCTGCTCCAGCGGCCCCTCGGGCAGGTCCTCCTGCTCGATCGGGGTCAGCGGCCGGGAGGCCGCGTCGCCGAGATGCTCGGACAGGCTGGGGTCATAGGCGAGCAGGTCCGTGGTGTGCGCGAGCGCGTAGAGCCGGCGTGGCTGGTTCCAGCCGGCCGCGGCGACATATTCCTCGAGCTCGAGCACGACCTCGGTCAGCTCCGGGAGTTTGGGGCTCGTCACGGGCCTCATCCTCTCTGATCGCCCCAGACGGCTCACCGGGCGCCCCGGCTGCTGGCGTAGGTTGCCCTTAGCGGGCCAAAGCCGCACCGCCCGTAGAGACCTGGGTGAGGCGGGCGTGGGCCCGGACACTGGGATCGCCGGACACAAGGGATCACCGAACGCACGGGGGGCACAGCGGGCATCAGCCCGCCAGCCCACAGCCGCACGGAGGAAGCACGTGTCAGCAGAGCCGTCCGCGCGAGGAGCCTCGGCACCGGGGGGAATGGCCCGTCGGCTGATCGTGGGGCGCCTTCGCGTGATCGTGCCGCTGCTCGTGCTGGTGGCCGTGGTGGTCCTGTTCGTCGTGCTGACCCCCATCTACACGGATCTGTTGTTCTACCGGTCGGTGAACTTCAGCAAGGTGTTCACCACCGTCCTGTGGACCCGGGTGCTGCTGTTCGTGCTGTTCGGCGTGGTGATGGCCGTCGTGATCGGCACGAACCTGGTGCTCGCGTACCGGCTACGGCCCCCGTTGCGGCCGCTCTCGGTGGAGCAGCAGAACCTTGAGCGCTACCGGACGGCACTGGAGCCGTACCTGCTCGCGGTGCTGTTCGGGGTGACCGCGCTGTTCGGCCTGGCCGCTGGCCTCTCGGCGTCCGGCCGGTGGCGGACGTGGCTGCAGTGGGTCAACGGGCAGAAGTTCGGCGTCAGCGACCCGCAGTTCCACCGGGACGTCAGCTACTACGCGTTCACGTACCCGTTCCAGCGGTTCCTGCTCGGATTCCTGCTCTCGGCCGTGGTGCTCTCGCTGGTGGTCACGACGATCACCCACTACCTGTTCGGCGGCATCCGGATCCAGTCGCCGCGCCACGGTGACGTCCGCATCGAGACCGAACGGGTCAGCCCGGCGGCGAAGGCCCATCTGTCCGTGCTGCTGGGCCTGCTCGCGCTGCTGAAGGCCTGGGCGTACTACCTGGACCGGTTCGGGCTGGTCTTCTCCTCGCGCGGCGTGGTCTCCACCGGCGCCGGCTACACCGACGTGCACGCCGTGCTGCCGGCCAAGCTGATCCTGCTGTTCATCTCGTTGGCCTGCGCCGGCCTGTTCATCTACAACATCTTCCAGCGCGGCTGGACGCTGCCCCTGCTCGGCGCAGGCATCCTGGTGCTGTCCGCCGTGGTGATCGGCGGGATCTACCCGGCGATCGTCCAGCAGCTGCAGGTGAAGCCGAACGAGGCGTCGCGGGAGTCGCCCTACATCGCGCGCAACATCGCGGCGACCAGGGACGCCTACGGCATCTCCAGCGTCATGCCGCAGAACTATCCGGTGGCGACCCAGCTGAGCGCGACGGCGGTCCAGAACGACGTCGGCACCGTGTCCAACGTGCGGCTGCTCGACCCGAACAAGCTGTCCAAGACGTTCAAGCAGCTTCAGCAGTTCAAGGGCTACTACGGCTTCCCGGACACCCTGGACATCGACCGGTACACCGTCGGCTCCACCACCCAGGACTACGTCGTCTCGGTGCGCGAGCTGGACCAGAGCGGACTGGCTCCGACGCAGAAGAACTGGATCAACGAGCACCTCACCTACACCCACGGCAAGGGCTTCGTCGCGGCTCCGGCGAACAAGGTCGAAGGCGGCAAGCCGGACTTCGAGGTCGGGAACCTGCCTCAGCTGGGCCCGTTCGACATCACCGAGAACCAGGTCTACTTCGGGGAGATGTCACCGAACTACTCGATCGTCGGCACGAAGCAGCAGGAGATCGACGGGCCCGGCGCCGCGCAGGGCAGCACCACGACCACCAGCTACACGGGCGACGGCGGCGTCTCGATCGGCTCCTGGTTCAACCGCGCGGTCTTCGCGGCCCGGTTCGGCGAGAAGAACATCCTGTTCTCGTCGGACATCACCCCGCAGTCGCGGATCCTGTACGAACGCAACCCACGCGACCGGGTCGCCAAGGTCGCGCCGTGGCTCACCCTCGACGGGGACCCGTACCCGGCGGTGGTCAACGGGCGGATCACCTGGATCCTCGACGGCTACACCACCTCCGACGGCTACCCGTACTCCGAGCGCAACGCGCTCGGTCAGGTCACCGCCGACGCGGTCACCGGGCAGAACCGCGTGAAACAGGGCACGAACGACGTCAACTACATCCGCAACTCGGTGAAGGCGACCGTCGACGCGTATGACGGAACCGTCACCCTCTACGCGTTCGACGAGTCCGATCCCGTACTGCGGACCTGGATGCGGGCGTTCCCGGGCACGGTCAAGCCGGCCAAGGACATTCCGGCCGAGCTGCGGGCACATTTCCGCTACCCCGAGGACCTGTTCAAGGCCCAGCGGGACGTGCTCGCCGACTATCACGTGACCGACCCGGCGGCGTTCTACTCGCAGGAGGACTTCTGGGACGTCTCTCCGGCTCCGGACGACCAGAACACCGATCAGCCGCCGTTCTACGTCTACAGCCAGCTTCCCGGCCACAAGACGCCGTCGTTCAACCTGACGTCTCCGCTGATCTCACGAAGATCCTCCAAGCTCGCCGCGTACGTCGCCGTCTCGAGCGATCCGAACGACTACGGCAAGTTCACCGTGCTGCGGCTGCCCCAGGGCGTCACGATCAGCGGCCCCTCGCAGATGCAGAACCAGATCGAGACGAACAGTGAGGCCGCGTCGAAGCTCACGCTCTGGCGCGGCGGCCTGTCGAACACCACGATCCAGACGATCGAGGGGAACCTGCTGACCCTGCCGGTCGCCGGTGGACTGGTGTACATCGAGCCGTACTACGTGCAGGCCAGGGGGTCGGCCGGGTATCCGACGCTGCAGGGGGTCGCCGTGGCCTTCGGTGACAAGATCGCGTTGGAGGACTCGCTCGAACAGGCGCTGGACGTCGTGTTCGGTCCGGGGGCGGGTAAGCCGGCGGCCGCCGCCGGGAGTGGGACCGGGGCCGCGGGGGCTGATACGAGCGGCACGCAGCCGCCAGGCGGCTCGGCGAGCCCGAGCCCGTCGCTCACCCCAGCGCCGGGGGAGACGCTGAGCCCCGACCTCCTGGCGGCGATCGGCGCGGCCCAGGCCGCCAACAAGGCCGGCCAGCAGGCTCTCGCGAAGAACCCGCCGGACTGGTCCGCCTTCGGGGCCGCGCAGAGCGACCTGGCCAAGGCGCTGGCCAGCATCTCGGCGCTGAGCGGATCGAGCACGCCCAGCCCCAGCGCGACGCCAGCACCGTCCGCGGCGCCCTACGGCACCGCGTCGCCATCCGCGACCGCGGTGCCGCCCACCACGGCCAGTCCCACGACCGGTCCGTCGGGCTAGCCCTCGTCAGGTGACGGCCACGTAACGGTCGGCTCACCGCCCGCGTTTTGACACCTCCCCAACCGCGTCTGATACGGTGTCCTTACCGACGCGGGGTGGAGCAGCTCGGTAGCTCGCTGGGCTCATAACCCAGAGGTCACAGGTTCAAATCCTGTCCCCGCTACCACTTGGCGAATGGCCGGTTCCTTCGGGAACCGGCCATTCGCATTTCTGCGTCCTGAATCGTCGCGGTGTCGCTCCTTAGTGGCAGGCGCACTGCCCGTCGGCGCAGTGGGAGCAGCCGCCGGTGCCGGCGGGGTGGCCGACCTGCTTCTCCGGCGGGAGGTCGAGCATCGGATTGCCGTCGAAGAAGCCGAACGGCTTGAGATGAAAGCCGACCCTGGTCACGGGCATGACCGGCCAGTCCTCCGGCCGTACGACATGGTGGGCGCCGGCCGTGTACCAGAGCACGACGTCGGTGTCGGTCAACGGCCGGTCGGCCTCGACATACCGGCTCACGCCGTCGCCGCTGACGTTCTGGGCGACGTAGTCACCGGCGGCGTACCGCTGGGCCGGGTCGTACGCGGTGACCCACAGCTGCTTGGTGGCGAACCCGCCGCGCCGCGACTGCTGGGAGCCGTCGACCCACAGCGGCGCCGTGTACGCCCCGGGCTCCAGCTTGTACGCCGTCGGGGCGCCCAGCAGGGAGGTCCGGTCGGCGCTGGTGATCAGCCATGAGCGGCCGTTGAGGGGGTTGCCGTCCCGGCCGCCCGCCGCCTCCGACGTGATCGCGGTCCGGACGGTCCGCCAGGCGTTCCCGTGCGGGTTCGCGGGGCCCATCGGGCCGGCCGAGCGGGAGTCGACCTCGAAGACGCTGTTCCGGTCGCCGTCGACGCGCATGTCGAGCCGGATGCTGAAGTAGTGCTCGTGGTTGGGCGCGTAGAGCCCCGGCGCGATCAGCGTGCCGTGCTCGGGGTCCGAGCCCGGCTCACAGGCACCGGTCGACAGGACGCCCGTGAGCTTGATCTCCAGCTCGATCGAGCCGTCCAGGTAGAGGTTCCAGTAGAAGCCGTACTCGTAGTTCCCCACCGTGGCGAAGAACGAGATGACGAGCCGGCGGTTGCGGCGCACCTCGCCGCGCAGGGTCCGGAAGTCGGTGTGCTTCCAGCCGACGGAGGCGTCCTCCTCGTGCATGCAGATCGCGTTCGGGATCGTCGTCGGGCCGCCGTCCTGGTCGTTCACCACGCCGTCGAAGTAGAAGATCTCGCCGAGGCAGTCGCAGCCGAGGGTGAGCGAGTTGGCCAACCAGCCGAGGCCGTACTCGCCCATGTCGAAGACGTTCTTGTTCCAGTGCGTCGGTCCCGGGTCGCCGTACGGCACGTACATCTCGGCGACCGACGCCCGGTAGAGGACCGGGCGGGTGACCCCGGCCTCGACGTAGCCGACGTCGTGCAGCACCAGGCCCTCGCGCGGCGTGAACCCGATCCGCAGCCGCCAGTTGGCCCACTCGACGTGGTGCCCGCTGACGGTGAAGCTCGGGCCGTCCGGCTGTGTGATCACTATTGGCCGCAGCGGTTCGCGCAGCCGGGTGAAGCCGGTTACGTTGCCCGGCTCGACCAGGAGGTCGGGCTCGTAGTTGCCGGCGAGCGGGGGCAGCGGGACGACGCCGTGGTCGATGACGTCGATGACCTCCATGGCGTCGAGGTCGACGACCGCGATCAGCCCCTCGACCGGACGGGCGTACCCGTTGTCATGCGGCGAGGTGCGCACGAACGTGAGCGGGCGCAGGATCCGGCGCAGCGCTGGATCGTCCTCGGGCCCGGTGTGGCCGGCCGCCCACGGGTCGACCATGCAGAGGCCGAAGTCGCTGACCCCGCGCCGGCGCATCGCCGCCTGCCAGCGCGGGTCGGCCCGCACGATCTCCTCGCACGCCATGAACTCCGCGGCCGTGGTCGGGGCCTGCAGGCCCTCGGCGACCCGCCACGAGACGACCAGGCCCCGGGTGAGCGAGACGACCGCCTCATAGGTGCTGCGCGTCTTCGGGTTGCGCAGCAGCAGCGCTACCTGTCGGTCCCACGGGGTTCCGGGCACCCAGGCGACGACGTCCGCCTTCGGCGGCTCGGCCAGCTCGATGAAGACAAACCGCGAGCCTTCGACGAAGACCTCGGACGCGGTCAGGATCGCGGAGGCCGCGGCCACCTCGTCGGCGTCGAGTGGCTCGAGCGGATGGCCCGAGATCGCGACCGTGTCGGTGCTGGTCATGGGGTCGGGTCCCTTCGGACGGGTGGCCCACGCTAGGACACGCCTGTTTGCCGGCGGCACTCGTCGCGTTTCGAGCAGGGAAAACAGGTCCGGCCGCGGAGCGTCCGGCATCGAGGCCGGCGTCGCCAGAAGTCCCGGGCGATGATCAAGGTTGACAGCCTGATCCATCGGGTACAGTGACACCAACACCGACGCGGGGTGGAGCAGCTCGGTAGCTCGCTGGGCTCATAACCCAGAGGTCACAGGTTCAAATCCTGTCCCCGCTACCATCTGATCAAGGGCGTCCGTCTCATCGAGGCGGGCGCCCTTGGTCTTGCGCGGCCTTGATCCGTGCGCGCTAGCTGACCGACGTCGGCGCCTCCGGGCGGCCGAGGGCCGCCGGGTCCCAGCCGGCGGCAATCGCCTGGGCGGCGGCCGCGAGGTCGTCGACGCCCATGGCAAGCTCGTCGGGCCGGTCGGTGCTCAGGTCGAGGTGGAACCCGTACAGGCTGGAGTCGACAAGCCGGACCACTCGGGCGACCCGCTCCGGGGGCGCTCCACAGCGGACCAGGTAGTCCTCCAGAGCCCGCACCCACCGGTCGTTCGCCTCGCACACGATGGCGGCGAAGCGTTCCTGACCGATCAGCCCGGTCGCCGCCGCCTGGACGTAGATGTCCGTGGCGCGGTGGAGCGGGTCGGTCTGCAGGGCCGCCCACAGGGCATTGACCCCCTGACGCACCCCATCCGTCCCGGGAAGCGCGTCGACCGCGGCGATCGCCCGGTCCTCCGCGCGGGTGACGACAGCCGCGACGAGCTCGTCGCGGCTGTTGAAGTGGTAGATGAGCATCCGGTCGCTGGTGCCGATCGCCGCGGCGACCGGGCGCAGCGTCAGACCGATGAGGCCATGTTCGAAGACATGGTCGGTGACCTGGTCGAGCAGGTCCTCTCGTCGCCCCATGAAGCCCACATCGTAGGCGGGTCGCCTCCGCGACTCTGAATGTAGCGACCGCTACGCTACGCTTGTAGCGATCGCTACGTTCGGAGGAACGTCATGTACGCAGCCTTTGCCCTGCTCATCGCGGCGATTGGCAGCGAGGTCACCGCCACCGCGCTGCTTCCGCGTGCGGAAGGTTTCAAGGACCCGTGGTGGTCCGCCGTCGTGCTGCTCGGCTACGGCCTGTCGATCTGGCTGCTGGCCCGCGTGGTCCGAACCCTGTCGGTGTCCGTGACCTACGCGATCTGGGCGGGGGTCGGCACCGCGGCCGTCGCCGTGGTCGGGGTCTTCTTTCTCGGCGAGTCGATGGGCTGGATCAAGACCATCTCGCTCGCCCTGATCATCGCCGGCGTCATCGGCCTGAACCTGGTAGCCGAATAGGCGAGACGTACGTGGTCCGGTGCGGGCAGAGGCGCGCGACCGCCGTCTCTGCCCGCTCGCCTCAGTTGGTCAGGTCCTTGGCCATGGCGTCGAGGCTTTCCAGGTAACGGTCGACGTCGGCGTCGGTGTGCTGGACGGAGAGGGTCCACTCCTCCTCGCGGCCGGGGGCCATCAGGACGCCCCGGTTGGCGTTGTACAGCCAGGCGAGCTCGGGCAACTCGGCGTTCTGGTGCTCCATGAACGAGGTGTAGTCCCGGATCGGCGCGTCGGTGAAGTGCACACAGCCCTTGGACGAGATGCCGACCGTGTAGCCCGCGATCCCATAGCGGCCAAGGATCTCGTCGCAGCCGGCGATCAGACGGTCGTTGAGTCGATCCAGGTGGACATACGCCTCGGGAGTGAGCACCTCGGCCAGGCTGGCGCGGGCCGCGGCCATCGACAGCGGGTTGCCGTTGTAGGTGCCGACCTGCTTCACCTTGTCGGAGGCGACCACTTCCATGATCTCGTCGGTGGCCCCGATCGCGCCCGACGGCAGGCCGCCGCCGAGCGCCTTGGCCAGCGTCACCATGTCGGGGGTGACGCCGAACCGCTCGGTCGCGCCGCCGGCGGCGACACACAGGCCGGTCTTCACCTCGTCGAAGATCAGGACGATCCCGTGCCGACGCGTGATCTCCCGGACGGCCTCCAGGTAGCCCGGCTCCGGCAGGATCACGCCGAGGTTCATCATGGCGGCTTCCATGATCACGCAGGCCGGCTTGCGGCCCTCGGCGATCAGGCGCTCGATCCGGGCCTCCATCGCGGGCGCGTCGTTGAACGGCACCGGGACGGTCAGGTCGATGACGGCCTGGGGGATGCCGGCGCCGTAGCCGAGGGAGTTCATGTTGTCGGCCGGGCCGATGTCCGAGTACGGCGCGCCGATCGAGACCATCACGTAGTCGTGGTGGCCGTGGTACGAGCCGAAGATCTTGACGATGGTGTCCCGGCCTGTGACGCCGCGGGCGATCCGGATCGCGTCCATCGTCGCCTCGGAGCCCGAGTTGACGTAGCGCCACTGCGGCAGCCCGAACCGGCGGGCCAACTCCTCGCTGACGACGACCGAGTCCTCGGTCGGCATCGCGAAATGGGTTCCCAGCCCGACCCGCTCGGTGACGGCCCGGATGATCGCCGGATGGGCGTGACCCTGCACCATCGAGCCGAAGCCGTTGTGGAAGTCGGAGTACTCGTTGCCGTCCACGTCCCAGACCCGGGCCCCCTTGCCGTGGGTCAGGTAGATCGGCCACGGGTCGCGCGACTGGTAGGAGGACGGCACCCCGCCGGTCATCGTGCGCAGCGCGCGCTCGTGCAGCGCGCCGGAGCCGGGCGTGGCCGCGGCCAGGCGCGCCTCCTCCCGCTCGGCCAGCCCGGAGGCCCGCCCGGCGAGCGCCGCCTCGACCGTCGTGGATTCGGTTGCAGCCGTGGTCGTATCAGCCGTGGTCACGGTAGCCCTCCAAGGCGCACGTCGAGCGGTCTCAACGCTGAAAGCGTAGCCGATCGGTCGCCTGTACGAGGGAATCCGCAGGAAGAACCCGATATGACTGCCGCATCATGGCAGTCACGGCAAGGTCATACGATTGCAACCGCCATCGCGCCGCGGGTCACCGTCTCAGGACGTTCCGACGCCGACGGCCACAGTGCGGGGGCCGGCCGGCGGTCGGACGCGCGGGCGAGGAGGAAGCCGGTGCAGACACGTAAGGCGCCAGGTGGTCGCGCGTCGGCCGAACCGCTGTTGGATGACGTCAACAAGGCGATCATCGAACAGCTCCAGCAGGACGGCCGGCGGTCCTACGCCGCGATGGCCGCGGCGGTTGGCCTGTCCGAGGCCGCGGTACGCCAGCGGGTGCAGCGCCTCCTGGACGCCGGCATCATGCAGATCGTCGCGGTCACCGACCCGTTGCGGGTCGGGTTCAAGCGCCAGGCGATGATCGGCGTCCGCGTGACGGGCGATACCCGCGTCGTCGCCGACGCGCTCGCCGGCCTGCCGGAGGTCGACTACGTCGTCATCACGGCCGGGTCGTTCGACCTGCTGCTGGAGATCGTCGCCGAGGATGACGAGCACCTGATCTCGCTGGTCAACGACCACATTCGCGCGCTGCCACAGGTCCGCGAGACCGAGACCTTCGTCTACCTCCGCCTGGTCAAGCAGACCTACACCTGGGGCGTTCGCTGATCGGACGCCCGGAGGGCGTCTGATCAACGAACGCCTGTCGGGCGCTGAGCGCCCTCCCAACGTCTGTTGTCAGCTGGCGTGGATGTTCGTGGTCGGCCTCCGGCGGTGGCCGGGTTCTTGGGTCGCGTGGGCGGGGCCAGGTTCCGGGCGTCTGGTCGCGTCGGATCAGGGGCACTGAAGATCGCTGTTTCGGCCCTCCGGTGGTTCGATTTGGGGACGCATCGGGAGATGGTTCACGTGAAACAACTGATGCACAACCAGTGGATCGGGTTGGGAGTCCGACTGGGGTAGGGCGGCCGGACCAGGCCTGGCTCGCCCCAGGGATGGATAGGACGGCCCATGGCACTGGTCGAGCGCGATCCGTCGGACAGGACACTCGTCACCCACCTCGGCGGGGCCGAGATCACCGTCAGACCGGAGGCGTCGTCCGGCGCCGGGAACGCGCCGGTCGTGTTGCTTCGGCTGGTGTCGCCGATGTTCGACTCGTTCGCCGTCGCCTACCTCGGGCCGGTCGAGGCGACGGCCCTCGCACGCGCCCTGCTCGCCGCCGCCGAGGCCGCCGACGGCCGCCCAGGCACCACTGTCCACGGCTGGCGGAACCGGCCGCTGCACTGATCCCACCCGTAGCCACCCGGAGCGCCGGTTTCCATACCCAACTGGCGATCACAGGCTAGTTGACCTGTCGCAGGACGCCTTGATCGCGAACCAGGTATGGAAACTGGCGCCTGGTGGCCGATTTGCTCCTTTTATCCATACGTGGTTCGCGATCATGATGAGCCACTGGCTCGGCGCCGCCTGAAGATCCGCGTCTGGGTATGGAATCCGTCGCCGCCCGGCTGTGGCGAAGATCGACGGGGGCCCCAGCCGCGCCCGCGGGCCCGCCAGCTCCCAGCCGAGCCCAGCCGGCCGAGCCCAGCCGAACCCGGCCGCCCGGCCGCCCGGGCGGCCGGGCCGAATACGGCCGGGCGACCTGGTGGGGCTAGCCGGCCGGGGCCGAGCCCAGCTCTCCTCGGTCGGGGCGAGCTGGGCTCAGTGGCCGGTGAGCAGCTCCAGGGCCTTGCCGAGGTGGGACGGGCGGCCTGTGCGGTTCTCGCGGGCGTCGGTCGCGGCGGCGCCGATGCGGCCCGCGTTGATGCCCAGCCAGCGCAGCGGTTCCGGCTCCCACTGCCGTGGGGCGCGGTTCACCCAGGGCAGCTTCGTGTTCGGGGTCTCGTGCCCGGCGACCAGCTCGGCCAGGGTTCTGCCGGCCAGCGCCGCCGCGGCGACGCCGTCGCCGACGTAGCCGCCGCCACTGCCCAGGCCCGTCGCCGGGTCGAACCGCACGGTCGGGGTCCAGTCGCGCGGCACCCCGAGCGGGCCGCCCCAGCGGTGGGTGATCTCGGCGCGCGCGGCGGCGGGGAACAGCGTGCCCAGCGTGTGGCGCAGGTGCTCGAAGACGGTGTCCTCGCGGTCGTACGCCGGCCTGATCCGGGAGCCGAGGTGGTAGGGCGCGCCCCGGCCGCCGAGCACGATGCGCCCATCGGCGGTGCGCTGGGCGTAGATGATCAGATGCCGGTTGTCGTTGAGGGTGAACCGCTCGCGCCAGCCGATCTCGTCCCAGACGGCGGCCGGCAGCGGCTCGGTCGCGATGATCAGTGAGTAGAGCGGAACGATCTCGCGGGAGTAACCGGGCAGCCGAGGCGTCCAGGCCTCCGTCGCCCGGATCACCGCGTCAGCGCGGACCGAGCCGCCCGCGAGGTCGACCCGTCCGGCCGAGATCCGGCGCGCGGCGGACTGCTCGTAGATCGTGACACCGCGCCGCTCGGCCGCCTCGGCGAGCCCGCGCACCAGCTTGGCGGGGGACAGCGCGGCACAGTCCGGGTCGAAGGTGCCGCCGAGCGCGCCGGCGACCCGCACCCGGGCGGCGACGGCGTCCGCGTCCAGCCAGTCGTCACCGGCGGTGGTGCGTAGCCGGGAGGCCTGCGCAGGCGTGGTCGCGAGGCACAGGTAGCCCGCCTTGGCGAAGTCGCAGTCGATGCCCTCCGCGGCGGCGATGGCGCCGACCTCGTCGATGGTCGCCGCGAGCGCCGGCCGCATCGCCTCCGCCAGCGACTCGACCGGGAACAGCGCCGAGCACCAGCCCCCGTTGCGGCCGGAGGCGCCGAATCCGGCCACCTCGCGCTCGACCACCACGATCCGCTTGTCCGGCGCGAGCCCGGCCAGGTGGTAGGCCGTCCACAACCCGGTGAAGCCGGCGCCGACGATGCACACGTCCGCGGTCACCGTGCCGCTCAGCGCCGGGCGTGCCGTCACCGGGGCAGCGAGCTGGTCGGTCCAGAGCGAGGCCACGAGGCCCGCCGAGGGAGGCGTCTTGCGGCCGGGCAGCAGCCCGGCCGTGCGGCGGAGGAACCGGCTCGCGTCAGCCACCGTGGCTGCCTACCCTTCGTAGCGATACAGCACCGGATCTCGTCCAGCCTGTCGCCGAACGGGGTGCGTCATCTGTGCCTGATTCTCGTCGTCGCCTCTCCCGGCCCGGGGGCTGGGCTGTCGTCGGGCGGCGCTCGACCGACCGGTCCGTCCGGCAGCCGGCGGCCCGGCGGGGTGCGTACCCGGAGATCTCTCTGCCGAGATCCCTCCACAAGCACGGTATCCGTGCTTTAGTCTGCCCTAAACCGCCGACTTCGACCGTACTACCCCGGTTCGGAGACGGCATCCGTATGTCCAGTGCGGATCCGGCGTGTTTCCTGAACCGACATGTGACGGGTGCGCCGGGCAAGCGTGGGAACGTCGTCACGAACATCGCGGCGGGCAGCACAACAGGCGTGGTCAGCAGGACGTCGGGGACTGGAGAGGTCGGATGGGCGAGGTTCTGAGCAACTTCATCGGCGGCGAGTACGTGCCGACGGCCGACGGCCGGACGATGCCGATCGTCGACCCGTCGACCGGCGAGCAGTACGCCGAGGCACCGCTGTCGGGCGCCGCCGACGTGGACAAGGCCATGGCCGCCGCGGCGAAGGCGTTCGAGGGCTGGCGGGACGCGACGCCCAGCGAGCGGTCCCGGGCGCTGCTGAAGCTCGCCGACGCGATCGAGGAGCGCGCCGACGACCTCGTCGCGGCCGAGGTGCGCAACACGGGCAAGCCGGTCGGGCTCACGCTCAGTGAGGAGATCCCGCCGTCGGCCGACCAGGTCCGGTTCTTCGCGGGCGCGGCCCGGCTGCTGGAGGGCCGGTCGGCCGGGGAGTACATGCACGGGCACACGAGCTACGTGCGGCGCGAGCCGATCGGCGTGTGCGGCCAGGTGACCCCGTGGAACTACCCGTTCATGATGGCGATCTGGAAGATCGCTCCGGCGATCGCCGCCGGGAACGCCGTGGTGATCAAGCCGTCGGACACGACCCCGGCGAGCACCCTGCTGCTGGCCGAGATCGCGGCCGAGTTCCTGCCGCCCGGCGTGCTCAACGTCGTCTGTGGCGACCGGGACAGCGGCCGCGCGGTGGTGGCGCACAAGACGCCCGCGATGGTCTCGGTGACCGGCAGCGTCCGGGCCGGCATGGAGGTCGCCAAGGCGGCCGCCGACGACCTCAAGAAGGTCCACCTGGAGCTGGGCGGCAAGGCGCCGGTCGTCGTGTTCGACGACGTCGACGCGGCGAAGGTCGCCGAGGGCATCGCTGGCGCCGGCTACTTCAACGCCGGCCAGGACTGCACGGCCGCGACCCGCGTGCTGGCCGCGCCCGGCATCTACGCCGACCTGGTCGCCGCTCTCGGCGACGCGGCCCGGGCCACCAAGGTGGGCCCGCCGTCGGACGAGGACGCCGCGTTCGGCCCGCTCAACAGCGCGAACCAGCTCGCCCGGGTGTCCGGGATGGTCGGGCGCACGCCCGAGCACGCCCAGGTCGTCACGGGGGGTGTGGCGCTGGACGGGCCCGGGTACTTCTACCCACCCACGGTCATCGCCGGCGTCCGGCAGGACGACGAGCTCGCCCAGTCGGAGATCTTCGGCCCGGTGGTGACCGTGCAGCAGTTCTCGGATGAGGACGAGGCGGTGCGATGGGCCAACGGCGTCGAGTACGGGCTGGCGTCCAGCGTCTGGACGACCGACCACGGCCGGGCGATGCGGGTCGCCCGACGACTCGACTTCGGCGCGGTCTGGGTGAACACCCATATTCCGATCGTGGCCGAGATGCCACATGGTGGTTTCAAGAAGAGTGGATACGGCAAAGATCTGTCGATCTACGGTCTTGAGGACTACACACGTATTAAGCACGTGATGCACAACTTCGAGTTCTGAGCCTCGCGGCGGCCTGGTCTGGCTGAGCCCCGCGGGCGACGCGGCCGGCGAAGGGCGGCGCGACGGGTCATCCTTCGCGCCGCCGCCCCTCTCCGGGCGAAAGGCGAGTGGTCGCTATGCGGACGGCGGGCGGGGACGACGGGACCGGGACGGGCGGGGCGTCGCGGCTGGTCGCGGACGCGAGTGGCGGCGGGTCTGACGAGGCCGGCGGCCGGCGGGACGCGGCCGTCCGCGCGCCTGCCGCCAAGGCGGGCGGTGCCACGCGAACGGGCGGCGCCACGAGCCGCAAGGACACACTTTCGCCCCGGTTCCTCACCGTGCACGGCCATCGACGGGCCTACCTGCGGGCCGGTCGTGGGTCGCCGGTGCTTCTCATCCACGGCATCGGGGACAGTTCGGCGACGTGGCTCCCGGTACTGCCCGGACTCGCCCGCCGGCACACCGTCATCGCCCCGGACCTGCTGGGCCACGGCCTGTCCGACAAACCGCGGGCCGACTATTCGGTCGGCGGGTTCGCCTGCGGGATGCGCGACCTGTTGACGGTCCTCGGCATCGAGCGGGTCACCGTGGTGGGTCACTCGCTCGGCGGCGGGGTGGCGATGCAGTTCGCCTACCAGTTCCCGGAGCGGTGCGAGCGGCTGGTACTGGTCGGCACCGGCGGGGTCGGGCCGCAGGTCAGCCCGTTGCTGCGGCTGGCCGCCTCGCCCGGTGGTGAGGCGCTCCTGTCGTTGCTGCGGCTGCCGCCGGCTCGGCTCGCCGGCCACGGGGTGATCAGCGCCCTCGGCCTGTTGGGCACCGACCTCGGCCGCGACTCGGACGAGGTGGCCCGGGTGTTCGGCGGGCTCGCGACGGGGCAGTCGCGGGCCGCGTTCCTGCGAACGCTGCGCTCCGCCGTGGACGCCCGGGGCCAGGCGATCACGATGCTGGACCGCTGCTATCTGGCCCAGGGCATGCCGACGCTGATCATGTGGGGAGCGCATGACGCGGTCATCCCGGTCGAGCACGCCCGGATTGCCCACGAGGCGATGCCCGGCAGCCGCCTGGAGATCTTCCCGGACGCCGGCCATTTCCCGCATCACACCGATCCGGACCGTTTTCAGGCCGTCCTAGCCGATTTCTTCGCCACCACGCGACCGGGCAGTCACACCGTTCGAGAGTGGCGCGCGCTGCTGCGGTCGCGCGCCCTGCCGCCGGACGCGCCGGCCGAGGAGGCATCCCGGCCGGTCTCGGCGCCACGTGCCCGCCATGGCGATGCGGAGGGTCGGACGGGCCGCGCCGGACCCGCGGGCCGCCCTGGACGCCTCGCCGACGCCGACCGGGATGCCGGCCGGAGCGACCCGGCCGCGCGCCTTTTCAAAGCCGGCTGACCGAGACGCGGATATCGTGAACGAACCGTGGATGATCTACCGTGCGGCCGATCGCCAGGAGAAGATCGCGTGAAGATCGGGCAGGGTCGTGACAAGCGGCACGGGTATGTTCCACATTTAGTCCCGAGGAAGCGCTACCGTAGAGTTAGCGGCGTCGGTCACTCGCATGTCGTGGGGCACCAGCTCGTTGGGTACCAGCTCGTTGGACTCCAGCTTGCAGGGCACCAGTTCGTTGGACCCAGCTCGCGGCGCAACAGTTCGCGGCGAATGCGACCTTCGTTGGTGACGGCTGCAGACACGGACGGGCCACCTTGTTCGACGTTGGTCCGCCGGGCCCCGCAATGTCTGCCCTGGGGGGAGACCCCCGGACGCCCCGATGGAACTATTCGGAGGTCGATCCTTGGCACGCCGTGCACGTCTTAGCTGGCCCGAGGAACGTCGTGACTCGAGCGAGGTTGTGGTGACCCGGTTCGACCCGGGCCGCGGCTGGACCCTTGACCAGGCCCGTGACCTGGTACGTCAGGGTTACTCGGTAGATAACGTCGCACAGCGGACGGGCTTTCCGGCGCAGATGTTGAAAGTCGCCGTCGCCGACGAGGGCTGAACCGCTCACCGATTCGGTGACCGTCGCCCGCGCGCGGGCGGCTCCCCGGCTGGGCGTCAGGCGGAGGAGTGTGAGATCTGGTCACCCGCCTGAGGTTGGCGGGTGACCGGGGCCGCTCGCGATCTCGCGTCCGCTTCGCCGACGCGCCGATCGGAAGACCGCTGGAAATTGCGCCGCCCGGTAGGGGACTGATGTCGGACGGCGATCGACATGCGATTCCGGATGCCACCGGCCCGCCCGCCGTTGTTCCTATTACTGACCGGCGGGAGACGGACAATCCACCGGTACGCAATGTGTGGCGGTGTTCGGGCGCCGATCAGACGGCGCTGTTCGTCGTCGCCGCGACGAGTCGGTCGACATGGTCGCTGTAGACCGCATCCAGGCCGTAACCGAGCAGCCGTCGTAGCGTCGCGGATCGCTGGGCATCCCAGCCGAATGCCAGCAGACCGTGATCGTGTAGTACGCCCACCATCGGCGCTGTCGGCGCGACCCAGTCTCTTGACCGCAGATTCAGCGCGTTCGCCCCGGCTTCGACCAATGAGCGCGCATACGGCCCAATCCCGCCGTCCGCCCGGATGTCCCGGACCGAGGTCGAGTTGACCAGACGGACGTCCGGGTCGAGCTCCCGCCAGGCGCGCAGGCATCCGCGCGGCCCGCAGATCCACAGCCGGCGCACCGCGTCCGTGCCGCCGGCCGCCCTGGCCTCCGTGATCACCGCGGCCACGGCGGCGTCGGCCGTCTCACCGGCCGGGGTCTTCACGTCGAGGCTGAACTCGAAGCCGGTGCCCAGCCGCTGGTAGAAGGCGGCCAGCGTCGGCAGCCAGCCGGGCAGCGCTCCGGACGTCAATCCCGGCACCGGCGCCCGCATCCTGGCCGGACCGAGTTCCTGGTCGTGGTGCAGGACAGGCACGCCGTCGGCGGTGAGCCAGACGTCCGACTCCAGCCCGGAGGCGCCGTGGGCGAGCGCTCGCTCGAACGCGGCGAGGGTGTTCTCCCGCTGGTACCAGGCCGGCGCTCCCCGGTGCGCGAACCCGATGGCCACCGCGGCCGGCCCCGTTACTCGGTCTTGAACGAGGCGAGCGCGGTGTCGTGCAGCAGGCCGTTCGAGCTGAGCACCGTGCCGTGACCGGCGCCGCGCACCCCGCGCAGGTCGGTGAACCGGCCCCCGGCCTCCTCGACGATGATCTGTAGCGCCGCCAGGTCCCACAGCGACACCACCGACTCGGCAGCGACGTCGACGGCGCCCTCGGCGACCATCATGTGGGACCAGAAGTCGCCGTACGCCCGGGTCCGCCAGACCTGGGCGGCCAGGTGCAGCAGCTCGGGCAGGCGGTCGCGCTCGGTCCAGCTCTCGATCGACGCGAACGACAGGAAGGCGTCCTCCAGCCGTCCGACCGAGGAGACCCGCAGCGCCCGGGTATCGCCCGTGGCGGTGCGGGTGAAGGCGCCGCCGCCCTTGGCCGCCCACCAGCGCCGGCCCATCGCCGGGGCGCTCGCGACGCCGGCGACGATCTCGCCGTCGACCTCCAGCCCCAGCAGGGTTCCCCAGACCGGGACGCCGCGAACGAAGTTCTTGGTGCCGTCGACCGGGTCGAGGATCCAGCGCCGCTTCGCGTCGCCAGCGCCCGCGAGGCCCTCCTCCTCACCGAGGACGGCGTCGGCCGGGCGGACCGCGGTCAGCCGCTCCCGGATCATCGACTCCACCGCGGTGTCCGCGTCCGACACGGGGGTGTTGTCCGGCTTCGACTCGACCCGCAGGTCCACCGCCTGGAAGCGGGCCAGCGTGATCTTGTCGGCTGCGTCGGCGAGGCTGAGCGCGAGGGCGAGGTCGTCCGCCGGTGTCGGCCAACTCTCGCCGGTGGGCTCACCCACGGCGCCCGTCGAGGAGGCGGAGACGACCGCCGCTGTGTCAGACAGCTTCACGCCTAGAGCCTACGGGCCAGCCAGCGCACGAAACGGCTTCTGTGACGGGGCGGACGCCTTTGCCGCCGATCCGCCGGCGCGGATCAGGCCGCCGAGCCGCCACGGGCGGCGAGCAGCCGGCGCAGGCTGGCCAGCCGGGCCGGTTCCGCCCGTCCGTCGCGGACCGCCTCGTCGAGGCCGCAGTCCGCCAGGCCCTCGGCGTGCGTGCACCCGGGCGGGCAGTCGGCCGCGGCCTCCGCCAGTTCGGCGAACGCGGCGAGCACCCTGGCCAGGCTGACCGCCCCCAGCCCGAACGAGCGCACGCCCGGGGTGTCCACCACCCAGCCGCCGCCCGGCACCGGCAGCGCCACCGCGGCCGACGAGGTATGCCGGCCGCGGCCGGTGACCGCGTTGACCGCGCCGATCTCCTGGGCCGCGTCCGGGACCAGCCGGTTGACCAGCGTCGACTTGCCGACGCCGCTGTGCCCGAACATCACGCTCACCCGGCCGGTGATCAGCTCGCGCAGCTCGGCGGGATCGACGTCCGGCCGGCTTGTGACGATCATCACTCCGAGTGGCCGGTACAGCTCGCGCAGCGCGCCGTCGTCGGCGAGGTCGGCCTTGGTCAGGCACAGCACCGGCTCCAGCCCGCCGTCATAGGCGGCGACCAGGCACCGGTCGATCAGCCCGGTCCGTGGCGGCGGGTCGGCGAGCGCGGCGACGATGACGAGCCGGTCGGCGTTCGCGACGATCGGCCGCTCGGACGGGTCGGTGTCGTCCGCGGTGCGTCGCAGCACGCTGGTGCGCTCGGCCCGCCGGACGATCCGGGCGAGCGCGCCAGGACGGCCGGACGTGTCGCCCACCAGCGAGACCCGGTCGCCGACCACGACCGGGACCCGGCGCACGGCGCCGCCGCGGATCGCCTCGATCAGCGCGCCCGCCTGGTCCCGGGCCGCGCGGGCCCGTTCGTCCCTGGCCCGCTCGGGGCCCGGGTGCACGGCCCGGCCGTCGGCCGCGGTGCGCCGGCAGGTGTAGCGGCCGCGGTCGACCGCGACGACGACGCCGTCCACCGCGTCGGCGTGCTCGGGCCGCTCGCGGGTGCGCGGCCGGGAGCCCTTGCCCGGCCGGGCCCGGACGTCGTCCTCGTCCAGCTCGCGGCGCCCGGAGTCGCGCCGGACACCGGTCACCGCCGGTCACCGCTCATGGTCGCCCGCCGGTCATGGGGTCGCCCGCCGGTCAGGTCTCGGTCGCCGATCACCGCTGTGTGCCGCTCATGCAGCCAGCATCGCCGCCCACATCGCTGGAAACTCGGGCACCGTCTTCCCGGTCGTCGCGATGTCGTCGACGGTGATCCCGGGCACCCGCAGCCCGACCACCGCGTAGGTCATCGCCAGTCGGTGGTCGGCGAGCGGGTCGAGCCGAGCGCCGCGCAGCGGTGCCGGCCGGATCGCCAGGCCGTCCTCGGTGACCGAGATGTCCGCGCCGAGCCGGCCGAGCTGATCGGCGAGCGCCCCGAGACGGTCGGTCTCCTGCAGCCGCAGGTGCGCGATGCCCCGCAGCCGGGACGGCGAGTCCGCGAGCACCGCGAGCGCCGTCAGCACCGGGGCGGCCTCGCCGACGTCACCGAGGTCGGCGTCCAGACCGTGCAGCCCGTCCCCGCCACGCACCCGCAGGCCCTCGGGAGTCAGCTCCGTGTGCGCGCCCATCGCCTCCAGCAGCCCGGGCAGCATCCGACCGGGCTGGGTGGTCACCGCGGGCCAGTCCGGGATCGTCACCTCGCCGCCGGTGGCGACCGCGGCGGCGAGGAACGGCGCCGCGCTGTTGAGGTCCGGCTCGATCGCGCGGTCGTAGGCCCGCAGCGGGCCGGGCGTGACCCGCCAGGTCGGCGGCTTGCCCGTCGGGTCCGCGGGATCGCCGGGCTCGGTCTCGACGGTCGCGCCGGCCGCGCGCAGGTCGGTGACCGTCATGTCCAGATACGGCCCGGACGGCAGCCGGCCGCCGACGTGGCTGACCTCGACGCCCTGGTCGTAGCCGGGCGCGGCCAGCAGCAGGCCCGAGATCAGCTGGCTGGAGTCGGACGCGTCGACGGTCACCGCGCCACCGGTGATCCCGCCGCGGCCGCGCACGACCAGCGGCATGGTGTCGCCGTCGACGACGGCGCCCAGGGCGCGCAACGCGTCGAGCAGCGGGGTCAGCGGCCGGTGGCGCATCCGCGGGTCGCCGTCGAACGTCACGTCGCCGTCGGTCAGCGCGGCCAGCGCCGGGGTGAACCGGGCGACGGTGCCCGCGTTGCCGCAGTCGATCGCGGTCGGCGTCCCGTCCCGGCGGCCCAGCCCGCCGCGGACCACCCACGCGGACTCGTCCTGGTCGATCCCGACGCCGAGCGCGCGCAGCGCCCCGGCCATCAGGACGGTGTCCCGCGAGCGCAGCGCGCCGCGCAGCCGGGAGACGCCGTCCGCCGCGGCGGCGAGGACGAGGGCGCGGTTCGTGCCGGACTTGGAGCCGGGTACCCGCACCACAGCCCGCACGGGGCCGTGGGCCGTCGGTGCCGGCCAGGGGTCGGCGGGGACGCGCGTCGCTGTCGTCACGCCCCCTATTTTGCCCGGCTAGCCGGGGCGGCGAGCCGAGGCGATGAGGTGGATGCCGATGGACTCGCCCTCGCGCTCGGCGGCGAGCTCGACCTCGGTCCGGACGAGGGTGGGGAATGACGACATGTCGGCGGCCAGTGCGCGCTTGACGGCCTCCGCCGACAGCACGCTGCGCGGCCTGACCCAGTCGACCTCGAGGCCCGCGCTGGTCAGCACGGCCTTGAGCTCCTCGGGCCAGAAGCACCGGGTGATCGTCCCGTCCTCGGCCGGGACCAGCACGACGTCCGCCCGCGGCACGTCGGACAGCTCGGCCCACCGGTGCTGCTCGGCCAGCCGGGCGAGCCCGAGCAGCAGCGAGTCGACGCACAGCAGCAGCTGGCCGCCCGGGCGCAGCAGCCGGTAGATCTCCTCGAGGGTGGCCTCGGTGGCCAGGCAGAACGACAGCGCCCGGCCCTCGGCGAGGACGGCGTCGAAGGAGCCGGGAGCGAACCAGTCGAGACTGCGGGCGTCGCCGGCCACCCGCAGCAGGGCCCCCGGCGCCAGCCGGGAGTCGGGATGCTCGGCCGCGCGCCGCACGTCGGCCGCGGCCCGGGCCGGGGCGGGCTGCCGCGGGTCGCCGACAACCCGGATCACCCGGTGCCCGGCGGCCGCCATCTGGTGGGCGAACCTGTCTCGTTGGCCGGACACGTCGAGGACCCGGGAGGGCACGGGCGGCAGCCACTGCCTCAGCTGAACCGAGGCGACCTCGTCGTAGAACGACCAGTAGGGATCGTCGCTGCCCGCGGGAGCCTCACAGACGACCGTGGGCGCGGCGGGGCGTCGCTCCGAAACCACAAGTTCCGGCTCGGCGCCGGGACCAGACAGCATGAACCATTCCTACCCTTCGAAGGGCCGCGATGCGAGGCATGTCACACACCAGAGCCGGAAGTCTCCGACGACCACGGACTTGCGATCACCTGTGCCCCGGCGACCCGGACCGCGTCCGGCGGCACCGCCGTCGCGGATCGGCCGGCGTGTCGCCGTTCGTCGATCCACGCCACGTCGTCCCGCGCCACGCCGTCCCTGCCCGCCCGCATGCCCTCTCCCACTGACCACATGTCCGTTCCCGCTCCGCGCCCGGCGGACATCGCCCCGACGGGCCGCGCCGAGGTCCCTGTGACCTCGCAGGCCGCTGTGCGCGGCACTACCGCTATGACCACCAAGACCCCGCCCGAAACCGTCCTATCTGTCGACGGCGGGGCGCTGTTCGTGGTTCCCGGCGTCGAGCGCCCTGTCACCGCAGGCAGCGAGGCCAGCGGCCGCAGCCTTTCCGCCGAAGCCGTCGATGGCCCACCGGTGGTGGTGCTGCTGCACGGCGCGGGCTCCGGAACCCAGACCCCCGTGCTGCTGCGGCTGGCCGAGCGGCTCGGCGACGCAGGCGTCACCGTCGCCCGCCTCGAGATGCCCTACCGGGTGGCCGGCCGCAAGGCCCCGGACCGGGCCGCGCGCCTGGACTCCGTCCTGACGGCCGCCGTCGAGGCGCTGGGCCGTCCGTCGCGGCTCGCCCTGGCCGGGGCCTCGATGGGCTCCAGGGTGGCGGTACGGACCGCTCGCCAGGTCGGGGCGCGGGGGGTCGTGGCTCTCGGCTTCCCGCTGAACCCGCCCGGCGACCGGCCTTCGCGCCAGGACGAGCTTTCTGGGGCGGGGGTGCCGGTCCTGGTCCTGCAGGGGGAGCGGGACTCGTTCGGCCGGCCGCGGGCCGATCCGGCGCGTGAGATCCAGGTGGTCGTGATCGCGCGGGCCGACCACTCGTTCAAGGTCCGGGTCCGCGACGGCCGGCCGGCCACCGAGGTCGTCGACGAGGCTGCCGGCCTGGCATCCGACTGGCTGGCCCGCCGCGTCCACGGGCATCCGGACGGCGCCCGCGGGTGATCGCGCCGGCCGGGAATCCACCGGCGGCCCAGACGGTTGGCGAGTGTGCAAGCAGAGGTCACGGAGGTCCGACATTGACGCCTGAGAGCCAGTTGTTCCGGCAGGTAGCCGCGCCGGTGGCGGTGGGCGGTTTCGTCCCGCGGCCGGTCATCGGGGGCGCTTCGCCGTCAGGCGCACTCCCGGTTGGCGGGGTATCGTCCCCGAAGAAGGCCGGTGAGAGCCGCTCGGCGCAGCCGCTCGCGCGATGGGAAGACGTAACGGGCCAGAACGCCCCGACGGGGCCGGAGCATCTGGCGGCCGAGGACATCGCGACGGTGACGGCGGCGAGCGGTCCGTGGGCCGCTCCGACCGTTGACGCGAAGTCAGCCGTCCAGCGGCCCGCGACGCAGGTCCGGGGGGTCGTTCCTCCCGGCTCTCCGAGCGGTGAGGGAGTGATCCTGGTCGACGAGACCACCGAGGCGCGGGGCGCGCGATTCGAGCGCGACGCCCTTCCGTACCTCGACCAGCTGTACGCGGCCGCGCTGCGGATGACGCGCAACCCGGCCGACGCCGAGGATCTCGTCCAGGAGACCTTCGTGAAGGCGTTCGCGGCGTTCCACCAGTTCCAGGAGGGCACCAACCTCAAGGCCTGGCTGTACCGCATCCTCACGAACACCTTCATCAACAGCTACCGGAAGCGGCAGCGCCAGCCGCTGCAGAGCCCGACCGAGCAGGTCGAGGACTGGCAGCTGGCCGAGGCGGAGTCGCACACGTCGACCGGTCTGAAGAGCGCCGAGGCCGAGGCGCTGGAGCATCTGCCTGACAGCGACATCAAGGACGCACTGCAGGCGTTGCCCGAGGACTTCCGCATGGCCGTCTATCTGGCCGATGTAGAGGGTTTCGCCTACAAGGAGATCGCTGAGATCATGGGCACCCCCATCGGCACGGTGATGTCCCGGTTGCATCGGGGTCGGCGCGGTCTGCGCAACTCGCTGGAGGAGTACGCCAGGGAGCGCGGGCTGGTTCCCGCCGGCTCCACCGGGAGCGAGGGCGGTGCTTCGTGAGCTGCGGCGAACCGCACGAGATCGACTGTCGCAAGGTTCTCGACGCGGTGTTCCTGTATCTCGACAACGAGTGCGACGGCAGTCAGCAGAACCTGATCCGGGCTCATCTCGACGAGTGCTCGCCGTGCCTGCGCGAGTTCGGCGTCGAGCAGGAGGTGAAGCTGCTCGTGGCGCGCAAGTGCGGCGGCGAGCGCGCTCCTGACTCGCTACGGGTCAGTCTGATGGCCCGCCTGCGCGCGGTCCGGGCCGAGGCGAGGACGGACGCCGGCGCCCCGGAGATCCACGCCGAGTAGACCGAGTGACGACGAACGCCCCGCGGCTCAAGCCGGCGGGGCGTTCGTCGTTCCGACGCGACTCAGCCATGATCCCGACCCTGGACCGGGCCAGTCCCAGACTTACAGGTACCGGAGACTGAGGTTGGGGAGGGCGCTCTAGGCGCCCGACCCAGGCGGAGCGGGCGAAGGGCCCTCAGGGCCCGGTTCCGCCCGATCGCCTCAGGCGTTCGGGCGCTTGCCGTGGTTGGCCTTGTTCTTCGCGCGGGCGCGCCGCTTACGCTTCTTCTTCGCCATGCCGCGATCTCCTTTCTCGGTCGTCGCCGCCATGCCGCTCGTCGCTGACATCAGCGGCCATCGTGCCACGCCGAGGCGTGGGAGTGACGCCCGCCGCCGGCCCGGCCGGCAGCGCGGCGACCGGCCGGCGACCCGCGGCCGAGCCGGCACCCGGGTCGGCGTCGGCGTCTCCCGCGGCCTGCGCCTGGCGGTGGCCGCGGCGGCGGTCGCGGGCCTCCCTACGGGCCCGCAGGGTCCGGCTCGCCCGCACCGGCGCGAGCCCGGCGAAGAGTCCGATCCCGGACGCGATCAGCACATCGCCGGCGCTGAGGGCCGCGGGCGCTCCCCAGAACGGAAACGCGATCACGTCCCCCAGGTAGCGCAGCCGGGTGTCATGGTCCGCGAGCACGTAGTGGTCCGACCGGGCCACGTCGGCCCGGTCGATCCCAGCCGAGCTGATCGCCGACGTCGAGACCGGCATGCGACCGTGGTTCGCGCCGATGACGGCCGCGTTCAGCGCGAGACCGATGAAGAGCAGGAGCAGCCCGGGAATCCGCCGATTGGCCGCGGAGAGAATCGCGGCGAGCACGGCCGCCGCCAGCCAGCCGACGGTCTGGAGCCGGGGCGCGACCACGGCGACCACGAGCGCGAGGACGATCACGGCGGCCAACCAGCCGAGCCGTACCCGGACCCGCCCGAGCGCGTCCAGGGTCCCCCCGCGCAGCCGGGCGATCAGGAGACCGACCAGCAGGGCAAGGACGAGGAGAACGAACACACCCGTAGTCTCCTAGCCCGTCCCCTTCTACCCCGCATCGACTGGCCGTCATCGCAGGTATTTGTCGGTTTTTCCCGCCCCCGCCCCCCGCCCGCGCTCGGCCTCGGCCTCGGCCCCGGGCAGGACCGGCCCCGGCTCGGCGTGGCCCGGCTCGGGCTCAGCCCGGTCCAAGGCCCGGCCGGTTCGGCCTCGGCTTGGCTCGGTCTGGCTCGGCCTCGGCGTGGCTCAGCCTCGACCCCGGTCGGTCCGGGGGCTGGCCTTGGTCTGACTCGACCTCGACCCGGGTCCCGGCCTCGGCCTCCGGCGGGTCCGTCCTGGACTCGGCTCGATCGGACTCGGCCTCGACCCGCTCCTGCCTCGGTCCCGGCCGGCGGAGCCTGGCACGGCCGGGGGCCTGGCCGCGGCGCGGCCGGCGGGGCCTGCTCGCATCGCGGCGGGCCGGGACGCGGTGGCCTCAGCTTCACCGGGGCCGTGCCTGGTCAGGTTCGCGATCGCGTGCGGTAGCCGGGTTGTCTGGGAGTCGGAGTGTGGTCGGTGGTCGTCCGGGCGCCGTGTCAATTCTGGGCGGTCGCCCTCCGTGGCCGCCGTTTCCCCTGCGCAATTGGCGATCATCGCGCCCTGGCGCCGGCCCAGTTCTTCATGATCGTCGGTTGGGCAGGGGGAATCGTCGTTCGGTGCCCCGGTTTGTCGCATTTATCTCTGCGCAACTGGCGATCATCGTCGTGATCCACCGCCGGATCGTTCGAAGATCGCCAGATGGGTGGGCGGTTCGGCGGCTCGAACCGTCGCTCGCCTGAAGGACAAACCGTCCATCGCTTGAGCGATCGCCAGGGCGCCCCATCGCCCGCCGCGTTCCGCGGTGCGGGTGATCTCTGTGTTCCGCGGTGCGGGTGATCTCCGCGTTCCGCGGTGCGGGTGATCTCCGCGTTCCGCGGTGCGGGGCGCGCGGTGCGTATGGCGTTACGAGGGCGTGTCCGCCGATCGACGGGGATGGGGCTGATCTGACACACCGGCGCCACGGTCGGATCGGCGTGGGCGAGGCGGTCTACGCTGGCAAGCGGATCGGCAGGGGTCCGGGGCTTCGCGGGACCGCCCTGGCCGATCTGACCACGCTGATCCGGGTGACGCCGATCTGGGCGAAGGTCTGCCGGGTGATCTCGCCCGTCAGGCCCGGACGGGCCGGTCGAAAACCCGAGCGCCCCGACCCGTGCGCGTCCCGCGCACCCGTGCCCCGGAAGGGATGACCATGGCCGAGGAAGTCCGCGCCGAGATGGTGGCGAACGTCTGGAAGGTTGTCGTCGGAGTGGGCGACGCCGTCGCGGCCGGGGACGCGCTGGTGATCCTCGACTCGATGAAGATGGAGATCCCGGTCATCAGCGAGGACGGCGGCACCGTTGCTCAGATCGCCGTTCAGGAGGGCGACGTCGTCCAGGACGGTGACCTCATCGCAGTAGTCGAACCCATGCCCGTCTAAGGGTCGCCGACTCAATGGCCCCAGCCCAACGGGTGGGGGCTGGGTCGCGCGTCTGGGAGCCGGGTCCCGGTGCCCGGAAGCCCGTCGGTCCTGCGCCATGATCGCGGCCGGCGGCCACGGGGTAGGAGTGCCGCCGCCCGCGCTGGCTCAGCGCTGCGAGGGCGCGGCACCTCATGCGCCACGGCCTGCGCCCCCAGAGCGCCGGGCCCCGGGCCCGAGCGCCGGCCTGCGGCCAGAACCTCCCGCGGACCGGCCCGCGGCGCCCGCGGCCCGGAGTCTGAGCCCCGGCGCCCGCGGCCGGACCACGCGGCCCGAACCCCGCGGCCCGAACCCCGCGGTCCGGCGTCAGCGGGTCAGTTGGGCGAGGTGCTGACGCCGTGTTCGGCGCAGCGGGCGGTCCAGCCGGTGGGGACGACCTGGACCACGAGACGGCGCCGGCAGGTGGGGCAGTAACGCGGTGGTTCCAGGGCGCGGGCCGCGTCGCAGCGCTCGTGTGTGCCCGTTCCGGCTGGCTCGCCGCAGCGGTCGCAGTAGGGCGCGGACACCAGCGGCGTGGCGCTCGATGCCAGGGTGTCGTGCTCGGCGGTCACCTGTGCTCGTCCCGGGCCTAGAGCGTCGCCTGCAGCGACTTGATCGGCATCGACAGCCGGTCGAGCATGGCCAGGTCGGTGGTGGGGGACTGGCCCAGTGTGGTCAGGTAGTTGCCGACGATCACCGCGTTGATGCCGCCCAGCATGCCGTCCTCGGTGAGATCGCCCAGCGTGATCTCCCGGCCGCCCGCGTAGCGCAGGATGGTGCGCGGCATCGCGAGCCGGTAGGCGGCGATCGCCCGCAGGGCGTCCTTGGCTCCGACCACCGGCAGGTCACCGAACGGGGTGCCCGGCCGCGGGTTGAGGAAGTTCAGCGGTACCTCGTCCGGCTCCAGCACGGCGAGCTGCGCCGCGAGCTCGGCCCGCTGCGCGAGAGTCTCGCCGACGCCCAGGATCGCGCCGCAGCACAGCTCCATGCCGGCCGCGCGGACCATCTGGCAGGTGTCGAGGCGCTCCTCCCAGCTGTGAGTCGTCACGACGTTCGGGAAGTGCGAACGGGCCGTCTCCAGGTTGTGGTTGTACCGGTGCACGCCCATGGCGACCAGCTCGTCGACCTGGTCCTGCGTCAGCATGCCCAGGGAGCAGGCCACGTTGATGTCGACGGCGGCCCGGATCGCCGCGACGCCCTCGCGGACCTGGGCCATCAGCCGGGCGTCCGGTCCGCGCACGGCCGCGACGATGCAGAACTCGGTCGCGCCGGTGGCGGCCGTCGCCTTCGCGGCCTCGACCAGGCTCGGCACGTCCAGCCAGGCGGAGCGGACCGGCGAGTCGAACTTGCCGGACTGCGAGCAGAAGTGGCAGTCCTCGGGGCAGCCGCCGGTCTTCAGGCTGACGATGCCCTCGACCTCGACCTCCGGCCCGCACCAGCGGGTGCGCACCTCGTGCGCGAGCGCGAGCAGTTCCGGCACCGCCTCGTCGGGCAGCTCCAGCACGGCCAGCACCTGCGCCTCGTCGAGCCCGCGGCCCTCGACCAGAACCTGCGCGCGGGCGGTGGCGAGCAGCGCCGTCACGTCCGCCGGTAGCTCGGTCGCCGGCTGCTGGGCCGTCGGGCTGACGGTGGTCACAGGAGGGGTCACAGGTTCACTCCAGCCGCCGGAACCGGCATTGGGTCAGTGGACATCGGGACAGTGTGTGCGGCGGGACGGGCGTCGGCGGGTCAGGCGAGCGCGGCTGGCGTAACGCCAGGCCCGCTCATTGTCCGACCCGGCGTGGCCGTGGCGCGCGTTCCTTGGACGTGGTCTCTCGCACTCGCCTAGGGAAGATGGTCGCCGCGGAAGGCGGCCGGGTCGAAGGTGCCGCCCAGCGAGGACGCGAGTGACCGGCGGGCCAGTGTCCGGAAGGCCGCCTGGTCCAGCAGGCCCGAGCCCTCCGGGAGCGCCCCGGCCAGGGGCCGGCCGGCGACCCTCTCCAGATCGGCGAGGTTCGCGCGTTCCGCGAGCTCGGGCCGCCGCGGCCAGCTGCCGATCACCACGCCGGCCAGCTCCAGGCCACGGCGCTCCAGTGCCTCGAGGGTGAGTGCCGTGTCGCTCAGGGTGCCCAGGGCCGGCCTCGTCACGACCAGCACCGGCGCCTTCAGTACCTGGGCCAGGTCGGCCAGCGTCCGCCCGTCCTCGTCGTAGCGCACCAGCAGCCCGCCAGCGCCCTCGACGAGGACGAGCCGGTGCTCGGTCGACAGCTTGGCGACGGTGTCGGCGACGCCCGCGAGGTCGACGGCCGGGAGGCCGCGCAGGCGGGCGGCCGTCGCCGGGGCCAACGGGTCGGGGTAACGGGCCAGCTCGTGGACGTCGGTGAGCCCGGTCAGTTCCCGGACCAGGTCGGCGTCACCCGGCTCACCCGGCGCGACGCCGGTCTGGGCCGGCTTGACCACCGCGACCGAGCCGCCGGGCTCGCCGGCGGTCAACGGTCCGCGATCGAGCGCGAGTGCCGCCACGGCGGCCGTGGTGACGGTCTTGCCGACCCCGGTGCCGGTGCCGGTGACGACGAGGACGCTCATGACCGCCCGGCGGGCGTGCCCGCCGGCTGGGCCGCCCGCGCGGCGGCCAGCGCCGTGGCGAACAACGCGATGTCGTCGTCGGTCAGGTCGGCCCGCGCGGACAGCCGTAGCCGGCTCGTGCCCGGCGGGACCGTCGGCGGCCGGAAGCAGCCGACGGCGACACCGTGCTCCCGGCAGGTCTGCGCGGCCGCGACCGCGCGTTCCGGCTCGCCGAGCACCACCGAGACGACGGCCGCCGCGGGGGCCGGCGCCTCGGCGAGCCGGGCCAGCTCGCCGGCCCGGGCCCGGGACCGGGCTGCCAGTGCCGGAGTCGCGGCCAGCAGCCGCAGCGCGCCGAGCGCCGCGCCCGCGGCGGCCGGCGCCAGCCCGGTGTCGAAGATGAACGTGCGCGCCGTGTCGATCAGGTGATCACGGACCTCGACCGGCCCGAGGACGGCGCCGCCCTGGCTGCCCAGCGACTTCGACAGGGTGACGGTCGCCACGACGTCGGGTGCGCCGGCCAGCCCGGCGGCCGCGACCGCGCCCTCGCCGCGCGCGCCGACGACGCCGAGCGCGTGCGCCTCGTCGACCAGCAGCACCGCGCCATGGCGGCGGGTGACCGCGTGCAGCTCCGCCAGCGGAGCCAGATCGCCATCGGCGGAGAAGACCGAGTCGGTCACCATCACCGCCCGCCGGTAGGAGCGCCCGGCCAGCGCGCTCTCGACGGCGGCGACGTCGAGATGTGGCACGATCGCGACCTCGGCGCGGGAGAGCCGGCAGGCGTCGACGATCGAGGCGTGGTTGTGCTCGTCGGACACCACGAGGTCGCCGGCCGAGACCAATGCCGTGAGCGCCCCCAGGTTCGCCGCGTAGCCGGAGGCGAAGACGAGGCCGGCGGCGAAGCCGGTGTGTGCGGCCAGCGCGGTCTCCAGCTCGGCGTGCAGCTCGGTCGTGCCGCTCACCAGCCGGCTGCCGGTCGAGCCGGCGCCCCAGGCCCGCAGCGCGGCCACCCCGGCCTCGATGACGTCAGGGTGGCGGGACAGGCCCAGGTAGTCGTTGCCGGCCAGGTCGAGGCGGATCAGGTCATCCACCGCGGGCCGGGGCCGTACCGACCGGCGCAGGCCCGCGGTGCGTCTGGCCTGGGCGTTGACGTCCAGCCAGGCCAGTGGGGCGGGCGGCGCGCTCAGTCGTTCGTGCACGGTCACGTCCGCGACTGTATGTCGGCTTCGGTGGGCCTCGGGTAGCGCGCCGGGCACAGAACGGCGGGGCCTTCGCTGTGCGGGACAGCCGTTGCCGCCGATCCCACCGCGCGCTGGAGCCCGGCCCGCCGCGGTCGGATTCGTCCTGGTCAGCCACCGGGCCAGGCCGATCGACCGCGTTCGGCCGAGTCACGCGGCACGCGCGGTCGCGCCGATGCCTGGTTGGCCCGGACTGGGCTGGCGGGGGCGCTCACCCCGTTCGACCAGCGGCGGCGACGGGCCGCGGCGGGCCGGCGCGGAGATCACCGGGGGCCTTGGTTGTTCAAGAGGCGGGTTCTTCTGGCAGTCTTCCGGCCGTGGGAACCCTCGCTGACATGCTGCACGCGAGCACCGACCTCCTTGACGAGGACATCGACCACCTGCACGCGCTGGTCGCGGACTGGGCGCTGCTGGCCGACCTGTCGTTCGCGGACCTCCTGCTCCTGGTTCCCAGCAGGACCTCCAGTGCACGGGCCGGCCGGGGCGGCCAGACCGAGTTCCTCGTCGTCGCGCAGGTGCGCCCGACCACGGGCCCGACCGCGTACCACAACGACGAGGTCGGCAGCGTCGTGATCAACCGTTGGGTGGTGCGCAACGCCTGGCGGGAGCACCGGATCGCCCGCGAGGGCGAGCCCGAGTGGGACGGCGGCGTGCCGGTCAGGACCGAGGCGATCCCGGTTCGCCACGGCGACAAGGTGATCGCGGTGCTGGCCCGGGACACCAACCTGGCCACCACCCGGACCCCGAGCGCGCTGGAGTCGGCCTACCTGCAGGGCGCGAACAACCTGGCGCTGATGGTGGCCGAGGGCCTGTTCCCGTTCCGGGGCAGCCCGGCCGAGCTGCCCGAGTCACCCCGGGTCGGCGACGGCATGATGCGCCTGGACGGGGCGGGGAAGGTCATCTTCGCCAGCCCCAACGCCCTGTCGGCCTACCGCAGGCTCGGCTACACGGGCAACGTCACCGGCGAGGACCTGCGCTCGGTGCACCGGGCGCTGAACCTGCCGGCCACCACCCCGGCCGTGTGGCACGCGATCGGCCGCCGTCGCCCGGTGGAGGTCGAGTTGGCCGTCGCCAGCACCGTCGTGCTGCTGCGCGCGATCCCGCTTTTCCCTGGCCAGACCCGCGAGGTCCTGGTCCTGGTGCGTGATGTCTCCGAGCTGCGCCGCCGCGAGGCCCAGCTGCTGAGCAAGGACGCGACGATCCGGGAGATCCACCACCGGGTCAAGAACAACCTGCAGACGGTGGCGGCCCTGCTGCGGCTGCAGATGCGCCGGACCAAGGTGGACGAGGCCAGGGACGCCCTCGGCGAGTCGGTGCGCCGGGTGACGTCGATCGCCCTGGTACACGAGACGCTGTCCCAGACGCTGGGCGAGTCGGTCCCGTTCGACGAGATCGCCGACCAGATCACGTCGGTCACCGTCGACCTGGCGACCACCGGGGCGCGGGCGACGACGCGCCGGGTCGGCTCGTTCGGGATGCTGTCCGGCGCGCTGGCCACGCCGTTGGCCCTTGTGCTCTCCGAACTTTTGCAGAATGCTGTCGAACATGCGTTCGATGGATCGGCGGGCTCGATCGAGGTCCGAGTGCGTCGGACGGCCAGCCGCCTCGATGTCGTCGTCGCCGACGACGGTGCCGGCCTGCCGGACGACTTCCAGCTGGAGCACTCGCCGCGCCTGGGCCTGCAGATCGTGCGTCAGCTCGTGCTCGGCGAGATGCAGGGGACGATCCGGCTGCAGGCCGGCGCCGGCCGTGGGACCGAGGCCTTGCTCTCGATCCCACTTTCTTCAATTTGAGTGTTTGGGGCTTGCGGGGCCGGGTATCCCTCCGCACGTGGAGTCTGTCGTCGATGAGCGCGCATCGAGCGCTCACGTTGCGTCAGGCTCTTCGCCGTTCCGAGTGACTGTGGGTGCCCCGCCGGTTCGGCGCCGCGCCGGGCTGGCGGCGTCAGTTTTGCCGGCCGACCCGACCTCGGAAAACGCATCGGCCGCTCCATCCGTGGCGCGCCGCGCGAAGACGGCGGCCGTGCGGACAGAACGGCCGAGAGTGCCGGCGTCCGAGACGCACCGAGTGGATGCGCAGCGTGACATGGGCACGGATGCAACTACCGCTGTGCCGCACACTTCCTCGGCCAGCGCTTCTTGCTGCTCTTTGTGGCCGGGCTTGGGAAAGCTCGGCGTTGTCGGATACCGGCCCATGGGCCCGTCGGCCGTGGATGTCTCGGCCGCCCGGGGAGGGGTGCGCCCTCGGGCCTCGTTCGTTGTCTCGTCGCTGGCAGGTGGCCAGCGGCTGATGGCCGATTCCTCAGACTTCCCGGACCGCCAACCTGCCCGACCGGCTACGCCGATCTGGCAGGAACCCTTCCGCCGATCCGGTGGGAACCCTGACTCAGGCGGTGCGGACTCGCAGCACCTGCCGCTTGAGGGAACGTCGCTCGTCTTCGCTCAGGCCACCCCACACGCCGGCGTCCTGACCGGTTTCGAGCGCCCAGTTCAGGCAGTCGGAGGTCACAGAGCAACGTCGGCAGACGGCTTTGGCCTCTTCGATCTGACGCTCTGCGGGTCCGGTGGTCCCGATCGGGAAGAAAAGCTCGGGGTCCTCGTCACGGCAGAGCGCTCTGTGGCGCCAGTCCATGCGTCCTACTCCCTCTGTCGTTGCGGGCGACACTGCACATGAGACGGCTGGCCGGCCCCCCGGGTTGTGCCACGACCTGACGGTCTCGTGCAGAGGTTCTCTCTCTGCCCGCGGCGACTGACTCGGGTGTCGGCTAGCCGACGGTGTGCCTGACGACACTGTGTAACTAACGATCATGTGCACGCGTACGCCCGGGTGTATGTGGTCATCCACCTCGGACATTCGCCACCCTCCCACCGGAACGGGCAGGGGCGCAAGAACCTGCAAGCGCCTTCACACCATCTCTGGCCTGCACTTGTCCGCTAGGGACACGGCGGACCACGACCGGAGGCGGTCGGGATGACTAGGAACGGCCATCTCGATGCCCTGTTGGCTATGGGCTGTTGGCTCCATCGGTTGGGTGTTGTCGGGATAGTCCAAGTAGGCCATGCAGGATCATACGACAGGGCTCATGCCAACTAGGCATGGTCGGGACAGTTTTAGCTGGGCCGGTCTGAGCGCGGCCTCGGGCGGGGCGCTGCGGCCCACGGTCGGCCGGACGGCGGCTTGACGGCGATCGTCCGCACCTACTTGTTACACACTTCTTACCTCCCTCCCCTCGCGGCGTGTCGGGCGGGTGAGGCCGGCCGCCGCGGCTGGGGCGGGCCCGGCGGCGGAGGGCCGGGTGTGGGACCGATCCCGTCGAATCGTCCGCGCGGCAAAGCTGGCGCTCGCGGTGCAGGATGGCCTCGGGGGTCGTGGTCCGGTGATCGGTGGGGGAGGCTCCGTGGAGGTACTGGGGCATCGCGGCAGCCGGAGTCCCGGCCCGGAGAACACGGTCGCGGCCGTCGACGCGGCCTTAGCTGCCGGCGCGGACGGGGTCGAGATCGACGTCCGGCGCAGCGCCGACGGGGAGCTCGTGGTGGTTCACGACGCGCGGCTGCCCCGGCTGGGCGGGCGGGCTGTCCTGCGGCGTTCCACGGCCGAGCTGGCGGCCAGGGGAGTGCCGACGCTGCACGAGGTCCTGGACGTCTGGGCCGGGCGCGGCCGGATCATCATCGAGATCAAGAACCAGCCCGGCCAGCCGGACTTCGACGCACCCCGGGAGCAGACCGCGCAGGTGCTCATCGAGCTGCTGCGCGCCCGCGGCCTGACCGGCGCCGACAGCGGCGTCACCGTGTCGTCGTTCGACTGGTTCGCCATCGAGCGGGTGCGCGCGGCGGACCTCGGGGTGGCGACCGGATTCCTGACCATGCCCCGGATGGCGGTGAGCGGCGGCCTCGCCTACGTCCGCTCGGCCGGCCACCGCGAGCTGCACGCCCACACGTCCGCGGTGTTGGCCGCCCCGCACGCGGCCGAACTCGCCCACCGGGCCGGCGTCCGCCTGGTCACCTGGACTGTCACCAGCGACCGCGCCGCGCTGCGCCTACGCGACGCCGGCGTCGACGCGGTGATCTGCGACGACCCCGCGGACGTCGTCCGCGCCCTGAGCACTACCCCTCGCCCACTCACAACCAAACCCAGCTAACCCACCGAGGGCGCTCAGCGCCCGAAGCAGGCGGAGCCGGGGTTCCTGACGGATCGACGGAGTCGATCTGGGAGGTCTGCAGAGGCGCGGAGCGCCGTTTCTGGCCGCCGCCCTAGGCGATGACGCGCAGGGCGGCGGGGTGGGAGGTAAGGGTGACCTCGGCGTGCTGGCCGAGGTACTCGCCATCCATCTGGAACGGGGCCTCGGGGGCGGCGCGCAGCCGTACGACGTCGAGGTCGTGCTCCAGGACGACGTTGCGCCCGTGCGGCCCCCGGTCGCCCGTCAGCATCTGGCCGGTGATCCGCAGCAGGCTCGACAGGTGAAGCCGGCGCAGCGCCAGCAGATCGAGGCCGGTGTCGAACGACGCCTCCGGGCAGGCCCGCACCGGGCGGTCGCCCAGGTAGGTCCAGGGCACGGTGTTGCAGACGACGACGACGTCGACCTCGCGGTCCGCGCCGGCCGCCGAGTCGTCGTCCGCGGGCGCGGCGGCGGCCCGGTCGGGCTCCAGGTCCAGGGTGATGCGCGGGTGGCCGCGGCCGGCGCCGGCGCTGTAACGGGCCACCCCGCTGCGCAGGAACAGCCCGGCGCTGTTGCCCCGGCCGCCGGAGCGCTTGCGCTCGACCCGGCCGACGACCTCCGCGTCCAGGCCCATGCCGGCGCAGAAGGTGAACCAGCGGGACTGGTCGGCCCAGCGGGCGTGGCCGAGCCCGACCCGGCGGCTCCTGCCCTCGCGCAGGTGGGCGAGCAGCTCCCCGGTCGCCTCGACGGGGGAGGCCGAATATCCCAGCGCCCTGGCGAAGACATTGGTGCTGCCGCCGGGGACGACCGCGAGGGCCGGGGCATCCGGGTTCGGGCCGTCGCGCAGCAGGCCGTTGGCGACCTCGTTGACCGTTCCGTCGCCGCCGAGCGTGATGACGACGTCGATGCCGGTTTCGGTGGCGCGCTGGGCGAGCTCAGCCGCGTGCCCGCGTCCCTTGGTGATGACTGTTTCCACCGCGAGATCGGCCGACAGGGCGGTGACCAGGACGTCCCGGACCCGTTCCGTGGTCGTCGTCGCGGCGGGATTGACGACCAGGAGCCCTCGCATGACCACCACGGTAGTACCGCGTCGCTTTCCGATGCTCGTATGCGGAATGTCTCACAATGTCGGCCGCGTAACAGAATGTCGCGAACTCGCCTGTCGGACTTGACGCCATCTGCCTGCGGCTTACTGGTCAACTTCCCGAAACTGACGGTTTGACTCCTGTAGGCCCGAAGTCCGGCCCGAGCCGTAGGGTCATCGGCATGGGAAGTGCCGAGACGCCGGGCGCCGGGGGCCGGGATGCCGGGTCGAGCGAGCGGGCCGAGGCGAGCACCGACGACGGACCGGGTTCGGCCGCGGCGACGCCGTCCGACCCGCTGTCCGCGGTCAGGGCGACCTTCGCCGCGTTCGCCGGGGCGCCCCGCGCGCTCGCGGGGGCGGCGTTCCTGGTCGCCGTGCAGGGCCTGCTGCTCGTCGGGCTCGGGGTCTGGCAGGTGGTCCGAGGCTTCGGCCACCACATCGACAACCTGGGCCGCGCCGAGTTCGGCGGTGTGCTCTGCCTGGTCTGCGGCGTGGTCGTCGTCGGGCTGGCCCGCGCTCAGGTGGTCAGGCGGGCCACCTCGAAGACACCGATCGTCGTGATCGAGCTGCTGTGCCTCCCGGTCGGCTGGGCCATGCTCCAGAACGGCCTGCTCGGCTACGGCCTCCCCCTGCTGGTGGTGGCGGTAGCCACGCTCGCCCTGCTGGCCCTGGCGGCCTCCCGCACGCCCCCAGTTGAATAGCCGACCAAAGTCACCGGGAAACGGGAAGCAACGCCAGGTCCCGACCCTGGACCGGTGCTGCCTCTGGATTCCGCCTGAGCTGAGGTTCACGTAGGGGAGGGCGCCCAGCGCCCGGACCAGGCAGAGCGGCCAGAGGCGCGGAGCGCCGTCGCTGGCCGCTGCCCTAGTTGTCCTCCAGCAGGCCCCGGCGCAGCTGGGCCAGCGTGCGGGCGAGCAGGCGTGAGACGTGCATCTGGGAGATGCCGAGCTCGATCGCGATCTGGGACTGGGTCATGTTCCCGAAGAAGCGCAGCAGCAGGATGCGCTTCTCGCGCGGCGGGAGCTTCTCCAGCAGCGGCTTGAGCGACTCCCGGTACTCGACGCCCTCCAGCGACTCGTCCTGGACGCCCAGGGTGTCGGCGACGGCCGGCGACTCGTCGTCACCCGAGTCGGGCGCGTCCAACGAGACGGCCGAGTAGGCGTTCGCGGACTCCAGGCCTTCGAGAACCTCTTCCTCGGTCATCTCGAGGTGAGCGGCGATCTCGGCGACCGTGGGCGAACGGCCCAGCTTCTGGGACAGCTCCGAGGTCGCCTTCGTCAGCGAGAGCTTCAGCTCCTGCAGCCGGCGCGGAACCCGGATGGCCCAGCCCTTGTCGCGGAAGTGGCGCTTGATCTCGCCGACGATCGTCGGGGTGGCGTAGGTGGAGAACTCGACGCCGCGCTCCGGGTCGAACCGGTCGACGGACTTGATCAGGCCGATGGTGGCCACCTGCACGAGGTCGTCCAGCGGCTCGCCCCGGTTGCGGAACCTGCGGGCGAGGTACTCGACCAGCGGCAGGTGCATGCGGACCAGCTGGTCGCGGATGGCGGCGCGCTCGGCGTCACCCTCCGGGAGCTCCACCAGCCGGGCGAACAGCGCGCGCGCATGGGCCCGGTCCGGTGACGAGGCCCGGTCGGACGGGCGCGGTTCCGCGCGCTCGCCGGCGTCGGACGCGGTCGCGTCCGCCTGCGGCGCCGTCGCGGTGTCGTCGTTCGTAGCGGCCTCGTTCACAGCACCCGCCCGCTCGCCATCCGTGAGGTCGGTGCCTTCGGGCTCGGTGTCGTCGGCGACCGCGGTCCGCGCCGACTGGCCTGGGTCGGTCGCCGTCGCGTCGGACGGGCCCGTGCCACTCGCGGCCGGGCTCTGGCCGCCGGCCGGGGCGCCCGCCTTCGTGTCGGAGCGTGACGCCGGCCTGGCCGGAACCGACCGGCGGGCGCCCGCGCCCTCGGGCGTGTCGGGGACGGCCTCGTCCGGACCGCCGGAGCGCTGGTTCAGGCTGGAGAACCGGTCTCTCGGGGTGGTCGGGGTACGGCCTGCCGAGGTCATGAGGTCCCCACGGCGCCGAGCTTCGCGCCCAGCTCGCTCGGCTCGGCGCTGCGGCTGCGGACGTGGCCGGCCGGCGGCTCGCCCAGGTCCGCCCGGTCGCCGCGTCGTTTGGCCAGCTCGATGGTGACGCGGTGGCCGGGGCCGGTGGAGCTGGAGACCTCGCCGGCGAGGGCGCTGAGGACGGTCCAGGCGAAGGTGTCCTTCGACGGCGGCTCGCCGTCGAGGCTGTCGACCGAGACCGTGACCCGCATCAGGCCGGGGGACAGGCTGAAGACGCACTCCAGCGCGGAGCCGGGAACCGCGGAGACCAGCAGCAGCGCGGACGCCTCGTCCACGGCGATCCGCAGGTCCTCGATGTCCTCGAGGGTGAAGTCGAGGCGGGCGGCGAGCGAGGCCGTCGCGGTACGCAGAACGGTCAGGTAGGCACCGGCGGCCGGAATTGTGAGCTGCACGACGTCGCGCAGGCCGCCACCGTGGACGCCGCTGGAGTTGCCCGTGCCATCGGCTGAAGGCGTCGGATCCACGTTCTACCCCCAGTGCTGCGTCGTTCCGGTGGCGAGATCTCGCCGCCGGCGGTGAGTTCGAGTTGTCGTCCCCCGGATGGGCACGTACCTAACGCCTACATCATCCGGCCCCGCGGCCGGCTCGTCGCGGCGGGCGTCCAGCGGTCCACGTACAGCCACCGGGCGGCCAACCGACGGCCGTGCGTGCATGGCGGGCCGCTGCGTCGCGGCGCTGGTCTCGTCGGGTTCCTGGGTCGCTGGGCGGCCGAGCGGGCGCTCGACCTCGGGTCCGGGAGCAGGGGCCCAGCTGGTCCGCGGGGACAGTCGCTGGGGAACCGACTCCCCCGTCGCTATGGCACGGACCGTTTCGTCGGCCGCCGGCCCAGGGCCGGCTGCCAGGGCGCACCCCGCCGCGCGACATCCTCGTGCGGTGGCCGGTGGGGCGCCCGCTGTACCCACGGTACCCACGCGGAGCGGGGTGGCGCAGGTCGGCCGATCAAACGCCGTGGGCACGTTGTTGTCGGCTAAGTGGGGATCCGGCGATCTGTGGCCGGGTCGGCGTCGGTCGCCGCGAGCGCGGCGATACCGTCCGCGCCCAGCCGCCACGTCGTCCAGCCCTCCATGGGCGCCGCGCCCAACGTGCGGTAGAACGCCTGCGCCGGCGTGTTCCAGTCCAGCACGTCCCACTCGAGCCGCTGGTGGCCGCGGTCGCGCGCGATCGCGGCGAGCCGGGCCAGCAGCGCCCGGCCATGCCCGCCGCGGCGGTGCTCCGGCGCGACGAACAGGTCGACGAGAAACGACCCGGTCCGCCCGGTCCAGGTCGAGAACGTCTCGTGCCAGATCGCGAACCCGACGACCAGGCCCGCGGGCTCCGGCTGGTCCGCGTCGTCCGCGACGGCCACCAGGGCGCCGGCGGACGGTCGCGCGCCGAACAGCGCCTCGGTGAGGTCCGGCTCGGTCATCTTCACCGCGTCCGGCTCGCGTTCGTACTCCGCGAGTGCCTGGACGAGCCGAAGCACCGTCGCGACGTCACCCGGCTGGGCTGGGCGGATCATGGTCGTCTCCTGGGGCTGGCGGGGAAAACGACGTCCCCGGGCGCCTGGGGCACCCGGGGACGTCGGCAGAGCAGGCGAGATCAGGCAGCGGCCTTGGTCTCCCAGAAGACCTTGGCGATCTCGTCGATCTTGTCGATCAGCTTCTGGCCGTCGGCCGGGTCGACCGAGCCCTTGGCGCCCGCCGCGCCGGCGGCCTTGGTGGCCTGCCAGAACAGGTCGTGCAGCTCCGGGTACTTCTCCAGGTGGTTCGGCTTGAAGTAGTCGGTCCACAGCACCCACAGGTGGTGCTTGACCAGGTCGGCCCGCTCCTCCTTGATGGAGAGCGCACGCGCCCGGAAGACCGGGTCCTCGTTGCCCTGGTACTTCTCCTGGATCGCCTTGACCGACTGGGCCTCGATCCGGGCCTGCGCCGGGTCGTAGACGCCGCAGGGGAGGTCGCAGTGCGCGCTCACCTGGGTCTTGGGATGCAGCAGGCTCATGCCGCCGTCCTTCCTCGCACGATCGTCGCGTCGGGGGCACGGGCGGTGCGCGAACCGAGCGCGCCTGCGCGGGCCGATCCGTGCTTCGCGCGCCTGGCCTCCCGCGCGGGTCGCGCGCGGCGGCTGGCGTGCGGGGGCGCCGGCCCGTGTCCCCACCTTCTGGCAACCTACCTCTGTGCGGCCTTGCATTCCCGTGCGGGCGGTCTCCGTCCGCGGTGCGTCGATGGTCCCGACCTTGCGCGACGGCGACGCCTGCCTGGTCTGGTGGGGCCGGGCGCCGCGGCCCGGTGACGTGGTCGTCGCCCGGCTTCCCGACGGCCGCGGGCTCGGCGTGAAGCGCGCGGAGTTCGCCGACCCGGACGGCAGCTGGTGGCTGCGCTCCGACAACGTCGGCGTCGGCACGGACAGCGCCGCCTTCGGCATGGTCCCTGGTCAGGACGTGCTGGGCCGCGTGCTGGTGCGTTACTGGCCGAAGCCGGCCTGGCTGCGCAGGTCGGCGTAGAACGCCTGGCAGGCGGCGTACGACGGCAGCAGCCCGGCGGCCTCGGCCTCCTTGAGGGTGGGGGCGACGGCGTCCTTGTCCGACAGCAGCGGGGTCAGGTCCGCCGGCCAGGGCAGCCCGAGGTCGGGGTCGAGCGGGTTGATGCCGCGCTCCCGACCGGGGGTGTATGGCGTTGAACACAGGTAGGAGACCTGCGCGCCGTCGGTCAGCGCGATGAACGCGTGCCCGAGGCCTTCCGCGAGGTAGATCCCCTTGCGGTCGACGTCATCGAGCTGGACGGCGGCCCACTGGCCGAACGTCGGCGAGCCGACCCGGATGTCGATCACACAGTCCAGCACCCGGCCGGACACACAGGTGACGTATTTCGCCTGGCTCGGTGGCACGTCTGCGTAGTGCACCCCGCGCAGCGTCCCCGCCCTGCTGATGCTGTGGTTGCCCTGGGCCAGCCCCAGCGGGTGGCCCAGGGCCTTCTCCAGCGCGTCGGCGCGGAACCACTCGAGGAAGGTGCCGCGGCTGTCGGTGTGCTGTCGTGGGGTGAAGACCCACGCGTCCGGTACGGACAGTTCGGTGACGTCCACGCTTGCGGACCGTACCGGTTCGCCCGACCGGCCGTACGCCCAGGCCTCCCGGCGATCCGTGGGCGCCGCCGTGGCTCAGAACACCCTGGCTCAGAGCACCTTGGACAGGAAGGACTTCGTCCGGTCATGCCGGGGGTTGACGAGGACCTGGTCGGGTGGTCCGGTCTCGACCACGACGCCGCCGTCCATGAACACGACGGTGTCGGCCGCCTCGCGGGCGAAGCCCATCTCGTGGGTGACGACGACCATCGTCATGCCCTCCGTGGCGAGCTGCCGCATGATCGCCAGCACCTCGCCGACGAGCTCCGGGTCCAGCGCGGACGTGGGCTCGTCGAACAGCATCAGCTTGGGCCGCATCGCGAGCGCCCGGGCGATCGCCACCCGCTGCTGCTGGCCGCCGGACAGCTGGGACGGGTAGGCCTCGCAGCGGTGGCCCAGGCCGACCCGGTCCAACAGGGCGCGGGCGCGTTCCTCGACCTCCGAGCGCTTCTCGCGGCGCACCCGCAGCGGCGCCTCCATGATGTTCTCGAGCGCCGTCTTGTGCGCGAACAGGTTGAACCGCTGGAAGACCATGCCGATCTCGGCCCGCCGCTTGGAGACCTCGCGCTCGCGCAGCTCGTGCAGCTTCCCGCCGTGCTCCCGGTAGCCGACCAGGTCGCCGTCGATCCACAGCCGGCCGGCGTCGATCTTCTCCAGGTGGTTCATGCAGCGCAGCACCGTGGTCTTGCCGGAGCCGGACGGCCCGATCAGGCAGAGCACCTCGCCGGGGTCGACCCGCAGGCTCACCCCGCGCAGCACGTGGTTGCGCCCGAACGACCGGTGGACGTCCTCGGCGAGCACCATCGGGGTGATCCCGGCAGGCATCGTTCCCGCCGTCTCGCTCCCGGCCATCGTGGTCCCGGCGGTTGTGGTCCCGGCGGTTGTCTGGTCGGTCATGCCATCCCCCCGCTCCCGTCGCGACTGCCGTACGTGACGCTGACCAGGGCCGCCTGGCGCCGCACGGCCGGGTCGTAGCGGCGTTCCAGGAAGTACTGGCCGACGCTCAGGACGGAGGTCAGCACGAGGTACCAGATCGCGGCCACGATCAGCAGCGGGATCGTCTGGTAGTTGCGCGCGTAGATCAGCTGGACCGAGTAGGTCAGCTCGATGACCGCGATGATGCTGACCAGTGAGCTGGTCTTGAGCATGGAGATCGTCTCGTTGCCGGTCGGCGGGATGATGACCTTCATCGCCTGCGGCAGCACGATCCGGCGCATGGTCAGGCCGCGGCCCATCCCGAGCGCCTGCGCGGCCTCGATCTGTCCCTCATCGACCGCCGAGATGCCGGCCCGTACGACCTCGGCCATGTAGGCCGCCTCGTTCAGCCCGAGGCCGAGGATGCCGGCCACGATCAGCGGTATCAGCTTGTTCGAGTCAGCCGAGGCGAACTCGGGCCCGAACGGGATCCCGACCGCGATCCGTGGGTAAAGAGCGCCGATCGTGCCCCAGAAGATCAGCTGAAGGAGCACCGGGGTGCCGCGGAAGAACCACGTGTACACCCATGAGACGCCGCTCAGCAGCGGGTTCGGCGACTGGCGCATGATCGCGAGCAGGACGCCGCCGACGATGCCGATGAGCATCGCGAAGAAGGTCAGGTAGACGGTCGCCCACAGGCCGCGCAGCACCGGCTCGGTGAACAGGTACTTCCAGACGATGTCCCACCGGAACCGGTGATTGGTGACCAGGCCGTGGGCGCCCATGGCGACCAGCAGCAGGACGACGGCGGCCGTGACCCAACGACCCGGGTAACGAACGGGGACCGCCTTGATGGGGGTGGCGGACGTCGTCGGCGGGGCGCCGTCCGCGGGCGCGGCGGCTGCCGCCGCGTCGGGGACCGGGGTCCCCGACGCGGCGCCCGTCACGTTGTCAGCTGGTAGCGCCATTGATCTGCGGGCTGGTGATGGCCCCGTCCTCGACGCCCCACTTGGTGAGGATCTGCTTGTAGGTGCCGTCGGCGATGAGCGCCTTCAGCGCGGTCAGCAGCGGCTGGGCCAGGCCCGAGTTCTTGGGGACCGCGATGCCGTAGGGCGCGGTGCCGTACGGGGTGCCGACCAGCTTCAGCTTGCCGTCGGAGAGCTTCACCTGGTAATCGGCGACCGGGGAGTCGGCCATCGAGACCTGCGCGCGGCCCGAGGTCAGCGCGAGGTTCGCGCCGTTCTGGTCCGGGAACTGGCTGACGGTCACGCCCGGCTTGCCAGCGGTCTTGCAGGTGCCGTCCTGCGCCGTGGCGTCGTCGGCCTGGGTGGTGCCCTTCTCGACGGCGACGGTCAGGCCGCACAGGTCATCGAGGGTCTTCACGGAGGCCGGCTTGTCGGCACTGGTGAAGAACGAGGTGCCGGCCGAGAAGTAGGTGACGAAGTCGACCTTGGCCTCGCGCTCCTTGGTGTCCGTGAACGACGAGATGCCGATGTTGTACTTGCCGGCGTCGAGGGCCGGGATGATGTCGTCGAAGCCGACGTTCTTGACGTCGACCTTGGTGCCGAGCGCGGTGCCGAGCGCCTTGATCAGGTCCGCGTCCATGCCGATGACGGTCTTGCCGTCGGTGTCGAAGAACTCGTTCGGCGCGTAGGAGGCGTCCGCGGCGGCGGTGAGCGTCTTGCCGGCGAGAGCGGCCGGCAGCGTGGCCACGGCCGAGGTGGCCGCACTCGGCGTGCTGTCGGCCGAGGAGCCGCCGCTGCTGCCGCCACAGGCGGCCAGCACGGCCGCCAGGCTCGCCACAGCGGTCGCGGCGAGCGTCCTGCGCACGGCGCGACGGCCGACGGCCAGGCCGCCGTCCAGGCTCCGGTGTTCTCGACTGCGCATGCCGATCCTCTCCAGATTTCAACCGATACCCGACGGACGGCCCCACCGCGCCGGTCCAGACGGGCCGTCCGTGGCGGGGGCGGCTCGCGGACCGTGAGGTCCCCGGCCGCCGGCCGGGTGGTTCGGCTGGCTCGGTTGGCGCTCGGCTCGCGCCCTCCCCGTCCGGGCGTGCGGCCCGCGCTCGCGCGGTCCTGCCAGGCCGTTTCTGGGTCGGGCAGGCGACAACGGCGGCGCACGTCCTGGGCAATCACCCAAGCCTGGTGGCGTGTCAGTGGTGCTACAGGGATGCTTCGTTCACGTTTCAAGACATTTCTCTTGCATGTCGTTGAGGTAAGCGTCCGCTGCGATCGGGCGATCGAAGCTGCCGGGCCGGTCGCCAAGGAAGGCCCACGACGTGCAATATTTGAACGGTGCCCCGGGCGACCCCCGGTCCCACCACCGCCTCCTCACGCCGGAGGCGGCGGCTCCCGCTGCTCGCCGACCATCGGTCGGCTCCCCGGAAGCCGCGATGTCCGTCCGGAGGGATGCCGCCGGAACCCCGGAGTCGGGCCCAGCCCGACCACCCTGGGCGACCCCCGGAAGGACCGCACGAGCATCCGCCCTGACAGCCGATGGGCGAGCTCAGCACTTCCTGGACCTCCACCAGCAGTAGCCCCGACGCCGCGCCGAGCACGAGAACCACGCCAGGCGACAGGGCGCCCGTAAACAGGAGCACTTCCGTGACAGCGACCGCAGACCACCAGACCTTCGACCAGATCTCCTCCTCCGTCGCCAGCGCCCCCGTCGCCGTCAGCCCGCGGGTGTCCGACGACGACCCGGTCTTCACGCTGCACCGTGGCGGCAAGATCGCTCTTGAGGTGACCTCCCCGCTGGAGAACGCCGACGACCTCTCGATGGCCTACACCCCGGGAGTCGCCCGGGTGTGCCTGGCGATCGAGGAGACCCCGGCGCTGGCGGAGGACTACACCTGGCGCGGCAACCTGGTCGCCGTCGTCACGGACGGGACCGCCGTGCTCGGGCTCGGCGACATCGGCCCGGCCGCCTCCCTGCCCGTCATGGAGGGCAAGGCCGCGCTGTTCAAGCACTTCGCCGGGGTCGACTCGGTGCCGATCGCCCTGAACACCAAGGACGTCGACGAGATCGTCAACACGGTCGCCGCGATCGCCCCGAGCTTCGGCGGGATCAACCTGGAGGACATCTCCGCGCCGCGCTGCTTCGAGGTCGAGCGCCGCCTGCAGGAGCGTCTGGACATCCCGGTCTTCCACGACGACCAGCACGGCACCGCGATCGTCGCGCTCGCCGCGCTGGAGAACGCGGCCCGGCTGACCGGTCGGCGCCTCGAGGACCTGCGGGCCGTCGTCTCGGGCGCCGGTGCCTCCGGCATTGCCGTGACGAAGATCATTCTCGCGGCCGGCATCGGTGACATCGCCGTCGGCGACCGCAAGGGCATGATCCACTCCGGCCGGACCGACCTGACCCCGGTCAAGGCCGAGATCGCCGCACTGACCAACAAGGCGGGGCTGTCCGGCTCGATCGAGGCGGCGCTCGCCGGGGCCGACGTCTTCATCGGGCTGTCCTCGGGCACCGTGTCCGAGGAGGCGGTCGCGACCATGGCGCCGAACTCGATCATCTTCGCCATGGCCAACCCCGACCCGGAGGTCCACCCCGAGGTCGCCCGCCGGCACGCCGCCATCGTCGCCACCGGGCGCAGTGACTTCCCGAACCAGATCAACAACGTGCTCGCCTTCCCCGGCGTCTTCCGCGGGGCGCTCGACGTGCGGGCGAGCCGGGTCACCGAGGGCATGAAGCTCGCGGCGGCGAAGGCGCTGGCCGACGTGATCGCGGACGAGCTCGCGCCCGACCACATCATCCCGAGCCCGTTCGACCGTCGGGTCGCCCCGGCCGTCGCCGCCGCGGTCGCCGCCGCGGCCAAGGCCGACGGGGTCGCCCGCCGCTAGGACTGTTCGATCGACGCACTGAGGCCCGGCTCCATCTCCTGGAGCCGGGCCTCACGTCTCTGGCCCGCCAGCCGGCTCGGGCACCGAGGCAAGTCCCGCGGATCTCGCGCCTTTTGCGGGTTCCTGGGCGCGCCGCGCTCAGAGCCGGCCGCAGGCGCTGCAGGGGGCCTTGGCGGCTACGTCCTCGACCAGGCGCAGCGCGCCGCAGCCGGCGTAGGAGCAGGCGACGAAGTCGCCGTGCGGGACGACGAACACGGGCAGGCCGTCGTCGGAGAAGATGCGTGGCTCGGGCGTGGGCGCGTCGGCGGGTTGCCGGCGCCGCCAGCGGGGACGGCGCGCGTGCCGGCCAGCCGGCACCGGGGGTGCCGCCGAGGGGCCGGTCGCGGGCGGCACCGCCCTGGCGGCGGACAGTCCGGTCGGGGGCGACGTCGGTTCAGGAGCCACCACGGTCAAGAGTCCAGCACATCCAGCGCCGGGCCGCGACCGGCGCCCCCCAAGAACCCGCGGGCCGCAGTGGCCGCACCGTGGGCGCGCCGCGGGGCCGTTCGTCTCTGACTGTGGTCCAGGTCTGACTGTGGTCCAGGCCGGCCATGCCTCCTGGCGTCCGCCCGGACATGGCGGGTCCAGGCCGCGAGCACTGAGGTGGCATCGGGTGGGCGTCAGCCATAGGGTTTTGTCCGTGCTTGCCGCCGCCGCAGTGTCCATCAACCCCGACGACCCGCTGGCCGGCCTGGCCGTGGGGGAGCAGCCGGAGCCCGCCGCCCGGGACGGCTGGACGACGGTCTCGGTCCGGGCCGCGGCGCTCAACCACCACGACCTGTTCAGCCTGCGCGGGGTGGGCCTGCCGGCCGGGCGGCTGCCGATGATCCTCGGCTGCGACGCAGCGGGCGTCACCGCGGACGGGACCGAGGTCATCCTGCACGCCGTGATCGGCGACCCGGCCGCCGGCGGAGGCGACGAGACGCTGGACCCCAAGCGGTCCCTGCTTTCCGAGCTGCACCCCGGCACGCTCGCCGAGCAGGTCGCCGTCCCGGCCCGCAACCTGGTGCCCAAGCCGGCGTCGCTGTCCTGGGAGGAGGCGGCCTGCCTGCCGACGGCCTGGCTGACCGCCTACCGGATGGTCTTCACCAAGGCCGGCCTGCCCGCCGACGGCGGCGGCAAGGTGCTCATCCAGGGCGCCGGCGGCGGGGTGGCCACCGCCGCGATCCTGCTGGCCAAGGCGGCCGGCCACACCGTCTTCGTCACGTCCCGCGACGAGGCGAAGCGCAAGCGCGCCCTCGACCTCGGTGCCGAGGCCGCCCTCGAGACGGGTGCCCGGGTGCCCGCCCGCGTCGACGCCGTCATCGAGACGGTCGGTGCCGCCACCTGGGGCCACTCACTGAAGTCGCTGCGTCCCGGCGGCACGGTCGTCTGCTCGGGCGCGACCAGCGGTCCGAACCCGCCGGCCGACCTCACCCGGATCTTCTTCCTGCAGCTCAACGTGCTGGGCTCGACGATGGGCACCCGCGACGAGCTGGCCGCCCTGGTCGCGTTCCTCGACCGCACCGGCGTCCGCCCGCTGATCGACGACGTCCGCCCGCTCGCCGACGCCCGCGCCTCCTTCGAGCGCATGTCCCAGGGCGAGCTCTACGGCAAGCTGGTACTCACGGTCTGAGTATCCATTCGAACCCGTTTGGTGAGACCGCGATCCAGCTGTAGCTTTTGCTCCCTTGACAGGTGTTGACCTGTCGAAAGTGGCGCCGGGTGCACCCGTCGTATGGCGGGACCCCGGCGTTCGCGTGTGCGGGAGTCAGCCCGGAGGCAGGCGCGTGTTGCCGTCTGCGGCCTTGCGGTCACGTCTCCAGTCTGACGAACTGGATGCTAATGATCTCTTGGCCCTCGTGCTGCGTCACGGTGTACCAAATTGTCACGCCGTCTGATGGCAGACGAAGCTCGTAGGAGCCAGGCAAAGGCTCATCATGGGGAAACGGGTCCGCGAGCGTCGGCACGGGCTCCTCCAACAGGTGGAAGACTGTCCGCTGGACTACCCGCCGGGATGGCTGCGGGAGAGCTTCGATGTCCTGCCAGGATGATCCTGGAAAGCGTACGAGGCGATCACTCACTGATACCCCACGCCTCGGCTAGCTCATCGCGGGAGAAGGTGGGTGCATCATCGCGTGGCCCGCGATCGGCCATGATCCGTGCCCTGGCAATGGATCGCCCAACTTCAAGCCGCAGCCGCCTCACTTCGGCTTTCAGGGATTCCAGCTCTGCTCGAGGGATGCTCACCATTTCAGATGCGTCGACGCTCATGTGCGGCTCCTCGGCTCGGCGTCTACCAGTCTAGCCAGCTTGTAGATCACGAGTCAGAGGTCGGGGTCGTCGTCGGGGCGGGCTAGCCAGGTGGCGAGGGACTCGATCACGGACTCGTGCTCGGGGTGCAGGTCGACGAAGGTGCGCAGCGAGTCGGCGAGCCATTCGAGGGTGACGGTCTCCTCGCCGCGGCGGGCGGCCAGTTCCTCGATGCCCCGGTCAGTGAAGTACATCTGCGCTCCCTGCCCAGATCGCCGTCTGCGGGGGGTTGCCTTGATCGCCGTTTTGGCCCTCGCGTGGTTGCGAGCGAGTCGCCGGAGCAACCATCAGAGGGCCAAAACGGCGATCAAGAAGCTGCGTAGGTGGCTAGGCGGCGAAGGCGGCCTCGATGAGGGCCTTCTGCTCCTTCTCGTGGACCTTGGACGAGCCGGAGGCCGGGGCCGCGGACGCCTTGCGGGAGACGCGGCGCAGCCGCAGCCCGGCCGGGAGGTGCTCGGGCAGGTGCAGGGCCACGTGCGGGTAGGCCCCCTGGTTCGCCGGCTCCTCCTGGACCCAGACCACGTCGGTCGCGTTCGGGTAGCGGCGCAGCGCCTCGGCGACCTCGGCGCCCGGGGTCGGGTAGAGCTGCTCGACCCGCAGCAGCGCGAACTGGCCCTTGTCGTCCCGGTGGGCCCGCGCCTCGGCCAGGTCCCAGTGGACCTTGCCGGCCGACAGCAGCACCCGGCGGACGGCCGACGGGTCGGTGATGGTCGCGTCGTCGATGACGGGCTGCCAGCTGCCGGCCGTCAGCTCCTGCACGCTGGCCGCCGCGGCCTTCAGCCGCAGCATCGACTTCGGCGTGAAGACGACCAGCGGCCGGCGGACCGGCGACAGGGTGTGGCGGCGCAGCAGGTGGAAGTAGCTGGCCGGCGACGACGGCGCGGACACCGTCATGTTGTCGTCCGCGCACAGCAGCAGGAAGCGCTCCATCCGGGCGGAGGAGTGGTCCGGCCCCTGGCCCTCGTAGCCGTGCGGCAGCAGCAGCGTCAGCGCGTTGCGCTGGCCCCACTTGGCCTCGCCGGCCGAGAGGAACTCGTCGATGATCGACTGGGCGCCGTTGGCGAAGTCGCCGAACTGCGCCTCCCACAGGACCAGCATGTCCAGCCGGGCGACCGAGTAGCCGTACTCGAAGCCCATGGCCGCGTACTCGGACAGCAGCGAGTCGTAGGCGTAGAACGTGCCGACCTGGCCACCGTCCGCGCGGCGCAGGCTGCGCAGCGGGGCGTAGTCCTCGCCGGTGTAGCGGTCGACGACGACGGCGTGGCGCTGGCCGAACGTGCCGCGCCGGCTGTCCTGGCCGGTCAGGCGGACCGAGCGGCCGTCGAGCAGCAGCGAGCCGAAGGCGATCGTCTCGGCGCAGGCCCAGTCGATCGAGCCGTTCTCGATCATCTGCGCCCGGCGCTCCAGCTGCGGGCGCAGGCGCGGGTGAACCGTGAAGTCGGCCGGCAGGTTCACCTGGGTGTCGATGACCTGCTTGACGACCTCCAGCGGGACCGCCGTCGAGACCGCGGCCGCGGCGGCAGCGTCCTCGGCGGTGGTGACGATCCGCGGCTGTGGGGTGGGCTTGTCGCCGGTCGTGTCGCGGGTCTCGGCGAAGGCCTTCTCCAGCTCCAGGCGGTAGGTCTTCATCGCCTCCTCGGCCTGGTCGCGGGTGATGTCACCGCGGCCGATGAGGGCCTCCGTGTAGAGCTTGCGGACCGAGCGCTTCGCGGCGATCTCGTCGTACATGAGCGGCTGGGTGAACGACGGCTCGTCCATCTCGTTGTGGCCGCGGCGCCGGTAGCAGATCATGTCGATCACGACGTCCTTGTGGAACGCCTCGCGGTAGTCGAACGCGAGCGCGGCCACCCGGACACACGCCTCGGGGTCGTCGCCGTTGACGTGGAAGATCGGCGCCTGGACCATCCGGGCGACGTCGGTCGCGTACACCGACGAGCGGCTCTCGGTGGGCGACGTGGTGAACCCGACCTGGTTGTTGATCACCAGGTGGACCGTGCCGCCCGTGCGGTAGCCGCGCAGCTGGGAGAGGTTCAGCGTCTCGGCGACCACGCCCTGGCCGGCGAACGCCGCGTCACCGTGGACGAGGACCGGCAGGACCGTGAAGCCCTCGATGCCCTTGTTCAGGATGTCCTGCTTGGCGCGCACGACGCCCTCCAGGACCGGGTCGACGGCCTCCAGGTGCGAGGGGTTCGCGACGACCGAGACCGGGATCTGCTTGCCCTCCCGGCACTGGTAGTGGCCCTCGGCGCCCAGGTGGTACTTCACGTCGCCCGAGCCATGCGCGGTCTGCGGGTCGAGATGGCCCTCGAACTCGGCGAAGATCTGCCGGTAGGACTTGCCGACGATGTTCGCCAGCACGTTCAGCCGGCCGCGGTGCGCCATGCCGATGACGACCTCGTCCATGCCGGCGCCCGACGCCCGCGAGAGCACCTCGTCCAGCAGCGGGATCGCCGACTCGGCGCCCTCCAGCGAGAACCGGCGCTGGCCGACGTACTTGGTCTGCAGGAAGGACTCGAACGCCTCGGCGGCGCCCAGGCGCTCCAGCACGTGCAGCTGCTCGGCCGGGTCGGGCCGCTCGGCGGAGCGCTCGACGCGGGCCTGGATCCACTTGCGCTCTTCCGGCTCCTGGATGTGCATGTACTCGATGCCGACCCGGCGGCAGTACGAGTCGCGCAGCACGCCCATGACGTCGCGCAGGCTCATCATCCGGTGCGCGGCGAACCCGGCGACCGGGAACTCCCGGTCCAGGTCCCACAGGGTCAGGCCGTGACTGCGGATGTCCAGGTCGGGGTGGCTGCGGATGGTGAACTCGAGCGGGTTCGTGTCCGCCATCAGGTGGCCGCGGACGCGGAACGCGTGGATCAGCTCCTGCACCCGGGCCGAGTGGTCGAGGTCGCCCTCGTGGCTGGTCGGGATGTCGGTGATCCAGCGGACCGGCTCGTACGGGACCCGCAGGGAGCGGAAGATCTCGTCGTAGAACTCGTCCTCGCCCAGCAGCAGCTGGTGGATCCGGCGCAGGTACTCACCCGACTGGGCGCCCTGGATGATCCGGTGGTCGTAGGTGCTGGTCAGCGTGGTGACCTTGGAGATCGCCATCCGGGCCAGCGTCTCGGTGGAGGCGCCGGCGAACTCGGCCGGGTACTCCATCGCGCCGACGCCGATGATCGTGCCCTGGCCCTCCATCAGGCGCGGCACGGAGTGCACGGTGCCGATGCCGCCCGGGTTGGTCAGGCTGATCGTGACGCCGGAGAAGTCGTCGGCGGTGAGCTTGCCCGTCCGGGCCCGGCGGACGATGTCCTCGTAGGTGCCCCAGAACTGGGCGAAGTCCATCGTCTCGGCGGCCTTGACCGCGGCGACGACGAGCTGGCGGCCCTTGCCGGTGACCAGGTCGATCGCCAGGCCCAGGTTGACGTGCTCCGGCTGGACCAGCGCCGGCTTGCCGCCGACGGTCGCGAACGAGTTGTTCATCTCCGGGAAGGCCTCGAGCGCCTTCACCATCGCGTACCCGATGAGGTGGGTGAACGAGATCTTGCCGCCGCGCGAGCGGGCCAGGTGACGGTTGATGACGATCCGGTTGTCGATCATCAGCTTGGCCGGGACGGCGCGCACCGAGGTCGCCGTCGGCACGTGCAGCGACGTCTCCATGTTGGTGACGACCCGGGCGGAGGCGCCGCGCAGCGTGGTCGTCAGGGTTCCGGCGGCCGCGTCCGGAGCGGCGGGCGCCGCCGGCTTCGCGGCGGGCGGGGCCGGGGCGGCGGCGACGGGGGCCGGGGTGGCGACGGGAGCCGGCGTGACCGGAGCCGGGGCGGCCGCGGCGGCCACGGGCGGGGCGCTGGCCGCGGCCTCGGCGGGCGTCGGGGACACGGTTCCGACGGCCGCGCGCGCGCTTTCCGGGTCCGTGTGGTCGGTCGCCGTAGGTGCGCCCGGATGGTAATCGGACAGGAACTCACGCCATTCGGGTGACACACTCTCTGGATCCGCCAGGTACTGCTGGTAGATCTCGAAGACCAGCCACTCGTTGGTTCCGAAGTCGGGTCCTGACGCGGGTACCGTCGGTGCTGTCACGGGGCCAATCGCCTCTATCCACGGTCTGACTTCACTAGCTTTTGCAAGATCAGAATGGTGCCTTCACGGGCCGAAAGGCGACCTTCGAAAGGCCCTTCGGTTCGCCTGTCCAGGCTACTCGCCGGGGTCGAACGCCCCCACGCGGCCCATTGCGGCATATCAGTATGCGGCCGGGGGCCCGACCCTCAACCCGGCCATTCGGGGTCTTCGTGGTGGCCAGACGTGGTCGGGTGACTCCCTTGTGGCATCCCGCGCCGGGTGCCTCGGCGCGCGGCGGCCCGCGCGCCTCCTCGCCGCGCTTTGTCGTCGCCATCCGTGGCGACGCGGCTACTCGTGGCTGTCCGATGCTGTGCGGTGTGAGTTTCCCGGCATCGTCGCGGCGGCGGCAACCGCGGCCGCCGCCGTGTCGGGTTGACAGACCCGCTGGTGGCCCGCCGGACCGGCGGACGAACGCGGCGGTATGCGACGCTGCCCGCCATGGCGGCGGACGGGCGGGCGACGACGGACGGGCCGTGGCCCACGAACGGGCAGGCCCCGGGTGGCGGACCGAGCTGGGGCGCACAGTCGCGGGACGGGCGGGCCCCGGGCGGCTACCGGGTGGGCATCGACGTCGGGGGCACCTTCACCGACCTCGCGGCTGTCGGGCCGGACGGCCGGACGATGTACGCGAAGGTGCCCTCGGTCCCGGCGGATCCCTCGGTCGCGGTCCTCGCGGCGCTGTCCCTGGCGTTCGAGCGGCGCTCCGGGCTCACAGACCCCGCCGCGAGGCCGATGACGGAGGCGCCGCCGGCAGGCTGGATCGAGCGGTTCGCGCACGGCACCACCGTCGCCACCAACGCGCTGCTCGAACGGGCCGGCGCGCGGACCGCCCTTGTCACCACGCACGGCTTCCGGGACGTCCTCGAGATCGGCCGGCAGAACCGGCCGTCGCTCTACGACCTGACCAGGGACCGGCCGGCGAGCCTGGTCCCACGCGAGCTGCGGTTCACCGTCCGCGAGCGGTGCGGGCCCGACGGGGTGCTGGAGCCCCTCACCGCCGCCGAGATCGACCGGGTGGTCGAGCGGGTCGCGGGCGTCGAGGGGCTCGCGGCGGTGGCCGTCTGCCTGCTGTTCTCGTTCGCGTGGCCGGAGCACGAGCTGGCCGTCGCCGACGCCCTGCGGGCCCGGCTGCCGGCGGTGACGGTCGTCGCGTCGAGCGAGGTGCTGCCGGCCTTCCGCGAGTACGAACGGTTCGCGACCGCCGCAGCCGACGCGTACCTCACCCCGAAGCTGTCGTCCTACCTGACCCGGCTGCGCGGCCGGCTCGCGGAGGCGGGGATCGGCGAGCCACTGGTCATGCAGTCCTCGGGCGGGGTCGCCGCGCTCGCCGAGGCGGCCGCGCACGCCGCCACCTGCGTGCTGTCCGGGCCGGCCGGCGGCGTGGTCGGAGCGGCCTACGTGGCCGGGCTGTCCGGGGTCCGCGACCTGTTGACGTTCGACATGGGCGGCACGTCGACCGACGTCGCCCCGGTGCTCGACGGGCAGGCGCTGACCACCTCCGAGTCGGTGCTGGCCGGCGTCCCGATCATGCTCCCGACGGTGGACGTGCACAGTGTCAGCGCGGGCGGCGGGTCGATCGCCTGGGTCGACTCCGGCGGCGCCCTGCGGGTCGGGCCGGCGTCGGCGGGGGCTGACCCGGGACCCGCCTGCTACCAGCGCGGCGGGCACGAGGCGACGGTCACCGACGCGGATCTCGTGCTCGGCTACCTCGGCGACGGCGCGAGCCTCGGGGGCGAGGTCACTTTGTCGACGGCCGCCGCGACCGCGGCGCTGGAGCGTCTCGGCGCCCGGCTGGGCCTGTCCGCGCTGGCCGCGGCGGCCGGGGTGGTCGCCGTCGCCGACGCGGAGATGACCAGGGCACTGCGGGTCGTGTCCGTCGAGCGTGGACTGGACCCGCGCGCGCTCGCGCTCGTCGCCTTCGGGGGTGCCGGCGGAACCCATGCCTGCGCGCTGGCCGAGGCGCTGGGGATGACGACCGTGCTGGTGCCGCGGGCCGCCGGGGTGCTCTCGGCCCTGGGCCTCGCCCTCGGCGACGTGCGTCGTGACCACGCCGCTCCGCTGCGTGGCCGCCTCGGGGAGGTCGATCTGGCCGGCGCGTTCGACCGGCTCACCGCGGCGGCGCTCCAGGCCTCCGCGGGCGCTGACGAGGCCGACCAGACGGCGCGGACGCCTCGACGCGGCGGGAGTGCCGGGACCGGGGCGCCCCGTGAGCCCGACGACGAGCTGCGGCTGGATCGTTGGGTGGACTGCCGCTATGTCGGGCAGGCGCACGAGCTGACGGTCTCCGCCGGCCCGACACCCGCCAGGAGCGGGGGCGACGCCGAGCCGGCCGAGGCCGAGCCGGCCGAGGACGTGAACCGGGCGTTGGCGGCGGCCGTGCGGACGGCGTTCGAGGCGGAGCACTCGCGCAGGTACGGGCACCTGGCGCCCGAGCGCGACGTCGAGGTCGTCGCCGTGCGGCTGGTGGCGACCCTGCCCGGGGTGCGGCCCGCGCTGGCCGCCGAGCCAGCCGACCCTGCGGCGCTCCGGTCCCGGCGCGGGGTCTGGCTCGACGGCGCGTGGCACGAGGTCGACGTGGTCGCCCGGTCCGCCCTCGGCGCCGGCGCCGAGCTGCCCGGCCCGGCGGTCGTCGAGTTCGCCGAGGCGACCACGCTCGTCCGCCCCGGCTGGACGGCGCGGGTCGACCCGGTCGGCACGCTGGTCCTCATGCACGGCCGTGACGATGTGTGATCGGATTCGGCAGAGAAAGGACTTTCGCCCCGTCGGTTGTCGCCGGGAACAGTGCGCCTGCCTGCGCCGTTACGATGGGCAAGCCGGTCCGCATCATGGCCCCCGGACCTAATATCTGTCGCTACGAGCGACCTTGCCCCGTGAGGCGACCTGGCGGGCCGGTGTTAAACGATCGAGGATCGCGTCCCCTCCCCGAGGGGGCGCGATCCTCGTTTTCGGGGCCGTCGGGGGATCAGGGCTGGCGGTAGTGGTCCCAGCCCTGGGCGCCCGCGAAGGGCGCGCCGTCCACCAGGACACCGGAACCCTCGGTGACCTCGCCGACGAGATGGGCGCCGGGTGGCAGCGTGACGTCTGGCGGTAGGCAGGCGACGAAGGCGTTGTCGTCACCGCCGGTCAGGACCCACCGCATGGGGTCCGCGTCGAGCGCGGCCGCGGCGGTGCGCAGCGGTTCCGCGACCTCGAAGGCCGCGGCGCGCAGCTCCACCCGAACCCCCGAGGCGGACGCGAGGTGGCCGACGTCGGCCAGCAGCCCGTCGCTGACGTCGCACATCGCGGTCGCGCCGGCCGCGGCCAGCGCCAGCCCCGCCGCGTAGGGCGGCTGGGGGCGCCGGTGCGCGTCCAGCAGCTCCGCCGGCCCGTCCGCGCCCGAGTCGAGCAGTTCCAGGCCCGCCTGGGCCCAGCCGAGCCGGCCCGCCACGGCGACCTGGTCCCCGGGACGCGCCCCGGAGCGGCGCACGGCGGTCGCGCCGCGCAGATCGCCCAGCGCGGTGATCGCCAGCAGCACCCGGTCGGCCGAGCTCACGTCCCCGCCCGCGACGAACGCCCCGATCTCCGCGCACTCGTCGCGCAGCCCGTCGGCGAGCCGCAGTGCCCAGGAGACCGGCAGGTCACCGGGGGCGGCGAGGCCGACGAGCAGCCCGGTCGGCCGGGCGCCCATGGCCACCACGTCGCTGAGGTTCTGCGCCGCCGCCTTGCGGCCGACGTCGTAGCCGGACGAGTAGTCGCGGCGGAAGTGCCGGCCCTCCAGCAGCAGGTCGGTCGTGGCCACGACCCGGCCGTCCGGGGCGGCGAGCAGGGCCGCGTCGTCGCCGGGACCGATCAGCAGCCCGTCATGCGGCGGGAACCTGGCGGTGATCGCTCTGATCAGGCCGAACTCGCCAAGGTCGGCAAGGACCCCAGTCATCGGATGACAGTCATCGGGTGACGGCGGCGAAGCCGGGCGGGCGCACGCCGGAACTCTAACGTCGCGGGTCACCCGCGCGCCGCGTCCCGGCCGGCGCACGGGGAGCGGCGGGCGGCCCGCGGAATGGCCGGCCCGCGGTGCGAGGTCGGGCCGGGCACGGAATGGACGTGGGCGGTTTGGCCGGAATTGCCCGGTGGTCTCGGCGGGACCAGCCGTCCGCGGTGAATGGCGACCAGATGGCGCGGGGCTGGTCTCGCGGGGATTCAGCTGCGCCTTTCAAGAATTCCTGTGGGCGCCGCCCGGGCCGCTGGAGAAATCTCGCGGCGTGGTACCGGAATCGCGGGCCGAAATGTGCTCGTACGCGCTCGGCGTGATGCCCGGACGCGTGCTGACTGTTCCGTTTCGTGAGGGTCGTCGCGGTTCCGGGCTCCGTTGCCTGAGCCGACGGGACCGCCGACGGGCCGCGCACTCCGGCGCGCGGCGCCCGTGGCGGCGGCGACCGGCGCTTCTCGGCACAAGTGCTCATCCACAGTCAACTGTTCCGTTCTGGCGGCAGGTTCGACGTTCATCCGCCTGGACTTCCGGGAATGCCGGCGATAGCAACATCGCTGACATCTCACCGTCATATGGCGCTGGGACTCTGACGCCCGTGCCGCTCGACTTCCCCTGCCGCCCGTGTCACCCGGCGGCGTCGGTCGTGGACGCCTCGGGGCCCAGCCCGTGCCGCCGGAGCCGGCCAGCCCGCCCGTGGGTGGATCCGCGCGCCGCGCCGGTGGTAGGCCGGCGGCCCGGGCGCAGGCGACGGTAGGGCGCCCGTGGCACTGCAGCCAGGGAAGGGGAAGGTCGACGGCAAGCACTACCTGCCTTCGACCCCTGAGACGGTGCGGTGGGGGGAACTGCCCACCGCCCGCACCCGACCCGTCCTCACCGTCGACAGCGGGTCGACCGTCACCATCGACACGGTCAGCCAGGAGGGAATCCTGGAGGACCAGGGCCGTGACCCCGACGCGTTCTTCGGCCGGCACGGCGTCACGTCCTCCGAGGTGCTCGACGACGCGCGGGCCATCGCCGCGTCCGGCATCCCGCACCGCTTCGGGGTCGACGGCCCGCACGTCGTGACCGGTCCGGTGTACGTGCGCGGCGCCGAGCCGGGCGACGTGCTGCGGGTCGAGATCCTTTCGCTGCTGCCGCGGGCCCGGTACGGGATGATCTCCAATCGGCACGGGCAGGGCCTGCTCGCCGGCGAGTTCCCCGAGGGCCCGACGCCGGACCAGGACGCCGACGCGCGCCACTGGCAGGGGTTCCGCACCGTCGGCAGCTTCTGCGCGGTCGAGCGCCGCAGGGGCAAGCTGTTCGGCGTGCTCGACGCGGTGGCCGGCGGCGCCAGGGTCCGCTTCCCACTCAACCCGTTCATCGGGATCATGGCGGTCGCCGTCGATCTCGGCGGTGAGCCGGGCGGCGACGCCGGCGCCGACCAGGAGGCCGGCACCGCGACGGTCCCGTCCACGTCGGTGGGGCTGCACGGCGGTGCCCTGGACTGCCGCGACCTCGGTATGGGCGCCCGCCTCTACCTGCCCGTGCAGGCGCCGGGCGCCCTGTTCGCGGTCGGCGACCCGCACTACGCGGCCGGTGACGGCAAGATCGGGCTGACCGCGCTGGAGGGCCCGCTGCGGGCCACCGTCCGGCTCTCCGCGCTGCGGGAGCCGGCGGCCAGGGCGGCGCTCGGGTCGCTGCGGGAGCCGTTCGTCGAGACGGAGGCGTCCTGGCTCACGCTGGGCCTGGACGTCGACGCCACCGAGGCCATCCGGCGGGCGGCCCGCTCGGCGGTGCTGTTCCTGTCCAGCCGGCTGAGCCTGGACCGGGCCTCGGCGCTGGCCTACCTGTCCGCAGCGGCGGACTTCGGGATCAGCCAGCTCGTCAACGGCGTGCAGACCGCCTACTGCCGGATCCGGCGATCGGACTTCACCGAACCGCCGCCGCCCCGGCCGCGGCTGCCGCGGGCCGCGCTGGGCCGGCTGGTCGGCACCGGCGACGACGTCGCCGGTTATGACGGCGCTGGTTACGACCTTCTTGACGGTTCCGGCCCGGACGGCCTCGGGATCGAGGGTGACGCGGACGACGAGGTGCTCGACCGCGCGGCGCGCGCCCAGGACGACGGCGACGCCCCTCGGGAGGATGACCGGGTCGGCCTGCCGCGGGCGGCCGTCCGCCGGAAGAAGAGCAACGGTCCGGCCCCGCTCGCCGCCGGCGCCGACGAGCGGGGTGGCGGCGCGAGCGATCACCGAGGTGACGCCGGGCCGCGCGGCCAGGACGAGCCGGACGAGCCGGAGCGCCACACGGCCGGCCCGGACGGCGGGTCGGCCGCTCCCGCGCCACGCGTCGCCGACGAGGTTCCCGGCTCGCTGCCTCGGCAGGTCACCTCAGGGGCGTCCCGCCGGCCACTGCGCCGCAGCGAGACGCCGACCCCGCCGGCGACGGGCTGACTCGGGCCGGCTGACCGGGTCGACGTCGGCTGGGCCGCCCGGCTGGGCGGCTGCCGTGGTGGCGCGCTAGCCGAGGTCGTCGTCGAGCCCGTCCTGGTCGGACAGCGCCATGGGCCGCCAACCGGCCGTGGGCGCCGTGGCGACCGGGCCGGAGCCGACGGCCGGCGCGCCGTCCTCCCGCGATGGCGCGGAGCCGTCCACCGGAGTGATGCCCGCGGCGGCGAGGCGGGGCCACAGGCTGGCCAGGGCCGCGACCGGGTCCGACTCGAAGTCGGACTGGCGGACCCGCCAGAACGGCCAGCCGGCCCGGCGCAGCTGGCGCTCCCTGGCGAAGTCGTGCGCGACCTGGGCCGTGGTCTCGACCGCGTCCCCGTCGCACTCGACCGCCAGGCGGGCCCGGCCACCGGCGACCACCAGGTCGATCCGCCGGCCGTTCACCTCCACCTGCGGGGTCACCTGGTAGCCGGCGCTCGTGAGCTCGCGGAACACCCGCTGCTCGAACAGCGAGTCGAACCGAGGGTGCGGGATGTCCGGGGCGACCTCGTCGAGGCGCGGTGGCTCCTCGACCGCCCGCTCGTCGGCCTGGCTGTGCGCCAGCACGAAGGACAGGTAGCTGTGCCGCAGGTCGCCGGGGTCGAGGTCCTCGAGCCCGGCGGAGTGGAAGAGCCAGACCTGGTCGCGAGCGCGCGAGGCGGCGACGTTGAACCGCCGCTGGTACTCCTGGCGGGTCAGCGCGATGGCCGGCGCGCCCGGCGCGACGACCATCGACAGGAACACAACGTCCCGCTCGTCGCCCTGGAAATCCGGCGGGGTGCCGACCCGTAGCCTGCGGCGCAGCTGTTCGGCGGCCGGCAGCCGCGCCCCCAACAGCGCGCGGATCAGCTCGGCCTGGCCGGTGCCCTGCAGGACCACGACACCGAACGAGGCGCCGTCATAGCGCGGGTCGGCCGCGCACTCCAGCACCTGCGCGACCAGCGCCTCGGCCTCGGCCGGGTTGCGCAGCCCGGCGCCCTCGCCCGTCGTGTAGCCGTGCGGGACGTGCCGGGCCCGCAGCGGAGGCAGCCGGTCGGCGCCGAACTGGCGCAGCGGCACCAGCGGCGCGTCCCGGTAGAACATGGCCGACGACCACTCGATGATCTCCGGCATGCAGCGGAAGTGCTCGCGCAGCCGGATGACCTCGCCGAACCGGGTTCGCAGCAGGCTGAACAGGCTGGAGCGCGGGGTGAACGAGACCCGCAGCCAGGCGGGCAGGTCCGGCAGCAGCGCGTCCAGCCGGCGGAAGATCGGGTCCAGCTCGTCGGCGTCGTCGGACGCCCAGCCGGCCGGCGGGCCGGCGTGGTCGAGACCGCCACCGCCGGCCTCCGCGACGAGGGCCCCGCGGCCGAGGGTGACCGGCGGCGTGCACTGCCGGTCGTCGCCGACGATGATCACCCGGGGTGCGAGCCACAGCAGGAACAGGCTGTCCAGGCCGGCCTGGCTGCCCTCGTCGACGATCACGACGTCGAAGCTGTCGCGGACGGCGGGGATCGTGGACAGCACCGCGCCGATCGGCATGACCCACGCGGGAACGGCCGTCTGGGCGATCGCCATCGCCTCCCGGGCAGCCTGCCGGTAGCGCTCCGCGTGCCGCCCGGACCGGCCACCGGCCCCGACGGCGTCGGCGTAGGCACGCAGCGCGGCCGACTCGCGGGTACCCATGCGTTCCAGGCAGTGCTGCCAGGCCTTGGCCCCGGCGAGCTGGGCCGTCGCCGCGGCCACCGCGTCCTCGGCGGCGTCGAGCTGGGCGTCGAGGTCGGGCAGGTCACGGGCCCTGCCCGTCCCGGCCGCGTCCGCGTCGGCGAGCCAGCCGGCGGCCAGGCCCCACGACCAGGCCGCCTCGAAACGGGCGAGCCGGCGCGGCCACGTGGCGTCGCCCGCGGGCGGCGGGGAGTCGGGCTGGGCCGCCGCGGCGACCAGCAGCTCGGCGAGGGCCGGGTGCGCGGCCGTCAGTCGACCGAGCAGGTCCACCCGTCGGGCGGTGGCCCGGCGGGCCGCGGCCGCGTCCAGCAGCCGGCGGCGCGCGACGCGGTAGCCGGCCAGGTCCCGGGCCGCGAGGGTGGCCGCGACCTGGCGCAGCTCGGCCGGGAAGGCCGGCCGCCCGGCGGCGGCCAGCACCTCGGAGCGCAGCCGGTCGATCTCCCCCTGAGCCTGCGTGGCGGCGAGTCGCAGCCGGGCCAGGGCGACGGCGTCGACCAGGTCGTGCAGCGTGTCGGTCGAGCTCAGGTCGACAAGCCCGGCGCCGACGGAAGGCGCGGCGGGATCGGCCTGGCTCGGGCGCGCGGCCTTCTCGGCCTCCAGCGACGCGAGCAGGGTGCGGATCTGGTCGCGAGCCGTGACGACCGTGACGATCGCGCCGAGCGCGTCGTGGGCCTCGGTGAGCCGAGCGAGCCGGGCCTCGGGCGCGGCGGCGTCCCCGGCCGGCCCGTCGAGCGGGGCCCGGGGCTCGAAGCCGACCATGACGCCGGCGAGCGCCCAGGCCCTGGCCACGGCGTCGATAGCGACCTCGGCCCGCAGCCTGGCGAGCACCAGGTCAAGCAGCTCAGCGGTGGTCGGCGCGAGCCCGTCGACCGTCGTCCCGTCGAGCAGGTCGGCGGCGTCCTTCTGCGCCCGGGACCGGAACATCCGGCGCAGGTTGCCGCCGTCGTCCAGATGCCCGCGCAGGGCCTCGCCGACGGCGAGCAGCCGCGCGGCGGGCGTGGCGGTGGGGTCGGCGGGCACCACTCCGGCGGCCGCGGCGGCGGTCACGTCGGCGGGCAGGCTGACGGCGCGCAGCCCGAGCGTCGCGAGCGCCTCGGTCGCCTCGTCGAGCGCGGAGGCGGCCGACGTGACCTTCGCCCAGACGGCGGCGTCGCGGCCGATGAGGGCGTCGTCCAGCGCTCGTGGCAGCCAGGGCGCGTGCCGCGCGGTGCGGCGCGCCCCCTCCAGCGCGCGGGTGACGGTGCCCACCGCGGCCGTGAGCCGGTCCAGGCCGGTCGCGTCAAGGACGCCCAGCGCGGCGGCGGCCGCGCGGACGGCCGATCCCGTCGCGGAGCGGGTGGCCGCTCCCGCCTCCGCCGCCGTGTCCCGCTCGCGTTCCAGCAGCCGTTCGAGGGCCTCGACGCTGGGCAGGGACACCGGGCCGAGGTCGGGATCGCCGGGCTCGACGCTGGTCAGGCCGTCGTCGGGCCAAGCGTCGCCGGGCCAAGCGTCGCCGGGCCAAGCGTCGTCGGGCCGGTCGTCGCCGCCGTACTGGTCGGCGTCGTCCGGACCGCCGGCGCTCAGGGGCCGCCGGCTCGCGGCGCCGGGCCCGTTGGCGGCCCGCAGCAGCGCCCACAGCTCGGTGGCCTCGGCCGCGCTCAACGGGGGCGCGGGTGGGGCGCCGGTCGGGGACTGGGCGGTGCCCGCGCCCCGGTCGCCCGCCATGGCCTCGTCAGGGCCGTCGTCCTTGAGCAGCGGTGCGTCCGTCAGGGGAACCGGGCGCGGCAGCCAGCCGTGCTCGGCCCGCTCCCGCTGGACCCTGGCGGCGATCGCGCCGCGGGTGCCGGACCAGCCGGGGGCGACCTCGCTCGCCGGATGGCCGATCGCCTCGGCGGCTCGCTGGAGCTGGATGGCCGCGGCCAGCTCGTCCCGGCGGGCCACGGCGGCGTCCCTGCGCTTGCGGGCGGCGTCGATGCGGCGGGCCTGGCCGCCGGGGTCGTAGGCCGCCTTCTCGGCGGCCAGGGCGCTGACGCTGACCGTGAGCTCGTCGGTGCCTAGCCCCTCGGTGTCGGTGATCGACACGCACAGGCGCCGCAGCGACTCGGGCAGCTTGTCGCGCAGCACCCGCAGCGCCTGTGCCTTCTGGCTGGTCACCAGGACGCGCTGGCCCTCGGCGAGCAGGGCCGAGACCAGGTTGGCGATCGTGTGGGTCTTGCCGGTGCCCGGCGGCCCCTCGACGACCACGCCGCTGTCGTGGCGCAGCCGGGCCACCACATGCGCCTGCTCGGGGTTCGCCGGCAGCGGGAACAGCGGATCGTCGGACAGCTGGCTGGGGCTCGCGGCGCCCTCGGCGGCCAGCCACGCCAGCCGCTCGTCGGCCTCCAGCGTCTCCACCAGCTGGACGAGGCCCAGCGGCGGGCGGCCGTCCCCGCGCAGCGCGTCGAGCATCTGCTCGTAGTAGGTGAGCAGCGCGGCCTGGCCGCGGGCGCGCAGCACGATCGCCGGGGCGAGGTCGATCCGCGGCCGGTCGGTCGGCGGCCCGGACGGCTGCCAGGACGAGTGGTAGCCGTCGTGGCCGACGTCGAGCGCGACCGTCAGCCAGTCCCGCAGCAGCCGTTCGTCGTCCCCGCCCAACGGGGCCGCCGGCCGGGCCCGCAGCCGCTCGTGCAGCGCGTTGGTGCGCTCCTCGTGGAAGACGGCGAGGCCGTCGAGCAGCGGGCCGTCCTCCAGCCGGGTCGCGACCCCGTCCGGGACGCGCAGCCGGATCGCCGAGCTCACCGGGTCGATCTCGACGGCCAGCCGGGTGGTCAGCAGGTGGCGCCGCAGCGTCCGGCCGTCCGGGGCGCGCCAGGACAGCAGGCCGGTGGCGAGCACCAGCTCCAGCCCGTCGCCCTCCTGGGCGAGCCGGCCGGCGACGCTGTGCAGCGTGCCGTGCAGGGTGCGCCTGTCGGCGTCGGCCCGGGCTCGGCCGGCCCAGATCTGCCAGGTCGGCAGCCAGTCCTGGTAGGCCTCCGGCACCTCCGGGCGGTCGACCAGGCGGACCGGCTCGGCGAACCCGTCGGTGACCGGCTGGCCGCCGGGGCGCAGCGGGATGCCGTCCGGCCAGACCCCGTCCGGCCAGCCGCCCGGGTCCCCGCCGGACCAGCGCAGCTGGTCGGGGGCTCGCGCGCTCGTCTCGCGCAGCGGCGGCGAGTCGGACGGGAGGTCACCCGGCTCGGGCAGCACCACCCAGCCGGCGAGCGCGTCCGGCAGCGGCGGCGGCGAGGGCAGCACGGCCGCGGCCGGCGCCTCCAGCACGACCTCGCCGGCCGTCGCGTGCTCGAACAGCGACAGGCCGCCGGGCAGCTCGGCGAGCCACAGGGCCAGCGGGTTGTCCTCGACCCGCGTCACCTGGTCAGCCTGGGACTGCGCCACCTCGTGCAGGAACCGCACCATCCGGTGACACCGGTTGGTAAGCATCGCGAAGCGTTCCCGCTCAGCCGCCGCCGTCTCCATCCACCCCTCCCGCCTGGATCCCCGAATCATCCTCTACGTCGCCGTCGTCCTCGCCGGCCACCGGGTCGGGCGGCCGTCCGGCGTGCCACCGGTGGGACGGCTTGGGTCGGTCTTGGCCGGCGCGGGCGGGCCGGCCGGCTGGCGTCGTCCTCGGGTGGCCCGGGCCGGGGGCGGGACCGTCGGCTGATCGAGGTCACGGGAGAATGGGGCCGCCCGGGTGGCGATGGCGCCGCGCGTGGGCGGGTGACCCCGGTCGGGCGGCGTGGTGGGAGGCGTGGCGGGCGTGGCGGATGACGGCGGCGAGCTGGACGGGATGCCCGCCGAGAGCGGCCCGGCGGGCGCTTCGTCGGCGCCGTTCTACGTCGACCTGCACGTGCACTCGAAGTACTCGCGGGCGTGCAGCCGCGACTGCGACCTGGAGCATCTGGCCTGGTGGGCGGCCCGCAAGGGGATCCGGGTCGTCGGAACAGGGGACTTCACCCACCCGGCGTGGGCCCAGGAGCTCGAGGACAAGCTGGTGGCGGCCGAGCCTGGGCTGTTCCGGCTGAGGCCCGACCTGGAGCAGGACGTGCTGCGGCGGCTGCCCGCGTCCTGCCGGACCGCGACCCGGTTCCTGCTGTCCACCGAGATCTCGACGATCTACAAGAAGGGCGACAGGACCCGGAAGGTCCACCATCTGCTCTACGCCCCGGACCGGGAGGCGGCCGGCCGGATCACCGCGGCCCTCGCCCGGATCGGCAACCTCGCCGCCGACGGCCGACCGATCCTCGGGCTCGACTCCCGGCACCTGCTCGAGATCACCCTCCAGTCCGACCCGGGCAGCTACCTCGTCCCCGCGCACGTCTGGACCCCGTGGTTCGCGGTCCTCGGCTCGAAGTCCGGGTTCGACGCCGTCGACGACTGCTACGACGACCTCGCGCACGAGGTCTTCGCCCTGGAGACCGGGCTGTCCGCCGACCCGGAGATGTTCTGGCGGATCTCCGGGCTCGACCGGTACCGGCTCGTGTCCAACTCGGACGCGCACTCGCCGCCCATGCTCGGCCGCGAGGCCACCGCGCTGTCCTGCGACCTGGACTATTTCGCGATCAAGGATGCGCTCCGGACCGGGGCCGGCTACACGGGGACCGTCGAGTTCTTCCCGGAGGAGGGGAAGTACCACCACGACGGCCACCGGGCCTGCGGCGTGCGCTTCACGCCCGAGGAGACCAAGGCGTCCGGCGGTGCCTGCCCGGCCTGTGGCAAGCCGCTGACCGTCGGCGTGCTGCACCGCGTCGACGCGCTCGCCGACCGGGAGACGCTCCACGTGCCGGCGACGGCCGGGCAGGTGCGCTCGTTCGTCGCGCTGCCGGAGATCGTCGGCGAGATCCTCGGGGTCGGGCCGAAGAGCAAGGCGGTGGCGACGCAGGTCGGCTCGCTCGTCGAACGGCTCGGCCCGGAGCTGGGCATCCTCGGCGACGTCGAGCTCGCCGCGATCGGTGAGGCAGGCTCGGCGGAGCTGGTCGAGGCGGTTGGCCGGCTGCGCCGTGGCGAGGTGCTGCGGGAGGCCGGCTTCGACGGCGAGTACGGCGTGATCCGGATGTTCGCCCCCGGCGAGCTCGGCGGCGAGGCGGCGACCCTGTTCGACCTGGCGCCGACCGTTCCGGCCGCGAAGCCCAGGCGAGCGGCCGTGCCAAGCCCGCGCCAGCCACCGAGTCCGGCCTCGGCTGAACGGGCCTCGTCTGAGCCGGCCTCGTCTGAGCCGGCCCTGGTCGAGCCAGCGGTGGCGGAGCCCGTCACGGTGAACCCCGCCGTGGCGGAGCCTGCCGGCGAGCCGGGGACGCTGGAGACGGCCGGGCTGGCCTCCGCCGGCGGGTCGGCGTCCGTCCTGGACGGCCTGGACGCCGACCAGCGCGCGGCGGCGGCCGTCACCGCTGGTCCGCTGGTGATCCTGGCCGGGCCCGGCACGGGCAAGACGCGGACGCTGGTACACGCGATCGCGCACCGGGTGCGGGAACGGGGCGTCCCGGCCGGGGAGTGCCTCGCCGTCACGTTCACCCGGCGGGCGGCCGACGAGCTGGTGGAACGCCTCGACCAGCTGCTCGCCGCGCCGCGGGCCGGTGGCGGGGACGGCCGGCCGGACCAGCGCGTCACGGCCACGACGTTCCACGGCCTTGGCCTGCTGGTCATCCGCGAGCAGCACATCCGGCTCGCCCGGGGCCCGCACGTCCAGGTCGCCGACGACGCGGTCCGGGCCGAGCTGCTGGCCGAGGCGCTCGGGGACGCCGCCGGCACGGTCGCCGCCCGGGCCGCGGCCGCGCGGCGGATCGGCGAGCTCAAGCGACGCCGTTCGCTGGGGGACCAGGTACGCGGCGACGAGCTGGCCGGCGTCCTCGCCCGCTACGACGCCGCGCTGCGCGAGCGCGACCTGGTGGACCTCGACGACCTGTTGGCGCTGCCGCTCGCCCTGCTGACCGCCGAGCCGGAGCTGGCCGAGGGCTACCGGCGCCGGTTCCGGCACGTCTGGGTCGACGAGTACCAGGACGTCGACGAGACCCAGTACCGGCTGCTGCGGGCACTGTGCCCGCCGGACGGGAACCTGACCGTGATCGGCGACCCGGACCAGGCGATCTACTCCTTCCGGGGCGCCGACGTCGGCTTCTTCCTGCGCTTCGAGCAGGACTTCCCGGCCGCCCGGAGTGCCGCGCTGACCCGCAACTACCGCTCGACCGGGACGATCGTCGCCGCGGCCCGGCGCGCTATCGCGCCGGCCAGCTTCGTCCCCGGCCGCGAGCTGGTCGCGGTCCACCCGGACGGCCCGGACGCGCCGCGGTCGCCGGCCGGGCAGCCGGCCCCGGCCGGGCCGGGCGGGGCGCCGGTGCTGGTACGGGCCTGCGCTAGCGAGGCGGAGGAGGCGCTCGCCGTCGTCGACACGATCGAGGCGGCCCTCGGTGGAACCTCCTTCCACGCGCTCGACAGCTTCGCACCCGCCCAGCTGGAGGCGGGCCGGCTCGCCGCCGGCGGCCACCTGTCGTTCGCCGACATCGCCGTGCTGTACCGGACCGCCCGGCAGGCCGAACCGGTCATGGCTGCGCTGGCCAGGCGCGGCTTCCCCTTCCAGCGGCGTTCGCACGGGCCGCTCGCCGACGCGCCTGGCGTCGCCGCGCTGCTCGCCGAGCTGCGGGCCGAGCGCCGGGACGGCGCGGCCCGCTCGGTGTCCGCCGCGCTGCGCGACGCGGCGGCCCGGGCCGCCGAGCGGGCCACCGCCCGCGGCACGGTGCTCGCCACGGTCCTGGGCGCGGGCCAGCCCGAGCGGCCTGGGCCGCCGCACGAGCAGACTGATCCGCCGGGCGCCTCGTCCGAGGCGGAGATCCGGCTGGGCGTCGAGCTGCTGGCGCCGGCCGCGGCCTCGGCGGGGGACGACCTGGCCGGGTTCCTCACGGCGGTCTCGCTGGCCACCGAGGCCGACACCCTCGACCCACGTGCCGACCGGATCTCGCTGCTCACCCTGCACGCCGCCAAGGGCCTGGAGTTCGGCCTGGTCCTCATCGTCGGCTGCGAGGACGGCCTGCTCCCGATGACCTGGGGCCGGCCGTCGCGCCTGGGCGACAGGGCCGAGCCCGGCCAGGCCGCGACGGCTGGACCGGACACGGCCGTCGACGGTCGGGCCGGCGCGGCGACCGATCCGGCCCGCGGCCCACTGGCCGAGGAACGGCGGCTGTTCTTCGTCGGAATCACCCGGGCCCGCGGCCGGCTCATCCTGAGCCATGTGACCGTCGGCGCCGGCGGCACCGTCAGGCGGGCCCCGTCGCCGTTCCTGGCCGACCTCGACCCGCGTCTGCTCGACCGCGTGACGGGCCGTCCCGGCCAGCTCCCGCGGCAACGGCCGGCCGGCAAACAACTCCGGCTGCTCTGACCTCGGCGAACGGGCCGGCGCAGGAAACTCACGTTACGGGTGGGTTGGCTCAACCCGTCCCCCACGAGGGCCGGGGCCGGCCTCCCCGACCGGGCCCGCGCGAGTCGCGCGAGGTATGAAGGTTGGCGACACCAGGGCGCATCCCCCCAAAGAGCCCGCGAACCGCCCGGAAGGGCGAACGAGATCTACGGAGTGCTGCGATCCTGAACCGACCGACCGGACCGTCGAGCGCCGCACCGTCGCGGGCCGGGCAGGACGCCCGCCCCGCCGGCGACGTCATGGTCGAACGGGTCCCAAGAGACGTACCGATGACTGAGCCCGCGATCGCGCCGGCCGACGGCGTCGAGGGCGAACCGCCGGCCGACCGGACGCCGCGGTGGCCGCTCGGGGCCATCGCTGCCGGCCTGGTCACGCTGTTCATGCTCCAGGCGCCCGGTCGCCTGGTCGCCGATACCAAGATGAACGTGCCGCTCGACCCGCTGCGGTTCATGGAGTGGGCGACCCACCTGTGGAACTCGTCGGCCGACTTCGGTTTCCTGCCGAACCAGTACATCGGCTACCTGTTCCCGATGGGCCCGTTCTTCCTGCTCGGGAAGGTCCTGGGCGTTCCCGCCTGGATCACCCAGCGGCTGTGGATGGCGCTGATCCTCACGGTCGCGGCCTGGGGCCTGGTCCGGCTCGCCGACGCGTTGCGGATCGGGCGGCCGTGGACCAGGGTCCTCGCGGGTGTCGCGTACGCCCTCTCGCCCGTGTTCATCGGGAAGGTCGGCGCCTCGTCGGTCGCGCTGACCGGTGCGGCGATGCTGCCCTGGATCACGCTGCCGCTCGTGCTCGCGCTGCGCCCGGACGGCGCCGGCGGCATCGACACCGGCACCGCGGCCGGAACCGGTCCGGACGCCGAGGCCGCCGTGGCGCGCCGGCTGTCACCGCGCCGGGCCGCGGCGCTGTCGGGCCTGGCGATCGTCTGCACCGGCGGGGTCAACGCCAGCGTCACGCTGTGCGTCCTGGTCTGCCCCGCGGTCCTGCTGGTGTTCGCCGGCGGGTCGCGACGCGCCTGGGCGCTGCGCGGGTGGTGGGTGCTCGCCGTCTTCCTGGCGACCGCGTGGTGGCTGCTCGCCCTGATGACGCAGAGCCGTTACGGGCTGAACTTCCTGCCGTACACCGAGACCGCCGCGACCACGACGTCGCCGACGTCGGTCGCGGAGGCGCTGCGCGGCACCACGGACTGGCTGGCCTACCTGCGGGTGCCGGCGCCGTGGCTGCCGGCCGCCTCGGTGGACGTGACGAACCCGGTCGCCGTGGTCGGCTCCGCCGTGGCCACCGCCATCGGGCTGTGGGGGCTCGCGCGCCGGGACCTGCCCGCGCGGCGCTTCCTCGTCGTCAGCCTCGCCGCCGGCATCGTCGCCGTGTCGGCCGCCTACCCGGGCCAGCCGGGCAGCCCACTGGCCGACGGCGTCCGCCACCTGCTCTCCGGGCAACTGGCCTTCCTGCGCAACGTCTACAAGTTCGAGGCGGTCTCCCACGTTCCGCTGGCGCTGGGGATCGCGCACGCCCTGCACGTCGTGTGCGCGCCGCGCGGGCGGGCGAGGGCCGACGCCGTGCGCGAGGTCCCAGCCTGGCGCCGCCGCCTCGCCGCGGCCGGCGGCCGGCTGCGCCCGGCCGGGCTCGACGCCGCGCTGCCGCGGCTGCGCCCGCGTTCGGCCATCGCCGGGGTGCTGGTGCTCGCGGCCGTGGGGACAGGCGTCATGCCGGCCTTCGACGGCCAGATGTTCCAGGCCGGCACGTTCAAGGAGGTGCCCGGCTACTGGCACCAGGCGGCGGACTGGCTCGCGAGCAACCCGTCCGGCGGTACCACGCTGGTCCTGCCCGCCAAGCCGTTTGGGGAGTACGACTGGGGGCGCCCACTCGACGAGCCGATGGCCTTCCTGGCCAGCACCCCCTGGGCGGCCCGTTCGCTGATCCCGCTGGGGAACGCCGGGATGACCCGGTGGCTGGACGGCATCGAGCAGGAACTGGCCCTCGGGTCGGCCTCGGGGCTCGCCGACGCGCTCGCCCGCGAGGGCGTCGGCCAGGTCCTGATCCGCAACGACATCTCCGACGAGGACTGGGACAACCCGCCGTCGACGAGTGAGATCTACCGTGCGCTTGCCAACTCGGGCCTGCGCCGTGCCGCGACGTTCGGGCCGATGAAGACGGCCAGGCCGAGCGCCCGGGACCGACTGATCGCGGGGAAGGCGAAGCCCACCCAGAAGGTCCCCGCACTGGACGTCTGGGTTGTGCCGAACGGCGCCACCCAGGTCACCGCCTACCCGGCCGCCACCGCCATGGTCGTGTCCGGCGGTTCCGAGGCCACGGTGCAGATGGCCGCGCACGGGGTGCTCGGCACCGACCGCGCCGTGGTGCTCGCCAACGATCTCTCGGGCCTGCCCGGCGCCCCGGATGACACCACCGCGCCGTCGGGAGGCCTGGTCCCGCCCGTGCCGGCCAGCGACATCATCGGGCCCACAACGGCGTTGGTCACCACGGACACCTACACCCGCCGTGAGACCGACTACGGCGTGATCCACAACGCGAGCTCCTACCTGCTCGGCCCGGACGAGAACGCCGCGGGCGAGACCGGGCCGCCGCACCAGTGGCTGGACGAGCCGGCCGACGGTCACCAGACCGTCGCCGCCTACGAGAACGGGGTCCAGGTCCGGGCCTCCTCCTACGGGTCGAAGCTGGTCGCCAGACCAGACGTCTCACCCGCGCAGGCCGTCGACGGGCTGCCCTTCACCTCCTGGTCCGTCGTCGCCGACCCGTCGAAGGGCTCCGTCGGCGGCTGGATCGAGGTGGACGTCCCCAAGGCGACCTCGGTGCCGTACATCGACGTGCAGCTGCTGGAGGAGGGGTCCTGGCGTCCGGCGGTCCAGGCCCTGCGGGTGACGACGAGCACGGGTTCGGTCGTCACCCCCGTGCGCCCGGACGAGACGACCCAGCGCCTGGCCGTCCCCGCCGGGGCGAGCACGTCGTTCCGGGTCACGTTCGAGAAGGTCACCCAGAAGCCGGGCTCGACCTACGGCGCCGGCATCCGCGAGCTCAGCCTCCCCGGCGTGCAGATCCAGCGCTACGTCCAGACCCCGTCGGACGCCGCCGGCCTGTTCACCGCCGGCGTCGGGCAGGTCGCGTACGCGTTCGACCGCGAGGCGGTGGACGTCACCGAGCCGTTCGGCGGCTCGGAGGAGCTCAGCCTGCACCGCCGGTTCGACGTGCCGCGGCCGATGAGCTTCGCCGTCCTGGGCACCATGACGGGCGTTCCGTCCCTGACGGTCCAGTCGGCCGTCCCCGCTCCGGCGTTCCAGCTGCCGTGCGGGAAGGGCCCGGCGATGATCGTCGACGGGACCCGCTACGAGCTGCGGGTCGAGGGCCAGCAGTCCGACATCGCCGCCGCGAAACCGCTGGGGATCGGGGTCTGCACCCCGGACGGGACGATCCCGCTGTCGGCGGGCCAGCACGACCTTCAGCTCGACGAGGCGGGCACCGGCCTGCTGATGTCGTCGTTGACCCTCGTCGGCGCGGGTGGCCAGATCAGCGCGGACACGGCGCGCACCACGAAGGTCACCAGCTGGGGGTCCGAGCGCCGGACGGTCCAGATCGGGTCCGGCACGAGGGCGCTGCTGGCGGTCCACGAGAACGCCAACGCGTCGTGGACCGCGACGCTCAACGGGCAGAAGCTGACCCCGCTGCGGCTGGACGGCTGGCAGCAGGGGTGGATCGTGCCGGCCGGGTCCGGCGGCACCATCGTGATCGAGAACCTGCCCGGCTACTCCTACCGGACCAGGCTGCTCGTCGGTGGACTCCTGGCACTGCTCCTGCTCGCGCTGGTGCTCATACCCGCCCGCTGGCGGCTGCGGCGCTCGGTGGATCCCGACGGCTACCCGCGCTTCCTGAACCCGTGGGCGATGCCCGTGGTCGGGCGCCTGGCGCGGGTGCCCGGCTGGATCGCCGGTGGCCTGCTCGGGACGCTCGCCGTGTTCCTCGTCGCCGGCCCGGTCGCGCTCGCCGTCCCGGTCCTGGTGCTGGTCGGGCGGCGTTACCCGTGGGTGCTGGGAACGACCGGCCTGCTGTTCATGATCGCCTCGGGAGTGGGCGTCGCGGTGCGGTCGGACGCCGTTCCCACCTCGCACGCGGGCGCGTTCGGCCCGTTCGTCCAGACCTGCGGCGCGATCGCCCTGGCGGCCGTCGTGGCCGCTCTGGCGCTGCGCGGCGGTGCCCCACCCGGCGAGCCGGCGAACCCGGCTCCGCCGAGCGAGCCGGCGGATCCGATCCCGACGCAGGTGGCCGCGTCGCCGGAGGGCCCGCCGCCGGCCGCTCCCGTGGTCACCGACACGGCGGACGCGAGTGACACGCAGTGGATTCGGCGGCGAACGTGATCCAGACGACGTCGCGGCGCCGGGGCCTGACCCGCCGGCAGCTCATCGGCGCCGCCGGCCTCACGGTCGCGTCGGTCGGCGCGGTGGCGGCCTGCCACGAGCCGGGCAGCCCACCCGAGCCGCCGCCGAGCGGGGGGCCGCCGCTGACGACCGTGTTCGGCGCGCCGGGCTCGCTCGACGGGCTCAAGGGCTATCCGTCGACCGACCTCGTCGAGGTGCCCGAGCTCCGTTTCGGGGCCGGCCAGGCGGCCTTCATGTCGACCGTCGCGAGTGACGGCTCGGTCATCGTCGGCACCACCCCGTTCAGCGACGACCAGGCGCGCCCCACCAGCAACGACATGGAGATCGGGGTCTTCGCCCCGCCCACGCGGACGTTCACCCGGCTGGTCGTCCCGACGACCACGGGCCAGACCAGGACGGTGAGCACCGACCGGAACCTGCGGGGGATCGGCGGCGCCGACGTCAGCGACGTGCTCGCCGTCACCGACCCCGGGGGCGGCCAGCGGGTGCTCTTCGTCTCCGCGCTGCCGTTCCACGGCTGGGACTCCCGGACCTCGGGCCAGTACCCGTCGGTCGGCCAGCTCGTGCCGGGCCAGGACGGGTGGCGCTACGAACGGACGCTGTCCTGGACCGCCGACGAGCTCGCCGGCCGCGCCGAGCCGTGGACCGCGTCCCAGGCCTACCCCCAGGTCCCCCCGGCACCGCGGACGCCCCGGGGGCCCGTCTCGATCGCCCGACTTCCCCGCTCCGGGCACGTCGTGGTCGCCCAGTACTTCGGTGACCCCCGCGACGGCACCGACTCCGGCGCGCTGGCCGTGCTGGACCTGGACGGCCGGCTGAAGGCCTGGTGGCAGTACCCGCCGACGAAGCCGCTGGGCGTCCCGGTGGTGGTGAACCCCCGCGAGGTAGCGGCCGACCCGTCCAGCGAGCTGGACGACGAGCGGTTCGTGCTGATCAGCGACTGCCGGGACGGCGACCACAAGACCCAGCCGTTCCCGATCCAGGAGTTCTCGTACTCGGCGACGGCCGGCCAGATCGTGCCGCGCAGCGGGGCCGTGCGCGCGGCGCAGGACGGCTCCCGGATGGAGACCGCCTGCTTCGACGCGGCCGGGAACCTGTACGTGGCGCGGACGAAGGCCGACGGGCTGAGCGCGGCCACGATGGCCGTGTATCCCAAGCTGGGCAGCGAGCGCGGCCTGGTGCGCCGGGCGCCCGCCGTCGGCGACTGGACCCAGACCTTCGGCGTCGAGTGCGCCCCGGACTACCTGGTGTCCGGGACGGACCGCGGCGGCCTGGTACGCAGCCTGACCATCGACCCGGCGACGGGCGTCGTCCTCGCCGTCGCGGTCGGCGGGCTGCTGCAGGCGGTACGCCCGGCCGGCTCGGGCGCCCAGATGACGTTCACGGTGGCGGCCTCGGTCGACCTCGGCCTCGGCAAGCTGCGCGAGTCGTCGAAGCGGTACGTCGGGGTGCGCCGCGGCGCGGTCGACTCCGACCGCCGGCTGCTCTGGCTGCCGATCAACCAGCTGGTCCTCGACGGCATGAAGTGGCCCTACAAGCCGTTCGCGCTCGACCAGTGGCTGGCCCAGGTGGACCTGCGCACCCTGCTCGGTTCCTGAGCCCCGAGCAGGGTGACGCGCGGCGCCAGGCTACTTCTTGCGCAGGATCATCGCCAGGTTCCAGGTGACGATCTCACGCAGGCCCGGGATCCGCAGGATCGCCCGGCCCCAGTCGGGCAGGTAGCGCGGCATCGCGTCGACGATCTCGACGTCCATCCGGGTCTTCGCCCACGCCAGGGCGTCGGTGACGTAGACCGGGAAGAGGCTGCTGCCGTAGACGTTCTTCGGCGGGTGCCCGCGCAGGCGCTCGAACCGGGCCGCGGCGCGGTGGCCGCCGAGGTAGTGCCAGGGCGCGGTCTCGTGCCCGCCCCAGGGCGACAGCCACGAGGTGTAGCTCAGGAAGATCAGCCCGCCCGGCTTGGTGATCCGGACCAGCTCGCCGCACATCTTCCACGGGTCCGGCACGTGCTCCAGCACGTTGGACGTGTAGGTCAGGTCGATCGAGCCGGTGCGGAACGGCATCTCCAGCGCGCTGCCGCGGACCCGGCCCGGGACCTCGATGCCGGCCGCGCCCATCTCCGAGACGTCGGGCTCGACCCAGTAGTAGCTGGCACCGGCGGCCCTGAAGGCCGACCGGAAGTAGCCAGGGCCGCCGCCGACGTCGAGGACGAGCTTGCCGGCGATCGACGTGTAGCGCTCCAGCTGGCGGACCGAGTCGGCCGCGATCAGCGAGTAGAAGCCGGCCGGGTCCACCGGCTCCTTGCGGTGGGCCAGCAGGAGCTTGGCCGACCGCTGCAGCCCCCAGCCGGGGTAGGGCAGGGCGACGACCGGCGGGTCCTCCGGCGTGACCTGGGGCTTCAGCTCGGCGGCGGCGCCGGCCTCCTCGACCGGGGCGGCCGAAGCCGCGCCGGACCATGCAACGGGCACCGTCTCAGGCATGCGGGCGACGATAACACCGCTTCTGTGTACGGTTCCTGGCCGGTTACCCCAGGGCGCCGACATGATCGTCTCCGTGGTCGCCGCGCGGGAGGGCGTCAGCCGTCGGCGGCGGTGGCGGGCGCCAGCCGGCTGACGGGGAGCCGGTCGGTGACCAGCCGGACGTCGTCGTCCCGGACGGTGCGCAGGGCCGCGAGGTAGTCGGCGCGGGCGATCTCGACGGCGCCGAGGGTGCGCAGGTGGTCGGTGGCCAGCTGGACGTCGTGCAGCCGCCCGCCCGCGGCGGCGAACCGCGCGTCCAGGTCCAGCAGTGCCACCTTGGACGCGTCGGTGCGGGCGTGGAACATCGACTCACCGACGTAGACGCCGCCGACGAGGATGCCGAACACCCCGCCGGCGAGCTCGTCGCCGTCCCAGACCTCCAGGCTGTGCGCCCAGCCAAGCGCATGGAGCCGGGCGTAGCCGGCCCGCAGCTCGTCGGTGATCCAGACCTCGGTGCCGGTCCGCCGGCAGCGTTCGACCACCTCGTCGAACCGCAGGTCCAGCGTGGTCGTCCAGCCGCAGGACCGGACCCGCCGGCGCAGCGAGCGGCTCGCCCGCACCGCCCCGGCGGGGATCACGGCCCGCGGGTCGGGGCACCACCACGGCAGCTCGGACATCCGGTGGCGCCGGCGCAGCAGCTGCGCGAGCCGGGGCGGCACCCCGGGGGGCAGGTCCTCGCTCGGCGGGGGGAGCGGCCACGGGAAGACGCCGGCCCGGTACGCGCCGATCAGCGCCGCCGGAGTGGGCCCACCGCCGACCACGACCGGGCCGTCCGGCGGGCCCGTGGCCAGCGGCAGCGTGTCCCACCAGCTCGGGGCGGGCGGGCTCGGGCGCGCGGTCAGGCTCACCGGTGCGCGGCCGCCGGCCCACGGCCCGGGACGTCCGAGAGCAGCGGGGTGATGTCGACGGCCGGGCTCGGCTCGCCGATCAGGAAGCCCTGCGCCAGGTCGCAGCCGAACTCGCGCAGGAGGTCCAGCGCCCGCCCGGTCTCGACGCCCTCGGCCACCACCCGCAGCCCGAGCTGGTGCGCGAGGTCGATCGTCGAGCTGACGATCTTGCGGGCCACGTCGTCGCACTCCAGCCGGCTGACGAACGACCGGTCGAGCTTGAGCACGTCGACGGGGAAGTCGCCGCCCAGGTAGCCGAGCGTCGAGTAGCCGGTGCCGTAGTCGTCCAGCGCGATGCCGACGCCCTGGTCGTGCAGCTGGCGCAGGACGGCGGCGGCCCGGCTCCGGTCGAGCATCAGCGTCGTCTCGGTCAGCTCCAGCTCCAGGGCGTCGGCGGCCAGCCCGTGGCGGGCGAGCACGCCTTCGACGTGACGCGGGAACGTGGCGTCGAGCAGGTCGGTGGCGGAGATGTTCACCGCCGCGGTGACGTCCAGGCCGACCTCCCGCCAGCACGCCAGCTGGGTGCAGGCCCGCTCCAGCACCGCGGTGGTCAGCGAGCTCATCAGCCCCGCGTGCTCGGCCAGTGGCACGAACGACGCCGGGGTGAGCAGGCCGCGCTCTGGGTGCCGCCAGCGGGCCAGCGCCTCCACCGAACGGACCCGGCCGGTGGCGATCTCCACCTTCGGCTGATAGTGCGCCTCGATCTGGTGCTCCCCGATCCCGACCCGCAGCGACTCGGTCATGGTGAACTCAAGCAGCGGGTCGAGGGCTTCCCGGGGGTCGAAGTGCTCGACGCCGGTGTGGTGGCGCTTCGCCGTGTACATCGCGATGTCGGCCCGGGCGAGCAGCTCGTCGGCGTTCGCCGCCTGTTCCGGGTAGATGGCCGTGCCGATGCTGGCCGTGACCGCCACCGTCAGCACGTCGACCTGGAAGACGTCGGCCAGCGCGGCGCGCACCCGGTCGGCGACCAGCTGGGCGCCCACGCAGTCGGTCCGTTCCAGCAGCACGGCGAACTCGTCGCCGCCGAGCCGGGCCAGCGTGTCCCCGGGCCGCAGCGCCGTGGCGATCCGGGCGCTCACCTCGGCGAGCAGCTGGTCGCCGACCCGGTGGCCGAGCGAGTCGTTCACCAGCTTGAACCGGTCGAGGTCGAGCAGCAGCAGGGCGAGCGGGTGACCCGTGGTGTCGGCCGCGGCGATCGCCGCGCGCAGCCGTTCGTCCAGGCCGCGCCGGTTGAGCTGGTGGGTCAGGTGGTCGGTGTGGGCCTGTTCCTTGGACTCGGCCAGCCGCTGGACCTCCAGGATGCTGAACCCCGCGCGCCCGAGGCCGGTCACGAGCGTCGCGGCCGCGAGAACCACCGTGTACAGCGGCAGCCGCTCGGTCGCGCCCGCCACCAGGATGCCGATCGCGGTGAGCGTGAGGACCGACGGGACGATCATGACGGGCCAGCCGTTGGCCCGCACCCTGGGCGCCCGCGGCTGGCGCTGCCAGGCCGCGAAGGTCAGCATCAGCGCGGACAGCGCCCAGAAGGTGTCGGGCGGCCCGCCAGGGGAGAAGCCGCCGGAGCCCGTCGCGCTCGACGCCATCGTCGCGTCGGCGGCGACGAAGCACAGCAGGCCGCAGCCGAGCAGCCACCACACCCGCCCCGCCCGCCGGCCCAGCACGCCGAAGACGCTCACGACCATCAGCACCAGCAGCAGGTCCGCGAGCGGGTAGACCAGCGCGAGCACGACCTGGCCAGGGCTGAGCGCCGGGTCGTGGTGCTCGACCGCCTCCTTGAGCGCGCCGGCGAGCGCGGCGAACCCGAGCAGCCCGATGGCGCTGTCGAACAGCACGCTCAGCGGCAGCCGCAGCACCCGGTGGCGCAGCAGGAGCAGGACCGAGGCGTAGCAGGCGGGGTAGAAGGCCAGCCAGCCGACGTCGGCGACCGAGGGGGACATCGCCACCTGCTGGCCGGCGCGCAGGTGCTCGGTGAGGCTGTACGCCAGCGTCGCGGCGCCGTAGCAGGCGAGGCCGCCGCCGAGGACGGCCCAGGGCAGCCGGTCGCCCCGGACGAGGACCGCCCGCGCGACGCAGAACCCGGCGGCGGCCAGGGTGAACGTGTCGCGCAGCGGCCACGCGACCGCCGTCAGGGTGGAGGACCCGGCGAAGGAGGCGACGGCCAGCAGCCCGACCGCGAGGACCATGAGGAGCTGGGCGACCCGGATCAGCCGGTACCGGCGCGACGGGGGCCCGACGGGAATCATTCGGGGTGCCCGCCGTCGTCCGTGCTCCGGTCGCGCCGACAGCCGGCGCGCCGCGGACAGCGCGGGTTGGGTGCGCCGGGCCGGCGGCCCGTCCCGGAGGCACCGGACCTCGGGCCGGCGCCCGACACGTGGCGCTGGACCTGCTGGCGGACCCGGTTCGACATGCCCTAATTGTCGCCCATTCCGATTCGTTCCAAGCCGCTGGTGTTTCTCTGGCGACGCCGGTCTGTGCCGGTGTTGGGATCGGCCTTCTTCGGCTGAACCGGGCGTCCTTCAGCCGTCGCGCCGGGCGTCGTCGCGTCGCCGCATCGGTCGCGCCCGAGGCATAGGTTGGGAGCGGAGACCACGTAACGCGGCCGGACCGTTCCGTCTCGACACCCGCCTCACCACGACACCTGCCTCGCAGGACGTCCGGCGTGCCGCGGCACCGCCGCGCGACGACGCCCGTCGTCGCGACACAGCGCGGTGTGGGCGGTGCGGACCGCCGGCCCCGGCGCGTGGGAATTCCGCGGCTTGTTCATGGTGTTCTTTGCCGAGTACCCCGAGTAACCGATTTCGTTTTGCTTGTGAGTACTTGGTGAGGTGCGTTACTCAACCAGCGACTTAGGTCGCAACCGATGGGAAGGGCCACGCGCGGTGCGAATTGGACTCCAGATTCCCGACTTCACCTGGCCCGGCGGCCCGGCGCGCCTCGGCGCCGACCTCGCCGAGATCGCCAGGACGGCCGACGCGGCCGGCTTCGACAAGCTCGCCGTGATGGATCACTTCTTCCAGATCGCGTTCGTCGGCCCGCCGGAGAACGACATGCTCGAGGCCTACACCACGCTGGGCTACCTGGCCGCGATCACCGAGCGGGTCAAGCTGCTCACCCTGGTGACCGGCGCCGTCTACCGGCATCCGGGCGTGCTGGCGAAGACGATCACGACGCTGGACGTGCTGTCCGGGGGCCGGGCCTGGCTCGGCGTCGGCGCTGCCTGGAACGACGAGGAGTCCGTGGCCCTCGGCATCCCGTTCCCACCGGTCGCCGAGCGGTTCGAGCGGCTGGAGGAGACCCTCCAGATCTGCCTGAAGATGTGGTCGGACGACGACAGCCCCTACACCGGCACGCACTTCCAGCTGACCCGGCCGCTGAACTCCCCGCAGAACCTCACCCGCCCGCACCCGCCGATCATGATCGGGGGTGGCGGCGAGAAGAAGACGCTGCGGCTGGTGGCCAAGTACGCCCAGGCCTGCAACCTGTTCGCCGGTCCCGACCTGGCCCACAAGCTGGACGTCCTGCGCGAGCACTGCGAGCGCGAGGGCCGGGACTACGACGAGATCACCAAGACCTCCTACTTCGAGTTCGACCCGGGCGAGGACGGCAAGAACGTCGGTGCGATCCTCGCCGAGCTGGAGCGGCTCGCGTCCCTCGGGATCCAGGAGGTCATCGGCCGGGTCGTCGACGTCTCGAAGATCCGCCCCCTGGAGATCGTCGGCTCCCAGGTGATCCCGCAGGTCGCCGATCTCTAGGGCGTAGCGGCCGGAACGGGCGCTAAGCGCCCGCCGGCCGCTCCGCCGCTTCGGGCGCCAAGCGCCCTCACCAAGCTGGTTCGAGGTGGGCGACGAGAGCGGGGGCGGCGCTGGTCCAGGGTCGGGATCTTGGCCGAGTTTTGGTCAGGTGCTCGTCTGCCTGGTGCCGGTCCGCTCGGTTACGTGGCTGGTTTGGTGGGGGACGTGGCCGGAAGGGACGGTTCCGCGGCGCAGGGGTCCGGCATGCTGGAATCGTGACCTCGGTGCCCGGAGAGACCCAGGAAGCGCGGGACCAGCAGCCGCGGGCGCCGGCGTCGGCGGAGCTGGCCGGCGGGTGGCGGGGCCGGCTGCCGCATCGGGCCTGGCTGGTGGCCGCGGTGACGTTCGTGGCGCTGGTCGGCGCCGCGGGCTTCCGGGCGGTGCCCAGCGTCTTCATCCTTCCGCTGCAGGACGAGTTCGGCTGGTCCCGGGCGACCATCTCGTCGGCCGTGTCGGTCAACCTCGTGCTGTACGGCCTGACCGCTCCGTTCGCCGCCGCGCTGATGGAGCGGTTCGGCATCCGGCGGGTGGTTTCGGTCGCGCTGCTGCTCGTCGCCACCGGCAGCGGGCTGACGGTGTTCATGACGTCCACCTGGCAGCTGATCGCCTGCTGGGGTGTGCTGGTCGGGCTCGGTACCGGCTCGATGGCGCTCGTGTTCGCCGCGACCGTGGCCGGCCGCTGGTTCGAGCGGCGGCGCGGCCTCGTCGTCGGCGTGCTCACGGCGGGTGGCGCGACCGGGCAGCTGATCTTCCTGCCGGGCCTGGCCGCGCTCGTCGACCGGTACGGCTGGCGGACGGCGGCGCTGGTGGTGACGGTGGCCGCCGCCGCCGTCGTGCCGCTCGTGCTGGTCGGCATCCGGGACTATCCCGGCGACGTCGGTCTTCGGCCCTACGGCGCCCGGCCGGAACCGGACGGGGCCCAGCTGGCCGCCGTCCGCCCGCCGGACGGAGCGCGTGAGGCCTCGGCCGCCGCGGCGGCGGGCGCGGCGGTGTCCGGGCTTCTCGGGGTGCTGCGCGACCGGGCGTTCTGGGCACTCGCCGGCGGTTTCTTCATCTGCGGCCTCAGTACCAACGGGCTGGTGGGCACCCACTTCGTCCCGGCCGCGCACGACCACGGGCTGCCCGAGGTCACGGCGGCCAGCCTGCTCGCCGTCGTCGGCGTGTTCGACATCGTCGGGACGGTCGCCTCGGGCTGGCTCACCGACCGCTTCGACAGCCGCCACCTGCTCGTCATGTACTACGCGCTGCGTGGCTGTGGGCTCGCCGGGCTCCCGTTGCTGCTCTCGTCCCGGCTGCACCCGAGCATGATCGCCTTTGTCGTCGTCTACGGGCTGGACTGGGTGGCGACGGTGCCGCCGACGATCTCGCTGTGCCGGTCGGCGTTCGGGGAGCGCGCGCCGGTGGTGTTCGGCTGGGTGTTCGCGTCCCACCAGCTCGGCGCGGCGGTCGCGGCCATCGCGGCCGGCTGGGTGCGCGGCGCGACCGGCACCTACACCGCGGCCTGGTACGGCGCGGCCTTCCTGTGCCTGCTGGCGGCCTTCCTGTCGGCGACCGTCCCCGACTCCCGCTCGACCTCCACCCCTGGCCGCCGGCGCGGGCGCCGGATCGCCGTCGACGCGCCGCTGCCCGCCCCCGGTACCTAGCCGACAGGCCTGGTGGAGCAGTTGCCGGTGTGTGGCGGCGCCCGGTGGGCAGGTAATCCTGGGTTCGCCCCGATCTGGGCCGGTTGCCGGCTTGCGGTGGGGCGCGATCTGTGGGAGATCCAGAGCGGACCGGGCCGGAGTGCTAGCTTGTCGGGCGAGACGGGCGGCGCGACGGTGGGCCGGTCGGTGGGGTGATGCCAGGAGGTTGACCGCGCCACGACGGCGCGTCGCAGCCGGACGGGAGTGCCCATGCGGCTGTTGATCGTGGAGGACGACGACCGGGTCGCCGCGGCCCTGTCGGGCGTGCTGGGCCGCCACGGCTTCGACATCGTGCGAGCCAGGACGGCCGCCCGCGCGCTGGACCTGATGCACACCCGGCCCGACCTGGTGCTGCTCGACCTGGGCCTGCCCGACCGGGACGGCTTCGAGGTGTGCAGCCGGATCCGCAAGGTCTCCAACACTCCGGTGATCATGGTGACGGCGCGTTCCGACCTGTCGGCGCGCATCCATGGCCTCTACCTCGGGGCCGACGACTACATCGTCAAGCCCTACGACCTGCGGGAGCTGATCGCCCGCATCCACGCGGTCGTCCGCCGCTCCCGGCCCGACCCGCTCGCCTCCGCCGACGGCGAGGCCGGTGCGCCGGCCGCTGGCGGAGGCCGGGCCGACGGGCTCGCGGGAGAGAACGCCGGCGACGTCCCCGGCGCCGCGGCGGTCGGCCGGGTGGTCGAGACCCGTGGCCTGCGCATCCACCTGGACGGCCGCGAGGTGACGGCAGGGGACGGGCGGGTCCTCGCGCTGACCCGCAAGGAGTTCGACCTGCTCGCCGAGCTGGCCCGGGCGCCGGGTGTGGTGTTCCGGCGGGAGCAGCTGATCAGCGAGGTGTGGGGCTCGTCGGTCCAGTCGGCCTCGCGCACCCTGGAGGTGCACGTCGCGTCGCTGCGGGCGAAGCTCGGCGATCCGTTCGTCGTCCAGACGGTGCGCGGGGTCGGGTATCGGCTCTCGGCGGCGGGGGCTCCCGCGCCGCCGCCGCTCGGCGGCGACGGTGCCGCGGTGGGCGACGCGGCCGCGGTGCATGACGGCGCGGACGACGACGGCGTGGACGCGAGCGTGACCGAGCTCGCCACCGCGGCGAAACGACGACGGCGAGCCTGAGCGAGCGGTGCGTGCCCGGCTGCTCGTGATCCTCCTGGCGCTGATGGCGACGGCGTTGGTCGTGCTCGGCGTGCCACTCGCGCGCAGCATGGCCGAGGGCCTGCAGCAGGACATGTTCTTCGACCGGCTCGGTGACACGAGCCGGTTCGCCGGTCTGGCCGGCCAGAACCCCGGTCCGGACGGCAACCGGACGCTGACCGACGAGCTGGTGCGCTACGACCAGGTGTACGGCATCACGGCCGTCGTCTACGGCCGCGACTCCTCCGTCCGGGCCGCGTCCCGCCAGACCGTCCCGGCCACCGACCCGCGGGTGCGCCAGCAGCTGAACGCGGCGCTGCGCGGGCGCGGCGGCGAGGATCCCGCGCAGATCTGGCCCTGGCAGGACCGGCCGCTGGTGATCGCCGAGCCGGTGCTGTCCGGCGGCGACGTGATCGGTGCCGCGCTGACCGTCTCACCGACCGGCCGGCTGCGCGGCGAGGAGCTGCGCCGCTGGCTGCTGCTCGGGCTGGGGGAGCTGGCGGCGCTGCTGCTGTGCGTCGCGGTCGCGCTGCGGCTGACCCGCTGGGTGCTGGCCCCGATCAACAGCCTGGACGCGGTGACGCACGCCATCGCCACGGGCCAGCTGTCGACCCGCGTCTCCGAGCGGGTCGGACCGCCGGAGCTGCGCCGGCTGGCGACGGCGTTCAACGAGATGGCCGACCACGTCCAGGAGGTCATCTCCCAGCAGCGGGCGTTCGTCGCGGACGCGTCCCACCAGCTGCGCAACCCGCTGTCCGCGCTGCTGCTGCGGATCGAGAACATCGGCCTGGGCCTGCCGGCCGAATGGCTCGACGAGCTGGAGGAGACCCGGACGGAGGGACGGCGGCTGACCGAGGTGCTGGACGAGCTGCTCGCGCTGGCCCAGGCCGAGCACGCGGCGGCCCGCCCGGCGGCGTTCGACGTGGTCGCGATGACCAGGGAGCGGCTCGCCGCCTGGCGGCTGGTCGCGGCGACCCGGCAGATCGCGCTCGCCCAGGCCGGGCTGTCCGAGGCGATGGGCTACGCCGACCGGACGGCGCTCGGCAGCGCGCTGGACGCCGTCGTCGACAACGCGATCAAGTTCTCGCCGACGGCGTCGACCGTCGAGGTGATCGTCACCCGGGCCGCCGACGCGATCCGGATCGTCCTCCGCGACCAGGGTCCCGGCGTCGCGGAGGACGAGCTGCCCGTCGTCGGTCGCCGGTTCTGGCGAAGTCCCCGCAACGTGAACGTCGGCGGCTCCGGCCTGGGTCTCAGCATCGCCAGCACGCTGCTGGGCGCCTCCGGTGGCGCCCTCTCGGTGGCCCTCGCCGAGCCCACCGGCCTCGCGGTGACACTGAGCGTGCCGCGGCGCCCGGCCGCTGACCTCGCCACGCCGCCCCAGCCGGCCAAGGTGCCGGCCTCCTGAGCCGGCCGCCTCAGCCCGCGCCCTGAGCCGGCCACCTGAGCCGGCCTCCGGGCGGTCGCCGCGGGGAGACTCGTGGGGCCGGGTTCACTGCCGCTCCATGTCCGCGACCGGAGACCGCCATCGGCGCGATGAAGGCTGCCCTACGGCGTGCCGCCCGGCACGCGTCGGGGACATTTGGGGGTCCTTGTGAACCGCCTTCGCATCATCTCGGCCGCGGCCGGGGCGATCGCCCTCACGCTGCTGGGCGCGGGAACCGCCCAGGCCGGCGGGCGTGGCCCAGCTCTGTCGGCCCGTGGCGACAGCTACGGCGTCCAGAGCGGCGGCACGCTCACCGTCCACGGCGGCGCCGGCGTGCTCCGCAACGACAGCGGCAGCCCACTGACGATCGTCGCGAACACCCGGCCGGCGAACGGCACGGTCTCGCTGCGCCGCGACGGCACGTTCGACTACAAGCCGAACGCCGGCTTCACCGGCACGGACACCTTCACCTACACGATCAGCGACGCCGTCCAGGAATGGGACACGACGCTGAAGCCGCTGGCGACGATCGGCGGAGTGACGATCACGGGTGGCGCCTACGGCTCGTCGCTCTACCCCGCGCCAGGCCAGAAGAACGAGTTCTACGGCCTCACCGACCGCGGCCCCAACGTCGACGGGCCGAACGGCACCAAGGTCGAGCCGATCACGACGTTCGACCCGGCGATCGGCCTGTTCAGGTTCGCGGCCGACGGCACGGCGCAGCTGCTGCGCTCCATCCCGCTCAGGGCCGGCGACGGGACCCCGTACAACGGTCAGGTCAACTGCGAGGCCAACACCGGTGAGACCGTCACCGACCTCAACGGCACCGCGCTGCCGTGCAGCGCGACCGGGTACGACTCCGAGGGCCTGGTCGCGCTGCCTGACGGGACGTTCTGGGTCTCCGACGAGTACGGCCCGTACATCACGCATTTCGACCGTAACGGCAAGCAGATCGGCCGGATCTCGCCGTTCGACGGCTCGCTGCCGAGTGAGCTGAAGTTCCGGGTCCCGAACAAGGGCATGGAGGGCCTGACGATCACCCCCGACGGCTCGACGCTCGTGGGCGTCATGCAGTCGGCCCTGCAGACCCCCGACCTGACCGCCAAGCCGGCGAACGTGCCGACCCTGCGCATCGTGACCTACAACCTGCGGACCAGGGCCACCCACGAGTACCTCTACCTGCTCGACGACCCGGCGACCACGGGCAGCGCCGTCAGCGAGATCACCGCGTTGTCGAACAGCACGTTCCTCGTCGACGAGCGAGACGGGAAGGTCGAGCCCGGCGCCTTCAAGAAGCTCTTCAAGATCGACCTGGCCGGCGCCACCGACGTCGGCCCGCACTCGACCGTCGCGGGCGCGACCTATGACGCGGCCAAGGGCGGCCTGCTCGTCGGCACGGCCCAGCGCAGCATCGACGCCACGGTCGGCAAGGCCACCACCGCCGAGGCGGTCACGACGCTCGCCGGCGTCGGCGTCACCCCGGTGGCCAAGGCGCTTGACGTCGACCTCGGCGGCCTGGTCAGCACCCTCGACCCGACCGGCGGCTTCTTCGGCCACGACAAGGTCGAGGGCGTCGCGACCACCGACCACGGCAGAACCGTCGTCGTCAGCAACGACAGCGACTTCGGCATCTCGGGCCTGACGCAGACCGCGACCACGCCGTTCACCCTGCAGGCCAAGATCCTCCCGAACGGCCAGCAGGACGACGGCGGCTTCCTCGCGATCGACACCACCAGGCTGACCGGCACCTACACCAGCACCGCGACGGTCACCATCAAGGTCACGAGCGGCAAGCCGACCAGGTAGGACCCCGCCGGCCCGGGCGAGCTTCCCTCGCCCGGGCCGCGCGGCCGCCGGGCGAGACGGGATCGCGCACCCGGCAAACCTGGACAGCGGGTATGGTCGGGCGGTCATGCGGCGGTTGCGACGCCCGAGCCCGGGCGGCTGGTGGTCGCGCCGCCGTCTGCTCGTCGGCCTGTCGGCGGCCCTCGTGGTGATCGTGGCCATCACCCTCGGGTCCGTGGCCGTGACCCGCAACGGCCAGCAGCGCCAGTACCGTCACGGCACGATCGTCATCCTGACCGGCGCGACCAAGGGCATCTACTACTCCTACGGCGTCGCGCTCGCTGCCGCGATCAACCACCGGCTCGCCGGTGTCGACGCCGAGGCGATGGCGACCACCGCGTCCGTCGACAATGTCCGGCAGGTCGCGTTGTCGCCCAACGTGTTCGCCTTTACGGCGGCCGACGCGGCCTCCGCCGCGGTCGCCGGGCGCGCCCCGTTCGACCGGCCCGAGCCGATCCGGGCGCTGGCCCGGATCTACGACGACTACATGCACCTGGTCGTCCGCGCCGACGGCCCGATCCACACCCTGGCCGACCTGCGGGGCCGGCGCGTCTCGATCGGCTCCGACGGCTCCGGCACCGAGCTCATCTCCGAGCGGATGCTCTCCGTCGCGGGCATCCCGGAGAAGTCGATGACCGTCAGCCGGCTCGGTATCAACGAATCGGTGGCCGCGCTGGAGAACGGTGACCTCGACGCGTTCTTCTGGTCGGGCGGCCTGCCGACCGGCGGGATCACCGACCTGGCCGACGCCACCTCGATCCGCCTGGTCCCGCTCGGCTCGCTGGCCGCGCAGCTGCATGCCCGGTCCGACCCCGCGTACCGCCCCGGCACCATCCTCGCCGACACCTACCGGCTGGCCGGCCCGCCGACCGACACGACCACCGTCGCCGTCCCCGACCTGCTGGTCACCCGGGCCGACACCGACCCTGGCCTCGTCGAGGAGGTCACCCGCGTCCTGTTCGACGCCCGGGCCGAGATCGCCGCGCAGATCCCGGTCGCCAACGCGCTGGACCGTCGCAGCGCCATCGCGACCTTCCCGATCCCGCTGGCCGAGGGCGCCCTGCGGTACTACCGCTCCACCAAGACCTGAGCCACGCCGGCCCGCGCCCGCGCCTCACGAGGCCGAGCGGCCGAGCCCGCCCGCGGGCAGGACCGGCGGCGCGGGGTCGGCCTCCACGGCCTCCTGGGCCGGGACCCGGGCGACGGCGTGGCGGACCAGCAGCGCGGCCGACGCGGTCGCGGCCATCGTCGCGGCCATCGTCAGCGTGGTCACCCCGCCCAGGGAGACCAGCGGGCCGATCAGGCCGCCGAGGCCGAACTGGGACAGGCCCAGCAGGCCGGACACCGCGCCGGCCCGAGTGCCGTGCTTCTCCATCGCCAGCGCGGTCGTGTTCGGCATGATCATCGAAACCGAGGCGACGGTGATCCCCAGCAGTGCCAGCAGCACGGCCAGGGGCAGCCGCAGCGAGGCGGCGAGCGTCATCGCCCAGGTGCTGGCCACCGCGATCGCGAGCCCGATCGAGAGCATCCGGGCCGGCCCGAGCCGCCCGACCAGCAGCATGTTCAGCCGGCTCGCGGCCGCGAGCCCGAGCGCATTGGCCGCGAAGACGAACGAGAACCCCTGCGGCGACAGCCCGTGCCCGTTCTGCATCACGAACGGGCCCATGGAGATGTAGGTGAACAGCATGCCGCCGCCGAGGCCGAGCACGGCGGCGTAGCCGACGGCCCGCCGGTCGCGCAGCACGGTTACCAGCTGGCCGGCGGTGGCCCGGGCCCCGCTGTGCACCCGGCGCGCGGGCGGCAGCGTCTCGGAGATCCCCAACGCCGCGGCCGCGAGCAGGGCGCAGCCGATGAGCGTCAACGCGAGAAAGAGCCCTCGCCACGACGTCACGTGCATCAGCTGCCCCCCGAGCAGCGGCGCCACCACCGGCGCCATCGCCATGACCAGCAGCAGCAGCGAGAACACCCGGGCCGCGGCCGCGGTGTCGAACAGGTCCCGTACGACGGCCCGGGCCACCACGACACCCGCGCCCCCGGCCAGCCCCTGCACCAGCCGCAGCCCGGCCAGCGTCCCGACATCCGGCGCGAACGCGCACGCGACCGACATCACAGCCCAGCAGGCGACACCGGCCAGCAGCGGCCGGCGCCGCCCGAACGCGTCGCTGACGGGCCCGGCGACCAGCTGCCCGACGGCGAGCCCGACCATGCAGGACGTCATCGTCAACTGCCCGAGCGACGCGCTGACGCCCAGGTCCCGGGTCAGGGCGGGCAGGGCCGGCAGGTAGAGGTCCATCGACAGCGGCCCGAACGCGGTCAGCGCGCCGAGGATGACCAGGGTGCGCAGCGGGACGGTACGGTCGGCCATTCTGGGCACCCTTCGGCGCGGGCTGGAATGGTTGGGCGTCTCAGCCTCACCCGCCCCGCGCGTCCCCGCGACCCGTTCCCGCCCGCACCGCGTTCGCCCCAATCGCGCCCGCCGCCGGCACCACGCCCACGCCGACGCCCAGGCAGCCGGCGACGCCGGCACCGCGGCGGCCGCCAAGTCGGCACCGCGGCGGCCAAGCCGACGGTCCGTGATCGCCGTCTTGGCCCTCGACTGGTCGCAATCAGCCGCTCGTAACGACCAGTTCAGGGCGAAAACGACGATCATGAGCCGTCAGCCGTCAGCCGTCAGCCGTCAGCCGTCAGCCACCAGCCGCCAGCCGCGTCAGCCGGTCGGCGCGCCCAGGGCGGCGCGGCGCAGCGAGCGGTAGAGGAGCTGGTGGTCGCCCAGGCGGCGGCGCAGGGATCGTTCGAGGCCGGCGATCGGGTAGAGGTTCTGCGGGGCTCGGCCGTCCTTGAACTCGTGCGAGGCGAAGCGCGGCAGCACCACCTGGCTGAGGTCGGCCAGCCCGATCGCGTCGGCCGCGGGCAGGCTCGCCGGGCACTCGACCCGGGCGACCCCGGCCCAGGGCGCCCCGGGCCGGCTCGGTAGGCGCAGGTACCAGGTGAAGCGGTCCCAGTTGGTGCCCATCATGAAGACCGGTGTGCGTTCGCCCGGTTCGAGCCGGCCGACCACCTCATGCTGGGGTGCTTCCAGGTACCGCGAGTGGTGCGTCTTGATGAACCCGAGCGTGCGTGGCATGTGCGTCCTGCCCCGCAACGGCCCGTCGACGACAAGCAGGGCGCTCCGATCCTGGGCCGCGTCGCCGGGCTGGTCCGTCGGGTGCTCGGCGAGCCGCTGCCGGGGCCACGGCCCGGTCGGCCCGGCCGCGAACGGGTCGCCCGGTCTCTCGGTGTCGGAAGGCCACGTCGGCACGTCGGCGAAGGAGCCATCCGGTGCCGGCCCGGCGCCGCCGTCCGGGCCGGGCCACGCTTGTCCGCCCGCGCCCGCGCCCGTGGCGTGGCCATGGCGCGCGCCGGCGGCGGTGGCGATCTCCAAGGTCGTCATGGCCTGTTGGATGGCGAGGTTCAGGCCGTTGGGGCCGTCGTCGGTGACCGGCCTGAACCGGTAGGTGCCACCCTGCGTGGCGATGTCACCGGCGTGGCGCGCCGGGGTGAACAGGCCACGTTCCACCCGCGCGGTCAGCAGATGGGCCCCGAGCGCGCAGCTGCAGACGACGCCGCTGGCGAACGACGCGCAGACCGCCGGGACGGCCGAGGTCGCCCGGGTGTCGGCCGGCGCCAGGTCATCGATCCAGCCGCGGGCGTCCTCCCGGCGGACCCCGTCGACGAACAACACCGCCTCGGGCGCCGCGACGAGCCGGCCCCGAGCGGCCGGGAGTGGCACCGGCCGCCACGCGGACGGAGCCTCCTCGACCCCGGCCTCGATCTTCGCCGTCGACTCCTTGAAGCCGTCGTCGGCGACAGAGGTGCCGTAGCTCGGGTCCCAGGGGTCGATGCTGAACCGCATCCCACCCGTGGCCGCGACCGCCGCGGGGGTGCTCATGCCGTCTCCCGGACGACGGTGGACGTGCGTTCGTCGCGGCTCACGGCGAACCGGACGGGGACCCGTTCGGCCAGTGCCTGGACGTGGGTCACGATCCCGACCATCCGGCCACCGCCGACACCGCCTCCGCCCGCGAGGTTCTCCAGCGTGCTCGCGACGGTGTCGAGGGTCGCGTCGTCGAGGGTGCCGAAGCCCTCGTCCAGGAAGATCGAGTCGAGCCGGGCGGCGCCGGTCGCGGCCATCGTCGTGAGCTGGGCGGACAGCGCCAGCGCGAGCGCGAGGCTCGCCTGGAAGGTCTCGCCGCCGGAAAGCGTGCGCACCGGGCGCTGGGAGTCGGCGTCGGCGTGGTCGATGACGATGAAGTCCCCGTCGTCGTGGGTGAGCTCGAACTGGCCGTTGGACAGCTCCAGGAGCGTCCGCGACGCGTCCTCGACGAGCAGGTCGAGCGCGGCGGCCACCAGCCAGCGCTGGAAGCGGTCCGAACGCAGCAGCACGCCGAGCTGGTGGGCGACCTGCTCGGCCTCGCGGGTCTTCACGAGCTCGGCGCGCACCCCGGCGGCCTCGGCGCGCCGCTCGGCGACCCGGTCCCGCTGCGCGCGGGCCCGTTCGAGCGCCGCCGACGCGGCCCGCGCCGCCGTCTCGCTGACGAGGCCGTCCGTCGGGATGCCGTGCGCGGTGAGCAGCTCGACCAGGGCCTGGGCCGTCTCGTCCCTGGCCTGCCCGGCGTGGGTGACGGCGTCACCGAGGGCGGGCAGCCGCCCGTCCCGGGCGGTCGCCTCGGTGGCCGCCCAGCGGGTGAGCGCCGTCCAGTCGGCCAACAGGTCCTGGCCGCCGAGCGCCGGTGCGCCGAGCGCGACGACGGTGTCCCGGGTGCTGGCGAACGCCGACTGGGCGGCGCGCAGCGCGTCCTGGGCGGCGTGCAGCGCGGCGTCGGCGGCGTCAGCCTCGGCCCGGGCGGCGCGCAGGCCCTCGTCGGCGGCCTTGGCGTTCTCGGCGAGCCGGTCCAGCTCGGTGAGCGTGGCCGTCACGTCCGCGGCCGAGGGCAGCCCGGTGAGGACCGCGCGCAGCTGGGTGACCCGGGTGTTGAGCGATTCCAGCCGGTTCGCGGCGGTGCGCTCGTCGTGCAGGGCCGCCACCTGGTCGCGTTCCGCCCGCTCCGCGGTGCTCGCGGCCTGGGCGTGGGCGGCGGTCGCGGCGCTCAGCGCGTCGCGGGCGGCGGCGTCGCGGGCCGCGGCCGCGCCCAGCTCGGCGGATCGCCGCCCGGCGAGCTCGCCGGCCCAGCCGACGAGCCGGGCCCAGCTCGCGGCCAGGTCGACGCCGAGGCCGTCCCCGCCCTCGGCCGGTTCGCCGTCGACCAGGCCGGGCGCGCCCAGGCCGACCAGCGGGTCCCGGGCTTCGACCAGCTGGGCGCGAGCCCGGGAGCCGGCCGTCACCAGGGCGGCCGCGGCGCGGCCGGCGGCGTCCGCGTCGACCCGGGTGGCCGCCAGCTCGCGCGCCGCCCTGGCCGCGACCTGCTCGCACCGGGTGAGCTCGGCGAGCCGCGCGGCCACACCGGCGGCGTCCTGGCCCGCGAGCGAGCGGTGCAGCTCGTCGGCCCGGTCCACCAGGTTCCGCTGGCGCAGGCGGGTCTCGTACTCGGCGCGGCCCGCGTCCGCGGCCCGCCGCTCCCGCGCTTCGAGGTCCTTGGCGGCGCGGTCCAGCGCGGATCGCGCGGCGGCGAGCGCCACCGGCTGGCCCACGGCCGCGGGCAGCGTGGCGACCGCCTGCTCACATACCGGGCAGGGCTCGCCCGCGACGAGGTGGGGACGCAGCGCGGCCGCCAGGTCGGCGGTCTGTGCCCGCTCCAGCGCGGCCGCCGCCGCGTCGCGGGCGTGGCGGGCCGCCTCGACGCCGGCCACCGCCGCGTCCAGCCCGCGCCGGGCGTCGGCGTGCGCGGTGTCGGCCGCGACCCGGGCCGGCGCGAGGCGGGCGAGCTCGTCGTGACCGTCGCGGGCGCGTTCCAGGGCCGCCCGGTTCGGTGCCGCGTCGAGGGCGGCTCTGGCGTCGATGTCGGCCTGCTCCGCGGCTCGCCGCAGCGCGCCGGACTCGGCGGCGGCGCGCTGGGCGGCGCGCAGCCGCGAGGCCAGCTCGACGACGCCCTGTGGGGTGCGGACCGCGGCCAGCCGGTCGCGCTCGGCGCGCAGCCGCGCGACCTCGTCGGCGACGGCCTGCGCCGCGCGGGCCGCCTCGTCGCGAGCGGCGACGCCCGCGTCCCGGGCCGCCCGGGTATCGGTGACGGCCGCGGTGAGCCGGTCGAGGGTGGTCCGCGCGGCGGCATGGGTCGCCTGTGCCCCCGGCTGGGCCGCCTCCAGCTTGCCCAGCTCGGCGTGGTCGCGGCGGGCCTGCTCCAGCGGGGCGCGGTCGGGGGCCGCCGCCAGGGCCGAGCGGGCCGCGCTGTCGACCCGCTCGGCGGCCAGGCGGGCCGCGGCCACCGTGGCGGCGGCCGCGGCGGTGGCGGCCAGCCTGGCCGTCAGCGTGACCACATCAGCCGGCATCCGGACCGTCGCGAGCAGGTCCCGCTCGCGCTGGACACGGGACAGCTCTGTCGTCGCACGCTCGGCGGCCGCGGCCTTGGTGGTGATCTCGCCGAGCGCGGCGTCGACGCGGGTCACCACCTCGGCCAACGTCTCCACCCGGGCGGCGGCGGTCCGCGCGGCCTCCTCGGTGGCGTCCTCGTAACCGGCGAGCTGCTTGTCCAGCGCCTCGACGCCGTGCTGGCTCGTCTTGGCCTGCTCGTTCGCCGCGGCCCGGATCTCGTCGTAGACGCCGAGGCCGAGCAGCCTGGTGAGGATCTTCTGCCGGTCGGCCGGCTTGGCGTGCAGGAACTCGGCGAACTCGCCCTGCGGGAGCACGACGCAGGCGCAGAAGTGCTCGAAGCTGAGCCCCAGCAGGGTCTCGACCGCCCGGCTCACCTCGGAGTCCGCCGCCACGACCTCGGTCGGCGCTCCGGGCGCGGCCAGGCCGGCGGGGTCGGCCAGCCGCTCCAGCCGGGCGTTGCGGACCGTCACGCTGCCGTTGCCGAGCCGGCGTAGCTCCCGGGCGACGACATACCGGTTGCCGGCCGCGTCGAAGACCAGCCGGACGGTGCCCCGGGCGACCGTCGGGGCCAGCGCCAGCGAGACCAGGCCGCGATGGTTCCACCGCGGCACGGACCCGAACAGCGCGAACGTCATCGCGTCGAAGACCGTCGACTTCCCCGACCCGGTCGGCCCGACGAGCGCGAAGTAGTCGGCGTCCGCGAAGTCCACCGTCGCCGCGTCCCGGAACGAGCCGAACCCGGCCATCTCCAGCAGCACCGGCCGCATCAGCCCACCACCCCGTGAAGAACAGAACCTCCCGGCCAGGAACCACCCAGCGAGCCCCGTTCGCGGCGGAGGGCCGCGCCCGGACGCCGCGAACCAATCAACACGGCCTAACCATCCCGCTCGGCTCCGACAATTTCGTCGTGCAGCCGGGCGAACAGCCGCTCGACCCGGTCGTCGGCCACGTTCTGGCTGCCCAGGTACTCGTGGAACAGCTCGCCCGGGCCGCGCTGGCCGGTGGACGGGCGGCTCGGCCGGTCGCCGGCGGCGGCGGCCGCCGCGGCGGCGGCGAACTCGGGGTCGATCCGGACCTCGAGGGCGTTCGGAAGGACCTCCTGGACCTGTTCGCGCAGCCCGGCCCGAGCCGGCTCACGCACCCAGACCCGCAGGTAGGCGTCGCCGTACTCGGCGGCCCCGTCGGCCAGCTCGGCCACCGTCCCGCGCACGGTCCGCAGCCGCCGGCCGGTCGTCACCGGAATGTCGACGCCGCTCGCGGGCGTGCCCGGCGAGGCGGTGACGACGCGGACGACGGGGGTGTTGTCCTGCTCGCCGAAGTCGACCGCGAGCGGTGAGCCGCAGTACTCGACCGGGCAGGGCGCCGGCAGCGTCTGGCGGCGGTGCAGGTGGCCGAGCGCGACGTAGTGCGCGTCGGCGGGGAACGCGGTCGCCGGCACGTAGTAGTCGAAGATCGACTGCGCCAGCCGTTCGCCGCCGCCGAGCTGCCCGCCGGTGACGGTCAGATGCGCGAGGACCAGGTTCACGGCCTCGTCCGAGAACCCGGACCGCAGTGCGGTGAGCAGGTCGCGGACCACCTGGTCGTAGCGGGCCGCGTTCTGGGCCGGGGTCTGGGTGACGAGCTCGGCGGCCCGGATCGCGAAGCGCTGCGAGAGGAACGGCAGCACCGCCACCCGGACCGGTTCGCCGGTGCCGCGGGCGTTGAACGCGATCACGCCGCCCTTGTCCGCCCGCCGGGGCGTGCCGACCATCGTGATCCCGGCCGCCCCCATCAGCGGCCGGTAGGCCTCGAACGAGCGTGGATGGTCGTGGTTCCCGGCGATCACGATGACCTCGGCGCCGGTGCGCTGGAAACCGAGCAGCGTCTGGACGGCGAGCCGCTGGGCCTCGGCCGACGGCGCGGCCGAGTCGTACACGTCGCCCGCGACCAGCACCGCGTCGACCTCGTTGTCCCGGGCGATGCCGACGACCTCCCGCAGCACCGCCTCCTGGTCGTCGAGCCGGCTGCGGCCCTTGAGCGACTTCCCGATATGCCAGTCGGACGTGTGCAGGAACTTCATGGCGACCGGTCCTTCGTGGCGCGGCTCAGAACGGTGCTAGTCAGAACGGTGCTAGTCAGAACGGTGCTAGTCGGATCGGTGCTGGTCAGAACGGCGGCGGGTCGTCGTCGGGGTCGGGCAGCAGGGTGAACGGGTCGGGCCGGGGCGGTGTCGCCGGGCTCGCCGATCCGGTCACCGCCGGGGCGGCGCCACCGTCCGCGCTCTCCGAGGGCCGGGTCGCCCACGCGGGGAAGGGGAAGGTGACCGCCAGCGGTACCGGGATCTCCGGCTGCGTGACGAACATCGTCCCAGGTTTCGCCAGTGTCGCCCTGGCCCGCTGCCCGGGCGGCAGGAAGCCGTACTCCGGCCGGGACGCCTCCGCCGGGTCCAGTCGGCCGACCACCCTGATCGCGCTGTTGGCGATGATCCGGCGCTCCACCTCGCTCGCCGTCTGCTGCGCGCCGACCAGGATGATGCCGAGCGACCGGCCGCGTTCCGCGATGTCGAGCAGCACCTCCTTGATGGGGCTCGTCCCGTCGCGGGGCGCGTACTTGTTCAGCTCGTCCAGCATCGTGAACAGCAGGCCGCCCGGCCCGGCCTCCTCCTTGCGCCGGGTCTCCGCGGCCAGCACGACGCCGACGACGAACCGCTGGGCCCGTTCGGGCAGGTTGTGCAGGTCGACGACCGTCACCTGGTGGTCGGCGGTGCTCACCCGCCGGCCCGGCGCGTCCGGGATGTCGGCCCGGATCAGCGGCCGCAGCGCCCGCAGCGACGAGCGCAGCCGGCGCACGAACGCGTTCACCGTTCCGGCGCCGGTCGCCGGACCGGCCCAGCGGGAGCGGGCGTCCTCGTCGTTGACGCGCTCGATGATGAAGTCGACGAGGTTCTCGTACGTCTTGAGGACCTCGCCCTCCAGCTTGACCGCCCCGTCGACGCCGTACGGGACGACGTCCTGGCGCAGCCGGTTCGTCACCTGGTGCACGACCATCGTGTACTGCTGGCGGTCGTCCTCCGCGTCGGCGAAGACGTAGGGGAGCAGCTCGCCCTGGCAGAACTCCAGCGGGGTCCACCAGAAGGCGCTCACCCCCGAGGTGCGGCTCGCGACGTTGGGCCGGCCGGTCGTGTCCCCGGGCAGCGGCGGGGCGAAGAAGCCGGCGGACGCGAACGGCTCGGCCGGCAGCCCGAGCCGGTCGTAGACGTTGCGGATCTCGTCGGTCAGCCGGTTGTTCGCGTGGTCGAGGAAGAGCAGGTCCTCGCCCTTGACCGAGAAGACCAGCGCCTTCGCGTTCACGGCGGCCCGGCCGAGCACCCCGCACCGGAAGATCGAGTAGAGCAGGAACAGCGCGAAGCTCGTCTTCGTCGCGACGCCGGAGATCCCGCTGATCGAGACGTGCGCGCCGCGGGTGCCGTCGAGGAACTCCAGGTTGACGTAGATCGGCGTGCCGTCCCGGCCGAGGCCGACGGGGACGCGCCGGTCCATCTGGTCGAAGTACAGCGCGGTCGCCCGTTCGTCACCGGTCGCGCGGCGCACCAGCGCGCCGGGCCGCGGCGGGACGTAGATCTCCGGCTCGACCCGGGTCGTCGTCACCTCGGCGATCTCCTGCACCTGCGCGGGCAGCACGCCGTCGGCGATCAGGAAGACGTCCGAGTCGAAGCTCGCGCCCTCGTGCCGCGCCTCCACCTGGGTCACGACGCCGGCCGTCATCACCGGACCGATGCCGGGGACCTGGCGGACCGTGACGACGACGTCGTCGAGCTGCAGGTAGCTGTCCTCGTCGAGCGCGACGTGGAACAGCAGCGGGGTGGCCTCCTCGGTGCCCATCACCCGCCCGACCGGCGGGCTCGTCAGCGTGCCCGGGCTGGCCGGCGCGGCGGCGCCAGGCGCGGTCCCGTTCGGCGTGACGCCGCCCCGACCGCCGGTCTCTGTCACCGTCACCGGGACCGCACCTCCACCCTGCTAGCTGGCGACGCCCTGCTCGGGCCGCACCGGCCGAATTATCCGGCTCGCGGGAAGGCGCGCCCGATCTGCCTCGCTTCGGCGTGTCTCGGGCGCCCGGCGCGGGGTCGGCACACCCTATGTCGCGTTCGCTCCCTGCTGTCTGGCGTGACGGGTCGGGCCGCGGCCGCCGAATGACTTCCGTTTGCCCTGTGACGCGGGTCATACTGCGGATAATGTATAAATCCGCGCCGTGACGCCGCTGCGTCGCCGACCGGGCCGAATGAGGGATGCCGGATGCTGGATTCGAAGATCGTCGGCGGCCTGGTCGTGGATGGCACCGGGGCCGCGCCGTTCCGGGCCGACGTCGGCATCAAGGACGGGATGATCGTCGACGTCCGCAGGACCGGGGAGTTACCCGGTTCGAGCGGCATCGAGACCGAAGCCGTCGAGACCATCGACGCGACCGGGAAGCACGTCCTGCCAGGCTTCGTCGACATCCACACCCACTACGACGGCCAGGTCACCTGGGACACCCTGCTTGAGCCGTCCAGCGGCCATGGCGTGACGACGGTGGTCTCGGGCAACTGCGGCGTCGGCTTCGCCCCGGTGACGCCCGGCCGCGAGGAATGGCTGATCAAGCTGATGGAGGGCGTCGAGGACATCCCCGGCACGGCGCTCACCGAGGGGATGACCTGGGGCTGGGAGTCTTTCCCCGGCTATCTGGACCGGCTCGCCGACCGGGGGCTGGCCGTCGACTTCGGCGTCCAGATCGGGCACGGCCCGCTGCGCGCCTACGTCATGGGCGACCGGGGTGCCCGCAACGAGCCGGCCACGCCCGACGACATCGAGGCGATGGCGCGCCTCGTCCAGGAGGCCGTCGAGGCCGGGGCACTCGGCTTCTCCACCTCGCGGACGCTCGCCCACCGGGCCATCGGCGGCGAGCCCGTCCCGGGCACCTTCGCCGCCGAGGACGAGCTCTTCGGCCTCGGCCGGGCGATGGCCCGGGGCGGCCGGGCGGTCTTCGAGCTCGCCCCGACGGGCGCCGCGGGGGAGGACATCCTTGCGCCAGCCCGGGAGCTGGACTGGATGCGCCGGCTTGCCGAGGAGATCGACCGGCCGGTCTCGTATGCCCTGTTGCAGGTGGACGCCGCGCCCAACCTGTGGCGTGAGCTCATGGAGACCTCCGCCGCCGCGTTCGAGGCCGGTGCACCCCTCTACCCGCAGGTGGCCGCCCGCCCCTTCGGCCTGCTGATCGGATTCGCCGGCCTGCACGCCTTCTCCCATCGGCAGACGTTCCGCTCGCTGAGCCACCTCACGCCACGAGAACGCGGCTTCGAGCTGGCCAGGCCCGCGGTCCGGACGGCGATCCTCGCCGAGCAGGACCTGCCCGTCGACCGGTCGGTGCAGTTCGACGGCATCAAGGACCTGATCGCGGTCGCCCTCGACCGGCTCTACGCGATCGGCGACCCGCCCGACTACGAGCCGACCCGCGAGCGCACCGTCGCGGCCATCGCCGAGCAGCGCGGAGTGCCCGGCCTGGAAGCCCTCTACGACCTGATGCTGGAGTCCGCGGCCGGAACCGATCACCCGGCGACGTCGATGCTGATGATCCCGTTCTTCAACTACTCGGACGCCAACCACGACGCCATCCGCGAGATGCTCACCCACCCGGCGGGCGTCTCGGGCCTCTCCGACGGCGGCGCCCACTGCGGCACGATCTGCGACGCGTCCTACCCGACATTCCTGCTCACCCACTGGGCCCGCGACCGTACCCGGGGTGAGCGGCTCCCGCTCGAGTTCCTGGTCAAGAAGCAGAGCGCGGACACGGCGGCCCTGTTCGGCCTCGGCGACCGGGGCGTCGTGGAGGCGGGCAAGCGCGCCGACCTGAACGTCGTCGACCTCGACCGCCTGACCCTGCACACCCCCCGGATGGCATACGACCTGCCCGCCGGCGGCCGGCGCCTCATCCAGGACGCCTCGGGCTACGACCTCACGATGGTCGCCGGCACCGTCACCCGCCGGGGCGGCAAGGACACCGGAGCCCGCCCCGGCCGCCTCCTGCGCGGCGCCCGCTGACCGCGCGTCGCCCGACGACGACCTAGCCACCTCCGCCAGGGCTCGCCCGGTTCGGCCTCCCATGATCGCCGTTTCGACCCTCCGGTGGTCGTATCTGGCGCTGTTCCGTAGCCACCCGAGGGCGAAAACGGCGATCAAGGCGGCGGGCAGACGTCGACGGTCACGGCGCTACGCCAGCAGGCTGGCGAGGGTGACGAAGCCGTAGCCGCGGTCGCGCAGGGCCTTGATGATCTCAGGAAGCGCGTCCGCGTCGAGCGTCGAGTGGTCCCGCGGGTGCGAGCCCAGGTGCATCAGGACGATCTCGCCCGGTGTCAGCGCGGCCACCACCCGACTGGTGACCGACTCCGCGCTACCCCCGCCCGAGGTGCCCTGCCACCCGAGGGTGTCGACCGTCCAACGGACTGTGACGTAGCCGAGCGTGTTCACGGCTGCGATGGTCCGCTGGTCGCGGTCGCCGAACGGGAACCGGAACAGCGGCCGCGGGTCGCCGCCGGTCGCCACCCGGATGTCGTGCTCGGCGCCGAGGACCTGGTCGCGGATCGCCGAGTCGGTCAGCGTCGTGAAGGACGGGTGGGTGGCCGAGTAGTTGCCCAGCCGGAAACCGCCGACCGCGATGTTCCGTGCCTGCGCCGGATAGTCGTCGGCGAAGTCCCCGGTGAGAAAGAACGTCGCCGGCACGTGTTCGCGCGTCAGCGTCGCGAGGATCTGCCCGACGCCGTCGGCGTTCGCCCCGGCGTCGAAGGTAAGCGCGACGACCTTGCGGTCCGTGGGAATCCGGTCCCAGTCCCGCCCGAACAGCCGTCCCGGTATACCGGCGCCGGGCGTCGGCGGTGGGCCGATCGGTGGCACCGGAACCGGCGGCAGCGAGACCGTCGGCAAGGAAACCGTCGGCAAGGAAACGGTCGGCAGGGAGACCGCCGCCATCGCCGCGGGCAGCGCCGTCGCGGTCGGGGTCGGGACCTGGGACGGCGGTTCGGTGGCCGGGGCCTGCGGGGTCGGGGCGACCGGCGAGGCCTCGGCGACGACCGGGCCGGGGGAGAGCACCCGGTCGGTGGACCGGGTGGGCGAGGTTCCGGCGGCCCACGGCCGGCCGGACCCGTTCTCGCAGGCGGCGACGGTGACCACCGCCAGGCCCACGAGCACGCCGAGGGTGGCGGCGCGACGTCTGCGTCTCACGGTGGATCTGACGTCGCCCCGCTGGGGCGGGTTGCCCGGCCTCCGGCGCGTCGCCTCCCGCGTGTCGAGCCCGCCCGGCCCGCCATCCGCGAGGCGAGCGCCCCCCTGCTCGCCCGGGTCGGGCGTTGACGGCCGCGCCGACGTCTTCTACGTTTCACGTAGTACGTGAGACGGAGGGCATATGAGGCGCAGGGATGACGTGGGCTGGGCGGATCCGGCGGTGCTGATCCTGACCAGCCTGGCCGACGGGCCGAAACACGGGTACGCCATGACGGCGGACATCGCCGAGCAGGCCGGGGTGACGCTCGGGCCCGGCACCCTGTACGGGGCGCTTTCTCGGCTGGAGGAACGCGGGTTCATCCAGGCGATGCCGGGCGAGCAGCGGCGCCGGCCCTATCGGATCACCGCGGCGGGCGCGACGGTGCTGCGCGAGCGGCTGACGGCGATGCGGTCGCTGGCCAGGACGGGCCTGTCCCGGCTCGACGCGGTAACGGCGTGAACGCGCCCCGGCGGGTCGCCCTGCTGGTGCTCTCCTGCTATCCGCCGTCGTTTCGCGAACGGTACGGAGCGGAGGTCCGCGGTCTGCTGGAGGACACCGAGGTCCGCACCCGGACCGTTCTCGACCTGATCGTGAATGGCGCTCGCGCGTGGAGTCGTGCCGTCGTCGCGACCGACGGCACGGAGCGGGTTCGCCGGCGGCTGCAGGCGACAATCGCCACCACCTGGGTCTGTTGGTGCGCGGGATTCCTGGTGACGCCGGCCGTCAACCGGGCGTTGCTGGATCCGGAACCCGCGCACGTGCCGTCGGGTGTCATCCCGTTGTTGAACACTTCCCTGGTCGCCATCGCGGTGAGCGCCGCGCTGATCCTGATCGCCTCGATTCCCCTGCTGCGGGTCTTCCTGCTGGCCGCCCGCCGGGGTGAATGGCCGATCGTCCGGCCGTTGCTGATCGCGGCAGTCGCGGTCGTCGTGGATCTGCTGGGTCTTGCCGGGCTCGTCGCCTGGCGGCGGACGTATCCGCCGATCGCGCAGAACCCGCACTTCTCAGGCCTGTTCGTCGGTGCGCTGGTTGTCTGGACGCTTGGCTTCGTCTGCGCGCTGGTCGCGGCCGGCGTGGGCCCGGCGCTCGCCACCACCCGAGCCGCGCCGCCAGCCAGTGCGCTGCGCCTGCCCGGACTACTGGCCGTTCCGGTCGCCGCCCTGCTGATCGTCGCGACCGCGGCGTCCACGGCAGCGGTGGTCCTGATGCTGCGGACCGCCCATGGCGAGGGCGTCGGCGTCGTCGGGCTCGCCTTCGTCGGCCTGGCGCTGGTGACTGCCATCGGTGCCTCGGCCGGGGCTCTTACCACCGCGTGCCGGGGTTTGCGTCCCGCGCTTCGGGCGTACGGCGCGTCCTGAGGCCGCCAGCCGCTCCATCGTGATCACTTGATGGACCTGGCTGTGCGGTTCCGGTACGTCGGCGCCGTGTGCCGGAACCTGGCCCGCGACCGCCCGGCCGGCCAACCCAGTGCCCCCAGCCACTGGGTTGGCCGGCCACGCGGCGCGGGCCGTTACGGAACCGGCTCGGCCGATCCCGGCACGAGCGTGGTCCAGCCGCGGCCGAACCATCGCTGGATCCGGCTGGACCCGAATTCCGCCTTGTCAGCCGCATACAGCGCCGACGGGTCGTCGAAGCTCCCACGAGGCTTTTCCCCCGCACGGAAGGTGACATCGACACGCGCCACCCGATGGCCGCCGAACTCGATGTAGCAGACCCCTCGTCCGTCATAGGCCGACGGATCCCCGTGACCGCGGTACCGCGCGATGATCTCCTCGGCCACGACGGCGGCCTGGCCCTCGGCGAAGACCCCTGCCTTGGGCGTGCCGACGCTCGTGACGTCGCCGACCGCGTACACGTTCGCGAACCGCGTCTCGAGGGTGCGCGGGTCGACCGGGACCCAGCCGTCGACGCACATCCCCGAGTCCCGCACGACCGCCGGTGCCCGGTGCACCGGTACGCCGAGGAAGAGGTCGAAGGGCAGCTCGTCACCGTCCGAGAGCAACGCGACCTTCCGTCCTGGGTCGAGCGCGCGCACCAGCCGTTCCGGATGCCAGGCGATCCCGCGTTCCGCGAACGCCGCCAACAGCGCCTTCGACGCCGCCGGCGACGGCGGGATGGGAACGCCCAACGGCATCACCAGCGCGACCTCGCTCGACTCACGCAGGCCACGGCTGACCAGGAGGTCGTGGACGAGCAACGCGGTCTCGCTGGGAGCCGGCGGGCACTTGAACGGTGTCGAGGTGACGGCGACGACCACCCGACCACCGTCGAAGCTGTCGAGCACCCTTCGCGTGGCGAACGCGCCGGCCACGGTGTAGAACTCGTGGCCGGCCTCGACGAGGCCCGGCGTCGCCGACGGCTGCAGGTCGGCGCCGAGCGCCACCACCAGGATGTCGCCCTCGAACGGGCCGGCGTCCGTCTCGACCCGCCGAGCCTCGGGGTCGATCGCGCGGACCGTGGTCCGCACGAAACGCACGCCGGGCCTGACCAGGTCGCGATACGGATGCGTCACCGCCTCCTCGGTGGTGCGCCCGAACATCACGTCGAGCTTGGAGAAGCCGAACACGAAGCCGTCCGCCTGGTCGATCAGGACGATCTCGATCTCGTCGCCCAGCTCCTCGGACAGCCGTGCCGTGAGTTCCAGGCCACCGAACCCGGCTCCCAGCACCAGCACGCGCGTTCTTCCGCTGACGGTCATGATCGCTGTTCCGCGTTCACTGAGCTCCGGCCGTGACCGTGCCGGCCGGTCAGGCGCTGGGCTGGGGGACGATGCGCAGGTAGGGCTTCGGTGCCTGCCAGGTGCCGAAGAGTTCCTTGGCCTGCTCGTTGTTGACCGAGCCGGCGATGACGACGTCTTCGCCCTGCTTCCAGTTCACCGGGGTGGCGACCTTGTGCTTGGCGGTGAGCTGCAGGGAGTCGATGACCCGCAGGACCTCGTCGAAGTTGCGGCCGGTCGTCATCGGGTAGACGAGGATCAGTTTGATCTTCTTGTCGGGGCCGATCACGAACACGTTGCGCACGGTCTGGTTGTCGGCCGCGGTGCGGTCCGACGGGTCACCGGAGACGTCGGCGCCGAGCATGCCGTAGGCCTTGGAGATCGTGAAGTCGGAGTCGCCGATCAGGGGGTAGTTCGGCGCGGTGCCCTGGGTCTCGGCGATGTCCTTGGCCCAGTCCTCGTGCAGCTCGACCGGGTCCACGGACAGGCCGATGATCTTCACGCCGCGGCGGTCGAACTCGGGCTTGATCGAGGCGACGTAGCCGAGCTCGGTGGTGCAGATCGGCGTGAAGTTCTTGGGGTGCGAGAAGAGCACCGCCCACGAGTCACCAATCCACTCATGGAAGCTGATCGCCCCCTCGGTGGTCGCGGCCACGAAGTCAGGCGCGGTGTCGCCAATCGTCAGAGTCATCGGTATCTCCGTCATCTCACGGCCCGGCGCCAGCCGCCGGTTCCTGGGGACACGGACGACACTACGAACGGGCCGTTCCCTGGGCGTTCCCTCACGCCAGGCCGGCCGCCAGCCGCCGCGACCGGGCCGCCCAGAACGGCTGCTCGGCCTTCTCGTACAGCGCCGCCGCGGCCTCGAAGCGGGCTTGTGCCAGCGTCTGGTCGCCGTCGGCGGTCGCGGCGCTGCCGTCGGCGGACGCTGCCATCGCGCGGAAGGCGGTGCTTTCGAAGGACGCCGCGGTCCTCGCCGCGGCGGCGGCGAAGGCGGCCGCGCCCGCGCTGTCACCGATCCGCGCGAACGTCTCGGCGCCGATCGGGTTCAGCAACGCGCCGCAGGTCGCGCACTCGCCGTACCGTTCCGCGGTGCGCTGCGCGGCGCGCACCGCCCGCAGCGCGCCGTCCGGATCACCCCGCTCCAGTGCCGCGAGCGCCGCGGTCGCGTGCAGCCGGGCCCAGGCGTGCCGCGAGAGCGGGGTCACCGCGGCGATGGCGGCGGCCCGCTTGAGCCGCGGCGCGACCTGGTCGAGCTCGCCGGTACACACGGCGAGCTCAGCGAGGCGAAGCCACGGCAGCGCGACCGACCGGCTGCCCATGGGCGCGTACAGCTCACAGCTGCGTTCCAGGCAGGCGGCGGCCTCGTCCCAATGGCCTCGCAGCAGGAGCGACTCGCCGAGCAGGCACCAGGCGAAAGCCTGCGCGCCGACCGCGTCGGCGCGTTCCGCGAGCACCAGCGTCTGGCGCGCGTAGTCGTCGACGTCGCCCGCGAACTTGTCGCTGTAGAGCTGGTTCTGCCCGATGCAGTGGTTGATCTCGTAGAACCGGCTGACGCGGTCGCCCAGATCGTCGGAGGCGATCCGGTGGATCTGGTCCTGCAGCCCCGAGCGCCAGGTGCCCTCGATGTGCGAGATGATCGCGAGCGCCTCCAGCGCATCGGTGACGTCGTCCCGCTCGCCGTGCGTGACCGCGAGCTCGTGCGCCCGCGTGGCCAGCCGCCGTGCCGTCTCGAGGTCGCCCCGCTCCCAGCTGATGTTCGCGCGCAGGCAGACCAGCCGGCCCTGTTCGGCCGCGTCCGGGCCGAGCCTGTCTGCGGCGTCGAGATGCGGCTCGGCCGAGTCGGGCAGGTGCAGCATCAGCAACGCGGTGGCGATCTTGCGGTGCAGCCGCCCGGCCGTCGCCGTGTCCGCCGACGCCATCAGCGCCTGCTCGTAGGCCTTGGCGGTCGCGTCGGCGTCTCCCGACTGAGCGCGCAGGTCGCCGACCCGCTCCCACAGGGCGACGGGCAGCTCGGGCGCGGAGACCTGGTCCATCCGGATTTCCTCGTACAGACGCTGCGTGCGCGCGCTCGGCTCGGTGCCCAGCTCGGCGGCGAGCGACTCGCGCAGCCGGTCGTACTGGCGCCGCGCGTCCTCGCGTCGCCCGGCCAGCGCGTACAGCCGCATCAGCCACGCCTGGTTGTCCTCGTGCGATGGGTCGGCGGCGACCAGCCGAGCCACCGCGTGCGCGGCCTTCGCGAGCTCGCCGCGAGCCTCCATGAGCCCGGCGAGCTCCGCGGCGAGCGCGGTCCAGTCGGCGAGCAGCTCGTCCCGGGGGCCGTCGGCCCATTCCTCGTAGACGTCCTCGGGCAGCAGACCGTCGCGATGGAGCTCCATGGCCTGGACGTAGGCGTCCGCGTCCTGCGCCCGGCGCGCCGCGGCGGCGGCCGTCCAGTAGTCGTCCACGTCGACGCGCAGGTGATCCGCCGGGAGCGCGAGGAGGTCGCCGATCGAGACGATGAGATCCGCTCCGTCCGCGCCCTCCCCGGCGAGCGCCCGCCGCGCCTCGAGCAACGCCTTGCGCAGGTTCGCGGCCGCGGCCGCGGCGTCGAGGTCGGGCCAGAGCTGGTCCATCACCTTTTCGCGCCGCAGACGATGTCCCGGTGCCAGCGCCAGGAGCTTGACCAGCGCGGCCGGCTTACGGCGAGACCACGAGCTGTCCGGGACGACCCGGTCGCCCACCGCGACCCGGAACCGTCCGAACAGCTCAATCCCAAGCTCCTGCACCCCACACCCCCACCTGGCTCACCCGTCATCGTGCCAGGAGTCGCCGCGCGCGCCGATGGCTGGCGCAGGGGGTGGGCCGGCCCGGTCCGGCCTGGGAGTCAAGATCAGTGGTCGGGCTCCGAGTCGTCGCTACGGCGTAGCGTCCTGTGCGGCTATCTCGGCCTTTATCCGCACGAAGTGCTGCTCGAACCCGTCGCGCCGCCCGTACGAGGCGACATAGAGCAGGACGAGCGCGGCCACGTACATTGCGCCCGAGGCGCCGACCATGCTCCAGCCATACCAGGGCTGTCCGCGCTCGTTCGCCGAGGCGAGCGGAACCACGAGCGCGGCGACGCCCAACGCCAGGTAGATATTGGCCAGCATTGCGTTGAGATTGCTGAACCTGCCCTGAGGGAACTCGCCGCGGATGCTCTCCCAGTCTCCTCGATCGTCCTCCAGGAAAACCTTGATGTATGCCCCGATCCGGGAGCTCTTCTCGGCGCCGTAGTAGGTGTAGATGATCGACGCGGCGAGCAGGACCAGAATTGTGGACGTCAGGGCGGTCCACAGGAAGTTTTTCGCCAGAGACGTGACCAGGCCCAGGATCGTCGCTTCGGCGGTGGCTATCTGCATGGCGACCGTGGTCCGGTTGGACTGCCAGGCAATGATCTCCGCCCGAAGCGCTTCGTACTGAACCTGTCTCTCCACAGTTCCCCTCGGCCGGTCGGGGCGGACCCGGAGGCCGCGCCAGGGTCAGTTCCTCACCATGATCGCTGTTTCACGCTCTGGTGGCTACGAAACGGCCCTGGCTACGAGGATTCGAGGGCTGAACCGGCGATCGTTCGGCCGCGGGGAGGGGTTGCGGCACGGGCCGACCGCGACGGGCCGGCTAGGTGGCAGGCTGCGGAGTGGGCTTGTGGCCGAAGGTGAGTTCCTCGGCCGGGCCGGTGCGCCGTAGGTGTAGCAGACCGAGGCTGGTCAGCAGCAGCATCACGCCACCGAGCACGAAGCTGGCGATCGCGGCGATGAGCGCGATCTGGCCGAGCTTCCAGAACCCGTAGGCCTCCAGCAGCAGGCCCCGCAGTGTCTCGCCCCGGAACAGCGTCTCCACCTGGCCGGCGAGCTTGGCGTTGTTCGGGTCTGCCTGGGCCTTCTGGCTGACCTGCGCATAGGTCTGTCCGCCGGCGGCCTCGCTCAGGTGCACCTTGATGAAGTGGTCCGCATAGGCTTCGGCCTGCGGGCCGGTGACCAACTGCTGGCCGGCGTATTTGTTCAGGTACGGCCCGATGCGCGGGTCGGCCAGCGCCTTACTGCCCTTGGCTGGGAAATAGATCTGCTCGGCGGCCAGTTGGTTGCGCACGTTGTCGTTCGCGAAACTGTGACCCCACAGCAGCAGCCCGCCCGCGATGAACAGCACCACCGCGACGACGAGCCCGCCCGTCGACAGCAGAAAATCGAATGTCCTGCGACGCATCATGCCCTGCCTTCTGGGTCCGCCGGCGGCGCCGGCCGCTACTGAGACAGATTCTCAGCACGACGGGCATCCCGATCAGGAGCGACCGGCCCTGATCCGACGTATCCGTTGGCCTACGACGGCCGGTAACACCCGGCCGCTCGCGCTGGTGCGTTCGGCCCGCGGACCGGGGGACCGATCGGCCCGCGGCGACAGGCCTCGTTATTCGCCAGTGATCCGATCCAGGTCCTGATTGGGGACGGAATTCGACCCGGACGGTGTCCGTCAGGAGCGCTCAGCCTGGCGGGGATGACGCGAGATGGTGACGAGCTCGCTGGCCGGCTCGCCGGCGAGGCGTCGGCACAGCGAGCCCGCGATGCGGGTGGCCTGTAGCTTGGCCCGTTCGGCGCGTTCGCCCTGGTACAGGTCGTCGATCGTGCCGGCCCACAGCTCGAGCCAGCGGGCGAAATGTTGCGGGCCCAGCGGGGCTTTTGCGTGAATCGCGGCGTGGACGTGCAGCGCGTTCCGGTGGTAGGCGCCGGCCTGAAAGAGGACGGTTTCCCAGAAGTCGCACATGATTGGCAGGTGTGCGGCCAGGTCGAGACGCGCGACGTCGATAAAGATCGGGCCGAGCAGCGGGTCGGCGAACGCCCTGCCGTAGAACGCGGTGATCAGCGCGGCGATGTCGTCTCGGCCCGTGATGTCCCGGACCGGCCCTTGCTCCGTGCTGGCGGTCATCAGAGAAGAACTTGGGCGAGCAGGACCCCGAGAATCGGCAGCAGGATCACTTTGACGGCCTCCAGGACGATGTAGGCGACGTGCCGGTGGGAAGGTGGCGGCGGGTTTCCCGCGATGATCTGCTCGGCCCGCCGGTCGAGCGCGGGGCGCAGGACCGCGAGCTGGACGGCGAGAACGCCGAGGACCGCGGCGGTCACCCCCCACGCCGGGGCAGTCGGTGTGTGAAGGGCCAGGGCGACGAGAAGGACGGCGGCCAGGACGACCTCCAGCCGGTTGACCGCGCGGAACACCAACCGGCCGATGCCCAGGCCCAACGGGATCGTGATGCCCGGCGCGCGGAACTTCAGCGGCGCCTCGAGAAACGAGATCCCGGCTACGAGCCCGAACCAGACGAACGGGATGGCCACCTGAAGGACCACGGCGGTGTCACGCACGGGATCTCCCGCGAGCAGGTCCGGACGGCGTCGTCAGGTGCGCCACGCACAGGCCGGGCTCGGCGAAGGGCACGAGGCGGGTGTCGAGGGGCGGCGCCCCGAGGTGTTCCAGCGTTCCGCGCAGGAGTCCGAGGTGCAGGGTGCAGACCACGTCGGGATGAGCCTTGGCGACGCCAAGAAACGGGCAGGCGTGCAGCAAAAGGCGCTGGCCGCCGGGTTCGCCGTCGAGTTCCGGGTCGAAGCCCACCTCGGTGAACAACGCCATGACCTCCTGCAGGACGTCGCCAAGCGCTCGAAGCTCGCGGCCCGGCGGCCCGTCGACGTCGCGGGACCGCGCTGAGTAGCGTTCGTCGGCCCAGGCTCGGCCGGCTCGCTCCGCCCGCGCGGCCTTGTCCGCGGCGCTGTCGGCCAGGTTCGCCGCGAGCGCGCCGGCGAGCTGCTCGTAGGCGCCTCGGTCGTCGCCTGGGCTGGTGGACGTGTAGGTGACCCGCGGGCGACCGGGCGTCGAACGCGGCCGTGGCTCGGAGACGACGAGGCCGGCGGCGGCCAGCCGGTCCAGATGGAAGCGGACCGTCGACACGGCCAGGCCACTCTCCTGGGCGAGCTGGTGGGCGTCGAGCGGTCCCGGGGCCGCTCGCAGGAGACGGAGCAGGTCAAGGCGGCTGGCCACGGCCAGCGCGCCGTGGCGGCGGCTACGGTCGGCCACCGGATCGCTTTCCGGGCCGACGCGCGGGCCGCCACCATTCGGCGCAGGGCGCCCGCCGGAGTCGGCCGGGCCCGGGCGGCTGGTCATGCGCGCGCAGGGTGGCCGGCGACCAGCGGGGTGGCGGCGCCGCCCCCGCGCTCGTCGACACACGCCCGATCCAGGACGTCGACGCACGGCTCGACGATCACACGTGTCACGGCGCACTCCTCGATCGGCGGCCATCTCCCGACCGAGTTTACACGGCAAGCATCGTTTTTATTAGCGACTGCCCTCTGAGACCCACCCGCCGACGTGCGGTGTTGCCGACCCTGAACGGTGAAGGTGTCGTCTTGCCAGGTCTCCATGGGTGAAGGATCAAGATGGCGATGGATCCAGCCGATCGCCCTGCTCTGGCTGCACCGGTCCTACCTGGTCCGCTTCGCGCTCCATTTCGCGACCGAGTGCCCGCGGGGCGAGACGATCGTGATCGGGCCGCTCGGCGTCGCGCCCGAACTTTCGGCGGCGGCGTTCGCGGTGGGTCGTGGTCTTGGTGGGCGTCGTCAGCCGGGAGGGCCGCCGCTGGTCACATGCCCGGTCCGTCCGCCCATGAGGCGAACTCGACCGGCTGTCCAACACGAGGTCACGGCTGACGTGAACGACCGGACCCTCGAAGTGATCGTGTGGGGGCTGGTTGTTCCAGCAGCGGCTCGGCCGGCGGTGGCGACTGCCCGCTCCGAAGCGACGCAGGCTGCTGCGTGATAGCCACGCGCCTGGCAGGCCCAGCGGCGCCGAGACGCCAAATGAAACTGCGACAGTGACATTTCGAATTGCATTTCCGGGCGATCATGAGCCGTGGTTGCGCCATGCGGCCTGGGCTAGGCCGTTCCTCGTAGATCTTCAGGTCCGGCGCCGCGTCCGGCCGAGGCGCCCGGGCCGGATGTCTGCCGATCTTGGCCGCGCCGGTCGTTCGCCGGCACGTTCGTGCCCATGATCGCCGTTTCGGCCCTGTGGTGGTCGTGGAGACGCCCAGGTCACGACCATGCCAGGGCCAAAACGGCGATCAACCGCCGGCGGCCGAGGCCGCGGAGGGCGACGATCTCGGACGAGATCGGCTCAGGACGAGGCCGACACCTGACCGACCTGCGTCCTCGCCACTCGAAGATCCCCGGACACGCCAGACGCCGTCGCCGGCTGGGCTGTGCTCCGCAGGATGTCTGGTGACCGCGCCGCTCGAACCGATGGGCTGACCGCAAAGGTGGCTAGACGGTGATCAAGATCGCGACCGCCAACGAGGCCGCCGCTGGAATCGCGCCTACGACCTGGGCTTTCGTGGGTGCCCCCGGGGAGGCTCGGACAGCATCATCGCATATTCAGGCGAGGGCCGCCCTGGTCGTGTCGGCCCGTGTACCGGTGCCTATTACGCCGGGTAACGCGTCGGATCTGGTGGGTGCGCGGGCGGTCGGCGGGGGTGGCGTCTGATGGCCCGCGATGGTGCGACCGCGACGGGACAGCGGCCGGTCGGCGGTGATGTGACGGTCACCCTCGTCACGGTGATCATGGTTGTGGTTGTGGGCCTCACTTTCGCTTTTGGGTTCGGCAACGTGTTCCAGCTGGGGTTGCGGTTGGGGGTGCCGGTGTGGGTGGCGCCGCTGGTGGCTCCGGCGGTGGACCTGTCGGTGGTGGGCCTTTTGTTGGGGACGCGGCAGCTGGCGGTGCAGGGTGCGCCGGTGGAGTTGCTGCGTCCGGCGCGCAGGTTGCTGGTGTTTTCGAGCCTGGTGACGTTGGCGTTGAACGTCGCCGAGCCGGTGATCGCGGGGGAGTACGGGAAGGCGGCGTTCGACGCGGTCGGTCCGGCTTTGCTGTTCGGGTGGAGCGAGGTCGGCCCGGGGTTGTTGCGCGCGATGCGCCACCCTGGGCCGCTTCCCGCCGCCATGGCCGAGTCCGATCGGCGGCCGGTGGAGGTTGGCACACCGGCGCAGGCCGCTGTCGTGCCGGCGGTCCCGCCGGTTCGGGTGGTCCGGGAGGCGGCGCCGGTGGCGGCTGTGCCGGCGCAGCGCGCGCCGGACGGGTCCGGTCCGCTGGTGGATGGTGGGCTGTTGGAGCGGGCGCGGCGCGAGGATGCCCGTTACTGGGAGGAACACCGCCGGCCGATCTCCTCGGACGAGCTACGCCGACGGCTGAAGGTCGGCTCGAAACGCGCGCGGGCGCTGGTCAAGGAGCTACGCGCCGACGCCCACCGGGTCTTCGGCGAACACGCTGCGAGCGACCCGCCCTCGATCGCCACGGCTTCGTTCCCGCCACCTGCGCACAGCCAGCCCGCGGACGGGGACGCGGCGGAGATCGTCTCAGACGATCTCGACCTGGTGGACCTCGGTCCGGTCGAGCGGGCCACGTCCGGCCTGCTCGCCACGGTCGGGTAACGGGCCCCGCCGGAGGGGACAGGTACGCATCCCGCGTGCCAGCGGGCGGCGCATCCGGACACGGACCCGCGCCGGTCCGCTCACCCCGACCGGCCCCAGCTTCCCGTTCTTCCCCGCCTGTCTGTGCGATCCGCCCCACCCACCCTCACCTGCCTGACCAACCCATAAGGAGACCCCCACTCATGATCACGAATCCGCCGCAGCAGACCTACCTCGGCCGCCGTACCTACAACCGTCCCGCCGCCCGCGTCGTGTCCTCCGGTGAGCACCAACTGTGGCTGGCCCGCCACCTCACACCACGGGACCGCTGGATCGTCCGGATGATCCACGAACACCGGGTGTTGACGACCCACCAGATCGTCGAACTCGGCTGGGAGACCCGCCGCTCGGCGAACATCCGCCTCCTGGAGCTCTACCGCTGGCGGGTCCTCGACCGCTTCCAACCTTTGGCGGTCAGCGGCCTGTCGCCCATGCACTACGTCCTGGACGTCGCCGGCGCCGCGGTGCTGGCGCATGAGGACGGCCTGGACCCGAAGAAGATCGGCTACCAGCACGACCGGGCCATCGGTATCGCCCACTCCCTGCACCTGGCCCACCGGGTCGCGGTCAACGGGATGTTCACCCGGCTGATCCACCACGCCCGCCAGCCCCAGGCCCCCGGCCGGCTCACCGCCTGGTGGTCGGAGGAACGGTGCGCCCGGTCGTTCGGGGACATCGTGCGCCCGGATGCCTATGGCCGCTGGAAGCAGGGCCGCGGCGAGGTCGAGTGGTTCCTCGAGCTGGACTTCGGCACCGAGACGCTCCGCCGCCTCACCTTCAAGATCAACGCCTACGATCGGCTCGCGGAGGCTACCAACATCCACACGCCGATCCTGATCTGGACCACCACCGTGCGCCGCGAAGCGCGTCTGCGCGAGGTGCTCACTGAGGCGCTGCGCGGCCTCGACCATCCGGCGCGGGTGCCGATCGCGACGACCGCCGCGGACCTCGCCGAACCCGACGAGCACCTGGACGCCACCCTCACCCGCTGGCTGCCCCTCGCCCGACCCGGGACCGGGCGCCTCAGCCTGGTCCAGCTCGCCAGCCTCTGGCCTCCCACAGCCAGGCCCCTCACGAGACCGGACAGGACCGAAACCGATCTCGACGTCGAGCCGCCGAAACGGCTGCATCCACCCCAGCCCATGCCACCCACCGGGCTCGACGGCGAGCAGGTCGCGGCCTGAGGCCGTTCTCGCATCGCCGCTGATCGGTGAGCAGGGCGTATCGCCCGGCTCACCGATCAGCGGCACCCGTCTTCGGGGAGTGGCAGGTACCAGGGCCTGTCTCGCTCGCCGAAGGTCGCGCCGCAGGCGCGCACCACCGTGATCGGGCGGTTCCGCGCCGGGGGCCAGCGTTTCGGGCCTCGCCGGTCGCCGCATGGCGCCGTCGCGCGCTGCTATCGGTCGTCTTTGCACATGAAGTCGTCGCCGCCGCCCAAGACGGTGTTCCACATCGCCTGCAGGACTTCGTTGTTCGCCAGCTCGGCCGCCTCCGGAGACGAGTTCCAGGCCCTGGCTCGGTCGGCGTCGCTGTGCGCTTGGCGACGTCGCCGTTCCTCCCTCCGGCAGACCCGCCCACCGCCGGGCTTTGGCCCTGGCGTTCTCACTCTGCGACTGCCGGCGGCGCCGCTCTGTTGATCGTGATCCGGGCCCGGTCGCAGCCGAGTGGCTGGAGTACCGGCGACTCCGACCTGTCTCCGCTGGATCGTGGCGCCGCCCTAAGGCTGGCGGGAGCCTCGGCGCTGCAACGCCAGGTCGGTGTTCCCCGCCCCCAACCCCAGTTGATCACCGGGGCGCCCGGCCGGACCAAAGGATCACGCCGCGTCGATATCGTGGCGACGTGGGTAACACGGGCGGTCTGGTGCCGCTATGCATCGGCTTGCGCGATCCGAAGACGGCCGTACCGGTCAGGTCGACGATCTCGCTGGGGAGTCCACCGCCGCCCCCGGCCCAGCCCGCGTCTCCCCTGTCTGACCGAAACTTCGATTGGCGGGCCCGCCATGTCGACCCAAGGTGGCTGGGCTGGGAGACGAGCGACTGCGCCGCCGCGCTCGCGCCGGGTATCCACAGCACGGCCGAGCTGAACCGCTTCTTCGAGGGCGCGAAGCGACGCGACGAGCCCGCGCTGGTCGTCGCGATGCTCGGACGCGGCGACGTCGACACCGTCCGCAACGGCCCACCCACTGACATGCTCCCGACCGTCAATCTCACTGATGTCGTCTCGGTCCGTGGCCGGCTCCTTGGCAACGGTGCACAGCCGCGCCTGGCGCCGGGCCTGGGACACGCAGATCATGATCTCGGGACGCGGCTGAAGGACGACCGTCGTGGCGCGAGGTGGTGGTCCCTCGCGCTCGGCTCCGGGCCCGCCCAGTGGGCACGCAGAGGGACCAGCCCGGCGCCACCCCCTCAAGGGGATCTTGTTCCGCTGCTCCTCGGTCCTCTGGACGAGACGGTTGTCGGTGTCTGGGTCGCCCCTGACGGGAGCCAGCGGTGGTACATCGTCCCGTACGGCACGGACTGGAACATGCTGCTTGACTGGCTCATCGGCCACGCGTTGCCTGAGTTCGTGATCGGCGCGCTGCACCGCGCGCGTTCGCCGCTGCACGTCCACCCCGCCCTGCAGACACCGGCGGAGCTGGCGGCACAGAAGGCGCTGGATCAGATGTCTGCCAGGCACGCCGCGGAGAAGACCAGCCGACAGGCGGCGCTCACGCAGGCGCGAACCGCGGCCGAAGGGATCCGCGGTGGACTGCTGGACGGGACGGGCGCGGAACTAGAGGCCGCCGTCGGCAAGGTACTCGCAGACGCCGGTTTCACCGTCGTCGACCTTGACCGCTACCTCGGCGGCACGCTGTCGGCCGACCTGCTGGTCACCCGCGGTCCGGAGCGCCGCCTCGTCGAGGTCAAGTCTACGAGCGGAGCCGCGCCACAATCGCTCGCGGGCAAGCTCACCACGCACCTCCAGAAGTGGCCAGCCCTGCGACCGAACGAGCCAGTCGGCGGCGGCGTCCTGATCGTCAATCACGAACACGGGAAGCTGCCGGCCCAGAGATCTCCCAAGGTTTACACCGATCAAGCGTTCGTAGGCACGCTGCGATTTCCCGTCCTCGCCGCCCGAGACCTGTTCGACTGGTGGCGCGCAGGGAACTGGACAGCGATCCAGCAGGCCGTGCTCGCCTAACGCCGCGGCCAGCGATCCGGCCCACAGAAGCCAAGAAAGTCCTCCCGATACGACGCCCCTCGTGCCTTCGACCGGCGAGGACGGCTGGAGCGAGATCAGCCCGGCTGCGCTGGGAGCCGGTGGATGCGCGGGAGGGCTCGCCCCTGGCCCGTGGTGACAGTGCTGCGGCGACCCGGGGGCCCGCCTGGGCCGCCCCGAGGTCGCTGGGGAGGTTCGGTCGATGAACGCCGTGGGGACCGCGCGAACGTCGGAGGCCGAGGTCGGGTCGCGCCGGCCGCATGCTGCACCGGCTGTCGCGCAGCGATCGACGCACGGGACTCAGCCGGGACCGGCCTCCGAGCAACCGGTACCCGCACCGGCAGGCGAGGGTAAGTCATCGCGCGGCACCTTGCGGGAGGCTCCGGCCTGCCCGCTACCTCCATCGGCCGAGGAAGGTCGTCATCTCGTAGTGAAGATCATGGCCGCCCTCCCGGTTGCCGTCTGCCCGTCCGGGCGGAACGGGCCCCACCGGTCCTGGCGAGCGCGCGATTCCGGAGACACGGTCGTGCGAGTGGCGCAATACTTTTCTGGTACGGGTGGCGAGCCGGTTTGGCCCGGGAGACGAGGCGAATGGCAGGCAAACGATCCTATCCGCCGGGTGTCGTTGCAGCTCTCACCTCACTGTGTCGCGGATCCTGTTACTGGCCTGATTGCGCCGAGCCAGTAGTCATATTCATCAAAGGGATGCCGGTCACCAATCTTCAGACCGCACACATCGCGGCATTGAGCCCTGGCGGACCGCGCTATGACGCTCGCATGAGCATCGAGGAACGAAACGCGTTCGGGAACCTGATTCTCCTGTGCACGCCGCATCACAAGGTCGTCGACAAGACCAGCCCGGATGAGTATCCGGTCCAACTGCTCAGGAGCTGGAAGGCGCAGCGAGAAGCGGCGGGCCAGACCGCCCTGGCCGGTCTGCGCCAGGTGACCGAGGCGCGCCTGGAGGAGATGATCCTCGACGTGCTCCATCAGCGGGACCGGGAGCTGAACGCGGCCATTGCCCGCTTCGAGGAGGTCGACTCCCAAGCGGCGGCGGTGCTTCGGGACCTGCTGCGGCAACTTGAAGAGGCAAACCTGGCGAGTTCCGCCTTGAACCAGGACTCCGTCACGACCCTCGACCGAGCGGCGAGGAAGTTGCAGTCTTCCGTCAACCTGGACGTGGTCACCATGCTTGACCGGGCGGCGAGAAAGCTTGAAAAGCTTCCCTCGGTCGTCGACCAACTGACCTCGGCGGCCTGGGACCTACAGAACAAACTGCCCGACAGGTAGACGGCCAGCCGTCTCGCGCCTGGGAGGGTTTCCTACGGTGCGAGGGCCCCAGTCCACGACCGCTGCATGTCATGCCGGAGCAGGATCGCCAGCCGATGCCTCCGACCGGACCCGACGACCAGCAACGCGCAGCCTGACCTCGTCCCCTTCCGCTGGTGAACGTGCCGGCTCGGCACGTCGCCCAGCCGGCACGGCGGCCGGCGTGGTTCAGGGAGCGGGCTCGCGGAGGCATGGTGGTAGGGGCCGATGCCGGCCATCGCGGCTGGTCCGCTGGGCCTCGGCGCGACGGTGGCGACGCGCATTTCGGCAGACCTGACGCATTTGTGGAGGTTTGGTTGAGGTGACCTGAGCTGACCGGCAACCTCCGTGAAGCAATGGCTGATCAGAGTCTCCATAGTCGGACCGTGCTGTCGGTGCTGGCGCTGGCCAGGATTCGTCCGTCCGGGGCGAAAGCCACGGACTGCACCCCGTCGGTGTGGCCGGTGAGAGGCTCACCGAGTGCCTGTGAGCGGGCCGGGTCGGTCACGTCCCATAGTCGGAGCGTGTTGTCGATACTGGCGCTGGCCAGGGTTCGTCCGTCCGGGGCGAAGGCCACGGACCGCACGTCATCGGTGTGGCCGGTGAGCGGCTGACCGAGTGCCTGTGGGCGGGCCGGGTCGGTCACGTCCCATAGCCACACCGCCCTGTCGCCGCCGGCAGTCGCCAAGGCGCGCCCGTCTGGGGAGAAGGCTACGGACGACACCCAGGCCTTCTCCTCGGTGAGACGCGCGCCGAGCCGCCGTCGGCGGGTCGGTTCGGTCACGAGAAGCGTGCCGAGCCGTTGAGGGCGGGCCGGGTCGCTCAGGTCCCACAGCTGGGTCTTGTTGTCGTCGCCGGTGGCCAGGGTCTTGCCGTCCGGGGAGAACGCCACAGCCAACATGGGGGCCTTGTCGCTGGTGAGGGGTTTGCCGAGCCGCCGTCGCCCGGCGACGTCCCACAGTCGAACCGTCTTGTCGTCGCTGGCGGTCGCCAGGATCTGTCCGTCGGGCGAGAACGCCACCGACCAGACCCAATCGGAATGCCCGGTGAGGGGCTGGCCGAGCGGTCCGGGGTCGGCTGGGTCGGTGAGGTCCCACAGTTGCACCGTCGTGTCGTCGCTGGTGGTGGCCAAGGTCTGACCGTCTGGGGAGAACGCCACTGACAACAGCCGAGCGTTTCCGTCGAGGGGTTGGCCGAGCGGCTCGGGGTCGGCTGGGTCGGTGACGTTCCACAGCCGGACCGTTGTGTCGGCGCTGGCGGTGGCCAGGAGCTGCCCGTCTGGGGAAAAAGCCAAGGACTGCACTCCGGCGGTGTGGCCGGTGAGCGGATCGCCAAGTGGCCGTGGGCCGGCAGGATCTGCGGGAGCCGGCCGCCGGGTGGCGCGTCTGCCCTTGCTGCTGGACCAGGTCGCGTTGAGGGCGCGGGTCACGGCCGGGCTTTGCGTGGTCGGGAAGTCCGGTCGCCTGGCCGGCGGAGCCTCGCGCGGGGGCGTCGGGAAGCTCGGCGCCACAGGGGGCTTGATACGGCCATCGATCGCGCCACGGACGTGCTCAAGAAGCCGTCGGCGGGCGTCCTCCGGCGTCAGGCCGAACAGGTCAATGGACACGATCGTGCGAAGCAGACCGGGGCGCGGGCAGTCCTCAATGCGGATCGGTAGCAACTTTCGAGCGAACCCTCCCGGGTCGGCTACCTGCGCCGAGCGCCACTCCTGGGCGCCGTAGACCGAACCGAGGTAGGCGTCCGACAACACGGCGATTGTCCGCCGGGCCAACCGGATGCCCTGGTCCATCCGCGCCGCCCAGTCGGAACCCGCGACGAAGTCCCACGCCTGGATCAGAACGCTGTGTCCGGCGTCCTCCAGTTGCCAGGCCAGCCATTCGGCCCATGCTCGGTCCTTGCCCGTGTACGAGACGAAGAAGTCCCACCCTTCCGGATCAACGGGACCCCCCGTGAGCGTCACACCTCAATCTTCGCACTTCCCACTGTTCGCCCGGGATCGTCCTGTCCGGCGGTGGTGGACGATTCGGCAGCCACGCTGGCCGTATCTGAGTGAGGGCGAAGGGGCCGGAACCACGTCAAGCGAGCAGCGCCCCCACGTTTCGGCGGCGGTCCCGGACGCTCAGCGCACCGCATCAAAAGCGGCGGGCCGACATCGACCCTGGTGGCGCTCCGGCCGGGCCGCCGACGGGAGCGCCAGGTACCAGAGCCCGTCTCGTTCGTCGCGCCGTGGGCGTGCTTCGGCCTCCGCGAGATCCGCCCTGCGATCGTGTGCCGGCAGCGGATGCGTGGGGTGGTGCGGTCGTATTCTCTGGGCCAACGGGGCCGGGTCTTGCCTGCGCTGTGTGAGATGCCCCGCCGTGCGACGTGGGGAGGCCACGGGTGGGTGAGCGGAACGCCGGGTCGGTGGACGGCTTGGGGTTGGCGGACGCGATCGGGGTGCTCCGTGACGAGCTGTTGAAGGCTCGCGCGGCGGGTGCCGGCGCGGATATTCAGCTGCCGGTGGAGTCGATGACGGTGGAGTTGACGGTTACGGCGACGAGGTCCGCGGACGGTAAGGCGGGTTTCAAGGTCCCGGTGGTCGACCTTGAGTTGGGTGGGGGTGCCAGCCGGGAGCGCGGGACGCAACAGACGGTGACGGTGGTGTTCGGGGCGCCGGTGGATCGTGCGGGTAACTCGGTGAAGGTCGCCGCGGCCGATGACGTGTTGAAGGGGTAGCCGATGGCGATCGTGCCGCTGGCTGTCCGGGTGGTGGAGGTGATCGCCGATCGTGGTGCGGAGATGAGTCCTCGGTACCGGTACGGGTCGGGCTGCGTGGTGGCGGGCGGGTGGGTGCTGACGGCGGCGCACGTCGTGGCGGCGGCGCTCGGTGTCGTCGTGCGCACTTCTGACAAGGTGGTGCGTGCGGCGGCGCTGGATCCGAGGTTTATCGGGGATGTGGACGGGCCGGGCCCGGACCTCGCGCTGGTGAGTGTCGTGGGGCTGGACCTGCCGCCGATGGGCCTGGCCAAGGTGGACCGGGACAGTCCGACGGGTGATCCGGTGGAGCGGTGTCACGCGATCGGGTATCCGGCGTTTATGGAGCGGGCCGGGCCGGACGGTGTCCCGGTCCGGGACACCGTCGACGCGTTCGGCCACATTCCCGCGCTGTCGCTGCTGGCGGGCGGTCTGTTGTCGTTGCAGGTGTCCAGCACTCCCCGGCCGTTGCCGCCGGAGCGGGTCGCGGTGGGCGAATCGGAGTGGTCGGGGATGTCCGGCGGCCCGGTCGTCGCCGAGGGCTTTCTGGTCGGAGTGGTCACCGAGCATGCGCCGCGGGCGGGTTCCTCGGCCCTCACCCTGACCCCCCTGACCGCGTTGCAGGCCGATTCTGACCATCCGGGGTGGAGTCGCGGGGTCACCGAACCGGCCGGGTGGTGGGCGCGGCTGGGAGTGTCCGGTCCAGGCGCGCTGCGCTGGTTGCCAATCGGGCCGGTCGGGTCGGCGCGGCCGGCGTATCAGGCGACCGTGCGAGAGATCCACCGGCGGACGTCGCCGCTGGTCGGCCGGCAACGGGAGCTGGCCGACATCGCCTCCTTCGCGGTCGGATCCGAGGGCTACCGGTGTCTGGTCGGTGGGGCGTGGGCGGGCAAGACGTCGCTGCTCGCCGAGGCGGTGGTCGCGGCGCTGCCCCCGCAGGTCGACGTGGTCAGCTACTTCCTGTCCCGGCGGGAAGCCGACGCGGACAGCGCCCGGTTCCTGGCCGCCGTGGTCCCTCAGCTGGCGTACCTGGTGGGTGACCAGGAGCCGCCCACGGCGGATCTGCACCAGTTGCGGGCGCTGTGGCAGCGGGCGGTGGACCGTGCTGCCGCGCAGGACCGTCACCTGCTGCTCGTCGTCGACGGCCTCGACGAGGACCTGCGACCGCCTGGGCTGCCCAGCGTCGCCGCGGTGCTGCCGGCTGGGGTGGGCGGACGTGCCCACGTGCTGGTCGCGAGTCGGCCTTATCCTGCTCTCCCGGGCGACGTGCCGGTCGGCCATCCGCTGCCTGCCGTACAGCCGGTGGAGGTGGAGCCGTTTGCCGGCGCGCAGGAACTGGCCGCGCTGGCACGCCAGGAGATCGACGAGCTGACTCGCGACGATGAGACTGGACTGGCGGCCGACGTGTTGGGGCTGCTCGCGGCGGCGGCCGGGCCGTTGGCCATCGAAGACCTGACCGCCCTGGCTGAGGTGGCGCCGCGCTCGGCCGCCCTGACCCGCAAGGTGCGAAGGCTGCTGTCCGACCGGGCGGCCCGCAGCGTGCAGCCGGTCGGGCCAACCGGCGCCCGGCGCTGGCAGTTCGCCCACGAATCCCTGCTCGCCCACGCCCGCACCCACGACGATCTGGCCGACCCCGACTTCCGCCGCCGCATTGACCGGTGGGCCGATGGCTGGCGGGACGCCGGCTGGCCTGCCCCGACCGATGGCGGGGACGGGACACCGCGCTACCTGCTGGACTCCTACGCGTGCACGTTAGCCCGGCAGCCGCAGCGGTTGTCGGGACTGGCCGGCGATGCCGGCTGGGTCGTGGCGGCCATCGAGACGGCGGGCGCGGACTGGGTCCTGGCCGACCTGCGCCGGGCCGCCGCGGCAGACCCGACCCATCCGGCGGTCGCGGCGACCCTGGCGACCGTCACCGGCCAGGCCCACCAGCTGCGGCTCTCCCCACTACTGCACCAGCCTGGCTATGTGGCACGGCAGCTGTGCCTGCAAGCCGCGGAACTCGCCGAGGACCGCCTCGCCGCCGACCTGCGCACCCGGCTACGCGCCCAACCCGGCCCCGGCCTGGTACCGCTCTGGACTACACGCCGAGCCAGCCCCGCTCTGGCCGCCGAACTCGGCCGCCACGACGGCCCGGTGCGGACGATGACGGCGTTGCCCGACGGGCGGGTCGCCACCGCAGTCACGGGTGGGCGGCTGCTGGCCTGGGACCCGGCAGCGCCGGACGCCGACCCGACCGAACTGGGCCGCAACGGCCGCAGCGCGTTTCCGGCAGCAGTGCGGGCGATGGCAGTGCTGCCCGACGGCCGGCTCGCCACCGCGGGCACGGGTGGGCGGCTGCTGGCCTGGGACCCGGCAGCGCCGGGCACCCCCCCGACCGAGCTAGGCCGCCACGACCATGTGTCGGCGATGGCAGTGCTGCCCGACGGCCGGCTCGCCACCAACGAGTACTACGGACGCCTGCTGCTATGGGACCCGACCCAGCCCGACGCCGCCCCTACCCAGCTAGGCCGCCACGGCAACGCGGTAGCCGCGCTGCCCGACGGCCGGCTCGTCACAAGCGGCAGCCTCGTCGACGGGCAGTTGCTGGTGTGGGACCCGGCCACGCCGGGAACTGGCCCGATCGAACTGGGCTACGGCACGCTGCAGGCGCCAGTCGTGCTGCTCGACGGCAGGGTGGCGGCGCCAGGCTTCGATGGACGGCCGCTGCTCTGGGACCCCGCGGCGCCTGGTGCCGACCCTACTGAATTGGGCGGGGTCAACAACGCGATCAAGGTAGCCGCGGCGCTGCCCGACGGCCGGCTCGCCACCGGCAGCCACGACGGACGGGTGCTGGTGTGGGACCCGACCCTGCCCGGCACCGACCCGACGGAACTTGGCCGCCACGACGACGAGGTGCTGGCGATGGCCGTGCTGCCCGACGGCCGGCTCGCTACCGGCGGCGGCGACGGGCGGGTGCTGCTGTGGGACCCGACCCTGCCCGACATCGGCCCCACCGAATTGGGCCGCCACGACCAATGGGTGTTGGCGGTGACCACACTGCTAGACGGTCGGCTCGCCAGCGGCGGAGCCGACGGCCGCATACTGAGGTGGGACCCGGCCAGGCCCAGCGCGGGCCCGACTGAACTGGGTCACGGCGTGGTGCAGGCGGCGGCCGTGCTGCCCGACGGCAGGCTCGCCACCGGCAATCTCAACGGGCCTATGCTGCTATGGGAACCGGCGGCGCCGGGCGCCGGCCCGACCGAACTGGGTCGCGACGACACCAGTGTGCTGGCCATGGCAGTGCTACCCGACGGCCGGCTCGCCACCGGCGGCGGCGACCCGCGGGTGCTGCTGTGGGACCCGGCGACACCGGGTATCGACCCGACCGAACTGGGCCGCCACGACGGCCCGGTGCCGGCGATGTACACATTGGCAACGGGTAACGGCCCCCCGATCGAAGTGGGCCGCGGCAATATCTCGGTTGAGGCGGTGGCCGTCCTGCCCGACGGCAGGATTGTCACAGGCGGCACCGATGGGCAGGTGCTGCTCTGGGACCTGACCCAGCCCGAAGCGGGACCGATCGAACTGGGCCGCCACGACGGCCCGGTGAGGGCGGTGGCCGTGCTGCCCGACGGCAGGATCGTCACAGGCGGCACCGACCGGCGAGTGCTGCTCTGGGACCCGACGGCACCGGGCACCGAGATGGCCCAGCTGAGTTGCTCGGTGACCACACTGGCGACGGGGCCGCTAGGCCAAGACCGGTCCAGTCTGCTTGTCGTCGCGCACCAGGGCAGCGGCATCTCGTTCTGGTCTGTCATCGGCGACCAGGAGATATGAGCCTTGATTTCGCGCCGGCGCTGGCATCGCGACCTGACGGCGTGCGACTGTTCGGCGCTCCGGAGTCGACCGAGGCTAGCCGACAGCTGATGGGGTGCGTCGCGGTGCGCGAGGTCTACGCCGAGGGCGTCTTCCGCGCGCCGCGTGACCGATGACCGGGTCAGCGGCGGCGCCCGCGGCGCCGGCCGGGCAGATGTGGCCGCTGTACGCGGCCGGGTTCACCACCGCGTTCGGCGCGCATGGCATCGCCGCGAGCCTCGGCGCGGCCTCCGGGCACGCTGTCACCTCGCTTCTGGTGCTCGGTGGGCTGCTGGCCCTGTATGACGGGGCTGAGGTGCTGCTCAAACCGGTGTTCGGTGGTCTCGCTGACCGCGTCGGTGCCCGGCCGGTGCTGCTCGGTGGGCTGACGGCCTTTGCTCTGGCGTCTGCGCTGTATGCGGTGGCGGACAGTCCGGGCTGGCTGTGGGCCGCGCGTCTTGGCCAGGGCGCCGCGGCGTCGGCTTTCTCCCCGTCGGCCTCAGCGCTGGTCGCCCGGCTGAATCCGGCGGCGAAACACGGGCGGGCGTTCGGCTCCTACGGGTTCTACAAGTCGATCGGTTACACCCTGGGCCCGCTGCTGGGCGGGGTGCTGGTCTGGGCCGGGGGTATGCGACTGCTGTTCACGGTGCTGGCCTTGCTTGGCGTCACGGTCGCGCTGTGGGCGGCGCTGGCCGTGCCGGTCGTGGCGCCGCTACCCAGGTCCCGCCAGACCGTGGCGGATCTGGCCCGGCGGTTGGCTGACACGGACTTCCTCGCCCCGACCGCCGCGCTGGCCGGCGCGACAGCGGCTCTTTCCGTCGGGGTCGGTTTCCTGCCGGTCTCAGGCCGGGTGGCCGGGCTGGGCGCGCCGGCGACCGGGGCGGCCGTCTCTGTCCTCGCCGCGTGCGCGGCCGTCGTTCAGCCATGGGCAGGACGTGCCCTCGATCAGCGGCGCCTGACGACTCGTTCTGGTCTGGCCGCGGGCCTGGCGGTCACCGCCGCGGGTCTGGCCGGCGCGATGCTGCCCAGCCTCGCCGGCGTGCTTATCGGCGCCGCGGTGATCGGCGTGGGGGTAGGTCTGATCACCCCGCTGGGCTTCGCGGCGCTCGCCGCGAGCACCCCTACCGAACGCCTGGGCCAGACCATGGGCGCCGCCGAGCTCGGCCGCGAACTCGGCGACGCGGGCGGCCCGCTGCTCGTCGCCACCGTCGCCTCGATCACCACACTTACCTACGGCTTCGCGGCGCTCGCGGCCCTCCTCGCCGCCGGTGCGGCTCTCGCGTTCGTGCGCCGCGCCAGTGCGCCGGGCGAGTCCGGCTGGGGTGACTGACCGCTCCCACCTGGCCCCTTGTAGCCGTCGTACGTGCCCTGCCGGTGTCCGTTCTGCGCGGTCGAGCTCCAGAAGCTCCGGGGGTGGCGTGGGCGCTATCGGGGCAGGGTCTGGGTGATGCGCCATAGCCGCCGGGGTAGGGCGCCTTCCTCGAAGGCGTGCACCTCGTTCAGCGTCCAGCCGGTGGCGAGGTCGTCGATCAGCTCGCGCGCGAAAAAGTGGACGGCGAAACCGCCGTGCTCCCAGATGTCGTCGCCGTGGCTGGTCCCGGCCCGGTAGTGGGCGTCGCCGGTATGGCGCACGGTGTAGACGAAGACGCCGCCCGGTCGCAGCACCCGGCGCACCTGCGCGACCACCGCGTGGATCTCCGCGGTGGCCAGGGCCATGCTCAGCAGCATGTGTGCGAACACCGCGTCCACGGATCCGTCCCTCAGTGGCAATGGCTCGCGGACGTCATGGGCGGCCGTGACGATCCGCTCCGCCGTGCCCTGATTACCAGCAGCCGAGCGCAACTGCTCCAGGCCCACCACACTGAAATCGGTAGCCACCACGGTGAAGCCCGCGCGGGCGAAATACAGCGCGTCGCGGCCGTGGCCGGCGCCCAGCTCCAGCACCCTACGGCCGTCGGCCGCGCGGAACGCTTTGGCCGCGTGGACGGCCGGCTGCGATGGTTCCTGACCGTACATGGCGGGGTTCTCGCCGTAGGTCCGCTGCCAGTGCTCGCGCTGGGCCTCGGCCAACTCCCGCTCCGCCACCGCGGACGCCCTTCTCACCACCCAGCCAACGCTGGGCACCTTGGAGGCCAGCTTAGAGAGTCCCGCCATGTGCCGTCGTCGCGCCGTTCCTTACGCGGTCCGGGGCGGGCGGGCCGTCTGTTACTGCCAGGGGTCGGGGCCTGGGTCGTGGCCGGTGGCGGCGTGTTGGAGGCGGTCCAGGAAGTGGTTCCAGCCGGTGGCGTGGGCGGAGGTCTGGGTGTCGGGCAGGTTGCGGTGTTCGAGGCGCAGGCGGGTGCCGGTGGGGGTGGCGTTGAGCGTGAACTCGACCTCGGTGGTGCCGGGTGGTAGGTCGGTGCTGCCGGCGACGCCCCAGGTCACGACGATGCGGTGGGGCGGTTCGACGATCCGGTAGTGCCCGCGGACGGCGACGCCGTTGATGTCGAGGTGGAAGGTGCCGCCGGGGGTGGGGTCGAGGGTGGCGTGCTGGCCCATCCAGCGGATCATGTGGGCGGGGTCGGTGAGGTGGCGGAACACATCCTCGACGGGGGCGTCGATATCGATCTCGGTCGCGTAGAGGTCAGCCATCGCGGCGCCCCCCTGGCTCGGAAGCGTCCGGCGCGGGCTCGGTTGGCTGCTGCTCGGCGGGGCGTTCGAGGGCGGTTTTGAGTTGGCCGAGGTGGTGGGTCCAGAAGTCGTCGAGGAAGTTCTGGACGGCGGCGAAGCCGTCGGGGCGGACGAGGAAGAGGTGACGTGTGCCCTCGCGGCGCTCGTCGACCAGGCCGGCTTCGTGCAGCACCTTCAGGTGTCGGGAGACGGCCTGGGAGGTGATGGCGAGGTGACCGGCGATCTCGCCGACGGACCGGGGTGTGGTCGAGACCAGCCGCAGGATGTCGCGCCGGTTCGGTTCGGCGAGCGCTTTGAGGGCCACGTCGGGGTTCACGGCTGGCGGCCGAGGAATCCCACGAGCCGGTCGGTGACCGGGGCGGTCGCGGCCACCGGGAGCGCCGGCCCGATCGCGGTGCCGCGGAAGTCGTCGGTGATGGCCTGGCCGGCGAACGCGAGAACGTGGCTGGCCAGATCCTCGTCGAGGACTGTCGGCTGGCCGGTGGCGGTGGCGAGGTCCCAGCCATGCACGAGGATGTCGAGCGTGGTCAGCCCGGCGAGCGCCGGGCCGGGCATGTCTCCCAGCGGCGTCGTGTGCAGGCGGGTGAGCGTGTCACCGACGCGGGCCGCGGCCAGCAGCGCGGCGGACGCGGTCGCATACGCCGTCGCCGGGTCGTCGCCGACCAGGTCGGTGCCGGGCAGGCCACCGGGCGGCATCGGGTGGCGCGGCGCACTGTCGGTGAACAGGGCCTCGCCGAGCCACAGCGTGCCGACAAGGTGGTTGAGCAGCGTCCGGACGTCCCACTGGGTGCACGGCGTGGTCGCATCCAGCTGGTCGGGGCGCACGGTCTTGATGATGCCAGCGGTCGAGGTGACCGCACCGTCGAGCGCGTCGAAGATCTCCATACCGCGACTCCCATCTGCAATCATATTGTTGTGCAACCATACGTTAGCGCAACGGGTAGGTTGTGGATATCGCGGGTGGGGACGTCGCCGGCTGCCGGCCGGTCGGCCAGTCCAGGCCATGCAAGGAAGGGGACGATCATGGCGTACGACGAGGGGCTCGCCGTCCGCGTGCGCGACCTGCTGAGCGACATCGGTCCCATGGTCACGGAGAAGCAGATGTTCGGCGGTGGCGATCTTGGACGCTGCCTTCGTGGGTCAACCCGCGTTGAGTGGCTGGCCGGTTTCGAGCAGGGTTTTGAGGCCGGACAGGCGTGGACGCGGCGTTGAGCAACGAGACCGCGTGGGCGAGCCGGTAGGCCGAATCGGTGGCGGCGAGAGCCTGGCAGATCGCGGCGGCCCGCCACCGAGGCGGGCACCCGCGACCCGGTGACGCCCGTCAGCAGGGCCCCGACCTCGGTCTCGGTCAGGCCCACCAACCGCAGCCGCGTCACCGACGACTCCCGGGCCAGCGCCGGCCGCCACCGCGACACCCCTGACGGCCCACGGTCCAGATGCAGCCCCGCCAAGCCCTCATCCACGTCGGCGGACGCGACCAAAACCCAGCCGAGTGGCGCGGCGACGGACCTCGGGCCGAAAGATCCACTACACCTTCGGCGTTCGGTTCGGCGCATTCCAAAATTTCAGCGCCCGGCTCACGGCCCCGCCCGACGACGCGACACTCAGTGGGCATCAAAAGGGCAAATTCCAGCGATCAGTGCACCACCTGTTCGCCGACCGGCGCTCAGCGCGGCGGAGGCTTCAGCGCACCGAGCTGCAACAGCATCGCCAAGTCGTCGCGTACAGCCCAGCGTTCGGAGATCCGCCCGTCGACCAGCCGGTAGGCGAAGGCGACGTCTCTCCGGTAGGTCCCGCTCGGCACGTCGAAGCCTCGGAACGTTCCTCCGGGCCACTCGTGCTCCCGCACGCCGAACTGGACGACCAGGTCGCCCTCCGCGACGATGTGCGACTCCACCCAGCGAGCCGGATGCTGATCACGGCGGGCCCGCAGCAAGAACTGCCGCGTGCCCTCGATCCCCGTCGGCATGTTGGGTGCCAATGCATGGTTGACCATGTCGGGCGTGCACAACGCATCTAGCCGACCAAGATCGCCACTGCCGTTGCTCAGCTCGTCCAACTCGCGAACGACCGCCTTGTTGCGCTCTGTATCCACTCTGCCGAGTGTTCAGTAGTCCCCCGCCGAGCACAACGCGACCGCCCAGATGTCGCGGGCCGCGAGAGCGGGCCGAGAAGGGGCATCATCGGACGCTGGCGACGGTGGTCGGCACGGTGACGGTGCCCCCCGCTGCGCGATCCGAACGCGTGGCTTCGCCACGGCTGTTGCAGGAGTGGGAGAACGTCCCCCGCTGTTGAGTGCCGCGGCACTGCGCGCCCGGCTCGCTCGCGGCCGACGGTCCTCGTCTCCCTAGAACCGGCGCTAAGGCTCCGAACGAGACCGGCACGTCGGCGGCAATGATCAGACGCGCGAGCCCCGGCCCGACCGCGGTCGGATCCCAATAGCAGCCGGCGCGCTGGTGGGTCCGACGGCTGTTGCACGAGGCAGTCCTTCACCGGGTCGACGCCGCGATCGCGGTGGGTGTCGACCATCCGATCGAGCCGGCACTCGCCGCCGACGGGATCTCGGAGTGGCTCGACCTGCTGGTCGCGCTGCCCGGCGCCGCGATGCTGCGAGACGGGTCGACGATGCACCTGCACGCCACGGACGAGGGTCTCGGTGCCGATGGGGAGTGGATATCCGCGGCCCGCGGTCGCCGTATCCGGGGTGACAGCACAGAAGGCGACACCGCATCGCCCCCGCGACGCGTTTCGCCGGCTAAATGGCCTGGCATTACGGCCACGCGGCGGGTTGCTTACGGCACGGTTGGGTCGGGTGGTGCGTCGTCCGGGTTGGCTGCGGTCGTGGCCAGCTGGGCGACGAGGGCGGTGGTCGGAGCGAAGATGTGGGTGTGCGCGGCGTCGTAGCTGGCCCAGTCGATGGCGAGCACGAACCGGTCGTGGGCCCCAGCGCGGGCGAGGTCGGTGTCGCTGGAGGCGTAGGGCTCGTCGAGCAGGAGGAGCATCCTCTCCCGGACGTCGTAGACGTCGATCTCCCATCGGCGCGCGATCTGGGCGAGAGAGGTCTCGAGGCAGGTCAGGCGCTGGTCGCCCTCGGCGGGTCGCGAGTTGGAAGACCCCGATGTCGCGGGCCAGGTGCTCCAGTCGGGTGAGCATGACCGCGCGTTCGGCTTTCTCCCGAATCAGCTCCTCGGACAGCGCCGCCGGGAGTTCGCCGCCGTTCAGCGCGTCGAGGGCTTCTTGCTCGGCGTCGAGGGCTTGTTGTTCGGCGACGTAGGCGAGAGTGTCGTGCTCGGGTCGGGGGCCGTGGCTGGCGGCGCTGTTCCTCGATAGGTACGGCCGGGTCAGGGTCCACGCACGTCACGCTAGACCTTGTGTGAAGCCGTCGCCCCCTGGTTTGTCCCTGGATTTGTGAATCGGCTGGTGGGGCTTCGCCGAAGGCGAGCAACGAGCATCGCGCCGGGCGGCGCGCAGCCTCGATAGCGACGCGGCCCAACCTCTTGGCGACCAGAGCTGCCAGTCCGCGTCCGGGTGCTGTCCCTGGCCGGTTCGCCAGCGTTCGGCGGGCGTCGATCACTGATCGGCGCCATGAGACCGTCCGGATCCTCGTCGTCACTGATGAGGATCTCGCCGTTGGGGGCGCAGGCCCATCAGCGTGGGCTGCGGAGCCGCCCCCTGTTGGACCTGCTGTGGCGGCGGACGGTTGGGCGGTCCTGCGCCCGTATCAGGGGCGAGGGCGAAAACATCTTCTGGCCCCACACGTGGGCGGGCCGCCGGCGGGGGATGGCGGACGGTTCGGCGTCACGGTCGCCGTATCTGAGGTGAGGGCGCACAGGCCGCCACCGTGCCCCGAGTGGGCAGCGACGCCAGGTTTCCGGGCCGGTCGCGGACGGTCGGGTCGGCCGGTGTGCCGCATCGAAAGTGACGGGTCGACATCGGCCTGGCGGCGGTCCGCCCCGGACCGCCGACCGGCAGGGACAGAAGGGAAGGGCCGGGTTATGAACAGCGAGACCGCGGAGCTGGTCGAGGACATCACTGGCCGGGTGCAGCGTGCCGTGTGCGCGGGTGACTATCCGGCGATCGTGGGTTTGCAGGGTGAGCGGACGCTGGTCGTCAGCGACTACGACTACCTGTTCAACTGGGCGACGGCCCTGGAGTTCGAGATCCGGACTGCCGCACGGGCGCAGGCCAACGCCACCTATCGGTGGGTGTTCGCGGTCGCGCAGGTCTGGTTCAACGACGGGGAGACGATCCTGGCTCGGCCGCTGCATACCGCGCCGTTGCAGCCGGAGGAGACCGAGGTGATCAGCTGGATGAGCTACGACGCCGACGACGGCGTCGACTACGGCCGGGTCCTGTTCGCCCGCCGCCCCAACGGCCAGCCCGTCTTCGATGACGCCGAATACTTCGACACCCCGATGCACCCCCTCCACCGGCTTCCGGGCTCCGCGATGCACCGGCTGCTCATGGCCGGTATTCCCGACCTCGCCGCCGCCCTGCCACGCTAACCCCGGCCCGACGACGAACCGACGGTTTCGGCCCTGCGGTGATCCAACGGCGGTTGTTCCTGCGCTATCTAACCTGTCGGGCTAGCCGCGCGGCGGTCGAAGGGAGCGCGGGAAGGAACGGCTCCGAGGTCGCCAGGGCGGCCTGGTCGTGGGTCTCGTCGTAGGCGTCGAGAAGCTCGTCGGCGCCCGCGTAGAGGAGGATGTCCCTCACTACCGGGTCCGCTGCCGGGACCGGTTCGCCGTCGAGTGAGCCGAGGATCTTCTCGATCCGCTCGGCTGGGAGCCCGACCGCGGCCAGCCCACGCAGGAAGTCCCGGTAACGCGCCTGATGCTCGGGCCGCAGCCGGGACGCGAGGTCCTCGGGGAGGTCCTCGCTGGATGCGTCGGACTCGGGCGAGGCCAGATCGATCCGGAAGTTTGCCAGTGCCGGATCGGCCAGGGCGGCGCGGATCTCCGCGAGCACGCGCGGGCCCAGGCCGCGGAACTCCCGAAGCACCTCGTCCGGGAGCGCGGCCACCTCCTGGGCGAACAGGAACGGCGCCCGCTTCAGGATGTTCGCCGTCCGGACCGACAGCAGCGCGTACAACGCCGAAACCGGCGCCCGCTCGGCCGGCAACTCATGCAGCCCCCAGCCAGGTACCTGACCAGCCCGCAGGACCTCGCGGACCTGGTCCGCGAACTGGCTCTGACCGAGCACGAGGACTTCACGCGCCCGCACCAGGCCATACAACGTCACCTCGTCGCCGGCCCGGTCCGCGTACTGCTCCCGAATCACCGACAAGCACGACCGGCTGTGCAGGAACTGCGGCGCGACGACCATCAACGCCTCCCGCGCCGACCGGCCCGCCCACCCGGCCGCGGAATCCGTCATGTGAAACAGCCGACGATCAGACCCAACGGTTCCCGGGCTCATACAGGAACACCTCCAGATCTTCAGGACGCACGCCAGATTCGGGACATAGACCCGGGGCTCTGGGGCACTTGATGGCTGAGGTCAGACGTGGCCGTCCTGAAGGTATGAGGCCACGCCACGTTCGAGTGCGGTGAGGGCGGCTTGGGCGCGGCGCCATACGTAGGGGCGCAGTAGCCGCGCGGCTTCGTTCGGTGCGCAGAAGCGGACGGCGGCGAGTTCTGGGTCGCAGGGATGGAGCGCGTGGGCTCGGTCGGCGGGCAGAGTGCCGCCGTCGAAGACGAAGGCCAACAGGTCGTCCCAGGGGCCGTGTGGGGAGACCCAGTCCACGCACAGCAGTTCGCCCACGGGTAGGTCGAGGTCCAGTTCTTCTTTCAGTTCGCGGCGCAGCGCGTCACGGGGTGGTTCGTTGGCTTCGGCCATGCCGCCGGGGAGGTCCCAGTCGGGTTTGTAGGTCGGGTCGACTAGCAGGATGCGTCCGTTTTCGTCGCGGACGAGGGCGTCTGCGGAGACTCGTTTGCGGGCTTGTCGGGCGTTGCCGTCGGCGAGGCGGGCGAACTCAGCGGCGTCCCGGCCCCGTTGGCTGCCCTCCCACTCCTGCGCGGTGCTCATGCCAGCTGGCCGGCTGGCAGCGCCGTGGCGACGCGGCCGAGGAGATCGTCGACGACCGGTAGGCCGAGGTGCGGTTCGAGTCGGCGGCCCAGCGTCCGCAGGTGGTCGACGACGCGGTCGGAGTCCAGACGCGTCGCGGCGTCGAGCACGCGGTTACCGGCCTCGCAGGTCGCGTCGAGGTCGCCGCGCCCGAGGTGGACGGTCGCGAGGGTGAGGTTGGTGAAAGCGCGGCTTCGGACTCGGTCTGGTGTGCGCAACTCCAGGACGCGCAGGGCCTCGCGTTCGGCCGCCGTCCAGTCGTTGAGATCGCGCAGGCAGATCGCGGCTTCGGCGGCGAGCGCCGCTTCGTCGAATGGGCTCAGCCATTCGTCGCCGGTGGGGATCGCGCGAGCCAGTTCTTGTTCGGCGTCCCGCAACGCGGCAAGGCTGGCGGCCGATGAGCCCGCCAGGGCGTTTCCTCGGGCCGTCATCACGTGCAACCGGCTTCGCAGCGCCCCGCACTGCGGATCATCCGGCGTCAGCGCGAGTCCCGCCATGGCGAGGCGGACGGCGTCGTCCGGGCGGTCATTTTCCAAGGCTAGCTGGCTCTGGCTGACGAGGGTTTGTGCGCTGAGTGCCTGGTCGCCGGCCGCGGTAGCGAGGCCGAACGCCTGGACGAAGTGCTGGGCGGCGAGGTCGCCGCGGTTGTCGTCGTAGGCTAGCCATCCCGCCATGTCCGTCAGCGACGCCGCGGCTGAGAAGATCGCCGATGGTGGGTATTGGTCGCCGACCAGGTGCGGAGCGACCTCCGTCTGGAGGAACCTGACGACCACGGGGTACAGCCGGCCGCTACCGAGTTGGCGATCGGCGGCCCGGAAGGCGAGCGCAGCGGACCGGATCATATCGAGTGTTCCTCCGGCCACGGGGACCGGCCGCGACGGCTCGGCGCTGGCCACCATGACCGCCGCCGGCGTCGATCTCGGTTGCCCGGGGAGGTCGAACCACAGCAGGCGTGGCGGTATGCGCAGCGTGCGTGCCCAGTGCGCCAGCCGGTCGAGATCGCGGACAGGTGGCCCGGTCTCGATCCTGCTGACCTGAGCCTGCGTCATGCTGAGCCACCGGGCCAGCCGCTCCTGGCTGATGATCCGGGGATGGTGGGGGTTCAGGCGATAAGCCACGGAGACCCGCCCGATGTGTTGGGCAGTGAACGCATCCCGCAGGTGGTCGGTGTGCCAGAACTGCTCCGGCACTGCGGGCGCGGTGTCAGGCGCTAGCCGGCTTTGACGGTCGCATCGGGCGCACACGGGGTTGGTGTTGTCGCGTGCCAGCCGATTCCCGCACGAGCGGCAGTAGCGGCTCGACGCGGTGTCCATGATGGTGCCCTGCTCCTCGTTGCGACCGTCCGGGTGCGATTCGCCTGCAGTGTAAATCCATGGCGCCCTGACGGGTGTGGGTTTAGTCGCGCCGCGTATGAGGGTCATACATGAACCGGCATAGCCCGTCTCGTCTGGTCTGCGCACGCTTACGGCACGCTCTCGGGGCCGAGCCGAGGACGACTCCTCGGCCTCGGGCGCTAGCCAGCGGCCGAACCCGGACGGAGGTAGCTGTGGACACCGGGCCGATCCCGAACCATCCGACGAGCGAACCAGTACGAACGGTGTACGGCTACATCAGCGTCGAACACACCGACGAAGCCGTCATCGAACGTCTGCGCACCCGGCTCACCGAGCACGCCCGCGCGGTAGGCATGAGCCTCACCGAGATTTTCATCGATCGCTGCGTACCCCCGGGGCGTGTCGTGCGACCTGGCCTCAACGTTCTGCTCGACACCATCCTGCGATCGGGTGGTGATGTCCTCGTGATCGAGGTCGATCACCTTTCCTCGCTGCCTGCGGTGCGCCGAGCGATCGAGGTCGAGATCGAGGTGCTCGGAGCGCGCCTCCATACCGCCACCGCCCCCAAGGCTGGCGAACATCAGGTTGGGCCGCAGACGCGGCCCGTTGCGCGTCGGACGATCGCATGAGCCTCCCGCGAACGGCGCCTCCACGGTCCGTGCCCCGTAAGCCGGTGACGAGTACGGGCTTCCATGCGCCTGCCGGGCGGCCCGCGACCGAGCTTGTCGCGGTGGCTCGATTGTCGCCGTGCGACGCGGCGGTACCCGTGGTCCGTGCGCAGGCCGTCGCGACGCTGACGGCCTGGTCGGTCGACAGCCAGGCGGTCGAGGTCGCCGAGTTGGTCGTGTCCGAGCTGGTGACCAATTCCGTGCGCGCTAGCCGTCCCCGGGACGAGTTCGTCGCGGTCCGGCTGTCCACCACCAGCGGTTGCGTGCTGGTCGAGGTGTGGAGTCGACCCGACACCACCTTGCCCACGGCGCAGCACCCAGACGGGGACAGCGAATCGGGCCGAGGCCTGTGCCTCGTCGAGGCGCTCACCGACCGGTGGGGCTCCTACCGTGCGACCTCGGGCGGGATTGTCGTCTGGGCACAGTTCCCCGGCGCTGTGGTGCCTGTGCAGCGCCTCCACGACGAGCAACCGCTGCCCGCGCGTACCGCGCGACCAGTACCGGAACCGAGGGTCGCTCCGGCGCGCGCACCCGGCCTGCCAGACATCACCTTCAGTACCGATCCCGCGGTCCTGGCACGGACTGCCGAGCGCCTGCGTGCGCTCGATGCCTGGCACCACCACCCAGTCCCGTGTTGACCGGCCCGTGGCGAATGCCGGCCGTAGCCTTCCTTGCCGAGCATGACGACAGTCTGGAGGCCGGCTGGGCCGCGCTCTATCTGCCTGCCACACCTCACTTGGGAGCTCGCGGTGATGGGGGCAAGCGTGACACGAGAGAAACGGTCAGTGACCGACGAACTACGCTGAGAGGGTGATCCTAGAGGTGGGAACTGCCGACGCAGACAGACTGAGAAACGCGATGGTCGACGGCCTGCGGCCGTGGGGCGCGGCGCTGAGCGGCCCGGTAGACGCGGCGATGCGGACCGTGCCACGGCACGTGTTCGTGCCCGGCGTCTCGCTGGAACGCGCCTATGGGCCGGACCCGGTGGTGACCCATCGCGACGGCGAGGGAGTGCCGGTCAGCTCGGCCTCCGCCCCGGGCACGGTCGCCGGGATGCTTGAAAAGCTCGACGTGCGTCCTGGCCAGCGGGTTCTGGAAATCGGTGCTGGGACTGGGTACAACGCGGCGCTGCTCGCCCAGCTGGTTGGCCCGACGGGTTCTGTGACCACGATCGAGTACGACGAGGCCGTGGCGTCCGCTGCGCGTGCCGCGTTGAGCGGCCTGGGCGTGGCTGTGACGGTGGTGCACGGGGACGGCATGCTCGGCGCGCCTGGACAGCCGACGTTCGACCGGATCGTGGTCACCGCGGGTGCCTGGGATATCCCGCGTGCCTGGTGGCAGCAGTTGGCCGAGGACGGGCGTCTGGTGGTGCCGCTGCGGATACTCGGACTGACCCGGACGGTGGTCTTCGAGCGGGCCGGGGCGGTGCTGCGTAGCCGATCGGTCATGGAGGACGGGTTCATGCCGATGCGCGGCGTCGGTGCGGTTCGTGAGCAGAACATCTCGGTCGGTCCCGGCCCGGACCTGGTGGTCCGGCTCGATGACGAGCGCGCGGTGGATGCCTCGGCGCTGCAGGACGCGTTGGATCATCCTGCGGCGGTGTGCTGGACCGGTGTCGCGGTTGCGTGGGGTTGGACGGAGCATCTCGATTTCTGGCTGGCCACGCTGGAGGGCTTCTGTCGACTCTTGGTGTCGCGGGCTGCGGTCGATGACGGCCGGCTGATGACGCCGAAGGGCCCGTGGGGAAGCATGGGCCTTGTCGAGGGTGGGACGTTGGCGTATCTGACGACGCGTCCGGGTCCGACCGAGGACGCCGCGATGCCGACCTATGAGATCGGTGCCTGCGGCTACGGGCCGCGGGGCGCCGATCTGGCGGCCCGGCTCGCCGAGCGGGTACGCGACTGGGATCGTGATGGTGGCCAGGGTGTCCAGTTGTGGATCGAGGCGCACCCCGGGAGCGCCGGACGTCCTGAGGTGTCGGGCGTGCTGCTCGCGGTCGACAAGCGCGACAGCCGGGTTCTTGTCCTCGTAGCGGAACAGGCAGCCGCCGCGGTCTGACCGGCGGTGTCGGGGCCGTGTTAGGACAAGAGCAGCAGGGCGTCCCAGGCCGTGTGCAGGTCATGGGAAACGGGGAACGCGGCGTGCTCGGCGAGCGCGAGCGCCGTTCCGGCAGCGCCGGTGAGGAAACCGGGCCGGTCGGTGGCCGTGCTGCCGGCGACGTGTGCGAAGCAGAAACGGTGCGTCGGGTCGAACGCGTCGGCAACTGCGGTCGCCGCTTGCCTGGCAAGAACTGGGTGGTGCATGGCATGGGCGGTGCGTAGGACACCGGCGTGCCCATGGCACAGCGTCGGCCCGTCGACATCCCAGCGGCCCGGCCGGTCCGCGAGCGCGCGCAGCGCGTCGCGCGTGGCGTCCTGCGTCGTGGATTCCTGGCCGGCCTGGCCGGCGAGCGTGAGCGCGCGGCTGATGCCAGGGATGCCGTAGCACCAGGCGTCGGCGCGTCCGACTGGCGGGTCGGCGCGGCCGGCATCGAGTTCGTCGCCGGTGATATGCGGCGGCCAGGTCCCTGTTCGTTCGTCGCGCCAGCGCAGCAGCCAGGCGGCGGCCTGGGTGATGGCGTCGCGCTGCCCCGGGACGGTGCATCCGGCCTGGTGCCCGATGGCGAGTAGCGCGAGCGGTCCCGCGATGCCGTGGGCCATGCCGGTGGTCGCCGCGCCGGAAGGATGCGCGTTGACGGCGGCTGGGTGGCGGTCTGCGGGCAGCCACCAGCCGGGCCGGCTTCCGGCCGGTTGGTTGATCAGTCGGGCGAGCGTCGTCAGGGCAGCCAGGAGACCGGGTTCGGCGGCAGCGTGTCCTGACTGGTGGGCGGCGAGCAGGACCCGGCCTGCCCCGGCGAGGCCGGTGATGACGTCGTAGATGTGCCAGGGCGTGCTCACCGACCCGTGGACGAGGGCCGCGCGGTGGTGCTCGGCGAGGGCGACGGCCTGTGCGGACAGCCAATGAGTGGCTCTGGTGGTGCTCGTGGCGTAGCTGGCCGGGTCTGGGAGATAAGGAACGCCGATGATCAGCGACGCGGCAAGGCCAGCGCCAGCGTGGAAGACCCCGAGGTGGTTTGCGTCTCGCGGCGTCTGGCGGGCTGCGTGAGTCCAATGGTCCGCCGCCGCCGAGGTGAAATCTGGGTGGAGAACTGCCAGCCGGGCGTGTAGCAGCGCAGTTCCAGGCAGGCCGTCGGCAAGACTGCCAGCGGCCCCGGCCGCGAGAGCCTCCGTCACGGTCTCGGGACGTAGCAGCCGTTCGGCGACGGCGAGGCATTGCCGCTCCGCGTCGCCCCTCAGCGCGTCGTCGGTCATCGTGACGCCGTCTCGCGGGCGAGGAGGCCGGCCGCCAGAGCCCTGGCGATGCGTTCTTGGGCGGTGTCGCCGAGGAGCCGGTTGGCATGCATGTGGATCACAGAGGAGGCGCAGTCCGCGCGCCGCCCGGCAGCCAGACGGTCGTGATAGGCGCGCAGCGCGTCTGACTGCCTCTCCCACGCGGGGTGAGACAAAGGGAGGGCGATTGTGCCGTCGCGGACCGCGTCGGTTACGAGGCGGCGCAGCTCGGCGAGACGGCGGTGGGAGGCCCGGTCGAGGCGAGGGCGGCCGAGCGCGGCGGGATCACCGTCGGCGACGGTGCGCGCCACCGTCGCTGCGGTCAGCGCGGCCACGACGAGCCGCTGGTCGGGCTCATCGGTCGCGGCCAACGCCGCGAGCACCAGGTCGCTGTCGACCGCAAAAACCTCCTCGGCTGCCTCGATCGTCGACGGGCCGCCGTAGCGCTCGATCTCCTGGTCGTAGGGCTCGACGCTGAATCCCCGGGCGAGGGCGTCCGCCACCAGTCGCGCCCCCCATTCGGAGACCGCGGGCAGCAGCTGGCCGCCGAGTATTGCCGGCGCGCCGTGGAATCGGACCCGCAGATGAGGGCCGATGGCCGGGCTGCGGTAGCGCAGCCAGAACCAGCGGTCGAACAGTCCCCGCAGGCCCGGGAGGAGCGCCGCGAGGCCGGTGAGGATCTCGTCATGCTGATCTGTCGGTGCGCCGATCGTGAGCGACAGCCAGGGGCCGCCCGGCAGGTGAAGCCCTGCGCCGGCCGGCCGGGGTAGCGCGCTGATCGGACGAGGTGGGGCTGGCAGCGGTTTCGTGGCGGCGAGCGGGATGACGAGTTCGAGCAGATGGCGGCCGGAGGGGCCGGTGACGACGTCCTGGATGGTGCCGTCGCCGCCGGGCTGTTCGGTGACGGCACGAAGCCCGCGCCGTACGTAGCGGCGTAGCAGCTCCGCGTCCCGCGGGTCGTCGAGGTCGAGGGGGAGCTGTCGTTCGCCATCGTCGGTGACGACCACATTGGGCAGGGGTGGGACAGTGGACAGCCGCCAGGAGGTCAGCTGCGCCGCCCACACCGACGGTTCGCTGGCGGCGTCCGTCAGCAGCCTCGGCAAGCGCCACCGGGCGGGCGCGACAATCGTCGACCGGTACCGCACCCGTGGCTGGAAAGCGGTGTCACGTAGCGACCCCCAGGAAAACAGGCACCACGGCCGGGATCCTGATCGGCCCAGCAACGCCAGGAGCCGGGCCTCCGCCGGTAGGTAACGCGGCCCGATCCGGGAGTTCAGTACCGGCACGACCTGACACCCGCGTTCCTGTGACCACAGGGTGAGGCGGTCAGTGTCGGCCACGACCAGCAAGTCGTCGAGTCGCAGATCACCGTGTCGGGTAGGGACCCCGACAGGGATACGAAGCTGGGCCACACCGGTCGGAGGGGCGACCGTCGCAAGCACCGGAATGCGGGGGCGGACTACGACTTCGGCGACGAGCGCGCCCGCCGGAGGGTCGGGAACCCGCGGCTGGCTGCCCGGCAGCAGTGAGGTGAACCGGCCGGCGCTCGACCCGGCGTCCTGGGTGCCACCGACGTAGAGCGCGAGGTGTAGCCGGCCGGCCGCCAGGTCCTGTTCCGAGGAGGCGAGCACGCGGGCGTACGCCTCCGCACCCGGCGGCGGTGGCTCGGCGCCGGGCGCCCCGAGCGCGGCAATGGTCGCCTCGTCCAGGACAACCTCAGCCTGGCCGCGAACGGTTGCGTCGCCGAGGACAGCGGCGAGGACCGCGAGGCGTTCCGGAGATGCCTGCGCTGACTGGATGCTGGTCTCGATGCCTTCGTCGCCCAGGCCGAGGACCGGGTCGACGACCTCCAGGAACGGGACGAACCGGCCGTGCCCCCAGCGTTCGACGAAATGGGCGTGGTAAGCGGCGAGCGTCGGCATCGCGCAGCTCATCGTCCACAGCACGCTGACGGCCTCGGCGGCGTCCTGAAGCAGCCTGCGCGGCACGGTGATGGCCGCGTCGGCGGCGACGTCCACACACAGCGGGTTGTCCTGGCCGCAGACGTGGGCGGAGGACTCTCGCGCGGAGGTGAGAGCCGCGAGCCGACGTGCTGACCCCAGCGGGAGTTCGTCAGCGGCGCGCAGCTGGTCCCGCAGACCCGCCAACGGTCCGTCGACGTCGCAGCCGTCGGGCAGCCGGCCGAGCAGGTGCCGGATTGGATCGTCTCCCAGATCGTCGGGCAGCAGGTCGGTCAGCAGGAACCCTTGGCGAGTCATCTCGACGACCATGCCGCGCATCACGGCTTCCGGGACGGCCGGCCAGCGGTCAATCACTGCGGCCCTGATGGCGTCGTAGCCGGCCCCCTGCTCGCAGGAACGCAGGACGAGGGTGGTCGCCGCGGTCGCTCGGATGGACACGAGTTCCGGCGCGCCGGAACCGAGCGCCGGCCGCTCTCGCTCGAACCGCTGGCCGCGGCGGCGGACCAGGTTGTTCGTCGTCAACGTGAGTCGCTCGACGACGCCGGGAGCGTCCAACAGTTTCTCGGCGAGGACGGTCAGCGAAACCGGGCTCGGGGCGCTGCGAGAGCGATGATCGCCGCCGAGACGCAGCGCGCAGCCACGTTCGGCGACGACCACCGTCTGGACGCCCGCGAACACGGCTCGCGGAGTCGGGCGTAGCCGCGCGCGACGGTCGAAGGCGCGGACCGTTGCCGCGAGGCGGCCGTCGCCGCATGCGCCGAGGACCGAGGGAACGGCCGTCCGTGAGGTAAGCGTGATCCCCTCGGCCAGGACCGGGTCCAAGACCCCGCCTTCCCCATCACCGCCACCCGCCGGAAGCATCGGGATGCGCGCCAACACCGCGGCGCCCGGCAAAGGCGCGAACAGCCGTGAACGCACTGGTGGTCCCGCTAGTCGCAGTTCCTGCACGTGGCCGAGCAACCCACACTCGGGCAGGTGGCGGAGCAGCCGTCGTCCGTGCAGTCCGTTGTCGTGTTCGAGTCGACGATGTCGGGTACCGGCGCCACCCGAGTACCGAGGTCGAACAAGTCCGCGGTGAGGCGGTCAAGAACTGCCGTGTCCTCTGACATGGGAACTCCCCTCATTTGGGCCGTCGCCGCCGGCGGCCAGGACGAAGTCAACTGGGCCGGCCCCCGGACCCCGTGGCGAGGGAGCGACAGCACCCAGTCAACTGTGACAGCCAGAAGGCACACCGATCCGCCAATCCGGCGTTTGCAGCTACTGAGCCCGGCCTGCGGTCAGGAAACCGCCCAAGACGGCCGGTCTAGTTCTGAAACACCCTGAGCGTCGGCTCTTCGGGAGAAAGATCGCCATACCAGAGATCGCATAGCAGGCATACATAACACGCATAGACAGCTCCGCGAGGAGTCCTAGTCTGCCCCGATAGCGGCGCGCGTGAACCAGGATGCGAGGGGGTGGAGGTGGTGAGGTCCGGGTTCGGCGGCGGCCTTCGACGGCATCAACGCCGGGACGGAGAAACCCCAGGACGCCACTGTCTCTTCGCTGCACGAACAACATCTGATACGGGCGGGGGACATCGGCAGCCATGACCTTGGACTATCCCGAGCGCCAGCTTGGTGGTATCGATCTGCGCACGGATGTGCCGCACTCCGCGCGCATGTACGACTACTATCTGGATGGGAAGAACAACTTTCCGCCAGATCGGAAAGCTGCTGAGCTTGTGTTGGCGGAGTTTCCGCAGGCGAGGACCGTCGCACGCCAGAACAGGGATTTCCTGCGCCGCGCTACCCGGTTCCTCGCCGCCCACGTGGGTATTCGACAGTTCCTCGACGTCGGTACCGGGATTCCGACATCGCCTAATCTCCACGAGGTCGCCCAGGCGGTTAGCCCGGCTGCGCGGGTCGTCTACGCGGACAATGATCCGATCGTGTTAGCCCATGCCCGCGCACTGCTGACGAGTCATCCGGAAGGCGCGACCGCCTACCTGGACGCGAACCTTCTCGACCCCGCGCGGATCCTCGGCTCCGACGAGGTTCGGGACACGTTGGACCTGACCCACCCGGTCGGCCTGTCGCTGATCGCGGTCCTGCATTTCCTGCCCGACGATGTCGACCCGCACGGCATCGTCGTGGCGCTGCTGGACGGCCTACCCGCGGGCAGCTATCTGACGCTCACCCACGCCACCGGCGACTTCGCCCGCGCCCAGGCCGACCAGGCCGCCGCCGTCTACCGGGCCCGCGGCATCCCCGCCCAGACGCGCAGCCGCGCCGAGGTCGAATGTTTCTTCGACGGCCTGGAACCGGTGGCCCCAGGTGTCACAGTGGCGCACCGCTGGCGCCCCGACGCCGCAGGTGCCGCTAAAGCGCCGGGCCGAGACGGCGGCACGTTGACGGACGCCGAGGTTTCCTGCTACGCGGGCGTCGGGCGTAAACCGTGATCCGCCCGCGCGGCTTAGTCCATTTCCTTTTCTTTCTGCTAGGGAGCGCACGTCATGCCCTCGGTCGACCCCGACGATCGGCTGCCGTGGCAGGCTTCCGAATTCATGTTCGGGCTGGGTGGGTTGGATGTGGGTCGGGCGCAGTCCGCCCGGATCTTCAACTATCTGCTGGGTGGGAAGGACAACTTCCCGGTCGACCGGGAAGTCGGTGACAGCGCGCTGTCGGTGTTTCCGAGCCTGGGCGTGCTGGCGTGGGAGAGCCAGGCGTTCATGCGCCGCGCGGTTGCCTATCTGGCCCGTGCGGGGTTTCGGCAGTTCCTGGAGATAGGCGTCGGCCTTCCCGTCCGCCGCAATCTGCATGACGTGGCTCAGCGGATCAACCCGGCCGCAACGGTCGTCTACGTCGATCACGACCCGATGGTGGTCCTGCATGCCCGCGCGTTGCTGACGTGTCGGCCGCCGGGCTGGACCGGCGTCGCGCAGGGCGACCTGCGTGACCCGTCGGGCATCCTCGCCCAGCCGGCGCTGGCGTGTTTCGCCCCTGACGAGCCGGTTGTCCTGAGCCTGATCGGGGTCCTGCCGTTCCTCGCCGACGCCCACGACCCGTACGGCGTGGTCGCGACGCTTCTCGCGGGGCTGCCGGCGGGCAGCGCGGTGATGCTGACGCATCTGACCGGCGACCAGGCGCCCGAACCCGTCGGCCAGTTGGTGGGCGTCTACGAGGCGGCGGGCATTCCTGTCCAGGCGCGTAGCCGTGCCGAGGTCGCCGGTTTCCTCGGCGGTCTGGAGTTGCTCGGCCCGGGTCTGGTCTCCTGCCAGCGCTGGCACCCGGCCCCGGCCGACCTCGCCGAGCTCACCGACCTCGTCGCTTCGCCGACCGACGGGGAGGTCAGCTGCTATGGCGTCGTCGCCCGCGCCTAGACGCCCGGCCTCCCGCGACGGAGGTACACGGACGGCCAGTCGACCTCCATCGACCGCGCGGCTGCGCGGCGACGATGGCGGGGCTGGCGGTGTGGCGCGGGTGCCCTGGCTGCGGCTGCCCGTGGGAACGGGCAGGTTACTGATCCGCCGCTGGCCCGGCCACACCGGCGATGACGGGCAGGACCCGGTCGCGGACCTGATCAGCGACGCCGCCGGCGTGACGTTCCGCCCGGTACGACCGGCGGAGGCGGCGCGAGCGGCGATCGCGCTCGCCCGCCTCGACCACGTGCGCCACGTGGTGATCTGCCCGGTCAACGGAGCGCCTGGGCAGATGGCGCTGGCGCTCGCGGTCGGTGATCTGCTCACCCCGCCGTCGCAGCGCGGGCTGCCGGCGACGGTGACCTGCGGGACCCAGCCGCCGCTGGACGGCGGCCTGATCACCGTCGAGCACGACGTGGTCCTGACGGCCCCGGGTGGGCGTAGCGACCGGGTCGTCTGGCAGATCTTCGTCACCCACCCGGGGTGTTCTGGAGGGGTCCTGTGATCGAGCGACCTGTGTCGGCGGTGTCAGTGGGGCGGATGGTCGACGCGGTGCGCGCGGCGCTGGCCGGTGGTGATCTGTGTGAGGTCGCGGCGACGCATGGTCTGACGGCCGACCGCCTTTCTGCGGCGATCGCGGCGTATCACGAGGCCGGCAGCGTGGCGTTGGCGCGGCCGGGGGACCGTTGGTACGCCAGCCGGCTGATGTTCCCCACCCAGGCCTATCCCGAGACAGTCATGGCCCAGGTCGTGGGCCCGGTCCTGGACAGCCTGGAGTCCTGGGGCACAACGGTCGACTGGTGGTTCCTGCGGCGGGAGAGCGACTGGCGGGTCCAGCTGCGCTACCCGGACCCGGCCGTCCTCGGGGAGTTCCTCCACGACCTCGGCAAGAGACGGCCGGTCGCGGCGACGCAGCCGCAGATCCACGAACCGGACGTGGCGGCGTTCGGCGGAATGACCGGGACCACGATCGCCTACGAGCTGTTCGTCGCGGACAGCCGCGGCATCCTCGACCACGCCCGGCGGATCGACCCGCCGCTGGGACGGCGCGACCTGGCGATCGCCCTCGGAGACCTGCTCCTTGCCGGGGCCGGCCTGACCTGGACAGCCCGGGGCGGGGTCTACGCCGGTCTCGCGGCCGGCTCGCCTCCCGGTGAGGCGGCGGGGCCGGCAGGGGCCGGGCCGGTGGGTGCCCACCTGTACTCGTTTGTGACCGACGCGGCCACCCGTGCGGCGATCAACGGGCGGTGGGCCGCCGCCGCCATGACCGCCGGGGAGCGCCTGGCCGACGCCGCCCACGACGGCCTGCTGACCCGCCCGATCACCGACATCCTCGCCGTCCTGCTCCGCGCTCACTGGGCCCGCCTCGGACTATCCGCCCCCGCCCGCGCGGACCTCATCCGCACCGCGACCGACGCCTACCACCAGTGACACCACTGCCGCGTCGACCCGACGATCCCTGGCCGTCGAGGTCGGGGGCGCCGCCGGTCCGAGCGGCACCGTGTTGGCGGGCGCGGCGTCAGCGACGGGCAACCGTGGAGGCGGGCGGCATCGTAATGGTGAGGATCAACCACACGACCGGAGGGGAGAACGAGAACCACGTCCCCTACGAACGCGACCTGACAGCCTTCAAGGTCACCCGCGCGGACGCCCTCCGGCGGCTGCCCATGACCTGTCCGGCGCGCCCGCGCAACGCTGCCGCCGGCACTCTGCGACCTGCTGCTCAAGTTGACGGTCGGTCACCAGTCGGCTTGCTCGGCTAACGGCGTGGTCGAGACGGCAGGAACTGCGAACATCGGGTGACTCGCCGTCCTTGGGGCATATCGACGGTCACTTAGGTGCCATCTGGGTTTTGCTCGTAAGCGAACGCCTTGACGGTGTGCGGGTGCCCGCGAGGCGCTATCCGGGCTACGGACGGGAACGGTCCGCTGCGCCGCACCTGAGCAGTGGTCCGAGACCCGTGCCGGCCGCGAGCCACCGTTGCCCGACAGCGGCGCCCATCTCGGCCCGACCGTGACGCCGGATCCGCTGTCTCGATCCCAGGTAGGCAGCCCGCACCGGACCTCAGCCTGCCGTGCGTGCAGACCAGTGCGGCTCGTGGCGGAGCCGCCCGCTTCCGATCATCCTCGGTGGTTACTTTTAGTCAAGAGGCGCTACAGTGCGGCGTATTCTAGGGGTGGGCTGCCTGGGTGTCGTCGTGACCTTTGTCGCCTTGTCGGGAAGCATGCCGGCCGCCGATAACGATGCCGTTCGGTGTGCGCGGTCGGCGATGGGGCGGTCATCATGGGTCACGCAGCGGCCGGTCGCAGTGGCCCTTACCGGCTGTGTATCGCTGTGGTGTGCGCGGTGGCGCTGCTCGCGGGCTGCGGCGGCGGATCGCATGCTGGGCCGCCCGCAGATTCCCCAGCCGCCGTCGGGTCCGCTGTGGCCGGTGGGCCTTCGGGGACGCCGAGCACGGCAGCCGACCAGCGGGCGGTGGACGAGGCGCTGGCCGCCTACCGTGCGATGTTCGAGGACTGGATCGCGGTCTCCGCCACGTCGGACTACCAGAATCCGCGGCTGACCGAGCATGTCAGCGGGCGGGCGCTGTCGCTGCTCTACCAGTCGGTGTACCTGGACAAGCAGCATGGCCTGGTCGTGAAGGGCCGGCCTGTGCTCGTGCCAAGCGTCACGGCGCTGGGCCCCGAGCCCGACCCGAGCCGGGCGACGATCGTCGACTGCGCCGACGACACGAACTGGCTGGACTACCGGCTGGACGGCCAGCTGCAGGACGACACTCCTGGCGGCCGGCACTTCGTCCAGGCACTCGCGCTACGGACAGACAGCACCTGGAAGATCGATCAGCTCGTCATCAAGGACCGCGGCACATGCTGACCGCCCGGCGCGTCGCCGCCCTGGTCGTCGTGCTGGTCGTGACGCTCGGACTCGGGGCTGGCCAGGCGCGGGCCGGCGGTCACTTCGACGGTTCGGCGAACTGCGACAACCAACTCCACGGCTGCGACCTATGGGCGTCCGTCGCCGGCGCCCCCCAAATGGCGGCCTCCGTCCCGACGGCCGCGGCGAAGGCCCCGTCAGGCGGGCAGGTCTGCCGCCCGCCGGGTGCGCAGGCGCCGGTGCCGTGCGTGGACCCGGAGTTCGGCTGGCTGGGTAGCGATGGCTGCTACTACAAGCCGGCCACGGACTTCACCCCCGCCACCACGATGCTCGCCGCCGTGACACCCGGCGTCGAAGGCGGCTGGTATGAGTGGAACTGCCTCGGGGTCAGCACAGGAGGCGGCGTCCGCTGGCTGCCGAACACCGCAGCCGACCAGTTCATCCCCGTCACCCCCCAGATCCTCGCCCAGCGGGCAGAACGCCGCCTCGGACTGCCGGTCCTGCGGATCGTGATGAACCCGGTGGCCGATCAGCTGGTGGGTCTGCCGACCTGGCTGTGGGTCGACACCGCCGGCTGGGCACCAGTGTCGGCGACGGCGACGGCGGGCGGGGTCGCGGTCACCGCGGTGGCCAGGCCGGTGTCGGTGACCTGGTCGATGGGGGATGGCGCGATCGTGACGTGTGCCGGCCCGGGGACGCCGTACACGCAAGGCCTGGACCCGAAAAGCGCGTCACCGGACTGCGGCTACACCTACCGCCACCGGTCTCTCGACGAGCTCGGTGGGACGTTCACGGTGACCGCGACGATTCGCTGGGATGCCTCCTGGGCCGGCGCCGGCCAAGGCGGGCAGTTCCCAGGGCTGACGACGGTGTCGGCGCGGCAGACCCGGGTCATTGATATTCCCGCGCTCACCACCGGTGGCGGCTGAGAAACCACCGCGGATCGCCCTGGCTGGGCGCGGCCCGTGCTCGGACTACCGGAACCGCCCCGGCGTGCCGACGGAATTTCAGCCGGTGTGGAGTAGTGCGCATCAGGTGCGTCCGGGCATGGCGAATTCCCCCCAACGCGTCAGCGGAGTTGGTGACCGCCGTAACCGTGGGAATCGCGGTTCGGCCGTCGTGAGATATTTTCTCCAGCGAACCGAGCGAACCGCTCGCCGTGTTCACCGCAGCGGGCAGGCCTGCCACGGCGGCGGCTCCTCGCCGCCCGAAGAACCCGCGGACGGGCTCCCGACACCGCGCTGTCGGGCTTGCACCCGCAAGCCTGCCATCGGCCGGACCGGCCGGGACAGCTGACCGTAACCCGCGGCGCCTAGCGATCTTGCCAGCGGTGAGTATCGGCTGGTCACGCGCCCTGCGTGGCTCGTCCTGGGACCGGCCCGTCGCATCGGCTCGGCGCCAACGGCCCCGAGCGGGCCAGCCTCGGCAACCCTCCACCCCATCGCACCCCCTGTCCGTTAGCCAATACGGTCGCCCGTTTGATGGGCTACCCCACGGGCCGGGGTTCCCGCAGGTCAGCGGCCCGCTGGCACTACCGGAGTACAGCCAGACTGGGTTAGCGACAGCGTTCCTTTATTAGTCGCGCCGGGGGGCGGGCGCGCTGGAGGCGCGGGTCCCGTGTGGTCGGGTGGCTGTTTCACTGCTCCACTCTCCCCATTTAAATCTCTTTGTGTATGACTGCCGATGCAGGAATCCGAACTCCATTTCCTTTCCCCTCCCCATTCTTTTCTCTCCCCCCGAAAAGGTCTCTGGCCTGCGGAAACGCGGCCGGAAGAATCATGGGAAATGCGCGAGAAGGGCGCCGATTGGTATTGAATTCCGCGCGCGCGGGAGGGACTATTAGATATCGGCGCGTCGCGCTCGGCGTGCGGCGCTAAATCCCTCTCTTGCATGGAGCCTTCCATGTCGCATTCCTTCATTCCGCCTGTCTTCTCTCGGGACATTCCTTCGACTGTTGCCGGTGAGGCGGCGACGGCTGAGGACATGGCGCGGGTCACTGAAGCGGACTGGGCTGAGATCGTCGGCCACGCCCGTCGGTACTGTCGGAAGATCGACGCCACCCGGTCACGGAAGCGTGCGGACGGTTCGGCCACGATCGCGCGAGACGGCTACGGGAGCTACGGCAGTGACGACGTGGCCGACGACGTCGCCCAGGACGCCGTCCTGATCTTCGCCCGCCGGCTCGGTGTGATCATGAGCCGGTGTGTGGTCGCGTCCGTCAACGTGGCCACCCGCGAACCCGACCAGTGGCAGTACCAGCCGAAGGTGGGGGAGATGTTCCTCGCGGATCGTGCCCTGATCCGGGCGTGGGCCGTGCCGGAAGCGGCCAAGCGCAACGGCTACCGCCCGGTCAAGCCCACGGACGCCACCTCGCCGGAAGTGGTCGACCAGCGTGCCCGGTATCTGGCCACCGTCACGTTCCTCGCGGGCATGTCCGAAGCGATCTTCGCGGAAGCGTGGGCCGACGGAAGCGACTTCCCGATTCTCAGCAAGGTCATGGACGTGGCGAGCCGCGCCGATGACCTCGGCCGGACCGGTGTGTTCTCGGGCGTGGCCCAGCAGATGTACGGCGGCAAATACGGCTCGGGACGTCCCGTGCGCAAGGTCCGGGACGCTGCCCGCGCGGAAGCACACGAACTCACCGAACGCTGTGACGCCATCCGCGACCGACTCACCTACCAAGAACAGCCCAAAGACCACCCCCCGACCGACTGACACCCCAGCACCGACCAGGGAGCCTCCGAGCACAGCTCGGAGGCTCCTCCCCTTTTCACCGTGCCGGGCTCCGCCGGCCGTGCCGGGCTCCGCCGGCCGTGCCGGGCTCCGCCGGCCGTGCCGGGCTCCGCCGGCCGTGCCGGGCTCCGCCGGCCGTGCCGGGCTCCGCCGGCCGTGCCGGGCTCCGCCGGCCGTGCCGGGCTCCGCCGGCCGTGCCGGGCTCCGCCGGCCGTGCCGGGCTCCGCCGGCCGTGCCGGGCTCCGCCGGCCGTGCCGGGCTCCGCCGGCCGTGCCGGGCTCCGCCGGCCGTGCCGGGCTCCGCCGGCCGTGCCGGGCTCCGCCGGCCGTGCCGGGCTCCGCCGGCCGTGCCGGGCTCCGCCGGCCGTGCCGGGCTCCGCCGGCCGTGCCGGGCTCCGCCGGCCGTGCCGGGCTCCGCCGGCCGTGCCGGGCTCCGCCGGCCGTGCCGGGCTCCGCCGGCCGTGCCGGGCTCCGCCGGCCGTGCCGGGCTCCGCCGGCCGTGCCGGGCTCCGCCGGCCGTGCCGGGCTCCGCCGGCCGTGCCGGGCTCCGCCGGCCGTGCCGGGCTCCGCCGGCCGTGCCGGGCTCCGCCGGCCGTGCCGGGCTCCGCCGGCCGTGCCGGGCTCCGCCGGCCGTGCCGGGCTCCGCCGGCCGTGCCGGGCTCCGCCGGCCGTGCCGGGCTCCGCCGGCCGTGCCGGGCTCCGCCGGCCGTGCCGGGCTCCGCCGGCCGTGCCGGGCTCCGCCGGCCGTGCCGGGCTCCGCCGGCCGTGCCGGGCTCCGCCGGCCGTGCCGGGCTCCGCCGGCCGTGCAGTTGCTGAGGCGGGGTGTGATGGCCCTGCTGCCGCGTGGTTTTTGCTTCGCCTGGCAGGTCGGCGCTGCTTCCTCCTCGCCGTCCTGCCTGCCCACCGGCCTTCTCGCTCGTCTTCCCACCTGCTTGTGCCTGATCGCGTCGTGGGCTGGGAAGATGGCGTTGCGCTGAGCCGCGCTGACCGGTAGTCCGTGCTGGGTCGGCATTGCGCCGTTCGTTGGATCCGTGCGGATGGTGCCCGGGTGGAGCCGTGTCTGCCGGTGGTGGCTTCCTGCCTACTTGTGAGCGGCACCGTGGACCTATGCGACCACCTGGCCGAGTTCGCGGGCGGGCAGCCGTGTGAGGTAGAGCCGCGTGGGGCGCATCGGCAGCCAGTGGATGATCGCCCAGTTCTCCTCTCGTTCGTGGAGCCGTAGGCCGGCGACGCCGAGGAGCGTCCCGTCGGAGAGGGTCGGTAGGAGGAGTTCGAGTACGTGCGTGAGTGTCGGGCCGCCTGCCCACTCGAACCGCGCCGTCGTGCCTGCGGTCCACCCGTCGGTCCAGTCGGACGAACCCAGCGAGGTACGCAGTTCCGCGGTGACGAGGCCGAGTAGCTCGTTGGCTGGGGTGCGGTCGCGGCCGAACGAACTCCATTCGGCTTCGGACATGAAGGGCCCGCAGAGAGGCGAGCTCGCTGCCTCGGGCTCGCCCCCGTCGGCTGCACGTAGCTCGGGACGCTCGTTCGCTGGCCGGGATGGGTCCTGTTCGTCATGTGGCATGGCGGCGACCATACGGCCACGGACGACCGAGCCCAGGGACCTATGGTCGAAGACTACGCCAGGGGCAACATTGTGGCATGTCCGCATTGCGCGCCGTGCCGCGTGCCTCCGATCTAGTCGGCGAGTGATGTCTCGGCCGTGGAGACTGCGATCATTGTTTGTAGCCAGCGGTGTGCCGTGACACTGGCGGCTTTGTTTCGAGCGGCTTGCTGTGCCTTTCTCAACGCCTGAGAATGGGCCAGTCCCTGCGATTTCTCGCGCTCGTAGACGGCTTTCTCGTGATCGTCGAGGTGGCGCTCGCATCCGGATGCCCATCGCCCTTCGATGCTCTGCACACGGTTGCGGCACGGCAGACCTGTTTGCGTCTCTTTACCGCACTGTGGCCGCTCCCCTTCTGGCAGGGGTGGCAGCGGCGGTGGCGAGATATCCTGCGGCCCGATCTGTGCGGCTGGATCGGGTCGTCCGAGGCGGTAGACGATATAGTCGTCGCACGGTTCGGGACGTGAGCCGGAAGCCATTGCTTCTGTGCGTCTCGCGAGAATCACGTGAGCTTCGGTCGCCGACGCGACTGCGCGGGGCGGGGCTAACTCCACTCCGGCCGCGGACACGGCGAGTGCCTCATGCGCGGCGCGGGCCTGGTCAAGAACCGGCCAGAAGCTTTGCTGTAGACGGCTGAACCGGAGGCCGGTGGTTGCTTCGAGGTGTTGGACGATGTCGCTTGATTCGGCGAGCAACGTGCGGAGCAGGACGATCAGGCGGTTCGCGTCGTCCCGGGTGCGGTCATCGTCGCTTTGGTCTACCGACGTATCTGTGGTCATAGATAGCTGTTCCCTGTGTCCGGGCCAATGGGGGCCGAGCTGATCTTCTCCCGTCGGCGTCCAGCGGGTGGAAGACTGGCGATGCTACAGAATCCCCACCGCCGCGAGCACACCGAGCGCCAGGCCCAGCGCGCCGCCGAACGCAGCCCCGCCGCGCAGGACGGCGGCAGGCAGGCTTGGAGCCATCGCGCGGCTGAGAATGCCAGCCACCAGAGCAACGATAACGGCCGTTGTCGCGCTCAGCGCGACAACGAGCACCTTCAGAAGAACTGTGTTCACGTCTATTCCCGCCCGGCGCCCCGTCCCCTGGCCCGGCGGGGCGCTGGAGGCAGCGCGAAGCGGACCCTACGATTTCCGGGAGCTGCGCTGCGGAGAAGGCGACTGAGAGGGAAGTGAGAGTGAGAGTGAGATGCGTGGCGGGTCGAGTGTGTGTGGCGACGGGCCCGGCGCGGCCAGGACCCGCTACGGGCCAAGGCTCCCAAACGCGGCGAACCACCAGAAGCGGGATTGCGCCGCGACTACCACCCTACTGGTCGCCTGGGTGCGAGCCACCGGCGGTCGAGCAGAGCGCCCGACGGCTGGCGTCGGCCACCTACCTCGCCGGCATGTCAGGTGCGATCTTTCCGTGTGGGGTGACGGCAGCGACTTCCCGATCCTGAGCAAGGTCATGGACGTGGCGAACCGGGCCGATGACCTCGGTCGGGCCGGTCTGTTCTCCGAGGCCGCCCGGCAGATGTACGGCGGCAAACGCGCATCCGGCCGGCCCATGCGCACGGTCCGCGACGGTGCCCTCGCCGAAGCCCGCGAACTGTCCGCCAGCTGCGACGCCGTCCGCGACGATCTCGCGCAGCGCAACCGACTCACCAAGCACACCCGGCCCGAGGACTAAACGCAGCCCTACCACCCCCACAGAACCTCTGAGCACCACGCTCGGAGGCTCCGCCCATCTCCCCGCCGTTTCAGCCCGTGCCCGCAGCGCCGGCCGTGCCGGCCACGGGGCGGCGCGGTGGCGTGCTGCCGTGCCGGGCGGTGCCGTGCCCGCAATGTCGGTCCGGCCCGCCCCGGCCTACCCGGCCCGCACCGGCCCGGCGGCCGGAGCTGCGGGTGTGGGTCGAGCGGTCGTGGGTGTGTCCGGTCGGCGGCCGGACCGGTCGGTGGGGTGACCGGGGCGGGTCCGGGTCCGGACCCGGACCTCGCGATCGGGCTGATGGTCCGATTCATGTCTCGGTGGACGGTCGGGGTTGGTTGCCGTGCGGTTGAGGGGGACCCGCGATGGGGGAGGCGGACCTGGCCAGCCGGGTGCCGGTCGCGCCGGGCCCTTGATCGCTCCGGTACTGGAGGAAGTACCGAAGAGTGCACGCACGGTTCCCCTGTGGATGGGATCATGGCGATGGGGAGACCAGTGTGACGAGGAGTGGCATGCGGGACATCGCGTTGTACTACCCATGGACGCGGGTCCGTGATGACACATGGCTGAAGGCCGCGGCGCTGTACTGGCCTCGGCTCGCGGTGCTGACCCCGTACGACTACCCGCGGGGGCAGGAGTCCGTGACCACCCGGGTGTTGCGCGACGAGCTGGACTTCCTCGTCGAGGCGAACCCGGCGCCGCGAGCCAACCAGCTCGCCGATGACTTCCTGGCACTGATCAGCCAGCAGGGTGACGCCCTGGTTCGACGCTACGGATGGTTGCGGGAGTTCCCCGGCGACCCGGGGAACGTTCTCGATCACTGCTTCGAGGAGAATCCGCTCGATGATGATCGAGTCGGATGGGTGCACCTCGGCAAGCTGCGCCCGGAGCTTGCCGATCGCCTGACCGCCACCGGACTCGGCGTTTTGAGCGACAACAGGTTCTGGGTCGGGCTGCACCCCCGACTCGCCCAGGTGTATCTGACCGCGCTCGCCGATCGAGTGGCGCGGGCCAACGACCTGGCCACGGTCACCGATCAGCCCTCCAGCTACGGGGCCCTCAATGGCTGGACCCTGGAGACGCTCGCCCGGGTGCTGCTCACCGACGACGCCGATGAACGTCCCGCTACCACGGTCGAGGACGTCGCCGCGATGTACGCGGCGGTAGCGATCGCCACGGTGGTCCCCGCAGGGCTCGGCGATGTCCCGGTCGAGCGGATCGTGCGGGCGCGCCGCACGCTCGCGGTCGAGTTCGACGCTTTCCGCGATCATGTGGAGACGTTGACCGACCAGCTTGGCGCGATGACGTCGAACGAGGGCCCGGAGTTCGTGCGGGCCCGGCTCAAGCTGCTCGTCGAACGTGACCTTCGCCGGTCGACCGCCGATCTGGAACGGGGACTGCGCCAGCTGGGCCTGGAACCGGCCCGCGCCGTGCTCGGGATGACGTCCCTGGAGCTCCCCGCCGCGGCTGCCGCCGTCGCCTCGGGTGCGGGTCTTCCCCTCGCCGCTGGACAGGCAGGGCTGGTCGCCGCCCAACTCATCGCCTCCAGCGCGCACGCCCACCAGCAAGCTCGCGACCAGCGCCGCGGCGCCGCCGGCTACCTGCTGGGACTACAGGAGGAACTGAACCCCACCAGCGTCGTAGACCGCGTCCGTCGCATGTTCCGTCGCGTGTCCGATCCGGCGCTGCCGGCGACCCGGAGCGCCTGAAGGCCCGATGACGTGGAAGGCCGGTCCCGAGGTTCATGCTGATCCGCCGCTGGCGGCGACGCGGCGCAGCGGCAGAGAGACGAGAACGCCGCGCAACGCGCGTCCCGGAGCGGGCGGGGCGCTGATCGTCCCCATCGGAGCGGGCCGGGTTTGTGTTTCGGGCGGACGGTCGGGGGCCCCGGACCGGCGTCTGTTGAGGGTGGGGACCGAGCGGCCGAAGCGGCTCGCCGGACGTCGAGCCGCGCAGCATCCGTGGGCGGGGCTGCGGGCCTCGGTCCTGGCAGTCATCGGCGTTTCTGCCCTTGTCAGGTGAGCGGTCTCTCTTGCCGGGAAACGGGCCACGCCCGCTGGCCGGGCCCTTCTGGAGGGCGTGCATAGCCGATTGTCTTGTCGCTGCGCACAGGCCTAGTACGGTCGAGTCGTTGATCGCTGGCATGCGCGGCAGGCGTCCTGGCGGACGCCTCGAAATCTTTTCAAGATTTTTCGCCGGGCGTCTGGAGGGCCGGGCGTGCGACCCGCTGGCACGAGCCCGCCGGTACCCGTGGACCGCTGGCAGCGATACCGGTCGAGTGTGGCTTGTGCTCGCGAGTAGCACCGGTCGGATGATCAGCTTTTTCTCTCTGGCTCGTCGGGGTCGAACCTCGTTCGGCGCGAACCGTCCGGGAGGAGGTAGTCGCCGCTGTCCGCGTCGTAGATGGGCTGACCGGAGCGCGAGGCTTCGGCGTGGAGTGTGGTCTCGCGGTCTTTGGATTCTCCGCCGGGAAGGAACGAGACTTCGTGTGGTACGTCTTCGCGTTGACCTGGGCACACCGCTTTCTTACCCTTGAGGAGCGGGAGGTGAATTTCGGAGAGCCACGGAGCGAGGTAGCCAAGGATGAAGCCGGTCTGAAGCTCCATCATGTCGTGGTCGTATCCACCGGCGCTGTTCCGATGGCCTTCGATGTCGAGGAACAGCCCCCGGCGGACCCCGGGTTGGGCTTCGGCTGCCTTCCGAACGAGTTCCAGCAGCATCCTCGCCGCGGTTTCGAAATCTTCACCAGGTCGCACCACGTGGTAGAGCGCTATTCCTGCGGATCCGGAACGGCGGGCCGAACCGTCGGGAGTCTCCTTGCCAGACAATGATGTAACCTCCGAGGCTCTCACGAGGGGGCGGAGTAGTCGACCTGTCCAGTGCGTCAATCGAAGATGTAGTGTTCGGCGGCGTCGTTGATGAGCCACTGGCACACCGAGTCCGGGAGTTCCCACGGCTTCGTGAGCATCTTCTTCCTGACGTCCACGAGGTTCACCCCGTCGGGCGGGGGTGGTATCGGACGATTCTGCCAGGTCCGATGACCGGGGTCGGCGAGTACCGCGAACACGCGGTCAACGTGGGAGGGGTAGTCCGGCAGGCCCCACCAGCGGCGGGCCCACACGGTGGCGAAAAGCGCCGGGCTGTAGAGCACCGAACGCGGGTCGTACTCGTCCATGGACTCCAACAGATAACCTGCGGCGCCCGCGACTTGGTTGTCGTAATCCTCAAGTTCGGTCTCGGTCGTGACGTTGTCTGGTACGTCACAGTCGGGATGCGTCCGCGCGTTGCTCAGCGTCTGAGCAACCACGTCGCGAAGGGTGGTCCCGATGATCAGCGTCCGGTTTGGGTTCGTGAACCAGCGATAAAGGTTGTAGAAGACCCTGTTCAACGGTGCTGGGTCGGCGTCTGCCACGTCGACCATCGTGTGAAGACCCTGCTCCCGCCGCCACCGCCGCAGCCGTTCCCGCACCTTGGCGGTGGTGTGGGTATTGATTCGATACATATCGACGTCAGACAAGGCGCCGATCGCGGAACCGGCGTGCCAGTCCTCGACCTTGGTGTTCCGCCACCACCTCGCCGTGATACCGACCGCCGCGACGTCCACCATCTGATCGACATCGTCAGGTGCGAGTCCGCGTTCGGCCAGTAACTCATGTAGATCATCCGGTGAGGGGCGACGGTCGTCCTCAGCCGCCTCGTCGCCGGCGTCCGCCGAGGCGCTGGCCGCCGGATGGGCGGGAACCCCGCCCGGCTCGGACGTGTCCTGTCCTTTCACCACGACCATCCCGCTCGCCGACTGTTCATGCTCCGCCTCGTAGCGTAACGCACCCAAGGGCGCGAACTACTCCAGATGCCTCCCACCTCGGAGAAGAATGGTCGATGAGCCGAGGAGGCTCCTGAGCCCGAACCTGCCCTCGGCGCGAACGTCACCACAAGGCGGCCCCGCCGGCTCCAGAACGCCGAGCAACGCCCAGAGCCGGTCCGCGTTCGGCGGACTCCAAGTGTTCTCCCAGAACCGCCGCGTGATCTACACGACGGCACCATCCTGAACCGCGCCTACGGGGCCAGGCCGCCGAACCGGGCGCGGCCTGAATCCGACATCCTCATGATCAGATCGAAGGTGGGTTACCAGGCCGGGTGCGGGCTGGGAGGGCTTCGGCGACGATGCGTGCCACGATCTCGTCCTGGCTCTCACTCGCACTGATGATCTTTTCGTCGAGGATGTTGAGCAGGTCATCGGGGACGTGCCAGTCGGCGAGCTCACGGGCGCCGTAGTCGCTGGCATCGGCCTTCGTCGCGTGCCGGCGCAGCGTCTCCTCCAACGACAGGGCGAAGTAGTAGGTGTGGGTCGGGCCTGAATGCGCGGCGATGACCGCCCGCTGTGCGTCGCCGTAGCGGGAGGCGTCGAGGATGCCTTCGAGGATCACGTCGTAGCCGGCCGCAAGGCACCGCCTCACGATCAGCGAGATCAGGTCGTACAGCTTGCGTACGGCAGTGCCCGCCGCGCGCGAAGTGCTCGACCGCTGGCGGCTCTGACACCAACTCCCGTCACATGAGGAACCGGCGCAGTCCCATTAGCGGGACACCGCGACCTGACCCGTCGAGCGCGGCGTCTGATGCGGCACGTGTGGCAACCGAACAGTCCGCCACGGTGCTGGCAGTCGGATGGAACTCGCGTAAGGTTGTGATCCTCCAGCGGCATTCAGCGGGTCGCGACAGCTCGTTCCGGCGAGCGCAAGTGGCTCCAACCTTGGATCGCCGAAGGTGGAGCAGATCGGACACAGAGGCGTAGAGGATCTTGGGGCGGCTTGGGTGAGCTTTATCCAATGGAAAGACAAAGATCCGAATCTTATCGAGCAAGCCATCAAGACTCTGCTACTCTCACTATTCCCTGGCGCAAGGCCGATCGACGGCCGGGGCGGAGATGATGGACGAGATCTCCGATGGGATTCCAGTGGCGGTCTTGTGATTTTCGAGATCAAGTCTTTTGCGCGCGTCCGTCTAACGGCTAGCCAGCGGAGAGAGGTCGAGCGCTCGCTGAAAAGGGCCGTCAAGCACAATCCAGTGCGTTGGATTCTCATTCTTCCGTTGGATCATTCGCCCAGCGAGGAGCGCTGGTTCGACAGGTTGAAGGAGCAGAACCGGGGCATCGAACTGGAGTGGTGGGGCCTCACGTGGCTCAATCTCTCCTTTGCTCCCAGAGATGATTTGAGGCGCCTCGTCGAGAGCGAGGATTATGAACTTCTGCGGCGCGCCCACGAAGTCGACATCGAAGGGCGAGTTCCAGCCAACCTAACGGCCTCTGTCGGCCGCCTCAATGTCTTGATGAACCGCACCCAGGAGCTTTCTCCCTACTGGCGAGCGGATTTCTCGACCGCGCCAGACGGCATCACTGTCACCTACAACGAGCGTTTTCCTGGCGCAGCTGACCTCGACCCGGTCCAGCTACGCGCCATCTTCAGATTTCCTACCTCCGATGGTCGGGCCGCTGCGGCGGAGCGTCGCCTGAAGGATGCGCTCGACTACGGCGGCGATATTGAGGTCGACGGCCGCTATGTGGAAAACTTCGAGATTATGTCCTCGCTCGCGAGCCGAGCGATGTTTGAGGCGCCGGGCCCCCTGGAACGGTTCGCGCTTTCCTCTCTCGACAGCCCGAAAGATCGAGGATTTACCCTGCAGATGGCCGTCGTGGCGACGACTGGCGAGGTCAAGTATCGCCTCCCCATGCAGGTCGACCAGCACACGGCTGGTGTCAGGGGCGTGAGGATCCGAGCGCGCGACGCAACAGAGAGCCTTGAGGCAGAGCTCAAGGTTGATCGCAAGGATCAGGGCGGCCGCCTGTCCGCTCGAATCACATGGCGAGGTGTCACAGGAAAATTCCCGTACAAAATACGTCCCGGGTTCGAGATCTTCACGCGTGTCGAGCGGGATGACCACATCGAGTTGAGAATAGACAACCAAAGCGTGGCCAGGCATCACGCCGGAACGGCTCGGTTCCTTGTCGAGGCACGGCTGTGCGCCGATATGATCGTCGCCCTGGAAAAGCTACAGGATCATTGTAAGCAGACCTTCCCGATCCCGGATGACATCACCTGGAAGGATGCTCACGATATCATCGCCGCCGCTCAAGTGCTGTCCGGACAGTCGATTCGGACCGGGCGAACCGGAATCGAGCTCTCCATAAAGCCCGGACACGTCGCGAGCTTCTTGAAGACTGCGAGGCCCCTCGGCATCACCCATCTCAGGGGAGAGATGATCTACGGCATCACGTGCGGCGGCCATCAAATGAATATCGGCCGAGTTTTCATCACGACTCCACGCGTTCGCTTGACGAATCTCGCCGAACTGGAGGCGATAGCAGACATCGCGTCCGAACCGGTTGCCCGCTACGTGTGCGTGGACGATGACAGCATCGATATGCAGCTCGTGGCGCCAAACTGATCGTCCGATTTGGCGCGGTCACCGTCTGCGGGCAGGCTCCCGTGGCGCCCGTTCACTGTTCAAGCATCCCACATGGGCACGAACCGTCACCAGACCCGCCGCTGCCCGACCAGCAGAGGCGCCAGCGCCGACGTTCGTGCGCCTTGCCACGTCGACGACGAGCAACTCGTCAACGGCGACTACTACATCGACCGCCGCCCGGCGCCGCTCGTCCCGCTGGTCGAGAACGGGGCGTTCCGCCGGGCGCTGTGGCTGCGCTCCGCCGAGCTCGTCGGCGTCAGCGCGACGGCGTGACCGCGCCGCCGCGCGGGCCACCTGGCGGCGGGTTATTCGTCTGGCTTTGATGAGCGTGCGCCCTGTTCCTGGAGCCAGGTGATGACGTTTTCCTGCCGGGTGCCCAGGCCTTTGGCGGTGTCCAGTGGCGTTCCCTGGGCGTAGTCGGGGACCCAGTGGAGATCGGCTCCACGGGTCAGCAGGTATTCCGCGGCGCGGCGCTGGCCGCCCGCACACGCGTGCCAGAACGCCTGCGACACCTTGTCGGCGGCTGGTTGATCGCCGAGCAGTTCATCGAGTCGACCGAGCATTCCCAGCGCGGCTGCCTCCCACGGCTGGCTGACCTCGGCGCCGCGGGCCACCATCAGCCTGGCGACGTGCCAGCAGGCGTACCCGACCGCGTTGGCCAGTGGAGTGCCGATCGATCCATCCGGCGCATTGATGTCCGCGCCCCCATCGATCAGTGCTGCTGCGACGTCGACGTCGTCGCTGCTGGCTGCATAGTGCAGTGGGGTTTCCCCGGGTTCCCCCGCCCGGTCGGTCGTCCGGGCGTTCGGATCGGCGCCCGCTTCGATCAGAAGACGGACGATCTCTGGGCCATTACGGAAGTAGCCGGGCCAGTCGGTGACTACCAGCAGCGGAGTACTCGTGCCCCCACGCCTGGCGAGGATCCGAGCTGACGCAAGACTCGGGTCCTCCGCGAGGAGCCGCCTGACCGCATCCACATCGCCACCGTGAACCGCGAGCACCAGCTCCGCCGCGATCGGGTCATCCTCGGGGATCAGCCTGCCCATCGGCTCCGCCGTCACGACTCCAGATCGTGGCATCTCCCACCCCCGCCGTCACACGCCACCCTCCCGCCGGTTTGAGGCAGCCGTCCCCGTGATCCGTCGGCCGCCGCGCGGTCGTGGTAGCGGGACCATTCCGGGAATAGTGGTCTAGGCGCGGGATCCCCTGCGTACTATGCGTCGCCTCGACCGTCGCGGGGGTGCCGGTGCCGGCGATGAGGGCCGTCGACCTGCCGGCGCCGAGGCGCCCGCCGTCGAACTACACCGGCTCGGACACCCTGCCGTGCATCGCCGAGGCGTGCCGGCGTCGCGACGAGACCGGCACGATTCCCAGTCTGAGCGCCCCGGTCTCAGCGGCGCGGACCTGTGCCGGAAGGTCTACGAGGACCCAGAAGAGCGGCGCCGTATGGCCAAGATCGTGCGGAACTGGCTGCCGAGGATGCCCTGTCTGAGTGGGCAGACCAGTGCTCCGAGCCCAGCGCGGCGACCGAGGAGTTTTTACAGCAAGCCCAGCTTCTCGGCGACCGTCAGCGTGACCGGCAGTACGAGGACGAACGCGGCGCCGCCCGCGAGGAACGCGGCCACGAGGTCGGCGCCACCGGCGTAGGCAAGGACGCCGGCCGTCTGGCCGCCGAGGGCAGCGAGCGCCGCGCACAACCCGACGGCGAGGACGCGCACGAGGACACGATCGGGGTTCACGTCTGGCTCCAGTCGTGCGCCCCGCCCCCTGGCCGGCGGAGCGCTGGAGGCAGCGCGAAGCGGACCTTGCGTGATCCCCGGGTTTGCCGTCGGCAGATGAGTTCGGTTCGTCGCGCCGCGCGGCTTCGGCCCGAGGCGGCCAGGGGAAGGACGCGCCGGACATGGGAAACCCCGAGTTCGGCGCCGGGCCACACGACAGACCAGGCACCGCACTGATCACTTTGCAGGCCGCCCGCGGCCGGCCTGTCGAGGCCGGTGGCCTCTCTGTGGCGAGATCGAATCCGTCGACTCCTCGCGGGCGGAAACACCCGCCGCGACCAGCCGGCTCCGCCCTGGGCAACGGCCCACCCTGTCCGTCGTCAATACCGGTCCGGACGTCCCGGCTGCCGATGTGGTCCGACTGCTCCAGCCCTTCCAACGTCTTGCCGCGGAGACGGAATCGGCCTTGGGCTCTCCATCGTGGACGCGGTCGCGACCGCACACGGCGCCCGGCCGACCGTCGAGCCACGGGCAGGCGGCGGGCTGGAAGTCACCGTGTCCTTTCCGCCGGCCAGCACGTAGCCACGCTGGTCACGCCGGGTGACGGCACGTTGGGCGCAGCCAGGGATGGGGCCGGCTAGCCACAAGGCCGTGATCAAGCTGGCTCTCCGAGCCCGCCAACCTCGCCGCGTGGCGACCCGCAAAGCCCGACACCACCACAGCTACCGGCGGCGCCTGCGGCCCGCCTCCTGCTGAGCGGACCGCGCGCGGCCCGCGGGTGAAGACGTGCGGTGAGCGGGTACCGGGCGTGTGGTCTGGATCTCCGCGCGGGTGTTGGCGTTGTCAGGGTGCGATGAACTGAAGGTCGAGGTCGATTTTGATCTTGTCGCTGAGGGCGAGTTTCCCGGCGCCGAGGGGCATGTTGAAGTCGATGCCGTAGTCGCTGCGGCGGATTTCGGTGGTGGCGGCGAAGCCGGCTCTGGTTCGGCCGTCTGCGGGGTGGACGTCGACGCCGTTGAACTCGACCGTGAGGGTCACTGGTTGGGTGGTCCCGTTGATGGTCAGTTCGCCGTCGACTTGGTAGCCGTCCTCGCTTTCGGTGACGGATAGTGACCGGTAGTACATGGTGGGGTGGTGTTCGACGTCGAAGAAGTCGGTGGAGCGTAGGTGGGCGTCTCGGTCGGGCTGGTTGGTGTTGACCGAGGCCATGTCGATGGTCGCGTCGATGGCGACGTCCGCGAGGGTCTCGCCGATGGTGAGTGTGCCGTTGAACAGGTCGAATCGGCCGCGGACGTTGGTCAGGCCGAGGTGGCGGACCTGGAAGTAGACCCCGGAGTGTGCGGGGTCGATGGGCCAGACGCCGGCAGACAGCGGCAGGGCGCTTCCTGTCGTGGGGAGTGCTGGCGTCGACGGGTTGGACACGGATGGAGTCGTCACGACCGACCTTCCTCGAAGAACATCATGGGTTACAAAAGGTTAGTTGCCGCCTAAAATATAGCAACAGTCGGCGGTGGGGTGGCTGTCGGTACCATCGGTGGATGGGGCCGGGCGAGCGGGACGGGGTGAGCTGTCATGCGCTCACGCCGGTCTTTGCGTTGCTCGGGAAGAGGTGGAGCGGTCTGATCATCGGCACGCTGTTGGCTGGGCCGGCGCGTTTCTCGGAGATCTCCAGGCTGGTGCCCGGTGTCAGCGAGCGGATGTTGTCGGGGCGGTTGAACGAACTCGTTGCGGCCGGTCTGGTGGCCCGTGAGGTGATCGAGGGCCCGCCGGTCGGCGTCCGGTACAGGCTCACGGTCCGCGGTGAGGCGCTGCGCCCCGCGCTGGCTGAACTTGAACGCTGGGCGACCGAACACCTGATCACCGACGCCGTCGACGTCCCGCCCAGCGATCGGACCGCGCCGGTGGAGATGTAGACGCTCGCGAACCAGCTGCTTGCGGACGGGCTCTCGGTAGCCCGGTCAGGATGTGCTGGAGTGCGAGTAGTCATCGGAGTAGGAACCGGCTGGCCTGATCGCGCCGCTGCCCCGCTGGGCTGCGGCGCGATCAGGCGTCGGCGAGTCGCGTCTAGCCGGTGTGGTGTCAGGGGCGGAACACGCGCTCGGCCTCGTCACGCTGGGTGGTGTGTAGCTCCCAGTAGAGCGGAGCGATCTGCTCGGGTTGGGCTGTCGGCAGGCCGGGGATGACGGAGACACCGATCGAGGAGTCGATGCCGACGTGCGCGGCCTGGATGCCGGTGTCGGCGTCGGCGAGTTCCTTGTGCAGGTTCATCGCCCAGTTGCGTAGCGCTGCGGCGGCGGCGTTGACGTTCGCGACCCGCGGGTCTGGCCAGATCGAGCCGGCGCCGGTCGTGTAGAGCAGGGTGCCGGCGCCGGTTTCGCGCATCGTGGGCAGGACCGCTTTCGTGGCGGCGATCGCGCCGTACAGCTGGAAGTTCATCTCGAACTCCACCTCCGACGGGTCGGTCTCGGCTGGGGCGGTCAACGTGGTGATCCCGAATGTTCCGACTGGGGAGTACTCCAGGACATCGATCCCGCCGAAGTGGGTGGCGGCCTCCTTGAGCGCTTGGGTGAGCCCGGCGCGGTCGAGCACGTTCGCGGGGAACGCGGCGGCGGTGATGCCCTCGGCGCCGAGCGTGTCGACGAGCTCGTCGAGCTTGGTGCGGTTGCGGGCGATCAGGGCGACGTCGAAGCCGTGGGAGCCGAAGGTGCGGGCGATGGCCAGGCCCAGCTGGGGTCCGGCTCCGACGATGGCGAGGACAGGCATGACGAACCTTCCGAGAGAGCGATGTGGATAGGCCTATCCGATTCGCAGATCTGGATAGGCCTTTCCGGTTTGCTCGGCCAGCGTAGCACGAACCGGATAGGCCTATCCGGTTCGCTAGGATGGGGGCATGAACCCCGGAGGTCAGCCGACTGGCGGCACCGCCGAGCCCCCCGGCCAGCCGTTGCGCAGCGACGCCGAGCGCAACCGGGAGCGGATCCTCGCCGCTGCGCGGAAGGTGTTCGGACGCGACGGCCTGCACGCCTCGATGGCCTCGGTAGCCCGCGAAGCGGGCGTGGGCATCGCGACCATGTTCCGCCGCTTCCCCACGAAGGAGGAACTGGTCGCCGCGGTGTTCGCCGACCGGATGGACGCCTACGTCGCCGCTGTCGCCGCTGCCCTGGATCACCCCGACCCTTGGGACGGGTTCGCCGGGTTCATCGAGACCGTCTGCGCCATGCAGGCCGCCGACCGCGGTTTTGCTGACATCCTGACCATGACCTTCCCTGCCGCCGAAGCCCTCGAAGCCCGCCGCGCCGAGGCCTACCACGGCTTCCTCGCCCTGATCGCCCGAGCGCACGACAGCGGACACCTGCGCGAGGACTTCACCAGCCGCGATCTCGTCCTGCTGCTCATGGCCAACGCCGGCGTCGTCAACGCCACCGCGGACGCCGCCCCCGACGCCTGGCGCCGCCTCGTCGCCCTCATGATCCAGTCGTTCCGAGCCCCCTCCCGCGGCCCGCTACCTGACCCACCCGCAGAAGCCGCGCTCTACCAGGCCATGCTCCTCGCGAGCCGCGGCATCAGCGCACCAGAAGCAGTACAAGGCAACTGATCACCTGGCCGAGCATGCCGCTGACCGGCCACGCGCAGAACGGCGAGCCGCGGGTCGCCGCCGCCGGCGACACCCACAGATGGCCTGGGTCGCGGGAGATCGGAGTGGTCCCGGTGGGTCCTTCCCACGCGGAGAGCCGGGCCAGGCAGCGCGGGCACCCCGCCAGCGGCTGGGACCGGCGGGTCCGGCTTGATGGGCGCGTGGCTATGACCGCGAAAAGTGACCGCGAATGCTCGCCGGTTTGAGCCGCAGTCGAGAACTCGGGACCATGATTAATGACTTGCGGGAAGTGACCGCGCTCCTGCGCAGGAACGCGCTCGACCGAGGTCGGTGGCCGGGATCTCATCGACCAGGCGGGTGCGTGCCCAGAGCGCGAGGCTTCCAGTCCTGCGCCCAGCGGAAGGTCGGCTCCGCCGACGGCGAACTCCCCAATGACCACGTGCAGCTCGTCAGTTGGCCGTGGCACCTGGGCCGGCTCGGTCTGGCATGCATGCGCCCTCTGGCTGGAGGCCGCCCCGCCGGGGGCGCCATGTCCGCCACCGGACAGACCTGCCGTCACGTTCGTACTCGCGGTGGAAGCGCATTCCCCGCTTGGCCCCGTGCGGGAAGGGCGTGTCAGGTGCGGGCGACTCCGCAGTAGCTGCCGACGGCGGTGGGGGTGGTGTCGGGTGCGGGTCGCCACAGCGAGGTGGAGACGACGCCCGGTGCGACGAGGTGCAGGCCGTCGAAGAACCGGGCGATCTGTTCGGGGGTGCGTGCGTAGTACGGGTCGCCGGCTTCCTCGCGGCGGCGGGAAGCCTCGCGGGCCGCGGCGGCGGCCTCGTCGGTGCGGCTCGTGCCGTCGTTGACGACGAGGTAGCTTCCGGCCGGCACGGCGTCGACGAGTCGTTTGACGATGCTGTGGGCCTCGTCGGTGTCGGCGACGTTGCCGAGGATGCCCAGCATCATCAGCGCGACCGGTCGGGTGAGGTCCAGGGTGCGGGCCGCGGCGGCCAGGATGGTGTCGGGGTCGTGGACGTCGGCGTCGACGTAGGCGGTCCTGCCGCCTGGTGTGCTGGTCAGCAGAGCGCGGGCGTGCATCAGGACCAGCGGGTCCTTGTCCACATAGACGATCCGGGCATCCGGGGCGACCAGCTGGGCTACCTCATGGGTGTTATCGGCGGTCGGCAGGCCGGTGCCGATATCGAGGAACCCGCGGATGCCCGCCTCACCGGCGAGGAACCGTACGGCTCGGCCGAGGAACGCACGCGACTCGCGGGCAATATCGATGATCTCCGGGTAGACGTCGCGGACCTGCTCGCCGACGGCCCGGTCGATGGGGTAGTTGTCTTTCCCGCCCAGCCAGTAGTTCCACACCCGCGCCGAGTGCGGGACGGACGTTTCGATCATGGGTGGCGGGCCGCTGTCAGGGTCAGGCGCGTTCGTCGTCACCGTGGCCTCTTTCAACGTGTCGTTTCCGTAGAGCCTAGACTCCCACACCTCCTCGGTCGCCACCGAGTGTCGCACACTGTTGACGCTCTCGTGACTCTCGGTTGGATTGCCGTGCGGCGTGGCGGGCCGCCGTTCGCGCCAGTACACAGCCGCCGTCAGCGGCTTTGCGGGCCACGGGTGCACGCACGGACCGGCGGGCCGTCACCAAGCGTTCAGCAAGCCCCTCGGCCCCGGCGGCTGGTGCTGATCCTCACTGTTTTCTCGCCGTCAACGAGGAGGCGTGAGCGCAATCAGGGCTGGGTTGCTGGTGACCCAGAAGGCTATGATGTGAACACACTGTCACTTTCAACATGTCCAGCGGTTCTAGCGGCTCCAGCGCGACGACGTCCCAACCAGCGAGCGGAAGCGGGGAACCAGGCGTGGCTGTTCCCCCGGGCAGCGGGCCGACCGTGCGCCGAATCCTCCTCGGCTCCCAGCTACGGCGGCTCCGGGAACGCAACGACATCAGCCGCGAGGACGCCGGCTACCACATCCGCGCCTCCGAATCGAAGATCAGCCGCCTGGAGCTCGGCCGGGTCGGATTCAAGAAACGCGACGTCGAGGACCTGCTCACCCTCTACCAGGTAACGGACCAGGCCGAACGCGCCCACGTTCTGACCCTGGTCCGCGAAGCCAACCAGCAGGGTTGGTGGCAGCCCTACGCCGATGTCCTTCCCTCCTGGTTCCAGCCCTACATCGACCTTGAGGAATCAGCCTCACTCATCCGGTCCTACGAGCTGCAGTTCATCCCCGGACTCCTGCAAACCGAGGAGTACGCCCGCGCCGTCATGTCCCGGCGACCAGGCGTGCCCAAAGACGTCATCGATGGGCGCGTCGAGGTACGGATGACCCGCCAGAAGCTGCTCACCCGACCCGACGGCCCACGGCTGTGGATGGTCATCGACGAAGCCGCGTTACGCCGCCGGATCGGCGGGCGACGCATCGCCCGGACGCAGATCGCGCATCTCCTCGCGCTCACCGACCATCCCACGCTGACCCTGCAGGTGACACCATTCACCGCCGGCAGCCACGCCGCCGACGGCGGCGCGTTCAGCATCCTGCGGTTCCCCGACCCCGACCTCACCGACCTCGTCTACCTGGAACGACTCACCGGCGCCTCGTACCTCGACAAACGCGACGACGTCGACGAATACACCATCGCCATGAACCAGCTCTGCCTCGACAGCGCCACCCCCGACCGCACCACCGGCATCCTCCACGAGATCACCAAAACCCTGTAGGCAGCGAGTCACCCACGCACCAACCCAACCGCCGTGCTCGCGCGCGGCTACCGCGACGGCTCGGCCTCGCAGCCCGACCCGCCGTCGTCGACGTCGGAACCAGCCACAGAGCGCGCTTACCAGACAGCCCGTCGCGGCAACCCGCGTCCACCTCACCGAGCTCGGGGTAGGCGTCGTCGGTGGTGTGGCCGATCTGGGCGACGACGGTGAGCATCCTGGCCGGTTCACCTTGTAGACGTGGGCATTGTCCGCGCAGTAGACGTCGCCGGTGGTGTCGACGGCGAACTGGCCGTCGAGCTCACCACCGGTCCGCTCGGCGCACTCGCCGCCCGCGACGGCCGACTCTACGGGACCGACCTCGAACACAACGAGATCAAGATGCTCAGTGCCGGTGGCCACGTCACCACCGTCGCCGGCACCGGCACACAGGGCGACACCGGCGACGGCGGACCCGCGACCGCCGCAGCCCTCGACCTCTCCAAAGGGCTCAACCGATACCAGGCCGGCCTGACCGTCGACGCAGCCGACCTGTTCCTCGCGGAGCCATCCCGAGCGCGTGTCCGCCGCGTCGACCGCACCGGCACCGTCACGACCGTCGCCGGCACCGGAATCGTGGGCGAGCCCACCGACACCGGTCCCGCACGTGCGACGCAGCTCGGTTTCCCCTACCAGGTCACCGCCGCACCCGACGGCTCCATCTTCATCGTCGACCTCTACGACATCCTCAGCGCCGGAACAACCGGGCTACTCGGGATTCTCGTCCACCACTGACTCAGCCGCGGAAGTATCACGCTAACGGCCAGGTAGACCGGGGACGAGCGGGCCTGGTCCCGGCCGGGTGCGCTCGGAGAGGTCGGCGGGCTGCCCGGGAGTCTGCCCGGACGCTGGCCGGCGTGCTGGCGGAGATCGGCGGCGTCGCGCGTGTGGCGTTCGGCGCGGGCGATCGGTCGCGACCTGCCACGTCGCGGTCGCGGCTCGGGTGTAGATCCGCGGGCACTTCCGCGGAGGGCGCCGGGTAGCTCCTGCAGACTGCCGACAACGTGGTCGACGACCGCCTCCCGCGGCGATCGTGAACCTCATGGTCACCGGAGGTGACGGTCTGATCGCGGCGAACGCCTCACAGCCACCGGTATCAGCCCTCCATCGGCACAGCAGAGCCAGCCCTTGCCGGTCGGCTGCGTCGCGCCCGCCGCGTGAGGAGATCAGGAGTAGCTCCGTGAAACTCACCATGATCCTCTGCGATGCGGCCCAGGTCGCGGGGGGCAAGCTGTACATCCTCGGCGGCGGCTGGAATCTCATCGGGCCGTCGCCTGCCCCGTCCGCCCTCGGCATCCTGATCGCGCTGCCCTGGGACCGTGCGAACGCACCGTGCACGCTCCGACTTAAGCTCCACGATCAGGACGGCGCACCGGCCATCCAGCCCAGGGCCGGCCGGCCCTCAGCCCGTACAGCTGGAAGCAATCATCGAGGCGGGCCGCCCCCCAGGCCTGGCCGAGGGCTCCCCCCTGCAGATCCCTCTCGCGATCACCGTGCCGCCACTGGCACTCACCGCGGGCACACGCTACCGATGGGAGGCCACCATCGCCGGCGAACCGGAACACGACGACTGGAACGTCAGCTTCCAGACCAGGCCAGCCACACCCCCACTCACCCCACGCGCCGGCGGACCGGACGACTGAATCACGAGCACCTCGCCACGACACAGACCACCACTGCGTTCCTGGCGCTCGGACAGGTAGGCGGCGATGGCGGCGAGCGGCGCGCTGAAGGCGACTTGGCCGTGGACGCCGTCGGCGGTATGGCCGGCGAGGGTGGGGGAGTTGGAGAAGGCCGGCGGTCGAGCGCATCCCGTCGGGCTACCTGATGTACGGCGCGGAGGCGGTGGAGCGGTTGGTGTTCATCTCCTCCGGGGTGCGTGTCTTTCTGACTTGGCGTCGCTGCTCGTCGCGCAGCCGGGGGCAACCGCGGCGGTAGGTAAGGCCCCTGTCGCTGAACACGGAATGCTCTTTCGCGCAGTTCGGGCACGTGAAAACGTAGTCGATGTATCCGTCAACCCGATAGTAGGAGCCATATCTTATCGCCTGGAAGCCCTCGGCGTACTCCGTGGTGAGATCGACGAGTTCCGCCCTGAACGACCGTTTGCAGCGGTCGCACGCCGTACGCCACTCCCACGGCGCCGATTCAGGTGGTGACGCTACGCCTCTCACCGATTCTCCATGTGTACGCTGCGCTTCCTCGCCCGCCCCAGCAGCTTAGTCGGGAGGGGACACTGCGAAAGACGGGCCCCGCCGACCGGCTCAGAACGCAGGCAATCCGCGCGTCGTCTCGCTGCCGAGCCCGCGCGCGGGGCGGGCCAAGACCGCATCCCTAGACGGGTCGGGCCGTGTCTCCCGAATCCCAATCCCCAGTCGGGTCCAGCCGGAACGCGAAAGGGCGGCCCGGATGATTTTTCTCCATGGCTTGCTCGACCGCCGCGATGAGCTGACTCACCCCGCCACGGTGCAGTACCTCAGCGGACGGCAGTACCGCCCACCACGCATTGCCGGTCTGCGCGCGACCAAAGCGAACAACCGGAGGTTCAGCCATGGCCGGATGCTACCGTTGCGCCGCCTAGTACACCTGGTGTCCGGCGCGTCACCGAGGCCGACATCAACGCGGCACGCGCGGCAGCCCTGCGGTCCCGGCCCGAGCACGACGACCTGTCCGCGCGCACCACGCAGCGTCCGGACGGCGGACCAGGTGCAGTGTGTCAGGGTTTGCGGGCGACGCCGCCGTAGAGCCATTCGGTGCGGGGGCTGTCGTCGTCGCCGGGGTGCCACTGCCAGGGCCGTACCAGGCCGGGCTCGACGAGTTCCAGGCCGTCGAAGAAGCTCGCGATCGTGGCGCGCGGCCGGAACCTCATGGGCGAGGTGGCGTTCTCGTAGGCCGCCTCGGTGCGGGCGACGCCCTCGGCCGGCGGGCCGTCGGTGGTCAAATGAGACAGGACCAGATAGGAGCCGGAGGGAACGGCGTCCAGGAACTCGGCGAGCAGACCGGCCGGATTCTCGCTGTCCCGGATGAAGTGGAACAGCGCGACCAGCAGGACGGCGACGGGCCGGGAGAAGTCCAGCAGCCCTGTCGCGTCGGGATGGGTGAGAATACCCGCGGGCTGCCGCGCGTCCGCCGTGATGATCGTCGTGGTGTGATCACTGGCCAGCAGCGCACGGCCATGCGTCGCGACGATCGGGTCGTTGTCGACGTAGACGACGTGCGGGGCCGTCACGACCTGCTTGGCGATCTCATGCACATTGCCCTGCGTGGGCAGGCCGGTGCCGATGTCGAGGAACTGGTCGATACCCGCGCTCGCGAGCCAGCGGGTCGCCCGCTGCAGGAAACGGCGGTTCTCCCAGACGACGTCATAGGTCACCGTGCGCCCCAGCGCGGCGTCTACTTTGGCCGCCGCCTCCCGGTCGACCTCGAAGTTGTCCTTGCCACCGAGGAAGTAGTCGTACATCCGCGCGGGCGTCGGCTGGTCAGTCCGCAGATCCACAGGCGCACTGCCCTGCTCACCAGATACCGCCGACTCGAAGTCCCAGCCTGTCATCATCCCGCCCGTCGAGAGCTCAGCCCGAACGGCCCCAGCGACCGCGGTGGCCATGTGAGCCATCTCGACGAACCACCGACCGACCGAGACACACCCACCGAGCGCGACGTTACTGCGCCACACACCACACAAGTCCGTCGGGCCTCACAAACCGACCACCACAAGCGCGGCGATACTCCACGCACGCCTCCGTCACCAGCCGCTCAGACTCCGGCGCTTGAACTGCGAGCCGTTGCCCACACCGACGGCTGATCGCGGCAGTGCATCGTCGGAGACTGGCACGCCGCCGCGCCGCACCCATGGGCGACCGGCCCTAGACCACCAGGACAGCACGCAGGCCACGCCGGCTGCCTCACCGGATTTCCGCAACCTCACAGGTATCGTGCCGATCATGGAGGGTGTGCGGGTGTTCCTCGTGGACGACCACGAAGTCGTCCGGCGAGGCATCCGGGAAACACTTCAGGACACCGGCGAGATCGAGGTCGTCGGCGAGGCGTCGACAGCCGCCGAGGCGCTGCGCCAGATCCCCACCGCCGCGCCGAACGTCGCCGTGCTCGACGCCCGACTGCAAGAAGGCAGCGGCATCGAGGTCTGTCGGGAGATCCGTGCGGACCATCCCGAGATCGGCTGCCTGATCCTCACCTCCTACGACGACGACGAGGCCCTCTTCTCGGCGATCACGGCCGGAGCGGCCGGCTACGTGCTCAAACAGATCGTCGGTGCCGATCTGGTTGGCGCGATCCACGCGGTCGCCGCGGGCCGTTCGCTCCTCGACCCGGCCGTCACGCGACGGGTCCTGCACCGGCTCCGCGAAGGTCCGGTACAGGACCCGCGCCTCGCCCCGCTGGGCGACCGGGAACGAGAGGTCTTCCACCTCCTCGGCGAAGGACTCAGCAACCGCCAGATCGCCGGCCGCCTCGGCCTGTCAGACAAGACCGTCAAGAACTACGTCTCCTCTATGCTGAGCAAACTCAGGCTGACCAGCCGCACCCAAGCCGCGATCCTCGCCACCAAAACAGACACACTCGCCTTGCCGACGCAGCCGCTCAGACCCGTCGGAGGGTGAGACCGGGAACTGGCCTGTGGATCGGGGCGGCCATCGCGTCCAGCAGCGGCCCGGCCAGGGCCGGTCTCGTCGACATCTCCCGGGCTAGCCGTAGCTGACGGCGTCCGAGCCGGGCTTCTGCCCGGCGGCGTGGTCAGGGCGCCAAGCGCCGCAGGACCGCGACGATCGTGAGCGCGGACAGCGTCAGGCCAGGGGCGCCTCGCGGCCGATCGTGGCGCTCAGGGCAGTGCCGGTTGTCAGGGCCACGACCAGTGCCACCGCGATTCGCGATGAAACCGGCGCCGCGAGCAACGCGACCATCTGTCGATCACCTGCTGGACGAGTCCGGCAGTTGAGAGCGGACAGCGGCGGTCCGCCGACTCCTGGCCGATTGGCGGGCCACCGCTGTGCACGCAGCGTAGCCGCCTTGGGGGAGGTTGTCGTGATCCGTCGTGCGTCGTGGTGGCGGGCGGGGTGCATGTCGAAGCGGGACGCTGTCCACGCGGCGGGTAGGTCGACAGGCGAGCAGAACCCCGGACGCCCACGGCCACAAACGGCCGGGCAGGCCGGGTTCCGGACGGGAACTCTCTGACTCGCATGGCAGGATAGGCGGCGGTGGCCCGCCGAGGTCGTCGAGTCCCTGCGGCGGGCCACCGTTACGACCGACAGGCGCTCGCGTCCGCGCCGAGCGATGGCTGGCTGTGGTCTCGCACGTACGGCTCCCGCGCGGTCGCCTGTGTCCGCCGATCGTGTGCGGGGCAGTGCCCCGTTGGGCTGGGCTCCGGTCGGTCGGTCGGCCGGTCGGGATCGCGGGTCGTGTCCGTGTCCGGTCGGGGTGCGGTTCGGTCTGAGGACCGACCTTTCCGAGTCCGGGTCCGGACCCGGACCGGGGGACCGCTTCGTGCTCGGGCGGACGGTCGGGGGCCCGGGGCCGGCGTTTGTCAAGGGCGGGGATCGAGCGGCTGGGTGTCAGCCACTGAGATGGCCGAAGCGGTCCGCCGGACGTCGGGCCGCGCAGCAGGCCGCCGATCTCGACGCCGAGTGCGAGGTCCGTGCAATGTGGCCGTTGCGGCAGTCCGCTCGACGCGATCTGCCAGGTATCGCCTTGGTCGCGGCTGACGAAGACCCGTGCGTCGGTGGCGACGAAGACCTCGCGCCCGTCGCTGGCCTCGACCGCGAACAGCTGTTCGGTCGGCAGGTTCCGGGCGGCCCGCCAGCCGAACCTCTCCGAGCAGCAGTTCGCTGCCACGGATCGCGTACGCGCTCTCGTAGGAGTCGAAGACGACGATGTGGCGTATGGCGTCGCGGATGGCGGTGCTGGTTGGCGCCGGCCCCCCCGAGCTCGCCGTGTACTACGGATGTGATCGATCCGGCGCGGGCGTTCAACCGGCGGGCGTGGTGTTCGGGGCCTCGTCGCGCCGGTGGGCTCTTGGGATCGGTGTTGCTGTCTCAGTCCGTGCGTCGACGGCGGGTCGGCCGGGGAGTCGGCGCAGCGTCCGGGGCTTGAGCCAGTTCGAGTTCGGCGCGCAGCCGCGCGTTCTCCGTTTCCAGCTGGAGGACCTTGGCGATTCCGGCGAGGTTCAGCCCGGCCGCGAGTAGATGCCCGATCCGTTCCAGCCGGGCCAGGTCGTCGCTGCTGTAGCGACGGGTCCCGCCGTCGGAGCGGGCTGGCTCCAGCAGCCCGCGCCGCTCGTACAGGCGCAGGCTTTGGGGGTCCATCCCGACCAGATCGGCGGCCACCGAGATCCCGTACACCCCTTGGGTCGGGTCGACATCAGATGGGCTCACGGGCGCCTCCTGCGACTTCGCCGGGACCGCCGGCCGGGGACTTGCCTCAGTCTGCCACCGGTGCTATACACAAATCTAGGTCAGCCACCACAGATAAGTGGATGACCTAACGCTCTGATCTGTAGATCGTGATCGTGGAGGTGGAGTTCCGATGTTGGTGCGCACCGACCCGTTCCGGGAGCTGGACCGGCTGAGCCAGCAGGTGTTCGGCACCCTGGGCACGGTGGCCCGCCCGTCCGGGATGCCGATCGATGCGTGGCGCGAGGGTGAGGAGTTCGTGGCGGAGTTCGATCTGCCCGGCGTGGACCCCGCCACCGTGGATCTGGACGTCGAACGCAACGTGCTGACCGTGCGGGCCGAACGCCCGGCGCTGAAGGGGAACGGCGAGGTCCTGGTCGCCGAGCGGCCCCGCGGTGTGTTCAGCCGCCAGCTGATCCTCGGCGACAACCTGGACACCGAGAAGATCACCGCCAGCTACCACGCCGGCGTGCTGACCCTGCGGATCCCGGTCGCAGAGAAGGCCAAGCCCCGGAAGATCGCGATCGAGACGTCCAGCGACGACCGCCAGGCCATCAACGCCTAACCCGGGGCGGGACCGATGACGACCCTCCAGGGGACGGCGCCGGTCCGGCCGGTCGAGGCGCAGCTGGCCGACCTGATCTGCGCCGACCCCGACCTGCTCCAGGCCGAGTTCGACGCGATCATCTCGGCCGGGTGGGACAACGACGCCCCACCAGACGGGCCAAGGCGGCCAGGGCGGCCACCCGCGCCGAGACCTGTCTGGCCACGACCACCGGCGAGGGCGGACCACGCCCGCCCGCACCCGCCCGAACAGCCGACAGCCCGACGGCTCCAACTGCGCGCCGGGCAGCGAGCACCGCCCCACAGCCCAACCCCCGACCGGACTGAAAGGCACGGCGAAGGGAGGCACAGCCACTAGCCACGATCCCAAACAATGATCATAGGCACGTCGTCTCGTGTGCCGGTCTGGCCCCGGTCACCCCGACCGGGGCCAGACCGGCGTCCCGACCGAACGGATCTGTTGGTCGCCGGATCAATGATCAGTGCTGCTCGACCGTCCCGGTGGCCCTCGGCGACCCGTTCACCGAGCTGAGGCACACGGCTACGGAGGTGGCAGCAGATCTGGTCGTGGTCGGTGCCTCCTCCAGCGCGGGACACCGCCTGGTCGGATCGATCGCGACCCGCCTGGTGAAGCTGGGGCTTTGGCCGGTGACCGTTGTCCCCTGACCTCGGGCGACCCCGGGTCGGCCGGGAACACGGGATGAGGCTGGGCCGGGCTGTGCTCAGGTCCGTCAGATCCCGCGTACATCCAGCGGGCGGCAAAGCGGTCGGACGTAGCCGCTGGACGCCGCGCGGCCACGCGGTCATAGCCCTGCTCGCCGATCTTCTGCGCCGAGCTGACCAGTAACCCGGCAACCGCATCCAGCCCCCGAACGTGACACCGGTCAACGCCCGCAGCGCGGGCGCACTGATGATCAAGTACTACAGGGCGCAGATCCGGGGGCATCTGGACTTCCAGGAGTGGGCTGTGGCCGTAGGGGACACTCTGACCGGGTGGTGCTCGGCGCTGGGCCGTGATGCGTTGCTGGCGCGGTGCCGCGCAGGGCGGATCGAACCGCGAGTGAATCTGGTTTGCCGAGCAGGTAGCCCTGCCCGAAAGTTATGCCGATCATGGCGATGGTATCCCGTTCCTGGGGGGTCTCGATCCCCTCCGCGATTACACTAGCGTTGATCGCGTCGGCCAGGCGGGCGATGCCCATTGCGAGTGCGCAGCGGACGGGATCGCGGTCGATTCCCCCGGTGAGGGCGTGGTCGATTTTGATGAGGTGCGGCCGAAGTTGGATGAGCTGCTCAAGGCCGGAGTATCCGGTTCCTGCGTCGTCGACGGCGATGCGTATGCCGCGGGAACGCAGGCGCTCGACGCCCCTGAGAGCGGCCGGGGTCTCGGTCCACCGTTCGTGTTCGGTCAACTCGATGATGAGGCGGTCTCGTTCCGGCAGGTCGCAGACCAACTGCGGGAGACGCTCGGAGACTGTGTCGGGCGAGGCGTTGATCGCGATTTTGACCGTGGGTGGGAGACTTGAGAATGCCTTGATGGCTTGCTGGGCGATGAGTGTCTCCAGGTCCACATGGAGATTGACGGTTCTGGCCTCCGCGAACCAGCCCTCGGTGTCGAGGGCATGCCCGAAACACGAAGGCGGGAAGCGAGACAACGCCTCGACCGCGACTGTCTCGCCGGTGGTCAGCCGGACCACGGGCTGATAGACAATGCGGGGTCCACCTGAGTCGATAAGGTCACTGATACAGCGCGAAATCCCGCTCCGCAGCTCCCACAGCTTACGGAGATCCAGCAGATAGTCCTTGAGGAAAGAAGCCATCAGAGACAGAAAGCGGCCCTCCCGCTGCGCCAGGCCCGGCATGGTCCGGTGGGACAGACAGTAAAGTATCCCGTAAGGCTTGCCCTCTGCGTCTGCCAGACTTGTCATTGCATATGATTCGATGTTTGAAGATCTGATCACGTCCCGTGGCGCCGCCCTGGGATCTCTACGAGCCTCGCCGGTGATAGCAGTCACCAGGCCGGTTTGGAGATCGCGAAAGAAACTTTTGTCGATACCGAATGTTACCCCCGGGGAAATACCGAAGCTCGCACCGTCCCCGGCAACAACCTGTGTGACGAGGCTGCTGTCCTGCCAGATCGACAGCCCCGCCATATCCATTTTCATATGAGAAGATAGGACACTTAGCAGCTCCTTTACTTTTTGGTCGGTTTCCTGTATTCCGCTGGGGGCTATAAACGACATTTTCGTCATGTGCTCACCCAAATTCGGAGGTAACTTGCTGCTCAGCTACGGGATGACTCCATCAACTCGTCCTACCCCAAGGTGAGGGAGGAGCCCTCGCGTCCTGCCTGCGCCGAGCGTGGATCTGTGGTCGGGTGGGACCAGCGGACAGCGCGACGGGCACCCGACGAACCTCACGACAACTCGGGATGTCGAAGGTTTGCCCGGAGATCGACGCGGGAACTGCGGTTGTCGCCATGGCAGGCGGCCCGCCGACAGTCACGCCTCAAGCGCTCGCGGCGGCCGGTGGACAGGCACGGTCGATCGGCGTGTTGATGCGGACGCTCGCCAGCCAAGCCGCGCGGCCGAGGGCGCCAGCTACGGCGACATCAGCCGAGTACTCGGGACCACCCCGGCAAGGAGCGCGCAAACGCTTCCCCGGACTGCGCGGCACCGGCCACCCGGCGGCAGTCACTGTTACCGGCCTGCCCGCGCCTCCCATGCGCGACAGGCCGGACACAACAACCACAGTTACTGCGCCACCTCCCGCCGCTTCCCGGGTGCGGGTCCTGCGTCGTGGATGTGTCCGGTCAGCGGCCAGACCGGTCGGCCACCCGACCGGTCCGGCCCCGGACCTCGCCGTCCGGAGTGACGGTCGGACTCGTGCCTCAGCGGACGGTCGGGTTGGAGTCCGCGCGGATGAGGAGAGAGGACGCGATGGGCCACCGCCCACGCGCGGTCAGGCGCGCACGGTGGTCATAGCCGGCTCTGGGAACGGCGACGATCGATGGCGTGTGCTGGGGATATTGACCTGGTTCGGCTTTCGCCGGGTGCCAGCGGAGGGCTAGCGGTCCGCGTGTTGGGCGCGGCTGCCAGCGATTGGCGTGCATTCCCTACCGCGTGCGTGCGTGGACACTTTTCACCGCTGGCATCGGGGCTAGTCCGGTCGGACTATTGATCGCTGGCATGGCGCAGCTGCATTGCGAGGGTCGTTCCAAATCTTTTCCAAGATTTTCTGCTGGGCGCCTAGGGGAGCCCGCGGTGCGGTCCGCTGGGCAGAAGCAAGGGCCGCCGGTGCGTGGACGGCGATGTGACAGCGTGGCAGCTCACAGGCCTGCTGTCAGGTCGGTGGGGGTCGCTGGCACGGGTCTGGCGGGCGGGGGCTGGGGCTGTGTGCATGGGCGTGCTGTGCGCGTCGCTGTCTGCACAGTGATCTTCGCTGGGCATGGTGTGCAAGATCGCGCTGTCTTTTCGCTGGCATCGATGTGGTGTCCTCAAGGCCCCGCCACCCGAAACCTTAGGGCCAACTGGAAAAGGACACCTCGCCGTGCTCGACGAAACGCTTTCCCTTTCCGCGCGAACCGCTGACCGGGCCGCGCGGGTTCCCCTCGCCCCGGGGCTCCCGCGGATACGCCACGCGAATCGCTATCCCGGTGCCGGAGCCGATCGGTCACCCGCGCCGGCCGCGTCGCGGCGCGCTCGGCGGCCCGGCGCGACGATGCCCGCCTGGCGGACCGTCCGATCGACGACCTCCCGGCGCGCGGTCATCGCCCAAGGGCCGGACCCCATCCCGGGCGGTCCGCAGCCGGACGACGGCATCGGGCCCGGTCGGTCTTCGGTCCGGGCGGCTTGGCGCGTCCGGCGATCACCATTCGATCGGACTAGTCCGCGGACATTCATGTCCGCTGTGAATGCACGTCAGAGCCTATTTCGATCTCCTAACCTGGCGCTCCGATGGGTATGCCCCGTTCCTACTATCCGGGACACGGAACCCCTGGTGCCCAGCGGTTCGCTGGGCACCAGCCCCGTAGCTTGCCGCACAACGGTCGGACAACTCTGGAGATCGGGTGGCGGAAAATGGGGGTCAAAACCGGGTTTCTTTTATAGCGGCTCCCCCAGCCGCGCGGAAGGAGGCCCGACCCGATGACCGACCCGACCCGCCCTGACCCCGACCGTTCCGCCGGCGAGCAGCCACGCCCCCGGCGCCCGCTATCCCCTGCGGCACAGCAGCCAGACCGTCCGCGCCTGGCCCCCGCGCCCTCGGCGCCGCCGCCCGTGGGCGGGGACGGGCAGGACGGGTCCGAGTCCGGACCCGGACCCTTTCCCGGTCTGTCCTCCGCCCCCGCCCTAAACGGGAATCCGGACCCGGACCTGGCGGTCGTATGCCCGCGGTCCATTCCCGGATCGGAGTATTTCCCGTGCTTGATGGGTTCCCTTCCCGACCGTCCGGGGGTTATTCTTGTCGTCAATGAGCCGGATACTGCCCCGTGCCCTGCTGGGAGCGGCTGCCCGATCCTGCCCCCTGCGTCGCCGTTTCCCGAGGCGCCCGGAGGCGCTATGACGGCCCCCGGCGCCCCGGCCGGCGGCGGGCCGCGGATCACCCGGCCCGACGACGATCACTCTGGCCGGATCGACCAAGCCGCCGCGACGGGCTCCGGCCCGGCCGGTGCCGGCCCGGAGGCGTCGGTGGGGGAGCGGCCCGACGGGCCGGACGCGCGGGTTCTCCCCTTGCGGCCTCGGTCGCGGGGCAGAGCGGGCGGGTCGGCCCGGGGGTGGGTGTTCCACGGCGAGGTCGAGACGATCACCGGCCCGGAAGCCGACCGGATCCGGGCGGAGTTGGCGGACGTGCTCCGTGATCTTCTGCTCTGGGCCGCCGGCCACGACGACGGCGGCACGGCGCAGGACGGCGGACCGGTCCAGGAAGGGGAGGCCGCATGATCGATCCCGGTGAGCTGTCCCGGGCGGCCGATCCCGGCCGTCCGGGGCTCGGCCCGGCGAGCCGGGCGACGGATCCGGCGCGTCCGGCGCTGTCGGACCTGGCGGTGTCGCCGTTCGCGTTGCCGATGGCCTTGTTGGAGCGGGAGGTCCGGGTCGCGTTCGCGGGGCGGACCTCGACCGAGGAGCAGCAGGACCCCCGCCAGTCGCTGATCCGCCAGCTCGGCCGGGCGAAGTCCGCGCTGCCGGAGACGTGGGTGATCGTCGCGCACTACTACGACGTCGAGTCCGGCCGCAAGGATCTCGAACAGCGGGGCCATGGGGCGGACGTGTCGCGGTTCGACATCCCGATCCCCCGGGACGGCGGCATCGATGATCTTCTCGCGGAGGCTTCGCATCCGAACCGCCGGTTCGATGTGGTGATCTGTGAGTCGATGTCGCGGATCGCCCGGCGGATGTACGAGACGCTCGCGATCGAGCGCCAGCTCGAAGCGGCCGGCGTCGCGCTGTTGGCGTGGAACGAGCCGATCAAGACCGACGGTCCGCGGGCGTCCGCGATCCTGCATCGGCGGATCAACCAGTCGGTCGCCGAGTACGAGGTCTGGCAGACCCTCGAAAGCTCGTGGGGTGGGCTGTGCACCCACGTCCGGGACGGCTGGAACATCGGGAAACCGCCCTACGGCTACCGGGCGAAGAGCGTGCGGCATCCGAACTCGGCGAAAGCGGACCGGGGGGCGACCAAGTCGCGGCTGGAACCGGACGGGGCGCGCGGGGAGACCGTCACGCAGATCGCCCACTGGCGTTACTACCGCAAGCTCGGCTACGGGGCGATCGCCGAGGCGCTCAACGCCGACCTCGAACGCTACCCACCCCCCGAACCGGTCGGCGGGGCCCACCGCGCCCGGGGTGCCTGGGGGAAGTCGACCGTCGCGGACCTGTTGCGCAACCCGAAGTACACCGGCTACCAGGTGTTCAACCGCCGCGCCAGCCGGTCACGGCACGGCGCGGTCAACGGGCCGGAGAAATGGGTGTGGTCCGAGCAGCCCGTCCACGAACCGCTGATCCCGAAGTGGATGTTCGACGAGTTCAACGCCCACCGCACCGAGCGGCGCGGCTCCCGCCAGACCAACACGCTGAACAGCCACCCCGCGACGAAGCGGACCTATGTGTTCCGGGGCATGGTCCACTGCACCTGTGGACGGCGGATGGCCGGGAACGTCCGCGAACCCGGCGCACCGGTCTGGTACATCTGCTGGCCCAAGGCGAACAACCGAGGCCGCGACGACAAACTCGACCAGCACCCGAAGACCGTCCGCATCCGCGAGGACGTCCTGGAGAAAGCGATCGGGGAGTTTTACGCCGAACGGGTCTTCGGCCGCAGCCGGATCACCCTGCTCACCGCGGAACTGGCGTCCTACGACGACCGCGCCGCCAACGAGCGTGCCGCCGAACGCGGCCGGCTCCAGAAGAAGATCGACGACCTGACGCGCCGGCAGGCCAACCTGCTGCGCCAAGCCCAGGACGGCGACCCCGACGACCCGTTCACCCAAGGGCTACGCGCCACGTACAACGACCTCGACGCGGAACGCAAGGTCACCCTCGCGAAGATCCAAGAACTAGACGAGGCCGACGACGCCGAACCCGAACGGCCCGGACCCGACAACCTCCAACTCCTCGACGCCCTACCGGAACTCGCCCTCAAGCTCCACCAGGCACCCGAAGCGTTGCAACGACGCCTCTACGAGATCACCCAACTCACCGTCCAACTCGATCACGAAAGGCAGGAAGTCAAGATGATGATCAAAATACCGGCCGTCGACCTCGACCAGGTCGCAACCCTCGCGGAAGGAGCCGCCAAGCCCCCCGCGCGCACGGCACCCACAAGAACTCTCTCTCGCGTGGATGCTGTACGTGCCCCCGGCAGGATTCGAACCTGCGCACCTGCCTCCGGAGGGCAGTGCTCTATCCCCTGAGCTACGGGGGCGTACTGGCTCGAGACTGCTTGGAGCGTGCGTCTCGCCGCCGGATCGCCTTGGCAACGAGGCATACCGTACCAGGTGCGATCGCCGGACCGGGGAGCGGGCTCGCCGTAAGCTTCCGCCGTGCACCTTGAACCCCCGCGTGTCCTGGTCGTCGACGACGACCCGACTCTGCGCCAGCTCGTGGTCGTGAACCTGGAGCTGGAGGGTTTCGAGGTTCATGAGGCGGTGGACGGCCAGGACTGTCTGGAACGGATCCACGAGATCGCTCCGGCCGTGGTGACGTTGGACATCATGATGCCCCGGGTCGACGGCTGGGAGGTCGCGAGCCGGCTGCGGGGGGACCCCGCGACCGCGGACATCAAGCTCATCGTGCTGACCGCCGCCACGCGCGAGGCGGACGTGCGCCGGGGCGCCCGGGTCGGAGTGGACTACTACCTGACCAAGCCGTTCGACCCGGACGACCTGATCGGCGTGGTGCAGCGTCTGGTCTCGGGCCAGCGGGTCTGAGCCCGCGCCGGAACGAACAGCAGGCCCCGCACCCAGCACTCGATCCCCAAACGCCGGCTCATGATCGGCGTTTGGGCCCTGGGATGGTCGTAAGTCGGGCTCCGCTACGACCAGCCCGGGGCCGAAATGGCGATCATGAAGGGCCGGTGTAGGCGCTCCTGGCTTCCGGTCGCGGGTCGGCGGCGGGGCGGACGCGAGATCCGGCCGGTTTTATGCCGGCGACTACTGTCCGACCGCGCCGATAGCATCGCGGCATGACTCCCGCCGACCTTGCCGACGTGATCGTGTCGGCCGTCCGCGCCGCGGTGACGGACGGTGCGATCGACGTCGCCGTCCCCGCGACGGTTCCGGTGGAGCGCCCGAAGAACCCGGAGCACGGCGACTACGCCTCCCCGGCGGCGCTCCAGCTCGCGAAGGCGGCCCGGCGCGCGCCGCGCGAGGTCGCCGAGCTGCTCGCCGACCGGCTGCGCAAGGACCCGGGAATCGCGACCGTCGACGTGGCCGGCCCCGGCTTCCTGAACATCAAGCTCGCCTCGGACGCGCTCGGTGAGCTCGCCCGCGCGATCGTGCGGGCGGGGGAGGCCTACGGCCGGGCCCCCCAACGCAAGGGCGTCCGGGTGAACGTCGAGTTCGTGTCGGCGAACCCGACCGGCCCGGTCACCCTCGCGTCCACCCGGTGGGCGGCGGTCGGTGACGCGCTGGTGCGCATCTTCGATGCCGCCGGGTACGACACGGCCAGCGAGTACTACGTCAACGACGCGGGCGTGCAGATCGCCAGGTTCGGCGCGTCGGTGCTCGCCGCCGCGAAGGGTGAGCCGACACCCGAGGACGGCTACCACGGTGCCTACGTGGCGGAGATCGCGGCGCGCCTGCTGGCCGACCACCCGGACCTGCTGGCCGGCGACGACGCGCAGGCGCTCGCCGTGGCGGCCCGCGACGGGCTCGCGCTCATGCTGACCGAGATCCGCTCGACGCTGGAGGGCTTCGGCGTCCACTTCGACGTGTGGAAGTCGGAGCTCTCGATGCACGAGGCCGGCGAGCTGGAGGCGGCGGTGGCCGACCTGCGGACGCACGGGCACGTCTACGACGCCGACGGCGCGGTCTTCCTGCGGACCACCGACTTCGGCGACGACAAGGACCGGCCGCTGATCAAGTCGGACGGCCAGCCGACCTATTTCTGCGCCGACGCCGCCTACTACCGGAACAAGCGCGGCCGGGGCTTCGACCGGCTCGTCCTGCTGCTCGGCGCCGACCATCACGGCTACATCGGCCGGCTTCAGGCCCTCGCGGCCTGTTTCGGCGACAACCCGGACGAGTCCCTCGACGTGATCATCGGCCAGCTGGTGACGCTGTCGCGCGGCGGCGAGCCGGTGAAGATGTCCAAGCGGGCCGGCAACTTCCTCACGCTGGCCGACCTGGTCGACGTCGTCGGCGTGGACGCGGCGCGGTACTCGCTGGTCCGCTCGTCGCTCGACTCGTCGCTCGACCTCGACCTCGACCTCATCGCGAAGCAGACGAACGACAACCCGGTGTTCTATGTGCAGTACGCGCACGCCAGGATCGCGTCGCTGCTGCGCAACGCCGCCGCGCTGGGGATCACCCCGGCGGACGGGCCGGGGGCGGTCCTCGACGGGATCGACGTGTCGCTGCTGGAGCATCCCCGGGAGGGTGACCTGCTGCGGGCGCTCGGCGAGCTGCCGACCGTGGTCGCGTCGGCCGCGTCGTTGCGGGCGCCGCACCGGGTAGCCCGTTACCTGGAGGAGCTGGCCGGGACCTACCACCGGTTCAACGACGCCTGCCGGGTCCTGCCGCGCGGGGACGAGGAGCCGACTCCGCTGACCGCAGCGCGGCTGCTGCTGGTCGAGGCCACCAAGGTGGTCCTCGCGAACGGGCTGCGGCTGCTCGGCGTCTCGGCCCCGGAACGCATGTGACCCCGAAGCGCTAGACCCGAATGTGACAGCTAGGCCCAACTGTGACTTCTGGGCCCGAATGGATGTGAATGTGATGTCGCAAGCCTCGGGCGCCTCGGCGACGACGCCGGTGGCGGTACCCGTGGCGCCGCTGGAGGAACAGGTGTGGCCGGCGACGGCCGCGCTCGACTCCGACGGGGTGCTGCGGGTCGGTGGCCTGCGGGTCGACGAGCTGGCCGACGAGTTCGGCACACCGGCCTTCTTCCTCGACGAGGACGACTTCCGGGCCCGCGCCCAGGCGTGGCGGGCCGGCTTCCCGGACGGGGACGTCTACTACGCCGGCAAGGCCTTCCTGTGCCGGGCGGTGGCCCGCTGGGTCGCGGACGAGGGCCTGAGCCTGGACGTCTGCACCGGTGGCGAGCTGGCCGTCGCAGCGTCGGTGGACTTCCCGCCGGCCCGGCTGCTGTTCCACGGCAACAACAAGTCCGTCGAGGAGCTGCGCCGGGCGGTCGCCTACGGTGTGGGCCGGATCGTGCTCGACTCCTTCGCCGAGATCGAGCGGCTCGCCACCGTGGCCCGCGCCGCCGGTGTCCGCCAGCGGGTGCTGATCCGCGTCACCCCGGGCGTCGAGGCGCACACCCACGAGTACATCGCCACCGGCCAGGAGGACCAGAAGTTCGGCTTCTCGCTGGCCAGCGGTGCCGCGCTTGACGCCATCGGCCGGGTGCTGGCCGCCACGGACGCGCTGGAGCTCGTCGGCCTGCACGCGCACATCGGCTCGCAGATCTTCGACACGGCCGGTTTCGGCCTGGCCGCCCACCGGATGGTCGGCCTGCTCGCCACCGTCCGCGACGCCCACGGCGTCGAGCTGCCCGAGCTCGACCTCGGCGGCGGCCTCGGCATCGCGTACACCGGCGAGGACGCGCCGCTGCCCGTCGCGGACGTCGCCGACCGGCTGCACACGATCGTCGGCAAGGAGTGCGCCAGCGCGGGGCTCGCGGTTCCGCGGCTGGCTGTCGAGCCGGGCCGGGCGATGGTCGGGCCGACCACGATCACCCTCTACCGGGTCGGCACCGTCAAGGAACTGCCAGGCCTGCGCACCTACGTCAGCGTCGACGGCGGCATGAGCGACAACATCCGCACCGCCCTCTACGACGCCCGCTACACCGCCCGGCTGGTCTCCCGGCCGGGCGCGGCCGAGCACCACGTCGTCACCCTGGTCGGGAAGCACTGCGAGTCCGGTGACGTGGTCGCGCACGACGTCTCGCTGCCCGCGGACGTCGCGCCAGGCGACCTGGTCGCCGTCCCCGCCACCGGTGCCTACCACCGCTCGATGGCCAGCAACTACAACCACGTCGGCCGCCCGCCGGTCGTCGCCGTCCGCGCCGGCGCCGCGCGGGTCGTCGTCCGGCGTGAGACGGAGGACGACCTGCTGCGCCTGGACGTCGACGATCCGGCCGGCGCGGGCGCCGCCGGGCCGAAACCGGGGGAGGCTGGCCGATGAAGATCGCGCTGCTGGGTTGTGGCGTCGTCGGCTCCGAGGTGGTGCGGCTGCTGGTCGAGCAGGCCGCCGACCTCACCGCCCGGGTCGGCGAGCCGCTGGAGCTCGCCGGCATCGCCGTGCGGCGGCTCGACCGCGACCGGGACGTGCCGGTCGGCCCCGAGCTGTTCACGACCGACGCCGCCGCGCTGGTCGGCCGCGACGACGTGGACATCGTCGTCGAGGTCGTCGGGGGCATCGAGCCGGTCCGCTCCTGGCTGCTCGCGGCCCTCGACGGGGGAAAGTCGGTCGTCAGCGCCAACAAGGCCTTGCTGGCCTCGGACGGCTCGACCCTGCATGACGCGGCCACGGCCGCCGACGTCGACCTGTACTACGAGGCAGCGGTCGCCGGGGCGATCCCGCTGCTGCGGCCGCTGCGCGAGAGCCTCGCCGGGGACAGGGTCCGCCGGGTGCTCGGCATCGTCAACGGCACCACGAACTTCATCCTGACCCGGATGGACGAGACCGGGGCGTCGTTCACCGACGCGCTGGAGGAGGCGACCGCCCTCGGATACGCCGAGGCCGACCCGACGGCCGACATCGACGGCTACGACGCCGCGGCCAAGGCGGCGATCCTCGCCCAGCTCGCGTTCCACACCCGGGTCACGCTCGCCGACGTGCACCGCGAGGGCATCGCCGCCGTCACCGCCGCCGACATCGCCAGCGCCAAGGCGATGGGCTGCACCGTGAAGGCACTGGCCATCGCCGAGCGCTCATCCGAGCGGCCCGGGGTCAGCGTCCGGGTGCATCCGGCGATGGTGCCGCGCTCGCACCCGCTGGCCAGCGTGCGTGAGGCGTTCAACGCGGTCTTCGTCGAGGCGGAGGCCGCCGGACAGCTGATGTTCTACGGCCGGGGCGCCGGCGGCTCGCCGACGGCGTCGGCGGTGCTCGGCGACCTCGTCGCGGTCGCCCGCAACCGCGTCGCCGGCCGGCGCGGCCCGGGGGAGTCGGCCTACGCCGACCTGCCCGTCCTGCCGATGGGTGAGACCATCACCAGCTACCACGTCAATCTCGACGTCACGGACAAGACCGGTGTCCTGGCCACGGTGGCCGGCGCGTTCGCCAACCACGGCGTGTCCATCCGCAGCGTGCGACAGGACGGCCGGGGCGACGATGCGAGCCTGGTGCTGGTGACCCACGCCGCCGCGGATGCCGCGCTGGCGGCGACAGTTGAGGACCTGCGGGGTCTGGACATCGTGCGCGCGGTGGCCGGGGTGCTGCGGGTCGAGGGAGGTGAGCCATGACCACCACGACCACGTCAGCCACGACCACGTCATCGGCGCGGCCGGTGGACGGGCACACGAACGGGAGCGCAGGAGTGGACATCGCGGGTGCGTCGAACCCGTTCGTCGGGCCGGGCCGCGCCGCGCCCCGAACCTGGCGCGGGATCATCGAGGAGTACCGCGACCGGCTGCCGCTGCCCGCGGACGCCCCGGTCATCACCCTGCTGGAGGGCGGCACCCCGCTCGTCCCCGCCGGCCACCTGTCCGAGGTCATCGGCTGCGACGTGCACCTGAAGGTCGAGGGCGCGAACCCGACCGGCTCCTTCAAGGACCGCGGCATGACGATGGCGATCAGCGCCGCGGCCGGCGAGGGCTCGAAGGCCGTCATCTGCGCGTCCACCGGCAACACCAGCGCCTCCGCGGCGGCCTACGCGGCCCGGGCCGGGATGATCTGCGCCGTCCTGGTCCCCAGCGGGAAGATCGCGCTGGGCAAGATGGCCCAGGCGCTCGTGCACGGGTCCCGGCTGCTGCAGCTCGACGGCTCGTTCGACGACTGCCTGCGGGTGGCCAGGGAACTGGCCGAGGCCTACCCGGTGACGCTGGTCAACTCGGTCAACCCGCTGCGGCTGGAGGGCCAGAAGACCGCGTCCTTCGAGATCGTCGAGGCGCTCGGGGCGGCCCCCGACATCCACTGCCTGCCGGTTGGGAACGCGGGCAACATCACCGCCTACTGGCGCGGCTACCTGGAGGCGGACAAGGAGGCCGGCACCGGCCGGCCGCGGATGTTCGGGTTCCAGGCGGCCGGCGCGGCCCCGATCGTGCGCGGCAGCGTCGTCACCTCGCCGCAGACGATCGCGACCGCGATCCGGATCGGCAACCCGGCCTCCTGGGACTTCGCCGTCGACGCGCGTGACTCGTCCGGCGGGCTGATCGACGCGGTGAACGACCGGCAGATCCTGGCCGCCTACCGGCTGCTCGCCCGCACCGAGGGCGTGTTCGTCGAGCCGTCCAGCGCCGCGAGCGTCGCCGGGCTGCTCGCCGCGCACGAGGCCGGCAAGATCGACCCGGGCCAGCGGATCGTCTGCACGGTCACCGGCAACGGTCTGAAGGACCCGGACTGGGCGATCAGCGGCGCGGCCAAGCCGGAGACGATCCGGCCGACCGTCGCCGGCGCGGCCGAGGCGCTCGGGCTGCGGCAGTGAGCCCTGCGCGTCGCGCGCCGGCCTCGCGGCCGCGAGCCCGCTTGGTCGGCGTGACGGGCGAGGCCCGGCCTTGACCGGGGTCTTCGGCCGCTCGTCCGTCAGTTCCGCGGCGGGCCCGGGTAGCACGACCGACCTGGGCCACGCGGCGTCCGGCGCGGGTCAGGCGGGCTCCGGGCCTGACGAGGACGGGCCCCGGGTCGGCGTCCGGGTCCGGGTGCCGGCGACGAGCGCGAACCTCGGCCCGGGCTTCGACGCCTACGGGCTGGCCCTCGGCTACTACGACGACGTCGAGGTGACCCTGCGCCGCCGTGGCCTCGCGGTCAACGTCACGGGGGCCGAGCAGGTCTCCGACGGCGAGGACAACCTGGTCGTGCGCGCGATCCGCGCCACGTTCGACGAGCTGGGCCGGCCGCAGCCGGGCCTGGACGTGCGCTGCGTCAACCGGATCCCGCACGGCCGCGGCCTCGGCTCGTCGGCCGCGGCGATCGTGGCCGGCGTGGCCGCGGCCTGGGCTCTCGACCCGGGCGCCTATCTGGCCGCCGAGACCGGTGGCTCCAGCTCGGGCGCACCCGCGGGCCTCTCCAGCGGGGCCGACGCGTTCGACCGGTCCGGCGCGCTGCGGGTGGCGACCGCGATCGAGGGCCACCCGGACAACGTCGCCGCCGCGCTGTTCGGCGGCTTCACCGCCGCCTGGACCGGACCTGACGGCGTGGCGGTCCACCGCGCCGAGCCGGTCGCCGAGCTGCGCCCGGTCGCGTTCGTACCGTCCGTGCGGACCTCGACGTCGGCCTCGCGCGGCCGGCTGCCCGAACTGCTGGCCCATGAGGACGCGGCCTTCTCGGCCGGGCGCGCCGGCCTGCTCGCCCTCGCGCTCACGCTGCCCGTCAGCGCCCCAGGTGGCCAAAATGCCCCCGGTGGCCGATCTGTCGCCGGCAACCACGGTGTCCCCGGCAACCACGGTGTCCCCAGCAACGACGGTGTCCCGGGTGACCCGACGGCGGCCGTCGCCGCGCGCGCTCGGCTGCTGATGGCGGCCACCGAGGACCGGCTGCACCAGCCCTACCGGCTGCCCGCCGTGCCCGAGTCGGCGGCTCTGGTGGAGCGGCTGCGGGCGGCCGGGGTGGCGAGCGTGCTGTCCGGCTCCGGCCCGACCGTGCTCGCTCTCGCCGTCGGTGGCGCGCAGGCCGCGACCGCGGTTGGCGTGCCCGCCCCTGGCTTCGCGGTCCTCCCGCTGGCCGTCGACCGTGACGGCCTCCGGGTCATCTCGGCCGGGAGCCGTTAGCCACCGCGGCTCCCGGGTGCGACAGCTGGGCCCCTCGGCCGGGCCGGGTCGGGGCCGCGGCAGGGAATAACCGGCTCGCGGCGGGCGCTGTCGTCTTCGCGACGATCTCCGGCAACTCGGCTGGGGGCAGCCTGCGCGCCGCTGGGCGACATGGCTCGGCACGGCGCGGTGGCCGGCGGCTGGCAACGATCTCGGTGACAGGCAGCTGCCCGGGGACATTGACCTGAACCGGCCTGTTTTGCGGCGTGACCTGGGTGACCTTCGACGACGATCGCGTCGACGTCGAAGACGGCGGGTACGGTGAAGAGGCGAGGACCGCGGTTTCGGGACGAGCTGTGTGACCCGAGGCGCGAGGGACGGCGATCGGCCCGCTGATGGCCGAAAGCGCGACCTTGGCGTCAGGACAACCCCAGGTTGTTGCCGAGGTGTCTCCGTCTGGATAGTCTGATGGCTGCACCCGCCGCGCCGCGGCGCGTGCTCGCCCCGCCGGTCTGGCTGGAGCTTTCTCTAGTCCGTCCTGGTACAGGATTCCGGTGCCTCGCGCCTCGCCGCCGTTGCCTCGGCTCGACACCGGCGATGTGGCGGGTGAGCCTGGTCGCTGACCTTTGGTCAGTCTTCCGGGTTGGCCCGCGATGTCTCCCGGGGGCGACGACCCCCGGATCCCCCGGGGATTCCGGGTTCGTTCGCGGCCGTCGGCCTCTGTGTCGTCGATGGGCGCGTCATTCGGCCCGGCCAGCGGCGATATCTCCCGTACCTGTCAGCCATGTAGGCGGTGGAGCCAGGTGACGGGGGTCCATACGCATCACCCGGCTCGAGAGGAGCCGGTTCCTTCAGGGAAGGAAAACCTTGAGCGACACCACCGACGTGCTGCCTGAGAGCGCACGTGAGTCAGCGGCGCCCGCACCGCTCCCCGTCAGCCAGCCGGCCGCGCTCGCGCCGACCGCGCCGGCTGCTCCGGTGCTGGTAGAGGGCGGGGCCGGCCAGGTGCCGGCGGACGACGCGACTCCAGGCTCGGCCACTCCGCGCCGTCGCCGTAGCGGTACCGGCCTTCAGGCCATGCTCCTGCCGGAGCTGCAGTCCATGGCGAGTTCGTTGGGGATTCAGGGCACCGGCCGGCTCCGGAAGGGGCAGCTGATCGCCGCTATCCAGAACGTGCAGAACGGCCTGGCGCCCATGGCGAACGGCGCCGGCGCCGAGCCCGAGGAGCAGGCCGCTGAGCCGGCCGCGCCTCGGGCCAGGAGCCGGCGCGTCACCCGCGGCATCGTCAGCCCCGAGCAGGCCGAGCTTGTCGAGGCGCCGGCCCGGGAAACCACCGAGCCGCCCGCCGCCGACCAGCCGGCCGCGGCGGCCCCCACCGGCAGCACCGGCACCACCAGCACTCCCCGTGCCCGCGAGGACCGCCGCGACCGTGGCGAGCGCGCGGACCGTGGCGAGCGCGCGGACCGAGGCGAGCGCCCGGACCGGAGCGAGCGCGCGGACCGTGGCGAGCGCCCGGAGCGTCCCGAGCGTGGCGACCGTCCCGAGCGTGGCGAGCGTGCCGACCGGGGCGAGCGTCCCGAGCGTGGCGAGCGTCCCGAACGGGGTGAGCGCCCTGAGCGCTCCAACGGCCGGCAGACCGACCGCCAGGGCTCGCGCCAGGACCGGCAGCAGTCCGATCGGTCGGACCGCCAGTCCGACCGCCCCGACCGGCAGTCGGACCGCCCGGACCGCCAGTCCGACCGCACGAACGACCGCCAGGGCACCCGCGCCGCTGCCCAGCAGCAGCCGGATGACGACGAGGACGGCAACCGGCGGCGTGGGCGGTTCCGTGAGCGCGGCCGCAACCGTGGCCGTGGCCAGGGCGGCACCACCGAGAACGAGCCGGTGGTGCGCGAGGACGACGTCCTCATCCCGGTCGCCGGCATCCTCGACGTCCTGGACAACTACGCCTTCGTCCGGACCAGCGGCTACCTGACCGGCCCGGCCGACGTCTACGTCAGCCTTGCCCAGGTCCGCCGGCACGGCCTGCGCCGCGGCGACGCCATCACCGGTGTCGTGCGCGCCCCGCAGGAGGGCGAGCCCCGCCGGGACAAGTACAACGCGCTCGTCCGCCTGGACACCATCAACGGGATGGACCCGGAGGAGGCCCGCGGCCGCCCCGAGTTCACCAAGCTGACCCCGCTCTACCCGCAGGACCGCCTGCGGATGGAGACCGAGCCGCACGTCATGACCACGCGGATCATCGACCTGGTGATGCCGATCGGCAAGGGCCAGCGCGCGCTCATCGTCAGCCCGCCCAAGGCCGGCAAGACGATGGTGCTGCAGTCGATCGCGAACGCGATCACCACGAACAACCCGGAAGTCCACCTCATGGTCGTGCTCGTCGACGAGCGGCCGGAGGAGGTCACCGACATGCAGCGGTCGGTGAAGGGCGAGGTCATCGCCTCGACCTTCGACCGGCCGCCGTCGGACCACACCAACGTCGCCGAACTGTCCATCGAGCGGGCCAAGCGGCTCGTGGAGCTGGGCCAGGACGTCGTGGTGCTGCTGGACTCGATCACCCGGCTCGGCCGTGCCTACAACCTGGCGGCGCCGGCGTCCGGCCGCATCCTGTCCGGTGGTGTCGACTCGACGGCGCTGTACCCGCCGAAGCGGTTCCTCGGCGCGGCCCGCAACATCGAGAACGGCGGCTCGCTGACGATCATCGCCACCGCCCTCGTCGAGACCGGCTCCACCATGGACACGGTCATCTTCGAGGAGTTCAAGGGCACCGGCAACGCCGAGCTCAAGCTCGACCGCAAGATCGCCGACAAGCGGATCTTCCCGGCGGTGGACGTGGACGCGTCCAGCACCCGTAAGGAGGAGATCCTGCTCGCACCCGACGAGCTGGCGATCATGCACAAGCTGCGCCGCGTGCTGCACACCCGTGAGCCCCAGCAGGCCATCGAGCTCCTGCTCGGCCAGCTCAAGCAGACGCGGACGAACTACGAGTTCCTGATGCAGATCGCGAAGACGACGCCGACCGCGGACTAGCGGACGCCGCTCGCCGGCCTGGCCCCGAGGTCCCGCCCGACGGGACCTCGGGACTAGGACGCGGGAGGCCGGTGTTACAGGGCTGGCGGCGGGCCGTGGGCGCGCCGTTGGCTCGGTCGAAGGTCTGGCAGACTTGGGCTGGTAACAGGCTCCGGTTCACGCCGTGGCGACACGCGACGGCGACCCGGCGGCCAACGTGAGAAGAGGGACCACCATGAGGGCTGACATCCACCCGACGTACGAGGACACGACCGTGGTGTGTTCGTGCGGGAGCACGTTCACCACGAAGAGCACCAAGGCGGGCGGCACGATCCACGCCGAGGTCTGCTCGCAGTGCCACCCGTTCTACACCGGCAAGCAGAAGATCCTGGACGTCGGCGGCCGAGTGGAGAAGTTCGAGCGCCGTTTCGGCAAGCGCCAGCCCGGCCAGAAGGCCACTGGCGTCAAGTAAGGCAGGCGCGCGGCGCTCGTCCGGGTCACGGGCGGGCGCCGCTTGCTTTGGTCCTGCCTTCCTACTTGTGCTGTGAAGAGGTAACTGATGGCTTCGGCGTTGGAGCGGATGCTCGACGAGCACGCCGTCATCGAGAAGCGGCTCGCCGACCCCGCGGTGCACAACGACGTCGGCGAGGCGCGTGCGCTGGGCCGCCGCTACGCCGAGCTGGCCCCGATCGTCGAGCTGGCCCGCGAGATCGAGCAGGCGAACGGCGACCTGGAGACGGCCCGGGAGCTGGCCGTCGAGGACCCGTCGTTCCGCGCCGAGGTGACCGACCTGGAGACGGCCATCCAGGACCGGCGCCAGCGGCTGCGCACGCTGCTCGCGCCGACCGACCCGGACGACGGCCGCGACGCGATCCTTGAGGTCAAGGCGGGCGCCGGCGGCGAGGAGTCCGCGCTGTTCGCGGGCGACCTGCTCCGGATGTACCTGCGCTACGCCGAGCGGCGTGGCTGGAAGACCGAGATCCTCGAGGCCAACCCCAGCGACCTGGGCGGCTACCGGGACGTCAGCGTCGCCGTGAAGTACCGCGGCCAGGTTCCCCCCGGCCAGCCGGGCGTGTACGGCCGGCTGCGGTTCGAAGGCGGCGTGCACCGCGTGCAGCGGGTGCCGGTCACCGAGTCGGCCGGGCGGATCCACACCTCCGCCGCCGGTGTGCTGGTGATGCCGGAGGCGGAGGAGGTCGACGTCCAGATCGACCCGAACGACCTGCGCATCGACGTGTTCCGGTCGTCGGGGCCTGGTGGCCAGAGCGTCAACACGACCGACTCCGCGGTCCGCATCACCCACGTGCCGACGGGTGTCGTCGTCTCCTGCCAGAACGAGAAGAGCCAGCTGCAGAACAAGGAGTCGGCGCTGCGCATCCTGCGGGCCCGGCTGCTGACGGTGGCCCGGGAGAAGGCCGAGTCGGAGAAGTCGGCGGCCCGGGCGAGCCAGGTCCGCACGATGGACCGCTCCGACAAGGTGCGTACGTACAACTTCCCGGAGAACCGGATCGCCGACCACCGGGTGAACTACAAGGCGCACAACCTGGAAGCGGTCCTCGACGGCGATCTGGACGACGTGCTCGACGCCCTTGCCGCCGCCGACCTCCAGGCACGCCTGGCCGGGGACTCCGACGGCGACTGACCGGCTGCTGACGGCCGAGCTCGCGGCGGCGACCCGCCGGCTGGAGGCGGCCGGCGTCGCGAGCCCGCGGACGGACGCCCAACTGCTGGCGGCGCACGTGCTCGGGGTGCCCCGCGGCCGGCTCCCGCTGGTCCGGGAGGTCCCGGCCGACGTGCTCGACCGGTTCTGGGACCTGGTGGGCCGCCGGGCCGGCCGGGCGCCGTTGCAGCACCTGACCGGTGAGGCCTACTTCCGCCACCTCACGCTCGCCGTCGGCCCAGGGGTCTTCGTGCCCCGGCCCGAGACGGAGGCGGTGGTCGGCTGGGCCATCGACACCCTCGCGGCCGAGGCGTCCTCGATGCCGGCCGAGCGCCCCGGCCCGGTCTGTGTGGACCTGTGCGCGGGGTCGGGCGCGATCGCGCTGGCGCTGGCCGACGAGGTTGCCGGGGCCGAGGTACACGCCGTCGAGGCCGACCCTGCCGCGCTCACCTACCTGCGCCGCAACGTCGCCGCCACCGGCCCGCCGGTGCGGGTCCACGCCGCTGACGTGCTGGGCATCCCCACCGGGTATGGCCCCGTCGGCGCCTGGGCTCAGGTGCCCGTGCTGGACGGGCTCGCGGGGCTGGTCGGGCGGGTCGACGCGGTGGTCTCGAACCCGCCGTACCTGCCCGATGCGGACCGGGCCGTCGTGGAGCCCGAGGTCGGCCGCCACGACCCGCCCTGGGCGTTGTGGGGTGGCGGCGGTGACGGCCTGGCCGGTCCGCGCGCGGTGGCCGCCGCGGCCGCGGCCCTGCTGCGGCCGGGTGGCCTGTTCGCGATGGAGCACGCCGACGGGCAGGGCGCGGCCATCCGCGCGCTGCTGGCCGCGGCCGGTGGCTGGAGCGAGATCGCCACCCGCCGCGATCTCGCTGGTAGGGACCGGTTTGTCACGGCGCGTCGGTAGGGATTCCGGATCCCGCCGGCCCGGCGAAAGCCCACGGGTGATGGCGCGGGCCACCCACGGGGAACGGGGCCGTCCGGGCGAGGCAGTAGGTTGGGCGCGTACGTAGCGCTTCCGAGATCCGCGGCGCGCGTCGCCGGGCGGGCCCGGCCGAGCCGAGCGCGGGGCCTCGTGGCGGTCGCGGTGACGGAATGGCTGTGAGGGACGAACGATGCGGCGGTTCGACTGCACGGACCCGGCGGCTCGCCAGGCCGGCCTGGAGGCGGCCGCGAGCGCGGTCGGCCGGGGCGACCTGGTCGTCCTGCCCACGGACACGGTGTACGGCCTCGGCGCCGACGCCTTCGACGCCTCGGCGGTGCGGGCCCTGCTCGCGACCAAGAACCGGGGCAGGAACATGCCGGTCCCGGTGCTCATCGGCTCCTGGCGCACGCTGGACGGCCTGGTCAGCCACGTCTCGATGCCGGTGCGCGAGCTCACCCGGGCGTTCTGGCCGGGCGGCCTGACCGTCATCGTGCGCCAAGCGCCGTCGCTGCGCTGGGACCTCGGCGAGAGCCGTGGCACGGTCGCGGTGCGCATGCCGCTGCACCCGGTCGCGATCGACCTCCTCGGCCGGACCGGCCCGATGGCCGTCTCGAGTGCCAACCTCAGCGGCCAGCCGGCCGCGACCACGGCGGACGAGGCGGTCGCCCAGCTTGGTGAGCAGGTCGACGTCTACCTGGACGCGGGCCCCGCGACCCACGGCGTGGCGTCGACCATCGTCGACTGCACCACCGACGTTCCCCGGGTCGTCCGGCTCGGCGCCATCGATCTTCCGACGCTGCGCTCGGTGCTCCCGCTGGTCGAGGCACCCTCGGAGGTCCCCTCGTGACGGGGCGGACCCGTGCGTGAGTACCTGCTCGTCTTCGTCGTCGCCGCGGCCGTCACGTTCCTCGCGACGCCCGTCGCCCGGGCGCTGGCGCTGCGCATCGGCGCGGTCGCCGGCGTGCGCGACCGGGACGTGCACGCCAAGCCGACGGCGCGCCTCGGCGGCGTGGCGATGCTCGCGGGCCTCTACGCGGGGCTCGGGGTCGCCGACCGGCTGCCGTTCCTGTCCCAGGTGTCGCGTGACTGGTCGGAACCGCGCGCGGTCCTGGTCGCCGCGACGCTGATCTGCCTGCTCGGGGTCGCCGACGACAAGTGGGAGCTGGACTCGCTGACCAAGCTCGCCGGGCAGATGGTGGCCGCGGCGGTGATGGTCCAGCTCGGGGTGCAGTTCACGTTCGCGATCAACTGGAACAGCGAGACGACGCTCAGCCTCGGCCCCGAGACCGCCGTCCCCATCTCGATCCTGGCCGTCGTCGTGCTGATCAACGCGATCAACTTCATCGACGGCCTGGACGGCCTCGCGGCGGGCGTCACCGCGATCGCCGCCGGGGCGACGTTCTACTACGCCTACCGGCTCGCCGTGGTCGACGGCTTCTCCCGGGCGGCGCCCGCGGCCCTGCTGGCGGCGGTGACCGCGGGGGTGTGCGTCGGCTTCCTGCCGCACAACTTCAACCCGGCCCGGCTGTTCATGGGCGACTCGGGCTCGATGCTGATCGGCCTGCTGTCGGCGTCCTCGATGATCTCGGTGACCGGCCAGGTCGCCTACGGCGGCTACGCCGGGCCGTCCCGCTCGCTGCCGTCCCTCATCCCGCTGGCGATCCCGCTCGCCGTGCTGGCGGTGCCGTTCCTCGACCTGGGGCTGGCGGTCATCCGGCGGACCAGGGCCGGCCGGTCGCCGTTCGCGCCGGACAAGATGCACCTGCACCACCGGATGCTGGAGATCGGGAAGTCGCAGATCCGGGCTGTGCTGTTCATGTACTTCTGGGCGGCGCTGGTCGGTTTCGGCGGGGTGGCCGCGTCGTTCTCGTCCGCGCCGCTGCCGATCCTGCTCGCGACCCTGGGACTGGGCCTGCTGGGCCTGGTCGCGCTGCTCCTGCTCGGCCAGCGCGCCGCCCGCCGAGCCGCCGCGACCGCGCCGGTCAGCACCTCCACCTCGGTCTGACGGGTTCGCGGCGACCGGTCTGGCCGGCTCGGCCGAGGCTGACGCCGGTCCTGGCCGTTACCGTGGGACGAGGGCCGACGACGGACGGGCTGTGACGAACGGACGATGACGAGCCGACGGATGGGGAGCACGGGTGGCGAAGGGAACGGGTGACCAGGCGCTGATCGGGATGCCGGTGCTGCGGCTGGGCCTGGTGATCAGTGCCGTGATCGCCGTCCCGGCGATCGCGCTCGGCGCCGCGCTGTTCGGCGGGGCGGGAGCAGCGGGGGCGCTGGTCGGCATCGCCGTCGTCGCCGGATTCTTCTCGATGGGCAAGCTCGCCGTCGCGTTGGTCGCCCGCCGGGCGCCGCACCTGCTGCTGCCGGCCGCGCTCGGGACGTACACCGGCCAGATCGGGCTACTCGGCATCCTGCTGATCTCGCTGGACGGGGTCGAGGCCATCCACCTGCTGACGCTCGCCTGGACGGTCTTCGTCGGCGTCTTCGGCTGGATGGGCGCCGAGCTCTGGGTCGCGACGCACACCAGGGTGCCCTTCTTCGACCCGGCCGCCTTCGCCGCCCGTCAGGCGGCGCTGGCCCAGGCCGGTCGGCCCGCGAGCGCCGACCAGAGCCCCGCCGCCTCGGCCCCAGTCGCCGCGGAGCGACGCGCGGCGGGCCGGTGACCGGGGCATCATGACGAAAGACGAGGTCCCGGGCGGTAAGCAGGAGGCCGACGCCGGCCCGCCCCGCTCGGACGGGCCGGACCAGCCCGGCTCACCCACCGGTCAGGGGCCCCACTCCGGCCGCGGCCCGGGCCGGCCACGGCGGCCGGCGGACATGGACAGCAACCCGGGCCTGGCCTGGAACGTGGTCGGGACGCTGGGCGCAGGCATCGCCTTCTGGGGTTTCGTCGGCTGGGGCATCGACCGGCTCACCCACCTGCACCACGTGTTCCTGCCGATCGGCATCGTTCTCGGCCTGGCCGCCGCGATCTATCTGGTCATCTACCAGGCGCTGCGCCGCTAGCCGGCCTCTCGCGACCTGCGACAGGCGTGTCGTAGCCATGTTGCGAACAGTAATCATTTGGGGGGACTGTCCGTCGCGGCATCGCTGACCGTAGCTGCTCGATCGGGTGCTCGCCGCGTTCGGCTGGCCGGGTGCCGGCCGGTCTGGTCGCCCGGCGTGCTCGGTCGGGTGCGTTACGCCAAGACGGGCACAACAGAACGAAACGTGTCGGCAACGTGTAGATGAACCCGACGCGGGGCGGATCGCAGCGCGTGCCGCGTAGGCGAAGGTGTGGATAGTATTCGCGGTACCGGGCGCCGACGCCGTCGGCCCCCGGTGGAGACGAGTCCCCGCTGGGCCGCGCCGAGCGACCGAGGGATGCGCGAACGAACGGTGTTCGCGCCTCTGGAGGTCTTCAGACGTGACATCAGCCAACGGGTGGGCGATCATGCGATGGTCGCGGTTCCGGTGGTCAGTGTGACACGGTCGAACGGTCGCGCGATCACCATGTTGGTCGCGTGTCTGTCCGCCGAGGTCGACTGACCGCCGGCCGCGTCAGCGGCAGGTTCGGTCGCGATCCCGGCGGCTCCGGTGACACGGTCGACGGATGCCAATCAGCAACTGGTCGCCTGTTCTTCCGCTTCTGTGACATCGTGTGCCCGAGCTTCGGTCACGATGAGTACATCCTGGGCGGTCGGGCGGAGTGCACCGATAGGGTGGGATCCCTTTCCACCGGGGCGAGCCCGCGTCGCCTGGTGACAGTGCGTAGGAATTTGGATCATGGAGGTGTGTTGCGTGCCCGTCCTCGCCCATGGTGACGAGGGCTTCCAGGGTCCCACCACTGCGGTGTTCAACCCGCCGCACTGGTTTGACGCGCACCTGGGTCCGATCGACCTTTACCTGAACAAGGCCACCGCGCTGGTCATCTTCGCGGCGCTCTTCGTCGGCGTCCTGTTCTGGCTGGCCTACCGCCGCGCCTCGGTCGTTCCGCGTGGCCTGCAGAACTTCGTGGAGTCGATCTACGACTTCATCGACACCCAGATCGCCCGGGACATCATCGGCAAGTCCGGTGCGCGCTACACGCCGTACCTGGTCGTGCTCTTCTGCTTCGTCCTGGTCTGCAACGTTCTGTCCATCATCCCGGTGGCCCAGTTCCCGGCGACCTCGCGCATCGCGATCCCGATGATCCTGGCGCTCATCACCTGGGTGATGTTCAACTTCGCCGGCATCAAGGCCAACGGGGCCGGCGCGTACTTCAAGGAGATGCTCGACCCGGCGCCGAACGCCCCCTTCGGGATTCGGCTCATCCTCGCGCCGATCGAGCTTCTCTCGACGATCATCGTGCGGCCGTTCACGCTGGCGGTCCGGTTGTTCGCCAACATGTTCGCCGGCCACATGCTGCTGCTGATCTTCTCGACGGGCGCCGAGTACCTGATCCAGCGCCCGCCGTACGTCTTCGGTGCGGTCTCGTTCCTCGTGACGATCATCATGACCGGGTTCGAGCTGGTCATCGACCTGCTGCAGGCGTACATCATCACCGTGCTCACCGCCGCCTACATCGGCGGAGCACTGGCCGCGCACGGCGGCGGCGACCACGACGAGGGCCACAGCCTCGAAGATCCCGGGCTGGCGCAGCCCGGCGTGCTGGCCCCGGCCGCGGCGCACTCCTGAGTTTTCGGACACCCCGACCGCACCGGCCGAGTCCCGGTGCCCGATTGGATAGGAACATCTCGACCATGGCGTTTGAAAGCACTGCCCCCCTCGTCCTGGCCGCGGCCGACAAGGTCACAGGCAGCCTGGGTGCGGTGGCCTACGGTCTCGCCGCCATCGGCCCCGGTATCGGCGTTGGCATCATCTTCGGTCTTGGCGTCCAGGCGATCGCCCGGCAGCCCGAGGCGGAGCAGGTCGCCTTCCGGTACATGCTCATCGGCTTCGCGCTGGTCGAGGCCCTTGCGCTGATCGGTTTCGTCGTTCCCTTCGTCTTCAGCTAGCCGATGACGCGCGTCGACGCCACATCAGTCATCCTGGCCGCCGCCGAGAAATCGAACGAGAACGTCCTGGTTCCGCCGCTTGGCGAACTCATCATCGGCACCATCTCGTTCGGCCTGCTGGTCGCCTTCTTCTTCTGGAAGGTCAAGCCGCAGGTCCAGAAGTACTACGCCGAGCGCACCGAGCGGATCGAGGGCGGCCTGGCTCGTGCCTCGTCCGCCCAGGCCGAGGCGCAGGCCGTGCTGGAGCAGTACCGCGCCCAGCTGGCCGACGCACGGGCTGAGGCGGCCCGCATCCGCGACGAGGCGGCCGTCCAGGGCCGTCAGATCGTGGCGGAGCTGCGGGCTCAGGCCGACCGCGAGGTCGCCGAGATCCGGGCCCGTGGCGAGGCACAGCTCGCCGCCGAGCGGTCGCAGATCGTCTCGCAGCTGCGTGGCGAGCTGGGCGGGGTCGCGCTGGAGCTGGCAACCAAGATCGTCGGCCACGAGCTGGCGCGTCCGGACGAGCACAGCCAGCTGATCGACGACTTCATCGCGTCGCTCGACGCCGGTGACGCGGCAGCCGCCGCGCCCGCCGGATCGGGGGGCTGACGGTGGAGGGACCCAGCCGGGCGGCTCTCGCCGCGGCGCGGGCCACGCTCGACGAGCTCACCGCGGTTCCGCCGGAAGGCGGGGCCGCGGCCCGTCAGTCGACCGTCGCGGCGGCCGGCCAGGTCGCGTCCGACCTGAGGGCCGTCGCCGACCTGCTCGGCACGGACCTCACGCTGCGGCGCGCGCTGCACGACCCGAGCGCCCCCTCGGCGGCCCGGGTCGGACTCGCCGACCGGCTGTTCGGCACCCGGATCGCCGCGCCGTCGCTCGCCGTCCTCAAGTCGGCGGTCGCCGGCCGCTGGTCGCGGGCGATCGACCTGCGGCTCGGGCTGATCGAGCTGGCGGTCGAGGCGCTCCTTGTGGACGCCGAGACCGCGGGCGCGCTGGACGAGGTCGAGGACGAGCTGTTCCGGTTCGGCCGGGTTCTCGACCGCAACCCGCGGCTCGCGCTCGCGCTGACCGACCCGGCCGCGCCGACGTCGGCCAAGGAGGCGCTCGTCCATCGGCTGCTGGCGGACAAGGCGCACCCGGTGACGGTGCGGCTGGCCACGCAGGCGGTCGCCGACCGTGAGTTCGGTGACCTGTCCCGTCGGCTGGAGGAGCTCAGCCGGATCGCCGCCGGGCGGCGTAACCGGGTGGTCGGGGTAGTGCGCACCGCGGTGCCGCTCGACGACGCCCAGTTCACCCGGCTGCGGGCCGCGCTGTCCCGCTACTTCGGCCGTGAGATCCAGCTGCAGGCCGACCTCGATCCGACGGTGCTCGGCGGTGTCGTGGTGCGCGTCGGCGACGAGGTGGTCGACGGCTCCGTGCTGCGCCGGCTCGCCGCCGCCCGCCAGGCTCTGACCCGGTAACGCGTGAACACGACGACTCGTGGCCCCGCCGTCGGCGCCCGCCGCAGGCGGCGTGGCCCTTGTCTCTGGTCCGCCCCGAATTCGATCGCTCCGGTCTCGACAAGGCCGGACCGTAACCAGCCGGCCTCGCCGAGGCCGGGCTGTGACCAGCCGGCCCTTCCGGGGCCGGACCTTGCCCATGCTCGGGCCGCACACTCCATGCCCAGCAATGAAGGACCGAAGCGATGACTGAGCTGACCATCAGGCCGGAGGAGATTCGCGACGCCCTCCGGGACTACGTCGAATCCTTCGAGGCCACCTCCGCCGACCGGGAGGAGGTCGGCCGCGTCATTCTGACCGGTGACGGGATCGCGCGGGTGGAAGGCCTCCCGCACGCGATGACCAACGAGCTGCTGGAGTTCCACGGCGGCGTGCTCGGCCTCGCCCTCAACCTCGAGGTCGGTGAGATCGGCTGCGTCATCCTCGGCGAGGGATCGCACATCGAGGAGGGCCAGGAGGTCCGCCGGACCGGGCGCATCCTGTCGGTGCCGGTCGGTGACGGGTACCTCGGCCGGGTCGTCGACCCGCTGGGGCGCCCGATCGACGGCCTCGGCCCGGTCGCCACCGAGGGCGAGCGTGCCCTGGAGCTCCAGGCCCCCACGGTCGTGCAGCGCCAGCCCGTCAAGGAGCCGCTGCAGACCGGCATCAAGGCCATCGACGCGATGACCGCGATCGGCCGTGGCCAGCGCCAGCTGATCATCGGTGACCGGCAGACCGGCAAGACCACGGTCGCCATCGACGCGATCATCAACCAGCGGGCCAACTGGGAGAGCGGCGACCCGAAGAAGCAGGTCAAGTGCGTCTACGTCGCCGTCGGCCAGAAGAAGTCGACCATTCGTGAGGTCGTCAACACGCTGGAAGAAGCCGGCGCGCTGGCGTACACCACGATCGTCGCGGCTCCGGCGGACGAGCCGGCCGGCTTCAAGTACATCGCTCCCTACAGCGGCTCGGCGATCGCCCAGCACTGGATGTACAACGGCCAGCACTCGCTGATCGTCTTCGACGACCTTTCCAAGCAGGCCGAGGCCTACCGGGCGATCTCGCTGCTGCTGCGCCGCCCGCCGGGCCGTGAGGCCTACCCGGGCGACGTCTTCTACCTGCACTCGCGCCTGCTGGAGCGTTGCGCCAAGCTCTCCGACGAGCTGGGCGGTGGCTCGCTGACCGGTCTTCCGATCATCGAGACCAAGGGCAGCGACATCTCGGCGTACATCCCGACGAACGTCATCTCCATCACCGACGGCCAGATCTTCCTGGAGTCGGACCTGTTCAACCAGGGTGTCCGCCCGGCCATCAACGTCGGTACGTCGGTCTCCCGGGTCGGCGGTTCCGCCCAGGTCAAGGCGGTGAAGTCGGTCGCCGGCCGGCTGCGCCTCGACCTGGCCCAGTACCGAGAGCTGGAGGCTTTCTCGGCCTTCGGCTCCGACCTGGACAAGGCGTCGCGCGACCAGCTGGCCCGTGGCTCCCGCCTCGTCGAGCTGCTCAAGCAGCCGCAGAACCAGCCGTACCCGGTCGACCGGCAGGTCGTCTCGCTCTGGGCCGGCACCACCGGCCAGCTCGACGAGGTGCCGGTCGGGGACGTCCGCCGGTTCGAGACGGAGTTCCTGGACTTCGTCGGCCGCTCGTACCCGGGCATCTACGAGGTCATCTCGGCGACGGGCAAGCTCGAGGACGCGACGACCGCCGACCTGGAGAAGGCGATCGACGCGTTCAAGGGCCAGTTCACGCTGAGTGGCGGCGAGCCGCTGGTCGTCAACGAGGCCGCGCCCGAGCCGCTGGCGCCGGGCGAGGTGCACCACGAGTCGATCACGGTGCACCACCCGAAGCCGACGGACGAAGAGGCCTGATCGGATGGCCGGCCAACTTCGCCAGTACCGGCGGCGCATCCGCACGGTCCAGTCGACGAAGAAGATCACCCGGGCGATGGAGCTGATCGCCGCGTCCCGGATCGTCAAGGCCCGGACGCGCGTGGCGGCCTCGCGGCCGTACGCGCAGGAGATCACCCGGGTGATCTCCGCGGTCGCCTCGCAGTCGACGATCAAGCACCCGCTCACCACCGAGCGGACCGGGGTCACCCGGGCCGCGGTGGTGGTCGTCACCTCCGACCGCGGCCTCGCCGGCGGTTACAGCTCCAACGCGATCCGGCGTGCCGGTGAGCTCATGGAGCTGCTGGACGACGAGGGCAAGTCGGTGGCGCTGTACGTGGTCGGCCGCAAGGGCGTCACGTACTACCGGTTCCGCAACCGGGCGATCGCCGGCGAGTTCACCGGCTTCACCGAGCAGCCCACGTACGCGGACGCGAAGGCGGTCGCGGACGAGCTGCTCGCGGCCTTCGCCGTGCCCGAGGCGGACGGCGGCGTGGGCGAGATCCACGTCGTCTACACCGAGTACGTCAGCGCGCTGACGCAGACCCCGGGCGCGCACCGGCTGCTGCCGATGAAGCTGACCGAGTCGGACGAACCGCCGGCGGGCGGCCCGCTGCCCGTCTACGAGTTCGAGCCGTCGGCGGAGGGGGTGCTCGACGCGCTGCTGCCCCGGTACGTCGAGAGCCGCCTGTACGTCGCGCTGCTGGAGGCGGCCGCCTCCGAGTCGGCGTCCCGCCAGCGGGCAATGAAGTCGGCGACGGACAACGCCACCGAGCTGATCCGCACCTACACCCGGCTGGCGAACCGCGCCCGCCAGGAGGCGATCACCCAGGAGATCTCGGAGATCGTCGGCGGCGCGAACGCACTCGCCGACGCCGGCTAGCCGGCCTCGCACCGCGATGAGGTCGCGGGGTGGGTGTCATTAGTCGGCGGGGTACGGCATCGTAGGTGGTACCAACCGCTACAGCGACGTCGAAGCTGGACGGGACGGTCGGCCGGAGGCCCGGACCGACCGCCCGGCCGCCGTCGCAGCACGCGGTACCACCGGCAGCCGAGCAGCCGGCGCGGTGCCGCCGCCGAAGCGGTCGCGGCACCGAAAGCGTGGCACCACCGCACCACCTGGCACCGCCCGAAAGACGCGCACCGCCACGAGACGTAACGACGAAGCACCGCGGAACTGAAGATCCTGCCTGAAGCCAAGGGTGGCCGAGGGCGCCAAGCCAGCCCCTATGGACCCGAACGGCAGCACGTGGGCCTCCGGGGGCGCGGAGAAGTCGCAGTACGCGCCCCTTCGGCGCTCTAGTGAAGATCGAGGACGCCATGACCGTCACCACCAGCTCGACCGCCCCGGCGGACGGCCGGGTCCCGGGGATCGGCCGGGTCGCCCGAGTCATCGGCCCGGTCGTCGACGTCGAGTTCGCTCCGGATGAGCTTCCGGAGATCTACTACGCGCTGCACGTCGAGCGCACGCTCGGCGACGAGACCGCCACGTTGACCCTTGAGGTCGCCCAGCACATCGGTGACAACACCGTGCGGGCCATCTCCATGCAGCAGACCGACGGCCTGGTCCGCGGCGCCCCGGTGACCGACACCGGCGCGCCGATCTCGGTACCGGTCGGCGACGCCACCAAGGGGCACGTGTTCAACGTGCTCGGCCGGCCGCTCGACGTCGAGTCCGTCGACGCGGAGACCACCTGGGCGATCCACCGCTCCGCCCCGCCGTTCGACCAGCTCGAGTCGAAGACCGAGATGTTCGAGACCGGCATCAAGGTCATCGACCTGCTGGCGCCGTACGTGCGCGGTGGGAAGATCGGCCTGTTCGGCGGCGCCGGCGTCGGCAAGACCGTCATCATCCAGGAGATGATCCGCCGGGTCGCCAAGGAGTTCGGTGGCGTCTCGGTGTTCGCGGGCGTCGGCGAGCGGACCCGCGAGGGCAACGACCTGTTCGAGGAGATGACCGAGGCCGGCGTCATCGAGGACACCGCCCTGGTGTTCGGCCAGATGGACGAGCCGCCGGGCACCCGGCTGCGGGTCGCCCTGGCCGCGCTGACCATGGCGGAGTACTTCCGCGACGTGAAGAAGCAGGACGTCCTGCTCTTCATCGACAACATCTTCCGGTTCACCCAGGCCGGCTCCGAGGTCTCCACGCTGCTCGGCCGTATGCCGTCTGCCGTGGGCTACCAGCCGACCCTGGCCGACGAGATGGGCGTGCTGCAGGAGCGGATCACCTCGACCCGAGGCCACTCCATCACCTCGCTGCAGGCCATCTACGTCCCCGCGGACGACCTGACCGACCCGGCGCCGGCGACGACGTTCACCCACCTCGACGCCCAGACCGTGCTCGACCGGGCCATCTCGGACCTCGGCATCTACCCGGCGGTCAGCCCGCTGGAGTCGACGTCGCGCATCCTGGACGCCCGGTACGTCGGCCAGGAGCACTACGACACCGCTCGTGAGGTGCAGCGAATCCTGCAGCGCTACAAGGACCTGCAGGACATCATCGCCATCCTCGGCATCGACGAGCTCTCCGAGGAGGACAAGGTCCTCGTTCGGCGGGCCCGGCGGATCCAGCGGTTCCTGTCGCAGCCGTTCTTCGTCGCCGAGCAGTTCACCGGCATCCCCGGCAAGTTCGTCCCGGTCGCCGAGACGATCGACTCGTTCAAGCGGCTCACCCAGGGCGAGTTCGACCACCTGCCGGAGCAGGCGTTCTTCATGTGCGGCGGGATCGAGGACGCGCAGAAGAACGCGGAGAACCTGTAATGCCGACCATGCGGGTCGCGGTCGTCTCTCCGGAGGAGAAGGTCTGGGAAGGCGAGGCGAACTTCGTCCTCGCCACGACGACCGACGGTGACCTCGGCGTCTGGCCCCGTCACGTCCCACTGTTGGGCGTGCTCAAGGACGGTGCCGACGTCAAGGTCGAGACCCCGGGTGGCGACCTGCTCTACACGGTTGGCGGCGGCTTCATCTCCGTCACCCACGACGGCGTCAGCATCCTCGCGGAAAGCGCCGCGCTGAAGGCCTGACGTCTCGTCGCTCGCTCCACGAAGCGGGGCACGTTCGGATCCCGAACGTGCCCCGCTTCGTCGTTCCCGCCGCCCGCCCGCCCGCGCCGCCCGCCGCGGCCGGGCCGCCGCCCGCCGGCCCCGGCGCAATGCCGAAGATCGCCGTTTCGGCCTTCTGGTGGTTGCGATCTGGGCTCTGCGACGACCATGCCAGGGCCCAAGCGGCGATCTTGACTGCCGGCGTGGGTTACGGTCGCCGCACGGCAGGGCCGGATCCTGAATGGCGGGCCGGGCCGGGCGTTCCGGGAGACTCAGGCGTTGCCGCCGGGCTTCCAGAGGACGTCGCCGCCGGGATTCGCGACGCGGCTGAGGATGAACAGCAGGTCTGACAGGCGGTTGAGGTATTGGGCCGTCAGGGGGTTCGTCCGCTCCCCGTCCACCGCGAGCAGCGCCCAGACGTTGCGTTCGGCGCGCCGGGCCACCGTGCGGGCCACGTGCAGCAGCGCGGCCGCCGCCGTCCCGCCGGGCAGGATGAACGAGTCCAGCTTCGGCAGGTCCTCGTTGAACGCGTCGCAGGCCGCCTCGAGCCGGTCGACGTAGGCCTGGGTGACCCGCAGCGGCGGGTACTTCGGGTCGGGCACGATCGGCGTCGCGAGATCCGCGCCGACGTCGAACAGGTCGTTCTGCACCTGCCGGAGCACGTCACGGACGTCGTCGCGCGGCGCCCCGAGGGCGAGCGCCACCCCGATGGCCGCGTTGGTCTCGTCCGTGTCCGCGTAGGCCGTCAGCCGCGGGTCGGTCTTCGACGTCCGGGACATGTCGCCGAGCGCCGTCGTCCCGTCGTCGCCGGTCCGGGTGTAAATCCGCGTCAGATGGACAGCCATACGCCTACCCTAGGGGCGCCACCGGTCCCGGCGCGTCGCCCAGGCATGGGTCACAGGCGCCGTCGCCGGGGGAGCGGTGAGACTCGGTCATCGGCTCAGATCTCGGCCCAGACCACGGTCGCGTCGTCATGGGCACCAAACCTGGGCGTCCGCACGCAGTCCGGGTCCGCGGCCTCGGCGGCCCGCAGGTCGGCCAGCAGCTGGGCCGCGCCCCCCGCGACGATCCGGTCCATCAGCCCGCGGGTGTCGCTTACGAGGCCAAAGGGCCACAGCGCACGAGCGAAGCCGTCGGACATCAGTACGACGTTCGTGCCGGGCGGCGCGGGGAACGAGTCGATCGCCGCGTGCCGCGCGGCCTCAGGCGCCGCCGCCAGGATCCACAGCCCGGCCGGCGAGTTGCGCTCCAGGCGTCGCTGCCGCAGCTGTACCCGGATCTCCCGGTAGACGGTCGCGGCGGCGACGCCGCTGTCCAGCCGGTCGCGGACCCACGCCAGCGCGGTGTCCTCGGCTCCCTCGAACTGGGGATCCATCACCTCGATCGGCTTGCCCTCGACGTCGATCAGCACCGTGCAGTCCCCAAGCGAGCAGACCTCCATCCGGTCATCCGCCCGGCGAACCAGCGAGATGGCCGCGGTAGGGAACTCCCGGCCGGTCAACCCGTGCGCCGCGCCCTGATCGCGCAGCTGGCCGATCAGGGACCGCATGACGTCCGAAAGGGGCCGCCCCGCCCAGGGGAGGTCGCGAAGGATCTCGCTCGCCGTGTGGCTGAGCCAGGCCGCCGGGCTGACGCCCGCGACCAGCGGGGGCTCGTCAAGCGGGGTCGCACCGTCGATCACCCAGAGACCATCGTCCCGGCTGCCGTAGGCATCCTCGTTGGCGCTCTTGAACGACCCGCTGATGGCCTCCCGCACCCGCATCCGCCGGCCCCTCACCACTCGATCTGTCCCCACCCCGTCACCAGAAGCATGACGCCAAGCAGGAGCACCACTATTCGGTGACGTCCCCGCGGAGTGTCGACCACCAGCAGGTGGAACGACCAGAACACCAGGAGCACGACGCCACCGGTAAGGGTCATCAGACCACCAGCCGCACGGGCCTGCTGCCCTGAGGCGATGTTGGCTGCGGTCGTGATGAGCGCGATGACAGCCGCCAACAGGCCCATGATCTCGAGGATCTGGCCACGGATGCGGCGTAGCTCGTCCGACGCTTCTTCTTGCCGGCGGCGTAGCTGCTCGGTCTCCTGGGCGTACTGGATGCGGTACCTGATCAGTTGGTACCCGCCGATCCGAATTCCGTACTCGGGGTCGGAGCCGTTCTCGCCGTCGATCGCGCGAGCGATGCTGGCCCGGGCGCCCCCGAAGTCGCCACGCAGGGCGCACAGCCGCGCCAGCGTGGCGTGGTAGCGAGGGTAGCGGGATGAGCTGATGGCGATCGCCTGACGGACGTGCCTGTCGGCGAAGAGAAGCAGGTCGCGATCCGGAGCTGCCTGCCGGTCCGCGTAGTCCGCGCTGATCTCCGCGGCCAGGTGCAGCACTCCCGGCACTCCCGGCAGCCTTTCCACGGCCAGTTCGGCGAACCGCATGGCCGCCTCAAGATTGATCAGATCGTCGTCCAGCGAGGCGTAGTACTCGGCCTGCATAAAGAAGAACATCGGGTGACGACCGAACTGGGCCTGGTATCGGTCGGTGTTGGCGCGATGTCGGCTGTAGTCTTTCCGCTGCCAGGCGCGAGCCTGCAGGCAATAGAAGGCGTTGAACCTGCTCTGCTCTGGAGCCGCGTCGTCCTCGACCAGCGTGCTCAGCTGATCGTCGGTCGGGCTCAGGTCGCGGAGCAGGCCGCGCGCCTGGCTGCCGTAGTCGGGATGTGTCTCGTCCGGCAGCGCGGCCATCGCCACGCCGAGCGGGCCATGGTCCACGTCGCCAGCGTAGCCAAATCGGTACGTTCGGCTCATGCATTCGGTCGGCGTTGCTGGGGTGGTACGGCGGGCGGACGGGCGAGTCCTCTGTATACGGCGCCGGGACGATGGCACCTGGCAGATCCCAGGGGGCGTACTGGAGGCCGGCGAACACATTCCGGCCGGGCTGCGGCGGGAAGTCCTGGAGGAGACGGGGCTCGCCGTCGAGCCCGTCCGGCTTACCGGCGTGTATCTGAATGTCGTGCGGAATGTCGTCGCGCTGGTCTTCGCGTGCCGGCTGGCCAGCGACGCGGGCGAGGCCAGCACCCAGACCGAGGAATCAGCCGAGATCAGCTGGCTGACGCTGGATGAAATTCGCCAGCGTTCTGTCCCCGCCTTCGCGATCCGAGTACTGGACGCCTGCGCGGACAACGCGGAAACGGCGATCCGCAGCCACGACGGCCTCAACCTGATCGCCGCCGGCCTCGAAGGCTCCATAGCCGACGCCTCCTGAGCCTGGCGGGGCGCGGGCGGCTAGGTCAGCCCGCCTGCCTCGCGGATGATGTCGACGAAGCCGGACATGATGTCGGTGAGGCCGTAGTCCTTCGGGGTGTACACGGCGGCCACGCCGGCGGCGCGTAGGGTCTCGGCGTCGCGGTCGGGGATGATGCCGCCGACGACGACCGGAAGGTCGGCGAGGCCCGCGGCGCGCAGGCCGTCGAGGACCTGGGGGACCAGCTCCAGGTGCGAGCCGGACAGGATCGACAGCCCGACGAGGTGGACGTCCTCCTGGACCGCGGCGGCGACGATCTGTTCGGGCGTCAGGCGGATGCCCTGGTAGACGACCTCGAAGCCGGTGTCGCGGGCGCGCACGGCGATCTGCTCGGCGCCGTTGGAGTGGCCATCGAGGCCTGGCTTGCCGATGAGGACCTTCAGCCGCCGGCCCAGCTCGTCGCCGGTCGCCGCCACGCGGGCCCGGACGGCCGCGAGCTCGTCGCCCTGGGAGCCGGCGCCGACCGTCGCGCCGACGGCCACGCCGGAGACGCCGGTGGGAGCGCGGTACTCGCCGAAGACCTCGCGCAGCACCCCCGACCACTCGCCGGTCGTCACCCCGGCGCGGGCGCAGACCAGCGTGGCGGGCACCAGGTTGGCCTCGGTCTTGGCGGCCTCGCGCAGCGCGAGGAGGGCCTCGTCGACGGCGGCCGGGTCGCGCCGCGCCTTCCAGCTGGCGAGCGACTTTCGGGCGGCCTCCTCGACGGCGGGGTCGACCGTCTGGATCGCGGTGTCCAGGTCGGCGAGCAGCGGGTTCGGCTCGGTCTCGGTGAAGCGGTTGACGCCGACGACGACGTCCTCGCCACTCTCGATCCTGGCGCGGCGCAGCGCCTGCGACCCGACCAGCTGCGACTTCATGTAGCCGGACTCGACGGCGGCCACCGCGCCGCCCATCGCCTGCACCCGGTCGATCTCGGCCTTCGCCGCCGCCACCAGCTCGCCGACGCGACGCTCGACGACGACCGAGCCGGTGAAGATGTCCTCGTACTCCAGCAGGTCGGTCTCGTAGGCGAGGATCTGCTGGATCCGCATCGACCACTGCTGGTCCCACGGCCGGGGCAGGCCTAGTGCCTCGTTCCATGCCGGCAGCTGAAGCGCCCGGCAGCGGGCGTCCTTCGACAGCGTGACGCCGAGCGCCTCCAGGACGATGCGGATGACGTTGTTCTCCGGCTGCGCCTCGGTCAGGCCCAGCGAGTTGACCTGCACCCCGTAGCGGAACCGGCGGTGCTTCGGGTTCTGCACGCCGTACCGGGTGCGCAGCAGGTCGTCCCAGAGCGCCACGAAGGCGCGCATCTTGCACAGCTCCTCGACGAACCGGACCCCGGCGTTGACGAAGAACGAGATACGGGCGCAGACCTCACCCAGCCGCTCGGCCGGCACCTGCCCGGACGCGACGACGGCGTCCAGCACCGCGATGACGGTGCAGATCGAGTAGGCCAGCTCCTGCACCGGCGTGGCCCCGGCCTCCTGCAGGTGGTAGCTGCAGATGTTGATCGGGTTCCACTTCGGGATCTCGGTGACCGTGTAGGCGATCAGGTCGGTGATCAGCCGCAGCGACGGGCCGGGCGGGAACACGTACGTCCCCCGGGACAGGTACTCCTTGATGATGTCGTTCTGGGTCGTCCCGTTCAGCAGGGCCGGGTCGGCCCCCTGTTCCTCGGCGACGACCTGGTAGAGCGCGAGCAGCCACATGGCCGTCGCGTTGATCGTCATCGAGGTGTTCATCTTCTCGACCGGGATCTGGTCGAACAGGGCGCGCATGTCGCCCAGATGGGCCACCGGGACCCCGACCTTGCCGACCTCGCCCCTGGCCAGCACGTGGTCCGGGTCATAGCCGGTCTGGGTCGGCAGGTCGAAGGCGACCGAGAGGCCGGTCTGGCCCTTGGCGAGGTTGCGGCGGTAGAGCGCGTTGCTCTCCGCCGGGCTGGAGTGGCCCGCGTAGGTCCGGATGATCCAGGGCCGGTCCCGTTCCTTGCGGGCCTCGGGCGCCGCTGTCCCGTTGGAGGGCGCTTCCGCTGCCGGCGGGGACCCGTGTTCTTCGGCCATTGCCAGCCGTCCCCTCGCCTTTGGGGAGGTCGGGCACGCACGCGCCGCCGCGACCCCCAGATCGTGGCCAACGGCGAAAGCGTACCGGCGCCACCCGGTCGCGCGCCCGCGAAGCGAACTGTCATCAAACGGTTCGACCAGCGTCAAGGGGCTGGATCTTGGTTGTTTTGGCCCCGGCCAGTCGGCTTGGTTAGAAAAGGGTGGGGATGGACGGCTCCAGGCCGCGAAGGGCGTCGTAGTCGACGGTCGCGCAGGACAGGCCGCGGTCGGATGCCAACAGGCGGGCCTGTGGGGTGATGGACTGCGCGGCCAGGATGCCGTGCACGGGGTGCGGGAGCGCGGGGTCGTCGGTCATCCGGGCGATGTACCGGGTCAGCTGCTCGACGCCGTCGATCTCGCCGCGCCGCTTGATCTCGACGGCGACCGTGGACCCGTCGCCGGCCCGGCAGAGCAGGTCGACAGGGCCGATCCCGGTCTCGTACTCGCGGCGCACCAGGGTCAGGTCCGGCCGGATCGCGTCGGGGCGGTCGGCCAGCAGCACCTGCAGGTGGGCCTCGACGCCGTCCTTGCGCAGCCCGGGGTCGATCCCGAGGTCGTGCGTGGAGTCGTGCACGATCTCCTCGATCGTGATGACGAGGGTCTCGGCGGCCTTGTTGGTGACCCGCCAGACGCCCTCGCCCTCCGCCAGCACGCAGGGGGGGCTCATCCAGTTCAGCGGCTTGTAGGCACGGCCGTCGGCGTGGATCGAGACCGAACCATCAGCCTTGATCAGCAAGAGCCGCACCGCGCTGGGAAGATGCGCGTTGAGCCGTCCGACGTAGTCCACGCTGCACCGAGCGATCACGAGGCGCACCCGGCCACGTTATCGCGCCGGTCGCCCACTACCCGGCGCAGGTACCGCCTTGGTCGCTGAAGGCCCGCCATCGCCCGATCTGGGCGGCCTTGGGCCTCTCCTGGAATCGGCGAGGCGCGGCTGGGGGCCTCCGGGGCCGTCTCAGCCGCTGCCGTGCCTGCCGGGCGGCGTCGCGGCCCGCTCGACCACCAGCTCGTCGAGCATCGCCCGCCGGGCGACGTAGCGACGGGTGAGCCGATCGGCCTCCTCGGCGGGCAGCCGGCCCAGCCGGACGGGGTCGCTGTTGTCGGCCATGTCGGCATGTTTCACGACGACGGCGGCCGGGTCGGCCGCGACGCGGGCCAGGTAGTCCCTGACTGGCTCCTCCGGCCGTTTGGTCAGCGCGTCGACCGTCGCGACGACCTGCGGTGAGTACCCACGCTCGGCCAGGTTCGCGAGGGTCACCGGGGTGTCCTCGACGACGTCGTGCAGGAGCGCGGCCAGCTGGGCGTGCACCGGGTCGACGCCGGCGGCTGCCGCGGTGCGCCCGACCGTCGCGCAGACCCGCAGCGGGTGCCCGATGTACTCCTCCCCGGCCTTGTCGAGCTGGCCGGCGTGCATCTCGGCCGCGAACGACTCCGTCGCGGCGATGCCTGGTTCAGGACGCACCATGGGCCTCACCGTAGCCGCGGCCGGTGAACGCCGGCCCAACCGGCCGGACGGTCCCGACCTGGTCCTGGAGGATGGGACTCTTCGACTCTGGCTTGGCGGGTCAATGCGCCGGGAAGGGGCGGGACATGCCGGAGGCTACGCGGGATGAGCCCGTATCGGGTGAAGGACAGCCGTTGCGATCCCGTGGGGGCGCAAGGGGATCCGCGCAGGCCCTAGCATCGCTTTCCGTGGAACGCTTCGTCGTGACCGGCGGATGTCAGCTGGCGGGTGAGGTCCTCATCCCGGGGGCGAAGAACTCGGTCCTGAAGCTCATGGCCGCGAGCCTGCTGGCGCCCGGGGTGACGACCCTGTCCGCGGTGCCCGAGATCCTCGACGTGGACGTCATGGCCGACGTGCTGACCACGCTCGGCGCCACCGTGCACCGTGACGTCGCCACGGGGACGATGACCATCGACACCCCGGTCACCCCGGGCGCGGCCGCCGATCCCGATCTGGTGCGCCGGATCCGGGCCTCGGTGGCCATCCTGGGCCCGCTCGTGGGCCGCTGCGGCGAGGCGCGGGTCGCGCTGCCCGGCGGCGACGCGATCGGCTCGCGGGCGCTGGACATGCACGTCAACGGCCTGCGCCGGCTCGGCGCGGTGGTCGACATCGAGGACGGGGTCCTGGTCGCCCGTTCGTCCGGCCGGCTGCAGGGCGCGGCCATCTGGCTGGACTTCCCGAGTGTCGGCGCGACCGAGAACCTGCTCATGGCGGGGGTTCTCGCGAAGGGGACGACGGTCGTCGACAACGCCGCGCGTGAGCCGGAGATCGCCGACCTGTGCCAGTTCCTGACCGAGATGGGCGCGCGGATCGAGGGCATCGGCGGTTCGACGCTGGTCATCGAGGGCGTCGACGAGCTGCGGCCCGCCACCCACGAGACGGTGCCGGACCGGATCGTCGCCGGCACCTACGCGATCGGCGCCGTCATGACCCGAGGCGACGTCTTCATCCGCAACGGCCGGGCCGAGCATCTCGGCATCGTGCTGGAGAAGCTGTCCGCCGCCGGAGCCATCGTCGACGTCGGCGGCGATGGGTTCCGGGTCTCGATGGACGACCGGCCCCGCTCCATCGACGTGGTGACGCTGCCCTACCCGGGGTTCCCGACCGACCTGCTGCCGCAGATCATCGCCCTGGAGGCGGTCAGCCAGGGTGTCTCGCTGATCACCGAGAACGTGTTCGACAGCCGCTTCGTGTTCTGCCGCGAGCTGCTGCGGCTGGGAGCGCAGCTGCGGACCGACGGGCACCATGTGGTGGTCCGCCCGGCCACCCAGCTCGTCGGCGCCTCGGTGTCCGCCTCGGACGTGCGGGCGGGCGCCGGCCTGGTGCTGGCCGGACTGGTCGCGGACGGCATCACCGAGGTCCACGAGGTGCATCACATCGACCGCGGCTACGCGGGCTTCGTGGAGAACCTGCGCGCGCTCGGCGCGGACATCCGCCGCGAGCGCGACGCCGTCGCCGCCTGACCGACGGCGGCCCCGTCACGCGCCCTGACCGACGGCGGCCTCGCCCGCCTGTGCGCCGCTCACCCGGCATACTGCATCCGTGCGAGCCGTATCACTGTTCGCCGGGCGCGGGACTGCCTGAGCTGGCTCGCGGGAACCACCGGTCGACTGGTGAGGCGGCGTCTCACACCGCTCGCGGTCAGGCGGTGCGCCTCACCGGCCGGGTTGCGGCGACAGCGCACCCCGGGGGCAGGATCATGCTCGACGCTGTGCGATCCTGCCTTCGAGTGCACGCCGGAGGCCCACGTCCCCCGGAGCGGGTGGGGGAAAGGTGCGCAGGCCGAACGGAGGCACGTGCTGGATATGGATGTACCGATGCCGGCGGGCTCTGGAGCTCGCGCCAGTGGCGTGCCCTGGAAGGCCTGGGTGGAGCAGCGGCGCCGGCCCGTGATCATCGGCGCTTTCGTCGCCGCGGCCCTCCTGGGCATCCTGATCGGCCTGCTGACCGCGCCCACCAGCAAGCAGGGGTCCGGCTCGGCCGCCCCGGCCGTCGTGGCGCCCGCTCGCGAGCCATCCCAGGCGCCTGCCCCCTGGGCGGCCAACCGGACTCCCGGGACGGCCGTCAACGTCACCCTCGACCAGAGCATGTCGCCGATCGTGCGAACGGCTCTCGCCTGGGCCGCCGCCGACGACGCTCTCGCCAGCGCGGGCCGCAAGACCTGGTCCGAGGTCTACCTCGCGGCGGGCTCGCCGGCCGCGGGCACCGCCAACGCGCAGGCGGCCACGAGCAGGGCCAGCCTGACGGACCAGTCCATCACGATCCCGCAGGGCCTGCTGTACGGCGCCATTCAGGGAACCGACGCGGCTTCTGACCAGTTCTGGGCGGTTGGCTTCGCCGACACCACGAGCACCGCGGTCACGATGAACCGGCTGCATGTCTGGGAGCGGGTCGGCAGCGATCCCTGGAAGGTCATCGCCAGCGGCGCGGGCGCCTGCGGCAAGGTTCCCCCGAGTATGACCGCTGTCTGGGGAAACCACCCGGAGATCTGCAACGCCTCCTGACCGAGCTCCCGCCCGGGGACTCACTGACCGAACGGCGCGATCTCGCCAGTCGTATAGAAGTTCTGGCCAATCGTGTAGCGCAGCTGGGTGCTCACCTGCCAGTTGTTCGTGACAGTTGAGCACCAGCCCCCACTGGGCGCGGTTCCGATGCCGCCGGTGACCCCCAGGTCGGTGCCGCCGTACACCGTTCCAGCGGTCATGAGCAGGTTGGCCTTGCCGTTGGCGATGTAGTTGGCGCCGCGCGCGACCTTCAGGCTGCCTTTCACCCAGGTCTCGATGGCGGCACCGTACTCAGCCGAACCCGTGCCGTTCAGACGCGGATAAATGCGTTCGACGAAGAAGTACCCCTGATTCGACAGGTCTGCGGCGCTGCAGGGCCCGGCCGCCTGCGCCATCGACGGAAAACCGATGAATGCGATTCCTAGTGTGAGCAGGGCGAGCGGAAAGACCACCAGGCGGCGACGGACCGAAGTGTTGACCTCGCTAAGGCGCATGAAAAGACGATAACGATCAGCCAGTAGCCGCCCGGTGACGATCCTCGCCCGTTGTTCGTCCGTTGTCTTTTCTGATCTGCCGTAAGCCGCCGACAGAGTTGTCCGCCGGATCGCGTCCCGGGCGCGACTAACGCCGGTGGTCGTGGAAGCCGCGGCCGGTCTTGCGGCCGAGATAACCGGCCGTCACGAGGTGCTCCAGCAGCGGCGCGGGCGCATAGCCGGGCTCGCGGAACTCCAGGTAAAGCGTCCGCTGGATGGCGAGCGTGACGTCGAGGCCGACGACGTCGGCCAGCTCGAACGGGCCCATCGGGTGCCCGCAGCCGACCTTCATCGCCGTGTCGATGTCCTCGACGCCCGCGTAGTGCGCCTCCAGCATCCGCACCGCGTCGTTCAGATACGGGAACAGCAGCGCGTTGACGATGAACCCGGCCCGGTCGGCGCAGATCACCGGGTGCTTGCGCGAGGCCCTGGCGACGGCGAGCACGGTCGCGACCACGTCCGGCGCGGTGAGCACGGTCGGCACGACCTCGACGAGCTTCATCGCCGGCGCCGGGTTGAACCAGTGCATGCCGATGACGTCGGCCGGACGGCCGGTCGCCGCCGCGCACTCCACCACCGGCAGCGACGAGGTGGTCGTCGCCAGCACCGCGCCCGGCTTCACCACCCGGTCGAGCTCGGCGAACAGCGCCTGCTTGACCGCGAGGTCCTCGACGACGGCCTCGATGACGAGGTCGGCGTCGGCGAGGTCGGCGAGCTCGGTCGTCCCGCGCAGCCGGGTCAGCGTGGCGTCCCGGTCGTCGGAGGTCATCCGGCCCTTCTCGACGGAACGCGCCAGCGACGACTCGACCTTCTTGCGGACCGCGGCCACCTTGTCGTCGGTCCGGGCCCGCACGACCACCTCGTAGCCCGACTTGGCGAGCACCTCGGCGATGCCGCTGGCCATCGTCCCGGTGCCGACGACGCCGACGGTGCGCACCGGCCGCTCGGTCGTGCCCGCGATGGTCACGGGGGGAGCGGGGTCGACGACCTCGGGCGAGTCGGGCCCGGCGTAGCTGTAGAAGCCACGGCCGGTCTTGCGGCCCAGCATGCCGGCGGTCACCAACTGCTTGAGCAGCGGTGCCGGGGCGTGCAGGTGGTCGCGAGAGGTGTGGTAGATCGAGTCGAGGATCGCGTACGCGGTGTCCAGGCCGATCAGGTCGAGCAGCGCGAGGGGGCCCATCGGGTGGCCACAGCCGAACCGCATCGCCGCGTCGATGTCCTCGCGGCTCGCGTAGTGCGCCTCGAGCATCCGGACCGCGTTGTTCAGGTAGCCGAACAGCAGCGCGTCGACGATGAACCCGGCCCGGTCGCCCGCCGTCACCGCGTTCTTGTCGACCCGTTCGACGAGTGCCGCGAGGTCGGCGAGCACCGCCGGGTCGGTGACGACCGTGCTGATGATCTCGACGAGGCCCATCACCGGCGCCGGGTTGAACCAGTGCGTCCCGACCACCCGGGCCGGGCGGCCGGTGGCGGCGGCGAGCCGGGTGACCGACAGCGAGCTGGTGTTCGTCGCGAAGATGGTCTCCGGCGGGCAGAGCCCGTCCAGCCGCGCGAACAGCGCCATCTTGGCGTCGAGGTCCTCGTCGATCGCCTCGATGACGAGTGACGCCCCGGCGGCGGCGGCCAGGTCGGTCCCGGCCTGGATCCGGGTGAGCAGCGCGTCGCGCTCGGCCGGGGTCAGCTTGCCGCCGGCCACCGCCCGGTCGGTCGAGTGCGCCAGGTGCCCGAGCCCGCGGCGCAGGCCCGCGTCGTCCTTCTCGACGCCGACCACCCCGATGCCCGCCCGCGCGAGGACCTCGGCGATGCCGGCGCCCATCGTGCCGAGCCCGACCACCGCGACCGTCGTCAGCTCACGACTCATGTCAGCTCCCTGTCGAAAGTGCCGCGCGCCGGTCCACCAGCTCTCCCACGGCCGGCGCGGGTCGGGTGTCACAAGCGTCTGCTGCTGGGCGGAATCCTCCCAGATTGGTGACGGACAAGCTCGTGATCGCGAGGTGGACTGTCGTACATCGGGCCCGGGGTCGGCTGGTGACAGCGAGTGTTGTCACGGGGGCGGGCGGTCCGCAATCGAAGGCCGCCGCCGGAGGGGTCATCCGGCTGACCTCTCCGATTTCGCCCCGGCCGGCGGGCCCGTTCTCGCCCTGATCGGCGGATCGGGCGATTGGGGCGGATTGGGGGCGTACGCGAGGACTGGATGACCACGTCGGTGGGGACTGTGCGGTCGTACGCCCGTTCTAGGATGGGTCGGCAGACGGGCGTCGGGCGCCGCCGCGGCGGCCCGCCGAGCGGACCTGGACGGGCGGAGCGCTCCCGGCGGGGCTCGTGGCGCTGGGAACCCGGACGGGAGGAAGGGTCGGCCGATGGTCTCCCTGGACAAGGACGCGGTACGAACGTTCGGCCGAGAGGTCGCTACCTTCCTGCCCGACCTGGTGCTCATGCTGCGCGGGGTCGTGGCCGACCCGCGGGTGCCGCAGTCGGCGAAGGTCGAGGCCGGGGCCGCGTTGGCCTACCTTGTCTCGCCGCGCAACTGGATCACCAACGTCATCCCGGTCATCGGGCAGCTCGACGACGTCGCGGTGGTCGCCTTCGCGTTCCGCCGGCTGGTCGTCGGCGCGGGTGAGCCGATCCTGCGCGAGCACTGGCGGGGGAGCGACCGGGCCTTCCACGCGCTCATCGGGGCGTCGTCGGCGCTCGCGAGCCCCGCCGGCGCGCTGCGCAAGGCGAAGCTCGCGACGACGCTGGCCGGCGCGGCCTTCGGCCGGGTCGGCTACCTGGGCGGGCGGTTCGGCCACTCGGACCGCGTCGTCGACGGCGAGGTCGTCGGCCGCGTCGACGAGGCGGCCCCGTCCGGCTCGTCGCGACGGACCGACGGCGGCGGCCGCTTCCGCAAGTGAGCGGCCGGCGTCCGGCCGGCCAGGAGACGTGGCGTTCCGGCGGCGGGGATGTGCCTACGGCCGCATCGGTCGAGACGCTGCCGTGAGCCCACGGCGCGGAGGGTCGGCCGGTCGGCCCCGGAAGGACCGGCACCGGGAGGACGAGCAGGAGTCCCGGCCGGGATGGCTCGTCGAGTCGGTCGTGATCAACGGCGAGGACTGGTCGCAGCGGCCGGTGACCGGAGCGGCGAGCGGTAAGTCCTACCGCTGCCCAGGCTGCGACCACGAGATCTCGCCGGGCGTCCCGCACATGGTGGTCTGGCCGAGCGGGCGCACCGACAGCCGGCGCCACTGGCACACGCCCTGCTGGGCACGCCGCCGCGCGGGAGGGCGCCCGTACCGGGCCCCCTACTGACGGGCGCCCGTGCCGCGGAGGCCGACCGCGCCGCGACCCAGCCCGGCCCTGTGCCCCTGCCTGGGTCCCAGCACCGAGACCAGCCCGATGCCCCACCCGGCCCCGGCGCGGGGCCGCGCCGGGCGTTCGGAGGATCGGGCTGCCTGGACGCGGCTGCCTAGATGCGGCTGCCGGCCTTCGAGCTGACGGCCTTCTGCTCTTCCGGGCCGGGCAGCTCGATGGCCGCAGTGGCGGCGGCGAGCTGGTTCTGCAGCGCGGACAGCTGCTGAGTGACCTGGTTACGCAGCGCGCCGAGCTGCTGGGTGACCTGGTCCCGCTGCCGCTCGAGCTCGGCCAGCCGATGCGCCGACTCGTCCTCGAGCTTGTGCGCCTTGGTCCGGGACGTGTCGATGATGTGCTCGGCCTCGCCGCGCGCGGTCGACACGATCCCGGCGGCCTGCTCGTCGGCCTCGCGCAGGGTCCGGTCCCTGGTGTGCTCGGCGTCGGAGACGATCCGCCGGGCCTCCTCGAGCTGCGAGTCGGCGTCCCGGGTCCGCTCGGACCGCACGGTGGCGGCCTCTTCCTCGGCCAGCATCAGGATCTGGGTGATCCGCCCGCCGAAGTCGTCCCAGGCCGGCCGGCCGGCCGCGAGGTCGTCGCGGACGCGCGCGGCCTCGGCCGCGGCCTCCGACGCCGCCGCCTCGGCGGCAGCGCGATGCGCCTCGGCCTCGCGGAGTTGTTCCATAAGCCAGGCGACATGAGAGTTCACCTGGTGGGGGTCATAGCCGCGGCGAACCAAGTCGAAGCCGGGAGAGCCTTCGACTTCGCCGCCCATTGGCAACATGTCAGAGTGCTCGGTCATAGCAGACCAGCAATCCAGACGGTCGCGTGCCTAGTCACGAGGGCAACCCTACCGCCCGGTGGAGCGCCTTCCACAGCACCCCCGCCGCAATGGTTTCCGGCCGGTTTCGGGCGCTCCGAAACCGGCCCACCTGCCCAGGGGCCGGTCCCGGACAGGTACGGACGGCATGCAATCCGTGGCCGCCGAGTCCGTCAGATGCCGCGGAACCGGTTGATCGCCGCGAGGTGGCGGTCCCGGAGCGCCTGGTCGCGGACACCGAGGCCCTCGGTGGGGGCCAGACACAGGACACCGACCTTTCCCTGGTGCACGTTGCGGTGCACGTCGTGGGCCGCCTGGCCGGTCTCGTCGAGCGGGTAGACCCGCGACAGCGTCGGGTGGATCAGACCGCGGGCGATCAGCCGGTTGGCCTCCCAGGCCTCGCGGTAGTTCGCGAAGTGCGAGCCGATGATTCGCTTGAGGTTCATCCACAGGTAACGGTTGTCGTAGCTGTGCATGAACCCGCTGGTCGACGCGCACGTCACGATCTGGCCGCCACGCCGGGCGACGTAGACAGACGCGCCGAACGTCTCCCGGCCGGGGTGCTCGAACACGATGTCCGGGTCCTCGCCGCCGGTCAGCTGGCGGATCCGCTTCCCCAGGCGCTGCCACTCCTTCGGGTCCTGGTTGTGCTCGTCCTTCCAGAACTGGTAGCCCTCGACATTGCGGTCGATGACCAGCTCGGCGCCCATAGACCGGCAGATGTCGGCCTTCTGCGGTGACGACACGACGCAGACCGGGATGGCACCGCCGCGCAGCGCCATCTGCGTCGCATACGAGCCCAGGCCGCCGGAGGCGCCCCAGATCAGCACGATGTCGCCCTGCTTCATGGCCGCGCCGTTGCGGGACACGAGCTGCCGGTAGGCCGTCGAGTTCACCAGGCCGGGGCTCGCCGCCTCCTCCCAGCTCAGGTGGTCGGGTTTCGGCATCAGCTGGTTGGCCTTCACCAGGGCGAGCTGGGCCAGGCCGCCGAAGTTCGTCTCGAATCCCCAGATGCGCTGCTCGGGGTCGAGCATCGTGTCGTTGTGGCCCTCGGGCCGCTCCAGCTCGACCGACAGGCAGTGGGCCACGACCTCGTCACCGGGCTTCCACGCGTGCACGCCCGGGCCGGTGCGCAGCACCACACCGGCCAGGTCGGAGCCGACCACGTGGTAGGGCAGGTCGTGCCGCTTCGCCTGCGGCGACGTCTTCCCGTAGCGCTCCAGGAAGCCGAACGTCGACATCGGCTCGAAGATCGACGTCCAGACGGTGTTGTAGTTGATCGCCGAGGCCATCACGGCGACCAGCGCCTCGCCCGGTCCCACCTCCGGGGTGGCGACCTCGTCAAGGTGCAGCGACCGGCGCGGGTCCTTGTCCCGGGAGGCCATGCCCTCGAACAGGCCGACCTCGTCCTTGCGGACGACCACCCCCCGGTAGGACTCGGGGACGGGCAGCCTGGCGAACTCCTTCTCGCGGGTCTCAGCAGGGGACCCTTCGGCGAGGATCGCGTCGAGGATGTCCTTCACGGGTCTACCTCCGGCGGTCGAGCGGCAGTCAGTCCTTCGAACGGCACGGCAAGTGTCATCGATAACCGCCATCGGAGTCGCGCTGTAGTGAGGTGATCGGCCAGAACGGGCGCGGAGCGCCCGCTGGCCGATCACCTGGTTCGGGCGCTGAGCGCCCTCCCTGACGCTGGATCGAGGTGGGGGTGAGGTGCGGGGGTGGAGCTGGTCCAGGGTCGGGACCTGGGGTGCGTTTCGCTCGGGGGGTTCCCGGTCGGCGGGCCGCGACGGCTGGGTGTCTGCGGGGTCGGTGCGCCCGCTGGTGGGCGATGGGGTTGGCGCTCGTACGGCCTGAACCTCGTGTGGGCTTGAACCTCGTGTGGGTCTGGACGTCGTGTGGGTCTGGACGTCGTGTGGGTCTGGACGTCGTGTGGGTCTGGACGTCGTGTGGGTCTGGACAGGGTGATGGCTTGGGCTTTTGGGGGGCTAAACCCGGGTCAAAGGCACCAAGGTGGGGTTGGTCGGGCTGAACTGGGGTGGGGAGGGTGCTCGGCGCCCGAACCAGGCCGGTCGGTCGGCGGTGGGGAGCGTCGTTTCTGGGCCATGCCGCTGACTAGCCGTGGCGCAAAGCGGTAGAACGGTGAAGACAACCCATACGGCCCGGTCGGCGTCAAAGAGTCGTGACCGCGCCCATGACAGTCGTGGAAGGGTGGCGGCCCGTGCCTGCGCGGAGCGACGCCGCCCGCAGTGCCGTGGCCCGAGACGCGGATCAGGCGCTGACCGCGCTCTACTCCGAGCACTACCGGTCGCTCGTCCGGCTGGCGGCCCTGCTGCTGGACGACATCGGTCTGTGCGAGGAGGTCGTGCAGGACGCCTACATCCGCGTCCATGCGGCCTGGGGACGCCTGCAGGACAAGGACAAGGCCCTCGCCTACCTACGACAGACCGTCGTCAACCTCGCCCGTTCCACGCTGCGGCGCCGCCTTGTGGCGCTCAAGCACGCTCCCAAGCCGATGCCCAACGCCGCCAGCGCCGAGGAGGGGGCCTACTCTCTCGTCGAACGCGCGGCGGTCGTGCAGGCCCTGCGAGAGTTGCCCCGCCGGCAGCGGGAGGCCGTCGTCCTGCGCTACTACGGGGACATGTCCGAGGCCGACGCCGCCGCCGTCATGGGATGCAGTGTCGGTTCCGTCAAGGCGTACACCTCCCGTGGCCTGGCGGCCCTGTCGACCAAGCTGGCGGACCTACGGTGAACACCCCTGAGCAGCGGGACGTGCTCGGCCCTGAGGAGCTGAGCCGGCTGCTGCATGCCGCTGTCGAGCCGCTGCGGCCGTCGCCGGAGGCCTACCAGCGGATTCAGGCCGGCGTCGAGCGCCGCGGCCGGTGGCGGGCGCCGCTCTTCGCGGCGGGCGGGGTCGTGCTCGCCGGCGTCGTCGCGCTGGCCGTGCTGCTGCTGCGGCCGTCGCAGCAGAACCACGTCATCGAGGTGCAGCCGCCGATCAGCCTCACGGTGGGCACCCAGGACGGCACCGCGAGCGGCCCGGGCCCGCACCCCACGAACTCGCCCAGCCACGGCGGGACGGGACCGAGCAGCTCGGCGTCGACCGGCCCCGGGACGAGCGACCCCACTACCGGTCACTCGACTTCCACCGGGTCCGTCAGTCCCTCCGCCAGTTCGCACGACCCCGGCAGCCCGACCCGGCCGACGCCCGTGGCGCGGCCCGCGAAGGCCGGCGACATCGACGGTGACGGCACGGTCGACTCGATCCGCCCCAGCGGCACCGGCGTCGTCGTGAGCCTCAGCCGCGGTGGCTCGGCCTCGGTGCCACTCCCAGCCGGCTCGACCCCCGGCGCGTCCACAGCCGTCGACCTGGACGGCGACGGCTTCGCCGAGCTGATCATCCAGACGGGCAGCAGCAACGGCGTCGCGACGTACGCGGTCGCGCGGTACCTCACCCCCAGGGACATCGAGCTGGTGCCGGCGCCGCCTCGGCAGATCGCGGCCGGCACGGACAACTCGGGCGAGGGGTGGGGCTTCTCCTGCGGCAGCAACGGCATCCAGTTCGTCGACGGGAAGTCGTCGGACGGCGGCCAGACCTACCAGGTCACGACCACCACGCTGAAGCCGACCTTCGACGGCTGGTCCCAGCAGGGCAGCCCCGCCACCAGCACGATGGCAGCGGCCGCCGCGACGCCCTCCTTCGCGGCCCGCTGCGGCTCGCTGGGATAACGCGATCGGGCCGAACGGGCGCTGAGCGCCCGCGGCCCGCTCCGCCTGGTTCGGGCGCCGAGCGCCCTCTCCAACGTGGCTCAGGGGTGGCGTTGGAGTGCCGGGGTGGGCGCCAATCCAGGGTCGGGCCACTGGCCAGGTCTCGCTCGCGGCGGGAAGTGTGGGCACGCCTGGTGGTGCTTGCCACGCTCCGGCGGCACGTTCCGCAAGATCACGTTAGTGTTGGGAGAAAGCTTTCCTGACTCGCAATCCCCTCTGCTGGAGGCAGCCATGCCTGGTTCGGTCATCGTGGCGGGCGCGCGGACCCCGATCGGCAAGCTCTCCGGGGCGCTCAAGGGCTTCTCCGCGGTCGAGCTGGGCGGGGTCGCGATCAAGGGCGCGCTGGAGCGGGCCGGGGTCGCCGGCGACGCCGTCCAGTACGTGATCTTCGGTCAGGTGATCCAGGCCGGTTCCATGCAGATGACGGCCCGCCAGGCCGCGGCGAAGGCGGGTATCCCGCTGAGCGTGCCCTCGATCACGATCAACAAGGTCTGTCTGTCTGGCCTGGACGCGATCGCGCTCGCCGACACCTACATCGCCAGCGGCGAGTTCGACATCATCGTCGCGGGCGGCATGGAGTCGATGACCAACACCCCGCACATGCTGCTCGGCGGCCGTGCCGGGACGCGGTACGGCTCCACCGAGCTGGTCGACGCGACCGAGTACGACGCGCTCACCGACGCCTTCGAGCGCATCGGCATGGGCCTGGCAACCGAGCGGTACAACGTGCCGCTGAACATCACCCGCGCGGAGCAGGACGAGTTCTCCGCCCTGTCGCACCAGCGGGCCGCGGCGGCCATCAAGAACGGCCTGTTCGAGGAGGAGATCGTCCCGGTCGAGGTGCCGCAGCGCAAGGGCGACCCGATCGTCGTCAGCCAGGACGAGGGCGTCCGCGGCGACACCACCGCGGAGACCCTCGCGAAGCTGCGCCCGGCCTTCACCAAGGACGGCACGATCACCGCGGGCTCGTCCTCGCAGATCTCCGACGGCGCCTGCGCCGTCCTCGTGATGAGCCGGGCCAAGGCCGAGGAGCTCGGCCTGCCGATCCTCGCCGAGATCGGCCACCACGGCTTCGTCGCCGGCCCGGACACCTCCCTGCAGTCGCAGCCGGCCAACGCCATCAAGGCCGCGCTGGACAAGGAGGGCCTGACCACCGCGGACGTCGACCTCTACGAGATCAACGAGGCCTTCGCGTCGGTCGGCATCCAGTCGATGCGCGAGCTGGGGATCACCTCCGACGTGGTCAACGTCAACGGCGGCGCGATCGCGCTCGGCCACCCGGTCGGCATGTCCGGCGCCCGGATCGCCCTCACCCTGGCCTACGAGCTGCGCCGGCGCGGCGGCGGCGTCGGCGCCGCCGGGCTGTGCGGCGGCGGCGGCCAGGGTGACGCGCTGATCCTGCGCGTGCCGGCCGCCTCCTGACCCACTTGCCCCGCCAGGTGGCCGCTCCCGTCCGGGGCGGGTACGCGAACCCGGAGGCGCTGGTCGCCGCGGCGGTCGAGGACCGGTCGCCGCGCGCGCTGGCTCGGCTGATCTCGCTGGTCGAGGACGGCTCGCCGTGGCTGCGGGAGATCGCCCGGCTGCTCGCGCCGCTGGCCGGGTCGGCGCAGGTCATCGGCGTCACCGGGGCGCCCGGGGTGGGCAAGTCGACGTCCACCTCGGCGCTGGTGAGCGCGCTGCGGGCCCAGGGACGCCGGGTGGGTGTGCTCGCCGTCGACCCGTCGTCGCCGTTCACCGGCGGCGCGCTGCTCGGCGACCGGGTCCGGATGACGGCCCACACCACCGACCCGGACGTCTACATCCGGTCGCTGGCCTCCCGGGGCCACCTGGGCGGCCTGTCGTGGGCGACACCGCAGGCGCTGCGGGTGCTCGACGCGGCCGGCTACGACGTCGTGCTCGTCGAGACGGTCGGGGTCGGCCAGGCCGAGGTGGACATCGCCTCGCTGGCCGACACCACCCTGGTGCTGCTCGCTCCCGGGATGGGCGACGGCATCCAGGCGGCCAAAGCCGGCATTCTGGAGATCGCGGACGTTCTCGTCGTCAACAAGGCCGACCGTCCCGGCGCCGACGACACCTACCGCGACCTGACGAACATGGTCCGCCTCTCCGGGCTGACCGGCTATGGCGGGCGCAACGCCGCGGTGGCCGGCGACGGGCGCTGGGTCCCGACGGTGGTCCGGACGGTCGCGGCCGCGGGAACGGGCGTCACCGAGGTGGTCGACGCCGTCGCGGCGCATCGGGCCTGGCTGGAGGCCAGCGGCGAGCTGACCCGCCGCCGGGCCAGGCGGGCCGCCGACGAGATCGAGCAGATCGCCCTCGCGGGGCTGCGGGCCCGGTTCGGCGAGACCCGCGGCTCCCGTCACCTCGGCGCGCTGGCCGACGAGGTCGTGGCCGGGCGGCTCGACCCCTGGACGGCGGCCGACGACCTGATCGCCGCGCTGACCGGCTCGCCGGAGCCGGACCGGTGACCGGTAGCCCCGAACACGCTCCCCGCCCCGGCTCGTCGGCCGCGGCGGGGACGCCGGAGCACCCGCTGATCGCCGCGCTCGGGCTGGCGGCGCACCCGGAGGGTGGCTGGTACCGGCGGACCTGGGCGAGCCCCGACGAGATCCCGGCGCACGGCGGCAGCCGCCCGGTCGCCACGTCGATCCTCTTCCTGCTTCAGCCCGGCGAGGTCTCCGCCTGGCATCGGGTCGCCTCGGCCGAGATCTGGCTCTGGCAGGGCGGCGGCCGGCTCACCCTGACGCTCGGCGGCACGGCGGCGGACCCCGTGCCCGGCGAGCGGATCACGCTGGGTCCCGACCCGGCCGGCGGCGACGCGCTGCAGGCCGTGGTCCCCGCCGGCCACTGGCAGACGGCGCGCCCGCTCGCGGGCGACGCGGTCCTGGTCGGCTGCGTGGTGGCTCCGGGCTTCGACTTCGCCGACTTCGAGCTCCACAGCCCGCACCCGGCGCCCTGACGCCCGGCCCCGCGGGTCAGGTCGGGTACTGCGTGGTGGCGGGGTACTGGGGCGCCGCCGGGTACTGGCCGTCGGGGTATTGGGCGTCGGGGTACTGGGCGTCCGGGTACTGAGGGTCCGGGTACTGGGCGCCGGCCGGCGGGCCGCCGTTGCGATGGGCCCCGTTCAGGTCCGTCGCGGCGCTGCCGGCGGCGCCCCTGACGGCGATGACGAGCGCGCCGGTGTCCATCGGCGAGGGGACCACGTCCCGAGCGCCGGCCTGGCGCAGGCGCAGTGCCTCCGCGGCGTCGTCGGCCGCGGAGAGGATCACGTTGGGCACCGCGCCGGCCTTGGGGTCGCCGGCCAGGTGGGCGAGCAGGTCGGACGCCGTGGTGTCCGGCAGCTGCTGGTCGATCATGATGAGGTCCGGCTGGGCGCGGTGGATGGCGTCGAGCGCGAGCGCGCCGCGCGGCACGCTGATCGTGTCGGCCCCGAACGCGCGGGCCAGCGTCTGGGTCACCTGGGCCCGGGTCGCCGGGTCACCGCTGACGTGCACGACCCGCATGCTCGCGCCGGTCGGGATCCGGCCGCCGATCCCCGGCGGGAACGGGTCCTGGTCCGGGTCGGGGTGCGGGTAGCGGACGTCCACGGCGTCGAGCACCACCGCGAAGACGCTGCCGACGCCGTACCGGCTCGCCGCCGTCAGCACGCCCCCCATCGCGGTGACCAGCGCGTGCGACAGCGCGAGCCCGAGCCCGCTGCCCTCGATCCGGGTCTGCTCGGCGCCGAGCCGCTCGAACGGGCGGAACAGCCGGGCCATCGCGTCCGGCGGCAGGCCCTGGCCGTCGTCCTCGACCTCGATGCGCAGCCGCCCGCCGGTGATCGGCACGATGCCGACCCGCACGGTGCCACCCTCGCGGCCGTACTTCAGCGCGTTGCCGACCAGGTTGAGCAGCACCTGCCACAGGCGGCGGCGGTCCGCGTCCGCGATCAGCGGCTCCGACGGGTGGATCACCCGGCGGATGCCGCGCCGCTGCGCGAGCGGCTCGACCAGCTCCACCACGCCCTCGACGATGTCCAGGACGTTGACCGGCGCCTTCGTGATGTCGCCACGGCCGGCGCGCAGCCGGGCCAGGTCCAGCACGTCGTCGATGATCGCCTGCATGTGCCGGCCGCCGGTGATGATCCGCTGGACGTCGTCCAGCAGGTTGTTCGGCAGCGGCTCCAGCTCCAGCAGCTGGGCGAAGCCGAGCATGGCGTTCAGCGGGGTGCGCAGCTCGTGACCGAGCCGGGCCATGAACTCGTCCTTGGCCCGGGAGTCCCGCGCGGCGATCACCCTGGCGTGGCGGTCGGTGACGTCGCGGGCGACGAGGGCCACCCAGCCGGCCCGGTCGGCCCGGATCGTCACGTCGAACGGCACCGGGTTGCCGGCCATGTCCAGCAGGTTCGCCGAGCCGCGCCACTCGCCGAAGCGGGCCAGCCCGTCCAGCACGGTCTCGGGTGACACGCGCGAGGCCGGCTCCACCACCTCGGCGAGCTCGCGCAGGCAGGTCACGCCGGCCAGCCGGTCGCCGAGGAAGGCGCGCGCCGCGGCGCCGATGTCGAGCAGACGTCCGTCGGCACCGACCACAACCACGAGGTCGTTCAGTGCGTCCAACAGCGTGCGGGTGCTCACCTGGTCCACATCCCGTCGGGCCGTCCGCGGCGTGGGGGCGCCGGGGCGGACAGGGGCGGTTCGGCCGGGTGGTGGCGCGAGTCAGGGCCCACCGAGCCACCTCGGTGGGTGTACGCCACCCGTGTCCGTCCCACGGCGGCCAATGGTAGGGCGTGCTGTCATCCGGTGTTGTGGCGGGTTTGCGTGGCACGGCCGGGCGTAGCGTCACCGTGGACCCGATGCGACCATTCGTTAGCACGGCGGGCTCGTCCCGGAGTTAACGTCACATGTCGAATCGGTTCCGAAGCCCGGGGTGTTCGCCGTCCGCGGGGTGGGCGCGGCAGCGCACCCGGGGCGTGATATTCCGTGAACCATGCTTGTCGCCTTCAGCGTGACCCCGATCGGCGTCGGCGAGGACGTCGGCGCTCTGGTGGCCGAGGCCGTCCGGGTGGTCCGGGCCAGCGGTCTGCCCAACGAGACCACATCGATGTTCACGACCATCGAGGGCGAGTGGGACGAGGTCATGGACGTCGTGCGCCGGGCGACCGAGGCGGTGGCCGCCGGCGGCGGGCGCGTCAGCCTCGTCCTGAAGGCCGACATCCGCCCCGGCGCCCACGACGCCCTGCATGCCAAGGTGGCAACCGTCGAGCGTTACCTGGAGTCCTCGGGCGAGTCCTGAGGCCGCTCCCGTTCGGTCGGGCGAACGGTTCCTGAGCGTTCGGGAAAACAGTCGTGTCCGGCTCGGCCCGGTCGCCGTGGGAGGTGTCACGATGGTGGGTATGCAACGTAGGCCTCCAGTCCCACCCGCGGCTGGTCGACAGGGCGCGCCCGGCGCCAGACCCCCGCGCGGGCAGTCCTCCCGCACCCAGGCCGGGCCGCTGCCGGACCGGCTCGGCGGGCTGCGGCTGGCCGGCGCGGTGCCGCTCGACCCGAAGCCGGCCGCGCCGCCCGCCGCCCGCCCGCCCGCTGGCCCGCCGGCCGGCGGCGCGGAGGGCGCCCCAGCCGGCCCTGTGATCATTGACGTCACCGAGGCGACCTTTGCCGACGAGGTCGTCAACCGGTCCCTGCAGGTCCCGGTGGTGCTCGACTTCTGGGCCGACTGGTGTGGCCCGTGCAAGCAGCTCAGCCCGATCCTGGAGCGCCTGGCCGAGGCCGACGGCGGCCGGTGGGTGCTGGCGAAGATCGACGTGGACGCGAACCCGGGCCTCGCCCAGGCCGCGCAGGTCCAGGGCATCCCGGCGGTGAAGGCGGTCGTCGGCGGCCGGATCATCGGTGAGTTCACCGGCGCGATGCCGGAGGCCGAGGTGCGCGGCTGGCTCGACCAGCTTCTCGACCTCGTCGCCGAGGCCTTCGGTGACCTGCCCGGCGCCGGTGGCGGCGGCCCCGCCCGCGACCCCAACCTGACCGCGGCCGACGAGGCGATCGAGCGCGGCGACCTGCCCGCGGCGGCCGCGGCGTACCGGGCCCGGCTCGGCGAGGCGCCGGCCGACCCGGAGGCGATCCTCGGCCTCGCCCGGGTCACCCTGCTGGAGCGGGTGAGCGGCGTCGACCCGGCGGACGTGCGCCGCCGCCTCACCGCCAACCCGGACGACGTCGACGCCGCGCTCGTCGCGGCCGATCTGATGATCGTGCACCAGGGCCAGATCGAGGACGCCTTCGGCCAGCTGGTCGCGCTGGTCCGGCGTACCGCCGGCGACGACCGGGAGAAGGTGCGCGCCCACCTCGTCGGCCTGTTCCAGGCCCTGGGCGACGCCGACCCGGCCGTCCCCCCGGCCCGCCGAGCCCTGGCCGCCGCGCTGTTCTAGACGAAGGGCCGGAACGGGCGCTGGGTGGCACCCGTTCCGGCCTCCTGGCCGTGCGCTGAGGGCTATTCCCCCTCGTAGGCGAACCAGAGGGTGGCGAGGGCTGGCAGGGTCAGCGGGGCCGAGGCCGGCTGGCCGTGGTGCGGCTCGGCGCTGGCCGTGACCTCGCCCAGGTTGCCCTGGCCGGCGCCGCCGTAGCTGCCCGCGTCGGTGTTGAGCACCTCGCGCCAGCGGCCGGTCCTGGGCAGGCCGAGCCGGTAGCCGTAGTGCGGGCTGCCGGAGAAGTTGGTGACGCAGGCCAGCATCGTGCTGCCGGCGCCGCCGGCCTGGGGCTCGCCAGGGTGCTCCCCGAAGCGCAGGAACGACAGGACGTTGTTCTCCGCGTCGTTCGCGTCGATCCAGCCGAAGCCGCTCGGGTCGTTGTCTTTTGCCCAGAGCGCGGGCGTCGCACGGTAGGCGCGGTTCAGATCGCCGACCAGGCTGAAGACGCCGCGGTGGCCCGGGTCGTCGAGATGGCCCCAGTCCAGGGTGGTCGCCTCGTCCCATTCCCGGTCCTGGCCGAACTCGCAGCCCATGAACAGCAGCTGCTTGCCCGGGTGAGCCCACATGTAGGCGTAGAGCGCGCGCAGGTTGGCCAGCTGCTGCCAGCGGTCGCCCGGCATCTTGCGCAGCAGCGAGCCCTTGCCGTGCACGACCTCGTCATGGCTGAACGGCAGCATGTAGTTCTCGGAGTAGGCGTAGACCATCGAGAACGTCACCTGGTGGTGGTGATACATCCGGTAGATGGGCGCCTTGGTCATGTAGTCGAGCGTGTCGTGCATCCAGCCCATGTTCCATTTGAAGCCGAAGCCCAGCCCGCCGAGATGGGTCGGCCGGGTGACTCCCGGCCAGGCCGTCGACTCCTCGGCGATCATCATCGCGCCCGGTGCCTTGCGGTACACCGTCGCGTTGACCTCCTGCAGGAACGACACCGCGTCGAGGTTCTCCCGGCCGCCGTGGATGTTCGGAATCCACTCGCCCGGCTTGCGGGAGTAGTCGAGGTAGAGCATCGAGGCGACGGCGTCGACCCGCAGGCCGTCGATGTGGAACTCCTCGAACCAGTACAGAGCGTTCGCGACCAGGAAGTTGCGCACCTCGGGCCGGCCGAAGTCGAAGACGAACGTGCCCCAGTCCGGGTGCTCGCCGCGGCGCGGGTCCCCGTGCTCGTAGAGCGCGGTGCCGTCGAACCTGCCGAGCGCCCAGTTGTCCCGAGGGAAGTGGGCGGGCACCCAGTCGACCAGCACGCCGATGCCGGCCTGGTGCAGCGCGTCGACCAGGTAGCGGAAGTCGTCGGGGCTGCCGAACCGGGACGTCGGCGCGTAGTAGGCCGACACCTGGTAGCCCCACGAGCCGCCGAACGGGTGCTCGGCGACCGGCAGGAGCTCGACGTGGGTGAACCCGGCCTCGCGCACGTAGTCGACCAGCTCGGTCGCCAGCTGCCGGTAGGACAGGCCACGCCGCCAGGAGCCCAGATGCACCTCGTAGACGGAGATCGGCGCGGCGTGCCACGCGGTGCCGGCCCGCTCGGCCATCCACGCCTCGTCCGACCAGACGTGGTCGGACTCGAACACGACGCTGGCCGTCGCGGGCGGCGTCTCGGTGTGGGTCGCCATCGGGTCGGCCTTCTGGCGCCACACGCCGTCGAAGCCGAGGATCTCGAACTTGTACCGGGTGCCCGCGTCGACGCCGGGCACGAACAGCTCCCAGATCCCGGTGTGGCCCAGCGAGCGCAGCGGGTAGGCCCGGCCGTCCCAGAAGTCGAAGTCGCCGACGACACGCACGCCTCGGGCGTTCGGCGCCCAGACGGCGAAGCTCACCCCGCTGACGACACCGCCGCCCGGCGTCGGGTAGTGGCGCACATGCGCGCCCAGCACCGTCCACAGCCGCTCGTGGCGCCCCTCGGCGATCAGGTGCAGGTCGACCTCGCCGACGGTCGGCAGGTAGCGGTAGGGATCGTCGACCAGGTAGGTGGAGTCGGGGTAGGTGACCTCCAGCCGGTAGTCGGGCACCTTGCCGATGGGCACCGCCACGCCGAAGACACCGCTGGAGTGCAGCCGGGTCGTCGGGTAGCGCTCGTCGCCGACGACGACCGTGACACTGACCGCGTCCGGGCGCAGCGCCCGCACGATCGTCCAGTCACCGGCCGGATGGGCTCCCAGGATGCCGTGGGGCTGGTGATGGCGCCCCCCCACCAGCCGGTCGAGCTCCCCGCGTGGCAGGTCGATGCCAGGCGGCGCGAGGACCGGCTGCTCGGCGAGCGCCGGGCCGTCCGTCGCTGGCCTCGGGCGACCGTCGTCAGTGTCGATCACTTCAGCTCCCACGCGTCTCTTCCGGTCTTCCGGCTGGTGTCACGATGTTTCCTCTCTTGCGTGCCCCCATTGGCCGCCCGGCCAACCTCGGCGCCTCAAGCGGCGGCGGATCCGGTCGGCAACGGTGGCTGGAGGGCGGTGAGCCGGCGGACGGCGCCGAGCGGGATCTCGACCCAGGACGGCCGGTGCCGGGCCTCGTAGAGCACCTCGTAGACGGCCTTGTCCAGCTCGTACGCCCGCAGCTCGACCGCGTGCGCGGCCAGGTCGAGGCCACTGGCGGCCTGGTAGCCGTCGAGGAAGGCCACCCGGTTGCGCTCGGCCCACTCGCGGGCCCGGTAGGCCAGGCCCGGCTCGTCGGCGCGCTCCAGCAGCATCGACTGGGCGGCGTAGTCGAACGAGCGCAGCATGCCCGCGATGTCGCGCAGCGGCGAGTCCAGCCGGCGGCGCTCGGGCACCGGCCGGGCCGGCTCGCCCTCGAAGTCGAACAGCACCCAGCCGTTCTCCGTGCGCAGCACCTGGCCGAGGTGCAGGTCGCCGTGGATCCGCTGGTAGGGCGCCGCGGCGGTCTCCGCGGCCAGGGCGTCGTAGGCGGCCCGGGCGCCCCCCTCGTGCGGGGCGAGCTCGGGGACGGCGGTGAGGGCGGCGTCGAGGCGGCCGTGCAGGCCGAGAGCGGTGGTGTGCAGCGACTCGGGGTCGACCGCGGCCGTCGGGAAGCAGCCAGCCAGCAGGGTGTGCACCTCGGCGGTCGCAGCGCCCAGCCGTTCGGACTCGCCCGCGAAGTCGCCACCGACCTCGTCGGGGGGCAGGTCGCCCTCGGCGTACAGGTCACGGACGCTGGTGATCGCGAGCTTCCAGCCCTCGGTGCCGCTGCGCAGGTACTCCTGCATGAAGGCGAAGGTGGTGTCGGCGTCCGAGCCGCCCTCGCCCGCGCCGGGCAGTTCGCCGTCGAGCCAGGCCAGCGGGCTGGCGACATGGCGGGTGCCGGCGGCGGCCAGCGCCCTGGTGACCTCCAGGTCCGGGTTGACGCCCGGCCAGAGGCGACGGAAGACCTTGAGGATGTACTCCTCGCCGTACACGATCGAGGTGTTCGACTGCTCGGCGCCGACCGAGTGCGCCGGCAGCTGGCTCAGCGGCGCGACGGCGTGCGCCGCCAGGGTGCCGTGGCGTTGGCCGGCGGAGAGGAAGTCGAGCAGCGCGGCGCTGCCGTCCGCGTCGTGCAGACCGTCGTAGACCAGCCCGGTCGACATCTCGCCGAGCAGGAAGCCCGAGTGGCCGTGCGGCGCGTCCGGCCGGATCACCAGCGGGACCTGGTAGAGGTCGCGCGGGCCGCCGTCGGAGTAGACGACCTCGACGATCAGGTGACGCAGGCGGTCGGAGACGGGGACGTCCTGGACGATGCCCACCCGCGCGTCGGCGCGGCCCTTGCCCGCGAACCAGCGTTGCCTGGGCAGCCAGTCCGCCAACAGGGTCGTGAGCTCGGAATGGTCTCGCACGGTCGACCTCCCTCTGGCCGGCGGCTGTGCGATCATGATCTACATCTCGCACGGCCGGAGGCCTGTAGTTGACGCTGGGCCAAGGAGTGCGCTTCGAGAGGCTGCCGGCGGCTGGGTACGCGTCTCGATCACGCAGCCGGAGGGCCGTTGTCCCCGGATCCGGAGGCGTTATCCCCTCGCGGGTCGTCGGATGTGGCGGTGTTCAGTTGAGTAGTTCCCCTGGGACGCGGGCCAAGACGAGCGACCGGGCCAGGCCGTCGGATCCCGGCCCGCCCCCTGGTCACCCACCCCGGCCTCTCCGGCGCCGAAGCGCCGGAGCACATATGCCGCGGCCCATCGGGATAGGGCCTAAGGCCTGTCTCCGATGGGCCGGTCGGCGAACCGACACGTCTCTGCGGCTGCCGTCAACCTAACGGACATGTCATCCGGTAGATAGCACTTGTCCATCCGATTTGCCAGAGATGGCGGGGCGCCCGTCCGCCCGTGGGCGGGCGCCCCCATACGAACACGCGGCGGCCCGGCCGGGCGTGCCCGGCGGGCGCTCGGCGTCCGTTCAGCGCTGGAATTCACCCGCGGCGGACAGCGCGAACCAGTAGTGGCCGTGACCCGGGAGGGTGAGCAGGTAGGGCAGCTCGCCGATAGGCGGGAAATGCACCCGGCCGAGCAGCTCCACCGGGACCATTCCCTCGAACCGGCGCAGGTCCAGCTCGACCGGCTGGGCGAACCGGGAGAGGTTCGCGACGCACAGCACCCGGTCGTCGCCGAGAGTCCGCACATACGCGAACACCGACGGGTTCGACGCGGCCAGCTCCTCGAAGTCGCCGAGCCCGAAGACGGCGTGGCGTTTGCGCACCTCGATCATGCGCTTCGTCCAGGACAGGAACGACGTCGACAGCCGCTGGCCCGCCTCGACGTTGAGGCCCTGGTACCCGTACACCGGGTCCATGATCGGCGGCAGGTAGAGCCGAGCCGGGTCGGCGGCGGAGAAGCCGCCGTTGCGGTCCGGCGACCACTGCATCGGGGTCCGCACACCGTCCCGGTCGCCCAGGTAGATGTTGTCGCCCATACCGATCTCGTCGCCGTAGTACAGCACCGGCGAGCCCGGCAGCGACAGCAGCAACGAGGTGAACAGCTCCATCTGGTCGCGGCTGTTGTCCAGCAGCGGGGCCAGCCGGCGGCGGATGCCGATGTTCGCCTTCATACGCGGGTCCTGCGCGTACTCGGAGTACATGTAGTCGCGTTCCTCGTCGGTCACCATCTCAAGGGTGAGCTCGTCGTGGTTACGCAGGAAGATGCCCCACTGGCAGTTCGGCGGGATCGCCGGCGTCTGGGCGAGGATCTCCGAGATCGGGTAGCGCGACTCCCGGCGCACCGCCATGAAGATGCGCGGCATCAGCGGGAAGTGGAACGCCATGTGGCACTCGTCGTCGTTGCCGAAGTACTCGACGACGTCCGACGGCCACTGGTTCGCCTCGGCGAGCATGACGCGGTCGGCGTACTTGGCGTCGATCTCCTTGCGGACCCGGCGCAGGTACTCGTGCGTCTCCGGCAGGTTCTCGCCGTTGGTGCCGTCCCGGACGTAGAGGTAGGGCACCGCGTCGAGACGGAACCCGTCGATGCCCAGGTCCAGCCAGAACCGCAGGACCTCCAGCATCGCGTCCTGGACGTCGGGATTGTCGAAGTTCAGGTCGGGCTGGTGGGAGAAGAACCGGTGCCAGTAGTACTGGCCGCGCACCGGATCCCACGTCCAGTTCGACTTCTCCGTGTCGACGAAGATGATCCGGGCGTCCGGGTAGCGGTCGTCGGTGTCGGACCAGACGTAGAAGTCGCCGTAGGGGCCGTCCGGCTCGGAGCGTGAGGCCTGGAACCAGGGGTGCTGGTCCGAGGTGTGGTTCATCACCAGGTCGGCGATGATCCGGATGCCGCGCTTGTGCGCCTCCTCGACCAGCGAGACGAAGTCGCCGAGATCCCCGAACTCCGGCAGGACCTGGAAGTAGTCGGAGATGTCGTAGCCGCCGTCCTTGAGTGGCGACTCGTAGATCGGCAGCAGCCACAGGCAGTCGACGCCCAGCCAGTGCAGGTAGTCCAGCTTGCCGATCAGCCCGCGGATGTCCCCGGTGCCGTCGCCGTTGGAGTCGGCGAAGCCACGGATGAGCACCTCGTAGAAGACCGCCCGCTTGTACCAGAGCGGGTCCTTGGTGAGCCGGTCACCGAGCAGCGGCTCGGCGCCCGTCTCGGGGCCCATCGGGAGATCCTTCCCGGACCCCGTGTTCTCGTCGACGTTCGTTGCCCCCCCGTCGTCTGTCATGACCGCCGTGCCAGCGTGAACACGTGGGCGGGCTCGACGAACGGGTCGAGTCGGACGTAGTTCTCCCGGCCCCAGGTGTAGGTGGCCCCGGTGATCTCGTCCCGGACGTCGAAGGTCTCCCACCACTCGAGGCCGAGGGCGGGCATATCAAGTCGCACGGTGGTCTCCCGAGCTGCATGCGGATCAAGGTTGACGACGACGATCACGACGTCGGCGTCCGGTCCGGTTCCGGACCGCTTCGAAAAGGCGATGATCTCATCGCCGTCCGAGTGATGGAGGTGCAGGTTGCGCAGCCAGTGCAGCGCCGGGTGGGCGCGCCGGATGGCGTTGAGCCTGCGCAGGTAGGGCGCCAGCGACGCGCCGTTGCGCTCGGCGGCGGCCCAGTCGCGGGGCCGGTACTGGTACTTCTCCGAGTCGAGGTACTCCTCGCTGCCCGGCCGGACCGGAACGCGCTCGTACAGCTCGTACCCCGCGTAGACGCCCCAGGTCGGCGACATCGTCGCCGCGAGCGCCGCCCGGATCCGGAACGCCGCCGGCCCGCCGTGCTGGAGGTACTCCGGCAGGATGTCCGGGGTGTTCACGAAGAAGTTCGGCCGCATGTAGTAGGCGGCCTCGACCAGTTCCCGGGCGTACTCCTCCAACTCCCACTTCACATTGCGCCAGGTGAAGTAGGTGTACGACTGGGTGAAACCGACCTTCGCCAGGGTGTGCATCATCGCGGGCCGGGTGAACGCCTCGGCGAGGAAGAGCACGTCCGGGTCCGTCGCCTTCACCTCCCGGATGAGCCATTCCCAGAACTCGACCGGCTTGGTATGCGGGTTGTCGACCCGAAAAATGCGCACACCGTGCGCGGTCCAGTGCCGAACGACCCGCAGGATCTCCTGGTAGATCCCCTCCGGGTCCGAATCGAAGTTCAGTGGATAGATATCCTGGTACTTCTTCGGGGGGTTCTCCGCGTACGCGATCGAGCCGTCCGAACGGACCGTGAACCATTCCGGGTGGCGTTTCGCCCACGGGTGGTCCGGGGCACACTGCAGGGCGAGGTCGAGCGCGACCTCCATGCCGAGCGAGCGGGCCCGCGCGACGAACAGGTCGAAGTCCTCGAGGGTGCCCAGGTCCGGGTGCACCGCGTCGTGGCCGCCGTGCTCGCTGCCGATCGCCCACGGCGAGCCCGGGTCCTCCGGACCGGGGGTCAGCGTGTTGTTCGGCCCCTTGCGGTTGACCTCGCCGATCGGGTGGACCGGCGGCAGGTACACCACGTCGAAACCCATGTCCGCGACGGCGGGCAGCCGCTCGGCGGCCGTCAGGAAGGTCCCGGAGCGCGGCGGGTCCAGCGAGGCGCCCTCCGACCGTGGGAAGAACTCGTACCAGCTGCCGTAGAGGGCCCGCTGCCGGTCGACCCACACCCGGTGCAGCGGGGAGCGGGTCACCAGCTCACGCAGCGGGTAGCGGGCCAGCAGCTCGGTCAGCTCCGGGGCGCAGGCCGGGGTGATCCGCTGGTGCGGGTCGTCGACGTTGTCGTCGCGCAGCGCCGCCGCCGCGCGGGCGATGGCCGCCCGCTCGCGCTCGGGCACACCGGGCAGCGCGCGCAGCAACAGGCGCGCGCCGTCCTCGAAGTCGACGGCGAGCTCGTCGGCGCTCTGCCCGGCACCGACCTTCAGCTCGATGCCGTGCACCCAGGTCGCGACAGGGTCCGCCCAGGCCTCGATCCGGAAGCCCCAGAGCCCCTCCGTGGTGACCGTGAGGTCGGTTTCATAGCGGTCAGTTCCGATGCCCACCGGCCGCATCCGGGTGAACGGTGTGCCGAGCCCGTCAGGGCCAGACAGCGTCGCGTTCACCCCGATGAGGTCGTGACCTTCTCGAAACACAGTTGCGCCCACGGTGATGGTTTCCCCGATCACCGCGCGCGAGGGCCAGCGGCCACACGAGACGGCCGGCGTGACGTCAGAGATGACGACCCGGCCTACTGAACGTCCGTTCATCGCTGCGACCTTATCCAGACGAACCACGGGCTCAATGATCCGCCTCCGAGATGGCAAATGGCGATACCCCAACGTGAACTGCGTGAGACCACCGGACACCCCCATGTGGTGATCTGGTGGGGGTGACTCTGGGCGTGGGACGAGCGCCCGGCCGGTTGACCCGTGGTCGATGTTCCCAGGTTGGGTCTGGGAAACCGCGCGGGGCACAGTTGGTCGTCGACGACGCCGTCCGAAGCGGGGTCACGCTGCGGCTGACACCCGCCAGCGCGGGCCGCCGACCCGACGGGTCGTCGCTCCGAGCAGGCCGTTCACCTGGAATTGCCATGGACGCCCCCACCTTCGTGGGATCTGCCGGTGTCTGGCCGCGAATCCGAACGGTCGGGCGGCACCCGCGACCGCCGCCCCGGCGTCCGGACGCCGCCGCGCCGGGCGCCCGCCGGGCACGGCGGCGTCCCGGGCCGGACCTCTCCGGGCACCGGCGGCAGCGATCCGTGCGTGTCGGCCGGGTGACAGCACGGCGCGCGGCACCCCCGGGCGACCGGCGGGGCACGGCGGCGGGGCACGGCGGGGGCAATGACGGGGTACAGGGCGGGCCGGCCGCGACGGTGCGCCGCAAAGGAGTCCTTATGAGGACCTTCGCCGGGCCTGGACGGCGCCAGAAGCGGCAAGAATGTCGCGGTCCGGGCCAGGTTGCCGGCGCACGAAGGGGAGCGTGCGTCGCCGCGCGGCTCCCGGCGGCCCACGTTTCGCATTCGGAGCCGGGCGCGCCGCCCGCGTCGGGAACTCTGGGCACCGCATCATTCGTATGGCTCTTCAGAAGCCCCGGTGCATGTCGCCCGGACGGGCGAGCGCCCGGTCCGGCCGAGTATGGGCAGTAGGCTGCCGCTCGTACCGGCAGCGAGCCAGGGTGTGGGTGCTCGGGGCGCCGAAGCCCCGTCCGCACGGACAGCGGGAGGAAAACAGTGGGAGTCAGCCTCAGCAAGGGCGGCAACGTCTCGTTGTCGAAGGAGGCACCTGGCCTCACGAGCATCATGGTCGGTCTCGGCTGGGACGCTCGGACGACGACCGGTTCGGACTTCGACCTCGACGCGAGCGCGATTGCGTGCCGCGCCGACGGTCGGGTGGTCTCCGACCAGTACTTCGTCTTCTTCAACAATCTGCGTAGCCCGGATGGCGCGATCGAGCACCAGGGCGACAACCTCACCGGCGCCGGCGAGGGTGACGACGAGCAGGTGAAGGTCAACCTCGCCACCCTGCCGGCCGAGATCGACAAGATCGTGTTCCCGGTCTCGATCTACGACGCCGAGTCGCGGCAGCAGAGCTTCGGCCAGGTGCGCAACGCGTTCATTCGCATCGCGAACGAGGTCGGCGGCGCCGAGATCGCCCGGTACGACCTGTCCGAGGACGCCTCGACCGAGACCGCCATGATCTTCGGTGAGGTCTACCGGCACGGCGCCGACTGGAAGTTCCGCGCGGTCGGCCAGGGCTACGCGACCGGCCTGCGCGGCATCGCTCAGGACTACGGCGTCAACGTTTAACGGCAAAGCGGCCGGAATGGGCGCGTCGCGCCCGTTCCGGCCGTAGCTCGGTGCGGCCGGTCGGGTCGTATGGGTGGCCGGGCCGGTCGCCGCCGTGATTGTTCACATCTTGTCGGCCGCTTGTCAGCTTTGTCCCAGGTGGGGCTGGCTACGATGCGAGGGCCGCGCACCATCTACGAGCGTGTCGTCGGTCGTTTGTCTGGTGCGGCCTCGGTCCGCCGGAGCTTCCCACGGGCCGTGGGGAGCGGGCGGGCGGCCGGCAAGCCTTGTCGGGCGCGGCTGACGGCGGCGTCGATCAAGGCGGTGCGGTGGACTCCGGCGGACCGGAGCCGCAGCGCCACAGGCGCCGGCCGACCATCATCCCTTAGACCGGTCCGCGGAGGTGCAGGTCCTGGTGCACATCTTGCGGATCTTCGGCTGGTCGTTCGCCGTGACCGCCGTGGTCGTCGCTGGCGCCGGCGTGATCGGCGGAGGGCAGGCCGCGGCACTCGTCGCGATCCTGGCCGTCCTCGAGATCAGTCTGTCGTTCGACAACGCGGTCATCAACGCGACGATCCTCGGCCGGATGAGCGCCGCCTGGCAACGGATCTTCCTGACAGTCGGTGTGCTGATCGCCGTCTTCGGCATGCGGCTGATCTTCCCGATCGTGGTCGTCGCGCTGACGGCGCATCTGAGCCCCTACGACGTCTTCGACCTGGCGGTCAACCACTCCGACCAGTACGCGGACAAGCTGCACGCGGCCCATCCCGCGATCGCCGCGTTCGGCGGGATCTTCCTGTTCATGATCTTCCTGGACTTCATGTTCGACAACGAGCGTGACGTCCAGTGGCTGCGCTGGCTGGAAGAGCCGCTGCGCAAGGCCGGTGCCCTCGACGTCATCCCGGTCGTGCTCGGGCTGGTCGCGCTGCTGGTCGTCGGCGAGTGGTTCTCCGGCGGCCACACCGAGCAGGTCTTCGTCGCCGGCGTCGCCGGTCTCGCGACCTACCTGGCCGTCAGCGGCCTCGGCGAGTTCTTCGAGTCACGTGGGCTCGGCGCCGAGGAGGACGACGGCGACGAGCCGGCCACCGCTGGCACGGGCGGGGCCTCCAGCACTGCCCTCGCCACCGGCAAGGCCGCGTTCTTCCTCTTCCTCTACCTCGAGGTCCTGGACGCGAGCTTCTCGTTCGACGGCGTCGTCGGCGCGTTCGCGATCTCCCAGAACATCTTCATCATCGCCGCCGGTCTCGGCATCGGGGCGATGTACATCCGGTCACTGACCGTCTTCCTGGTACGCCAGGGGACGCTGTCGGAGTACGTGTTCCTCGAGCATGGCGCTCATTACGCGATCGGCGCCCTGGCGGTGATCCTCGCCGTCTCGATCGAGAACGACGTGCCCGAGATCGTCACTGGGCTGATCGGTGTCGCGTTCATCGGCCTCGCGTTGCTGACCTCGATCCGCCACCGCAGGAAGAACGCGGACCAGGACGGGAACTCCGACGAGAGCTCGGCACCCGAACCGGTCGGCGCCAGCTCGTGACCGAGCCGCGGCTGGGTCCCCGGCGCGAATGTTGGCCGGGCGGAGCCTGACCGGGACCAGACACGTTGTCTGGACAGGGCAGGTGGACGCGACCGGCGGTCCGCGCCGAGTTGGCCGCTGTGCAGAATGGTCGGCGGGATCGTCGGGGGTGTTTGGTGGTCGGCCCGGGGCGGCAGGTAAGGCCCCAGGCCGACCAGTGCTCGGGAAGCCGCGCCACCCCTACCGGGGGCCGGGTCGATGGTCCGAGGAGGCTCTCCCGGGCGCCCGGCTGGCGGCGGCGGACGACGACCGCGAAGGAGCGGACATGGCTTTCGACAACCCGAACCCAGGGGCCACCGGCGGGCCAGGCGGCGCGACGCCCGGGGTGTCCCTGAGCAAGGTCACCCTCACGAAGTCCGCGCCGAGCGTGTCGCTGTCGAAGCAGGGCGGCGGCGGTCGGCTGCACGTGAACCTGAACTGGCAGACGGGTGCCCCCCAGAAGGGCGGCTTCCTCAAGCGCGTGCTCGGTGGCACCGGCGGGATCGACCTCGACCTCGCCGCCCTCTACGAGCTCAGCGACGGCCAGAAGGGGGTCATCCAGGCCCTCGGCGACACGTTCGGATCCTTCGACGCCCCGCCGTTCGTCGTGCTCGACGCCGACGACCGCACCGGGTCCGCGGTCGGCGGCGAGAACCTGTACGTCAACCTGGCCCGGGCGGGGCAGATCCGCCGGGTACTGATCTTCGCGTTCATCTACGAGGGCGTCGCCTCGTTCGACCAGGCCAACGCGGTCGTGACGCTGACCCCCGCGCAGGGCGCGCCGATCGAGGTCCGCCTCGACGAGCAGGCCGGCGGTTCCCGAATGTGCGCCATCGCGCTGCTGACGAACAACGGCGCCGGCGACTTCACGGTCAGCCGGGAGGTCAAGTACGTCGGCGGCCACCGTCAGCTCGACGCCCTCTACAACTGGGGCCTCAACTGGACGCCGGGCCGCAAGTGACCGAACCACGCCGCAGGCGCGACCGGGCGGGTCGCTGGTTCCCCGGCTCCGACCCGCTCGGTCCTGGCCAGGGCGACGGCCCGGACGCCGGTGAGACCACCAGCCTTCCCGGGCTCTCCGGCGCGGGCGGCTCGCCGACGGCGCTGCCGACCGTGCCCGCCGGGGCGTTGCCCGGCATCATGACCCCGCCGGACGGCGTGCGCGGGGTTCCCGGCATGGTCGACGTCGCCCGCGGGCCCGCCCGGGGCGGGGAGCCCGACCCGGGCGGCCCGCCGCGTGGCACATCGGGGCTTCCCGGGGTCAGCGGCCGAGGCTCGATCGACAGCCTCCCGCCGTTCGTCGAGGCGGGGCCGTATGACTACGACGCCTACGTGGACGCGGCGACCGGCCCGGACTGGGCCGCCGCGCCGACCCGCGGGCCGGCCCCGCAGCCCGGCGGCGATCGGTCAGGCAACGACCGCCAGGGCAACGACCGGCAAGGCATCGATCGCCAGGCCGGCGACCGCCAGGCCGCCGAGCGCCAGAGCGCCGAGCGTCAGGTGGGCGATCGGCCGGGCAACGACCGGCAGGGCGGCGAGCGGGCCCTGGCGGGGGACACCGGCCCGGCCGCCGGCGGGCCGACCGGTCCGCGGGCCGCCGGTTCCGGCGACCTGGTCGAGGAGCTCGCCGCGGTGGGCCGCCGGCTCGACGAGCTGGCCCGGCTGCGCCGGCACGACGTGGAGCTCGTCGACCGGCTGCACGAGGAGAACGGCAAGCTGCGCCAGGGCGAGCTGACCGAGGCGATGGGCCCGCTGCTGCGTGGCCTGATCCGGCTGCACGACCAGATGTCCAGCCTCGGCGGGGACGACCCGCAGAGCGTCGCCGGCATCCTGCGCAAGCAGCTGCTGCAGGTGCTCGACATCTCCGCCGACGTGCGCCCCTACATCGCGGTGCCGGGCAGCCCCTTCGACCCGACCCGCCACCTCGCGCTACGCGGGATCGCCACCGACGACCCGGCCCGCGACCGCACGATCGCCCGCGGTGTCCGGCCCGGTTTCGTGCGTGGCTCCTCGACGGTCCTGCGCCCGGCCGAGGCCGAGGTGTACCGCAACCGTTGATGAGGCACGACGGGTCGATCCGGCTGAGGACGTACCGTGTCGCCCTGGTGGCCTGATGCGCCCGAAATGGGGGCGGTGGCGGCCGGCCGGGTAGCGCTAGGTACAAAACTCATGGGCAAACAGTCAGACCAGCGCGTCGCCGGTTGGCCGTGACAGAACACGGCCGGCGTCCGGGTGGGCGGCGGTGATGACAAACGCGGCGCCCGGGCGCCGCGTCGGAAGGGACGGTGGCGGCGTGGCAGACGGCCCGCACCTGGCCTCAAGCGACTCAGGCCCGCACGTGGCCTCAGGGAACGCAGGCCCGCACGTGGCCTCAGGAAACGCAGGCCCGCACGTGGCCTCGGGGAACGCAGGCCCGCAGGTGGCATCAGGGAGCGCGCAGCCGACCTCGGGCGACGGTGCCAAGGGCGCCAAGGTCTTCGGGATCGACCTGGGCACGACCTACTCGTGCATCGCGCGCCTGGACGAGTACGGCCGGCCGGACGTGATCCGCAACATCGAGTCGCAGCCGACCACCCCGAGCGTGGTGCTGTTCGACGAGGGCGCCGACAGCCAGGTCTCCTTCGTCGTCGGCACGCAGGCCAAGCGCCAGCTACGGATCCGGCCGGACGACGTGGCCAGCCTGGTCAAGCGGCACATGGGCACGTCCGACTGGCGGTTCGTCGCGCACGGCGTCGAGTACACCGCGGCCGCCGTCTCCAGCCTCGTCCTCAAGGCCCTGGCCGCCGACGCGGAGCGCGCCACCGGTGGGCCGGTGACCGACGTCGTCATCACGGTGCCGGCCTACTTCGGCGACGAGGAGCGCAAGGCGACCAAGCTGGCCGGCGAGCTCGCCGGGCTCACGGTCGTCGACATCATCAACGAGCCGACCGCCGCCGCCTTCGCCTACGGCTTCGCCCAGGACGGCGCGGCCGAGTCGACGGTGCTCGTCTACGACCTCGGTGGCGGAACCTTCGACACCACCGTGATCCGGCTGCGCGAGGGCGGCATCACCGTCGTCGCCACCGACGGCGACCACGAGCTGGGTGGCGCCGACTGGGACCTGGAGCTGGTCCGCCACCTTGCCCGCCGGTTCGTCGAGGCGCAGCCGGACGCCGGCGACCCGCTCGACGACGTCTACGACGAGCAGGAGCTGCTCACCTCGGCCGAGGACGCGAAGCTCGCCCTGTCCGGCCGGGAGAGCGTCGACGTGCTGGTCGTGCACGGTGGCCGGCGCACCAGCGTGACGGTGACCCGCTCGTCGTTCGAGGAGCTGACCAAGCCGCTGCTGGACCGCACGGTCGAGCTTACGGCGTCGGTCCTCGGCCGGGCGAAGGAGAAGGGTGTCGACCGGATCGACACCTGCCTGCTCGTCGGGGGCATGAGCAAGTCCCCCGCGGTCGCCCGCCGGCTCGCGGAGCAGTTCGGCCTCACCTGCAAGCTGATCGACCCGGACCTCGCGGTGGCCAAGGGTGCGGCCGTCTACGGCCAGAAGAAGGCGCTGGAGCGGGCCGTCCGCGAGGACCTGGTCAAGGCTGGGCGGATCGGCGCCGACGACGACCTGACCGCTGCCTCCGACGCAGACGTCGCCGCCGCGGCGGCCGAGCGGGCCGGTGAGGTCGGCCTGCCTGCCTCCGCCGTCGCGGACCTGGTGCGCACCACCGTCACCAACGTGACGTCCCGCGGCTTCGGCATCTTCGCCGAGGACCGGGGCCGGCCGGTAGCCGCGTTCCTCGCCCAGCAGAACGACCCGCTGCCCATCTCGGTCGCCAGGACCTTCTACACCGTCACCGACGACCAGACCGAGGTCGACATCCGGGTGTTCGAGCAGGGCACCGGGGTCGCGTCGCCGGTGATCGAGGACAACAAGGTCATCGTCGCCGGCGCGCTGCGCGGCATCCCGTCCGGCCACCAGCGCGGGACCCCCGTCGAGGTGACCTTCATCATGGGCCGCGACCAGACGATCGAGGTCCGGGCCACCCACCCCGGCACGGCCGACCCGCTGGTACTGCGGGTCACCGCCGGTGTGGGCAGCGAGGCGCTGCGCACCGCCGAGGCAGCGAAGGTCAACAAGCTCGTCGAACGCCGCGAATAGGCCGGAAGCGGCCGAACGGGCGCCAAGCGCCCGCGGCCGCTTCCGCCGACTCGGGCGCAGAGCGCCCTCCTCAACGCTGGATCGAGGCGGGCGGTGATGTTCGGGGTTGGCCGCGGTCCAGGGTCAGGATCTTGGTTGGGTTCGCGCATGGGTGCGCCCGTCCGCGATCTGTCTCGGACGGCACCGCGTTACGTGAGACGAGGGTGAGGCGTGAGCGCGGCTTTCGACGGCAGCGGTTACCGCCAGCGGGTGCTGGCGGTGCTGCGGGCGCGTTCCCCGCTGCGCATCGACGATCCGTTCCTCGTCGCCGACCTCGACCCCGAGGACAGCCACAGCGACGCCGAGGTGCAGGCTCGGCTCGCCCGCGTGCTCGGCTTCCTGCAGCGGGAGCGCGGCTCGGCGAAGTACGCCACGCTCGCCACCGAGCTGGTCCGCCGCCGGGCCGAGTGGGAGGCCCCGCTGCTCGACCCGGCGCAGCGTGACCGGGTCCGCGCGCTCGTCGTGGAGGCCCGCCGCGACGGCGAGACGGAGCGGCTCGCCAAGGTCGACGGGTACCTGGCCACGGTCCGGGAGAGGTTCGGCGGCATCCCGACCTCCCGGGTCGACGGGCTGCGCCGGCTGGCGGCCCAGGCCGGCGTGACCGGCGAGCGGTTCGACGTCCGGCTGGCGCGGGAACGGATCATCGAGGACGCCCCCGGCGCTCGGGTGGCTCCGTTGCCGGCCGACGCGCGTGGCCAGATCCGCGACCGGCTCGACGAGCTGCGCGCCCTGCGCCGCGGCGACCACGCCTCCACCGCCTCGCTGTGGGCCTTCCTCGGCGTCGCGCCGGAGTCGCCGCCGGCGCGGCTGGCCGCCGCCTACGAAGCGGTCGCCGCCGTGAACGCCCGCCGGCCGCACGACCGGGAGAAGACGGTCACCGCCGACCTGCTGGCGCTGGTCCGCGCCCGGCTGCTGGAGGCGGACCCCGCCGCGTACTCCGCCGGGCTGCTCGTGGACGCCGCCGACGAGCTGCGCGGGGCCGTCGAGGAGCACGTCCTGCTCGACGGCGAGATCACCGCTGTCGCGTTCGAGGGCCTGATGCGCCGGGCGCTGGCCACCGGGCGCGGGCTGAGCGCCACCCAGATCCGCACCGTCGTGCTCGGCCTCGCCCGCGACCTCGGGGTCCCGGTCAGCACGGGCGCGACGGTCGACTTCGTCGTCTGCCCCGGCTGTGCCCGCCCCGAGCCCGTCGGGGAGGTGCGGGTCTGCCGTTACTGCGACACCGACCTCTACATCGGCTGCCCCAGCTGCTCCCGGCTCACCGAGGCCGCGGCCGTCGTCTGCCGGCACTGCGGGCAGAGCGTCCGGCAGTCCAGGGACGCCACCGAGGCCGTCGCCGCGATCCGCCGGGCCCTCGACGAGGGGCGGCCGGCCCAGGCCGTCGAGCTCGTCGGCCGGGCCCGGCCGCTGCTGGTCGCGCTCGGCGGCCCGACCGGCGCCGTCGGCGAGGAGCTGGCCGCGCGGGCCGCGGCAGCGCTGGCGGCGGCGGAGGCCGGCTGGCGGGCGCTCGCCGACGACCGCGCGGCCGGCCGGGCCCAGGCCGCGCTGGACCGGGCCCGCTGGCTGGTCGCGCAGGCCGCCGACGTGCGCGGACCCGACGGCCGGGACGGCGCCGAGGTGCTCGGGGAGCTGACCGTCGCGCAGGCGATGATCCGCCGCCGGGTGGACGCGGCGCTCGGGCTGCCCCCGGCCCAGCGGGAGGCCGCGCTGGTCGCGGTGCTCGCGAGCGCGTCCGACAGCCCCGAGGCGCTCGCGGCGCTGGCCGCGCTGCCGCTCGCCGCGCCGGCCGACCTGGTCGCGGTGCCGACCGTCGCCACCGGGCCCACCGGCGCGGTGCTGCTGCGCTGGCGGTCCGCCGACACCGCAGCCCCGGTCTCGTTCCGGGTCGACCGGGTGGTCGCCGGCACGCTCGGCGTCCCGCCGACCCGGTCCGGCCTGGGCACGACAACGGTCGCCGAGCTGACCGACGCCGGCGCTCCGGCCTGGGTGCCGGTGTTCTACGAGGTGACGGCGTTCTCGGCCAGCCGTCGCTCGGCGCTCGCCCGGACGGCGCCGCTGGTGCTGACCCGTGAGGTCGAGCAACTGCGCGCGCAGCAAACCGCGGACGGCGTCCGGCTCACCTGGCGGCTCGACGGCCCGGTCCAGGTGGTCACCGTCGAGCGGGCCGTAGACGCCGTCGACGCCGTCGATCCGAGCGTCGTCCCGGAGGCCGACGAGGACGGCGACCCGGCGACCGGCGGCACCGTGCCGAGCGCGGCCCGCGTCGTCGACCGGTCCGTGCGGCACACCAGGGCCGGCGGCGGGACGCTGACCGACCCGGACGTCCAGCCCGGCGTCACCTACCGCTACCGGCTGTCGGTCGAATACGTCGCCGCCGACGGCATGCCGGCGCGCACGGCCGGGGTCGAGGTCTCGGTGGCGGTCGTGGCGCGGCCGCTGCCGGTCCTCGACCTGGCGGTCTCCTACTCCGCTGGCGGGACCATGCTGCGCTGGACGGCGCCGCCCGGCCCCGAGGTGCGGGTCTACGCGACCCCCGGGGTGCTGCCCGACATGGGCGCGCCGCCCGGCGGCCGGTTCGGACCCCCGCCGGCGGCACCGGTGGGACCGTTCGGGCCGGAGAACGTCGACCTGCCGCTGGAGGCGCTCACGGGCCCGGTCCGGCTTGTGGGTACCAGCCGCCGTGGCCGGCTACTGGACCCGGCGGCGGTCGGCCCGGTCGTGTACACCCCGGTCAGCGTGCTCGGCGGTCGCGGCGTCATCGGCCGCCCGGTCCAGCACATCGCCCCGGGCGGCGTCACCGAGCTGCGCGCCGAGGACCGTGGCGACGAGCTGGTGCTGTTCTTCCGGCTGGCGCCGGGCCTGACCGAGGCGCGGGTGCTGTGGCGGCGGGACCGCACCCCGACCGGGCCGGACGACCCGACCGCCTCTGCCGCGACCGTGACCGTCGCCGGCCTCCAGCCGCGCGGCGGCGGCTGGCGGTTGTCCGCGCCGCGCGACGGCTGGCCCTACTACGTCGCCTGCTTCCCGGTGTTCCGCGTCGGCGGGCAGCCGAGGGCCGCCGCCGCGGGCGCCGAGGTGGTCGTGCGGGCCCCGGCCAGGCCACGTGTCGACGCCGGCACGGCTCCGCCCCTGGCGGCCGCAGCGGCCGGACCGCTGGCCGCTCCCGAGCCGTCCTACCTCGCGCCGGTCCCCGCTGGCCCGGCGACCTCCGCGATCCCGGTCGCCGTGCCGACCGGCGCCCTGCCGATGCCACCGCCAGGCCTGGCCCAGCGGCCGGTCCCGTCGGCGGCACCGCTGGCCGGCCCGCCATTGACGGGGCCGCCGATCACGGGCTCACCGCTGGTGGGGCCGCCGCTGACGGGGTCGCCGCTGGTCGGCCCGCCGGTGACCGGGCTGCCGCCTCGGATGGGCGTCCCGGCGGCGGCGCCGCCAGCCGGCCCGCCGGCCATGCCGCTCGCGGCGCCGCTGGGCGGGCCCCTGCCGGCCGGCGCCCTGCCGCCTCCGGCGGTCACCGGGCCGGTCCCGGTCGTGGTCCCGTCGGCGCAGCAGCTCCCACCCCCCGGATTTCCCACGGGTACCGGCCCGAACCCGCTCCCCACGGCCACCGTCGGGCCGGACCGGCAGCCGGAGCGGCCGTTGCCGCCGATGGTGAATCCACCGACCGGCGCCGGCCTGCCCATCGTCGGTCAGGTGGGTGGCCCGCCCCGGCCCGGCCCCGCGTCGGCCGTCGTGCCGCCCATGCCCACCGTGCCGCCCATGCCCACCGTGCCGCCCATGTCGACCGTGCCGCCCATGTCGACCGGGCTGCCCATGTCGACCGGGCCACTGCCCAGCGCGCCAGGACCGGAGGAGGAGATCCCGAGCGGCCCCGGCTGGTTCCGCCCGGCGATGCCCGTCCCTGTGGTCGCCTTCCAGCCGTTCCCGGCCGTCCCGCCGGGCGAGCCCGGCGGGGAGCCTGCGTGGACCCCGTCGGTACCGGGTGACGCCGGCTCGGACCCCGCGGGCCCAGCGGGCCGGCTCCCGGCGCTTGGCGTGCCCGCCGGGCCGGACTCGCGCGCTGGCTGGACGCTGCCCGCGACCCATACCGACCTCTTCGCCCCCGCTGGCCAGGACGGCACCGCCGGGTTCGGCGCGCGGACCTGGCCGCCCGGGCTGGCCACGGTCCCCGGCGCCGCTGGCGGCACGCCGCCCGGCGGCGACGACGCCGGCCAGCCGGGTGCCGCCGGTGCTGCCGGTGCTGCCGGTCGGCCGGGCCGGTCCGGCCGGTCCGACTCGGCGGACGGCCTGCTGGAGGACCTGGACGACGAGGCTGACGAGGCCGACGAGCACGCCGACGACGATCGGTTCGACGACGACCTGGACGACGACGAGGCCGGCTCGGGCGAGCCCCGGGTGTCCTACTTCTCGACCCGGGCGGGCTGGCGTCGGCGCGTCCTTCGGGTGCGGGTCCGCACCGACGGCGCGGTGCCCGAGCTCGTGCTGGTCGCCCGGCCGGGGACGGTGCCGCCCGCCACTCTCGGCGAGGGCCAGGCGCTCGCCCGGCTCGCGCCGTGCGCCGAGCGAGCCACCAGGACGATGGACGTCCGGCTCGAGGGCGCCCTGCTGCCGTGGGGCATCCGGCTGCTGCCCGCGTCCGGAGAGGGCGGCGACCTCACGGTTGACCACCCGCCGGACGACGCGCTCGTCATTCGCTGAGCCGCGCTGTTCGCCGGATGGATGGCGAAATGTCATCCGCGCGAGCCGGATCGGGATGCGCGACGTATTCGACCGATCGGTCTTCAGTAATGTCCGCGCTCCGGCCCGGCTCCGGGTGAACCGAAGATGGCCGCCAAACAAGCCGGCGGCGGAGCACGGGTGGACCCTCCGGCCCGCGAGGCCGGGCCTGAGCCCGCTGTAGCCCAGCGTGTGACCCCTATTACTACACGTGTGTAGCAGTAGGTGAGCGGTTGATCCTCGTCCGGATCCGTGTTCACACTGGCGTAGATCGCGTGGGACGTGGACATTACAAGAAAATGTCGTGATGGCGTCAGTGACCCGTTTCCCGGCGGTCTTCGTCATTGTGGGGGTACGTTCCCCGCGTCGGGCGTTGCCCCAGGTCCGGCGGCGATCGGGGGTGAAGCCGGGCCGGCCCCGGGCGCGCAGCGTCAAGCCCGTCGAGCCTTGAAGGAGCCGCTCTGGTGCGACACTTCGCCTTCCTCGACCCGGCGGCTCGTGACGCGTTGTTCCACTGCCCGCCGAAGGAGATCAGCCGCGACGACGACCGCCGGCTGGTCGCCACGGCCCTCGGCGCGACGCTGTACGCACCCGGGACCCGGCCGAAGCTCGCCGACGACGTGCGCCGCCAGTCGGCGGCCGGCGTCGCGTCGATGGTCCTCTGCCTGGAGGACGCGATCTCCGACGGCGACGTGCCGGCGGCCGAGGCGAACGTGGTGCGCGCGCTCAACGAACTGGGTGAGAACCCGCCGACCGTCGGCGACAGCCCGGGCCTGATCTTCGTCCGGGTCCGCTCGGCCGAGCAGATCCCGGCCCTGGTCGCGGGCCTCACGCCGGCCGCCGCCGACGTGCTCGCCGGCTTCGTCCTGCCGAAGTTCGTCGAGGACTCGGGCGAGGTGTCGATGGCCGCCGTGCTGCAGGCCTGCGACCGCCTGGGCCGGCAGCTGTGGGCGATGCCGGTGCTGGAGAGCCCCGAGGTGATCCACCGGGAGACCAGGCTGGAGACGCTGCTGGGGGTGCGCCGGCTGGTCGACAAGCACGCCGACCACGTCCTCGCCGTCCGGCTGGGCGCGACCGACCTGTCTGGCCTCTACGGGCTGCGCCGCGACCGCGACCTGACCATCTACGACATCGCCGTGGTCCGCGACTGCATCGCCGACATCGTCAACGTCTGCGCCCGCGGCGGCGACCACGTCGTCACCGGCCCGGTGTGGGAGTACTTCGCCCAGCCGGAGCGGTTGTTCGTCAGCTCGCTGCGAGTCACCCCGTTCGCCACCGCCGACCTCGCCGACCCGGTCGTCCAGGGCCCCGCGATGCGCCGCGACCTGGTCTCGGCCGACCTGGACCGGCTGATCAAGGAGGTCGTGCTCGACAAGGCGAACGGCCTGATCGGCAAGACCGTGATCCACCCCAGCCACGTCGCGGCCGTGCACGCGCTCTACGTCGTCACCCATGAGGAGTACGAGGACGCGCTCACGGTCGCCGACGGCGAGACCGGCGGGGTCCGGCGCAGCAGCTACGCCAACAAGATGAACGAGCTGCGCCCGCACCGGCGGTGGGCCCAGACCGTGCTGCGCCGCGCCGAGGCCTTCGGCGTCCTGAAGGCGGGCCACACCTTCGTCGACGTCCTGGCGGCCAGCCAGGCGGTGATGTCGTGAGCCCGCGCGCAGCGGGAAGTATGAGCGGTCCTGTTTCCGGCCTGCTGGCGTCCGAGGGGCCGGCGTGAGCCCGCGCACAGCGGGATCGATGAGCGAGCCTCTTTCCGGCCTGCTGGCGTCCGGGAACCTGGCGTGAGCCCGCGCACAGCGGGATCGATGAGCGAGCCTCTTTCCGGCCTGCTGGCGTCCGGGAACCTGGCGTGAGCCCGCTCGCAGCGGGATCCACGAGCGGGCCCGTTTCCGGTCTCCTGGTGTCCGGGGTGCCGGCGTCCGACCGGCCCGCGTCGCGGGGACCCGCGCAGGGGAGTGGTGTGGACGACGACTGGCTGTGGGAGGCGCTCGGGCTCGTCGCCGAGGTGACCGAGGACGCCACCGGTGGCGGGCTGCGCGGCCTGGTCGGGCTCGCGCTGCGGCGCAACCCGCGCCGCGCGCACCTGCTGGTAAGCCGGGTGCTCGGCAAGCACCTGCCGGTCCCGCCGGCGGTCGCGCTCGAGGCAGGGGCGGCGCTCGCCGCCAGAGCCCGGGCCGGCTCCGCCGCCGCCCAGGCGTCCCTGGCCAGCGGCGAGACCGTGTTCGTGCTCGGCTACTGCGAGACGGCGACCGCGCTCGGGCACGCCGTCGCGGACGGGATGCCGGGCGCCGACTACCTGCACACCACCCGCCGGGCCGTGGCCGGGATGCGCTCCGAGCTGGAGCTCGCCGAGGCGCACTCGCACGCCGTCCACCACTGGCTGCTGCCCGCCGATCGGCGCCTGCTGACCGACCCGCGCCCCCTGTTGCTCGTCGACGACGAGCTGTCCACCGGCAACACCGCGATCGGGACGATCCGGGCCCTGCACGCGCTCGCCCCCCGGCCCGCCTACACGGTCGCCGCGTTGCTGGACGCCCGGCCGGCCCCGGCGCGGGCGGCCTTCGACCGGCTCGCCGACGAGCTGGGCGTGCCGGTCGACGTCGTCTCGCTGGTCTCGGCGACCGTCCAGGTGCCCGCGGACGTCGCCGAGCGGGCCAGCGCGATCCGCGCGCGGTTCGCCGCTCCCAGCCCGGAGAACGAAGCCGACGCCGCGCGTGGCCGGGTGAGCTGGGTGCGGCCGCCATGGCCGGCCGAGCTGCCCGACGGCGGGCGCCACGGCTGGACGCCCGCGCACGGCCGGCTGCTCGACGAGGTCGTCGACGCGGCGGGCGCCTCGATCGCCGCCCGGCTTACCGCCCCGGCCGGACGGACCCTCGTGCTGGGCACCGAGGAGCTCATGTACACGCCGATGCGACTGGCGGCGGCCCTCGCCGGGGTGACCGGCGGCGACGTGCGCTACCAGTCGACGACGCGCTCGCCGGTGCACCCGCTGGACGTCCCCGGCTACGCGATCCGCACCGCGCTGGAATTCCCCGCGCCCGACGACCCGAGCCGGGTCAGCCAGGTCTACAACGTCGGGCCCGCCCGTCACGGCGGCGCCACGGACAGCTCGGCCGCCGGCCGCTATGACGACATCGTGGTGGTCGTCGACGGCGGGGTCGACGCCGCGGCCGACCGCGGTGACGGCCCGGCCCTGGCTGGGCTGGTCGAGGCGTTGCGCACCCACGCGCCGGTCACAGTCCTCACCCTGCCGTCGTTCGTCCCGGAAGGCGCCCGATGACCGCGACCACTCAGCCTGCCGCGACCACTCAGCCTGCCGCGGCGACCCAGCCTCCCGCGACGACTCAGCCTGCCCCGGCGACCCAGCCTCCCGCGACCACTCAGCCGGCCGCGGCGACCGGACGCCACCCCGGCCCGGTCCCGGTGGACGCCCCGGCGGAGGCCGGCCTGCCGGGCACGATCGGCTCCGGCTCCTACGACCCGGCCGACGTCACCTTCCTGCTCAAGGACCTCTCCGCCGCCGACCTCGAACGGGCGACCGAGGACCGCGAGGAGGACATGCAGCGCGGCCGGCACTACTCGGAGGACCTGCCGGTCGAGTACCAGCCGGACGAGAGCTACCTGGCGCTGTACCACCAGGCGCTGGAGCGCTCGGCGACCCGGGTGGCGCTGGCGGTGGGGCTGGTCTGTGAGCTGGTCCGGGTGGCCAAGCCCGCGCCGGTGCTCGTCTCGATCGCCCGTGCCGGCACTCCGATCGGCATCCTGATGCGCCGCTGGTACGCCTACAGCCTCGGGCTGGACGTGCCGCACTACGCCATCTCGGTGATCAAGGACCGGGGCATCGACCTGAACGCCGTCCGGTACCTCACCGAGCGCCACGACCCGGCCGCCCTCCAGTTCGTCGACGGCTGGACGGGCAAGGGCGTGATGACCCGCGTCCTGGCCGAGGCGGCACCGGGCCTCGGCCTGGACGACACGATGGCCGTCCTCGCCGACCCGGCCCGCTGCGTCTCCCTCTACGGCACCCGCGACGACTTCCTGATCCCGAGCGCCTGCCTGAACTCGACCGTCTCCGGCCTGGTCAGCCGTACGGTGCTGAACGCCGAGCACATCGGCCCGGCCGACTTCCACGGCGCCAAGTACTACCGCGACCTGGAGCCGCACGACCTGTCCCGCCACTTCATCGAGACGGTCGTCGCCCGGTTCCCGGAGGTCGCCGCCGAGGTGGCCGCGACCTGGCCCGAGCTGTGGTCGTCCGACCGGACCCCGACGTGGGCCGGCTGGGCCGCCGTCGAGCGGATCGCCGAGCGCTACGAGATCCCGGACGTCGCCATGGTCAAGCCGGGGGTCGGCGAGGCCACCCGGGTGCTGCTGCGCCGGGTGCCGTGGCGGGTCCTGGTGGCCCCGGACCGGGTCGAGGAGCTGCCGCATGTGCTGGCGCTGGCCGAGGCTCGCGGCGTGCCGGTCGAGGAGATGCCAGGCCTGCCGTTCTCCTGCGTCGGTCTGGTCCGCCCCGTGCGGGCCGACGGCGAGGCACCCGTGTTCCACACCCCGCAGTCGCGCTGGCGCCCCTCCGACGTAGCGGAGGGCGGCCAGTGACGCCGGCCCCGGCCGCGCGCTGGCTGGTGGCCTGTGATCTCGACCAGACGCTGATCTTCTCCCGCCGCTCGTTCCGGCTGCCGCCGGGCGTGGCCGAACCGGACCTGGTCCTCGTGGAGCGGCTGAACGGGGAGCCGGCGGCGTTCATGACCGCGCCGGCCTTCGCGGGCGTCGCCGAGCTTGCCCGGCGAGCGGTCCTGGTGCCGGTGACGACTCGCACGCTGGGCCAGTACCGCCGGGTCGACCTGGGAGTGACGCCGCCGTTCGCGGTCGCCGCCAACGGCGGCCACGTGCTCGTCGACGGCGAGCCTGATCCGGGCTGGGCGGCCGCCGTCGCCGCCCGGCTGCGCGACGCGGCGCCGCTCGCCGAGGTGCTCGTCCTCGCCGAGCGGCTCGCCACCGGCGGCTGGTGCCGGCTGACCCGCGTCGCCGACGACCTCTTCGTCTACCTCGTCGCCCACGAGCGCGACGGCATCCCCGACCTGGCAGCGGTCACCGCCGAGCTCGCCGCCGCGGGGTGGACGGTCTCGGTCCAGGGCCGCAAGGTCTACTTCGTGCCCGCGACGCTCACCAAGCAGGCGGCCCTCGCCGAGGTGGCCCGCCGCGCCCACACCGACCGGACCGCCGCCGCCGGCGACTCGCTCCTCGACGCGCCGATGCTCGCCGCCGCCGACGTCGCGGTGCGCCCGGCCCACGGTGAGCTGCACGACCGTGCCTGGGATGCCCCCAACCTGCGCGTCACCGCCGCCGCGGGCATCCTGGGCGGCGCGGAGATCGTCGGCCAGCTCGTCACCGTCGTCACGGACGCCATGGCCTTTCCCGCGGGCCGCCCTGCTGGTTAGGGGTGGCGGTCCGGGGATTGTCTCGTGTGATGCGGACGGCGATGGCCTGGCCGCGGGCCGCCCTGCTGGTTAGGGGTGGCGGTCCGGGGATTGTCTCGTGTGATGCGGACGGCGATGGCCTGGCCGCGGGCCGCCCTGCTGGTTAGGGGTGGCGGTCCGGGGATTGTCTCGTGTGATGCGGACGGCGATGGCCTGGCCGCGAGCTGCCCTGCCGGCCAGGGGTAGCGGTCCGGGGATTGTCTCGTGCAGCGCGGTCCCGATGGCCTGTGCGGTCGGATGCGGGGCGAGCCTGAACGAGCATCGCGTCGCGGGCTCCTGGTAGAGGTCTTCAGGAGAAATGCCTTCGCCGTCACATGAGGTCGAGGACGGGTTCGCGCGAAAGCGCGCGGCGAGGCCTTCGCGATGGGGCCTAGCCGGGCCTAGGCCCGCCGTTCAGAATGGACACCGAGTACCAGAGTGTCCTCTCTGGGTGGGGATAGTAGATCGGGCCGCCGCGGGGTTTACATGCCCGCTCGCGGGCGCGGGAATCGGGGTGTTGGATTCTTCCTCGTTGACGGTCGTATCTGTGGTGAAAACCCGGCGGGTAGGGCTGGTCCAGACAAAGACGCCTGGTTTGGATTGTTCGAGCGTCCATTGGCCTCCGTGTTTGGCACGGTGGTGGTGCCGGCAGAGAAGGCCCAAGTTGTCCAGGGCGGTGGCACCTCCCTCTGCATGGGCTGTGACGTGGTCGATGTCGGTCCGGGTCGCAGGCATACCGCAGCCGGGGAAAACACAGCGGGTCTGTTGGTGGCGCACGAGGCGGGCGAGTGCGGGGGTGGGCACTCGGCGGTGACCCAGGTCCAGGACCGTGCCGGTCTCGGGGTCGGTGAGAACGCGGCGCCATCGGGCGTCGGCGGCGAGCGCCCGACCGACCTCCGCGGGGATCGGCCCGAATCCCGCGAGCTCCACAGGGTTCTGGTCGAGCCCAGCCAGGGTCCCGACGGGGGCGATGACCTGGAGCTCGACGGTGACGTGTTCGCGGCGGTTGCCCAGGAGCAGCGCGGTGAGGACGTCGGCGCGGCGCGCGTCGATCGGACGGGTGTCGCCGTGGTGGGGGTCGCCGTTGGCGAGGGTGCCGGAGTGGACGATCTTGTTGATCCGGTCGTAGATCGCCTGGGCGTCCTCGGCGGTGAGCACCGCCGTCAGCTGGGCCATGCCGTCGTGGAGAGCCTGGATGCTGACCGTGCGTTCGGCGTGAGCCCGCTGGCGGCGTTTCGCGGCGGCCTCCGGATCGAGACGGCCGACGAGCCGATGGATCTTCCGTCGCCACCGCGGCGGGGATGCCAGCCGGCTGCCGGCGAGCATCGCGGCCTCGACGGTGGCTCGCTGCCCGGCGGTGAGGCATGCCGTGAGCTGATGCAGTGCGGCGAGTCGGGTGTGATCGAGCATGCCGGCGGTCAGCTCGGCGAGCGCGGCTGGGAGTTCGTGAGCGATCTCCCAGGCAGTCGCCAGCCGGCTCGACATCGTCCGTGGCGACTGCGCCAGTTCCGCCGCCAGTTCGTCGGCAGCGAACGACGAGTACGGGTCACCCGTCTCGTCTCCGGGATCGGTCGGGCGCAGTCGGGCGAGATGCACGTGGGTGTGGATCGTCAGCCCCTCCAACCGGGAGGTCAATCGAGCCAACCGGGCTGCCAGCGCCAACGTCGCCGATGCGTCGCAGCCAGCCAGCCCGGCGAGTGCTTCGTCGAACACCGCGTCAACCACGTCCAGTCGCTCCGTCGGATCCGCGTCGGGCCCGCGCGAGCGAGAGTGCTCAGGAAGCCGTCCGGGCGGCCATGGGCCGACGGGCGAATCGTGCACTGGCAGTTCGGCGAGAAGTGGCCTGTCTGGCGACACGGAACCAGACGACGTGGCGACGGGCCAAGCAGTAACGGTCGGCGTCATCACGGCTGCGTCCTAACGGGCTGGGTCGCTGCGGACTGCGTCAAAGGGTAGAAAGGAAATGGCTGCGTTACTCGAGCTGCGTAAAATTGCCGAGTCGACGGCTGCGTCACGACGGGTGTCGGCCGCAGTCGGTGCCCGGCTCGGGCATGCGTTCATGATACCGCCGGGCCGAGAATGTGCAAGCGGCGAGAATGGAGTTGAACGCTTATCGCGTCGCTCCGCAAAAACTTTCTGAAACACCCCGAAAATAGAATTCATCAAATCGGTGGTCGGTGCCGCCGGCATCGAGAACCATGCGGCACCCAGCGGCTCGAAGAACCCGCTTCAGCTCTGAGGCGCCGAGCCATCGCCGAACTCGGCGAAGAGGGAGTCGCCACGCTCAGTGCGGACAGCGCGGCGCTGTCGTGCGAGCCTGGATGGATTCGCGCGGTCTGGAGAGGCTGCGCCCCTGGCCGCGCCGCCCTGCGCTGGCCGCGCCGCCCCTGGCCGTGCCGCCCTGCGCTGGCCGCGCCGCCCCTGGCCGTGCCGCCCTGCTCCGGCCACGTCGCGCAGCCCTGCCCACGCCGCGCAGCCCTGCCCACGCCGCGCAGCCCTGCCCACGCCGCGCGGCCCCCTGTTCTGGTCGCACCCCGAGCCCCGGCAGCGCCGCCCTGCTCTGGTCGCGCCCCCAGCCCCGGCAGCGCCGCCCAGCCCAGGGCACTCCGCCCTGCCGCGAGCGCTCCGCCCTGCTCAGGCCATGCCACGAGCCCCGGCCGCGCGGCGGGGGCTCAGGTCGCCACGCTGAGTCCAGATGACGGTGGCCGTCCGGCGCGCCGGACGCGGCGTCTGGCTGCGACGGCGATCGACGTCTCGTTCCGGTTCGTGGTAGACCCGGACCTGTGCCCCGGCTCACGGGGTAGGCAGCGGCTTTGGCAGTGCTGGCCCGCGAGTGCCTGTCGCCGTCACACGCAGAGCCGTGCCCGGTCCGAGCCCAGGCGCCGTCACACCCAGACCAGCCGCGACCCAGACCGGGCGCGCAGAGCCGGCCACGGGCCCGAACGCTGGGCCGCCGACCCCCTCGACGCCGTAGGAGGACGCATGACCACCACCGACGAGACCAGGAGTCCCGGCGCGCTCGAGGCCGAGCTGGAGCGGATGCTCGCGGTGGAGACCTTCGACCCGCCGGCGGGCTTCACCCGGCGCGGCCCGATCGACGCCGATGTCGCGGCCGCCGCGGCCGACCCGGTGGCGTTCTGGGCCGACAAGGCCCGCGAGCTGCTTACCTGGGACAAGCCGTTCACCAAGGTCCTCAACGAGGAGAACCCGCCGTTCTACAAGTGGTTCGAGGACGGCGAGCTGAATCTCTCGGCGAACTGCCTGGACCGGCACGTCGACGCGGGCAACGGGGACCGGGTGGCCTTCCACTGGGCCGGCGAGGAGGGCGAGCGGCTGGCCGTCACCTACGCCGACCTGCTGGCCGAGACCCAGCGGCTCGCGAACGGGCTGCGCTCGCTCGGCGTCGGCCGGGGTGACGTCGTCGGGATCTTCCTGCCGATGATCCCGCAGGTCGCGGCCGCGATGCTGGCCTGTGCCCGGATCGGCGCGGTCCACAACGTCGTGTTCGGCGGGTTCGCGGCGACGGCGGTCAAGGAGCGGATGGAGGTCTCCGACGCCAAGGTGCTCATCACCGTCGACGGCGCCCGCCGCAAGGGCCGCACGGCGCCGGTGAAGTCCGCGGTGGACGCGGAGATGGGCGAGCTGGCGAGCCTGGAGCACATCATCGTCGTCGAGGCGGTCGGCGCGGCCGGGCTCGGCGGCCAGCGGGCGCCGATGAAGGCCGGCCGCGACGTCTGGTACGCCGACCTGCTCGCCGCCGCCGACCCGGTCTGCCCGGCGGAGCCGATGCCGGCCGAGGCGCCGCTGTTCATCCTCTACAGCTCGGGCTCGACGGCGAAGCCGAAGGGCATCCTGCACACCACCGGCGGCTATCTGCTCGGCGCCACCTACACCTACCGCGCGGTCTTCGACCTGGACCCGGCGACGGACGTCTACTGGTGCTCGGCCGACGTCGGCTGGATCACCGGTCACTCCTACATCGTCTACGGCCCGCTCGCCAACGGCGCCACCAGCGTGATGTACGAGGGCGCGCCGGACTACCCGGACTACGACGTCTGGTGGAAGCTGATCGACGAGTACAAGGTGACCGTCTTCTACACGGCGCCGACGGCGATCCGCGCGTGCATCAAGTGGGGAGCGGAGTACCCGGACCGCCACGACCTGTCCTCGCTGCGCCTGCTCGGGACCGTGGGCGAGCCGATCAACCCGAAGGCCTGGCTCTGGTACCACAAGGTGATCGGCGGCGAGCGCTGCCCGATCGTCGACACCTGGTGGCAGACCGAGACGGGCGCGATCATGATCTCGCCGATCCCGGGTGTGACGTCGACCAAGCCGGGCTCGGCGACCAGGCCGCTGCCGGGCTACAGCCCGGCGCTGGTGACCGAGGACGGCCAGCCGCTCAGCGAGGGCGTCGGCGTGCTCGTGGTGACCAAGCCGTGGCCGTCGATGCTGCGCACCCTCTACAAGGACGACGAGCGGTTCGTCGAGACGTACTTCTCCCGGTTCGGCCCGACGACCTACCTGGTCGGTGACGCGGCCCGGCTGGACGCCGACGGCTACTTCTGGATCATCGGCCGGATCGACGACGTCATCAACGTCTCGGGGCACCGGCTGTCGACCGCGGAGGTGGAGTCGGCGATCGTCGCGCACGAGGCCGTCGCCGAGGCCGCCGTCGTCGCCCAGGCGGACGAGCAGACCGGCCAGGCGATTGTCGCGTTCGTGACACTCTCCGGTGGCCGGATCGGGGACGACGCGACGGTGGCCGAGCTGCGCGAGCACGTCGCCGCCAGGATCGGCAAGCTCGCCCGCCCGAAGCGGATCATCTGGGCCGACGACCTGCCGAAGACCCGGTCCGGCAAGATCATGCGACGGCTGCTGCGGGACGTCGCGGAGGGCCGCGCGCTCGGGGACGTCACGACACTGCGCGATCCGGCCGTCATGGCGGCCCTCGCGACCAAGGTGGCCGAGGCCGGTCCCGACGACCAGTAAGGCGCAAACGGCGCCCGAGCCGCCGCCACCGCAAGATCAACTGCTCTAGGACAACCTGGCAGCGGCTCGATGGTGGAATTGACGACGTGTGGGAAACGGGCTCGATACGGCGCAATCGTGCCCATTTCCGCGCGTGTGCACAGGGTTTTTCCTGTTGGTAACCCGGTGGTGCGACCCGGGTGCTGCCAGTTCACGGGCGGTGTCTAGGCTGCCGTTTCCGTGAGAGCACTCCGACGGTTCACCGTCCGCGCGCAGCTTCCCGAGCAGCTTGCTCCGCTCGCCGACCTGGTGATGAACCTCCGCTGGTCCTGGCACCCGGAGACGCTGGACCTTTTCGAGTCCGTCGACCCCGAGCTGTGGCGGTCGACGAAGGGCGATCCGGTCCGGCTTCTCGGCGAGGTCGACCACAGCCGGCTTGTGACCCTGGCCGGGGACAGACGTTTTGTCCGTCGGCTGACCGACGCGGCCGACGAGCTCCAGGAGTACCTGAGCGCCGAGTTCTGGTACCAGAAGCAGAACCTGCCGGGCGCGCCCAGCGCGATCGGTTACTTCTCGCCTGAGTTCGGCATCACCGAGGTGCTGCCGCAGTACTCCGGCGGGCTCGGCATCCTGGCCGGTGACCATCTGAAGACCGCGAGCGACCTCGGCGTGCCGATCATCGGCGTGGGGCTGCTCTACCGGGCCGGCTACTTCGTCCAGTCGCTGTCCCGCGACGGCTGGCAGCAGGAGCGCTACCCGGGCATCGACCCGCACGGCCTCCCGATCACCCAGCTGACCGACGCCGACGGCGTCCCGCAGAAGATCACGGTCGGCCTGCCCGAGGGCCGCACCCTGCACGCGCAGATCTGGAAGGCCCAGGTCGGCCGGGTTCCGCTGCTGCTGATGGACTCGGACGTCGAGGACAACCAGCCGGCCGAGCGGGGCGTCACCGACCGCCTCTACGGCGGCGGCACCGACCACCGGCTGCTGCAGGAGATGCTCCTGGGCATCGGCGGCGTGCGGGCCCTGCGGGTGTTCTCGCGGGTCACCGGCGCGCCGGCGCCGGAGGTCTACCACACGAACGAGGGCCACGCCGGCTTCCTCGGCCTGGAGCGGATCCGGGAGCTGACCGCGACCGGGCTCAGCTTCGACGAGGCGCTCGAGGCCACCCGGTCGGGCACCCTGTTCACCACCCACACCCCGGTCCCGGCCGGCATCGACCGGTTCCCGAAGGACATGGTGTCCCGCCACTTCGGCGGGGAGTGCGCCTGGGACGGCGTGCCGGTCGAGCGGGTGTTGGAGCTCGGCGCCGAGCCGGACCCCAACGTGTTCAACATGGCGCACATGGGCCTGCGCCTGGCCCAGCGCTCCAACGGCGTGAGCAAGCTGCACGGCATCGTCAGCCGGGAGATGTTCAACGGCCTGTGGCCGGGCTTCGACCCGACCGACGTGCCGATCGGCTCGGTCACCAACGGCGTGCACGCCCCGACGTGGGTCGCCCGCACGCTCATCGAGCTCGCCGACCGTGAGCCCGAGCCGGCCCTGCTGTCGCCCGACGGCCGCGGCTTCGCCAAGATCGACAAGATCTCCGACGAGGCGCTGTTCGCCACCCGCCGGGAGCTGCGCGAAGGGCTGGTCGCCGAGGTCCGGCGCCGGGTCCGCGCCTCCTGGCTGGAGCGCGGCGCCGCCTCCGGCGAGCTGGACTGGGTCGAGGGTGTCTTCGACCCGGAGGTCCTGACCGTCGGCTTCGCCCGCCGGGTGCCGTCCTACAAGCGGCTGACCCTGATGCTGCACGACCGGGACCGGCTGACCCGGCTGCTGCTGCACGCGGACCGGCCGATCCAGATGGTCATCGCCGGCAAGGCGCACCCCGCTGACGACGGCGGCAAGCAGCTCGTCCAGCAGATCGTCCAGTTCACCGACGACCCGGTGGTCCGCCACCGGATCGTCTTCCTGCCGGACTACGACATCGGCATGGCCCGCTTCCTGTACGCCGGCTGCGACGTCTGGCTGAACAACCCGCTGCGGCCGCTGGAGGCCTGCGGCACGTCCGGGATGAAGTCCGCGCTGAACGGCGGCCTGAACCTCTCGATCCGGGACGGCTGGTGGGACGAGCTGTTCGACGGCCAGAACGGCTGGGCGATCCCCACCGCCGACGGTGTCGAGGACCCGGACCGCCGGGACGCCATCGAGGCCGCCGCGCTCTACGACCTGCTGGAGAACGCGGTCGCCGCCCGGTTCTACGACCGGTCCGACGGCCTGCCGCACCGCTGGACGGCCATGGTCCGGCACACCCTCTCGACGCTGGGGCCGAAGGTGCTCGCCACCCGGATGGTCGAGGAGTACGTCGAGAAGTACTACGTCCCGGCCGGCGTCTCGGCCCGGGCCGCGGCGGCCGGCGCCTACGGCGGTGCCCGCGAGCTCTCGGCCTGGAAGCACAAGGTCCGCTCCGGCTGGAGCGGCGTGCGGGTCGTCAACGTCGACTCGTCCGGGCTCGGTGACACCCCGCAGGTGGGCCAGGACCTGGTCGTGCGGGCCACCATCGAGCTCGGTGGCCTGGACCCGTCCGACGTGGTGGTGCGGGTGTCCTACGGCCGCGTCGACGAGACCGACCGGCTGCTCGACCCGGTGACGGCCGACCTGCACCCGGCCGGCGACGCCGAGGGCGGTGGCCACCGCTTCGAGGGCACCATCCCGCTGTCGCGGACCGGGCCGTTCGGCTACACGGTGAGCGTGCTGCCCGCGCACGGCCTGCTCGCGACCCCGGCCGAGGTCGGCCTCATCGCCGTGCCGTAGCCCAGGCGCTGTTACCAGAGACGCTGTGGACCGGGCGCTGTGACCAGGCTCCGTGGTCTACGGCGCCGGTAGACAAGACGAGGCGTGCGTCGCCCCCGGTCCGGCCCGATGAGGGCCGGGCCGGGGGCTTCCGCGTCTGCCGCCGACCGCACGTCCCTGCGGTCGGATCGCGCCGGCCTACCGCCAGGGCGGCGCCGGGGCCGGGACGCGGCCGAGTTCGGAGGCGACCGGGCCGAACCGCTCGTCGCGGGCCTCCCACTGCTCGAACGACGTGGTGAGCTCGGCGCGGGTGCGCGCCACGAAGTTCCACCACATGACGATCGGCTCGCCGAACGGGACGCCGCCGAGCACCAGCGCGCGGGCCGGCTCGCGCACGTCGAGCGTCACCTCCGCGCGGCCGGCGCCGAGGTAGGCCAGCTGCCCCGGCCGGGCCACCACCTCGCCGGCCGGGCCGTTCGCGACCAGCACCGCGCCCTCGGTCACGACCAGGGCGTACTCGAAGTCGGGCCGCAGCGGAAGCACGGTCCGCCCCGGCCGCAGCACCAGGTCGGCGCCCATCAGCTCACTGTCCCGGCGCGCCGGCGACGCCGCGCCCGCGAGCTCGCCGACCAGCACGGTGGCCACCGCGGCGCCGATCTCGGCGCGCGGCAGCTCGCCGTGGTGCTCGAACGCGGCCGGGCCGTCCCGGGTCGCCGCGGGCTGCGCCACCCACAGCTGCACGCCGTGCAGCGGGCCGCGGTAGTCGGTGCCCTCCTCGGCGTGGACGACGCCATGGCCGGCCGTCATCAGGTTGAGCTGGCCCGGCCTGACGAGCTGCTCGGAGCCGAGGCTGTCGCGATGGCGGACCTCCCCGGCCATCAGCCAGGTGACGGTGTGCAGCCCGGTGTGCGGGTGCGGGCCGATGTCGATGCCACGCGCCCCCGCGTCCGGCCCGACCGCGAGCGGGCCCATGTGGTCGACGAAGCACCAGGCTCCGACGGTCCGCCGGGTCCGGATCGGCAGCGTCCGGCGTACCGGGATCGCACCGACGGTCTGCGCGCGGCCGTCGGTGAGCCGCACCTGCGGCGGCGGGTCCGTGCTCGCCCCGGGCTGGCCCACCAGGGTGTCCGCGCCGGTGACCGGGCCGCTCATCGTCCCCGCCTGCCCTTCTCGTCCCCGCCCCTGGACCTGCCAGCCCGGGAGGCGCTCGTTGCAGATGCAACCATCGGGCTGCTCCGGTGCTTCCGGGCCGGCGCCGCGGTCAGTGGCCGGTGAACTTCGCCTTGCCGGGGCCGTTCTCCTGGAAGGACTCCATGCCGACCTTCTGGTCCTGCGTGCCGAAGAGGCCGACGAACAGCCCGTTCTCCAGCCGCAGCGCCTCCGACAGGCCCATCTCCAGCCCGTCGTCGATCGCCCGCTTCGCCGCGGCGAGGGCCAGCGCCGGGCCGTCGACGAACCGCTTCGCCCGCCGGATCGCCTCGTCGTAGACCTCTGCCGCCGGGACGACCACGTCGGCCAGGCCGATCTCCAGTGCCTCCTGGGCGCGCACCTGCCGGCCGGAGAACACCAGCTCCTTCGCCCTGGACGGGCCGACCAGCCTGGGCAGCCGCTGGGTGCCGCCCGCGCCAGGGATCACGCCGAGCAGGATCTCCGGCTGCCCGACCTTGGCGTTGTCCGCGAAGATCCGGAAGTCGGCGCACAGGGCCAGCTCCAGCCCGCCGCCGAGCGCGTAGCCGGTGACCGCGGCGAAGACCGGCTTCGGGATGCGCGCCACGAGCTCGAACGTCTGGGTGAGGTCCGTCGCCCACCCGGACATGGCGGCGACGTCCATGGGAGCCATCTCCTTGATGTCGGCGCCCGCCGCGAACACCCGCTCGCCGCCGTAGAGGACGACCGCGCGGATGTCGTCGCGCCGGGACGCCTCCAGCGCCACGGCGCGCAGCTCCGCCGTGAGCTCAGCGTTCAGCGCGTTCACCTTCGGCCGATCCAGCCGGATCGTCCCCACACCGTCCGCAACCTCTAGCCGTACGACCGCCACCGGCCGACCTCCTCATCCCGCCATCACCCGTGCCCGTCGTGCGGGCCCGCTCGTGGAACATCGCACCCCGTCGCGGCACCTGCCGGCCGCCTCCGGGTGACGGATCTCACGATCTCATCGAGTACGCCGTCGAGCGCGGGCCCTGTGGATGGCACATTGCTGTCCACAGCCAAGCCGTTCACCCGGAGGCGATCAGTCTGTTCCACTAGCGTCGCCGATGTGTCGTACACGTTCGACTCAGGTCTCGTGCGCCCGGACCCGGCGCTGCCCCTCGTGCTGCCCGGTGCGCCGGTCCCGCTCGGCGTCACGCCCGACGCCGGTGGCGTGAACGTCGCCGTCGTCGCGCCGGGGGCCGATGCCGTCGAGCTGTGCCTGCTGGATCCGGAGCAAGGCGAGGTTCGCTATCGGCTGCCCGAGCGGTCTGGCGGCGTCTGGCACGGCTACGTCCGCGGCGTCCGGCCCGGTCAGCGGTACGGCCTGCGCGCCCATGGGCCGTACGACCCGGCCCGCGGCCTGCGCTACAACCCGGCGAAGCTGCTGCTGGACCCGTACGCCCGTCGCGTCGAGGGCACGCTGGTCCCGGACCAGGCGATCTTCGGCTACGCCGACGGCGACCCGTACGGCTACCTCGCGGACGGGACCGACTCGGCGCCCTACGTCCCGGTCGGCGTCGTCACCCCCGTGCCGAGCACCGTCGCGGCCCGCGCGGTGCCCGCCGCCCGGCGCGGCGGCGCACCGACGGTCACCGACCCGACCCGCAACCGGCCCCACACCCCCTGGCCCGACACGGTGATCTACGAGCTGCACGTCCGCGGCTTCACGAAGCTGCACCCGGCCCTGCCGCGGCACCTGCGGGGCACCTACGCGGGCCTGGCCCACCCGGCCGTCGTCGAGCACCTGGTCGGGCTCGGGGTGACCGCCGTCGAGCTGTTGCCGGTGCACGCGTTCGTCTCCGAGCCGGTCCTCACCGAACGCGGGCTCAGCAACTTCTGGGGCTACAACTCGCTGGGCTTCTTCGCCCCGCACCCCGGCTACGCGGCCACCGACGACCCGGTCTCCGAGTTCCGCGCCATGGTCGCCGCGCTGCACGACGCCGGTCTGGAGGTACTGCTGGACGTCGTCTACAACCACACCGCCGAACAGGACGAGCGCGGCCCGACGCTGTCGATGCGCGGCCTCGACAACCCGGTCTACTACCGGCTGGAGCCGACCGACGCCCGCCGCTACCGGGACGTCACCGGCTGCGGCAACACCCTGAACGTCACCTCGCCGCACGTGGTCCGGCTGATCTGCGACTCGCTGCGCTACTGGGTGACGGAGATGGGCGTCGACGGGTTCCGCTTCGACCTGGCCGCGGCGCTGGCCCGCAACCCGGACGCGTTCGACCCCGACGCCCCGGTGCTGACCGCGATCGGCCAGGACCCGGTGCTCGCGCGGACGAAGCTGATCGCCGAGCCCTGGGACGTCGGCTGGGGCGGCTACCAGGTGGGCGCGTTCCCGCCGCCGTGGGCCGAGTGGAACGACCGGTTCCGCGCGACCGTCCGGGACACCTGGACGGCCCGGGCGGCGAGCGCCGCCGACCTCGGCTACCGGATCACCGCGTCGTCCGACCTGTTCGACCACGCCGGCCGCTCGCCGAGCGCGTCGGTCAACTTCGTCACCGCGCACGACGGCTTCACTCTCGCAGACCTGGTCTCGTACGAGCACAAGCACAACGAGGCGAACCTGGAGGACAACCGCGACGGCGAGGGCCACAACCGCTCGTCCAACCACGGCGCCGAGGGGCCGACCGACGACCCCGCGATCCTGGAACGCCGCCGCCGGGTCCGCCGGGCGATGCTGGGCACGCTCCTGCTGTCGGCCGGGGTGCCGATGCTGGTCGCCGGTGACGAGTTCGGCCGCTCCCAGGGCGGCAACAACAACGCCTACTGCCAGGACAACCCGGTCTCCTGGCTCGGCTGGCCGCGGCGCAGGGCCGGCCGCGGCAGGTGGCCCCGGCGCTCGGACCGCCCGGCCGACGACGAGCCCGGTCCACGGACCGGCGGCGAGGCGGCCACCGTCCCCAGGACCGGCGCGGCCGACCAGCGGAGCACGCGCTCCCCGGCGCCCGACCCGGCCGGCGACGACCCCGGCCTGCCCGACCTGGTCGCCTGCCTGCTGGCGCTGCGCCGCGCCTCGCCCGCGCTGCGCCGGCCGCGCTTCTTCCACGGCGGCCAGTCGACAGTCGCGCATCGGGCCGACATGACCTGGTTCCTCGCCGACGGCTCCCAGATGTCCGACGCCGACTGGAACGCGCCGGACCCGGCCACCGTCGTCGCGTTCATCGCGGGGGACAGCCTCGACTGGCTCGGCCCGGACGGGACGCCGGCCAGCGGCGACAGCCTCCTGCTCGTCCTGCACCCCGGCGGTGCGGACATGGACGTCCGCCTGCCCGGCGACCCGTGGGCCACCCGGTACGACCTGCTCCTCGACTCGACCGCCGCCGACCTCGACGGCGCCCGCGCGGCCATCGGCGACCCGCGCCGCCCACTGGCGACCTACCCGGCCGGCGCGATCCTGAGCGCCCCCTGGTCGTCGCTCCTGGTCCTGCGCGCCCAGCGTTGACGCGGCGCGACCGCCCGGCCGGCGCGGCTACGGCCGACGGAGCGCCAGGTTGGCGATGACGGGAAGGTGGTCGCTGCCGTCGTTGCCGCCGCGGTGGTAGCCGGTGATCGCGAACGCCGGTGAGGCGAGCACGTGGTCGATCCGGATGACCGGCGGCAGGGTCAGGTCGGCCGGCCAGGTGGGCTGCCACCCGGCGCCGGTGACGTCATGGGCGTCCCTGACCCCGGAGTCCAGCAGGTGGCGGAACGGGCGATGATCCCGGGTCGCGTTGAAGTCGCCGGCCAGCACGACCGGCAGCGGTGAGCTCCGCACGTCGGCGGCGAGCTGGTCCAGCTGGGCGCGCCAACGCTTCGTGTAGGCCGTGGTCGTCGGCGAGATCGTGTGGACGGCGAACAGCTCGAACCGCTGGCCGTCGCCGACCGTGACCGTCATCCGGGCCATCGGCTCCCCGCCGACCACGGGCGCGCGCACGGCCGACAGCGGGAACCGGGAGAAGACGGCGTACCCGAACGCCCCCAGGTCCTGGTGGACCACGCGGTATGGGTAGGGCTTCAGCGCGCCGGAGCCGTCGATGCCGGCGAACGTCAGCGGGGAGACCTCCTCCAGCACGACGATGTCCGGGTGCTGGGCCGCGATCTGCGGGGCGAGATCCTGAGCCCGCGCGTTCGAGTACTGGAGATTCGCGGCGAGCAGGCGGACCGAGACGGCGCCCGCTGGGACATCGTCGGGGCTGCTCGGCCAGAGCTCCGGCACCGTCCAGAACAGGTGCAGCCCGATCAGCGGCACGGCGGCGAGCATCAGCAGGTTGCGCCGCAGCCCGAAGCCGACCGCCGCGGCGGCGTACGCGGGCAGGTACACCAGTGGCGTCAGCGCGTTCACCACCGAGTACGGGTAGGCCAACGCGTCGTCGAGGTGCGTCAGCCGGCCCAGCGCGAGCAGCGCCAGGACGGCCAGCACGAGCCACGTCAGCCAGCCGAGCACCGTGCGGCCCGCGGGCGGGCGCCGAACGTCGTGCTCGCCGCCGAGCGCGGTCCCGTCGGCGGTCCGGTCGTTCGCCAGGTCGGCCGCCGTCTTGCCGGGGCTCTCCCCCGAAGTCACCACGTGACCAGAGTGCCCGTTTCGCGCGCCTGCATCACCCTCGGCCCCCCCGCCGCGCCGAGGAGATCACCGTCACACCCGTCCGCCCCGAGGTGACTCGGGCCGGACGCCTAGTCGAGCGGGCCTGGCCTGCGCGACGTCGGGAAGCGGTCGACGATCTGCGCCGCGTCGGCGCGCCATTCCTGGACGTCCGCCGACGTGGCCCGGTACGGCGCGAAGGCGGTGTCCAGCTCGCGCAGCTTGTCGGTGACCCGGACCGACGACACCGGCCCGGCGAACTCGACGGCACGCTGGCCGGCCTCCAGCGCGGCCTCCAGGTCGGGGGACTGGCCGCGCAGGTAGGCGATCGCGAGGTCCGCCTCGGCGTAGCTGCGGGTCCTGGCGCGGCTGGAGTCCTGCAGCACCCGCGCCTCGACCAGGTACTCGGCGGCCCGCTCCGGCCGGTCCAGCAGCAGGTAGCAGTGGCCGACGCACTCGGCGACGTCGCCCGCGTTGTAGTGCGCGGCCCAGGCCGGCTCGTCGGCATCCGCGCCGCGTCCGATGGCCCGCTCCATCGCGTTCAGCGCGCCGACGCAGCCCGCCTCGTCCTTCGCCTGCGCGCAGGCCCAGGCGTGTTTGTCGTACAGCATCGCCTCGACCGTCGGCGCGGCCCTGCGGTGCGCGCGGTCGACGGCCGCCCGCGCCATCGACAGGCCCTGGCGCTCGTAGCCGAGCCGAGCGGCCTGGTCGCTCATGGCAGCCAGCACCCGCCCGGCCAGCTGGGCGTCGTCGGCGTGCTCGGCGAGGCTGAGCGCCTGGATGTAGTAGCGCTGGGCGAGAGCCTGCCGGTCGCTGTCCTGCGCGAGCCAGCCGCCGAACTGGGTGAGCTCGGCGAGCGCACCGCACAGGTCGGCGTCCGGGTTGTCGCGCATCGCGGCCCGGGTGCGGTCGTGCAGGAAGGTCACCACCTGGGACCGGATCTCCCCGCTGCCGAACCGCGCGTCCAGCCGGCGGAAGGTCTCCGTCATGTCTCTGATCATGGCGGCGCTGCTGGTCGAGACCTCCGTGCTCAGCTGCATGGCCCGCCGGACGACGCCGGTGATGCTCGACAGCACCGGCTCGGCGAACGCGCTGGCGACGAAGGCCGGCCCGTCCTGGAGCATGTCGCGACGTCGCATGTCCCTGCCCGTGAGCCCGGCCAGTGTCCTGACGGTCTCGACCGGGGCGTCGGCGACGTTCAGTCCAAGGTCCTCGCGCCCGTAGTGCTCGCCGCGCCAGCCGAGGTCGGCCGGCAGCACCGGGTAGCCCACCAGCGCCGACACCTCGGCGGCCGCCAGCTCGGCCACCATCGGGTCCCGGGGCCGCATCCCCCGCCGCCAGTGCCCCACGGTCGTGCGCGCCAGACCGAGCTCGATCCGCCGGTGGTGGCGGGCCCGGCTGTTGACCTGCTTCGCGAACCGGGTGTCCGACATACCCGTCTCACGGAGCAGGCGGTCGAACACGGTTGATGCTGCAGGGTCGTTGGCAGGCGTGGAGCTGGACATCGAACCCCCGGGATCGAATCCTGTCACTGAAAGTGGGAGAGCCGTCGCCTGGCGCATATCCAGGGCCAGAAAGTAGTGGACTCGTGACTTCTCTCCGAGAGAGTGTGCATAGTCCCAGGCGAATGCACAGGCTCGGGTAGCCGCGTGTCGTGGTTCCTGCTCGGTTCTGTGACGACAACGCCCCTCTGGCTGCCCCACAAACGGACATCCAGTCGCGAAAGGTGCACTTATTGAGCGCGGCCCCGGTCGCCCGCAGGTGCCGTCCGGTGCGGCCCAGCCGGGGCGCCGGGACTGGCACTGAGGTGTGTAAGACCGCTCACCTTGGCGGTCACCGCGACCCCTGAACCGGTAAAGCGGGATTAGGCACTCGTGTGCGTCAGCGGGTCGGGCCCGATCGCGATCGGCCACCCGAAATCGGCCCGCCACACCCCGACCGACCGGCCGCCGCCCGGCCGGGTGGGTCGCCGGGAGGGCGGGAGTGCCCATCTGGTAAGGCATTGTGAGTTATGCGGCTAGCGTCACGCCGCCGATCATCGGGCATGTCGCGGCGACCGATGACACCATGTCAAGAGCACTGGACACCTGATTGTGTTGGCTACGGAGGCCCCAAGGCGTGAACATCGTCGTTACCGTCAAGCAGGTTCCTGATACCTGGGCGGAGAAGAAGCTCGACGCCGCGGACAAGACGGTCGACCGCGTCAGCGTCGACAACGTCATGAACGAGATGGACGAGTACGGGGTCGAAGAGGCCCTCAAGATCAAGGAAGCGCACGGCGGTGAGGTGACCGTCGTCACGATGGGCCCGGCGAAGGCCGTCGAGACGATCCGCAAGGCCCTCTCGATGGGCGCGGACAAGGCGGTTCACCTGACCGACGACTCGCTGCACGGCTCGGACGCGCTGCAGACGTCCGCCGCGCTGGCGAAGGTCATCGCGACGCTCAACCCGGATCTCGTCATCACGGCGACCGAGGCCTCTGACGCGCGCGGTGGCGTGATGGGTGCGCTTCTGGCCGAGCGGCTCGGGCTCCCGCAGCTCACCCAGGCCCGCAAGGTGACTGTCGACCCGGGTGCCAGCAAGGTCACCGTCGAGCGGCTGGCCGACAACGGCTACGCCCTCGTCGAGGCGAGCCTGCCGGCCGTCGTCGGCGTCGTCGAGAAGATCAACCAGCCGCGGTACCCCTCCTTCAAGGGCATCATGGCCGCGAAGAAGAAGCCGCTGACCACGCTCTCGGCCGGTGACGCCGGCCTGGACGGTGGGTCGGTCGGTCTCGCGGCCGCGGGCTCGACGGTCGTCGACGCCAAGCCGGCGCCGCCGCGGCAGAGCGGCACGATCGTCAAGGACGAGGGTGACGGCGGAACGAAGATCGCCGACTTCCTCGCGGCGCAGAAGCTCATCTGAGGGGTATCGAGAGAAATGGCAGAGGTTCTCGTTCTCGTCGAGCATGCCGACGGTGAGCCGAAAAAGGTCACCGGCGAGCTGCTGACGCTGGCCCGCTCGCTCGGTGAGCCGGCCGCGGTGTTCGCCGGCGGCGCCGGCACCTACGCGAAGGCCAAGGCATACCTGGCCGAGTACGGCGCCGCCAAGGTCTACGTCGTCGAATCCGACGACGTGGCCGACTACGTCGCGGCCCCGGTCGCCGAGGTGCTCGCCAAGCTGGTCGTCGACGCCACGCCGACGGCGGTGCTGGTCGCCGCGACGTCCGACTCCCGCGAGGTGGCGGCGCGCGTGGCCGCGAAGACCGACTCCGGCCTGATCTGGGACGCGGTCGCGGTCGACGCGGACCTGACCGCCACCCAGGGCGTCTTCGGTGGCTCCACGATCGTACATTCCAAGATCACCAAGGGCACCCCGGTGATCGTGGTCCGCCCGAACTCGACCGCCCCGGTCGCCGCCCCCGGCTCGCCCGCCGAGGTCACCGTCGACATCGCGATCTCCGACGCCGCCAAGGGCGCGAAGATCGTCGACCGGGTGGCCGAGGCCAAGTCCGGCCGGCCGGACCTCACCGAGGCGCAGGTTGTCGTCTCCGGTGGTCGCGGCCTCGGTGCCGCCGAGCACTTCGCCCTGGTGGAGAAGCTCGCCGACACCCTCGGCGCCGCGGTCGGCGCCTCCCGCGCCGCGACCGACGCCGGCTGGTACCCGCACCAGAACCAGGTCGGCCAGACCGGCAAGACCGTGTCGCCGCAGCTCTACATCGCGGTCGGCATCTCCGGCGCCATTCAGCACCGGGCCGGCATGCAGACCTCGAAGACCATCGTCGCCATCAACAAGGACCCCGAGGCGCCGATCTTCGAGTTCGCCGACTACGGCCTGGTGGGCGACCTGTTCAACGTCGTCCCGCAGCTGACCGACGAGGTCGAGAAGCGCAAGGGCTGATCGCTGGGCCTGTCCCGACGGCCGGGTGACCACTCCGCGAAGGGGTGGGACCCGGCCGTCCTGCTGTCCGGAGTGCCCCGGAGCCGCCGCGAGCCCCCGGGGCCCGGCTCGCGGGATTCGGGAAATCGGGGTCGGCGGGCGGTGCCGGCGGCGATGATGGAGCGATCGAACGCCACCGCGGCACGTGGCATCCGGCCCAACCCGCGGGCGACGCCGTCGTCGCGTATGTGCGTTCCCCATCCGCGGAGGTGGGCCGTGCGGACCTTCGATCTCGACGCCTTCGACGCCTTCGACCCACACGAACGGCCCGGCGAGCAGCTCCTGCCCTGGGAGATGTGGGAACGGGAGCGGCCGTGGCGTGAGGACTCCACTCCCGTCGCCGGGACCCGGTCGGTGCCACCACCTGGCGCCGCCGGGGAGCCGCGATCAGGCCCGATCGCGCCTGCGTAGTGGCCAGATGGTCAAAGATTGCCGTCGGCAACCTCGGTGGATCCGCCAAGATGCGCGATGATGACGCCTCGGCGCTATCCGGATCCAGGACCGAGGAAGAGGACGACTGAGCACGATGGCGGCGGACGGTAATACGGGCACGTATAGGGTGACGAGCTCCACCGAGCGGGTGACGGTGACCTCTGGCCCGGTGACCACCACGACGACCACCAGGGTCACGATGACGGCCGAGGGACTCGGCGCGGGACGTCATCGCGCGGCTCTGGCGCTCGACATCGGCGGTACCAAGCTCGCCGCTGGAGTCGTCGACGCCACGGGCTCCGTACTCGGCCGGGCCCGGCGGCCGATGCCGAAGACCCTCGATCCCGAGGTGACGTTCGCGGCGGCCGTCGACTGCCTGCACGCCGCCCTCGGCGACGCCGGCCTCGGTGGCCGGTACGACTACGCGGGCCTCGCCGGTCTCGGTGTCGGCTGCGGTGGGCCGATGCAGTGGCCCTCCGGCGAGGTCTCGCCCCTGAACATCCCGTCCTGGCGCGACTTCCCCCTGCGGGCCCGGCTGCGGGACGCGTTCGGCGAGATCGGGGTGCTCGTGCACAACGACGCGGTCGCGCTGGCCGTGGGCGAGCACTGGACCGGCACCGGGCGCGACGCCCGCAACCTGCTCGCGCTGACCGTCTCCACCGGCGTCGGCGGCGGTCTGATTCTCGACGGCCGGCTCTTCCACGGCCGGTCCGGCAACGCCGGGCATGTCGGCCATCTCGTCGTCGACCCGGCCGGGCCCGACTGCGTCTGTGGCGGTGTGGGCTGCCTCGAGGCGATCGCCTCCGGTCCGCGCACGGTCGCCTGGGCCCTGGACGAGGGCTGGCGGCCGGAACCGGCCGCGTCCGGCTCGGCTGCCCCGGGCGCTTCGGCCGCGGCCACCGGCGACCCGCCGGCTGGTCCGGACTCGGCCGAGGCCGGCGGGGCTCGGGCCGGCGCGGTCGGGAGCGGCGCCGAAGGGGACGGGAAGCCGGCCGCCGACGGCTACGCCCTCGCGGCCTCGGCCGCCGCCGGAGACAAGATCGCGCGGGCGGCGCTCACCCGGGCTGGTGACGCGGTCGGCGTCGGGCTGGCGTCGTGCGCGGCGACCTTCGACCTCGACCTGATCACCGTCGCCGGGGGATTCTCCCAGTCCGGCCCGATCTTCTGGGACGCGCTGCGGGCCGCCTTCGACCGGCACGCCGGCATGGAGTTCGCCCGCGCCGTCCGGGTCGAGCCCAGCTCGGCCCCGGCCGACGTCGCCCTGCGCGGTGCCGCTGCCTTCATCCTCGCCCCCGACCGGTACGCCTGGGTCGGCTGACCCGGTCGCGGGCCGGTGCCAGCCGAGGACCTCGGGCCAGGAGGCGGAGCGTGACCGGCGCGATCAGCCCACCCGGACGGACCGGTCAGCGAGGGTGACGACGTCGCCGCGGCTCAGCTGGCGGCCGCGGCGGGTCTCGACCTCGTTGTTCACCTTCACGAGGCCCTCGGCCAGGAGCGGCTTGAGGTCGCCGCCCGACTCGACCAGGTCCGCCAGCTTGAGAAACTGGCCCAGCCTGATCATCTCGTCCCTGATCTTGATCTCGCGCACCGCACCAGCATGCCGTACCCGGCCCGCGGCCGGCGGTCGCGGTTCATGGACCGGGCTGAATCAACCGGCTGGGCCTGGATCAACCGCCTGCTGGGCGATGGCTCGACAGGTGGCGGAAGGGCCACGCGTGCGGCGCGCGGCGCAGGAGATCGGCTGGCGGGTCGGGGAGCCGGGCGGCAGGGCCGGCGAACCGCGCGATCACGACCACCCGGTCGTCGGAGGCGTCGAAGACCTCGACCCGCAGGCAGCCGGGCTGCGTGAGCAACGCGGGCACCGCGCGCTCCCGTACCCACCCGAGCAGCTCCGGCAGCCGAGCCGGCGCCGCCCGGACCTCCCACATCAACGTGTCATGTGGGCGGGTCTCGGCGTGCCCGGTCTCATTCGTGCCCGTCATGGGGTGAGCCCGCTCACCTGGCCGGGTCCAATGGTCATGGGTCCTTCTTCCACTCCCGGCGCGTCTGCGCAGGATCAACCGGTGAAGCCGCCGTCGACGGGGATGACCGCGCCGGTCAGGCCGCCTGCGGCGGGGGAGCAGAGGAACGCCGCCGCGGCGGCGACCTCGGTGGGGTCGAGCAGGCGGCGCAGGTAGGCGTGCTGGGCGAACTCGCCGGGATCCGTGAGGCCGTACACGGTCGCGGTTTCGGCGAGCATCGTCGTGTCCATCGAGCCCGGGCAGACGACGTTGGCCGTCACGGTCGTGCCCGCCAGATCAGCCGCGATGCTGCGGACCAGACCAATCACCCCGTGTTTCGACGCCGCGTAGGCGGCAAGGCGGGCGAGCGGGCGGGTACCGGCCGCCGAGCTCACCGCGACGAATCGTCCAGCGGGGGCGCGCAGCAGCGCCGGAATGGTCGCGCGGGCGGTGGTGAGAACGCCGGTCAGATTGACGTCGATCAGCAGCCGCCACGCCTCGTCGTCGGTCTCCCAGCCAGGGGGCCCGCCGGCGATCACCCCGGCCGCGGCGACGACCGCGTCCAGCCGGCCGAACCGGCTCAGCGCCAGGCGTACGGCGGCATCCAGTTCGGCCTGGATCCGGACATCGGCGCGCACCGCCACCGCTGCTCGGCAACCGGCGGCGGTCTCCTCCAGCTGCGCCCGGGTCGCGAACGGATAGGGACGCATGCCGTCGGCAGCCGCGGGGCCCGGCGCGTCTGCGGTGTCGGCGTCAGCCGGCGCGCCGGTGTTCTTGTGGCCGGCGGGCCTGGTTTCGGTGCCGCTGCCGTCCACCGCGATGTCGACGAGGACGAGCCGGTAGCCGGCGGCGTCGAGTGCCCTGGCCACGGCCGCGCCGAGGCCGCGTGCCGCTCCAGTGATCAGAGCGACGGGCGGGCCGTCGGCCGGTTCTTGGCCCGCCGCCTGGTCGGGGGTGCTCGGCGCCGTCATCGGTCCCTCCGTGTGTCGGGGTGCCTGGAGCTCGGGCGCGCCGCGGGCCAGGACTCGATGGTGCTGACCGCGTCGGAGACGAGGGCGTCCAGCAACGCCACGCCTTCCGCGGCGCTCGCCCCTGTCGGGTCGCCGAGCACGCCGGACGGGCTGAGGGGCAGGACACCACGCTCAACCAGATCGGGGAGCGCCGGGCTCGGCCCGCGAGTCGCCGCGTCCGGACGGACCAGCTCCGGCGCCAGGTGCAGCATCAAGGATGTCTCCGCTCGACCCGCGTGCAGGTCGCCGACGGCGCCCGGGACGCCCACGGCGGAGGCGACCGCCGCCCGCGGCGCCCAGACGAGCACCCGTCGGCCCTCCGCGGTGAGCAGCCGGACCGCCCCCCGCAACGCGGTCGCGTTCCCGCCGTGGCCGTTGACCAGCACCATGCCGGCGGCCGTGTCGTCCGCGGACCGCACGAGCTCGATGAGCGCCATTTCTAGGGCGGCCGTGCCGAGAGAGAGGGTGCCGGGGAAGCCGGCATGTTCGCCGCTCGCGCCATAGCCGAGGGGTGGCGCGACCAATGCCCCCGGCAGCCGTGCCGCCACCGCCGCCGCGACGGCCACCGCGATCCGGGTGTCGGTGTCCAACGGAAGATGCGGCCCGTGTTGCTCGGTGCTGCCCAGGGGAAGCAGGACGATCGGGAGCGGGCCGTCGATCTCGGGCCAGCGCAGCTCGCCGAGCTGGCGGGAGGGCGAGTTGGTCATCCCTGCCAGCATGCCGCGAGCACGGGTCTGGTGCGCTGTCGCGTCGATCCGGCGTCCGCCGACTCCGGGTCGTCGCCGCCACCGAGAGGGGAGCTCGCCCCGGCCGGCGCACCGCCGGTGGCGTCGCCCGACGCTCCGGACGGAGCCCGCGGCGACCGCCGGGCCAGGGGAGTGGCGGGCGTCACGGCCGGCTCCTCGACATGCGCCGCGAGTCTGTGTACAGTTAGCGACCGCTGCTCCTTACGGCGCACTGCGCTGGCAGGGCTCGGATCGGCACGGCAGTCGGGTGGTGACACCCCCGGTGGCGGATCGATCGAAGCTCAGGAGTATGGTTCTGACGAAGCCCCGGTAGTGAGGCCCGCAAAGCGGGCCATCGCCTTCCGTTGGGCAAACTCAGCACTTGGAGACGCCTCCAGCCGTTTGGGCTGGATTTGGCTTCTTCGTTGCGGATAGAGCAAGAAGTGGCGGTCGCCGACGCAAGTCGGGGCGATTTGACACCTAGCAAGAAGGCTCGCTAACCTCAAAAGCGAAAGTTCGGGCGGCTCTCCAGAAGAGCCACGAACTTCCGCCGAAGTAGCTGGCGGGCTGGTGAGAGCGCAAAACACCTCACACCGAGGAAATTTGACAGACTCTCACCGGAAACAGTACGGTAACACCGAACACGAACCGCCAGAGCGATCTGGGGGTCACGGTTCAGAGCGATACCCGGTGAGCCCGGGTCACTTCGTGAAAGCCGCGAGAGCGGCGGCAGCGAGCGTGTCCGCTCCTTGAGAACTCAACAGCGTGCCATAGAAGTCAGTGCCATATAACCCCGTCTGTGGGTGGCGCTGGTCTGGGCTCTCCTTTTGGGGGGTTTGGGTTGGTGTTGTCTGCAGGTGGTTTTGTAATTCCTTTGGCATATGACGGGATTTTCTACGATCTCGTTTTTTATGTCAGGGCATCTCCCATCGGGGAGTTCAAGCATCGATGGAGAGTTTGATCCTGGCTCAGGACGAACGCTGGCGGCGTGCTTAACACATGCAAGTCGAGCGGACCTTCGGGTCAGCGGCGAACGGGTGAGTAACACGTGGGCAACCTGCCCCAGACTTTGGAATAACTCCGGGAAACCGGGGCTAATGCCGAATATTCACATCTTCGGGCATCTGGTGGTGTGGAAAGATTTATCGGTCTGGGATGGGCCCGCGGCCTATCAGCTTGTTGGTGGGGTGACGGCCTACCAAGGCGACGACGGGTAGCCGGCCTGAGAGGGCGACCGGCCACACTGGGACTGAGACACGGCCCAGACTCCTACGGGAGGCAGCAGTGGGGAATATTGCGCAATGGGCGAAAGCCTGACGCAGCGACGCCGCGTGAGGGATGACGGCCTTCGGGTTGTAAACCTCTTTCAGCAGGGACGAAGCGAAAGTGACGGTACCTGCAGAAGAAGCACCGGCCAACTACGTGCCAGCAGCCGCGGTAATACGTAGGGTGCAAGCGTTGTCCGGAATTATTGGGCGTAAAGAGCTCGTAGGCGGCTTGTCGCGTCGGCTGTGAAAACCCGGGGCTCAACCCCGGGCCTGCAGTCGATACGGGCAGGCTAGAGTCCGGTAGGGGAGACTGGAATTCCTGGTGTAGCGGTGAAATGCGCAGATATCAGGAGGAACACCGGTGGCGAAGGCGGGTCTCTGGGCCGGAACTGACGCTAAGGAGCGAAAGCGTGGGGAGCGAACAGGATTAGATACCCTGGTAGTCCACGCCGTAAACGTTGGGCGCTAGGTGTGGGGGACCTTCCACGGCCTCCGTGCCGCAGCTAACGCATTAAGCGCCCCGCCTGGGGAGTACGGCCGCAAGGCTAAAACTCAAAGGAATTGACGGGGGCCCGCACAAGCGGCGGAGCATGTGGCTTAATTCGATGCAACGCGAAGAACCTTACCAGGGCTTGACATGCGGGGAAATCCTCCAGAGATGGGGGGTCCTTCGGGGTCCCGCACAGGTGGTGCATGGCTGTCGTCAGCTCGTGTCGTGAGATGTTGGGTTAAGTCCCGCAACGAGCGCAACCCTTGTCCTATGTTGCCAGCGGTTCGGCCGGGGACTCATAGGAGACTGCCGGGGTCAACTCGGAGGAAGGTGGGGATGACGTCAAGTCATCATGCCCCTTACGTCCTGGGCTGCACACATGCTACAATGGCCGGTACAATGGGCTGCGATACCGCGAGGTGGAGCGAATCCCAAAAAGCCGGTCTCAGTTCGGATCGGGGTCTGCAACTCGACCCCGTGAAGTCGGAGTCGCTAGTAATCGCAGATCAGCATTGCTGCGGTGAATACGTTCCCGGGCCTTGTACACACCGCCCGTCACGTCATGAAAGTCGGTAACACCCGAAGCCGGTGGCCCAACCCTTGTGGAGGGAGCCGTCGAAGGTGGGACCGGCGATTAGGACGAAGTCGTAACAAGGTAGCCGTACCGGAAGGTGCGGCTGGATCACCTCCTTTCTAAGGAGCGCATGCCGTTTCCGGATGTTCATGCCGGACGGTTGCTCACTGGCGTGGAATGCTGACTTCGAGATGCTGCCTGTTCTGGGTGGCTGGTGGCTAGTACTCCTTGTTTCTGCGGTTTGCCGTGGGGGTGGGGGTGGAACGGGCCGGTCGTCTGGTGGGTGGTGTCGTGTGGTGCGCTGTTGGGTCCTGAGGGAGCGGAAGCTTCTTCGGCGGCCATCTGCCCCCATGTCCTCAGGTTTGAGGGTGTGGGGGCTGGTTGCGGTACGGACCAGTCACTCTGTGAAACTGCCCTTTGGGGTGTGTCCGGGTTTGTGGTTGGGGTCGTCCGTTCTTTGAGAACTGCACAGTGGACGCGAGCATCTTTGTGGCCAAGTTAGTAAGGGCGCACGGTGGATGCCTTGGCACCAGGAGCCGATGAAGGACGTGGGAGGCTGCGATATGCCTCGGGGAGCTGTCAACCGAGCTGTGATCCGAGGATTTCCGAATGGGGGAACCCGGCAGGATGCTAAGTCCTGTCACCACCATCTGAATATATAGGGTGGTTGGAGGGAACGCGGGGAAGTGAAACATCTCATTACCCGCAGGAAGAGAAAACAACCGTGATTCCGCGAGTAGTGGTGAGCGAAAGCGGATCTAGGCTAAACCTGTGTCGTGTGATAGCCGGCAGGCGTTGCGGCATAGGGGTCGTGGGATTTTCCGGGGAAGGCTGCCGCTTTCCCAGAGAGTGATAAAACAGGTTGTTAGTCGAAGGACTTGCGAATGGTCCGCCACAGAAGGTAACAGCCCTGTAGGCGAAAACAGTCTGTCTCTCGGAATTTTTCCCAAGTAGCACCGAGCCCGTGAAATTCGGTGTGAATCTGGCGGGACCACCCGCTAAGCCTAAATACTCCCTGGTGACCGATAGCGGACTAGTACCGTGAGGGAAAGGTGAAAAGTACCCCGGGAGGGGAGTGAAATAGTACCTGAAACCGTGTGCCTACAATCCGTCGGAGCTGGGTCTTCGGGCCTGGTGACGGCGTGCCTTTTGAAGAATGAGCCTGCGAGTTTGCGGTGTGTGGCGAGGTTAACCCGTTGTGGGGTAGCCGTAGCGAAAGCGAGTCCGAATAGGGCGTTTGAGTCGCATGTCTAAGACCCGAAGCCGGGTGATCTACCCATGGCCAGGTTGAAGCGCGGGTAAGACCGTGTGGAGGACCGAACCCACCAGTGTTGAAAAACTGGGGGATGAGCTGTGGGTAGGGGTGAAAGGCCAATCAAACCCGGTGATAGCTGGTTCTCCCCGAAATGCATTTAGGTGCAGCGTCGTGTGTTTCGTGCCGGAGGTAGAGCACTGGATGGGCTAGGGGGCCGACAAGCTTACTGAACTCAGCCAAACTCCGAATGCCGGTACGTGAAGCGCGGCAGTGAGACTGCGGGCGATAAGGTTCGTAGTCGAGAGGGATACAGCCCAGATCGCCAGCTAAGGCCCCTAAGCGTACGCTAAGTGGAAAAGGATGTGGAGTCGCACAGACAACCAGGAGGTTGGCTTAGAAGCAGCCACCCTTTAAAGAGTGCGTAATAGCTCACTGGTCAAGTGATTCCGCGCCGATAATGTAGCGGGGCTCAAGCGTACCGCCGAAGCTGCGGCATTCGCACGTGTAGCCTAGCTGCCTCCTTGTGGGGTGGTTCAGGTGTGTGGATGGGTAGGGGAGCGTCGTGTGGCGTGTGAAGCGGCCGAGTGATCGAGTCGTGGATGCCACGCGAGTGAGAATGCAGGCATGAGTAGCGAATGACGGGTGAGAATCCCGTCCGCCGGATGACCAAGGGTTCCTGGGGCAGGTTCGTCCGCCCAGGGTGAGTCGGGGCCTAAGGCGAGGCCGACAGGCGTAGTCGATGGATAACGGGTTGATATTCCCGTACCGGCGCTGGTGCGCCAATGCTGAATCTTCCTGTACTAACCTCCCGCGATGGTCCTTTCGGGGATCGGAGTGGTTGGGATCTTGGGGGGTAGTAGGCAAGCGATGGGGTGACGCAGGAGGGTAGTCCATCCCGGGCGGTGGTTGTCCCGGGGTAAGCGTGTAGGACGACGTGTAGGCAAATCCGCATGTCATAGGTCTGAGACGTGATGCCGAGCCGATTGTGGCGAAGTGGATGATCCCATGCTGTCGAGAAAAGCCTCTAGCGAGTGCCAGGGCCGCCCGTACCCGAAACCGACACAGGTGGTCAGGTAGAGAATACCGAGGCGATCGAGTGAACTGTGGTTAAGGAACTCGGCAAAATGCCCCCGTAACTTCGGGAGAAGGGGGGCCACCACCGGTGAGAGAACATGCTTCTGGAGCTGGTGTGGGCCGCAGAGACCAGGGGAAAGCGACTGTTTACTAAAAACACAGCTCCGTGCGAAGCCGTAAGGCGATGTATACGGAGTGACGCCTGCCCGGTGCTGGAACGTTAAGGGGACGGGTTAGCTCTTCGGGGCGAAGCTCAGAACTTAAGCGCCAGTAAACGGCGGTGGTAACTATAACCATCCTAAGGTAGCGAAATTCCTTGTCGGGTAAGTTCCGACCTGCACGAATGGCGTAACGACTTTCCTGCTGTCTCAACCACAGACTCGGCGAAATTGCACTACGAGTAAAGATGCTCGTTACGCGCGGCAGGACGGAAAGACCCCGGGACCTTTACTGCAGCTTGATATTGGTGTTCGGTCCGGCTTGTGTAGGATAGGTGGGAGACTGTGAAGCAGCCACGCCAGTGGTTGTGGAGTCATTGTTGAAATACCACTCTGGTCGTGCTGGATGTCTAACCTAGGCCCGTGATCCGGGTCAGGGACAGTGTCAGGTGGGTAGTTTAACTGGGGCGGTTGCCTCCTAAAGAGTAACGGAGGCGCCCAAAGGTTCCCTCAGCCTGGTTGGCAATCAGGTGTCGAGTGCAAGTGCACAAGGGAGCTTGACTGTGAGACCGACGGGTCGAGCAGGTGCGAAAGCAGGGACTAGTGATCCGGCGGTGGCTTGTGGAAGCGCCGTCGCTCAACGGATAAAAGGTACCCCGGGGATAACAGGCTGATCTTGCCCAAGAGTCCATATCGACGGCAAGGTTTGGCACCTCGATGTCGGCTCGTCGCATCCTGGGGCTGGAGTAGGTCCCAAGGGTTGGGCTGTTCGCCCATTAAAGCGGTACGCGAGCTGGGTTTAGAACGTCGTGAGACAGTTCGGTCCCTATCCGCCGCGCGCGTAGGAGTCTTGAGAAGGGCTGTCCCTAGTACGAGAGGACCGGGACGGACGAACCTCTGGTGTGCCAGTTGTTCTGCCAAGAGCATGGCTGGTTGGCTACGTTCGGAAGGGATAACCGCTGAAAGCATCTAAGCGGGAAGCTCGCTTCGAGATGAGGTCTCCCACAGGGTCAACCTGGTAAGGCCCCCGAGAGATGATCGGGTTGATAGGCCAGAAGTGGAAGCACTGCGAGGTGTGGAGCTGACTGGTACTAATAGGCCGAGGGCTTGTCCTACAAAGATGCTACGCGTCCACTGTGCGGTTCCTGAGGAACGGCAGACCACCCCCGACCCCCTGCTTCTGTGGGGTGTGGTTGGGGTGAGGTGCCGATAACTCAACAGTTTTTCGGTGGTTTTAGCGGGGAGGGTACGCCCGGTCCCATTCCGAACCCGGAAGCTAAGTTCCCCAGCGCCGATGGTACTGCCCGGGAGACCGGGTGGGAGAGTAGGACACCGCCGAAATACCCTTCGGGAACGCCCCCACACCACCGGTGCGGGGGCGTTCCCCATTTCCCGGCCTTTCCCGGAGTGACCGGCACACGGCGACACGGTCCTCGGGCGAGACGGACCCCGCGTCCCGCGCAACGTGCAAGGCCCCCGGCGGCCCGCCCAACCCGATCTCCGCGCACTGCGGAACGAAACGGGTCGCGCGCCTCCACTAGAACAGGCCCGCTCGTTGCGTTCCGCGAGACCGGGAGCGCGCGCCACCGACCCGAAGCGCCCGAGGTCCACAGCAACGGTGGTAGGCCACCACGCAGCGAGAGAACCCCGATCTTCGCCTTCGACCAGCCTCGCTGGCCGACCAAGTCATACGCAGTGGCCGCCGAACTGTGGCGATCCACCGCCACCAGGACGGACTCGAGCAGGCCGGCCGCAGCTGGCCGGATGGGTTCCCGGCTCGTGCCGCACTCCTACCGTCGCACGGCACTGGTGGACGGCAGTGGACGGCACTCGAACCGATCGACCCGCTGTTGGCACAGACCACTCCAACAGCTCCGAGCCAGCCGGTCAGCTCGCCAAGTCATGCTTCGCGGCGGCGATAGGTCACGAACCACCGCCACCAGGTATGACACCGCCCCAGCCCCTACCACCAGATCGCGTGCGACCACCGTCGGCTCGCCTGCCGCGCTGACGAACAGGAAGCTCTGCCCCCAGCACTGGCACCTGGCCTGGGACCCGGACAGCAACGGGCGGACACGTGACTGGGTGTTCCGCGCGGAACACGCAAAGACTCGTGGCCCCCGGTCCGGGCCGGCGATCTTCGCGTTCCGCGGAACGGGCCCGTGATGACCGCCGTGGTGATCGGCGGGGCGGGTGCTGTGAGACACATGGCGGCGGTCCGGTGGCGTCCGATAGATGGACGTCCTACTATCGGGTAGCCAAGCAGGTCGCCTTGCCGCGGGGTGCGGTGTCTCGGAGGTGCATGTCGATGGGTGCGACGTCCGCTCTCCACACGCCGGTCTACCCGTTCCGCGCGGTGACCGCTGGCTCGCTGTTCGACGGCCACGATGCGGCGATCAACATCATGCGGCGGCTGCTGCAGGCGCAGGGGGCCGAGGTGATCCACCTTGGCCACGATCGGGGCGTTGAGCAGGTCGTGGCGGCCGCGGTCCAGGAGGACGTTCAGGCGGTCTTCGTGTCGTCCTACCAGGGCGGGCACGTCGAGTACTTCACGTACCTGGTGGAGCGGCTTCAGGAGCGCGGAGCGGGACACATCAGGGTCTACGGGGGCGGCGGCGGCGTCATCGTTCCCGAGGAGATCGAGCTGCTGCACGCGCGCGGAGTGGCCCGGATCTTCTCGCCGGCGGATGGCCAGCGGCTCGGCCTGCCGGCCATGATCAACCTGACGGTTCAGGAGAGCGACCGCGATCTCGCGGCGCTCACGCCGTCGAGGGACGCGGTGCTGGCCGGGGACGAGGCCTCGCTCGCGCGGGCGATCTCGGTGCTGGAGGCCGGCCGTGACCCGGAGTTCGCGGAGTGGCTGCGCGGTGCGGTCGCGGACCGGACGACCCCGGTGCTCGGCATCACCGGTACGGGTGGTTCTGGCAAGTCGTCGCTCACGGATGAGCTGATCCGGCGCTTCCGGCTCGACCAGGAGGACAAGCTGCGGATCGCGGTCATCGCGGTCGACCCGACTCGTCGTCGCGGTGGCGGTGCACTCCTCGGCGACCGGATCCGGATGAACGCTCTCGGCGATACCGCCGTCGGCGGACCGGTCTTCTTCCGTTCGCTGGCCACCAGGACGGCTGGCCAGGAGGTGCCCGAGCATCTCGCGGATGTGATCGCCGCGACCAAGGCGGCCGGCTATGACCTGGTCATCGTCGAGACCCCCGGCATCGGGCAGGGTGACGCGGCGATCGTGCCGTTCTGTGACGTGTCGCTCTATGTGATGACGCCTGAATACGGCGCCGCCTCCCAGCTTGAGAAGATCGACATGCTGGACTTCGCGGACGTGGTGGCCGTCAACAAGTTCGAGCGGCGGGGCGCCGAGGACGCGCGCCGCGATGTGGCCCGCCAGCTGGTCCGCAACCGTGAGGCGTTCGGCACCCCGTGGGAGGAGATGCCGGTCTTCGGTACCTCCGCGGCCCGTTTCAACGACGACGGCGTCACCGCGCTCTACCAGGAGCTCAAGAGTCTCCTTCGTGGGCACGGACTCCCGCTCGCCAGCGGAGCCCTGCCGACGGTCACGGTGCGCGCCTCCAGCGGGCTGACGACGGTCGTTCCACCGAAGCGGGTCCGTTACCTCGCCGAGGTCGCCGATGCCGTTCGCGACTACCACGCGCGGACCGAGCAGCAGGCCGAGGCCGCCCGTCGGCGGGAACACCTGACAACGGCCATCACGGCCTTGGAAGGCGCGACGGAGGGCGATTCGGCGACTAGCGCGCTGGCCGCGCTTCGGGACCAGGCAGAGGCCGCGCTTAGCCCGGAGATCCGCGAGCAGCTCGCGAACTGGCCGGCACTGGTTGCCGAGCGGTCTGGCGACGAGATGGTCTACCGCGTACGGGACAACGAGATCCGCACGCCGTTGACGAGGACGACGCTCTCCGGAACGAAGGTGCCGCGGGTCGCGGTGCCGAAGATTGACGATGACGGCCGCCTGGTCCGCTTCCTGCGCCGAGAGAACCTTCCGGGGCTCTTCCCGTTCACCGCCGGTGTGTTCCCGTTCAAGCGCGCCGGTGAGGCGCCAGCCCGGATGTTCGCCGGCGAAGGCGACCCGTTCCGGACGAACCGCCGCTTCCATTTCCTTTCCGAGGGCGCCGCCGCGACCCGGCTTTCCACGGCTTTTGACTCCGTCACGCTGTACGGCCGGGATCCCGACACCCGACCGGACATCTACGGCAAGGTCGGTACCTCCGGCGTCTCGATCGCGTCCCTTGACGACATGAAGGCGCTCTACGACGGCTTCGACCTGTGCTCGCCGACCACCAGCGTGTCGATGACGATCAACGGGCCGGCGCCCGCGATTCTCGCGATGTTCCTGAACACCGCGATCGACCAGCAGCTTGCGGCGTTCGTCGAGAAGGAAGGCCGTGAGCCCTCCGCTGCCGAAGCGGCCGCAGTTCGGGCACATGCGCTGACGACGGTCCGCGGCACGGTCCAGGCCGACATCCTCAAGGAGGACCAGGGCCAGAACACCTGCATCTTCTCGACCGAGTTCGCGCTGCGCTGCATGGCCGACCTGCAGGAGTGGTTCATCCAGAACGCGGTCCGCAACTTCTACTCGGTCTCGATCTCGGGGTACCACATCGCCGAGGCGGGGGCGAACCCGATCAGCCAGCTCGCCTTCACGCTGGCCAACGGCTTCACCTACGTCGAGGCCTACCTGGCCCGTGGCATGAAGATCGACGACTTCGCGCCGAACCTGTCGTTCTTCTTCTCCAACGGCATGGACGCCGAGTACAACGTCATCGGTCGGGTAGCCCGCCGGATCTGGGCCGTCGCCATGAAGGAGCGCTACGGAGCCGCCGAGCGCTCGCAGAAGCTGAAGTACCACGTGCAGACGTCCGGCCGGTCCCTGCACGCGCAGGAGATGAACTTCAACGACATCCGGACGACCCTGCAGGCGTTGTGCGCGATCTACGACAACTGCAACAGCCTGCACACGAACGCCTATGACGAGGCCGTCACGACGCCGACCGAGCAGTCGGTGCGTCGAGCCCTCGCCATCCAGATGATCATTGACCAGGAGTGGGGTCTCGCCGGCAACGAGAACCCTCTCCAGGGGTCGTACGTCATCGACGAGCTGACCGATCTGGTCGAGGAGGCCGTGCTCGCGGAGTTCGAGCGGATCTCCGAGCGTGGCGGCGTGCTCGGGGCGATGGAGACCGGCTACCAGCGTGGCCGCATCCAGGACGAGTCGATGCTCTACGAACACCGCAAGCACGACGGCTCGCTACCGATCATCGGGGTCAACACGTTCGTCGCCCCCGCCGGCACTGACGACGCGGCCACGACCCTCGAGCTCGCCCGCGCGACCGAGGACGAGAAGAAGTCGCAGCTGACCCGGGTCACCGATTTCCAGAGCCGGCACCAGATCGAGGCCCAGGCCGCGCTGCGCCACCTGCGCGACACCGCGTCCAGCGGCGGCAACACCTTCGCGGCTCTGATGGACGCCGTCCGGGTCTGCTCCCTCGGTCAGATCACCGACGCCTTCTTCGAGGTGGGCGGCCAGTACCGCCGCAACGTCTGACCCGGGCGGCCGAGCCGACCGACGGGCGGCGGCCCGCGTAGCGGCCCGGCCCCGCGGTCCGCGGGTGCGGCGGCGATCACATCTCAGGGCCGCGGCGGGCCCGATTCGACGGTGCGAGTGGGAATCAATCGTTCGATCGTGGCACTTGGACGCCGTGCCGTTTTGCCTTGACGTCCACACCTGAGATGCAATGGGCGCAAGTTACTACGCCGTAGCGTCGGCGGTGCCCCCGTCGACGCCCGCACCCGCCGGAGCGCCCCCACCGTGCCGCCTCGTAAACCCCTGCCTTTCGACCCGATCGCCGAGGCGCGGCGCCAGTGGACCGCGCACGGATGGGGGGAGACCGCGGACGGGATGGCCGCGATCACCTCGCTGATGCGCGCCCAGCAGATCGTGCTCGGCCGGGTCGACGAGGTGCTGCGGCCGTTCGAGCTGACGTTCGCCCGCTACGAGGTGCTCATGCTGCTGCTGTTCAGCCGGGAGGGCAGGCTGCCGCTGAACCGGATCGGTGTCCGCCTGCAGGTGCACCCGACCAGCGTCACCAGCGCCGTCGACCGGCTGGAGACGCGCGGCCATGTTCGCCGCATTCCGCACCCCACCGACCGCCGCGCGATCCTCGCCGAGATCACCGACGAGGGCCGCACGACGGCGCTGGCGGCCACCGAGAAGCTCAACGGCACCGTCTTTGCGGACCTTGGCCTGCCCGAGGGTGGTATCGACACCCTTGTCGGGCTGCTGAACGAGATGCGCCGCACCGCCGGCGACTTCTGATCCGTCGCGGGCGGGCGGCGCGCCCTCAGAGCACCGACAGGGGCAGCCGGCGGCGCTTGCTGTGGTCGTTGTCGATGATGGGCAGGCTGTGCGGGTCCACCGCGGTCAGCGCGGCCTCACCGTGGCCGAGGACGCATTCCGGGTCCGGGCCGTCCAAAGGCAGGCCGGTGAAGAACTTCGCCGCCATGCAGCCGCCCTGGCAGGCGTCGTAGTGACCGCATGAGGTGCAGGCGCCGGGGTTGTCGGGCTCGCGCAGCTCGGTGAACAGGGCCGAGGTCCGCCACACGTTCGCGAAGCCGCCGTCGTCGAGCACGCTGCCGGCCCGGAAATGGTCATGCAGGGCGAACGGGCAGGCGTATACGTCGCCGACCGGATCGATGAGGCAGACCACCCGGCCGGCGCCGCACAGGTTCAGACCGGGCAATGCCTGGCCGTAGGCGGCGAGGTGGAAGAACGAGTCGCCGGTGAGCACCTCGGGCCTGGCCAGCAGCCAGCCGTGCAGCTCGCGCTGCTGGTCTGCGGTCGGGTGCAGCCGAGCCCACGAGTCCTGGCCGCGGCCGGACGGGCGCAGTCGGGTGATCCGCAGCTCGGCCCCGTAGTCGGCGGCAAGGGCGGCGAAACTGTCGAGCTGGTCGACGTTGTGCCGGGTGACGACGACCGACAGCTTGAAGGCACCGAACCCGGCGGTCGCGAGGTGTTCCATCGAGCGGCGGGCCCGGTCGTAGGAGCCCAGGCCGCGAACCGGATCGTTGGTCATCGCGTCCGCGCCGTCGAGCGAGATCTGAATGTCGACGTAGTCCAGGTCGGCCAGCCGCCGGGCGTTGGACGCGTCGATCATCCCGCCGTTGGTGGAGAACTTCACGCCGACCCCGTGGTCGACCGAGTACTCCAGCACCTCGAAGAAGTCGGGGCGCGTCATCGGCTCGCCACCGCCGACGTTGACGTAGAAGACCTGCAGGTCGGCCAGCTGGTCGACGACCGAACGCATCTGCGCGGTGTCGAGCTCGCGCGGGTCGCGCCGGCCCGAGGACGACAGGCAGTGCACGCACTGCAGGTTGCAGGCGTAGGTCCACTCCCAGGTGAGGCAGATCGGTGCCTCGAGGCCGCGCAGCAGCGTCTGCTGCAGCGACGCGCTCGCCGGCGTCGGCGCGAGGCTCGGGGCTACGGCCAGGTCGGTGACGCTCACAATGGCCTCCGTCGGGCGAAAGCTGGCGGGGTTGTCTATGGGTGCTCGCGCGGCGGGCGAGCCCAGGTGGGTCAGCGGGGCTGGACGAAGCCGGTCTCGACGAGGCGCGCCAGCGCGCGCTCGACGGCGGGCCGCTTGGCTGCCGGCACGGCGGCCAGTGCGTCGCCCGCCGAGGGCGCGTCGCCGAGCGCGCGGACGACGGTGACCAGGTCGAGGTCCTTGAGCAGCGAGAGCCGGCGGGTGGCGTAGGAGTACGCCAGCGCGCCGAAGCGTTCCGGCCGCAGCGCCACCTTCGGATGCAGGCGGTAGGGCAGCGCCGGGTCGAACGTCACCCCGGATGCCTTGGCCACGGCATGCGCCGGTGTCGGGTGAGAGGACGCCGTGGGCGCGCCCTCAGGCGCGCCCACGGGTGTCAGGCCAGGAGTCATCTGGGACAGCGGCGATCTAGTAGACGCCGCACATGCCGTCGATCGAGACGTCCTCGACGAGGAGGTCCTCCACGATCGGCTCGGCCGGCGCGCCGGCCTCGAGGGTGCTGGCGGCCGCGATGTCCGTCGTCGGGGCGAGCGAGTCCATACCGTTCCTCCTGTGTGTTCATTGGCCAAGTGCGGGCCTTGGTGTTCTGCGGCCAGGTGCGGGCCGTGGTGTTCTGTGGCCAGGCGCAGGCCGTTGCCTCCTGTTGCCAGAAGCGGGCGGCTGTTGTCGGCGGCCGGCCGTGCGGGCACCGCGAGGCTCCACCTGGCCGCGTTGCGTGACGCGGTGTGGCGAGCCCTGGCGCCCGGCGCTGTCGGGGGCGTGGGTGGCGCGTCGTCGTCGACGGCCGGGGCGGAGGCCGCTGGGCCGGCGACGGGCCCGGCTCGCGCCGTACCCACGCCACCGGGGCCGGGCATGGTGCCAGGCCCGGCCGGGGCGCCGCCGCTACCAGCGGACTTCCATGTGCAGTGTGACCCGGAAACCACCGTTCTGTCGCGCGGAAAGGTGTTGTTGGGTGGTTCGCCATTGCGGCTGCTGACGTTGTCCGTCGCGGGAGGCTCCGTATGGGAGGCGCTTCTGGCCGGTCGGCCGGTCGGCCGGGCCGGGCCGGGCGCCGGGGCGCTCGCCCGCCGGCTCGTCGACGCGGGCCTGGCCTGGCCGGTGCCGCCGGCCCAGCCTGGCGGCCGGATGGCGACGGTTACGGCGGTGCTGCCGGTGCGAGACGGCGCGGCCGGGCTCGGCACGCTGATCGCGGCGCTGGCCCGCCGGTGCGCCGAGGTGATCGTCGTCGACGACGGTTCGACCGACGCGACGGGCGCGGTCGCGGCGGCCGCCGGAGCCCGGGTGCTGCGCCACGAACGCCCACGCGGCCCGGCCGCCGCCCGGCTCACGGGCGCGGCGGCCGCGACCACCCCTCTCGTGCTGTTCTGCGACGCCGACATCCAGCTCCCCGACGAGCTGGGTGCCGCGACCGGCCATGCGGGCTGGCTGGGTCTGTTGCTCGGGCACCTCGCCGACCCGGCCGTCGCGGCCGTCGCGCCACGGGTGGCGTCCCCCGTGCAGGTGGGGGCGCGGGCCGGGCTGCTGGCCAGATACGAGAGCGCCCGGTCGCCGCTGGACCTCGGGGCGCGGCCCGCGGCGGTCCGGCCGGGGTCGCGGGTGAGCTACGTGCCGACGGCGGTGCTGCTGGTCCGCCGGGAACTGGTCGGCTTCGACCCGGCGCTGCGGTACGGCGAGGACGTGGACCTCGTCTGGCGGCTGGTCGCGGCCGGGTGGTCGGTGCGTTACGAGCCGGCGGCGGTCGTTCATCACCGGCCGCGCGCTGACTGGTTTGGCTGGGCCAGGCAGCGGTTCGGTTACGGCTCCTCGGCCGGTCCGCTGGCCGTCCGCCACGCCGGCCCGCTGCGTCCGGCGAGCCCTGCCGCGCTCGCCGGGGCCGGGGCCGTCGCGCTCGCCGCCGCCCCCGCGGGCGCGGCACGGCGAGCCGTCGTCGGGGCTGTCGGCGTGGCGACCGCTGGTCGTGGCGTGCTCACCGCGTCCCGACTGTCCCGCCGGCTGGCCGCGGCGCCGAGACCGGGACGCCTCGCCTGGGTGATGGTGCTCGCCGGGCGCCGTTACGCCGTCGAGGCCGCCGCTGACAACATCCGCCGCGGCTGGTGGCCGCTGCTGGCGAGCAGCCGGGCGGGGCGACGGGTGTTCGCCGCGGCCGTCGTCATCCCCGCCGGCCGCGACTGGTGGATCACTCGCCCGCCGGTCGGGCTCGGGCCCTACGTGCTGGTGCGGATGCTGGACGACGCCGCCTACAGTGCCGGTGTCTGGTGGGGCTGTGCCCGTGCCCGGACGGCTCGCCCGCTGCTCCCGCCTGGGCCGCCCTGGGCTGGGCGGGTGGCCGCCGCCCTGCGCCCCAGGCGAAGCACGGGCGCGAGGGCCGGCGGCCAACGGGGGTGAGCGGGGCGGGCCCGCGGCTAACCTGTTGAGCTGTGAACTATCTCGACCATGCGGCGACGACGCCGATGCGGCCGGAGGCGCTCGCCGCGTTCATGGCGGCGCACGCGGTCGCGGGCAATCCGTCGTCGCTGCATGCCGGCGGCCGCCAGGCCCGCCGGGCGGTCGAGGAGTCCCGCGAGGCGCTCGCCGGCGTGCTCGGCTGCCGGCCCTCCGAGCTGATCTTCACCGGTGGCGGGACGGAAAGCGACAACCTCGCCCTGAAGGGCCTGTACTGGGCCCGCCGGGCGGCCGACCCGCGCCGGCGCCGGGTGCTCGTCAGCGCGGTGGAGCATCACGCCGTGCTGGACCCGGCGCACTGGCTGGAGCAGTCGCAGGACGCCGTCCTGGAGCTGCTGCCGGTCGACGAGACCGGGCTCGTGTCCCCGCGTACCCTCGCCGCCGCGCTCTGCGCCGGCGACGGGCCGGACGACGTCGCGGTGGTCTCGGTGATGTGGGCGAACAACGAGGTCGGCACCGTGCAGCCGGTCGCAGAGCTGGCGGAGCTCAGCCACGCCCACGGGGTGCCGTTCCACACCGACGCCGTGCAGGCGTTCGGGCAGGTGCCGCTGGGGTTCACCGACAGCGGCGTCGACGCGATGACGGTCACCGCCCACAAGATCGGCGGGCCGGTCGGTATCGGCGCGCTGCTGCTGCGCCGCGGCCTGACCGTCACCCCGCTCACCCACGGCGGCGGGCAGGAGCGGGACGTCCGGTCCGGCACGCTGGACGCCGCCGGCGCAGCCGCGTTCGCCGCCGCCGCGCAGGCCGCCGCGAGCGGCCTCCCGGCCGAGGCCGCTCGGCTCGCTTCGCTGCGCGACGAGCTGGTCCGCCAGGTGCTGGCCGCGGTGCCGACGGCGGTGCTCAACGGCGCCCCGCCCGGTCCCGGCCGGCTGCCCGGCAACGCCCACCTGAGCTTCCCCGGCTGCGAGGGCGACTCGCTGCTCATGCTGCTCGACGCCCGGGGCATCGAGTGCTCGACCGGCTCGGCCTGCACCTCCGGGGTGGCTCGCCCGTCGCACGTGCTGCTGGCGATGGGCGCCGGCGAGCCGAGCGCCCGCGGCTCCCTGCGGTTCTCGCTGGGGCACACGTCGACGGCCGCGGACGTCGAGGCCGTCGTCGCCGCGATCGCCCCGGTCGTCGACCGGGCCAGCCGCGCGGGCGAGCTCGCCGGCCTCGGCGGGACCTAGGGCACGGGTCAGGCATTCTGGAGGGGACAGCATTCTCGAGGGGCGAAGCGCACAGGGGGTGGCGTGATGCGGGTGCTCGCCGCGATGTCGGGCGGGGTGGACTCGGCGGTCGCCGCCGCGCGTGCCGTCGACGCCGGGCACGAGGTCACCGGCGTGCACCTGGCGCTGTCCCGCTCGCCGGACGCCGAGCGCACCGGCGCCAGGGGCTGCTGCACGGTCGAGGACGCCCGTGACGCCCGCCGCGCCGCCGACGTGCTGGGCATCCCGTTCTACGTCTGGGACCTGGCCGACCGGTTCGAGACCGACGTGATCGCGGACTTCGTCGCCGCGTATGCCGCCGGTGAGACGCCGAACCCGTGCGTGCGCTGCAACGAGCGGATCAAGTTCTCCGCCGTGCTGGGCCGGGCGCTCGCGCTCGGCTTCGACGCCGTCGTCACGGGGCACCACGCCCGGCTGTCCGCCGACGGCGTGCTGCGCCGCTCGGTCGACCCGGCCAAGGACCAGTCCTACGTGCTCGGCACGCTGCGCCCCGAGCAGCTGCGCCGGGCGATCTTCCCGCTGGGCGATTCCACGAAGGCGCAGGTGCGGGCCGAGGCCGCCGCCCGTGGCCTGGGCGTCGCCGACAAGCCGGACAGCCACGACATCTGCTTCGTCCCGTCGGGTGACACCGGCGCCTGGCTGCGCGACCGGCTGGGAGCCAAGCCGGGGCCGATCGTCGACGCGGCGACCGGGGAGACCCTCGGCGCGCACGACGGGACCTTCGCGTTCACCGTCGGCCAGCGGCGCGGGCTGCGCCTCGGCCGCCCGGCGCCGGACGGCCGGCCCCGCTACGTCCTGGACATCTCGCCGGTGACGTCGACCGTGACCGTCGGCCCGGCCGAGTCGCTGGACGTGTGGCGGCTGGTCGCGGACGCGGGCGTGTGGGCGGCGCCCGAAGGGGTCGACGTCGAGTGCCTCGCCCAGGTCCGTGCGCACGGCGACGCTGTGCCGGCTGTCGCGCGGGCCGACGGGGGCGAGCTGTCGATCGAGCTGCGCGCTCCGGTCCGTGGCACGGCCGCCGGCCAGGCCGTCGTTCTCTATGACGGCGACCGGGTTCTCGGCGGCGGTCACATCCTGCGCACGATGGCCGAGCGCGCCCTGGCGTAGGCGCGCGGCGCGCGCCCGGCGCGCGCTGACCCCCGGAGGACATCCGGCTGGAATAGCTTTGATCGCGTGACAACAAGTGGTGAGTCGGGATGGACGTCCCTGTGGCCGGCGGGGGCCGCCACAGGAGTCGGATCGCTGCCGGGAAACGACCCGCTGATCGCGGCGAAGCTGGTGTTCGACGAGTTCCCCGACCTGCCGCATCTGGTGGAGCTGCCGGGCCGCGGGCCGGGCGGGGACATGCTCGGCCGGGCCGCGGCGATCGCGGCCGAGCTGCCGGTGGACCTGCAGCCGTCCGGTTGGCGCCTGGTGGCGCGGCCCGGGCTGGACTACCGGCGGGCGCGCGGCATGGTCGAGCAGGACCTCGACGCGATCGAGGAGGCCGCCGACGGGTATGTCGGCCCCCTGAAGATCGCGGTCGCCGGGCCGTGGACGCTCGCGGCCGGCGTCGAGCTGACCCGCGGCCACAAGGCCCTGTCCGACCATGGCGCGACCCGTGACCTGGCCGAGTCGCTGGCCGTCGGCCTGGACGACCTGCTGACGACGATCGCGCGGCGGGTGCCCGGTGCCCGGCTGCTCGTCCAGCTCGACGAGCCGTCCCTGCCGGCGGTGCTCGCGGGCCGGATTCGTACCCCGAGCGGGTTCTCGGTGCTCCGGGTCGTCAAGGAGGAGCTGGCCGGCGAGCGGCTCGGGCTGGTCCTGGCGAAGGCCGCCGCCGCGAACCACGTGGCCGGGGTGGGGGTGCACTGCTGCGCGCCCGACGTGCCGCTGGCGCTGCTGCGCCGGGCCGGCGCGCAGTTCGTCGGCCTGGACGCGACCCTCCTCAGCGAGGCCGACGACGACTCCATCGGCGAGGCCGTGGAGTCCGGGCTGCGGCTGATGATGGGGGTCGTCCCGTCGACCGACCGGATCGACACGGTGGCGCCACCGTCCCCGTCGGCGGCCCTCGCGGCGGACGCGAAGATCGGGACCGGGCCGCGCCGGCCCGTCGCCGCGGCGCGCGGCAGGTCGAGCGAGCGGATCGCGTGGGCCACCGATCGTGACGAGGCGCCGGACAGCCAGGAGCGCGGCCCGGCCGCCGGTGGCGGCTGGTCGGATCTGTCGGACCCGGGTCGTACGGTCGACCCAGTCCGGTCGCTGTGGCGCCGGCTGGGATTTCGGCCCGAACAGCTCGGGGAGGTGGTCGCCGTGACTCCCACCTGTGGACTCGCCGGCGCGAGTGAGCGGTACGCGCGCCTGGCGATGCGGCACTGCCGGGCCGCGGCCCGGGTGCTCGTGGAGTCACCCGAATGAGCGGCCCCACGCCGGACGAGACGGCGACCGCCGACGAGGCCGAGCTCGCGGCCGCGGGCGTCCAGGCCGGGGCCGAGGAGGTGCCCGCGGACGCGCGGGCCCGGGCCGCGGAGCTCGCCCGGGTGCTCGACGAGCACGCCTACCGCTACTACGTGCTGGCCGCGCCGACCGTCTCGGACGCCGAGTACGACGTGCTCTACCGCGAGCTCGTCGCGCTGGAGGAGCGTTACCCGGCCCTGCGCACCCCGGACTCGCCGACCCAGAAGGTCACCGAGACCCCGTCCGAGCTGTTCGAGCCGGTCACCCACCTGGAACGGCTTCTCTCGCTGGACAACGCCTTCGACGAGGACGAGTTCCAGGCCTGGGCGGCCAGGGCCACGAAGGAGACCTCGGTCGCGGCCTGGCTCTGCGAGCTGAAGATCGACGGGCTCGCGGTCGACCTGGTTTACGAGGACGGCGTGCTGGTCCGCGCCGCGACCCGGGGCGACGGCCGGGTGGGGGAGGACATCACCGCCAACATCCGCACGCTGCGCAGCGTCCCGGCGCGGCTGCGCGGGCCGAACGTCCCGGCGCTGCTGGAGGTGCGTGGGGAGGTCTTCTTCCCGGTCGCCGCGTTCGTGGCGCTCAACGAGTCACTGGTCGCCGACGGGAAGAAGCCGTACGCCAACCCACGCAACACCGCGGCCGGCTCGCTGCGGCAGAAGGACCCGCAGGTGACGGCGTCCCGAGGCCTGGCGATGTACGTGCACGGCCTGGGCGCCCGCCGCGGGTTCGACCCGCCCTCGCAGTCGGCGGCCTACGAGGCGCTCGCCGAGCTGGGGCTGCCGATCTCCCCGCGCTACCGGGTGGTCGGCGACGTCGACGCCGTGCTGGCCTACATCCGCGAGTGGGGCGAGCACCGCCACGACGTCGAGCACGAGATCGACGGCGTGGTGGTCAAGGTCGACGACCTGGCCACCCAGGGCCGGCTCGGCGCCACCTCCAAGGCGCCCCGGTGGGCGATCGCCTACAAGTACCCGCCGGAGGAGGTGACCACCCGGCTGAAATCGATCGAGGTGAACGTCGGCCGGACCGGCCGGGTGACCCCGTTCGGCGTGCTGGAGCCCGTCACGGTGGCCGGCTCGACGGTGGGCCTGGCCACGCTGCACAACGCCGACCAGGTGAAGGCCAAGGGCGTCCTGATCGGTGACATGATCATCCTGCGCAAGGCTGGCGACGTGATCCCCGAGATCGTCGGGCCGGTCGTCGATCTGCGCGACGGCACCGAGCGCGAGTTCGTCTTCCCCACCCACTGCCCGGAGTGCGGCACCGAGCTGGTCCGCCCGGAGGGCGAGGCCGACACCCGCTGCCCGAACACGGTCGGCTGCCCGGCCCAGCGCCGAGAGGCGATCATCCACCTGGCGTCGCGCGGCGCCCTGGACATCGACGGCCTCGGCGGCGAGAGCGCGATCGACCTGATCGAGGCTGGCCGGGTCAAGGACATCGCGGACGTCTTCCACCTCGACGAGCGGTCCTTCACCGGGATGCCGCTGTTCGAGCGGATCGAGACCGTCCGCGACGAGAACGGCAAGCTCGTCAAGGGCCCGGACGGCAAGGCGCTGCGCCGGTCGGTGCTCGGCAAGAAGGCCGAGCAGGTCCTCAAGGGCATCGAGGCGGCCCGGCACCGCCCGCTGTGGCGCCTGCTCGTCGGCCTGTCGATCCGCCACGTCGGCCCGTCCGCGGCCCAGGCGCTGGCCAGGGAGCTGCGCTCGACCGACGCGATCCGGGCGGCCAGCCTGGAGGAACTGGCGGTCGTCGACGGTGTCGGCCCGACGATCGCGGCCGCCGTCGTCGAGTGGTTCGCCGACCCGCGTCACCTCGACCTGGTCGAACGGCTGCGGGCCGGCGGCGTGACCCTGGCCGACGAGGGCGCCGACGAGGGCCCGCGCCCGCTGGCCGGCGTCACCGTCGTCATCACCGGCTCGCTGGAGGGCTACACCCGGGACTCGGCGACGGAGGCGGTCCAGAACCTGGGCGGCAAGGTCAGCGGCTCGGTCAGCAAGAAGACCAGCTTTGTCATCGCGGGCGAGAACGCCGGGACGAAGTACGACAAGGCCGTATCCCTGAAGGTCCCGATCCTCGACGAGGCCGGCCTCCGCGTCCTGCTCACCGAGGGCGTCGAAGCGGCCGGTGCCTTGGCCCAGGTCAGCGACCCGACGTCGCCCGCGGAGCCGTCCGGGGTCACCGCGGGTCCCTCCGACCCGGCCGCCTCTCGAACGGAGTAGCCGCAGGCCCCGGCCTTCGTTGATCGCCGTTTGGCCCTCGGATGGTCGTAGGCAGGGTGTTTCACGACCGGTAGCGGGCCAAAACGACGATCAAGGCCCGATGGTGGCGCCGTCGGTAGGCCGGGCCGCCCGGGGCCGCGCGGCAGGACCTACAGCGCTGTGCGGCGGGCGAGGGACGCGGTGATGCCGGCCAGGTGGGCCAGGCGGGCGACCTCGGAGGAGCGGAACCTCGGGCCACCGGGACGGCCGATGAGGATCACCAGCTCGGCGCAGCCGACGGGGGCGGCGGCGAGCTCCATGCCGCGTTCGGACCAGCGCGCAGGCAGGCCGCCTTCGGCCGGGTCGATCACCCGGGCCTCGGGCAGCGGCAGCCACGGCACCGGCTCGATCGCCCGCGGCGGGCTCGCGTAGTCGTACACGCCCAGGTCCGGCGCGCCGACCGACGCCTCCCGGATGCGCACGTCGCCCGGCCCGGCGTAGTCGAGCAGCAGAGCCCAGTCCGCGTGGAAGACCCCGGGCACGAGGTCGGCGAGCATGGCGGCCGCCTCGCCCGGCCGGTCGGTGAGCGCGTCCACCAGGTCCAGGTCGTCGCTGACCCCGGCCCCGTCCGCGAGGTACGGCCGCAGCGACTCGACCCGCACGCCCGCGACCGAGTGCGCGGCCGTCAGCGCGCTGTCCGCGAGGCCACCCATGGGCAGCTGCACCACCAGGTCGTCGATCGCGCCGTCCGTCGACCGTTCGACGACGGCGAGGCTGATGATGTCGATCCCGACCCGCCCCAGCGCCGTCGCCACCGCCCCCAGCGCGCCGGGTCGGTCGGGCAGCAGCAGACGCAGGAGGTACGACATGACGTCGAGGATTCCGGATCGGCGTGACGCTGTGGTGACATCCGCGTGCGTTCCTGAATGTCGTCGCGGCTGTGCGGCCGCCGCGCGTGGGAAGATCGCGCCTTGCCCGGCGGCAGGCGCGTCGGCGTCCGCCGTACGATGAGGCTACGCAGACACGCCGAGGTGTCGCCCGTCGTCGCCGCCCGGCAAAATTCATTGTCCGGTCAGGCCGTTGGCTGGACACTGGCGACAACCGGCCGGTAGACGGCCGTAGAACAGGGGTCCACCGCCATGGCCATCACGAGGGACGAGGTCGCGCATCTCGCCCGCCTGTCGCGGATGTCGCTGTCGGATGCCGAGCTCGACGCGCTCGCACCACAGCTGGACCAGATCCTGTCCGCCGTCGCCCGGGTCGCCGAGGTCGCGGCGGCGGACATCCCGCCCACCAGCCATGCTGTGCCGCTTACCAACGTCTTCCGGGTCGACACGACCCGGCCGTCGCTGACGGCGGAGGAGGCACTCGCCGGGGCGCCGTCCGCCGAGGAAGGCCGTTTCCGGGTACCGCGCATCCTCGACCCGGACGAGTAGCGGCGCCCAGGCACGCGACGCCCGCTCGCCGGACGGAGCCTCGGTGGCCGAGCCAGGCCAGGGGGACCGCCCAGGCCGACGCGGCGGGCCGCGAACCCCGAGGACGAGGCGTCGACGCACCCGCGCGGCCAGATCCGCCGCCGATCGCGGACAGTCCCGGTGAACGCGGGACCCAGACGAACCAGGAAGCCTCCCAGAGGCCCACAGACGACAGAGAAGGACCGACCGCAGCCATGACCGACGCATCCGCCGACGTCGTCCGGCTCACCGCCGTCGAGACCGCGGCAGCGATCGCGGCCGGCGAGCTGTCCGCCGTCGAGGCCACCCAGGCGGCGCTCGACCGGATCGCCAAGGTCGACGACGCCGTGCACGCCTTCCTGCACGTCGACGTCGAGGGCGCGCTCGCCACCGCGGCCGGGGTCGACACCCGCCGCGCCGCCGGTGAGCAGCTCGGGCCGCTCGCCGGCGTCCCGCTCGCCCTCAAGGACGTCCTGACGGCCAAGGGCCAGCCGACGACCTGCGGGAGCCGCATCCTCGAGGGCTGGTACCCGCCGTACGACGCGACCGTCACCGCGCGCCTGCGGGCCGCCGACGTCGTGATCCTCGGCAAGGCCAACATGGACGAGTTCGCCATGGGCTCCTCCACCGAGAACTCGGCCTACGGCGCCACCCGCAACCCGTGGGACCTCAGCCGCATCCCCGGTGGCAGCTCCGGCGGCTCGTCGGCCGCGGTCGCCGCCTTCGAGGCGCCGCTGGCGATCGGCACGGACACGGGCGGGTCGATCCGCCAGCCGGCCGCCGTCTGCGGCCTGGTCGGGGTGAAGCCCACCTACGGCGGGGTGTCGCGCTACGGGCTGGTGGCCTTCTCCAGCTCGCTGGACCAGGCCGGCCCGCTGGCCAGGACCGTCACCGACGCCGCGCTGCTGCACGCGGCGATCGCCGGCCACGATCCGTGCGACTCCACCAGCGTCGACCGGCCGGTCCCGCCGGTGGTCGAGGCCGCCGTGCGCCGCGAGGTGCGCGGGCTGCGGATCGGCGTGGTCCGGGAGCTGTCCGGGGACGGCTACGAGCCCGGCGTGCAGGCCCGCTTCGACGAGGCGGTGGCGCTGCTCGCCGAGCTCGGGGCGGAGATCGTCGAGGTCAGCTGCCCGCACTTCGACTACGCGCTGGCCGCCTACTACCTGATCGCGCCGAGCGAGTGCTCGTCGAACCTGGCCCGGTTCGACGCGATGCGCTTCGGCCTGCGGCTCGGCGACGACGGGCTGGCCGGCGCCGAGGAGGTCATGAGCCGCACCCGGGCGGCCGGTTTCGGCCCCGAGGTCAAGCGGCGGATCATCCTGGGCACCTACGCCCTGTCGTCCGGCTACTACGACGCCTACTACGGCCAGGCGCAGAAGGTACGGACGCTGATCAGCCGGGACTTCACCGCGGCGTTCGAGCAGGTCGACGTGCTCGTCTCGCCGACCACGCCCACGGTCGCGTTCCCGATCGGGGCGAAGGTCGACGACCCGATCGCCATGTACCTCAACGACCTGTGCACGATCCCGGCGAACCTGGCGGGCGTGCCGGCGATGAGCGTCCCGGCCGGCCTCTCTGACGGATTGCCGGTCGGCTTCCAGATCATGGCCCCGGCCTTCGCCGACGAGCGGCTCTACGAGGTCGGCGGCGCGCTGGAGACGGCGCTCGACGCCCGCCGCGGCTACCCGCTGCTGGCGGCCGCGCCCGCGCTCTAGCGCGGGGCCGGCCGGACGAGACGGAAGGAAACGACATCATGGTCGGGCTGCGCAGCAGGCGGCAGGACCGGACGCTGCTGATCGTGCTGTGGCTGTTCACCGCCATCGTGCTGGTGCTCGGCGGGTTCGCGGTAAGCCCGATCCTGCTGGTCTGGGGGACGGTCGGGCTCCTGGCCGCGATCTTCCTGACCTACATCCACGTGCGCGACACCCGCGGGCAGGGCGGCGGCCCAGGAGCCCAGGACACGCCGGGCCAGGACGAGGACGCGGCAACCACGAACCCAGAAGACACAGCCACGCGCACGGACGCAGAGGAGTCCCGGTGAGCACGGACGGCGCCGTCATCGCCACCCCGTCCTTCGAGGACGCGGTCGCCCGGTACGAGCCGGTGATCGGCCTGGAGACGCACGTCGAGCTCGGCACCGCGTCGAAGATGTTCTGCGGCTGCTCGACCTCGTTCGGCGCCGCGCCGAACACCCAGGTCTGCCCGGTCTGCCTCGGGCTGCCCGGCGCGCTGCCGGTGGTCAACGAGGCGGCGATCCGGTTCGCCGTCATGATCGGCCTGGCGCTGAACTGCTCGATCGCGTCCTGGTGCCGGTTCGCGCGGAAGAACTACTTCTACCCGGACATGCCGAAGAACTTCCAGATCAGCCAGTACGACGAGCCGCTGTGCTCGAACGGCTGGCTGGCCGTCGAGGTCGACGGGGAGGTGCACCGGGTCGGCATCACCCGGGTGCACCTGGAGGAGGACACCGGCAAGTCGCTGCACGTCGGTGGCGCCACCGGCCGGATCCACGGCGCGACCCACTCGCTCGTCGACTACAACCGGGCCGGCATCCCGCTGGTGGAGATCGTCACCGAGCCGGACATCCGCTCGCCCGAGGTCGCCCGCGCCTACGTCGAGGAACTGCGCGAGCTGTGCCGCTCGCTCGCCGTGTCCGACGTCCGGATGGAGCAGGGCTCGCTGCGTTGCGACGCGAACGTCTCGCTGCGCCGCCGGCCGGTCCCCGGCGAGCCGGACGCGCCGTTCGGCACCCGGACGGAGACCAAGAACCTCAACTCGCTGCGGTCGGTCGAGCGGGCCGCCCGTTACGAGATCACCCGCCAGGCGGCGCTGCTGGACGGTGGCGAGCGGATCCACCAGGAGACCCGCCACTTCGAGGAGGCCTCGGGCCGTACCGCGGCCGGCCGGTCGAAGGAGGAGGCGACCGACTACCGGTATTTCCCGGAGCCGGACCTGACTCCACTGGCGCTGACCCGGGAGTACATCGACGCCGTCGGGGCGTCGCTGCCTGAGCTGCCGTCGCAGCGGCGGGCCCGGCTGATCGCCGAGCACGGCTTCAGCCCGCGCGATCTCGTCGACATGAGCAACGCGGGCGCGCTCGAACTGGTCGAGGAGACGATCGCCGCCGGCGCGTCCGCCCCGGCGGCGCGCAAGTGGTGGCTCAACGAGCTGGCCCGGCGCGCGTCCGACCAGGGCGTGACCCCCGCGGAGCTGGCGATCCGGCCGGTCGACGTGGCCCGGATCATCGAGCTGATCGCCGACGGGAGCCTCACGGACGCGCTGGCCCGCAAGGTCATCGACGGTGTGCTCGCCGGCGAGGGCGACCCGGACGAGGTCGTGTCGGCCCGGGGCCTGGCTGTCGTCACCGATGACACCGCGCTGTCCGCGGCCGTCGACACCGCGATCGCCGCGTCCCCGGACCTCGCCGACAAGGTCCGCGGCGGCAACCTCAACGCCGTCGGCCCGCTCGTCGGCGCCGTCATGAAGGCCATGAAGGGCCAGGCCGTCGCCTCGACCGTCCGGGCACTCCTGCTGGAGCGACTCGGCGCGGCGTAGACGCGGACGGCCGATCGGTCTCGCCGGGGCGAGGCCGATCGGCCGTGGGCCGTCCGGGGGAGGCGTTCCGGACCGGTCGCCTGGTCAGACCGTGGTCCGGCGGATCGTGCTGAACCCGCCGGCCAGCAGGGCCGCGGCGAGCACGGCCAGGATCGCGGTCAGTCCCAGCGCGTCGGCGCTGGTGAGGAAGTCGCCGACGCCGGCCCAGGCGTGCGTCCAGGTGACGACCAGGATGGCGACGACCGCCACGGTGACCTGGGCGGCGCCGAAGGCGAGCGAACCGAGGATGCTCCAGCGGCGGAACACGATCCCGAACCACATGCCGTAGGCGAACAGCATTGCGATGCTCACGAACGACGTCAGCCAGGTGATGTACCAGGGACCGTCGAGGATGTCGGCGATCCGGAAGAAGTACAGGTGCCCGCCCCAGCCGCCGGTGGCCCGCTCGATCGCCTGCAGCGCGGTGATCGCGGCACCGTCGGCCGCGGCGATGGCCGCCCAGAGGCAGATCGTCCCCAGGTAGTAGGACCGCCTGCTGACACCCAGGGCGAGTCCGAACGGCAGCGACGCCGTGGTGCTGTAGAGCCCGCAGACGAGCACGTAGATGAAGATCGCGCCAAGCCCGCCGGTCCGCACCCCGTCCACCTGGGTGGACACGACCAGGTTGACGACGAAGCTGAACCCGACGATGGCCCAGGGCATGCCCAGGTAGACCAGCCGGTTGACCAGGTGGTACTGGGCGACGTTGGTGATGGTGCGCCGGGTGGTCATGCGTTCGTCCTCTCCAGCGAGTCCTCGCCGGCCTGGCCGGAGACGGCGACCAGCATCTGTTGCAGGGACAGGGGTTCCATCCGCAGGTGCAGCTCCTGCGCGCGCAGCCGGTCGGACTCGTCGAGAGGCTCGGCCAGGACGACGGCCTCCTGCGACGCGAGCGTGCGCCGTTCCCAGGTGGGGCGCCCGGCGACGAGCTCGGCCACCGCGGCGGACGGGCCGCTCACCGACGTGTACCGGCCCCGCAGGTCGTCGGCCGCGGCGTTCAGGACGACCCGGCCGCGGCTGATGATCACGACCTGGTCGAGCAGGCCGGCGACCTCGTCGACCAGGTGGGTGGACAGCAGCACGGTGCGCGGGTGCTCCGCGTAGTCCAGGAGGAGCCGGTCGTAGAACACCTGGCGCGCGACCGCGTCCAGGCCGGCGTAGGGCTCGTCGAACAGCACGACCTCGGTTCGCGCCGCCAGGCCGATGACGATGCTCAGCGCGGACCGCATCCCCCGGGACAGCTTCTTGACCGGTCGGCGGCTCGGCAGCTCGAACTCGGCGACCAGATCGTCGGCCAGCTCGGTGCTCCAGTTCGGGTAGAACAGCGCCGCCATCCGCAGGGCGTCGCGGACCCGGATGTCCGGGAAGACCTGGTCCTCGCGCACGAAGACCATGCGGCGCAGGATGGCGTCGTTCTCGACCGGGCTGGCGCCGAGGACCAGCACCTGGCCGGCCGACGGGAACTGCTGGGCGGCGATGATCCGCATCAGCGTCGTCTTGCCGGCGCCGTTGCGGCCCAGCAGCCCGGTGATCGTGGGGCCCTGGAGGTCGAGCGTGACGTCGTCCAGGGCGACGTGGCCCCGGTAGCGCCTGGTCACGCCGGTGAGCGAGATCGTCGTGGTCATGGGGTGACGCCCTCCTGCGTGTGGCTGGCCTCGTGGATCAGGGCGGTCAGGGTCTCGGCGTCGATCCCGAGCCGGGTGGCCTCGGTGACCAGCGGGGCGACATAGCGCTCCGCGAACCGCTTGCGGCGCTCCTGGATCAGGCGGTCCCGGGCGCCCGCGGCGACGAACATGCCGATGCCGCGCCGCTTCTCCAGCAGTCCGTCGTCGGTCAGCACGTTGATTCCCTTCGCCGCGGTGGCTGGGTTGATCCGGTAGAAGGCGGCCAACTCGTTGGTCGATGGCACTCGTCCGCCCTCCGCCAGGGCGCCATCGGCGATCTCCTCGGCCAGTCGCTCGGCGATCTGGGCGAACAGCGGTGTCCCCTCATCGAGCAAGACCCCTCCCTTCGTCGCTCGGTTGGTTACCTACTCAAGTAACTAACCAATGAGGCGATCTGTCAAGGGAGATCTCCGCGCGAAGCGGGCGGGCCGGGTGCCGCGGCCGGTGGCGAACGCGACAAGATCACAGTCCTGGCGGGCGCGCCCTGTTCGGGTCGGCCTGTGCGACCATCGGAAGAATGGCCGCCGCCTCCCGGAAGCTGCTCGCGTGCAGCGATCTGCACGTCCGCCATCAGGAGAACCGGGCCGTGGTCGAGGCGATGCGTCCGACCGGGGACGACGACTGGCTGCTCGTCGTCGGTGACGTGGCCGAGTACGTCGCCGAGTTCCGCTGGGCGCTCACGCTGCTGGCCGGCAGGTTCGCGAAGGTCATCTGGGTGCCGGGCAACCACGAGCTGTGGACGCCGAACCGCGACCCGGTCCAGCTACGCGGGGTCGCCCGTTACTGGCACCTGGTCGACATCTGCCGCGAGCTCGGCGTGCTCACGCCGGAGGACCCCTACCCGACCTGGGACGGGCCGGGCGGGCCGGTCGTGGTCGCGCCGATGTTCCTGCTCTACGACTACACGTTCCGCCCGCAGGGCACGTCGACCAAGGCCGAGGCGCTCGCCTACGCCTACTCGACCGGCGTCGTCTGCTCGGACGAGCACCTGCTGCACCCCGACCCGTTCCCGGCCATCGACGACTGGTGCCGGTCCCGGGTCGCGCTCACCGAGCAGCGGCTGGAGGCGCTCGACCCCGCGGGCCCGCCGACCCTGCTGGTCAACCACTTCCCGCTGGTCCGGGAGCCGACCAGGGTGCTGCGCTACCCCGAGTTCGCGCAGTGGTGCGGCACCGAGCTGACCGCCGACTGGCACCTGCGCTTCCGGGCCGCCGCCGCCGTCTACGGCCACCTGCACATCCCGCGCACCACCAGCTACGACGGCGTCCGCTTCGAGGAGGTCTCCCTCGGCTACCCCCGAGAGTGGACCCGCCGCCCGGCCCACTACCAACGCCCCCCACTCCGCCAGATCCTCCCCGTCGAGGCCTGACTGGTCGGCTGAGCTCAGCCGGGGGCGGCGGCGGTGGTTGCGGGGGCGGTGGCCGGGTTGGCCGGGGGTGGGAGGTTGCCGTCGAGGGCGTTCAGGAAGGCGGCGGCGAGCGGGGCGGCGGACTCGGCGCCGAAGCCGCCGTCCTCGACGAGGACCGCGAAGGCGATCGGGCCCCGGTAGCCGACGAACCAGGCGTGGGTCGGCGGCGGGTTCCCCGCGTTGTACTCGGCCGTGCCGGTCTTGCCGAACACCTCACCGGGGAACTGGACCTGCGCCGCAGTCCCGTCCGTGACGACCGCCCGCATGAACGAGCGCAGGTCCGGCAGGATCTTCGCCGGCAGCTGGTGGGACCGGGCCGGGCCGCCGACGACGAACGGTGAGCGCCAGGTGCCGCTGGCCACCGCGGCCGCGACGCTCGCCATCTGCGCCGGAGACGCGGCGATCCGCCCCTGGCCGATCGCGGACGAGGCCAGCTCGGCGCCGTCCCGCGGGGCCGGGAAGACGCCCCCGACGCTCGCGATCGGCAACGGCGCCGCCCCGTCGAAGCCGTACAGCTGGGCGGCCTTCTCCAGCGCGCCAGGGGGTAGCGACTCGGCGAGGCCGACGAAAGCCGTGTTGCAGCTGCGCGCGAACGCGTCGCGCAGCGTCAGCGGCCCGAACTTCTCGTTCTCCGCGTTCGAGAAGGATCGGCCGCCGGCCAGGATGGTCTGCGAGCAGTCCAGCTGGGTGTTGGCGTTACGCCCGTTCATCAGCGCGGCGGTCGCCGTCACGATCTTGAAAGTCGAGCCCGGTGGGTACGTGCCGCGCAGGGCCCGGCCGTAGCCGCTGGGCGGGTGATTCGCCGACGCGAGGATGCCCCCGGTCCGGGTGTCGATCGCGACGAGCGCCGCGGCCGGCCACCGCGAGGTCGCCAGCGCCGCCTCGGCGGCCTGCTGGACGGAGAGGCTGATGGAGGTGCGTATCGTCTGGCCGTTGGCCATCGGCCAGGTCTGCGGGGTCTTCACCGTTTTCCCCGCCGCGTCGCGCAGCACGATCTGGCCGCCGAGAGCCTCGAGCCGGTCGTTGTAGGCCCGCTGCAGCCCGCTCGGCGGGGAGATCTGGCCGACGAGGTTGCCGGCGAGATCCTGGTCCTCCGTCAGCGGCCGGCCCGCTCTGTCGAGCAGCTGCCCGCGGCTGGCCGTCGAGCCGGTCCGGTCGAACCGCAGCCCCTGCGCGAGGTCGGGCTGCACCGAGGACAGCCGCGCCTGCACCCGCCACACGCCACCGAGCTTCGTCAGCGACAGCTGGCCGGGGTAGGTCCACGGCGTCGGCGCGTCGGCCAGGCGCAGCGTCGCGGTGTAGGGGACTGTCGCGCTGGTGCCGGCGCGGTGGACCTTGCCGGGGGTGAAGCTGGCGTCGCTGATGCGCAGCCGGTCGCGCATGTCGGTCATCGCGGTGACCAGGGTCGGGACGTCGGTGTCGCCCGGGACGGTGACGGCCGCGATCCCGGCCGCGCCCGCCGCGCCCGGCCCGGTGACGGCGGAGACACCGGCAGCGCCCGCGCCCGCGCCGCCGCCCGCTCCCGCGCCACCGTGCGCCGAACCCGTGGCGACGAACAGGGCGGGCGCCGCGGAGGCCCGCGGCGTGACGGTCGCGCTCGGCGTGGCCGACGGGCCGGCCGCGTTGCCGTTCGCCGCGGCCCGGGACGGCGTCACGGCCGGGGGTGTGACCGGGCGGTCCCGGTCGATCGCCCGCCACGACCCGAGATAGGCCACCGCGACGTCGCGGACGGCGCGGTCGGCGGAGTTCCGGTCGCGCGCGGTCTTCCAGAGGAACCCGCCGCCGGCCCCGGCGCCGAGCAGCAGCAGCACGGCCGCCGCCAGCGCGGCGCCGCGCCGTGGGCCCCGCCGGCGCCGGCCCCCGCCGCCCATCGCTGTGAAACCGCCTGGAGTCAAAGGCACGGCGCTACCTCCCCCGATCGCCGCGACGGCTCGCGCCCGGACCGTCCGTCATCGGTGCTGGTCCGGGGATGCCGACGGCCGTAACTTACGTTGGGTAGCGGCTCGCCGCATGTCGCGTCAGAGCTGGGTGCTGCCTGCCGGTGCCGGAGAGCCCCAACCGCCGGGCGCGCGCGGGACGCCGGACCGGCCGAGGGCCGGCCTGGGCCTCCGGTGGCGTGGCGTCAGGCCGGCGTGGTGGCGAGGCTGGCGAACGACTCGCTGACCGTGGCCCGGTTGGGCAGCTGGGCCGTGCAGGCCAGCTGCTGTACCCCGGCGTTCCACCCGTCGGCACCCGGTTCCAACGCGCTGGAGACGATCTCCAGGTCGGGCCTGGCATGACTGGTGTAGCTCAGGAAGGCCTTGGCGCACTGGGTTGCCGCGAGGCTGTCCAGGGCCGCGGATCCGGGCCAGATGTCGCCGGGCACCTGTCCGGTGAGGCCGAGAATCTTGACCACCTCGGCGCGGTGCGGCGTCGTGCACGAGACGACCATGGCGCCGGTGGAGCCCGGCCGCAGCGCCCAGGTGATGCAGTCGCCGACCTTCAGCGTCGGCAGCAGGGCCGAGGACACCTGGTAGCCGCTGGCCGTCCGCGGCGCCAGGGGCGCGGTCGTGGAGGTGGCTCGGCCAGTGCCGGTCGCGGTCGGCGTCGTGGCCGGAGTGCGATTGGTTGTGTGACGCAGCGTGATGACGATGCTCATGACGCCGGCGAGCACCGCGACGAAGGCGAGGATCCGCGCGGCCCGTCGACGCCGCGGCCCCGGGCCCGGAGCCCAGACCATCCTGTGCATTCCGGCGGGAAGGCGCCGGTTGGCGGGCACGACCTGGCAACGGCCCGGATCGCGCCGGTCGCCCGTCCGACCGCGCTCGGCGGCGGAGGGCTCGACGAACCGCGCGGCCCGGACGAATCCCTCGTCCAAGCGCAAGTTCTCGAAGGGGTCCCGGTGCTCCGCGGGCTCCCGTTCCGGCGACGCCATGGCAGCAACGGTAAACCCGCGCCGGGCCATCCCGATGGTCTTTCCATCAACGTGCGGATAGACCACAACGAATACCCCACGGTGCGGGGTCGACCGGGCCTCTTTTTGCCTCCAGTCCCGTCAGAATGGGACGCCCGGTGACGTGCCGCTGACGCGTGGTGCAAAGCGGCCCCCGGTCCGGGTGACGCTTGGTTCGCGCTTCGCCGAGGTGGTCCGGGTCGGGGGATGCGTTAGCTGACGCTGACAGCCCGTGCGTACGGCGCACCGATGATCTTCGCGATCTCCTGGAGGATGTCGGCCGGGACGGCGTCGTCGAGCGAGAGCGACATCAGCGCCGGGCCGCCGACGGCGAGCCGGCTGACCTGGGCGTTGGCGATGTTGATGTGCGCGTCGCCCAAGAGCTCGCCGACCGCGCCGACGATGCCCGGCCGGTCCTCGTACCGGAAGAACGCCAGGTGCGCCTCCGGCCTCAGGTCGACCTCGAAGCCGTCGATCGCGGTGATCTTCTCGACCTGCCGGGTGCCGATCAGCGTGCCAGCGATCGAGACCACCGTGCCGTCCGCGAGCGCCCCGCGCAGGGTGACCAGGTTGCGGTAGTCCGGGCTGTCCCGGTGCGTCTCCAGAACCACCTCGACATGGCGCTCCTTGGCCAGCAGCGGCGCGTTCACGTACGTGACCTGCTCCTCGACGACGTCGTGGAACACGCCCTTGAGCGCCGCGAGCTGGAGCACGGAAACGTCGAACTCGGTGATCTCGCCGCGGATCTCGACGGTCAGGTTCTCCGGGAGGCCGCCGGCGATACCGGTGAACACCTGGCCGAGCTTCTCCGCCAGCGGAAGACCTGGCCGGACGTCCTCGGCGACCACGCCGCCGGCCTGCACGTTCACCGCGTCCGGGACGAACTCGCCCTGCAGCGCCAGCCGCACCGACCGGGCGACCGCGAGGCCGGCCTTCTCCTGGGCCTCGTTGGTGGAGGCCCCCAGGTGTGGCGTGACGACGACGTTCTCCAGCCCGAACAGCGGCGAGGAGGTGGTCGGCTCCTTGACGAAGACGTCGACGCCCGCGCCGCCGACGTGGCCGGAGCGGATCGCGTCCGCCAGCGCCTCCTCGACGACGAGCCCGCCGCGGGCGGCGTTGACGATGATGACGCCGGGCTTGGTCTTCGCCAGCTCGTCGGCGCCGATCAGGCCAAGAGTCTCCTTGGTCTTCGGCAGGTGGATCGTGATGGCGTCGCTGACCCGCAGCAGCTCGTCGAGGTCGACCAGGCGCACGCCCATCTGCGCGGCCCGGGCCGGCGCGAGGTAGGGATCGTAGGCGACGAGCGTCATGCCGAAGGCGGCAAGCCGCGCCGCGACCAGCTGACCGATCCGGCCGAGGCCGACGACGCCGGCGACCTTCTCCGTGAGCTCGACGCCGGTGTACTTCGAGCGCTTCCACTCGCCGTTCTGCAGCGACTGGTCGGCGGCCGGAACCCGGCGGGCGACCGCGAGCAGCAGCGCGATCGCGTGCTCGGCCGCGCTCACGATGTTCGACTGCGGCGCGTTGACGACCATGACGCCCCGGGTGGTGGCGGCGGGGACGTCGACGTTGTCGAGCCCGATGCCGGCGCGGGCGACGACCTTGAGCTTCGGCGCGGCGGCCAGCGCCTCGGCGTCGATCTTCGTCGCGGACCGGACGATCACCGCGTCGACGTCGGCGAGCGCGGGCAGCAGGGCACCGCGGTCGGCGCCGTCCACGTGGCGAAGCTCGAAATCGCCGGACAACACCGCCAGGCCGGCCGGCGAGAGCTCCTCGGCTACGAGTACGACGGGCACGTGATCTCCTCGTTGAGGCGCGCAGGGGCGCGGCGCCGCCGCGGATCTTCGCGCGCTGCCGCCGCTCCGGCCGCGCCAGGCAGACGCCTCCGGCGGCTAGGAGCTTAACGGGTGTCCCAGGTCACCCCGGCCCCAAAAACACGTAACGTCCAGCAACGGCCTACCGGCCGTCACTGGACGTTACGCGGAAGTTACGAAACCTCGGCTACTTGGCGATCCAGGACATCATCGAGCGCAGCTTCGAGCCGACCTTCTCGATCGGGTGGGACTTGCCCTCCTCGACGAGCTTGGTGAAGTTCGGGCGGCCGTTGTCGTCCTCGGCGACCCACTCGCGCGCGAAGGTGCCGTCCTGGATCTCGTCCAGGATCTTGCGCATCTCGGCCTTGACCGCCGGGGTGACGACCCGCGGGCCCCGGGTGACGTCGCCGTACTCGGCGGTGTCGGAGATCGAGTAGCGCATCTGGGAGATGCCGCCCTCGTACATCAGGTCGACGATGAGCTTCAGCTCGTGCAGGCACTCGAAGTAGGCGATCTCCGGCTGGTAGCCGGCCTCGACCAGCGTCTCGAACCCGGCCTGGACCAGGGCGGACGCGCCACCGCACAGGACGGCCTGCTCACCGAACAGGTCGGTCTCGGTCTCCTCGGTGAAGGTCGTGCGCAGCGTCCCGGCGCGGGTGCCGCCGATGCCCTTGGCGTAGGCGAGCGCGGTGGCCAGCGCCTTTCCGGTCGCGTCGGTCTCGACGGCGACGAGGCAGGGCACGCCCTTGCCCTCCTGGAACACCCGGCGAACCAGGTGGCCCGGGCCCTTGGGGGCGATCATGAAGACGTCGACGCCCTCGGGCGGGCTGATCAGGTTGTAGCGGATGTTGAAGCCGTGGCCGAAGGCGAGCGCGTCGCCGGCCTTGAGGTTCGGCAGGATCGACTCGGCGTAGATCTTCCGGTGGGCGGTGTCCGGCGCGAGGATCATGATGATGTCGGCCTCGGCGGCGGCCTCGAACGGGGTGACGACCCGGAGGCCCTCCTCCTGCGCCTTCGCCCGGCTCTTGCTGGTCTCCGGCAGGCCGACGCGGACGTCGACGCCCGAGTCCCGCAGGTTCAGCGCGTGCGCGTGGCCCTGGCTGCCGTACCCGATGATCGCGACCTTCCGGTCGGTCAGGTCGTCGAGGTTGGCGTCGTCGTCGTAGTAGATCTCGACCATCGTGGGCGAATCTCCTTGTAGGGCGTTCGGCGGAAATCGGCGCTCCGCGCCTCTTCCGCCGCCGGTGAACTTGGTCTGACTGGTCTCGCGAGCTGGGCTCTCTGGCCTGAAGGCCCTCGGCGTCAGCGCGCGATCTTACCGTTAGCCAGGGCTTGGCTACGCCGTGCGCTCCAGGGCGCGCAGGCTTCGGTCGGTGATCGAACGGGAGCCCCGGCCGAGCGCGACCATGCCGGACTGGACGAGCTCCTTGATCCCGAACGGCTCCAGGACTCGGACCAGCGCGTCCAGCTTGTCATGCGTTCCGGTGGCCTCCACGGTGACGGCGTCGCTGGCCACGTCGACGACCTTCGCGCGGAACAGCCCGACGAGCTCCAGGACCTGCGAGCGGACGGCCGCGTCGGCGCGCACCTTGATGAGCACCAGCTCGCGCTGCACCGACACGTCCGCGTCCATCTCGACGATCTTGAGCACGTTCACCAGCTTGTTCAGCTGCTTGGTGACCTGCTCCAGCGGCAGCTCGTCGACGGCCACCACGATGGTCATCCGCGAGATGTCACTGTGCTCCGTCGGCCCGACGGCGAGCGACTCGATGTTGAACCCCCGCCGCGAGAACAGGCTCGCGACCCGGGCCAGCACCCCCGGCTTGTTCTCCACAAGAACAGAAAGCGTGTGCCTGGTCACAGGTTCACCTCTGCGTCGCCGCTGTAGTCAAAGTCGGGGGCCATGCCGCGGGCGACCTTGATGTCGTCGTTGCTGGAGCCGGCGGCGACCATCGGCCAGACCATCGCGTCCGGGTGCACGACGAAGTCGATGACGACCGGCGCGTCGTCGATGGCCATCGCCTTCTCGATCGTGCTGTCGACGTCCCCGGCCGTCTCGCAGCGCAGCCCGACGCAGCCGAGCGCCTCGGCGAGCCGAACGAAGTCGGGGACCCGCTTCACGCCGGTGCGCGAGCTGGCCGGGTGGGTGCCCAGGTCGGTGTTCGAGTACCGCTCGTCGTAGAACAGCGTCTGCCACTGGCGGACCATGCCGAGGGCGCCGTTGTTGATGACGGCGACCTTGATCGGGATGCCTTCCAGCGCGCAGGTGGCGAGCTCCTGGTTGGTCATCTGGAAGCAGCCGTCGCCGTCGATCGCCCAGACGGTCGCCTCCGGCCGCCCGACCTTCGCGCCCATCGCGGCCGGCACCGCGTAGCCCATCGTCCCGGCGCCGCCGGAGTTCAGGAACGTGTACGGCTGCTCGTAGGAGATGAACTGCGCGGCCCACATCTGGTGCTGGCCGACGCCCGCCGTGTAGATCGCGTCCGGACCGGCGATCTTCCCGATCCGCTCGATGACGTGCTGCGGGGCCAGCGAGCCGTCGGCCGGCTCGGTGAAGCCGAGCGGGTAGGTGTCGCGCCACCGGTTCAGGTGGTCCCACCAGCCCGCGAGGTCGGGCTTCGGCTCGGCCTGCAGCGCGCCGATCAGGTCGGCGATGACCTCCCGGCAGTCGCCCACGATCGGCACGTCGGCGACCCGGTTCTTGCCGATCTCGGCCGGGTCGATGTCGGCGTGGATGATCTGCGCCGTCGGCGCGAACGACGACAGCTTGCCGGTGACCCGGTCGTCGAACCGGGTGCCCAGCGCGATCAGCAGGTCGGACTTCTGCAGCGCGGTCACGGCGGCCACCGAGCCGTGCATGCCCGGCATGCCCAGGTGCAGGTGGTGGGAGTCCGGGAAGGCACCCCGGGCCATCAGTGTCGTGACGACCGGGATCCCGGTCAGCTCGGCGAGGATCCGCAGCTCGGCGCTGGCCCGGGACTTCAGCACGCCACCACCGATGTAGAGCACCGGCCGCCGGGACGCGCTGATCATCTTGGCCGCCTCGCGGACCTGCTTGGCGTGCGGCCTGGTCACCGGCCGGTAGCCGGGCAGGTCGAGCGTCGGCGGCCACACCTCGTGCGGCAGCACCGCCGTCAGAGACTGCAGGACGTCCTTGGGCAGGTCGACGAGCACCGGCCCTGGCCGGCCGGTGGCGGCGAGGTGGAACGCCTCGGCGATCGTGCGCGGGATGTCGTCGGCCGACTGGACCAGGAAGTTGTGCTTGGTGATCGGCATCGTGATGCCGCAGATGTCCGCCTCCTGGAAGGCGTCCGTCCCGATGGCCGGCCGCGCGACCTGGCCGGTGATCGCGACCATCGGGACCGAGTCCATGTAGGCGTCGGCGATCGGCGTGACCAGGTTCGTCGCCCCCGGGCCGGAGGTAGCCATGCAGACGCCGACCTTGCCGGTCGCCTGCGCGTAGCCCTCGGCGGCGTGCCCCGCGCCCTGCTCGTGGCGGACCAGGATGTGCCGGACCCGGGCCGAGTCGTACAGCGGGTCGTAAGCGGGCAGGATCGCGCCACCCGGGATGCCGAAGACAACGTCGGCTCCGACCGCTTCCAGGGAGTGGACGAGCGACTGGGCTCCGGTGATCTCTCTAGTCATCTGGTCGTCTTCCTTGACGGGCCGTGGTTCGGGGGGCGCGGGGGCGTGCCCAGGGCACTAAAAAGCCCCTCGTGCCGAGGGCACTGAGGGGCTGCGTACGAGTCGGCTCCGGGACCTGCCCCGGTGACTACGCACGCTCCGTCTCTACTACGAGACCGCGCACAAGAATGTTCAGACGCACGCACCTACCTTGGCTGACGACCGCCGCCCAAGTCAAGCGCCCACCCGGATCCGGCCGCAAGGGAAGTGTTGGGCACGCGACGGCGCAGGCGGCGCCTGGGCTGGGTTACTGTGTTAACGCCATGAGTGCCTCGCTTCCGGCGACCCTGCCGACCAGTGCGCCGTTGCTCGCTCGCCTTGGGCTGACGCAGCTACGGCTTGGCGGCCTGCTCCTTATCCGCCGCGGCGGGGCCTGACTCATCCGGCTGGCTTCCCCGTCGCGGAGTTCTTGGCGCGTCAGCACATCTGGCCCGTACTTCGCCCGTCGCGGCCGTACGGGACCCGGATGTCACAGGCACCTCAGGGCTGAGGGCCTCGACAGGAAGCAGATGCAGTGATCACCAATCCGCAGGTTCCCTCCGGCATGCCCATCGACAAGTACCGGCCGTTCACGCCGGTCGCGCTGCCGGACCGCACCTGGCCGAACGCCCAGATCACGAAGGCGCCGCTGTGGTGCAGCGTCGATCTGCGTGACGGCAACCAGGCCCTGGTCGACCCGATGACGCCCGAGCGCAAGCTGAAGATGTTCGAGCTGCTGGTCGGGATGGGCTACAAGGAGATCGAGGTCGGGTTCCCGGCCGCGAGCCAGACCGACTTCGACTTCATCCGCCAGCTGATCGAGGAAGAGCGGATCCCGGACGACGTCACCATCCAGGTACTGACCCAGGCCCGCGAGGAGCTGATCGAGCGGACCGTCCAGTCCCTGGTCGGCTCCCGCAGGGCGCTGCTGCACCTGTACAACTCGACGTCCACCCTGCAACGGCGGGTCGTGTTCAACTCCGACCGGGCCGGCATCACCGAGATCGCGGTCCAGGGCGCCCGCTGGACCGTCCAGTACGCGGAGAAGCTGCTGGACGACCGCACCGACCTGCGCTGGCAGTACAGCCCCGAGTCGTTCACCGGCACCGAGCTGGAGTACGCCGTCGAGGTCTGCGAGGCCGTGATGGACGTCTGGGAGCCGACGGCGGACCGCCCGGTCGTGCTGAACCTGCCGGCCACCGTAGAGATGTCGACCCCGAACGTCTACGCCGACCAGATCGAGTGGGTCGGGCGCAACCTGACCCGCCGCGACGCGGTCGTGCTCTCGCTGCACCCGCACAACGACCGCGGCTGCGCGGTCGCCGCGGCCGAGCTGGGCGTCATGGCCGGCGCGGACCGGGTCGAGGGCTGCCTGTTCGGCAACGGCGAGCGGACCGGCAACGTCTGCCTGGTCACCCTGGGGATGAACCTGTTCTCCCAGGGCATCGACCCGCAGATCGACTTCTCCGACATCGACGAGATCCGCCGGACCACCGAGTACTGCAACCAGCTGCCCGTACACCCGCGCCACCCCTACGGCGGCGACCTCGTCTACACGGCCTTCTCCGGCTCCCACCAGGACGCCATCAAGAAGGGCCTGGAGGCGATGGACCGGACCGGCCAGCGGGTCTGGGAGGTCCCGTATCTGCCGATCGACCCGAAGGACGTCGGCCGCACCTACGAGGCCGTCATCCGGGTGAACAGCCAGTCCGGCAAGGGGGGCGTCGCCTATCTGCTGAAGTCCGAGCACGGCCTGGACCTGCCGCGCCGGCTGCAGATCGAGTTCTCCGGGGTCGTCCAGCGGCACACCGACGGCGAGGGCGGCGAGGTGACCGCCGGGCAGCTGTGGGAGATGTTCCGCCGCGAGTACTTCCTGGACGAGACCGCGGGCCCGGCGCCGCTGGAGGTGCTGCAGTTCGCCGCCACCGCCGGCAGCGGCGCCCAGGACGAGGTGACCGTCTCGGTCCGCCGTGACGGCGCGGAGGAGGTGCTCACGGGCAAGGGCAACGGCCCGATCGACGCGTTCGTCGACGCGCTGTCCACCCGGGGCGTGAGTGTCAAGGTCCACGACTACAACGAGCACGCGATCGGCGCCGGCGCGGACGCCCGGGCCGCCGCCTATCTCGAGGTGGCGGTCGAGGACGCCCAGGGCGCCCGGGTCTACTGGGGGGTCGGGATCGACCCGAACATCGTCACGGCCTCGCTGCGGGCCGTCGTGAGCGCGGTCAACCGAGCGGCCCGCGCCCGCACCACGCCGGTCGTCGCCAGCTGACCGCCTAGCCGCGCGGCCGTGGCCGCCGTGACCGGATTCGACCGGCCACGGCGGCCACGGCTCGTTTCGGGCCCGGACAAGTCCGTTGCCTGTCCCGGCGAGGCCAACGACCTGGCTACGGCCGCCAGCGGCCCGCCCTTGCCCGCAGGCGCGCGCGTCCCGCTCTGAGGGCTGCCGTAGTGTGATCATCACACCGGGACAAATGCGGGGGGAACGGCAATGGCCTGGCCTGGCTGGGGGGCGCGCGCGATCGCGTCCGGTGTGTCAGCGCTCGCGGGCGCGGGCGCCGGGCTCGTGACGGACGCCGCCTCCCGTCGCCCGACCCTGCCCTGGATAGCCGGTTTCGCCGTGCTGGTCCTGCTGATGGCGGGGTCGCAGATCTGGCTCACCCTCGTCGACGGCCGGAGCCCACCAGACCGCCGCGTGCGGGCCGGCGGGGTGGTCGTCGGCGGATCGTCGAGGGCGGCGATTGTCACGGACGTCGCCGGGATCCGGCAGGTCCCGGGTGCCCCGGCGGGCGGTCAGAGCGTGATCGGCTCCGGCGCGGTGCTGGTGGAGAAGGTCTCGGCCGGCGAGATCCGTACCAGGGTTCGGGACGTCGAGGAACGGTAGCGAGTGCCGCGACGCGCCAACTCCCCTGACACGGTCAACGTCGGCCCTGGCGGTATATATATCGGCGGCCACAACGACGCGTCCGCCTCGACCAGCGTCGCGGCCGGGCCGCGGGTCGGCCGGTCGGCCTATCAGGAGCAGGTCCGTCGGATCGCCCCGCCTCAGCTGATCGGCAGAGACGCCGAAATCGCCGAGCTCGCCGGCTGGTGCCAGCAACCCGGGCCTGGCTACGCGTGGTGGCGGGCACCCGCCTGGGCGGGCAAGTCGGCGCTGATGTCGTGGTTCGTCCTGCACCCGCCGCGCGGGGTGCGGATCATCTCGTTCTTCATCACGGCCCGGTACGCGAGCCAGGACGACCGCGTCGCCTTCACCGACCTGGTCATCGAGCAGCTCTGCGATCTGCTCGGCGAAGCCCCACCGCCGTTGACCGACACGACGCGAGACACCCAGTTTCTGGGCCTGCTCACCGAGGCCGCCGAGCGCTGCCGCCGCGACGGGGAACGCCTCGTACTGGTCGTGGACGGCCTGGACGAGGACCGTGGCGTCCAGGGCCCCGCGGGGCACAGCATCGCCGCGCTGCTGCCCACGGCCCCGCCCGCCGACCTGCGGATCATCGTTGCCGGCCGGGTGAACCCACCGATCCCGCCGGACGTGCTCAGGCACCATCCGCTGCACGACCCGAGCATCGTCCGCCCGCTGGCCGCCTCGCGGCAGGCCCAGGTGATCCGCGGGGACATGGAGCGCGAGCTGTTCGCGCTGCTCGCCGGGCCGCCCCTCGGCCGCCAGCTCCTCGGCCTGCTCACCGCGGCCGGTGGTGGCCTCAGCGGTCCGGATCTGGCGGAGCTCACCGGACAGTCGGCCCGCCAGGTGGAACGCCACCTCGACGGCGTCGCCGGACGCAGCTTCACCCTGCGCGACAGCAGGTTCGCGCCCGACGCCGCCCCCGGCCTCTATGTCCTCGGCCACGAGGAGCTGCGCGTCACGGCCCTCGACGAGCTCGGCGCCGAGGCCACCGCGGGCCACGTCCAGCAGATCCATGCCTGGGCGGACCGCTACCGCGCCCGCCGTTGGCCAGCCGGGACCCCGGAGTACCTGCTGCGCGGCTATCACCAGATGCTGCACGCCACCGGCGACGTCCCTCGCCTGATCGAGTACGCCACCGACCGGGCCCGGCACAACCGGATGCTGGAGACCACCAGCGGGGACGCGGCCGCGCTTACCGAGATCCGCGTCACCCAGAACGTCGTCCTCGATCAGGACGAGCCCGACCTGAACGTGCTGACGCTTCTCGCCCTGCACCGCGACACCCTGATCGAACGCAACACCAACATGCCTCCCGCGCTGCCGGCGGTCTGGGCCAGACTCGGTCACCTCGACCGGGCCGAGGCCGTCGCCAGGACCATCACCGACCGGCTCCGGCAGGTGCGGGCGCTCGCTGGTCTGGCGGCGGCGCTCGCGGACGCGGGCCAGTACGACCGGGCCGAGGCCGTCGCCCGTTCCATTCCCGACCGCTACCGGCAGGACGAGGCGCTCGCTGGTCTGGCGGCGGCGCTCGCGGACGCGGGCCAGTACGACCGGGCCGAGGCCGTCGCCCGTTCCATTCCCGACCCCTGCCGGCGGTTATCGGCACTCGCGGGTCTGGTGGCCGCCCTGACCGCCGCGAGCTGTCCCGAGCACGCCCAGGCCGTTGCCGACGAGGCCAAGGCCGTCGCGGGCCAGGTCGAGGCCGTCGCCCGCGCGATCCCCGACCTCGACCGGCGGGCTGAGACGCTCGTGAACCTGACGGCCGCCCTCGGGACCGCGGGCCTGCGAGATCAGGCCAAGGACGCGGCCGAGGGGGCCGAGGCCGTGGCGCGCGCGATCACCGACTCCGACTGGCAGTCCGAGGCGCTCGCCGCCCTGGTGGGTGCGCTGGCGACCACGGGCCAGTACGACCGCGCTGACACCGTCGCTCGGACCATCACCGATTCCTACTGGCAGTCGGAGGCCCTCGCCGGCCTGGCGGACGCCCTGATGGCCGCCGGCGAGCACGATCGGGCTGAAGCCGTCGCCTACACGATCACTGACGCCGACCGGCTGGACCAGACGCTCGCCGACCTGACGGACGCCCTGGCGACCGCGGGCCAGCACGATCGAGCCGAAGCCGTCGCCTGCGCGATCAGTGATCCCTACCGGCAGGCGGAGGCGTTCGCTGGTCTGGCGGCCGCCCTGGCGACGGCGGGCCAGCACGACCAGGCCAAGGCCGTCGGCGAATGGGCCAGAGTCGCGGCCGACGAGGCCGAAGCTGTCGTGCATAGCATCACGGACCGCCATCGGCGGGCCCAGGCGCTCGCCGGCCTGGCCACCGCCTTGACGACCGCGGGTCACCATGACCAGGCCAAGGCCGTCGCGGAGCGGGCCGAAGCCGTCGCGCGCACGATTCCCGAGCCCTACCGGCACGCCGAGCGGCTGGCTGGTCTGGCCGCCGCCCTGGCGACCGCGGGCGATCACGACCAGGCGAAGGCCGTGGCCGGTCAGGCCGAAGCCGTCGCCCGCAGCATCACCGACCCCGACAAGCAGGCCCAGACGCTCGCCGACCTGGCGGGGGCCCTGACGACCGCCGGCCAGCACGACCGGGCCGAAGCCGTCGCGTACGCCATCGCCGATCGCCACCGGCGGGCGCAGGTGCTCGCGGGGCTGGCGGCCGCCCTGGCGACCGCGGGCGACCATGACAAGGCGAGGGCGGTCGCCGGTCAGGCCGAGGCCGTCGCCGGCCCGCTCGCCGACCGGTACCGCAAGGACTGGATCCTCGCTCGGCTGGCGGGTGCCCTGGCGGCCGCGGGCCAGCACGACCGGGCCGAGGCCGTCGCGTACTCGATCGCCGATCTCTACCGGCGGGCGCGGGTGCTCGCCGGTCTGGTGGTGGCCCTGGCGACCGCGGGCCAGCCCGACCGGGCCGAGGCCGTCGCCCGCACCATCGGCGACCGGTACCAGCGGGCCGAGGCGCTCGCCGGTCTGGCGAGTGCCCTGGCGCGCGTGGGCCAGCGCGACCGGGCCGAGGCCGTAGCCCGCACCATCGCCGATCCCTATCAGCGGGCGGGGGCGCTCGCTGGCCTGGCGGCCGCCCTGGCCGCCGCGGGCCACCACGACGACGCCGAAGCGGTCGTCCGCACGATCTCCGACCGCGACCGGCAGGGGCAGGCGTTCGCCGATCTGGCCGGGGTCCTGACGACCGCGGGCCGTTACGACCAGGCCGAGGCCGTCGCCCGCGCCATCGCCGACCGCCACCGGCGGGCACGGGCGCTCGCCGGTCTGGCGGCCGGCCTCACGACCGCTGGCCGTCACGCTCAGGCCGCGGCCGTAGCCGATCAGGCCGAGGCCGTGGTCCGCGCCATCATCGACGGCCTGACCGGCGTCAGTCGGGATGGGCAGGCGGAGGCACTCGCGGACCTGGCGGGCGTCCTGACGACCGCCGGCCGCTATGACCAGGCCGAGGCCGTCGCCGACCCCGTCCTCGATCCCGACGCGCGGGCGCGGGCGCTTGCCGCCCTGGCGGCCGCCCTGGCGGCCGCGGGCCGCTCTGATCGGGTCGCGGCGGTCGCCGACCGGGCCGAGACGGCCGCGCGCACCATCAACCGCCCCTACCGGCGGGCGCAGGTGCTCGCCGGCCTCGCGGCCACCCTGGCGACCGCGGGCCACCATGATCAGGTCAGGATCGTCGTCGCCAGGGCCGAGGCCGTCGCCCGCGCCGTCACCGACCAGTACCAGCAGGTCGAGGTGCTCGCCAGCCTGACGGTCGCGCTGGCGGCCGCGGGTCACGACGACCAGGTCAGGGCCGTAGCCGACCGGGCCGAGGCCGTCGCCCGCGCCAGCGCCCATCCCGACTGGCAGGCGCGCACACTCGCCAACGCCGCGGGTGTCCTCGCGACGGCCGGCCACCACGACCAGGCGAAGGAGGTCGCCGAGCGGGCCGAGGCTGTCGCCCGAGCCGTCCCCGACCCGGACGGGCAGGCCAGGACCTTCGCCGACCTGGCCAGCGCCCTGACGGCGGCGGGCCGCCATGACCAGGGTCGATCGCTCCTGGCACGAGCGCTGGTCACGGGCAACTGGACGCGGTCCATCCGGGCGCTGACGCGGATCGCGCCCGGCGCGCTGGCGGTGGTCGCGGAAAGCGCCGATCTGGTCGCGGACGACTCCCACCGCTAGCCGGCCCGGCTCCCGCTGTCTGGTCGGCCCACGGGCGCCAGTCCGGCGAGCAGCGCGGCGAGGCCGCCGCGCGGTCCCGGCCGGCCCCTGGGGCGCCGGTACAGTCGGCTCTTATGAAGCTTGCGGTTATCGGTGGCGACGGGATCGGCCCGGAGGTGGTCGCGGAGGGCCTGCGGGTCCTGCGCGCCGTGCACGACAAGGTCGAGACCACCGACTACGACCTCGGCGCGCGCCGCTGGCACGAGACCGGCGAGACGCTGCCCGACACTGTCCTGGACGAGCTGCGGGGGCACGACGCGATCCTGCTGGGGGCCGTCGGCGACCCGAACGTGCCGAGCGGCGTGCTGGAGCGCGGCCTGCTGCTGCGGCTGCGGTTCGAGCTCGACCACCACGTCAACCTGCGCCCGGTGAAGCTCTACCCGGGGGTGACCTCGCCGCTGGCCGGCGACCCGACGATCGACATGATCGTGGTCCGGGAGGGCACCGAGGGGCCGTACGCCGGCGCCGGTGGCGTGCTGCGCAAGGGCACCCCGCACGAGATCGCCACCGAGGAGAGCATCAACACCCGGTTCGGCGTCGAGCGGGTCGTGCGCGACGCGTTCGCCCGGGCGCAGCGCCGCCCGCGCCGCAAGCTCACCCTCGTGCACAAGAACAACGTGCTGACGAAGGCCGGCGACCTGTGGTCGCGGACCGTGACGGAGGTCGCGGCCGAGTTCCCGGAGATCACCGTCGAGTACCAGCACGCCGACGCGGCCAGCATGTTCTTCATCACCGACCCGGGCCGGTTCGACGTGGTCGTCACCGACAACCTGTTCGGCGACATCATCACGGACATCGGCGCCGCGGTCACCGGGGGCATCGGCCTGGCCGCCTCCGGCAACCTCGACCCGTCCGGCGCGCACCCGAGCATGTTCGAGCCGGTCCACGGCAGCGCTCCCGACATCGCAGGCAAGGGCGTGGCCGACCCGACCGCGACCGTCGCGTCCGTCGCGATGCTGCTCGACCACCTGGGCCTGACCGCCGAGGCGGCCAAGGTCGAGAAGGCGGTCGCCGGTTCGCTGGCCGCTCGCGCCGCCTCGGCCGGTCAGCCGCTGTCGACCCGCGAGGTCGGCGAGGACCTGGCCCAGCGCGCCGTCGCCAACTGATCTCGGCCCCGGGCCCGGGGCCAGCTGAGACCGACCTGACAGTGCGGCCCCGCCGGCTCCGGGCTTGTTGCTCGGAGCCGGCGGGCTCGGCGGCCCGATTGCCGGATGTCCGATATTCGTGGCGTCTCCTCGTCCCCGACACCAGCAGCTATCCTCGATAGAGCCGTAGATCCGGTAAGACGGCAGCCGACAGGGCCTGACCACGGCGAAGCTCGGCCGTTTCGTCATCTTCTGAACGCTCTCATCGCGCTGCCTGCTGAGGAGTACGCCAGTGGCCATCACGCCCACCTCGAAGATCTGGATGAACGGCGAGTTCGTCGCCTGGGACGACGCCAAGATCCACGTCCTCACCCCGACGCTGCACTACGGCTGGGGGGTGTTCGAGGGCATCCGCGCGTACGAGACCCCGCACGGCAGCGCCGTCTTCCGCCTCACCGACCACATCGCCCGGCTGTACCGCAGCGCCAAGATCTACATGATGGAGCCGGACTTCACCGAGGCGCAGTTCGTCCAGGCGGCCAAGGACACGGTCGTGGCGAACGACATCCAGTCCTGCTACCTGCGGCCGCTGATCTACCTCGGCTACGGCGAGATGGGCCTCAACCCGCTGCCGTCCAAGGTCGAGTCGATGATCGCGGTCTGGCCGTGGGGCGCCTACCTCGGTGAGGAGGCGCTGGAGAAGGGCTGCCGCGTCATCATCTCCAGCTGGCGGCGCAACGACGTCAACATCACCCCGCCGGCCGCGAAGGCCACCGGCCAGTACCTGAACTCGTCGCTGGCCAAGGTCGCCGCCATCAAGGCGGGCTACGACGAGGCGATCCTGACCAGCCCGACCGGCCACATCGCCGACGGGTCGGGGGAGAACGTCTTCATCGTCGCCGGTCGCACGCTCATCACCCCGCCGCTGACCGACGGCGCGCTCGGCGGCATCACCCGGGCGTCGGTCATGCAGATCGCCGCCGACCAGGGGTACGAGGTCGTCGAGAAGCACATCGTGCGCACCGACCTCTACCTGGCCGACGAGGCGTTCTTCACCGGCACCGCGGCCGAGATCGTGCCGATCGCCGAGGTCGACGACCGTGCCGTCGGCGCCGGCCGCCCCGGCCCGGTCACCAAGGAGATCGCCGAGATCTTCCACCAGGCCACCACCGGCCAGCTCGACCGTTACAAGACCTGGAACGAGTTCGTCGCGGACTAGGACTCGGCGCCTTCTCTCGGACGCGCCCTCGGCCTTCGGGTCGGGGGCGCGTTCGCGTTGGGGGTGCGGTGTCCCGGCGCGCCCGGGGAGCGGGGTCTCGCCAGATCGCCGATCGAGGTTTACCTTGCTCCCAGTAGGGGTTTCACAAGCGCACAAGCGCCAGAGGCCCTCATCGGTCCGTGCCAACGGATCGCGGAGGGAGGACCAGTCGACTGCTGACCCTGGTCACCCGGCCGGCCCTCCCACATCCCGACGGGAGGCTGTCATGCGGGTTTCGGACGGAATGAGTGCGCTGGTACTGATCATCGGCCCTGGTCACACCCTTCGCCAGGCGGCCAGGCTGATGGCCGGTCGCGGCTGTGGCGCCGCGGTGGTGCTGGACACGGACGGCGCGGGCTACGGGATTCTGACCGAGCGGGACGTCCTGCTGGCGTTGGCCGCGGGCAAGGACCCCGATGTCGAGATCGCCGCGGACCACCTCACCCGGGACCTCGTCTTCGCCGACCCCGAATGGTCGTTGGACACGGCCGCCGACGCGATGCTGCGCGGCGGATTCCGGCATCTCGTCGTCACGGAGGGTGGCATCGTCGCTGGTGTCCTGTCGATGCGCGACGTGGTTCGTTGCTGGAACCAGCAGCGCGTGAGTGCCTGACGACGCCAGGTGTGGTTCGTTCCCGCCGGTTCGGGTAGGCGGCCTGACCTCGGACAGGCCGCCAGATTCGGGCTCACAGGTGTCAGACAGCCGATTCCTAGTGTTCTGCGTGATGTAAGCGGCAACTACCCGGTGAAAGCCGCTAACGTCTCGACCATGCTCGACGACGACGAGGCGGTCGCGCTGCTCCGGGCGACCACGCTGCTGAAGGAGCTCGACGAGGAGGACCTGCGGCGGCTCGCTGCCCGCGCCGTGACGCGCCGTTACCGGCGCGGCCAGGTCGTCTTCACCGAGGGGGAGCCCGCGGACACCCTGCTGGTGGTGGCCCAGGGCCGGCTGAAGGTGCTCACCAAGGCCGATGACGGCCGTGACCATGTACTGAACATCCACGGACCACGAGAAACGATCGGCGAGCTGAACATCGTCGAGCCGGGGACGAGGTCGGCGAGCGTCGAGGCGCTCGAACCGAGCACGGCGCTCGTGCTCGACCGCACCGCGGTCTGGGAGCTGGTGAAGGAACGACCGGCGGTCGCCGAGCAGCTCATCCGCGCGCTCGTCGCCCACGTGCGCAGGCTCACCGGGGCGAACGCCGACCTGGTGTTCCTGGACCTGCCCCGCCGCGTGGCCAAGCTGCTGCTCATGCGAGCCCGTGAGGCCAGCCGGCCGGTGATCGAGCTCGGCCTCACCCAGACCGAGATCGCGTCGCTGCTCGGCGGTTCCCGGCAGTCGGTGAACCAGGCGCTGCGGGAGTTCGAACGCCGCAGCTGGATCCTTTCCGAGGGTCAGACGATCACCATCCTGCAGCTCGACCGGCTTCGCCGCTTCGCCGGCGACTAGGCCACTGTCGCCTCGTGGGGAAGGCGGGGCGACCTCGGACACAAGCCCCGGCGTATCAACCGTGTTACGAAGTAAGGTTGATAGCCGGCGGTGAACCCGTCTTCGTCGCGCGTTCCGGCCACGCAACCCGGGTCGGCCGGACGCGTGACGACCCCGGGGATCAGGCTTCGGCCTAGCGCCGGCCGGGCGCCGTACCGTGGTAGTCGCCGGTGAGCGCGAACGGCCCACCGGCCGTTCGCGGCAGCGCCACGAGATGCCGCCTTACCCCTGTCCGTGGGGAGTGACCGCGGGCCGCGGCGCAGGTCTTGTTTCGCCTCCGGCGGTCCGATACCTCGGCGACGCACCGCCGCGGCGCGGCCCGACGCGCCGAGCGGTGCGCGCGACGTTGAGAGGCTAGAGCTGTGCGGCCATACGACCCCGAGTCCCTGCACATCTACGACACGACTCTGCGGGACGGCACGCAGCAGGAGGGCCTGTCGCTCTCCGTGGCCGACAAGCTCGCGGTCGCCCGCCATCTGGATGACCTCGGGGTCGGTTTCATCGAGGGCGGCTGGCCCGGCTCCAATCCGAAGGACGCCGAGTTCTTCCGCCGCGCGCAGACCGAGCTGAACCTGCGCGGCGCCAAGCTCGCCGCGTTCGGCTCGACCCGCCGGGCCAGCAAGACCGCCGCCGACGACCCGCAGGTCGCCGCGCTGCGCGAGGCGGGGACGCCCGTCGTCTGCCTGGTCGCCAAGTCCGACCGCAGGCACGTCGAACGGGCGCTGCGCACCACGCTCGCCGAGAACCTGGCGATGATCCGCGACACCGTCGAGCACCTGCGCGCCGAGGGCAAGCGGGTGTTCGTCGACGCCGAGCACTTCTTCGACGGCTACCGCGTCGACGAGGCGTACGGCCTCGAGGTCGTGCGGACCGCGGCCGAGGCAGGGGCCGAGGTGGTCGTCCTGTGTGACACCAACGGCGGCATGCTGCCCACCCAGATCGGTGACACCGTGCGGGCCGTGCTCGACGCCTCGGGCGCTCGGCTGGGCATCCACTGCCACGACGACTCCGGCTGTGCGGTCGCCAACAGCCTGGTCGCGGTCCAGGCCGGCGTCACGCACGTCCAGGGCGCCGCCAACGGCTACGGCGAGCGTTGCGGCAACGCGAACCTGTTCACCGTCGTCGCCGGCCTGGAGACGAAGCTGGCCACCCCGGTGCTGCCGGCCGGTCGGCTGCGCGAGCTGGTCCGGGTCTCGCACGCGATCGACGAGCTGACCAACTCGGCGCCGGACACGCACCGGCCGTACGTCGGTGCCAGCGCGTTCGCGCACAAGGGCGGCCTGCACGCCAGCGCGGTCAAGATCGATCCGGACATGTACCAGCACATCGACCCGGCCGTGGTCGGCAACGACATGCGGATGCTGGTGTCGGAGCTCGCCGGCCGGGCCACCATCGAGCTCAAGGGGCGCGAGTTCGGCCTCGACCTCTCCGACGAGAAGGAGGCCCTCGGCCGCATCGTCGAGCTGGTCAAGGAGCGCGAGGCGAGCGGCTTCGCCTACGAGGCGGCCGAGGCGAGCTTCGAGCTGCTGCTGCGCGACGAGGTCTACGGGCCCGAGCGGTACTTCACGCTGGACAGCTGGCGGGTGATCGTGGAGCAGCGCCCCGACGGCGAGGTCGTCAGCGAGGCGACCGTCAAGCTCGAGACCCGCGGCGAGCGGCACGTCTCCACCGCCGAGGGCAACGGCCCGGTCAACGCGCTCGACAAGGCCCTGCGCGAGGCGCTGGCCAAGGCCTACCCGGGCCTGAAGGCCGTCGACCTGACCGACTTCAAGGTGCGCATCCTGGACGGGCAGGAGGGCTCCGGCGCCATCACCCGGGTGCTGGTCGAGACCACCGACGGCCAGACCCGCTGGGACACCATCGGCGTCGACGAGAACATCATCGCCGCCTCCTGGCAGGCGCTGCAGGACGCCGTCACCTACGGCCTGCGCCGCCAGAACGAGGTACCGGACCCCGACGCCGTCTGACCTCGTTCGCCGCGGAGCTGTCGGCCGCGGAGATCGGTTCGAACACCGGAGCCAGTGAGGTTACGGTCCGTCCGTCCGTGTTAACGGGGGGTGCGGAGGTCGTGATGTTCCTGCAGGTGATCCAGGGAAGAGTGCCGGACCGGACGGCGATGCGGGCCCAGCACGAGAAGTGGGCGGCGCAGATCGGGGCGGACGCCCCCGGCTGGCTCGGCTCGACCGCGGGCATCACGGAGGACGACCGGTTCATCTGCCTGAGCCGGTTCAGCTCCGTCGAGGCCCTCGCCCGGCTGGCCGCGCGCAGCGACCAGCGGGAGTGGTGGGGCCATACCGAGCGGCTCTTCCTCGGCCCGGTCGTCCGGTCGGAGTTCCTCGACGTCGCCGTCATGCTCGAAGACGGGACCGACAGCGCCGGCTTCGTGCAGATCATCCAGGGCCGGGCCGCCGACGCCGGGCGGCTGCACGCGCTGGAGAAGGAGCTGCTGCGCTACCTGCCGGACGGTCGACCGGACATCGTCGGCGGTCTCGCCGCGACCGGCCCGGACGGCCGGTTCGTCCGGGCGTTCTTCTTCAGCTCCGAGGAGCTGGCCCGCGCCGGCGAGCACGGCGAGCAGCTCCCGGAGCTCGAGGAGATCCTCTTCGAGCTGCGTTCGCTGACCGGCGAGCCGACGTACCACGACCTGCGCCACCCGTGGTTCGCCTCCCCGCGGCAGCCGGGCCGGGACCGCGAGGACTCCCGCTCCGCCGCCGCCACCCGGCCGACGGCCGACAAGGCCGGCACGCGGCCGTGGGGCACGGCTGACCAACGGACGACGACCCCTCGCTGACGCGGGGCGGCATGGTGCTGGGCTGGCAGGGTGCTGGGCTGGCGGGGTGCTGGGCTGGCGGGGTGCTGGAGCTGCGGGGTGCTGGAGCTGCGGGGTGCTGGGGCCGTGGGGTGCGACGGCCCCAGCCCCGCGCCGGGAGCCCTGGGGGACTGGTTCAGTCCTCCGGAATCTCCTCCCACCACTGGCACCACCAGTCGCCGCCGACCAGGACCCGCAGCTTCGGGTGCCAGCAGTAGGTGATGTCCTTGTCGGTGTCGAGGTAGTACAGGCAGTTGTCGCACCGCTCGGCACCGTTCGGCTTGCCGCGCAGGATCGCGTCCTCCGCCAGGTGGCCGAGCTTGACGCTCAGCTCCTCGTCGATCGGCTTGGGCTCCGGTGCGCCCACGTCGTAGACGGCCTCGGTCATGCCGCTCCTTCTGCTCCTAGATCCTGCGGTCGGCCCCCGTCCGCCGGTCGCGTCCCCAGAGTCAGCTGACCTGGACCTCGTACCTGTCATCACGCGCCGTCGGAACTGTTCCAGATTCTCTGCTACCCCACCGCGGGCGGAGCAGCGGCCCGGGGTTCGACCTGCTCACACTGAGCGGGCCCAGGCGCCGCCCGACGGCCCGTCGCGGGTCAGGCGACGGGCCGCGTCCGCCCCAACAACGCGACCCAGCCAAGATCCCAACCCTCGACCGGCGCGGGCCACGGATTTCCAGGCCACGAGACGACAGGCGTTGGGAGGGCGCCCTGGGCGCCCGACAGGCAACGTGGCCGGCGGCGCTCCGCGCCCGTTCCGGCCACGTTGCCATACGGTCGCGAGGTGCGTATCGCGAGGTTTACAGACGGTTCGGAGCCGGCCTTCGGCGTGGTCGAGGGCTCGGTCGAACGCGGTGAGGCGACGGTCGCCGCCCTGACTCCGCATCCGTTCGGGCCCTTCCAGTTCACCGGGGCCCGCCGCCCGCTCGGCGAGGTCCGGCTGCTGGCGCCCGTGCTGCCCAGCAAGGTGCTGGCCGTCGGGAAGAACTACGCCGACCACGTCAGGGAGATGGGCGGCGACGCCCCGCCGGACAAGCCGATCCTCTTTCTCAAGCCGTCCACCGCGGTCGTCGGCCCCGGCGACCCGATCGTCCACCCCGACCCGACCAGCCGCATGGACTACGAGGGCGAACTGGCCATCGTCATCGGCCGGCTGTGCCGGGATGTCCCCGAAGAACGGGCGATGTCGGTCGTCCTCGGCTTCACCTGCGCGAACGACGTCACCATGCGGGAGCAGCAGGCCAGCGACGGCCAGTGGACCCGGGCGAAGGGCCATGACAGCCACTGCCCGCTCGGGCCGTGGATCGAGACCGACCTCGACGCCGCGGGCGCCGGCCTGCGCACCACGCTCGACGGCGAGGTCCGCCAGAACTCGACCACGGCGCATCTCATCCACGGCATCCCGAAGCTGATCGCCTACATGTCAGCGGCGATGACCCTGCTGCCCGGCGACGTGCTGCTCACCGGCACCCCGGCCGGCGTCGGCCCGATGCGCCCCGGCCAGACCGTCGCCGTGACCGTCGACGGCATCGGCACGCTGACCAATCCGGTCACGGCCCGCTGACCTGTCCGCGGTGGCCGGGCACCTTTCGCGCCGGCGACCTATCCCTGTGCTGACGGCATCCCGGGCGGGTACCCGCCCCTCGGGATGCTGTACAGTAGGCAACGCCCGAGAGGGCGTCGATGGGGTATGGGGTAATTGGCAGCCCAACGGATTCTGGTTCCGTTAGTCTAGGTTCGAGTCCTGGTACCCCAGCGAGCATCCTGTTCGCTGGCCGTTCCGGCAGCTTCCCGCGGTTTTGATGTCTTCCCGGGGGGCGACCCCCGGAGCCCCCGGTGTCGCGCTTCGCGCGACCGGGGTGGTTGTGTGGGATTGTGGGTGTGGCTACTGCTGCCAGGTCTTCCTGGCCGGTGGTCGGGGATGTCGTGTATGGTACGAAGCGCCTCCGGGTGGGTGACCGGCCGGAGGTTGCTAAGGTAAGGCAAGACAATTGAAGATTGGGAAGTTCCTGGCCCCATCGTCTAGCGGCCTAGGACGCCGCCCTCTCAAGGCGGTAGCACGGGTTCGAATCCCGTTGGGGCTACGCACAATCATTTAGCACCCTCTTCGGAGGGTGCTATTTTGCGTGGTCCGACGCTGCTTTCGTGCCCGGCCGGCGGTGCCGCGATAGGGACGCCGCGGCTGACGTCCCCATCGGCGAGGCGGCCAGTGCCGCGGCCAGCCGGTCACCTTGATCGCTGTTTCGGCCCTGTGGCGGCTGTGAAACAGCTCCCGCTACGACCACCAGAGGGCCGAAACGGCGATCAAGGAATGCCAGGAACGGCCGGCGCGCGCCGACGGAGAGGACTAGTGCCGCCCCTGACGGGGCCGGCCCGTCGCGGCACCGCCAAGATCGCTGTTTTCGCCCTCGCGCGGCTGTAACGGTGGTGGTTTTGTGACACTTTTGGGGCCACGACGACGATCAAGCAAGCGGGCGGACCAAGCCAGCGGGCTGGCCTTGCCGGACCCGGCGCTAGCGGACGACGGAGAGCCGGGGCAGCGACGCGGGGTGCCGGGCCATGGCGCACGCGCGGCAGTGGCACGAGGCCGGGCCGCCGTGGCCGTGGATCTCGTCGATCTCGGTGACGGCCGTGGCCGACGTCACCAGGCGCAGGTGCGCGCGGGCCACCTGGACCGACGGCTCGGCCGGGGCCGGCAGCGTGACCGGCACGGGCGCGGCGTCGGCGGCCGGGCACGGGGCGATCGCGGGACCGGAGTGAGACGACAGCCGTGCCGGGACCGACGCGAGGGTCAGAGCGACTTGGGGCACAGCGTCCTCCTCGTGGGGCAATGACCGGGCGGTGCGGATCTGGTGGTGCGGCTGGTCCTATCCCACCGGCTCGGACCGGGCTGGTGACCCGGACGTCGCCCGGCTGACTCAGATACGCCAACCGGACCGGTGGAAGCGGGGCTTCCCTGGGGTGCCGCCGCGGACCACACTGTCTCGGTGGTCGCGTTTCGGCGCCATCCTCCGTCCAGCCCGTTCCGTACTGGTCCTCAGTGGCTAGTCAAAGGTGGGCACTGGCGTCATCCGACACCACCCTTGACAACCATGGCGGGTTCCGGTCGTCCCGGTAGAAACTTGCGCGGATGTCCGCCGCCGGTCCCCCCTTCGGAGAGCGGGCGCGTCGCCGTCATGAACGCGCGCGCGCCGCGCGGACCCGGCACGTCACCGGACACCCCCGGCGCGGCGCCGCCGACCGGCGGCCGGCGGACCCGACGAGCCAGTCCACCGGCGGCAGCCTGTCCGGCCGGGCGAGTGGCTGGGTCTCCAGCCTCGTCCCGCACGGTCACCGGCTCACCCTCGAGGACTGGAACGCGCGTCACCGCCTGCTGAAATGGGTCCTGGCGCTGCACCTGCCGGTCATCGTCGGCTACGCCCAGCTGCACCACTTCGACACCATGCACGGCATCGCGGCCGCGAGCCCGTCGATCCTGCTGTTCGGCGCGGCGGCGCTGCCCGGTCTGCGACGGGTGCGCGCGCTGGCGGCGAGCCTCGGGCTGCTGTGCTGCTCGGTCGTGTTCGTCCACCTGTCGGACGGCCTCGGCCCGATGTACTTCCACTTCTTCGTCGTGGTCGCGCTGATCGCCCTGTACGAGGACTGGTCGGTCTACGCGCTGGCGATCGGGTTCGTGTTCGTCGCGAACCTGGCGATGCGCTATCTGGTCACCCCCGGGGCGCTGACCGACTACGCCCGGCACAGCGCGCTGATGCTGGCCGCGATGCACGCGGCCTTCATCGTGGCCCTTGCCGGGGCCCAGGTGGTCTTCTGGCGCTACAACCAGCAGGAGCGCAGCAGAACCGAGCGCTACCGTCACCAGCTCTATGAGGGCCAGCAGAGCCTCATGGCGCGGCTGGAGGAGACCGACCGGATTCGCACCGACCTGGTCGCCACCGTCTCGCACGAGTTCCGCACCCCGCTGGCCGGTATCCGGGGCAACCTGCTGACCCTGCGCCGCCGCCGCCACCGGATGTCAGAGGCCCAGGTGGACGACATGCTCGACCTGGCGCTCGGCTCGTCGGAGCGGCTGTCCCGGCTGCTGGAGAACATGCTGACGGCGGCGACGGCGACCGGTATCGACGACACGACGGTCTCCGACCTGCCCGAGGTGGTGTACGAGGCCCTCGGGAGCCTGCGCAACGCCGCCCTGGTGAACGCCGTCACCGTCGACCTGCCGGACCACCTGCCGGTCCGGATGTCGCGCGAGGCGCTGCACCAGGTCGTCGCGAACCTGGTCGACAACGCGCTGGTCCACTCCTGGCCGGGCGCCCCGGTGCGGCTGATCGCCGGCCGGGTCGGCGACGAGGTGGTGCTGCGGGTGCGCAACCCGGGGCCGGACCTCGACAAGGAGACGATCGCCAGGCTGTTCGAGCCGTTCACCCAGCGGGACGGTTCGGCGACGAGGCCCACGGACGGCGCCGGGATGGGCCTGTACGTCGTGCGCCGGCTGGTCGAGGTGCACGGCGGCCGGCTGCGGATGACCTCGGATGGCGGCGAGATCAACGTCGAGGTCGACATGTGGGCGGCCGAGCTGCCGCTGCCGACCGCCGACCCGACCATGCTGCCGCGGCTGCCCGACCTGCCGCGGCTGCGGGCCGAGGGCCTGGTCGAGCGGGAGCCCTTCATCCCCGCCCCGAGCAGCCCGCCGCTGGCGGTCCGCCGGCCTCGCTGGGACCAGCCCGGCCGTGGCTACCCCAACGCCGACGAGGCCGACCTGACCGGTCTCGGGGGCTCAGGCCTCGGGGGCGCCGGCCTGGGCGGCCCGCGTGGCCGCGCCTCCGCCTGGCCGGCCGACGACCTCCCGCTCGACCGCTCCGGCTGACACCGGCCCTGACCGTCGGCGCTGGGCGCCTCGCCAAGGCACCGCCGGGCTGCCCCTCGGCCGCGCTGGCCCCTGGTCGCGCTACCCCTTGGTATCGGTGCTGAGCACGCTGGGCTCGCCGTCCTTGCGGGCGACGACGCGGTAGACGTTCGCCCGCCGGCCGGTCAGGAGATACGGGAGCATCATCGCGTCCACGAGGGCGGCCAGTGGGAACAGCGGTGCCGTCGCGGTCAGGGCACCAAGCCGGCGGGCCCGCCGCCAGGCGGTGGCCTCGTAGGGCAGCCAGGGCAGCGTCGGGTCCGGCTGCAGCTTCTGGGTCAGGTAGTAGACCGCGCTGGTCGCGTCGCCGAAGATGTGCGCCGGCCCGAACTCGACCTTCACGGTGCGCAGCCCGCGCTCGGCCAGCGCCCTGACGAGCTCGTCGGGCGAGATGAGGTGAAGGTGCTGGGGCGGGCACAGGCCGACCCAGAAGCCCCGGAAGAGCGCGAACGACGGGCCGTGCGCGTGCGGCACCTCGATCAGGAGGTGGCCGGCCGGGGGCAGGGCGGCGGCCGCGGCGTCCAGCTCCCGGCGCGGGTCGAGCGTGTGCTCCAGATAGTGGAACATGCTGATCACGTCGTACCGCCCGGCGATCTCGCTGGCCAGGTCGGGGAACATCCGCCGGTAGGCGTGCCGTACCCAGCCGCGGCGCTGGGCCTCGGCGATGCCGTCACCCTGGTCGACCGCGTCGAACCGAACGTTCGGGAGCAGCCCGCCCGCGACCAGGCAGAAGTGGCCGTGGCCACCGCCCACGTCGAGCCACCGGGTGGCCCCCGCGCCGGCCGGCAGCAGCCTGGCCCTGGACCGGTAGCCGAGGTCGGAGGCGGCGAACATCCCTTCGGCCTGGTCCGCGTTCAGCCCGTCGTAGAAGTCGCGGTAGTAGAAGTCGAGGCCGGCCGGGCTGAGGCACGGGTTGAGGAAGATGTGCGCGCAGGCGTCGCACTGGTCGTAGCTGAACCGGCCGGGCTTGCGCAGGATCACGTCGGCGGCGCTGGTCCGTGTCTCCAGCGCGGTCGAGCCGCACCAGGGGCAGCGATCCCGCCGCTGCTCGAAGTGCTTGGCCGTCTCGGTGGAGATCTCCGCCTGGTATTCGGCCCGGCGCCGGCGCGCGTCGAGGTCGGGCGCGGCGCCGCCCGCCCGGCGCGTCCGGGCCGCCTCGACGGCGAACGCCGGCCAGGACGCCAGCCGGCGGGCCGACGTGGCCACCACGTTCCGCGAGCCTGGCGAGACCCGTCCGGCGGCGACCGCGGCCGGCTGTAACGCGGACAGTGCCAGGGCCAGCAGGCCCCAGCCGGGGGTCGTCACGCACGCCGCGGTGACCGCGGCCGTCCGGACGGCAGGGAGGTACGCGACTGGCTGGTAGGGGTGCTGGTAGCCCGCGGCCCGCAGCCGGAGGCGCTGCGCCCCACCGAGGCTCGCGGCCTTCAGGCCTGGCGCGATGGCCAGGCCGGTGGTGGCGGGCGCGTACTGCTTGAGGCGTCTGACGATCTTCAGCAGCTCGACGGGGGTGTAGTCCTCGCGTTCGTTGATGCCCGCCCGGGCGAGCACCGAACGGTCGACGAGCAGGGCCTGGCCCGCTCCCTGGCCGGCGGCGAACCGGTCCGCCCGGTACCGGGCCACCCGGACCGTCCGAGCGAGGTCGAGCAGCCGCTCCGGTGGGAGGTCCGCCGGGACGAGGTCGAGCACGTCGAGCCCTTCCCTGCGGGCGTGGGCGCTGGCGGCGCGGCGGGCCTCGCCCGACAGCTGGACGCCGGTGGCGACGAGGAAGGCATGCGACGTGGCCACTGCTTCGGTGCTCGGAGCGGTCCGGTCCAGGCCGTGGAGGCGCCTGCGCAGCCGGGCTCCGTTCGCTAAGACCAACGCACCCGTCGTGATCGCGAACCAACCGCGCACGAGATCCTCCTCCTGAGGCCTACCTGTCACGGTTGGTGCCTGAACGCCGAATGCCCGTCCCGGGAACCCGGGACGGGCATTCGATCATGCCCCGGCCTTCCGGGGCGGTTTAGCTGCTTGCCGTCGGAGACGGCGGCGGCGGGCTGGGCTCGCAGGTGTAGTTGATGGTGACCGTGCTGCCCTTGAGCAGGCGGCCGCCGGTCGGATTCTGGGACGTCACCGGGTCATACCCATACGGGCAGCTCCACTCGCCGCCGAGCCAGACCTGGAAGCCCTTGCCCTCCAAGGTCGACTTCGCGGAGGGTGGGCTCATGCCGACGACGTTCGGCACCGTCGGGCATTCGCCGGCGGTCGTGCCGGAGATCGCGCTCGCCTTGTCCTGCTTGCTGCCACCCGCTGGGCTCTGGCTCAGCACCTGGCCGACCGAGACGCTCGGGTCCGTGCACTTGGCGGTCCACGACGGCGTGCTGGTGAACCCGGCGTCGGCGAATTCCTGCGCGGCGGCGTTCTGGTCCTCACCGACGACGTTGGGAACGGTCGCGGTGGACGGCGTGGCCGGCGTCGTCGTGGCGGGCGGCGCGTTGCCGGTGCTGCTCCCGCTGGACGGGCTCTGCCCCTTCGTCTGGGTCGGCCCGGGCTTGACGGTGACCATCTTGCCGCCGATCAGCGTCGTGTACGCGGCCGTCGCCGTCGGGTCGACCAGGTTGCCGGAACCGTCGACGTACGGCGTCGGGTTCGTGGTGACACCCGGGGCCCCGTTGCTCAGGGTGGTGTTGCTGCCCGAGGGCGACGGCGAGTTGCTGCCCGAGGACGCGAGAGCCCAGCCGCCGGCCGCGGCGATGAGGGCCACGACGAGGCCGGCGCCGGCGGCGATCCGCAGCCGTTGCCGGTTGTCCCGCACCGGAGGGCGGCCGCCGGAGCTGGGCGCTGGCTGCTTGTTGGCTGGGATCGCGGAGATGATCGTGTTGCGGTTCGCCTGGACCGCGCCGGACCGGCTCGGGACCCGGACGGGGCCGCCGTCGGTCGGCGGGTCGTCGTAGTCGTCCTCGTCGTCCCAGTCGCGGGGGCCACCGACCGTCGGGCCGAGCCGGGTCGCGGCGTCGTCGTCCCAGCCGCCCCGGGGCCCGCTCGGGCCGCCGGCCGTGGGGCCGAGCCGGGTCGCGTCGTCGGCCCAGTGGCCACCCTGGGGCCCGCTCGGACCGGTGATGGGCACGATGCCCGTCGCCGGGTCCTCGTCCCAGTCGTCATGGCCATAGCCACCACCGGAGCCATAGCCACCGCCGGAGCCGTAGCCACCGCCGGGGCCGGCGTGCGCCGCCTTCGTCGTGCTGATGGCCGCGGCGCCGACGCCGGCCAGCGGTCGGCCGCCGACGGCGTTGTCGTCGGTCGGGGTGTCGTCCACCCGGGGCTTGGCGCTGGCGCGCTCCCAGGTGTCCTCGTCGCGGGGCTCGCGCGGGCGCAGGTCGCCGGAGCGGGCCAGCGCGGCCTCCAGGGAGCGCGCGGCCTCGGCAGCGCTCGCCGGGCGGCGGGCCGGCGTCTTCTCGAGCATCGCGGCCAGCACATCCCACACCGGCCGGGGCACGCCCTTGATGGGCAGCGGCGCCTCCTCGAGGTGCGCGCGCAGCATGTCGGTCGGGCTCACCTCGTCGAACGGCGGCGCGCCGGCGAGCATCTCGTAGAGGACGATGCCGGCCGAGTAGATGTCCACCGCCGGGGTCGGCTGGCCGCCGGTGCCGAGCTCGGGGGCCATGTAGAGCGGCGTGCCGATCGGCCCGGTGAGCTGGGCCCGGCCGCGGGCCAGGGTGTCCACCATCCGGGCGATGCCGAAGTCGGTGAGCCGGACGGCGGGCCCGTTGCCCCGCCGCTCGTCGAGCAGGACGTTCTCCGGCTTGACGTCACGGTGCACGACGCCCGCGCCATGCACCGTGTCGAGCGCCCACAGGACGTGAGTGATGATCTGCACGGCCTGCTCGACCGGCAGTGGCGCGGAGTGACGCAGGTACTCGCGCAGGTCGGTGCCGTCGACGAGCTCCATGACGATCGCGAGGGCGTCCCGCTCGTTGACCAGGTCGAGGACGCGGACCAACTCCGGGCTGTTGATGTCGTAAAGGATCTGCCATTCACGCAGAAACCTGTCGACGACAACACGGTCATCGGCGAACTCTGGCCGCAGCATCTTGACCGCTACGTCAGCGCCGTCGTCGCGGCGGGTGGCCCGCCACACTTCGCCAGTGGTGCCCTGCCCGAGCAACTCGTGCAGGACATACCGCGAGCCGAGTGTGCGCACTGAACCGACTCCCCCTCTTCACGCCACCCCGGGGGAGGCGGGTAATGGCCACGACGGCGACACCGCGGCGGGGTGCGCGGCCAGCCCTGTCACGATCATTCCCGGGCCACCAGCCCGACCCCCCGAACGGTGGCCCGTGCGGTCCGCGACGGCCCACGGGTACCCCCTACCGCCCGACGGCCGTCTGGGCGACCCGTATCGGGACTACTGGGTATCGCCAAGACCGACACATAAAGGCTACGCTTTCGCGTCCGCCGATAGTCCGTCGGGGGTGGTCCCGGGTGTCAACGATGTGCTGCCGGTGACCCTTTTCGTAGCGCGAGGGTTGTTCGTCTCGGAATAGCCGGCGATGGTCGACAGCCGGTCGGCGGCCGCCGCGACGATGGCCCCGAACAGCTCGCCGGGGGAGCGGGTGAGCCGCCCGTCGGGTCCGGACATCGACAGCGCGGCGACCACGGTGCCGGCCGCGTCGCGTACCGGCGCCGACACCGAGGCGAGGCCCGCCTCCCGCTCGCCGGCGCTCTGCGCCCAGCCACGTGCGCGCACGCCTGCCAGCACCTCTGCGCCAAAAGCCGCGCCGGCGGGCGCTACCGGCCCCCCGCCCCCGCCCCCGCGCCCGGTCGCGGCGGGACGGCTGCCGGCCGGGCCGTCCTCGGGGGCCGCGAACGCGAGCAGTACCTGGGCGCCGGACCCGGCCGTCATCGGCAGGATCGCGCCGACCGGCACCGTGTCGCGAAGGCCGCTGCCGTGCTCGGCCGCCGCGACACAGACCCGCTCCGCCCCCCGGCGAACGTAGAGCTGGGTGCTCTCCCCGGTGCTGTCCCGTAGCTCGGCCAGCACTTCGGGCGCGGCCTGCAGCAGCCGCCAGGGCAGCGGCCACAGCGCGGCGACCGCCGAGCCGGCGGCGAGGCGTGGCCCGGCGACGAAGCGGCCGGCGCCGTCCCGGGCGACCAGCCGGTGCGTCTCCAGGGCCACGGCCAGCCGGTGCGCCGTCGCCCGGGAGAGGCCGGTGCGGGTCACGAGCTCGCCGAGCGAGGCCGGGCCCTCCTCGACGGCCGCGAGCACCAGCGCCGCCTTGTCCAGCACGCCGACGCCGCTGCTCGCCCCGGCGGCGTCCGGGCCGGGGGAGGGGTTACGCTGTTCCATACGTTGATACTGCCATCTCAGGAACTGGGATGCATCGGAGATGCATCCTGAGATGCACGCCTGAGATGTACGCGAACTACCACAGGGAGGAGTGGCGCGATGACCCTGAAGGGCGAGGGGCGCACACTCGCGGAGAAGGTGTGGGACGCGCACGTCGTGCGCCGTGCCGACGGCGAGCCGGATCTGCTCTACATCGACCTGCACCTGGTGCACGAGGTCACCTCGCCGCAGGCGTTCGAGGCGCTGCGGCTGGCCGGCCGATCGGTACGCCGGCCGGACCTCACCATCGCGACCGAGGACCACAACGTCCCGACCACCGACACCCTGCTGCCGATCGCGGACCCGGTCTCGCGTGCCCAGGTCGAGGCGCTGCGCAAGAACTGCGCCGACTTCGGCGTCCGGCTGCACCCGATGAACGACCCGGGCCAGGGCATCGTGCACGTGGTCGGGCCGCAGCTCGGGCTGACCCAGCCGGGCATGACGGTCGTCTGCGGTGACAGCCACACGGCCACCCACGGAGCCTTCGGCGCGCTCGCCTTCGGCATCGGCACCAGCCAGGTCGAGCACGTGCTCGCCACCCAGACCCTGCCGCAGGCGCGGCCGAAGACGATGGCGATCACCGTCGACGGCGCGCTGCCGGACGGGGTCACGGCCAAGGACCTCATCCTCGCGGTCATCGCCGAGATCGGCACCGGTGGCGGCCAGGGCTACGTCCTGGAGTACCGGGGCGAGGCCGTCCGGACGCTGTCGATGGAAGGCCGCATGACGGTCTGCAACATGTCGATCGAGGCGGGCGCGCGGGCCGGCATGATCGCGCCGGACGAGACCACGTTCGAGTTCCTCAAGGGCCGGCCGCACGCACCGACCGGCGCCGACTGGGACGCGGCGGTCGCCTACTGGAAGACGCTGGCGACCGACGAGGACGCCGTCTTCGACCGCGAGGTCGTCATCGACGCGGCCAGCCTGAGCCCGTTCGTCACCTGGGGCACCAACCCGGGCCAGGGCTCCCCGCTGTCGGCCGCCGTGCCGGACCCGGCGTCGTTCGCCGACGCGGGCGAGCGGGCCGCCGCCGAGCGGGCGCTGGCCTACATGGGCCTGACCGCCGGCACCCCGCTGCGCGACGTCCCGGTCGACACGGTGTTCATCGGCTCCTGCACCAACGGCCGGCTGTCCGACCTGCGGGCCGCCGCCGACATCCTGCGCGGCCGAGCGGTCGCCGACGGGGTTCGCGTGCTGGTCGTGCCCGGGTCGATGCAGGTCAAGGCGGACGCCGAGGCCGAGGGCCTTGACGAGGTGTTCCGGGCCGCCGGGGCCGAGTGGCGCAGCGCCGGCTGCTCGATGTGCCTCGGCATGAACCCGGACACGCTCAAGCCGGGGGAGCGCAGCGCGTCCACGTCGAACCGCAACTTCGAGGGACGGCAGGGCCAGGGCGGCCGGACCCACCTGGTCTCCCCGCAGGTCGCCGCCGCGACCGCCGTCACCGGCCGCCTCGCCGCCCCAGCGGACCTCTGAGCTCCCCCCACCTGACGCCTTCGGCGTGATGTGGGGACCCCTGCTTTGGGGCTTCCCCTCGACAGATGAACCGTTGATCTAGACGAAGACGAAGGGAGAGCGCCCGATGGAGGCGTTCACCACGCACACCGGCCGGGCGGTGCCGCTGCGGCGCAGCGACGTCGACACGGACCAGATCATCCCCAGCGACTGGCTCAAGCGGATCGAGCGGACCGGCTTCGGCGCCGGGCTGTTCAGCGAGTGGCGCCGGGACCCGTCGTTCGTGCTGAACGACCCGGCCCACGCCGGCGCGACGGTCCTGCTGGCCGGGCCGAACTTCGGATCCGGCTCGTCCCGGGAGCACGCCGTCTGGGCGCTGCAGGACTACGGCTTCCGCGCCGTGATCGCGCCGAAGTTCGCCGACATCTTCCGGGGCAACTCGCTCGGCAACGGCCTGTTGACGGTCGTCCTGCCGGTCGAGACCGTCGAGACGCTGCTGGCCGCCGTCGAGGCCGACCCGGCGGTCGAGATCACCGTCGACCTGGACGCCCGTGAGGTCCGGGGCGCCGGCGTGGTCGCGTCGTTCGAGCTGGACGACTTCACCCGCTGGCGGCTGATGGAGGGCCTCGACGACGTCGGTCTCACCCTGCGGCACGCCGACCTGATCACCACCTTCGAGGCCAGCCGCCCGTCGTTCCTGCCGACGACGACGCAGCCGGCCTGACCCGGTTCGCCCAGGCGGCCCACCCGGCTCCAGCGGCCGGGGACCGCGGCTCTCGACGGCCGCGGTCCCCGGCCGCTCGCGTCCCTGGAGGCCTCCCGGGCGGCGGCGTTGCCAGGGCCGCCGAGTGGCCCGATGGTTGGGGGCGGTGGACCGGCTGGCTCGACTGGGCCGGCGGGTGTCGAGATGTTCTTCGCGACTGACGGCGGGGGCTGTGGTCCGATTGCCCCCGCCGTCATTGGCTTGCGCTGCGCGCTCGGTGGCGGACCTGGCCGGATCGGTGACATCACTTGGCGACCAAACGGTGACAGAACGTCTGAAACGAGCCTGAAATCGGCGAGATGATTGCGCCGATCGTGGTGGACTGAGTGCTCTCACCGGAGGACTGCGATCCGGTCGGCGATTGTCCCGAAGCCGCTGACGTGCGGGTTTGTGTGACGCGACACGCTTCCGGGAATTGCCCTCGGCAGTAGAGATGCCTACGGTGCAGCGCAGTGCGATGCCCGATCTGCTCCACCCCCGCACTCGCGGGGGTGTCCCGGAGGTTGTTGTGAACAAGTCCCAATTGGTTGACCGCATTGCCCAGCAGATCGAGGGTGGACGGTCCAACGCGACCAAGGCTGTCGACGCGGTCTTCCACGCGATCCAGGAAGCCGTCTCCGCCGGCGAGAAGGTGACGATCACCGGATTCGGTGTCTTCGAGCGCGTCGAGCGCGCCGAGCGGACCGGGCGCAACCCGGCGACGGGCGAGCCGGTGCACGTCCCCGCCTCCGTCGTCCCGAAGTTCCGCCCGGGCTCGGAGTTCAAGTCCAGCGTCTCCTCGAACGGCTGACCTCCCAGATCGACCCCGCTGTCAGGTGGGCACCCTGGCTTCGCCTCGGTGCCCTGCCTGACAGCGGAGTCGATCTGAACGGGCCGGACGTTCAGGCGCGGTTCTGGGCCCAGGCGGACAGGTCGCCCTGGTAGTCCGACAGGCGGGTGTCGTCGGGGCCGGTGACGCGCCGCTCCCAGTGGCCGCTGGGCTGCAGGTCCCAGGCCGACACCTCGGCCGAGAAGCCGTGGTCCAGCAGCCGGCGCAGCGCGGCCCGGTTGTCGTCCTGGGTCACCCGGACCAGCGCCTCGACCCGGCGGTCGAGGTTGCGGTGCATCATGTCGGCGCTGCCGATCCACACCTCGTCCAGCGCCGAGAACTCGAACACCCGGCTGTGCTCCAGGTAACGACCGAGCACCGAGCGGACCAGCACGGTCTCGGACAGGTTCGGGACCCCGGGGCGCAGCGCGCAGATGCCCCGCACCAGGCAGCGGATCGCCACCCCGTCCCGGGACGCGTGGTACAGCGCGTCGATGAGCTCCTCGTCGACCAGGCTGTTGACCTTGATCCGGATCCCGGCCGGCTCGCCGGACCGGGCCGCGGCGGCCTCCTTCTCGATCCGCTCGATCAGGCCGTCGCGCATGTGCTGCGGGGCGACCAGCAGCGACCGGTAGACGGTCTGCCGGCTGTAGCCGGTGAGCACGTTGAACAGGTCGGTCAGGTCCGCGCCGACGCTCGGCTCGGCGGTCAGCAGGCCGACGTCCTCGTAGAGCCGGGCGGTCTTCGGGTTGTAGTTGCCCGTGCCGACGTGGCAGTAGCGGCGCAGCCCGTCCTCGTCCTGGCGCACCACGAGCGCGGTCTTCGTGTGCGTCTTCAGCCCGATCAGGCCGTAGACGACGTGGCAGCCGGCCCGCTCCAGCTCACGCGCCCAGCGGATGTTGGCGCTCTCGTCGAACCTGGCCTTGATCTCGACGAGCACCACGACCTGCTTGCCGGCCTCGGCCGCCGCGATCAGCGCGTCCACGATCGGCGAGTCACCGGACGTCCGGTACAGCGTCTGCTTGATCGCGAGCACGTGCGGGTCTGCCGCCGCCTGCTCGATGAAGCGCTGCACGGACGTGGTGAACGAGTCGTAGGGGTGGTGCACCAGCACGTCCCGCTCGCGCAGTACCGCGAAGAAGTCCGCCGGCTCGCCCGACTCGGTGACCAGGCTGTGGTGGGTCACCGGGACCCGCGGCGGGTACTTGAACTCCGGCCGGTCCAGGTCGAACAGCGCCCACAGCACCGACAGGTCGAGCAGCCCGCGCAGCCGGTGCACGTCGCGGGTGGAGACCTCCAGCTCGCGGCAGAGCATCCGCAGCAGGCCCTCGTCGATGTCCGCGTCCACCTCCAGGCGGACGGCCGGGCCGAACCGGCGGCGGGCGAGCTCCCGCTCCAGCGCCTGCAGCAGGTCCTCGGCCTCGTCCTCCTCGACCTCCAGGTCGGCGTTGCGGGTCACCCGGAACAGGTGTGAGTCGACCACCTCCATGCCCGGGAAAAGCTGGGAGAGATGGGCGGCGATCACCTCTTCCAGCGGCACGAAGCACGCGTAGCGGTCGGCCTCGGCGCCCTCGCCGGCCGGTTCCTGGCCGATCGGATGCTCGCCGGGCAGGTCGACCCGGATCAGGCGCGGCACGTTCTGGGGCACCTTGACCCGGGCGAACCGCTCGATGTCGTCGCCGGGGTCGCGCACGGTCACCGCCAGGTTCAGCGACAGCCCGCTGATGTACGGGAACGGGTGCGCCGGGTCGACGGCGAGCGGGGTCAGGACCGGGAAGATCTGCTCGTGGAAGTACTGGTGCAGGCGGTGCTGCTGGTCGGTGGTGAGCTGGTGCCAGTACCGGATGCTGATGCCGGCGTGCTCCAGCGACGGGACGACCTCGTCGGTGAAGCAGCGAGCGGCCCGGTCGGTGAGCTGGGCGGTGTTCTGGCTGATCAGCTCCAGCTGGGCCCGTGGGGTGAGCCCGTCGACGGAGCGGACCGCGAGCCCGGTCGCCTCCCGGCGCATCAGGCCGGCGACCCGGACCATGTAGAACTCGTCGAGGTTGCTGGCGAAGATCGCGAGGAACTTGGCTCGTTCCAGCAGCGGCGTGCTCACGTCCTCGGCGAGCGCCAGCACCCGGGCGTTGAAGTCCAGCCAGGACGTCTCGCGGTTGATGAACCGGTCGGCCGGCAGATCGGACGGAAGCGGCGGCCGCGGCGCCTCCAGAGGCTCGAGGAGGGCGCTGCGGGGCTTACGTTGGGGCTGCTGCTCGGATCTTGTCACCACCAGCTCGGCCATGCAGCGATGGTGCCAGCCTGAGGTGAACGCGGCAGCCTATCCCGATGACCGGTAGCGGTCGTCACGCTTTTCAGGCCTTTCCGCCTATGTCGCCCACTGCGTAGGTCTGTGCGCCCGCGTCCCGGACCGGGCAGGGGCCGGCTGCTGGACGGTGGCGATAAGGTCCGTTAACGCACGGGAAACACCACTGGCGGAGCATCGACTGCTGGCGGGTTACCCGCGTGGTGGGGGTCTCTTTTCTCGGCTGGTCAGGTCGCCTGGCCGGCTCGCGGGCGGGCGGCTCATGCGCCGCGCCCGTGGGCCCGGCGTCGACCGAAGGGACTGGTGCGTCAGCCGTGCAGGACCTGCTGCCCCGGCCGCGCCCAGCCCTGGCGACCGCGGCCCCGCCCACGGCCGCCGCGTCGGCCACCGCGGCCACGGCCGCGGTCTGGTCCGCCGAGCCGCTCGCCGTCGACGAGGCGCGGCTCGCGGCCGCGAGCCTGGTGACCTACCGCATCCGCCAGCGGCTGCGCTACACCTACGACGGGCCGGCCCATGACCTCGTGCACCGGTTGGTGGTGCTGCCACCGAACCGGCACGGCGACCAGACCTCCCGGCACGGCGAACTGACCGTCTCGGCGCCGGCGGCCCGGGTCAGCTGGGAACGCGGGCCCGACGGGCTGCGGGCCGCGACGGTGACGCTCGACGAGGTGCCCGGCGTTCTTGACTTCGAGGCGGCCGCGATCGTCGAGCGGGGGCCGGCCGTCACCTGGCCCGAGCTGCCCGCGAGTTCCCTGACCGGCCGGCGGCTGCTGGCGGCGACGGCGCTCACGGCCCCGGACGAGACGCTGCTGGCCGTCGCCAGCCGGCTCGCCGGCCCGGACCCGCTGACGACCGCGCGCCGGTGCTGTGCCTGGGTGTTCGAGAACATCGCCTACCTGCCGGGCTCGACCACGGTCGGGACGACCGCCGCGCAGGCGGTGGCCGGTGGCGCTGGTGTCTGCCAGGACCAGGCGCACGTGATGATCGCGCTGTGCCGGGCGGCCGGGCTGCCGGCCCGGTACGTGCTGGGCCATCTCGTCGGCGACGGGGCGTCGCACGCCTGGGTCGAGGTGGTCCTGCCCGACGGATGGGCGCCGCCCGCGCCCGGCCGGTCCCGTGGGCCGAGCGGGCCGAGCACGGCCGGCGGCGCGGGCGCCGCGGCCGTCGCGCTCGACCCGTGCCACAACCGGCTCGCCGACCGGCGGTACGTGACGATCGCCACCGGCCGGGACTACCACGACGTCATGCCCACCTCGGGCGTCTACCGGGGCAGCGGCCGCGGCCTGCTCGCCGCGAGCCAGCGCGTCGAGATCGTCGGCCTCGAGGCCTAGGGCTTTCCCGGGCCGCCACGACACGCCGGGGCGGCCCGCGACACGCCGTCCCGACGATCTGGGTCATGCCGGCCTGGCAAGGCGGGGCGGGATCGTCTGGCTGATCGTCACTTCGGCGACTGGTTGCGATTCATTCGTTACCCGATACGGTGCGCAGTGACGACACAGATACGGTGCGTGTCGAAGGTTGATGGCGCGAATGCACGATCGGCATCGCCGTCGCCGCGCACCCCTGCCCTGGTAGGCGGGGCAGGGCACCCAGCCGGTGGCCGCCGGCACCGCCGCGGGGCGGCGCGCAGGCGGGGCTGCCACCGCCGGCCGGCGGTGGCAGCCCGGTCGACGGGTGCGGGATGAGAGGGGCGGCTCAGGCCGTGACACACATCGATGCCTTGGACCCTGATGCCTTGGACTCTGATGCCGTGGCGGGGGCCCCGCTGGGCTCGGTTCTGCCGTCCGGGTCGACGGCCGCGGTGTCGCTGGGGGCGAGGATGACCGGGGCACTCGGCGCCGACCTGCCCCTGGGCCCGCCGGTGGCGCCGTTGTTCCGAGCCCGGGCGCTGCGCCCGGCCGCGCCGTCCGCGTTGCCGGCGGCGGTCGGGCTGCCCTCGACGGTGCGGCTGCCGGCGCCGTCGACGCCGGCCCGGTCGGCCGCGCTGGTGCCGCTGGTCGCCGCGCTCGTCGCCGGGATGGCCCAGCTGCTCACCGACGACGGCGGGGTGACGGTCGTCGAGGCCGGCGCGACCGGCGCCGGCGTGGCCGCGACCGGGGTGGCGGGCTGGTCGCTGTGGCAGGCGTCCGCGAGCGAACGGCTCCGCCTCGGCCGGCTGACCGTGGTGCTGGCCGCCTGGACCCTCACCCAGCTGGCCCGCGTCGGCCTCGGCCCGGCGCCGACGGTCGCGTCGGCCCGCGCGGCGGTGGCGGCCGGGGCGCTGGCCGCACCGCTGCTGGCCGCGCTGGCGCTGGCCACCCTCCCGCGGTCGGTTCCGCTCGTGGTGGACCTCGGTGGCCTCAACGGCCCCGCACGGGCCGCGCTGGGCGGCGAGTCCGGCGTGGGCCTGGTCCGGCGCCGCCACGGCATCCACGGCCCGCGTGAGCGGAGCAGAGCCTCCGTCCTCACCCAGACCGTCTCCGGTACCGCCGCCAGGGCTGCTGCGGCGGCCGGGGCGCCGCGTGGGGCGGGCGAGGACCGCAGCCTGGAGGCACGGCTCGCGGCATCGCTCATGACCGCCAGTCGCCAGGGCTGGGATGTCGCCGGCTTCGACGTGCACTACCAGCCGATCGTGCGCCTGAGCGACGGGGTGGTCGTGGCACTGGAGGCGCTCGCCCGCTGGACCGAGCCCGGTCACGGCCCGGTCCCGCCGCTGACCTTCGTGGCCGCCGCCGAGGACGGCGGCCTGGTCGCTGCGCTCGACGGCTTCGTGCTCGGCCGGGCCTGCGCCGAGGTGGCCGCCGGGATGCCCGGCGGGGCGGGCGAGGGGGCACCGCGGCTGCACGTCAACATCTCGGCCAGCCGGCTGTCCGACCCGACGCTCGCGGACACGTTCCGCCAGGCGCTCGGCGTGAGCGGGCTCGACCCGGCCCGGCTGGTCATCGAGATCACCGAGACGGCCCGGATCGACGACCTCGGCGCGGCCGCCCGGGTGCTGGAGGCGGTCCGCGCGCTGGGGGCGTCGGTCGCGATGGACGACGTCGGCGCCGGTCACACCACACTGGCGGCCCTGCACCAGCTCCCGGTCAACATCGTCAAGCTGGACCGCGGCCTGATCGAGAACCCGCTCGGGCCGGGCCGCGAGGCTCGGCTCGGCCGGTCGGTGATCACCGTGGCCCGGTCGCTCGGCGCGGTGGTGGTCGCCGAGGGGATCGAGCGGCGGGCCCAGCGAGCCGACCTCGCGCTGCTGGGCTGCGAGCTCGGGCAGGGCTACCTGTTCGCCCGTCCCGCCCCGCTGGCCGCGCTCGGCCCGCTGCTGCGCTCCACGGCGGTCGTCGGTGCCCCTGCGACGGTCGTCGGTGCCCCCGCGACGGTCGTCGGTGGCCTGGAGACGTCAGAGGCCGGCAGGAGGCCGTAGACGGTCGCGGGGGAGCCGGAGCCCGCGCGGTTGCGGGTGCCACCCGCGAGCACCCAGGCGCCCGTCGGCGGCAGCGCCCCCAGGTTGGTCAGGTTCTCCAGCGAGATCCGGCGCTCCCGGTAGAGCAGCCGTGAGACGGCGTAGCCGGTGTCCAGCCCCGGGTCCGGGCCGAAGGTGTCGGTGCCCAGCGCGCCGCGCCGGCCCAGCCGGCCGGTCTCGACCAGCCACTCCACGGCGGCCAGGGCGAATCCCGGCTGGTGGATGCGGCCCCGCTCGTCGAGGTTCGGGTAGGCCGGCGTGCCCCAGCGGTCCGACCAGCCCGTCCAGGCCAGCACCGCGGCCTCGGCCGGGATCGGCCCGTGCGCGGCCTCGAACCCCACCAGGTCGGCGACCCGGACCTGGTAGTCAGGGTCGCGCGCCACGGCGGCCCGGACGTCGAGCCGGACGGCCGGCCGGAACAGGTCGTCGGCGTCTAGGTCGTCCGCCCGCAGGCCGCCCGGGTCGAAGTGCGCCGGCGCCCCCCAGTGCGTTCCCGTGTGCTCACCGCAGCTCACGCGCAGCAGGTAGTAGCCGTCCGCGTCGATCGTGGCCGCCCGCGTCATCGTGAACGGCGGGTCGCCGGGGAAGACCGGCGTGGTCGCGGGGTCGTGGACGTGGGACAGCAGCACCGGCCGCACCGGCGCCACCGGCCACGGCCGTCGGTCAGCCTCGGACACGGCGCCCGTCAGCCGGCGTTCGCGGCGGTGCTGGCGAGGACCGCCCGGGTGGCGGGGCCGACGCCGAGCAGCCTGGCCGCGGCCAGGTCGGCGACCGTGTCGACGTCGCGGCGCAGGCCCGGGACCGCCGCCGCGAGTGGGCCGGTCAGGTCGAACGCGCCCGACCGGACGTGGCGCGCGTGGCTGCCGACGCCGAAGTGCGGCAGCAGCGGGCTGCCGGGCGCCGCGCACAGCAGGACGGTGCCCGTGCCGGCGGCGTCGGCGAGCACGGCCCGGCCCGCCGCCGGCGCGGCCAGCAGCGCGGCCCGAAGCTCCCCGGGGCGCAGGGCGGCCAGATCGGCGGACAGCGCGGCGACGCCGTGGCCGGGCCAGCGGCGCGCGACGGCCCTGGCGCCGTGCCGCAGCGCCGGGTTCAGCCCCCGGTCGGGCAGGTCGGGAATGGCGACGACCGGCGTCGGGCGGTCGTCAGGGTGGGCGAGGCCGTCCCCGGTGATGGCCGCGCTCGCCGCGGGGTCGTTGGTGACGAGCAGGACGCCGGCGACCAGGTCGGGGCCGGCCGCCGCGGCCGCCGCGGCCGTGTCGGTCGCCATCGCGAGCGCGAGCGCCGCCCGGTCCGGATGCTCGAGGCGGCTCTTGGCCGCGCCCAGCCGCTTCAACGGCAGCACCACGATCCATCCCTCGGGTCGCCCGGCCGCCACGTCCCGACGATAGGGCAACCGCTGGCCCAGATGGGCGGCGCGGGCTTTCATCCACCGGAGTGGGGCGGCAGTCCGGCGGGCCCGGTCGCCACGCCAGCCACGCCAGCAACGACGGCGGGCGACCGGCCGGACGTGCCACAGTGACGCCGGCGGTGGCACCGACGTCCGTGCTGCCTCGTTGACATAGCGTCGGCGCCACGGCCACCAGCAGGGATGGTCGACGGCCGGGTGACGAGTGGGTGAGACTGCGGCGGCATGACGACGAACGGCAATGCCAGTAAGCCTTTCCCGTCGTGGCCGCACCCCGACGCCGGGAGTTCTGAGTCCCCCGTGGGACAGCGCGGGCCCACGGCCGGCCCGCGGCTGACGGCCGCCGTGCTCACCGCCGGGTCGTGGGGCACGGTGTTCGCGAAGATTCTCGCCGACGCGGGCCGCCGGGTGACCCTGGTCACCCGGGACGAGGCGCTCGCGGCGGCCATCAACGCCGAGCACCGCAACCCTCGGTACCTGCCCGGCATCCGGTTACCAGATCTCGTCCGGGCGACCCACCACCCCGCTGAGGCGCTCGCCGGCGCCGGCCTGGTGGTTCTCGCCGTGCCGTCGCAGGGGCTGCGCGCCGCCCTGGCCGCGTGGGCGCCCCTCGTCGAGCCGTCGGCCGTCTACGTCAGCCTCATGAAGGGCGTCGAGGACGGCACCTGCCGGCGGATGAGCGAGGTGATCGGCGAGGTGGCCGGCGTCGGCGCGGACCGGATCGCCGTCGTCAGCGGGCCGAACCTGGCCGGCGAGATCGCCGTCGAGGATCCGGCGGCGACCGTGGTGGCCAGTGCCTCGTCCGCGACCGCGGCGCAGGTGCAGGCCGCGTGCTGGACGCCCTACCTGCGGCCGTACACGAACGCCGACGTCGTCGGCTGTGAGCTGGGCGGCGCGGTGAAGAACGTCATCGCGCTCGCCGCCGGGATGCTGGAGGGCCTCGGGTTCGGGCTGAACAGCCTCGCCTCGCTGATCACCCGTGGCCTGGCCGAGACGACCCGGTTCGCCGTGGCGATGGGCGCGGACCCACGTACCCTCGCCGGCCTGGCCGGGCTGGGCGACCTGGTCGCCACCTGCGCGTCGCCGCGGTCGCGCAACCGGACCTTCGGCGAGAAGCTCGGCCGGGGGATGACCCTCGACGCCGTGCTGGCGGAGCAGCGCCAGGTCGCCGAGGGGGTCCGGTCCTGCCGGCCGCTGCTCGCGCTCGCGGACGGGCTGGGCGTGCACATGCCGATCAGCCGGCAGGTGGAACGGGTGCTGTACGAGGGCCTGCCGCCGCTGGAGGCCGTCAAGGAGCTCATGAGCCGCGAGCCGGGCCCCGAGTTCCACGCGGTCGCGCCCGTTCCGCCCTCCTAGACGGCGGCGCCGGACTGGGTGGGCCCGGCCACGGGGATCGTCTCGATCATGGCGCCGATCGAGCGCAGCTTGCCGACCGGGTCCTCGTAGCCACGCTCCAGGAAGCGGGTTCCCGAGATGGTGCTCGCGCCGCCCGCGACGAGAGCGGCCAGCACGTAGGCGAAGCCGGCCCGCAGGTCGGGGATCTCCAGGTCGCCGCCGACCAGCGGCGTCGGTCCTGACACGACAGCGGAGTGCTCGAAGTCCCGGGCCGCGAACCGGCAGGCCTTGCCGCCCAGGCAGTTCGTCGACAGCGCGATGCTCGCGCCCATGGCGTTGAGCTGGCGGGTGTAGCCGAACCGGTCCTCGTAGATGGTCTCGTGGACCACCGAGGCGCCCTGAGCCTGCGTCAGCAGCACCACGAGGGGCTGCTGCCAGTCGGTCATGTACCCGGGGTGCACATCGGTCTGGACGTGCGTGGCGGTCAGCTCGCGGTCCTTGTAGAAGGTGATCCCGTCGTCGGTGACCCGGAACTCCCCGCCGATCCGGCGCAGGTGGTTCAGGAACGTGGCGACGTGCTCCTGGCGGGCGCCCCTGACGTCGACCCGGCCGTCGGTGGCGACAGCGGCCGCGGCGAACGAGGCGACCTCGATGCGGTCCGGGATCGCGGTGTGGTCCGCGCCGTGCAGCCGCTCGACGCCCTGGACGACGATCGTGCGGTCGACCTCGACGTCGACGAGCGCGCCCATCTGCTGCAGGAAAAGGATGAGGTCGATGACCTCCGGCTCGACCGCCGCGTTGGAGATCACCGTGGTGCCCTTGGCTCGGACGGCCGCGAGCAGCAGGTTCTCGGTGGCGCCGACGCTCGGGAACGGCAGCTCGACGTGGGCGCCGTGCAGGCCGAGCGTCTTGACCTGGACCGAGCGAAGCTGCTCGACGATCTCGGCGCCCATCGCCCGCAGGCCGGTGAGGTGGAAGTCGACCGGGCGTTTGCCGATCCGGCAGCCGCCGGGCAGCGGCACGACCGCCTCGCCGACCCGGTGCAGCAGCGGGCCCATCATCAGGATCGGGATCCGGTTCACCCCGGAGTACATCTCCGAGAGGGACGGGTCGGTGATCCGCGCGGTCTGGATCCGGACCCGGTGGTCGTCCAGCCATTCCACCTCGGCGCCGAGCTCGGCCAGCATGCCGAGCACGACGTCGACCTCGACGATCCGCGGCACCCGGGCCAGGGTGCAGGGCTCGTCCGTCAGCAGGGTGGCGACCAGCAGCTTCGTGACCGAGTTCTTCGCCCCGGACACCTCGACCGAGCCGAACAGCGGCTGACCGCCGACGATCCGGTAACGGTGCCGGTCCCCGGCCGTCGCGAAGCTCAGCGAGCTGCCGGCGGCGGGCGCCTGGACCGGCCGTTGGTCGGGGACGTCTGCTGGGAGGTCGTCGATCGGGGAGGTATGGGGCACGGGTCGGCCTCCTACGGATCGGTTCTCGGGCTCCGGCGGTCCGCTGTGCGGACGTGGCTGGTCCCGCGAGACCTCTCGACGGCGGCGAGCGTGCGGCCCGCCTCGGCTTGGTCGATCGAGGTCATCTCTCGGGCCGGGGCGCGAGCTCTCCGGCCGCGCCCGGTGGCCCGTGGGGACGATCGGCCTCTGGAATTCAATCAGACGGCCCCGGCCGGGAGGCCCGGCGCCGCGCGGCCGGGGAGCGACACCACGTCGCGCCCACGTCCGCGCCACACGGTAGCTATGGAGCGTCAATGGCCCGAGACCGCCTGGACGCAGGCCGGTCACTCGACGCCCCGGGCGCGACTGCGGGTAGCCGACAGGTAACGGACTGATGGAGTGGCCTCATGGTGCCCGTCCGGCCCGACCCGTGGGCCGAGACCCGCGGGAGCCGGCCCGCAGGGCCGCCGAGGGACGATCGGCGGCGATCGGGCAATCCGGAGCAAGCGCCCGTGTTCACTCGGACGCAATCGGCGGTCGGCTACTGTCCCCGGCATGGCTGGCTTCGCGGGCAGGCACCGGTTGGCGATCGTGTTCGGCGGGCGCAGCACCGAACACGCAATCTCCTGCGTGTCCGCGCGCGGAGTGCTGGCCGCCGTCGACCGCGAGAAATATGAGGTCATCCCGGTCGGCATCGCGCCCGACGGCCGGTGGCTGGTGCTTCCCGACGACCCGGCGGTGCTGGCCGGCGTCGGTCAGGAACTGCCCCAGGTCCGGCCGGAGGCGGGGCGCGGGGTCGTCCTGCCGCCCGACCCGAACGGAGCCTCGCTCGTCGCCGTGGAGGCCGCGCCGGGGGGCGTGCCGGCCGTCGCCGGGGCGCTCGGAGACCTGGACGTCGACGTCGTCTTCCCGGTGCTGCACGGGCCGTATGGCGAGGACGGGACGATCCAGGGCCTGCTGGAGATGGCCGGGCTGCCCTACGTCGGCTCCGGGGTGTTCGCGAGTGCCGCGGCGATGGACAAGCAGCACATGAAGACCCTGCTGGCGGCGGCCGGCCTCCCGGTCGGCCCGTACGCGGTGCTCCGGGCGGGCGAGACGCTCTCCGAGGCCGAGAAGCGGCGCCTCGGGCTGCCGGTCTTCGTCAAGCCGGCCCGCGGCGGGTCGAGCATCGGGATCAGCCGGGTGGACGCCTGGGCGGACCTGGACACCGCGATCAAGACGGCGCGCGAGTCGGACCCGAAGGTGCTCGTCGAGGCGGCCATCCTCGGCCGGGAGATCGAGTGCGGGGTGCTAGACGCCCTCGGCGGCGGGCCGCCCGAGACCAGCCTGCCGGCGGAGATCGTCGTCGACTCGGCCGCCGGGTTCTACGACTTCGCGGCCAAGTACTCCTCCGACGCGACCCGGCTCGACGTCCCGGCCGACCTGCCGGCCGGGATCGCCGACCGGGTGCGGGCCGCGGCCGGTGCCGCGTTCCAGGCGCTGGACTGCGCCGGCCTCGCGCGGGTGGACGTGTTCCTCACCGCGGCCGGCGAGGTGGTCCTCAACGAGGTGAACACGATGCCGGGCTTCACCCCGTCCTCGCTGTTCCCCCGGATGTGGGCGGCCAGCGGGCTGGACTACCCGGCCCTGGTCGAGCGCCTCATCCAGCTGGCGCTGCGCCGAGGCAGCGGCCTGCGCTAGGCCAGCCCAGGGTCGTGGCCCTGCTGGGGCCTACGGGGTCGGCGTCTCCGGGACGGTCGAGGTGGTGTGGGCCCGGATCGCCGAGGCGACCGCGACCAGCAGGTCCCAGGTCTGGGCGTCGTCCCGCACCAGCATCGTCACCTGCGGGCGCCGGGTCGGCGTCGACAGGAGCGTCTTGCCGGCCGTCTGCTCGGAGAACCAGCTCACCCGGTTGACCTCGGCGACGTCCGAGGTCTTCTGGTAGGTGGCGGGCAGGCCGTCGGCCCCGCAGGTGAGCACGACGGGCGACTTGCCGTAGGCGGCGGCGAACACGCCGGGCGGGCTGACGTCCCGCCGGTCGAGGCCCTTGCCGAGCGAGGCGGGGAGCGCCGCCAGCAGGGCCCGGCAGGACGCGGCGGCCGCCCCCGTCGGCGCCGGCGCCCCCGTCACCTGGACCGGGCCGGAACCGCCGCCGCACCCGGCGAGGGCGATCACCAGCGCCGCCGGCACGACCGCCCGTCGGGCGAATCCCATCGGATCAGAAATGCACGACGGGGCAGGTCAGCGTGCGGGTGATTCCCTCGACCGCCTGCACGCGGGACATGATCTGCTTGCCGAGGTCGTCGACGGAGCTCGCCTCGGCCCGCACGATCACGTCATATGGCCCGGTGACGTCCTCCGCCTGCGTGACGCCGGGGATCTGCTCGATCTCCTTGGCCACCGACGCGGACTTGCCGACCTCGGTCTGGATGAGGATGTACGCGTGGACCACAGAAGCTCCCAGTTCCCTCCGGCCGAGTGCCGGCCGGCTTTTGCCGGCCAGCTGCGGGCCAGTGCCATTCGGCCAAGTTGAAGCAATGACGTTCGGCCAGGTGCGGGCCAGTGCGTACGGCCACGTTCGCGCCTGTCGAACGCCCACCGCCCGTCGAGCAGAAGTACGGGCCGACAGACGGTAACAGGCAATCGGCCGCCGTGAGAGGCTCCCAGCCGAAGGAACTGCTGTGAACGCGCGAGTCTCCGTGACGCCGTACGGCCCCGATGGGCTCCGGTCGCGGCGGGTGCGCCACCACCGGGGCGCGATAAGAGCCCCCGGTCTGTGATTGATACCACCCGACGATTGTCAGGCCAAGCGCGCATGCGGGTTGTTGTGGGCAAACTGACAAGGTGACCGGCGGTCCGGCGGCCTGCGGGCCGGTGGTGCGGCCGGGTGCGCAGGCCGGCCCCGGTGTGGAGGAAATGTGACCAGGATGACATTCCGGCCGGAATCCGGGCCGACCGGCCCGACGGCGCGCAATCGGTGTTCCGTGCCGGCCGCGAAGGCGGCGCAGTGGCGCTGACCTCGGATTTCATGGCCATTCCCGGGCCAGGCGCCGCGCCACCGCGGGTGCTGGCGATCGCCGGTTCCGATTCGGGTGGCGGCGCGGGAATTCAGGCCGACCTGAAGACGGCGGCCGCTTTCGGCGTCCACGGGATGACCGCGGTGACGGCCGTGACGGCGCAGAACTCGGTCGGCGTCCAGGGCGTCTGGGAGCTGCCGGTCGAGGCCGTTCGGGCCCAGATCGCCTCGGTCGTCGGCGACATCGGCGTGGACGCTGTCAAGACCGGGATGCTGGCCAGCCCGGAGCTGGTCCGGGCCGTGGCCACGGAGCTGCGGGGCCTGGCGGCACCGCTCGTCGTCGACCCGGTCGGGGTCTCTAAGCACGGCCACCGGCTGCTGGCGCCCGAGGCGGTGGCCGTGCTGCGGGACGAACTGCTGCCGCTGGCGACGGTGACCACCCCGAACCTCGACGAGGTCGTGCTGCTCACCGGCGTCGAGGTCCGCGACGAGCCGGGCCTGTGGCGCGCGGCCAGAGCGATGCTCGACCTCGGACCGCGGTGGGTGGTGGTCAAGGGCGGCCATCTGCCGGGGGAGGCCGTCGACCTGCTCACCGACGGCACGACCGAGGTCGTCCTGCGGGCCGCGCGGGCGGACAACCGGCACACGCACGGGACGGGGTGCACGCTCGCGTCCGCGATCGCGGCCGGTCTCGCGATGGGCCTCGACGTGCCGGCGGCGACCCGGGCTGGCAAGGACTACGTGACCGGCGCGCTGCGCACCGGCTTCGCCCTCGGCGCGGGGATCGGGCCGGTCGACCACGGCTGGCGCTGGCGGGCGACCGCCAGCCCCACGGCCAGCACCGCCACAGCCAGCACCGCCACGGCCACTGGCGCCGGGGCGGCCGGCTGACGGCCCGCGCCAGCCACCGGGCCAGCCCCGCGCGGGCTGGCCCGGGTCATGCCCGACCGACCCCGTCAGCCGAGGTCGGCGGGCGTCACGGGGTGGGGATGTCGAACCAGCTCATCACCTTGCCGCCGAAGATCATGTCACCGCTGATCTTCAGCTTGCGGGTGAGGAACCACTTGGTCGGGTCGGCCTTGCCGCTGATCAGCTTGATGAAGCGGACGCCGTCGAGGGTCACGGTCACCTTCGCGGACTCGACGACCTGCTTGCTGATCGTGCAGGCGCCGTCCCGGACCACCATCTCGTAGTAGTCGACGCCGCCGTCGGGCCGCTCGGTGATGTGGAAGTGCACCACCGCGTCCTGGCCCTTGATCTTCTCCGGGATGGCCTGGCGGGCGATCCGGCCGAAGTACTCGTCCAGCAGCGTGGTCCGCTCCGGTCCGCTCATCAGCTCGGTCAACGCGGCATCGGAGAGCCCGCCGGTGTAGGCGACCAGCTCCTCGAGGCTGAACGCGGCGAGATCCGGCAAGGTCTGGGGCATGGCGGCACTCCCGTGCTACGTGTGAAAACCGATCCCTCACATATCAGCACGCCCAGGGCGGCCTCCCGCACGGGGCACCCCACACCGGCCCGGCGGCCTTGTCGGAAGCCGCCGGGCCGGTGTGGTCCCCAACGGGCGCCTGGCGGTTCCGGACACGCCGACAAGGCGCCGTCACGACCGTGACGGCGCCTTGTCGAGGAAGCCTGGAGCGTCCCGGTGCGCGCGGCGCACCGGAGGGACGGCGGGAACTACGCCCGCGTCACCTTGCCCGCCTTGATGCACGAGGTGCACACGTTGAGGCGCTTCGGGGTGCGGCCGATGAGGGCATGCACCGTCTGGATGTTGGGGTTCCAGCGCCGCCGCGTGCGCCGGTGGGAGTGGGAGACCGACATACCGAAGCCCGGCCCCTTGCCGCAGACGTCGCACACCGAAGACACGAGGAACTCTCCGCCAAGAAGTAGCTGATTGATCGGCGGCCGGGGCTCCGGCCGCACTGACCCGCCGCTGGCGCGGCTTGCACCCCGCGCCCAGGGCCTGTCGGCTTTGGGCAGTCAGCAGGAGTCACATCATTTTGTGTCGATCCTGCGACGCCGGACGCGGTGGTGCTCACAGCAGGCTACCCCAGCGATGACCGAGTTGGGTTCCGGCCCCGGCTCGGCTTCGGACGGCGTCTCGCGACCGGACTGTCACTGGTCGGGTGCAGTATCGGTTTCGTGATCGAGCTCGACACTCCGCTGACCCGCGTGGTCGAGGCACGGATGGCCAAGCGACTGGCCGAGCGCCCGCTCGGCCTGGTCACCGTCGCCGACCTGCTTGACCACCTGCCGCGCCGCTACCACCAGCGCGGCGAGCTGACGAACCTGCGCGATCTCGTCGAGGGCGAGGTCTCGACCGTGCACGCGAAGGTCGTCAAGCACGAGAGCAGGCAGGCCCGCACCGGCCGGCGGTTCGACGTACTGACCGTGACCGACGGCACCGCCCAGATGACCGTGACCTACTTCAACCCCAGCCGGTCGCCGGCCCGCCGGCTGCCCGCCGGCTCGGTGGCCGCGTTCTCCGGGAAGGTCGACCGGTTCCGCAAGCAGCTGCAGATGGTCAACCCGGAGACCAACCGCCTGGACGAGGATGACGAGAGCGACGACCCGGACCGGTGGGCCCGCGCGCTGGTGCCGATCTATCCGGCGTCGGAGCACGTCGCGTCACCGGTGATCAGCCGCAGTGTCCGGGTGCTGCTGGACACTGTCGCGGAGCTGCCCGACCCGCTGCCCGCCGACCTGCTGGCCCGCTACCGGCTCGTCGACCTGCGGACCGCGTACGAGCTGGCGCACCGACCGGAGTCGCGCGGCGACGTCGAGCGCGCCCACCGGCGGCTGAAGTGGGACGAGGCGCTGACCCTCCAGGTGATTCTCGCCCAGCGTCGCCGCGCTATCTCGGCGATGGCGACGGTGGCCCGGCCCGCGCGCCCTGACGGCATCCTGGCGGCCTTCGACGGCCAGCTGCCGTTCGCGCTCACCGAGGGCCAGCGGGAGGTGGGCGCGACGATCCAGGAGGAGCTCGCCGAGCCGGTCCCGATGCACCGGCTGCTCCAGGGCGAGGTCGGGTCCGGCAAGACGGTGGTCGCGGTCCGGGCCATGCTCGCCGTGGTCGACGCCGGCGGCCAGGCGGCGCTGCTGGCGCCGACCGAGACGCTCGCGACCCAGCACTACCGCGGCATCCGCGCGCTGCTCGGCGGCTTCGGCCGGGCCGGCGAGCTGGACGAGACCCCGCCGGCGACCCGGATCGCCCTGGTCACCGGCTCGGTCGGGGCCCGCGCCAAGCGTGCGGCGCTCGCCGCGGCGGCCGACGGCAGTGCCGGCCTGGTGATCGGGACGCACGCGCTGCTGCACGAGGGAGTCGCCTTCCACGACCTCGGCCTGGTCGTGGTCGACGAGCAGCACCGGTTCGGCGTGGAACAGCGGGACGCGTTGCGCGCGAGGGCCGCCCAGCCGCCACATGTGCTGGTGATGACGGCGACGCCGATCCCGCGGACGGTCGCCATGACCGTCTTCGGTGACCTTGAGGTGTCGACGCTGACCCAGCTGCCGGCCGGCCGGCAGCCGATCTCGACGTTCGTCGTCGACGCCGCGGCGCACCCCGCCTGGCGGGACCGGATCTGGGGCCGGATCCGGGACGAGGTCGCCGCCGGCCACCAGGCCTACGTCGTGTGCCCGCGGATCAGCTCGGTCGCGGTCGGCCGCGACGAGGAGGACCTGGCCGCGGCCGGCGACGACGAGGCCTCCGACGCCCCGCGCCGCGCGGGCAAGGCCACCGAGCGGCCGGTGACCATCCCGGCCGAGGACGGCTCGCTCGCCGGCGCCGGGGTCGAGGAGCTGCTGCCGTGGCTGGCCGACGGGCCGCTCGCCGGCCTGAGGCTCGCCGCGCTGCACGGCCGGCTGCCGGCCGACGCCAAGGACTCGGTGATGACCAGGTTCGCCGCCGGCGAGCTGGACGTGCTGGTCGCGACCACGGTGATCGAGGTCGGGGTCGACGTGCCGAACGCCACCGTGATCGCGATCATGGATGCCGACCGGTTCGGCGTCTCCCAGCTCCACCAGCTGCGCGGCCGGGTCGGGCGCGGGCAGGGCGCCGGGGTCTGCCTGCTGCACACGGAGGTCGACGGCGACACCCCGGCGACGCAGCGCCTCGCGAACGTGGCCGCGACCACCGACGGCGCCGAGCTGGCCCGGCTCGACCTGGGCCAGCGCAAGGAGGGCGACGTGCTGGGCGCGAGCCAGTCCGGCCGGGCTCGTGGCGTGCGGCTGCTGGAGCTGCTCAAGGACGAGCGGCTGATCCTCGACGCCCGCGAGGAGGCGGCCCGGCTGGTCGCCGCCGATCCGGAGCTCGTCGCGCATCCCGGGCTGGGCCGCAGGATCGCCATCGCCCTCGACGACCGGCCGGTCGAGTTCCTGGAGAAGGGGTGACCCGGGTCGTCGGCGGGGTCGCCGGCGGCCGGCGGCTGGCCGTGCCGCCGGGGCAGGGGACCCGGCCGACCTCCGACCGCGCTCGCGAGGGGCTGTTCAACTCGCTGGCGAGCCTGGTCGACCTCGACGGGGCGCGGGTCGCCGACCTGTACGCGGGCAGCGGCGCCGTCGGCCTGGAGGCGCTGTCCCGGGGCGCCGCGCACGCGCTGCTGGTCGAGCGGGACCCGAAGGCGGCCCAGGTCGTGCGCCGCAACGCCGCCGAACTGGGACTGGCCGGCGCCGAGATCGTCGTCGGCGCCGTCGAACGTGTGGTGGACGCCACTCCCGGGCAGGCTTACGACGTGGTCTTCCTGGACCCTCCGTATGCGCTCGATGACGGTCGGCTGGGTGAGGTGCTCGTTCGGCTGGTTGATCGCCGCTGGCTGGATAGGGGCGGTGTCTGTGTGGTCGAGCGGGCCCGTCGCTCGGCGCCCCCGAGCTGGCCGGACGGGCTCGTCGAGGTCCGTTCGCGCGGGTACGGAGAAGCCGTCCTCTGGTACGGTTCTCGATCATGAGGAGGGCTGTCTGTCCTGGTTCCTTCGACCCGATCACGAACGGCCATCTCGACATCATCATGCGGGCCAGCACCCAGTTCGATGAGGTCGTCGTCGCCGTCCTGATCAACAAAGGCAAATCCACCCTGTTCACGGTGGAGGAGCGCATGGACCTGATCCGGCAGGCGGTTCGAGATCATCCGCAGGCCGCCGGCAACATCGTCGTCGAGTCCTCCCACGGGCTGTTGGTCGACTTCTGTCGAGCCCACGGCATCCAGTCGATCGTGAAGGGCCTGCGGGCCGTCAGCGACTTCGACTACGAGCTGCAGATGGCCCAGATGAACCACCGGCTTGCCGGGGTCGAGACGCTCTTCATGAGCACCAATCCGCAGTACGCGTTCCTGTCGTCCAGCCTGGTCAAGGAAGTCGCCCGGTACGGCGGCGACGTGGCCGGCCTCGTCCCCGACGTCGTCCTCAAGCACCTGCGCGAGCGCCTGTAAACCAGGGTCGGGATCTTGTCGCGAGGGTGCATGGTGGTTGCGGGCTTGCGATCAGATAGGCTCGTAACCCGTGCCCGGGGCCGTCGGCCTTGGTGCGCGTGACTTTCGCTGACAACGCCCACTCACCTGCTCAACCTGACGAGATCTCGTGACCCCCGCAGCTATGACCGGACATCGTCCCCGCCGCCAGACCCCGCGTGGCCCCTTCGTGCTCGACATCCGCGAGCTCGGCCGTCGGCCCGGGTCGATGCGGCCTGTCCGCACGCAGGTGCCGGCGGCCCACGACATGGGGACGCCGATGCTGCGGGTGCCGGCCGGCGGGCTGGTCAGCCTGGACCTGCGGCTGGAGTCGGTGCACGAGGGCGTCCTGGTCAGCGGTACCGCGTCCGCCGACCTGGTGGGGGAGTGCGCGCGCTGCCTCGACGAGGTCCACGACGAGGTCACCGTCGAGGTGCGCGAGCTGTTCTACTACCCGGACCGGGCCGAGGAGATCGACGACGAGGAAGAGGACGTGCTCGTCGTCGTCGATGACCACGTCGACCTCGCGCCGGTGGTGCGAGACGCGCTGGTCCTGGACCTGCCGCTGTCGCCGCTGTGCGACCCGGACTGCGAGGGCCTGTGCGTCGACTGTGGCGTCCGGCTGGCCGACGTCGAGCCTGACCACTCCCACGACAGCGCCGACCCCCGGTGGGCGGCACTGTCAGCACTGACCGAAGCTGGAACCGCCGGCGACGCCGCCGCGCGGGAGACGAAGGAGAAGTCCTAGTGGCCGTCCCGAAGCGGCGGATGTCGCGCAGCAACACGCGTTCTCGGCGCTCGCAGTGGAAGGCTGTCCTTCCCGCCCTGTCGAAGTGCCCGCGTGGCCACGTGATCCGGCAGCACAACGCCTGCCCGACCTGTGGCCGGTACGGCGACCGACAGGTGCTCGACGTCTGATCTCGACGTGACCCGCGTCGCCGTAGATCTCCTCGGGGAAGGAGCCCAGCCCGAATCGGTGCTGGACTCCCTTCCCGCCGCCCTGGACGCCGACCCCGAGCTGGTCGTGACGCTTGTCGTCCGACCGGGCTCGACGACCGACGACCTGGCCGGCCGAGGCATCGTGACCGGCGACCGGGTGCACGTTGTCACCGCCGCTCGGGGCATCCCCGCCGGCGCTGGCGCGGTTCGCGACGTGCGGGCCCGTCGGGACAGTGGCGTGCGTGTCGCCGCCCGGCTGGTCCGGGACGGCAAGGCGGACGCGATGGTCTCGGTGGCTCCGCTGGAAGCGATCGCCGCCGCCGCCCAGTTCACCTTCGGGCTGCTCCCGGGAGCGACCAGGGCCTCACTCGCGGCCGTCGTCGACGTCAGTCGTCCGGGTGACCCGGCCGGCGTCGTGCTCTGCGACGCCGGTGGCTCCGTCGACGTGACCTCGGACGACCTGGCCCAGTTCGCGCTGGCCGCGGCGGCCTACGCGCGGGTCCGGGCCGGCGCGGGTGAGCCTCGGGTCGGCCTGCTCGCCGCCCGTCCGGCGCTGCCGGACACGGTGCGCCGGGCCGCGCACGAGCTGCTCGGCTCGCTGGGCATCGACTACGTCGGCCAGGTGGACGCGGGGTCCCTGGTCGCCATGAACGGATCGGACCTGCCGCGCCCGGACGTGGTGGTGACCGACGGCTTCACCGGTGACGTCGTCCTGTCCTGCCTGCGCGCCGTGCGGGCAGCGGCCGCGACGGCCGGCCCGGACGCTTCCGGAGGACTGGACCCGGCCTGGCGCAGTCCGGCCGGCCCTGATCTGCAGGGGGGGACGATCGTGCTGGGGGTGGACGGCGTCGCGGTGCGCGCGGGCGATCCGGTCGGCGGTCCGGACGACCTGTCCACGGGTCTTCCCGCGGCGTTGGCGACCGCGGCGACCGTGTTCCGTGACGGGCTGGTCGGCCAGATCCGCGCCGAGCTCGCGCGGCTGGTCGCGCGGCGCCGGGCACTCGCGGGGTTGTCGCTGTGAGCGCGGGAGCGGGCGAGCGCCGCGGTGCCGGGCCGGAGCGGGCCAGGGACTCCGCCAGCCGCGGCGCGGCGGTGATCGAGCTGCGGGCCGGTCTGCTCGCCGCCCTCGGGCTGAGTCTTGGCCCGGACCTGCTCGACCGGGCCCTCACCCATCGCTCGTACGCCTACGAGAACGGCGGGCTGCCGACCAACGAGCGGCTGGAGTTCCTCGGCGACGCCGTCCTGCAGCTGGTGGTCACCGACGCCCTGTACAACCGCCACCCCGACCTCCCCGAGGGAGCGCTGGCCAAGCAGCGTGCCTCGGTGGTGAACAGCCGTGCGCTCGCCGACGTCGCGCGGGTCATCGGGCCCAAGGGAATCGGGCCCTACCTGCTGCTGGGTAAGGGCGAGGAGACGACCGGCGGGCGCGACAAGGCGAGCATCCTGGCCGACACGCTGGAGGCGCTGATCGGCGCCGTCTACCTGGAGCTCGGGCTCGAGGTCGCCGCGCAGCTGGTCCACCGCTACTTCGACCCGCTGCTCGACGAGGCCGCCGGCCGCGGTGCCGGGCTCGACTGGAAGACCTCGCTGCAGGAGCGCACCGCCGAGCTGGGGATGGGCCCGCCTGACTACGTCGTGACGGACTCCGGTCCCGACCACGCCAAGCGGTTCACCGCCCGCGCCCGGATCTCCGACCGGATCTACGGCGAGGGCGAGGGCGGGAGCAAGAAGGAGGCCGAGCAGCGGGCCGCCGAGCGTGCGTTCCTCGCGCTCGAAGGCCGATCGGCGGCGGGCGCGGCCGAGCCCGCGGACGCCGCGGCGGACCTGAGCGCCGCGCCCGGCGAGCTGGTCGACGGCCAGGCGGCTGACGGCCAGGCGCCGGGCCAGGCCGGGCCAGGCCCCGCCGACGTGAGCGCCCAGTCGGCCGAGGCCGCCACGCTGGAGCCCGAGGGCGCGCCCGCGCTCGATCCGGGCTAGGACGTGCCCGAGCTCCCCGAGGTGGAGGTCGTCCGGCGGGGCCTGGAACGCGGCGTAGTCGGCCGGACCATCGCCACCGTCACCGTGCTGCACCCACGGGCCGTGCGCCGCCACACCGGCGGTGCGGCCGACTTCGCGGGCGTGCTGGTCGGCCAGACCGTCACGGCCGCCCGACGCCGCGGCAAGTACCTGTGGCTGGCGCTGTCCGCAGACCCGGACCGGGGCCCAGCGCCGCATCCCGAGCCCGCCGGCCTCGCCCCGGCCGCCGCGCCGCTACCCGCCGGGCCGCGTGACGGGGACGCGCTGCTGGGGCACCTCGGCATGAGCGGGCAGCTGCTCGTCGTGCCACCCAGCGCCCCGGACCAGACGCATCTGCGGATACGGCTCACCTTCACGGACGGCGGCCGTGAGCTGCGCTTCGTCGACCAGCGGACGTTCGGGCACATGCTCGTCGACGAGGGGGGAGCGGCGCTGCCAGCCCCGATGGCGCACATCGCCCGTGACCCGCTGGATCCGCTCTTCGACGACACCGCCTTCGTCGCGGGCCTGGCCGCCCGGCGTACCGGGCTCAAGCGGGCGCTGCTGGACCAGGGACTCGTGAGCGGGATCGGCAACATCTACGCCGACGAGGCGCTGTGGGCGGCGCGGCTGCACTACGCCAGGCCGACCGAGACCCTGCGCGGGACCGACGCCCGTCGCCTGCTGGCCGAGGTGCGGACCGTGCTGACGGCGGCGCTCGCGGCCGGCGGGACGTCCTTCGACCGGCTCTACGTGTCGACCGAGGGCGTGAGCGGGCTGTTCGAGCGGGAGCTCACCGCCTACGGCCGGGCCGGCCTGCCGTGCTCGCGCTGCGGCAGCCCGATCCGCCGCGACTCCTTCATGAACCGTTCGAGCTTCAGCTGCCCCACCTGCCAGCCCGCCCCCCGCAACGCCCGCTACTAGCGCTGGCGCGGCGGCGACACGCGAATCGGGGGGTGTACCCCCCGACCGTGGCAGAGTCCCGTCGAGGCTGACACTGGGGGCACGGGTGGCCTGAGGGTCATCCCGGGCGACGAAGGAGACACCCCATGAACTCGGATGCCCTGCTCGGGCGGGTGCGCAAGCTTCTCGCGATGGCCGAGGCGGAAGGGCTGACCGACGCGGCCCGCGAGACGTACAACGCGAAGGCCGCCGAGCTGATCGCCCAGTACGGGATCGACCGGGCCCTGGTCGAGGAGGCCGGGCCGGCCCGGGTCGCGGCGGCGGACCTCGTGCTGGAGGTCCACCCGCCCTACGCCCGGGACAAGATCAGTTTGCTGGCCAGCATCGTGGCGCCGCTCGGCTGCCGGCTGGTGCACCGCACGGAGCGGCGCGCGGGTGCCACCGCGCACTGCGCGCACCTGTTCGGCATGGACGCCGACCTGACCAGGGCGCAGCTGCTGTTCACCTCGCTGCTGGTCCAGCAGGCCCACGGGCTGGCCGTGGCGGTGCCGCCGCCGTGGGAGGACCCACGGGCGTTCCGCCGGTCCTGGATGGCCGGGTTCGCGGTCGCCGTGCGGCAGCGGCTGTCCGCGGCGGAGCAGGCCGCGCGGTCGGCGGCCGAGCCGGCGGCGAACACGGGGACGTCGGTCGCGCTGGTGCTCGCGGACCGGTCAGCCCGGGTCGATGAGCACCTGGCGAGCGTCTACCCGCGGCTGCGTTCGGCCCGGGGCCGCCAGCTGTCCGGCTCCGGTGGCCGGGCCGGTTTCGACGCCGGCCAGCGGGCCGACCTGGGCACCCAGTCCCGGGTCGGCGCCACGCCGGCCCCCCGAGCCCTCGGCTGATCCCGCGAGGCGGGACCGCCTTAGTCGATCTTGCCGCCGGGAAGGTTCGGGGCGCCGGTCTGGGTCGGGCCGGCGGTGTGCGGAGGCGCGTAACCATCGCTGGGCGCGGGTACGGCGTTCGGGTTGCCGTAGGGCGTGGCCGTCGGCCCGTTCTGGATGGTCGCCTTCGGGACCGGAACGGCGCCGCCGTCCTGGGAGAAGTTCTGCCCGCAGCCGGCAAGCAACAGCGCCGAGCTGAGGGCACCGACGGTGACGGCCGCGGCGGCGGCTCGCCGGCCGAGCCGGGCGGGCCGCGCGGCACGCCGGACCAGGCTGCTGGGGAGGAAGGATGTCGTGTTCACGATGGCTCAGTACCCTACCGTGCCGATGAATGACCTTCCTCAGATGCCGACGCCGCCGAGCCAAAGCGCGACGTCGGCCACAGTCGGTGGCGGCTCGGCCGGGTCAGTCGAACCGATTCGACTGACCGCGTCCGTGTTCGGCCTGGTGCAGGGCGTCGGTTTCCGGGACTACGTGCGCACGAAGGGCCGGCGGCTCGGGCTCGTCGGCTCCGCGACCAACCGGCCGGACGGGGGCGTCGACGTGATCGCCGAGGGTCCGGCCGAGGGCTGCGACGCGCTGCTGGAACTCCTAGTAACCGGGCACACCCCGGGGCGGACCGATCGGGTAGAACACGCGATCGGTCCCGCCGTGGGCGGGCTGGCCGGCTTTGTCCGCCGCTGAACCCGCTAGACCCCCGATGACCTGGACAGATAGTCCTGCCCGCGACCCCGGATCGAGGCCGAAGTTTCCTGTGTTCCAGGGACGGTCGGCGTGAGCTGTGGCATGCTCTTGACTTTCGGTGACGGGGTGTGAGAGGCTTAGGTCATTCTTTGGGGCGTACTCCGCCCACGTGTGCGGCGCGAGTTGACGCACATCGGAGGAGCAGACCAGCGGTGGAGTTGCATCGTTGGTTGGATGGGACGGCCTCACCGGGATTCGTCCCGGTTTTGTCGCGCCCAACACCCCGCAAGGTCACTCATCGTGGAGGACCATCACCATGGCGAAGGCCCTTTTCGGCCACGTCGGCTCCGGCAACGACCTCCGGCTCTCGTACGAGGTACGTCGGCTTCGTGCCCGCGTAGCCGAGCTCGAGACCGAGCTCGCCCGCACGCGTGCCGTCAACGACGCGCTCGTTGGCGTTGACGTCCCGGAGGACGTCCGCGAACTGGAAGCAGAGCCCGTTCTGACCTGACCTGAGCGGCGGATCCTGCTTGCCGGCTTTGGCCGGTTCGCCGGTCCATCGACCCAGTTGTCTCACGAGGGCCCTGCGTTCCGAGGCTGAGATTCCTCGACCAGGCGGCGTGCCGTTCGCACCGTCAGGTCATGACGGCCGACGGGCCCTCTGGCGGACCTTGCCGTCGACCCGCGCCTTCCACCCCGACTCCCGGCGAGAGCCTGGTCTCGGCGTGGAAGGTGCTGCTCGGCGTCCCACACCCTTGGCTGGTGGCCGGGCGGTCGAGCCGCTTCGCCATGCCCACTGATCGGACCGACCGGGTCGGTCAGGCGCAGGGGTTCAGCTTGGCCTGCCCGGAGCGGGTTGGGGAGTGGTCTCCTCGTTGGCCTCCCGTCGCCAGCGGTGGTCCGTCCCGGCGTACCCGCCTGTGCTGGGTCATACCTTTGTCGCTGACCGCCAACGCCCACGGCTCCCACAACTCTTTCCTGCCTGGTCAGATCGTGTTCAACGCCAGGTCGCCGGTCGTTCGCTGATAATGCCGGGTTCCGTTGGCCTTGGCACGTTTTTTTCGCCGGCGTGTTGGGGACCGCCGCGCCGGGCCCGGTGAACATTGGGTCGTCGAGGTCCGAGTGGTGGTCTCGCGCACACTATCGCGTTCTGTCACCACTTCCCGCGCAGCGGCGTGTCCCGTTCGTGACAGTGAGTTCGCGGCTATCGTGGGCCAGCGGCTCGAAACCCGCCACGGGCGGCGTTGGCCCGGTTGATCCCTGACCGGTCGCCTCGTCGCCCGGCGTGCCGGGTTCGCCGCGGGGAAGCGACCCACGTCGCGCTCCGCGCCGGTCGCGCCGCCCGTCACGACCGTCGCCATCGCCGCGGAGACCCGTGTACCTCAAGAGCCTGACATTGCGGGGCTTCAAGTCCTTCGCGAGTTCGACCACGCTGCGCCTCGAGCCCGGGATCACCTGTGTGGTGGGCCCGAACGGCTCGGGCAAGAGCAACGTCGTCGACGCGATGGCCTGGGTGCTCGGCGAGCAGGGCGCGAAGGCGCTGCGCGGCGGCACCATGTCGGACGTCATCTTCGCCGGAACCCCGTCGCGCCCGGCCCTCGGCCGGGCCGAGGTGCTCCTCACGATCGACAACTCCGACGGCGCGCTGCCCATCGAATACAGCGAGGTCACCGTCGGCCGGCTGATGTTCCGCAGCGGGCAGAGCGAGTACACGATCAACGGCACGTCCTGCCGGCTGCTGGACATCCAGGAGCTGATGAGCGACTCCGGCATCGGGCGTGAGCTGCACGTCATCGTCGGCCAGGGCCAGCTCGACGCGGTGCTGCACGCGAGCCCCGAGGAGCGCCGGGCCTTCATCGAGGAGGCGGCCGGCGTCCTGAAGCACCGCAAGCGCAAAGAGAAGGCGCTGCGCAAGCTGGAGGCGATGGCGGCCAACCTGACCCGGCTGACCGACCTGTCGGCCGAGCTGCGCCGCCAGCTGGGCCCGCTCGGCCGGCAGGCCGAGATCGCGCGCAAGGCCGGCGTCATCCAGGCCACCCTGCGCGACGCCCGGCTGCGGCTGCTCGCCGACGACCTCGTCACCGCCAGGGTGGAGCTGGCCGCGGACATCGCCGACGAGGAGACCGTCCGCGCCAAGCTCACCGAGACCGAGGGGGCCCACGCCGCCGCGGTCGAGCGGGAGGGCGCCCTGGAGCAGGAGCTGGCCCGGCTGGTGCCGCGGGCCGCCGCGGCCCAGGAGACCTGGTACGCGCTGTCCGGGGTCCGCGAACGGCTGCGTGGCACCGGCCAGCTCGCGTCCGAGCGGGCCAGGCTGCTGCGTGCCGGCGCCCAGGCCACCCGCGGCGGGCGTGACCCGGAAGAGCTGGAGCAGGAGGCCGCTGCCGTCCGGGAGCGGGAGGCCGCGCTGCTCGTCCGGCTCGACCGGGACCGGGACACCCTGGCCGACGTCGTGGACCGCCGGTCCGAGCTGGAACGGGCCCTCGCCGCCGAGGAACAGGCGCTGCTCGCCGCCACCCGCGCGGCCGCGGCCCGGCGCGAAGGCCTGGCGCGGCTCGCCGGCAAGGTCGAGGCCGCCCGTTCCAGGGCCGCCTCCGCCGAGGCGGACATCGTCCGGCTGACCGAGGCCCTGGACGCGGCGCAGGCCCGCGACGCCGAGGCCAGCGGCTCCCGGTCCGCCCTGGACACCGAGCTCGCCAGGATCGAGGCCGAGCGCGAGGAGCTGGCCGACCGGCACGAGTCCGCCGTCGCCCTGCACACCGCCGCGAACGAGCGGCTGGAGGCGCTGCGCTCGGCCGAGCGGGCGGCCGACCGGGACCGGGCATCCGCCGCGGCCCGCCGCGAGGCCCTCTCGCTGTCGCTCTCGCCGGCAGACGGCGCGGCGGCGCTGCTCACCGCCACGGCCGGTCCGCGGGAGCCCGGCGCGGCCGAGCGGACCGGGTCCGACCGGGCCACAGCTGGCAAGCCGGGCGGCGGCAAGCCGGCCAAGGGAAAGGCCCCGGCCCCGGTCCCGGACCCGCCTGACACCCCGATCCAGGTCGTCGGCCGGCTCGCGACGATCCTCGCGGTCACCCCCGGCGCGGAGGTGGCGATCGCCGCCGCCCTGGGCCAGGCGGCCGACGCGCTCGCCGTCGGCTCCGTCGACGACGTCGTCACCGCGCTGCGGTGGCTGCGGTCCGCCGAGGCCGGCCGGGCCGCCTTCGTCCCCGCTTCCCCGGCGCCGCCCGCCCCGGCCAGGCCGACGGAGCTGCCGTCCGGCGCGGTCGCCGCGCTCGACCTGGTCCGGGTGGTGGACGACCGGTTCGCCCCGGCCGTCGCCGCGATCCTCGGCGCGGTCGTCGTCGTCGACGACCTGTCCGACGCCGCGAAGCTCGCCGGGCTGCGTCCCGATCTCGCGATGGTCACCCGCGACGGTGACGTGCTGGGCCCGCCCGCCGCCATCGGCGGCAGCGCGCACGCGCCGTCGCTGCTGGAGCTCGCCGCCGCCGCCGACGAGGCCGCCGCCGCGATGGACACGGCGGCCGCGAAGGCCGACGCCGCCCGCGTCGCGATGGAGCCGGCCCGCGAGGAGGTCGCCAGGACGCGCGCCGCGATCGACGCGGCCAGCTCCGGGCGCTCGGCCGCGAACGGGCGCCACCGGGCGCTGACCGAGCAGCTCGCCCAGCTCGACCGGGGCCGGGGCTCCGTCGCCGGTGAGATCAGCCGGCTGGAGCGCAACCGGCTCGCCGCCGAGGCGACCCGCGACCAGGCCTACGGCGCCCTGGGGGAGCTGGAGGCCCAGCTGTCCGCGAGCGACGAGGAGCCCGACGAGGAGGACCTTCCCGCGGACGAGCGGGACCGGTTGGTCGCCGCCACCTCCGCCGTGCGCGGCGAGGAGGTCGAGGCCCGGCTCGCCGTGCGCACCGCCGAGGAGCGGGCCCGTGGCCTCGCCGGCCGGGCCGACGCGCTGGTCCGCCAGGCCACGCAGGAACGGACCGCCCGCGCGGCCGCCGCCAGGACCCGGGCGCTGCGCGAGCAGCAGGCGAAGATCGCGGCCGCGGTCGCCGCCGTCGTCCAGGACGCGCTCGCCGCCTGCGAGACGTCGCTCGCCGCCGCCGCGGCCGAGCGCGAGCAGACCGACGCGGCCCGACGGTCCACCGACACCGAGCTCGCCGGGGTCCGCGACCGGGTCCGGGCCTACGCGGCGGCGCTCGCCGCGCTGCGGGACGAGGCGCACCGCGACGAGCTGGCCCGCGAGGCCAAGCGGCTGCGCTCCGAGGCGCTGGAGGCCAAGTCGCTGGAGGAGCACGGCATCGCGGCCGACGACCTCGTCGCCGAGTACGGCCCCGAACTGCCGGTTCCGCCGGACGAGGAGGGCGGCGCGACGCGGCCCTTCGACCGGACCGAGCAGGCGGCGCGCCTCGCGACGGCCGAGAAGCAGCTGACCAGGCTCGGGAAGATCAACCCGCTGGCGCTGGAGGAGTTCGAGGCCCTGCAGGAGCGGGCCGCGTTCCTCTCGGCCCAGCTGGACGACATCAAGAACACCCGGCGGGACCTGCTGCTCGTCGTCGACGAGGTGGACTCGCGGGTGCGCGAGGTGTTCGCCGCCGCGTTCCACGACACCGCGCGTGAGTTCGAGATCGTCTTCGACACGCTGTTCCCCGGCGGCGAGGGCAAGCTGGTGCTCACCGATCCCGACGACATGCTGGCCACGGGCATCGAGGTCGAGGCCCGGCCGCCGGGCAAGAAGGTCAAGCGGCTGTCGCTGCTGTCCGGCGGCGAGCGCTCCTTGACGGCGCTCGCGCTGCTACTGGCGATCTTCCGGGCCCGCCCGTCGCCCTTCTACGTGCTCGACGAGGTCGAGGCGGCGCTCGACGACCGCAACCTGGGCCGGCTGCTGAACGCCGTCGAGGGCCTGCGGTCGAAGTCCCAGCTGATCATCATCACCCACCAGAAGCGCACGATGGAGATCGCGGACGCGCTGTACGGCGTGTCGATGCGCGGCGACGGCGTGACCACGGTGATCAGCCAGCGCCTCCGCGAGCGCGCCTCGGCTTGAGGCGAGCGTGCCCTGGTGGGCTCCAGCTCCTCGGGACTGGAAGGATCGGGTTGTGGAGTACGTCTACCTGATCATTGCGATCGCCGTCGTCCTGTTCGCCACGACCGGTGCGCTGGTCGGGAACACCGTGCGTCGGCGCCGCCGGCTGCCGCCTGCCCGGACCGGCGCCGAGACGCCGCCGGCCGTCGAGAAGAGCGCCGTCGAGCAGGCGGGCAGCGAGCCGGCTAGCGGTGTCGGCCTGCTGGAACGACCGGCCGCTCCGGCGGCGCGCACCGCGGCCGACGAGACGGACGTCGTGGCCGCGCCGCCGGCACACGAGGTGCCGGCTCCGTCCGCGGGCCGGCTCGTGCGGCTGCGGGCCCGGCTCGCCCGTTCGCAGTCGTCGTTCGGCCGCGGCCTGCTCGCGCTGCTGTCGGGTGACGACCTGACCGACGAGGACTGGGACGACGTCGAGTCGACGCTGCTGCTCGCCGACGTCGGCGTGACCGCGACGAGCGAGCTGGTCGCCGCCCTCAAGGAACGCACCGCGGTCCTGGGCGCGCGCAGCTGGTCCGACGTGCGGGACATGCTGCGCGACGAGCTGCTCGCCCAGATCGGCACGACGGCCGACCGGTCGCTGCGCACCGCCGCCGACGGCCGGCCGGGCGTCCTGCTGGTGGTCGGCGTCAACGGGACCGGCAAGACGACCACCTGCGGCAAGATCGCCCGGTTGCTGGTCGCCGACGGGAAGTCCGTCGTGCTCGGTGCGGCCGACACGTTCCGCGCCGCCGCCGCCGACCAGCTGGAGACCTGGGGCGGCCGGGTCGGCGCGGTCACCGTGCGCGGGGCCGAGGGCGGCGACCCGGCGTCGGTCGCGTTCGACGCGGTCAAGCGTGGGATCGCGGACGGCGCCGACGCCGTCGTCATCGACACCGCCGGCCGGCTGCACACCAAAGTGGGCCTGATGGACGAGCTGTCGAAGATCAAGCGGGTCGTCACCAAGCAGAGCCCGGTTGACGAGGTGATCCTCGTCCTCGACGCGACCACCGGGCAGAACGCGCTGGTCCAGGCGCGGGTCTTCACTGAGGCCGTCGACATCACCGGCGTCGCGCTCACCAAGCTCGACGGCACCGCGAAGGGCGGCATCGTGATCGCGGTGCAGCGCGAGCTGGGGGTCCCGGTCAAGCTGGTCGGGCTTGGCGAGGGCCCGGACGACCTCGCGCCTTTCGAGCCGGAGGGCTTCGTCGACGCGCTGCTGGGCGACCCCGTCCGATAGGCACCGACGGCGGTCGGTGCGGGCCGCCTCTGCTGGTGTGCGGACGATTCGGCGGATGTGTCCTGGGACACGCCGACGTGCCCGCAGGCCTTTCCATCGACCGGGATCGCGATCTAGCATTTTCCGGCGGTCTTCTTTGGCCCGCTGACCGCGCCACGCACGTCCGCCAGGATCCCGTCCCGTGGCGCTGCCCGCGACGGGACACCAGCGTCCGGCGAGGTGTCCCGCCCTCCTCAACGAAGAGGGCGGACCCGGCTGGCGATCACCCGCCAGGCTCGGGTCCGTGCGGCATACCTCGCCGGACCGCGGACGAGCCGCGTCGCCAGAAGGGCGCTTGCGCGCCCGGCCCAGCCCTGACTGAGGTGGACGCTCAAATCTTCGTGCGACCTGTCCAGGGTCAGGGTGGTGGTTGGATTTCGCCGGCCTGGCTGGTCGGGGGTGGTTGCGTCGACTGTCGGCGCGGCCGTCGGTCTGGGTGCGTACCCTAGGACTGTCCGTTCCGATGTTGCCCGAGGTTCCGGCCGGGCCTGCCCGCGGGGCGCGAGTATGGCGGTGCCGGGGGTCGACGGGTGGACGGCGGCAATCCCAACCTCGGTAGGCCGACCCTCGGTAACCCGACGCATTCCAGCGCGGGCCCGTGATTCCGGAGTGTGCGCGTGTTCGACACCCTGTCCAGCCGACTCGAGACGGTCTTCAAGTCGCTGCGCGGCCGGGGCCGGTTGTCCGAGGCCGACATCGACGCGACCGCCCGCGAGATCCGGGTCGCGCTGCTTGAGGCCGACGTCGCGCTCCCGGTCGTCCGGGCGTTCGTCGCGGCGATCAAGGAACGCGCCCGCGGTGTCGAGGTCAGCCAGGCGCTGAACCCGGCCCAGCAGGTCATCAAGATCGTCAACGAGGAGCTCATCGGCATCCTCGGCGGCCAGACGGCGAACATTCGGCTCGCCAAGACGCCCCCGACGGTCATCCTGCTCGCGGGCCTCCAGGGCACCGGTAAGACGACGCTCGCCGGCAAGCTCGGCATGTGGCTGAAGAAGCAGGGCCACACCCCGATGCTGGTCGCCGCGGACCTCCAGCGCCCGAACGCCGTCAACCAGCTGCAGGTGGTCGGTGCGCGCGCCGGCGTCGAGGTGTTCGCGCCGGAGCCGGGCAACGGGATCGGCGACCCGGTCGCCGTCGCCCGTGACGCGATCGCGCACGCCCGTCGCAACGTGTTCGACGTGGTGGTCGTCGACACCGCCGGGCGCCTCGGTGTCGACCAGGAGCTGATGGAGCAGGCGGCCGACATCCGGGACGCCGTCAAGCCGGACGAGATCCTCTTCGTCGTCGACGCGATGGTCGGCCAGGATGCCGTCTCCACGGCGATGGCCTTCCTCGACGGCGTCGGCTTCAGCGGCGTGGTGCTGACCAAGCTCGACGGCGACGCCCGCGGTGGCGCCGCGCTGTCGGTCGCGCATGTCACCGGGCGACCGATCATGTTCGCCTCGACCGGTGAGGCGCTCGGCGACTTCGACGTCTTCCACCCCGAGCGGATGGCGTCGCGCATCCTCGGCATGGGTGACGTGCTGACCCTGATCGAGCAGGCCGAGCAGGCCTTCGATCAGTCGGAAGCCGAAGAGATGGCGCGGAAGATGGCCGCGTCGGAGTTCACCCTCGAGGACTTCCTCAACCAGATGCTGCAGGTCCAGAAGCTCGGGCCGATCGGCAACCTGCTCGGGATGCTGCCGGGCATGGGCCAGATGAAGGAGCAGCTGGCGCAGGTCGACGACCGGGACGTCAACCGGGTGGTCGCCATCATCCGGTCGATGACGCCCGGGGAGCGGCGTGACCCGGGCATCCTGCAGAAGACTCGCAAGGAGCGGGTCGCCCGGGGTTCCGGCGTGACCGTGACCGAGGTCAATCAGCTCCTCGACCGGTTCGCCGAAGCGCGCAAGATGATGCGCCAGATGGCGGGGGGCGCCGGTTTCCCTGGCCTAGGCCGCGGCAAGGGCCCACAGGCGCGTAAACAGCAGAAGAAGGGCAAGGGCGCCAGCAAGAAGGGCAACCCGGCGGCACGGGCCGCTCAGGCGGCCCAGGCCAAGAACAAGCAGCCCGGCGGCGGGGCTCCCGGCTTCGGGGGCCTGCCCGGCGGCCCGCCTCCCGGCGGTCTGGGCGACGTCGACCTCGGCGCCCTGCTCAAGCCAGGTGCCTTCAACCCGCGGGGTCCCGGCGGCCGGTGACTCTCCGTTGACGGGACGGCCCTCGACCGATCCCGCCAGCGATCTGGCAGACTGTAACGGCAAGCCTCACGTACTAAGCTCCTACGAGCCAGTTCCGTACGAGGCCTGCCGCTGACCTTGGGTCAGCTCCCGGAGGTCGTGAGGTCTGGCCGGGGGACGACCCCCGGAGTTCCGGCGCCGCGAGTCCCGTGGCCCCCCAAGCAATGGAGCTTTTCAACAACCGTGGCTACCAAGATCAAGCTGCAGCGCCTCGGCAAGATGCGTGAGCCGCACTACCGCATCGTCATCGCCGACGCCCGTACCAAGCGGGACGGTCGGGTCATCGAGGCCATTGGCCAGTACCACCCCAAGGACGAGCCGAGCACGATCATCGTGGACGGGGACCGGGCGGCCCACTGGCTGTCCGTCGGCGCCCAGCCGACCGACCCGGTGCTCGCCATCCTCAAGGTCACCGGTGACTGGCAGAAGTTCAAGGGCCTGCCGGCTCCCGAGCCGATGAAGGTCGCGGCCCCGAAGGTCGACCGCAAGGAGGTCTTCCAGGCCGCCGCGCGCGAGGCCGCCGGGCTCGAGGACAAGTCGGCGACCACGCCCAAGAAGAAGGGCGGCAAGGCTGCCGCCGAGGCCGACGAGACCCCGGCCGCGGAGTAGTAGGTGCTGGAGGCCGCGCTCGAACACCTCGTTCGAGGCATCGTGGACCACCCGGACGATGTCCGGGTGGACCTGCAGTCCAACCGCCGCGGCCGCACGCTGGAGGTCCGGGTACATCCCGAGGACCTCGGTAAGGTGATCGGCCGCCGCGGCCGGACCGCTCGCGCCCTGCGCACCGTCATGGCCGGAGTGGGCGGCCGAGGCCTGCGCGTCGACGTCGTCGACGTCGATCGGTGACCCGGGCGGCAGCCTTGGCTCGTCGCCCGTCGGTCGGCTCCCCGGTGGCACCGCTGGCCGGGGAGCCTGGGCCCGTCGATGGGTGAGGCCATCGTCGTCGGCCGGATCGGGAAACCGCACGGCGTGCGCGGCGACGTGACCGTCGAGGTCCGGACCGATCTGCCCGACCGGCGGTTCGCCCCGGGGTCGAAGCTGGATCGCTCCGGCGGCGGTCCCGACCTCGTCATCGAGGACTCGCGCTGGCATTCCGGCCGGTTGCTCGTCCGCTTCGAGGGCGTGGCGGACCGGACCGGCGCCGAGTCGCTGCGCGGGGTCGTGCTGACCATCGACGCGGACCTGGCCGGCGACGCCGTTGACCCGGACGAAGCCGACGAGGGCGGCGAGTTCTGGTGGGACCGCGACCTCGTCGGCCTGCGGGCCGTCACCCCGGACGGGAGCCCGCTCGGCGAGGTGACCGACGTGGTGCACACCGCGGCCGGTGAGCTGCTCGCGATCGGCACTCCGACCGGCGGCGAGCATCTGGTGCCGTTCGTCCGTGAGATCGTCCCGACGGTCGACCGGGCCGGTGGCCTGCTCGTCGTCGACGCTCCGCCCGGCCTGCTCGACCTCGACTAGCGGATCAGACACGGGAAGGACCGGCTCCGGCATGCGGGTCGACGTGGTGACGATCTTCCCGGCCTACCTGGAGCCGCTGCGGCTTTCCCTGCTGGGCAAGGCCCGCGACCGCGGCATGCTGGAGATCAACGGTCACGACCTGCGGGACTGGGCGACCGACCGGCACCGCACCGTGGACGACACCCCCTACGGCGGCGGCCCCGGCATGGTGATGCGCCCGGACCCGTGGGACGCGGCGCTGCGCGCGATCGCGGACTCGGACGGCCCGGCTCCCCGGCCGAGGGTCATCGTCCCGACGCCCACCGGGCGGCCCTTCACGCAGGCCTACGCGGCCGAGCTCGCGGCGGCGCCGTGGCTCGTCTTCTGTTGCGGCCGGTATGAGGGAATCGACGCCCGGGTGATCGACGCCTGGGCGGACGACGAGATCTCGATCGGCGACTATGTGCTGTCCGGCGGCGAGGTCGCGACCCTCGTCATGCTGGAGGCGATCGCTCGGCTGCTGCCGGGCGCCGTCGGCAACGCGGAGTCGATCACCGACGACTCGTTCGCCCACGGCCTGCTCGAAGGGCCGGTCTACACGCGGCCGCCGGACTGGGCGGGGCGGCGCGTCCCGGAGGTGCTGCTGTCCGGCGACCACGGGGCGATCGCCCGCTGGCGGCGGGACGAGGCGCTGCGGCGGACCGCCCGGCGCCGTCCCGACCTGCTGGCGGCGATGGACCTCGACCGCCGGGACGAGACGGTCGTCGCGGCGGCGCTGGCCGAGCCGTCGGCCTGACCGAGTGGGCCGGCGCGATGCGTCGCGCCGTTCGTGTGGCACAGTAGGATGCAGTGTCCGTCGGTCCGTGACCGGCGGCCCGTGCTCGACGATCTCTGTACGATCGCCGGCCGGTAGGCGGCTAGGTTGCCTCGCGCGGCTGAGCCCCTTGGCCTGCATGATCGCCGACGGGTTCGCCGCCGTAGGCGCGGCCCGCCGCGAAGACCCCCCACTGTCACCACTGAGTGCCTGTCAACACTGAGGAAGCGACTGCCATGCAAACCCTGGACAGCCTCGACGCCGAGTCGCTGAGGACCGACGTGCCCGAGTTCCGTCCGGGCGACAACCTCAAGGTCCACGTCCGCGTGGTCGAGGGCAACCGCCAGCGCATCCAGGTCTTCCAGGGCGCTGTGATCCGTCGCCAGGGCGACGGCCTGCGGGAGACGTTCACGGTCCGCAAGGTCAGCTTCGGCGTCGGCGTGGAGCGCACGTTCCCGGTGCACAGCCCGATCGTTCAGAAGATCGAGGTTGTCACCCGAGGCGACGTCCGTCGGGCCAAGCTGTACTACCTGCGTGACCTGCGCGGCAAGGCCGCCAAGATCAAGGAAAAGCGGTAGGCGACCGGGTCACCCCGACCCACTGCCTGGCGCATGAGGCGTGGGCATCACCGCAAGGTGGTGTCCACGCCTTTTGCTGATCTAGGCGAGAGCACAACGTCCGCACACCGGCGGCGCGGCGAGGGCGGGTGCCTGCCTGCGTGCGTCGGTTCGATGGGCGAAGATAGACGGGTTGTGATCCAGCGTCGCCGGGACGGGTCTGGCTACGGCTGCCGCTCACAACGGGTGCGTCGGTGGGTGTCGAGCCGGCTAGGCGCGGCGCCGAAGCCTCGCGAACCGGCGAGGACCACAACGTGAGGTGGCGTAGTGAGCTCGTCCGAGCAGAGCACCCCAGACCCGGCCGATGTCGGCGGCGTGCTGCCCGCGGGCTCCGGCCGGGCCGGTGGCTGGTCACCGGCCACCGGGCCCCGGCACGTGGCCCCGCCGTCGGCCGGCCGTGGCGCCTGGGAGGGCGACGTTCCCGGGGATGACCCGGACGGCGACGAGGAACCCGCCTCCGAGGACGCCCCGCCCGCGACCGGGCGGCGCCTGCTGGGTCGGCGAGGCCGGTCCGGCGGGGGTGACGGCCGCGAGCAGCGCGGGTCCTTCCTGCGCGAGCTCCCCGTGCTCGTATTGATCGCCTTCGTCCTGGCGCTGCTCATCAAGGCCCTGTTGGTCCAGGCGTTCTGGATTCCGTCCGAGTCGATGGAACGCACCTTGCTGATCAACGACCGGGTGCTGGTGAACAAGGTCGTCTATCACTTCCGGTCGGTCCATCGCGGCGACATCGTCGTGTTCAACGGCGACGGCACCGGGTTCCAGAGCCACGAGACGGTGATCGCCCCGCCCTCGAACGGCTTCAGCAAGTTCGTCCGCGGCGTCCAGGACCTGCTCGGTCTCGGCGCGCCCAGCGACAAGGACTTCATCAAGCGGGTGATTGGCGTCGGCGGCGACACGGTTGCCTGCTGTGACGCGCAGGGCCGGGTGATGGTCAACGGCAAGGCGCTCGACGAGGGCTACCTGTTCGAGAACGACGCCCAGCCGTTTGGTCCGGTCAAGGTCCCCAAGGGCCAGCTGTGGGTCATGGGCGACCATCGCAGCGCCTCGTCCGACTCCCGCGCCAACGGCACGATCCCGACGAGCGCGGTCGTCGGCCGCGCGTTCGTACGGGTCTGGCCGCTCGGTCGGTTCGGCTTCCTGACCACGCCCGGCACCTTCCACGGCATCCCGTCCGCCAGCGGGCCCGCCCCGGGCGTCGGCGGGTATGGCGGAGATCCATTGTCAGCGGGGACGCCCGCCTCGGTTCCGTTGGTCGGCGCGCTGGCGCTCGCCGTCGGCACCCGTGGCCGGCGCGGTCGGCTCGTCATGCCGCGGGCGGGCCGTCGACGGGTGTGGTCGAAACGTTCCAGATGAGGCCTCCGGGCGTTGTCATCCGGCGTGACAGCGGCCTGTTCGGTTATGAGCGCGCGCTGGCGCGGCGCGGCCTCGGCCCGGTCGCCGGCGTCGACGAGGCCGGGCGCGGAGCCTGCGCCGGGCCGCTGGTCGTCGCCGCCGTCATCCTGGACCCGCGCCGCACCGGCCGGCTGGCCGAGCTGGCCGACTCGAAGCTGCTGACCGAGCGGATTCGGGAGCGGGTGTACGAGGACGTGCTGGCCGTGGCCTCGGCGTGGTCCGTGGTCGTGATCCCGGCGGCCGAGATCGACCGACACGGCCTGCACGTCATGAACATCACCGGCATGCGGCGCGCCGTCGCCCGGCTCGCGATTCATCCGGGCTATGTGCTTGTCGACGGCTTTCCGGTGCCCGGGATCGACACGCCATCACTGGCTGTGCGCAAGGGAGACCGGGTGGCGGCCTGCGTCGCCGCGGCCTCCGTTGTCGCCAAGGTGACCCGCGACCGGATCATGTGTCAACTGGATGAGCGCTACGGCGAGTACGATTTCGCGCAGCACAAGGGATACGTCACCGCGGCGCATGCCGCGGCACTGGCGAGACACGGGCCGTGCGAGGAGCACCGCCTCTCGTATGCCAACGTCCAGTCCCTGATAGTCCGGGACGGGGACGAACGAACGGCGCGGCTGGAGGAGACCGTGACAATGGCCGGCCGGCAGGGCGCGACGGGGATCGCATGAGCGCCGAGGACCTTGAGAAGTACGAGACCGAGATGGAGCTGCAGCTCTATCGCGAGTACCGGGACGTCGTCGGGCTCTTCTCGTACGTGATCGAGACCGAACGCCGCTTCTACCTCGCAAACGAATACAAGATCGAGGTGCGTAACACCGCCGACGGCGAGGTCTTCTTCGAGCTGTCGCTGCGGGACGCCTGGGTGTGGGACATGTTCCGCCCAGCCCGTTTCGTGAAGAACGTCCGAGTTGTGACCTTCAAGGACGTCAACGTCGAGGAGCTCACGAAGGCCGAGCTCTAGGGCGAGCGGCCCGGAAGGGCGCGGAGCGCCCTCGGGCCGCTCGCCTTCGGCGCTGAGCGCCCTCTTGCGCCTGTTCGGTGGCGGTCCGGACGTCGGTGGTTGGGCGTCTGCGGGGCCGGGTCGATGGGCGCGTGCCGCTGTCGGGTTTGGTCGCCTTGGTGCGGCGTGGCTTTCGCGTTCGGGTTGGTCGGTTGGCTGGGGGATCTGTGGATGGCCGGGAGGCGTCCACAGGTGGGGGCTTGGCCTCGACGTCGGGCTTGGGGTCTTCCAATGTGATCTCCGCAGGCGGCAATAGCCGCCGTGGGCGGCGCGCTGACCATCGAGTCCGGTCCGCGCGCCGTCAGGGAAGCCGGTTCCAGGGAGCCGGCGGGCGGCGGAGGTCCGGCTGTGACATCCAGGCCAAGGGCGGGCCAGCGGGCATCGAGTCCAAGAGCGGGACAGCGGGCAGCGAGTCCAAGAGCGGGACAGCGGGCCAAGGACGTGCTCGGCCGGTTCGGCGAGGACCTCGCCGCCCGGCAGCTGGTCGCGGGCGGGGCGCAGATCCTCGACCGCAACTGGCGCTGCCGCGACGGCGAGCTCGACATCGTGGCGCTCGACGCGGGCACGGTCGTGTTCTGCGAGGTGAAGACCCGTACCGGCACCCGGCACGGCACACCGGCCGAGGCCGTCGACGACCGGAAGGTCGCCCGGGTCCGGCGGCTCGCCGCTCGCTGGCTGGCTGAGCACCCGAGGGTGTCCGGCCCGGTGCGGTTCGACCTGGTCGCGGTGTCCCGCGAGGTGACCCCGGGGCAGCCCGGCTCGGTTCGGGTCGACCACCGGCGCGGGGCGTTCTGATGGCGCTGGCGCGCACGCTCGCCGTCGCGGTGATCGGCGTCGAGGGCCATCTCATCGAGGTGGAGGCACATCTCGCCGGCGGCCTGCCCGCGCTGGCGCTGATCGGGCTGCCCGACGCCGCGCTCGCCGAGTCCCGCGACCGGATCCGGGCGGCGGTGCTGAACTCCGGGCAGAAGTGGCCCGACGAGCGGATCACCGTCGGGCTCTTCCCGGCGACGCTGCCCAAGTCCGGTAGCGGGTTCGACCTGGCGATGGCGTTGGCGATCATGGCGGCGGCCGGCGTCGTGCCGCAGCCGGCGCCCGGCCACCGGGTGCTGGTCGGCGAGCTGGCGCTCGACGGGCGGGTCCGTCCGGTGCGGGGCGTGCTGCCGGCCGTGCTGGCCGCCGTCGATGCCGGGGTGACGCGGGTCGTGGTCCCGGCCCGCAACGCGGCCGAGGCCGCGCTCGTCCCCGGTGCCGAGGTCGAGCCGGTCCCGGATCTGCGCAGTGCCATCGGCCTGCTGCGGGGTGAGTACGAACCGGAGGCGGTCGCCGTGCCGCCCGCCGATCACGCGGCGCGGGGCGCCGAGACCGAATTGGATCTCGCCGACGTGGCGGGCCAGAGCCGCGGCCGGCTCGCCGTCGAGGTCGCCGGAGCCGGCGGTCACCACCTGTACCTGCAGGGACCACCGGGCGGCGGGAAGACGATGCTCGCCGAGCGGCTGCCCGGCCTGTTGCCCGACCTGGACCTGGCCGCGGCGATCGAGGTGACCGCCGTGCACTCGGTCGCCGGCGTCCTGCCGCCCGAGACGCCGCTGATCAGCCGCCCGCCCTACCGCAGCCCACACCACACCGCGACCCCGGCCGCGCTGGTCGGCGCGGGCTCCACCGTGATCCGCCCCGGGCTCGCGTGCCAGGCACACCGGGGAATTCTGTTCCTCGACGAGGCTCCCGAATTCGTGCGCACCGCGCTGGACGCCTTGCGCCAGCCGCTGGAGAGCGGCGTGATCGAGATCGCCAGGGCGCGCACGACGATCCGTTTCCCGGCCAGGTTCCTGCTTGTCCTGGCGGCGAACCCGTGTCCCTGCGCCCGCGCCGGCACGGTCGGCCCGAACGCCTGCGAATGCCCCAGCGCCGTGCGCCGCCGCTATCAGGCGCGACTGTCCGGCCCGCTGCTGGACCGGATCGACCTGCAGGTCGAGATCGGCGCACCCACCCGGGCCGAGCTGCGGGCCGACGTCGGTGCCGCCGAACCGAGCGCTGTCGTGGCGGCGCGGGTCGCCGTCGCGCGGGCGGCGATGGCGACCCGGCTGCGTGGCACCCCGTGGCGCACGAACGCGGAGGTACCAGGCGCCGTGCTGCGACGGCGCTGGCCGCTGCCCGCGTCGGTCACCTTCGCCGCCGACCGTGCCTTCGAGACGGGCGCCCTGACGGCCCGGGGCCTCGACCGGGTGCTGCGGGTCGCCTGGACGCTCGCCGACCTGGAAGGTCTGGCCCGCCCTGGGCCGGCCGAGCTGGGCCTCGCCCTCGATCTGCGCATCCCTGGGCGTCCCGGATGAGCGGCGGACCGGCCGTCGACGACGAGTCGCCGGAGCGGCTCGCGCGGGCCGCGCTGTCGCATCTCGTCGGCTACGGCAACGCGAGACTCGCGGCCGCGATCAGGGACCTTGGGCCGGCCGAGGCCTGGGAACAGGCGCGTCCGCGGCATCCCGACATCGAGCCGCGCCGGGACCTGGACCGGCTGCGCGAGGTCGGCGGCTGGCTCCTGTGCCCCGGCGACCCGGGCTGGCCCGACGGGCTCGCGGGTCTGGACCGGGCGGCCGAGCGGGCCGAACCGGAGTACGGGACGCCGATGGCCCTCTGGTGCCGGGGCGCCGCGGGCCCATCCCGGCCGGGCCAGGTCGAGCCGACCGGACTCACCGACTGCGACCGGCACGGCGTCGCGGTCGTCGGGAGCCGGGCGGCGACCGGCTACGGCCAGCACGTCGCCGGTGAGCTCGCCTGCTCGCTGGCCGAACGAGGCTGGACGGTCGTGTCCGGGGCGGCGTTCGGCATCGACGCCGCCGCGCACCGTGGGGCGCTGGCCGGCGACGGGGTGACGGTCGCCGTCCTCGCCTGCGGCGTCGACATCCCCTATCCGGCGGCGCACCTGCGGCTGCTGGACGAGATCCGGGAGCGCGGGCTGCTGGTCAGCGAGGTGCCGCCGGGCAGCCCGCCGCTGCGGCGGCGCTTCCTGATCCGCAACCGGCTGATCGCCGGGCTGGCCCGAGGCACCGTCCTTGTCGAGGCAGGTCTTCGCAGCGGAGCCCTGAGCACGGCCCGGCACGCTCGCCGGCTCGGCCGCGGGCTGATGGTCGTGCCGGGGCCGGTCACCAGCGCGATGTCGGTCGGCTGTCACCGGCTGCTCCGCGAGCACCGGGAGGTCTGCGCGCTGGTGACCGACGCGCGTGACGTCGAGGAGGAGATCGGCCCGATCGGCCTGCGGACCGACGACGGCCTGAGCTCGGGCGGCGGCCGGCCGGCGGGGCCGCGTGACAGCCTGCCCGCCGTCGTGCGGGCGCTGTTGGAGGCCATGCCGGCCCGCGGCTGCGTCGGGGTCGCCGTGCTGGCGGCGCGGATCGGGCAGCGGCCACGCGACGTGCTGGCGATGCTTGGGCCGCTCGCCGTCGAGGGCCTGGTCGAGGCTCGTCCGGGCGGCTACCGGCTGACCGCGCTCGGCCGCGGTCCGACTCAGGGCCGTCCTGGGCGCGATGACGGCGAAGACGACGGTTTGTTTCCTACCCGGGAGGTTCTTCCATGATGTCGAGTTCCGAACTGTCCGGCCTGCGCGCGGCGCTCCGGCTGGTCCAACGCGACCTGGACGGCTATCCGCGCGTCGAGAGCCGCGACCAGCCAGCGGAGGACGGAGATGACGCACGGCGGCCGGCCGGCGTGCCGGGCGCGGCGCGACTTCAGCTGGTCGGCACGGAGCAGGGCGTCTTCGTCGCCCTCCCCGACGGGCAGTTCTGGCCCGCCGGCGCGGGGCCGCTCCCCGGTGGTACGCAGGGTGCCGCCACCGTGGTCGCCGTCGCCACCCGGGTGCAGGAATGCCTCGCCGAGATCCTCTGGCACAGCTGGCCCCGTTGCCCCGACCACGACGCCGCGCTGCGCCCCGAGGACTGCGCTGACGACGCCGTCTGGAGTTGCGACGACGACACCGGCCACCAGGTAGCCCCGATCGGGCGGCTCGCGCAGTCCGGATCGAGCCCGCTCGTCGCCCCGAGCGGGACCTGAGCCGCAGCCAACCGGTCCCGAGCCGCGGCCAGCGAATCCTGAGCCGCGGCCAGCGGGACCTGAGCCGCGGCGAACTGCGTAGCCGCCAGGTCTCACCGGTGAAGACGGTGAGACCTGGCGGCCGACGGCTTGGCTGGTCCTCTCCTGGCCCGGCTCCCGCGATCGGCCCGCCGCCGCGGTGGTTTGATCACCGTTTTCGCCCTCGATGGGTCGCGATGGGGTCTCGCTGACGACCGATTCAGGGCCGAAACCGCGATCAGCTCGTCGTCGCCGGCGGCGTGGCCGTGATCGTCTGGGGCGAAACCGGGACCAGCGGGAGCAGACGGGGTGGGGCGGGCAGCAGGAGAGTGAGCGGGCTCAGGTAGTTCCGGCCACGGATGAGGCCCCAGTGCAGGCAGACCGCTGGCCGGCAGCCCGCGTGCCCGGCGTCGAGAAGGCCGAGTGGCGTCCCTGCGGCGACGGGCTGGCCGACCTGGACCAGCACGGTCAGCGGTTCATACGTCGTGCGGAGCTCCCCGTGGGTGACGGCCACGACGCCCCGCCCGGCAAGCACCCCGGCGAAGCTCACGACGCCTGGTCCCGCGGCACGCACCGTCGTCCCCGCCTGCGCCGCAAGGTCCACGCCGCGATGGCCCGGACCGTATGGCGTCGTCGGCGGCTCGAACGGCCGCAGCACCGTCACGGGCCCGTCCAGCGGCGCCCGCCACCCGGCCGGCCCAGCGATCGGCGACGGCCTCGCGGCGCCGCCCGCTCCGGCCGCCGTACCGGCCTCGGCGGTGCTGCCCGCGGCCCGCACCGCCGTGGGGGGAGCCGGCCGGCGTGCTTCCGAGGCCACGGAAGAAACCGAGGCGGCCAGGGCGGTGACGGGGCGGGGCCAGCCCACGACCAGAAGGGCGGCCAGGAGTGTGGTCACGACGAGTGCCGGGACGCGCGGGTCAGGACGCGGGGACAAGGCCATCGGGAGCTCCTGCGGCTGTGGTGCTGGCTGGGCTCGGGGAGACGTGGGAGCGACCGGGGGCGGCTGGCACGGGTGGAGGACCGGGCCGCCCCCGGTCGCCGGGTGCCGGCCCGGGGGCGGTTGGCCGGCGCCGCTCACGATCGGTCTCCCGGGCGGCCGGGCCAACTGGGCGGCTTGATCTGTGGATCGGCCGCTTCCTGTGGAGAAGTCCTCGAACCGGTGTTTGGGAGAACGTCTGTTCCCCTCCGGCCCGGCCAGGCGGACTCCCGATGAGGCCGAGTATCATCGCACTCGGAGCTTCGCGAGGAGCTCACTTCGCACGCCCGCTCCTGGTGGGCGCGCAGGGCTCGGTGCCCGTCGATGTGTCTGTCGGTCAGGCGTTTGCCGCCGGTCGGCCGTCCATCGGTCATCAACTGCCCGCGCGTCCCGTCCGCCCGGCTCGTCGTCGGCGCGGAGCCAGGAAGGCTCCCTCGGTCCACCGCCTCGCGGTGGTTTGGGGCCGCCCGGGCGTCAGGGGCCGCCGGCGCCAGCCGCGGCTGACAACCGAGACGTTCCGGCCGCGCGCCGGACAGGAAGGGCGGTTATGGCCGTCGTCACGATGAGGCAGCTGCTTGAGAGCGGCGTGCACTTTGGGCACCAGACCAAGCGCTGGAACCCGAAGATGAAGCGCTACATCCTCACTGAGCGCAATGGCATCTACATCATCGACCTCCAGCAGACGCTGTCGTACATCGACCGCGCCTACGACTTCGTCAAGGAGACCGTCGGTCACGGCGGCACGGTGCTGTTCATCGGCACCAAGAAGCAGGCGCAGGAGGCCGTCGAGGAGCAGGCCCGCCGGGTCGGGATGCCCTACGTCAAGGAGCGTTGGCTCGGCGGCATGCTGACCAACTTCTCCACGGTCTACAAGCGCCTGCAGCGCCTCAAGGAGCTCGAGGAGATCGAGCTGACCGGTGGTACCGAGGTCCGCACCAAGAAGGAGCAGCTCGTCCTCTCCCGGGAGAAGACGAAGCTGGAGCGCACTCTCGGCGGTATCCGGGACATGTCGCGTGTTCCCAGCGCGGTCTGGGTCGTCGACACCAAGAAGGAGCACATCGCCGTCGGCGAGGCTCGCAAGCTGAACATCCCGGTCGTCGCGATTCTCGACACGAACTGCGACCCGGATGAGGTCGACTACCCGATCCCCGGGAACGACGACGCGATCCGCAGCGCCGCGCTGCTCACCCGAGTGGTCGCGGACGCCGTCGCCGCCGGTCTGATGAGCCGGGCGGGCGCCAGCGCCGCCGACGTCAAGCCCGACCAGATCGCTGCCGCCGAGCCGCTGGCCGAGTGGGAGCAGGAGGTCCTGCGCCGCGACGCCGAGGCTGCTCCCGCCGAGGCCGCCGTCGAGACCCCTGCGGTCACCGAGGCCGTCGAGGTCGAGGCCCCGGCCGAGACGGTCTCCGCCGGCACCTCCGCCTGATTCGGCCCGGTCGTCGCCTCGGCCGCCGCACCGCGGCCGCCGAGGCGACGACCGGCACTGCCCTGACGGCCTGCCGCGACCCTGCCGGGTGACGGTGGGCCGTCGACTCGAACCGAGCCCGCTCGTTGTGGGCTCACCTTGACGATCATCTGCCGGCTGGCGTGCCGCCGCGCGACTCGGATCGGACCGCGTGAGCGGACCGGGACGGTTTCGCCCCCAGGTCCAGCCAGCCCACGTGGGACCGACCTGTCACATCAGCGGCCGGCCAGCGCGTCGCGGCGCGAGACCAAAGTGGGCCAGCCGGCCAAGGCCACCCAGAACGGGACGACGAAACGATGGCAAACATTTCTGCCGCGGAGATCCGCAAGCTCCGCGAGGTGACCGGCGCCGGGATGAGCGACGTCAAGAAGGCGCTCGTCGACCACGACGGCGACTTCGAGAAGGCCAAGGCCTGGCTGCGGGAGAAGGGCCTCGCCGGCAACGCCAAGCGTTCCGGTCGGTCCACCGCGAACGGCCTGGTCGACTCCTACCTGCACCGGACCGACCCGCAGCTGCCGCCGACCATCGGTGTGCTGGTCGAGCTGCGCTGCGAGACCGACTTCGTGGCCAAGACCGACCAGTACAAGCAGCTCGCCCGGGACATCGCCCAGCACATCGCGGCGGCCGACCCGCTGTACGTGACGGCGGACGACATCCCGAACGAGGTCCTCGAGCAGGAGAAGCGGATCTACGAGGCCGCCGCCCGCGAAGAGGGCAAGCCGGAAGCGGCGCTCGCCAAGATCATTGAGGGCAAGCTCAACGGCTACAAGAAGAGCTCGGTCCTGCTTGAGCAGGCCTGGGTGAAGGACAACAAGGTCACCATCAAGGCCCTCGTCGAAGAGGCCGGCGCCTCCCTCGGCGAGAAGATCGAGATCGGCCGCTTCGCCCGGTTCAACATCCGCCAGGCCTGAGCGGAACCCGCGGGCCGGGGCCGGCGCGTCGTCACTGGTGACGCGCCAGGCGCCGGCCCGCGGCATTTGTCCGAGCTGGTGCCAGGTCCGCCGGGGGACGGGCCGCCGGAGGTGACCCGCGATGGGGCAGACTGCACTCAGCGACGTCTCCGGCCGACGAGTCCGGCGGCCGCAGCGATGCCAATGGGGGCGCGCTCATCTCCGAGCGGGCTTCCGGAAGCCTCCGTGGGGAGAGGGCCACCCGTGATCGATCAAGCCGAGGTGGCCACCGGGCTGGAGAACACCGAGCCCAGGTGGCCGCGCGTCCTGCTCAAGCTCTCCGGCGAGGCGTTCGCCGGGGGGGACCCGCTGGGCATCGACCCGACCACCGTCGCGACCATCGCGCGCCAGGTCGCGACGGTCGCCCGGTCCGGCATCGAGGTCGCGGTGGTGGTCGGCGGGGGCAACATGTTCCGCGGCCCCGCGCTCGCCGAACGCGGCATGGACCGGGCCAGGGCCGACTACATGGGCATGCTGGGCACCGTGATCAACTGCCTGGCGCTGGCGGACTTCCTGGAGCGCGAGGGTGCCGTCACCCGGGTCCAGACCGCGATCGCGATGGGCCAGGTCGCCGAGCCGTACCTGCCGCTGCGGGCCATCCGGCACCTGGAGAAGGGTCGGGTCGTCATCTTCGGCGCCGGCCTCGGTGCCCCGTTCTTCTCCACCGACACCACCGCCGCGCAGCGCGCCCTGGAGGTCAAGGCCCAGGCCGTGCTGAAGGCGACCAAGGTGGACGGCGTCTACGACTCCGACCCGAACACGAACCCCACAGCGGTGAAGTTCGACACCCTCACCTACGGCGAGGTCCTCGCCCGTGGGCTGAAGGTCATGGACGCCACGGCGATCAGCCTCTGCATGGACAACGCGATGCCGATCGTCGTCTTTGACCTGCTCACCGAAGGAAACATCTCGCGAGCCGTCCGAGGTGAGAAGATCGGGACTCTGGTCAGTGTCGACGCCTACGGAACGGAAGGACAGCGGTGATCGACGACACACTCCTCGAGGCCGAGGAGAAGATGGACAAGGCCGTCACGGTCGCCAAGGACGACTTCGCCAACATCCGGACGGGCCGCATCACGCCGTCGGTGTTCTCGAAGATCCTCGTCGACTACTACGGCGCTCCCACGCCCGTGCAGCAGCTCGCGTCGTTCCACATCCCCGAGCCGCGCATGGTCATCATCACGCCGTTCGACAAGTCCTCGCTGAGCGCCATCGAGAAGGCGGTCCGTGACTCGGACCTCGGCGTGAACCCCAGCAACGACGGCACGATCATCCGGGTCGTCTTCCCGGAGCTCTCCGAGCAGCGTCGGCGCGACCTGGTGAAGGTGGCCCGCGGCAAGGCCGAGGACGCGAAGATCAGCATCCGTAACGTGCGCCGGCACGCCAAGGAGGCGCTCGACAAGATCGTCAAGGACGGCGACGCGGGCGAGGACGAGGGCCGCCGCGCGGAGAAGGACCTGGAAGAGTCCACCCACCGCTACGTCGCCCAGATCGACGAGCTGCTGAAGGCCAAGGAGTCCGACCTCCTCTCGGTCTAACCCGTCGGTCTAACCCGCGACCTGCCCGGTCGGCTCCGGTGGCCCGCTCTCTGCCACCGGGGGAGGATCCCTCGGACGTGGCGAGACGTACGGCTGGCCGGACCACGGCCGGCGATCTGACGTGAGCGAAGGGACGAGGTGAGCGAAGGTCTGCGCGCCACCGCGCCCGGGGTTGCGGCCCTCGCGGCCCAGCCGGTCGACGGCGCCATGAGCGCGCCAGGAGACGGGGACGAGCCCGCCGCCCCCCGGCCGCCCCGGCGGCGGATCAGGGCTGGGCGCAACCTGCCGGCCGCCATCGCGGTGGGCGCCATCCTCGGCGCCCTCATCCTGGTTCCGCTGTTCACGCTGAAGCCGGGCTTCGTCGGTGTCGTCAGCCTCGCCGTGGCGATCGGCACCTTCGAGGTGGTCCGGGCGCTGCGGCTCGCGGGGCTGCGGACGCCGCTGGTTCCCCTGGTGGCCGGAGCCGTCGCGATGCCGGTCGTGGCCTACTTCTACGGGCCTGGCGCGCTGATCGGAACGCTCGCCGTCACGCTGCTCGTCGCGCTGGCGGTCCGCGCGGTCGGGGACCCGGCCGGGCTCCTGGCGGACCTCGCCGGGACGATCTTCGCGGCGGTCTACGTCGGCTTCACCGCCGGCTTCGCGGCGCTGCTCACCGCCCCGGACGACGGCGACTGGCGGCTCGTCGCCTTCCTCGGCACCGTCGTCGCCAGCGACATCGGCGGCTACACGGCCGGCGTGCTCTCCGGCGGCCGGCACAAGCTCGCCCCGACGGTCTCCCCGGGCAAGTCCTGGGAGGGTTTCGCCGGCTCGGCGCTCGCCTGCGTGGTGGTCGCCAGCGTCGTCATGCGGTTCGCCCTGGGGGGCAGCATCTGGCAGGGGGTGCTGCTCGGGCTCGCGGTCGTCTGCACCGCGACCGTCGGCGACCTCGGCGAGTCCCTGCTCAAGCGGGATATCGGCATCAAGGACATGGGCAACCTGCTGCCCGGTCATGGCGGGATCATGGACCGGCTGGACTCCCTGCTGTGCACGGCGCCCGTGGCCTGGCTCCTGATCACCGCCTTCCTGCCCCCGACCTGACCCGGCGCCCGCGTGCCGACTCCGCCGGGTTTGGCACACTGGACAAGCCATGACAGCCACCAGCGCCCACAACGACCACCCCGCCGGCGACGCGCCGGGCGCGGGCCGGGCGCTCGCGCTCACCCTCACGCCCCGGACCTCCCGGCTCAGGCCGCCGCGTCACCTGGCCGACCTGTCCCGCGACGAACGGCGCGCGGTAGCCGTCGAGCTGGGCCAGCCGGCCTTCCGGGCCGACCAGCTCGCCCGCCACTACTTCACCCGGCTGGCCACACCCGGTGACACCGCCGGGATGACCGACGTGCCCGCGGCCGTGCGCGCGCCGCTGGCCGACGCCCTGCTTCCCCAGCTGCTCACGGCGACCACGACGTTGACCTGTGACGACGGTGCGACCCGCAAGACCGCCTGGCGCACCGTCGACGGCGCGACCATCGAGTCGGTGCTGATGCGCTACCCGGACCGGGCCACCGTGTGTGTCTCCAGCCAGGCCGGCTGCGGCATGGGCTGCCCGTTCTGCGCCACCGGCCAGGGCGGCCTCACCCGCAACCTGACCGTCGCGGAGATCGTCGAACAGGTCGTGGATGCCGCCCGCGTGCTCAGGCGCGGCGGGCTGCCGGCCGGGCAGGCCACCGACACCCGGCTGTCCAACGTCGTCTTCATGGGCATGGGCGAGCCGCTGGCGAACTACAAGGCGCTGGTCACCGCGCTGCGCCGGATCAGCGACCCGGCTCCGGACGGGCTGGGGATCTCGGCCCGCACGCTCACCGTCTCCACCGTCGGGCTGGTCCCGGCGATCGGCCGGCTGGCGGGGGAGGGGCTGCCGGTGCGCCTCGCGGTCTCGCTGCACGCCCCGGACGACGAGCTGCGCGACACGCTGGTCCCGATCAACACCCGGTGGAAGGTCGCCGAGGTGCTCGACGCCGCGTGGGACTACGCCGCCCGGACCGGCCGGCGCATCAGCATCGAGTACGCCCTCATCGACGGCGTCAACGACCAGCCCGAACGAGCCGACCTGCTCGGCCGGCTGCTGCGCGACCGTCCGGTGCACGTCAACCTGATCCCGCTCAACCCGACCAGGGGCTCGAGCTGGCACGCCAGCGCGCCGGCGGGCGAGCGCGAGTTCGTCGCGCGGCTGCGCGCCCGCGGGATCACCACGACGGTCCGGGACACCCGCGGCCGGGAGATCGCCGCCGCGTGCGGCCAGCTCGCCGCCGACAACGCAGCGGTGGACCATGGCCGTCGGTAACCCCGCGTCGCGCGGCCGCCGGGACGACCCGGCCGGCCGGCGGGGCGCGGGCCGCGGCCTGTCGACGCGCGCCGGCGCCCGGACGTCCGCCGCGCGCCGTCGGGCCGGCCTGGCCGCTGGCTCCCGAAGCAGCACGTTCTGGCTACCGATCGTCGCCGCGCTGGGCGTGCTCGTCCTGCTGCTCTGGTACATCCTGGCCCACCAGCCGTCCCACCCGGCGGCCGGCGGCGGCAGCCTGGGCGCGGCCGCCGCGAAGGCGGGTTTCCCCGACGCGGCCGCGAGCGGATCGTCCGTGGCCGGTGGCTCCAGCGCCCCCGCGGTGGTGGCGGTGCCCACCGGCCCGAGCGGCTGCCAGACGGGCAAGACCCTGCCGGGAGGGGTGACGAGCCAGACGGTCACCGTCGGCTCGGTGAAGCGGACCTACCTGCTCGCGGTTCCGCAGCCCCTGCCGAACACCGGCCCGCTGCCGCTGATCCTGAACTTCCACGCCGCCGGCCAGAGCCCGCTGCAGGCCGAGGCGGACACCGGGCTCGCCGGGACGGCCACCAAGCGGGGCTACGTCGTCGCGTATCCGGCCGGGGTGAGCAACCGGTGGAACGTGACCAGGGCGACGGCGGCCGGGCCCGACGACGTGGCCTTCATCGCCGCCCTGCTGGGTGACCTGCGCACCCGCGGCTGCATGGCGGACAACAAGGTCTTCGCCGCCGGCCTCGGGGACGGCGCCGACATGGCCGTCACCGCCAGCTGCGCGATGCCCGGCCGGATCGCCGCGGTCGTCTCGGTCGCCGGCAGCCTCGTGCCCGCCAGCTGCCCGAGCCCGGTCACGAACCTGTTCGAGATCCACGGCGCGGCGGACCCGATCGCGCCCTGGGACGGCGGCGGCCCGGCGCGCACGGCGCCGTTCGCCGGTGTCACCACGCAGCCGGTGACCGAACGGCTCGGCCGGTACGCGCAGGCCACCGGGTGCGCCGCGGCGGCGGCGACCGAGCAGCTGCCCGGCCTCGGCGCCCTGACGTCGTGGACCTGCAACGGCAAGCCCGACGTCGGCGCGCTGTCGGTCATCGGGGGCGGTCACACCTGGCCGCAGGCGCCGGCCCACCCCGAGCTGGGCCCGACCGCCGCGACCTTCTCCGCGACCGTCGTCAGCCTGCTGTACTTCCAGTCACACCCAGTCCTGGGCTCGGTCGTCTCCCCGACCTCCCCAAGCCTTGCCCAGTCCCTGGGCGGTGCCCTAGGCGCCGCTGGCAACTGATCGGGCCTAACGGGTGTCGTGCAGAGAACAGGATGAACTGAACAGGCCGTCGTCGGTCGACCGATGGGCCTGCGACAATGGTCTGGTGTCGAAACCGCGCGCCGTTCGTGAGGTCGTTCTGCTCGGGTCGACGGGATCGATCGGAACCCAGGCAATCGACGTAGTCCAGCGCAATCCGGACAAGTTCCGGGTGGTCGGGCTGCTCGGTGGGGGTTCCCGGGTGGACCTGCTGGCTCAGCAGGCACTCGACCTGGGCGTCGAGGTGGTCGGCGTCGCTGCCGCCTCGGCCGCGCAGGACCTGCAGCTCGCCTTCTACGCGGAGGCCGCCCAGCGCGGCTACCGCAAGGGCGAGTTCGCGGTCCCGAAGATCCTCGCCGGGCCGGAGGCGGCCATCGAGATCGCCGCCTGGCAGTCGGATGTCGTGCTCAACGGCATCACCGGCTCGGTCGGCCTCGCGCCGACCCTGTCGGCGCTCGCCGCGGGCCGGACCGTGGCCCTGGCGAACAAGGAGTCGCTGGTCGCCGGTGGCCCATTGGTGCTCGACGCGCTCGGTGGCGACCCGGACCGGCTGATCCCGGTCGACTCGGAGCACTCGGCACTCGCGCAGTGCCTCCGGGGCGGCCGGCGGGACGAGGTTCGCAAGCTGGTGCTGACGGCGTCCGGTGGCCCGTTCCGTGGCAGGACCCGCGCGGAGCTGACCGAGGTCACCCGGGAGCAGGCGCTGGCCCACCCGACCTGGGACATGGGGCCGTTCGTCACGATCAACTCGGCGACGCTGATGAACAAGGGTCTCGAGCTGATCGAGGCGCATCTGTTCTTCGGCGTTCCGTACGACGACATCGCCGTGGTCGTGCACCCGCAGTCGCTGGTGCACTCGATGGTCGAGTTCCATGACGGCTCGACGATCGCCCAGGTGTCGCCGCCGGACATGCGGCTGCCGATCGCCCTCGCGCTCGGCTGGCCGGACCGGGTTCCGGAGGCGCAGGCGCCGATGGACTGGACCCGCGCCCAGAACCTCACCTTCGAGCCGCTGGACACGACGGCGTTCCCGTCGGTCGCGCTCGCCCGCGAGTCGGGTAAGCGCGGCGGGACGGCGCCCGCGGTGTTCAACGCGGCCAACGAGGAGGTTGTCGGCGCGTTCCTGGCCGGGAAGCTGCCGTTCGTCCGCATCGTCGACATCGTCGCCGAGGTGCTCGCCGCCCACGAGGTGATCGCCAAGCCGACGCTCGACGAGGTGTTCGCCACCGAGGTCGAGGCGCGGGCCGCCGCGACTCGCCTCATCGAGGGTGTGGTGGTGTCGCGGTGATGGCGCTCGGCATCGTCGCCTTCGCGGCGGCGCTGCTGATTTCGGTCTGCCTGCACGAGGCCGGGCACTTCATCACGGCTCGGCACTACGGGATGAAGGCGTCCCGGTTCTTCGTCGGCTTCGGCCCGACGCTGTGGTCACGAGTCCGCGGCGAGACCGAGTACGGCGTCAAGCTCATCCCGGCCGGTGGGTTCGTCAAGATCGAGGGGATGACCCCGCTCGAGGAGATCGACCCGGCGGACGAGCCGCGGGCGTTCTACAACAAGTCCGCGAGGGCCCGGCTGGTCGTGATGTCGGCCGGCTCGGTCGTCCACTTCATCATCGCGATCGTCATGATCTACGGCGTGCTGCTGGCCCTGGGCACTCCGACCGACAGTCAGAACAAGATCGGTGTCACCAGCTGCGTCTCGACCAGCAGCGCGTGCACCGGCCCCGGGCCGGCCGCGGCCGCCGGCATGCGGGTGGGCGACCGGGTGGTCAGCTTCGACGGCACCCCGATCACCACCTGGAAGCAGTTCACCCAGCTCGTGCGTGACCATGGCCAGGGCGTGGCGACGGTCGTCGTCGACCGCGACGGCCGGCGGGTCACCCTGACCCCTGACCTGGTGCAGGTGCTGCGGGACCGGACGACCGGTCTCGCCGGCAACGACCCGGTCGGCGCCCTCGGGGTGCGGCAGGGCACCGACACCAAGCACTACGGGCCGATCTCCGCCATCTCCAGCACCGGCAACTTCATGTGGACCGGCGCCAAGGGGATGTACGAGACGCTGACGCACCGGCTGTCCAGCCTGGGCGACCTGTTCAGCAACCACCGGGACGCGAACGGCTTCGTCAGCGTGGTGGGGGCCGCGCGGATCGGTGGCGACGTGGTCGCGGCGCCGGACACGTCGTGGACCGACCGGATCCGCGGCTTCCTGGTCCTGGTGGCCGGCATCAACCTGGCGGTCGGGATCTTCAACCTGCTGCCGCTGCTGCCCTTGGACGGCGGTCACATCGCCGTCCTCGGCTTCGAACAGACCAGGCACGGGCTCCGCCGGCTGCGTGGCTACCGTGGTCCCGTGAAGCGGGTGGACTTCGCCAAGCTGTTACCAGCCACGTACGCCACGGTGTTCATCCTGCTCGGGTTCAGCCTGCTCGTCCTGTCCGCCGACATCGTCAACCCGATTCGCCTGCAGTGATCGCCGACCCGATCCTGGTCGAGGTACCACAGCCGATCCTGTTCAAGGCGGTACAGCCGGTCCTGTCGAGACGAACACAGGGCCACGCGCACACCGTAATCACATTCCAGTGAGGACAAAGTGACCGTAACTCTGGGCATGCCACAGGCTCCGGCTCGTCCGCTCGGCAAGCGCCGGGTGAGTCGGCAGATCAAGGTCGGCAGCGTCCTGGTCGGTGGCGACGCCCCCGTCTCGGTGCAGTCGATGTGCACCACGCTGACCGCGGACGTCAACGCGACGCTGCAGCAGATCGCTCAGCTGACCGCGTCCGGTTGCCAGATCGTCCGGGTCGCCGTGCCGAGCCAGGACGACGCCGACGCGCTCGCCGAGATCGCCCGCAAGTCCCCGATCCCGGTGATCGCCGACATCCACTTCCAGCCGAAGTACGTGTTCGCCGCGATCGACGCCGGCTGCGCCGCCGTCCGGGTGAACCCCGGCAACATCAAGACCTTCGACGACAAGATCGGCGAGATCGCCAAGCGGGCCAAGGCCGCTGGCATCCCGATCCGGATCGGCGTCAACGCCGGCTCGCTCGACAAGCGGCTGCTGGCCAAGTACGGCAAGGCCACGCCGGAGGCGCTGACCGAGTCGGCGCTCTGGGAGTGCTCGCTGTTCGAGGAGCACGACTTCCGCGACATCAAGATCTCGGTCAAGCACCACGACCCGGTCGTGATGATCCAGGCCTACCGGATGCTCGCCGAGCGGTGCGACTACCCGCTGCACCTCGGTGTCACGGAGGCCGGCCCGCAGTTCCAGGGCACGGTCAAGTCGGCCGTCGCGTTCGGCGCGCTGCTCGCCGAGGGCATCGGTGACACCCTGCGGGTGTCGCTGTCCGCCCCGCCGGTCGAGGAGGTCAAGGTCGGCATCGCGATCCTGGAGTCGCTCGGTCTGCGCGACCGTCGGCTCGAGATCGTCTCCTGCCCGTCCTGCGGCCGGGCTCAGGTCGACGTCTACACCCTGGCCAACGAGGTCGCCGCCGGCCTGGAGGGCATGGAGGTGCCGCTGCGCGTCGCGGTCATGGGCTGCGTCGTCAACGGCCCCGGCGAGGCCCGCGAGGCCGACCTGGGCGTCGCGTCCGGCAACGGCAAGGGTCAGATCTTCGTCCGCGGCGAGGTCGTCAAGACCGTGCCCGAGGCGCAGATCGTCGAGACCCTGATCGAGGAGGCCATGCGACTGGCGGAGGAGATGGAGGCCGAGGGCGTCGCCTCCGGCGATCCGTCCGTCTCCGTCGGCTAGCGGCGGCGGGCACGGCAGCGGATGGGACTGCCGCTTCGGTCAGCCCCGGTGAGGCTGCTGGACGACCGTGACCTGCCCTCGGTACGCCAGCTGCTCGCGCGCGACCCGGTGACCGACGTCTTCGTCGCGTCCCGGGTCGAGGCGTGTGGGCTGGACCCGTGGCGGCTCGGCGCCGAGGTCTGGGGACACGTCGTCGACGGCCGGATCGCGGCGCTGTGCTACTCGGGCGCGAACCTGTGGCCGGTCGGCGCCGGGTCCACGTCGGTGAAGCTGTTCGCCGAGCGGGCCAGGCGCGCCGGCCGGCGCTGTTCGTCGATCGTCGGTGAGGCGCGCTCGGTCGCCGAGCTCTGGCGCCACCTGGAGCCGGCCTGGGGGCCGGCGCGGGAGGTGCGCGGCGAACAGCCGCTGCTGGTCATCGACGGCCCGCCGCTGATCCGGCCGGACACCGCTGTGCGCCTGGTCCGGCCGGATGAGCTGGACATCCTGATGCCGGCGAGCATCGCGATGTTCACCGAGGAGATCGGCGTCTCACCGATCCTCGCCGACGGCGGGGCGCTCTATCGGGCCAGGGTCGCGGAGTTCGTCGGGCAGCGACGTTCGTTCGCGCACATCGAGGACGGCCGGGTGCTGTTCAAGGCCGAGATCGGCGCGATCGCCGGCGGGGTCAGCCAGGTGCAGGGCGTCTGGGTGGACCCTGCCCTGCGCGGCCGCGGGTACGGCGCCGCTGGCACGGCGAGCGTCGTGGCGCTGGCCCAGGCGATGTACGCGCCGGTGGTCAGCCTGTACGTCAACGACTTCAACACCCCGGCCCGCCGCGCCTATGAACGGGTGGGCTTCCGGCGGGCCGGCACGTTCGCGTCCGTTTTGTTCTAGATCGTCGGATACCCGGGTGTTCCCGGCCGCTCCATTCTTCATAATTCCGATGAGATAACTAGAGAAAGCGATTCTCTCGACCGCGCAGGGTTTTTGAGCTTGGTCATTCCGCTCGTTCTACGCTGATGGCCGATTGTTACAAGATCGTGTCATTGGTGCAACGAGCGGCTGGTTCTCCCATGATCCCTCTGGCATGCTGTCGTTCCCGACAAGTCCGATTGACTTGCGTGTACCGTCGCTGTGTGCGTGTCCTGGGAGGAACAGATATGAAGCCCACGAGGCTGGGGTCAACTGGGCGGGGAGCGCGTGTCCTGCGCCGTGGGGTGCCCCTGATCGCTGCCGGTGCGGCTGTCGCGCTGGCGGTGGCCGCCTGCGGCGGCAGCTCGGGCGGCGGTAGCGCGGCGGCGAGCGGCACCCCGGGCCCGAACGCGGGCCAGACGGTCGCGATCGTCGGGTATTCGGTTCCCAAGCCGGCGTACGACGCGCTGGAGGCGGCGTTCCTCAAGACCGACGCCGGCAAGGGCGTCAAGTTCTCGGAGACCTTCGGGGCCAGTGGAACCGAGAGCAAGGCCGTGGCGGCCGGCCAGAAGGCCGACTTCGTCGCTTTCTCGCTCGACCCGGACATGACCCGCCTGGTGCCGAAGTTCGTGGCCTCGGGTTGGAACTCGGACCCCAACAAGGGCCAGATCTCCGACTCGGTCGTGGTGATCGCGGTGCGTAAGGGCAACCCGCTGCACATCACCGGCTGGGACGACCTGATCAAGCCGGGCGTGAAGATCGTCACTCCGGACCCGGCGTCCTCCGGCTCGGCGAAGTGGAACATCCTCGCGGCCTACGAGCACATCATCGCCGAGGGCGGCACCGACGCGGACGCCCAGGCGTACCTGACGTCGTTCTTCAAGAACGTCGTCAGCAAGCCCTCCAGCGGCGCCGACGCGACCACGACGTTCACGCAGGGCACCGGCGACGTGCTGATCTCCTACGAGAACGAGGCCATCGGCGCCCGCCAGAAGGGCACGTCGCTGGACTACGTCGTCCCGAAGGAAAGCTTCCTGATCGAGAACCCGGTCGCGGTGACCCTGACCGCCAACTCGGCGGCCAAGGCGTTCCTGGACTTCGCGCGCAGTGACGCGGGTCAGGCCATCTTCGCCAGCAAGGGCTTCCGGCCGGTCGACACGAACGCCACCATCGGCACGGTGGCGGGCGCGAACGACCCGAGCAAGCCGTTCCCGACGGTCGCCAAGCTGACCACCATCGCGGACCTCGGCGGCTGGTCGAAGGTCAACAAGGAGTTCTTCGACGCCGACAACGGCATCGTGACGAAGATCGAGAACGCTACCGGATGAGTATCGCGGTGGAGCCGGCTCCAACGGCTTCACCGGCTCGGACCCGAGCCGCGCGGGACGCCTCTGGCGCCGCGCGGCTCGGTCGCGGGCCGGGGCTGGGGCTCGGCATGGCGGTTCTGTGGCTCAGCCTGCTGGTACTGATCCCGCTGGCGGCCGTCGTCGCGCGCGGGTTCACCGGCGGGTGGAGCGGGTTCTGGGACAACATCACCGACCCCGCGGCCCTGCGGGCGCTGCGCCTGACGGTGACCAGCTCCCTGCTGGTGGCCGTGATCAACGCGGTGATGGGGACGTTGCTGGCCTGGGTGCTGGTGCGTGACCCGTTCCCCGGCCGGAGACTGGTCGACCTGATCATCGACATCCCGTTCGCGCTGCCGACCATCGTGGCCGGACTGGTGCTACTTGCCGTGTACGGCACCGACAGCCCGGTCGGGATCCATCTGCTCGGCACGCAGCGGGCGATCGTGCTCGGGCTGCTCTTCGTGACGCTCCCTTTCGTGGTCCGGTCGGTCCAGCCCGTGCTGATGGCGCTGGACACCGAGGCCGAACAGGCAGCGGCCTGCCTGGGCGCCGGGCCCTGGACCATCTTCCGGCGGATCGTGCTTCCGCTGCTGCTGCCGGCCATCGCCTCCGGCGCGGCGCTGGCCTTCGCCCGGGCGATGGGGGAGTACGGGTCGGTGCTGCTGATCTCCGGCGGCCTGAGCCGGACCAGAGTCTCGTCGATGTACGCGTACCAGAAGATCGAGAACTTCGACTTCGCCGCCGCCTCGGCGACCGCGACCGTCCTGCTGGTGGTGAGCCTGCTGGTGATCGTCGGCCTCAATCTGCTCCAGCGCTGGGCGGCTCGCCGTGGGTAGCCGCGGCGCCGGGCGCTTTGTCGGCCGGTTCATCGCGCTGGCCTACGTCGCGGTCCTCGTCCTGGTCCCACTCGTGGTGGTCTTCTGGAAGACGGTGAGCGCCGGACCGTCCGAATTCTGGTCGGCGATCAGCTCCCACCAGGCCGTGACCGCCTTCCGGCTGACCGCCGAGATCTCGGTCGCCGCGGTCGCGCTCAACACCGTGTTCGGGGTGGGCGTCGCGCTGCTGATCGCGCGCCATCGGTTCCCCGGGCGCCGCCTGCTCAGCGCGCTGGCCGACCTGCCGATCTCGGTGTCGCCGATCGTCGTCGGTCTCGCGCTGGTGCTGGTATACGGACCGATCGACGGCTGGTTCGGGAAGGGTCTGCACAGCGCGGGCATCGAGATCATCTTCGCGGTCCCCGGCATGATTCTGGCGACCGCGTTCGTCTCGATGCCGCTGATCCTGCGCGAGATCGTCCCCGTGCTGGAGGAAGCCGGCACCGAGCAGGAGCAGGCAGCACGGGTGCTCGGCGCCAATGCCTGGCAGCGGTTCGTCCGGATCACGATTCCGATCATCCGCCCCGCCCTGCTGTACGGCATCGTGCTCAGCCTGGCCCGCTCGATCGGCGAGTACGGCGCCGTGCTGGTGGTGTCCGGCAACGTCAGCGGAGCCAACCAGACCCAGACCGTGCCGCTGCTGGTCTCCGAACGGATCCAGCAGCTGGAGCCCGGCGCATACCAGCTCGCGTTCCTGCTGATCGTGGTCACCGTTCTCACGATCGTCGTCGTCAACCTCCGGCGGACGAGGGACGAACCGAACAATGTCGAACCGCATGACGCGGGACTGAACGAGGGTGGACTCTAGGTGAGCATCGAGGTCAACTCGGTCGGGAAGCGGTTCGGCACCTTCGTCGCGCTGGACGATGTCAGCCTGACCGTGGCGGACGGACGGCTGACCGCCCTGCTGGGGCCCAGCGGCGGCGGCAAGTCGACCCTGCTGCGCATCATCGGCGGCCTGGAGCAGCCGGACACCGGAACCGTCCGGATCAACGGGACGGACGCCACGCGCATCCCGCCGCAGCGGCGCAACGTCGGCTTCGTCTTCCAGCACTACGCCGCCTTCAAGCACCTGTCGGTGTACCGGAACGTCGCGTTCGGCCTGGAGATCCGCAAGCGGCCGAAGGCCGAGATCCGCGAGCGGGTGCACGAGCTGCTGGCCCTCGTCCACCTGGAGCAGTTCGCCGACCGGCTGCCGGAGCAGCTCTCCGGTGGCCAGCGCCAGCGGATGGCGCTCGCGCGCGCCCTCGCGGTCGAGCCGTCGGTGCTCCTGCTCGACGAGCCGTTCGGGGCGCTGGACGCCCAGGTCCGCAAGGAACTGCGCGACTGGCTGCGCCGGCTGCACGACGAGGTGCACGTGACCACCATCTTCGTGACGCACGACCAGGAGGAGGCCCTGGAGGTCGCCGACGAGCTGGTGGTCATCAACCACGGCCGGATCGAGCAGGTCGGCAGCCCCGCCGAGGTCTATGACAAGCCCGCGAACGACTTCGTGATGAGCTTCCTCGGCCCGGTCACCCATCTCGCCGGCCGGCTGGTCCGCCCGCACGACCTGGAGATCTTCACGGCAGAGACGCCCGAGGCGGTGCCTGCGGCGGTCGCCAGCCTGCAGCGGATCGGCTTCGAGGTCCGGGTCACGCTGGACGCCGGAGCTGAGCAGCCCTGGGCCCAGCTCACCCGCGGGCAGTCCGAGGCGCTGGGTCTCGCCACCGGCGACCGGGTGTGGATCCGCGCCCCCCGCTGATCGTCACGGGCCGGTCACCCCTGCACCCAGGACCGAGGGTGGCCGGCACCTGGGGCGCGGCACGGTACCCGCCGTGGGCGTGATCATGGCAGGGGCGGCAAGATGGAGGCATGCAGATCTCCGCGCGTGCCGACTACGCCCTGCGCGCACTGCTGACCCTCGCCGCCAGCGACGGCGGGCTGGTCAAGGGTGAGACGCTCGCGTCGGCGCAGGACCTGCCGCTGCGCTTCCTCGAGAACATCCTGACCGACCTGCGCCGCAGCGGCCTGGTGGCCAGCAGGCGCGGTGCCGAGGGTGGTTACCAGCTGGCCCGCCCGGCCGCCGAGATCGACGTGGCCACCGTCATCCGGGCGACCGACGGCCCGCTCGCCGGCGTGCGCGGCCGGCGGCCGGAGGAGGTCACCTACGAGGGCGCGGCCAAGAACCTGCAGGACGTCTGGATCGCGGTGCGGGTGAGCCTGCGCCAGGTGCTGGAGTCCGTCACCCTTGCCGACATCGCCTCGGGGGAGCTGCCCGAGCTGATCCGCGAGCACAGCCAGGCCCCGGGCGCCTGGTCGCGCCGCTGACCCCGGGCCGTCCCGCTTCCCCGGTCAGGAACCACCGGGAAACGCCTGGACGGCGCTCGCGGGGTTCTTGCCGGCGGTGAGCCTGGCCCGCTGGGCGCGGACGGCCGCCTGGGTCAGCGCGTCGACGACGAGCTCGCGGGTGGGGCCGCCCACCGTCGCGACCGCGTCGTAGGCGGCGGCCGCCGTCCGGTCGTCGAGCTGCGCGAGCAGGCTCAGCGCCGCCGGGACGGTCGTGGGACTGACGGGCAGGGTGTAGGCCGGCAGCGCGGCCGGCGGTTGGGCGCCGGCCGCCAACAGCAGCCCGGTCAGCTGGTCTCTTAGCTGGCGGTGCGCGGCGTAGGCGGCGAACGCCAGCGTCCGGGCGTCTCCGGCCGGCGCGCCGAGCGGCGCGAGTGCTCCGCCGGCCGCCGACGTCCCGTACACCGCGCCGTGCTCGACGGCGAGCAGTGCCGACAGCGCCGTGACTCCTGCCGGGCTCAGCGCCCCGATCGAGGACGGCGTGGTCGAGGACGGCGTGGTCGTCGGCCGGCTGGTCCCCACCATCGTGCCTTTCATCCGTGCGTTGGTCGGGCGGTCGGCCGCGGGGCGTCCGGGCGGGACGCGGCCGGGTCAGCCGGTGGCGCCGAGCGCGAGCAGGTCGGCGTGGCAGGACTCGGCCGCGTACAGGCTAGCGAGCAGCGGCGCGAGCCGGGTGGTCGTCGACAGGCAGGTGGCCCGGTGGGCGCCGGCCGCGCCGCGCTCGGCCGCGGCCAGCGCCGCCAGGGCGCTCGCCCGCGCCGCGGTGGAGTCGTCCACCGGCGCGGTGGCCGTCCCAGGGGGCGTCCCGGTGGGCGTTCCGGCGCCGCCGGCCGGGCTGGCGGCAGGCGTGCTGGAGCCGCCCGCCGACGGCGTCGTGGTCGGGTCGGCGGTCGACACCCCGGGCACCAGAGCGGCCAGCGCCGCGAGGTGCTGGGCGTGGTGCGCGCGCAGGCCGGCCAGCAGGCCGGTGAGTGCCGGGTGGCTGGCGATGGCGGCGTCGTAGCGAGCCAGCAGGGCCCGCTCGGTGCCGGCCGCGGCCTGGGCGGCCGCGAGATCGACCGGTGGTTCGACCGCGCTGGTCGGCAGCTTCGTGGAGCAGCCCGCGGCCAGCGTGCCCAGGCCGGCCGCGGCCAGGCCTGTCGCCGGCAACGCCAGCACTGCCCGCCGGGACGGGGCCGCGACCCTACGCACGCTGCGCAGCCAATCACACTCCTGTGCGCTCCACGTGGTCTGGGCTCCCCGCCCGGGTGCGCCGCCGGAGCTCTGGCCCACTCGGTTCCCGGCCGGACAGTCCGGTCATAGTTCGACTCCGCCGGCCAGAGGTGGCAGACCGTCGGGAGCCTGGATTGGAGCCGTACCGCGGCGGACGTAGGCTAAGGATCTCGAAGACCACCCAGACCGCGGGCGGCGTCCTGGCGGTCGGGCGTCCTGATCGTCCCGGGCCGGCGACGGCACCCGGTGACGCGGCGCCAGGCGGTCGGCAGTCATGGCGCGGGGCGAGAACGGGCCGGGCGAACACTTCCCGGGGATCCGCCTCAGACCAGCACACACCTACCGAGGCACGAGCCTCGGGACCAGAAGGAACGAAGGGATCGGGCGACGTGGCACGGGACGCGAGTGGCCGGACGGGCCACCGGCCGCAGGCGAGCGGCTCGGCGCCGCCGGCCGAGATCCGCGACCGGCTCGCCGAGGCGCTCGCGCGCGCCGGGTTCGACCTGGACGACCTGAGCCTGTCGCGCGCCGGCTCCCGCAGCGTGCTGCGGGTGGCCGTCGACCGCGACGACGGCATCGACCTGGACGCTGTCGCTGACGCCAGCCGGTTGATCTCCGACCTGCTCGACCAGGTCGACGAGGGCGGCCTGGCCGGCGCGTACGTGCTGGAGGTGACGTCGCCCGGTGTCGACCGGCCGCTGACGGAGCCTCGGCACTGGCGGCGGGCCCGCGGCCGCCTGGTCGAGGCCCGGCGGGTGGACGGCACCGTCGTCCTCGGCCGGGTGCTCGGCGCGGACGACGAGGGCGTCGACCTCGCGGTCGCCGCCGGCCCGGTTCGGCGGGGCCGCCCGGTGAAGACGAAGATTGAACGGCTACGGTTCGCCGACGTGGCGAGGGCCGTGGTCCAGATCGAGTTCGGCCCGGCCGGCGACGAGTCGGCCGCCGCCGGCCCGGTCCGGACGGACGCGGACGTGGACCTGGCCGAGGACGCGGCCGGTGATCTCGACGGCGCGGGCTTCCAGGACGCTCTCGCGGACGCCGACGAGATCGGCGACGAGCTGGATGACGGCTGGGCCGACGACGGCTGGCCCGCTGGCCTTGACGAGCTGGACGTCGCCGATGACCAGCACGGCGCCGACGACCCGGGCGATGCCCGGCGCGCGCCGACCGCCGGGCGCCGCAAGGATGTCGGCGGGAGCCCGGGTGAGGAGACAGACCGGTGAAAATTAGCGTCGCCGAGCTGCGCGGCATCGAGCGTGAATATGATCTTTCGTTCGAGACGCTGGTCGAGGCGATCGAGACCGCGCTGCTCAAGGCCTACCAGCACACCCGCGTCCAGCAGGACGCCGGTGACGAGGAGGAGCCCCGGGTCGCCGACGCCCGGGTGGTCGTCGACCGCAAGAGCGGCGAGGTGACCGTCCTGGCCCAGGAGATCCAGCCGGACGGCTCGGCCCGGGAGTGGGACGACACGCCGGCGGACTTCGGCCGCATCGCCCAGGCGACCGCCAAGCAGGTCATCATGCAGCGGCTGCGGGAGGCCAAGCAGGAGGTCACCTACGGCCAGTACGCGGACCGCGAGCACGAGATCGTCTCCGGCGTGGTCCAGCACCACGAGCAGCGGGCCGGCTCCCGGGTGGTCCTCGTCGACCTGGGGACGATCGAGGGCGTGCTGCCGCCGGCCGAGCAGGTGCCCGGCGAGACGCTGGAGCACGGCGACCGGATCAAGTGCTATGTGGTGCACGTCGCGCGCGGCCCGCACGGCGCGGCCGTGACCCTGTCGCGGACCCACCCCGAGCTGGTGAAGGGCCTGTTCCGGCTGGAGGTCCCGGAGGTCGCGGACGGTACTGTCGAGATCGCCGCGATCGCCAGGGAGGCCGGCCACCGCAGCAAGATCGCGGTCCGGTCCAAGGTCGCCGGGGTGAACCCGAAGGGCGCGTGCATCGGCCCGATGGGCAGCCGGGTGCGCGCGGTGATGGCCGAGCTGCACGGCGAGAAGATCGACATTGTCGACTGGTCGGCCGACCCGGCGACGTTCGTTGGCAACGCGCTCTCGCCCGCCCGGGTGTCCCGCGTCGAGGTCACCGACCTCGCCGGCCGGGCGGCTCGGGTCACGGTGCCGGACTACCAGCTCTCACTGGCGATCGGGCGGGAGGGCCAGAACGCTCGGCTCGCCGCCCGGCTGACCAGCTGGCGGATCGACATCCATTCCGACACGGAAGGTGATCATGGTGGCGCCGGGCGACGCCCCGCCGACTCCCCGCGCCGCGCCGGCGCCGGGCCGGCGGATCTCCGCCGCCCGGACGCAGCCCCGGCCGTCGCCGGACCAGGCGCCGGCGGACCGGCCGCGCGACGCTCGCCGGCAGCGGGCGGGCAGCCTAGGGGCGCAACGGGATAGACTCACCGTGGAGCGCCGTGCGGAAGAGCCAGTCAGCCTGTCAGCTAGTCAGCCAGCCGGTACAGCACTCGCCGGTACTTCAGGTGGGCGTACTGCGACAGGTGAAGGTACTGCAGTTGGAAAGTCAGCTGTTCGCACCTGTGTTGGTTGTCGATCCCGGGCGGCGCGGTCCGACCTGCTGCGTATCGTCGTGGTGGACGGTGAACTCCTGCCCGATGTTCGCCGCCGCTTGCCCGGCCGGGGGGCGCATCTGCACCCCGACCTGGCATGTCTCGACCTCGCGGAGCGCCGGAGGGCGTTTCCCCGTGCGTTGCGGGTGCCTGGGCCGCTCGGTTGCGAGCGTGTCCGGGCGTACGTCCAGGAGATTCCTCGTCCCGAGCGGGACGAGGACGAGCCGGGACGTTGTTGACAGGTCTGACGGGAGTGTCACCGGCCCCACTGGGGCTGGTGCGGCCCGGGCAGGACCGGGTGGCGCGCGACGCGCGCCGGCCGGGCAAGGAGCCAGGGTGGGGGAGTGCCCCACTGGACGGTGGCGTTCGCCGGAGGTAACCGGCCGACGCCGACACGGAAGCAGGTCGAGAGCGATGACCGCGCAATGAGCACGCAGCCATGATCGCGACCAGCAGGTAACGAGGTCACGCGGGCGCCGAACCGCGGGCCGAACGAAGGAGCACCGTGGCAGGTAAGGCCCGCGTACACGAGCTCGCCAAGGAGCTCGGCGTCGACAGCAAGACCGTCCTTGGCACGCTGAAAGACATGGGCGAGTTCGTCAAGTCCGCCTCTTCCACCGTTGAAGCACCCGTCGTCCGCAAGCTCAAGGAGCGGCTCGGCGGTCCCGCGGAGGCCGGCCCCAAGCCGGGCCGTCCCGGTCCCGCCGGCAACGGCGGTCGTCCCGCCAATGGCGCGGGTCCTCGCCCCGGCCCCGGCGCCGGTGTGCCCGGCCGGCCGGGCCCCCGTCCCGGCCCAGCCCCGGCTCCCGGCCGTCCCGGTCCCGCGACCGGCCCGCGGCCCGCCGCGGCTTCCGGTGGCGGCGCGGCTCCGGCACCGGTGTCCAGCCGTCCGTCGGTGAACGCTCCGGTCGAGCCGGTGCGCCCCGAGCCGGTGCCCCAGGTGGACCGGCCGGCCGCGCCCGCCGCGACCGCCTCGCAGTCCCCCACGCAGTCAGGTCCTCGTCCCGGCCCCCGGCCTGGGATGCCTGGCCCGCCCGGAGCGCGCACGCGCCCCGGTGCCCCGGCAGCGGCTCCTGAGAGTCCGGCGGCTGCCGGCGATCAGGCTGCCTCCGGCGGCTCGGCCGCTCCCGGTGGTCAGGCCGCACCGCCCGCCGCCGGTGGTCCGGCTCCCGGTGCCGCGCAGGCGTCCGCCGGTGGTCCGGCGGCCGCGCCGCCTCGTACCGGTGGCCCGCGGCCCGGTCCGCGTCCCGGCCCCCGGCCGCAGGGACCCGGCAACAACCCGTACACCACGCCCAGCTCCGCCGCGCCCCGCCCCAGTGGTGGCGGCGCTCCCGGCGGTCCCCGGACTGGTGCTCCGCGTCCCGGTGGCGCGCCCGGCGCGCCGCGCTCGGGTGCCCCGAGCGGTCCCGGTGGCCCGCGGCCGAGCCCCGGCAGCATGCCGCCTCGGCCCGGTGGCAGCGGTGGCCCGCGGCCTGGTGGCTCCGGCGGCATGCCGCCTCGGCCCGGTGGCTCCGGCGGTCCGCGTCCCGGCCCCGGCATGTTCCAGCCCCGCCCGGCGGGCGGCGCTCCTGGTCGCCCCGGCGGCCCGGGGGCGCGTCCCGGTGGTGGCGGCGGTGCCGGCGGTCCGCGTCCCGGCGGCGGCGGCTTCGCCGGCCGCGCGGGCGGCGCTCCTGGCCGTCCCGGCGGTCCGGGCGGTGCCGGTGGCGCCGGTCGTCCCGGCGGTCCCGGTGGCGGTGGCGCGGGCGGCGGTGGCCGTCCGGCCGCCGGCGGTCGTGGCCGCGGCGGTACGACGGCGGGCGCCTTCGGCCCAGGTGGTCGTGGCCGTCCGGGTCGTCAGCGCAAGTCCAAGCGCGCGAAGCGGCAGGAATGGGAGAGCGGCCTCGAGGCGCCGCGCATGGGGGCGATGGTCCCGCGCGGTAACGGGCAGGCCATCCGGCTCCCACGTGGCGCGTCGCTCGCCGACTTCGCCGACAAGATCGAGGCGAACCCGGGCGCGCTGGTCCAGGTGGTCTTCACCCAGCTCGGCGAGATGGTGACGGCGACCCAGTCGTGCACCGACGAGACGCTGCAGCTGCTGGGCGTCACCCTGGGCTACGAGGTCCAGATCGTCAGCCCCGAGGACGAGGACAAGGAGCTCCTGGAGAGTTTCGACCTCGAGTTCGGTGGCGAGTACGCCGAGAACGTCGTGCTCGGTACCCGTCCGCCGGTCGTCACGGTCATGGGCCACGTCGACCACGGCAAGACGAAGCTGCTCGACGCGATCCGGTCGGCCGACGTGGTCGCCGGTGAGGCGGGTGGCATCACCCAGCACATCGGCGCCTACCAGATCACGGCGACGGTCGACGGCGACGAGCGGCCGATCACCTTCATCGACACCCCGGGTCACGAGACGTTCACCGCCATGCGTGCCCGCGGTGCCCAGGTGACGGACATCGTCGTCCTGGTCGTCGCGGCGGACGACGGCGTGATGCCCCAGACCATCGAGGCGCTCAACCACGCCCAGGCGGCGAACGTGCCCGTCGTGGTCGCGGTGAACAAGATCGACAAGGAAGGTGCCGACCCGGCGAAGGTCCGCGGGCAGCTCACCGAGTACGGCCTGGTGGCCGAGGAGTACGGCGGCGACACGATGTTCGTCGACGTCTCCGCGCGCAGCCGGACCAACATCGACGGGCTGCTCGAGGCGATCATCCTGACCGCCGACGCGTCGCTCGACCTGCAGGCGGCGTTCGGCGTCGACGCGCAGGGTGTGGCGATCGAAGGCCGGCTCGACCGCGGCCGTGGCCCGGTGGCGACGGTTCTGGTCCAGCGCGGCACGCTGAAGATCGGTGACTCGATCGTCGCCGGCGAGGCGTTCGGCCGCGTCCGGGCGATGCTCGACGAGCACGGCGCGAACGTGACCGAGGCTGGTCCGGCCCGTCCGGTGCAGGTGCTGGGCTTCACCAGCGTGCCGGACGCGGGCGACAACTTCCTGGTCGTCCCCGAGGACCGGGTCGCCCGGCAGATCGCCGAGCGGCGTCAGGCCCGCGAGCGCAACGCCGAGCTGGCGATGAGCCGTGGCCGCCCGACGCTGGAGACCATCCTCGAGCGGATGAAGGAGGGCGAGAAGACTCAGCTCAACCTCATCCTCAAGGGAGACGTCTCCGGTTCGGTGGAGGCCCTCGAAGACGCGCTGCTCAAGATCGACCTCGGCGACGAGGTCGGGCTGCGCATCATTGACCGCGGTGTCGGCGCGATCACCGAGACCAACGTCATGCTGGCCTCCGCGTCGGACGCGCTCATCATCGGCTTCAACGTCCGCCCGCAGGGCAAGGCGACCGAGCTGGCCGACCGCGAGGGTGTCGAGGTCCGGTACTACTCGGTCATCTACCAGGCGATCGAGGACATCGAGAACGCCCTCAAGGGCATGCTCAAGCCGGTCTACGAGGAGGCCCAGCTCGGCACGGCGGAGGTCCGCGAGGTCTTCCGGGTGCCGCGGATCGGCAACGTCGCCGGCTGCATCGTCCGGACCGGGATCATCCGGCGCAACAGCAAGGCGCGCCTGATCCGGGACGGCGTGGTGGTCGCCGACAACCTCACCGTCGAGTCGCTGAAGCGGTTCAAGGACGACGCCGTCGAGGTCCGCGACGGGTACGAGTGCGGTATCGGACTCGGCTCGTTCAACGACATCAAGATCGAAGACGTCATCGAAACCTTCGAGCAGCGCGAGATCCCGCGCGTTTAAGCCGATATGGCCGCCGGCCGGTCGCCTCGCGCGACCGGCCGGCGGTGCGCCGGCAGGGAACTACATACATGTGGATAGGTCTGCTCAGCGTGGACGTGCGGCTTGGTGACGTTCATTCGCTGAAGGAGAAGCGGTCGCTCGTGCGGCCGGTCGTGGCCGAGCTGCGCAAGCGGTTCCCGGTGAGCGCGGCCGAGGTCGACCATCACGAGCTGCACCGGCGGGTCAAGTTCGGCATCGCGGTGGTCGCCGCCGACCGGGGCTTCTGCGTCGACATCCTCGACGGCTGTGAGCGCCTGGTCGAGGAGCGGCCGGAGCTTGAGGTTCTCGAGACGCGCCGCCGCCTGCTCGCCGAGGACGACATTGACGAACAGGCCGACCTCTCCGGTGGCTGGAGCGGCCTACAAGGGGCATGACCGACGGGGACCGGTTGAGGTCTTCGGATGGCGTGCATGGAGGTGTGAACGGTGGCTGACCCCGCCCGCGCGCGCCGGTTGGCGGTGCGTGTTCGGGAAGTCGTCGCGGCCGCGCTCGAACGCGGCGTCAAGGACCCCCGGCTGGGGATGGTGACGATCACGGACGCCCGGGTGACCCCGGATCTCATGGAGGCGACCGTCTTCTACACCGTCTACGGCGACGACGAGGCCCGGGCCGATTCGGCCCGCGCCCTGGAGTCGGCCAAGGGCCTGCTGCGGTCCCAGGTGGGCAAGGCGACGGGCGTGAAGTCGACGCCGACGCTGACGTTCGTGCACGACCGCTTGCCCGACGACGCGCAGCATCTCAACGACCTGCTCGCGGTCGCCAGGGCGCGGGACGCGGAGCTGGAGACCCGGCGCGAGGGCGCGAGCCACGCCGGCGAGCCCGACCCCTACCGCAAGCCGAGGGAGATCGACGACGAGCTCGACGACCTGGACGACGTCGACGACTCCGAGTACGACGACTTCGGCGACGACGAGCGCGATGACGAGCCGGACGCGGCCGGCCCAGGCCGGTCGGTGGGCGGCGTAGGGCGATGAGCCCCGGGGTTCCTTCCGGCCCGGCGGAGCCGAGCCGGAAGGTCGTGGCGGCGCCCGGTCGGCCGCCGGCCTGGCCGGACCCGGTCGCGTTGCTGCGCACGGCACTGGCCGACGGCTGGACGGTCGGGCTGTTCGCCCACGTCAACCCGGACTCGGACACGTTGGGTTCGGCCCTCGCCCTCGGCCTCGCGCTGCGCGGCGCCGGCGGGACGGTGGCCGTCTCGTTCGACGCCGAGCCGTTCCAGGTGCCGGACGGGCTCGCGTTCCTGCCGGGCCACGATCTGCTGGTCGCGCCCGCGCGGCTGCCGGAGCGGCTCGACCTGGTGGTCACGCTCGACGCCGCGGCGCCGCACATGCTCGGCGTCCTCGCCGACCGGATGGCCGCCGCGCCCCGCACCCTGGTCGTCGACCACCACCGCTCCGGGGCCGACTTCGGCCAGGTCCGGATGGTCGATCCGGACGCGCCGTCCACCTCGACGGTGGTGCTTCAACTGCTCGACCGGCTGGGCCTCGCGTTGACCGCCGACGTCGCGACCGCGCTCTACGCCGGGCTCGCGACCGACACCGGCTCGTTCCGGCAGGCCACCACCTCGGCCGCGGCGCACCGCGCGGCGGCCCGGCTGGTCGACGCCGGTGCCGACCCGACCGTGATCGGCTGGTCGGTCTGGGGAATCCACCGGTTCGGTTACGTGGGCCTGCTCGCCGAGGTGCTGGGCCGCGCGGGCCTGTCCGAATGCTCCGGCGCCGAAGGGCATCGGCTGGCCTGGACCTACATCACCGACGCGGACCTGGCCCGGCACGGACTGCGCCTCGAGCACGTCGAAGGCGTCGTCGACGTGCTGTGGGGGGTGCTGGAGGCGGATCTCGCCGCCGTCGCCAAGGAGCTGCCCGACCGAGGCTGGACCGTCTCGCTGCGCTCGCGCGGGCCGATCGACGTCGGTGCCGTGGCGATGGGCCTCGGTGGCGGCGGGCATCGGGAGAAGGCCGGCTTCATGGTCAGCGCGGCCTCGGGCCAGACCGCCGCGGGCCAGGCGGGGCCCGGGGACGTACGGCCTGACGACGAGGAGCGCGTCGGCCGGATCGTGGCGGCGATCCTGAACCAGGTACGCCGCCACGCCTCCGGGCACAGTGGCGACGGCCCGACGGGCACGACCACGATCCGCGTCGCCCACCTGGCCGCCGCGCCGCGCCCGTTCTGAGAGCGCCGCCGCCGGTCCTTGAACGGAGACCTAGTGACCTTGCCAACGACGTCCCGGGCCGAGCCGTCGCAGGTGCCTGCCGCCCCCCTGCCGGCTCCTGACGGTCTGGTGATCGTCGACAAGCCGGCCGGCTGGACCTCGCACGACGTCGTCGCGAAGGCGCGGCGGATCCTGCGTACCCGCAAGATCGGCCACGCCGGCACCCTCGACCCGATGGCGACCGGCGTGCTGGTGCTCGGGGTCGGCCGGGCGACCAAGCTGCTCGGCCACCTCGCGCTCACCGACAAGGAGTACGAGGCGGTCATCCGGCTCGGTGTCACGACGGTCACGGACGACGCGGAGGGCGAGCCCGTCGAGGAGCGCCCGGTGGACGCCACGGCGGACGCGCTCGCCGCCGCGATCGGCCGGCTCACCGGGGAGATCGACCAGGTCCCGTCCAGTGTCAGCGCCGTGAAGATCGACGGGAAGCGTGCCTACGCCCGGGTCCGGTCCGGCGAGGAGGTCCAGCTGGCCCCTCGTCGCGTCACCGTCAGCGCCTTCGAGCTGCGCGAGCGGCGGGACCGGGACACCGGCGCCCCCGACCCCGCGGGCACGGATCTCGCGGTTCGGGTCGCCTGCTCCAGCGGCACGTACGTCCGGGCCCTCGCCCGCGACGTCGGCGCGGACCTCGGCTGTGGCGGCCATCTGACCTACCTGCGCCGCACCCGCGTCGGCCCGTTCGAGGTCGCGGACGCGCTGGACCTGGACGCCTTCGCCGAGCGGGCGGCCACCGCGGTCACGCCGCTGGCGGCCGCCGTCACCAGCGCCTTTCCCGTCCGGCGGGTGGACGCCGACGAGGCGGACGCCGTCGCCCACGGCCGCCGTCTTCCCGCGGCCGGTCTGCCCGGCCCCTACGGCGTCGTGGCCGGGGATGGGGCCGCGCTCGCCCTCGCCGAGGACCACGGCCGGGAGTCCCGCTATCTGGTGGTCTTCGCGCCCGCGGGCTGACGATCGCTTCCGGGGTCATGGGTGTACCGGCCCGAGGTCGGTCGCCGGCGCCGGTGGCGGATCCGGAGGTCGATCATGAAGTTGGCCGCACCCGCGAAGGTGCGCGCCCGCCATGCCCTAGGCTCGGCACGTGCGTTGGTGGCGAGGGCTGGACAACACGCCAGTCGACTGGCGTGGTGGCGTCGTCACGATCGGTTTTTTCGACGGCGTCCATGTGGGCCATCGGAAGATCATCGGCCGGGCCGTCGAGCGGGCGACGGCGCTCGGCCTGCCGTTGCTGGTGCTGACCTTCGATCCGCACCCCGGCGAGGTACTGCGCCCAGGCAGCCATCCGGCGCTGCTGACGACGCTGCAGTTCAAGACCGAGCTGCTCGCGGCGATCGGCGTCGACGCCCTCTGCGTCCAGCCGTTCACGCTGGAGTTCAGTGAGGTTCCGGCGGACGAGTTCGTCGCCAAGATCCTGGTCGAGACGCTGCGGGCCCGGGTGGTCGTCGTCGGGCAGAACTTCAGCTATGGGCACCGGGCGCTCGGCAGGATCGACACGTTGGTCCGGTCCGGCGCGCAGCACGGGTTCGAGGTCGACGCCATGCCGCTGCTGCGGGACGACCACCAGGCCGGCCCCGATTCGACCCCGGTCGTCAGCTCGACCCACATCCGCGCGCAGGTCGCCGAGGGCGACGTCGCCGGCGCGGCGCAGGGCCTGGGTCGGCTGCACCGGGTCGAGGGGGTCGTGGTGCACGGCGACGCGCGTGGCCGCACGATCGGCTTCCCCACGGCGAACCTGCAGGTCACCCCATGGGCGGCGATCCCGGCGGACGGCGTCTACGCGGGGTACGCCTGCTGGTCGGGCCGTCGCCAGCCGGCCGCGATCTCGATCGGCACGAACCCGACCTTCGCCGGCCGGGAGCGCCGGGTCGAGGCGTTCCTGCTCGACTTCGACGGCGACCTGTACGGCGAGTACATGGCCTTCGAGTTCGTCGCCCTGCTGCGCCCGACGTTGAAATTCAACTCGGTTGAAGAGCTGGTCAGCCAGATGACGCTCGACGTCGGGGCGACCCGCACCGCCACCACCGCGACCTGACGTTCAGGGCGATGACCTGACGTTCTGGGCGATGGGGCATCAGGTGGCGAACGGGCGCAGAAGGTGCCCCTCGGGCCCGCCGGGTGGGTGCGTTGGCTGCTCGGTTCCCTGGAGTTGATAGGCTGCGAAGTCAAGACGGGTGAGGTGTGTTCGCAAGCCGCAAGCCTTGATCAACGTCAATCGTGATCAGGGGCACGGAGTGGACAGTCGGAATGCCTGGGTGACGAAGACCCTGGGCACACCCCCCTGTGCGAGAAGAAGAGGTGGATCGTGCCGCTTTCCAGCGACGTGAAGCAGAAGATCATGTCCGATTACGCCACGGTCGAGCGTGACACCGGCTCCCCAGAGGTGCAGGTGGCCATGCTGACCCGGCGGATCAGTGACCTGACCGAGCACTTGAAGGTGCACAAGCACGACCACCACAGCCGTCGCGGCCTGCTGTTGCTGGTCGGTCGGCGCCGCCGGCTGCTGAACTACCTGCAGAAGACGGACATCGGCCGGTACCGGGCCCTGATCGAAAGACTCGGCCTTCGCCGGTAAGTGACCAGAGGGAGCGTCCCATGGGGCCGCTCCCTCTGCCGCATATCGGGTAGGTGCGGACAGTCGCGAGGCGGCGGATCCTGGTCGCCGCCCTGCGGGCGGCCTCCCGGCGGCCCGTGATGCTAGCCCGGGGGGCGACCCCCGGACCCGCGGCGATCCGCTGGCGCGGATCGCGGGTTCTCGGGCCGGCGGTGCGCTGGCCGGCCAGTGGTTCAGGGGCCGGCATGCAGGCGCAGGGTACGAGGTACGAGAAGTGCAGAACCGCTCCGGGCGAGACGAGACCCCGGCGCGGCGGAGGACCTGACCGGGTCCGTGGTGGCGCGAGCCGCCGGTCCTCGGTCGTGACTCCCGGATGGCCCGCGTACGCGGAGCCGGCCGAGAGCCACGACTGAGCACCGGCACCCCTTCGCCAGACGGCCCCGGCCAGGTGAAGAGGATGGAGGACCAAAGAAGTGGATGACTCGACAACGGCGACCGAGGCGGTCGTCACCACCCCGCTCGGCACCCGGACGATCCGGTTCGAGACCGGCCGGCTGGCCAAGCAGGCCGCGGGCTCCGTGGTCGCCTACCTGGGCGACACGATGGTGCTGTCCGCGACGACAGCCAGCAAGAACCCCAAGGAAAACCTGGACTTCTTCCCGCTGACGGTCGACGTCGAGGAGCGGATGTACGCGGCCGGGCGCATCCCCGGCTCGTTCTTCCGCCGCGAGGGCCGGCCGAGCGAGGACGCGATCCTGACCTGCCGGCTGATCGACCGGCCGCTGCGCCCGTCGTTCACCAAGGGCCTGCGCAACGAGATCCAGGTCGTCGCGACCGTGCTCGCGCTCGACCCGGAGACGCTCTACGACGTCGTCGCGATCAACGCGGCCAGCGCGTCGACGCTGCTCGCCGGCCTGCCGTTCACCGGCCCGGTCGGCGCGACCCGCGTCGGCTACGTCGACGGCCAGTGGGTCGCGTTCCCGACCCACGCCGAGCTCGCCCGCGCCACCTTCGACATGGTCGTCGCCGGCCGCGTGCTGGAGGACGACTCCGACGTCGCGATCATGATGGTCGAGGCCGAGGCGACCCCGGGCACCGTGGCGCTGCTCGCCGACGGCGCTCCGGCGCCGACCGAGGACGTCGTCGCCGCCGGCCTCGAGGCCGCGAAGCCCGCGATCCGCGAGCTGTGCCGGGCCCAGCGGGAGCTGGCCGCCGCCGCGGCCAAGCCGGTCCGCGAGTACCCCGTGTTCCTGGACTACACCGACGACGTGCTGGACGTGCTGACCAACGCGGTTGGCGACGAGCTGGCCGCCGCGCTGCGGATCGCCGGCAAGCAGGAGCGCGAGACCGAGCTGGACCGGGTCAAGGCCCTGGCGGTCGAGAAGGTCGGCTCGCAGTTCGACGGCCGCGAGAAGGAGATCGGCGCGGCCTACCGGGCGCTGACCAAGAAGCTGGTCCGCAAGCGGGTCGTCGAGGACGGCCTGCGCATCGACGGCCGGGCCACCACCGAGATCCGCGCGCTGTCCGCCGAGGTGGACTACGTGCCGCGGGTGCACGGCTCGGCGCTGTTCGAGCGTGGCGAGACCCAGATCCTGGGTGTCACGACGCTGGCGATGCTCCGGCTGGAGCAGACCATCGACACGCTCAACCCGGACCGCACCAAGCGCTACATGCACAACTACAACTTCCCGCCGTACTCGACCGGTGAGACCGGCCGGGTCGGCTCGCCGAAGCGCCGCGAGATCGGCCACGGCGCGCTGGCCGAGCGGGCGCTGCTGCCGGTGCTGCCGAGCCGCGAGGAGTTCCCCTACGCGATCCGGCAGGTCTCCGAGGCGCTCAGCTCCAACGGGTCGACCTCGATGGGCTCGGTGTGCGCGAGCACGCTGTCGCTGCTGAACGCCGGTGTGCCGCTGCGGGCGCCGGTCGCCGGCATCGCGATGGGCCTGATCCGCGAGGGCGACGCGTTCGTCACGCTGACGGACATCCTGGGCGCCGAGGACGCGTACGGCGACATGGACTTCAAGGTCGCCGGCACCCGCGAGTTCGTCACCGCCCTGCAGCTGGACACCAAGCTCGACGGCATCCCGGCGAACGTGCTCGCCGCCGCCCTGCAGCAGGCCCGCGCGGCCCGGCTCGCGATCCTCGACGTCATGGCCGAGGCCATCGAGGGCCCGGACGAGATGTCGCAGCACGCGCCGCGGGTCATCTCGGTCAAGATCCCGGTGGACAAGATCGGCGAGGTCATCGGCCCGAAGGGCAAGATGATCAACCAGATCCAGGCCGACAGCGGGGCCGAGATCACCGTCGAGGATGACGGCACGATCTACATCGGCGCGGCCGACGGCGTCTCCGCGGAGACGGCGCGCTCGGCGATCAACGCGATCGCCAACCCGCAGATGCCGGAGGTCGGGGAGCGCTACCTCGGCACGATCGTGAAGATCACGAACTTCGGCGCCTTCGTCTCCCTCACCCCGGGCAAGGACGGCCTGCTGCACGTCAGCAAGCTCAAGCAGCTCTCGGGCGGCAAGCGGGTGGAGAAGGTCGAGGACGTGCTCAACGTCGGCCAGAAGCTGCAGGTCGAGATCACCGAGATCGACAGCCGCGGCAAGATCAGTCTCTCGCCGGCGGAGGAAGCCGCCGCCGTCGCGGGCGCCTGACACGCCCATGACACAACTCGACGAGACCCAGACGCCGTCGGCTCGGGCCGCCGCGCTGCTCGCGGGCCGGCCGACCGTGGAACTGCTGGGCGGGAGCGCGCGGCGCACGGTCCTGCCCGGCGGCCTGCGGGTGCTGACCGAGCAGGTGCCCGGCGTACGGTCGGCCGCCATCGGCGTCTGGGTCGGCGTCGGCTCGCGGGACGAGGACCCGGCGACGGCGGGCTGCTCGCACTTCCTGGAGCACCTGCTGTTCAAGGGGACGCCGAGCCGCGACGCGCTGACCATCAGCGCGTCCGTCGAGGCCGTCGGCGGTGATCTCAACGCGTTCACCGCGAAGGAGTACACCTGCTACTACGCGCGGGTCCTCGACGAGGACCTGCCGATGGCGATCGACGTCGTCTGCGACATGGTGGCGAACTCGGTCATCACCGCGGCCGACGTCGAGGCCGAGCGGGGCGTGATCCTCGAGGAGATCGCCATGCACGAGGACGACCCCGGCGACGTCGTGCACGACGTCTTCGCCGAGGCCGTCCTCGGCTCGTCGTCGCTGGGCCGCCCGGTCCTCGGCACGATCGACTCGATCGAGGCCCTGCACCGGGACACGATCGCCGAGTACTACCGGGGGCGTTACACCGCGCCGGCGCTGGTGGTCGCGGTCGCGGGGAACATCGACCACGACCGGACCCTGGCGATGGTCGCGGAGGCCTTCGCCGACCGGCTCGCCGGCCCGGCCGACTCCGCCGGGCCGCGCGGCGGTGCCTACGGCTACCCGGGCAAGCCCGGGCTGCTGGTCTCCCGCCGGCCGACCGAGCAGGCCAACGTCGTGCTCGGCACCGCGGGGATGTCCCGGCGTGACCCGCGCCGGTTCGCGCTGGGCCTGCTCTCCACGGCGCTCGGCGGCGGCATGAGCTCGCGGCTGTTCCAGGAGGTCCGGGAGAAGCGCGGCCTGGCGTACTCGGTCTACTCGTTCGCGACCCACTTCGCCGACGCGGGCCTGTTCGGCCTGTACGCCGGCTGCGCGCCCAAGCGGGCCCGTGAGGTGCTGGAGATCTGCCGCGACGAGGTCCGCCAGATCGCCGAGCGAGGGATCACCCAGGAGGAGCTCGACCGGGCCCGCGGCCAGACCCGCGGCTCGCTCGTCCTCGGGCTGGAGGACACCGGCTCGCGGATGAGCCGCCTCGGCAAGGGCGAGCTGGTCCACGGCGAGCTGCTCTCCGTCGACGAGGTGCTCGCCAGGGTCGACGCCGTGACCCTCGGCGACGTCCAGGCGATCGCGGGCGAGCTCGTGGCGCAGCCCTGGGGCCTCGGCGTCATCGGGCCTTTCAAGAACGACAGCGACTTCGCGGCCCTGGTCTCCTGACCGGTCTCGCCTGACGAGGCCCTTCCCTGTCGGGGGAGGGCCTCGTCCGGTTTCGGCGGCGGACCGGGTCGTCGGGCACTTGGCCTGGCGCGGTACCAATCTCGCGCGGCAACGACCTCGCGCGGCACTAACCTGGCAGGGCGTAGCGGGTCCGCAGGCGTGTCCGCCGAGCCGATGGGTGGTTCTCTTTCATGATCAACGTGGCTGTGCTCGGGTCCAGGGGCCGGATGGGCGCGACGGTCTGCGCGGCCGTCGAGGCGGCCGACGACTTGGCGCTGGTGGCGGCGATCGACGCCGGTGAGGACCGGTCGGCGCTCACCAAGGCCGACGTGGTCGTCGACTTCACCAGCCCGTCCGCGGTCATGGACAACGTGCGCTGGTGCGTCGAGAACGGCCTGCACGCCGTCGTCGGCACGACCGGGTTCGACGACGCGCGGCTGGCCCAGGTGCGCGGCTGGCTCGCGGCCTCTCCCGAGGTCGGCGTGCTGGTCGCGCCCAACTTCGGCATCGCCGCGGTCCTGATGATGCGGTTCGCCGCCCAGGCGGCCCCGTTCTTCGAGTCAGTCGAGATCGTCGAGCTGCACCACCCGAACAAGGTCGACGCCCCCAGCGGCACCGCCCGGCGCACCGCCGAGCTCGTCGCCGCCGCCCGCCGCGAGGCCGGCCTGGACCCGGCCGGCCCGGACGCGACCACCACCGCCCTGGACGGCGCCCGCGGCGCGACCGTCGCCGGCGTCCCGGTGCACGCCGTCCGCCTCGGCGGCCTGGTCGCCCACCAGGAGGTCCTGCTCGGCGGCTCGGGGGAGACCCTGACGATCCGCCATGACTCGCTCGACCGGACGTCCTTCATGCCCGGCGTACTGCTCGCCGTCCGACAGATCGCCTCCCGCCCGGGCCTCACCGTCGGCCTGGACCCCCTGCTCGACCTGTAGGCGAGCCACCCGGACAGGTCCTTCGCCGCTCCGCCCTTGTATCTGGTTCGGCCGCCGCTTCCTCCGCGATGGCCCGGGTGGCCCGGGGTAGCCCGGGTTGGTCTCGGTGGTCGCGGTGCTGTGTTCGGGCGACCGCGCTTGTGGCCTAGGGCAACGCCGGTTTCCATACCTGATCGGTGATCACTGACAGCCGTTCCCGCGCCCGAGGGCGCTTGATCGCGTACTGGGTATGGAAATCGTCGTTCCATGCCCTGGTTCGCGCCTTTTATCCATATCCAATTAGTGATCATGGCTGGCCGGGCCGCTGAAATCGGCCGAAGATCGCCAGCTGGGTAGCCAAACCGGCGCCTGCGCTCGAAACGAAGAAGATCCACCTCGGGTGGCCCGACCTCGCCGAGAACGTGTCGCGTCCGCCGAGGGCGTCCCGGCGCCCGAGGCGTTCCGCGGTGCGGTCGATCTCCGTGTTCCGCGGTGTGGGGGGGTTATGCGAGGCGGTCGCGGGCGGGGAGTAGGCGGCGGGCTGGTGGGGCGGCGATCGAGGCGACGATCAGTTGGCCGGCGCGGTCGCGGACGCAGCCGAAGATCGCGATGTACAGCGGGCGGGCGGCCGGGAGTGGCAGGCCGTCGTCGAGCTCGTAGCGGGCGTTGGTGACCTTTCGGAACCCCGCGACCGGGTCGTTGGCGGCGATCGGCGGAGCGTCCGGCCGCCAGGTGACGATCACCTCGGTGCAGCCGTCCGGCCAGGTCCACTGGAGTCTGCCGGCCACGACCGCGAGGTCGCGGGCCGGCTCCAGGCTGTCGGCCGGCGTTCGGGTGAGCAGCCGGGTGCTCTCGTCCTCCGGGTCGATCGTGTCCGCCGCCTGGGCCGTCGGGCCGGCCGCCGGCTCGGTGATCGTCTCCGCGGCCAGTTCCTCCGCCGCCGGGCCCTGCCAGACGGCGGGCTGTGACCACACTCCGGCGATGCCGGCCCGTACCTCGTAGCCGGGCAGCGCGGCCTCGGCGGGTACGCCGCCGTCGTCGATCCGGGTCGTCGCGGTGACGCCGACCGCTCGGCTGGAGCCGTCCGTGCCGATCCGCAGCACCCGGTAGTGGACGCCGGGCGTGGGGGAGGGCACCCAGCTGACCTCGACGGCGCCGGCGGCGCGGCGGACCGCGAGCGCGCCCGGCGGCAGCAGGCCCTCCAGGAGCAGGGCGCGTGCCTCGTCCGAGTCCGCCGCCAGTTCCAGGGCGGCCATCGCGAGCGCCGCGCGGTCGGCCGGCGCGGCGGCGGCAGCGGCGGCGAGCAGCTCGCCGGCTCGCTGGTGGCGTTCCTCCACCTCGACGGTGACGGCGGCCAGGTCGGCGCCGTCCGGGCCGGGCACGTCCCGGGCGATCCGGCTCAGCTCGGCGGCCAGTTGCCTGGCCTGGTCCAGCCGATGGGCGGCGACGGCCTGGGTGAGCCTGGCCCAGCCCTCGTGGGCCTGGCGGATCACCGACTCGATCGCCTCCCCGAGAGCGCGGATCGGCGGGGTGGCGGTGCCGGCGATCTCCAGGGCGTGCGCGAGCCGCTCGTGGGCCGCTATCGGGGCGCCGGCGTCGAGCAGAACCCTGGCCTGTTCGAGGATCTCCCGCCAGTCCTGGTCGCTGCCGTGTCTCGACCGTCCGGGCGTGGCGGCGGCCGGCGACGTGTGCCCGGACGCCGCCCCGGGCTCGCGGGCCGTCCCTCGGGCCGGCGTCGAACCGGTCCGCCGATCGGGTGCCGAGCCCTGCGCGTGCTCCTGGTCGGGAACCTGGGTGATGGCCGCGTCATCCACGCCGGCCTCGCGGGCGAGGGCGCGGACCACGGCCTCGGCGCGCGCCCGGTCGAGGCCCTCGCCGCGCGCCGCCGTGACGAGCAGGGCCGCGTCGGCCGGCAGCAGCCGGTCCTCCACCAGCAGCACCGCCGCCAGCCGTGGGCGCAGCAGGTCGGCCGCGGCGGCCGCCAGCGCGTCCAGGTAGGCCTCCGGGTCGCCGTCGAGCAGCAGCGTCGTGACCGCGGCGAGCAGGTCGTCGATCAGCGCGCGGCGCCGGTCCGGCCGGCGGGCCCGGTTGCGGGTCGCGGCGCCGTCGCGGGCCGAGCGGATCGTCGCCTGGTCGCTGCCGGGTGGCACGCCGAGCAGGTCGAACAGGCTGCGCGGCGCGTCCTCGCCGACGATCCGGCCGAGCTCGTCGAGGTCGGCGCGGACCTGGCGCAGCACCTGGCGCGGCACCGAGCGGCGCGTGGTCCGTTCCGGTGTTCCGGCTGGCACGCGCGGGTAGCCGGCGATCCGCCGGTCGAACTCGGCGGCGTCGACCCCGGCTCCCGTCGCGATCAGGCGCAGGCCGGGGATCTTGTCCTCCGGTAGGCCGCCGAACCGCTCGACGAGGCGGTCGGCGGCCGCCGCCACCGTCGCGAACCGCTCGTCCTCGCGTTCCGCGCGGGCCTGGGCGACCACCTGGGCCAGCTCGACGCGGGCCCGCTGGCCACGCAGCGCCGCCGCGAGCTCGGGGTGCTGGCGCAACAGCGCGTCGATCACGCCGCGGTAGCGGGGATGGTCACGGCTGCGCTGCCAGAACGCCCAGACCGCGTCGATCTGGGCCGAGACCGCGGCGTCGTCGAGCGTTGTCGCCTCGGCGAGCGGGATGTCGTAGATCTCGAACGGGTCGCTGTGCTCGACCCCGCCGCGCGCATGGATCGGCCCCAACACCCGGCTTCGGTAGTCGTTGGCGTCGAACGGCCCCATCAGATCCCTGCCCTCGTCATCCTTCCGCTGCGTCGCCCGGGCGACCGGGGCTCAGGTCCAGCCGATCGGCGGCCCGCCGAGGCCGCCGCGGAAGCCGGGGCCGGGTGGTGGGCCGCCGCCCGGGCGACCGTCGTTCGGTCGACGGGCGCGGCTGGCGTCCCTGGCCCGGCGGGCGCGGGCGACCTGGTCGCGCTCCCGGGCCACGTCGGCCTGGCTGAGCGCGGCGGACGTCTCCACCCGGACGGTCAGCGGCCGGTCCGCCAGCCCCTCGTGTCGGGCGGTCACCTCCAGGATGCCGTCGAAGCCCATCCGGAAGGTGATCTCGATCTCGGTGCCGGCCGGGTAGCCGGACGGGATGTCGACGATCTCGGCCTCGGCGATGATCTTGTTGTCGTCGAGGCGGCGGGACTCGGTGCCGCCGGCCTGCTCGACCACGTAGACCGTCACTGCGTCCTGGTCGTCGCGCACCGTCCCGAACGGGCGGCGCACGACGACCGGCAGCCGGTCGTTGCGGTGTACCAGGAAGACGGCGCCGTGCTCACCGAACCGGTCGAGCGCGAGCACCCCGAAGCCGCGGGAGATGACGTTGATCACCTGCACCTCGACGGTGCGGCGGACCCGGGCCGCGGGCAGGCCGAGCGCGTCGGCGAGCCGCCGGCAGGCCGCGTCCAGGTCGGCCGGGTCGGCGGCGTCGACGCCCGCGCCGTCGGCCAGCCGGCCGCGGGTCACCAGGTCGCTGACGACGAGCCGCTCGAGCGCCTTCTTCTCGCCGTAGATCGCCGCGCCCTTCGCGACGGCCAGGTCCGGGTCGCTGAGCTCGACCGGGACGCCGAACTCCTCGGACAGCCGCCGCGCGACGGCCGGCATCCGGGAGGCGCCGCCCACCAGCAGCACCCGGTCGACGCCGCGGGCACCGCGCTCGGTGGCCGCCGTGACGGCCGCCCTGGTCAGCGTGATCGTGCGGTCCAGCAGGCCACTGGTCAGCCGTTCCAGCTCGGCCCGGGTGAGCTCGACGTCGAGTGCCGCGCCCGCGTGCTCGACCCGCACGACGGTCACGGTCCGATCGGTCAGCTCGCGCCGCGCCTGCTCGGCCGCCAGGGACAGCGTCTGCGCGGCTGCGCCGTCGTCGAGCAGGTCGGGCAGCGTCGGGAACTTCGCGGTGAAGGCGTCCGCCAGGTGGAGCACCAGCTTCTCGTCCCAGTCGGCCCCGCCGAGCTGGTGGTCGCCGTCGATCGCCATCACCGAGACCCGGCGGTCGGCGAGCTCGACGATGGTGACGTCGAAGGTGCCGCCGCCCAGGTCGTAGACCAGCGCGACCTCCTCGTCCGCGGCGCTCGGCCCGGCCAGCGTGCGCCGGGAGCCCACCTCGAAGCGGGCGAAGCCGTAGGAGAGGGCGGCCGCGGTCGGCTCGTTGATGACGTCGACGACGTTGAGGCCCGCGTACTCGCCGGCGAGCACGGTCGCCCGGCGTTCCTCGTCGCCGAAGTAGGCCGGCACGGTGATCACCACGTCGCGGACCGGCTCGCCGCCGGTCAGCTCCGCGTCCGAGATCAGCGCCGAGAGGATCAGCCCACTGACGGCCGGGGCGGACCAGGCCGTGCCCGGCGGCGCCCCGGCCGGCACGAACCGCCACTCGCCGTCGCCCATCCGCCGCTTGACCAGCGCGCACACGTCGTCTGGCCTGGACCGGGCGAGCTGACGGGCCGTCTCGCCGGTGATGTAGTCGTCCGCGCCGACGAAGAGCACGACGCTGGGCAGCGTCGCGGAGCCGTCCAGCAGGGGCACGATCTCGGCCTCGCCGGCTGGGGAGACGCGAGCCAGGCAGCTGAAGGTGGTGCCGAGGTCGATGCCGAAGACAGTCCCGTCTCCGGACAGCCCGGATGAACCACCCCGTCGTGCGCGCACAGGCAAAAACCTATCCGGTCACGGACGCGGGCGGGCTCCGGATGCCCGATCGGTGGTTCCGATGGGACAGGTAGAGTGACGGCCCGTGCACACCGTCCTCTCCACGCGACATCGGTAGCCGGCCCGCGTTCGTTCGCGCGCCGTGCTGTTGCCGTTTTCCAAAGCCGCCGTGAGAGGTCAGGTTTTTCCGCGATGAGTGATGCCCCGATCGTCAAGCCGGTCGCGATCAGTGGATTCCCCGAATGGCTGCCCGGAGTCAGGGCCGTGGAGCTGGCCTGGCTTGACCGGATTCGCGCCACTTTCGAGCGGTACGGCTTCTGCTCCGTCGAAACACCGTCGGTGGAGTCGCTCGACGTGCTCGCCGCCAAGGGGGAGACCTCCCAGGAGGTCTACGCGCTGCGCCGGCTGCAGGCCGAGCCGGGTGACGACTCGGGGCGGCTCGGGCTGCACTTCGACCTGACGGTGCCGTTCGCGCGCTACGTCGCCGCGCACTTCAACGAGCTGACCTTCCCGTTCCGGCGTTACCAGATCCAACGGGTCTGGCGGGGTGAGCGGCCACAGGAAGGCCGGTACCGCGAGTTCACCCAGTGCGACATCGACGTCATCAACGTCGACTCGGTGCCGCTGTACTTCGACGCGGAACTCCCGCGGATCGTGCACGAGGTGCTCACCGAGCTGAACGTCCCGGCCTGGACGTTGAACGTCAACAACCGGAAGCTGCTGCAGGGCTTCTACGAGGGCCTCGGCATCGACGACCCGGTGGCCGTCATCCGGGCCGCGGACAAGCTCGACAAGATCGGCCCCGACGGTGTCGCGAAGGTGCTTGTCGACCAGGTCGGGCTCACGGCCGCGCAGGCGAAGTCGGTGCTGGACCTGGCCGCCGTCAAGGCGAGCGACTCGGCCGCCGTCGCCGAGGCCGTCGGCCGGCTCGGCGTGAAGTCCGACCTGCTCACCACCGGGCTCGACGAGCTGGCCTTCGTCCTCGACGAGCTCGCGGACCTCCCCGTCGGCAGCGTGGTCGCCGACCTGTCGATCGCCCGGGGGCTGGACTACTACACCGGCACGGTCTACGAGGCGAAGTTCGTCGACTGGCCCGGCTTCGGCAGCATCTGCTCGGGCGGCCGGTACGACGACCTGGCCGGCTCGTTCATCCGGCGCAATCTGCCGGGCGTCGGTATCTCCATCGGTCTGACCCGGATCTTCGCCAAGCTGGTCGCCGAGGGGATGATCAATCCGGGGCCGGCGAGCCCGGCCGACGTCCTCGTCGTGATCCCGAGTGACGAGCGGCGCCGGGTCGCGGTCGCCACGGCCGGGCGGCTGCGCGCGCGTGGCCTCAAGGTCGAGACCTACCACCAGGCCGACAAGCTGGCCAAGCAGCTCCGCTACGCCAACCGCAAGGGCATCGGCGCCCTCTGGTTCCCGCCCTTCGAGGACGGCAAGCCCCACGAGGTCAAGAACCTGGCCACCGGCGACCAGACCGAGGCCGACCCGGACACCTGGACTCCCTGAGCCTGCTCGGCCGATTCGTGGCTGCCTGCCGGCCGGTGATCGCCGTTTTCGCCCTCGCGTGGTCATAATCTGGGCGTTCTTGCAACCACCCGAGGGCCCAAACGGCGATAACCGCTCCAATGTGCGCCACGGCGGCCCGCCCATAACGGCCCACCGGGAAGCTGACCCGGGGGTCAGCCTGCTCGGTGGGCCGCTAGCCGGGGGTGACGGGGGCGAAGACCCCGGCCGTCGCCGTGGTGGCTGTCCGTCGGCAGGGCCGGCGGCGGGTACACAGTCACCGTGGCGGTGGCGACCGCCCGTGAGCGGCTGCCGGTTCCGGTGTACCACGGCCACGCGCGCCGACCCAGACCTTGCTCCGGACGGGTGACCGGACGGGTATGTGGGTGCGGACACCGCCACACTCGGGGCCTCTTCCCGGCGAGTCCGGGTGCGTACCAGGTCGTCGGGCTCGGCTCACCCACAGCGCCGACGCTCCGGGGACGGCCGGCCCGCGACGTCGGACGGTACGGACCCGCGTCGGCCGGCGTGGTCTTCGGCCGGATCCCGGCCACCGGCAACCTGGACATCCCGGCCGCCGGTTACGGTGGATCGGCCGCCTCCAGCGGGGCGGCCCGATCGCGGAGGTGGCAGTGCGGGTTCAGGTGATCGCGCGGACGGAGTTCCTCCCGCCGGCCGACGTGCCGTGGGAGACCGACGCCGACGGCGGCCAGGCGCTGGCCGAGTTCGCGGGCCGGGCCTGCTACCAGAGCTGGAACAAGCCGAACCCGGCCACCGCGACGAACGCCGGCTACCTGCGCCACATCCTCGATGTCGGCCACCTGTCCGTGCTGGAGCACGGCACCGTGACCCTCTACATCACCGGCGTCTCGCGCAGCCTCACCCATGAGCTCGTCCGCCACCGGCACTTCTCCTACAGCCAGCTCTCCCAGCGCTATGTCCCGGAGCGCGACGCGGAGATGGTTGAGCCCGAGGTCGTGGCGGCGGACCCGGAGCTGCACGCGCTGTTCCAGGAGGCCGCCGCCGCGTCGCTGGAGGCGTACTCGAAGCTGCTGGAGGGCCTGGAGAAGCATTTCGCCGAGGTGGCAGCGCCGACCTCGCGGCGCAAGCAGGCCCGCCAGGCGGCCCGCTCCGTGCTGCCGAACGCCACCGAGACGCGCATCGTGGTCACCGGTAACTACCGCGCCTGGCGGCACTTCATCGCGATGCGGGCCTCCGAGTCCGCCGACGTCGAGATCCGGGGCCTGGCCATATTGGCCCTGCGCGCGCTCCAGGACGTCGCTCCGAACGTCTTCGCGGACTTCCGCGTCTCCACCCTCGACGACGGCACCGAGGTCGCGTCCAGCCCGCTCGTCAGCGAGGGGTAGGTCATCCCGGACGTCAGGCTGCCCGCCTGTCGTCGCGTCGGGGCGGGCTGACCCGGCGGCGACAGCCGCCGTGAACCCGATGCGCCGTTTCGGGCAAATACCGGTGTGAGCGCAGACACCAGCGTCCCAGCCGTCGCGGAGCCGGCGGAGCTCCCGCTCAGGCGTGGCCAGCGGTCACGCGAGGCGGGCAGTCCCGTCCTCCCGGCTCGGGATGAGCCGCCTGACCGGACGGACGCGCGGATCGTCGCGCGGTCGGTCGACTCGCCGGCGGCCTTCGCGGAGCTGTTCGACCGGCACGCGGTGGCGATCTACCGCTATCTGGCTCGCCGGGTCGGCCCGCAGGCCGCCGACGACCTCGTCGCCGCCACGTTCCTGGTCGCGTTCGAGCGGCGCGGCGCCTATGACCTGGACCGTGCCGACGCGCGGCCCTGGCTGTACGGCATCGCGTCGAACCTGGTCGGGCGCCACCACCGCGACGAGGCCCGGATGCTGCGGGCGTATGCCCGCAGCGGCGTCGACCCGGCGGCCGAGGACGGGACGGAGCGAGCCCTGGAACGGGCCGACGCCCAGGCCTCGGGGCCGGCCGTCGCGGCCGCCGTCGCCGAGCTGCCGCCCGAGGACCGGGACGTGCTGCTGCTGTTCGCCTGGGCCTCGCTGAGCTACGCGGAGATCGCCCAGGCCCTCGCGATCCCGCTGGGCACCGTGCGCTCACGCCTGCACCGGGCCCGCCGCCGGGTCCGGGCCGCCCTCGACGCCGACGCCGGGCGCCTGATCGTGACCGAGGAGAGCGACCATGGCTGACCACCTCCCGGCCTCCGGGGCCGGCCCCGCACCAGACGCCCGCTCGAACCCGGCTGCCGCCCTCAACGGCGCGCGGACGTCGGTCCCGTTGGACGAGGCGTCCGGCGGGCTCCCCGCCGGCCAGCTGGTCGTCGAGGAGGCCGTGGCCCGGGCCGAGCTCGCGCCGTTGGCCGGGCTGCGCCTCGGTCTTCCCGAGCCGAGGGCCGCCGCGCTCGCGGCGGCCCGCGACAGGCTGCTGAACCGCGCGGCGCAGGTCAGCGGCACGAGCGCGCCTGCCGCCGCCGCGCCTGCCGGCGGCGTTCCGGCCGACGGTGCCCTGGCCGACGGTGCGGCCGCGGCGCCGACCACGGGGCCAGACGCGGGGTCGGCCCGGCACCGGCTGCGGCTGCGGCCGCGGGTCACGACCCGTCGCGTGATCGCGGTGGCGGTCGCGGCCGTCGTCGTGGCGGCCGGGCTGTTCACCCTCGACACGGTGACGGTGGGGGGCAGGGCGGACGCGACCGCGGAGGCGTCGACCCTGCTGCGGCAGGCCGCATCCGTCGTCGCGGCGAAGCCGGATCCGCCGGTCGGCCCGACGCAGTACCGGGAGATCACCACTCGGGCCTCCTACAGCTCGAGCAGCACGGGGACCGACGGCAGGGAGGTCACCTGGCTGGTGGAGTCCGTGACCCGGCTCTGGATCCCCGGCGACCCGACGAAGCCCTGGATCATGCAGCAGGGCGGCCCGACGGCGATCCACTGGTTCAACCCAGGGGACGAGGTCTGGGCGAAGGCCAACGGACTGGGCGGGCAGAGTTCCCTGCCGTACCTGACTCGTGCCGTCGGCGGCGAGTTCAACGGCCCGATCTCGGACATTCAGGCCTGGCAGGCGCCGACTCCCGGCTTCCTGTCCCGCCTACCGCGTGACCCGGACCAGCTGCTGGCCCGGATCTACCAGGATTCGAAGGGGGAGGGCCGGTCGAAGGACGGCGAGGCGCTGGTCTTCATCGCCGACGTCATGCGGTGCGGATTCGTGCCCGCGGATCTGCGGGCCGCGTTCTTCCGGGCCGCGACCGGCATCCCGGGCGTGACGGTCACGGACCACGCGGCGAATCTCGCCGGCCGTACCGGCGTGGCGGTCGGCCGTGACGAGGGCGGTGACACCCGCCAGGAGATGATTTTCGACCCGGCCACGGGGGAGTTCATCGGAGAGCGGGAGGTCGTCCTGAACGCCGACTACATCCCCGGGGTCCCGGTGGGCACCGCGATCTCCTACACGGCGGTGAGCAGCGAGGTCGTCGACTCGGCTCCGACCGGCTGACCGTACCGGTCCGGCCGGGCCGGAAGTCACAGTCCGAGGGTCGGCAAGGCAGGTCGGAACGGGCCGGCGGACGTTGTCGAATGGAGCCGCGGGGCAAAGCGGCGACGTCCGCTCGACCGTCGAACGGCCCGCGCCCGGCCAGGACGACCGGGCCCGGGCTTGGCCTCAATGACCGAGGAGCCCACCGATGCCCGGTGCCATGGACGTCGCGGCTACCGACCGCGCCGAATCCGGGGCCGCGAGCCTCACCGACGCCGAGGCCGCGCTGCTGGACGCCTACTGGCGGGCGGCGAACTACCTGTCGGTCGGGCAGATCTACCTGCTGGACAACCCGCTGCTGCGCGAGCCGCTGGCGGCCGAGCACATCAAGCCGCGGCTGCTCGGCCACTGGGGGACGACCCCGGGCCTCAACCTGATCTATGCCCACCTCAACCGGGTCATCAAAGCCCGGGATCTCGACATGATGTACGTGATCGGGCCGGGGCACGGTGGGCCCGGCATCGTCGCCAACGCCTACCTGGAGGGCACCTACTCCGAGGTCTACCCGACGATCAGCGGGGACGAGGCCGGGATGCGTCGGCTGTTCCGCCAGTTCTCGTTCCCTGGCGGGATCCCAAGCCATGTCGCACCGGAGACCCCCGGGTCGATCCACGAGGGCGGCGAGCTGGGCTACGCGCTGGCGCACGCCTATGGCGCGGCCTTCGACAACCCGGAGCTGGTCGTCGCGGCCGTCGTGGGTGACGGCGAGGCCGAGACCGGGCCGCTGGCGGCCAGCTGGCACTCGAACAAGTTCCTCGACCCGGCCCGCGACGGTGCCGTCCTGCCGATCCTGCACCTCAACGGCTACAAGATCGCCCAGGCGACCCTGCTGGCCCGGATTCCGGAGGCCGAGCTGGACGCGCTCATGCGCGGCTACGGCTACGCCCCGCTGCACGTCACCGCCGATCTGGACGACGACCCGGCCGAGGTGCACCGCCGGTTCGCCGCCGTGTTGGACCAGGCGCTCGACGAGATCGCCCGAATCCAGCGGGCGGCCAGGGCGAGCGCCGCGGCCGGCGAGGACGTCGACCGCCCGGCGTGGCCCATGATCATTATGCGGACCCCGAAGGGCTGGACCGGGCCGCGGGCCGTCGACGGCAAGCCGGTCGAAGGCACCTGGCGTGCGCACCAGGTTCCGCTCACCGAGGTGCGCACGCATCCCGACCGGATCGCCGCGCTTGCCGCCTGGCTGGCGAGCTACCGGCCGCACGAGTTGTTCGACGCGACCGGCCGGCTGCGTCCAGAGCTGGCCGCACTCGCGCCGGCGGGCCGGTCGCGGATGAGCGCCAGCCCGCACGCCAACGGCGGTGAGCTGCTGCGCGAGCTCGCCCTGCCCGACTTCCGCGACTACGCCGTCGACGTCCGCGCGCCCGGCACCACGGAGACGTCCGCGACGACGGTGCTCGGCGCCCTGCTGCGCGACGTGATCCGGGGCAACCCGTCGAACTTCCGCCTGGTTGGGCCGGACGAGACGGCGTCGAACCGGCTGGGCGCCGTCTTCGAGGTCACCGACCGGGTCTGGGAAGGCTCACTGCTGCCGACCGACGAGCATCTCGCCCGGGCCGGCCGGGTGATGGAGGTGCTGTCCGAGCACCTGTGCCAGGGCTGGCTGGAGGGTTACCTGCTGACCGGGCGGCACGGGTTGTTCTCCTGCTACGAGGCGTTCATCCACATCGTCGACTCGATGGTCAACCAGCACGCGAAATGGCTGAAGACCACCCGGGAGATCCCGTGGCGACGGCCGATCGCCTCGCTGAACTACCTGTTGACCAGCCATGTCTGGCGCCAGGACCACAACGGCTTCTCCCATCAGGATCCCGGCTTCATCGATCACGTCGTGAACAAGAAGGCCGAGGTCGTCCGGGTCTACCTGCCGCCGGACACGAACACGCTGCTCTCGGTCGCCGACCATTGTCTGCGCAGCCGCGACTACATCAACGTGATCGTGGCCGGCAAGCAGCCCGCGCTGAACTACCTGACCATGGACCAGGCGATCGCCCACTGCACCCGCGGCCTCGGTATCTGGGACTTCGCCAGCAACGACCACGACGACGCGTCGCCGGGCGCGGACGGCCTGCCCGACGTCGTGCTGGCCTGTGCGGGCGACGTGCCGACCCTGGAGACGCTGGCCGCGGTCGACCTGCTGCGCCAGCACCTCCCGCGGCTGCGGATCCGGGTGGTGAACGTCGTCGACCTGATGGCGCTGCAGAGTGAGTCCGAGCATCCGCACGGCATCTCCGACGCCCGGTTCGACGCGTTGTTCACGGCGGACCGCCCGGTCATCTTCGCCTACCACGGCTATCCCTGGCTGATCCACCGGCTGACCTACCGGCGCGCCAACCACCACAACATCCACGTCCGCGGCTACATCGAGGAAGGCACGACGACCACGCCGTTCGACATGGTGATGATGAACGGCCTCGACCGGTTCCACCTGGTCGCCGACGTGATCGACCGGGTTCCGTCGCTCGGCGCCCGGGCGGCCCACGTCCGCCAGCTGATGATGGACGAGCGCCTCCGAGTCCGCGCCTACACCCGCGAGCACGGCGAGGACCCGCCCGAGATCAGTGACTGGGTCTGGCCCTACTGACCGCGTCCTCATCACTGGCTGGAGCTGATCACGCGTGAGTGAGCGGTCATCGTCAGCCGTGGACGTGCTGGTGGTCAACGCGGGCTCCTCGACGCTGAAGCTGGCCCTCGTCGCGCCGGGCGATGACCTGATCGGCGCGCGGGAGCTCGCCGCGCCCGGCGGCCACGCCGACCTCGCGGAGGCCCGAGCCGCCATCGACGAGCTGCTCGGAGCCGACGGCCTCGACCGGGCCAGCGCCGGGCGGGTCGCCGTCGGGCATCGGATCGTGCACGGCGGCACGGATTTCACCGCGCCGGTCCGGATCGACGCGCGGGTCGCCACGCGGCTCGCCGAGCTGACCGCGCTCGCGCCGCTGCACCAGCCGGCCGCGCTCGCCGCGCTCGACGAGACGCGGGCGCTGCTGCCGTACGCCGTCCAGGTCGCCTGTTTCGACACGTCGTTCCATGCCACGCTGCCGCCCGCCGCGACGACCTACGCCCTGCCGGCGGCCTGGCGTGAGCGGTACGGCCTGCGCCGCTACGGCTTCCACGGCCTCTCGCACTCCTACGCCGCCGGCCGGGCCCGCGCGCTGGCCGAGGCCCTGACCGGGTCAGCCGCCCGCCGGATCGTCACCTGCCATCTCGGCTCGGGGGCGTCGCTCGCGGCCGTTCGGGACGGGGTCAGCGTCGACACGACGATGGGCTTCACCCCGCTGGAAGGGCTCGTGATGGCGACCCGCTCCGGCGACGTCGACCCCGGCCTGCTGCTGTGGCTGCAGACCTCGGCAGGGCTGAGCGCCGAGGAGCTCACCGACCAGCTCTTCCACGCCTCCGGCCTGGTCGCCCTCGGCGGGACGGCCGACATGCGGGCCCTGGTGGAGCGCGCCGACCAACGTGAGGAAACGGCCGTGCTGGCCATCGCGGTGTATCTGCGTCGGCTGCGTGCCGGCATCGCCGCCATGGCCGCGTCGTTGGGCGGCCTCGACGCACTCGTCTTCACCGGCGGCGTCGGCGAGCACTCACCCCAGATCCGGGCCGCGACCGCCGACGGCCTGGCCTTCCTCGGAATAGCCCTGGACCCGGCCCGCAACGCCAACCATGACCCAACCACCACCCCCGACACCGACCTCACCGCCGACGGCGCCCCCGTCCGGTCCTACGTACTCGCCGCCCGCGAAGACCTAGAAATAGCCCGCGGCGTCCGCTCGGTCATCGCGGCCGAGTGACGTCGATTTCCATACCAATTTGGCGATCATCGACGGTCAGCGGTGCACTCACCCGCGATGATCGCCAGCCTGGTATCGAAACAGTCGCCCTGCGCCCGATAGGCGTCTTTTATCCATACCAGGTTCGCGATCTTGTCGATGGCGCCGGCCGGATACCGCCGAAGATCCGCGATCGGGTATGGAAACCGGCGCCACCTCCGACCGGAAGACCCGTCGGCAGCGTGACGCACCCTGCGCCGATGAAGGGTGACGGACTACGGCGTGGGCGAAGCGGTGGGGGAGATGGGAGTGGGGGCCACAGCGTCGGCCGGGCGGTGCCAGCCGACGGCGCGTAGGCCGGACAGGACGGCCAGGGCCACGAGGAGGGCCAGCAGAGCGGTCTTGGCGGGCCCGAGGACCCAGGCGGCGAGGCTGCTGCGTTCGCGGGTCAGCAGGATCGTCGCCGCGAACGAGGACGGGATCGTGATGACGGCGACCGCGTCCGGCCCGAGCCGCACCGGCAGGGCCGCCAGGCCGACCGCCAGGGCCATCAGGACCAGCAGGGCGACCGTCACGCGGGAGACGTCGGGGGACAGCGACAGGCCGACCGAGAGCCGGGCCCGGCTGGGGCGCCGGACGTCGGTCGTGTAGTAGGCGTAGACCTCGCGGTTGTGCTGGACGTCCTCGACGTAGATCCGCTCGATCTCCCGGTCGTAGAGGTCGAGCACGGCCGGGTGGCTGATCTCGATGCTGGAGTCGTCGGTGCCGATGCTGACGTGGTAGCTGCCCGGGCCGCCGGGGTCGAGGTCGACGAGCGCGACCGGGTTCGTCAGCGCCAGTGCCCGGGCTGGGCGGCGCCACCACCAGCCGGGGGTGGTCCGGGACGGGGGTGGTGGGCGGCGGCAGAGGATCGCCCGGCGTTCCTCGGTCATCTTGATCAGGCTCGGCTGGTAGGGGTCGAGCCGGACGGCGGCGAGCGCCTCCCAGCGCCGGCCGTACTCGGCGACCGTCGAGAGCACCGGCTCGGCGTCCGGGCCCGCCGCCCGCAGCTCGGCCACCCAGCTGACGAACGCCGCCAGGTGGCCCTCCACCTCGTCGGCGGTCGGGTTGTCGGGGCCGTCGGGGTCGCGCCACAGCTCGCCGGTGGCGAGCAGCAGCGTGCCCGCGCTGCACAGCGCGTCGAACGGCTCGTCGAGCGCGGTCATGAGCACCTCCTGCGCCGGCTTGACCAGCACGGACCACTGGCGCAACGCGGCCTCCGGCACCCACAGCTCGGCCGCCTGGCCCAGGTAGGTGTGCAGCGTCCCCAGCGACAGCGGGCGGCGGCCCTTCGAGGGCGCCAGCCGCGGGTAGTTGCCAGAGAACTTCCCGGGACGGAACCGGGAGATCGCGTCGATGACCCGGCGGACCGGCGCCGACGGCGGCAGGCCGATCCCGGCGGCCAGCAGCGCCACCACGTTGCCCTGGATCGCCACGGAGGTCGAGTAGGGCATCAGGTGGGCCGCGGTGTCGCCGGGCCCGGAGAGGTTGAAGCCGACCAGGGCGCGCTTGGGCAGCGTCGAGATCGGCAGCAGCACCGAGACCTCGGGCGGGAGGTGGCCCGTCGTGTCGATCCGGCCGGTCGGTGGCACCACGGAGGTCAGCAGGCCGTCGAGCGGGCCCCAGTTGACCGAGCGGGCGAGCTGGGCGCGGTTCGCCGACAGCAGGGTGAACTGGTCGACGACCCGGCGCCGCACCCCGAAGAACTCCGCCGGTGGCGCGAGCAGCGTCGTCGTCACCTCGTCGACGTCTGTCAGGTCGAGGATCGGTGCCGCCGCCGCGTCGTCAAGCCGCCGCCACCGACCGGTTGTCACCGTCGCAGACTAGGACATCTCTCTCCGTAAGGCTCGAAGCCGGCACCCGTGGAGGTGGCGGCGTCGCCCGGCGTTGTGCCGCCCAGCCGGTATCGGTGACGGAGCGGATGCGGCACGGTAACCTGTGCGGAAGTCCTATCCCGGACCTGCCGGATCGACGTCGCTACTGGATCTACGTTGCTACTGGATCTATGTTGCTGAGCATTCGTGGTTGCTGAGCACTCAACGTCGTTGATCGGGCAGGAACCCCGGCATCCGACGGATGGACCGGTGATCATGCCCAAAAACTTTGGCCTCGGCGTCACGGTGCGCGCGCCGCGGGCCGGCGGCCACGCGCTGGTTCGCCTGGCCCGCCGCGACCTGTGGCAGCGGCTCGACCGAAGCATGATCTCCAGGGCGCGCGGCGCCCGAGCCGAGTCGGGCCGCGACCAGCAGGTTCGCTGACCGGCCGGGTGTGGGCGGTCGCCGCCGCGGCGCCGGGCAATGGCGCCGTCCAGGGGCGGTGGCCGCGCTGAACTGTGGGGAACGGTCCGGTGCTCGGCCGGTGCGGCGAGATCGGGCGCCGTATCGTCAAGGTGTCCGCGGCCTCGTCCAGCGTTGACCGGCGGCGGTCGGGACCGTGGGCGCGTCATCGCCGCTGGCGGGAGAATGACGCCTGCGCCGCGGTCCAGGGTGGAGACCGGCGGGCCGGGCGCGGGCGCGGCCGGGCGCGGACCTGGCCCGATGGGTGGACGGGCCCGCGCGGGCGGCGCATCGTCGCCTGGAATGAAGCCGAGTGGAATGTCGGAGGTGCCAGCTAGCGTGGCCGGTATGTCAGTGTTGCCCCCGGCGCCTTTCGGGCGCCTGCTCACCGCGATGGTGACGCCGTTCGACGCCGACGGCGGCCTCGACCTCGATGGCGTGGCGGCACTGGCCACGCACCTGGTGGACGCGGGCAGCGACGGCCTGGTGATCAGTGGGACCACCGGTGAGTCGCCGACGACCTCCGACGCGGAGAAGGACCAGTTGCTGCGGACCGTGCTCGGCGCGGTCGGCGACCGGGCGAGCGTCATCGCCGGCGTGGGCACCTACGACACCCACCACACCATCGAGCTGGCGAAGGCCGCCGAGCGGGCCGGCGCGCACGGCCTGCTGGTCGTCACGCCCTACTACAGCAAGCCGCCGCAGGCCGGCCTCGCCCGGCACTTCCGGTCGGTCGCCGACGCCACCGGGCTGCCGGTGATGATCTATGACATTCCGGGCCGGTCCGGCGTCCCGGTGGCGACCGAGACGATGCTGGCCCTCGCCGAGCACCCGAACATCGTCGCGGTGAAGGACGCGAAGGCCGACCTCGAGGCGTCCTCGCGGGTCATCGCGAACACCGACCTGGCCTACTACTCGGGCGACGACGCGCTCACGCTGCCGCTGCTGGCCGTCGGTGCCGTCGGCCTGGTCAGCGTGGTCGCGCACGTCGGGGCGCCGGCCCTGCGCGCCATGATCGCCGCGTTCGACGCGGGCGACCCGGTGACAGCGCGCGAGCTGCACCAGGGCCTACTACCGATCTTCAAGGGAATTTTCAGTACGCAGGGAGTGATCACAACGAAGGCCGCTTTGACCCTCGCCGGCCTGCCCGGCGGGCCGGTCCGTTCACCACTGGTCGACGCCACGGAGGACGAGATCGCTCAGCTGACTCTCGACCTCGCCGCGTCGACGCTCACGCCGCCGGCAGACCTGTCCCTCGCGATGGCCGGGGTCACGACCCGCCCGGCCCAGCCGACCCTGGCGGTCCGGGGGGCAGCCGCGTCATGAGCCACCCGCATCCGGGGCTCGGTGCCCCGCCCCCGCTGCCCGTAGAGGGCCTGCGGATCATCGCTCTCGGCGGTCTCGGTGAGATCGGCCGGAACATGACCGTGTTCGAGCACGCGGGCCGGCTGCTCATCGTCGACTGTGGCGTGCTGTTCCCGGAGACCGACCAGCCCGGCGTCGACCTGATCCTGCCGGACTTCACCGCCATCCGGGACCGCCTCGACGACATCGAGGCCGTGATCCTCACCCACGCGCACGAGGACCACATCGGCGCGGTGCCCTACCTGCTGCGCGAGCGGGCCGACATCCCGCTGGTCGGGACCCGGCTGACGCTGGCGCTGATGGTCGCCAAGCTGCAGGAGCACCGGATCAAGCCGGTCACCCTCCAGATCACCGAGGAGGAGCGGCACAGCTTCGGGCCGTTCGACCTCGAGTTCTTCGCCGTCAACCACTCGATCCCGGACGCGGTCGCGGTCGCGATCCGCACCGCCGCGGGCCTGGTGCTGCACACGGGCGACTTCAAGATGGACCAGCTGCCGCTCGACGGCCGGCTCACCGACCTCGGCGGCTTCGCGCGGCTCGGGGCCGAGGGCGTCGACCTGCTCATGTCGGACTCGACGAACGCCGAGGTCCCCGGCTTCGTCACCTCCGAGCGCGAGATCGCGCCGGTGCTCGACGGCGTCTTCCGCGAGGCCGGCAAGCGGATCATCGTGGCCTGCTTCGCGAGCCACGTCCACCGCGTCCAGCAGGTTCTCGACGCCGCCGAGGCGCACGGCCGCTCGGTCGCGTTCATCGGCCGCTCGATGGTCCGCAACATGGGGGTGGCGCGCGATCTGGGCCTGCTGCGCGTTCCGCCGGGCCTGATCATCGACGCCCGCGACGTCGAGTCGCTGCCGGACCGCAACATCTGCCTGATCTCCACCGGATCCCAGGGCGAGCCGCTCTCGGCGCTGTCCCGGATGGCCAACCGCGACCACGCGATCCGGATCGAGGCCGGTGACACCGTCGTGCTCGCCTCCAGCCTGATCCCGGGCAACGAGGAGTCGGTCTTCCGGGTGATCAACGGGCTGACCCGGTGGGGCGCCAAGGTCGTCCACAAGGGCGTCGCCAAGGTGCACACCTCCGGCCACGCGCCGGCGGGCGAGCTGCTCTACGTGCTGAACGCGACCCGGCCGTCGAACATGATGCCGGTGCACGGCGAGTGGCGGCACCTGCGGGCGCACGGCGTGCTCGCGGAGCTGACCGGCCTCCCACCGGAGCGGATCGTGCTCGCGGAGGACGGCATGGTCGTCGACCTGGTCGAGGGCCAGGCGACGATCACGGGCGCGGTGCCGTGCGGCTACGTCTACGTCGACGGTCTCGCCGTGGGCGACGTCCGCGAGTCGAGCCTGAAGGACCGGCGCATCCTGGGCGAGGAGGGCTTCATCACGATCACCGCCGTGGTGGACGCCGCCGCGGGGAAGGTCGTCGCCGGCCCGGAGCTGCTCGCCCGGGGCTTCTCCGACGACAAGGTCGCCTTCGACAAGGTGCGCAAGCTGGTCAACGACGGCCTCGCCGACGGCATGCGCTCCGGCATGACCGACGTCAACGCCCTCCAACAGCTGGTCCGCCGCATCGTCGGCCGCTGGGTGAGCGACAACTACCGCCGCCGCCCGATGATCATCCCGGTGGTCGTCGAGGTCTGACGAGGAGCCAGCCGGGTCCGCGTCTCGCGAACCCCGGTGGCTTGATCGCCGTTTCGGCCCTCAAGTGGTTGCACGAGCGCCCGATTTGCAATCACCCGGGGGCCGAAACGGCGATCAGTGTCCGTCGGCGTTCCGCTAGTCGGCGGCCGGCGAGGCGGTGTGGTGAGCCTGGCGGCGGGCGGCGCGTTGGAGATCGAACACGCCCAGCAGGACCAGGATGAAGACGAACAGGCCGAGCATCAGCGCGTGGTCGGCCGCCGCGTAGTCATACGCCCGGATGCGGGAGAAGCCGAGGGGTGAGACGGCAGCCCCGGTGACGCTGAACGCCGCCAGCCAGCCGGGCCTGAACACGCTGAGGACGGCCATGGCGAGCCCGGCCACCAGGAAGGCCGAGGGCAACGACTCGGACAGGTCGTAGTACAGCGAGTACACCTCGAAATAGCCGCCTCTCACTATCAGTCGCGTGGGCAGGTCACCCGAGAACCGCGCGACCCGGTAGAAGAGCGCGACGGCGGGAACCCACCCGGTGATCAGCAATGTGGTGACAGCCAGCGGCCGGCGGTACTCGGCGCGCCCCGGGGCCGTGGGCGCCGTCCAGACCACCGTGACGATCAGTGCGAGCAGACAGAGCGTGGCCAGCAGGGCCAGCGGCGGACGCTGCAGCCGGCTGACCGAGCTGAGCGTCAGAACCGCCGCGGTCGCCGGCAGGACCGTCACGGCCGCGGCTCGGGCCACCCGCCGCTTCCCCAGGGCCGCCGCGCCGAACGCGACCAGCCAGGGCAGATAGACCACCAGCCCGTCGGTTTCCAGCGGGCCCAGGCCGACCGGCGCTGGGCCGCCCCACAGTGGCTGATCCGGCGAGGCGAACGGCCAGACCGGGCCAGGGCCCTGCTCGGCGACGGTGAGCATCACGGCGGAAAGCACACCGCCGGCCGCGAGGGCGACGGTCGCGATGGCGAGGCGTGCCCTGGCCGGAATCCATCCGATCACCGGGCGGGCGCGGGTGGCGAGACCGTTTCCCACCAGGTCGGCGGCCTCGGCGAGTGTTGGTCGCCCCCGCCCGACCGCCTCGGCGGCATCGAGCAGGGTGGCCATCAGCGCCGCTTCGTGCTCGGCGCGCCAGTGGCGCGGGTAGGCGAGCAACAGCCGGCCATACGCGGCGGCCAGACGGCTGCCGGCGGCGGGGGAGGCAGGGGTGCTCGGGCGGGCGACGGTCCGGTGCGGGTTGCCGGCGTCATCGGCCGGGGCGCTGTCGTGCCCCGAGGCCTCGGCGCTCATGCGAGGGCCCCGGCCGGCCCGGTAGCGGAGTCGAGGCCGCCACTGAGCCCGGCTCTGCGTACCCGCAGCCTGCGGTCCGCCTCGGCGGCGTTGGCGCGCAGGCGCGCGGTCTGATCTTCGAGAGCGGCGGCACCGTGGTCGGTGAGCTCGTAGTACCGGCGCAGGCGCCCGGCCACCGCCTCCTCGCGCCCGCGGCGGACCAGGCCGTCGGCCGCGAGGCGGTCCAACGCGCTGTAGAGGGTGCCCGCCCGCAGCCGGACGCGGCCGTTTGAGATCGTCTCGACCTCGCGAATGACGCCATAACCGTGGCGTGGCCCGTCGGCGAGCGCGGCCAGGACCAGGAAGGTGGGCTCGCGCATCTCGTCCCCTGACATGCGCTCCATATATACCGATAGTCGGTATATATAGGCAGGATGCATGTCCCAACTGACCCACAATGATCGGCGGCGCGCCCGGAAGGTCGGGGATGCGTGGAGTGGCGGGGGCCTGCTTGTAACGTGCTGGCGTGGCCACACGCACGACCGGGGCGGGCGCTCGACCCCGGGGGGGATCCGCCGCGTCCCGGTCCTCCGGAAGCGGCAGCCGGTCGGCGGCCCGCGGCGCGGGTGCGACCCGTCCCTCGGGCGGTTCCAGCGGCTCCGGCGGCGCCCGAGGGAAGTCCGCCAAGACGCCCTGGTCGCTCGCGGTGACGTTCTGGCTGCTGCGCGGGGTCGTCCGGCTGTGGCAGGCGATCGCGACGATGTTCGGCTCGTCGCTGCGGCACGTCCGGCGCGGCGGCAAGGAGCTGTGGATCGAGCCGGAGCACCGGCGCGACGGCGCGGGGCTCGCGTCGCTCGGCGGCGCGATCCTGACGCTGGCGGCGGTCTGGTTCCACGCGGCCGGCCCGGCTGGCTCCGGGCTCAACCTCGTGCTCCGGCTGCTGTTCGGCGCTGGCGCGATGCTGTTGCCGCTGATCGGGCTGGTCGCCGCGTGGCGGCTGGTGCGGGCGCCGGCGGACCCGGACAGCCGTGGCCGCGTCGTCATCGGCTGGGCCGCGACGACGCTGGGAACGCTCGGCTTCTACCACATCGTGCGCGGCATTCCCGACTACTCCGGCGGTACTCGTCAACTGCGCGCCGCCGGGGGAACCGCGGGCTTCGTCGCGTCCTCGCCGCTGGCCGCGGCCGTCACCCCGTATGTCGCCGCGCCGCTGCTGATCCTGTTGGCACTGTTCGGCGTCCTCGTGGTCACCCGGACGCCGCTGCGCCAGGTGCCGGTGGTCTTCCGCGGCCTCGCCGACCGGCTGGCCACCGGTCTGCGCGAGGACGCCACCGCCGGCCGCGGCCGGACCGGGGCCGGCACCGGCTTGGACGACCTCGACGACGGAGCCGGACTCGCGGACGAGCTGCTCTCCAGAGGCTCCGGGACGGGTGGGACGGGTGCCCCGACCAGCCGGGGTCGAGGCCGCTCCCGGGGCGGCCGCGCCGGCAAGTCGGTCGACGACGTGTACGACATCGACGCCGCCGTCGGTCGCGGGCGAGTCCCACCACCGGGCGGCCACGGCCCCGCGGTGGAGGCCGGCGACATCCTCGATCTCGACCTGGGCCTCGACCTCGGCCCGGGCCTGGAGGCCGAGGAGGCCGCCGAGGCGCCGCCGGCCGCCACCCGGCGCGCGCCACGGCAGCGTGCCTCAGCCGCCGCGTCGGCCCCGGCCGCCGCGGACGCCGACGACGAGATCGAGCACCTGGTGCCGGTGCCCGTCGAGGGCGACTACGTGCTCCCGTCACCGACGCTGCTGAAGTCCGGCACGCCGCCGAAGCTGCGGTCGGCCGCGACGGACGCCGTGATCGCCTCGCTGACCGACGTGCTCACCCAGTTCAAGGTGGACGCCCGGGTCACCGGCTTCACCCGTGGCCCGACGGTGACCCGCTACGAGGTCGAGCTGGGCTCCGCGGTGAAGGTCGAGCGGATCACCCAGCTGGGGAAGAACATCGCCTACGCGGTGAAGAGCCCCGACGTCCGGATCATCAGCCCGATCCCGGGCAAGAGCGCGGTCGGCATCGAGATCCCGAACACCGACCGGGAGCTGGTCTCGCTCGGCGACGTGCTGCGCAGCCCGGACGCGACCGGGAACCCGGCACCGCTGCTGGTCGGCCTCGGGAAGGACATCGAGGGCGGCTACGTCCTCGCGAACCTCGCGAAGATGCCGCACATCCTCATCGCGGGCGCCACGGGCGCGGGCAAGTCGACCTGCATCAACACGCTCATCACGAGCGTGTTGGCGCGCGCCACCCCCGACCAGGTGCGGATGGTGCTCGTCGACCCAAAACGCGTAGAACTGACGAGCTACCAAGGAATTCCGCACCTCATCACGCCCATCATCACGAACCCCAAAAAGGCGGCCGACGCGCTGCAGTGGGTCGTGAAGGAGATGGAAAACCGATACGAGGATCTCGCGGCCTGCGGTGTTCGCCATGTGGACGACTTCAACCGCAAGGTGCGAAACGGCGAGATCGTCGCGCCTCCCGGTTCGGAACGCGTCTACACCCCTTACCCGTACATCCTGGCGATCGTCGACGAGCTGGCCGACCTGATGATGGTCGCTCCCCGTGACGTCGAGGACGCGATCTGTCGGATCACCGCGATGGCGCGTGCCGTCGGCATCCACCTGGTGCTCGCTACCCAGCGGCCCTCCGTCGACGTCGTCACCGGCCTGATCAAGGCCAACGTGCCGTCTCGGCTGGCGTTCGCCATGGCGTCCCTGGCCGACAGCCGGACCATCCTCGACCAGGCCGGCGCCGAGAAGCTGGTCGGCCTTGGCGACGCCCTCTTCCTGCCGATGGGGGCCAGCAAGCCGGCCCGTATCCAGGGCGCCTACGTCTCCGAGGACGAGATCGCCGCGATCGTCGACCACACCAAGGAACAGGCGGTGCCGGCGTTCCGCGAGGACGTGTTCGAGGGGGAGGCCGGGCCCCGCAAGGAGATCGACGAGGAGATCGGCGACGACATGCAGCTGTTCCTGCAGGCCGTCGAGCTCGTCGTGAGCTCCCAGTTCGGGTCGACCTCGATGCTGCAGCGCAAGCTGCGGGTGGGTTTCGCGAAGGCCGGCCGGTTGATGGACCTGATGGAGAGCCGCGGGATCGTCGGACCCACCGAGGGTTCGAAGGCCCGTGATGTCCTGGTGATGCCAGATGAGCTAGAAGGACTTCTAGTTACGTTGCGGAGTGGCTGACGTCAGTCAGTTGGTCCTCTCGGGTCCCGTTGCGGGTTTCGACCGGCGGCGTTGAATCGTAAACTCAGACAACGTCTGTTCATCGCCGCTTGGCCGCTCTCTCCCCGCGCTTCGTTGATCGTCATTGGCTGACCGTCGTCCCCACGCCGGTCGCCGATGTCGGGTCATCGGGGTCGCGGCAGCGCGGACCAGCGCCGGACGCGTGCGGAGGTTCGCCCGTGGTGGCTATCGACGAGCCGCGCGACCAGCGACGCGCCGAAATTCCCGGCCCGTCGCCGGACGGGCCGGCTGCTGCGCCCGTGACCCCCGCGGCCCCCGGGTCCGCCGATCCGGCCGGCTCCTGCGGCGCGCGGCTGGTCGCCGCCCGGGTGGCCGCCGGCATGTCGATCGAGGAGGTCAGCGCCCGCACCCGGATCCGGGCCACGCTGATCCGCCAGATGGAGGAGGACGACTTCGCGGCGGTCGGTGGCGCCGTGTACGCGCGTGGCCACATCCGCGGCATCGCCCGCGCGCTCGGCGTCGCCCCGGAGCCGATCGTCGCGGCCTTCGACGCCGCCCAGCCGGGCGGGCCGACCCCGTCGTTCACCACCCCGGCCAACTCGTTCGACCCGCTGCGCCATGGCGCCACCAGTGGGAGCAGCCGGCGCTGGGGGGCCGCGATGGTCGTCGCCGCGGTCGTGTTCTGCGCCGTCCTGCTGTTCACGCTGTTGCGGCCGGGCCCGTCGCACAGCCAGCAGCCCGGGGCGGCGTCGAGCTCCCGCAGCCCCGTCGCCGCGGCACCGGCCAGGGCCGAGCCCGCCCCGACGACGCCGGCGCCGACCCAGGTCAGCCTGCGGCTGCAGGCCGTGAGCGCGCCGAGCTGGCTGCAGGTCAGCGATGACTCGAACAAGGTGCTTTACCAGCAGATCCTCACGAAGGGCGCGTCCCAGACCCTGACGGCCAAGGCCATGCGGATACGGATCGGCAACGCGGGCGCGATGAGCCTGAACTGCAACGGCCGCGACCTGGGCTCGCTCGGCGGTCCGGGCCAGGTCGTCACGGTGCAGGTCGGGCTGGGCGACGCCGGTGCGTGCACGGTCGAGGGCAACCCGGCGTCGGCGAACCCGGCGCGCTGACCCGCCACGTCTCGTCAGGAGATGGTCCGTCGGGTGTCCGACCCCTGGGCGCGGCAGCGCCCGACCGGTCCCGCCCGGTAGCCTGACCTGGTGCCCGCCGGTCAAGCTCATCGCGTCGCTCTGGTCACGCTGGGCTGTTCGCGCAACGAGGTCGACTCGGAAGAGCTCGCCGCCCGGCTGGCGGCGGGCGGCTTCCGGCTGGTCGACGACGCCGCCGACGCCGACGCGGTGCTGGTGAACACCTGCGGCTTCGTCGATGTGGCCAAGAAGGACTCGATCGACGCGCTGCTCGCCGCGGACGGGCTACGCGGCGGTGGCGGCAGCGGGCCCGGCCCGCAGGCCGTCGTCGCGGTCGGCTGCCTCGCCGAGCGTTACGGTGCCGAACTCGCCGAGAGCCTGCCCGAGGCCGACGCCATCCTCGGCTTCGACGCCTACCCGGACATCGCCGACCGGCTGTCCGCCGTGCTGGCCGGCAACCGGCCGGCCGCGCACGTGCCGCGCGACCGCCGGTCGTTGCTGCCGATCAGCCCGGTCGACCGTGGCGCGGCGGCGGCCGGGGTGGTCGTACCAGGACACGGCACGCACGCGCCGACGAGCGTGGGCGCGGCGGTGGTCCGCCGGCGGCTGGACGACGGGCCGGTCGCGGCGCTGAAGATCTCCAGCGGCTGCGACCGGCGGTGCAGCTTCTGCGCGATCCCGTCGTTCCGCGGCTCGCACGTCTCCCGGCCGCCGCAGGACATCCTGGCCGAGGCCGAGTGGCTGGCCGGCCAGGGCGCCCGCGAACTGGTGCTCGTCAGTGAGAACTCGACCTCCTACGGCAAGGACCTCGGCGACCTGCGCGCCCTGGAGAAGCTGCTGCCGCAACTGGCGGCCACGCCCGGCATCGTCCGGGTCCGCACGGTGTACCTGCAGCCCGCCGAGACCCGCCCGACGCTGCTTGAGGTGCTGCTGACCACCCCGGGGGTCGCGCCCTACCTGGACCTGTCGTTCCAGCACGCGAGCCCGGCCGTGCTGCGCCGGATGCGCCGGTTCGGTGGCTCGGCCGACTTCCTCGACCTGCTGCGCCGCGGCCGTGCCTTCGCGCCGGCCCTGGGTGCCCGGTCGAACTTCATCGTCGGCTTCCCCGGCGAGACGCCCGAGGACCTCGACATTCTCGCCGACTTCCTCGAACAGGCCGAGCTGGACGCGATCGGGATCTTCGGCTACTCGGACGAGGACGGCACCGAGGCCGTCGGCCTGCCCGGCAAGCTCTCCGAGGCCGAGATCGAGGACCGCCGTGCCCGGATCGCCGACCTCGTCGAGCAGCTCACCGCCGCCCGCGCCGAGCGCAGGGTCGGCGAGACCGTCGAGGTCCTGGTCGAGGAGATCGACCCCGACGCGACGCTCGACGCCGAGGCGGCCCGGTTCGCCTACGGCAGCGCCGCGCATCAGCAGCGTGACGCCGACGGTGCCTGCTCCGTGCGGCTCTCGGCAGGTGCCAGCGACGTGCCCGTGGCCGTCGGCGACCTGGTGGCGGCCCGGGTGGTCGGCACCGAGGGCGTGGACCTGGTGACCGAGCTCGTCGAGGTGGTCGACCGGGCCAGTGGCGGGTCGGTGCCGGTAGCCGCCGGAGCCCGTCCGTGACGGTGGCCGGCACGGCCGACGGCGCCGCGGTGCCGGATGACGAGGCCGTCGGTACCGCGGCGCCGGACGACGCCGTGCCGGTCGCGGTCGACGGGGCGATTCCGGCCGCCCGCGTGCCCGCCGCCGCGGAGACCGAACCGGTCGCATCCGGGGCGCGGCTGCTCAACATCGCGAACATCCTGACGATCATGCGGCTCGTCCTGGTGCCGGTGTTCGTCGTGTTCCTGTTCGTCGGGCCACACGAGGACGCCTGGCGGCTCGCCGCGTTCGCCGCCTATGCCGTCGCCGCCGTCACCGACCAGATCGACGGCGCGGTGGCCCGCAGGCACGGCCTGGTGACGGAGTTCGGGGCGTTCGTCGACCCGGTCGCGGACAAGGCGCTGACCGGCGCGGCGCTGGTGTCGCTCTCGATCCTGAACGAGATCCCGTGGGCGGTCACCGCGGTCATCGTCGTGCGCGAGCTGGGCGTCACCCTGCTGCGGCTGTGGGTCATCCGCCACGGGGTGATCGCCGCCAGCCGCGGCGGCAAGATCAAGACGTTGCTGCTGAACATCTCGCTGGGCCTCGCGGTGCTGCCGCTCACCGGGCTGGCGGCGGACGTCAGCAAGGCGGTGCTGGCTGTCGCGCTGGTCGTGGCCGTCGCCACCGGCGTCGACTACGTCGCCAGGGCTCTGAAGCTGCGCAACACCTCCAGGGCGGCGCGGCAGCCCGCCGAGGCCAGGGCCGGGGAGGCGCCGGATGGGGCTGGACGGGACGTCGATGCTGGCTGAGGTCGTCGCGGTCGGTGACGAACTGCTCTACGGCGACATCATCAACGGCAACGCGGCCTGGCTGGGCCGCCACCTCGCCGACGTCGGGGTGCGGGTCGAGCGGTCGGTCGTCGTCGGCGACGACGTGACGGTCATCGAGCAGGCGCTGCGGGCCGCCGCCGGCCGGGCCGACGTCGTGGTCGTCACCGGTGGCCTCGGGCCGACGCAGGACGACCTCACCCGTGAGGGCCTCGCCGCCGCCGCAGGGGTGGGGCTGCGGCGCGACGACTTCCTCGAGGCCCAGCTGCGCCGCCGGTTCCGCGAGCTGGGCCGCCAGGTGCCCGAGATGAACTACCGGCAGGCCGATCTGCCCGAGAGCGCCGAGCCGTTGCCGAACGTCCCCGGCACCGCTCCGGGCGTCCGGGCCGAGATCGGCCAGGCCGTGGTCTACGCGCTGCCCGGCGTGCCGCACGAGATGTACGCGATGTTCACCGCGAGCGTGCTGCCGGACCTGCTGCGCCGGGCCGGCCAGCCCGCGGTCGTCGTGCACCGCGTGCTGCGCACGGCCGGAATCTGGGAGTCGGCCGTCGCCGAGGCGGTGGCCGGCGAGGTCGAGCGCCTGCGTGGCGTGGGGAACCCGACCATCGCCTTCCTCGCCAGCGGCGGGCAGACCAGGCTGCGGATCACCGCGCGGGCCGGCGACCGGGCCGAGGCCGATCGGCTGATCGCGCCGGTCGAGGCCGCGGCGCGCGCCGCGCTCGGCCCGGCCGTCTACGGCGTCGACGACGAGACGCTCGCCGGCGTGGTCGGCCGGCAGCTGACCACCCGGACCGCCACGATCGCCGTCGCCGAGTCGCTCACCGGCGGCCGGCTGGCCGCGGCGTTCACCGAGACGCCCGGTGCGTCCGCGTACTTCCGCGGCGGCGCGGTCGTCTACGCGACCGACTCGAAGGCCTCGGTGCTCGGCGTCGACCCGGAGATCCTGGCGACCGACGGCGCTGTGTCGGCGCGCGCCGCGGCGGCCCTCGCGGTCGGCGTCCGGGACCTGTTCGGTGCCACCTGGGGGCTGGCGACGACGGGTGTCGCGGGGCCCGACGAGCAGGAGGGGAAGGCCGTCGGCACGCTGCATCTGGGTCTGGCCGGTCCGGACGGCACGACGACCCGTTCGCTGCGCCTGCCCGGTGACCGGCCGCGTATCCAGACCTTCGCGGTTGTCCAGGCGCTGGACGTGTTACGTCGTACGCTCTCGGGACTGCCGGTGGCGGGCACCGGGCCGTCAGGAGCCATGGAGCTTCCGGACAGATAACGGTCGAGGAGGCGCGGTCATGATGGATCTCCACTATGATCGCGAGATGAGCCCGTATGCCGCGCCCCACCGGACTGGGGACGTGCTGCGTCGGGACGCGTTGAACGGCGGCGAAAGCTTCCGCCTGACGGCGGCGGGGCGGAATGTCGGAGTTGAGATGGTCCCGCTGCTGTCGGGTCGGAACCTTCGCCAAATCGGCATAAGGCCGCGGGATGTCCGGGCCGCCGGTGACGACGCCCGGGGCGGCCGCGGCGCTGGTCGGATGGCGTGTAGGGAATCCTCGGTCTTCGATCTGGGTTGCTCGACGCAGGGCTACGGTCCCGTTAACGACGGCCCGACGGCCGCGTCGGTGGGTATACGGTGAAGCTCAGCCCGTGGACGAAGGGGGAGGCGCGATGGTCCTGCTCCGACGCATGATCGGCGAGGCGCTCCGCCGCCGCCGCCAGGATCAGCACCGCACGCTGCGCGAGGTGTCGTCCGCGGCGCGGGTCTCGCTCGGTTACCTGTCCGAGGTCGAGCGGGGGCAGAAGGAAGCCAGCTCCGAGCTGCTCGCGTCGATCTGCGACGCGCTCGGCGTCCGGCTGGCTGATCTGCTCCGCGAGGTCAGCGACGACGTGGAACTGGCCGAGCTCGCGACCGAGACGCCGCGCGTCGGCGCGCCGATGGTGGTGTCCGCCCGCCCACCGGCCCCGATGGTCGACCGGGCCGCCTGACCGCTGCGACGTTTCACCGGCCGGCGGTTGTTCGCGGGTTCTCGGTGTCGCTTTGTTCCATTCCGTCCGAATTGTCCGACACGGTGACCATCGCTTTGACCGAGAGTTCTGCCTGGTCAGCGGCGCGCGTGTCTGATCTCGGACATATCTCGCGCCGGCGACCTGCGTCGCGGGGGGTTTCTCCGGCGCCTGGACGTGCGACGATCGGAGCATGGCGAATGTCGTCCGCCGGGCCTTCCGCTATCTGTCGGCGTCGGCGAACCGGAAGTTCGATGAGAAGGCCGATCCGCGGGTGCAGATCGACCAGGCCATCGACGAGAGCCGTCGCCAGCATGAGGCGCTGCGCCAGCAGGCCGCCCTCGTGCTCGGCAACCAGCGCCAGCTGGAGATGCGGATGGCTCGCCAGATCGAGAACGTCGCGAACCTCACCGAGTCGGCGCGCACCGCGCTGACCTTCGCCGATGACGCGCGGGCGGCCGGTGACACGGCGACCTCGGCCCAGTACGAGCAGACCGCGCAGACGTTCGCCAGCGAGCTGGTCTCCGCCGAGGCGGCCCTGGAGGACATGCGCACCCTGCACCAGCAGGCCGAGCAGTCCAGCGGACTGGCCCGCCGGGCGGTCGACGACAACACCGAGCGGCTGCGCCAGCAGCTCGCCGAGCGGGCCCGCCTGTTGACCCAGATCGAGCACGCCGCGATGCGCGAGCAGATGAGCAAGGCGATGGAGTCGATGTCGGAGCTCACTCCGCCCGGCGACACACCGACGCTCGCGGAGATCAGGGAGAAGGTCGAGAAGCGGTACTCGGTCGCCCTCGGCCGCCACGAGCTCGCGTCCTCCGGCGTCGAGGCGCGGATGCTGGAGGTCCGCCGGGCGAGCATCGACGCGCGGGCCACCAACCGGCTCGCCGAGCTGCGGGCCAGCCTCCCGCCCGCGCCGGGCGCGGCCCAGGGCGAAGCCGGCGGCCCGGCGCAGCAGGTGGCGGCCGGCGCCGACCGGGTTGCCCTGGGCAAGAGCGAGCAGCCCGCGCCGGCCACCCCCACCACGCATGGCGCCCCGGAGAACCAGGGCGCCCCGGGCCCGGCGACCAACGGCCACTGAGCCAGCTCGCGGGGGGAACGGACGATGACGACGCCTGGAGCGGGCCCACCAAGGCCGCCGACCGGGCCCGACCCGCTCGGCCGGACCGGGCCGTGGTCGAAACCGCAGTGGTCCGCGCCGTACTCCGCCGGACAGCAGTGGCCGCCCTACACCCCCGGCCAGCCCGGCGGCCCTGCCGCGGATCCGTCGCAGCGGCGGCCCTGGATGCGGCTGGAGGGCTGGGACTGGCGCCGGACCAGGCCCCGGGTGCCCGACGCGGTCGGCGCGGACCTGGAACGGCGCGCCGCCTGGCGGCAGACCCGCGCGGCCGGCCGATATGTCCGCCGGGCGCAGTGGACGGCCGGCTGGTGGGCCGGGTTCGGCGTCATCACAGCCGGGATCGGCGAGGCGATCGACCCGTCGGCTGGGTGGCTGTGGCTGGCCGTCGGCGCGGGTGCGCTGGTCAACAGCGGCGTCTGGGTCGCGCACGCGGCCCGCTACCGGCTGCGCAACCCGGGGCCGCCGCTGCCGGTGGCACCCGCGCCGGGCGTCCGGGCGCTGACCGGCTCGGCGGCGGCCGCTCCGTTGCGCCGCGGGGAGGCGGCGATCACGGCCTTCCTCGCGCTGTCCCGGCCGCTGCCCCCGGGCCCGACCGCGGACGTGGTGCGTGGCGCGATGGCCTCGGCGGCCGAGGTCGTCGACGGGCTGCGGCTGCGGGCGAGCCGGGTGATCGCCTGTGAGGAGGCGGCCAGGGCGGTGACCGACCCGGCGGGGCGGGCGCAGGTCAACGCCGCGGCGCGGGCCCTCGTCGCGGAGATGGAGGCCGCCATGCGCGCGCTCGACGAGCTCGTCGCGGCATCGGCGGAGGTCGTCGGTGCCGGCGCGGCGGCGGGCGGCCTCCCGCTGGCAGGCGTCGCCGGCCCGCGACCGGTCGGCGGCGCGGGGCTTGGGATGTCGCCCGTCGATGTCGACGGGCTCGCCGCCCAGGCCGAGAACCTGCGCGGCTACGCCGCCGGCCTGCGCGAGCTGGCCGGTGGACGGCCGAGCTCCGGCGCCGAGAACGGCTGGAAGCAGCCCTGGGCCTAGCCGGCGACGGTGCCCGGCTCGGCGGGCTGCCCGGCGGCCAGGTGGGTGGCGGGCAGGCGCCGGGCCACGACGATGCTCACCAGGCCCACCGCGACGGAAATGGCGAAGGCCACGGCCAGGCCGGTCGGCGACGCCGCCTGCCCGGCCGCGTCGACGTGCCCGCCCTGACCGGCCGAGCTGCCGGCGGCCACCGCGACCCCGCCCAGGCCGGTGCCGAACGCGGTGCCCAGGTTGTCCGCGAGCGAGACCGAGCCGCTCGCGGCGCCCTGCCGGCCCGGCGGTGCCGCGTTCAGCGCGACGTTCATGCACGGCGAGTACGAGAGGCCGATGCCGTACGCGGCCACCGACCAGAACGCGAGACCGACGGGCAGCGGGACCGCCGAGTCGAGCAGCGTCACGCCGGCCCCGGCGATACCGACGACCATGAGGCCCATCCCGGTCGTGACCAGGAAACGCGCGGAATGGCGGACGGCGAGCCTGGCCTGGGTCCAGGATCCGCAGGTCCAGATGATCGCGGCCGCGGTGACGCCGATGCCCGCGACGCCCGTCGTCGAGTGGCGGTGCGAGGTGATGGTCAGCGGAAGGAAGGCCTCCGCGCCGAAGTAGACGAACGCGATCAGCCCGCGCGAGATCACCGCCGCGGGCGCCCCCGCTCTCGCCCGCGATGCCCCGGCCGGCAGCAGCCGGCTTAACGGCCGCAGCCCGGCCAGCAGGCCGGCCGCGACCAGCGGAATCCCGAGCAGGGAACGGCTGGTCAGCCCGGCGAGCACCAGGCCGGCTCCCACCGCGACCAGCACCGCCCGCAGCAGCGGAGTTCGTCCCGTCTCCTCCGCCGGCCAGATGTCCACCATCGCGGCGGCCCGCCCGGAACCGGCGAGCTCGTCGGCCGGAGGACCGTCGGCGAGATCGGTGGGCCCGGCGGCCAGCCGGCGGGCGGCGAGGCGCATCGCGTAGACCGTGACGCCGCCGGCGAGCACGACCAGCGGGATCAGGCCGCCGAACACCCAGCGCCAGCCGGCCTGCTCCGTGACCAACGCGGCCACCGCGGGCCCGCCGAGGCTCGGCACCACCCAGGCCGTGGAGATCACGGCGAACATCTTCGGCCGGATCTCGGCCGGGTACATCTGGCCGATCGTCGCCATGTTGATCGAGGTCATGGCGCCCGCGCCCAGGCCCTGTAACCCGCGGCCCACGATCACCACAGGCATGCTGACCGCGGTCGCCGCCACCGCGAGGCCCACGCCGAACGCCAACAGGCCAACGAGCAGGGGCCGGGCCGCTCCCGTCCGGTCCATGGCCGCTCCGGCCAGCACCGCGCCGACGACCGTGGTCAGGAAGAACGCTCCGGTCACCCAACCGTAGAGGTTCAGGCCCCGCAGGTCGGCCGACATCGCGGGCGCGACGGTCAGCACGGCCAGCGACTCGAACGCGACGAGCGTGATGGTCGAGACCAGCCCGATGCTGAGGATCCGCAGCTCGGGTCCCCAGATCCGGGCCGGGGGCGCGGTGCGCGGCCGGTCGGCGAGCGCGGTCACGCGCTCAGCCCCGCAGCCGCAGGCCGCCGCGCGGCGTCGGGTGGAAGCCCGCGCGCACCAGCGCGTCGCCGAGCGCGCTGCCGGTGATCGCCCGACCGTCCGCCCGCTCGACGGCGAGCTGGCCGAGCCAGCCGTCACGCACGGCCAACGCCAGCGCGTCGACCGCGGGTTGCAGGGCACGCGCGGGCTCCGGCCAGGACAGCAACGTCTTCCCTCCCCGCTCCACGTACAGCACCAGGTCGCCGTCGACCAGCACCACCAGCGCCCCCGCCTTGCGGCCGGGCCGGTGGCCCGGCCCGTCCGGATCCTCGGACCGGGCCGGCCACGGCAGCGCGGCGCCGTAGGGGTTCGCCGGGTCTGTCGCCGCGAGCACGACCGCGCGACGGTCGGTCTCGCGGCGCGCGCCCGGCTGGGCACGCCCGCCGGGCGCGGGGAACGCAACCGCTCCGAGGGCTCCGGTTATTCCGCCGGGCTGTTCGACCCAGTCGGGCTCCTCGTCGGCGGCGCGCTGGGTGGCGGCGACGGCCCGCAGCCGGTCCACCGCGCCGGGCATCGCGAACTGGGCGGCGCCGAGCCCTTCGACGAAGTAGCCGCGGCGGGCCCGGCCGGCGTCCTCGAAGGCGGACAGCACCCGGTAGACGGCGGCGAACCCGCCGGGCGCGCGCTCGGCGACGACCGCGCCGCGGGTGACGAGGCCGTGCCGGTCCAGCAGGGTCTCCGCCAGCGCGTGGGCCCGCCGGGTCGGGTCGGTGTCGCGGGGCGGCAGCAGCGACCAGCGTCCGGCGACCATGGGCGGACCGCCGCGACGGGGGGTCGCGGGCCGGCCGGCCCCTCGTCCGGTGCCGGTGAGGCCGGCGCCGTAGCCGGAGGCGAACCGCATGGTGGACCGCCGCGGCCGGGGCGGGGCGCGGTGAGTGGTCGCCGAGCCGCCGGACAGCCGGGCCCGCAGCGGGGCGAGCGTGTCGTTGGTGATCAGGCCGGCCCAGACGAGATCCCAGATCACGCCGGCCAGCGCGGTGTCGTCGAGGCTGCCGACCCGGTCGGACAGCGTCCGGAAGAACAGGGCCTGGTCGTCGGCGAGCGCGTCGAGCACGGCCCGGTGCAGTGGGGTCGCCGCGGCGTCGTCGATCATCAGGTCCGGCCCGTCGTCCGTGGGCGGGTGTTGGCTGCCGTCGGCCGGCCGCTCTCCGGCCTCGCCGGTGGCCAGCGCGGCGAGATCCACCGTCGCCGCTCGCGAGGACGGACTGGGCTCGCCGGTGTCCCCTGCTCGCGCGGCCAGGGCGGGCAGAAGCAGCGGGGCGGCGTCGGCGAGCATCAGAGTCACCCAGCCGTCGTCGCCGGGCAGGCCACCCGCGCCGGCCCAGAGCACCTCGCCGGTCGCGCACAGCTCGTCGAGCATCGCCGGCGAGTAGTCCGCGACCCGGGCCGGCAGGACCAGCTGCTCCCAGGCGCTCGCCGGGATCAGCGCCCCCTGCAGCTGCTCGACCGCCCGCGCGACGGCGTCGACGCCGCGGGACCGTCCCGCCGTCACCGCCTGCCAGGCCGGCAGGAAGGCGCCGAGGGCCCGCGGCGGCACGGCCTCGACCTCGCGGCGCGACGCGGCGAGGCTGCGGCGACGCAGCCGGCGCAGCACCTCGGCGTCACACCACTGCTCCCCGGTCCGGCCCGGACGCAGCTCGCCGCGCACCAACCGGCCCGCGCCCACCAACCGTTCGAGCGCGCCGACGGCCACCGAGACGCCGAGGCCGAACCTGGCGGCGAGCTCCTCGGCGTCGAAGGGGCCGCGCGTGCGGGTGAACCGGGAGACCAGGTCGCCCAGCGGATCGCGGACCGGCTCGGTGAACGCCGTCGGCACTCCCATCGGCAGCGGCACCCCCAACGCGTCCCGCAGCCGTCCGGCGTCCTCGACCGCGACCCAGCGCTCCTCGCCCGCGATCCGTACCTCCAGGGCCCGACCGGCAGCAGCCAGGGCCCGCAGCCACTCCTCGGTCGCGCCCCTGGCCAGCGCCTCCGCGGTGGTCAGGTCGCCAAGCACCCGCAGCAGGTCGGCGGCGCCCTCGACGTCACGGGCCCGCCGGTCGGGCGCGAGCCGGGCCAGCTCCGCCTCGACCTCGGCGAGGGCCGTCGGGTCGATCAGCTCCCGCAGGTCGGTCTCGCCGAGCAGCTCGGCCAGCAGCCGGCTGTCCAGGGACAGCATCTGCGCGCGGCGCTCGGCCAGCGGCGCGTCGCCGTCGTAGAGGAACGTGGCGACGTAGCCGAACAGCAGGGAGCGGGCGAACGGCGACGGCGCCGGGGTCTCCACCTCGACCACCCGCAGCCGGCGGGCGTCGACGTCGCGATGCAGCTCGACCAGCGCCGGGACGTCGAACACGTCCTGCAGGCACTCCCGCATCGTCTCCAGCACCACCGGGAAGTTCTCGAACCCGGCCGCCACCGACAGCAGCGCGGCGCTGCGCTGGCGCTGCTGCCACAGCGGCGTGCGCCGGCCGGGGGAGCGACGCGGCAGCAGCAGGGCGCGCCCGGCACACTCGCGGAACCGGCTGGCGAACAGCGCGCTCGCGCCGACCTCGGTCCGCACGACCGCGGCGATCTCGTCCGGGTCGAAGACGACGTCCGCGGCGCCCGGCGCGGCGTCGGCGTCCGGCACCCGGGCGACGATGCCGTCGTCGGTGTGCATGACCTGCACCTCGGCGCCGTACCGCTCCCGCAGCCGGCCGGCGATCGCCAGCGCCCACGGGGCGTTCACCCTGGCGCCGAACGGGGAGTGCACCGCGAGGCGCCAGTCGCCCAGCTCGTCGCGGAACCGTTCGACCACCAGGGTCCGGTCGTCGGACAGCCGCCCGGCCGCCTCCCGCTGCTCGTCAAGGTAGGCGAGCAGGTTGCTCGTCGCCCACTCGTCGAGGCCGGCCTGCCGCAGCCGCGCCTCGGCGTCCTGCGGGCTCTTCCTCGTCAGCTCCCGCAGGAACGCTCCGAGCGCGCGGCCGAGCTCGGCCGGCCGGCCGGGGGAGTCGCCGTGCCAGAACGGCAGCCGTCCGGGCCGGCCGGGCGCGGGGGTGACCAGCACCCGGTCCGGGGTGATCTCCTCGATCCGCCAGCTCGACGAGCCCAGCAGCACGACGTCGCCGACGCGTGACTCGTAGACCATCTCCTCGTCCAGCTCGCCGACCCGGCTGGCCTTCTCGCCGACGAGGAACACCCCGAACAGGCCCCGGTCGGGGATCGTGCCGCCGCTGGTGACCGCGAGCCGCTGGGCGCCGGGCCGGCCGGCGACGGTGTTCGCCGCGCGGTCCCAGACGATCCGGGGGCGCAGCTCGGCGAACGCGTCCGACGGGTAACGGCCGGACAGCATGTCCAGCACCGCCTCGAACGCGCCGCCCGGCAGCGTCGCGAACGGCGCCGCCCGGCGGACCAGCGCGCCCAGCTCCGCCACCGGCCAGGTGTCGACGGCCGTCATCGCCACGATCTGCTGGGCCAGCACGTCCAGCGGGTTACGCGGGTAGCGGGCCTCCTCGATCGCGCCGTCGCGCATCCGCTCGGCGACGACGGCCGCCTCCAGCAGGTCGGCGCGATGGCTGGGGAGCACGACGCCGCGGCTCTCGACCCCGACCTGGTGGCCGGCCCGGCCGACCCGCTGCATGCCCGCGGCCACGCTGGGCGGCGACGAGATCTGGACGACGAGGTCGACGGCGCCCATGTCGATGCCCAGCTCCAGGCTGGACGTCGCGACGACGGCGGGCAGCCGGCCGGCCTTGAGGTCCTCCTCGATCAGCAGCCGCTGCTCCCGGCTCACGCTGCCGTGATGCGCGCGGGCCACCTCGGCTGTCGGCAGGGATCCACGGGCCAGTCCGGCGGCGCCCATGACCTCGGCGGGCGTCACCCGCGTGGGCTCGGCGTGGTAGCCGAGCGGGCCGTCGAGCTCGTCGGACTGGCCGTCGGGCGGCCCGGCTGGCGGGCCGTCTAGGTCGATCCGGCCGCCGCCGCGGTGGACGCTCGCGTTCTCGGCCGCGATCAGCCGTTCGGTGTGCAGCTCGTTCAGCCGGGCGCAGAGCCGCTCGGCGACCCGGCGGGAGTTGGCGAAGACGATCGTCGACGTGTGAGCCTCGATCAGGTCGAGGACCCGGGCCTCCACCGCCGGCCAGATCGACGGCTTGGCCGGCTCGGCCGCCGGCGGGCCGTCAGCGAGGCTTTCCAACGTCGGCAGCCCCGACACCCCGCCCGGCGCCGTCAGCCCGGCCAGACCGTCCGGAGCGCCCGGGTCGGCCATGTCCCGCACCGGCACCACCACGTCCACCAGCAGCGTCTTCCGGGCCGGCGGCCGGACCACCGTCACCGGCCGGGTGCCGCCGAGGAACCGGGCGACCTCCTCGACCGGGCGCACCGTGGCCGAGAGCCCGATCCGACGGGCCGGCGCCGCCGCGGGGGCCGGATCGCCGCCCGACTCCGACGTCCGCAGCGCGTCCAGCCGCTCCAGACTGAGGGCCAGGTGGGCGCCGCGCTTGGTGCTCGCGACCGCGTGCACCTCGTCGACGATGACCGTCTCCACCGCGCGCAGCGCCTCGCGCGCCTGGCTGGTCAGGACGAGGAAGAGCGACTCCGGGGTGGTGATCAGAATGTCCGGCGGGGTTCGGCCGAAGGCTCGCCGCTCGGTCGCGGGGGTGTCTCCCGTCCGCATCCCGATCCTGATCTCGGGGACGGTCTGGCCGAGCCGGGTCGCCGCCGCCTGGATGCCCGCCAGCGGCGCGCGCAGGTTGCGGGCGACGTCCACGGCCAGAGCCTTGAGCGGGCTGACGTAGAGCACCCGGCAGCGCCGGGTCGGGTCGGCCGGCGGCCCGGAGCGCACCAGCTCGTCGAGCGACCACAGGAACGCCGCCAGCGTCTTGCCGGATCCGGTCGGTGCCACCACCAGAGCGCTTCCGCCGGCGCGCACCGCCGCCCAGGCGCCCGCCTGGGCCGGGGTCGGCGCCGGGAAGGCAGCCTGGAACCACGCCCTGGTCGGCGCCGAGAACGCGGCGAGCGGATCGGAGTCTGGCACGCCCGCCAGTCTGCCTCCCACCTACGACATAACGCCCCGGTCGGCCCGGCCGCGCCGCTGGCTGGCAGTCGGTGGCCGGCAGCCGGCAGCCGGCCTCGGCGGAGGCCGCCGCCCCGCCGGACCCGCGGCGCGGGACCACGTGAGTCATACCTGGTGGCCGGAAATCCGCCGAGATCTATCGCCACCAGTGCCGAGCCCGGCAAGGCCGGCCCGGCCGGCTTGATCGCCGTTTCGGCCCTCAGGTGGTCGTGAAACCGCCCCGATTACAGCCGCCCGAGGGCCAAAACGGCGATCTTGCCGGTGTTGGGGCGGGGCGAACCTTGCCAGGAGCGGCACTAGGTATGACTCGCGTGGGGCGGCAACGCAAGGCGGGCCGATTTGTCTGGATTGCGGACCGGATCGCGATCAAGGCTGCCCCTTGGGTGGACGGGGCACGCGGTGGAGGCCGTGGCGATCCGTGAGCGGGATAGGTGGCCGGCTTGCCGGGACGCGTCTGGCGCGGGCGGGCTGACCTGGCTGGTAGGCCCCACATCCGGGCGCGGCACACTGAACAGGTGCGACTCACCGAGTTCTGGTCCAGGATGAACCGCCAATTCGGGACCGAGTATGCGGAATCGGTTGCCCGGGACCATGTGCTGGGCAGCCTGGGCGGCGCGACCGTCGAGGGCGCCCTGGCCCGCGGCGACGACGCGAAGGCCGTCTGGCGCGCCGTCTGCCAGGAGTTCGACGTCCCGGCCAAGGAGCACTGACCGGCCTCGCCGGGCCCCGCGCCCGGTGCCTTGCCGGCACACCTGGGGAAAAGTCGGGGCGCGCTGGCGCGTCGACGTTCAGGTCGAACGAGTGTTCGGTTAGTCTGTCCACAGGGGGACGGTTGTCCACAGTTGCGGGCCACCCTCTCGAAACTGTCGGACCCACCCCCTAACGTCGCCTTCGTGGCCACCAAGACTCGACGACCTCAGCCAGGAGTAGCTCCCATGGCAGGACCCGACCGCGACAAGGCGCTCGACAACGCCCTCGCGCAGATTGACAAGCAGTTCGGCAAGGGCTCCGTCATGCGTCTCGGCGACGAGACCCGGGCCCCGATCCAGGCGATCCCGACCGGCTCGATCGCCCTCGACGTGGCCCTCGGGATCGGTGGGCTGCCGCGCGGCCGGATCATCGAGATCTACGGCCCGGAGTCGTCCGGCAAGACGACGGTCGCGCTGCACGCGGTGGCCAGTGCCCAGGCCGCCGGCGGCATCGCCGCCTTCATCGACGCCGAGCACGCGCTCGACCCGGACTACGCGGGGAAGCTGGGCGTGGACACCGACAACCTGCTGGTCTCCCAGCCGGACACCGGTGAGCAGGCCCTGGAGATCGCCGACCTGCTGGTCCGGTCCGGCGCGCTGGACATCATCGTCATCGACTCGGTCGCGGCGCTGGTGCCCCGCGCCGAGATCGAGGGCGAGATGGGCGACAGCCACGTCGGCCTGCAGGCCCGGCTGATGTCCCAGGCGCTGCGGAAGATGACCGGCGCGCTGTCGAACTCGAACACGACCGCGATCTTCATCAACCAGCTGCGCGAGAAGATCGGCGTGATGTTCGGCTCGCCGGAGACCACCACAGGTGGAAAGGCGCTGAAGTTCTACGCCTCCGTCCGCCTCGACGTCCGCCGGATCGAGACGCTCAAGGACGGCGCTGACGCGGTCGGCAACCGGACCAGGGTCAAGGTCGTCAAGAACAAGGTGGCCCCGCCTTTCCGGACCGCCGAGTTCGACATCGTCTACGGCGGCGGCATCAGCCGTGAGGGCTCCCTCATCGACATGGGCGTCGAGCACGCGATCATCCGGAAGTCCGGCGCCTGGTACACCTACGACGGCGACCAGCTCGGCCAGGGCAAGGAGAACGCCCGCAACTTCCTGCGCGACAACCCCGACCTCGCCGACGAGATCGAGAAGCGCATCAAGGAGAAGCTCGGCATCATCCCCACGCTCGACGGCGACACCCTGGCACCCGTCCCGGTCGACCTCTAGCCCCTCACTGGCGGGTCTGTCTGTCCACACCGGAGCGCCGGCTGGCCTCCCGGCGCCTCTCGCCCTGCCACGCACTCTGCCGGCGCACCGCGCTGCCGTGGTGGGTCGGTTCCCCTGCCTGAGACGGCGGCGCAGCGGGGAAAGCGGGGACACGGGCCCTGGGGACGCCTGGATCGATCTTTTGAGCTAGGAGGGTGCATGGTGGCGCCGGCCAGGACGGGCCAAGGAGCGGAGGTCGAACGGGATCCGCTGGCCGTCGCTCGGGAGATCTGCCTGCGGCAGCTGGCGGTCCGGGCGAGGAGCCGGGCCGAGCTCACGGCGGCGCTGCGGCGCCGCGGGGTAGCCGACGACGTCGCGGAGGCTGTGCTGGACCGGCTGACGGCCGTCGGACTGATCGACGACGACGCGTTCGCCGCGGCGGTGGTGTCCTCTGCCTACGAGAACCGTGGGCTTGCCCGACGAGGCCTCGCCGTCGAGCTGCGGCGCCGGGGCGTGGACGACGACGTGGCGACGGCGGCGCTGGCCAGCGTGGACGGCGCTGCCGAGGAGACCGCCGCGCGTGACCTCGTCGAGCGTCGGCTGCGTGGCATGGGCGGGCTCGAACGGCAGGTGCGGTTGCGCCGCCTGGTGGCGATGCTCGGCCGGAAGGGCTACCCGACGGATCTCGCGGTCCGGGTCGTCACCGAGGCGCTCGAAGCCGCCGGCGACGGCGCGGCCGACGACGACCTGCCGAGCGACGACCTGGACGACGGACTCGACTGACCGGAAGCCGCCGACACCGACGGGCGAGCAGGGGCAACAACCGGGCAAGAAGCAGCCACAGCGCCGGATGGCCATTGACCTGGCGGCTAGAGACCAACGATCTGTGCTGACCGGTATTTCTTGACCCGGCAAAACTGGTCGATCTACGCTCAGCAACGGCGCGAGGACTCCCGCGGACAACGCGGTCGCGATAGTTGGCTCAAGTGCATATGTAGGCAACACCCAGTGCTCCTTGGCGCTGCCGACCTCGTCGGTCGCGCGCGGGAGAGCGTTTCCACGCACCTGGAGACCGACACCGGGTGAATGCCGACGGTGTCGAGAAGGCGTCACGGCGTTTTCTCCGACCTGGCGAAAATGCCGCCGTCTCGCGTGGGCTACTCGCCGCTCCGGTCCGTTCGACGGGACCTGACAGGGTCGGCTTCTGCAGTTCGCCGGCGTCTGCAGTTCGCTGGCCGCTGGCTGGCTCCCGATGGGCTGGACGTGTGCCCGGGAGCAGCTTTCCCGCGGGCTCCGCGTGGAGTCGGTGGGGCTCCTGCTCCACGACCCGGATCGGGAGGAGCAGCGTTGATCGGCGTGCTCGTGGCACTCGTCGCGGTGGTGTTGGTCGCCATCGTCGCCCTCGCCCTGGTCGTGCTGCGGCTGTTGCGGGCGGGCTCGCGTGCCGGGGCCGAGCCGGGTCCGCGGCCATCACCGGTGGCCGACTCAGACGCGGCAGCGGCTCTGCGCGCCGCGCAGGCGGAGGCCGTCGCCCACGCCGAGACGGTCGCCCGGGAGCACGCCACCGCCGTCGCCCGAGAACATGCCGAAGCCACGTCCCGCGAACAGGCTCAGGCCTTGGCCCGCAAGCTCGCCGAGGCCGACCGCGAACGGGCCGAAGCGGCCCGCCGCGAGGCGCAGGAGGAACGCGACAAGGCGCTGGCCGAGCTGCGCGGCCGCCGGGCCGAGCTGCGCGAGTGGGACAGCCGGCTCACCCAGCGCGAGGCCCGGATCGAGGAACGCCTGGCCACCCTCGAGGACCAGACCCGCCGGATCGAGTCCCGTGACCGCGAACTCGCCGAGCGGGACGCGGCCCTCGCCCGTCGGGCCAGGGAGGCCGACGACCTCGACGCCCGCCGGGTCGCCGCGCTCGAACAGGCCGCCGGCATGACGTCGTCCGAGGCGAAGACCGAGCTGTTGTCGGTCGTCGAGCAGCACGCCAGGCTGGAGGCCGCGACGCTGGCCCGCGAGATCGAGGCCCGGGCCGAGGACGAGGCCCAGGAGCGGGCCCGCCGCATCGTCACCATCGCGATCCAGCGAGTCGCCGCCGAGCAGACCGCCGAGTCGGTGGTCTCCGTCCTGCATCTGCCGGGCGACGAGATGAAGGGCCGCATCATCGGGCGCGAGGGCCGCAACATCCGCGCCTTCGAGTCGGTCACCGGCGTGAACGTGCTCATCGACGACACCCCCGAGGCGGTGCTGCTCAGCTGCTTCGACCCGGTCCGCCGCGAGGTCGGCCGGATCACCCTGTCCGCGCTGGTCGCGGACGGGCGGATCCATCCGCAGCGGATCGAGGAGGAGTACGAGCGGGCCCAGCGCGAGGTCGAGGAACGCTGCGTGCGCGCCGGCAAGGACGCCCTGGTCGAGGTCGGCATCGGCGAGATGCACCCGGAGCTGGTCGTGCTGCTGGGCCGGCTGCGCTACCGCACCAGCTATGGCCAGAACGTGCTGGGCCATCTGGTCGAGTCCGCCCACCTGGCCGGGCTGATGGCCGCCGAGCTGCGGCTGCCGGCTCTGATCGCCAAGCGGGGCACCCTGCTGCACGACCTCGGCAAGGCGCTCACCCACGAGGTCGAGGGCTCGCATGCCCTGGTGGGCGCCGAGATCGCCCGCCGCTACGGCGAGCACGAGGACGTCGTCCACGCCATCGAGGCCCATCACAACGAGGTCGAGCCGCGTTCGGTCGAGGCGGTGCTCACCCAGGCGGCCGACGCGATCTCCGGCGGCCGCCCCGGCGCCCGCCGCGAGAGCCTCGAGTCCTACGTGCGCCGGCTGGAGCGGATCGAGCAGATAGCAGCCGAGCGCCCCGGCGTCGAGCGGGTGTTCGCCATGCAGGCCGGCCGGGAGGTCCGGGTGATGGTCGTCCCCGAGGAGGTCGACGACACCGCGGCCCATCTGCTCGCCCGTGACGTCGCACGCCAGATCGAGGACGAGCTCACCTACCCGGGTCAGATCCGGGTCACGGTCGTCCGCGAGACCCGCGCCATCGAAACCGCCCGTTGAGCCACCCGGCCATCGCCGTAACCTGGGTGAGTGATGGGCCGTAGCTACCAGGTGCGCACGTTCGGGTGCCAGATGAACGTGCATGATTCCGAGCGGATCTCCGGGCTGTTGGAATCCGCCGGCTATGTCCCGGTGGACGCCGGCGAGACGCCGGACCTCGTCGTGTTCAACACCTGCGCCGTCCGGGAGAACGCCGACAACCGCCTCTACGGCAACCTCGGCCACCTGTATCCGACCAAACGCGACAATCCGGGCATGCAGATCGCCGTCGGTGGCTGCCTCGCGCAGAAGGACCGCGGCACGATCACCCGTAAGGCCCCGTGGGTGGACGTGGTCTTCGGCACCCACAACCTGCATCGCCTGCCGGTGCTGCTGGAGCGGGCCCGGCACAACGCCGAGGCCCAGGTCGAGATCGCCGAGGCTCTTGAGGTCTTCCCCAGCACGCTGCCGGCCCGCCGGGCCAGTCACGCGTCCGCCTGGGTGAGCATCAGCGTCGGCTGCGACAACACCTGTACCTTCTGCATCGTCCCGAGCCTGCGCGGCAAGGAGCGCGACCGCCGGCCCGGCGACGTGCTCGCCGAGGTCGAGGCGCTGGTCGCCGACGGCGCCGTCGAGGTCACCCTGCTCGGCCAGAACGTCAACTCCTATGGCCGTTCCTTCGGGGACCCGGGTGCCTTCGCCAAGCTGCTGCGCGCCTGCGGTCGGATCGAGGGTCTCGAGCGCGTGCGGTTCACCTCTCCGCACCCACGTGACTTCACCGACGACGTGATCGCCGCGATGGCCGAGACCCCGAACGTCTGCCCCAGCCTGCACATGCCGATGCAGTCGGGCTCCGACGAGGTGCTGCGCCGGATGCGACGGTCGTATCGCCGGGACCGCTACCTCGGCATCGTCGAACGGGTCCGGGCCGCCCTGCCCGACGCCGCGATCACGACCGACATCATCGTCGGCTTCCCGGGCGAGACCGAGCGGGACTTCCTGGACACCCTCGACGTCGTGGGCCAGGCCCGGTTCTCCGGTGCCTTCACGTTCCAGTACTCGCCCCGGCCCGGCACCCCCGCCGCCACCATGGACGAGCAGGTCCCGCCGGCCGTCGTGGCTGAGCGCTATGGCCGCCTGGTCGCCCTCCAGGACGAGGTCTCGCTGGCGGAGAACAGGGCCCAGGTCGGCCGGACCGTCGAGGTCCTGCTGGCCGAGGGGGAGGGCCGCAAGGACGAGTCCACCGGTCGCCGTTCCGGCCGTGCCCGCGACGGGCGGCTCGTCCACCTCGGGCCGGACGCCAACGCCTCCGCCCGCTCGGGCGTGCACACCTCGCCGGCCGAAGAGGCGGCGGTGCTCGCGGAACTGGCCCGGCTGCGCCCCGGCGACGTCGTCACCACCGCGATCACCTACGGAGCGCCGCACTACCTGGTCGCCGCGGGTGCGCCGCTCGCCGCGCGGGCCACCCGCGCCGGGGACCTCTGGGCGGCCGACCGGGCGGCGCCCGCGGGCACGGCCCGCCAGTCGGTCAGCCTGGGCATGCCCGGCATCGGTGCGGCCGTGGCCGGCACACAGGCGCCTGACGAGACGCACGACGAGACCCATCCGCACGGCGATGGCCAGGCCTGCGGCTGCGCGGCGCCCGCACCGAGCCCTGCCTCAGCCCTGACGCTGGTCTCCGTCCCGACGCCTGCTCCGGCGCGGTAGCGGGGTGGCGCTCGTCGTCGCGGCGGTCTGCCCGCATCCTCCGCTGCTGGTGCCCCGGGTCGGTGCCGGTGAGCTGGTCGCCGCCCGTGAGCCCGCGTTGGCGGCCGTCCGTCGGCTGCGCGCCGCGAACCCGGATGTCGTGGTGGTCGTCGGCGACGACCCGGACGCCCTCGCGGCCGGCTTCCACACCTATCCGCCGGCGGCGGTAGGCGACTTCCGCGGCTTTGGCGTCGACTACCAGGTCCCGCTCGGGCCCGCGCCGCTCGCTGGGATGCCCGTTCTCGGTGGAGTCCCCGACGCCGTGGGGGAGGGCGGAGCGACCGACGTCCCCAGGCTGCCGCTCTCGCTCGCGGTCGGTGCCTGGCTGCTGGCCGAGACCGGCTGGGACGTCGCCCGCTGGGGGCTGGGGGTCTCACCGAAAGCCGAGGCCGCACAGGCTGTCGCGCGGGGCGCCGACCTGGTCGCGGGACCCGGCCGGGTCGCGCTGCTCGTGATGGGCGATGGCAGCGCCCGCCGGACGCCCAAGGCCCCCGGCGCCCTGGACGAGCGGGCCGAGCCCTACGACGCGGTCGTCGAACGCGCGCTGGCGACGGTCGATCTCGACGCGCTGCTCGCCCTGGATCCGGGCCTGTCCGCCGATCTGCTGGTCGCCGGGCGCGCCTCCTGGCAGGTGCTCGCCGGCGCCGTCGGTGCGCGGCCCAGCGGAACGCCCACGTGGGGGGCGGACGTTTTGTACGCGGACGCCCCGTTTGGCGTCGGGTATTTCGTCTGCGTGTGGGAACCGGGGGGTGTCGGGTGACGAGCGCCGTTGACAGGTTGGACGAGCCGCGAGGCGCGACCGTGGGAGGTCTCGCCGCGCTCGTCGCCGGACCCGCGGATGGCGCGGCCGTGCTGATGCTGCCCGGCTTCACCGGCAGCAAGGAGGACTTCCTCCCCATCCTGCCGCTGCTGGCCACCGCAGGGCTGCGCGCGGTCGCGGTCGACCTGCGCGGCCAGTACGAATCGAAGGGCGACCCCGACGGGCCCGACAGCCAGTTCTCCCTGGATGGTCTCGCCTCTGACGTCGCCCTGGCCGCCCGGGAGCTTGGCGGCCAGGTCCACCTCGTCGGCCACTCGTTCGGTGGCCTCGTCGCGCGGGCCACGCTGCTGGCGGACCCCGGGCTACTGGCGTCGGTCACCTTCTTCGGCTCCGGACCGGCCGCGATCGGCGGGCCGCGAGGCCTCGCGCTGCGCGCGATGTACGCGCTCTACGCACAGGGCGGCCTCGACGCGGTGTGGGCCGGGACCCGGGCGCTCGACCCCACGGTCCGCTCGGCGGCGGAGGCCGACTTCCTGCGGCGCCGCTTCTTCGGTAGCTCCGAGCGCGGCATGCTGGTCATGGCGAAGGCGCTGCTCGGCGAGCCGGACCGGGTCGCCGCCGCGACGGCCGCCGCGGCGGCGCACGGCATTCCGCTCCTGGTCACCCACGGGGTCGACGACGACGCGTGGCTGCCGGCGCAGCAGGCCGACATGGCCGTCCGGCTGGGGGCCCGCCACGCCGTCATCCCCGCCGCGATGCACTCGCCCGCGTTGCAGAATCCGACCGGCACCGTCGAGGTGCTCGTCGCCTTCATCCGCGAGGCCGAGGCCGAGGCCGCGGCCTGAACGGCGGCGACAACCCACACGAGGCGGCGGACCGGGCCCGGACGAGCACCCGCCCGGCCGTTGCCGACGGTCATGTCGGTCGCCGCGGACGGGCCTCGGCGCGGTCTCCGTGGCAGGCTTGACGGCATCCTGAAAGGGCGGTGACGGTGCGGGACGACGCTGACGGGCAGCGCCAACCTCGTGGCCGGGTGGTCGCGATCGTCGGGCCCACCGCGGCCGGGAAGAGCGACCTGGCCCTGGACCTCGTCGCCTCGCTGGGGGACGGCGCCGCCGAGATCATCAACGCCGACTCGATGCAGCTCTACCGGGGCATGGACATCGGGACCGCCAAGGTCCCGATCGAGGAGCGACGCGGAATCCCGCACCATCTGCTCGACATCTGGGACGTCACCAGGACGGCCGACGTCGCCAGCTACCAACGAGACGCCCGGGCGATCGTCGACCGTCTGCTGGCCGAGGGCCGGCTCCCGGTGCTCGTCGGCGGTTCCGGGCTCTACGTCCGGGCCGTGCTCGACGAGCTGGAGTTCCCCGGCACGGATCCGGCGATCCGCGCGGGCCTGGAGGCGCGGCTCGCCGAGATCGGCCCCGAGGCGCTGCACGCCGAGCTGGCCGCCGCGGCCCCGGAGGCCGCGACGGCGATCCTGCCGTCGAACGGCCGGCGGATCGTGCGGGCCCTCGAGGTCGTCGCGCTGACCGGCGGGTTCGTCGCGCGGCTGCCGGAGCACCGCTCGCACTACGACGTGGCCGTCATCGGCGTCGACCGGGCCGACCTGGACGACCGGATCACGACGCGCGTCGACCGGATGTGGGCCGCCGGCCTTGTCGAGGAGGTCCGGGAGCTGGACAAGGTCGGCCTCTCGACGGGCCGGACCGCGTCGCGCGCGCTCGGCTACGCGCAGGTGCTGGGCTGGCTGCAGGGTGAGTTCGCGTCGCAGGAGGACGCCCGCTCCGCGACCGTGACGGCGACGCGGCGGTTCGCGCGTCGCCAAAGGTCATGGTTCCGCCGTGATCCACGGATAAGCTGGCTCGACCAGCCCGATGCCGGCACCGTCCGCCGTCTGGTGGGCTCGCTGTGAAACTGGAAGGGCCCGCGGGCGCGCGGCTTCAGCACCGTCGCGCGCCGCGCGGCCCGTGACGTGTGACCGGAAGTCTCGCCGCTGATGTGCGCCAGCGGGGGCGCGGCCGGTCCATCCCGGCGTCCGGGAGTGGCCGCGTGACCCAGCTCGACCTTGCGCTCATCCATGCTCTCTACGCCGCCTTCGACGACGGCACGCTCCGGTTCACCTTCGAACCCGAGGTGGACCTGCGGACCGGGTCGGTGCCCGGCATGACCGCCCGCCTGCAGTGGGCGCACGCCGACCGCGGCCTGCTGGACGCCGCCGACGTCCGGGCGATCGCCCAGTTCGCCGGGCTCGCCGACCAGCTCGACCAGTGGGCGCTGCGCGCCGCCGTCACCGAGTGCCGCACGTGGCACCGGATGGCCACCGGCGGCGCAGTCCGTCCGCCCCGGCTCTGGCTGCACATCGGCTCGCGACAGCTCGCCCAGCCGCGGTTCGCCGCCGAGATCGTCACCATGGTCCGCGACCGCGGCGCGCTGCCGCCCGGCGCCGTCGGTCTCGCCTTCACCGAGGAGACGCTGGGGCGCGCGGACCCGTCGCTCCCGCGCACCCTCGACCGCCTGCGGGACAGCGGCGTGGCCGTCGCCGTGCGCGCGTTCGGCCGCTGGATCGGCTCGCCGGCCACCCTCGACCTGCTGCCCCTCGACCTGGTCCGGCTGGACGACCGTTTCCTGCGCGCCACGCTGCGTGATCTGGAGGGCGAGGCCGTCTTCGCCGCGATGGTGACCCTTGCCCGACGCCGCCGGACCGTGGTCCTCGCTGACGGGGTCGACACCGCTCGCTTCGCCGCGCGCCTCATCAGCCTCGGCTGCGACCGCGCGACCGGCCCCGTCTTCTGCCCGCCCCTCGGGGTGGACGAGGCTCGCCTGCTGGCCCTCGGCCGCGGCCGTCCCGACGAGCCCCGCACCCCGCACCAGGACGACACCCCGCACCAGGACGACACCCCCCACCAGGCCGGCACCCCCAGCAGGACAGCCACCGCCCACATGGCGCCCACCGGCTGACGCCGACCCCCTCGGGCCGAATCCGGTCAGAGGAGGGTGAGGATGCGTGGGCCGTCCGGGGTGATGGCCACCGTGTGCTCGACGTGGGCGGCCCGGCTCCCGTCGGTGGTGCGCAGCGACCAGCCGTCGGCGGCCGTGTGGTGGCTGTCGCGGCCCCCGGCGAGCAGCATCGGCTCGATCGCGAGCACGAGGCCGGGACGCAGCGGGAAGCCGCGCCCGGACGGTCCGTCGTTGGGGACGTGCGGGTCCTCGTGCATCCGCCGGCCGATGCCGTGGCCGCCGTAGCCGTCCAGGATGCCGAAACGCTCCCGGCGACAGACCGTGCCGACCGCGTGCGAGATGTCGCCCATCCGGCCGCCCGGGCGGGCCGCGGCGATCCCGGCGGCGAGGGCCTCCTCGGCCGCCGCGATCAGACGCAGGTCGGCCGGCCGGGCCGTGCCCACGATGAAGCTCGTCGCGGCGTCGCCCGTCCAGCCGGCCAGCTCGGCGCCGCAGTCGACGCTGACCAGGTCGCCGTCACGCAGCCGGTAGCCGTCGGGGATGCCGTGCACGATCACGTCGTTGACGGACACGCAGGTCACCGCCGGGAAAGGGGTCGGCGCGAAGGCCGGCCGGTAGTCCTTGAACGTCGACGTCGCGCCGGCCCGCGCGATCACCGTGGCGGCGACCTCGTCCAGCTCCAGGAGGCTCGTGCCGACCTGCGCCGCCTCTCGGACCGCCGCGAGGGCCTGGGCGACGACCTGGCCGGCCGCCCGCATCGCCCCGATCGCCTCTGCCGATTTCAGCTCGACCATGCCAAAGCCCACCTGTTCTCGGCCTTGCCGGCCGTTCGCGCTGGGACGCACCGTGAGGACTACGCGGGGTGCCGCCCACGTCCGGCGACTCCCACGAAGTACCGGTATAACTATCACGGTACGACGGATCGGGGGTGCATGGCCCCTCCCACCGGACGGGCAGCAGCGGCGGGCCGAGGGGCGGCCCCGTACGATCGCGGGGTGCGGTTTGTCAAGGGGCAGGGGACCGGGAACGACTTCGTGATCGTGCCGGACCCGGACGGTGAGCTGGAGCTGACCCCGCGCCTGGTGCGTGCGCTGTGCGACCGGCGGTTCGGCATCGGCGCCGACGGCGTGCTGCGGGTCGTGCTCACCGCGGCCGAGCCGTCGGCCGCCGGGCTGGGGAATTCCTGGGCCGCGGATCTCCCGGACGGGCGGCGCGCGCCCGCCGAAAGCCGCACGGCCCGACCGGCGGGAGCCGGCGGCGCCCGGTGGTTCATGGACTACCGCAACGCCGACGGGTCGATCGCCGAGATGTGCGGCAACGGCCTGCGCGTCTTCGGCCGCTACCTCGTCGACGCGGGCTACGAGCGGGCCGGGCTGATCCCGGTCGCGACGCGCGCGGGGGTGCGCCTGGCTGACGTCCCCAATGAGGGCGACGTGACGGTCGAGATGGGGCCCCCGACGATCGGCCCCCTCGGCGCGGAGCGCGTCTCCATCGCCGGCCGGACCTTCGAGGCCACAAACGTGTCGATGGGCAACCCGCACGCGGTCTGCTTCGCCGACGACCTCGCCGAGGCCGACCTGAACGCTCTCGACCTGACCCGACTGCCCCAGGTCTCCCCGGCGGCCTACCCGACCGGCGCCAACGTCGAGATCGTCATCGGTGCCCCGGACGCCGTGCGGATGCGGGTCTACGAGCGAGGCGTGGGCGAGACCCTGTCCTGCGGTACCGGGGCCTGCGCCGTGGCGGTCGCCGCGGCGACCAGGGCCGGTCGGGGCCCCGGGACGGTGATCCCGGTCGACGTCCCCGGCGGGCGGGTCACGGTGCTGTGGGACAGCGATCAGGTACGGCTACGCGGCCCGGCCGTGCTCGTCAGCGAGGGCCTGCTGCGTTCCGACTGGCTTGCCGCCGCCCAGGCTGGCTCGGCGGAGCCTGCGCTGGCCGGTCGTCCCACCTGACGATCCGCTCGGCGCTCGGCCATGGCCTGGCCCGTGACGGCGGCCTGATCCGTGCCGGTGGCCTGGTCCGTGACGGTGACGTGGTCCGAGAACCGAAAACCCGTCGCGGGGGTTGGCTGGGCGTGGCACGCTACCGGCACCGGCGATGTGTAGCACCTCCCGCTCCGGCGGGGCGCGAACCGCCGGGGGCCGGGAACCGCGGAGCAGGCGATAACAGACCGCGGAACCAGGCCGCATGGGAACAAGGCCCACAAAGGGCCCTCGGCATCACCCGTCCCGGATGTACATCCTGGACAACTGGAGCGAACGGTCACCGCGTGGAATTCGGGTGCGGGTCCGTCGCGTTGGAACGGACGGTATGAGTCTTCCAGCTGAATCCACTCCCAACAGCCCGGTCCGCCGGCCCGCTGCCACGCGAGGCGACCGGAACCCTTCTGACGCGGTGGCCCGGGTGCTGGCCACCGACAACGCCCTTGAGGACGCCGCCGACAGCGGCGAGATCACTTTCACGGGCCTTGGCTTCTACGACGACGCGGGCGACGAGCTGGCGGTCGAGGAGCGCGGCGCGCTGCGCCGGATGCAGGGGCTTGCCACCGAGCTCACCGACGTCACCGAGGTCGAATACCGGCAGCTGCGGCTGGAGCGGGTCGTCCTGATCGGGGTCTGGACGGTCGGCACGATCGTCGACGCCGAGACGTCGATGGCCGAGCTCGCCCAGCTCGCCGAGACCGCGGGCTCGGTCGTGCTCGACGCGCTGGTCCAGCGCCGGGACAAGCCGGACACGGCGACCTACGTCGGCTCCGGCAAGGCCAAGGAGCTGGCCGAGGTCGTCCGCGCGGCCGGAGCCGACACGGTGATCTGCGACGGTGAGCTCACTCCCGGCCAGCTGCGCCAGCTGGAGGAGGTCGTCAAGGTCAAGGTCATCGACCGGACCGCGCTGATCCTGGACATCTTCGCTCAGCACGCGACGTCCAAGGAGGGCAAGGCACAGGTCGAGCTGGCGCAGCTGCAGTACATGCTGCCGCGCCTGCGCGGCTGGGGTGAGTCGATGTCCCGGCAGGCGGCCTCCGGCGGGCGCGCGCCCATCGGTACCCGCGGCCCCGGTGAGACGAAGATCGAGACGGACCGCCGCCGGCTGCGCGCCCGGATCGCCAAGCTGCGCCGGGAGCTGCGCGAGATGGAGACCGTCCGCGAGACGAAGCGCTCGTCCCGCAAACGCGGCGAGGTGCCGTCGGTCGCGATCGCGGGCTACACCAACGCGGGCAAGTCCTCGCTGCTCAACCGGCTGACCGGCGCGGGCGTGCTGGTCGAGGACGCCCTGTTCGCCACGCTGGACCCGACGGTGCGCCGCGCGACCCTGCCCGACGGCCGGGCGTTCACGCTCACCGACACGGTCGGCTTCGTGCGCCACCTGCCACACCAGATCGTCGAGGCGTTCCGCTCCACGCTGGAGGAGGTCGCCGACGCGGACCTCATCCTGCACGTGGTCGACGGCTCGCACGCCGACCCGGTCGGGCAGCTCTCGGCGGTGCGCGAGGTGCTGAACGACATCGACGCCGGCGACGTGCCCGAGCTGGTCATCGTCAACAAGACCGACATCGCCGACAAGACGACGGTGGCGGCCATCAGGCGGGTGGCACCGGACGCGGTCTGCGTCTCGGCCAGGACCGGGGCGGGGATCGCCGAGCTGGTCGAGGCCCTCGCGACCCGCGTCCCGCACCCGCAGGTCGAGGTCGACGTCGTCGTCCCCTACAACCGGGGCGACCTGGTCGCCCGCGTTCACGAATCCGGCGAGGTGCTCCACCAGGGGCACAACGCCACCGGTACGGAGCTGCGCGCGCGCGTCTCCGCCGCCCTCGCCGCCGAACTGGGCGCCTACCGCGCGCCGGCGCGAGTCTGATTCGATCGTGCCGAGACCGGCTCCGCTAGTCCGCCTCTCGGCGGACGGGCGGGGCCGGTTTCGGCGCACGTCCTGACCGGTTCGCCACCGGAGCGAGATCGGCGCGAGCCCGTCAGAGGTCGGCCTGCGCCGTCCAGAGAGCCGAGATCGGAACGGCGCGCAGGCGTGGGCCGAAGGGCAGGACCTCGGGACCGGCGTAGAGCACATATCCGGCGTGGAAGCGGTCGCCGATCTGGTCGGCCAGCCGGCGCAGGCCGCGGAAGTCTTCCGTGCGCACGGTCTCGGCGGCCTTCACCTCGACCCCGACGATCTCACCGGACGCCCGCTCGAGCACCGCGTCGACCTCGTTGCCGTCCCGGTCCCGGTAGTGGAAGAGCGAGACCGGCTCCTGGGCCCAGGTCAGCTGTCGGGCCAGTTCACCCAGGACGAAGTTCTCGATCAGCGCGCCGACGTTCGCGGTCGGGTGAGACGCCCGCCGCGGCGACATACCTGTCAGGTGTCCGGCGAGGCCGGAGTCGACGAATATGATCTTCGGTGTCGCGACAGCTCTGGTGGTCAGGTTGTTGGACCAGGCCGGAATCCGCTGAACGACGTAGGAGAGCTCCAGCGCGGCCAGGTGTCTGCGGACGGTGGTCGCCGGCACCGCGAGGTCGTTGCTGAGCCGGTTCGGAACGAGAAGACCGCCTGCCGTTGCCGCCAGTGCCTGAACAAGCTGGCGCAACTCCGCCGTCCGTTCGATCTCGGATATCTGGCGAATATCGCGTCCGATGAGGTCCGAGATGTACGACTCGAAGAACCGGGCCCGCCGACGCAGATCCTCACGGCGCACGGCCTCGGGGTAACCGCCGCGCAGCGCCCGCTCGACATAGTCGTTCCGATCGAGGGCGCCCGGGGCCAGCAGCGGCTCGTCCCGCGCGAAAACGGCATCGACGAACGCGTCTGGGCCGCCATCGATCTCGCCCTGGGCGAGCGGCCATAGCTCCACGGTCTCCGACCGGCCCGGCAGGATGTCCGGAATGCCCTTCATTCCCCACAGGCGCGCGGACCCGGTGAGGAGGTACCGCCCCGGACGGGGGTCTCGATCCACCTTCGACTTGATCGCGAGCAGGAGATCCGGGGCTCGCTGGATCTCATCGATCATCAGCAGCCCGTCCGCGTTGACGAAGCCGGCAGGATCCGCCAGGGCCGCGGCTCGCACCGCGTCATCGTCCAGGTAGTAGGTTCGCGCCTCGCCGTGTGCGTCCACGGCGAGACGCGCAAGCGTGCTCTTTCCGACCTGGCGCGCGCCGTTCACGACGACGACGCGCGTATCCGCCAGCGCGGCGGACACCAACGCCTCCGCGTGCCTGGGGAAAAGCTCACGTCTCAGCTGCGACACCGCCACCACCGCCGTCCCTCGCCACCACGCCGCCAGCCGATTCTCTCATGATCGACGGTCGATCTGCCGCCATGGTCACGGTCGATCTGCCGTCATGATCACGGTCAATCTGCCGGGCGTGGCGCGGTGGATCCGGTACGCGGAGCCATCCGGTCGGGGCGCTTGGCGGTGGAGCGTCCGGTGGCGCGTGCCCGCGCTGTTCCGGACGCTCCGTCGCGCCTCAGTCGGGTCTAGACCCGCCGCATGACCGCGACGACGCGGCCGAGGATGGTGGCGTCGTCGCCGGCGATGTCGTGGAACGCGGGGTTCTCCGGCTGCAGCCAGACATGGCCGTCGTCGTGGCGGCGGAACCGCTTGACGGTCGCCTCGCCGTCGATCATCGCGGCGACGATCTCGCCGTTCTCGGCCACCGGCTGCTGGCGGACGGCGACCAGGTCCCCGTCGCAGATCGCCGCGTTGATCATCGACTCACCGACGACGCGCAGCAGGAACAGCGTGCCCTCGCCCACGATCTCCCGGGGCAGTGGCAGCACGTCCTCGACGGCCTGCTCGGCCAGGATCGGACCACCGGCCGCGATCCGGCCGACCAACGGCAGGTAGGCGGTGGCCGCGGTGAGCTGGGCGTTCTCGTCGTCGTCCGCGCGCACGTCGTCGTCCGAACCGAGGGTGTGCACCCGCAGCGGCGTCCGGCCCTTGCCCGCGGCGAGGTCGGGCCGGGTCTTCGGGAGCGGCCGGATCGGCGCCTCGCCCTCGGAGGTGACCACCTCGATCGCCCGCGGCCGGTTTGGGTCCCGGCGCAGGAAACCCTTGTCCTCCAGCATCTTCAACTGGTGCGCGACGCTGGACGTGCTGGTCAGCCCTACCGCTTCGCCGATCTCCCGGACGCTCGGCGGGTAGCCGCGACGCTCGACGGCGTCACGGATCACCTCGAGGACCTTCCGTTGCCGGGTGGTGAGACCCTGTTCGTCGACGGGCCCGTCGGGGAAGTCGCGCACGGTCCCACCGGCTTCGCCGCGGCCGGCGGACGGGCGACCGGCCCTGCGCGGTCCCCTTCCCTGCGTGGTCATGGCGTGGGCACTCCTAGCCTCGAGGTCATGGCGACCGTTCTCCTTCGTCGAGCTCGTCGAGCGAGGCTCGACATCGGGGGACCCGGAGCGCCTCCCGGCGTGTCCGGATCGAACGCCCGACAGGCCGGCCCACCGGCACCGAGGCCGGCGAGCCCGACCGGAACGGGCGCCTCAGGTTTCGGCGCCGCAGCCCGGCCACGCCGCCCCACTGGACCCGACGTCCGGGGACGCCTGCGCCGGGACTCCCGTCACCGGGACCCGGCGCTTCAGGGACCCCCGCGGTTCAGGGACCCCCGCGGTTCAGGGACCCCCGCGGTTCAGGGACCCCCGTTCTGCGGGGACCCCCGCCGTTCGGGGAACCCGACGTTTGGGAGACATCTGGGTGAAGCTGGGCGTGTGGATGAAGCTGCGCGCGTCATGCCTGATCGTGATGACCGTAGCCGGACGACGACGGAATCTCAAACACGCGTTCGAGCGTGTCCGGGTAGCTTGCCGGGCTTATGCGTGTAAGAATCGACCATCAGTTCGAACGACACCCTGCCCCAGTACCGGCCACCGCCGCATGTTGACCTTGAGTTAGCGTCGTCGGTGGTCCGCGATGTCTGCCCGGGGAACATCTCCCCGGACCCCCGAGTTGGTTGAGCTTCGCTCGACGAGCGCAGCCGGGTCGCTGGCCCGGCCGCTAGGAGGTTGGCGTGACGAACCCGCGTGGGGCCACGACGATCCCGGGCCGCCCGGCCCCGGTAGGTCCCGACGGTGCCCAAGTGATCAGTCTTCCCGTGCCGACGCGCCGGCGCCCTGGGCGCGCGGCAGCGCCCGTGGCCCCGGTACAGAGCCCGCTGGCGCGGGCGGCGGCGGCCGAGCATCCCGTCGCCGGTGTCCGGCCGGCGCGCCGCCGAACCCGTCGCGAGTCCCAGGCCGCGCCCGCGCTGCGGCTCACCGCCCGCGGCCGCGTCGTGGCCGCCTTTGTCATGGGCCTGGCGCTCTGGGGTGCCGCGAGCGGCATCTGGCTCGGCGTGACCTGGCTCCTCGCCACCACCGGCCACTGACCCAGGCGTTTCGCGGTCTCCGGTCGGCCGGGTGTCATACCCGGATGGCGATCTTCTGCCGGTAATGGGCTGCTGGTCGACCATGATCGCGAAGTTTGTATGAACTCTGGCGATTGATGTGCGATTGGCGCCCTTTCTTGATGGACGGTGCGTGATCGTGACCTCCACGGTTGAGGGCCAGCCGCCGATGATCGCCAGTTTGGGTATGGAATCTCGCGTTGGCGGATGATCCGCAAGTGAACGGCTGATCCATGCGGCGGCCCTGAGTCGTTTACTGTCGGGCCTGCTACCAGCCGTGTCCGGCGAGGCTTACGGCGGCGGGCGAGGAACGCGGGCGTGAGGCGACGCTGGCGTTGTGATACCCCCGTCCCGACTGCCCACCGGCGCCGAATCGCGCGGTGAAGCCGAGACAGAGCATTCCCCGCGGACCGTGGGGAGAGCCCACGTGCCGACGCTGGCCCATCGGTGCTGGTGATCGCGGATTTGGCCCTCGGATGGTCGGGGAAGAGGCCTGGTCGCGACCAGGGGAGGGCTAAAACGGCGATCAAGGACGGGCCGCGGGGTCTGAAGGGGCGCGACCCACTGCGCCAAGCGTGGCCACCACCGCCACTTCGCGGATCACGGCCATGTGGATCTTCATCTGGCCTCCGAAGATCCACGGCATGCGGTCTAGCTGTCGGGTCGTGACGGTGATCGCGGACAGGGCCCGTGAGTGGTGGTCCTCGTGCCGGCTCCGGCGGCTGGGATCGGAGCGGGATCGCGGACCTCGGCCGACCAGCGTGTCGTCGCCTCCCTCCTGACCTGCGAGGACGGGACGAAGCGGCGGTGTCGGAGCAGGTTGCGCCCGGCGTGTCCTGCGGCGGTGGATTCCGACACGCGAGGGGGGCATGCGCACCGACGAACCGGGCATGCGCTAGTCTGGCGACACAACATCTTGTAGTTACACACCTGTAAGTCATCCACTGGTAGTTTTGAAGGACACCGCGCTCGGCGGTGCCGACAGGCCGGTGCGAGGGCTCGGAGGTTCGTTCGCCGTCCCCGGTGACGCGCTGTCGCGCGGCTACCGGCCCCGGGTGCTGTCGCCATGCCCTGCGTCAGCCCTGTCCAGGGTGCGGCACGATCCCAGGTCGATGGATCGCCGTGCGCTCGCGCGGGCGGCCCGCCTCGACGAGCGTGAAGAAGGGAGGAGCCGTGCGATGTCCGTTCTGCCGGCATCCCGACAGCCGAGTGGTCGACAGCCGGGAGGCCGAGGAAGGCGCGGCCATCCGGAGGCGGCGGGCATGCCCGTCCTGTGGCCGGCGTTTCACGACGATGGAGGAGGCGTCGCTGCGGGTGCGCAAGCGCAGCGGGGCCGCCGAGCCGTTCAGCAGGGCCAAGGTGGTCGCCGGGGCTCGTAAGGCGTGCCAGGGCAGGCCGGTGAGCGCCGAGGACCTCGCGATCCTGGCCCAGCGGGTCGAGGACACGGTCCGCTCGTCGGGCGCGGCCGAGGTCGCCGCCGAGGACGTGGGCCGGGCGATCCTGGGTCCGCTGCGAGAGCTCGACGAGGTCGCCTACCTGCGGTTCGCGTCGGTCTACCTGGCGTTCGAGTCGCTCGCCGACTTCGAGCGGGCGATCTCCGAGCTGCGGGCCGACCCGGCGGCGCCGGCGAGCCCGGCCGCGCTGGCCGACGACCTGGATGTGGCCCTGTCGCCCGCGGCGGGCCCCGCCCGGCCGTAACGCCCGCGGCGGGCCTGGCCCGCCGCGGTTACACCGACGCGACGCCGTCGGTCACACCCGTCACGACGCGCCTCCGCCAGCGGTGGCGCGCGGAGTTCTGACGCGCGGAAACGCGAGCGCGTAGCAGGTCCACAACATCATCCGGGCCTTCAAGGGGACGAAGAGCTTGTGCCCTCCGAAGGCCAGCAAGCGGGTCGCGAGGCCGTCGGTCTATTCGGCGTGCCCGCGTTCGGCGCAGCGCACGAGACCAGCTGAGGAGTGTCATGACGGAGACCCGCGGCGCGAAGCAGAAGGCCAGCTCCAACGGAAAGGCCGCCTCGACCGCCGGGAAGCCCGCCGCCGCGGGGGAGGCCGCCACGGGCGAGGCCGGCACCGCCGGTGCAACGGCCACCGGGGGTGGCGCCGCCGGGGGTGGCAAGCCCACCGCGGACGCCGGCAAGGCCGCCGGGTCCGGCAAGGCCGCCACCCCCAAGGCAGCTGCCCGCAAGCCAGGCCTGCGGATCGAACGGCGTAACACCACCGCCGGGGTGCACCCGTACGACCAGGTGACCTGGGAGTCGCGGGACGTCGTCATGACGAACTGGCGGGACGGCTCGATCAACTTCGAGCAGCGCGGCGTCGAGTTCCCGGTCAACTGGTCGATCAACGCGTCGAACATCGTCACGAGCAAGTACTTCCGGGGCGCGGTCGGCAGCCCGCAGCGTGAGTCGTCGCTCCGTCAGCTGATCGACCGGGTCGTGCACGCCTACGGGCGGACCGGCCGGGACAACGGCTACTTCGCCTCCGACGAGGACGCGGAGATCTTCGAGCACGAGCTCACCTACATGCTGTTGCACCAGATGTTCAGCTTCAACAGCCCGGTCTGGTTCAACGTCGGCACTCCGGCCCCGCAGCAGGTGAGCGCCTGCTTCATCCTCGCGGTCGACGACACGATGGAGTCGATCCTCAACTGGTACCGCGAGGAAGGCCTGATCTTCAAGGGTGGCTCGGGCTCGGGCCTGAACCTCTCCCGCATTCGTTCGTCCAAGGAGCTGCTGTCCTCGGGCGGAACGGCTTCGGGGCCGGTCAGCTTCATGCGGGGCGCTGACGCGTCGGCGGGGACCATCAAGTCCGGCGGGGCCACCCGGCGCGCCGCGAAGATGGTCGTTCTCGACGTCGACCACCCCGACATCGTCGAGTTCGTCGAGACCAAGGCGCGCGAGGAGGACAAGGTCCGCGCGCTGCGGGACGCCGGTTTCGACATGGACCTCGGCGGCAAGGACATCACCTCGGTCCAGTACCAGAACGCCAACAACTCCGTCCGCGTCACCGACGACTTCATGCGCGCGGTCCAGGACGGCATCTCGTTCGACCTGCGGGCCCGGATGGACCACCGGGTGATCGAGTCGATCGACGCCCGCGGCCTCATGCGCAAGATCGCCACGGCGGCCTGGGAATGTGCCGACCCCGGAATCCAGTACGACGGCGTCATCAACGACTGGCACACCACCCCGGAGGCCGGTCGGATCTCGGCCAGCAATCCGTGCTCGGAGTACATGCACCTGGACAACTCCAGCTGCAACCTGGCCTCGCTGAACCTGATGCGCTTCCTGCGCAGTGACCTCACCTTCGACGTCGAGGGCTTCGTCCACGCCGTCGAGCTGATCATCACCGCGATGGACATCTCGATCTGCTTCGCCGACTTCCCGACGCCCCAGATCACCGAGGTCACCCGCGCCTACCGCCAGCTCGGCATCGGCTACGCCAACCTCGGCGCGCTGCTGATGGCCTCGGCCCGCGCGTATGACTCCGAGGGGGGCCGGACGCTCGCCGCCGCGATCACCTCGTTGATGACCGGCACGGCGTACCGCCGCTCGGCCGAGCTCGCCGGTGTCGTCGGCCCGTACGACGGCTACGCCCGGGACGCAGACGGCCACCGCCGCGTCATCCGCAAGCACGCCGCCGCCAACGACGCGGTCCGCAGCGTGCACAGCGAGGACGCGCGCATCCTGGCCGCCGCCGGCCAGGAATGGGCGAAGTGCCTCACGATCGGCGAGCGCGACGGCTGGCGCAACGCCCAGGCCAGCCTGCTCGCGCCGACCGGCACCATCGGCCTGGCCATGGACTGCGACACCACCGGCATCGAGCCGGACCTGGCACTGGTCAAGATGAAGAAGCTCGTCGGCGGTGCCAGCATGAAGATCGTCAACCAGACCGTGCCGGCCGCGCTGCGGGCCCTGGGCTACACGGAGGAGACGCTCGAGGCGATCGTCGAGTACATCGCCGAGCACGGCCACGTCATCGACGCCCCCGGGCTGCGCCCCGAGCACTACGAGGTGTTCGACTGCGCGATCGGCGAGCGGGCCATCGCCCCGATCGGCCACGTCCGGATGATGGCCGCGGTGCAGCCGTTCCTGTCCGGCGCGATCTCCAAGACGGTCAACATGCCGGAGACGGCCACCGTCGAGGAGGTCGAGGAGATCTACGTCGAGGGCTGGAAGCTCGGCCTGAAGGCGCTGGCGATCTACCGGGACAACTGCAAGGTCGGTCAGCCGCTCACCGACGTCCGGGGCGCGAAGCGCTCGGTGGACGAGGCGAAGGCGATCGCCGACGCGAACGCCGGCACCAGCGCGGCGCCGGCCCCGGTCGTCCACCGACCGGTCCGCAAGCGGCTGCCGAAGACCCGCCCGTCGCAGACGGTCTCGTTCTCCGTCGGCGGCGCCGAGGGCTACATGACCGCCGGCTCCTACCCCGACAACGGCCTCGGCGAGATCTTCGTCAAGATGTCCAAGCAGGGCTCGACGCTGGCCGGCGTCATGGACGCGTTCTCGATCGCGATCTCGATCGCGCTGCAGTACGGCGTGCCGCTGGAGACCTACGTCTCGAAGTTCATCAACATGCGGTTCGAGCCGGCCGGGATGACCGACGACCCGGACATCCGGATCGCCCAGTCGCTGATGGACTACCTGTTCCGCCGCCTCGCGCTGGACTACCTGTCCGAGGAGCAGCGCGCGGAGCTCGGCATCCTGACCGCCGCCGAGCGGGCCCGCCAGATCTCGGGCCAGTACGGCGGCCCGGCCGACGCGGACCTGGCCGACCCGGCCCAGACCGAGATCGCCCCGACCACGTCCCCGGCCGCCGGCAGGTCCGGTGAGCACACCGGCCACGGTCCGGCGTTCGTCGAACTGGAACTACGCGGCGCCGCCCCCGGCCAGTCGCTGTTCGCCCAGACCGCGGTCGACGCCCCGTTGTGCTTCACCTGCGGCGTGACCATGCGCCCCGCCGGCAGCTGCTACGTCTGCGAACAGTGCGGCTCCACCAGCGGCTGCAGCTAGCCGCTCCCGACCAGGTCTGCCCCGCTCCGCACCTTGATCATGATCGCGAGTTTGGCCCTCAAATGGTTGCGACCAGGCCCGATTCGCGACCACCCGAGGGCGAAAACGGCGATCACCGCGCCGGGCCGACCTTCGCCGGGCGCAGCACTAGGGATGGGCACCTCTTGGAGTGAGTTGTGGGGTGCGGTCTGGTGGCCGCACCCCACCTGGGCGACGGCTAGGGCGACCTCGCCGTCGTTGGGCAGGTGCGCTTGGGGGACGAGGTCGTACGCGGGACTGAGGGTCATCGATCCATCGGGACGGTGCACAAGCGAGATGTCTTTCGCGTGTGGGTCGAGGTTGCCGATGGCGACGGAGACGACGACGAGGGTGAACAGTCGTCGGAGCGAGTCGTCGTCCCCGACGTTCGAAAAAAGTAGGGCGATGGAGACGCCGGCCTGCTGCGCGAGGCGGGAGAGCATCCTGGCCTCGGGAAGCAGTTCGCGGAAGAAGTTGCCTCTGGTCCTCGCGCGCCCGGGTTCGCACCGCGGTGAGCGGGATCGCGGCCCGGCGGCGGGCCGGAGTGGGCAGCTGGACCCGTCCTGGGACTCCGCGGTCCCAGGACGGGGGGCGTGCTCTCCGCGGTAATCAGGCGGGCACGACGACCGTCTTCACGATCTTGTCGGCGAGCGTCTGCCGCTTGGGGTCCCACAGCGGGAACAGGTAGCCGATGTAGCAGATGACGCTGTCGACGAAGTGGCAGAGGTCGCGGGCGAACGCCATCGCGGGTCCGATCGGCTGGCCGGTGACCTCGCTGACGAGTCGGATGTTCAGCGTCTTGCGGCCCAGCGACTGACCGGTCCTGCCGGCCTGGATCCATCGGTTGTAGACGATCCAGCCGAGCGAGGCCAGCCAGAGGATGACCAGGAGCACCACCGCCGGCCCGCGGAGGATCGATCCGAACAGGACCAACACGACGATCTGTGGCAACACGTCGATGAGGTATGCGCCGACTCGCTGGGCCCAACTGGCGTAGGCGCCCGGCCCCGCCGGCTGGCCGGGTCCGTAGCCCGGCACGGGCTGCGGGTACGGGTTGGGCTGGTAGTAGCCGCCCTGACCGGGCTGCTGGTACTGGCCGGGCTGCTGGTACTGATCGGCCGGCGGGTACTGGCCAGGCTGCGGGTACTGCGGGTACTGGCCGGGCGGGGGCTGCTGGCCCCACTGCGGCGGAGTCGGCTCGGACGGGGGTGGGTTGTAGCCGGTCACGGTCGGCCTTTCTGAGAAGAGCGGTCCTGCATGGATTGGCGACCGCCTAGCTGAAGTGGTACCGATGCAGCTGGAAAAGCCAGCTGAGAGCCACGACGACGTAGGCCGAGTACCGGGTCCGCGCACGCGCGGCGGCGGACCAGGGGCGTGGCGGTGGCGCCAGGCCGAGGAACCGGGCGGCCAGGATCGGCGTCGTCGCGGTCACCAATGCCGCCGCGAGATAGACAAGAGGGTTGGTGCTCGCGGCAGCAGCCCATTCGCCGTGGGTCAGCGCGACCGTCGCGGTCGTCAGCCCGCAGAACGGACACGGCAGGCCGGTCAGCGCGCGCAGTGGACAGGAAAGCCCCCGCCCGCCCGTGTGTGCCATGATCGTCGGGTAGATCGCCCCGATCAGGCCCGCACCCAGCGCGGCCATCGTGATGTGCTCGGGAACCGAGTACATCCTCCGCAACATCGCCGGCATCCCCCATGTACCCGCAGACGGCATTCGCCGCATGCTAGGTGAAGTCATGCCCATCCGCAATGTCGGAAATTTTGCTTGTTACATGATTTGCGGCGCGCTCGGTGACCGCGACGAGACCCGCGTCGACAACCAGTCGCTGATCGGCGTGTGTGGATGACGCAGGCGCGGCCAATGGTCGCGATGCGTGACGCAGGGCCGCGTGGTGTCGGTGGCCGGCCTCTGGCGACGCTTCGCGCGGGCATTGTCAGCCCTCGACCGTTCGGGCCGGCGCGACCTTGTCCTTGACCCCGATGAGGGAGTTTGTTGCCGGTGTTGGGTTTGTTGTCGATGAGGCGTGTTGGAGGTGAGTCGGAACGTGGGCTACCCCGGCGGTTCGGCGGGGTCGAGCGCCGGTTGCTCGAGTTCGCCGGAAGGGCCGCGGGCCGCGAATAAGTACCCGCCGCCAGCTTGACCGGCCCGGCCGGTGGTGGCCAATCCTTCGCCACTGGCTGGGCTACTGAAAACCAATGCGAATGCGCTGTAATGAATGAGTCACCGCGCCCTGCCGTCGATACCGACGTCCTGGGTGTCTAGTGCCGCCTCCGCCTCCGGCAGAGTTCACCCGTTTCGGCGTCCCCATGATCGTTGTTTCGGCCCTCCGGTGGTCGTTACCGGGGCTGTTTCGTAGACACCAGAGGGCGAAAACGGTGATCAAGGTGACGGGCGGACCCTGGCCGTCACGGTACTGGCTTCGGGGTCAGGCTTCCCGCGGGCTGTTACCCCTGGGGCTCGGGCTTCCTCGGTCCGGGAAGACGACCCAGCGCATGACGCAGTACATGTAGATCGCCTCGCACGAACCCCCTGCGAGCCGGGCGATGTGGTATTCGACGCCGAGGTGGGCGAGGCCGTCGGTAACGCCCAGGATGAACGCCGCGTAGTTGATGCCGATGGCGACGAGGTAGAGCGTGACCTGCCCGCCGACCGGACCGTGGGAGCGGAAGTTGAAGCGGCGGTTCAGCAGGAAGCTCAGCCCGAAGGCCACCAGGTAGGACAGCGTGATCACGGCGGGAAGCGGCCAGTGCAGGCCAGAACGGAAGACCGTCAGCAGGCTGAGGTCGACGGTGAACGTGAACCCGTTGATCACAGCGAAGCCGAGAATACTGGGAGTGACGATCCGCGAAAGCCCGAACGGAAGACGCCGGGAGACGCTCTCCGTCGCGGCCTGAAACCGCCCGGTGCGCGCGGCGGGAACGGCCGCGGCGTCCGGCCGTTCGACGACCGTCTGACCGGCTGGCTCGACCACGGGCCTTGGCCCTTCCTGCCGATGAGTACGTCTGCCGCCGGAGACGCTACTGCCCGATGGCGACTTTTCGGTGACCAGACCTGGAAGAAGGGGGCGTCGGTAGGGCAGTCGCGAGGCGTGGAGGGTGCGCGGCCGGGCCGGGTGGCCTGGGCTGCCTGGTCGCCCTCGGCGATCGCTCCAGCGGCGACCCCGGCACTCGTTGGAAGCAACCTATGGTTGCGTAAGTCGGCTCCTCCGGCTAACCTGACGTGCAACCAAGTGTTGCAGGAGGTTGACGTGGAGCTGGGAACCATCGAGCGCGAGATCTTTATCGACGCCTCGCCCGAGGTCGTCTTCGAGGTGGTGAGCAGTCCCGACCACCTGAAGGAATGGTGGCCGGACGACGCCAGCTACGAGCCGGCCCCCGGGTCCACCGGGGAGATCGTCTTCGGGGACCGCGACACGGGCGGCACCGTGGTGGCGTTCACCGTGCTCGAGGTGCGGCCGCCGAGCACCTTCTCCTTCCGGTGGACGCATCCGGCCGACCAGCCGGCGGCCGTGGGGAACTCGCTGCTGGTCACGTTCGAGCTGGCGCCGTCGGGCGCCGGGACGCTGCTGAAGATGACCGAGACCGGCTTCCGGGAGCTCGGCTGGGAGGCCGCCGTCCTGGAGCACCAGTACAAGGACCACGTCAGCGGCTGGGACTTCTACCTGCCGCGGCTGGAGCGGTACGTCGCGGCGCTCGGGGTGCGGCGGTGAGCACGGCGGTGGCCGAGCGGGTCGACGACGACCTCTGGTCCGCGATCGGGGACCCGACCCGCCGTCGCCTGCTCGACCTGCTGCTCATCGACGGCGACGGCACCGCGACCACGCTGAGCCAGCAGCTGCCGGTCACCCGCCAGGCGGTGGCCAAGCACCTCGGCGTCCTGGACCGGGTCGGCCTGGTCCAGTCGGCGCCGGCCGGCCGGGAGAAGCGCTACCGGGTGGACGACGCCCAGCTCGCCCGTGCCGTCGCCCAGCTGGCGTCGGTCGGATCGGCCTGGGACGCCCGGCTGCGGCGGATCAAGCGGATCGCCGAGACCATCCAGCGCGCCGAGGCCGACGGGCAGCAGGACTGACGAGACCAAGGAGAACCGAGATGGTGGACATCCTGCACAGGGTCGGGGTCAAGGCCGTGACTCCGGAGAAGGTCTACGAGGCGCTGACGACCGTCGAGGGCCTCGCCGGCTGGTGGACCGACGACACGAAGGGCGACGGCGACGTCGGGGGAGTGCTGCAGTTCCGGTTCCCGCCCGTCGGCGGGTTCGACATGCGGGTCGTCGAACTGCTGCCGCCCGAGCGGGTGGCGTGGCGGGTGGTCGACGGCCCCGAGGAATGGGTCGGCACGACGATCGACTGGGAGCTGCGCCAGAGCGGCGACTACACGATCGTGCTGTTCAGCCACGAGGGCTGGCGGGAGCCAGGGGAGTTCATGCACCACTGCAGCACGAAATGGGGCTCGTTCCTGCTGAGCCTGAAGGCGCTGCTGGAGACCGGCGTCGGCGCGCCGGCGCCGCGGGACATGGAGATAAGTGACTGGCACTGACCAGGCGTAGGGGCGGCCGGAAGATCTTCGGTCTCCAGAGGGCCTTCCGTGGGTCTTCCGGCGCCCCAGGCGGGCGACTCGCGGACCCTGCGGCCGGCCGCCCATCTCCGGTGGAAATTGGCCGTTTCGAGGTAACGTGCCTGGTAGATGGCCTAATGGTCCGCGCGGGGCAAGAAACTCCGTGACCGCGGCTGCTTGTAACGGGTTGCCGGCTCCGACGCAACAGTAGCTGGATACCCTCGCACGATGCCCGCTCCGACGTCCGCTGGTTCCTCAGTCCCCACGTTGCCCCCTGACCTGCAGTCTCTGCGCGCCACAGCGGTAGAGGTGCTGCGCGGCAACGACCTTGGCGACGTCACCAGGCCGTCCCCCACCCTGTATCCACACCAGTGGCTGTGGGACTCATGTTTCATCGCGATCGGGCTGCGCCACATCGACCCGGCCCGGGCCGCGGCCGAGGTGCTCTCGCTGCTGCGCGGCCAGTGGCCGAACGGCATGATCCCGCACGTGATCTTCGCCGAGGTCGACGACTTCTACCACGCCGGCCCGCAGCGGTGGCGGATCGACCGGGTCACCACGACGGCGTCGGGCGCGCTGAGCACCGGCATCACCCAGCCGCCGATGATCGCGGAGGCCGCCCTGCGGGTCGGCGAGATGCTCGACCCGAAGGCCCGCGCGGACTTCTACCGGGCCCTGCTGCCCGGCCTGATCCGCTTCCACGAGTTCCTGCACTTCGAGCGTGACCCGGATGACGACGGCCTGGTCACGCTGGTGCACTCCTGGGAGTCGGGGATGGACAACACCCCGCCCTGGATGGAGGCGACGCTTCCGATCACGCCGCGCCGGGTGAACGTGCTCAAGCGGCTGGGCGCCGCGGAGGCGCTGGACGCGATGCGGCGGGACTCCAAGGAGGTCCCGGCGGAGGAGCGTCTCACCTCGGCCGAGCTCTTCACCCTCTACCGGGTGGTCCGGGAACTGCGCCGCAGCGGGTACGCCTTCCGGAACATCCGGGAGACCGATGTGCCGCTCGTGCAGGACGTCGCGTTCAACGCGATCCTCGTCCGGGCCGACGACCATCTGGTCGAGATCGCCGCCGAGGCCGGCGTGAAGCTGTCCAGGCGGCTGACCCGTCAGATGCGCCGCTGCCGCGAGGCGATGGAGCGGCTCTGGTCGTCCTCGACCTACTACAGCCGTGACTTCCGGACCGGCGAGCTGCTGCGTCACGAGACCGTCGGCGGTTTCCTGCCGCTGTACGCGGGCGTCGTTCCCGAGGACCGGGTCGACGTGCTGGTCAAGGCGATGACCTCGCCGCGGTACTGGCCCCGCTACGGCGTCGCGAGCGTTCCCGCCGACGACCCGGTGTTCGAGCCGCGCTGCTACTGGCAGGGGCCGGTCTGGATCAACATCAACTGGCTGCTCGCCGACGGCCTGGAGCGCTACGGCCGTCTGGACGCGGCGCGCGAGCTGCGCGCGAACGTGCTGAACCTGATCGTCAACTCGGGGGAGATGTTCGAGTACTACTCCCCGCTGGACGGCTCGGGCGCCGGCAGTAACAGCTTCTCGTGGACCGCGGCGCTGCTGGTCGACCTGCTGGCCCGCGAGGACCTGCCGGAGATCCAGGCCGTGGCGGCGCGGATGGCGGGCGGGCGCGAGGGCGTCACCGGGGTGCCGGGCGCCCGGCGGGCGGGCGACGACGCGCTGCTCGGCCGGTCCGCCGGAACCGGGGCTCGCGGCGGTGCCGGGGGCGTGGACGGCGAGAACGGCTGAGCCACGGGGGCTCGGCGCGCCGAGCGGTCACGGACCCGGTGTGGGGTGGATCACAAATGCGGAGTCGTTACACGCCGTGCGGAGGGTACTCCGTCTGATGCTGGACGTGTGACGCTCGAAGGTGGGACGGCAACCGTCTACACGTGACGTGTGTTTCTGTGCAGAGGGTGCCGCCCCAACCGCGAGGCGTTGTGAAAAGCGTCCGAGGGGCGTGTGCTGTAGGGAAGAACTGCCTAGATAGTTCGTCGTTTCAGCCACAACGGCCGATCGGCGGGGTAGTCTTCGCGACAAGCGAGTACAGCGTCCCGAGGTCGAGGGTCTACACTGCGGCGTAGGCCCGGCGTTCGCTGCCGTCCGGCTGTGCCTGCGCGGGGAATCGGTTCGCGTCGTCAGACGTTACCTCCACGTGCAAGGACGACGACCCACTCGCACCGACCTTCGGATCTATCACTGATGACGCTGTCTGCTCTGGAACTTCACGACGACGCCCCGCGCGCGCGTACCAGCGCGCGGCGCCCGCGTCGGTCGACTTCCGCTGCCCGTACTTCTTCCGCCCGTACCTTGACGGCAGTCGCCGAGGACATTGACGAGCTCGACGTCAGCGCTGTCGCGGAGCTCATTGCCCGCGGCCGCGACTCCGGCGAGGTCAGCCGGTCCGAGCTGCGCGAGGCCCTCGAGTCCGCCGACGTCGGCGTCGAGCTGCTGCCCGCGCTGGTCGCCCGGCTCGTCGCGGCCGGCGTCGAGGTGGTCGAGGAGGAGGACGGCGCGGAGCGATCCGCTGCCCCGTCCGAGACCGGCCGTGTGACGGCCGAGCACGCTGGCACCGCCGACCTCGTGCGCATGTACCTGCGCGAGATCGGCCGGGTCCCGCTGCTCAACGCCGCCCAGGAGGTCGAGCTATCCAAGCGCGTCGAGGCTGGCCTGTTCGCCGAGCACAAGCTCGCCACGGCGGCCGACCTCGAGCCCGAGCTGCACCGTGACCTGAAGCTGCTGGTCCGCGACGGCGAGGCCGCCAAGCAGCAGCTGGTCTCGGCCAACCTGCGTCTGGTCGTCTCGGTCGCCAAGAAGTACAGCGGCCGTGGCATGACGCTGCTGGACCTGGTGCAGGAGGGGAACCTCGGCCTCATCCGCGCGGTCGAGAAATTCGACTACGCCAAGGGCTACAAGTTCTCCACCTACGCGACCTGGTGGATTCGCCAGGCCATCGGCCGCGCCTTGGCCGACCAGGCCCGGACGATCCGGATCCCCGTTCACGTGGTCGAGCAGATCAACAAGATCACTCGGTTGCAGCGCCAGCTCGTCTCCACGCTCGGTCGCGAGCCGACAGACGAGGAACTGGCGCTCGAGCTCGACATGCCGCTCGAGCAGGTCGTGGAACTGCGCCGGTACGCGCAGGACACGGTCAGCCTGGAGACCACCGTCGGTGACGACGGCGACTCCGTGCTCGGCGACTTCATCGAGGACTCGGACGCGACCTCGCCGGCGGACGCCGCCTCGTACGGCGCCATGCAGGACGAGATCGACCACGTGCTCGGCAACCTGTCCCCGCGCGAGCGGGAGGTGATGCGCCTGCGGTTCGGCCTCGCCGACGGCAAGCAGCACACCCTGGCGGAGGTGGGCAACCGCCTCGGCCTCACCCGCGAGCGCATCCGCCAGATCGAACGCGACACCCTGCGAGAGCTCCGCAAGCCCGCCGTAGCAGGCCGCCTGCGCGAGTTTCTCGACTAGCAAGAGCTAGTCGAAGGCCCGTCCCCACACAGGGGGACGGGCCTTCTTCGTTTGCACCCCGGCCCCATTCGCGACGCGCAGCGGCAGGCGCCCGTGAGCGGAGGAGGACGCGGCGCGGAGGTCCCTTGGGAGCGAAGCGAGCAAGGGACCTCCGCGCCGCGCCCGGACGGAGCGAACCAGAAACCCCCCTATCGGATGAACGGGGCAAGTGCCTCGGGGTTGGCGATGGCGGCGAGGCTGACGGCGCGGTCGAGGGGGACTCCGGCCAGGAGGCGCTTGACCGGGACCTCCAGCTTCTTGCCGGTCAGTGTGCGGGGGACGTCGAGGATCTCGATCACGCGGTCGGGCACGTGCCGGGGGGAGAGCTCGGCGCGGATCTCGGCCTTGAGCGCGGCCGCCCGTTGCTCGGTCAGCGTGCCTCGCCTGGTCATCACGACGAACAGCAGCAGCTGGCCGGCCTGGCGCGGGCCCGCCGAGGTGTCGACGACCAGGCTGTCGCGCACGCCGTCGGACCGCTCCACCACCCGGTAGAGCTCGGCGGTGCCCAGCCGGATGCCGCCACGGTTGAGGGTCGCGTCCGAGCGGCCCTCGACGACCACGCCACCGGACGGGGTCAGCCGGGCGAAGTCGCCGTGCCGCCAGACTCCGGGGTACGTCGAGTAGTAGCTGTCCCGCAGCCGGGAGCCGTCCCGGTCGCCCCAGAACAGCAGCGGCATGGACGGCATCGGCGCCGTCACCACCAGCTCGCCGACCTCGTCGACCAGCGGTTTGCCCGCCTCGTCGAAGACGTCGACCGCGCAGCCGAGCGCCCGGCCGCCCATCTCGCCGGCGCGCACCGGGGTGGTCGGCAGCGCGGCGGCCAGCGGCCCGCACACGTCGGTGCCGCCGCTGATCGAGGTGAGCAGGACGTCGGGCTTCACCGAGTCGTACACCCAGGCATAGCCGTCGGTGGACAGCGGCGAGCCGGTGGAGCCGACGGTCCGCAGCGTCGACATGTCGGCGACGACGCAGGGGGACAGGCCCTTGCCCAGGCAGTCGTGGATGAACGCGGCCGACACCCCCAGGCAGGTCAGCTCCAGGGCCTCGACCAGCCGCCACAGCGTGGAGTTGTCCGGGAACGTCGGGCTGCCGTCATAGAGGACGATCGTCGAGCCGACCAGCATGCCGGAGATGAGAAAGTTCCACATCATCCAGCCGGTTGTGGTGAACCAGCAGAATCGATCGTCCGGGCCCAGATCGAGGTGTAGCGCCAGGGATTTGAGGTGCTCGAGGAGGATTCCGCCGTGGCTGTGCACGATGGGCTTCGGAAGGCCGGTCGTGCCGGACGAGTAGAGAATCCACAACGGCGCGGCGAACGGCATCGGCTCGAAGGTCGGGGTCTCTTCCAGGCCGATCACGAGCTCGTCCCACCAGGTCATCCCGGGCAGCCGCATCCGGATCGCGCGCTCGACGACATCGGCGGCCACGTAGGGCACGACGACGGTGGCGGCCAGTTCCGGCAGCGACTCCACGAGCTCGCCGATGTTGTGCAGGATGTCGTGCGGCGTGCCGTTGTAGGTGTAGCCGTCGACGACGATCAGTACCTTCGGGGCGATCTGGCTGAAACGGTCGGCCAGCCCGGAGGGGCCGAAATCCGGCGAGCAGCTCGACCAGACGGCGCCGATGCTGGCAGTGGCGAGCATCGCGATCACCGCGTGCGCGCAGTTCGGCAAAACCGCCGCGACCCGGTCGCCGCGATGAACGCCCAGCCTGCGTAGTCCGGCAGCGCACCGGGCGACCTGGCGGCGCATCTCGTCCCAGGACAGCACGACCGTGGCCGCGTCCTCCCGGATCGCGATCACCGCGGGCTCCGGGCCCCGGCGGCCGAGCGCGTTCTCGGCGTAGTTCACCTTCGCGCCCGGGAACCAGGTGGCGCCGGGCATCCGGGCATTGGCCAGCGCCGGGCCGTCGCCGCGCTCGCCGCGCAGGCCGCAGAAGGTCCAGATCGAGTCCCAGAACGGGCCCAGCTCGGTGGCCGACCAGCGCCACAGCTCGTGCTCGTCGGCGAACCGCTTCCCGTACTCGGCGGCGACGAACTCCCGGTAGTGCGTCACGCCGGAGTCGCGGACCCGTTCCGGCGAGGGTTCCCAGAGCAGCGATCCCTCACGGACCCCCTCGTTGGGCCCATCCGCGCCGTCGGGGGTCTGCGTGTACTGGTTGCCCGCCACCCGACCGACCCTAGTGAATCGGAGCCGACATTCCATCGCTCGCCACCACACACCGGGCGGGAAGTAATCTCCCACGCTTCTGCGGCCACCCGGTTCAAACAGGTCGTAGCGCCCTGGAAACCCCGCGCAATGGCCGGGCCCGGCCTCGGGACGGAACGGGCGGGCTCCGTCACCCGCGGGGCGGCCGGTGACCGCCGGTCGCGGGTGATGACCGGGCGCCACGCCAGGTCCGCTCCACGCCAGGCACGAGAGAGCTACCGTCGCGGTATGGACGCGAGCGGCGGCGAATCCGGCGAGCCGGTGGAGCCGGGCCCCGAGCCGGCGGAGTCCGGGCGGGACACGCTGGTGGTCTGGGATGACGGCATGCTCGGGTACGACTTCGGCCCGCACCACCCGATGCACCCGGTGCGCCTCGCGCTGACCATGGACCTGGCGGCGCGGACCGGCGTGCTCGCCACCCCGGGCCTGACGAGGGCCGGCGGGTCGCTCGCGACCGACCAGCTGATCGAGCTGGTCCACGACCCCGCCTACGTCGCCGCCGTCCGCCACGTCGGCGCACCCGGCGGCGGCAACCCACGGCTGGCCGCGATGTTCGCGCTCGGCACCTCCGACAACCCGGTGTTCCGCGGCATGCACGAGGCCGCGGCGACGGCGACCGGCGCGACCCTGACGGCTGCCAGGGCGGTCTGGTCGGGCACCCACCGGCACGCGGTGACGATCGCCGGCGGCCTGCACCACGCGATGCGGGCCGGCGCGAGCGGCTTCTGCGTCTACAACGACCCGGCCGTCGCGATCGCCTGGCTGCTGGCCAACGGGGCCAGCCGGGTCGCCTACGTCGACGTCGACGTCCACCACGGCGACGGGGTCCAGAACGCCTTCTACGACGACCCGCGGGTGCTGACGATCTCCCTGCACCAGTCGGGCCGGACGCTGTTCCCCGGCACCGGCTTCCCGCGGGAGAGCGGCGCCGGTGACGGCGAGGGCACGGCGGTGAACGTCGCGTTGCCGCCCGGCACCGACGACGCCGGCTGGCTGCGCGCGTTCTCCGGGGTCGTGCCGGTGCTGCTGCGCCAGTTCCGTCCGGACGTGCTGGTCACCCAGCACGGCTGCGACACCCACGCGCTCGACCCGCTGGCCGACCTGCGCCTGACCGTGGACGGCCAGCGGGCCTCCTACCTGGCCCTGCACGAGCTGGCCCACGAGGTCGCCGGCGGTCGCTGGGTCGCCTGCGGCGGCGGTGGGTACGCGCTGGACACGGTGGTCCCGCGGGCCTGGACGCACCTGCTGGCGATCGCGGCGCACGCGCCGGTGCCGGTCGAGCGCGCGCTGCCGACCGAGTGGCGTGAGGCGGCGCCCGGCCGGGTCAACGTCGCCACCGGGCGGGGGCCGGCGCAGGACGACGCGGCCGTCGACGCGATGCCGACCGCGTTCGGCGACGGCGGCGGTCCCGTCACCTACCGCGGCTGGGACGCCGGCGAGGGAGACCCGGACGACCCGCTGGACCGGGCGGTCGCCGAGACCCGCCGCGAGATCCTGCCGCTGCATGGTCTCGACCCGTGGCGAGACCGCTGAGCGCCGTGGGGTACCCGGCCGGCTGGGAAGCCGACGTGATCCTCTCCGACGGGGGCACCGCGCACATCCGGCCGATCCTGGCCAGCGACGGGCCCCGGCTGCTGGACTTCTGGGACCGGCTGTCGGAGCGGTCGATCTACCTGCGGTTCTTCGGGGTGCGCCGTGGCCTGTCGCCGGCGGACGTCGAGCGGTTCACCGTGGTCGACCAGTCGGTGCGCGGGGCCCTGATCGCGCTCATCGGCGAGGACATGGTCGCGCTCGCCCACTGGGAGGGGACCCCGGCGCCCCCCGAGGACGGCGCCTCGCTGCCGGTCGCCCGGTCCGGTCCGGACGTCGAGGCGCCGGTCCGCCCCGCGCCGGCCGCCGAGGTCGCCTTCCTGGTCGAGGACGCGCAGCAGGGCCGCGGCGTCGGTTCGGTGCTGCTGGAGCACCTGGCGGCGGCGGCGTGGGAGCGCGGCGTGCGCCGGTTCGACGCGGACGTGCTCGCCGAGAACCAGACCATGGTGCGGGTGTTCCTGGACGCCGGCTACAAGGTCTCCCGGCGGTGGGACTCCGGCGCGGTCCGGCTGTCGTTCGACATCGAGCCGACGCAGATGTCCGTCGACGTGATGCGGGCCCGCGAGCATCGGGCCGAGGCCGCGTCGATCGGCCGGCTGCTGCGCCCCCGCGCGGTGGCGGTCCTCGGCGCGTCCCGGCGCCCCGGCGCGACCGGCAACGCGGTGCTGCGCAACCTGCTGGACGGCGGGTTCGCCGGCCCGGTCTACCCGGTGAACCCGGCGGCCGCGGCGGACCCGGGCGCGGTCTCGTCGGTCCGGGCCTTCGCGCGGGTCGAGGACATCGACGGCCCGGTCGACCTCGCGGTGCTGTGCGTGCCACCCGCCGAGACCACGGAGGTCGTCGAGGCCTGCGGGCGCCACGGCGTGCGCGGCCTGGTCGTGATCACCGACCTGCGCGACGAGCCGGCCGAGGCGACGCTCGCCGCCGCCGCGCGCGCCGCCGGGATGCGAGTGGTCGGACCTGCGAGCCTCGGCATCCAGAACCCCGCCGCGGGGCTGAATGCGTCGTTGACGGGTCAGATGCCGCCACCCGGACGGATCGGGTGCTATTCGCAGTCCGGGCCGCTGGGGACCGCGATGCTGACCGCGGCGGAGACCCGCGGTCTGGGCATGTCGGTCTTCGTCTCGGCCGGCGACCGCGCCGACATCTCGGGCAACGACATGCTGCAGTACTGGGAGGACGACCCGGCGACCGAGGTCGCGCTGCTGCACCTGGAGACGTTCGGCAACCCGCGCAAGTTCGCCCGGCTGGCCCGCCGGGTCGGGCGCAGGACCCCGGTGGTGGTCGTGCGGGCCGGGCGTTCTGAGCTGGACAGCGCGCTGCTGCGGCAGGCCGGCGTGATCTCCGTGGACCGGGTGTCGGCCGGCTTCGACGTCGCGCAGCTGCTCGCCAGCCAGCCGCTGCCGCGGGGCCGGCGGGTGACCGTCATCGGCGACTCGCGCGCGCTGGTCCGGCTCACCGTCGAGGCGGCGGAGGCCGCCGGTCTCACCGTCGAGTCCGTCCTGCTGAAGCTCGGCAGCGCCCCGGAGCCGTTCGCGGCGGCCATGCGGACCGCGGCCGCGACCTCGGACGCGCTGATGGTCACCGTCGCCCCGCTGCCGCCGCAGCCGGTCGTGCCACTGGCCGTCGCCGTCGCGGCCGCCGCGGCGACGCTGGACATCCCGGTTCTCGCGGGCGTGCTCGGCGGGACCCGGATCCCGGAGCTGGGCGCCGTGCCGGCCTACCCGTCGCCGGAGGGAGCGGTCGCCGCGCTGCGCCAGGTGGTCTCCTACGCCCGCTGGCGATCCCGGCCGCTGGGGGCCGTCCCACCGCTGGAGGCCGACCTCGACGCGGCCCGCGCGCTGGTCGCCGGCCGGTCCGGGCCTCTCGACGACGAGGCGGGCACCGCGCTGCTGGCCTGCTACGGCGTCGAGGTCGAGCCGATGGTCAAGGTCGACAGCGCGGACGCCGCCGTCGAGGCGGCGAGCCGGCTCGGCTGGCCGGCGGTGCTGAAGGCCCGCTCCCGGCCCTACCGGCACCGTCCGGAGCTGGGCGGACAGCGGCTCGGGCTGCTGGACGAGGCGGCGGTGCGGGCCGCCTGGGCCTCGCTGCGCGACCGGGTCGGGCCGGACGCGCCGCTGGTCGTGCAGCGGCAGGCCGCGACCGGGGTTCCCGTCGTGCTCGGCTCGGAGGAACACCCCAGGTACGGCCCGCTGGTGTCGTTCGGGCTCGCGGGCCCGACGACCGACCTGCTCGGCGACCGGGCGTACCACATCCTGCCGCTCACGGACGTGGACGCGGAACGGCTGGTGTCGTCGGTGCGGGCCGCGCCCCTGCTGTCCGGGTACCGCGGCTCCGAGCCGGTGGACGTGGCCGCGCTGCGGGAGCTGATCCTGCGGCTGGCCCGGCTGGCCGACGACCTGCCGGACGTGGCCCGGCTGATGCTGGACCCGGTGATCGTGTCCGTGCGCGGCGTGACGGTGCTGTCGGCCGAGGTCGTCGCCGGGCCGCCGCCGCGGCGCGCGGACGCCGGGCCCCGGCGCTACTGGACGGCTCCGGTCCGGGCCGTCGACCCGATCTCCTGACGGTCGCTCGCCGCGCGCCGCCGGCAGTCAGGAGCGTCACATTCATCCGCCGGGCCCCGGCGGATGGGTCGCTACCCGTCGTCGTAATGTCCCATTCGGTGAGAACCGGGCCGCGAACCGGCGCAAACCGGCTTTCCGGCTGCGCTTCGTGGCGGCCTGGGTCGGCTGCCAGCGCTGCTCGGACCGCTTGTGAAGGGCCGGGCAGAACGCCGGCCAGCGGCAGGGTTCGGCCCGGTTCCACACAACATGTTCCCACCGTCGACAATTGGGACCCATGACGCCGTCCTCTGCCGCCGAGCCGTCCGGCCGCCCGCCCGCCGGTCCGACCGGCGGGTACGCCTCGCCCTATCCGGACCACGGGTACGGCGCGCCGGAGGACAACGACCCCCGACCCGGCGCCGCGCCCTGGCCGCCCGCGCCACCGGCCGGTGCCCACGACTGGGACGACCGCAACTGGAGCGGCGGCCAGGACTGGAGCACGTCCGCCGTCTGGCCGCCGGCCGCGACGGCGCGGACCGAGCCTGGTCATCAGGCGGGCGCCGCGCAGCCGCCGGTCGGCTCGCCGTACCAGGACCCGGGCGGGCCGCGCGGCTACGACACGGCGAACGGGTCGCACGGCGGCGTCCTGGGCAACGGCGCGCACGGCGACGGGTCACCCGCCGCCAACGCGGGCGCGGGTGGCGACGCCTACGGCGCCAGCGCCACCACCTATAGCGACGGCGCGTATGCCAACGGCGCCTATGGAGACGGCCCGTACGCCAACGGCGCCTACCGGGACGCGGGCTACGGGGGCTACGACCGGGCGCCCTATGGCGGGCAGAGCCAGGACGACGGCTACGGCGGCTACCCGGCGAGCGCACCGCCCGCGGGCTATCCCGGCTACGAACCGAGCGGCTACGACCGCGGGGACCAGGGCGCCGGCGGGTACGGCCCTGGCTACGGCGGCTTCGAGGTCGGCGGACCGAGCGTCGGCGGATCCGGCGTCGGCGGGCCAGGCGTCGGTGGATCGAGCGTCGGTGGTGCGCCGTCGGCGGGCGGTCCTGGCTACGGCGCGGCGCCGGCGGACGGCTACGGCGCGGCACCGGCCGGGAGCCCCGGCTACGGCGCGGCGCCCGCCGCGCCCGGGCCCGGCGCCGCCCGGCAGGCCTACGGCCAGAACCCCTACGGCCCGACCGCGCGGCACACCGGCTCCGTGCCGCTGGCCGAGCCGTCGAGCCGGCCGGCCGGCTCCGAGCAGGCCCGCTCCGGTCCACCCGGGCTCGCGACCACGCCGCCGCCCCAGCCCCCGAGCTACCCGCCGGGGGAGGCACCGCCGTTCGCCGGCCCGACCCCGCCTCCTGCCCCGGTCTCCACGCCGCCACCACCGCCCCCGGCCCCACCGGCACCACCGTCCGCGAACGCCACGGCCGGTCCCGGCGGCCAGCCGTCGCCCGCCCCGGCCGCGGCTGCGCCCGGCGGCGCGCCCGGAGCGGGCGGGGCGCTGCCGACGTCGGCCGCCGTCGCCGAGACGCTGTTCACCCGGGCGCCGATCGCGCTCGCGTTCCACGACGCCGCCGGCCGGTACGTGCGGGTCAACGACGTGCTGGCCAGGCTGAACGGCCGGACCGTCGCCGAGCACATCGGGCGCACCGCCCCCGAGCTGCTCGGCGAGATCGGCCACGAGCTGGCCAACCTGCTCGGGCGGGCGCTGCGCAGCGGCGAGCCGGTCGGCGACCTCGAGATGAGCGTCGCGACCGGCGCGGGCGGCCCGACCCAGACCTGGCAGGCGAGCTGGTACCCGGTGCCGGGGCCCGGCGGCGCTCCGCTGGGCGCGGTGTTCGTCGCGATCGACGTCAGCGCGCGCCGGGACGCGGAGCAGGACGCGGCGCGCGAGCGGGAGCGCACCCGCGTCCTGGCCGAGGCCGCCGGCGCCGATGTCCTGCGGGCCGGCCCGGACGGCACGTTCGACGCCGACCTGCCGCGCTGGCGGGCGTTCACCGGACAGCGGCGGGCCCAGTCCGACGGGTTCGGCTGGATCGACGCGGTGCACCCCGCCGACCGGGACGCCGTCCGCCGCGCCTGGCAGACCGCGCTGGACCGGGGCGAGAGCTTCGAGGCCGAGTTCCGGGTGCTGGGCTCGGACGGCGCGGAGCGGGTGCTGAGCGCCCGGGCGCTGACCGGCACGACCGGCGGTGAGTGGGTCGGCGCCCTCACCGACGTCACCGACCTGCGGGCCGCCGAGGCGGCGGCCGAGGCCGCCGCGGGCCGGGTCCGGGCCGCCACCGACCGGGTCGAGCAGATCCAGCGGGTGACCAGTGCCCTCGCCCGCGCGGTGACCAGCGAGGACGTCGTCTCCGTGGTCATGGAGGCCGGACGGGTGCTCGGTGCGTCAGGACGCGGCGTCGCGCTGATCGACGACGCCCGCGAGACGCTGGTCTTCCGCGCCCTGGCGGGCTACTCGGCCGATCACACCGCGCGGTGGTCGCGGATCGGCCTGGGCGCCGTGCACCCGGCCGCCGAGGTGGTCCGGGGCCGCCGGCCGTTGTTCCTGACCACCCGGGAGGAGCTGACGGCGCGCTGGCCGGTCCCCGACCTCGTCGCCGCCGTCAACGCCGCCGACGACCGGTCCTGGGCGCTGCTGCCGCTGGCCACCGGTGACACCCCGGTCGGGGTGCTGCTGTTCGGCTTCCCGACCGCCCGCGAGTTCAGCCTCGACGAGCGTGGCTACCTGGAGCTGCTCGCCGACCAGTGCGCGCTGGCCTTCGAGCGGGCCGAGCTGTTCGAGAGCGCGCTCGCGCAGGCCGCCGCCGGCCGGGTGGCCCAGGAGAACACCGCCGCGGCCCGGGCCGCCGCCGACCGGGCCGCCCGCCGGCTGGGCGTGCTCGCCACCGTGAGCGCGGCCGTGGCGGCCGGAGTCGGCCCCGCCCCGGCCAGCACGCCGGACCGGGCGTTGCGGGCGCTGTCCGAGGCCGCCGTCGGCGAGCTTGCCGACGCCTGCGCCGTCTACCTGCTCGCCGACCCGACCGCCGAGCAGCCCGCGGTCGCCGACGGGTCGCCCGTACGGGCCGACGGCTCGGGGGACACCGAGCCGGACGGCGACGAGGAATCCGCCTCCGTCGTGCCGGCGCCCGAGCTGGTCCGCGTCGCGGCGACCGTTCCGACCGGCGCCGCCGCGCTGCCCCGGCCGCGGCCGTTGCGCTGGCCGGCGGCCAGCGCGGTCGGCCGCGCGCTCGCCACGGGGCAGCCCCAGCTCGCCGTCCTGCGCGACGCGGCCGCCGACCCGGCCCAGACCGGACCATCCGGGGACGGCCCGAGTTCCGAGCGGGTCCTGTCGTCGGTCCAGACGCTGGCGGCGCCGGCCACGGACGAACTGCGCTGGGCCCGCCGCGCCGGCGCGAGCACGATCGCCGCGGCCCCGATCCTGCGCGGTGGCCGGGCGATCGGCGTCGTCACGCTGGCCGCGCTCGGCGACCGGCAGCCGCTGGCCGAGGCCGACCTCGCGATGGTCGGTGAGCTGGCGGCCCGCGCCGCGGATGCCGTGGACCGGGCCGAGCTCGCCGCTGCCGCCGCTCCGGCGGCGCTCGCGGCCAGCCGCCGGGCCGCCGCCCGTTCGCTCACGCCGGCCGGGCTCGCCGTGGTCGCCCGCCACCGCCCCGGCGAGGGCGGCGTCAGCTGGGACTGGTTCGACGTGATCGACCTCGGCGCCGGCCGCGCGGCGCTGGCGATCGGCAACATCGCCGGCGGCGACGCTGCGGCGGCTGTGATGGACGCCCTGCGGGCCTCGGTACGCGCCTGCGCCCGGCTCGACCTGCCGCCGCACGAGGTGATCACCCTGCTGGACGGCGTGCTCGGCGACCTCGCCGTCGAGGGACGCCAGGCTGACGGCGCCGACGAGCCCGATCAGGCGGGCGGCTCGCCGGGCGCCGGCGGGCCGGCTGACCTGCCCGTACAGCTGGCCACGTGCATCTACGCGATCGTCGAGACCGACTCCGGGCGGGTGACGCTGGCCAGCGCCGGGCACCCGCCGCCCCTGGTGGTGGCGCCCGACGGGCTGGTCTCCCGCCTCTACATGGAGGTCGGTCCCGCGTTGGGCTCGCGGCGCGACGACGTGAAGGAGTACGTCGTCCGCCTCGGACCGGACTGGCTGCTCGCGTTGTTCACCGACGGGCTGGTCGCCGCCGGTGGCCGTGAGCTGGACGCGGGGGTCTCCCAGCTGGCGGGCGCGCTGGCCCGGTCCGGGGTGCCGCTGCCAGAGCTGGCCGACGAGGCGTTCGCCCTGCTCGGCCCGACAGCGGGCGCCACGGTCGAGACAGTCACCCGCGCCGGCGCGGAGCCGGTCGGCGGCCCGGCCGAGGAGCCGGTGAGCGTCGACGCGGCGCTGCTGGTCGCCCGGCTGCCGGCGGCCCCGCCGCCCGGCGCGACAGTGGAGATCCCGGTGGACGGCGGCGCGGCCGACCTCGCGACGGCGCGGGCCGCCGCCCGGGCCGCGCTGGCCGACTGGGCGCTGCCCGCCGACGCGCTGGAGACGACCGTCCTCGTGCTGTCGGAGCTGGTCGGCAACGCCGTCGCGCACGGCCGGGCGCCGATCGACGCCCGCGTCCGCCGGCTCGCCGACCGGGTCGTGGTCGAGGTCGCCGACGGCGGCGGGCGGCTGCCGCGGCGACGGCACGCCGGCGTCGAGGACGAGGCCGGCCGCGGCCTGGACCTGGTCGCCACGCTCGCGGACCGCTGGGGTGCCCGGCCGTCCGCAGACGGCAAGGTCGTCTGGGCTGAGATCGGCCCTGCCGCGTTCACGGCCGGCCAGTCCGGCTGAGCCGCCGCGTCACCTCGGCCGGGAGCGATCACCGTGCTCCCGGCCCGCTCCGTCGTGCCAGGCCGCCCTCCACCGGCCGGGCGGGACCGCCACCCGGCGGCGGTGCGCGCGGCAAACGCCGCTCCGGTTGCTCGCTTCCCGACCGGTAACGTGAGCGCCATGGCGGACACGATCGTGAGCCTCGACGCGGTCAGCGTGCGGCGAGACGGGGCGGCGTTGCTGTCCGACGTGAGGTGGACGGTCACGGCCGGGCAGCGCTGGGTCGTGCTCGGGCCGAACGGCGCAGGCAAGACGACGCTGCTGCTCGTCGCGGCCGGCCGGCTCTTCCCGACCGCGGGCGCCGTCGACCTGTTCGGCTCGCGACTGGGTTCCGTCGACATGCGTGAGCTGCGCTACCGGGTCGGGCTGGTCAGCTCGGCGCTCACCGAGACGCCGCCGCCCGAGGAACGGGTGCTGGACGTGGTCCTCACCGCCGCCTGGGCGGTGTTCGGCCGGGGCTACGAGCGGTACGACGAGATCGACATGGCCAGGGCCGCCGGGCTGTTGCGCCAGTTCGGCTGCGGCGCGCTGGTTGACCGCCGGTTCGGCACCCTGTCCGAGGGCGAGCGCAAGCGGGTCGCGATCGCCCGCGCGCTGATGACCGACCCCGAGCTGCTGCTGCTCGACGAGCCGGCCGCCGGCCTCGACCTGGGCGCGCGGGAGGCCCTGCTGCGCCGGCTCACCCGGTTCGCCGCCGACCCGACCGCGCCGGCGATGGTGATGGTCAGCCATCACGTCGAGGAGATCCCGGTCGGCGTCACCCACGCCCTGCTGCTTCGCGACGGCCGGGTGGTGGCCGCCGGGCCGGTCCAGGAGACGGTGACCGCCGGGCCGCTGTCCGAATGCTTCGGCATTCCGCTGGACGTCACGGTCAACGGGGGCCGCTTCACCGCCCGGCTGGCACCGCGCCCGCCGCGCCCCCGGGCCGCTGCGCCGGCCTGAGCGGGCCGCTGCGGCCGTGTGGACGGCCGTGCCGACAAATCAGGTGCCGTATTGGCTAAACACGGTCCAGAAGGGCCCACAGGCTTCCTGCGCCGTGCGCCTGGGCGCCGTTCGCGGTGACGCGGCTGCGCAGGGCCCGATCCGAGGTGAAGACGAGCACGGGTGGCGTCGCGGCGAGCGCCGCCGCCACGATCGCGTCGTCGCCGGAGCCGGGCGCGTGCACCACGGTCAACGACCGCGCTGAATCCGGCGGCCGATCGGCATTCTCGGCGAGCCCGGACCGGGTTACGGCAAGCACCGTGCCGGGCTCGACGCCAGCCCTGGCCGCTCCTTCCAGGACGAGAACGACCCGCTCCGGCGGGCCGGGCGGGCTACCGGGTTCCGCGTCCCCGGCCGGCCTCGCGGGAGGCTCGGTGGCCAGCCCAACGGGTGCCTCGGCGGGCGGCTCGACGTAGGTGAGCAGGCGCAGAATCCGCGCGTGCAGGCGGGCGGCGGCGCCCGGGCGATCACGCCACCAGCCGTCCGGGCGGGAACCGACCACGTTTGCCGCGTCGATCACCCAGGTTCGCGCGGTCATCGCGGGGTGCTGACCAGGCGGGCCGGAATGACAGTGCTGATCCGCGCGGTCACCGCACGGACGCCGAGGGGGCGCCGAAAGACCGGAGGGTGGACCGTTCCGGCGGACCATCGGTCAAGGTTTCCCATTCGTGCTGCCGGCTCGTGCCGGCCTCGCGCTGGCGAAAGTCCGTCCCATAGGGGAGACAGCGGCCGCCGGATGCCGACCGTAGCGACTCCAAAGCCCGCCGACACCGCGTGGCTCTGTTTGACGAGCAATGGCGCCCCACCGGCCGCTGACCGTCGCGTAGGGCTGGCTCCAGGGCTCGCGGCACCCGTGCGTCGTGGCCCATCTGTCCCCAAGGGTGTGAAGTTCCGGGTCCGGGCGGGTGATTCCGTTGACACGATGGGCCTCCTATCATGCCGGCGGCGGTGGACTCTTTAGGTTCCGCTGACAGATCCACCGGTGCGACACCGTTCCGTGGTCGTGGGCATCGCCGGACGGCAACCGGGGCGAACGCGGAAGCCCGCCATCAGGGTTCCGGCGTCGCCCCACCCTTGATGGACATCACACCCATAGCCGAACCAGCAAACCACCGTGCCCGCCGATTCGTCGGGCTGCCGTAGGCTCGGCCCGGTCCGGAGCGGCGGAGGCTGAATCGGCGGGGAACCGCACGAAGCGGCGTGCCACAGCCTTGATCGCGCCATTGTCGCGGCGTCGCTTCACCACTGGCACTCTTGGCACGCGGTAGCTCCAGATGCCGACGGGAGCGCGCGGGCAGACATTGCGGCGCGCCGGAAGCCGAGCCGAAGCGCCATGTGGTCGATTCGGGGATCTCGCCCGTAGGCCCGCGTCCGCGCGTAGCGGAGTCCGCACGGATCTGCGTCGACAGATCTGCGCGCAGCGCTGAATCGTCGGTAGCCAGGCGAACAAGGTCGGCCTCCCGGCTCGCCACCTCGAACCAGTCGCGAACGTTCCCCGTGTTCTCGTGGTAATACTAGACGCGTGAGTTCTGGGGTCCGCTGACCTGAACCGCTGACCTGAAGGAGTTGACATGGCCCAGAAGACCATCGTCTCGTTGATTGACGATCTCAGCGGCGAAGAGGCCGACGAGACCGTCCGGTTCGGCCTCGACGGCGCGCAGTATGAGATCGACCTCTCCGAGAAGAACGCGACCAAGCTGCGTGAGTCGCTGGCCCCGTTCGTCGGCGCCGCTCGCCGTTCGGGTGGTCGTGCCTCGGGTGGCCGTCGCGCCGCTGCTCGCGTCACTTCTCGCCGTGGCGGTGGAACGGACCGTACCGCCGACATTCGTGAGTGGGCGCGCAGCAACGGCTACACCGTGAGTGACCGCGGCCGTATCGCCTCCAACATCGTCGAGGCGTACGAGAAGGCCCACTAGTTCGAGGCGGGTTCGCCTGCTCGCCGGTCTTCGACCGGCTTCGCCGGAGGCGGCGAACGAGAGGTCTGCCACGGGGTCATCTCCCCCGACAATCCGCAAGCGCGGCTTGCCGGGGACCCCGGGTCCACTGGAACCCCCGTTGTCGAGGTTCTCTCGGCCCGGGGGTAGGCAGATTGTTGGCCTTCGGTCGGGCTTCGCCGCCGGCCGCGGACTGGATCGCCACCCAGCGCTCCAGCTCGTGGAACCGGTGCTTCGAGGTGGGGTAGGGGTGGCCGTTCCGACGGTTTTCGGCCGGCTTCCCGGTGGCCCGCAATGTTCGTCCAGGGGATCTCCCCTGATGGCCCGCCAGCGTGGCTCGCGGGTGATCCTGGTCCCCGGAACCCCGGCTGTCGAGCATCGCTCGGCCCCGGGGCAGCCGGATTTCCGGGTTCGGTCGGCTTCGTCGGCGTGACCGGACCAGATGTCCGCCGTACGGGCGGTTCCTCAGCTATCCACGGTGTCCGCTGGCCCGGGATTGGCGGCCGGCCGGTCGGGGATTTTCGTTGACCTCGGCGAGGCCCGAGTCGGCTCGGTCTCCCGGTGCCGCGCCCGGCGGGGTGTTCGGCTGGTTACGGGATGACCGGTCCGAGTTGTCGTTTTCGCATTTTTCCAGTGACTTCGAGGGTCCGGCCGGATTTGGCGACTGCGTCGCGTCAGGCCGGTTGCCCGGACGGTGAGACCGACGGGCACCTTCGTCAGCCTTAGGTGAATCTATGTCACCACAGGGTGACGAGAAGGCCGGCTGGCTCCCGAACGGGAGCCAGCCGGCCTTTTTGGCGGAAACCAGCGCCCGCGGGCGCCGCTGCGCGGGCTGGCCGGCCCGCTGTCGTGCGCCCGATCAGACCGGGCGGTGCTGGCGCATCCAGGTCTCGATATCTCCGACCGCCCGCGGGAGAGCGGCCGACAGGTTGCGGGAGCCGTCCGAGGTGACAAGGATGTCGTCCTCGATGCGCACGCCGATGCCGCGCAGCTCAGGTGGGACCGTCAGATCGTCGGGCTGGAAGTAAAGCCCGGGCTCCACGGTGAGCACCATCCCGGCGGCCAGATCCGCGTTGCGGTACGTCGCATCCCTCGCCTGCGCGCAGTCGTGAACATCCAGACCGAGCATGTGCGAGGTGGAGTGCAGTGTGTAGCGCCGGTGCACGCCGGCGCCCGGCGCTTTCGTGTCCTCGGAGAGTGACTGCTCGACACTCGCCGGCAGCAGGCCCCAGTCGTGCAGTGCGGTGGCAATCACCCGCATGGCCGCCCGATGCGGGTCCAGGTACGCCGCGCCGGGCCGGACGGCGTCAATTCCGGCCTGCTGCGCGGCCAGCACCACCTCGTAAACCCTGCGCTGCACGTCGCTGAACGCACCGCTGATCGGCAGTGTGCGGGTCACGTCCGCGGTGTAAAGCGAGCGGCTTTCCACCCCCATGTCCAGAAGGGCGAGCTCCCCGGGGCGCACCGGGCCGTCGTCGCGCCACCAGTGCAGTGTGGTCGCGTGGTGTCCACAGGCCACGATCGAGCCGTATCCGACGTCGTTGCCGTCGACCCTGGCCCGCCGCCAGAACGTTCCCTCCAGCCAGCGTTCGCCGTTGGGGAGCCTGGCCGCCGCCGGCATCTCGACGACGCATTCGGTGAAGCCACGCACCGTCGCGGCGACGGCCTCCTCCATCCGGGCGATCTCGTAGTCGTCCTTCAGCAGCCGGAGCTCCGACAACGCCTCGGCGAGTTCACCGTCCCGACTCGGCGCATCCGCGCGGGCGGCCCGCCGGCCGGGATAGGTAAGCACCGCCTCGTCGACCTGAGCGTCCAGCCCACGCAGCACCCGCGTGTTACCAGGGGCGAGCCGGCCCAGCGCGGCCGGGAGTTCCGTCAGCGGCCGGCATTCGATCTCCAGCGCCTCGGACGTCTCCCGAACACCGGGTCGCGGGCCGACCCAGAGCTCACCGAGACGGTCGGTGTAGAAGGCCGGCGTCGACCGGTCGGAGCGGTCGGCCACGTACAGCACGGTGTCGTGCTCGCCGGCTGGATTCGGCAGCAGCAGCAGAACCGCGTCCGGATCACGGCAGCCGGTGAGCCAGAAGAAGTCGCTGCCTGGCCGGAATGGGTAGTCGGTGTCGTTTGCCCGTACCCGCAGCCCGCCGGTCGGAATCACCAGGGCCTCGGCGGGGAATCGGGTCCCGAGCAGCGCGCGTCGTTTCGCGGCGTAGGGAGCGGCGTCGTCGCGGGTCCCCGAGAGATCCGCGGGCGGCGCCCACCCCGTCGCCATGAACTGCCGGAACGCCGCGTGCGGTTCCTCGTCATGGCTCACCTGCCCGGCGGCGCGGCCACCGCTCGTCTCAGGCGTGGGCGCCGCGGCGTCTTCGGTGGGCCCGGGTGTTCCGGTGGTCACGGCCGTATCGGTGGTCACGGATGTTTCGGTGGTCACGGATGTTTCGGTGGTCACAGCCGGCCGGTCTCCCGGCACGGTCGGCGAAACGTCGGCTCGGTCGGTGAACGCGCCGCTCCCCGGCGGCGACGGTGAGCTTTCGGCGGGCTGAGCACTCATGGGTCAACGTTAGGCCGAGCGGTTGGGACAGCGCGGCCGGCCGGGAAAGTCGAGGTACCCGGCCTCCGCCGGGCCCGGTGGTTCGCCGCGGCCGGCTGCGCGAAACCGCCGGTGAAATGGCACGACTGGCCCGAAGGCGCCACCGTCGTACCGGTCTGACCGGGGACGGACGATCTTCGGCCGCCGGTCCGGTCGGGAGTATCGGGCCACGTCGTGGACCGAATGTCGAAACGACGCGTCGGCGGACCGGGCAGACCGAAGCAGGAAAATCCGCGACGCCGCGCAGTCGGGAGGCCGACGCCGCAGGCGAGGCCCGATCCGTCCCGAATCGTGATACGCAAGGTGGTGGACCCGCCAGTCGGGTCGAACCTCCACGATCGGGATATCTCGGCGCATCCGCGGGGAGGCCTCCACCATGACGTGGCCAGACGAGCCGCGACCGCGCGGCGGGCAAGAGGGAACGCCGCGGCCTCGCTACCAGGGGAGCCCTCGCTACCAGGGGAGCCCTAGGTACCAGGGGAGCAGAGCCGCCGATCCGGGCGGGTATCCCGACGAGGACCAGCCCGTCCCGGCGCCACCGCGGCGGGGAGCCGAGGGCACCCGCCGGCTGGTGACGGCGGTCGCGGCGCTCTGCTCGCTCGGCGTCCTGCTGCTCGCGGCCTGCGGCTGGGGGGTCGTGCGCCACTACAACGGCCGGGTGCATCACGTCGACCTGAGCCTGGCCGCGGCGGGCCGCCCGGCGGCGGCTCGCGGTGGCACCGAGAACATCCTGCTGGTCGGCTCCGACTCGCGCGCCGGCCTGGGCGGCCAGTTCGGCGAGGTCGAGGGCCAGCGGTCGGACACCACGATCCTCGCCCATCTCGACCGCGACGGCTCGACGACGATGGTCTCGTTCCCGCGCGACCTGTGGGTGACAATCCCGTCCTACCAGTCGGGCGGGGTCACCCACGCCGAACAGCGGTCCAAGCTCAACTCCGCGTTCTCACTCGGCGGCCCGGCGCTGCTGGTGCGCACGATCGAGGGGCTCACCGGCCTGCGGGTCGATCATTACGTCCAGGTGGACTTCGGCGGTTTTCAGGCGATCACCGACGCTCTGGGCGGGGTGACGGTCTGCGTCAAGGAACTGCCGGCCTCGCTGCGTGCCCGCGGGTTCGACAACCTCCACGACAGGATGTCGGGCTGGTCGGGCCAGGTCGGCGCGAACCGGCTCGACGGCGCCCAGGCCCTGGCCTTCGTCCGGCAGCGGTACGGCCTGCCCGAGGGCGACCTGGACCGCATCCGCCGCCAGCAGCAGTTCCTCAGCGTGGTGTTCCACGCGATGACCGCGCCGTCGACGCTGGCGAACCCGGTGCGGGTCCGCGACGTCCTGGACGCGACCACGTCCGCGCTGACGGTCGACCGGGGCACCAGCCTCACGGATCTCGAGCCGCTGGCGCTGCGGATGCGGACGCTCACCGGCGGCGGCTCCGGGTTCGAGACGGTGCCGGCCACGCCCGCGACCCGCGCGGGCCAGTCGGTGCTGCTGGTCGACCCGGCGAAGCTCGCAGCCTTCCTCGCCCCGCTGCGGCCGGCGGCCACGGCCGCGCCGGGCGGCCTCCAGCCGCGGGCCGCGGCGTCGACCAGCGTGACGCGCGCCGCGCGGCCCGCCGCGTTGCCGGCCGGCGGCGCGCCGGCCGCGGCCACCCAGCCTGCGACCGGTCAGTCGTCCGGCGGTTCGTCCTGTACGTACTGACTCCTGGCCGCCTCGGCGCCGGCCTCCGGTGACGCCGCCGGGGCCGAGTCAGGGGTGGGATCCTTGGCCACGGAGTCGTCCTGGGGCGCCTCGGGTGCCGGCGCGCCCGGGCGGCGCTGGTCCAGCGCCGCGTTGAGCTCGGCGCCGAGGAGGACCGCGAGGCCGGTGATGTAGAAGAACAGCAGCGCGGCGGCCGGAGCGGCGAGCGAGCCGTAGACCAGCTCGTTGCCGAAGACCCGCTCCAGGTACAGCCGCAGCACGTAGCTGCCCACCAGCCAACCGACCAGCGCGAACACGGCGCCGGGCAGCGCGCGCCGCCAGGGCCGCCGCTGCGGGAGGGCCTGGTGGTAGAGCGACGTCAGCACCGTCAGCGCGACCACCGCGACCACCGGCCAGAACGCCGACTTGAGGAGCAGCTCGATCGTTGGATGATGCTTGGCGCGCAGGAGTTCGGCCAGCAGGCCCGGCCCCAGCACCAGCGCGGGCAGCAGGATGATGCCGGTGATGACCTGGATGATGAACAACCGCAGGGCGACGATCCGGCTGCGGACCGCGGAGCGCAGGTCGCGCTGGCCGTAGGCGATCGTGATCGTGTTGACGAAGGTCGCCATGGCGGTCGAGCCGGTCCACAGCGACAGCACGAACCCGATCGAGATCACATCCGGGCGCCCGTGCGTCAGGATCTGGTCGACCGTCGGGCGGACCACGTCGTCGACGACGTCGGCGGTCAGCAGGTCGTCCGCGCCGCGCAGCAGGCTGTTGCGGATGCTGTTGACCGCGTCGGAGCCGAGCGCGTCGCCCAGGTAGCCGATCGACCCGAGCAGGGCCAGCAACAGCGGTGGCAACGACAGCAGCTGCCAGAAACCGGCCTCGGCCGCGAGGCCCAGCACCCGGTCGCGCCAGGCGTTCGACATCGCGCGGGCCGCCACGCGTCCCGCGTCCGCCGCGTGCAGCCGCGTCGCCGCGACGACCCGGTGTACCAGCGGGACGGCCGGCGCCTGGCCGGAGCCGTCGCCGGCCGGGCCGCCGTCGGCCTTCTGGGCCGCCGTACCGGCCGCCGACGACGTTGTGGCGCCGTTCGGGGGCCCGGCGGCGCCCGAGGGAGTGGTGGCGTCGCCAGCAGGCCTGTCGCGCTGATCGGGCTCGGGCCGGCCGTTGCTGGACCGCCGCCGCGCCGACGACGGCCCGGGCGGCTCGCCGGCCGGATGCGCTGCCGCGTGGTGGATGGACGTGGAGCGGTGCTCAGCGGGAGGCGTCTCGTGGCTTCCGGCCCCCCGTACGGGCGACGGCACCACCACGGGCGCGCGCTCGTTGGCCGTGGTCACGGCCCCAACCGTACGGGGTCGCCGGCCGGCGGTTGTGGACCATCTGTCGATGTGCGCGGTTGGCAGTATCCCCGCCGTGCTCCCGTTCCGCCAGGTGGGCGCACGGAGGGCCGGCATTGATGGCTGAGGGTGCTGTCCGCGAGCGCATCCGGGCTACTCGGCCACAACGTGACGCGGGCCTGCCGGGAGGCCGCCCGGGACCGGGCGACCACAGGGGTCGCCCGGCACGAGCGGCGGACCCGGCAGGCCCGCGCCAGTTCGGTTCGTCAGCTGCCGACGGTCAGCTTGTCTGACTCGTCGTGGTATTCGACGGCCATCTCGCGGAGCTTGGAGTCGTGGGACTTGGCGTGGTGCCGGCAGAAGAGCAGGTCGCTGCCACCGGGCAGGACGACGCGAACGTACGCCTGAGCGCCGCACCTGTCGCACCTGTCGAGGTTGGTCAGCGTCGGCTTCGTGGTAGTACCAGTCACACCCTCTCCAACTGTGTCCGGCGGCCAGAGCTTCCAGCCTGGCCGTGTGATCGGTCCCTCACACTTCGCTAGGACCGCCGGCCACGCGATGAGGTTGCATCGCATGGCGTCCGGTCATGCCGGCTGGAGTGGCGCCGTTGCGTCCAGAGCGGCCGTACCGCGTCCCGTTGGGTCTCCTCTGACCGCCGAGACCACCATCTTCGACCCTTCCCGGAGTCGTGCCCCGCGTTTCGCGGTTTCCGGGACTTCAGCCCCCTTTCGGGGGATTGAGCGCCATGCGCCAGGGGCCGTGCCCCGCCTACCTACAGTTCGCTAGGTGCGACGGGCTCCGAAGACGATGTCATCCCATGCTGGCACCGACTTGCGCCCACGTCGACCGCCTCCGGCACGTTCACCAGTTCGGGGGGTGTTCCGCGGGCGGTTCGATGGCGGACTCCCGGCGTCCTTGTCACCCTCCGTAGCGGCCGATCCGGGCGTCCTGTCCTGGTTCTTCCCGGGCGACTTCTCCGGCTTGTCCTGCTTTTCGGCGGCTTTCGCGGCGGCGGCCGCCGCCGCGAGCCGGTTCACGCCGGTAGCCGACGTCTTCTTCGTCACGTCGCCCTTCGCGGCGCCGGCCTGCGCACTCGCCTCGGTGGCGGCCGTCACCTCGGTTGGCGCTCCGTCACCGGTCGGTTCGTCAGCGTTCGGAACGTCGGCCGCCGCGTCCGTCGCGACGAGCTCCGGGTCGTGCGCGCCGGGGTCACCCGGAGTAGGTGCCTCGGCCGCCGCCGCGGCCGCGAGGGCCGCTCTGCCGCGCGCGGACGTCGTCCGGCCAGTCCTGGCCGAGACCGCGGCCGGGAGGGGCTCAGCGGCGGCCTCGGCCGCCGCTACCTGCGCGTCGGGGCCGGGCGTCGTCGGCGCGGGCGTGGTCGTGACGGGTGTGCTCGGGACGGCGGCCGACGGGCGGTCGGCGTCGGCCGCCCTGGCCGCCGGTCGGGCCGGGGAGCGGGAGGGCCGGGCCGGGACGACGGCCGGGCCCGCGACGCGTGGCGCGGCCAGGACCGGCTCCGCGGCCGGTGCGACGACCGGCAGGTCGTCCAGCTGGTCGGCCTCCGCCGGATCGGCGGCGGCCGGGAACTCGTCGCGAGCGGGCGCCTCCCACGACAGCGCCTCCTGGGCTGGTGGCGCGGTGGCGGGCCGGGAAGCCGCGCCGTGCTCCGGCGCCGTTGGGTCGACGGGCGCCTGCCGCGCCCACTGGTCGCCGGGGGTGCCGGCGCTGGCCTCGGCCGTGGCGGCGGTCTCGGCACGCCACGGGGTGTTCGAGGCCGGAGCCACCGCTGGCGGGGTGGGCCGAGGATCGGGCTGCCGGGCCACCTGGGGTGCCGGGGCAGGTGGGGTCGGTCGCGCGGTGGGGGTGCCGGGCGTTTCCAGGCCTGGCGGCGGCACCGGGCGCGGCTGGGCCGGTCGGGCCTCGGGCCGCTGTGGCGGGGCCGGAGGCAGCCCGGCGCGCTGGGGCGATGGCTGGGCCTGGGCGGCCGGCGGCCGGGCGGGCGCGGGCGCCGGGCGGGCCGGGGGAGCGGGCGTCCCCCGCGGCGGGGCGGTGGCCGGGCGCGGCAGCGGGCGGGCGGGCGCGGGCGACGGCGGGGCCAGGTGGTCGGCCGGCTCGTCGAACAGGTCCGCGTCGAGGGCGAGATCGAGGTCCGCGTCGTCGTGGTCCGGCCACCGACGGCCGTCGAGCGGCCGGGTCGGCCGTAGGTCCAGTGCCGGCGGCCGGGCCGGGCGGTGCGCCGCGGCCGGGCGAGCCGGGCGGCCCGCCTGCGCGGCGAAGGGCGTCTCGGGCTCGCCGGCCGGCGGCGCGATCGGCAGCCCGCCGGTGTGCTCCGGCGCGGGGAGGCGATAGGAGGGGGCGACCGGCGTCGGTCCGGTCGGCGGGCCGGCCGGCGCGCCTCGTCCGGCCGGGCCGCCGGCGTGCGGCGTCGCGTAGGGGTCCTGCGCGTACGGCTCGTCCGCGAACGGGTCCTCGCCGAACAGCGGGCCGCCGTCCGGTTCGGCGTCGAACGGCTCCGCGGCGAACTGCGGGAACGGGCGGGGGGCGTCCGCGGCCTGGTAATGGGTCGGGACCGGCTGCTCCGGCGGCGGGTAGCCGTCCGTCTGGTATCGGGTCTGGCCGACGGGTTCCGGCCGCTGCGGGGCCGGCGGGTAGGCGGCGGGGTCCGGGTACTGGCCCGGCCGGGCGGCGCCCTGGCCGAGGTCGTCACGGGACGCCTGAGAAGCCTCACCCGGGTACTGGGAGGCGGGGTACTGGTCTCCCGGGAACCGGGCCGCGGGGTGCTGGGCGCCAGGGTGCTGGGCGCCAGGGTTCTGGGCGCCAGGGTTCTGGGCGCCAGAGTGCTGGGCCGCGGCCGGGTAGTGCTCCTGGGGCGCGGGCTGGAACGGAGCCGCCGGGCCGGGCGTCTCCTGGTAGCCGCCGGCGGGGAACGGCGCCGGCTGGGCGTACCGCGGCCGCTGGTCCCCCGAGTACCCGGGGGCCGGGCGGGACGGGCCGGGCTGCCCCGCCGTCGGTTCGGGCACCAGCGTGAGGGCGGGCGGGCCCTGGCGGGCCGGCGCGGGGGCGGGCGCGGCGGGTGCCGGCGCGGCGTCGAGGGGCTCGGGCGCGACGAGCGCGCGGGCGGCGTCGTCGTGCGGCCGGACCCGGCGGACCACCGGGTCCCAGGTCCAGCGGGCGCAGCGGCTCTCGGAGGTGAGCTGCACCAGCCAGATCCCGTCGACCCGGCGCCAGGCGTCCCACTGGGCGCTGTCGGGGTTGTCCTGCCCGGCCATCAGACGGGCGTCGACCACCTCGCCGAGCGGCCGGCCGGGGGCGCCACCGGCGTCCTTGGGCAGCAGCGCGGCGCGCGCCTCCTGCACCACCCGGGCACGTTCGGCGAGGACCGGGCCCTCGTAGCGCTCGACCCGCTCCACCGGAATGCCCGCGGCGCGGGCGACGTCGGCGGCGGTCTCGCCCGCGCGCAGCCTGGCCTGGATCTCACGCGGGGTCAGCGCGCTCTCGGTCCGGACCTCGCTGCGCCGGGCGCCGCGCAGCGCCGCGCGCAGCCGGTCGTCGACAGGGACCCGGAACTGGTCGGCGTCGGACCGGCTGCTCGCGTCGGCGAGCACGAGGTAGCCGCCGTCCTCGCTGAGTGCGACCGCCCGCAGCTCGCGCATGACGCCATCTCCTCCCGTCGCCTTGCCCGCGCCCCGCCCGACGGGCCGCGCTTCGTCCCGGCCGGCCGCGGTCCGAAGCCTGGACCGCGCCGCCCGGCAGGCCTCGACCCGCCGGCACCGCCGCACATCGTCCCGCGTCGTCGTCGCGCTGACTCCCGAACCCGCCCGGAAGCCGAGCCGGGCAGCAGGCGGGCACGGCCACGATCACGGAGGGTGAGGGGTGGCTGGTGACAGACGGTCGACGATGGGCGGGGAACGACGGTTGGCCTGCGCCGGTGGGCGTTCGACCAGTGGCCTCGGTGGACGCGACCGGAGGCCAGGGCACCGCGCTGGGCGCCAATGGCATGGTCGCATCTGCTTTGGCCGGCTGGCCCGTGCCGGGCACCGACACCCATAGTCTGCCGTCCTGACCGGGTCGCGGCGATGTTCACCCGACCGTCCGGGCGTGTCGCACCCGGTCGAAGCGCGCGAAGCGCCCACGTCGGTCAGGGCCGGCGGCCGCCGGGGGGGCGGGTGGCCGGCGGGCGGCGGCGGACCGTGCGGGACGGGATCCTCGGCCGGTTCTGGTCGATGCCGGCGGCCAGCGCGGCGCCGACGATGCCGGCGTCGTTGCGCAGCTGGGCCGGGACGACCTTGGTGCGCACCGTCAGCAGGTCGAGGAACTTGTCGGCCCGCTTGCTCACCCCACCGCCGATGATGATCAGATCTGGCCACAGCAGCGCCTCGACCGTGTTGAGGTACTTGCTGACGCGCTTGGCCCAGTGTTCCCAGCTCAGGTCCTCGCGTTCCCGGGCCGCCTCGGACGCCTTGGTCTCGGCGTCGTGGCCGCCGATTTCCAGGTGCCCCAGCTCGGTGTTCGGGATGAGCTGCCCGTGCAGGAACAACGCGGTGCCGATGCCGGTGCCGAAGGTGGTCATCACCACGAGGCCGGGCACGTCCCGCCCGGCGCCGAAGGCCATCTCGGCCACCCCGGCGGCGTCCGCGTCGTTGATGACGACGATCTCCCGCCCGCCGAGGGGCTCGGCCAGCGTGGCGGCGACGTCGGTACCGACCCAGCCCTTGGCGACGTTGGCCGCGGTCTGCGCGACCCCGCCCTGGATCACCGCGGGGAAGGTCACCCCGATCGGGCCCTGCCAGCCGAACTCGCCGACGATCTCGGCAACCACCGCGGCGACGGCGCCGGGCTCCGCCGGGCTCGGGGTGGCCAGCCGGACTCTGGGCGCGGCCAGCGTGCCGTCGTCGATCTCCACCGGTGCGCCCTTGATGCCGGACCCGCCGATGTCGACTCCGAAGACGCGCATCCCACTCCCTCCAACGCCGTCCGCCCGCCGGTGACGTCGTCGACCGACTACCCGTAACGTCCAGCCACCCGTAACGTCCAGCCACCCGGAAAGTCCAGCCACCCGGGATGTCCCGGCGCCGCCGTAGTGTCCCAGGCCCGTCAACGAGATCGCGACCGACCGGCGACAACCCGGTTCGCTCCGTCACTGGCGGGCGCCGGTGCCGGCCGGTCGCCGCGGCTCCCAGCGGGTCCGCCAGCGCCCGCGTCCGGCCCGCCCGTTCAGCCGTACCCATACCCTGTCAGGTGTGCGCCTCATCGACACCTTCGGGCGGGCGGCCACGGACCTGCGAGTGTCCCTGACCGACCGGTGCACGCTGCGTTGTACGTACTGCATGCCGGCCGAAGGGGTGCCGTGGCTGCCGGGCACGGCCATCCTCACCGACGACGAGGTGGTCCGGCTCGTTCGGATCGCCGTCGAGCGGCTCGGCGTCACGGAGGTCCGGCTGACCGGCGGTGAGCCGACGCTGCGCCCCAACCTCGTCGAGCTGGTCGGCCGGCTGGCGGCGCTGCGGCCCCGGCCGGAGCTCTCGCTGACCACCAACGGCCTGACCCTGGCCCGCTCGGCCGGCGCGCTGCGCTCGGCCGGCCTCGACCGGGTGAATGTCTCGCTGGACACGACCGATCCCGCCCGCTTCCGTGCGATCACCCGCCGGGACCGCTGGTCCGACGTCGTCGCCGGCCTCGCCGCCGCCGCCGAGGCTGGGCTGCGGCCGGTGAAGGTGAACGCGGTGCTGACCCGGGGCGTCAACGAGGACGAGGCGCCCACGCTGCTGCGCTGGTGCCTGGAGCGCGGCTACGAGGCGCGCTTCATCGAGCAGATGCCTTTGGACGCGCAGCATGGCTGGGACCGTGCGTCGATGGTCACCGCCGCCGAGATCCTCACGGCGCTGCGCGCCGAGTTCGCGCTCACCGCGGTGGGTGACCGGGGCTCCGCGCCGGCCGAGCTGTTCCACATCGACGGCGGGCCGGCGACGGTGGGGGTGATCGGGTCGGTGACGGCGCCGTTCTGCGCCGCCTGCGACCGGGTCCGGCTGACCGCCGACGGGCACGTGCGCAACTGCCTGTTCGCCCGCGAGGAGGGCGATCTGCGCACCCCGATGCGCTCCGGCGAGACTGACGACGAGTTGGCGGAGCGCTGGCGGCAGGCGGTCTGGATCAAGCGTCCCGGCCATGGCATCGGCGAGCCGTCGTTCCGGCAGCCGGACCGGCCGATGTCCGCGATCGGTGGCTAGCGAGGGCCCGCGATCGGCGGCTGGAGAAGGCGAGGACCGGTGGGCGCACTGGAGGACTGGGTGGCCCGGGCGGGCGACGCGCTGGGACTGGACCCGGCCGCGGTCGACGTCGCGCAGCTGCTCGACCTGACCCGCGACGTGGCACACGGGGTGGCCCGGCCCGCCGCTCCGCTGACCGCGTTCCTCGTCGGCCTCGCCGCGGGCCAGGCCGGTGGTGGCCCGGCGGCGGTGGCTGACGCGGTCGCCACGGTCCGGGCCGCGCTCGCCGAGGGGCCGCCGGACGGAGATCACTGACGGGGACAGCTGACGGCGTGACCGTCGTCGCCGTCACGGAGGATGCGCGGCGGCGCTCCTACGGCATCCGGAAGCTGCCGGTGTCGTCCAGGTAGCCACGCATGTCGAGGGCCATGGTGTGCATCATGTCCTCGTTCGGCTCGGGCTCGGGCTCACCGTCGTCGTCCCAGTCCGGCCGCCGCCAGCCGCGCCAGCGCCTCGTCTCGGCGCCCGAGTCGTCGACGTCCGCCTCGTGGCCGTCGCCCTCGCCGTCGTACTCGTCCTCGTAACCGTCGAAATCGTCGTACTCGGCCTGCCGCGGCTGGGCCGGGTAGCTTGATCGCTGGTCGGGGTACTCGTCGGCCGGGCCGCGCTGGTAGGCGGCGGGACGCTCGCCGCCGACGTACGTCTCGTCGCCGTAACCCACCTCGCCGTACCCCGCCTCGGCGTGACGCCGCGCGCCGGGTCCGGTGCCGCCGGCCGGTAGGCCGCCGGGCCCCGTGCCGGTGTAGCGGTCGCCGGCTGGATCCCGTGGGTGGCGAGCCGCCGGCTGGGCCACGTCCGGTGCCGCCGGGTAGCGGTCGTCCGGGTAGCCGGGCCGCGGCTCCCTGGCCGACCGGGCGGCGTCGCCGGGGAACGCACGGGCCTGGTCGTCGGCGTGGTGGCGGGCGGCGGCGCGCCGTGGATCGACGCGGCCCGGATCGACGCGGCGCGGATCGACGTAGGCGGGGTCGCCGTCGAAGCCCGGCGGGGGAGTGGCGGCCCGCCGGGGCCGGGGAGCCTGCTCGTCGCGGCGGCCGCGGGCGTCGTCCCGGCCGTACCGGTCGTCGTCCGGCCGGTATCGACCAGGCGGTGGCGTCGGGCGCCGGACCGCTGTGGTGGGCCGCTCGGCCTCCTGGTCGTAGGGCGGCCGGTCGCCGTACCGGCTGGCGGTGGCGGGCCGGCGGGCGGGCACCCCACGGGACGGCGGGACCGCGCGGGAGGTCGCAGTGGTGGCCTGGCCGTCCCTGGCCGGGCGACGGGCGGACGCGCCGGCGGCCTTGGCCGCGGCGGGCACCGGCACGGCCCGCCGGACGATCAGAGCGAGCACCGCGATGAGCGGGACGGCGACCAGCGCCGACAACGGCCGCCAGAGGGTGAGCCCGACGAGGGCGAACACCGCGGCGACCGCGACGATCCCGAAGAGGTGCCGTGGGCCGCCGTCGCGGGAGGAACGCCCCGGGGTGCCCGGCAGGTCGTCGCCGGGAACGGCCCGGTACGCGCTGTCGTGCCCGGCTGCCCGCGTACGCGCCATGCGGACCAGTGTGCCTGACCCGTCCAGCCCCGGGAGGGAACTGGCCGAGAGAGCCGGGTGTGGCCGTGATGTCCGGGCGGCGTCGGCGGGATGGCGCGTCGCTGTTTCCCCGGCGGGATCGATGTGATCTGCTCGGAGCGGGAGATCTCCGGACGGTGGGGCCAGCTCCGTCGGGTGAACCGCTCCGACGCTCTCGTCGCCGTGCGTGGGGCGTGTCCCGCGGTGGCCTCCGGAGACGTCCAGTGGCGGCACGGTAGGCGGCGTCGCAGGGTGGTGCCGAGAGGTGGTGACGGTGCGTGCGCGGATGGCACGCGCAGGGTGGACGGAATCACACCTGGTCGGCAGGACGCGGCACGGCGGCCAGTAGCTTTAATGTTGTGTGAAGACGTAGTTTGACCATGGCTCGGTGCCGCACCATGGATTCGGCCTCATATTGGGGAGGTTTGCCGTGGTCGCGCGAGCAGCCGATCGGCGTCGCCGGTCGTGGTCCGTCCTCAGGGCCGCAGTAGCAGGCGCCGTCGTGGGTGTCCTTGTGCTTACTTCCGCGTGTAGTTCCGCGAGTAACAAATACGTTACAAACAAGGCCGCCGGCGTCTACGTGAAGGTGCCGGAAGGCTGGAGCCACGTGCAGATCCAGGACCCACAGCTGCTGGGCATCGACGCCCGCCAGATGAGTCCGGACATGTACGTCGCGCTCAGCCAGCGCGAGTGGATGACCAAGCTCGACGCCTCCGGGAGCACCCAGCCGACCTCGGCGCTCGCCCCGGACTCCCAGCAGCCGAACGGATTCCTGCAGGTTCGCCAGCTCCTGCCGGAAGAGGCCAAGACGATTTCCACCGACAGCCTGCGCAACCTGCTCGTCTCGGTCGACGACGCGCAGGCCGCGCAGGACGCCGCCATCAAGCAGGACCCGATCGGCGCCCGGCTGCACCCGGCTTTCCTGCTCCTGGCCGACGAGACCGTCAAGAAGGCCGATGGCGTGCACGGCGTGCACCTCATCTACCAGCTCTCGACCTCGGCTGGCCTCGCGGAGATCGACCAGACCAGCCTGCTGGACCAGAACCAGACCGTGCTCTACCAGCTCGTGATCACCTGCACCGCGCTCTGCTACGCGCAGAACAGCCCGGCGGTGGACAAGGTCCTGAGCTCCTTCACGATCAAGCCGACGTCGACGAGCTGACGGCGCGGGCCCCACGCGACCGCACGCAGACGCGACAACCCATCGACGAGACCGACGAACCGACGGACTGAGGGCGATAGTCATGGACCAGACCGACCCGCCGACGCCGGACGTCCTCGCCACCACCGGGGCGAACGGCACGTCCCCGGCGCCGGATGGCGACGGGGGCGCGGCAACGGCGACACCGGGCCCGAGGCGCAAGAAGGTCTCGCTCTGGGACCGGGGGAAGTTCCTCCTGCTGCTGCTCGGTCTGTTCGTATTCGTGGTCGCCGCGCAGGTCTCCGGGAACCCGCTGATGTCCTGGGGCGACGCCCTCAGCATCGAGACCCGGTCCAGCTGGTGGCTGTTGGCCCTGGCCGGGGTCGAGGTCGTCCGTCAGGTGCACATGTACATCGGCGAGCGTTCCTCGCCGTACTACGTGTTCTGGACCGACGGGGTGTTCGGCCGGGCCGAGCGCCGGATGCTGCGCTTCAACGACTGGAACCGCTACCGCCTGAGCCGCGCGGCCAAGTGGGTCGTGACGCTCGTCGTGGCGCTGTTCATCTACGCGAAGCTCGAGCACGTCTCGCTGTTCGACGCCGTCGTCAAGGTGCCCGACGCGATCTGGAGCGCCATCCCGCTGCTGTTCCAGATCGTGCTGTTGCTGCTCCTTGTGGTCGGCCAGTTCGCCGCGATCTTCTGGTTCATGTCGAAGGGCGGCGTCGAGGTCTACTACCCCGACGACGTGAAGACCCGTTTCGCCGACGTCTGGGGGCAGGACCACGTCGTCTCCCGGGTCAGGGAGAACGTCTTCTACCTGGAGCACCCGGAGGAGATCGAGAGCAAGGGTGGGTACGTTCCCGGCGGCATCCTGCTGTGGGGACCGCCCGGGACCGGTAAGACCCTGCTGGCCGAGGCGGTCGCCGGCGAGACCGGCAAGCCCTACGTCTTCATCGACCCGGGTGCGTTCCAGGCGATGTTCATGGGTGTCGGCATTCTGAAGGTGAAGTCGCTGTTCCGCCGGCTGCGCAAGCTCTCGCTGCGCTACGGCGGCGTGATCGCCTTCTTCGACGAGGCGGACAGCCTGGGCAACCGCGGCCAGCTCGCCCAGGGCTTCAACCGCAGCGCCGAGCCGACGCTCTCCCGCCGGGCGACGGTCCTGGGCGCGCAGGGCTGGCGTGCGCCGTCCTATGCGGACGGGCTGGACGACCACGCGGGCTGCAACGGCGTGCACTACCTGAGTTCCAGGGCGCAGGCGGAGCTCTACGGGCAGCGCGCCTCGGCGGCCAGCGGTCTTGGCTTCGGAGCCGACGGCTCGATCGCGCGCCGGGGTGGCGTCGACCGGGCCGTCATGCCGATGGGCGGAATGGGCGGCGGCGACATGGGCACGCTGCAGGCCCTGCTCGCCGAGATGTCCGGCCTGAAGAAGCCGCGCGGTTTCCTCAACCGGGTGGTGCGGCGCACGCTCGGGATGAAGCCCAAGCCTCCGCCGAAGTACCGCATCTTGATCATGATGGCCACCAACATGCCGAACTCGCTGGACGAGGCGCTGTTGCGACCGGGCCGCATCGACCGTCAGTACGAGGTCGGCTACCCGAGCAAGGAAGGCCGGGTCAAGACCTACAAGGGCTACCTCGCGAAGGTCCGGCACGAGCTCACCGAGGAGCAGATCGACCGGCTCGCGATCATGAGCCCGCAGGCCACCGGCGCGACCATCAAGGACACCGTCAACGAGGCGCTCACCCAGGCCATCAAGGACGGCCGCGACATGATCACCTGGCCGGACGTCCTGCGCGCCCGGGTGGTCAAGGAGCACGGGCTGCCCGACGACCACGAGTACATCGAGCGGGAGCGGCACAGCGTCGCCCTGCACGAGGCGTGCCACGCGGTCGCGGCGTACCGGCTGCGTCGCGGCACGGCGATCGACATCGCGACGATCGAGCGGCGCGGCGGCGTGGGCGGCTTCGTCGCCTGGGTCCAGCTCGAGGACTCGATGTTCGAGTGGCGGTCCGAGATCGAGGCGCACGTGATGGTCGCGCTCGCCTCGCTCGCCGGCGAACGGATGTTCTTCGACGGCGACAACACCCGCGGCGTCGGCAACGACCTGCAGACGGCCACCCGGCTGGTCGCGGAGAACATCATCGGCGCGGCCATGGGCGACACGATCACGAACTGGGGCTGGATGTCCGGCGTCGGCCTGGGCACCGGTTCCATCGACGCCGACCGGCCGCTGGGCCGGCAGGTCGAGGCCAAGCTGCGGGAGCTCTACGAGCGCACCGAGGACCTGCTCAGCGCCAACCGGCGTGAGGTGCTGGCCCTGACCCACGCGCTGGAGACGCACAAGACCATCACCGGCGAGGACGTCGAAGCGATCATGGAGGGGACCGTCGGCCCGACCGTCGACGGCCGGCGCTACCACGAGGACGAGTTCCTCGAGATCGCCGAGGAGTACCACACCAGCGCCTTGGCGGCGCACCGCGGCGGGGTCGAGGACCAGGTGCAGCTCCCCGAGCTGGACCGGGTCGCCGCCAAGGCCTCGGCCAGGGCGCCGAGCCCGGCCGCCAGCCCGTCCCAGACCGCGTCGTCCGCCCAGGCCACGGCCGAGCCCGAGTAGCGGCCGGCGCCCGTCCAGCGAGAACAGCGTGGCCCCCGACCAGTCCGACCGGTCGGGGGCCACGCTCGCTGTTGGCCGAGGTTCGCGGGTGCCGGCCGCTCAGCCCGAGCTGGGCGTGGGCCGGGCCGCCGCCGACACGGGACGGGCGGCGTCGGCGCGGCGCAGCGACGCGAGGCCGATCGCCGCGGAGACCAGCGCGGCCACGCCGGCCAGCACCAGTCCCGCCCGTGCTCCCAGGGCCTGCGCGACGGTGCCGGCGATCGGGCCGCCGACCGGCGTGGTGCCGATGAAGGCGATCGACCACAGCGCCATCACCCGGCCGCGCATCCTGGGCTCGGACGACAGCTGGACGGTCGCGTTGCCCGTCGAGATGAAGGCGACGCTGGCGGCACCGGTCAGGACCAGCGCGCCGACAACCAGAGGCAACGACGGAGCCGCGGCCGTGGCGAGGATCAGCACCCCGAACACGGCGGCGATGACGACCAGGCTGCGCACCCCGGTCAGGCGGCGCCGCGCCACCAGCAGGCCACCGACGACCGCGCCCGCGCCCGCGCCCATCGCGCCGGTCAGCAGGCTGTAGGTCGCCGCCGTGCCGTGGAACGTCTCCCGGGCGACCAGCGGCAGGGTCACCTGGAACTCGTAGGCCAGCGTGCCGGTGATCACCATCATCATCAGCGGGATCCGGATGCCCGCGGTGCGGACCGCGTAGTGGAAGCCCTCCCGGATCTGGCCCGGGGCCTTCGTCAGCCGGGGCTTCGGCCGCAGCGCCGCGCGGTCGAGCCGGATCAGCGCGACGATCACCGCGGCGAACGACAGCGCGTTGAGCAGGAAACATGTGCCGGTCCCGATGAGCGTGATGAGCAGGCCGGCGATCGCCGGGCCGACGACCCGCGCCGCGTTCATCGTCACCGAGTTCAGGGTGACCGCGTTGGGCAGCGTCTCGGGGCCGACCATCTCCTGGACGAAGCTCTGCCTGGCCGGGTTGTCGGCGGCCTGGGTCAGGCCGAGCAGGGCGGCGAAGACGACGACCATCCACAGCGCCACGACGTGGGTGATCACGAGAACGCCGAGGACGGCGGCCAGCGTGGCCTGCAACGACGCCGTCGTGATCAGCAGTGCCCGGGTGTTGGCGCGGTCGGCCACCAGCCCGCCGTACGCACCGACCAGGAGGACCGGCAGGAACTGCGCGGCGGTGACGACGCCGAGCATCGTCCCGGAGGCGCCGAGGGACAGCACCAGCCAGCCGAGCGCGATCGTCTGCATCCACGTGCCGCACATCGAGATGATCTGGCCGGTCATGAACCGCCGGTAGTTCGGCACCCGCAGCGCGGCGAACGTCCCGCCGGCCGGTGGGGCGGACCTCGGCGATCCGGCCGGGGCGACGCTCGTTGCCGGCGTTCCCGCTGAGTGGCTGGCCGTCGCGTCGGTGCCCGGATTGGCGGCGGCCGGGGGAGGAGCGCTGGCCGCGGGTGGCTGCCTGGTGGGCGGACCGACGGTTCGCTCGTCCGCTCCGCCCGCGACCGTCGCCTCGCGGTCTGTCTCGAAGTCCGTTTCCAACTCCCGCAACACCCGTCACGCACCTCCGACGGGTGCAACCTCTCCGCCAAGGTCGTTATTTCACATCAGGTAACTATCTGGCAGGTGGCCGGTCCCGGTGGTCCGGGCTGGCGGTCTGGGGCGGGTGGTCTGGGGTAGGCGGTCTGGCTGGGGCGGGGCCCGATGTCTGAGATGGCGGGCTGTCCTGGACCCGTGTCTCGCCAGCGGCCGTCGGGAAGCGTGTCGATCCTGGTCGATCGGCGCCCGTCGCCGCCGTTTCCGATTCCAACTTGCCGATCGTCGAGCGGGCGGAGCCTCCGAGGTTTGGCCTGATCGCCAGCCTGGTAGCGGAACTGATGGTTGGTGCCCGATTCGACGCATCTATCGATACCAGGTTGACGATCATCGCCGTGACACACTCCTGAGACCGCTGAAGATCGCCAGATCGGTATGCGGATCGACGGCTCGACACCTCGGACGCCCGGCTGGACCTCCTGCCCCACGGGGGTGGTCGCCGAGGGCGCCCTTGGCGCCCGAAGGCGTTCCGCCGTGCGGTTGATCTCCGCGTTCCGCCGTGCGGTTGATCTCCGCGTTCCGCCGTGCGGTTGATCTCCGCGTTCCGCCGTGCGGTTGATCTCCGCGTTCCGCCGTGCGGTTGATCTCCGCGTTCCGCCGGCCTCGGAGGGTCGATGGTGAGCCGTGGGCTCGTCCAGCAAGCCAACTGATGGACAACTGGCCGCTGGCGAACAGTCGTTCGATCGCCTAAAATACGAACATACGTTCGAACTCTCGACGGTCTCCCTCATCGTGCGCCGGATATCCCGGCCGCGGGCAGGCATGCCGTGGTGAGCTGGCGCAGAGGGGTGGCAACAAGGTGACCGACGTCCCCGACGACCGCGCAGGCATACCCGAGCCTGGGATACCGAGCGAGTCCGGCAACGCCTCCGGTGAGCCCGACCGACCCGGTTCAGGGATATCGGGCGGCGATCAGGCCCGATCCCCCGCCCCGAGCCCGGCCGAGGACCAGCTGCCGGGCCTTGAGAGCGATCAGGCCCTACCCGCCGACCAGCCCGCGTCCGTGGATCGACTGCCGGGACTCGACGGCGCCGAACTGGCCGAGTCGTCGCTGGCGGCCGGCGGCGGTGACGACCCGACCTATCCGGGTTGGGCGCCGCCGAACCCGCGGCTGCCGACCGAACCGGAGCGGCTCTCCGACATTGACCTGGCGACCGCGGTGATCGAGGGCCGAACGACGGTCGACGCCACGACCGCCCGTTGGATCCTGCTGCTCGGCGAGTTCGACCGCCGCTCGCTGTGGCTCGCCGACGGGGCCGTCTCGCCCACCGCGTGGCTGCGCCGGGAGTGCCGGATCAACGCGCCCACCTCGACGAACCTGATCACCGTCGCCCGCGCCCTGCGCGACCTGCCGGCGACCCGCGCCGCCTTCACCACCGGCACGATCAGCTTCGACCACGTCCGCGCGATAGCCCCGGCCCTGGGCGACGGCCGACTGGACCTCGCCCGCCGCGCCGACCCGATCTTCGCCCGCGCCGCCGCCTGGATGACCCCCCGCCAGGTAGCCCGTGTCGTCAGCACCTGGACCGACATCGCCGACGCCTGAGGCAGCCGGCCGGAACCGGCGCTTGCGCGCCTTCGGCCGGCTTGCCTGCTTCGGGCGCTTTGCGCCCTCGCCCACCCGGTTCGGGGCCGAGGGGGCCTGCGAGGCGTGCGCTTGTCCAGGGTCAGTAGCTCTGGTCGCGTACCGACTGCATCTGTGGTCGTGTCCCGGCGGCGGTGCGCTGGCGGGCTTGGGGCGCTTTGCGCCCTCGCCCACCCGGTTCGGGGCCGAAGGGGACCCACGAGGGCGGTGTCCAGGGTTGGTATCCCGGGGCGCGCACTGGCGGCGCTGCGCGGGCCGAGTCGTCTGCTTCGGGCGCTGAGCGCCCGTGCCAGCGTGGTTTCGGGCCGAGGCGGATGCGCGGGGGAGGCGCTTGTCCGGGGTCGGTGTCTCGGGTCGCGCACCACCAGCGCTGTGCCCCAAGTCGAGTCTCGGCAGCTCGTGGCGGCGCGGACTGATCGCTGTTTCGGCCCTCTCATGGTCGTCCCAAGGCGCAGAACGCGACCACCGCAGGGCCAAACCGGCGATCAAGCGTCGCGAATCGGCTGCGAGAGCGCGCGACGGGACCAGAGACGCCGACCACGGACAAGCGCCTACGCGCAAGCCGGCGTCGCCCCGAGCCACGTTGGCGGGGGCGCTCCGCGCCGGGCCGACATGCTTCGCGTGGTCCGTGGGACGGAGCGAAGCCCGTTCGCTGCGGAGGACGCGAGCCGCAGGCCACAACCGCAGCGAAGCAAGGTTGGGGCCGTAGGCTCGCGCCCGGACGCAGGGAACAAAAGTTACAGCGGGATGTTGCCGTGGACGTTCTTGTCGGGGCGGCCGGCGGCGAGGGCTTCGGCGATGGCGGCGGCCACCACGGTGCGGGTGTCGCCCGGCTCGACGACCGCGTCGACCACGCCGAGCTCGACGGCCTTGTCGACGCCGCCGACGGTGACTGCGTGCTCCTCGGCCAGCTCCTTGATCTTGTCGGGCTGGCGCTGCTCGGGGACCGCGGCGATCGTGCGGCGGTGAATGATCTTCACGGCCGCCTCGTGGCCCATGACGGCGACCTCGGCGGTCGGCCAGGCGTAGACGGCCGTGGCGCCCAGGGAGGCGGAGTTCATCGCGATGTAGGCGCCGCCGTAGGCCTTGCGGGTCATCACCGTCACCCGCGGCACGGTCGCCTCGGCGAAGGCGTAGAGCAGCTTGGCCCCGCGGCGGACGACGCCCTCCCATTCCTGGCCGACGCCGGGCAGGTACCCGGGCGTGTCGACGAGGACGACCAGCGGCACCCCGAAGGAGTCGCACAGCCGCACGAAGCGGGCCGCCTTCTCCGCCGACAGCGAGTCGAGGCAGCCACCGCGGCGCAACGGGTTGTTGGCGATGACGCCGACCGTCCGGCCGCCGAGGCGGCCCAGCGCGGTCACGATGTTGCGGGCCCACCGGGGGTGGATCTCGACGAAACCGTCGTCGACCAGCCCGCCGACCAGCGGGCGCACGTCGTAGGCGCGCCGGGGCGACTCGGGCAGGAACTGGGCGAGCTCGCGCGGCTCGACCTCGCCGATGTCACCCTGGTCGGCCAGCAGGCCGACGACGTGGCGCGTCGTCTCGTACGCCTGGTCGTCGGAGTCGCAGGTCATGTGGACGACGCCACTCTTGGTGGAGTGGATCGTCGGGCCGCCGAGGCTGTCGAACGTGCAGTCCTCCCCGGTCACCGAGCGGACGACGTCAGGACCGGTGACGAAGACCTTGCCGTCCGGACCCATGATGACCAGGTCGGTCAGCGCCGGGCCGTAGGCGGCGCCACCGGCGGCCGCGCCCAGCACCAGCGAGATCTGGGGGATCCGGCCCGACGCCCGCACGATCGCGGAGAACACGCGGCCCATGCCGTCGAGCGACGAGACGCCCTCCTGCAGCCGCGCGCCGCCCGAGTGCCAGATGCCGACCACCGGGACGCCCATCCGGGCCGCCGACTCGATGGCGTGCACGATGCGCGCACAGCCGTCGCGGCCCATCGCCCCGCCCTGCACCGTCGCGTCGCTGGCGAACGCGACCACCTCGTTGCCGTCGACCAGTCCCTGCCCGGCGACGACACCCGAGCTGTCGGGCGCGGCGAACAGGTTGACGCTGTCGGCATCGAAGAAGCGGTTCAGCCGGGCGACGGGGGAGCGAGGGTCGACGAGTTCCAACGTGGACAGACTCACCGGTAATCTCCTTGCCTGAACGGCGAACAGTCTGCTCCTGCACCCAGCCGCGGCAGCGGTGGGTGTGTTGCACATCCGTGTTACGCGGGGCGAGTCGCGACTACGAGGGGCGATACGCAGTTCCTCGGCCAGTGCGCCTTCCCCGGATCCGCTCACGCGGCTCGCGGGGGCGTGCGGCGCCCTGCTGAGGCCCGGCCCGTCGGCCGTGGCGGGTGGCACGGGTTCTCCGATTGGCCCGCTCGGCCATCGGCGCCGTCGTTGGCGCCACCAACATCACGAGAGCTGCTGGGTGTCCGGGTCCGGACCCGGACACCCAGCGCGTTCCCATGTCTCCGGGGACGGGCCCCGGAACGCGCACCCGCTCGCCGGCATTCTCGCCCGGCGGGCGGGGTTCTCGCCGCCGCTAGGCGGGCGTGAACGCGAGGCAGACGTCGTGTCCGCCGAACCCGAAGGAGTTCGACAGGGCGGCGCCTGACTTGATCTTCCGGTTGTCGATCCGCACCACGTCGAGCTCGACCTCGTCATCGAGAGCGTCGAGGTTGCGGGTCGCCGGGACGATGCGCTCCTGCATCGTCTTGACCGTCACGACGGCCTCGACGGCGCCGGCCGCGCCGAGCAGGTGCCCGGTCATCGACTTGGTCGCCGTGACCGCCGTCGCGCCGGCCGCTGCTCCGAGTGCAAGGTACAGCGCCTTCGCTTCGGCAAGGTCACCGACTGGTGTCGACGTCGCGTGCGCGTTGACGTGAGCGACATCACCGGCCACCAGCTCGCCGGTCTCCAGTGCCTCGGTGACCGCCCGGGCCGCGCCGGCCCCGGTCGGCTCCGGAGCGGCCACGTGGTAGGCGTCGGCGCTGATCCCGGCGCCGGCGAGGTAGCCGTAGATCCGGGCGCCTCGGGCCTTCGCGTGTTCCTCGGCCTCCAGCACCAGGATTCCGGCGCCCTCGCCCAGCACGAACCCGTCCCGGCCCTTGTCGAACGGCCGGGACGCGGCCGCCGGGTCGTCGGACCGCCGCGACAGCGCTTGCATCTGCGAGAACCCGGCGATCGGCAGCGGATGGATCGCCGCCTCCGTACCGCCCGCGATGATGACGTCGGCGCGGCCGAACTTGATCAGGTCGTACGCGAGCGCGATCGCCTCGGTGCCCGACGCGCAGGCACTGACCGGGGCACGTACCCCGCCCTTCGCGCCGAAGGCCAGGCCCACGGTCGCGGCCGGCCCGTTCGGCATCAGCATCGGGACGACGTGCGGGGTGACCTTGCGGAAACCCTGCTCGCGCAGCACGTCGTGCTGGGAGAGCAGAGTCAGCACGCCGCCGATGCCGGAGCCGACACAGACCTGAAGGCGCAGCGGGTCGATCTCCGGCGAGCCGGCGTCGGCCCACGCCTCCCGGGACGCGACCAGAGCCATCTGCTGGGTCCGGTCGAGCTTGCGGGCCTCGACACGGCCGAGCGGAAGCTCGGCCGCCAGCGGGGCGGCGATGTGGACCGGCACCGTCTCGATCCAGTCCTCGGTGAGAGCGCGGACGCCGGACCGGCCGGCGAGCAGGCCCTCCCACGTGGACGCCACATCGCCCCCGAGCGGAGTGGTCGCCCCGAGGCCGGTGACGACAACCCGCCTAGGGGACCGGGTCACGCCGCGATACCAGCCTTCTGGATGTACGAGACCGCGTCACCGACGGTCTTCAGGGTCTTCACGTCGTCGTCCGGGATCTTGACGCCGAACTTCTCCTCGGCCGCGACCACGACCTCGACCATCGACAGCGAGTCGACGTCCAGGTCGTCAATGAAGGTCTTCTCGGGGGTGACGTCGGAGGGCTCGACGCCGGCCACCTCCTCGAGGATCTCGGCGAGACCGGCGAGGACATCAGTCTGGGACATCGGGGACCTTTCTTGATCGGGCAGGAGATTCAGGTGCGGTTCTTGTAGCTGCCACCCGCGGGCGGGGGCCCTGAGCCGGGTCAGGCCCGGCAGATGGAGGGTTCCAGGGGACCCGCCCCCCGAGCGGATGCCGTGGGTGAGGCTCCGGCGGAGCCGCCCGTGACGCCCGGCCTAGGGGCAGCGGATGACCTGGCCACAGTAGGTCAAGCCGGCACCGAAGCCGAACAGGAGGACCGGGTCGCCGCGCCGCAGCTCCCCGGCGTCGAGCAGCCGGGCCAGGCCCAGCGGGATGCTGGCCGCCGAGGTGTTGCCCGCGTCGACCACATCGCGAGCGATGACGGCGTTCGTGGCGCCGAGACCGTTCACGAGCGCCTCGATGATCCTCAGGTTGGCCTGGTGTGGGACGACGCCGGCGAGCTCGTCGGGGGTGACCCCGGCCCGCTCGCAGATCTTCTTCAGCGCCGGCACCAGGGTGATCGCCCAGCGGAAGACCGCCTGTCCCTCCATCCGGAACAGGTTGTCGCCGTAGCCGGGCACCCTGATGACGTCCGGCCGGGAGCCGTCGTGGCCCCAGACCGCCGGGCCGATCTCGTCGACCTCGCTCGGGCCCACCACCGCGGCACCGGCACCGTCGGCGAGCAGGATGCAGGTCGTCCGGTCATCCCAGTCGACGTAGTCCGAGAGCCGCTCCGTCGCGACCACCAGCACGTGGCGGGCCGAGCCGGAGCGGACCGTGTCGGCCGCCTGGGACAGTGAGTAGCAGAACCCCGCGCAGCCCGCGTTGATGTCCAGCGCGCCGGCCGAGAGAGCGCCGATCCGGTGCGCGATCTGCGGGCTGGCGCCCGGGATCTGCGACGGGCTGGTGCAGCTCGCCGCGATCACCAGGTCGATGTCGGCGGCGGTGAGGCCGGCGGCGGCGAGCGCCTTCTCCGCGGCGGCCGCGCCCATCATCACGGTGGTCTCGTCCGAGTCGGCGATCCGCCGGGTGGCGATGCCGGTCCGGGTGCGAATCCATTCGTCGGACGTCTCGACTCGTTGGGCGAGATCGTCGTTGGTGACGACGCGGACCGGTCGGTAGGTACCGAATCCGAGCACGCGTGCTCCGGTGGTCATCAAGCCTCCCCGGCGTGGGCGGTGGCAGGTTCCAGCTCCCTGGCAGGAGCGGGGATCACGACCGAGGGCTGCTCGGCGCCGACGTGCTCGGCGATGAGCTCGCGAGCGGCGACCAGGTCGTCCGGGCTCTTCACCGCGAGGATCCGGACGCCGGGAAGTTCTCTGCGGGCGATGCCGGCCAGCGTGCCCGCCGGCGGCAGCTCGATGACGGCCTTCACGCCCAGCTCGCGCAGCGTCGCCAGGCACAGGTCCCAGCGGACCGGGTTGGCCACCTGGCTGACCAGCCGGGCCAGGACCTCGGCCCCGTCGGTGATGACGGCGCCGTCCGCGTTCGACACCTGGCCGAGGCGAGGAGCACCGGTCACGACACCGGGCGCGACCGCGGCGAGCGTGTCGCGGGCCGACGCCATGAAGTGGGTGTGGAACGCGCCCGCGACCGCGAGGGTCCGGACGCGGGCACCGGCCGGCGGCTCCTCGGTGAGCCGGGCGAGCGCCGCCAGGTCACCGGCGGCGACGATCTGGCCGGCGCCGTTGCGGTTCGCGGGCGTCAGGCCGAGGCCTTCCAGGTGTGCGACGACCGCGTCCGGGTCGCCGCCGAGCAGCGCGGACATGCCGGTCGGCGTGACGGCGGAGGCCGCGGCCATCGCCCGGCCGCGCAGCGCCACGAGGACCAGCGCGGCCTCCGGCGAGAGTGCTCCGGTGAGCGCCGCGGCGGTGATCTCGCCGACGCTGTGGCCGGCCACCCGCAGATCCGGACCCGCGAGTCCGGGCAGGCCGAGCTGCTCGGCGGCGAGGAGGCCGGTCGCCACGATGAGCGGCTGGGCCACCGCGGTGTCCTTGATCGTGTCTGCCGGTGCCTCGGTGCCGAGTTCGACGAGGTCCAGGCCGGTCGCCGCCGAGAACCAGCGCAGCCGCTCCGTCACGCCGGGGAGGTCGAGCCACGGATGCAGCATGCCTGGGGTCTGGGCGCCCTGGCCTGGCGCGAGGATGGCGAGCACCTATTTACCTAACCCTTCGCGGTGGTGGTCTGTCGCTGGCGGCCACTCACCGATGTGCCGACGGCTCGTTGTAGCAGACCTACAAAACGCGGAGCACGGTTGCGTACGTTAGTCGTGTCGCTGGACTACGGCCGACAAGCGTGTGACAGGGCTGTTAAGTCGGTCGATGTGACCGGTGTCGCACCGGTAACCTGCGGTCAGCTGACCATGCTCGCATTCTCGCAGCTGTAGGTCACGCACGAGGCGCATGCCGTGTTCGCGTGCCGACCTCGACAGTCGGTGGTCGGCGATCTACAACCGTCGTCTACGCATGCGAGCTGTCGAGACGGCCCAGAAGCAGAGCTATGTGCAGGGTGAAACGCTGCCGGTGGTCGGCGGTGTCAAGGCCGCAGATCTCGGACGCCTTCCGCAGCCGGTAACGGACCGTGTTCGGATGCAGGTAGAGCGCCTTCGCGGTCGCCTCCAGCGAGGCGCCGAAGTCGAGGTAGGTGCCCGCGGTCTCCAGCAGCGGCGCGCCGGCGTCCCGCAGCGGGAGGTAGACCTCGTCGATGAGCGCCCGGCGGGCCCCCTCGTCGCCGGCCAGCGCCCGCTCCGGCAGCAGCGCGCGGGCCGTCACCGGCCGCGGCGCCGCGGGCCACGCGGCCACGACGTCGGCCGCCGCGATCGCCGCCCGCGCCGACTCGGCGGCACCCGCCAGATCCGCCGCGACCGGCCCGACCACGACCGGGCCCGGCCCGCAGGCCGACATCAGCACCTCGGCGGCCGCCAACGCGGACTCGACGCTGGGGGCGAGCTCGCCGTCGGCGCGCCGCCGGCTGTTCGGCCGGTTCGGGTCGCCGGTCGCCGCCGCCACGGCGCGCGCCGCCGCCTCGCGCGGGACCGCGCCGGCGCCGGGCGCCGCCGCGACCGTCCCGCCGGCGTGCGGTTCCGCCGCGGCCGTCCCGTCGCCTGGACCGTCGGTCGTCCGGAACCGGCCGCCGACGATCATGACCAGTCGCTGGTTGTGCACGCTGGTCAGCACCTCGAGACCACCGGAGCGGGCCAGCCGGTGGACCTCGTCCACGACCGCCTCCGGGGCCTGCGGCGGCGCCGCGCCGACCACGACCGTCACCGCGGGCGGGTTGCGCCAGCCGACCGCCGCCGCGCGTGAGGACAGCGCCCGGTCCTGGTCGCCGCGCACGACGTGGTCGACGACGAGCGCCTCCAGCCGGGCGTCCCAGGCGCCGCGCTCCTCGGCGACCCGCGCGTAGACCACCGCCCCGGCGAACGCGATGTCCCGGGAGTAGCGCAGCACGTCGTTGAGCACCCGCTGCTCGTGCTCCGGGTCGACGATGTTCGAGACCTCGGCCTCGATCGTCTCGACCGCCACCCGGACCAGGTCGACGAGGCGGCGGAAGGTCACCGCCCGGACCAGCTCGCGCGGCGCCACCCGGAACACGTCGCTGGACAGCTCACGGGCGTGCTCCGGGCGCCGGCACCACTCGACGAACGACGCGATGCCCGCCTGCACGACCAGCTGGATGTCGGCCCGGTACCGCGCGGACATGCCGGGGTACCACGGCAGCTGCTCGGACATCCTGGCCACGGCCTTGTTCGCCAGCAGCCCGCTGGCCCGCTCGATCCGGCGGATGACGGCGTCGTTCGTGGCCGCGTCGGTGCGGCCGGCAGAGTCGTTGCGGCCAGCAGAGTCGTTGCGGTCGGCAGAGTCGTTGCGGCCGGCCGAGTCCCGGGGCGGGGCGACCGGGTCGAGTCCCGCGGCCTGGGCCGGCACCGGGGGTGACGGCTCGGCGGGGGAGCCGGGCGGCGGGGACGTCACCTCGGCGGCGGGCTGCTTCCGGGCGGACGGCGGGGACCCGTCAGCGCGCGCGGAGGCCGGTCTGGCCGGAGGCTGTGTCACGGCGTCCAGCATGCCTCACCGCGGCCGCCCACCGCGCCGTCCGGGCCGGACGCCGCGGGTGCCCCGCCGCCAGCGGCTCGCGACCTGCCGTCGGAGATGCCGGACACGGCCGTGTCCGGACGGCCACAATGAGGCGATGCCCCGTCAGCGAACACGCCAGGCGCCTGTCCTCGCGGCTGGCCTGGTGACCGTGCTCGCCGCGTTGCTGGGAGCCTGCTCGCAGGTGCTGCCGATGAGGTCGAGCAGCCTGATCCCGACGGACCTGATACCTGCCTTCCGGGCCGCCGCCACCACGTACGGGCTGTTGTCGGCCGCCCAGCTCGCGGCCCAGGCGAGGGTGGAGAGCCGCTTCGACTCCTCGGTCGTGTCCCGCGCGGGCGCCGTCGGGATGATGCAGTTCCTGCCGAAGACCTGGGCCGAGTTCGGCATCGACGGCGACGGCGACGGCGTGGCCGACCCGCTCGACCCGCTCGACGCGATCCCGTCGGCCGCGCGGTACGAGCAGCACCTCGCCGGGCTGGTCAGCCACCTGCCCGGGGACCGGGTCGCCCTCGTGCTCGCCGCCTACAACGCCGGCCCGTCGGCGGTCCAGGCGGCCGGCGGCGTCCCCGACTACGCCGAGACCAGGACCTACATCGCCCGCGTCAACGAGTGGGCCGCCACCTTCGCGACGGAGGTCTGAGTCACGATGGTGACCACCGCTGATCTTCTGACGGATGGCTTCGGGCGGGTTCAGGAGGCGGTCCACGAAGCCGTGGCGGGGCTGACCGCCGAGCAGCTGAACCATCGCCCGCAGGGGCGGCTCAACTCGATCACCTGGCTGGTCTGGCACCTGGCCCGGGTGCAGGACGATCACGTGGCCGGCGTCGCGGGCACCGAGCAGGTCTGGACCGCGGCAGGCTGGGTGGAGCGGTTCGGCCTCCCGCTGCCGCCGGAGTCGCACGGGTACGGCCACACGTCCGACGAGGTCGACAGCGTCCGCGTCGGTGACCCCGGCCTGCTGACCGGCTACTACGACGCCGTCCACGACGAGACCCTGCGCTACGTCGCCACGCTCGGCGACCAGGATCTCGACCGCGTCGTCGACACCCGGTGGGATCCCCCGGTCACCCTGGCCGTCCGCCTCGTCAGCGTGATCGCCGACGATCTCGAGCACGCCGGCCAGGCCGCCATCCTGCGAGGGCTGCTGCCCCCCGGCTGACGGCGTCGAGCGCGGCTCGACCGGCGGCTGGCCGTCAGTCGCCGACGGAGCCGTCGAGGCGTTCGCGGAGCAGGTCGGCGTGGCCGTTGTGGCGGGCGTACTCCTCGATCAGGTGGACGTAGACCCAACGCAGGCTGAGCCGCACGCCGCGCTGGTCCACGAAGGTGTCGTCCAGGCCGTGGGTGGCCGCCACGGCGCGGCAGGCCTCGACCTCCGAGGCGAAGGCCGTGAACGCCTCGCCGGGGTCCGCCGTGTCGACGTCGTCGAAGTCGGAGTTCTCGTTGTCCTCCCTGATGAAGCGGTACGGGATGTCCTGCTGGTCGAGCCGGCGGCGGAACCAGGAACGTTCCACGTCGGCCAGGTGCCGGACGAGGCCCAGCAGCGACAGCGACGACGGCGCTACCGCGCGCTCGCGCAGCTGCTCGGCCGTCAGGCCCGCGCACTTGAGCAGCAGCGTCTCGCGGTGGTAGTCGAGCCAGCTCTCCAGCATCTCGCGCTCGTCCGCGATGCCTGGCTCGTCCCGGCGGTTGACCTTGGGGGCTGTCCACGTCATGCCTGGCATGGTCGCGCCGACCTGTGACAGTTTCGAGCCATTTCCCGCCGGGTGGCGCCGCGCCCAGGCCCGTCGGGGCGGACGCGGTTTGGTGGTTGCGGCGACACGGCGCTAGGTTTCCGACCATGACCGACTCCTCGGCTCGCCTGGCCGCGGGCGACGTTGCCCCCGACTTCACGCTCCCGGACGCCGACGGCAAGGACGTGTCGCTCGCGTCCTACCGGGGCCGGCGGGTCGTCGTGTACTTCTACCCACGGGCGAGCACACCCGGCTGCACCAAGCAGGCCTGCGACTTCCGCGACAGCCTGGCCCAGCTGAACGACGCCGGCATCGACGTGCTGGGCGTCTCCCCGGACAAGCCCGCGGCGCTGGTGAAGTTCCGCGACAACGAGGGCCTGACGTTCCCGCTGCTGTCCGACCCCGACCGCGCCGTGCTGACCGCGTATGGCGCCTACGGCGAGAAGATGATGTACGGCAAGGTGACCACCGGTGTGATCCGCTCGACCTTCGTCGTCGGCGCCGACGGCACCCTGGAGAAGGTGCTCTACAACGTGAAGGCCACCGGTCACGTCGCCAAGCTGATCCGCGAGCTGGGGCTCGCGGCGGCCTGACTCACCGACCGGGCCGGCGGGGCCCCGCCGGCCCGGGTCCGGGTCGGCGCTACGCCTTGAGGACGGCGTCGAAGAGTTCGGCGGTGCGCTGCCAGTGCTGTTCGGCGGCCTTCTCGTCGTAGACGCCGGGGTGGTCGGTGACCGCGAAGCCATGCCGGGCGCCTGGGTAGAGCTCCAGCCGGTAGTCGACCTTCGCCTGGTCCAGCGCGGCCGCGAGCCGGGCCTGGTCCTCGGGGGTGCAGGAGCCGTCCTCGTCCGCCACCCCGAAGTACAGCCTCGCCTGAATCCTGTCCGCCTGGGTGTGCGGGCTCGCCGGGTCGTCCGCGACGGCGAGCCGGCCGCCGTGGAACGACGCGGCGGCGGCGACCCGGTCGGGGAACGTGCCGGCCGCGAGGAACGACAGCCTCCCGCCCATGCAGTAGCCGGTGGTGCCGACCTTCTCGGCGTTCGCCGCCGGGACGTCGGCCAGCGCCGCGAGCAGTGCGCCGGTGGCGGCCATGGCGCCCGCGTTGGCCACCCCCATGACCTGCCCCAGCCTGGCCCGCTCCGCCGGGTCGGAGAACGCGGTCTTCGGGTCGAACGGGAGGGCGTCCGGCGTGCGGAAGTGGACGTTCGGCAGCGCCACGGCGTAGCCGAGATCCGCGAGCCGTTGGGCCATGTCGTCGGTCGCCGGCCGAACGCCGAACGCGTCCGGGTACATGATCACCGTGGGCAGCGCGGGGCCGGCGTCGGCCGGGTGCCCGGCCGGAAGGTGCAGGTGGACGTCCATCACACCGTCGTCGGTGGGCACGTCGAGCTTGGTCACGGACAACACGAACTCCTGGGCGTCTGCCGCCCGGCCGCGCAAGGGCCGCCCCGACGCCGAGCGCGGTCGGGTCCTCCGGGTCGAGCGGGAAAGGATCTGCCTGGGCCGGGCCCAGGGGCGCCGCCCGGCGAGTCCGATCGGCCGGGCGGGCCGGCTCGGGCCGTGGCCGCGGCGAACAGCATCCCTCATAGCCGCAGGTCGGTCGCGGTCGAGGCCCGGCCCACCCCGCCCCGTTTGGGCCCTGTGGTGGTCGTCTTCAGGACGTTTTCAGGACGGCCGGCCGGTCAGCTCGGCGATCGTGCGCGACGTCCTCCCCCGGCGTCGTCAGCCGGCGGCGTTGACCGCGGCCTTGAACGGGTCGGGGAGCAGCTGGTCCTGGGAGAGCGTCTTGCCGTCGACCATCACGGTCGGGGTACCGGTCACCCCGCGCTTGGACGCGCTGTCCGCGACCTTGGCGACGTAGCCGTCGTACCGGCCCGACCTCACCGCGCTGGTGAAGGCCGGCGACGTCAGGCCGACCTGCGAGCCGAGCTGGATGAGCCGGTCGTTGGAGAAGCCCCCGGAGTTCTCCGCCGGCTGGTTGGCGAACAGCACCTGGTGGTACTGCTCGAACTTGCCGTCGTTGGCCGCGGCGGCCCCCGCGTTCGCGGCACGGACCGAGTCGGGCCCGATGAACGACATCATGTGGTAGACGGCCTTGATCTTGCCCGCGTCGATCAGCGAGCGCACGGTCGAGCCGGTGGTGGTCTCGAACTGCCGGCAGATCGGGCACTGGAAGTCCTCGTAGAAGTCGACCGTGACCGGGGCGGTCGCCTTGCCGACGACGATGCCGTTGTCCTGGCCGGTCGCCGTGGCCGGGAGGACGACCGGCTTGGAGTGCTGGCGGGTGTTCTGCACGACGATGCCGATGACGGCGGCGAGGATGATCACGCCGAGCACCGAGGCGAGCACGATCATCTGCTTGCGCCGCCGCTCCCTCGCCGCGGCCTGCGCCCGGGCCGCCGCGGCCCGTTCGCGCCGGACCGCCCCGCGCGGGTCCCGGTCCGGCCGGGGACCGGTGTCGACCCCGCCGCCCGAGCGGCCAGCACCCGGGCCGTTGCCCCGGCCCGATCCGCGTCCCGCGCCCGTGCTCATCGCTCGCGCCTCATGCGTCCCGCCCTGTCCCCGGGCCGCGGCTGGTCGCCCGTCCGCACCCGGTACCCGTCGTGCCAGTCCCCGCCGTCGCGGCTGTCGTCGGTCTCGTGCCCGTCGGCTTCGCCGTCGGCCCGGTGCTCGTCGCCAGCCCGGTGCTCGTCGCCAGCCCGGTGCTCGTCGAGGCCGCCGGACGTCCTGGGTCGACGGTCGGGGGCCGGGCCGAACAGCAGGCGGTCCAGCGTCAGGTAGCCGTCGGGCCAGACCGCCAGCAGCGCGCTGGCCAGCAGAAGCAGACTGTCACGAACTAGTTCCGATGTGTAATGGGTCGGCGCGCCCTTCGCGAGATCGCCGCCTTTCGAGAAGCAGCCACACTCGATGTGCAGGCCGCGGGCGGCCGCGGACGCGATCGCCCCGATGTAGACCGCCAGCAGCAGGCACGACAGCAGCGCGCCGGCCCGCACGGCCAGGCCCAGCAGGAGCAGGACTCCGAGCGCGATCTCCACGAACGGCACCGCGTAGGCGACGGGATGGACCAGCGCCTCCGGCAGGATGCGGAACGCCCGCACCGAGCGGACCATCCCGTCCGCGTCGCCGACCTTCAGGCAGCCGGCGACCAGCCACAGCACGCCCAGCCCGAGCCGCAGCAGCGTCGAGGCCACCCGCGCCCACGGCCGCCTGCCGCCCAGCGCGCCGCTGGCCGCCGGATGGTGGCTCATCGCGGCGCTCCCGCCCGCACCAGGACCGGAAGGTCATGGATGTAGTCGGTGATCTGGGTGCCCGGCGGGTAGCGCAGCGCCAGGTAGCCGTCGCGGCCGAACGCGAGCACGTCGGCGCCGTGGTTCTGCGTCATCGCACCGTCCGCGCGCGCCGTCGGCGGTGGGACGTCGACGCCCAGGGTGCGCGCGGTCGCCTGGATCCGTGCGAACGGGCCGGTCAGGCCGTAGAAGCCGAACCCGGGGTCGAAATGGTGCAACCAGCTGGCGAGCACCGCTGGCGTGTCGCGCGCCGGGTCGGTGCTGACGAAGACGACGCGGACCTGGCCGCGGACCACCGGGTCGAGCGCGCCCAGCGCGGCGGCGAGGTCTGCCATCGTCGTCGGGCAGACGTCCGGGCAGTGCGTGTAGCCGAAGTACAGCAACGTCACCAGGCCGGCGGTGCGGGCGCGCAGGTGGAACGCGAGCCCGTCGGTGCCGGTCAGGTCGAGCGCCGGCATCGGCAGCCGCGTCGCCGGGCTGATCCCGTGCAGGCCGTCGCCGCGACGGTCGTCGACGATCGCGGCCTGCATGCCAGGGGTGTGGTCGGCGCAGGCCGGCGCCCCCGCGAACAGCGCCGTCAACGCGATCGCCGCGACCGGCACCGTACGAGCCGCAGGCGCCGCGCGGGCAGCCCGCGCCGGGTGCGCGACCGGCGCCGTGCGCCGGGCCGGCCGGCGGGCGCCGGCCGGCCGAACCGTGGCGACGACGGCCGGCGAGGTGGTGGCCATGGTCCTCCGCGTTGAGAACATGGGCAGACGAGCGGACGGCTCGGGCGTGAGCGGGCCGAGGCGTCGATCGAAGTAATCGATCGACTACATGTAGTGACGAGACGGTGTCACGTTAACCGCAACCGGCGACGGGCGGCGTGAGGTACGGCCCAGCCGACCGCCGGGCCGGGTGTGACCCATCGGTCGGACCACCGTTTCCGCTCGTCAGGCGTTGGCTCCTCTGGCACTCTTGGTGACGGACCCGTCTGGCACTGCTGGTGACGGACCCGTCAACGCATCACCGACCGTTGGCCCGGATTGCGCGTCCGAGTGCGCGCGGACCGTGGTCTGGCGAGACGAGAGGTCACACCCGTGCCGCAGGACCCGGCGATCATCCAGAGTCAGATCGAGGAGACACGCGCCGAGCTGGCGGAGACCATCGACGCGATCGCGGAGCTGGTCCACCCCCGCCGGGTCGCCGAGCGCGCGGGCGAGCAGGCCCGCGCGAAGCTCGCCGAGCTGCGCGCCCGCGCCGGCCACCACGGCGGCCAGCCGCTCGAGCTCGCGGCCGACGCCCCCGGCGCGGGCCTGGTCGCCGCGGAGCCGCCCGGCGTGCGTGGTCCGGCCGGAGGGTCCCGCAGCGTCCGGTGGGGCCGGGTCGCGCTCGCGGTCGGCGCGACGATGCTGCTGGTGGTGGGCACCACCCGGCGCCGTCGCCGGCACCGAGGCTGAGGCCGGCGCGGTCCCAGGCCCGGCGACTACAGTCCCGCTGGGGAAGCCTGGACGCCGCCTGGGCCTGCGAACGCGACTGGGCCTGTGGGCGGGCGCTGCCGGGCCTGTGGACGCGACTGAGCCTGGGGACGCCGAGTGAGTCTTGACAGCCACGGCCGCGTACCTGCCGGCCGGATCGTGCTGGTCCGGCACGGAGAGACGGAGTGGAGCAGGTCGGGCCGCCATACCGGCCGTACCGACATTCCGCTCACCCCCGACGGCGAACGGCGCGCGGCCGCGCTGCTGCCGGCGCTGCGGGGCTTCCGGTTCGCGCTGGTCGCGACCAGCCCGCGCACCCGCGCCATCCACACCGCCGATCTGGCCGGCCTTTTCGCCGCGCCCGTAGGTGGCGGGCCGACGCACCAGCGCCAGGGCGGCCCCGACGGGGTGCGCCCGGCCGTGGCCGACGTGGCGGCGCGCGAGGTCTGGCCCGATTTGGCCGAGTGGGACTACGGCGACCTGGAGGGCCTGACCACGCCGACGATCCGCGAGACCCAGCCGGGCTGGACGATCTGGACCGGCCGGGTGCCCGGCGGGGAGACCGCCGGCCAGGTCGCCGCCCGGGCCGACGCGGTGCTGGCCCGGGCGCTGCCGCTGCTGCGCGACGGTGACGTCGCACTGGTCGGACACGGGCACATGTCGCGGGTGCTGATCGCGCGCTGGCTCGGGTTGGACCCGGCGCGCGGCGCGTCGTTCCTGGTGGAGCCGGCGAGCCTGACCATCCTTGAGCACGAGCGGGAGACCCGGGTCCTCGGTTCGCTCAACCTGCGGCCGTCGCCGCCGGAGGCCAGGCTGGACGCCTTCCAGCCCGGCGCCTCCGCGTCCGCGCTATAGGTCGCCCCTTCTGCGCAACGCCGTCAGGGCGATCACCCCCGGCACGACCGGCAGCCAGTAAGTGATCAGCCGGAAGACCAGGACGGCGGTGACCATCGCGGCGGCCGGGCCGCCGGCGGCCGTCAGGCCGATCGCGAGCGCGGGCTCGATCGCGCCGACGTTGCCGGCCGTCGGCGCGGCGCCCGCCACCGCGGAGCCGACCAGGTACACGGCCGCGACCGACAGCACGCTGACGTTGCCGCCGAACGCCCGTTCGCTGGCCGTCAGCGCGATCACCTGAGCCACCTTCGTCCCGGCCAGCGAACCGCTGAGCGCGGCGGCCCGGCCGGGGGAGTGGACGAGCCCGCTCAGGTGCGCCCGGAAGGTCGCCAGCGGGCCGCGCAGCCGGTCGCGCACCCGTCGGCGGGTCAGCACCACCGCGAGGACGGCGACGACGGCGCCCGCCACGATGCACACCGGTCCGAGGCCGAGGCTGGACATCGTGTCGCGCAGCGGCCCGGTCAGCCCCGCGGTCATCCGTGAGTCGCCGAGCAGCGCGGCCACGCAGGCGAGCGCGGCCAGGTGCACCAGGCCGCAGACGACCCGGATGGACGCGATCGTGGCGACCCCGGCCGGCCGGGGAAGTCCGCGGCGTTCCAGGAACCGCAGGTTGACGGCGATCGCGCCGAGGCCGGCGGGGATGATCCGGTTCGCGGCGGCGGCGGCGAACTGCACCCCGGTCGCGACCCGCACCCCCACCGGCAGGCCACTGCCCGCCCGTAGCGCGATCCCGTTGGAGACGTAGTACAGAACGGTCCCGACGCCGCAGAGCGGCAGCCACGGCCAGCTCGGCGCCGGGATGTCGGCCAGCTGGTGCTCGACCTCGGCGCGGAACTGGACGGCGAGCACCGCGAGCGGCACCCCGAGGACGACGGCGAGCAGGACCGTGCGCCGCCGGGGTGGCCGAAGCGCCCGGCGGGCCCCGAAGTCCAGCTCGCTCGCGGCGAGGGCTCGGTCCCCCAGCCCGGCGTTCCGGGCGCGGGCGCGCCCGCCGGGTGCCGGCAGCGCGACGGCGTCCGCGCCGCCCGCCATGCCGGCGACGGCGGGCAGGCCGATGGCGAAGGCCGGGCCGGCCTGCCGGGTCCGGTCCGGCCCCGCGGTCAGCATCGGAACCGCCGGCGAGCCCGGGACGACCGGGATGGCCGCCGGGCCAGCCAGCACCGACGTGCGCCGTACCAGCACCCGAAGGTTCAGCGGGGTCGCCAGCGACCGCGACCGCCTGGCCGCTCGGCTGGCGCCGCTGGTCGGGGCTCGGTCGCGCGCGGCCTCGCCGGCGTCGCGTGAGCCTCGACCCAGCAGTGGCAGCCCGGCCGGTGACGTGGGGAGCGTCGTCGCTCCGGTCGCGTCCGCTGCCAACAACGTCGGAGTCTCGATGACTGGGGCTCCCCTCGGGCAGGGCGGTTCGGGCGGAGTCGCTCGATTACTATCCGGGACTACCCGCTCCGCCCGTCATCATTGTGCGCACGGCCATGCGCGTTCGGCCATCGACGCGACCGGTGCCGCCGGCCGGGCGACCGGCGTTCGGCGTTACCGGTCGTGACGAGTCCGAACTGCCGGCCACGACTGGCGATACAACGGTCAGTGTGGGTGGGCCGTGCGACGGAACTCCCCGCTGGCGGGTGTCCGTTGGCGGTCTGACGGAAGAAGGAACGGTGTGGCACGGATCGCCCCATGCCCGACAGTCATGACGATATGTGGCGCCGGCGCCCGACGGAAGGAAGCTCGATGTCAGACCTTTTGGATCTTTCGGTGAACACGCTGGGTGGCGAAGCGGCGACCTTTGGCGGGCTGACCGGCGGGCGCGTGGCCCTCGTCGTCAACGTCGCCAGCCGCTGCGGGCTCACCCCGCAGTACACCGGGCTCGAAGCGCTGCACGAGGAGCTCGCCGGTCGGGGCTTCACGGTGCTCGGCTTTCCCTGCAACCAGTTCATGGGCCAGGAGCCGGGTACGGCGGAGGAGATCGCCGAGTTCTGCTCGGCGACGTACGGCGTGACCTTCCCGCTGACCGAGAAGATCGAGGTGAACGGGCCCGGCCGCCATCCGATCTACCAGGCGCTGACCGAGACGGCGGACTCGACCGGAACCGCGGGTGACATCACCTGGAACTTCGAGAAGTTCGTCGTCGGCGCCGACGGCCGCGTACTAGGCCGTTTCCGTCCCGGAGTCGAGCCGGCCGACCCGGAGCTGCGCGCGACCATCGAGCAGGCGCTGTCCGCCTGACCGGAGCGCACCCGAACGAGCCGGACGGCTGAACGACGAGTACTGAACGGCGAGATGCCCGAGCCATGAGCGCTCGGACGGCGAGGTGCCTGAGCGGCGGCCGTGCCCCGGCGCGGCGCCGGTCAGGCCTGCTGACAGGCCGCGAGGCCGGTGAGACCGGCCGTCGGCCCGCCGGCACAGAGCTCGAACCAGACCTGCTTGCCGTGGCCCTCGTCGGGCGGCGGGTCCACCACGCCCCAGGCGCTCGCCAGCGTCGCGACCAGATGGATGCCGCGGCCCGACTCGTCGGACGGGTGGACCGTGCGCAGCACCGGATGCAGTGGGCTTCCGTCGCCGACGAAGAACCGGATCCGATCCGGGTGCGCGACCAGGGCGAGCTGCAGCGCCGTGAGCCGCCCGGCGAACCGGACGGCGTTGGTGACCACCTCGCTGATCAGCAGCCGGGCCACCTCCACGTCCTCGGCGCGGTTCCAGGCGGCCAGCAGGTTGGACACCAGCCGTCTCGCCTGGCCGGCGGCGCTCGTGTCCGCGAGAAGGTCGAACCGAGCGGTCAGATCGTCGGCCACGCCCACCCTCCCGCCGCGAACCGGTCCGGCTGCGATCTCCAAGGCCACGTGCGGGCCCAGCTCCCTGAGGCCAGGTGCGGGGCTCAGGCTCCTGCTGGTTGCCTGCCACCGCTGCCTGTGCCGCAAACCTTGGCAACCGGGCGCCGGTCAGACCCGTGCTCCAGCTGACGTCCGCCCTAGATGACGTCGATGCCGTCGAGGATCGGGTCGCGACGCGTCATCCACTCCGGGGTGATGTCGTCGGTGAGGGGCGGCTGGCCGGGACGGCGTGCCATCGGGTCGAGCGGGCGGCCCGTGGCCGGGTCGACGCTGTCGCTGTGAATCGAGCGGTGCGGCGGTGGCGGCGCCGCGATCGAGCGGCTCTGCCCGCGTGGCGGGCCGGCGTGTGGCCGCAGCCGCGGGTCGATCGACCCCGGTAGCCCGTCGAGGCCCAGCACCCCGAACTGGTCGGCGACGCCGTTCGGCTCGCCGGGCCTAGACCCGACTGGCGGCGACCCGACTGGCGGCGGCCCGACCGGCGGTGGGCCGGCTGGCCGGCCCTGCGCGTCACCGGGGTACCCGGCGCCCGGCCGCCCGTCCGCCGGCCGCGGTGGCTGCCGTGGCGGGTAGGAGGCGGGCCCGCGGCCCTGGCCAGGCTGACCGCCGGGTCCGCCCTGCTCGGGCCTGGCCGCTGCCGGGTGCCCCTGTCCTGCCTGTGCTCCCGGCGGGTAGCCCTGCTGGCCGTTCGGAGCGCCGGGGTAGCCCGCGCGGGCCGCCGCCGGCCGTGGACCCGACTGGCCGGGCGGTAGCTGCTGCTGGCCGGGCAGGTGCTGGTGACCTGGCGGCTGTTGCTGGCCTGGCGATACCTGCTGGCCCGGGGGTAGCTGCTGGCCGTGCGACGCGGCGACGCCGGGCAGCCCCGACAGGCCGCCGGGCCCGCCCGGATGGCTGGACGGGCCCCCGGGCCGCTGGCCCCCCTGACGCGGGTTCGGATCGGGGTAACGGGCGGCCGACGGCCCTGACGGCGGTCCCGGCGGGCGTTGCGGACCGCCGGCCTGGTGGCGCTGCTGCTGCGGGGCCGGTCCGGGCGGCGGGGTGGACGGTCGGCCTGGCGGCCCGAAGCCCTGGGCGGCGGGGCCTCGCGCCTGCTGCGGGCCGGAGCTCAGGAACGGGTCATCGTCGGAGCGCGTCGGCGGTGCCACGGGGACGCCGCCCGTCAGGCCGGGTGGCGGAAGAATCGGGTTCCCCCCGGTCAGGCCGGGCGGTGGGAAACCGAGGCTCGCCGCCGTGGTTCCCGGCGCCGGGAACGCCGGATTGCCGCTCGCCGCCACGGGCGGTGGGAACGCCGGGTAGCTCTCCCCGGGGGGCGGAATATGCGGCATCGGCCCCGTCGGCGCCGGCCCGGCCGGTGGCGGGCTGGCCGGCGGCGGGGTCGACGGTGGCGGGGGCGACGGCGGGCCTGAACGACTGGTCGCCGGGATGAGCACCGGCCGGCCGACCGTCGGTGGCCCCGTCGGAGGCTGGGCACTCGGCGGCGGCGCCGGAGGCGGCGGGGGAGCGACGGCCGGGCGCGGTCCTGGTGGCTCCGGCAGGTTGCCCGGCATCATCCGGCCATCCGGCGTCATGACCGGGTGAGCCCCGGTCCCCGGCCCGCCGGGCCGCCCCGAGTTCATGATCGGCTGCTGGCGGCTGGGCGGCTGGGCGGCGGCCGGGATCGGCTGGGCGCCGGTCCGCGGCTGGGAGGACGCACCGGGGATCGCGTGAGCGCCCGACATCGCGTTGGTGATGGCCCGGCGGGTGGCGCCGGGCAGGGGACGCGGCGGGGCCACCTCGTCGTCGATCCCCGGAAGCTCGGGCGGCAGACCCGTGACCGCCACGACGGAGGCACACGGCCAGAGCCGGTCGCAGCCGAGGCAGACGTCGAACTCGTTGGGCTGGTGGAGGTCGATCAGGGCGAGCAGGGAACGGATGTGCTCGATGGTGCGCGGGCCGGCAAGCACCGGACCGCTCCTGATCATGTCAAGTTCCGAGCAGAGTCGACCGTGATAACGCTCGACGTCGGAAACGTCCTGATCCTCCATTATGACCAAGCATGCACCATGCGTCGGCGCGACGCGCGGGCGGTACCCGCCAAGCTGGACGAACCTGCCCCGGACGGGTCACGTGGACCGGTGCTCGTCCGGGCGCCGGACGTCTGCCGCCCAGCGCGGCTCGGCCGGCGGCCGTGGACCCGGAGAACGGGTCCACGGCCGCCGGCCGGGTGGGCCGGGCGCGGCTACGCGCGCTCGGGGCGGACCTCGTCGTTGCGGCGGACCTGACGCATCAGGCCCTCCTGGAGGCGAGCGAACTCCTCGATGTACGGGCTGTCCGCCGGGTTGCCGCCGGGCAGTTCCTTGCCCGGCGCGCCGCGGTCGAACGCGGGCTCGAAGCCGGCGTACGGACTGCCGCCACCGCTGGGGAGGCGGTCAGGCTGGCCGTTGTCGAACGAGGGGTAGTGGTTGCCGCCCTGCGGCGGCGCCCCCCGGTCGGCCGGCGCGTCGTAGGCCGGGTAGGACGGCGGCGGGCTCGACGGCCGCTCGGGCGGCGCGTTGTCGAACGCCGGGTAGTGCGAGCCGTTCGAGGGCGCCGAGCGGTCGGGCGCGGACTCGTAGCCGAAGGGCGCCGAGCCGTTGGTGGCCGGCGCCGCGCTGATCGACAGCGGCGACGAGCGCAGCGCGTCCGAGCCGCCGTCCGGCTCGACCGCCAGGAAGCCGTCGGTCTGCGGGAAGATCCGGGCCGAGAGGCTGACCGACATCGGGTCGCTGCCGTACGTGATCACGTCGACCTGGTCGTCCGGGCCGATGCCCCCATTGCGGGCGAGGTCGACGAACCGGAACAGATCGGCCCAGCGCAGGCCGTCAAGGTCCACACTGATGCGGAGTGCCATTTTGTGTCCCGTCCCGTGAGCTGCGTCGTGTGCCGACCGGCGCATGGCCGAAGCGTCCCCCGCTGATCCGCGTGCGCCGATCGGCGGGCCCCCGCTCGAGGCGGGATGAGCCGGCTCGTCCGCGGGTGCCTGCCCGCGCCCCCCCGGTGTGAATCTGACCAGCTAGGTAAATCTGACCACTTGCGTGGATCTGGCCAACTCCGGGCGATGGGCGGCAGCTTATACCCCGTTGGGAATGTGCCTGCGGGGCGGGCGTCTTCCCGGACATCCGTCGGCTTCCGGGCGGGCCGCCTCGGCGCGGGCGAAAGTCCGACTTCGCCCGGTTTCCGCCGCTGGACGAGACGACCGGGCGAACGGGATGCCGACGCCAGACCAGCGGGGACGGCGCATTGGTCAGCAAGCCCGGCAATGGGACCGGCGACCGGCGGCGACCGTGGGAGTAGTCTCCGGCCCGTGACAAGTCTCTCCGGTGGTGTCAACGGCCTCGGCGGCCCGGCCGGGGTCGACATGCGCTCCGGTTCGCTGCCGATACGGCTCCTGCATGACCGGGTGCTGGTCGAACCGCGTGAGGACTCGATCGATCGGCGCTCCAAGGCTGGCATCGTGATTCCGGCCACGGCCCAGATGGGGAAACGGCTCTCCTGGGCCGACGTCGTCGCCGTCGGAACCGCGGTTCGCACCATCCAGATCGGTGACCGGGTGCTGTTCGACCCGGAGGACCGCGCCGAGGTCGAGCTGCACGGCTCCACCTATGTCCTGATGCGGGAACGCGACGTGCACGCGGTCGCCGCCGAGCGCCTCGACGACGGGCTGACCGGGCTCTACCTCTGACCGGTCGCTACCGCTGGCCCGCCGGCGGCGGGTCGTCGCTGATCTCGTCGTAGCCCGCGCGGACGGCGAACCGGGTTAGCTCGACCCGGTTGCGCAGCCGCAGCTTGCTCAGGACGTTGTGGACGTGGTTCTGCACGGTCCGCGGCGAGACGCCGAGCCGGGCGGCGGCGTCCTTCGCGGACAGGCCCTTGGCCACCAGGCGCAGCACCTCGATCTCGCGGGCCGTCAGGCTCGGCGTTCCGGGCTCCGCCGGCCGCCGGGCCGCCCGGGACAGGTCGCCGAGGACGAGCGCCGCGAGGCCCGCGCCGAACACCGGGACACCGTCGGCGGTCCGGCGCACCGCGTCGACGAGCTCCTCGGGCCGGGCCGACTTGACCAGGTAACCGGACGCGCCGGACTTCACCGCGGCCAGCACGTCGGCCTGCTCCCCGGACGCGGACACCACGAGCACCGAGCCGGTGAAGCCGCTCGCGTGGCCCGGGCCGAGCAGCGCGCGGATCACCTCGACGCCCGAACCGTCCGGCAGCGACAGATCCAGCACGACGAGGTCGGGCCGGGTCGCGGCGACCACCCGCAGCGCCTGGGCGACGGACCCGGCCGTCCCGACCACCGGAAGACCGGCCTGGTCCAGGTCGCGAGCCAGTGCGTCCCGCCACAGCGGATGATCGTCCACGACCACCACCCGTGGCGGCCGGCCGGCGGCGCGCGTCCCGGTCCGCGGCGCCTCGCCGTCAGCTGGGGACACCCCGTCACCTCGGGACACCCCGTCACCTCGGGACACGTAGCTCCACCTCCGTTCCAAGCCCCGGGCCGCCGAGGACCGTGACGTCGCCGCCCAGGTCCCGGACGCGGCCGCGGATGCTGACCGCGAGTCCCAGCCGGCCCGCGGCGGCGGCCTCGTCGGCGCGGCCGGGCGCGATGCCCACCCCGTCATCCCGGATGGTCACGAGCACCTCGTCGCCGTCGTCCTCGACCAGCACCCAGGCGGACGCGGCCGGCCCGGCATGCCGGGCGACATTGTCGAGCGCGGCGCGCACCGCGGCGACCACCTCGGCGGCGCGGTGGGTCGCCAGCGGCACCGGGACGCCCGGCGTGGCGACCGTCACCCGGGGCGCCCCCGCCCGGCCGAGGTAATCGGCCCCGCCCAGCGGCTCGTCGGTGGAGCCCGCCGGTGGATGCACGAGTCGGACCAGCAGTTCGGCGAGGTCGGTTCGTGCGCCCGCGCCCGCCGTGTCCGGCGAGATCGGGTCGACGGGGGCCTCGCCGGGACTGGCCACCCGCAGCAGGTCGCGCAGCACCGACTCCTGCTCGGCGGCCAGCCGGGCGACCTGGTCGGCCGGCAGGCCGCGCGGCGCCTCCCGGGCGATCAGCGCGAGCACCTGCAGGACGCCGTCGTGCACGGCCCGGGCGAGCCGTGCCCGCTGCGCGTCGGCGGCCCGCGCGGCGAGCATGGCGGTCACCGCCGCCTCCGCCCGCAGCGCGGTCCGGGTCAGGTACCCGGTGACCGCTCCGGCGAGCAGCACCTGCAGGGTCGTCCTGACCAGGGAGTCGGTCACCGTGCCCCACTCGGCGAAGAACGCCGCCGCGATGAGCAGCCCGCCGACGACACCGCCCAGGGTGCCCCAGACCAGCGCGGCACCGAAGACGCCGCTGATCGCCCAGATCATCGGCAGTGCGTGGCTCGACCGCGGGCCGACCAGCTCCGCGCCCACCACGAGGGCAGCGCACACGGCCAGGTCGGCCAGGGCGAGCGCCCGCAGCAGCCGAGGCCGGGAGCGGCTGGCGGTGGGTGTCACCACGGTCAGGGCCGCCGACCAGGCGGTCATCACCACGATCAGCGCGAGCCCGAGCACCGGCCGGTCGGCGTAGCGGAGCCGGACGCCGGCCGCGATCGCCGCGTAGCCGAACGCCACCCATCGGAAGACGGCCAACGACCGCCACAGCGCCCCGCGCACGCCGTCCGGGCCGGCCGGGTAGGCCTCCGGGCTGACGGTGGGGAACACCGCTGTCTCCTTTGGTCGTGCCGCCGTGCGTCCGAATGGCGCACCGAGGCGGCCGGGAGCAGTGTGGCAGAACCGGGCGGTCGCGCCCTGAGCGTTCGTACTCAGGACGATCCGGGTGTTCGTGCTCAGGCCGGGCGCCGGCCGGGTCCCGAGACTGGCCGCATGACTACCAAGGCGCCCTCGTCGCGGGGCACTACCGCGTTCCTCGTCCAGTCAGCGGTCTCGTTCGGGATCTCGCTCGTCGCGGTGCTCTGGGCCGCCGCGCATCTGCCGGGCGACGGGTGGATGCGCGCGTTCGTCTTCCTCGGGCTGCTCTACGTCGTCACGTCGTCGTTCACGCTGGCCAAGTGCGTGCGTGACCAGCAGGAGGCGGCGAACGTGGTCAGCCGGGTGGACCAGGTCCGGCTGGAGCGGCTGCTCGCCGAGCACGACCCGTTCCAGGCCCAGCTGCACTGAATCTGGATGTGACGGGTCAGACACGAGGAGAGCCCGCCGAGATTGGCTCGGGGCGGCTTCCGGCCCGTATCCTTCGCACCGTCCTCGGTGATCCAGGCGTGGCCGGCCCGCTTGGGCGGGCGTCGCCACGGTGAAATGCGGACATAGGGCGCGGGGATCACTGCGTGCCAGAGACGTTGCGTATTGTGACCATCCGATCCCGTTCGGGTGAGCAAGTCCGGGCGTAGCGGTGGCTGGCGCCCAGGCGGGGCGTGCTGCTCGCCAGCGGCGGGCCTGGGATGAACGCCTCGTCTGGCGCGATGAGATCGTCCCCCTGCTGGTGGGACCCCCTGGTGTCCGGCCGCCTCGCGGCCGGCGCCACCGGCAGTCGGAAACGGACGGAAGGAAAGGAGAGGCATGGCTCGAGACTTCGACGCCCCGCGCGGCGGCGATGGAGACGACGACCTCCAGGAACAGAGCCTGGAGGCGCTGAAGGCGCAGCGGGTCGGCGCGGCCGCCGACCTGGGCGACGACGTGGACGCCCTTGAGGCGGACCTGGACCTGCCGGACGCCGAGGTGCGCGACGAGGAGCTCGCCCTGCGCGTGCTGCCGCGCCAGGCGGACGAGTTCACCTGCACGAGCTGCTTCCTGGTGCACCACCGCAGCCAGCTCGCCGACGTTCGCCGGACGGTCTGCTCGGACTGCGCGGCCTGACGCGTCTGGTCCCCGAGCTGCCTTGGCTCGGGCTCGCCCCTGGTTCGGCCGGGTTGGACCGCCTCCCCGGGATTGCCAGGAGAGGCGGTCAATGCGGTCGCGGGCGCCAGCGAAAGCCGCGGGTAGCGACCCGCGACCGCGACAGAGAGTGACCTCACAGCTACCGTACGGTGGGAGCTGGGGGGTGGTGGGATGCCGGGCGAGCGTGACAACGTTCCCGGAGAGCAGGGCGACGGTCCCGGAAGGCCAGGCGACGGTCCAGGGGAGCAGGGCGAAGGCCCGGGCGGACCTGGACGCGGCCGGCCGACAGGTCTGGTGGGCGCGACGACGAGGCCCGAACCCCGCGCGGCGGCGGCGGGCCTGCGCCCGCTGCGCAGCCGGCTCACGCCGCCCGCGCTGCCCGTTCCGCACATACCCAGGCCGCGGCTCTGGGAACTTCTCGACGCGGCCAGCGGCCAGGCGCTGACGATCGTGCGCGGGCCGGCGGGCTGCGGCAAGACGGCCCTGCTCGCGTCCTGGTACCTCGCCCGCCGCGACGCGCTGCCGGTCGTCTGGCTCCAGGTCGACCCGGCGACCGACGTCGCCCCGGCACCCACCGGGACCGACGACGGGACGCCGGCGGCCACCGGCCTGCCCCCGGCGGCTCCCGCCGGGGGAACTCCCGCCGCGCGGGCCTCCCTCTGGGAGCACCTGCTCGTGGCCCTGCGCGCCCATCCCGAGGCGGACCCGGACGGCGCACTGGCCCGGCTGAGCCCGCCGGTGCCCGGGGGTGCCAGCGACCTGTTCTGCCGCGAGCTGCTCGACGCGTTGGCCGGCGGCCGGCCCCAGCCGCTGGTGCTGATCGTCGACGACCTCGGGCTCATCGGGGACCCGGCGGACATCGCCGGCCTGGAGCTGCTCGCGGCCGGGGTGGCCGGGCTGCGGCTCGTGCTCTGCGGCCGGCGGGTCCCGGTCTCCGCGCACCGGGCTCGGGCGGCCGGCCAGCTGACCGAGATCGGCCCTGAGCTGCTCGCGTTCGACGCCACCGAGACCGACCGGCTGCTCGCGGCGATGCGGGTGCCGGCCGTGGCGGCCCCCGGCCTGCTGGCCGCGACCGCCGGCTGGGCCGCCGGGGTGCGCCTCGCCGCCGCGGGCCTCACCACCGCCGCCGACCTCGCCGCCCTGACCGCCAGCCAGAACCTGGTGCCCGGCGCGCGCGCACTCGTGGCGGTGACCGCGGGGACGGGGCCGGCCAGGGTCGGTGCCCCGGCCTCCGCCGGTGGCGAGCTGGCGGACACCGACCGGGACACGGGCACCGAGCCTCCGCTGCCGCCGGCCGCGTTCGCGCCGGTCGCCGAGTACCTGCGGGCGGAGGCGCTCGCGACGTTGCCCGCGCCGGTGCGCCGCCTGCTGCTGCGTACCAGCGTGCTGGACGCGGTGTGCGCGCCGCTGGCCGACGTGGTCGCGGCCGAGCCGGCCGCCGGAGCGCGGCTGCTGGCCGAGCTCGCGGCCGGTGCCATCCTCGCCTCGCCGCTCGCCACCGCGCCGCGGGCCCACGGCCCGGCCGTCACCGACGCCGGCTACCCGGGCGAGTTCGGCTACGGGACCGATTCGCCGGGCGCGGGTGCCGTGGCCGGCCCCGCCCCGGCCGACGATGGCTGCTCCGCGGGCGCGGTCGCGGTCGCCCCGACCTCCTGGTACCGGTACCACCTGCTGCTGCGCGGGATGCTGCGCGAGACCCTGCGCCGCGACCCGGCCGAGGATGAGGCCGAGCTCAACCTGCGCGCCGCGCTCTGGTACGCGGCGAACCGCCGGCTGGTCGACGCGGCGCGCCACGCCCGCCGGGCCGGTGACTGGCGCTACCTGGCCTGCCTGGTCGCGCGCGGCACCGTCCCGCTGATCCTGCAGGGCGAGCTGCCCGAGCTGGCCGCCCTCGTCGGCGGCTTCCCGGACCGTGCCGCCGGGCTCGGCCCGGAATGCGCCATCACGGCCGCTCTGGCGCGGGTGCTCGCGGGTGACGCGTCGACCGCCGGAGAACACCTGGAGCTGGCCCGCTCGCGGCTGGCCGCGTTCCCGCCGGCCGGCTCCGGCGGGCCCGTTGCCACGCGTCAGGGCCAGGCCGGGCCGCCGGACCCGGCGGACAGCGCCGGCGGGGCGGCTTCGGCCCGGCGGGTCCTGCTCGTCGCGATCGAGGCCGTCGAGCTGCGCCGTGCCGAGCTGGCCGGGGACGTGGAGGCCACCCTGACGGCCGCCCGCCGGGTACTGCGGGTGCGCGTCGCGTCGGAGCTCGGCCCGGCGGCCGGTCTGCCGGACGGCCTGCGGCCGCTCGCGCTGGCCGCCCGTGGCCGCGCCGAGCTGTGGCGCGGCCGGCTCGAGACCGCGGAGGACGCCCTGCGGGTCGCGCTCGCCGAGGCCAGACGGGCCCGGCTGGGTGGAGCCACCGTCGGCTGCCTGGGCGCGCTGGCGCTCGGTTATGCCCTGCGCGGACGGTTGCGGCAGGCCGACGAGGCCGCGGCCGGCGCCCTCGCCGCCGCCATCCGGCTGCGCGAGGTCGGTCCCGCGAGCCCAGCCCGGGCGGCGATGCCCGCCGCGGACGGCTCGGCCCCGGGACCGGGGGCGTTGGCACTGGGTGCGGGTTCCGGCGACGGCGCCGCGGTACTCGGCCATGCGGTCGCACCCCGCGGTGCCGCGGATGACGGCCAGGTAGACGCCGATCGGCTTGCCTGGCTCGCCGAGGCGCCGGCGCTCACCGGAGTCGCCGAGGCGCTGCTGGCCCTGGCGACCGCGGCCGGACATCGGGGGGACACCGCTGGCGGGCTCGGCTGGGCCGACCTCGCCGCGCACGCCGCCGGTGAGTCCGGGCAGCTGCCCGACCTGGTGAACCTGCTGCGGGCCTGGCTGCGGCTCGGCCGGCGGACCGGGGACGACCTGCGGGCCGCCAGGCGCGCCCTGGCCGCCTTCCCGGCCCGGGAGGCACCGGCATTGCTCGCCCTGGTGCGGGAGGCGACGCAGGCGGACCTGCTGGTCGCGGGCGGCAACCCGGACGCGGCGCTGCGGCTGCTCGGGCCACCGGATCCGGCCGGCCGTCGCGAGCGGCCCGCGGCCCGGCTGGCCAGGGGACGCGCCCACCTGGCGCAGGGAGACGCGGCGGAGGCGGCGCTCGCGGTCGCGCCGCTGTTGCGCGCGGACGGCGGCGGTTCGGCGAGTGTCGTCGCCGCGTGCGCGATCAGCGCGGTCGCGGCGGCGCGGCGTGGGGACGGGGCGCAGGCGGGCGGGCTGCTCGCCCGCGCGTTCGCGCTCGCCCAGGACGAGCTGCTGGTGCGGCCCTTCCTGGAGCTCGGGCCGGAGATCATGACGCTGACCGACGCGCACCCCGGGCTGCCGGACGCGGCGCCGGGCCTGGTCGCCGCGTTGCGCCTCGCCGTCACCCGGGACGTGCCGCGCCGGCCCCCCGGCGCCCGCAGACCCGGGTCAGCGGAGACCCGGGCGCGCACCGGCCCGCCGAGCGCGGCCGCGCTGCGCTCGAACGCGCCTCGACTCGACCGCGGTGGCGCCGTCACCGTGCCGACCGCCCGTCGGGCGCCGCTGCTGGCCGACGGCCACCCGGGCGGCCTGGATGATCGCGGGCTGCCGGCGGCGGGCGAGGACTTCAGCCACGTCGGCGCCGAGCCGCCGCCGCTGGCCGCCAACGGTCTCGCCCGGGGCGAGCAGTCGCCGACAGGGCGGCCGGACCCGTCCGTCCGGCCGGCACGGCCGGTGCCCCTGCCGCACGGCGGGCCAGGACGGTACCCACCCGGTGCCGCGATGGCGGACCGCCGTGGCCTCATCCCTCGAGACGCCGCCGACCGTGGGCAGGCCGGCGCCGCGCGGCCGGTCGGCCCGGAGACGGGGCTGGTCTCGGGCGGGCTGGCCCCGTTCCCGGCGGAGCGCGAGGCCGGCCAGCCGTCGGCCGGCCGGGCCGGGCGCGGGGCGGACCGGCTGAGCGACCGTGAGCTGGCGGTGCTCAGCTACCTGCCGACCATGCTCACGACGGCCGAGATCGCCGCGGAGCTGTACGTCTCGGTCAACACCGTGAAGACGCATCTGAAAAGCATCTACCGCAAGCTCGACGTCGCTCGGCGCCGCGATGCCGTGCACCGCGCCCGCGCCCTGCATCTGCTCTGACTTGCATCTGCTCTGACTCGACGCGCGGCTCTGGCCGCCGCCGGCCGCGGCGGCGGTTCTGACCTGTTTGTTCGCTCTGGCGGGGTATGGGCGAATGGGGCCGCGGACGGTCCGCGCCCCGGCTCGGCGCAGGTGCGTCACCATCCGTAACGATGACGCACCGTAGTTAGATGGCGGCGCTGGGCGGGCGCCTGGCCGCGCCGGGCGCCGCCGCCGGCCGGCCGTCCTAGGGGCGCAGGCCGCCCGGCCGCCACGCGTCGGGCCCGGTGGTCGCCGGCCGTGGCGCGGCCGGGGGCGGCAGGTTCGCGGGATGGACCGTCCAGTCGCCCAGCTCGCCCGGGAGCCCGGTGGGCGGGCGCGGCTCACGTTCGCCGAGGCCCGGGTTGAACAGCCAGATCAGCCGGAGCACCAGGGTGACGATGCCCGCGATCGCCAGGATCAGGCCCAGTGCCGGGAGATTCAGGCCCTGAACCCGCCAGGTGATCGCGTACCGGAGGATCGCGCCGACGACGATCATGAAGATCGACGAGCCGATGGTCACCGTTCTTCACCCCTCTCGGGCCGCGGTTCCGGCTCGCCGCCGGCCGGCGGACGCCGTGCCGCCCTCTGCTGGGCGGACGTCCGTCGGCCTGGCGCGGGACCCGGTCGCGGGCACGGTGAGTGCCGCGACCGAACGGGTCGGAACGGGCGGACCGTGTCGCCGGGAACCGTACCCTCGGTAGCAACCTGTTACACAGAGTGGGTGCGGGCGCGTTGGCCCGGTCGTGCCAGCGGTGCTGCGAATGGCCCATGTGTGCAGAGCGTAACTAGCCCGTTCGGGTAGTCGGAATGCGATCAACAACTACCGCTTGCATCTGTGTCGCTACTCTCGATAGACAGAGAGCGCTCTCATAGGACTTTAGGCCCTGTGTTGATCTCGAAAGCCCGAGTCAAGGTTGGCAAGGGGTAAAAAGTCCCGCCCGGCGTCTAGCGTGCCCCCGAGGGGGCCCCTACGCTGACCCAACATGTCCAGCTTGGTCGGTAATACCCCGGCGGCCTCGACCCGGGACGCCGAGCCCTCCGCGCCGATCGTCGCATCGGCGCTCTGGCGGCCCATGACGCCCGCCGCGACCGCCGGACTCCTCGTTACCTGTGCAGTTAAGCCTGGCGTCGACCGGACCCGGAGGCGGGCGTGACCGACCACATGCTTGATGGCGAGACGGATACCGATTTGGTCGGTACAGCCGGAATGTCTCACCTTCGTCGCCAGCCAAGACCGGTGACTATCGACACACCCTCCGCTGTCCTGCGCGGACCAGCGCCGCTGGTCGACGGCGCGGCGGTTCACCGGCATCCAGGTTCGGCCGGGAACCCGCCGATCGCGAACGCCTCGATGGTGGGTAATTCGTCGTCCGCCGCGGTCGACCGGGTACGCGGCGCCGGAATGGGAGCTCAGCCGGTTCGGCCGGCGGTGGTCGGAATGCAGGCTCGTACCCAGCTGAGCCCGCGTGCGGGCCAGACGCCGCGTGACCTCGCCCTCGGCGCGGCCGAGCTGCGCGGCATCCTGCGCCTCGTCGAGGACTGCGAGCGCGCCGCCACGCTGCCGGCGTTCCGCGAGGCCGTCCTGGACGCCATGTCCCGCCATCTCGGATACCGCAATTCGGCCTTCTTCCTCGGGCCGACCCTGGAGGCCGCCTTCCAGGACCCGCGCCCGTCTGGCCGTGGGCTCGCGTTGCGGATGGCCGGGCCGTTCCTGGACCGCTACCGCGGGCTGGAGGTGTTCTCCGACCCGGAAAGCCTCCGGCTCATCCGGGAACGCGGCCTGGTGACCCTGGAGGACGTCGGCAACCCGGCCCGGCCGGAGATCCGGCTGCGTATGGAACGTTTTCTGCGCGCCCACGGCATCCACTCCGAGCTGCTGCTCAGGCTGGCCGGGCCGGCGAACATTGGCGCGGTGATCTCCCTGCTGGACCCCCGGCCGGGCGCTTTCGGCCCGCGCGACCGGGCGATCGCCGCGGTGCTCGGGCGCCATCTGGGCAACCTGCTGCGGTTCCACGTCCGCGCCAACACCGGCCCGGCCGTGACCGCCAAGCTCTCCGCCCGGGAGCGCGACGTGGTCCGGCTCGTCGCCGAGGGGCACTCGAACCGGCAGGTCGCCGAGGCGCTGTGCATCAGCATCGACACCGTCAAGCACCACCTGACGCACGCGCTGGTCGCGACCGCCTGCACCAACCGGACCCAGCTGGCCCTTGCCTGGCAGCGTGAGATGGGCCCGTCGACGCCGGTCGCGAGCACCGGCCGGGAGTGAGCCGGCGCCGGGCGCCGAGGCCCGCGAGGCCCGGCGCCCGGCCCGGGGGTACCCCGGCGGGGACCCCCACCCTCCCGTGGGCTGAATGCCTGTCTTGTCTGGTTTTTTGCGGTTAACGACCGAATATCGCCGGCGTTCACGGAAAGCCCCGACCTGCGGCACGCACGGTCGCTGGGCCGTCCCCGCCCGGCCGCGCCGCAGGCCAAGTCGGGTATGAACGGCCTCCGGCGGCTACCCGGCCCCAGGTCCGATTGCCGACCGTCGTGAACGCCGTGGCCGTTCTCGGCGTCGGCTGCCGGCATTTGGCGGGGCAAGGCGGCGAGGTCGAGGACGCCCCGCGGGTCGGCACGCACGGTGTTCGCGCGTAACCCCCCGATCTGACTAGCTGGAACGTGCCACCCCGATGTAGCCCGGAGGTCGGCCGCGGGACTGTTTGCCGTGGACCGGCGTGTCGCGCGGACACGCAAGGGCCAAACGTCCGCGGCGGCGTGCCGCCTTGGGATGACGGCCTCCGCCACGGCCACCCCCCGCGCCGCCGCGTCGTTCGACCGCCCCTTCCGGGCGTAGGTCGTTTTGCTTTGTGGACTCGCGTTATGAATTTGTTGCCCGGGATTGTGTCAGGCAAGGAAACTTTTTCCGCACCCGCTATGGCGAAAAGTTACAGGGAAACGTCGGACGGTGTCTGCGGACTCATTCGGAAGGAACGGCGCGGCGGTGCTTCAACCGCCGAGAGTGGCCGCTTCGACCGCGTCGGATTCGCCGTCGGATGCCGGTATCTTTCGCCGGCCACGGCGCGGCAGTGCGGCGGCACGATCGTTATCGGTTGACCGCCTGGACACGCACAGGCATGGTCTGTACAGCCCCACCAGGCTCAGCCGGTGCCACCGCGCAGAGATCACTCTGCGGCCGGCTAGAATTCCCAGGAAGCTTCTCGGCTACGCGTCGTACCTACGGGACGGGTAGCCGGGGACCCGCGTGAAACCGACCCGGGTGCGTCCGGACAAGCCGGTCGCGCCCGTAGTACGGCACCTGGAGACGTTGTTTTTCGAGATGACCAAGGCTGTGGCGCACGCCCGTACTGGCCCGCCCGCGCGTCATCGCGCGATCGGCCGAGGGCCCGCTGCTCCGGTGGCGAAACCGGCGCGGTGATGATGCCCACGACAGGCCTGTCCGGCGAGCCCGTTCGGTCGCAGCGGCGCGGCCTGGGGCGTGGCCGTCGCGGCGGGATGGCAGCCGTCAACCCGCAGCCCGTACTCCGGTGTCGCCGCGGGCGTCACTGGCTCAGGAGGACCAGTCGATGACCAGGACTTCCAGTCAGCGCGACCCAGTCCGCCCCACCCGGCCGGGCGACGCGGCAACGGCGTCGGTCCCCACGGCCAGCACCCTGCCCGCGCCGGCGACGGCGGCCCGGGAGCTCGTCGCCGTCGTGACCCCGTTCGCCGAACCGAACGCGGCGCTGGTCGCGGCGGTCGAGCGGGCGGGTGGCCTGGGAGTACTGGACCTGGGCCGCGACGCCACTCGCGCCCGGCGGGCGCTCGCCGACGCCGCCCGCTGGTGTGACGCCTTCGCGGTCCGCGTCGGCCCGGCGGCGCCGCTGCGCCCGGCGGACCTGCCGGCCGGCGTCGACACCGTCCTGCTCGCCGACCCTGACCTGCTCGCCGCGACGCGGCCCACGGGCACGGCCGAGCCCGCGGAGTGGGACGTCGCCAGCGCGGCCGGCCCCGCGGCCCAGCGCCGGGTGCTCGTCGAGGTGACCTCGGTGGCTGGCGCGCGCGCGGCCCTGGCGGCCGGCGCGGACGGCGTGGTCGCGCGCGGCAGCGAGGCCGGCGGCCTGGTCGGCGACCTGACGACCTTCACACTGCTGCAGCACCTGCGCGCCGCGAGCCTCACGACCCGGTCCGGCGCGCCGGCCCCGTTCTGGGCCGCCGGCGGCATCGGGCCGCACTCGGCGGCCGGCGCGGTCGCCCTCGGAGCGGCCGGCGTCGTCCTGGACGCCCAGCTCGCCCTGGTCCGCGAGGTCGAGCTGCCCGCCGAGGTGGCCAGCGCCATCCGGGCCATGGACGGCAGCGAGACCACCCTGCTCGGCGACCACCGGGTGTACATCCGCCCCGACCTTCCGGTCGCGCGCCTGGCCGCCACCCCGGCCAACGATCCCGCCCGGCCGCGGGCCACCGGCGAGACCGCCGCCGACCTGCGGGACACCGGCGGCGAGATCGCCTCCGACGGCACCCTGCCCGCCGGCACCGGCGCCACGCCGTCCGCGGCCGAGATCGCCACCCGGCTGGGCGCCAAGGACCTGCGGGCCCAGCTGCTCCCGATCGGTCAGGACGGGGCTTTCGCCGGCCCGCTCGCCGACCTGTACGTCACCGCCAGCGGCGTCGTCGGCGCCGTCCGCGCCGCGATCGGCGACCAGCTGGCCACCGCGGCCAGCCTGCGCCCGCTCGCGCCGGGCGCGCCGTTCGCCGCCGCGCGCGGCCTGCGCTACCCCCTCGCCCAGGGCCCGATGACCCGGGTGAGCGACGTCCCCGCCTTCGCGAAGGCGGTCGCCGACGGCGGTGGGCTGCCGTTCCTCGCGCTCGCGCTGCTGACCGGCGAACAGTCGCGGGCGCTGCTGACCGAGACGGCCGAGCTGCTCGGTGACGCGCCGTGGGGCGTCGGCGTCCTCGGCTTCGCGCCGCCGGAGGTGCGCAACGCCCAGCTTGAGGCCGTCCTGGCGGTGCGGCCGCCGTGCGCGCTGATCGCCGGCGGCCGGCCGGCCCAGGCCACGCCGCTGGAGGCCGCCGGGATCGACACGTTCCTGCACGTCCCCTCGCCGGGGCTGCTGGACCGGTTCGTCGCCGACGGCGCCCGCAAGTTCGTCTTCGAGGGCCGGGAGTGCGGCGGGCACGTCGGGCCGCGGGCGAGCTTCGCGCTCTGGGAGGCCCAGGTCGCCGGCCTGCTGGCCGCCGGCGAGCGGGCCGGCGGGACGTTCTTCGAGGAGCTGCACCTGCTGTTCGCCGGCGGGGTGCACGACGAGGCGTCGGCCGCCGCCGTCGCGGCCGTCGCGGCGCCGCTGGCGGCCCGCGGCGCCAAGGTCGGCGCGCTGATGGGCACCGCCTACCTGTTCACGGACGAGGCGGTGACGTCCGGCGCGATCCAGGCCGGTTTCCAGGACGCGGCCCTGGCCTGCGAGCGGACCGTGCTGCTGGAGACGTCGCCCGGGCACGCCACCCGGTGTGTCCGCTCGCCGTTCGTCGACACCTTCCTCGCCGCCAGGGCCGACCTGGCCGCCGCCGGGCGTGGCCGCCAGGAGATGTGGGCCGAGCTGGAGAGCCTCAACCTGGGTCGGCTGCGGATCGCCAGCAAGGGCGTCCGTCGTGACGGCGGCGCGCTGGTGACCGTGGACCCGGCGACCCAGGCCGCCGAGGGCATGTTCATGATCGGCCAGGTGGCCGCGCTGCGGGCGGAGCGGACCACCGTCCCGGCACTGCACGAGCAGGTCACCACCGGCGCGGGGGATGCGCTCGCCCGGCGGGCCGCCGAGCTGGGCCTGGCCGCCGCCGAGGTCCCGGCCCAGGCCGGCACCGACGCGGCGCACGAGGGAACGCGGCGGGACGCGGCGGCGCGGTCGGTGGCCGCGGTCCGCGAGACCGCCCGGCCGCTGGACATCGCGATCGTGGGGATGGCGGCGGTCTTCCCGGGTGCCCCGGACGTCGAGACGTTCTGGGCGAACATCGTCTCGGGCGTCGACGCGGTCACCGAGGTGCCGGCGGACCGGTTCGACGCGGACCGTTTCTACGCCGAGGACGCGTTCGTCAAGGACGCCGGGAAGATGACCCCGTCGAAATGGGGCGGCTTCCTGCCGCCGATCCCGTTCGACGCGCTTGCCTATGGCATCCCGCCGCGCTCGCTGCGCAGCATCGAGACCGGCCAGCTGCTCGCGCTGGAGGTCGCGGCCAGGGCGCTGCGGGACGCCGGCTACGACACCGGGATCGGTGGTCAGGACAAGGCCGGCGGCCGCCGGCGGGCCGGCCGCGCGTTCGACCGGTCCCGTACCTCCGTGGTGTTCGGCGCCGAGGCCGGCGCCGACCTCTCGGGCGCCTACGGGCTGCGGGCCGGCTTCCGCGCCCTGCTCGGCGACCTGCCGGCCGAGCTCGACGACCACCTGCCGGAGCTGGACGAGGACTCGTTCCCGGGCATCCTGGCCAACGTCATCGCCGGCCGGGTGGCCAACCGGCTCGACCTCGGCGGGTCGAACTTCACCGTCGACGCCGCCTGCGCCTCCTCGTTCGCGGCTCTCGACGCCGCCTGCAAGGAGCTCGCCGCCGGCAACGCCGACATGGTGCTCTGCGGTGGCGCCGACACCCACAACGGCCTGAACGACTTCCTGATGTTCGCCTCGGTGCACGCCCTGTCGCCCAGCGGCAAGTGCGCCTCGTTCGACTCGTCCGCCGACGGGATCACCCTCGGCGAGGGCGTCGCGGTGGTCGTGCTCAAGCGCCTCGCCGACGCCGAGCGCGACGGCGACCGCATCCAGGCCGTGGTCCGGGCCGTCGCCGGCTCCTCCGACGGGCGGGCGCTCGGCCTCACCGCGCCGCGCCGCGCCGGCCAGGTCCTCTCGCTGGAGCGCGCCTACGGGCGGGCCGGCGTGTCGCCGTCCGAGGTCGGCCTCGTCGAGGCTCATGCCACCGGCACCGTCGTCGGCGACCGGACCGAGCTCTCGACCCTCACCGACGTGTTCTCCGAGCACGGCGCCGAGCCGGGCAGCATCACCGTCGGCTCGGTGAAGTCGCAGATCGGGCACACGAAGTGCGCCGCCGGCATGGCCGGGCTGATCAAGGCCACCCGGGCGCTCGCGGCCGGCGTGCGCCCGCCGACGCTGCACGTCACCAAGCCCAACCCGGCCTGGGAGGCCGGGTCCAGCCCGTTCGCCTTCGAGCGCACCGCGCGCCCGTGGGCGGCGCCGGCGGCCGAGCGGCACGCCGGGGTGTCCGCGTTCGGCTTCGGCGGGACGAACTTCCACGTCGTGCTCTCCGCGTACGACGGCGCGCCCGAGCCGGCCCACGGGCTGGGCCTGTGGCCGGCCGAGCTGTTCGTCGTCCGCGGCGCGGACCGGGCGGCCGCGGCCCGCCGGCTCGACCGGCTCGCCGAGCTGGCCGAGACGAACGAGTCCGCCGGGCGGCCGTGGCGGCTGCGCGACCTGGCCCGCACGGTCGCCGACGACCGGTCCGGGCCGGTCCAGCTCGCGTTCGTCGTCGCCGACCTGGACGAGCTGCCGACGGCGCTCGCCCGTGCGCGTTCCTTCCAGGCGGACCCGAGGGCCGGGCTGTTCGTCGCGCCGGACAAGGCCGACCAGACCGACCGGGCCGACCAGACCGACAGGGCCGACCAGACCGACGACACCGCCGGGCCCGGTCGGGTCGGGTTCCTGTTCCCGGGCCAGGGCAGCCAGCGGCCGGGGATGCTTGCGGACCTGTTCGTCGCGTTCCCGCGGCTGCGCGAGCTGCTCGCCCACGGCCCGCACCTGGCCGACACGATGTTCCCGCCGGCTCCGTTCGGCCGGGCCGAGGCGGACGCGCAGGCCGCCGCGATCACCGACACCCGGGCCGCCCAGCCGATCCTCGGCCTCGCGGACCTGGCGATGGCCGACCTGCTGGGCTCCCTGGGCATCCGCGCCGACGACCTGGCCGGCCACTCGTACGGCGAGCTGGTCGCGCTCACCGTCGCCGGCGTTCTGGACCGGGCCGACCTGGTCGGGCTCTCCGAGGCGCGCGCCGCCGCGATCCTCGCCGCGGCGGGTGACGACCCGGGCACGATGGCCGCGGTCTCCGCCACGGCCGAGAAGACCCGCGCCGCGCTCGCCGCCGCCGGTGGCCTGGCCGAGCAGGTCGTGCTCGCCAACCAGAACGCACCGAAGCAGACGGTCATCTCCGGCACGACCGCGGCCGTCGGCGCCGCGCTCACCGCGCTGTCCGCCGCCGGCCTCACCGCCAAGCAGATCCCGGTCGCCGCCGCGTTCCACAGCCCGGTCGTGGCCGGGGCCGCCGCCACGCTCGCCGACGTGCTCGCCGGGCTCGACGTCCGCCCGGCAGACGCGCGCGTCTGGTCGAACACGACCGGCGCGCCCTACCCCGGCACGGGGGACGAGGTGCGGGCGACGCTCGCCGGCCAGGTGGCCGCCCCGGTCCGGTTCGTCGAGCAGGTCGAGGCGATGTACGCCGCCGGGGTCCGCACGTTCGTCGAGGTCGGGCCCGGCCGGGTCCTCACCGGCCTGGTCGGCAAGATCCTCGCCGGCCGGCCGCACCGGGCCGTCGCCACCGACGTCGCCGGCGAGCCGGGGCTGCGCCGGCTGCTCCTCGCCGTCGCCGAGCTCGCCGCGGCGGGTGTCCCCGTCGACGTCGCCCCGCTGTTCGCCGGCCGGGACGCCAAGGCCGTCGCCGTGGCCGACGCGCCGCGCCGGCCCGGCTGGCTGGTCGACGGCGCCTTCGTGCGCACCGCGGACGGCCGTCCGGTCGCCGGGGGCCTCAAGCCGCCGACGGTCCTGTCGCTGGCCGCGCCGCTCGTCCCGGCCGCCACGCCCGGGTCGGTCCTGTTGCCCGCCGAGCCGGACGCCTCGCGGCCGGTCGACGCGGCCGTGCTGGAGTTCCTGCGGACCACGCGAGACCTCGTCGCCGCGCAGCGCGACGTCGTGCTGGGCTACCTCGGCCAGGGCGGCGCACGCGACCTGGGCCACGACGGTGCCCTGCTCGACGGCCTGGGCCTTGGGAGCGTCGCGCCACAGGCCTTCCACCCGGGTGGCGCGCAGCCGGCCGGGCGCGCGCTGGCGATCCCCGCGCAGGCCGTGCCGGTGGAGCCGGTGGCCGCCCAGGCGCCCGCCACCGCCTCGAACGGTGTGCCCGCCGGGCCGGTGGGCCGTGGCGTGGTGTTGGACGCGGTGGTGGAGGTGATCGGTTCGCAGACGGGTTATCCGGCGGAGATGCTGGAGCCGGGTCTTGACCTGGAGGCGGATCTGTCGATCGATTCGATCAAGCGGACGGAGATTTTGGGGGAGTTGGCGGGTCGGCTGGGTCTGGCTGGTGCCGAGGGTGGCGAGCTGGATGAGTCGGTGGTGGAGGAGTTGGCGGCGATCAAGACGGTGGACGGGATCGTCGACTGGATCGTCGCCCGCGCGCCCCGGACCGCTCAGCCCGGCCCCGACGGGCCCGCCGCGCCCGCTGGTGGCCCGATCCCGGCCGGCTCCGTCCCGGCGGGAGCCGCCCAGCCGCCGACGCTCGCCGGGCCGCCCGCCCGCGGCCTGGTGCTGGATGCCGTCGTCGAGGTGATCGGTTCGCAGACGGGTTATCCGGCGGAGATGCTGGAGCCGGGTCTTGACCTGGAGGCGGATCTGTCGATCGATTCGATCAAGCGGACGGAGATTTTGGGGGAGTTGGCGGGTCGGCTGGGTCTGGCTGGTGCCGAGGGTGGCGAGCTGGATGAGTCGGTGGTGGAGGAGTTGGCGGCGATCAAGACGGTGGACGGGATCGTCGACTGGATCGTCGCGCACGGCGGCGGCTCGGCCGGCGCGGCTGGTTCCGCCGCCGCGGTGACGCCGTCCGCCGGGGTCGTGCCGCCCGGCGCGGTGCCCGCGCAGCCGACTCCGGCCAGGTTCGGCACGCCCTTCCAGGCCGGCCCGGGCCTGTCGACAGCCCCGCCGTCGCGCAACGGCTCGTCCCACAACGGCGCCGCGCACAACGGCTCGTCTGGCAACGGCCTGTCCGGCGGCGGCTCGTCCCAGCCCGGGGCGCATGTCCCGTCCCGAGCGGACGCGCCGCCAGCCGTCGCGACGCTGGACGCCGGCCCGCGGCCGGTGGGCCGTGGCGTGGTGTTGGACGCGGTGGTGGAGGTGATCGGTTCGCAGACGGGTTATCCGGCGGAGATGCTGGAGCCGGGTCTTGACCTGGAGGCGGATCTGTCGATCGATTCGATCAAGCGGACGGAGATTTTGGGGGAGTTGGCGGGTCGGCTGGGTCTGGCTGGTGCCGAGGGTGGCGAGCTGGATGAGTCGGTGGTGGAGGAGTTGGCGGCGATCAAGACGGTGGACGGGATCGTCGACTGGATCGTCGCGCACACCAGCGCCGCCGCCGCGGGTGCGGCCGAGACCACCCCGGCCGCCGCCGCCGCGAGCACACGGATTCCGCTGCGCAGGTTCGTCGTCGAGCCGGTCCCGCTGCCGGCCGCGCCGAGCGTGGCCGAGGCGCTAGCTCGGTTGGGTGCCGCCCGTCCGGGCGGGCCTGGCCCGCTGGCCGGCGGCCGGTTCGCCGTCGTCGAGGGCGGCCTCGGCGTCGGCCTGGAGCTCGCCGACCTGCTGGAGCAGGCGGGCGCCGCGGTCCGGCTGCTCGACGCCGGGGCTCCCGACCTGGCCGACCAGGTAGCCAGCGGCGTCGCGGCCGACGGGCTGCTCTGGGTCGCCGCGCTGGACGCGGGCACCGGGTCGGCCGCCGAACTGCCCGGCGCGTTCGCCGCGCTGAAGGCCGCGGTGCTCGGCCCGCGTGCCGCCGGTGGTGGCGGCGGTACCCGCCGGCTCGTGCTCGCCAGTGGCCTCGGCGGCGACTTCGGCCGCCGCGCCGCGGCCGGCGTGGACCCCGGCCCGGCCGCCGGCGCCGGCTTCGCCGGCCTCGCCCGGACGCTCGCCCACGAGCTGCCGGACGTCGCCGTTCGGGTGGTCGACGTCGACCCGAAGGACGCGCCGCGCCGGATCGCCGAGTCGCTGCTCGCCGAGATGCTCGCCACCGACGCCCCGCTGGTCGTGGGCCACCGCGACGGCGTCCGTTCGGCCCTGCGGGTCGTCCCGGTCGAGCTCGCCGCGCCGGTGTCGGCCGGGCTGGAGACAGCCGGGCTGGGTCCGGACTCGGTGGTGCTGCTGACCGGCGGCGCCCGCGGGATCACCGCCCTGCTGGCGGTGGAGATCGCCCGTCGGTCCGGCGCGCACGTCGAGCTGGTCGGCCGGACCCCGCCGCCCGCCGCCCCCGAGGACCCGGCGACCGCCGGTGCCCTCGACGCCCCGGCGCTGCGCCGCGCCCTGATCGCCACGGGGATGCGCAAGCCGGCCGAGATCGAGGCCCGCCTCGCCCGGCTGCTCGCCGAGCGCGAGGTCCGGGCGACCCTCGCCGAGCTCGAGCGCACCGCGGCCGGCGTCCGCTACCACGCCGTCGACGTCCGCGACGCCGCCGCCGTGCGGGCCGTGGTCGCCGACGTCTACGCCCGGCACGGCCGGCTCGACGGCGTCGTCCACGGCGCCGGTGTGCTGGAGGACCGGCTGGTCCGGGACAAGACGCCCGAGTCGTTCGCCCGGGTGTACTCGACCAAGGTCGACGGGGCCCGGGCGCTGCTCGGCGCCCTGCGCCGGGACCGCTGCCTGCGCGAGACCGGTTCCGCCGCGCCGAGCGGTCCCGACCTCGGCGGGCCCGGGTTCGTCGTCCTGTTCGGCAGCGTCGCCGGCGTGTTCGGCAACCGCGGCCAGGTCGACTACGCCGCGGCCAACGACACCCTCGACGCGCTCGCGCACGCGCACGCCGGGGTGTTCCGGACCTACCGGCAGACCGCCCAGCCCGGCTCCGCCGAGCCGGCGGGAGTCCCGGGCCGGGTCGTCAGCGTCGACTGGGGCCCCTGGCGCGCCGAGGGCGGCGGCATGGTGTCGGCCGAGCTGGAGCGTGAGTACGCCCGGCGCGGGATCGGCCTGATCGAACCAGCCGAGGGGGTCGCGGCGCTGCTGCACGAGCTGTCCAGCCCCCAGGCCCCGGGGACGCAGGGCCCGGCACAGGTCGTCTACCTGTGCGGCGAGGCGGATGCCCTCCATGGCTGATCACCCCAGGGCGGGCCACCTCGGTCCCGACGGCGGCGGCGGTGAGCCGGTCGCGATCGTCGGCATGGCCGCGCTGTACCCGGGTGCCGGTGACCTGGACCGCTACTGGGCGAACATCGTCGGCGGGGTCGACGCGATCCGGGAGGCCCCGCCCGGCCGCTGGGACGACGAGTTCCACCGGCCCGAGGCGGCCGCGACCGCCCCGCCGCCCGGGACGCCCCGCGCCGACCGGCTCTACACCCGCCGCGGCGGGTTCGTCGACGAGCTCGCGACCTTCGACCCGACCGAGTTCGGCATCATGCCGATCGCGGTCGAGTGGGCCGAGCCGGACCAGATGCTCGCGCTGCGCCTCGCCGCCGAGGCGATCTCCGACGCGGGTGGCGCCGACCGGCTGGCCGACCGCGACCGCGTCGGCGTCGTGCTCGGCCGCGGCGGCTACTTCGGCCCGGCGTTCGCCCGGATCGAGCAGCGGGTCAAGACCGCCCGCCAGGTCGCCGTGACCCTGCGCGAGGTGCTGCCGGACCTGCCGGACGAGGCGATCGAGCGGGTCCACGACGCGTTCGTCGCGAAGCTCGGCCCGGAGCGGCCTGAGGCGGCCATCGGGCTGGTCCCGAACCTGGCCGCGTCCCGGATCGCCAACCGGCTCGACCTGCGCGGCCCCGCGTACACCGTCGACGCCGCCTGCGCCTCGTCGCTGGTCGCCGTCGACGCCGGGGTCCGCGAGCTGCGCCTCGGCCGCGCCGACACGATGATCGTCGGCGGGGCGCACATCGTGCACGAGCCGACCTTCTGGTCCACTTTCGCGATGCTGCGGGCGCTCTCGCCGTCCCAGCGGATCCGGCCGTTCGACAAGAGCGCCGACGGGGTGCTCATCGGCGAGGGCGTCGGTCTGGTGGTGCTGCGCCGGCTCACCGACGCCCTGGCCGCCGGCGACCCGATCCAGGCGGTCGTGCGCGGCACCGGGATGGCCAGCGACGGGCGGACGTCCTCGCTGATGTCGACCGCGGCGCAGGGCCAGGCCCGCGCCGTCCGCCGGGCCTGGGCCGACGCCGGGCTGGACCCGCGCGCGCCGGGCGCCGTCGGCCTGATCGAGGCGCACGGCACCGCGACCCCGACCGGTGACGCCGCCGAGCTCGAAAGCATGGCCGAGGTCTTCGGCCCGGGGGGGCCGGGCCAGGCGCCGATCGGGCTCGGCTCGGTCAAGTCGATGATCGGGCACACGATGCCCGCCGCGGGCGCCGCCGGCCTGATCAAGGCGGCCCTGGCGCTGCGCAACCGGACCCTGCCGCCGACGCTGCACTGCGACGACCCGCACCCCGCGTTCGCCGGCACCCGGTTCGCCCCGGTGCTGACCGCGATGCCGTGGGCCGAGCCGGCCGGTGGCGGACCGCGCCGGGCCGGGGTGAACGCCTTCGGCTTCGGCGGCATCAACGCGCACGCTGTCCTGGAGGAGGCACCCGACCGGACGGCCCCGTCGCCGGCCGGCACCTTCCCGGCACCCGTCGCCGTCCCCGTCGCCCTGGCGGCAGACCCGGCGGTGACACCAGCGGCAGACCCGGCGGTGACACCAGCGGCAGACCCGGCCGCGGAGCCGGTGCTCCTGCTCGCCGCCGCGACGCCCGCCGAGCTCGCCGCCCAGCTCGCCGTCCCCGACGCGGAGCTGCTCGCCCGCGACGACGCCGCCAGCCCGCCGACCGGCGGACCCTGCCGGCTCGCGCTGGTCGCGCCGACGCCGCGCCGGCTGGCCCTGGCCCGCACGATCGTCAAGCGCGGCACCCCGTGGCGCGGCCGCAACGACCTGTGGTTCACCCCGAACCCGCTGCTCGGCTGGCCACCCGCCGCCGACCGGCCGGCCGCCGGTGGCCCTCGCGCGGTCCCAGCTCCGCGCGCGCCCGAGACAGAGCGGGCCGGGCGGCTCGCGTTCCTGTTCTGCGGGCTGGAGGACAAGTTCGCCCCGCGGATCGACGACGTCTGCGCGCACTTCGACCTGCCGCTGCCGGACCTGGGCGAGACGGGCGTGCTCGGCGGGCACGGCCGGGCCAGCGTCGAGGTCGGCCGGGTGCTCGACCTCGCGCTGCGCCGGCTCGGGATCGTCCCCGACCTGGTCGGCGGGCACAGCATCGGCGAGTGGAACGCGATGATCTCGTCGGGCATGGTCCCGAACGACTACGTCGACGCTTTCATCGGCGGCTTCGACCCCGGGTCGGTCGAGGTGCCGGGGGTCATCTTCGGCGCGGTCGGCTGCGGCGTGGAGCTGGTCGCCGAGGCGATCGCCGGCCTGCCGGACGTCGTCGTGTCGCACGACAACTGCCCGCACCAGTCGGTGATCTGTGGCAAGGAGGCAAGCGTCACCGAGGCGCTGGCCCGGCTGCGGGCCCAGGGCGTGCTCGGCCAGGTGCTGCCGTTCCGCTCCGGGTTCCACTCGCCGTTCCTGCGGCCCTACCTGGACCTCGCCCCCTCGCCGATCGCCGCGATGCCGCTGGCCAGCCCGGACGTCCCGGTCTGGTCGGCGACCACCGTCGAGCCCTACCCGGCCGACGCCGAAGCGATCCGCGAGCTGGCCGTGCGCCACCTGGTGGAGCCGGTGCGGTTCCGCCAGCTCACCGAGCGGCTGCACGCCGACGGCGTCCGGATGTTCGTCCAGGTCGGTGTCGGCAGCGTCGCCGGCTTCGTCGACGACACGCTGGCCGTGAGCGCTCGGGCCGACGCGGCCGCGCCGGGCGAGGCGCCTGCTTCGGATCACGTGACCGTCGTGTCCAACAGTCCGAAGCGGTCCGGCCTCGACCAGCTGCGCCGGGTCGCGGCCGCCGTCTGGGCGGAGGGCGGCGCGCCCCGGCTGGACCTGCTGCCCTGCCGCCACCGCCCGTCGGCGGCGCCGGCCGTGGCCGAGCCAGTCGTCCGCGCGCCGGCCGAGACCGCGTCGCCGGCGGCCCCGCCGGCGCGGCGCGGCGGGCGCCCAGCGCTGCTGCGGCTGGGCTCGCCGATGGTCCGACTCGGGCCGGACGCTGCGGCGCTGCTCGGCGACCACACGTCCGTGGGCCGGCCCACCGCCGTGCCTGCCCACGGTCCCCTTCCCGCCGCCGCGCGGACCGAGCGGGCCGTCACCGCCAGTCGAAGCGACCGCGAGCTCACCGCGGCCGGGGCGGCCGAGCATCCGGTGCTCGCGGAACTCGGGCTGGCGCTGGCGGAGACGGCCTCGGTGCTCGCGGACGTCCAGGCCAGCTGGGACCGGCGCCGGGCCACGGTGCCGGCCGCGTCCTCCTGGTCACCCGGTTCGGTGCTGACCAGGCCACGGCCCGCCCCGGCTGGTCCTGCCGGTCCGGCCGCGCCGCAGGCACCGGCGGCGTCACTCGCGCCGCCGGCGCCGCCCGCACCGCCGCGTGCCGCGCCGGTCACGGTCGGCCGGTCGGGCCCGATCACGAGGACGGTGCGCCGGACGCTCTCGCTGCCGGAGCTGCCGCACGTCATCGACCACTGCTTCTACCGGCAGCCACCCGGCTGGAAGGACCTGTCCGACCGCTTCCCGGTCATGCCGATGACCGCCGTGCTGCAGATGATGATCGACGAGGCGCGGGCGCTCGCCCCCGGGCGGGTGGTCGTCGCCGTCCGGGACGTCCGGGCGCTGCGCTGGGTCGCCATCGAGCCGGCGGTCGAGGTGACCATCGCCTGCACCGAGCTGCCCGACGGCGCGGTCCGGGTCTCGATGGACGGCTACGCCCGGGTGACCGTCGTGTTCGGTGACGCCTTCCCCGCGGCCCCCGCGCACACGTCGTCCAGCGTGGACCTGCCTCCAGACGGGCGGCTTGCCGACGAGGTCCCGTCGCCGCACCAGGCGGCGGAGCTCTACGGCGGCCGGTGGATGTTCCACGGCCCCAGCTACCAGGGCATCACCCACGTGGACGCGATCGCGCCGCTGGGCGCCCGCGGCCAGCTGGTCGTCACCGGCGCTCCGGGCGCGCTGCTCGACACGATCGGGCAGCTCTACGGCTACTGGGCCACCCAGTACCTCGACGTCGACTCGCTGCTGCTGCCACAGGCCGTCACCGAGATGCGCTTCTACGGCCCCGACCCGGCCCCCGGCGACCGGATGACCTGCGTGACCCGCATCCGCGACATCGCGGCCAAGACCGTCACGGCCGACCTGGAGGTCCGGGCGGCGGACGGCACGGTCTGGTGCGAGGTCACCGGCTGGACCGACCGACGGTTCACCGCGAACGCCTGGCTGTGGCTGCTGATGCGCGACCCGGAGCGCAACACCGTCGCCGAGCCACGCCCGGATGGCTGGGTCGTCGTCCCCGACTACTGGCGCGACATCGCCTCCCGCGAGCTGGTCGTCCGGCACTTCCTGGACGCCGGGCGCCGCCAGGTGCTGACCGGGAAGAACCCGCGCGCCGCCCGCGAATGGCTGCTCGGCCGGATCGCGGCGTCCGACGCCGTCCGCCGCTGGCTGTGGGCCCGCGGCGCCGGGCCGGTCTGGGGCATCGAGATCACCGTCGACAACGACGCGAGCGGCCGCCCGGTGATCACCAAGGTCCCGGAGCGGCCGGGCATCCCGGCCGGGCCGCTGCCCAACCTCTCGATCGCGCACAAGGTCGACCTGGCCGTCGCGCTGGTCGACTCCGAGGGCGACGTCGGCATCGACCTGGAGACCGTCGCGGTGCGCACCCCCGGGGCCTACGCGGCCGGGCTCACCCCGGCCGAGCGTCAACTGCACGCCGCGCTGGTCGCGGGTGCCGCCGACCCGAAGCACAACGCCGACGCCGTCCGGCCCCCCGCCGAGGCAGCCCAGGCGGACCTGGCCGAGACCGGCCCAGGCGGCGAGGACGAGGCCGGCCAGCTGGCCGCGGCCGCCTGGTTCGCCCGGATCTGGGCGGCCAAGGAGGCGGTCGCCAAGGCGGACGGCACCGGGCTGCTGGGCCGGCCACGCCGGTTCGTCGTCGATCTGGTCGTCCCCGTCGGCGCCGGCGTGAGCGACTCCGGCGCCGACCTGGCCGTCGAGCTCGGTCTGGACGTCGGAAGTCCGGAGATCGTCGGGCCGGACCAGGTGACCGCCGACGGCATCAAGTCGCCGCCGCCACGCCCCGCCGAGTCGGCACACGCCGAGCCGCCGTTGCTGCTGAGAGTCACCGTGCTTGCCGACCCGGCGCCGGCCCAGGCCGCCGACGGTGACGAGGCGGCGGGGACTGTGACCCGGGTCCCCGCCGGGGCGGGGACTGTGACCCGGGTCCCCGCCGGGGCGGGGACTGTGACCGGCTACCTGCGCCGACGGTGGGTGGCGCTGCGTACCGTCGACGGCATGGGCCGGGTGCGGCGGGAGACCGGCGGCGGCGACGCCGTCCGGATCGGTGACCACATCGTGGCCTGGACGTCGCCCTCCGTCGAGCGAGCCGCCCGGGCCCGCCTGCCGCGGGCCTTATCCGAGCTGGTCCCGGCGGACCAGGCCATCGAGGCCGGCGACCACGTCGGCGGCGAGTAGCCGGACCGAACCTCCAGCGAACGCAGCCGCCGATCCCGTGAACCCGGAAGACCTGAGCACCCCTGACGAAGGAGCGCAGACCACATGACCATGCAGGACACCCTCCGTCCGGCCGACCCGGCGCTGGATGCCCTCGACACGCGGATTCTCGGTGAGGTTGCCGAGATGCTGCGGGAGGTGATCGGCGAGGAGTACGTGGTGGACATGGAGATCGCCATGGACACCTCCTTCAACGAGGACCTTGAGCTGGAGAGCATCGAGTTCGTGACCCTCGCCGACCGGATGCGGGTCACGTACGGCGACAAGGTCGACTTCGTCGGCTTCCTCGCCGAGATGGACGTCGACAAGGTCATCAACATGCAGGTCGGTGAGGTCGTCCGGTTCATCGCCGACTCGCTGCGGGCTGGCGTCGGCGCGTGATCACAGACCGCCTGCCGGCGGCGCCGACGGGCCTGGTAATACCAGTAGGGCTGGTGGGGCTGGCGACGTCGACGTGCCGGGATGGCATGTCGAGAAAGGAGTCCAACCGTGGCTGAAATCGTCGCGAACGGCGTGCGGCTGCATGTCCAGCGGCTCGCGCCGACCGGTGGCGCGCGACCGGACGCGCCCGTCGTGGTCATGCTGCACGGCATGGTGATCGACAACCTGGCGAGCTTCTACTTCTCGCTCGGCAACGCGATGGCCGACGCCGGCTGCGAGGTCGTCTGTTATGACCTGCGCGGGCACGGCAAGAGCGAGCGCACTCCGAGCGGTTACGGCATCGCGACCGCGATGGCCGACCTGACGGCGGTGCTTGACGAACTGGGCATCGACCGGCCGGTCCACCTGGTCGGCAACAGCTACGGCGCCACGCTCGCGCTGACCTACGGCGTCGAGCACCCCGACCGGGTCGCGAGCCTCACGCTGATCGAGCCGCCGTTCCGGATCGAGGGCCTCGGCGAGGAGATGGCTCGCTCGCTGACCCAGGTACTGGCCGCCATCTCCGACGACGAGGTCGAGGAGTGGCTGCAGTTCAGCGCGGGGCGCGCGGTCGGGCGGATCATGCGCTCGGCGCAGGCGCTGCTGCGCGAGACCACGGTCGCCGAGGACATGCTGGCGACGAAGCCGTTCTCGCCGGAGCGGCTCAGTGCCCTCCCGGCGCCGGTGCTCGCCATCTACGGCGGAAACTCGGAGATCATCGAGCAGGGCGACGGCCTGGCCCGGCTCGTCCCCGACTGCACGTTGGTGGTGCTCGAACACCACACCCACATGGTCCTGCGCGAGGCCGCCGACTACCTGCGCGAGCTGCTGCGCTGGTGGGTGCTGCGCCGCGACGAGCAGATGCCGGCCTACCAGCTGCACGAGGGCAAGAAGTTCGAGCTGGCTGACTGGGTGCTCTCGCGGACCATCCCGGCGGACCTCAACGCCGAGCGCCGGGCGGCGCGCGCCGAGGCCCAGGAGGGCGCGGAGCGGGCCACGGTCGTCCCGCAACCCGTCCCGGCCGGCGCGAGCACAACCTCGGCGGCGGCCGGCGCGTCACGACAGGAACCCCGGGCTTCAGCCGGGTCGACGCAGCACGAACAATAGGTCTGGGAGTCCCAGGCCAAGACCGAACCCCCGGGGAGTGATCAGGAGTGGCTCGCATCCTGTTCGTCGTCCCGCCGTTGGCCGGGCACGTGTACCCGGCCGTCGGAGTCGCCGGCGAGCTCGCGGAACGTGGCCACGAGGTCGCGGTCGCCGGTCACGCGAGCGTCGTGCGGTCGCTGGTGCCCGGACCGCTGCGGCTGGTCGAGCTGCCCGAGGACCTCACCGCCGAGGCCAGGGCCGAGGTCGAGGAGAAGTCGCGGCGGCAGCGCGGCACGAGCTCGTTCAAGTTCCTGTGGGAGGACTTCCTGCTCCCGCTGGGCGCCGCGATGGCCCGGGACCTCGAGCCGATCGTCGAGAAGTGGCGCCCCGACGTCGTCGTCGTGGACCAGCAGGCGGTCGGCGGCGCCCTGCTCGCGCGCCGCCAGGGCCTGCGGTGGGTGACGCTCGCGACCACCTCGGCCGAGTTCGACAACCCGTACGGGATCATCGCCGCGGTCGGCCAGTGGGTCGTCGACCAGCTGCGCGAGTTCCAGGTGGCCGCCGGCGTCCCCGCCGAGGAGGCCGCCCGCGGTGACCTCCGGTTCTCCGACCAGCTCACCCTGGTCTGCTCGGTCACCGGGCTGCTGCGCACTCCGGACGCGGTCGCGGCGTTGCCGCCGCACACGGAGTTCATCGGCTCGGCCGCCGGGCTGCGCCAGCCGCCGACCGACTTCCCGTGGACCTGGCTGGATCCGAAGCGCGCCCAGGTGCTCGTCTCGCTCGGCACCGTGACCCGGGAGGCCGGCGGCCGGTTCCTGCGGGTCGCGACCGAGGCGCTCGCCGGGATGGCGGACCGGGCGCAGACCATCGTCGTCGCGCCGCCCGGCATCGTCGACGACCTGGCCGCCGCCGCGCCCGCCGACGTGCTCGTGCGCGCCAGCGTGCCGCAGCTGGAGCTGATGGGCCGGCTCGCGGCCGTCGTCTGCCATGCCGGCAACAACACTGTCTGCGAGGCGCTGTCACAGGGGGTGCCGCTGGTGGTCGCTCCGGTCCGCGACGACCAGCCGGTGATCTCCGAGCAGGTCACCCGGGCCGGCGCGGGCGTGCGGGTCCGGTTCGGCCGGGTGAACGCGGCCGGCGTCGCCGCGGCGGTCGGGTCTGTTCTCGACGACCCGGAGATCCGGGCGTCCGCCGACCGGCTACGCGCCGAGTTCGCGGCGGCCGGCGGGGTGACCGCCGCCGCGGCGCACATCGAGAAGCTGCTGGGCTGAGCTCGTTGCCGTGGTGACCTTACTTTCCTGGACGCCGATCTTTGTCGTCCTGGGGCTGCTGGTCAACGGGGTACGGCTGCGCGGACGGCTGCGCCGGCTGGACACGCTGCCCGCCTCGGGCCGGCCGACCGATCCGGACCACCTGTTCATCTGCGCCGCCGGCGTCCAGCTGACCGAGGCCGCGAAACGGTCGGCCAGCTACCATGCCAGCCGCGAGCGGCTCGACGTCCTCGACCTGATCCCGGCCGACCTGACGATCGAGCGGGCGCTGGACGTCGCGCGCATGGTCGACACCCGCACCTACCGGGCCGACCGCCTCGCCCCGGGCCGGGGAGCGTTCCAGGCGCTGCTGGTGCGTGCCGAGGTCGCGCACCGGGCCGGCGTCGAGGTGCGCGACGACTACACCCCGGTCGAGCTGGTCGAGGTCACCGAGAAGCTGAAGCGGCACGCCCCGGCCAGCACCGACCTGGCGGTGCTGCCCGGGCTGCGCGCCGCCCGCGACGACGGCGCGACCCGGGTGCGGGTGCAACGGCGGTGCTGGTCGGTCTTACGCCCGATGAACACAATCCTCCCGACGCTGCGGGACGTCGCGACGGTCGTCGGGGTCCACCTGAACCGGCCCTGGGGGCTCGCGGCGACCGCGCTGTTCTGGTGCCAGCCGTTCTTCGTCTGTGCTGGCAGGGTGCCCGTCGCCCCCCGCGATCTGATCCGCAGCCCGATCGTGCGGATCACGGCCGGCGTGGAGTACTCGATCAGCACGGTCCGGGCCTGGCGGCGCCAGCAGCGCGCGGCCTCCGAGGCGAAGGCGGCCGGACTGCCGGCCGACCCGGTCAAGGCGAAGACCAAGGCCGAGGCGGCGGACCGGCGCGCGCGCTACCAGCGGGCCTTCTCCGAAGGCCCGGAGATGTTCTTCGCCCGTCCCTGGCCGGACTGCCCCTGGTGCGCGTCGACCGAGCTGCGAATCCGGCTCGTCTCGCCCGACCTGGAGCTGCGCAAGCCGGGCCGCTTTCAGATCGACGAGTGCCTCGTCTGCGGCCACCTGTTCCAGAACCCGCGGCTGACCCCGGCCGGCCGGGTGCTCTACGAACGCGACCGCCAGGACGGGATGAACGCGGCGAAGGCCGAGGTCGCCGTCGTCGCCCGCGCCGCGCAGCTGCGGGCCAGGGCCGAGGTGGTCCGGCCGTTTCTGCGGCCGCGGGCCTGGCTGGACGTCGGCGCCGGCGTCGGGTCGTTCTGCAACGCGGCCCGTTCGGTCTGGCCACGCACCGTGTTCGACGGGGTCGGGCCGGCCGAGTCCATCGGCGAGGCGCGGCGGCGCGGCTGGGTGGACCGGGCCTATCCGGCGAGCTTCGCCGACATCGCCGAGGCGATCACGGGCCACTACGACGTGATCAGCATGTTCGGCTACCTGGAGCGCAGCCGCGACCCGTCCGAGGACCTCGACGCGCTGGCGAAGGCGCTCGGCCCCGGCGGACTGCTGGTCGCCGAGCTGCCGAACCCGGCCGGCCTGGGCGCGCGGCGGCTGGGCCGGTACTGGCCGGGCTGGGGGGTCCCCGGGGTGCGGCAGCTGATCCCGGTCGACAACCTGGTCGCCGCGCTGGAGGACCGGGGGATGCGGACCGTCATGGTCCAGTTCGGCGCGGCCCACCAGCCGGGCGACCTGGTCGCCGCCGTGGGCCTGATGATCCAGGCGGTCGCGCCGAGCCCGACGCTGCCCTGGCTTCCGGGCTCACCGTCGTCGCCGCTGCGGTGGATCGCCCGTGGGACGGCGCTGACGGCGTCGATCGTGCCGGGAGTGCTGGCCGGTACCGCCGGTGCCGCGCTCGTCTCGTATACGCGCCAAGGGGATCGCTCCAACACATATCGTGTGGTGGCGCGGATGGAGGGGTGACGGACGCCGCCGTCACCGATGGTGCCAGTGGTTTGATTGGGTATGCGTAGTTTGTCCCAAGGTGATCAGAAGTGTTGTAGTTAGACATTGATTGTCTGATCTGCGGCGTTCATTGTGATTCCCATGAGATCGCAGCCCGCCTCGCGTGGTTCCGTGTCCCGGTCCGGCGCGACCCTCGTCGCCGACCTCCTCTTGCCCGGCCGGCCCGGGCCCGACGGGTTCAGGCCCGACGACGCCGGTCCGCCGGTGCCCGCGCCGCGCGACGGTGACCGTCCGGTGGCCTCCGTCGACGTCGACCAGCAGCCCGCGTGGCTTGCCCCCCAGCGCGACGGCGTGCTGACCATGAAGGAGGCGGTCGCCGCGGGCTTCTCCCGGGCCGAGATCCGCCGGCGGGTCGACAGCGGCCGGTGGCAGCTCTACTCCGGCGACGTCCTGGTCACCCAGGCCGGCCCGCTGACGCTGATCCAGCGACTGTGGTGCGCCCTGGTGTCGATTGGCCCGGACGCGCTGCTCGGCGGTGCCTCGGCCGCGGCGCTTGGCGGCCTGCGCGGCTGCGCGGAGCCCTGGCTGACGGTGATCCTCGCGTCCGGCCGGCGGGTCACGCCCCGCCCCGGGGTGAAGCTGCGCGCGACCGCCCGCCTCGCCGACGAGGATCTGCACCAGGACGGCTGGCCACCGCGCACCACGCTGCCGCGCTCGCTCGTCGACATGGCCGAATGGGCGGCCAGCCACGACGAGGCCCGCACCCTGCTCGCGCTCGCCGTGGCCAGCGGGATCGTCGAGTCCGACGAGGTCCGCGCGGCGCTGGCCCGGCGTGGCCCGATCGCGCGCCGGCAGGTCATCGGCGACGTCCTCGACGACCTCGACGGCGGCGCTCCCTGGGTCCCCGACCTGCTGTACCGCCGGCTGGAGGCGCGCCACGGCCTGCCCCCTGCCCTGCGCGGCCGACCCGATCCCCGCGCGCCAGGACGCCTCGACCTGTTGTACGAGGCCTGGCAGGTCCGGGTGGAGATCGGCGCGGTGGCCGCTCCAGGCATCCGCACCGCTGCTGAGGTCCCGCCGCCAGGGACTGGGCCTGTCGGCGTCCTCGGTCCCGGCGGACTGGCCGCCGCCGGCCCCTGGCCGTCCGTCCCGGGCGCCCGGGGGATCGTCCGGCGCGCCAACCGGCTCGTGCTCCGGGTGCCCCGACACCTGCTCCTGGAGGAACCGGACCGCGTCGGCACCGCCGTCGCGACCACCCTGCGCCAACGCGGCTGGCCCGGTGCCCCGCGCGTCGGCCGCCGCCCCGCTGCCTCCGGCGCCCTCCCACTGGGCAACGTCTTCGGCCCTGCCCTGGACCAGGCCCTCGGCCCCGCCGTCGGCGCGACGCTCTGCCTCGACGTCGACTGAGCCCTGACCCGAGCACCGCTTGACGGCTTGGTGGTCGCGGTATCGACGCGACATCGCGGCCACCAGTAGCCGGCGTCCTATTTCGCGGCTTGGGCCAGGGTCAGCAGGCCCAGCACCAGAACTGCGCCACTTCGCCTCGTGGCAGGTCAGGGGCCCTCTGCGTTCGTCGTCGGCCGCCGCGCTAGGGTCTGCCACAAATCAGATCAGTGACAAACGTCACGATCAGGGTGGGGCGGTCTCATGATTTTTCGGCGTAGGCGTGCGCGGGCCGGGAACGCGGCGTTCGCGGCCGTGCTGGCCTGGTTACCCATCGCGATCGCGGCCTGTGGGACGTCGAGCTCGACCTCCAACCGAGCGGCCGCCTGTCCGACACCGGCGCCGGGCGTGACCGCTACCTCGATCAAGGTCGGGTTCATCTATCCTGACAGCGGTCCCGCCGAGATTGTCTCCGTCTTCGGGGCGGCCCGCGGCGGTGTCGAGGCCCGCATCGACCAGCAGAACGCACAGGGTGGCGTCAACGGCCGCAAGCTCGATCTCGTGTGGGGCGACGACCGGTCTGACCCGGCGACCTTCTCGCTGGTGGCGGGCGACATGGTCCATGCTCAGCAGGCCTTCGGCCTCATCAGTTCGTCGATTGTGCTGGACAAGTCGGCCGACTGGCTCGCGAAGGAAAACGTTCCGATCACCGGCTTCGCCACGAGCGCCATCTGGAGCGACTACCCCAACCTTTTCCATACCGGTAACCGCTTCAACTCCGGCGGCTCCTCCGTGTTGGGTGACTTCGTCAAGGCGCGGGGCGGGACGAAGGCACTGGTCCTCGTCGACCCGAACGTCGCGAGCTCCCAGGGCCTCGTCGCCCAGTCCGCCGCCAGTCTGCAAAGCCGCGGAATCCAGGTCCTCGGCCAGGTGGCCTACACCCAGGGGGCCGGCAGCGCCGCTCGCGTCGCCGAACAGGTAAAGAAATCCGGCGCGGACACCCTCGTCGGCGCTGCCCAGTCCGATGCCTTCATCGACATCTATGCGCAGGCCAAGGCGCTCGGAGCGAACATCATCGTCGCGGTGGACACCAGCTCCGCCAGCCCCGCCCTGCTTGCGCGCCGCGGCAGCGACATGCCCGGAATGACATTTCCATCCACGACCGCCGCGCAGGGCAGCCCGGCGATGATCGCCTACCAGCACGCGATGAGCACCTACGCTCCGGAGGTGACGGATCAGGGCGACCAGATCGCGATCGGCGGTTACACCATCGCCGACGAGATGATCGAGGGCCTGCGGCGTGCCGGTCCCTGCCCAACTCGCGAGGCTTTCATCCGGAACCTCCGCGAGATGACCAACTTCACGGCTGGCGGCCTGATGGCGCCTGTCGATCTGTCCCAGCCGAAGCTGCCGACGCTCTGCGAGAGCTTCCTCAACGTCGACCGGTCGGGCCGGAGTCTCGTCCTGGTACAGCCACCCGCCGCGCTTGACCACGACGGCTACTGGTGTGGCGTGTCACTCCAGTAACGCCCAACGTGGGTGGCCCTGCGGGACTCCTGACTGGTGGAACGACAGCCCGCCCACCGTTGATCACCCGCCAGGCGTGGTGGTTGCCCGACCCGACCACCACCACGCGACCCAGGTTGGCGATCAGCAGGCTCGATCGGGCCCGGCCGGACGACAACGAGGGCGTGGCAGGCGCGGCCTGCTCAGCTGGCTGGCTTCTCGCTGTGGCCGCCGAACTGCTTGCGCATGGCCGAGAGGATCTTGTCGGAGTAGAGGGCCTCGCCGCGGGAGCTGAAGCGTTCGTAGAGGGAGGCCGTGAGGACGTGGGCGGGGACGCCTTCCTCGACGGCGGCCAGCACGGTCCAGCGGCCCTCGCCGGAGTCGGAGACGCGGCCGCCGAACTGGGCCAGCTCCGGGTCCTCGACCAGGGCGGCGGCGGTCAGGTCCAGCAGCCAGGACGCGACGACGCTGCCGCGCCGCCAGACCTCGGTGATCGCCGGCAGGTCGAGGTCGTACTGGTAGTACTCGGGGTGGGTGAGCGGGCTGGTCTCGGCGTCGTGCTCGCCGGCCAGCGCCTTGCCGATGTTGGCCTTGTTCAGCACGCCCAGGCCCTCGGCGAACGCGGCCATCATGCCGTACTCGATGCCGTTGTGAACCATCTTGACGAAGTGGCCGGCGCCGGGCGGGCCGCAGTGCAGGTAGCCCTGTTCGGCCGGGGTCGGCTCGCCGGAGCGGCCGGGAGTGCGCTCCGCGGTGCCGATACCGGGGGCGATGGTCGCGAACAGCGGCTCGAGGTGCGAGACGACCTCCGGCTCGCCGCCGATCATCAGGCAGAAGCCGCGCTCCAGGCCGAAGACGCCGCCCGACGTGCCGACGTCGACGTAGTGCAGGCCCTTGGCGTGCAGCGCCTTGGCCCGGTCGACGTCGTCGCGGTAGTAGGAGTTGCCGCCGTCGATGATGATGTCGCCTGGCTCGAACAGGTCGGCCAGCTTGAAGACGGTGTCGCCGGTCAGCCCGGCCGGGACCATCACCCAGGCCGCCCGCGGGGTGCTCAGCGCCGCGGCGAACTCCTCCAGCGTGGTGGTGCCGGTGGCGCCCTCGGCCGCGAGCGCGGCGACGGCGTCCTTGTTGACGTCGTAGACGACGCACTCGTGCCCGGCCCGCTGCAGCCGGCGCACCAGGTTGGCGCCCATCCGGCCCAGGCCGATCATCCCCAGCTGCATGTTCGTCTCTCCGCTCGTCGCGCGTGTACCCACCCGAGTCCGCCGCTACGGACCTACCACCACCGACGACCGGCTCCAAGCCGGTGCTGCCGTCACGATCGCCACAAATCGTGCCGCACGCTGAGCTGCCACACGAACTGTGCTGCCACAAAGGGTGCCAGCCTCGGCACGTCCCGCACCACTGTGCCCCTGCGCCGCCAGACCCCGCCAACCGGCCCCGCCGGAGGGGCTCGGTTCTTGATCCGGTGGGCTGGAGAGGTGTAGACCCCGGGCTATGAGAGCGCCAGAGCGTGGCCGACAGCGTGGCCGACGATGACCGCGCAGGACTCGATCCCGGCCCAGCCCAGCGTCGAGGCACCGCGGCGGCAGTTCGTCAACGATCCCGACGCCATCGTCGAGGAGGCGCTGGAAGGCCTTGAAGCGGCCTATCCACGCCTGATCCGGTGGAACCGCGATCCCAGCTTCGTCGCCAGGGCCACGCCGGCGCCCGCCGGGCAGGTGGCCGTCCTCTCGGGCGGCGGGTCCGGGCACGAGCCGCTGCACGTCGGGATGGTCGGCGCGGGGATGCTCGACGCCGCCGTCCCGGGCGCGGTGTTCGCGAGCCCGACGGCGGGGCAGATCCTGGCCGCCACCCAGGCGGTGTCGGGCGGGGCCGGGGTGGTGCACGTCGTGAAGAACTACACCGGCGACGTGCTGAACTTCGAGATCGCCGCCGAGGTCGCCGCCGACGACGGGATCGAGGTGCGCCAGGTCCTGGTCGACGACGACCTCGCGACGACATCCGCCACCGGCGACGGGCCGGGCCGGCGCGGAACCGCCGCGACCGTCGTCGTCGAGAAGATCGTCGGCGCGGCGGCCGCCGCCGGGGCCGACCTGGCCCGGGTCGCCGCGCTCGGGCAGCGGGTCGCCGCGACGTCACGGTCGATGGCCGTCGCGCTCGCGGCCGGCGCCCATCCGGGTGACCCGCGGCCGTCGTTCGACCTGCCGCGCGACGAGGTCGAGTTCGGCGTCGGGATCCACGGGGAGCGGGGGGTCGGCCGGAGGGCCTTCGCCTCGGCCGACGAGCTGGCCGACCTGCTGGTCCGGCCGCTGGTAGCCGATCTCGCGATCGGGCGCGGCGACCGCGTCATCGCGATCACCAACGGCCTGGGATCGACGACCAACCTGGAGCTCGCGGTCATCCATCGGCGGGTCGCGACGATCCTCGCGGCGGCCGGCATCACGATCGAACGGGCGCTCGTCGGCCCGTACGTCACGTCGCTGGACATGGCCGGCTGTTCGGTGACGTTGACGAGAGCCGACGACGAGCTGGTCGCGCTGTGGGACGCCCCGGTCCGCACGATCGCGCTGAGCTGGTGACCCTGGCCGGCGCGGCGCCGGCTTCAGGGTGGCGGAGCGGCGCCGCCGGTGACCGGCGGTGCGCCGAAGGAGGCGAAGTGGACGGAACAGCGGTGGACGCGAACGAAAGCCCAGACCAGCACGCGACGGGCGAGGCCGGCGAAGGCACGGTGGTCGGCGAACGTCCAAGGGCCGGCGAACGTCCAGGGGCCGGACACCCGCGGGCCGACGACCAGCCCGGCGGCCTGGACGTGGTGGGCGCGTGGGCATGGGTGGAGGCGTTTCACCGGCGGTTCTCGGCCGACGCCGCCGAGCTCGGCGAGCTCGACCGGCGCGCCGGTGACGGGGACTTCGGGAACAACATCCTGGCCGCGCTGCGGCGGGTCCGGGCGCGGCTTGAACAGACGCAGCCGACGACCCCCGGCGCGGTGTTCCTCGGCGTCTCGCACGGGTTCCTGAACACCGGCGGCACGTCCGGCCCGCTGTTCGGCCTGTGGTTTCGAGGCATCGGCCGGGCCACGGACGGCCCGGTGCTGACGCTCGCCCAGTTGGCCGCCGGCGTCGACGCCGGCACCGCGACGGTCCAGCGCCTCGGCAAGGCGCGTCCCGGCGACAAGACCATGGTCGACGCGATGGTTCCGGCCGTGGGCGCGCTCGCCGCCGCCGTCGCGGACGGGCTTGATCTTGCCGATGGCGTCGCGCTGGCCGCCGAGGCCGCCCGGGGCGGCGCGCTGGCCACCGAGGCGCTGCGCGCCCGTCGTGGCCGGGCCTCCTACGTCGGAGATGTCGCCCGTGGCGTGCTCGACCCGGGCGCCCTCACCGTGGCGCTGTTCTTCGACTCCTGTCACGGCTAGTCGCGGCCGGCCCTTTCCCGAGACGGCACCGAATTGCCGAGCCGGGCCGGTAGCGAGGGCGGAAGGTCGGTTTTCCGACCGGTTGTCCCGCACCGCGCGGCGCGTGGCATATTCAGCCGTGCGCGGTCGCTCCGCGCCGCCTGATCTTGTGAGTCCGCACTGCTGGGGGGCACCACCGACGATGACCGAGACCGGTGTTCCCCTGCAGGAGCGGCGCCCGGGCGACCCGGAGATGCTCGGCCGCCACCGGATCCTGGGCCGCCTCGGTGCCGGCGGCATGGGAGTCGTCTACCTGGCCGAAGGCCCGTTCGGGCAGGTGGCGATCAAGCTTATCCGCGAGGACCTGGCCGACGACCCGGATTTCCGGCGCCGGTTCCAGCGCGAGGTCCAGGCCTGTTTCCGGGTCGGGGGTACGCGGACGGTCCGCTTGGTCGACTTCGAGTTGGCCGCGGCTCGGCCGTGGCTCGCGACCGAGTTCGTCGACGCGCTCAATCTTGCCGAGCATGTGCGCGAGCATGGCCCGCTAAGCGCCGACGAACAGCTTCTGCTGGGCGCCGGCCTTGCCGAGGCATTGCTCTCGATTCACGCCACCGGCCTGATCCATCGCGACTTCAAACCGTCGAACGTGTTGTGGACGGCGCACGGTCCCAAGGTCATTGATTTCGGTATCGCCGCGGCGGCCGACGCGGCCGGCCTGACCTCGACCGGGCATTTCGTCGGCACGCCCGGCTGGCACTCGCCCGAGCAGGTCTCCGGCCAGGAGGTCACCGGCGCGGCGGACATCTTCGCCTGGGGCGGGCTGCTCTGCTATGCCGCGACCGGGAAGGCGCCGTTCGGCACGGGCACGCCCGAAGTGGTGCTGCACCGGGTCGCGGCGGCCGAACCGATCGTCGACCGCGAACTGCTCGCGCCGGCCCTGCGCGAGCCGGTAGCCGGCGCCATGGCCCGGGACCCGGCGGCCCGGCCGACCGCCGCGGACCTGTATGCCGCGCTGATCGGCCCGGTGCCCAGCGACGTCAACCTCCCGGTGACCCGGGTCCTGGTGTCCAAGCCGGGGGATACCCCGCCCTCCACCCCCGTCGCCGTGACGCCGACGCCCCCGTGGTCGGCGACCGTGGCTGCGGGCCAGGGCGCGCCCGAGGCTCCCCGGCCGCGCCGGTCGCGCAAGCTGATCGCCACGTTCGTCGTCGGTGGCGTGCTCCTGCTCGCCGCGGCCGGCACCATCGTGGGCCTCGTGGCGACCCGGGGTAATGGTGATGGTGGCACTCCGGCCAGCGTCGACACCTCGGCCGACTTCACGGCGGACGCCCCCTGGCGGATCACGATCGACGACCAGATCAACGGCAACGACGCCGAGGGCTGCGCGGTGACCGTGCTGGACGGCGACGGCGTGGAGCGCGGGAAGCTCGACGGGATCTACGGCCGCAAGACCTACCAGGTCTCCGTGACCGGCGCGTTCCACTGGACCGTCAACAATGACGCCTGCGTCGTGACCCCCGAGAAGGGCGCGGGCGACGTGCCACTGCCCTTCGCCCAGCAGGCCTACGAGGGCGACACGCCGTCCTTCCAGGCGCAGGGTGCGATCTCGGTCGACCCCATCGACTTCGGCGACGCCGACAGCTGCGATCTCACCCTGCGGGCAGTCGACGGCCGGACGCTCGACTTCACCACGGCCCACAAGGGCGACGGCCCGGTCACGCTGGACCCCGGCGCCCCGACCGAGGTCTACCTGTCCGAGCCCGGCTGCGGCATCAAGATCTCGGCAGCCGGGTAGCCGGACCGGCGGCGCCGGATCAGGCCGCGGCGGCTCAGGCGGCAGCCGGCTGGACGAAGCCGCGGATGGCCGTCAGGCCGCCGTCGACCGGGATCGTGGCGCCGTGTACGTGGGCGGCGTCGTCGCTGGCCAGGAAGACGGCGACGGCCGCGACCTCGGCGGTGCGGGCCAGCCGCCCGTCCGGGGCGGTCGCGGTCAGCTCGGTCAGGAAGTCCCGCAGGCCCTCGTTCCACTCGGTCTCGGTCGGGCCGGGGGCGACGGTGTTGACGCGGATGCCGCGCCGGCCCCACTCGGCCGACCAGGACGTCGTCAGCGAGTGCAGCGCCGACTTCGAGGCGCCATACAGGGCTGCCCCGTTCATGCCGATGAGGCCGTTGATCGAGCCGACGTTGACGATGACGCCGGCGCCGTGGTCGAGCATCGCCGGCACGAGCGCGGCGGCGAGCAACAGCGGTGCCTTGATGTTCGTCGCGAGGACGGTGTCGATCAGGGCGTCGTCGGTCTCGACGGTCGGCCGGCCGCCGACGAGCGCGGCCGCGTTGTTCACCAGGATGTCCACCCGGCCGCCGGCCACCGCCAGCGCGTCCCGGGCCAGTGCCGCGACCCCGGCGCCGTCCCGCAGGTCGCCGGCGAGGAACGTAGCCGCGCCTCCGGTCTCGGTGATCTCGGCGACGACCTTCTCGCCGGCCGCCGTCCCACGCCCGGTCACCAGCACCTGGGCGCCTTCGGCCGCGTACGCGAGCGCGATCCCGCGGCCGATGCCACGGGTGGACCCCGTCACCAGCGCGGTGCGGCCAGCCAGTCGTTGCGTCACGGCGTCTCCCTCACGTTGCTTAATGGACTCTGCGGTCCAATCCTGGCCCGCGAATAATGGACTGGCAAGTCCAGAACTTGTAGGTTGGCTCACGTGAGCCGCCCACTCACCGCGAAGGGTGCAGCCACCCGCGAGCGGATCGTCTCGGCCGCCGCCACGCTCGTCCGTGCCCAGGGGGCGCAGAACACCGGGCTCGACGACATCAGGGCGTCCACCGCGACCAGCAAGAGCCAGCTGTTCCACTACTTCCCGGGCGGTCGGGCCGACCTGCTCTACGCGGTCGCGGTCCACGAGGCGGCCCTGGTGATCGCCGACCAGCAGCCGGAGCTGGACCGGCTCGGGCCGCCGCCGAGCTGGCGGGCCTGGCGCGAGACCGTCGTGCGCAAGTACCGGGAGCAGGGACGGCAGTGCCCGCTGCGCTCGCTCACCAGCCAGCTCGCCGACTCCGACCCCCGGGTCGGGCCGCTGGTCGCGTCGATGGTGTCGGACTGGCACGCCTTGCTGCTGGCCGGAACCACCCGTGCCGGGGCCACGGCGCCGGACGCGCTGGCGACGTCCGTGCTCGCCGCGGTCCAGGGCGGCGCGGGCCTGCTCATCGCGACCGGCGAGCTCGGCTACCTGGAGACGGCCGTCGACCTCGCGATCGCGCCGCTGGTCGCGGCGGCCTGAGTCTCCGGCCGGCTCGCGCGACGGCCTGGCTGTCGCGCGGCCGGTCAGGCCTGCTGGGTCTCGCCGGGCGGGTTCAGTAGCCCGAGCAGGCGGTCGAGGAACGTGACCTGGCCGCGGACGAGCTTGGTCCGGGCGGTCGCCACGTCGAACCAGGCGACCCGGTCGATCTCGGGGAAGGCCTGGACCCGGCCCGAGCCGCGCGGCCATTCCAGCTCGAAGGTGTTGCTGACGGCCGTCGCCGGGTCGAACTCGCCGCGCAGCGCGTACGCCGTCACGATCTTGCCGGTGGACTGGCGGGCCTCGCCGAGCTCCAGCCACGCACCCGCCGGTGGCGGCGAGCCGAGCTCCTCGGCGAACTCCCGCGCGGCGGCCAGCCGCAGGTCCTCGCCGGGCTCGGTCTCGCCCTTCGGGATCGACCAGGCCCCCGCGTCCTTCCGCGCCCAGAACGGCCCACCCATATGGCCGATCAGCACTTCCGGGCCGTCCTCGACAACCCGGAACAGCAGCAGCCCGGCGCTGACCACCCGACCGCCGCCGGCCCGACCCCCGCTCACAGGCCGTAGGTCTCCAACAGGCGAAGCCAGACCTCGCTGACCGTGGGGAACGAGGGGACGGCGTGCCAGAGCCGCTCCAGCGGCACCTCGCCCACGATCGCGATCGTCGCCGAGTGCAGGAGCTCCTGGACGTCCTGACCGGTGAAGGTGGCGCCGACGAGCACGCGGCGTTCCTCGTCGACGACCAGCTGGGAAGTGCCGACCAGGCCGACGCCCCGGACCGAGGAACCGGCGACGCCGCTGGTCGGCACCGAGACGGCCCGGACCGGCAGGCCGGCCTCGCGGGCGGCCTGCTCGGTCAGCCCGACGGCCGCGACCTGCGGGTCGGTGAACGTGACGCGGGGGATGAGGCGCTCGCCCGCGACCTCGACGGGTACGGCGCCCGCCGCGTCCCGGCGGCCGGCGACGAGGTCGGCGACCAGCCGGCCCTGGTACTTGCCCATATGAGTCAGCAGAGCCCGGCCGTTCACGTCGCCGATCGCGTAGAGCCAGCCGTCGCCGTCCGCCTCCCCCGAGCCGCCGGTTGCCGGCGTCGCGCCCACCGCGCGCAGGCTGCTGTCGACCGTGACCGGGCGGCCGGGGGTCAGGCCGACGGTCTCCAGTCCCAGGTCCTCGGTGGCGGGCCGGCGGCCGACGGCGACCAGGATCTCGTCGGCCGTCAGCTCGTCGCCGTTGTCCAGGGTCACCACGACGGGCGGCCGCCGGCGCTCGCTCGACGCGGGCCCCGGCGCGGCCCCGTCGTCGCCGCGCCGGACGGCGGTGACGCGGCAGCCGGTGCGCACGGCGATGCCCTCGGCCTCGAACGCGGCGCCGACCTCGTCACCGGCGAACGGCTCCTCCCGGGCGAGCAGCCGGGGCTGGCCCTCGATGATGGTCACCTCGGCCGTACCGAGCCGGCGGAACCCCTGAGCGAGCTCGGTACCGACCGCCCCGCCGCCCAGCACCACCAGCCGGCGCGGAACGAGGGTCGCCCCGGTGGCGCTCCGGTTGTCCCACGGCTCCACGTCGGCGAGGCCCGGAATCGGCGGCATGAACGCCTTCGTCCCGGTCGCCAGCACGACCGCCTTGCGGGCCGCCAGCCGCCGGGTCGTCCCGGCCGGCGTCCCCGCGTCCGGCTGGATCGCGTCGGCGGTGTCGACGTCCACCCGCAGCGGGCCGGCCAGCCGGCCGCGGCCCCGCACCAGCGTGACCCCGCGGTCGAGCAGCCACGGCACCGCGCCCTCGTCCGAGTAGCCGCCGACCATCTCGTCCCGCCTGGCGAACGCGGCCGGGGTGTCGATCTCGCCGGTCACGGCGCTCGCGGCGCCGGGCACCCGGCGCGCCGCCGCGATGACGTCTCCCGGCCGCAGCAGCGTCTTGCTCGGGATGCACCCCCAGTAGGAGCACTCGCCGCCGACGCGCTCCCGCTCGACGACGGCCACCGACAGCCCGGCCTCGGCCGCGCGGCCGGCGACCACCTCACCCGCCGGCCCGGCCCCGATCACGACGACGTCGAAGACCTCCGGGCCTGGCCCGTTCGCGACTGCGCTCATGTCACCCCGTTCGCCCTGGCTGTTGCCGAGATCGACCGTTCCACGACCGTGACCGTAAGGCCTGGGCGCCCCGCGGCGGCGCAGGCTGCCCGGGGCCTCGTCAGGTGGCGCGACGACCGTCCGGCTGGCCGCCCGGTCAGGAGGCCAGGTCGGTCATGGTGCCCGGTGCGGCGCCGTCGGGGTGGGACGGGCCGGTGCCGCCGTTGCTGGACACCCGGCTGATCGAGCTGACGACGGCGCGGCGGGCGGCGCGCAGGCTCGCCGCGGCGGTGGCCGCCGCCGAGGTCGCGGCCGACGCGACGGTGACCCCGGTGATCGGGACCGTCTCGTCCAGGTCCACCTCCGCGGGAACGGGGGGCGTCGGCTGCGGGCGGGCGGTGGCGCGCACGGACGGCAGCCGGCGGGCGTCCGGCGCCGCGCGGCGGGCGACGTCGGCCGTGGCGTCGTCGGGCGTCTCCTGGGACGCGCGCTCGGCGGCGACGCGGGCCTCGTACAGGTCGATCTCGGCGCGGGTCCGCGTCTCGTCCCACCCGAGCACCGGGGCGACCAGCGCCGCGACCGGCCCGGCGGCGGCCAGGCCCCGGTCCGCGGCCTCGAAGGAGATGCGGGTGCGGCGGGTCAGCACGTCCTCCAGCCGCAGCGCGCCCTCATGCGTCACCGCGTACAGCGCCTCGACGGCGAGATACGCCTCCGCGCCGGGCAGCGCCGCGCCCAGGCTCGGGTCCGCGACGACCAGGTCGACGAGTTCCTCGGTCAGCGTCCCGTACCGGCGTAGCAGGTGCTCGATCCGGGCGACGTGCAGGCCGGCGCGCTCGGCGAGCCGCTCGCGGGCGTTCCACAGCGCCTGGTACCCGTCGGCTCCGAGCAGCGGGGTCTTGTCGGTGCACGACGGCGGTACCACCCTGGTCAGCCCGGCGGCCGCCGCGTCCACCGCGTCCTCGGCCATCACCCGGTAGGTCGTGTACTTCCCGCCGGCGACCGTGGTGAGTCCCGGCGCGGCGGCGAGGACGGCGTGCTCGCGGGACAGCTGCGCCGTGTCCTCGGACTCGCCGGCCAGCAGCGGGCGCAGGCCGGCGTAGACCCCGACGATGTCGTCCCGGGTGAGCGGGCTGCGCAGCACCCGGTTGAGCTGGTCGAGCAGATAGTCGATGTCGGCCCGGGTCGCCGCCGGGTGGGCGAGGTCGAGCTCCCAGTCGGTGTCGGTGGTACCGATGATCCAGTGGGTGCCCCAGGGGATGACGAACAGCACGCTGCGCTCGGTGCGCAGGATCAGCCCGGTGGTGCCCTGCAGCCGGTCGCGCGGGACGACCAGATGGACGCCCTTCGACGCCCGCACGGAGACGGGCCCCCGGGCGCCGCCGAGCAGCGCGTGCAGGTCGTCGGTCCACACCCCGGTGGCGCCGATCGTCTGGCGGGCCCGGACCCGGATCTCGGCCCCGCCGGGCGACTCCAGGTCGCGCACGACCGCGCCGGTCACCCGGTCCTCCTCCCGCAGCAGCCCGACGACCGGAGCGGACGTCACGACCGCGGCGCCGTACCTGGCCGCGGTGCGGGCGACGAACATCGTGTGCCGGGCGTCGTCGACCTGCCCGTCCCAGTACTGGATCGCGCCGACGAGGGCGTCGGGCCGCAGCGCCGGGAACTCGCGCAGCGCCGCCTTGCGGGTCAGATGCCGGTGCAGCGGCAGACCGCCGGAGTGCTGTGTGCCGGGAGCTGGGCTGATCCGGGCCAGGCCCTGGCCCAGGGTGTCGTAGAGCAGCACGCCGCTGCCGATGTAGGCCCGCTCCCAGCCGTGGTGCGTCAACGGCAGCAGGAACGGCACCGGGCGGACCAGGTGCGGGGCCAGCGTCTCGAGCAGCAGGGTCCGCTCCCGCAGCGCCTCGCGGACCAGCGCGCCGTTGAGCTGCTCCAGGTAACGCAGCCCGCCGTGTATCAGCTTGCTGGACCGGCTGGACGTGCCCGCCGCGAGGTCGCGGGCCTCGACGAGGGCGACGGACAGGCCGCGGGCCGCCGCGTCCAGCGCGGTGCCGGCGCCGGTGACGCCGCCGCCGATGACGAGCACGTCGAACGTCTCGGTGGCGAGGCGCCGCAGTGCCTCGGCGCGCTGCGCCGGCCCGAGGCGGCCGCCGGCCGTGGCGATCGGCGGGACGGCGGCGGCGTCGGGGACGAAGCCGTCCGAAGGGTCCGTGCCGGGCATCGGGGGTACCTCCTACGGATACCTGTGCGACCGAGAGCGGGTTCGGGGCGTGGTCCCCGTCAGCCACCATCGTGCCGGGCGGGTGCGACAACCGCCCCCGAGGCGGATCGGAGACGCGGTGATGTACGCCGCTGTTGGGCTGGTGTCCCGGACCTGGTAACCAACCGGCCGACCCGATCCCTTCAGCGCCTGCATCGTGCGCCCTTCCGGTGGATGATCGCGGTGTCGGCCAGCCAGCCGTCGCGTCATCTGTTACTTATGGGTAACCTATGACCCGCCGGCCGACGCCCCGGCACCGCCCGGCGGTGCCGCGCACCCGGGAGCGAGCACCCATGGATCTGACGTTCACCCCGCAGGAGGAGCAGTTCCGTTCGGAGCTGCGGAGCTGGCTCGACGCCAACATCCCCCAGGAGTGGCGCGAACCCGTCTTCTGGGAGCGGATCCCCGCGGACGAGGGCTTCGAGCTGCGCCGTGACTGGGAGCGGCGCAAGGCCGCGGCCGGGTTCGCCGGGATCGCCTGGCCCACCGAGTACGGCGGCCGCGGTGGCACGCCCGGCATGAAGGCGATCTACGACGAGGAGATGGCGCTCGCCAGCGCCCCCGAGTCGGCCAACGCGCTGGGCCTGACGTTCCTCGCGCCGACGGTCATGGCGATCGGCACCGAGGAGCAGAAGCGGGACATCATCGGCCCGATGCTGCGCAACGAGGTGATCTGGTGCCAGGGCTTCTCCGAGCCGGGCGCCGGCTCGGACCTCGCCGCGCTGCGCACCTCCGGCCGGCTGGAGGGCGACGAGTTCGTCGTCAACGGCCAGAAGATCTGGACCACCAACGCGATGCACGGCGACAAGCTGTTCACCCTGGTGCGGACCGAGCCCGGTAGCCAGTCCCACCGCGGCATCTCGATGCTGCTCATCGACATGCACCAGGAGGGCGTCGAGGCTCGCCCGCTCAAGCAGATCAGCGGGGCATCCGAGTTCGGCGAGGTGTTCTTCACCGACGCCCGGGTCAAGGTGTCCGACTGCGTCGGCGGCGTCGGCAACGGCTGGAAGACCGCGATGATGCTGCTCTCCTTCGAGCGCGGCGCCTCCGGCATCTCCCAGTACGCGAACTACCGGCGCGGCTACGACCAGATCGTCGCCGCCGCCCGCGTGCTCGGCCGGGACACCGACCCGACGCTGCGCCGTGAGCTCGCCAGCCGGCTCGTCGAGCTGGAGTGCCTGCGCTACCACGCCATGCACGTGCTCACCCAGGTCGAGCAGGGCCACGACCTCGGCTCCGAGTCCTCGATCACCAAGCTGCAGTGGTCGGAGACCTACCAGAAGCTGTTCGAGACGTTCGACCATCTGCTCGGCGTCGACGGCGTCCTCACCTCGCCGGTCGAGGGCCTGGACCTCAGCGCCCTGCAGCACGAGGCGTTCTGGACCCGGTCGGTGACGATCTGGGGTGGCTCGTCGCAGGTGCAGCGCAACATCGTCGCCGAGCGCGTGCTCGGCCTGCCGCGGTAAGGGGACGAGGCACAGTGTTCTTCGCGCTGACCGATGAGCAGCGGGCGCTCGCCGAGACCGTCCGCGACTATCTCGCGGACCGGTTCGACCTGACCGCCGTCCGGGCCGTCTTCGAGGACACCGCCGGTGACGGTCACCCGGCCGACCTGTGGAAGGCGTTCGGCGAGCAGGGCTGGCTCGCGGTGCTCGTGCCCGAGGAGAACGACGGGCTCGGCCTCGGCCTGCTGGACGCGCAGGTCATCGCCCGCGCGCTCGGGGCCGGCGCGGTGCCCGGGCCGTGGCTGGCGACCGTGCTCGCCGGCGAGGCGGTCCGGCTCGCGGGCTCCGCCGAGCAGCGTGCCGCCGTGCTCGGCCCGCTCGCCGCCGGCGAGCTGGTCGCGACGGTCGCGCTGCGCGCTCCCGGCAAGGCGTTCGACGTGTCCGGGGTGGGCGTCACCGCCGACGCCGACGGGCGGCTGACCGGGACGGCGTCGCCGGTCGAGTACCCGGCGGTCGCGCGCCTCGCCGTCGTCGCGGCCACCGAGCCCGACGGCGGGATCGGCCTCTACCTCGTCGAACCGACCGCCCCGGGGGTCACGGTCGCCCCGCACACCAGCTACGACGCCACGACGAGGCTCGGCGGCCTTACGTTCGCCGGCGCCGCCGGCGAGCGGCTGGCGGGCTCCAGCGGCGACGTGCTCGCCGACCTGAACCGGCGCGGCGCGGTGCTCACCGCCGCCGACCTCGTCGGCTCCGCGCGGGCCGCGATCACCCGGACCGTCGAGTACGACAAGACCCGGGTCCAGTTCGGCAAGGCGGTCGGCAGCTTCCAGGCGATCAAGCACACCCTCGCCGACCTGCACGTCGCGGTCCTGATGGCCGAGCACGCCGCGCTGTACGCCGCGCACGCGCTCGACGAGGCCCTGCCCGACGCCGAGCTCGCCGTCGCGGTCGCCAAGGCCAAGGCCAACGACGCCGCGACCGCCGCGACCGGCGCGATGATCCAGTACCACGGGGGCATCGGCTTCACCTGGGAGCACGAGGCCCACTTCTTCTACAAGCGGGCCAAGCGCCTCGTCGGCACCTTCGGCGACTCCGCCCAGCACCTGGACCGCGTCGCCGCGCTCAGCCTCGACAACTGAGGACCCTGGCCCGCGGGGTCAGTGGCAGTGCACGCGCCTGGTCCAGAGCAGGACGGGCGGGGTCGCGGTGTCGCTGCCGCCGTAGGTGTGCTGCCAGTCGCCGAGGGCGTTGGTCTGTTCGGGGCGGACGGCGAGCACCAGGGGAGTGCCGGGGCGGATGCCGGGCCTGCCCTTCGCCGTCGGCATGCCCTCGACCCAGCGGGTGTAGAGATCGGTGACGTCGGCGGTGATCTCGCGGGGCCTGGTCGCGGTCGCGGCCGGCTGCCCGTCGGCGCCGGGCTGGCCCGCGGCGGCGAGCGCGGCCGTGTCGCCGTCGCCGACGGGGTTCGGCAGGTTGTACGGCGTCCAGTCGAAGTCGCCGCGCGGCCGGTTCGCGACCAGGTCGAGCGTGGGCACCCTGGCCGGCACCACGCCGCGGGCCAGGCCCGTCAGCGCCGACGGATAGACCCCCAGCGGATAGGGGCCCTCGTCACCGATCGTGCCCTCGCTCGCCAGCAGCGTCAGCCGCAGCTGGACCTGGGCCACGCAGGCCAGGGGTGCCGGCAGCAGCGGGAAGACGAGCTCACCGGTGAGCAGGTGGTCGTCGCCGCGGCGCGGCACGTGCCGGTACATCCGGCCGACCGGGAGCCCACCCGAGGCGGCGGTGACCGCGGTCGGGCGGCCGCTGCCGGCCGCGAACGCGCTCAGCAGGAACGTCCGGGTGGCCGCGATCGGGACGCCGGGCGACTCGGTGACCGGGGGCGGGGCGGCGGTGGTCGTGGCCACGACCACCGCTGGGGCGCTGGGGGTGGGCAGCAGCGGGCGCAGCGCCGCCGGCCCGCCGCCCATCACGCCGAGCACCACCGAGCCGAACGCGATCAGCAGGACGGCGCCGCCCGTCGTCGTCAGGAAGATCCGCCCACCAAGCCCGGGTGACCGCAGCGTGACGCCGAGCCGCCGGTCGAGGCCGCGTTCGACCCGGCGGCCGATGCGAGCGAGAACGGCGCGCGTCTTGCGGGCGCGGCGACGCGCGAGCCGCGCCGGACCGGCGACGCCTGCCGTCAACAGCCAGGCCAGCCGGACCAGGCGGCGTCCGGACCAGCGCAGGCCCAGGCCCGTATGCGCCGCCGTCACTCGCCCAGCCCTGGCCGTGGCGTGGGCCGCCTGAACGCTCGCGCGGGTGATCCGCCTGACCCGCGGCGCTGCGCGCGCGCCGGGAATCCTCGCGAGGCCGGTTCGCGCCGGGCGCCCCTCAGCGGGAGTCCGGTACAGCGCCGCGGTCCGGGCTTCCGCGGCTGCCGGGCCCGTTCCCGAGACCGTCGGCGTCGTCGGTGGCTCGGGGGGCGCCGGGGCGAGCGGAGCAGGTGGGCTGGCGTCGTCCCGCGTGGTCGTCACCACCGAGAGGTTGTCCATGTGTGAACTCCCGGGTGTCGACCCCTCTTCGTGGTGAAGATGTCACTCCAAGTCGCGTTCCCGCCTGGAGGCGCGCCGGGTGCACCTGTGGGCCTCCTGTGTCCCGACAGATGCCGCTAGCCTGCCGGCAGCACGGTGTCGGGTCGGGGACGCGCGCGCCTACCTCCTGGATCGCTGCTGGTACGTTTCGGCCCGATTCAGACCCTTGGAGTGCCGCCATGTCGACCCCAGCTCCTGGCCAGTCGCCGGACCCGTTCGCCAAGCCCGGGCCGCAGCAGACCCCGGCCGGCGGGCCGGCCTACCCGCCGGCTCCCGGGCCTTACGGCGACCCGACCGCGCCATACTCCGGGGGCTACGCGCCTGGCGCCGGTGACCCGAACGCCGGGTACGGCTACCCGCCCGGCGGCTACCCGCCCGGGGACCCGAACGCCCAGTACGGCACCCCGCCAGGCGGCGGCTACCCGCCGGCCGGCGACCCGAACGCGCCCTACTACGGCCAGCCCGGCTACCCGCCTGGCCCGGGTTACCCGCCCGGCCCGGGCTACACCCCGGCGCCCGGTGACCCGGGCTTCGGCTACCCGCAGCCCGGCTACCAGCAGCCCGGCTACGGCGTGCCCGCCGTCTGGGGCGCGGACCCGGCGGCGCCGTTCGGGCGGCACCAGCTGACGGGTGAGCCGCTCTCCGACAAGGACAAGCTGACCGCCGGCCTGCTGGAGATCTTCCTCGGCTGGTGCGGCGCCGGCCGGTGGTACCTGGGCGACTACGGGATCGCGACCGCCCAGTTGCTCACCTGCGGTGGCCTGCACATCTGGTCGCTGATCGACGGCATCATGATGTTGACGGGCAGCGTCCGGGACAAGCAGGGCCGCCCCCTGCGGGACTGACCATGATCTCCGGAGAGCAGCTGGCGGGCTTCGCCGTCGCGGCGTTCGTGCTGATCGTGATCCCGGGCCCGAGCGTGCTGTTCGTGGTGGGGCGGGCGCTGTCGCTGGGGCGGGGCGCCGCGATCGCGAGCGTCGTCGGCAGCGCCCTGGGCAACTACGTCGTCGCGGTGCTGGTCGCCTTCGGCCTCGGCACGCTGGTGGAGCGCTCGGAGCTCGCGTTCCTGATCATCAAGCTGGTCGGCGGGGCGTACCTGGTCTGGCTGGGGGTCCAGGCGTTGCGCCACCGGCGGGCGTTGGCCGAGGTGGCCCAGGCCCGGGTCGCGGCGACGTCCCGGTGGCGGACGGCCCGGCAGGGCTTCGTCGTCGGCCTCACCAACCCCAAGGCACTGATCATGTTCGGCGCGGTGCTCCCGCCGTTCGTCAGCCGGGACGCGGGGCACGTGCCGGCCCAGATGCTGCTGATGTCGCTGGTCGCCATCTGCATCGGGCTGGTCTCGGACACCGTGTGGGCGATGACCGCGAGCGCCGTCCGGTCGTGGTTCACCCACGACACCCGCCGGCTCGCGGCCGTCGGCGGCGCCGGCGGCCTGGCGATGATCGGCGTCGGCCTGACGGTAGCCCTCACCGGCCGCCGCGGCTGAAACCGGCGCGGCCCGGGTCGCGCCGGCCTCGCGAGGCGCGCGGGCGTCAGCCGAGCAGCTCCGGGAGGGCTTCGGCGACCAGCTTCCAGTCCGGGGTGGCCGGGTCGATCAGCGAGTAGTGGTCGCCCGGGGTCTCCAGCAGGCGCGCGGTGGCGCCGGCGGCGGTGGCGGCCTCGACGTAGCGGACGCTCTGGTCGAACGGGACCTCGTCGTCGGCGCGGGCGTGCGCGCACAGCACCGGGACGTCGAGCGGGATCGCCGCGCCCGGATCCGCCAGGCGATAGGCCTCCGGAAGCCGTGCCGGGGTGCCCCCCATGAGGTCAACGGCCGCCGTGCCGCCTACGCCGTCGCGGGCGCAGTCGGCCAGCCACACCGCGCCGGCCTGGGAGACGACGCCGGTCAGCTCGACGCCCGGCCGGGCGCCCGGCGCGCCGGCGGGCAGCCTGGAACGCCCGGCGGCCCAGACGGCGAGGTGCCCGCCCGCGCTGTGCCCGACGGCGACGAGCCGGGAGGTGTCCACCGGCAGCGTCGCCAGCAGGTCGATCCCCGCGGCGACGTCGGCGAACGTGGCCGGCCAGCCGCCACCGTGCCCGACCCGCCGGTACTCCAGGTTCCAGGCCGCGTAGCCCCGCCCGGCCAGGTCCCTGGCCAGCGGCCGGGCCAGCGTCGAGCTGTACCGGGCCCGCCAGAACCCGCCGTGGAGCAGGACCACGGTGCCGCGCCCGGCCCCCGCACCGTCGGCCGGCAGCCACAGCTCGCCGAACTGGTCGCCATCCCGGCCATACCGGTGCACGCTCGGTCGCACGCCGCGCTCCCGCCTGGACAGAGAGAACATTTCCGCGCAGCCGTCGACTGGCCCTGCCGGCGGGCGCCACTCGACGTAGCCTGATCACGGGGGACGTGCTGCGCCCCCCAGGGGACGGGGCGTGATCACGCTTCCGTCCGCGTCTGGAGGGCATCATGCCCTCAGGCCGTGCCCGGGCGCACGGGGAGGTGGTCGCCGATGAGCCGGTATGCGGTGGACGTCCACGACCACGCGCTGGTGGTGTCCTGGGACACCGGGCTCGGCGACGTGGCCGCGCGGGTCGCCCATTTCCCGACCTCGGTGGACGAGTCGGACGCCCTTCAGCTGGCCCGCACGCTGACGTTCCTGTCCGCCGCGGCCTGGCGCACGTACACCCACCCGGAGGAGGCCGCGCTGCAGGCGCTGCCGACCGGGGACGACAACCTCAGCGGCCGCGGCCGCGAGGTGTTCGGCAAGGTGGTCGCGGCGATCGAGAGCCCGCACCTGCCGCGCGAGGGGCTGATCCAGCAGGCCGTGGTCGTCGTGGAGGAGGCCGCGCACCGGGTCGGCCGGGCGCTGCACACGATCGCCGACACCGAACTGACCACCCAGGTCGCCGCCGACGTGCGCGCCGAGCTGGCCGCCGTCGAGAGCGCCGAGCTGGGTGAGCTGTCCGGCCGCGCCCGCCAGGCGGTCACGCTGAGCCGGGCCGACGCCTCGCCGCTGCAGATCGCCGCGGCCGACCTGCTGCTGCGGGGCGACCCGTTGGGCTCGCGGGCGCTGTTCACCGACGTCGAGCCGACCGCGGCCGCGATCGCGGCCGCGCACTGGCTGCACGCGGCGGCGATCGTCGCCGCCCAGCACGCCGACCTCGACGTCACCCAGGTCGTCGCCGAGGCGGACGCGATCGAGCCGCTGCCGCACCGGACGCCGACCCTGGTGCTGCACCAGGTCGAGGCGGGCGACTCGCCCCGCGAGGCCGTGCTCGACCTGATCTCGCACGCGATGGTCGTCGCCGAGGGGCGCAACCCGGACCTGGACGACATCTTCGAATGGGTCGCCGAGATCGTCGAAGACGGCGGCCCGCGTGACGCCGACGGTGACGACGACGGCCCGCTGCCCCGGCTGCTGACCCGCCCGCCGACGCCGGTCGACGGCCTGGCGATCCAGATCCGCGGCGGCCTCGACGACGGCTCCGACGACGACCACGCCGACGACCCGCTCGGCCTCGCCGACGATGACGATGACGATGACGAGGAGATCGGCGAGACCGTCGTGCTGCCGGACCGGCTCACCCCGCTGGACCCGCGCCGCCCGGCCGTCGACCTGCTCGAGGACCTGCTCGCCGGGATCCACGGCTGCTGGCTGCTGTACCGCGAGTTCGCCGATCCGCCCACGGTCCCGCGCCCGCCGGAGCCGGCCGCCGCGAGCGCCGTGGCGCCGACCGCCGAGACCGTCGCCGCTGCCCGGCGCATCCGGCGCGAGCAGCTGCGGGCGGCGTTCGACGACGAGGTGCGCGCCGCGGCCGCGACCCTGCGCGACCAGCTCGTCTAGGCTGGGGCGCATGTCGCGGGCGCTGGTGCTCGGTGGCGGCGGGCTCGCCGGGCTGGCGTGGGAGATCGGGCTGCTGGCCGAGCTGGCCAACGGCGGGTCGGATCTGGCCGCGGCCGACACGGTGATCGGATCGTCGGCCGGCTCGGTGGCCGGCGCGCTGCTACGGACCGAGCCGAGCCTCCAGCCATCGCTCGCGTTCCAGCTGGCGGCGCACGAGGCGGGAACCGAGCTGTCGGTCAAGCTCGACCCGGAGCTGCTGTGGACCATGTTCGGCGAGGCGGTCAGCGGCGCCCGCGACCTGGAGTCCGCGCTGTCCCGGATCGGCGCGATGGCGCTGGCCACGCCGACGGTCGCCGAGGCCGAGCGCCGTCAGGTCATCGAGGCCCGGCTGCCCAGCCACGCCTGGCCGGCGGCCCGGCTGCTCGTCACCGCGATCGACGCCGAGCGCGGCGCGCTGCTCGTCTTCGACAAGGACTCGGGCGTGCCCCTGGTCGACGCGGTGACGGCCAGCTGCGCCGTCCCCGGGGTCTGGCCGCCGGTGACGATCGGCGGCCGACGCTACATCGACGGCGGCTCCGGCTCGCCGACGAACGCGACGCTCGCCGCCGGCCACGATGTCGTGCTCGTCGTCGCGGCGATGACGATGCCCGCCCGCGGCCCGTTCCTCGGCATCGACGACGAGGTGCACGAGCTGGAGTCGACCGGCAGCAGGGTGATGGTGATCAGCACCGACGACGCCGCCCAGGCCGCCTTCGGCGTGAACCCGCTGGACCCGAGCGTCCGCCCGGCCTCGGCCCGCGCCGGCCGCCGCCAGGGCCGCTACCTCGCCTCCGCCGTCCGCGCCTTCTGGGCCGGCGCGGCATAACTGGTGGGGGCGGTGTAGCCGGTCAGGGCCGGGACCGGACCTGCCAGAGGTCGGGGAAGCTGGGGCGAAAGAGGGTCGAGCGCAGGTAGGCGCTGCCGGCCGAGCCGCCGGTGCCGGCCCGGGCGCCGATGATCCGTTCGACCATCTTGACGTGGCGGTAGCGCCATTCCTGGATTCCCTCGTCGATGTCGACAAGGGCCTCGCACACACCGGCGGGGGCGGCGCGTTCGTCCTGGTAGACCTCCAGGAGGGCGGCCTGGACCGCGTCGTCGCCCGGCCAGGCCTCGCTCGGATCCCGGTCCAGGATCTCGGCGGGGAGCTGCCAGCCGGCGGTGGCCAGGTAACGCAGCAGCGAGGCGAAGACCGACCGGCGGCCCACGATCGCGTCGAGGGTGGCGTCGCCGCTGGGGTGGGGGAAGTCGCGGCGGCCGAGTGTCGCCTCGATCCAGCGGAACTGGGACGACTGGAACCCGCTGGACGAGCCGAGCTCGGGGCGGAAGCTCGCGAACTGGCGCGGGGTCATCGTCTCCAGGACGTCCAGCTGCCCGACGACCGTCTTGAGGATCTTCGCGACCCGCCCGGCGGTGTGCATGGCGCCGACGCCGTCCCCGGCTTCCAGCCGCCGCTGCAGCAGGGCCAGCTCGTGCAGGATCTGCTTGAACCACAGCTCGTACACCTGGTGGATCACGACGAACAGCAGTTCGTCGTGCTCGTCGGTGCGCGGGTGCTGGGCCGCGAGCAACTCGTCGAGGTGCAGGTAGGTGCCGTAGGTGAGCTCGTCCGCGTCCTGGCTGGACCCGCTCGGGCCGGTCATCGGCGCCGGCCGCGGCTGGTGAGGGCCCCGACTCGGAGGACCCCGGCCCCGAGGCCCGCGATCCCGGCGGCGGCGAGCGCCGTGAGCCGCGTCTGGCGGCGCATCCGGTCCGGGATCTCGGCGTAGGGCATCGTGGTGAAGCTGACCAGTTCGTAGCGGGAGACGAACCGGCCGGGCAGCCGGCGTTCCAGCCAGTGCTCGGCCGCGACCTTGGCCTGGAAGACCTTCGAGCTCACCCGGTCGCGCATCTCGACGAAGTTGTCCAGGGCCATCTCGGCGATCGCGTCGCAGTTCGCCTTGCGGCGGCGTTCGTACGCGGCCAGCGCCGCGGGCCAGTCGTCGCCGGACTCGGCCAGGCAGCGGTCGATCTCGACGCAGTCCTCGAACGCGCAGTTCGCGCCCTGGCCGAAGAACGGCACGATGGCGTGCGCCGCGTCGCCGACGAGCGCCAGAGTCGTGGCCACGCCCGCGCCCACGCTCGTACCGCTGTGCACCCACGGCCAGGCGCGGATCGTCGCCAGCGAGCCGAGCGGGTTGCGCTGGTAGTCCTCGACCAGGTCCGGCGCCAGCCCGACGACATCGGGATAGTGCGCGCGGAAATGGTCGACGATCTGTGCGGGGGTCCGCAGCGCCGCGAACTGCTCGGCCGTCCAGAACAGGGTGCAGGTGAAGGACCGGTCCAGGTTCGGAAGGGCGATCATCATCGACTCCCCGCGCGGCCAGATATGCAGCGCGTCCGGGTCCAGCGCGAACTCGCCGTCCCGGGCCGGGATCGTCAGCTCCTTGTACCGGTGGTCGAGATAGTCCTGGCCGAACGTGAAGCCTGGCCGGAACGTGACCGCGCGCCGGGCCGCGCTGAACGCGCCGTCGCAGGCCAGCACGAGGTCCGCCCTGGCCAACCGCGGCCCCTCGTCGGTGTCGAACCGCAGCTCGCCGGTGTCGAGATCCAGCTGGGTCAGCCGGCAGCCGAACGACACGTTCACCCCGGGCGTCTTCGCCGCGACGTCGAGCAGCGCGAGGTTCAGCTCGGCGCGGCTGATCGAGTTGATCGCCCGGCGGCCGTCGGCGCTGTACGGCCGGAAGCTGCGCCCGCCGGCCTGGTCGTGCACCATCCGCCCGTGCATCGGCAGCGCCCGGGACAGGGCCTGCTCCCGCAGCCCGACCTGGTCGAGCGCGGCCAGCCCACGCGCGGAGATGGCCAGGTTGATCGAACGCCCGCGTTCCGGCGGCGCGGCGCGGGGATCCTCACGCCGCTCGTAGACGACCACATCCAGGCCGCGGCGCCCGAGCAGGGTCGCCAGCAGGCAGCCGGCCAGGCCGGCTCCGATGATCACGACGCGCCGCGGCTCCCGCGGGTCGCCGGCGTGGGCCCGCTCAGGCATCGAGCACCGCCGCGAGCGCGCCGGCGGCCCGCCAGCAGTCGTGGAACGTGCAGTACAGCGGCGCGGGGGCCAGCCGGATCACGTCGGGGCGCCGGGCGTCGGCCAGGACGCCGTGGTCGTGGCGCAGCCGCTCGGTGAGCGGGCCGACGTCGTGGCCGTGGACGCGGACCGAGAGCTGGGCGCCCCGGCGTTCCGGCTCGCGCGGGGTGATGATCTCGACAGACCGTGACGCGCAGACCTCGTCGAGCAGCGACTCCAGGTAGGCCGTCAGCCGCACGCTCTTGGCCCGTAGCGCCGGCAGGCCGGTCTGGTCGAACATCTCCAGCGAGAGCAGCACCGGCGCCAGCGCGAGGATCGGCGGGTTGGACAGCTGCCAGGAGTCGGCCGAGTCCACGGGCGTGACCGTCGGCGCCATCTGGAAGCGACTCGCCGGGTCGGTCGACCACCAGCCGGCGAGCTTCGGCAGCGACCGGTCGGCCAGGTGCCGCTCGTGGACGAAGGCACCGGCGAGCGAGCCCGGCCCCGCGTTGAGGTACTTGTACGAGCACCAGGCGGCCCAGTCGGCGCCCGCGTCGTGCAGCCGCAACTCGACGTTGCCGGCGGCATGGGCGAGGTCCCAGCCGGCGACGGCGCCCGCCGCGTGGGCGGCGGCGGAGATCGCGGCGACGTCGAGGAGTTCGCCGCTGTAGTAGTTGACGGCGCCGAGCAGCACGAGCGCGACGCCCGCCCCCTGCTCGGCCAGGCAGGCGACGACGTCCTCGGAGCGCAGGGCGGCCTCGCCGGGCCGCGGTGCCAGCCGGACGACCGCCTCGTCCGGGTCGTAGCCGTGGAACGCGGCCTGCGACCGGACCGCGTAGCTGTCCGACGGGAACGCGCTGTCCTCGATGACGATCCGGTGCCGGTCGGGGGTCGGCCGGTAGAAGCTGACCATCAGCAGGTGCAGGTTGACGGTCAGGGAGTTCATCACGACGACCTCGCGCGGCAGCGCCCCGACCAGGCGCGCGGCCGGCTCCCGGGCCAGCTCGTGGTAGGGCAGCCAGGGCCGGCGGGCCTCCAGATGCCCCTCGACGCCGAGCCGGGCCCAGTCGTCCAGCTCCTCGCCGAGCCGGGCCCGCAGCGCCTTCGGCTGTAGCCCGAGTGAGTTCCCGGCGAAGTAGGCCGCCGTCCCGCCCGCGTGCGGCGGCAGGTGGAACTCGTCCCGGCGGGTCGGCAGCGGATCGTTCGTGTCCAGCTCCAGCGCCTGGCTTTCCCGGCCGACCAGGGTGAGCGGGCCCGTCACCCGAGCCCCTCAACCAGGCCCGCGCCCGCGGCGGCGGGTGCGGTGGCCGGCGCGGCTGTGGGTCCGGCGAGCCCCAGGAAGTCGCGTGCGTTGCCGGCGAGCAGCCTGGCGCGGGTGGCGGCGTCGAGGAAGTCGGCCGCGTGGACGACCGAGCCGGCGGGGCGTTCGCCGAGCGGGTAGGGGTAGTCGCTGCCGACGACGACCCGGTCGGCGCCGATCGTGTCGACGAGCAGCCGCAGCGCGCCGGCGTCGAAGACCACCGAGTCGACGTAGAACCGGCCGAGGTAATGCTCGGGGTGCAGCTCGGACGTGCCGATCACGTCGCCCCGCCGGTGCCAGGCGTTGCCGAGGCGGCCGAGCCAGAAGGCGAACGAGCCGCCGCCGTGGGCGAAGCAGATCCGCAGGCCCTCGTCGACCCGGTCGAAGACCCCGCCGAGGATCATCGCGAGGATCGACAGGTGCGTCTCGGACGGCATCCCGACCAGCCACTGCGCCATCCACCGGTCGAGCCGCGGTGAGGTCGGCATGTCCCACGGGTGCACGAAGACCGGCGCGCCGAGCGCCGCCGCGTGCTGCAGGAACGTCACGACGCCCTCGTTGTCGAGGTCGTGGTCGCCGACGTGGTTGCCGATCTCGACCCCGACGTGGCCGGCGGCCAGGCAGCGCTCCAGCTCGGCGCAGGCCGCGTCCGGGTCCTGCAGCGGCACCTGGCACATCGGCAGCAGCCGCCCGGGCGCCGGCGCGCAGATCTCCAGCGCCAGGTCGTTGAGGATGTGCGCGATCTTCGTGGCCTGGGCGACGTCGTGGGCGTAGGAGAAGAAGACCGGGGTGGGGGAGACGACCTGCCGCGCCACCCCGTCGGCGTCCATGTCGGCCAGCCGGATCTCGGCGTCCCAGCAGTCCGACGCCACCCGGCGGAACTCCCTGCCGGCCAGCATGATCATGACTTCGGCCTCGGTCTCGAACCGGGCGGTCGGCGTGTCCGGGCCGAGGTCCGGCCAGCCGTGCGGCACGTAGTGGGTGTGGACGTCGATCACCTCGACGCCCGGGGTTGGAGGCTCGGCGGCCGGGGACTCGGTAGCCTGGGATTGGGCGGGTCGCATGGGCCGGCGTCAGCCCCTTCCGGGGTGCACGGTGCCGCACTTCGGGCAGGTCCGGGCAGCTTCGTCGGCGTAGAACGCGCTGAACACCGGTGGCAGGTCCTTGACGATGTCGCGTACCTGCAATTCCGTCTCGTGCACCAGGGCCGCGCAGTCCGGGCAGTACCACTGGAACTTCTCCAGCAGCCCCTCCTCCCGGATCCGCTCCACGACCAGCCCGACGGAGCCCGCCTCCGGTCGCTGCGGCGAGTGCGGCACTCCCCGGGGCAGCAGCCAGGTCTCGCCCGCCCGGATGTCGATGCGCCGCGGGCTGCCGTCCTCGTCGATGACGTTGACGTGCATCGAGCCTCTGATCTGGTGGAACCACTCCTCGTACGGGTCGACGTGGTAGTCGGTGCGGGCGTTCGGGCCGCCGACGACCTGGACGATGTAGTCGTCCCCGACCACGAGCGTCTTGTTGCCGACCGGTGGCCTGAGCAGGTGCTGGTTCTCCTCGATCCAGGCGCCGAGGTTGATCGGCTGGGAGAGGCTCATGGCTCGGCCCTTCTCGGCACGTACGCGACGGCCTGCATCTCGATCAGCAACAACGGGTGCGGGAGCTGGTGGACGGCGACCGTCGTCCGGGTCGGCCCGGTCTCGTCGAAGAACTCGGCCCAGACCTCGTTGTAGCCGCCGAAGTCGTTCATGCTGACCAGGTAGGCCGTGACGTCCACGAGATCGGCCAGTCCGGCCCCGACTTCAGCGAGCAGTGCGCCCAGGTTCTCGATCACGGCTCTGGTCTGGGCCCGGATGTCCAGCGACGTCGTTCCCAACGGGTCGACCGCCGCGCCGACGAACGTGTTGTCGGGCCGCCGCGAGGACGTCCCGGACAGGTAGACGAGGTCGCCCGCTCGCCTCACATGCGGGAACCGCCCCCGTGGCGTCGCCGTCCCGGGGACCACCCTGGCCGAGCCGGAGGTCTCAGCCATCGGCCCCGCCCTCGTTCCCTGCCCTGGCGCGCACGCTCGCGGTGCCGAGGCCGAAGATCTCGACGCGCACCGGGCCGGCCCGCAGCGGCACGGCCGCCGTCGCGGCGCCGGCGAGGATCACCTGCCCGGCGCTCAGTGGGAACCCGTACTGACGGGCGAGTGGGACCAGGGCCCGCAGCGCGTTCAGCGGATGCCCGAGGATCTCCCTCGTGGACCCCGCCTCGACGGTCTCGTCGCCGGCGAACAGCTGGACCGACAGCGCGCCGAGTGTCTGCCGCCACGACTCGTGCATCGGCGGGCGCCACGTCCCGACGACGAAGAACGCGGCCGAGGTGTTGTCCGCGACGACGTCCGGCAGGCTGAACCGGAAGTCCGCGTACCGCGAGTCGATGATCTCCAGCGCCGCCGCGACCCCGCCGGTGCAGGCCACGATGTCCACGTCCGGGTCGCTCAGGTCGACGTCCCGGGCGAGCCGGAAGGCCACCTCCGGCTCCACCCGCGGATGGATCAGCGTCGTCAGGTCCACCGAGCCGCCGTCGGGCACCATCATCGCGTCGGTGAGCTGGCCGCAGATGATCTCGGAGATCCCCATTTGCTCCATCTTCGCCCGGCTCGTCATCCCGAGCTTCGTGCCGACCAGCCGCTCACCGCGCGCCAGCCGCCGGCCGACGACGGCCCGCTGGATCCGGTAGGCGTCGGCCAGCTCCAGCCCAGCCGGCAGCTGCGGCACCGCCGTGACCCGCAGCCGCGCGTCATCGAGATAGCCAGCCGTCTCCTCGATCGGCTTCACAGCGCCACACAGACGTTGGTCAGCTCGGTGTAGAAGTCCAGCGAGTGCTCGCCGCCCTCGCGGCCGATCCCGGACAGGCCGACGCCGCCGAAGGGCGAGCGCAGGTCCCGCAGGAACCAGGTGTTCACCCACGACAGCCCGACCCGCATCCGCTGCGCCACCCGGTGCCCGCGCGACAGGTTCGTCGTCCAGACCACCGAGGCCAGCCCGTAGTCGGTGTCGTTCGCGAGCCGGACCGCCTCGTCCTCGGTGTCGAACGGGACGATGGCCGCGCACGGCCCGAAGATCTCCTGGCGCAGCGGCGCGTCCGCGTTCGTCAGCCCGGTCCACAGCGTCGGCGAGATCCACGACCCGCCGTCCAGGCCGTCACCCAGCGCCGGGACCCCGCCGCCGACCAGCACCCGGGCCCCCTGCTCCTCGGCGAGCCGGTAGTACCCGAGCACCCTCTCCCGGTGCTCGGTGGAGATCAGCGGTCCGGTGGTGGTCGCCGGGTCGTCCGGTCGGCCGAGCCGCAGCGCCTCCGCCTGCTTGACCAGCCCGGCCACGACGTCGTCGAAGACCGGCCGTTCGACGTAGACCCGCTCCGTGCACAGGCAGACCTGGCCGGTGTTCGCGAACACCGAGCGGGTCAGCCCGGCGAGCGTCAGCTCCAGGTCGGCGTCCGCGAACACGACCGCCGCGTTCTTGCCGCCCAGCTCGAACGACACCGGCCGCACCCGCGGCGCGACCGTCCGCATGATCGCCGACCCGGTCGCCGACGAGCCGGTGAACGTCACCCCGTCGACGCCGGGATGCTCGGTGAGGAACTGTCCCGCCGACCCCGGCCCGAAGCCGTGCACCACGTTGTAGACGCCGTCCGGCACGCCCGCCTCGGCGAGCACCTCGGCCAGCAGCGTCGCCGTCGTCGGCGTCCACTCGCTCGGCTTGACCACGACGGCGTTCCCGCAGGCCAGCGCCGGCGCGACCTTCCAGGTCAGCAGCAGCAGCGGCAGGTTCCACGGGACGATCACGGCGACGACGCCGAGCGGCTTGCGGACGGCGTAGTTCAGCGCCTGCTTCCCGCCCGCGAGGTCGGTCAGGTAGCTCGGCGCCCCGGCGGCCGCGACCGTGTCGGCGAAGGCCCGGAAGTTCGCGACCGCGCGGGCCACGTCCAGCTCGCGGGCCTGGGCCAGCGGCTTGCCGGTGTCGCCGCTCTCGGCCAGCACGAACTCCTCGAACCGGGCCTCGATCCGGTCCGCGACCTTGCGCATCAGCCCGGTCCGCTGGGCGACCGACAGCGCGCCCCACGGTCCGTCGAGCGCGGCCCGGGCCGCCAGGACCGCCCGGTCGACCAGATCCTTGCCGGACTCCTGCACCCGGGAGCGGACCGAGCCGTCGACCGGGTCGACGTTGTCCCAGCTCGGGCCCGCGTCGACCGGACAACCGGCTACGAAGGCGCGCAGGACGGGCGGGTCCGCGCCGCCTGCCCCGGCGGTGCTCCGGGGTGCGGCTCGCCCGGCCGTCGTCGGGCCGACGGGGACGGTCGCGGAAGCCATGCCCACCAGTCTCGGGCGGCTCCATATGTTCCGCAAATACCGAGCAGGCGCTGGCGGCCGGGCCGTAGCCGCGATCGTTGGGTCGCACCGCACAGCCGCGCGGCGGCTCCGGATCAGCTCCGGAGCCGCCGCGGGTCTCCCGGGCCGGGCTCAGCCCTGGGCGCCGGCGGGCGTGGTGGTCGTGCTGAAGCCACCCACCTTGTTCGCCTGGATCGCGAAGTCGTTGGTGAACGTCGTCGACAGGTCGACCGATGATGTGGCCGACCCGATCAGCTCCTCCATTGCCAGCACGGTCTTCGGGCCGCCCGCTGGCATGATCCCGTCCGGCAGGAACTGGCCCTTGTCCTGGCTCAGCGCGCTGATGTAGTCCGCCTTGGAGATGACACTGTTCTGGACGTAGGCCGGTGGCAGGGCGTTGGCGATGTCCGTCGCGGTGTGGGTGTTGATCCAGTGCATGGTCGCCACGAGTGCGTCGACGACCCGCTGCGTCGCGTCCCTGTGGCTGTTGACCCAGCTGGTGAGGGCGATGACACCCGCGGCGGGCCAGGCGCCACCGAGCGCGGTGGTCGCGCCGGAGGTCGTCGCCAGGTCGATCGCCGAGTAGGCGATCCCCAGCTTCTGCATCGCGGTGACCGTCGGCTGGGTGGTCATGACACAGGCGGCGGAGCCACTCTTGACCGCGGCGATCGCGATGGATCCGGCTCCGACGGCGAGGCGGTGGAAGTCCGCGGACTTGAGGCCCTTCTGCGCCGCCAGGAATTTCGTGAGCGAATCAGTGCCGGAGCCGAGGTCGGTGACTCCCAGCGTCTTTCCGGCGAAGTCCGCCGCCGAGTGCACACCGCTGTTCGTGCCGCACATCTCGCGTTCGCCGGGCGCGCCGGACAGCTGCACGACGTCCTCGACAGCCTTGCCCTTCACCTGGAAGTCGATCGTGTGGTTGTACCAGGCTCCGGCCATGTCGACCTGGCCGGAAGCCATCGCGTCCTCGGCGCCGGTGCCGCCGTTGGACTCGGTGCTCAGTACGACGTTCACGCCGTACTTCTTGTAGAAGCCGAGCTGGTCGGCGAGCTTGTACGGCAGGTAGATCTGCTTGTCGATGCCACCGACCATGAGGCGCACGGTCGGGGTGCTCGTTCCCGAGCCGGATTTGGAAGAACCTGAGCCGCCTGAGCAGGCGACGGTTCCTAAGGTGAGAGCACCGACGACTGCGATGGCGGCCACGGATCTGCGCATGGCGAGTCAGCTTCCTTTCGAGGAATGGGCGGGGAGAACGTGCGGCAGGTGCCGGAGGGCGGCGGTCAGATGGCCGCGCTCTCCGTCGGGCTCGGGGGGCGCCAGGACAGGACCCGGTGCTCCAGCAGAGTGATCAGGTACTCGGCGACCAGGGTGATGACGGCGACGACGAGCATTCCGGCGAAGACGCCGTTCGGGTCGAGGTTGCCCTGGGAGGTGCGGATCACCAGGCCGACACCGTGCTGCGCGCCCAGCACCTCGCCGACGAGCGCGCCGACGATCGCGAAGCCGAAGGCCGTGTGAAGGCTCGCGATGATCCATGTCAGCGCGGACGGGAGCGTCACATGGCGGACGATCTGCAGTGTCGACGCGCCGAGCACCCGGACGTTGGACAGGATGGTCCGGTCGACCTCGCGCACGCCCTGGAAGGCGTTGAAGAAGACCACGAAGAAGACCAGCACGGCCGCGAGCAGCACCTTGGGGGTCGTCCCGACGCCGAACGCGACGATGAAGATCGAACCGAGGACGATACGCGGGATCGCGTTGACGACCTTGATATAAGGCCCGAGGACGTCGGCCAGGAAATGGTTCTGCCCCAGGCTGACGCCGAGGACGACCCCGGCGAGGGCACCGATGACGAAGCCGAACACGGCCTCCTTGAGCGTCGTGGCGATGTCCGTCCAGAACGACCCGAACTCCGTGCCGTGCTCGAACAGGTCGAGGGTCCGCCGCCAGATCCCGGTCGGCTGGCCGTAGAAGAACGGGTCGACGATCTTCAGGCTGGTGAACAGCTGCCAGCCACCGAGGACGACCACGGCGAAGAGCAGGCGCGCACCCCACACGGCCAGCCGGCGGCGCCGGCGTGCCCGGCGAGCCAGGGCCGAGGCTCGGTCCACCGTGGCGTCGGCGGGGACGGCCGCGGCCGACGTGGCGATGGTGCTCACGCGCTCGCCGCCGCGGTGCGCGCGTACGCGGCCTCGACCTCGTCCCGCAGCGAGCTCCAGATCTGCTGCTGAACGTCCAGGAACTGCCGGTCGAACCGGAGGTCCTGGACGGCGCCACGCGGGCGCGGCAGGTCGACGTCGTAGGAGGTCTTGACCGAGCCGGGGCCCGACGTCATGACGACGACCTGGTCGGCCAGGGCGACGGCCTCATCCAGGTCGTGCGTGATGAACACGACGGTGGGCCGCAACTGCTCCCACAGCGTGATCAGCTCGGTCTGCATGATCGCCTTGGTCTGGACGTCGAGCGCGCCGAACGGCTCGTCCATCAGCAGGATGCGGGGCTCGTTGATCAGCGCCGCGGCCATCGCGACCCGCTTGCGCATGCCGCCGGAGAGCTGATGCGGGTGGTGGTCCTCGAAGCCGCTCAGGCCGACCCGGCGCAGCCAGTCGCGCGCCGTGGCCTCGGCCTGCCGCCGGCCGCGGCCGTTGAGGACCGGCCCGAGCGCGACGTTGCCAAGTACGGTCTTCCATGGCAGGAGGGCATCCGCCTGGAACATGAAGCTGACGCCGTCGGTCAGCCCGTGTACCGGACGGCCGTCGACGGTGATCGTGCCGTCGCTGGGCTTCTCCAGGCCGCTGACCAGGCTGAGAGTGGTGGACTTACCGCAACCGGTGGGTCCGACGACGGCGCAGAAGCGTCCGGGCTCGACCCCGAACGTCACGTCTTTGATCGCGGTGAACGCGTGTCCCGCGGGGTCCAGGAACCGTTTGGTCACCCCGTCGAGTTCAATCCTGGCCCCCCCGAGGGCCGCGGACGCTTCGCCCGCGGTGGCGTTGGGTTTGCTGGCCATCGTGTCGGCTGACCTCCTCGGTCGACGTGTCGTCGGACACGGTCGGCAGCTGTGGTTGGCCGAACGTAAAGTGACGCTTCGGTGACGTCACGGTTTCGCGCGCATGTCGGGGTTTTGCGCGTTCTGCTCATGAATGGGCCCGTCGGTCACCTTGCCGGACCCTGTGATCCACCGCACAATGACGTCCGTGTCGCGCGGGATGAACCGGAAGCTGTCCACCCGAATCCTGATCAACCAGTTGCTGATCCTCGGTGCGACGGTTCTCATCGGTTTCGTCCTGTTCGCTCGCGTCGAGCGCGGCCAGCTGGACGGGCAGTACGAGCAGCGCGCCGCGGCCATCGCGCAGACCACCGCGGGCGTGCCCGACGTCATCGGGTGCCTGGAGGCCCCGCAGCCGCCCTGCTCGACACGGGTGGAGATGATCGCGGAGCGGATCCGCCGAGAGACGGGGGCCTCCTACGTCGTCGTCATCGACATGAACCGTGTCCGGCATTCGCACCCGATCGCGGCCCTGATCGGTCAGCAGGTCAGCGAGCCGATCGCGACGACGGACGGCCAGACGCACACCGGCATCGACAACGGGAGCACCGGGCGTTCCGCCAACGGCAAGGCGCCGATCTCCGGTGGTCGGGGGCAGCTGGTCGGTGAGGTGTCGGCCGGCATTCGCGAGAGCTCGGTCTCGCTGGCGCTGTGGCGGTCGCTGCCGGTCTACGCGCTCTGGTTCGCCGTGGCGCTCGCGTGCGGCGCGGTCGCCTCATGGCTGCTGGCGCGGCGCCTGAAGCGTCAGACGTTCGGCCTGGAGCTGGAGGAGATCTCGCTGCTGCTCCAGGAGCGAGAGGCGACCCTGCACGGCATCCGGGAGGGCATGATCGCGCTCGACCCGGGCGGGCGGGTCTCGATGATCAACGACGAGGCCAGGCGGCTGCTCGGCATCGGAACCGCCGGCGTGGGCAGGCGTCTCGACGAGCTGGTCGAGCCGGGGCGGTTGGCCGCTGTGCTGACCGGCCAGATCTCCGGTCCCGACGAGGTGGTGCTGACGGACGACTACTGCCTCACGGTCAACCGGATGCCCGTCACCCTCTACGGCCGGCCACACGGCGCGGTCGTCACGCTGCGGGACCGCACCGAGATGGCGGGGCTGCTGCGGGAGCTCGACAACGTCCGTGGCCTGACCGAATCCCTGCGCGCCCAGCAGCACGAGTTCTCCAACCGCATGCACACCGTCGCCGGGCTGCTGGAACTGGGCCATGCCGACGAGGCGCTCGGCTACCTCACGGAGCTGCATGCCCGCGAGGCCCGGTTCGGGGACGCCCTGGCGGCTCGCATCGCCTCACCGCTGATCGTCGGGCTGCTCGTCGGGAAGGCCGCCCAGGCCAGCGAGCGAGGCATCGCCCTGTCGATCGGTGAGGAGACCTGGCTCGGCGAGGTGCCGGACCTCGGCGACCCGCTGGTAACGATCATCGGAAACCTGATCGACAACGCGTTCGAGGCGCTGTCCAGCTCGGACCCGCCGGTCGTCGGCCCACGGGTCACGGTGGACCTGTTCGAGGACGAGGACGACGTGCGGGTCCGGGTGGTCGACAACGGACCGGGGATACCCGAGGGCGTCGGCCGGTCGGTCTTCCTCGACGGCTTCTCCACCAAGCCCGCGCGGGGAAGCCTTCGCCGTGGCCTCGGTCTCGCGCTCGTCCACCGTCTTGTCCAGCGGGTCGGTGGACACATCGACGTGTCCGAGGGCCCTGGCGCGGCCTTCGACGTCCGGCTCCCGAGGTGCGGCGAGACCATATCCGCGGGAGGGGTGCTCGTGGCGTGAGGAACAGTCCTATCCGGGTGCTGATTGTCGATGACGACTACCGCGTCGCCGGGATTCACGCCGCGTTTGTCGGCAGGGTGGACGGATTCGTCGCGATTGGCGCCGCGAACAGCGCCTCGACCGCGGTGGAGCTGGTCGACAGGCTGCGTCCCCACGTGATCCTTCTGGACATATACCTGCCAGATCGCGACGGCCTCTCCCTCATGCGCGCCCTCGCCGAGCGGAGCGATCCACCCGACTTCATCGCCATCACCGCGGCCCGCGACGTGAGCACCGTGCGTACGGCCATGCAGCTCGGTGCTGTCCACTATCTGGTCAAGCCATTCCGTTTCGCCGACCTGCGCGACCGACTGCTCTCCTACGCGGACCTGCGCCAGCGGATCGCCACCCTCGAGATCGGGGATGCCAGGCAGGAGGACGTCGACGAGCTGTTCGGAATGCTGCGTCGCCGGACTGTCCCGAAGATCCCGGTACCGTCGAAGGGACATTCGGCGCCGACCCTGGAGCTGGTCCGCAACGCCGTCGCGGCCGCGCCCGGCGAGGTCTCGGCCGTCGAGGTCGCCGCCGCGGTCGGAGTCAGCCGCGCCACCGCGCAGCGCTACCTGCGCTACCTGGCCGACCACGGCCTCCTTCGTCTACAGCTGCGCTACGGCGCGACCGGACGCCCCGAGCATCGCTACTTCCCCGCCACCTGAGGTTGAGCCGCTGGCGACCGGGAACCGGTGGTTTACCAAGCAAACGCTTGGTAGCGTGACCTGTCGTGCCAGCGGCCTACATCGTTGAAGCGGTCCGGACCCCGGTCGGGCGGCGCGGGGGCGCCCTGTCGGGCGTACACCCAGCCGACCTGGGGGCGGCCGCGATCAGCGCCCTGATGGAGCGTTCGGGCGTCGACCCGGCCGCGGTCGAGGACGTCATCTTCGGATGCGTCGACGCGGTCGGCCCGCAGGCCGGTGACATCGCCCGGACCTGCTGGCTGGTCGCCGGACTGCCCGACCACGTGCCGGGCACGACCGTCGACCGGCAGTGCGGCTCATCCCAGCAGGCCGTGCACTTCGCGGCGCAGGCGGTGCTGTCGGGCACGGCGGACCTGGTCGTCGCCGGTGGCGTGCAGAACATGAGCGCGATCCCGATCTCCTACGCCATGACCGCCGGGCAGGCGCTCGGCTTCGCCGACCCGTTCTCCGGCTCGCCGGGCTGGCGGGCGCGCTACGGCGACGGCGAGGTCTCCCAGTTCCGCTCGGCCGAGATGATCGCCGAGAAGTGGTCGCTGAGCCGGGACGTGATGGAGCGGTTCGCGGTCCGTTCGCACGAGCGGGCGATCGCGGCCCGCGCCGAGGGCCGGTTCGACCGGGAGATCGTGCCCGCGTTCGGCCTGACCGCCGACGAGGGCCCGCGCGAACCGAACTGGGCGAAGATCCGCTCCCTGCCGACGCTGATGCACGGTGGGCGGGTCACGGCGGCCACCGCGAGCCAGATCTCGGACGGCTCGGCCGCGCTGCTGATCGCCAGCGAGGCCGCGGTCCGGACCCACGGACTGACCCCACGCGCCCGCGTCGACCACATCTCCGTGCGCGGCGCGGACCCGGTCTGGATGCTGACCGCGCCGATCCCGGCGACCGCGCACGCGCTGGCGAAGGCCGGCCGCACACTCGACGACATCGACCTCGTCGAGATCAACGAGGCCTTCGCCTCCGTGGTGCTCGCCTGGGCCGCCGAGACCGGCGCGGACCCGGAGAAGGTGAACGTCAACGGCGGCGCGATCGCGCTGGGCCACCCGCTCGGCGCCACCGGTGCCCGCCTGATGACCACCCTGCTGCACGAGCTGGAGCGCACCGGCGGCCGGTTCGGCCTGCAGACCATGTGCGAGGGCGGCGGCCAGGCCAACGTCACCATCCTGGAACGGCTGGGCTGAGCCGGCGGCTCGGAAGCGGGGTCGGTCTTATGACGCAGGGCGAGATCGAGGCGGCGGTCGCGGTGGCCGGCAACGCTGCCCGGTACGACGGCCAGGCGGTGATCGTGACGGGCGGCACCCGGGGGATCGGCCGCTCGATCGCCCTGGCGTTCCTCGCGGCCGGCGCCGACGTGCTCGTCTGCGGCCGGTCACGACCGGACCTACTGCCGGCCGTAGCCGGCCGGGAGGCCAGCTTCGTCGCCGCGGACATCCGGGACGCGGCCGAGGCGAAGGGGGTCGTCACCGCGGCGGCCGACCGGTTCGGCCGGCTCGACGTCCTGGTGAACAACGCGGGCGGCGGTCCGGTCGCCGACGCGGCCACCGCCTCGCCCCGGTTCTTCGAACGGGTCGTCGCGCTCAACCTGCACGCCGCCTTCTACGTCGGCCAGCCCGCCAACGCGGTCATGCGGACCCAGCCCGGCGGCGGCGCGATCGTGAACATCGGCAGCGTCTCCGGCCGCCGCCCCGCGCCCGGCTCGGCCGCCTACGCGGCGGCCAAGGCCGGCCTGGTCGCGCTCACCTCGTCCCTCGCGCTGGAATGGGCGCCGAAGGTGCGGGTCAACCACGTGACGGTCGGGCTCGCGAACACCGCCGTCGACGCCGGCGGCTTCTACGGCGAGGCGACCGGCGCGATCGACGCCGTCGTCCCGATGGGCCGGGCCGCCCTGCCCGCCGACGTCGCCGCCGCCTGCCTCTACCTGGCCTCTCCGCTCGCCGGCTACGTCACCGGCGCCGACCTCGAGGTCCACGGCGGCGGCGAGCTCCCCGGCTTCTACGTGGCCACCAACAAGAACACCTGACGCCGCGTCGTCGAGAGCGCGTCAAGGTGTTCTTGACGCGCATAGGCGTCAGGCTTACCTTGACGGCATGGCTACTTCAGGAGCTTCCACAGTGACGACCAGTGAGCCGGCGCTCGCGCGCTGCTCGTTCTGCGGCAAGGACCAGAATTCGGTCGCCAAGCTGGTCGCAGGTCCGGGCGTCTACATCTGCAACGTCTGCGTCGACCTCTGCAACCAGATCATCCCGCTCCCGGCGCCCGAGCTCGGCTCCTGGGACGAACAGTCCGATGACGAGCTGCTCGCCAGCCTGGCCCGGATTCAGGCCGTCGTTTCCCAGGTCGACGCCGCTGTCCACCACCACGTGGACGCCCTGCGCCGCCGGGGAATCAGCTGGACCCGCATCGGCGAGACCCTCGGCGTGACGAAGCAGGCCGCGTGGGAGCGCTTCTCCGGCGAGGACTGAGGCCTCGCGGTCGGAGCGTTCCGCGGAACGCTCCGACCGCCCGGTCGCCCTGCCGAAAGGCCTAGAGAGGCACCAGCGTCGTGGTCGTTGCCGGCGCGAGCGTGGTGGTCGTCGGCGGTGCCAGTGTCGTGGTGGGTGCCAGCGTGGTGGTGGGTGCCAGCGTGGTGGTGGGTGCCAGCGTCGTCGTGGTCGTCGGTACGAGCGTCGTCGTGGGTGCGGGCGTCGTCGGTACGAGCGTGGTGGTCGGCGCGAGGGTCGTGGTGGGCACGAGTGTGGTCGTCGGCGCCGCGCTGGTAGTGGTGGACGGTGGCGCGGTGGTCGTCGTCGACGTGACCGGCGGCTTGGTCGTCGTCCGCGGTGGGTGCGTCGTGTGCGGCGGCCGTGTGGTGTGTGGCGGCCTCGGGCCGCACCACTTGCCGAGGGTGTTGACGGTGGGAACGCTGAAACCGAGCGCGACCATCTGCTTGAGGAAGGACCGCCGGCCGGTGCTGCCGGGAAGGCTGTCCTCGTCGGCCGGGCCGTCCGCCGAATCGTCCCGCGGGCGCTCCTGCATGTTCCCCCCTACATGTCATCCACCGAGGTCGCCAGATACCGAAGGCGCCTGGATACCGAGGGCGCCAAGATATCGCATCACGGTAAGGCGATCCCGGATTCCGCGAGAACCTCGATTTCGCGGAGCTGCGCGACGCAGGTGGCCACCTCGACGGACGGGGCCGGGGTCAGCGCGAAGATCTCGGCGAGCGACTCGGCGATCTGCGCGACGGTGCGGCCGCCGTCGCAGAGTTCCAGAATGACCGCGGCGGTGTTGTTCAGACGGTGTTCGCGCGGCGGGGAGCCCTGGCGAACCAGGAAGCCGTCCGTGAGCTGTATCACCTCGTTCCCCGGCGCGAGCACGGGCCGGTCGTCGTCCGACCGGTCGTAGGAGAAGTCGACCGCGGTGAGAATCCCGTCGGCAATACGTTCGCGAAGGTACCGGCGCGGGTCGTCCCAGGCGTTACGGAATTCCATAAAGGTGGGTGCGTCGTGTGGAAAATCCGCCAGGAGGCGTTCGTAGGCCCTTTGATGTACAGCCACCGTGAGGGGCGCGCTCCCGTCGCCGCCGGCCACGGACGCTGGTAGCAGGCACACGTCCCAGTCCCGGTCCGCGACCACCGCGAGCCGGTCCCGGTGATCCGGCCGGGTCGGTACCACCGGGCCGGCCGGGTCGTCGACCACGAGAACCTGGCCGTAGCCGCGCCGCGCCGCCGCCGTGAGAGCGGCCCGCCAGCGAGACAGCCGCCGCCACTCCGGATCGGCCGCCGGCCCGGCATCCGCCTGGACCCGCTCCACCCGCCAGGCGACGTCGGCCGGGTGGAGGTGGGCGTCGCAGGTCTCGTCGTCGCCGGCCACGCACAGAACCGCGTCGAAGACGGCCAGGGGATGCGCGGACTGGGCGCGGGCCTGCCCGAACACCGCGTCGGCGTCGACGTCCGGGCCGAGCAGCTCCCGGAAATGCTCCTCGATCGGCGCGTGATCCCAGCCGATCTCCGACCAGGCCACCTGGTAGTTCCGAATCCGGTCCTCCCACCGGTTCGCGTACCCGGTGCCGGCGGGCCGTGGGAAGCGGTGCAGCCAGCCCAGCCCGGGATGGCAGAGCACCCGTGCGCCCCGCTGCCGGAACTTCTCGTGCAGGTAGCCCTCCTCCGCGCCGAATCCGCGCAGCCTGGGGTTCAGCCCGGGCCACGCCTCCCGGCGGCAGGCGAACAGACCGAGCCCCTGCATCGCGATCTCGAACGGCTCACCGCTCGGGTCGTCGACCCGCGGGTCACGCCCCCACTGCCCGAACATGCCGGCGCCCCAGGTCGGCTCCAGATGCGTCGCGGCCGGCTCACCGAGACTGTCGTACAACAGCGGCCCCTGGAGCAGGTCCCGGCTTTCTGGATGGGCCTCGAACCAGTTCACCAGGTGGGTGAGCGCACCGGGCCGCAGCAGCACGTGTGAATCGACGCAGCAGACGATGTCCGCGTCGGTCTCGCGAAAGACCAGGTCACGCACGGCCGTGCCGCGATAGCCGGCGAAGGGGACGTATCGATAGCCGGGAATCCAGTCCGCCAGGGCCCGCAAAGGCTCCGCCGCGGCTCCCTCGGGGTGGTTGTCGATGACCACGAAGGACAGCTCCGCCGATACCTCGGACTGGTAGAGCCGTATCGCCTGGATCGTGAACCAGACCCCATCGAAGTCGTCGTAGGTCGCCATACCCACGCAAAGGCGTGGTAGCGCCCGGCCCCGTTCGTCTGGCACGAACCGAAATCCTACCGTCGCTCTGAGGACGAGCGGTCCTGGCCAGCTTTGATGGGTGGCTGATTTCACGTCGACCCGGGTAACGGCCAGGCTGCTTCAGCGGTCCGGCCCCCATAGCTCCCGGACGGTCGCATACACCTTCTGGTTGTGGCTGAACTCGACGACGTTGCCATCCGGGTCGTGCACCGCGCAGATGTAGCCGACCGGGTCCGGCATGTCCCGGGGCTCCCACCACAGGCTGCCGTCCGCCCGGGCCCTCGCGGCGATCGCGTCGACGTCCGCGCGGTGCGGGACCTCGATGCCGAGGTGCGCGAACGGCTTCATGATGCCCTGCCGCGTGCCCCGCGCCGTGTTGAAGGCGGTCAGGACCAGGACGAACGGTGTCTCCCACTGGCCCGGGTTGGACAGCCAGGCGTTGCGGCCGTCGGCGTCCTCCCGGGTCGCGACGACGACCAGCGGTGTCATCGACGTGTAGAACGCGATCGAGGCGTCGAGATCCCCGGACGGCAGCGCGATGTGGGTCCAACGGGGCTGGCTGAGCGCGGAGTCGACTGGTCCCGGCGTAGCGGCGGGTGTCCGCGTCCTGTCGGTGGTCACCGGCGTCACTCCTTCTGCGCTGCTGGTGCCGTGGTCGCACCGGGTTCTCGGCTGTTCGTACCCGGTAGGCCCGCGCGGGCGCACCTCCGCGGGGTCGCCGTCCCAGGTCGCCGTCCCAGGGGGCCGGGGCGCCACACGCGACGTCCGCGACGCGATGGGACCTTGGGTGTCGCTAATGGTGTTCAGGTGATTACTAGGTGAGACTTGCTCTATCGGCTGGCGGACGCGGGCCTGGAGGAGTCGCGACATGGTGATGAGACCGAGACCGGCCACGCGGCGGCGCCCCGCGCGGGCCACGACCGCGGCCGCCGGGCTGGCCGTCGTGCTGACCGGTGGCCTGGCCGCCTGCTCCTCGGAAGGGTCCGCGCGCCCGGCCGCGGCGGCCGGCCCGTCGGTACCGGTCTCGGTGCCGAGCTACGACCCCGCGAAGGGCGCCCGTTCGGACGCCACGGCCGGCACCTGCGGCCCGGACAAGGACGGCGGCTGGTCGCTCGCGGGCACCGTGCGCAACACGGCGAAGAGCAAGCGGTCGTACTCGATCGTCGTCGACTTCGTGACCGACAAGGGCAGCACCGTCGTCGACACCCGGGTCGTCAAGGTGCCCGGCGTCGAGCCGGGTACGTCGGTTCCGTTCTCCGTCGCCGGCGCCGCCGGCCGCGGCAGGGACGCCCTGCGCTGCGTGCTGCGCGACGTCCAGTTCGGCTGACGGCCTCCCCGTCCGGTTCACCCCGCGCCGTGCTGACGCGCGGCTCGTAGGAGAAGGAGAACGTCGTGGGCGGGGTGGCGTGGGGTCGGTGGCTCGCGCGGCGGTGGGGGCGCCTGGTCGGCACGCTCGCGACGGTCGCGGGCCTGGTCACGGCGGTCGTCCTGGTCGTGGGCGCGGTAGGGGGCCACTCCGGTTCGACCCGGCCGACCCCGCCGGCGGCCACCGAACCGGCGAAGCCCCGGCTGCCACCGGGCGTCACGCTGATCGCGCAGCTGTCCCACGACATCCCGCGTTACGCCACGCCCGACGCGACGAAGGCGGCGGGCGTGGTGCCCGGGTCGTGGCTGGGTTCGCCCACGGCGTTGCCGGTGATCGATCTGCGGCCCGGCTGGCTGCGGGTCCGACTGGCGCAGCGCCCGAACTTCTCGACGGCGTGGATCCGGACGGCCGACGCGCGGCTGGTGAGCACCTCCTACCGGATCGTCGTCTCCGTCCGTGACCGGCACCTGCGCCTCTACCAGAACGACAAGCTCACGCTGGACGCCCCGGCCGGCGTCGGCACTCCGGATGACCCGACGCCGACCGGCGAGTTCTTCCTCGCGCTGTTCGCGCCTCCGCCCGGTCCCGGGTACGGCGACTTCATCCTCGTCACGTCCGCGCACTCCACGAAGATCACGGACTGGGCCCACTCCGGGGACGCGATCGTCGGCATCCACGGGCCACTCGGCGCCGACGAGGCCATCGGCACGACCGGCGCGGCGGTCTCGCACGGCTGTGTCCGGCTGCACCTGGCCGACCTGGCCCGGCTGCGCCAGGTCCCGGCCGGTACCCCCATCTCGGTCGTGGGCAGCCCGGTTCTCTGACGGTCCCGGTTCTCTGACGGTCCCGGTGCTCTGACGGCCCCCGGGCGTGCCGGGACCCTCGGCTTTCGACACGCCGAGTAGCGCAATGTAGTAATCTGATTACGCTAAGTGATTATGGTGGCCCTCGGCAGTGTCAACCGCATCCCGCCGCGCGACCCGGCGCTTGCTCCGTCGGCGTAACGGGGGCGGGGAATGCTCGAGGAGCTTATGTGCGCATCGCCGGGAGAACCGGGTCAAGAACCCGGTCAATGATCATTTCTGCGCGGGTCGCGGCGCCGGCCGCCCTCGCGCTGGGCACCGCCGCCGCGGCCGCGGCGGTCGTGCTCGGCCCGCAGACCGCCAGCGCCACCCAGTCGTCCACGCTCACGCTGACGTCGTCGTCGAGCCCGGGCCGGTTCACCGGCCCCGGCCAGACGCTCACGTACAGCTATGTCATCAACAACGGCGGGACGGCCACGCTCTACAACGTCGGCATCCAGGATCCGCAGAGCGGGCTGTCGCCCGTCGACTGCCCGAACTCCGTGCTCGACGCCGGAGCGTCGGAGACCTGCGAGGCGACCTACACGACCACCCAGGCCGACTTCGACCGAGGATTCGTCACGGACCTGGCGACCGCCAGCGGCGACCTGGCCTCCGAGGGCGGCACCCTCACCTCGGCGCCGGCCAGCCTCACCGTCCCCGACGACAAGGCGGCGCAGGCCCCGACCACTCCGAGCGACACGCCTGGCTTCGTCTCCGACCAGGCACCCGACGCCTCCCCGAGCCCCACATCAGGCTTTGTCTCCGACGCCGCCCCGGGCGCCGATTCCGGCTTCGTGTCCGACGCCGTCCCGAACAGCACGCCCGACGCGACTCCCGGCACCGCCTCCGACGCCGCGTCGGGCTTTGTGTCCGACGTGGCACCCGACGCGGTGACACCCGACGCGGTGACACCTGGGGCGGTGGCACCTGAGGCGGTGGCGCCCGGCGCGGTGGCGCCGGCCGGTTCCGCCGCAGACTCGGTCGGGGCTCCGCTGGCGCCGCGGCCCAACCTGACCGGCGCGGGCGGCGGCGTGACCATCCTGCCGCTGCCGTTCCCGCTGCCGATCGGCGGTATCGGAACTGACAAGGGCGGCGTGGGCACCGGTGTCGGCGGCGTCGGCGTGGCCGGCGTCGGTGTAGGCGGGGTGGGCGGCCCGGGTGGCGGTCTCGGTCCTGCTGGCGGTGGGGGCCCGGCTGGCGGCGCCGGCCCGGCCGGCACGAGCCCGATCGGTGGCGCCCCGGCACAGGTCACCGGCTGACCTGGCTCCACTCGCGAGCCCCAGGCTCGGCGCGTCCGCCCCGGCCGCGCCGAGCCTGCCGTCCGTGGGCCCAGCTCGGACGGTCACCGCCCTGTCCGGGCCGGCGTTGAGTCTGAATGGCGGCCCCGTCCGGGTCCGGACCGCGATCGTCTGGGCGGCGGATCAATCCTGAGCGGTTGGCCCCCCGTGGCTGCCATTTCCCATACCCAATCGGCGATCATCACGCCCTGCGGGCGCCGGGCGTCTTCATGATCGCCAGTTGAGTATGGAAATCGTCGGCCGATGCCCTATTTTTCGCATTTATCCATACGCAACTGGCGATCACCGCTGTCACTCGCCGCTGGATCGCCCGAAGATCGCCAGATGGGTATGCGAAGCGGCGCCCTGACTGCTCCGGGCCTTCGGCGGATTCCCTGCCCGCGCCGGAGCGTTCGCCGAGGGCGCCCCGCCGCCCGAGGCGGTGCGGCCGATCTTCGCGTTCCGCGGTGCGGCCGATCTTCGCGTTCCGCGGTGCGGCCGATCTTCGCGTTCCGCGGTGCGGCCGATCTTCGCGTTCCGCGGTGCGGTCGATCTTCGCGTTCCGCGGTGCGGTCGATCTTCGCGTTCCGCGGTGCGGTCGATCTTCGCGTTCCGCGGTGCGGTCGATCTTCGCGTTCCGCGGTGCGGTCGATCTTCGCGTTCCGCGGTGCGGTCGATCTTCGCGTTCCGCGGTGCGGCCGATCAGAGCACAGTGCTATGTGGCAGCCCGGCGGCTGGAAGGCGGCTGGTCAGTCGCTGGATTCGGCGGCGCGGCGGGCGTCACGCATCGAGCGGGCGTCCTGGCCGGCGAGGGGGTCGGTTCCGACCTCGGCGTTGTGGGCGTGCGCCAGGTGGTGCAGTCCGAAGACGGAGTCCATGCCGGCCTGGAGGCCCATCAGGTCTTCGGCCTGGTTCACCGCCTTCTTGGTGAGGGCGAGTCCAAGGCGGGGCATCGTCGCGATGCGCTCGGCGACCGCGGTCACCTCGGTGGCGAGGCCGTCGCGGGGGACCACCCGGTTGACCATGCCCAGCTCCAGTGCGCGGCGGGCGGCGACGCGTTCGCCGAGGAACAGGAACTCCTTCGCCGCTCTCGGCCCCATCACCCACGGATGCGCGAAGTACTCGACCCCCGGAATGCCCATCCGCACGACCGGGTCGGCGAAGAACGCGTCGTCGGAGGCGATGATCAGGTCGCAGACCCAGGCGAGCATCAGACCGCCGGCGATGCAGGCGCCGTGCACCTGGGCGATCATCGGCTTCGGCAGTTCCCGCCACCGCCGGCACATTCCCAGGTACACCTCCTGCTCGCGGGCGAACCGGCTCTCCGCGCCGGAGGCGCCGACGTGGTCCCACCACAGGCCCGCGCGCCGGGTGAACGACTGGTCGATGTCCCGCCCCGGGGTTCCGATGTCGTGGCCGGCGCTGAAGTGCCGGCCCGCGCCGGCCAGCACGATGACCTTCACCTCGGGATCGGCCGCGGCCCGGTAGAACGCGTCGTCCAGGGCGTAGGTCATCTTCGAGTTCTGGGCGTTACGGAACTCGGGCCGGTTCATCGTGACCCGCGCGACCGGCCCGGTCACCTCGTACAGCACCACCGGAGGCTCGGCATCGTCGGCCGTCGGCGCCGGCTGGGCGATCTGCTCGGTCATCGCGACGTTTCCCTTCCGAAAGGCGGCACCAGGTCTGTCGGGGCGGCATCTGGGGCCGCTGACCGCAGGCCGAGGCTTTTGGCCAGCTGGGCGCGGTGGAACACCGGGTCGCCGAAGGCGGGAATGAGCGCCCAGGCGCGCTTGGCGAACAGGTGCAGGTCGTATTCGGTGGTGTACGCGATCGCGCCGTGGCACTGGATCGCCACGCGGGCCGCGAGCCGGGCCGACTCCGCTGCCAACACCTTCGCGACGCTGATCGCGTCCCGCGCGGCGAGCGTCGCGTCCCGCGCGGCGAGCGTCGCGTCCCGCGCGGCGGTGTGGTCGTCGGGGGAGTGGGCCAGCTGCCACCCGGCGGCGAGGACCGCGGGGCGGGCGAACTCGGTCGCGAGGTGCGCCGAGGCGCACGCGTGCTTGACCGCCTGGAAGCTGCCGACCGGAACCCCGAACTGATGACGAGTCTTCACGTAGTCGACGGTGATCGTGAGCATTCGGGCGGCCAGTCCGACGAGAACCGCCGACGTGCCGACCGCCGCTCGCCACCAGGCCAGCCGGGCGGCGTCCGGGTCGTCCGTCAGGACCGCGCCCGCCAGCGGGTCCGGCGATGCGGTCAGTCGGGCCAGCGCGCGGGCGCCGTCGACCGTCCCGACCGGCGCGAGCTCCAGCTCGTCGGCGCGATAGATCCGCAGCCGGGCCGTGCCGTGCGGCAGCCCACCGAACGCGTCGGACGCCAGCGAGCCGGTCGACACGTTCGACGCCGACGCCGACGCCGACGCCGACGCCGACGACCCCGACGACCTCGCCGAACCCGACGACGTCGCGCCGGGCGGCGCGGGTACCGGCAGGATGATCAGGTCGGCCTGCTGGCCGTGCGGCACGACGATGTCGCCGGACGGCGTGCGGGTGGCGACCGCGACGAGCGCCCGGCCGGCGACGAGGTCGGGCAGCGCCGGATGACCGGCGGCGGCCAACAGCGGCGCGGCGAACGCGACCGTCTCGACGGCGGGCACGGGCAGGCCAGCGTGGCCGACGCGTTCCAGCAGCGGGACGACGTCCGAGATGGTCAGGCCCAGCCCATCGGCTCCGTCCGGGACCAGCGCGCCGGCCAGACCGATGTCGGCGAGGGTCGCCCAGACCTTGCGCACCTGCTCCACGCCGCCCGCCGCCGCGCCGGAGCTGGCCGGCCAGGCGCCGCGGATGAGGGCCGTGGTCGCCTCGGCGTCGAGCACCGGAATGACCGCCCCCACGAGGGCAGCAGCCTCCGGGTCGAGTTCGAAGTCCATACCGGCTCCCTTCCGCGGTTTCCGGGTCAGACCCTGGGCAGGCCGAGGAGGCGTTCGGCGACGACGTTCCGCTGGATCTCGTTGGTGCCGGCGTAGATCGGGCCCGACAGCGAGAACAGGAAGCCCTTGCTCCACGGGCCGTCCAACTCGGCACCCGCACCCAGCAGATCGAGCGCGGTCTCGTGGATGCGGACGTCCAGCTCCGACCAGAAGAGCTTGTTCAGGCTCGACGCCGCTCCGGGCTGTCGGCCGTTGAGCAGGCCGCTGACCTGGTGCAGCGTGAAGAGCTGGTAGGCCTGTGCGTCGATGTGGGCCTGTACGACACGGTCGCGAACCGCCGCCGGCAGCCCGCCGGGAGTGGCGCGGGCGAGCTCGACCAAGCGGTTCGCGGTGGCCAGGAACCGGCCCGGCGGGCGCAGCGTCAGGCCGCGTTCGGAGCCGGTCGTCGCCATCGCGACCTGCCAGCCCCTGCCCACGCCACCGAGGACGTTCTCGGTGGGGACGAAGACGTCGTCGAGGAAGACCTCGGCGAAGCCCTCGTCACCATCCAGGCGCTCGAAGCCGCGGACCGTCACCCCCGGCGCGTCCAGCGGCACCAGGAAGTACGTGAGCCCGTGATGCCTGCCTCCGGCCCGGCCTGTGCGTGGCCCGGCTTCCGGCTCCGAAGCCGGTGCAGCGGGCGTGCCAGTCCGGAACAGACCGAACAGGTGGGTGCAGAACGCGCCCCGGGTCGTCCAGGTCTTCTGGCCGGAAAGACGCCAGCCACCGCCTTCGACGTCTTCGACCCCGGTGGAACGCAGACCGGCGAGATCGCTGCCCGCGCCCGGCTCGGACCAGCCCTGCGCCCAGGTGTCCAGGCCGGCGGCCATCCGGGGGAGGATCCGGTCCTGCTGCTCGGGAGTGCCGAACTCGAAGACGGTCGGGGCGAGCAGGAAGATCCCGTTCTGGGTGACCCGCTGCGGGGCGCCGGCCCGGGCGTACTCCTCCTCGAAGACCAGCCACTGCCAGAGGCTCGCGTCCCGGCCCCCATAGCGCTCCGGCCAGGAGACGACCGCCCAGCGAGCCTCGAAGAGCCGCCGTTCCCAGTCGAGATGGGCGGCGAAGCCCGTTCGGGTGTCGCCGGACGGTAACGGCGTCGCCGGCACGTTCGCCGTCAGCCACGCCCTGGCCTCGGCGCGGAACGCCTCATCCTCGTCCGACCAGGTCAGGTCCATCAGCCGTCGCCCTGATCGGCCTTCTGATCGGTCCCGTCCGGGGCCGGCTCGGCCTTCGGCGTGGAACCGAAGCCGGAGCGGACCTCGTCGGCGATGCCGGCCAGGTTGAGCTCGAAGGTGAAGCCCTGCTCGAAGCGGTAGCTGCGTTTGACGTCCCACGGGTCGATCCCGTTGAACGCCTCCTTGGCCATCCGGATCACCCGCGGGTCCTTCGCGGCGATCTCGCCGGCGACGGCTCGGGCCGCGTCCCGCAGCTTGGCGCGCGGGACGACGGTGTGCACCGAGCCGAACGCGTGCAGCTCGGCGGCGGTCGCCGTGGCCGAGGTGTACATCATCGCCCTGGCCTTCAGCTGCGGGACCAGCCGCGACAGGTGGGTCGCGGCGCCGAGCGCGCCCCGGTCGACCTCGGGTAGGCCGAAGGTGGCGTCGTCGCTGGCGACGATCACGTCGGCGTTGCCGACCAGCCCGATCCCGCCGCCCAGGCAGAAGCCGTGCACCGCGGCGACGACCGGGACCGCACAGTCGTAGACCGCGGCGAAGGCGGCGAAGCAGCCACGGTTAGCGCCGATGAGCGCCTGATGGCCCTTGTCGCGCTGGATCTCCTTGATGTCGACGCCCGCGTTGAATCCGCGTCCTTCAGCCCGCAGGACGACGACCCGGACGGCCGGGTTCGCGCCCGCGGCCCGCAGCTCGTCCGCGAGGGCGTACCAGCCGGCCACCGGGAGCGCGTTCACCGGCGGGTAGTCGACGACGATCTCGGCGATCCCGCCGTCCACCACCGTAGTGATCATCCAACCTCCAGGATCGAGCCGCGAGCACTCTAACAAGCGCTTGGTTGGCAAACCAGCGTTGCCGGGCCGGGCGCTCCGCGGCCGTCGCCCGCCCGGCTCGCGCCTGGGCCCGCCCGGCTCGCGACCCCGCCGACCGGGCCCGCGCCTCCGCCCGGCCCGGCCCGACCCGCGCCGCCCCCCGGCGCCCGCCGCCCGCGCGCCGGAAGGCGTCGGAGGCGTCCGAGGCGTCCGAGGCGTCGGAGGAGTCGGCGACGCTCGCCCGGCGCGGTCGTTGGATGTGGCGGAAATGGTCGCCGAATGTTCGGTTTCGAGGTTGGAATGCCCTCGACCGCACAACCTCCGGTACATGTCGGAAATGCGACTGGACGGGTGCCGACACGCCCTGTCGTTGGATTGACGGCGCGAACCGGTGTCATTGGCGTGGGTCGTTCGCACAATTGCTCTACTGACGTTGTGGGAAGGATCTGGCGATGGCTGCGCAGCGACGAGCTACTTCTCGGCCCGGCCGCGCGCGTGCCGCCTCCGGAGGCGCCGGCGCCGACGGACCGGGATCGCGCGGGACCGGCACGGCCCGGGCCGTGCTTGGCGGCCTCGTGGCCGGCGCGCTGATGGTCGCGCCCGTCGCGCTCCTGACGGCCAGCCCCGCCGAGGCGGCCGGGATGAGCCACCCGCTTTTCGACCATCCGCTCGACATTCACATCAACATCGGCCCTTCGGCGGCCCCGCAGCCGCCGGCGGACCTCGGCGGCATCTTCGGTGAGGTCACCCGGGGAATCGGCGGGCTGCTCGCCAGCGGCGGCGTGCCGACCCCGGCGCCCAACCATCCGGCCGGCCGCACCGGGTCCGGCTCGGGTTCCCGCGGCGGCTCGGGTTCCGGTCAGGGCGGGACGACGGCGACCCATCCAGCCGCGCCCGCGACCCCGGACCCGACCGTGGACGCCGGCCTGGGCGACCCGGCGGCCATCCCGCCGACCGCCGAGCCCTCCGAATCCGCGGCTCCCAGCAGCGAGGCGACGCCGGCGGGGGCCACGCCCGGGCCGACCGCCACCCCGGCCGGCCCCGCTCACCCGGCGGTCGTCCACGGCCAGTTGATCTCGTCATCCGATGGCGCCTCGATCGCCGCCCTCGACACCCTCGCCATCGTCCTGGCCGGTGTCGGTCTCGTCGGACCGCCGGCCGCCGCCGTGCTCAGGGGCCGCCGCGCCGCCCGGTAGCCGGATCGCGACCGGACGGCCCTGAGCGCGGCCGGGCGTCCTCGCGGGTGACGAACCGGAGAATGGCCTCGCGGTCGGGGGCCGCGCGTGGATGCGTCAGCGAGAACGGCGACCGGCGCGCGGTCTGGCCGGGCTGGGCGGCGAGTGGCGAGCCGGGCAGGGGGAGTATCCCGTCGAGGACGAGCTGGCCGGGCCGGCGGTCGCCCTCCCAGGCGCCGTCCGGGTGCCGAATGAACAGCTCACCCGCCACCACGGCGAGCCTGGCTGACCCCGCGGGCCCGTCGGACGGCCCGAACCCGCCGGACAGCGGTTCGAAGACCGGTTCGTCGCCGTGGCCGGCCGGCCAGCTCGCCCGCAGCCGGTCCGCCGCGGTCCGGATGCGGGCCAGGCTGATGCCGGCGCGCCGCAGCGCCGCGATGGTCCGTGCCTGGGCCAGGTCGTTGACGCCGGGGCGTAACAGGCCCGATCGCCGCCAGTAGGCGATCTGGCGTTCGGTGGTGAGCCCGGACCGCGCGTGCACCGTTCGGCCCGCGCCGGCCGGCGGAAGGCCGTCGTCGGCTCCCGCGGCCCGCGTTCCGGCGGCAGGTAGCGGCGACCCGCCCGTCATGCCAGCAATGTACGCCCGAGTCCGTGGCGGTCGCGGCCATCAGCGGCGTCGCGGGCCGGTCCGTACGGGGCCTATCGGAAATGGCGTTGCCCCGCCGGAACTCGGCCGGCGGGGCAACGCTCCGGACGGAGCCGGGACGCCGGCCGGACGTTCGACCGTCCCAGGCGCGGGTCCCGCGGATGGCCGTGCGGCCTGCTACCGGCGCGAGCTTCCCTCACGTCGGTACGAGAACGGGCCGGGAAGGTCGACGCTGGACAGGCCGCCGTGGCCGCGTTTGGACCAGACCCGCCAGGAGACACGACCGAGCTTGAGCGTGACAGAGGAGATCCCGTGCTCACCTATGTTCATGTGAAACGGGCCGATCTTGGGGCGACGGGTATAGCGCAGGCCCATGTCAGTGCTCCAGGACTGTCAGTGAGGTGTTCCAGGGAACACGCGCCGGACTTTGGCGGCGATGATCGACAATTTCCCCGTTTTCGTCGCATCAACCCTTTTGGCCTCGACAGGTGCCCGACCGCCGGGCGTCGCCCGGGGCCCCGGCCGACCTGGGTTCCCGACGCGATCGCCCGAGCGACCTGCCCCGCGTCCGCCGGGGCGACGGCGACTGGTGACCTGGCTCGGAACCCCGAAGCGGCCCAGCGGTAAATGGTTCGCGAGCGTCCCAGTTCCGCGTGATGATTCCGTCGTTCGCCGCGGCGACCGTGCACGGCGAACCTGGCGAGGGAGATTCATGACGACGACCGGCGCTCTGGGATCGGCGCCCGCGGGGTTGGGGCCGCAGGTCCGAGCGGTGGGCGGACGGCTGCGCGGCAGCCGGGAGTCGGGCGTGGCCGTCTTTCGCGGTATCCCGTTCGCCGCGCCGCCGGTCGGGGCGCTCCGGTTCGCCGCGCCGCGGCCGGCAGCGACCTGGGACGGCGTTCGGACGGCGGTGTCGTACGGCCCACCGGCGCCCCAGACCAGCGAGATCGGCGAGGTCCCGGCATCTCAGGGTGAGTCGGGCGACGACTGGCTTACGGTCAACGTCTGGTCGCCCGAGCCTGACCCCGCCGCGAAGCTCGCGGTTCTGGTGTGGATCTACGGCGGCGCCTACACGTTCGGCGTGGCCAGCCGGCCCGAGTTCGACGGCGGCCGCCTCGCCCGGGAGGGCGGCGTGGTCGTGGTGACGTTCAACTACCGCCTCGGCATCGAGGGATTCGCGCAGATCGCGGGAGCGCCCTCCAATCGGGGCCTGCTCGACCAGGTCGCCGCCCTGGAGTGGGTACGCGACAACATCACCGCCTTCGGCGGCGACCCGGACCGGGTCACGATCTTCGGCGAGTCGGCTGGCGGCGGTTCGGTCGCCGCCCTGCTGGCCATGCCACGGGCGGCGGGGCTGTTCCGCGCCGCCGTCGCGCAGAGCGTGCCGGGCACCTTCTTCTCGACGGACCTGGCCGCCGACATCGCCGCCGCCTGCGCCGACGAGCTCGGGCTGGCTCCCACGGTCGCCGACCTGGCCGCCGTGGACCCGGCTCTGCTGGCTCTCGCCGGAGACGCCGTCGCCGCCACGATCATGGAGCGGGCGCGACGCTGGGGCCAGCCGGCCCGCCGGTCGATCCTGTTCGCGCCCGTCGTCGACGGCGACGTCCTGCCGGCCACCCCGTGGCAGGCCCTCGCCGACGGCGCCAGCCGGGCCGTGCCCCTGCTCGTCGGCCACACCCGCGACGAGCAGCGCCTGTTCACCGCGATGTCCGGCCTGCTCGGCCAGGTCACGCCCGAACAGGCGGACGCGGCGCTACAGGACTTCGCGCCCGGTCCGGACGGCGCCAGCCGCTACCGGGACGCCTATCCGGAGGCGAGCCCCGACCAGCTCTACGAACTGGTCCACTCCGACTGGCTGTTCCGTATGCCCACCCTGCACCTCGCCGAGGCGCAGGCCGCGGCGGGTGGCCGGGCGCACCTCTACGAGTTGGCCTGGCCGGCCCCGGGCATGGGCGGCACGCTCGGCGCCTGCCATGGCCTCGACGTACCGCTCGTGTTCGGCAACCTCACCGGGAGCCAGCCGGCGATGCTGATCGGCGAGCCGACCACTCCAGAGGCGGAGGTGTTGTCCGCGCGCATGCGAACCGCCTGGACCAGTTTCGCCACGGAAGGCGACCCGGGCTGGCCGGCCTACGAGCCGGATAGGCGTCTCACGCAGGTCTTCGACACCCCCTCGGTCATCACCGCCTATCCGGAAGAGCGGTCCCGCCTGATCTGGCGGAACCATTCCTTCCCGGTCCTCGCCCTGCCCGGCGAATAGCGCGCGACATTCGCGGCAGGATTGGCACGCCCTGCGCGGCCGCCCGCGGGGGTCGCCTAGCTGAGTGTGACGGTCTCGCCGTCGCTGGCCAGATGCTCGACCCGGTCGAGGCCCGGAACGGCGGGTACGCCCGGGTCGGTGGGGGCATAACCCGAGGTCAGGACGGTCGTCGAGTTCAGGTTGACGACGACGTCGATCTTGTCGCCCCGCTGGCCGCCGCCCGTCGCCGGGATGTCGGCCTGGTGCTCGGTTCCGTCGCAGACGGCGGATTGCGGCGCGCCAAAACCACCGGAGAACCCGACCGCCGCCTCCAGGCTGATGGTGCCCGGTGTTCCGGCAGGACAGGCGTAGGAGACACCGATGAGCAAGGTTCCCCCGTTGACGGCCGCTCGATCGATTTTGACTCTTTTCGAGGGAGAAGAGGATCCGCCGCAGCCGGCAATGCCGACGGCCATGATTAGAGCGGCCACGAGGTGCGGTTTGTAGAACGCCATTCGGCGCATCGGCCAACCACCCGTCTCTAGTGCGGTCTTCTTGGCTCGCCCGGCATCCGTGACGATTTCTCTTGCGGGCTACCGTAATGCCGATATTTCGGGATTTACCCTATCCGTGCGTGGCCCTCGGACCGGGCCATCGCGGCGACCTACCGCGGCGCGAAGGTGTCGTGTCACTGACACGGGCATTTCAGGTGGTTGGCGGGCGTCCCAGACCTGAGGTCAGGCCTGCAGGCGCCGGACCCAGTCGTGGAAGGCGCCCAGATGGTGCTCGCTCGGCACCAGCACGCCGCCCCTGGCGTAGGCCCGCGAGGCCATCGCCGGCTGGCAGCGTTCACAGGCGGCGAAGTCCTGCCGGTTGACCCGGTCGAACAGCTCGACGGAACGATCGAGGTCGGTGCCTGCCTCGACGACGGCCGGCAGGTAAAGCCAGTCGCACTCGACCAGCGTGCGGTCGGCCGCCACCGGAAACATCCGGTGCAGGATGACGTGGTCGGGAACCAGGTTGACGAAGACCTGCGGGCGGATCGTGATCGCGTAGTAGCGACGCTCCTGCGCCGGCGCCAGGCCGGGCAGGCGCTCGACCCCTGGCGACCCGTCGACGGTGAAGCCCGCGACGTCCGGGCCGAACTCGGCGCCGTGCCCCACGTAGTACTGCGCGGCGTAGCCCCGGGCGAACTCCGGCAGGACGCGGACGAGCTCGGGGTGGATCGCCGGGCAGTGGTAGCACTCCAGGAAGTTCTCGACCAGCAGCTTCCAGTTGGCCGCCACGTCGTACGAGACGCGCCGGCCGACGCGCAGGCCCGCCACCTGGTAGCGCTCGATCGCCGCCGGATCTCCCAGCCGCTCGGTGGCCGCGCCGATGACCGTCTCCTCGAACGACGGCGGCGACGCGGCAGGGCACACCCAGACGTAGCCGAGCCACTCGCGCACATGCACCCGGTGCAGGCCGTAGGCGGACCTGTCGACGTCGGGCGCGTCCGCGAGGTTCGGCGCGGCGACGAGCGAGCCGTCCAGGGAGTACGTCCAGGCGTGGTACGGGCAGCGCAGGGTGCGCCGCGTCCGCCCGGCCGCCTCGACGCACAGCCGCGCGCCCCGGTGCCGGCACACGTTGAGAAAAGCGTGCACGGCTCCGTCGAGCGCCCGGGTGATCAGGACGCTCTCCCGGCCGACCGGCACGGTGCGGAACTGTCCGGGCTCGGCGAGGTCCGAGCCGTGCACCGCGCACGTCCACACCCGTTCGAAGATCCGTTCCTGCTCCCGGGCGAAGACCTCCGCCGACGTGTACGCGGCGCCGGGCAGCGTCGGCAGCAGGGTCGGGCCGGCCGGGTCCGGGCGGGAGGCGGGATCGGTCATCGAGGAGCCGTCAGGGCGGCGCGGGCCGGGTCGAACAGCGCGATCGGGTGGGGGGTCGAACCGGTCAGGGCGAGGTCGGCGAGGATCTCCCCGACGACCGGGACGAACTTGAAGCCGTGCCCGGAGAAGCCGCAGGCGACGGTGACCCGCTCGTGCGCGGGATGCCTGGCGATGACGAAGTGCTCGTCGGGCGTGTTCGTGTACATGCAGGCCTTGGCCCGCAGGAAGCGCCCGGCGGCGTCCGGCAGCCGGGCTTCCAGATGGGCGGCCATGTCCTCGATCTCCCGCGGGCGGATGGCGCGGTCGATGGTGTCGGGCGTGGTGACCTCGCCGCGGCGGAAGAACGCCACCTTCACGCCGCCGTCCGGGCCGTCCAGCGCCGGGAAGCCGTAGACCTGGATCCCGGCGGACTGCTCCCAGATGTAGATCGGCTGGCGCGCCGGCAGGAAAGGCTCGACGCCGCCGCGCGGGGCGAACCAGAACTGCACGTGGCGCTCGACGACGAGCGGCAGGCCGAGGTCGGCGAGCAGCCGCGAGGCCCAGGGGCCGGGGCAGACGACGAGGGCGTCGGCCCGGTAGGTCCCGGCGGCCGTGCGGACCGCGACCCCCGCGCCGTCGGCCGACCACGACACCACCGGCTCGTGGAAACGCAGCTCGGCACCGAGGCCGGCGGCCAGCGCCAGGTTGGCCTCGACGGTCGCCTCCGGCCGGACCAGCCCGGCCTTGTCCTCGTACAGCGCCACCTCGTCCGGCTCGGGCCGGAACAGCGGATACCGCCGGCGGATCTCGGCCGCGTCGAGCAACTCGTGCGGCAGCCCCCACTCCCGGGCGCTGCGCAGGCTGCCGGCGACGACCACCGAGTCCGGCCGGCCCGCCATGAGCCCGCCGGTCAGGGTGATCAGGTCCCGGCCGGAGTCGCGCGCCAGCTTGTCCCACAGCTCATAGGCGCGCAGCAGCAGCGGCACATAGGCCGGGTCCTCGAAGTAGGACTGGCGGGTGATCCGAGACCCGCCGTGGCTCGCGCCCTGGTCGTGGGCCGGGCCGAACCGCTCCAGGCCCAGCACCCGGCGCCCACGGGCGGCCAGGTGATAGGCGGCCGAGCTGCCCATGCCGCCGAGCCCCGCCACGATGACGTCGTACGCCCGCACCCCGCACCTCATTCATCGCCGGATCCTGCTGCCCGTCGGGTCGAACAGCGGCGCCGCCCGCACGGTCGCGGCGACCCGCTCGTCGAAATAGGCGATCTCCACCGGCTGCCCCGGCGTGCTGAGAGCCCTGGGCAGCCACGCGTAGGCGATCGGGGCGCCGACGCTGTAGCCGTAGGCGGCGCTGGTCACGTGGCCGACCGGCACGCCGTCGGCCAGCACCGGCTCGCGGCCCGCCGGCACCGTCCGGCCGTCGTCCACCGTCAGGCAGCACAGGGCTCGCGGGCCGTCCGGCCGCAGGGCCGCCCGGCCGACGAAGTCGCCGTGTGCGAGGTTCACGGCGAAGCCCAGGCCAGCCGAGTACGGGTCGTCCTGCGCGGTCATATCCACGCCCCAGGCCCGGTAGCCCTTCTCCAGCCGCAGGCTCGTCAGCGCGCTGCGCCCGGCGGCGACGGCGCCGACCGACGCACCCGCCGCCCACAGCGTGTCCCACAGCCGCGGGCCCAGCTCGGCGCTCGCGTACACCTCCCAGCCGAGCTCGCCGACGTAGGAGACGCGCAGCATCGTGACCGGCACCGCGTCGAGGTGGGTGCGGCGGGCGGTGAAGTAGCCGAACGCCTCGTGCGCGAGGTCCAGCGTCGTCAGCGGCGCCAGCAGGTCGCGGGCGGCCGGGCCCCACACCCCGACGCAGCAGGTCCCACCGGTGATGTCGGCGACGTGCACGTCGGCCGGGGCGTGCGCGCGCAGCCATGCCAGGTCGAGGCTCGAGTTGACGCCGAGCTGGAACTCCCGCGGGCCCAGGCGCGCCACCGTGATGTCGCCGCGCACCCCGGCGCCCTCGTCGAGCAGCAGGGCGTACGTGACGGCGCCGACCGGCCGGTCGACGTGGTTGGAGCACATCCGCTGCAGGAACGCGGCCGCGCCGGGGCCGGTCACCGCGAGCCGCTTCAGCGGGGTCAGGTCGAACAGGCCGACCCGCTCCCGGGTGGCGAGCGCCTCGGCCGCCGCGATCGGTGACCAGTGCCGAGCCGCCCAGACGTCCCGCGGCGGCAGGTCCGGCACCGGCAGGCCGGCGTTCGCCTCGAACCACAGCGGCCGCTCCCAGCCCGCGCCCTCGGTGAAACGGGCGCCGAGCGCGATGTGGCGGGCGTAGAACGGGCTCACCCGCAGCGGCCGCGGGTCGCCGGCAGGGTCGAGCGGGTGGATGACGTCGTACACCTCGACGAACGCGCGCTGCCCGCGGGCGTTGACGTAGGACGGCGAGAGCTGGGCCTCCTCGAAGCGCTGGGTGTCGCACTCGTGCAGGTCGACCGACGGGCGCCCGTCGACCAGCCACTCGGCGACCGCCCGCGCGACCCCGGCGGAGTGGGTGACCCAGACGGCCTCGGCCAGCCACAGGCCAGGCCGGCCCTCGACCGGGCCGAGCAGCGGGAACCCGTCGGGCGTGAACGAGAAGACCCCGTTGAGGCCGTGCTCGATGTCGGGGAGGCCGGGCAGCAGCGCCCGGGCGTCCGCGAGCGACGCGGCGAACTGCTCGGCGGCGAACGGCGGCTCGACGTCGGTCGGCATCGGGTCGTGCGCGTACGAACCGATGCCGAGGCAGCCCGCCGTCTCGCGGAAGTACAGATCCCGGTCCTGATGCCGCAGGATCGGCACCCCCGAGGGCAGGCCGCGCACCGGGCCGGTGACCGCGTACTGGTGCGCCAGCGGCAGCAGCGGGACGGGCGCGAGCTTCGGCCCCCAGTACCCGGCCGCGCAGACGACGAGGTCCGCCGGGACGTGCCGGTCACCGACCCGGACCCCGTCGTCCTCGAGCGCGGTCACCTCCTGGCGGCCGTGGAAGACCGCGCCACGGGCGATCGCGGCCTGCGCCTGCGCCCGGGCGGCGTCGACGGCGCGGGCCAGGCCGTCGGTCGGCACGTGCAGGCCGCCGAGCACCCGATCCGGCTCCAGCAGCGGGAACAGGGCGTGGCACTCGGCGGGGGAGAGGACCCGCGCCGCGATGCCCCACGCGAGGGCGAAGCCGTGGCGCCGGTGCAGCTCCGCCAGCCGCTCGGGCGTCGTCGCGACCTCGATGCTCCCGACCTGGTCGAAGCAGCCGAGGGCCAGGTACTTCTCGACCGTGTACCGGGCGAAGCCGGCCATCGTCCGCGACGGGTTCACCTGGAACACCAGGCCCGGCGCGTGCGACGTCGAGCCGCCGGTGCGAAACAGCGGGCCGCGGTCGAGCACCGTGACGTCCGTCCAGCCGCGCGCCGTCAGCTCGTCGGCGAGCGCGCACCCGACGATGCCGGCACCGACGATCACGACCCGTGGGCTCATGGCGTCAGGTCGCGGTCATCGGGTCGGCCGTCATCAGGTCGGCGCAGCGCTCGGCGACGAGCAGCACCGTGACCATCGGGTTCACCGAGGGAAGCGTCGGGAAGACGGACGCGTCGGCGATCCGCACGTTCGCCAGCCCGCGCAGCCGCAGCTGCGGGTCGACCACCGCCAGCGGGTCGTCGGGCGCTCCCATCCGGCAGGTGCTGGCCGGGTGGTAGACGGTGTGGTGGGCGGCCCGGCCGTACGCGGACAGCTCCGCGTCGGTCGTCAGCGCCGGGCCCGGCGCGATCTCGCGGGCGATCCAGTCCCGCAGCGGGGCGGCCCGCGCCACCTCGCGGGCCAGGCGCAGGCCGTCGACCACGGTCCGGTCGTCGTAGCCCTCGGCGTCGGTGAAGTACCGGAAGTCGAGCAGCGGCTTGGTCTCGGGCCGGTCGTCGGCCAGGGTGAGCCGCCCGCGGCTGCGCGGCCGGGGCACGTTCGGCGTCAGCCCGAAGCAGTTGTCGACCACCGGGTAGCCGAGCGGCTCGGTGTTGACCGTGAACGGCAGCTGGTAGATGTGGAACATCAGGTCGGGCCGGTCCTGCGCGGTGTCCCGCCGGACGAACAGCACGGCGTCGGCGTCCATCGCGGACTCGGCCGGCAGCGGCCGGGTCGCCTCCCACATGATGATCGACTCGGGGTGGTCGAGCAGGTTCGCGCCGACCCCCGGCAGGTCGATCCTCGTCCGCGCGCCCAGGTCCGCGGCCGGCCCGATGCCGGCGAGCAGCAGCAGCCTCGGCGTGTCGATCGCGCCGGCGCAGAGCACGAACTGGTCGCCGTGGACCTCGCCGCCACTGGTGGCGACGGAGACCACCCGGTCGCCGTCGAGCCTGAGGTCGTAGGCCCAGGTCTCCGTCAGCAGCGTGAGGTTCGGATGGTCGAGGAGCGGGTGCAGGTAGGCCACGGAGGACGAGCTGCGCACCCCGGTCTCCGGGTGGTAGCCGACCGGCGCGAACCCCGCTCCTTCGACGAACGGCTTCGCGTTGAAGTCCTCGACCAGCGGCACGCCGAGCGCCTCGACGGACGCGGCGATGAAAGCCTCCGTCAGCGCGTTGCGGTGCCGGGGCGCCACCGGCACGATGTTGGTCCGCAGCCGCCGGAAGAGCGGGAGCAGGGCGTCATAGGTCCAGCCGTCGGCTCCCGCGGCCACCCAGTCCGCGAAGTCGGCCGGCGGCGGCAGGAAGCTGATCATCGTGTTGTGCGACGAGCAGCCGCCCAGCACCTTCGCCCGTGAATGCCGGATGCGGCTGTTGCCCCGCGGCTGCTCGGTGATCGGGTAGTCGTAGTCCAGCTCGGACTCGAGCAGGTTGATCCAGTTGCGCAGCCGCAGCACCCGCTCGTCCCCGACGTCGCTCGGCCCGCCCTCGATCAGGCAGACCGTCGCGCCCCGCTCGACCAACCGTGCGGCCACCACGGCGCCGGCCGTCCCACCGCCGACGATCACCACGTCGTACGAGCCGTGCGCCTCCATCAGCAGCCCCGCCCCGTCCCCCGCTGTTGCGGATGGCACAACTTGCTGCCCCTGCCGCAACAGGATCGGATGGGAATCGCCGGCCGGTCAATGGGCCGAGCCAGGAGTTCACCCGCGCGAAACCGTCCCGCTGTGGGCGCCTTCAGTTGCTAGGAGAGGTGGCCGACCGCCGCGTTGATGTCTGTCGCGGCCCTGCGGACGGCCTCGGCGACCTCGGGGAAGCTCCCCTCGGGAAGGCGGTAGGTCGGCCCCGAGACGCTGACGGCCGCGCGTAGCTGGCCACCCCAGCCGCGGATCGGCGCGGCCACCGCGTTGAGGCCGATTTCCAGCTCCTCGCGGGTGCTGGCCCAACCACGGTCGGCGACGTCCCGCAGCTCGGCGGCCAGGACGGCGGGGTCGGTGATCGTGTGGGGCGTGAACCGCTCCAACGGATCTTTTACGAGCCTGTCCCGTTCGTCGGGCGGCAGCGTGCTGAGCAGGACCTTGCCGCTGGACGTGGCGTGCAGGGGCGTCCGCTGCCCGACCCAGTTGTGGCTGGCCACGGCCGCTGGCCCGCGGACCTGACTGATGTTGACGGCGAAGCCACGGTCGACGATGGCCACGTTGACGGTCTCGCCCAGCTCGTCGGCCAGCCGCTCGCAGACCTCGCGACTCGCGTGCCCGAGGTCGAACTGCGCGGTCACGGCACCGGCCAGCCGCGCGATGCCCAGCCCCAGCCGGTACTTCCCCCGCCCGCGCGGCTGCTCGACGAGCCCCCTGTGCTCGAGCGCCCCCAGGAGCCGGGAGGCGGTCGACTTGTGCACCCCGAGCTCGGCCGCGACCTCGGTGACGCCCGCTTCTCCGCCGCGCGCCAGGATCTCCAACACGGTGACCGCGCGATCGACCGACTGCACGAGCGCCGTCTCGCTGTTGCTCATGGCGCAACTCTAAGGCCGGTCTTGGGTAGGGGAGTCGTGTCTGACCAGGGCATACCCGGCTACCGCGGAGCGGTGGCTTCAGAGGGTGCGTCGTGTGGCCTTCGCGCGCAGCGCCCATGCTCGGGCGGCGGCGACCAGGATCAGCGCGGCTACCAGCGGTACGCCGAAGAAGACGACCAGCCCGTAGCCGATGTTGGCGCCGATCACTCCGGCGGTCGCGACGTGGTACCCGAAGCCGAAGACCACACCGACCCCGACGAGCGGGCACACGACCTGCCATAGGCGCCGGTCGGCGGTGCCACGGCGGGCCTCGTGCAGCAGCAGCGCCGTGATGGCGGCCATCAGGAGCAGGGCGGCGATACCGAGAGCCGTCATTCGCCCGGGCGGGATGTCCAGCGGTCGGACGGCGTAGTCGAGTTCCGAGCGTGGGACGCCCTGATAGTCGTCCTGACCGAGCAGTCCCGCGACCGCGACCGGAGCGGCCGCGACCAGAAGGAGGGCGGCCCCGGCGTGGAGCGCTCGCGTAGGGGTGGACACCGGCGACCGCTTCGGTGGTGAGGTGAGCATGAGAGCCAGTCTTCCCAGTGGCCGGCGGTATGGCCTGAGCGCAAATACTCAAATTCATCGGGCAGCGGTCCGTCGCCATTTGAGGGACACGCCGTGACTTTGTCCGGCAGGCGTCCCTGAACCCGGGCACAACGGCTTCGTGCTCCGGCGAGGTTGCCTTGCCCGAGGTCGACGGGTGAGCGGGCCTGGCGTTGAATAAGGCCATGTCTGTCGCCCGTGACTATGAGCCGAGCCCGTCGGACTGGGTCCGCAAGCAGGTCGAGGAGTACGAGAGCTCCGGAGGCACCCGCGGCACGGAGCTGAACGGCCGGCCGGTGATCATTCTCACCACGGTCGGCGCGAAGTCGGGCAAGATCCGCAAGAGCCCGCTGATGCGGGTCGAGCACGAGGGCCTCTACGCCGTCGTCGCCTCGCTGGGCGGCGCGCCGAAGCATCCCGTCTGGTACTACAACGTGCTGGCGAACCCGCGGGTGGAACTCCAGGACGGGCCGACCAAGCAGGCCATGGTGGCCCGCGAGGTGACCGGCGACGAGAAGGCGCTCTGGTGGGAGCGCGCTGTCGCCACCTGGCCCGACTACGCGGAGTACCAGAAGAAGACCACCCGCCAGATCCCCGTCTTCGTCCTGGAACCCGCCGCCGGCTAGCGCCACATCTGACCAGGCCGGCCTCGCCCGACGGCGGCAAGATCGCCGTTTCCGCCCTCGCGTGGCCGTAACCGCCGCGGTTTCGTGACCATTCGAGGGCCAAGACGGCGATCATGTTCGCCCGCCCGCCCTGCTGGACCGGCGTCAGGCGCGCAGGGCGGCGCGGATGGTCTCGGCCGGGTCGCCGGCGTGGTAGCGGCGTTCGCTCGGTTCGATGTTGTCGAGGAACTGCTGGTAGCGGACCGCGTAGGCGAGGTGGCCCAGCGGCGCGCCGAGGGCCAGGGCGCGCGCCGGGTCGCTGCCGGGGCGGCACGCCGCCCAGGTGGCGATCCAGGCGTCGGCGGCGTGCGCCCACTGATCGTCGGACAGGAACTCGCGGGGCCGTAGGCCGTCGAGCACGGGATGCCCGACATGGCTGTCGGAGAAGTCGACCAGGACGGTGTGCTTTCCGTCGGACCGCCAGTTTCCAGGGTGGAAGTCGCCGTGGAGCAGGGTGGTCGGCAGGCCGCAGGCTTCCAGCTCGGTGATCAGCTGCGGCAGGCGCTCGGCGAGGCGATGGACGGCGGTCAGTTCCGCGGCGGTCAGCTCGTGCGCGGCCGGGCCGTCGAGCAGCTGGTTGACCTCGTCGACCAAGGCGGCCGGGGACCGATTCGGCAGGCCGCTGGGAATCGTTTCGGGCCGGGTGGCCAGTTCCGCCTGTGCCGTGGCGAGCCCGCTGACGGCGGCGCGGATGGTGGCGGCCGAGGCGTTCCAGCAGTCCGAGCCCGGCACGTGGTCGAGCAGGACCCGTCGGCCCTCGGGATCGGCCGCCAGCACGGTGGGGGCGAGTCGTGGTGCGACGTGCGCGAACGCCGCGATGACGTCTGCTTCGTGGGCCGCGAACGGCGGGGTCGTTTTCAGCCAGACCGGCCCGGTTGCCGTCGGGATGCGGAACAACCCGGCGAGGTTCCAGGTCTTGACCTGTTCGACAGGTCCGGTCGAGGGCCGGCCCGCGGTCCGTAGCGAGGCATCGGCCCAGCTCAGCGCCTCCTGGAGGCCTTCTCTGGTGGCCCATCGGGCTCGAAGGGTCTCGGGCGCGGTCAGCAGCTGGTGCTCGGTGTTCGAGGGAGCTAACGGGCGGTCGGCGGGACGGCGGGCCGCCTGCACGTGGTAGGTCACATGCCCGTCGCGGGCACCGTCCGCGCCCTCGACATCGAGCAGCCGCAGCACCATCACGGGTACGTCCAGCTCCCGGGCGATGCGCGCGACGACCGGCTCGACGTCCGCCCACCACGGGCTGTCCACCGGGAAGGGCCCGAGAGCCCCGAGGCAGTCGCCGCCCGCGGTGACCACCGCGCTGATTGTCCGCCCTGCTCCGCGATCCACCGGGCCAGTGTCGGGGCCCGCGATCATCTCGGCAAAGGGATATCGGAGCCCTGCGCACGGTAGCGGGTCACGAAGCCGGGTGCTGCTGCGCTGCTGGGTAGCCAGCGGAGTCGGCGCGTGTCAGTCAGGCTCGTCGCGGGCTCGGGTGGCGGACCCGCGGGGGAGACGCTGGCGGGGGCTGAGGCCGGCCCACGTCTCGGCCCAGTCAGACAGCGGTTCGAGCAGGCCCTGCAGCCGGCGGCCGGTCGAGGTGAGCCGGTAGTCGCCAGCCTCGTCGACCTCGATCAGCCCGGCCTCCCGCAACTCGCGGGTCCGCTGAGTGAGCTGCGCCGACGGGGCGTCCAGCAGCGACTCGATCGCTCGGAACGATCGCGGCGCCGTCCGCAGGCTCCAGAAGATCATCAGGCTGTGCCGCCGGCCGAGCAGGTCGAGCAGCACGGCCAACGGCAGATCGGGACCGCCCGTCGACCGGTTCTCCGGCGCCGGGCGCGAGGCGGATCGACTCACCAGCCGCTCACGCGCCGCCCGAGTGGCCACCGTGACTGCCGATCACCGTTCTCGCGCGTCGGTACGCGCCACCCGCCTGGGCCGAGACGATGCCGGCGACGCTCTGCACCTCCGGGCGATCCCACACGAGGCGGGCCTGCCGGGTGATCTCTTCGTAGCTCTCGCGCCCCGCGCGCGTGCCGAGCACGTAGCCCAGCCCGAACGCGACGGCAACCGTGGGGCGGATCCGCATGCTGCCTCCCGAGGCCTGGGCCGAGCAAGGTACGCCACGCTGCGTTCCGCGGGGCCGAGTGACGCTGGCTTGGTGACGTTGGTTCCGAGCGACCTCGGCCCGGACGAGCCGGGCCGAGCCTGCGCGACGGCCCACCGCCCACCGCGATCACAACGGACCTTACCCACTCGCACCGACAACTCAGGACCGATCCGCCGGCCCGGCGAGGACACCGGCCACCGACAGCCCGGCAACGAGCCGTCAACGCGCACCTACCCCACCGCCGAACCCCCCGAACCTCCGGTAAGCTGACTCTCGTCGCCCCGCGCCGATGCAAGATCACCTCGGGAGATCCTCCCGGGAGTGGGACACATCGGTAGGATCGACACGAACGGTCCTGCGTAGCTCAATTGGCAGAGCAGCCGGCTGTTAACCGGCAGGTTATAGGTTCGAGTCCTATCGCAGGAGCTTCACGCCGGGAGAAACCCCAGGTAGAGGCCATGTTGATCTCGCAGAGACGATCACTGGTCGAGGGTCGAGTAAGATCATATCCGACTTACTCCCCACATTCGTTTTTCGTCATTCTCGGTCGGCCCTGGTCGCCAGCCACGCCGTCACGTCCTCACGGCGGTATCGCACGTGTCGCCCGATCCGCAGGCCAGTCGGCCCCTCCCCGGTCGTCCGCCACTTGTAGATCGTGTTCACCGGCACGCCGAGGTACTCGGCCAGGTCCCCGACCGTCCACAGCCGGTCCTGATCAGCGCTCTGGCCGTTCACTGTTCCGTCCTCTCACTGATGTGATGTCCAGTCGCGGACGCCGTTGCGCCGCGCCGGCCGCCAGATTTACAAGATCGCTGGGCGCCCCGGAACCGGCCCCGCCCACCCACCCCATCGCCGCGCGCGGCGGTCTTCACGCCCCGGCCTGATCTGTGGTCGCGGAGGGATCGCGTCCCCGCCCGGCGTAGCGCCATTCGCCGACGACGAGCGTCCGCGCGTCCCCGTCCGGCCGGCCGAATTCGTCGAGGGTCACGAGCCCGCCGGCCTCATCGGTGCCGAAGGGTCGGCCACCGAGCGCCGCCCCCAGGAGCCTTGCCCAGCGACGTCGCACCGCCCGGACCGCGCCGAACGTCGTCGAGTAGCGCCGGCTTTTCGTCATCCAGTGACTGCCGAACCCGAAGGCGTGCGACCAGCGGATCAGACCGACCGTCCGACCCGGCGCACGGCCCGCCGCCGCGTCGAGCGCCTCCGCGAATGCCCGGTCAGAGCCCAGACGCCAGCACGCTTCGACCAGACGACGCGGATGATCGCGCAGCGGAAGGCGGGCCAGGTGGCCCAACGACCGCACGGGGGAGTCGAGCAAGCCGTTACCGGTGACGCTTTTGGTCAGGTATTTGGCGAGGTAGTTGGCGACCTGCGCCGCGTTCGTCTCGCCGTCCAGGTCGATACGGCGGATGTCGACCTGAGCGCCCCAGCGGACCTCCCACCGGCCGTCTGACGAGGGTTGCGCCGGCAATGCCCCCGACGCGTCGAGCAGCGCGACACCTGCCGGGTCCGGCGCGTCCACGGCCACGGTCGCGACGACGCCGCGTAGACAGTCCGCGATCAGGTCCCCGGCCGCCCAGCTCGGCACCGCCGCCGGTTCACCCGAGGAGTCCCGGCCGTCGACCCGGATCACCACGTGCAGATGGACCAGGCCGCGTTTCTGCATTTCGGCGACCTTCACGAACGACACCCGGATCTCGCGACGCAGACCGGTCATGGTCAACCCGGCCGCTGAAGCCACCGCCGATTCGAGCCTGTCGCGGGTCGCTTTCCAGAGCGCGGCGCACATGCTGTTCCAGACCACGGCCCGGCCGTAGTTGAAGCAGCGCGGACAGATCGGTTCCCCGAGCCGCCGGTCGTCGGGTCCATGGCGTTCGGTGCAGCCCAGCGCCCGGCCGTGTTCGCAGGTACCACGACGCGGCCGGCACACCTTGGCCTCAGCGCCCCGACCGCACCGGGAGTGGACCGGTCCGAAGCTGGGAGCCGTCAGCGTGACGAACCAGACCGGACATCCAGCTCCCACGTTCTGGTTGCCTTTGGCCGCGCCAACGAGTCCGGTGATGACGATCCGGCGCGCGTCGCGCTTGTAGAGCGCAGAACACGTCGGACACGCGGACGCGCGCCGGTTGTTGCACCGCACATGTACGACGGGCGGGCCCGAGGCTCGGCGGATCTCACCGGTCGCCAGGTCCACGTGATCGGTCTGCCCGGCCAGACGGATCGGCCGCGCGCAGCCCCCCGCAGCCTTCGCCTGCTCATGCCCGGCCAGGACCTGTCAGCCGACCACATCCCGCAACGTCCACTCCTGGTCGCGCACGGCCACAGGACACGACATCACAGGCAAACAGGGTTAAAGGACAGGAAACGGGGAAGGGCGCTGCGCGTTGCCCCGCATCCCCGCGATCGGGGCAACACACCCGAGAGGAGGGAACGGCGGGGGAAAGCTGGGGCCGACCAACAGCCCCAGCCGGACCGCACATGACCACCGAAGCGTTCGATGTCCCGACGCTCACCGGACAGCTCCGCGCAGCGCTACGCCACGGCGTACGCGCCGCCAGCCTCGCCGCACACTCCTCGGACCTGATCGACCTGCTCACCGCCGGCAACCCCGGCACCCGCGACGAACGCGCCATCGTCGCCGAGCAGATCATCCGGACCGCGACCGAGCCACTCGGACCCGACATCGGACCCGCCATGCGGATCATGCTCGGACTCGAACCCGGAACCTGGCACACCCGGATCGAGACCCGCCGCAACCGCGCCGCAACCCTCCTCGGCATCGAGCCCGGCACCTTCCGCCGCCGAAGCCACGAAGCCGCCTACCTGCGCGACATCGCGTGGGAGATCTGGCAGACCCGCCGCAACCCGGCCTGAACCCGGACACGCAAACGGGGCACAGACGACGCTGTCTGTGCCCCCGCCCGCGAACGCCCAGGACGCCATCCCACAGGATCAACGCGGACCAGTACGGCCGTCCTCGTCCGTGTCTGGCCGTTTGCCAGCGCGGGCAGACTCCATCGCCGCCCGCCTCAAACGCTCCACGGCCGCGCGTTCCACCGCCGAGACCGGCACCAGATACCTGGGCCGCCGCCAGAGCAGGGCCCGAGGCAGCACCTGCCGCACCGTTCGATCGCTCATGCTGCAATCGGTCGCGGCGAAAGGGTCGCAAGCCAAATCGGGATCTGCGGCCAGGACACGATCTCCCACACGTGCCGGATTTCAACGCGGTCGCCGACTCGGACTGCCACCTCATGCGGAATCGCCGACCGACCGACACCAAGCGGGGGGCAGACCGCGCACGTCACGACCGCGTGACCATCCCCGCGATGCCCCCGCAGCACGCCAGCGACCGCGACGGCGAGCGCCGTGCGCGCGGGTGACACGCCCGGCGGGCAGATCACGACGGATGCCACCGACGACGATCGGCCCATGCTGACCGCGACCCGCGTCAGCTCACCCGCGTGGATCTCCACGAACTCGAACCCCGACGCCACCACTGCCGCTGACCGCCGTGCCATTTCCAGGCCCGGCCGCGTCTGCTCAACAGCGACCGGCCGCCCCAACAACAGGCCCGCCGTAGTCGCCGGCAGGTTCAACGGCAGCGCCGGTACAAACAGGGCTTCGAGGCCATCTCCGAGCGACACCGACACAGCCGGCATGCCCATTGCCATCGCCTTCTTTCCAGCTCCCCGTCGCACGAGGGGCGACATCCGGGCCGCAGCCTGTGCCACGACCCGGGAACGCCCAGCCGTGCGGCTAGGCGCGATCCGCGAGCAGCCGGAACCGGTTGAACTCGCCTCCAGCGACCGCGCGCAAGAAGATGTCGATCTCGGCCGCAGAGCAGCCGAGCATCACGTCTGGATTGGACGAGTCCCGGATCGCGATGCCGCCGGGCACCGCCGCCATCTCGACGCACATGCCGCCCGCGCCGTTCGACTCGGCCGGGTGCTGCCAGTTCAGATCTACCGCCGACAGCCCATCGAGAACGGGCTTGCGACGCTGCCTGTCCGTGTAGACGGGCGCCTCTTCGTACTCGGGTACCTGTTGCATGAACTTCCCCTCCGTCTAAGCGCCGCCCGGCCCGCGCGCAGGGCAAGAAGGACGCGGGCCGGGCGAGTGGGAAGCGCGGCGCGCGGATGCGCACGCGCTACACCCCAGAGGAGACACCCAGGAATGGCAGGGAACCCGGACAGCGTGTCCGGGTACGGTCAGCGCTCTTGGCGCCGCGCGCCCGCCGCCGTCATCGCATCGTCAATCGTGCGGAGGATTGCCGGCCAGGGCAGTTCACGGCCGGTGGCGCTCCTGGGCTGGTGGAGCGGCCACACGTCTTCCCCGTAGACGAGCCGCACGCCGGCCCGCTGCAACGTCGTAATGTGGGCATCCCACGCGGGCTGACCCGCGTGCGCCGCGTTGACCCGAGGAAACACCACGACCGGCACCTGCCGGCCGCCGACAGCCTCGCAAACCTGCGTCAGCGCCTGGTTGTCCGCAATCCCAAGCGCGATCTTGGCGACCATGTTCGCGGTCGCCGGTACCACGGCGTAGCAGTCGACCTGCGGATGCGGGCTGACTTCCTGAGGAAGCCGCGGAGCGGAGCGGACCGGCCAGCCCGTCACCTGCTCGATACGGGATGTCTCCCCTTCCGCGTCGAGCCACGTCGCCGCCGTCGGAGTCGCCGTGACCGCGACCGACCAACCTCTTTGGAATAGAGGCTCGACCAGCCGGGGACGCACCAGTTCCGCGCCGCCAGCCGCCGATACGACCACGCCGACGACCCCCGCGCTCACTACACCGCCCTGCACCGCGCTGCGAGCGCAAGCAGGGCCGACGATCGCCCCCCGGTAACCGGGGCACGCCGAGCCATGGTCTTCACCGTCTCCCGCACCGCCGGATGGTGCCGGACAAGGGAAGGAGCCTCGCGTTCGGCGTCGAGCAGCGTAGTCAGAGCGTCGTCGTCGCGCGCCATCATGTGCAGCGCACGGGCTACGTCGATGCGGTGTGACACCCGCCGCTCGACGGGCATGCTCTCCGCTTGGACTACCTGGCCCTGCTCAACCACCGTCGTGACGTCCCCGAGATCCAGAGCCGCCGACAGCCGGTGGAGTTCGACGTTGGTCGGTCCAAAGCCCGTCTGCCAGTGGTTGCCGTCGTACCCAAGCTGCTCAGCCGCGCGAGCCGCGACGCCGAGCAGCTCGGTCGCCGTCGAGCGGTCCTGTTTCCGCGCCGCCGCGACTGCCGTCCGAAGGTGCAACATGCCGTACAGGCTCAGTGCGGCCGGATCGCCCTGGTCCAGTTGCACGCGCAGCCAGGCTGACGCGGTCTTTCCGAGGTTCACCGCGTCCTCGAAGCGACCCAGCTCCAGGAGTGCATGGGTGCCAGCCCGCGCCGCAGAGGCCAAAACCAGCGGATCGTCAGAGTGATCGGCCGCCTGCATCGCGCGTTCGGCCGCGATCCAGCTCAAATCTGCCTCGCCCAGTTTGCTCAGCGTCGTCGACGCCAGATGGTGCGTCCGAGCCGAGGCCGCCCACGCACCGTGTTCGTAGTCGAGACCCGCGCCCGGTGCTGCGTCCTCCAGGTGCTGCGCCGTCCCAATCAGCCCCGGCAGAGCCGCGACAACGCGGCCGATCCGTCCCCGCTGATAGTCGGCCCAACCCGCCTCAACTGCTCGTACGACTGGTTGCAGATCGATGATCGGAGGATCTTCCGGGGCGGAAAACAGAACCCGCGAGAGACGACGCGGGCTCATAAGCGCATCCCTCACGGCCGGGACGTCGTCCCCCTGGAAAGCCTCTTCGGAGAGGATCGGCTGCCCGAGGAGATCACCCAAGGTCACGCGGAGCGCCTTCGCTACCTCAGCTAGAAGATCGACGCGGCGGATCTCCCGTTCTCCTCGCTCGACCTTGCTAAGCCAGTCCTCCGACCGACCCACGAGACCCGCGAGGACGGCCTGTGTCAGGCCCCGACGACGCCGGTAGAACGCAATCCGCTCACCGATCGTCAACCGATCTCCGGCCCCTCTCATAGGACGATCTTAGGTGCAGCCGTCGCGAGCCACTGGCGAGGGGCGCGGCTGCTATGCGACTACCGATTCGTTCGCTTTGGGGTCAAGGTGAACCTGCGGGAGACCCCTCGACGCCAGCGCCGGCGGGATGTCCACGGCGCCGAGAGACGGCCCTTGCAGCCGCTCGGGCCGGAACGGCCACCGCGTTGCCGGGAAGTCGGATGAGCGCTGGCGCCGCGACCCAGCCCTTCATAGCCTCAGCCACTGCCGCCGCGTGGCGTACTGCGTCGGCATCGCCAGTGCGCTCGACGGCGAACTGGATGACGTCCATATAGCGCTTCCAGGCCTTATAACGCGCGACGCATCCAGCCAGGACGAGCAAAGCAGTGGTGAGGGCGATGACGACGTACATGACGAGGGCTCCTACGCCTGCCCTCGCCGCCCCCGGCTCCGACGAGGGCTGACTCGTGCCAGCAACCATCGTCGAGACCGTCGGGCCGCCTCAGAGCTGTCCTCTGTCAGCGAGTGAAGAAGGTGCCTCGTCTCTAGAAGAGTCCGAGAGAGCGGCGCTTGCGCCCGCCGGGGGGACGGGCGTGAATCTTGCGCACTGGCCTTCTAACTCTGGTTGGCGCGACCATCACCTGAATCCGCACCTACCACTACCCTGTGGAAGAACGGGTCCCGGTTGCCATCCGGAGAATGAGGCCTAGAGCCAGGTGACGCTCGCGGCCACGATATCAGTTGGTGGCCCGGGTGGCCCGGGTGGCCCGGGTGGCCCGGGTGGCCCGGGTGGCCCGGGTGATTGTCTAGTCCCAGCTGATACTTGACGTTTCCGTCCCAGCTGATGTTGGACAGGTGGCCTAGGAACGCTCGGGGGATGGTGTCGCTGGCCTCCTGTCAGGGCGTGACCTGGAGGTGATCCTTAACCCAGTCGCGTAGGCAGTCTGCCTCGGGACGGCCCTGCCAGGTGCCGAAGAGGCTGATCGCGACGACGAACAAGGCCATGCCTACGCACCCGGCGGCGGTAGTTGCCGGGTGGACGGCGGCGGTGCCGCTGGCGGTGACGAGGTCAGCGACTGTGCGGACCACGTTGAGGACGAAGCCCGTGGTCGCGATGCCCAACCACGCGAGCATGATTGCCTGGGTCACCGGGCGCCAGCCGATCCAGCACGTGATCCGGCTGCCGGCGGCGGATGCCCACAGGTCGCCCCGCAGGATCGGCCGAAACGAGCCGATCCCGACTGCAAACACCCATAGCCGCAGCTCACCGTCGCGCAGCCGCCCGGCGATGGCAGCGCCGCTGAGGCCGTGCGCGTCGGCGTATTCCGCGGCGGCGGTGCGGGACGCCAGTCCAGCGGCAAGCTGCCGGCTGGCATCGTTGATGTTCAGCGGTGAGTCCACGACGAAGCGTTCGCCGCGCCAGCTGAGTGACCAGTTGATGATCCACTGTTGCACCTCGCCAGTGTCTCAACTGTCAAGCATCCCTACCGTCTTTCTTGGGTCGACTCGGGCCGGTCGTAGGGTCCGGGGGCCCAGGGGTGTCGGGTATGGCTTTCAAGCATCTGCCGTACGAGTGGCTTCACATGATTGGCCGCCCGGCGCCCCCTCGACGACTCGGCCGCTGATTGAGAATTGCGATCTGATCGCTGCGTAGGGATGAGCCGGCGAGGTCGTCTGTGGACAACGTGCTGGTCAGAGCAGGGAGACACGGGTGGAGCGTGTGTGGGCCGGGGTGGACATCGGCAAGGAGCACCACCATGTGGTGGTGATCGACGCCGACGGCGCCCGAATGCTGTCGCGCCGGGTAGCCAACGACGAGCCGACGCTGCTGGATCTACTCGGCCAGGTCACCGCGTTGGCCGAGCGGGTGCACTGGGCCGTCGACCTCAGCACAGGCGGAGCCGCGTTACTGCTGGGGCTGCTGGTCGCACACGGACAGCAGGTGTTCTACCTGTCCGGCAATCAGGTCAGCCGGGCGGCCGGCGGCTACCGGGGCGAAGGCAAGACCGACGCGAAAGACGCCGCGATCATCGCCGACCAGGTCCGCATGCGCCGGGACCTGGCCCCGATGCGCGTCGACGACGAACTGATCGTCGAGCTGCGGATGCTGGTCGCCCGCCGCCGCGACCTCGCCGGCGACCGGGTTCGCCTGGTCAACAGGCTGCACGAGCACCTGCTGGGCATCAGCCCCGCCCTCGAACGCGTCCTGAACCTGACCAACCGCGGACCGCTGGTCCTGCTCACCCACGTCCAGACCCCGGCCGCCATCCGCCAGCTCGGCCCGGCCGGGCTCGAACAGTGGCTGCGGTCGCAGAAGGTTCGCGGCGCCGCCGCACTGGCCGCCACCGTCACGGCGGCAGCGAACTCCCAACGCACCACCCTGCCCGGCGAACAACTGGCCGCGCAGCTCGTCGCGGACATGGCGAAGGGGGTGATGTCCCTCGACGAGCAGATCGCGCAGACCGACACGCTCATCGAGGGCCGGTTTCACCGCCACCGACACGCCGCCGCCCTGCTGAGCATGCCCGGCATCGGGGTCCTACTGGGCGCGGAATTCCTAGCCGCGACCGGCGGCGACATGGCCGCGTTCACCTCCGCCGACCACCTCGCCGGCTACGCCGGCCTGGCCCCGGCCCCACGCGACTCCGGCCGGATCAGCGGCAACCTGCACCGTCCCCGCCGCTACCACCGCGGCCTGCAACGCGTCTTCTACACCTCCGCGCTGGTCAGCATCCGCTACAACGACCAGTCACGAACCTTCTACGACCGCAAACGATCCGAGGGCAAACGCCACACCCAGGCCGTCCTCGCGCTCGCCCGCCGTCGCGTCAACGTGATCTGGGCGCTCCTGCGCGACAACCGTTGCTACCAACCAGCCCCACCGCCCCTGATCGCGGCCGCAGCCTAGCTTGATCATTTGACAACTTCATTGAGAATCAGCTGGGACTGGACAGGTGGCCCGGGTGATCGCGTCGCGAACTTTCGGTACTGCTTCAAGGGCGGCCTTCGGCCGCCGCGCCGTGCCGCCGCACACGCCACGCACGGCCAGGACCCGTCAGCCCGCCACGCCCCGGGGCCCAGCCTCGCTCCGCTCGGCACCCCGGACGTGTCGGGCCGCCACCCGCCCGCGCGCGTCGGAGCGTCGCCCCGTCGCCTTCAAGCGGACCTCACTTTCGGCGGATCGAAATGGCGGTGGCGCTTGCTGCACGCTCTTGTCGCATGCGCCGCATCTCTGCCTTACGTCGCTTCAGATCCTCCTTCGTGGTTCCCCCAAAGGACCAACCGAAAAATATAGATAGCGACCTAAAAGACATGAATAGAATCGCCATCACGAAGAACCCGGCAAAGCTGGAAAGCGCGACCGGCGTGATCTGCCTAGTTTGAAGCCACCACCCGGCAAAAACACCGACGGCGGCCGACAGTAGCATGACATCACGTATCGTGGCGAACGCCACCGGGCGACGCACAGGGTCTGACGAAAGACCGACCAATTCCAGTTTGTCGACTGCGACGACCGGCGCATCGGAGCCCTCATCTAACTCACCATCTCCGCCACTCACCGCCTCTACCAGCGGCGCACCAGTCTCTATGACACTAGATTCCGACAGTCGTCGACCAGGAAACGGAGGCGGCGCCCCAGGCTTGGCACGTCCCGACAGTGCGGCCCGAACGCCTTCCAACAACCTACTCCGCGCCACACTCTCCGACAGCTCGAAAAGATCGAAACTGCGAAGATCCGCCCATAGCCCGAGCGGGTCACAAGAGCTGATGCGAATCGGAATCAGAGTCCGATGAGAGCCAACCGGATCAGCCAGCCAGACCGGCCCCCAATGCCTCTGAGCCTCGGCAGATAGAACGAAGTCATCAGACAGCAGAGCGATGGTACGACGAGTTCCACGGAGCGCATGTTGGAGCCGACCGACCACACTTGATCCGGCGACACCGTCCCAAGCATCCAGATGAGTACTGTAACCATTCTCTTCAAGCTGCCAGGCAATCCACTTCGCCCAACGCTCACCTGAAGGCGCATACAAGATCAGGAAGTCTGTATCCACGTGCCGCCCCCATTGTCTGTCCCCCGGACTCAATAGTCTCACCGCCCGCCTACCTCGCGGCGCGTCCCCGGGGCGCTGCCCCGGACCCCGGCCCTTCCACCAGAGGAGGGGAGGGACGGTGCGAGTCCGCGTGTCTCCTCCGACAGGCAGGCACCCGAAGGGTTGCCCCAGGAACCCCGACCGCGCAAGACCCGCACCCGTGACGATGGGCGTGACACCGTCGGCGGATCTTGCACGGCCGAGAACCCTGGGGCAAAGCAAAGCTTGCCTGCCCGCCGGAGGAGCCCCGCTCAGCCGGAGTTATGAGGGGCAAGCACTCAGACCTGGCAGGCGCACCGGGCGGGACGGCGGACGCGCAGCAGGTCCGCCAGGTGCATAACCTCTTCCGGCAGCATCCGCATGACCAGGCCGACCATTCGGGCGCCGGCCGCGCCGTCCCCGGCCGCCGTGATGACCTCCCAGACCGCCAACTGATACGGCGTGATCCCGGGGTCCGGGCAGGCCGCCGCGCCGACCTCGGGTACCCAGCCGCCCCCGTCGTCGTCCCCGGGCAGCGTCAGCGCGTCGGCCAGGTCAGGCACCGGGCAGACCGGCACCGGCACAGTCGCCGAGTCCGCGACGCCCGCCGGGAAATCCTGAAAGACCAGCGTGACGACCGTTCCACCACGCGGCCGTGACGCGAAGTGATCCACCAGCACCGACGGCGGCAACAACGCGGCGACGCCCGCCAGATCCCGGGGTGTGGCTCCCGAGTGCAGGGTCATCGCGTGCCGGCCGCCGTCCATCGGTACCACCTCAGCGCTAGGGGGCATCCTGTGGATCTTCGGCTAGCCAGATGAAGATCGCGGCAATGGTGATCTCGTTGGTGAAGTAGTGCGCGCGCTTGGTGTAGCGGGTCGCGAGCGCGCGCCACTGCTTGAGGCGGTTGAAGAATCGTTCGACGACGTTGCGGTTCTTGTACCGCTCCTTGTCGAACGCCGAGGGCCGACCGCCAGCCGAACCGCGCCGCTGGCGGTTGGCTTTCTGGTCGGCGCGTTCGGGGATCGTGTGGCTGATGTTGCGCCGACGCAGCTCGGCCCGGATCGCCTTCGAGCTGTACGCCTAATCGCCCAAGACGTGATCGGGCCGAGTCCGCGGCCGGCCGGGACCGACCCGGGCGACCCGAATACCGCCCATGACCTGGGTGAACTGGGTCGAGTCGTTGACCTGGCCGGCGGTCAGCACGATCGACAGCGGCCGACCCTTCCCATCGACCGCGGCATGAATCTTGCTCGTCAGCCCACCGAGGGACCGCCCGAGCTCTTCCGCCTCCCCGGCGGTCTCCGCGGTGTGTCCGTTAATCTTGCTGGCCCCTTTTGATCCTCCGGGAGCTGGGGACGGGCACCCGCGGCGTGCTGGTGCGCGCGCACGACCGACGAGTCGACCGACACCTCCCACACGACCGCGCCCACGGAGTCGTCCTTGACCACGATGTGCGCGAGGATCTTCTCCCGGGTGCCGTCCAGCGACCACAGTCGAAAACGGTTGTAGACGGTCTGCCATGGCCCGTACCGCTCGGGCAGGTCCGCCCACGGAATATTGGTCCGCTCCCGGAACAGGATCCCGTTCAGGATCTTCCGATGATCAGCCCTGCGGCCACCACGAGGCGGGTCCTTCGGCAACAGCGGCTCGATCCGCGCCCACGCAACGTCGGTGATCTCATGCCGACCAACCATGAATCATGAGGGCTACCGAACTCTCATGATCCACGAGATACGGCCTAGCGGGCATCTCATAACCGCTGCGACCGCGGGAGGACCGGGAAGCGTAGGTACCGGGGGCGATCGGCACGGGTTCGAAAACGTCGGCTCCTGATAGCGGCTGGGCATGGAACGCGGACTGTTCTGCTGACCGCGTCGGCCGACTCGCTTCAGCCAGGCGCCCCGGTCTGGACTAAGGGCGCCTTGCTACGCTGCGTGTCCCGTACGCACCGGAGCGGCAGGGGGCCTGTGAACATGAAGCCGTTGATCAAGCCGGTGGTCGCAGCTCCCGACCTGGCTCTTGGCTGCAACGTGACCACGCACAACCAGACTCCGCCCTGCGGCGCCGCGGCCGGCATGGATCTTGACTCCGGGGGAGGAGAGATGGGCGGCCTAAGCGATGAGGAATCGACGGCGCTGGCCCGGCGCTACTGGAACTCGCGCGAGGCGCGGAGGTTGCTGGAACGCGCTGACTTTCCCGGTGACAAGATTCGCCGGTGCGTCAGGCGAGCAAGACCCGCGCGCAGCGTCCCACTCGCCGTCGCCTCCGCCCGATCGCTCATCTCCGGTCGGTGCGGGTGAGTCGCACCGAACCGCGATCATCGTGGCGCTCATCGGAGCCGCCGCCGTCATCGCCACCGCGGCCGTGACCGGCATCTTTGGATTGATTGGTGGAGGTCAACCACAGGCCGGACCAACTTCGCAGACCGCCACTTCTCCGGTGGGTAGGGCGAGTTCGGGGACATCACCGACGTCACCCGCTGCCGAGCCGACCGACCCGAACTTGTTGAACAACATGGCAGGAAAGACCTTCAAGGGCACGGTCCACCAGGAAGGGCTGAACGACTACGCCGTAACGGTAGTCTTCCTCGCCCAGCTTCGATCCGCCGGCGCCCCCGGAACCCTCATCGGCAAATCATCCTGAAGGCGGCTTGCCGCTCGGCTACGAGCGGCAAGCCGCCCGGTTGCCCTGACGTCATCCACCCGGCGGCGGACGTACCGGACAGGTGAGCGGCGGCGAGCCGGATGGAGATCCTGTCTGGAAGGCCGCGCCGGTCGAGCGCGACGCCGAAGAGACCGGAGACCGGAGCTTGCTCGTCGCGCGGCGGCTGGGCACGTGGTGTCCGTCGACGCACGCGCGATCACGGCCCCCTGGTAGGCTCCGGCGAAGAGACAACAACGCCGCTGGTCAGAGTGCTGCCGAGTATCCGGGCGGCCCCCTGCTGGCGCAGGTTGACCCGGCCAGCGATCGCGTTAGAAGCCTCAGGTCTGGCCGATGCCCGAAACCGCTCAGACTCGCAGACCGCAAAAGTTGCCGACAAAGGTCTGGAGCTGAATCTGCCAGTCGTAGAGCCACCAGTTGCTGTTGTACGGGGCAAAGCTGCCGTCGGGATAAGTGGCAGGTCCAGAGCCGACGACGGCGAGCTGCCAGGCGCCGGAACTTCCGGCAGGCCTCCGGTAGGCGTTGTAGCAGTACGTGGAGCCGACGAAGAACTTCGATGCGTGGTCCCAGCCCCACTGGCCTTTCGTTGTGGAATACGCTGGCAGGACTGCGTCGTAAGTGCCGGAGTGGTAGTCGTGCCACACGCCGATACCGACAGAGCTGTTGTTGAAGATGTAGTTGTTGGGCACGGCGGCGTTGGCTGCGACGGGCGGTGCGATGGCAAAGGCGGCCAGGACCGCCACCATCAGTGCCAATAGGCGAACAGGGGAAGATGTGAATCTTCTGAGCGCGCGTGGTACGGGGAGGAACATGCGTTCGCGGTTCATCTGTCTCCTTCATCTCCTTCGCGGAACGAATCGGTCGCCGCGATCACGGCTTTGGTTGCCGAGGTCGTGCGGTCGGTGTGGCGCTCGCCGCCGAAGAGCCAGGTCGGAGCTGTTCTGTTGGTGCCCAAGCCGCGCGGCCGACAGACGGCTCGCGGCTGCGTTTGATCACCACCCTTCACAGCGTCTGGTGATCTACTGAACACAGTTGCTGGCGTACTGCGAAGAGCCCGTTTTCCACTTGCTGCCCCACCGAGGCGCAAGTCCATCGATGATGGCGATCATGCGCCTTCTTCCGGGAACGAAGAAGCGGCACGACGGCCAAAAACCGTGGCTTTCGTGCCATCGTGCCGCGACGAGCGCTTTCACCGTGTGGTCGCCTGCGCACCCCCAGGCGTGACGCGGCTGAGCCTCGGCGCGGTGGGTGGACGCGGGTCCGGTCGGCCAGAACGTCTCGCCAGAGCGACGCTGTCGCCGGCGTGGTGCCCGGCTGCCTGGTAGGCCTCGGCGAGCCGGCTTCGGGACCGGTGCCGCACTGGGCTGCGACCGATCTACGCTGCTACAGGCAGGCTTGATGACTGCGCCTGCGGCCGATCGACCAAGACGGGCCCACCAATGCCGGATGCACTGAGCGAGCTGGAGATCAGGGAGCTCGCCGCGGCGTTCCATGCCCCGGGTGCGGCCCGTCAGCTTCTCGAGACGGCCGGCGTTCCCCGCGAGCGGCAGCCTGGTTGGGGGGAGTGCAGCGCGGAGGAGTTCTGGCGCGAGGTCGCGACGCTGCTGCGCTCGGGTGTTCTGGCGGACGGCCGTGAGCGCGTCCTGACTGCTGCCCGCCGCAGGTTTCCCGCGAATCACGTGTTCGCGATTAAGAAGCCCCAGAACGGGGCGACGCCAGCCGACGACCGCGCGGACGTCGGCTCGCCAATCCCGGTACGGGCCGACGACGGAGACCACGCTCGCCGAGGGACGCGGCACCTTCTGGCCCGAAGGTGGATATCGCGTGGGAGTGGTTTTCGACTCGCCGCGGCACTTGTCGTGGCGGCGCTCGGTATCGGTGTGGCGTGTGCGCTACTCGTCTTCCTGCCACCGCGCGTCGGCGGCCTCGGGGCCGCGGTGGCGCTGATCGCGGCCGGCGGGATCGCCGCCGGCGCTTGGCTGATCGGAACCGGCGCCTCACCCGTGGGGCCGGTCGCGGCGAGGGCCGACACGTCGACCTCGGTCGGCGCCAGCCTGGGCCGCGGGATCGTCGTCGACCGGGGAAGCCGGCTGAACGTCAGGAACTCGACGATCACCTTCCACGCCGAGGCGAGTGGCGAGGTGGTGCCCCCAAAAGTCCATGTGCGGATGGGCCACCTTCCCCTTAGGCCCGCCGCGTACGAAGACCGTCCAGAGCTCAGCGGGATGCTCGACTATCGACTCGGCCAGGGCAGGTCGGTCGCAGTCTGCGTACTGGTCGGCGCGCGCGGCGTCGGCAAAAGCAGCCTGGCTGCGGCGCACGCCCGGCGAGCCGCCGAGCATGGCTGGTCGGTGGTGGCCTGGTTCGACGCGCGGGACTCCGCCGGCCTGCTTGTGGCGTTCAGCCTGCTCGCGGAGCAGCTCGGTGTCGCACTCGACAAGGAGCCGGAGGCATCCGCGCACGCTGCGTTGGACTGGCTGCGTGCCACTCGCCAGCGCTGCCTGCTCGTGTTCGACAACGCCGTCGACCCAGACGCGGTCCGCCGCTGGATTCCGGCCACCGGCAATGTGCGCGTGATCATCACCACGAATGAAACCGACTTCGCCGTTCTCAGCACGGCCGCGCCGATCGAGGTCGAGGTGTTCACGTCCGTGCAGGCGGTCGCCTACCTGGACCGGCGCACCGGCGGCGGCGTTGAGGGCGCCGCCGAGCTGGCCGAGGACCTCGGCCGGCTGCCACTGGCGCTGGCGCAGGCGGCGCCGACGATCATCGACGACGTCCATGAGGGCCGTTCCTACGCCGGATATCGCGCCCGCATGGCCTCGGTGCCGCTGCGCGAGCTGCTCGGCCCGGTGCGCGGCGACGCCTACCCCCTCGGATATGCCCAGGCTGTCATGCTGGCGGTCGAGCGCGTCGAGCAGGAGATGGCCGCCGTTGGCCCGGTGCGGCGAGTCCTCGACATTGTCGCGCTGTTGGCGGGGGACGCCATTCCTCTTGACCTGGTGCGGGCGACCGGGGTCGAAGGGGACGCGGAGGCCGTCGACCAGGTGTTGCGGCGCCTCGAGTCGATCAGCCTGCTGAACCGCGTCGGGACCGGTGCCGTCGGCATGCACCATCTGACCCAGTTGGTCCTGCTGGGCCGCGGTCGCCGGCTGAGCACGCTCGGCGGGTCCTTGCGTGACCTGGTCGCAGCGCTTGAGGCAACGGCGCCGGCGACCGAGGACGCGTGGCCGCGCCGCGCGCTCATCGGCCAGCGGGCCCGTCAGTTGACCCACCTTCTCGGGCATTCCGAGGCGGGGCTGGCGAGCGCGCCGGACCTGCACGAGCGTCTGCTGCGCGTTCAGGCGCACGGCTTGGAGCTACTCAACGAGGTCTCCGACCACGCGCTGGTGCTCGCACACGGCACCGAGGTCGTGGCGCGCCTGGCCGATGTTGCGGGCACCGACGACCCTGCGGTGCTGTCCGCGCGCCAGCATCTGGGCGAGGCCTACCGGCGGTCCTGGCGGGAGCCCGAGGCCGCCGCCCTGCTCGAACAGGTCCTCGACGCTCGCGTCCGCGTCTCGGGGCCCGACCATCCTGACACGGTGGCCACCCGGGCAGCCCTCGCCGGGGCCTATCTGCTCACCGGTCAGCTTGCCCGGGCCGAGGATCTGTTCAGCGAGGTGGTGCGCGCCCGACACGCGGCGCTCGGCACGCGGCACCGCCAGGCCTTGGCCGCGCGCAACGACCTGGCCACCGTCAAGGCCGCGCGGGGAGATCTCGCGTCGGCTATCGAGATTCTCGACGAGGTTTATCGGGACCGCGTCGCCGCGCTGGGCAAGGATGATTCCGACACCATCGACACCCGTCTTTCCCTCATGTCCGTAAGCCTGCGCGCCGGCGAGATCGACCGAGCGACGGTGCTGGCCGAGCAGGTCGTCGCTGACCGACGGCGGGTACGCGGCGTCGACCATCCCGAGACGCTGGCGGCACGGCGGAACCTGGCTTTCGTCTACGTGTCCGACGGCCGGGTGAACGAGGCGATGCTGTTGATGGAGGAGGTGCTGCGGGGGTACCAGCGCGTCCACGGCGACGATCATCATGAGACGCTGTTCGCGCGGATCTACCTCGCCGATGTCTACGAGGCCGCGGGGCGCGACGGCGAGGCCGTGGCCCGCAACGAACGCACGTTGCCTCTCGCGCGCGCTGCCTTCGGCGAAGACCACTTTCTCGTACAGGCATGTGCCAGCCGCTTGGCGGCGGCCTATCTGAAGCGCGGCTCGTATCAGGAGGCGATCGCCCTCCATACGAACATCGCGGCGGAGCAGCGTGGCGCGCGCGGCGACGACGACAGCAAGGTGGTCAACAGCCGCACCGTCCTTGCGCGTTCGCTGCGCAGCGTCGGCCGCATCGGTGAGGCCGTCGACCTGTTCCGGTCCATTGTGGCCGATCTCGCCGCCACCGTCGGACCGGATCATCCCGACGCGCTGTCCGTCCGGGGCGAGCTCGCCGACGCACTCCTCGAAGCGCGCGCCGAGGAGGCGGCGGTCGGTTTGTACGAGGACGTGGTCCGGGCACGCCGGCGCGTGCAGGGCGACGACCATCCTGACACCCTGCGCGACCGGGCCGGGCTGGCCGACGCCTACCGGCAGACCTGGCGACGCAACGAAGCCGTAGCCGCGTTCGAGGAGGTCGTTGCCGACTGGGCTCGGCTGCGCGGACCGGAGCACCCGAGCACGATCGGCGCGCGGAAAAGCCTCGCCGACGCCTACGCAGCGATAGGGCGGCGCGACGACGCGGCGAATGAGCTGGAACAGGTTTTCGAGGCGCGGACCAGACTGCTCGGCGACGACCACCCGAGGACCCTGACCACCATGGGCGCTCTCGCCCAAGCCCTCGCCCACACGGGCCGCCACGACCGGGTCATCCCATTGCTCACCGCCGCCGCTGCGGGTTTCGCGCGGGTGAGCGGCCGGGCCCACATCGACACCCTCACCGCGCGGCGGGCTCTCGCCGACGCGTACCTCGCGCTCGGCGAGACCCAGCGCGGCCTGGCGTTGCACGTTCAGGCTGCCGAGGACGCTCGGCAGGACTTCAGCAGGACCACGCTGGTCGACGTCGGGCTCGACCTCTCGCTGTCCCTCGCGCGGCTGAAGGCGGGTCAGCTGACGGGCACCACCGAGAGCCTGGAGCGCGGCGTGGACACCGCCGAGCGGGAGCTGGGCGCGGATCACCATTCCACGCTGCTGTTGCGGGACGCCGTCGCCGCGCAGTATCTCGACCTTGACGACATCACCGCGGCGATTCGGGTGCACGAGGAGAGCCTCGCCCGGAGGCGCGCCAGGTTCGGTGACACGCATCGCAGCGTCCTGGACAACAGGTTCCGGCTGGCGAAGGCCTACCTCCGCGCGGGTCGCAACAAGGAGGCCGTCGCGGCCTTCGCCGATCTGGCCAAGGTGGTGACCTCGTCGCGCCCGAACCGGGATCGCCGCGACGCGGCGATGCTGCTCGCCTCCGTCCGCAGGGGACTCGCCGAGGCCCACCTGCACAACGGCGACTACGACCAGGCCGTGCGCCTGGCGGCCGAAAGCGTGGCTGAGGCTCGCCGGGCGGTAGGGGCGGACAACGAAATCGTCTTCGAGGGGCGGGCGTTGCACGCGGACGCGCTGGCCGCCGCGGGCCGCACAGACGAGGCCATTGCCGCGTACGAGGGGTTGATCACGGATCTCGGGCGGACCCTCAACGGCAGCCGGGCCGAGGCTCTCGGCTATCAGGTCCGGCTCGCCTGGCTCCAGCACAGCGCGGCCCACTTCGAACGGAGCGCCGCGCTGCTCACCGAGGTCATCGCGGTGTCCGCCGAGATCTGGGGTGAGCGGCATCCGCAGACCCTGCGGGCCCGTTCGCTGTACGCCCAGGCCACCGGTGCCCAAGCCGCTGGCGCGGACCCCCGGGACGAGCGGGGCGTCGCCGAGGCGGTCGACCGGCTTCGGGACGTGAACGCCACGCAGCGCGAAGCGCTTGGCCCCGACCATCCCGACGGCCTCGACAGCCGCTACGCCCTGCAGACGCTGCTGCGCCTCGCGGGCCGGCAGTTCGAAGCGCTGGCGGTGCTGGAAGACCTGGCCGGCGACCAGCGCAGGGTACGCGGCGAAGGCCATCGGAGCACGCTCCAGACGCGGGGCGATCAGGCCGAAGCCCACTTCGACGCGGGCCACCACGATCAGGCGATCGCCCTACAGGAACGCCTCGTCGCCGACGAACGGGACCTGCTCACCGCCGGTGACGAGCTACTGGTGCTCCACCGGGCCTCGCTGACCAGGATGTACGTGCTGGCCGGCCGTCACTCCGAGGCCCGCACGCTGGCCGCGTCCGTCGACGCCGATCTCGATGGAGATCGCAACCAGAGCATGTGGCGCGTGATCCAGCAGCAGATGGCGAGCATCGCGCTCCACAAACGGCTGAGCACGGATGACCCGACCGACGACGACCTCTCCGCGTTGATCGCCGTGCACGGCAGTGACGATCCCACCGTCCTACGTTTCCGCTACCGTCTGGCCATCGCGCACGGCACAGCAGGTGATCCCGCCCGCGCGGCGACCGAGTTCACGGAGATCGTCGGCGACTTCACGAAGGTGTTCGGCGCCGACCACGAGGACACCTTGTTCACCCGGTCCTATCAGGCTTACTGGCGCGCCGAGGCGGGCGACCCGGCCGGTTCGATCGTCGCGCTCGAGCGGTTGATGACCGACGTCCGCAGAGTCCTGGGCGACGAGCACACGCTCCAGTTGAGTTCGCGGATCCTGCTCGCCAAGCTGCGCGGCAGAACAGGCGGAGACCCGGCGGCGACCGCGGCCGAGTTCGCCGTGCTCGTGCCGCTGGCGCGCGTCCGTTGGGGGCCCGACCATCCCGACACTCTGGCGACGGCGGAGGGCCTCGCGCGCTGGCGGGGTGAGGCTGGCGATCCGGCCGGCGCGATCGCCGTCGCCGCGGACCTGCTCAGCCGCCGGATGGTCACGCTGGGCCCGGATCATCCGGCGACACTGAGCGTTCGCGTCATGCTGGCGCGTTGGCAGGGTGAGGCGGGCGATCCTGTCGGCGCGCTGCTCGCCATCGAGTCGGTGCTGGTCGAACTGGTCCGCGTCCTCGGGCCGGCCCACCGCTTGACGGCGACGGCACGGGTGATCCGCGCGCGCTGGCTTAGGGAGACCGGCGACGCGGCCGGTGCCGCGACAGAGCTCCTCGCGCTCATCCCGCTGCACACCGACCTGTTCGGCCCCGACCACGAGGAAGTCTGGACGATCCAGCACAATGCGGCGCTCTGGCACCTGGAGGTGGACGATGCCGAGCGCGCGATCCTGATCGGGACCGAGCTGCTCGCGAGCAAGGAGCGCGCGCTGGGGCCAAGCCATCGCTCCACGTTGGAGTCGCTGGGCGAACTCGCCGCGTGGCACGGCCACGCCGGCCGCCCGCGCCAAGCAGCGGCCGAGCTCGCCGAGCTGCTGCCCGTGGTGATCGACGCGCTCGGACCCGAAGACGAGATCACCTACGCGGTCCGCGGGGCCTATGCCCGATGGTGCGGGGAAGCGGGCGACACGGCGATCGCGATGCTCACCGAGCTGCTGCCCGAGATTCAGCGAGCACTCGGCCCGGACCACTATCGGACCCGAGCGGTAGCCGAGCGCCTGGAAGAGTTCCAGGGACGTGCCGACCAGCCCGCCGACGCCTGAGCGCCGACGACCATCGCCGGTGAAACGCCCCGGTGTGGGGCTACCTTATCGGTGTGGTGACGGGACGAGGAGTTCTCACGGTCACCAGTGGTGAACCGTCCGAGTGCGCCTCAGGTGGATGGCAGTTCTTCGAGTCTTACGCACCGGCCGAGCGCCGGTGACGCCATCCGGTCCGGTGCCCAGCCCCACCGGCGACAGTCTCAGTACAGTCCCGATCTCGACCTTCGGTAGTGCGAATCTGTTGCTGACCGGGCTGGGCACGGTCGTGATGGGGGTGAGGTCCGGTCGAGGGGCTGTCCGAGGTCGAGGTGCGCGAGTTCGCACGATGGTTCCCGGAGCGCGACTATGACCCGGGCGGTGCGCTCGTCCAGACCGCGGTGGAGACGTAGCGGGTCGGGTCGTCTCCGAACCCGGCGAGCACCCGGGCGGCGAGGACCGGTCCCAGGCCTGGCTGGGGCAGGAGGATCTCAGCGTCCGGGTGCCGGCCGAAATTCGCGGCCAGGTGTTCCTCGCTGGCACGCGAATCCATAGACATTCCGCGCGCGGGGCCGGTTGGTTCGTCCACTTTCGGCTGGCCCGGCCCCGCTTGGCTGGGTTCAGGGGGCCTGGGCGGGAATGTTCAGGGATAGTGGGGTCGAGCGGCGGGCGTCGACGACGACGGACTTGATCGCGGCGCCGTTGGTGAGGACGGTGTGCACCACGTTGGTCAGATCGACGACGTCGACGAAGTCGGCGTGGACGTAGTCGCGGCCGATCCAGAGCGGGTGGACGGCGCCCGCGAGCGCGGGATCCCAGTTGTTGATGAACTCGGTTCCGGACGCGCCCTCGCCCCCGGCGGAGTTGCCCACGGTGATACGTGTGAAGCCGAGGGTGGGGTATTCGACCCGGTAGGCCTCGATGAGCTTGTCGAGGGCGGCCTTGCTCACCGCGTAGGAGCCGAGGGCGGGCCAGGGCTCGGTGACCGAGCCGGTGATGGACGACAGGTAGGCGGCGACCCCACGGCTTTCGAGCAGGTGGGGCATCGCGGCCGCGGTGACGAGGGAGGCACCGATGACGTTGGTCTCGAAGACGGTGCGCCAGGTGCCGGCGTCCACGTCGACGAGGCGGCGCAGGACGCCGATGCCGGTCGCGTAGACGATCGCGTCGATGCCGCCGAGCCCGGTCGCCGCCTCCTCGACCGCGGCGCGGACGGAGCCCTCGTCGGTGACGTCGCAGGCGATCGCCAGCGAGCCCGTGCCGGCCTCGTGCGCCGCATCCACCAGTCGGTCCTTGCGCCGCGCGAGCAGCGCCACCCGCGCTCCGCGCTGGCCGAGGCCTATCCCGATGGCACGTCCTAACCCGCTGGAGGCGCCGACCACTACTGCTCGCATGGTGAATTCCCTTTTCGTCTCGTCGTCGGGTGTGAAAATGCGGCACTCACGGGCGTTCGTGTCGTCGCTGGCGACAGTCGAACCAACCGCGCAAAGCTCAGAACGCGGGAGGCGCCTTGAGCATCGCGCCCGCGTCGATCCGGAGGTTCAGCCCCGTCATGTAGCGGGAGTCGTCGCTCGCGAGGTACACGACCAGGGCAGAGACGTCCTCCGGCTCGATGTACGGGATCGGCATCGCCTGCATGACGGGGAAGGCGAGTTCCGCGTCCGCGCGCGTCGGGTTCTCCAGGTCCGGTCGGAACGCCCGGTAGACGTTGTCGTTGTGCAGCAGCACGGTGTTGACGTTCGTCGGGTGAATCGCGTTCAGGCGCACGGAGTGCGGCGCGAGCTGCAGCGCGAGGACCTCGACATACCTGGCGACGAGCTGCTTCGCGAGCGAGTAGCCGACCCCGCCGGGCGCGCCCATCTGGTCGGTCAGGCCGCCGATCATCCCAGCCGTCGAGCCGGTGACGATGATCGAGGAGCCCGCGCTCAGGTGCGGGAGGGCGACGGCGACCGTGTTCTGGACGCCCCCGAGGTCGACGTCCAGGGCATCGACGAAGCTGCTGCACAGCGTCTCGTCCGTCAGCGGGCAGACGCCGGCGTTGGCGCACACGACGTCCAGCCGGCCGAGCTTGGCGAGGCCGGCGTCGAGGGCGGCGCGCAGCTGGTCGCGGTCGCGGACGTCGGCCTGCGTGGCGACGATCCGTCGGCCGAGCGCCTCGACCTCCTTGACCGTCACGGCCAGGTCCTCGGGGGTCGCCAGCGGGTAGCTGACGCTGTTGATCTGTTGGCAGATGTCGACCGCGATGATGTCCGCGCCCTCGACGGCGAGCCGAACGGCGTGGCTGCGTCCCTGGCCGCGTGCCGCTCCGGTGATGAAGGCGACCTTGCCGTCCAGCTTGCCCATCGGTGTTCTCCTGATTCTTCGGGAAGGTGCGTCCTCGCCGCGGGACGACGTGAGCTGACCGGTCCGACGACGCCGCGCGGTCGCTTAGTCGTTCAGGTGGTGGTCGATGAACTGCCGGATGTCGGCGTCGAGCTCACTCAGCGGTGGCTGCGGCCTCCCGCCGATCAGGCCCTTTGCCAGCACCGCCTGCGCCTGCGGACTGATCGAGGTAGGCACCGGGATCTCGGGTGCCGGCACATGGAAGGCGGGTCGAGGGTCGTTCTCGCTCACGGCATCCTCCCCAGCGGCCGAGCCCTGGAGCAACGGCCGGCAGCTGTGCTCCGCTGGCCTGGCTCGGCTGTGCTTCCAGATCGTCTCGGCAACCGGCTGAACGGCGATCGATGATGCTGACCACCTGTTTAGCACATGGTGGGCGCCGTGAGCCCGGGAGGAGCCCTCAGGCGCGGGAGGGCCGATGGCCGAAGTCTTCGTGCGCGCGCCCGGAATCGTGGCCGCAGGGCCAGCCGCGGATGAGGCCGCCCTCGCAGCTGTCCCACGCCTCGGTCGCCGTCACCGGATGGTCGTGTCCCGCGCTGGAGACGCCGACGAGGAAACTGACGGTGTGCACGACGGCGGTGGCGACCGCGCCTGGCTGAAGGCGCGAGCGCACCTGCCCAGGCTGTTGCGCGTCGGCCATCATCTTGGTGCGCACCTGGACCAGCGGCCGCAGCGCGACCTGTCGGCCGGCCGTGCGGGAGGAAACCGTCAGTGGGGTGAAATGGCTGAGCAGTCCGGGCCGGCCTCGCTCGTCCGGTGCCAGCTGACCTTTGGACGGTGTCTACCCCCTGGCTGGGCTCGGTCCGACAGCGTCGCCACACCAGAATCCGTCTGGCCTGATGCTCGGCACGGTGACGAAGTTCGTCCCGACGGGGTTGACCTTGAGGAAGTTGAAGCACTTCGTCGGCGCGGTCGGTGTCGAGATATCCGTTGGCGCGAACAGTCCGCCGCCGGTGAAGTCGTGGACCTGACGCAGTTTCTCGATGAATTTGGCCCGAGTTGGGCAAGGTCCTGATACCTCTAAACCTTTGATCATCTCGTCGGCGGCGACGTAGGAACCGAGGGCGATCTCGTCGTCGGGATCGGCGAGTTCCGGCGCGAATCTCGCCATGGCCTCCTGGTAGGTATCCATCGCGGGCGCCTTGTCCTCGAACGGCATGTAGTCCACGAATACTGACATTCCGCCGAGGGCGCCAGGGTGCATCCGTAACAGGCTCGGGCTGTATCCGGCGCTGCTGAGTGCGACGTTGAGCCTGACGCCGGCCTTTCTCGCGGCCGAGTAGATGTCGACGAAGGCGTCGGTCTGTGCGGCGCCGACCAAGGTGTCCGCGCCCGTCACGCGGAGCCGATCGACCACTTTGTCAGGGCTCGAAATATTGTCGGTGTAGGGGTACTCGCCGACGACCTGGATGCCCTGACTCTGTAGACTCATCGTGAGCTGGGTCGCCAGATCCTGAGAGGCGGCTGAAGACGGGTCGAACACGACGAGAGCTCGGCTCCCATTCTGGGTCCTGACGTACTTGCCGAAGACGTCGATCGCGCCGCCCTTGTTGAAGAGGGATCCGAAATGGAAGAGATTGCCGTGTTCGCTCCAATCCGCGCTTGTGGCGATTCCGGTCACCGGGATGCCAGCCTTCTCCAACCAGCCCGCGGATGGAGGCATGACGACCGAGACGGCGATCAGCCCGAAAACGTGCTGCCGGTCGACGAGGTCATGTGCCGCGACCGCGAAAGCAGCGGCGGAGGACTGGTCATCACGCCATGTGATGACGATCTGACGGCCGTCTACTCCGCCGCTCGCGTTCTGTAACGCGACTCTGGCGTCGACACCGCTGCGGGTGGCTCGGAACGCCTCTGCCACCGCGCCACCGCTGTCGGGGTAGATCAGTCCGATGGTGATCTTGTTCGAAGTGATGCCCGGCGCTTGGCAGGTGTTGTTGCCGTGGCCGCCAGCTCCCGACGTGCCGGTGGCGCAGCCGGCCAGCGCTGCGGGCAGCCCGACGATGACCGCCGCTAGAGCGGTCGCCGCGCGTTGGCGAATCGGTCTTCTGTCGGTGCAAGTTCTCATGTCCTCGGCTCCCCGTCGAGACCTTTCGGTTTTTGAATGATCAGACTCCGCCGGCCCACCGGCCGGCGACTGAAAGCTTCTCCGGCGATGTGCGGCGTCGTTTAATGGCGGCGAACCGGTTGGGCGCACTCCCGGTGCCGCAGCCGCTTCTCTATTGTCGACGCAGCCGGGCTCAGGCCCGGACTCTGTTCCGAAGCGGCGGGAAACTCGGCCGGCCTATCGAAGTGATCTGGCGCAGCGGCCGATTCCGTGCGTGGGCAAACGCGAAGGCTGACGCACGCGAGTATTCGTGCTTCACCAGGCCGCCCGCCTGGATTTCTGGTCGTAGGCGCTCCATGCACACCCCCGCGCCGTGCATGTTCCCATTTCGTTCGCTCAGCTGACGGAGGAACAGTCGGGTGCCTGGATCCAGAAGGCTGCCGCCAAAGAGTGGCGGTGCAGCCGAAGAAGTATCTGACACACGCTGTCTGAACGTTGGTTTAGCATGCGCCCGGTCGCTGGTCAAGGTGGTCGTAGGCGCCGGTGCGCCGGCGATTGTCACGTTCGGGCGGCTACTCACCGTGATGGAGGGTGGGGTCGGTGTCATTGACCCGCGGCGCGATGACAGCGAGAACGGCGCTCACGCCGACGACGCGTCACCACGGGCCGTGACCAGGCTGCTCGCCCTCGCGGACGACGATGCCGTCGCTGTGCTAAGTCCCGATGTTTTGCGTCTGTCGAGGTGTCGGAGGCGTTCCCGCCAAGATAGGCCTGCTCGATGTCTGTGGTGTCGTCGCGGTAGTCGGCTGCGGGGACCGCGAGTCCAGTTCGGCCGCCGCGTAACACGATGATTCGGTGGGTCGGTCGCGGGGTGGTTTCTCAGCGAAGATCCATCCGGCGGTCGAGCAGGGGCAGAAACCGATGTCGGTCCTGGTCACCGCCGGACAGCGCGGGGACAGCCCGCAGTCCGTATCTCGGCGAAGGTCTAATAGTTGGCCAGGAAGTGCTGCACTTCGGGGGCGGCGATCTGGGCGCCGTAGCCGGCGTTGAGGACGAGGCAGGCGACGGCGATGTCCCGGGCTGGGTCGAAGGCGACGAACCAGCTGTTGGGCTGTCCCTGGTTGTCGACGTCCGCGGTCCCTGTCTTGGCGTAGACGGTGGGGCCGAAGCCGAGTCCGGCGGCTGTGCCCTGGGTGACCACGTCGCGCATCATGGTTTTCAGTTGCGCGTCGACGTTGGTGGGCAGGGGAGTCGCGGCGGCCTGGGCGGCTCCGGGCAGCAGGATGGGCTGCTTGAAGGTTCCGTTCGCGACGGTGGCCGCGACCGAGGCCATCGCGAGCGGGGACGCGGTGAGGTGGCCCTGGCCGAACATGTTCTGGGCGAGTTCGGAGCCGCTGGCGCTCGCCGGCTGGTTGTAATAGGTGGCTGGTTTGCCGAGGCCGATGTCCCAGGGCTGGTTGAGGCCGAAGTACTCCTTGGCGACCGAGGCGAGGCGGCCGTTGCTCTCCTGCCGCCACCACTGGCTGAAGGCGTTGTTGCAGGACTGGGCGAAGTCGTAGGACAGCGGCGTCGACGCCGGCTCGGACTCGCCCTTGTCGTTGTGGTAGCTGATGCCCTGCACGGTGTAGACGGCGGGGCACTCGACCGGGGTGTTCGCGGTGAGGACGCCCTGGCTGAGCAGGGCGGCGGCCGAGATGATTTTTCCGGTCGAGCCCGGTGCGACCGCGGCGGTGAGCGCGAAGTCGTTGTAGCCGGCGTTGTTGGCGATGGCGAGGATCTGGCCGGTGGACGGCTGGATGGCGACGAGCGAGCTCTGCGGGTGCTCCGCGACGGCGCCGCGCGCGGCCTGTTCCGCCTTGGCGCTGATGGTGGTGGCCAGGGTGGCGTCGACCGGCGCGGAGATGACGGCCTGGCTGCCCGTGACGGGCGCTCCGGTCGCGGACTGGATCTCGACGTCGAGCCCCGGTTGGCCCAGGTCCTTGGGTGGGCTGGCCTTCAGCGCTCCCGCGATCGTGTTCAGGCCCGCGTCCCCATAGGAGGTGAGGCTGTTGCCGGTGGAGTCGAGGACGGACGTGGCCTTCGGGGCCACCGGGACGGCGGCGAGGTGGGTGGTCGCGGTGAGGTTCGGCGCGAGGTCGTCAGGGGCCCACGCGATGGACCACGCTGGCGAGTCCGGTTTCTGGTAGGCGACCAGCGACGAGTGGTAGGTCCAGGTACCACTGATCGTCCCGGTGCTCGCGGTGGCCGCGACCAGGTCGTTCATCGCGACGGTGACCTTGACCCGGGGCGTCGACACGGTCGCGGCCGGCGCGCTTTCGGGCAGCCTGATGGCGCCGGTGGGTGAGCCGCGCAGCGTGCCGAGATGGAGGCCGTCGCGGTACGCGGCGAGCGCCGCCTCGGCGGCCTGTGGGCTGTCGGTGTAGCTGGCCGCCAACCCGAGGTTGCCGGCGCCCCACGCGGTCAGGAAAGCGGTGGTGAGCTGCTCGCCGTCCTGCTCCGGTGAGGTTCCCGTCGGCACGAAACCGACGACGGGATGGCTCTTCTTACCGGGCGCGACCACGGTCACGATGGTCGCGGCGACGGCTACCGCGACGACCACGGCCGCGACCGTCACGAGCGTGACGAACTTCCACGACCTGCGGCTCCGATGGCGCCTGGCCGGGCGAGGGGCGTCCTGCCACCCGCGCCCCTGGTCCGGGCCGGGGGGGTTCTGCCACTCGTCCGCAGGGTCGTATCGCCCGTCCGGGTGGGCCGCGCGCCGCGCCTCGGGCCCCGTGCTGGCCGATCGGCGATTTTCGGCCGGATCCGGCGCCCACGGGTCCATGCCGGGAACGCTACGGGTGGCGATTCATGCCGTCAAAGCGGACAGGGGCCCGGCTGCGCTCCCGCCGCGTCCGTCGCGGTCGCGCCATATGGTCGTGTTGGCCGTGGTGGCCTGGTTGGGCGCGTGGGCGGATCGGAGGCCGTGGATGGGATCTCTGGTCGTTATCGGGAAGTGGTTCATCCTCAGCCTGGCGGGTCTGGCCGCGGCTGGCTGGCTGGGCTCGATCCTGCTGCGGCGCCGCGGCCGCCTTGCGGTGATCCCGGTTGCCACGCTCGCGACGCTGCTGACGCTGGCCACCGTGGCGGACCTCGTCAACGCCCACTACGGCTATCTGCCCCGCGTCGACGACGTCGTCGGCCACCCGAGCTGGCCGACGGCCCGCTTCCATGACGCCACGGCCTCGCCGCCCACCCGGGTCCGGGCGCACCCGAACGGATCGGTGACCTCCCTGGCGATCCCCGGCGTGCACAGCGGCTTCGGGGCCCACCGCGCGATGATCTACTTACCCGCCTCGTACTTCACCGACCCGGCCCGCCGTTTCCCGGTCGTCTACCTGCTCCATGGCACTCCCGGCGCCCCGGTCGACTGGTACCGCGCCAACCGGGCCGCCCAGATCGGCGCCCATCTCGCCGCCGCAGGGCAGGCCGCGATCCTCGTCGCACCGCAGGTCAGCCGCGGCTGGCTGGACGACAGCGAATGCGTCGACCGCCCGAGCGAGCACATTGAGACCTACCTCATCGACGACGTGATCCCCACGGTCGACCAGCGGCTTCGTACCATTCCCAGCCGCGCGGACCGGATCTTCGCCGGGATGTCCGCCGGCGGATTCTGTGCCCTCAACCTCGGCCTTCGCCACCGCGACACCGTCGCCACCATCGTCGACCTGTCCGGATTCGACCGGCCCACCCACACCGGCGGCATGGTCGGACTGTTCGGCCGTCAGCCCGACCTCGCCCGCCTGGCCGCGGCCAACAGCCCCGCCGTCTACGCCCCCAGCCTGCCGGGGGCACCACCGATGCGGATCTGGCTGGACTGCGGTCGCGACGACCACACCGCGCTCAACGACCAGCGACACATCGCCAGCCTGCTCACCGGCCGTGGCTACACCGTCATCCTGCGGCTGCGCGCCGGCGGCCACGACTACGGCGTCTGGCGGCCCGCGCTCCGCGACAGTCTCACCTGGGCGATCCCGACCGATCGGGCCACCACGACCGCCTCCCAGCTGGACCATCCCCCGCAGGGAGCCTGAAAACACCGAGGGTCCTTCGTCGTCCGTGCCTCCCGGATCCGGCTCGCTTCACCCCATGAGACGTCCCTGGTGCGGTCGCACGTGACGTTCTCCATCCTTGCGCTGAAGCGGCCGGCGGTCGATTGCTGGTCGGGTACGTTGCTGCGCATGCCCGACCTCGACCCCGCCTCGCCCGCCGACGCGTACGTGGCTCTGCTGGAGGGCAACGCGCGTTTCGTGCATGGGGACCGGCTGCACCCCAACCAGGACGCCGATCGTCGATCCGCGGTGGCGCCGAGGCAGCACCCGTTCGCGGTGCTGTTCGGCTGCTCCGACTCCCGCCTCGCTGCCGAGATCATCTTCGACCGCGGGCTGGGAGACCTGTTCGTGGTTCGTACCGCGGGCCACGTCGCGGGACCTGAGGTGCTGGGCAGCATCGAGTACGGCGTCGGTGTGCTGAAAGCACCCCTCGTCGTCGTTCTCGGCCATGACTCCTGTGGCGCCGTCACCGCGGCCTCGGAGGCCGACCGGGACGGGGTCGCGCCGGCCGGCTACATCGGGGACGTGGTGGAACGCGTCATGCCGAGCATCCTGGAGGCCCGCGCGGCGGGCGCGACGGGCATCGACGAGTTCGTGCGGACCCATATCGAGCGGACGGTCGAAGGCCTGCTGGGACGGTCGGTGCTGCTGGCCAGCGAGGTCGCGGCGGGGCGGTGCGCGGTCGTCGGGCTGTCCTACCGCCTGGCGGACGGGACCGTCGGCGTCGTGGCCAGCCACGGCCCCTTGCCCAGCGGTGTGGGCCGATGATCGCCGTTATCATGTGGACGTGCCCGGATCGGACGCCCTGCTTCCCGCGGTGCTGCGCAACCGGCCCAGCTTCGTGCTTCTCCGACTGGCCGCGCTGAGTCGGCAACACTGTGCCGATCAACTGTCCTCGGTCGGCATCAGCCAGCATCAACACGGAATCCTGTGCTGCCTGCAGGAGTACGGCCCGGCCTGCCAACGCGACATCGCCGCCCGGCTGAGCATCGACAGCGGTGACCTCGTCGCCTTCGTCGACGGGCTCCAGAAGGACGAGCTGATCACCCGTCAGCGGGATGAGCGGGACCGGCGGCGCCAGATCCTGTCGCTGACCCCGGCCGGCGCCCGGATGCTGCGTCACATCGAGGACCTGCTCGACGCCTCCGAACCCGGCCCGCTCGAGGTCCTGCCCGAGGACCAACGCCAGGAGTTCCTCGCCGCCGCGACGCTCGTGCTGGCCCACCACGCTCCCGACACCTGGGGCGAGCCGGCCGACCGGTCCGGCGTTCCCGTGCCGGCGCGCTGACCCGGGGCGACCCGAGGCGAACCCAGGCCGGACCACGACCCGGACTCCAGCGCGTTTCGAGGCCTCCCGCCGATCCTCGATCCTCGACAGGTCGGCAACGGGAAGGCTCGGCAACGGGAAGGCGGAGGCCATGAGCGTGTGCCCACCCCAGACGGCGGCGGTCGTCGGCACCGGGACGATCGGCTTGGGCTGGATCGCCCTGTTCGCGGCCCGCGGGCTGCGGGTCCGGGTCAGCAGCACGCACCCGGCGGCCCCCGAGCGGGTCGCGGCGGCGCTCGGCCTCTACGCGGCCTCGATGCCGGGTGGGCCGGTCGACGTCCGGGACCTGATCGCCCGGCTCGACTTCCCGCCCACCGTCGAGGACGCGGTGACCGGGGTCGACGTGGTCCAGGAGACCGCTCCGGAGGACCTCGCGCTCAAGCAGGAGCTGTTCGCCCGGATCGCCGCCGCGGCCCCGGCCGGGGCGCTGCTGTTCTCGTCCACCTCCACCCTGCTGCCGGACGACCTCGGCGCCGCCGTCGACGAACCCGGGCGGGTGATCGTCGCCCATCCGTTCAACCCGCCGCACATCGTCCCGCTGGTCGAGCTGGTGACGAGCCGCGGCACCAAGCCGGAGGTCGTGGAGGCCGCCGCCGACTTCTACCGGTGGCTGGGCAAGACTCCGATCACCCTGCGCAGGCCCGTGCCCGGCTTCGTCGCCAACCGCCTCCAGGCGGCGTTGCTGCGCGAGAGCATCCACCTGGTCCGCGAGGGGGTGGTGACCGTCGACGAGCTCGACGACGTCGTCACCTCCTCGATCGGCTCCCGGTGGGCGGTGGTCGGACCGTTCCGGGCCCTGCACCTGGCCGGTGGCCCCGGTGGGCTGCGCCACTGGCTGAGCCACCTCGGCGGCGGTCTCGAGCGCACCTGGGCCGGGCTTGGCCAGCCGCCGAGCGACGAGTCCGTCCACGCCCTGCTCATCGAGCAGGTCGACGCCTCGTTCGGCCGGCAGCCCTACGAGGATCTGGCGGCCCGCCGTGACACCGAGCAGAACGCGGTGCTGGCCGCCATCGCGGCGGCGCGGGCGGCGGGCACCGGGCCGGCCGACGCGTAACGCCGGTCAGCGCGTACGCCGGTCAGCCAGGGCCGACCGTCACAGCGGCCCGCCGCACGGTCAGGGCCGCTCCCTGCCCGAACAGGCGGTTGCTTGTCTCCCCGAGCTCGTCGACGAAACGCTGGGGCGCCGGAGCGCCCCGCCGGGGGTCGAAACAGCCCTCGGCCGAGAGCCGGACCAGGCCCCGCCCGTCCGCTCCGGCCGCGTCGAGCAGGGAGAACAGCCCCAGGCCGAGGGTGAGCTGCCGGGGCGCGGCTGGCTGCTCGCGGCCGCCGTGGTCGAGCACCAGGTGCCGGCGGTCCAGCGCGCGGAACCCGAGCCGGTCGACGACGAGGACCTCCGCCCCGTCCACCGCCCACCGGACCGCGCCCCGGGACGGGTCGTAGGAGATCGACAGAGCCGACCAGTCCTCGGGCCGGCGGGTGGCGACCGGAACGGCGTAGCTGAAGCTGGCGTGGGTCGCGCCCGGCCGGGCGAGGCGCTCGTAGAACGCGTAGACCGCACCGCCGGTCAGGAGGAAGTCGAAGACCAGCCCCGACTCGACGTCGGCCAGGATCAGCGCCCCGGCGGCCAGCCTCAGATCCGTGGAGGCGTCGGTGACCGCGTCGCCGAACGGGTGCCCGGCGGTGCCGAACGTCCGGACCCGTAGCGACGCCGACCCGGTCAGCGTCGCCCCCGGGGGCGTGTCGAAGCCCGGAAAGCCGCTACCGGCCGGCCGGCCGACGAGCGCGTTCCACTTGAGGTGGTCGTTCTCCCGCCCGGGGCCGGTCGCGTAGGCGAAGGCCGGTTCGCCCGTGTCGGGATGGGCCCCGCTCGACTCCACCACCAGCCCGTCGGCCGTGGGGCGGACGGTTCCGTCCCCGGACGGGAAGGGACCGACCGGGCGCAGCGTCCAGGCGGTGGCCAGACCGGCGGCGAACTCGTCGACGAAGACCTCCCGGCCCGGATCCGGGCCGCCGGCCGGGTCCTGGCCGGGCCGGGTCCCCTCTTGGAGCTCGCCGTGCACTTCCTCGCGGACCTCGTCGCGCACCGTGCCTCCCGCCGCCGGGCCGAATGCCACCGTCCGGCGCGACGGTGCCCGTCCGGGCTGGAGGGCTGGTCAAGGGGACGTCCAGTCGCCGCCCGTCCCTGGACCGGGCTTCGAGCCGTCCGCGACCTTCGACGCCCACCATCGCCGGACACGGCGCCGGCCACCACGGCGTCCAGCCCGACCGCCCGGCCCGCGGGCCGAGCGTGCCGGCGGGACCCCTTCCGACAAGGACGATGGCATGTCAACCACGATCAACGCCGGTCACGACCTGGTCCACGCGGCGCGGCGGGTCGCCGGCATCGCGGCCGAGCACGCGTCCGACGCCAACCGTCACCGCCGCCTCCACCCCGACGTCGTCGAGGCGATCACCGAGGCCGGCTTCCTGCGGGCGTTCGTGCCGAGCGCGGTGGGCGGCGCGGCCGGCTCCCTCCGCGAGTTCTCCGGGGCCGTCGCCGCGGTCGGCGAGCGCTGCGCGTCCGCGGCCTGGGTCGCCTCGGTCAGCGCCTACGTCGGCCGGATGGCCGGTTTCCTGCCCGCGCCAGGGTGGGCCGAGGTCTGGTCGGCCGGTCCCGACACCCTGCTCGTCGGCGCCCTCATGCCAGCCGGATCGGCCACCGCGGTGCCCGGCGGCTGGTTGGTGTCCGGCGAATGGGCCTACATCAGCGCGGTCGACTTCTCGGCCTGGGCCCTGGTCTGCGCGCTGGCGCCGGGCGACGGCGGCCCGCAGGCCCGGTTCTTCGCCGTCCCGCGCGAGGCCTACTCCATCCGCGACACCTGGCACACCACCGGCATGCGCGGCACCGGCAGCAACACGCTGGTGCTGCCGGAGGTCTTCGTCCCGGCGCACCGGTCGGTCGCCCGGTCCCGGATCGCCGCCGGTCAGGGCTCCGATTCCCCGGCGCCCTGCCACAACGTCCCGCTCGGCGCGATCAACGGCCTGGCCTTCGGCGGCCCGGCGCTCGGTGCCGCTCGCGGGATGCTGGCCGCCTGGTCGGCCACGACGGCGCGGAAGCTCGGTGGCGGCCGGGGCCGGCCGGTGGACCGCGCGGCCTTCGACGGGCCGCTGACCTGGGCGTCGGCCGGGATCGACACGGCCGAGCTGCTGTTCGACCGGGTCGCGGCGACGGCCGACGCCGGAGATCCGGGGCCGCTGCTCTCGGCCCGCGGCTCCCGGGACAGCGTGGTGGCCATCAGCCACCTGGTCGACGCGGCGAACCGGGTGTTCGCCGCGAGTGGCAGCTCGGCCCAGGCCGAGGACAGCCCCATCGGCCGGGCCTGGCGGGACGTGCACGCGGCGGCCAGCCACGTCGCCGTCCGGTTCGAGCCGGCCGCCGCCGCGTACGCGGACGAGATCCTGCGGGCCCCGGCCTGACCTGACGCGGCCCGGTCGTCCGTGCCCCGCACGGACGACCGGGCCGCCGGCCGGGACGAGCGCGGGCTACGGCCCCACCGGCTCCGGGGCCGCGCCGGCAGGGGCGGACCGGGACGGCTCCGCCGCCCTTGCCCCGGCCGGCCCGATCACGGCCGGCCCGGCGCCGGCGGGCTCGGCCGGTGCCGCCGGTCGGGTGTGCTTGCTGACCGCGAACCGGCGCATGGCCGGCTTCTCGACGAGGACGTGCAGCAGCCAGGCGGCCGTGATCGCCAGTGCCAGTGCCAGCAGGATCAGGCCGACCGCCGGCGCGGTGTCCCAGGTGCGCCTGCGCCCCAGGGCGATGTGGCCGTACTTCAGGATCAGCCGGTGCAGGAGGTAGAAGGCGAAGGAGATCTCGCCCAGCCAGACCATGACCCTGTTGCGTAGCGGCGAGAAGCGCTCCCGCAGGTCGGCCGCCGCGGCCGCCGGTATCACCAGCGCGATCGGGATGATCGTCGCGGCGACGAAGGTGTAGAGGTTCGGCACGTGCAGCGAGATGTAGTAGCCGATCGCGACCAGCACGACGGCCGGCCCCAGGCCCACCCGGATCCATTTGCCGGTCTGCAGGATGCGGGCCATCACCATGCCGAGCACGAAGTCGAGGGTCCGCACCGGCGGCAGCATGTAGACCAGCCAGAGGCGCCAGACCGGCGTCGTCACGAAGAGCGGCGACGCCGGGAGCAGCTTCGCGACCAGCGGCAGGACGAGCACCACGACGACGATCAGGCCGGCGGCCGGCCACAGCAGCGTCGGGCGGATCCGCCGCACCAGCAGGAACAGCACCGGGAAGGCCAGGTAGAACAGCGCCTCGCAGGACAGCGTCCAGCTGACGTCGTCCATGCTGAAGAGAATGTTCGCCCGCGGTACCCAGGCATGCACCAGCAGCAGGTTGGGCACGGCCGCCGACGCCGTCACGGCCTCGCCGGCCGCGACCATCAGCACGAACGCGGCGATCCAGGCGACCACGTAGTTCGGATAGATCTTGACCGCCCGCCGGCGCCAGAACCGGCGGGCCGAGTCGTCCGGCCGCGCGGTCCAGGTCAGGACGAAGCCGCTCAGGACGAAGAAGAAGCCCACCCCGAGCGCACCGGCGTCGGCCACCGCCCGCGAATAGTCGCCCCCGATGCCCTGGTCGCGAAACGGGAACTCGTAGGCGGCGTGAAAGGCGAAGACCAGGAGTGCGGCGATGAAGCGCATCCCGGTCAGGGACGGGAGTCGTTCACCTTGATGGTGGCGAGTGGTTTCCACCGGGCATCAGCTCCAGCAGGTGGGTGGCAAGACGGCCAGTCTTGGGCTGCCGGCTCGGGGGTGGCTGGAGAACGGCTCGGGACAGCGGGGCTGGCCGTCGCCGGCACCCGGTGCCGGCGCGGCCGCCTCCACCGCGCCTTCAGCGGATCGCGAGCGGCCCGGAGCACGGTCACCGGCACCCGGCCCGGCCGATGGCGGCCCGGCCGACCGAACCGCTGACGACGGGAGCCGCTCATGACCGGGACACCCGGCAAGGTGGTCGTGCGTGACCAGATCCCCCCGGTCCGGTGGGCCGCGGAACAGGGGCGGTTCCTGCTTCGGGCCACCGACACCGGCGGCCGGTTCTCGCTCCTGGAGCTCACCACGCCCCCGGGCGGCGGGCCGCCCGCCCACCAGCACCGAACGGTCGACGAGGCCTTGATCGTGACGTCCGGGCGCTACGAGATCCGGCTCGGCGGCCGGGTCGTCCTGGCCACGCCCGGCACGGTCGTCTACGGCCCGCGCGGGCTACCGCATGGATTCCGCAACATCGGCGCCGAACCCGGCACGATTCTGTGCATCGCCAGCCCTGGCGGGGTCGAGTCGATGTTCGAGGAGCTGGCCGAGCTCTCGCGGTCCGACGGCCCCCGCGACCGGCGGCGGCTGGCCGAACTGATGGCCCGCCACGACGTCGAGTACGTCTGACATGGCCACGCCTGACCTGGCGACGGCCCCGTCGGCGACCATCGCGCTGATCACCGGAGCGAACAAGGGGATCGGTTTCGAGACCGCCCGCCAGCTGGGGGAGCGCGGGCTGACGGTACTGGTCGGCGCGCGCGACGAGGGGCGGGGCGAGGCCGCCGTCGCCGCGCTGACGGCCGAGGGCCTCGACGCGCGGGCCGTCCGGCTCGACGTCACCGACGAGGAGTCGGTGAAGGCGGCCGCCGCCTGGGTGGCCGACACGTTCGGGCGTCTCGACGTGCTGGTCAACAACGCCGGCATCCTGGTCGACGCCGGCCAGCCGGTCACCGAGACGACCGCGGCCCAGGTCCGGGAGACCTACGAGACCAACGTCTTCGGCCTGGTCGCGGTGACGCGGGCGATGATCCCGCTGCTGGCCCGGTCGCGCGGCGGCCGGATCGTCAACCTCTCCAGCAACCTCGGCTCGCTGGGCATCAACACCGGGCAGCCCGAGCGGCTGGCCGCCTTCCAGATGCTGGCCTACGGGTCGTCCAAGGCGGCCGTGAACGCGTTGACCATCCTGTACGCGAACGCCCTGCGGGGGCACGGGATCAAGGTGAACGCGGTCGAGCCGGGCTTCGTCGCCACCGACATCAACAACCACGCCGGCCCGGGCACGGCGCGGGAGGGCGCGCAGATCGTCGTCCGGCTGGCCACGGTAGGCGACGACGGCCCGACGGCCACCTTCCAGAGCGCGGCCGGCCCGGTTCCGTGGTGATGCGATCCGGCCCGCGCGGCGGGCGGAGGGGACAGAACAAATGCGCACCGTGATCTTGCGTGACTTCGGTGGCCCCGACGTGTTGCGGCTGGCCGAGACGCCGGCGCCCGAACCCGGCCCTGGCCAGGTGCGGATCGCGGTCGAGGCGGTCAGCGTCGGCTTCGCGCAGACCCAGATGCGGCAGGAGCGCTTCCCGGCGCCCATGTGGCGCCCGACGCTCCCGGTCGTGCTGGGCGGGGACGTGGTCGGCGTGATCGACCGCCTCGGCCCGGGGGTGGCGGCGGCGGCCGGCGCGCCGCGGATCGGCGACCGGGTCGGCGTGTTCGTCCTGCACGGCGGCTACGCGGAGCGGGTCGTGGCCGACATCGGCGGCCTGGTCCCCATCCCGGCCGACCTCGACCCGGCCGTGGCGACGCTCCTGCCGGGGACCGGGCCGATCGCCGCCGGCCTGCTCGACATCGGCCGCCTCCAGCCTGGCGAGAGCGTCCTGGTCCACGCCGCGGCCGGCGGCATCGGCCACGTCGCCCTGCAGCTCGCCCGGCGGGCCGGCGCCGGCCTGATCGTCGCGACCGCCGGCTCCCCGGCCAAGCGGGAGTTCGCGCGCTCGCTGGGCGCCGACGTCGTGGTCGACTACACCCAGGACGGCTGGCCGGACCGGGTGCGGGCGGCGACCGGCGGGCGCGGGGTCGACCTGATCCTCGACGGGGTCGGCGGGAACCTGCTGCGGGCCGGGGTCGGGCTGCTCGCGCCGCTCGGCCGGCTGGTGTACTACGGCTCGTCCGACGGCGGCCTCGACGTGCCGAGCATCTCGACGATGGACCTGATCGGGCTGAAGTTCGTCACGGGCTTCGCGCTGTCCGCCTGGCGGGCGGCCCGCCCGACCCAGTTCCAGGCCGGGCTGGCCGACCTCACCGCCGCGCTGCGCACCGGCGGGGTGACGTGCGAGGTGCACGCCCGGTTGCCGCTGTCGGGCGCGGCCGAGGGCCACCGGATCGTCGAGTCGCGGGCCTACCGGGGACGGGTGGTCCTGCTGCCGTCCCTTCCCGACGCCGACACCGGCGGCCGGGACCACCCGCGCGGTCCCGTGCTGGGCGAGGCGGCCGGGTCGTCGGCTGGCCGCTGATCCGGGCCGCCGCCGAGGACCCGGCGAGCTGCCCTGGTCAGGGCGAGCCGATGAACTCGGGCTGGGTCTTCAGCACCGCGTCGAGCAGACCGGGGAAACAGCGGTCGAGGTCGTCGCTGCGCAGGGACAGGATGCGTTCCGAGCCGCGCACCCGGACCTGGATGATCCCGGCCTCCCGCAGGACCTTCTGATGGTGGGAGAACGTCGAGCGGCTCACCGCCAGGCCGGCGTCCCGCAGGAGGCGGTTGCACGCGGACTCGCCGAGCTGGGCGAGCGCCCGCACGGTCGCCAGACGGCCCGGGTCGGCCAGGGCCGCGAGGACCCGGGGTAGTCGCAGCTCCTCGACGGCCGGGTGTGACTCGTCCAGCACAACGGTCATGGCCTCAGTGTAGGTCGGTCCGGCGCGGACGTTGAAGATCGTGATACTGTTCGATGAGTATCGACCTGGTCGACCGTCATCGAACAATCACCACCGAATCAGGAGAGCCGGCATGGCCACCCCCATCCCTGACTCCCGACGTTGGCTGATGCTGCCAGTGATCATGGCGGCATTCTTCATGTACGGCTTCGACGGCAACGTGGTCAACGTCGCGATCCCCTCGTTGCAGCACGAGCTGCACGCCGGTCAGGCCGCCCTCGAGCTGATCGTCGGCGGTTATGTCTTCACGTACGCGGCCGGCCTGGTGACCGGCGGGCGCCTCGGGGACCTGTTCGGCCACCGGCGGCTGTTCCTGGCCGGCATGGCCAGCTTCACCGTCGCGTCGGTGCTGTGCGGCCTGGCCCAGAACACGACCGAGCTGGTGCTCGCGCGCCTCCTGCAGGGGCTCACCGCCGCGGTGATGGTTCCCCAGGTCCTGGCCCTGGTCGCCGCGGTGTTCCCCCTTCAGGAGCGCCCGCGCGCGATGTCCTGGTACGGCGTGACCGCGGGGCTCTCGGGGATCTGCGGCCAGATCTTCGGCGGGCTGCTGCTGGTGGCGGACGTGTTCGGCCTTGGCTGGCGGGTCATCTTCTTCGTCAACGTGCCGATCGGGCTGCTCGTGCTGGGCCTCGCGCTGCGCCTGCTCCCGCGGGCCGACACCGGGCGCCGGCCCAGCCTCGACCTGGTCGGCGTGGTCGGGATCTCCGGGTCCCTGGCGTTCGCGCTGGTCCCGCTGGTGCTCGGGCGCGACCTGGGCTGGCCGGTCTGGGCCTGGGTGCTGCTCGCCGCCTCGGTCCCGGCCATGGCCCTCGTCCTGGTGTGGGAGGGCCGGCTCGCCCGCTCCGGCGGTCAGCCCCTGCTGGACCTCGGGCTGTTCCGCGGCCGGATCTTCAACGCAGGGCTGGCCATCAACGCGACGTTCATGCTCTTCTTCACCAGCACGATCTTCGTGATGAGCCTGCTTCTCCAGAACGGGCTCGGGCTGTCCGCGCTGCGGGCCGGCCTCGCCTTCGGCCCGATGGCCGTGCTGGCGATGGTGGCGTCGCTCGGCGGCCGGCGCCTCGTCACCCGCTACGGCCTGCGGGTTCTCACGCTCGGCTGCGCGGTGACCGGGGCCGGCGTGCTGCTGGCCGCCGTCGCCCTGCAGACCCTCGGCGGGCGGATCACCGAGCCATGGCTGGTCGTCGCCCTGGGCCTGGTGGGTCTGGGCAACGGGCTGATCCTGCCGTCGCTCGTCGGGGTCCCGCTGGCCGGCGTGGCGCCCCAGCAGGCCGGGGTGGCGGCCGGGATGCTGTCGACGACGCAGCAGTTCGCCAGCGTCACCGGGGTCGCTCTGATCGGGACCCTGTTCTTCACCTCGCTCGGCTCCAGGACCGGCCGGGCCGACTACGCCACGGCGGCCGAGCTCGCCGCCTGGGTCGCCCTCGGAGCCGTCGTGGTGATGACGGCGCTGGTCCAGGTGCTGGCCCGCGCGGTCGCCGCCCAGGCCGCCGCGCCGGCACCCGGCCGGCCCGCGGCCGGCTCCGATCCGAAGACCGCCCCCGCCGGGGCCGAGGCCTAGCGCGCCGCCCGAAGCCGATACCGGAAGCGCCCGACCGGTCCGCCGCCCCCGCGACGGACCGGTCGGGCGCTTTCGTCGCTGAGCAGCGGCGGGGTGCCGCGCCCTGGGCTCGTTGGCGCCCTCCGGTCTGGAGCATTTCTCCAGCCGCCCGCCATCGGGACTGAATTGATTCGCCACCGTGGCCGGTAATGCTGCGACAGCACGGCGATAACTCCCGCGCTTATCCCGTCGTCGCGCGAGCCGCGCGGGGGCGGCCGGCGCGGGAGGGCGCCGCGCGAAACGTACGGAACCGTTCAAGTGGAGGTTCTCATGGCCGGCGAAGGCGTATCCGTCGAACTGTACGTCGAGGTCCAGCAGTTCTACGCGCGGCAGATGCAGGCACTGGACAGTGGGAAGTACGAGACGTTCGCCGAGACGTTTACCGAGGACGGCCTGTTCACCCACACCCCAACCCGGCCGGCGGCCAGCACCCGGGCCGGGATCGTCGCCGACCTGTACGACTTCCACGCCGGCGCGGCCACCGACCCGGTGCAACGGCGCCACTGGTTCAACATGATCACACTGGTCCCCCTCGACGACGGGACGATCGAGTCGACCCTCTACGCGCTGGTCCTGCGGACGCGGCCCGGCGGCCAGCCCGAGGTCACCTTCAGCGGGACCGCGAGGGACGTGCTCGTCCGCCTCGACGGCCGGCTCCACAACCGCTCGCGGACCGTGACGCACGACGGCCAGCGGTGAACCCCTGATGGCGACCGGGCGGCGGCCGTCCCGGTCGCGCGACCGCGACCAATGTCTGTCCAGCCTCGGAAGGATGGTGCCGTGAGCCGGCGAGTTGTCATTACCGGAATGGGTGTTCGGGCCCCGGGCGGCCGCGACGCCAAGGAATTCTGGGACCTGCTGATATCGGGCCGCACAGCCACCCGTCGGATTACCTTCTTCGACCCGTCCGATTTCCGGTCGCAGGTCGCCGGCGAATGCGACTTCGACGCCGCGGCGGAGGGGCTGTCCCCCCGGGCCGTGCGCCGGATGGACCGGGCGACCCAGTTCGCGGTCGTCTGCGCGGGCGACGCCCTGGCCGACAGCGGCCTCGACCCGACGGAGCTGGACCCGACCCGGACGGGGGTCAGCGTCGGCAGCGCGGTCGGCGCCGCGACCAGTCTGGAACGGGAGTACCTCGTGCTGTCCGACAGCGGCCGGCACTGGGTCATGGACGACGACCACCTGTCGCCGCACATGTTCGACTACCTCGTCCCGAGCGCCATCCCCCGCGAGGTGGCGTGGCGGGTCGGGGCCGAGGGGCCGGTCACGATGGTCTCCACCGGCTGCACCTCGGGCATCGACGCGGTCGGGTACGGCGCCGAGCTGATCCGGGAGGGAAGCGCCGACGTCATGGTGGCCGGGGCCACCGACACGCCGATCTCGCCGATCGTCGTGTCCTGCTTCGACGCGATCAAGGCGACCACGCCCCGGACGGACGCGCCTGACCGCGCGTCGCGCCCGTTCGACGCGTCGCGCAACGGGTTCGTGCTGGCCGAGGGTTCGGCGATCTTCGTGCTGGAGGAGCTGGAGCACGCCCGCCGCCGCGGCGCCCCGGTCTACGCCGAGGTCGCCGGCTACGCGACCCGGTGCAACGCGTACCACATGACCGGGCTGCGCAAGGACGGCCGGGAGATGGCCGAGGCCATCGACGTGGCGCTCGACGGCGCCCGGCTGACCGGCGACGGCATCGACTACGTGAACGCGCACGGGTCGGGCACGAAGCAGAACGACCGGCACGAGACCGCGGCGATCAAGCGCAGCCTCGGCGAGCACGCCCGCCGCGTCCCGGTCAGCTCGATCAAGTCGATGGTCGGGCACTCGCTGGGGGCCATCGGCTCGATCGAGATCGCGGCCTCGGTCCTCGCGATCACCCACGGCGTCGTGCCGCCCACGGCCAACCTGCACGAGCCCGACCCCGAGTGCGATCTCGACTACGTCCCGCTGACCGCCCGCAGCCTGCCGGTGGACAACGTCCTGACGGTCGGGAGCGGCTTCGGCGGCTTCCAGAGCGCGATGGTCCTGCGCCGCCCAGACGGGCGGACGGCGTGAGCCCCACCGCCGTCGTCACCGGCCTGGGTGTCGCCGCCCCGACCGGGCTCGGCGTCGACGCCTTCTGGCGGGCCACCCTCGACGGGACGACCGGCCTCGGCGAGGTGTCGGGCTTCGACCCGTCGCGGTACCCGGTCCGGCTGGCCGGCCAGGTGCGCGACTTCGAACCGGCCGAGCACCTCCCGGGCCGGCTGCTGCCCCAGACCGACCGGGTGACCCGGCTCGCGGTCGCCGCGGCGGGCTGGGCGCTGGCCGACGCCGCCGTGCGAACCGAGGCCGTCCCGGCCTCCGGGATGGGCGTCGTGCTGTCCAACGGGCAGGGCGGCTCCGAGTTCACCCACCGGGAGTTCCAGAAGCTTTGGACCCAGGGTTCGCGCTTCGTCAGCGTGTACGAGTCGTTCGCCTGGTTCTACGCGGCCAACACCGGTCAGGTGTCCATCCGGCATGGGATGCGCGGGCCGAGCGGGGTCCTGGTCGGGGAGCAGGCCGGCGGCCTGGACGCGATCGGCCAGGCCCGCCGCAACGTTCGCGGCGGCACCCCGCTGGTGGTGACCGGTGGGGCCGACTCGGCCTTCGACCCGTGGGGCTTCATCGCCCAGTACTCGCACGGGCGGGTCAGCCGCGGCCGCGACCCCCGGCGGGCGTACCTCCCGTTCGACCGCGAGGCCGACGGCCACGTGCCCGGCGAAGGGGCGGCGATCCTGGTCGTCGAGGACGCGGACGCCGCCCGGGACCGGGCGGCCACGGTGTACGGGGAGATCGCCGGGTACGCGGCCACCTTCGATCCCGGACCGGACTCGTCCCGGCCGCCGGCGCTGCGCCGGGCCGTCGAGCGGGCGCTGGCCGACGCCGGGGTGGCGCCCGGCGAGGTGGACGCGGTCTTCGCCGACGCGGCCGGGCGGCCGGGGCCGGACCGGATCGAGGCCCAGGCCCTTGCCGACGTGTTCGGTCCCCGCGGCGTCCCGGTCACCGCGACGAAGGCCGCGTATGGCCGCCTCGGGGCGGGCGGAGGTCCGCTCGACGTGGTCACCGCGCTGCTGGCGATACGCGACGGCGTCATTCCAGCCACCGTCAACACGGCGGACGTGCCGGCCGAGTACGCCCTCGACCTGGTGACCGACGACCCGCGCCCGGCGGAGGTCGGCGTGGCCCTCGTCATCGCCCGCGGCTACGGCGGCTTCAACTCCGCGGTCGTCGTCCGCCGCCCCGAGGTCGGCCCGCCCGCGGCCCCGTAGTGCTCGCGGCCCCACCAGTCCCCGAGAAGACAGAAGCCCACAGCACCACGACCGGAGGAGGTCCACAGATGACCACGGTGAGCGTCGACGAGTTGTCCGCGGTGTTCGTGGAGTGCGCCGGCGAGGACGAGGGGGGCGAGATCACCCCGAGCAGCCTGGACACGACGTTCGAGGATCTCGGCTACGACTCGCTGGCCCTGATGGAGGTCACGGCCCGGATCAGCCAGCGGACCGGCCTGGCGATCCCGGACGACCAGGTGGCCGACCTGGAGACCCCGCGCGCGCTGCTCGACCTGATCAACAGCCTGGCGGTGAGCGCGTGACGGGCCAGGAGCCGGTCGAACGGCCGGCCGGCGGCGCGCGGCACGAGCGGGTCCACACGATGACGGTCGCCGCGCCGGCGGAGGGCGTCTACGACCTGGTCGCCGACGTCACCCGGTGGCCGGCCGTGTTCGGCCCGACCGTCCACGTCGAACACCGGTGGCGGGACGCGGGCGCCGAGCGGTTCCAGCTCTGGGCGACCGCGAACGGCGAGGTGAAGACCTGGACGTCGCGGCGGACGCTCGACCCGGTCGCGGGGCGGATCACGTTCGAGCAGGAGCGCAGCCAGGCGCCGATCGCGTCGATGGGCGGCGAGTGGTCCTTCAGCCCCGACGGTCCCCACTCCACCCTGATCACCTTGCGTCATCACTTCACCGCCGTCGGGGACGACCCGGCCGCGGTCGAGTGGATCGGTGTCGCGCTCGACCGCAACAGCGAGGCGGAGCTGGCCTCGCTGCGGCGGATCGCCGAGCTCGGCCACCCGCCGTCCGACCTCGTCTTCGCCTTCGAGGACGTCGAGCGGACCCCGGGCCGCGCGGCCGACGCCTACGAGTACATCCGGCGCGGTGACCTGTGGGCCGATCGCCTGCCCCACGTGAGGTCGGCCCGGATGACCGAGGACGCGGACGGGGTGCAGGAACTGACGATGGAGACCGAGACCGCGGACGGGTCGACGCACCGGACCTCCTCCACCCGGCTCCTGCTCGGCGGGAGCCGGATCGTCTACACCCAGCACGTCCTGCCGGCCCTGCTGCTCGGCCACAGCGGTCAGTGGATCTTCGAAGAGGACGTCACCCCCGGGCCGGACGGGGGAGCGCTGGCGACAACGGTCACCGCCCGGCACCTGGTCGCCGTGGATCCGGCCGCCGTGCCCACCGTGCTCGGGACGGGCACGACGCTCGCCGAGGCCAGGGCCTTCGTCCGGGACGCGCTCGGGGCCAACAGCCGGGTGACCCTGCGGTCCGCCTGCGCGTACGCCGCCGACCGGGCCGCGGTCGCCGGCGCGCGGGCCGGTCAGCGGTGAGCGGGACGGCGGCGGGCCCGGCCGCGATGAGCGGGGCGCGGCTCGAGGCTCCCCGGCTGCTGGAGGTGGCCGACCGGGTCTTCGCCTACGAGCAGCCTCCCGGCGGCTGGTGCGTGAACAACGCCGGGATCCTCGCCGACGGCGACGGCGTCGTGGTGATCGACACCGCGGCGACCGAGGCCCGCGCGCGGCGGCTGCGGCAGGCGGTCGACCGCCTCGGGGCGGGCCCTCGCCGGGTGCTCGTCAACACCCACTCCCACGGCGATCACACGTTCGGCAACCACCTGTTCGGCCAGGCGGCGACGATCATCGCGCACGAGAACGCCCGGGCCGAGATGCGGGCCACCGGTCTGGCCCTGACCGCCCTGTGGCCCGACACCCGCTGGGGGCGGATCGCGGTCACGCCGCCGGTGCTGACCGTGTCCGACGGGCTGACCGTGCACGTCGGGGACCGGTCGGCGCGGCTGCTGCCGGTCGGGCCGGCCCACACCACCGGGGACCTCGCGGTGTGGCTGCCGGACGACCGGGTGCTGTTCGCCGGCGACCTGCTGATGTCCGGCTGCACGCCCTTCCACCTGTTCGGCTCGATCAGCGGGGGCCTCGCGGCGATCGACCGGCTGCGGGCGCTGAACCCGCGGACCGTGATCTGTGGGCACGGCCCCCTCGCGGGACCGGAGGTGCTGGACCGGTGCGCGTCCTACCTGCGCTGGGTACAGCGGCTCGCCGCGTCGGCCCACGCCGCCGGCCTGACGCCGCTCGCGGCCGCCAGGGAGGCCGACCTGGGCCCGTTCGCCGATCTCCTCGACCCCGAGCGGCTGGTCGGAAACCTGCACCGGGCCTACGCCGAGCTCGACGGCGGCGAGGTCGCCCGGCCGCTGGACGCGGCCGGGATCTTCGCCGAGATGGTGGCCTTCAACGGCGGCAAGCTACCCGCCTGCCTGGCCTGAGCGGCCGGGCCGGTCGTGTTCGGCCGGCGCGGGCGGGACGTCAGAACCGGGATCGAAGGAGGAGACGATGGCGACTGTCGAGACCACGGACGAGGCGAGCGTGGGCGGGGACTCCTGGCCCGGCGGAGGAGGCCGGGACGCGGGCTCGCCGCCCGGCGTCGCGGCGCCGACCGTGCGGATGATCGAATTCCAGGACGGCCTGCGGCTGGCCCATCTGCTGTGCGCGATCGCGGAGATCGGGGTCGCCGACGCGGTGCCGCCCGACGGCGCGATCGGGGTGGCCGAGCTCGCCGAGCGGACCGGGACGAACCCCGGAACCCTGTACCGGGCGTTGCGCGCGGTCGCCAGCCGGGGGGTGTTCACCGAGGTCGCGCCGGCCACGTTCGCCCTGACCCCGTTGGCGGCCACGCTGCGGTCCGACGCCGCGGGCTCCCTGCGGGACACCTTCCGGCTCCAGGGGCAGCCCTTCATCCGTGAGGCGTACGCGGCGATCGGACACTCGCTGCGGACCGGGGAACCGTCCTTCGAGCACGTGCACGGCACCAGCCTGTTCTCCTACCTGCGGACCCGCCCCGAGGCGTCCCAGCTGTTCAGCGACGCGATGGGCAACGCCGCCCGGCAGGTGCAGCGGGCCGCGCTGGAGGCGTACGACCTTTCCGGCGCGCGGCGCCTGGTCGACGTCGGCGGCGCGCACGGCCAGCTCGTCGCGGCGGTCCTCGCCCGGTATCCCACCCTGACCGGGGTGGTGTTCGACCGGCCGGAGGTGGTGCCGGGCGCGGCCGACGTGCTGCGCGCGGCCGGGGTGGCCGACCGGGCCGAGCTGGTCGGGGGCGACTACCTGCGCTCGGTGCCCGGCGGCGGCGACGTCTATGTGATCTCCCACGTCACCCACCAGCTGAGCGACGAGGACGCCGTGACGGTGTTGACCAACATCCGCGCGGTGATGGCCCCGAACGCGCGGATCGTGATCATCGATCCGGTGATCCCCGACGGGGACGTCGCCCACCCGGGCAAGTTCATGGACATCACCATGATGGCGCTGACCTGGGGCCGGGACCGGACCGAGGCGGAGTTCTCGGACCTGTTCGCCCGCAGCGGCCTGCGCCACGCCCGGACGGTGGCCCTGTCGGCCCCGTCCAGCGTCGTGGTGGCCACGGCGGCCTGACCGCCCCGGTCCGGCCGCCGGCTAGGCGCTGCGCAGGACGGTCCGCTGAAGGGCCTGGATCTCGGCCGACGGGTCGAGGCCCAGCTCGTCGGCGAGCGTCGTGCGCAGCGTCTGGTAGGCGAGCAGGGCCTCGCTGCGGCGGCCGGCCCGGCCCAGGGCCTCGATCAGCCGGCCGTGAAACCACTCGTTCAGTGGATGCTCGGTGACGAGGGCACGCAGGTCCGCGATGAGGTCGCGGTGGCGCCCGAGGGCGAACTGCGCCTCCACCCACGCCATGAGCGCGGCGATCCGGAGTTCTTCGAGGTGCACGACGTGGGCGCTCAACAGACGGCCGCGCGTGACGTTCGAGAGCGGCGAGCCGACCCACCCGGCCAGCGCCTCCCGCAGCAGCGCGGACGCCTCCTCGTGGCGGCCGTGGGCGAGCAGGCCGCGGCCCCGGGCGACCCGTGCGCGGAACGCCGTCTCGTCGACCTGGTCGGGATCGACCCGCAGCAGGTAACCGGGCGACTGGGTCACGAGCAGCTCGCCGCTGGAGCCGACCAGGCCCGCGCCGCCGATGAGCTTGCGCAGCTGGTAGACGTAGGTCTGCGTCGTGGTGACGGCGCTGGCCGGTGGTTCGGTGTCCCAGAGCTCGTCGATGATCGTATCGACGTGGACGACCCGGTTGGACTGGACCAGCAGCAGGGCCAGCATCTGCCGGACCTTCGGCGGGGACGGGGTACGGTCCCGGCCCTGGTGCCACACCGTGAGTCCGCCAAAGATCTCAAATCGGGTCACGCGAACCGTCCTTAAGGATGGGCTCTTCGATTCGACCGGGTGGGATGTCGCGACCACTCGTGGCCCGCTCCCTGGGTCATTGAAGATGCCCGGGAAGTATCCGGCAAGGCGTCCGAACCCAAGGGTGCAACCTTCGTATCGAAGGTTGTAGTCGACGACTGCCATTCTGAAGCGGCTCACGCGGCGCGCCGCCTGCGGCTTTCGGATGATCATATGGCCGCCCGGCCGTCGTTGTGACGAGTCTAACTCGAAAGAGTCGGTCGGCCGGTCATACGATCCAGGTGGACCCGCAGGCGGCGCACCGCTCGTGCCGGTGGCGCCGCGGGTCCGGTTTGTTTGCCCAGCTCGGCGGCGGGCGGCGTCGCGGCCCCCGGCAGGCGAACGGGATTACCACTCCTGATATTCCTACTGGCTTTCACGTACCTCCTGAACGGGTGAGCAACGTGGTCGCGGATCGGTTCAACCGGTCGGGGCGCGCCGATTGTCGACCGGTAACTGTACGTAGAAGCAAGGAAGCGGCACGTGGCTGGAACCGAGCTCGCGGGCGCAGGGTGTGTCGAGCCCGCGGGCCCGCGGGGCGGTCGCCGGCCGCGCCGGCTCGGCTCCCGGTGGCGGCGCCGGCCGTCTCCCACTCGGGTGACAACCTCGCTCGCGATGCCACGTCTCGCCCTTTCTTCCCTGGTCGGCACGGTTGAGCAGGGGCGAGGCGGCCGGCTGCGTCGGACCGCGCGGCGCTTCGGCACGATAGCTGGGCGGCGCGGACCCGGCCGCGTCTTAATGAGAACGAAATGCGCGGTTCACACTACGCACACAGTAGCGGCTTGGTTGCCGAACCCCTTGCGTGGAGTGAAGAGGGTATGCAACCATGACCGAAGGTACACGGAGGGTAACGCTGCCCCATTGGGAGACACATGGGCGAAGACCGGTTGTACCCAGGAGACATTATGGCCGACCGGATCGGCGCCCGCGTCCCCGAGGTCGTGAACGAGTACCACAAGCGCCTGGCCGATAGTGGCAGTCCGATTATTGGTACGGTTTCCTGGGATCAGGCCGCCCGGCAGGCGAAATTGATAGTTCTCGACGTCGCGGCCGCGCTGCGTTCTGGTTCCGCGCCGTCCCGCGGGGCACGGATGCTGGCTCGGGAGGTGGGCCTCGGGCGGGCCTCGTACAACATTCAATTCACCGAGTACCTGCGCGCGGTCGGGATCCTGTTCGACGTCATTGTCGCGGTGGTCGCGGGCGAGACCGGAACGGACACGGCAACGCTCCTTCTCGCCGTCGGCGCCCTCAACCAGAGCATTATGCGCTCCATCCAGGAAACGGCGAACGGGTATGTGGGATTTCTGCTGGACCACGTCCACCAGTCCCATCTCGACGAGCGCCGGCGCATTGCCCGCGAGCTGCACGACCAGGTCGGGCACGGCATCAACGTCGCCCTGCGGCACCTGGAGCTGTTCGATCTCTACCGCGAGTCGGACCCACCCCGGGCCGAGGCGTCCGTCGTCACCGCCCGCGAGGCGGTCGGGTCGACCGGGGGTGCCGTCCGAGGCCTGACCTCGGAGTTGCGGCTGGTCGAGCCGCTCGAGAGCCTCGACACCGCCCTGCGGGCCCTGGCGGAGTCGGTCCTGGCCCTGGCCACCCGCATCGAGGTCGAGGTCAACGGGGACGAGGCCTGGGTCCCGCCGGACATGCGGGACGAGAGCTACCTGGTCCTGCGGGAGTCGATCCGCAACGCCGTCGAGCACGGGCGGCCGGAGACGGTCCACGTGCGGGTCGACATCGCCCCCCACGAACTGCGCGGCGTCGTCGACGATGACGGGACGGGCTTCGACCCGAACCGCCCGCGCTCGGGCGCCGGCCTCGCCTCCATGCACGAGCGGGTCGCTCTCCTCGGCGGATCGCTGTACCTGACGAGCAGCCCGGGCGAGGGAACCCGCGTCGAGATGATCGTTCCGCTACCGGGGAGGCGCGATGACCCGCACCCTTGATCCGATCCGCATCCTGCTCGCCGACGACCATGCCCTCTTCCGGGACGGGATCCGGCAGATCCTGGAGACCGCGCCTGACCTGGTCGTGGTGGGGGAGGCGGGCAGCAGCGACACCGTCGTGGTCGCCGCCCTGCGGACCCGGCCCGACGTCATCCTGCTCGACGTCGAGATGCCCGGCGCCGACGTGACGGTCACGGTGGCCACGCTGCGGCGGGTCGTGCCGGAGGCCCACATCCTGGTCCTCACGATGTACGACGGGCCGCAGCTGGTCCGGAACCTGATCGGGCTCGGGATCCGCGGCTACCTGCTCAAGAGCGCGACCCGCCACGAGCTCATGTCGGCGATCCGGGGAGCGTGCCATGACGACACCCGGGTGTCGCTGGTGGTCTCGCCGGAAAGCGTGACGCTCGCCCAGGTCCGCGGCGAGCAGCCGCTGTCGCGGCGGGAGCGTGACGTCCTGGAGCTGGCGGCCGAGGCGATGACCAACATCCAGATCGCGTCGCGCCTCTCGCTGACCGAGGCGACGGTGAAGCGACACATGCACAACATCTTCGGCAAGCTGCACGCGACCTCGCGGATCGACGCGATCAACAAGGCGGTCGCCGCCCGGCTGATCACGCCGCCCCGCCCGGACCTCGACGCCAAGCGCCTCAGTAGTTGCCCAGGCCGCCGCACACGTTGAGCGCCTGGGCGGTGACGGCCGCGGCGCCGTCCCCGATGAGGTAGTCGACCATCGCCGCGACCTCGTCCGGCTCGACGTAGCGACCCATCGGCACCCGCTCGGTGATCCGGGTGAAGACCTCGTCCTTCCCGACCCCCCAGATCCCCGCGTAGTGCTCGCGGACCTGCGCGGCCATCGGGGTCTCGACGAAGCCGGGGCACACCGCGTTCACGGTGACGCCGGTTCGCGCCAGCTCCAGGCCCAGTGCCTTCGTGAACCCGACGACACCGTGCTTGGACGCCGAGTACGGGGCGGCGGAGACCACGCCCTGCTTGCCCCCGGTCGACGCGATGCTGATCACCCGGCCCCAGCCCCGTTCCACCATCCCGCCCAGGTTGAGCACCTCCCTCGTCACCAGGAACACGCTGTTCAGGTTGGTATTGATCACGTCGAACCAGAGGTCGTCGGAGATCTGGGCGGTCGCGCCACCGCCACTGCGCCCGGCGTTGTTCACCAGCACGTCGATGCGCCCGAACCGGTCGCGCGCCGAACGGACCAGCCGGCGGATGTCGCTGGGCGAGGTGACGTCGCAGGTCGTGCCGTCGACGTTGGCGCCCTGGTCCTGGAACGCCTTCACGGTCTCGGCGAGCCGCTCGCCGTCCCGTGCGCAGATGAACACCCGGTAGCCGGCGGCCACCAGGTGATGGGTGATGGTGAGGCCGATGCCGCTCGTCGCGCCCGTCACCAGGGCGACGTTGTGCTGTTCGTCGTTCATCGTTACAACCCTCCTGTCGTCCGGCGGCCGGATCCTCCGGCGCGGACGTAGTGGGAACGCGAGGTCGCTGATCAGCGAGGTCGACAGGATCCCGGCCCCGGACACCTCGGCCAGCCGGCCGGAACAGCACCGGGTGCCGGGGTCGGACGCCTCGGATTGACCACGTCCCGAGCATCGGGAACCGGGCTGGAGTCTCGCTTCAGGACCGCTGGTGCCGACTTGTTGACAAAGTCGATCAGGTAAGTAGAGTATGATTCGCTGGTACTGCCAATCATTGATGATGACAGCTAATCGAGGGCGACGCTTCGCGGCGGCTTGGCGAGGTGGCCCACACCCATCGACGCCGGGAGGGCGCCACGTAGCGGCTCGGCGACCACTCCAGCAGCCCTCGACCCGAAAGGGCCCGCACCGCATGGCTAATCGGTCTGACCCCCGAGAGAGCGGCGTAGCAGTCTCCCGGCGCCAGGTAGTCGACCTCCCGCTGTCTCGCCGAGGGCTTCTCCTGGCCGCGGGGGCGACCGGTCTGCTCGCGGCGTGCTCGTCCACCTCGAACCCATCCGGCACGGCGGCAGGACCGCCCGGCAAGCCGGTCCGGGGCGGCACGCTGAAGCTCGGTTCCGAGGTACCGAGCTCCGGCATCGACCCGGTGACCAGCAGCGATCCCACCGGACTGGCTGCGGTGCAACTGGTCAACGAATACCTGTTCTCCCTCGAGGCCGACGCGACGTTGCGACCGGTCCTGGGCCTGCGGAGCTCGGTGGACCCCTCCGGCCTGGTCTGGACCGTCCCGCTGCGGCGCGGGGTGACCTTCAACGACCACACCCCGTTCACGGCCGACGCCGTGCTCTCAAGCCTTGGGCGCCTCACCGCGCCGCGGTCTGAGTCGCCCGCCGCCGCGACCTTCAGGGGAATCCTTGACACAATCACCAAGATCGACGACTTCACGGTTCAGTTCAGGCTGCATCGACCCTTCGCCGATTTCCCCTACCTGTTGTCGTCGGGAAACTTCAACACGTTCATTCTGCCGCCCTCCTACGGTGGGAACTGGGCGAGGACGCCGATGGGTACCGGGCCGTTCACCCTTACCGCGAATGTCACCGGTCAACGCTTGAGTTACGCCCGCCGACCGGATTACTGGAACGCTGGCCGCATCTACGTCGACGGGGTCGACCTTCTGCTGTACAAGGACGCCCAGGCGCGGTTGCTGGCCCTTCAAAGTGGTGAGATCGACGCCGAGACCAGCTCGATCGCCACCGACGGGGCGAGCCTCAACCGGTCGAGAATCACGACCGCCGCCGGGCCCAGCTCGACGTTCACGGCGCTCGCGCTGCGGACCGACCGGCCCCCGTTCGACGACCGCTCGGTCCGGCAGGCCGTCGCCTGGGCGCTGGACCGCTCGGCCGTCAACGCGGTCCAGCTGCGGTCCGAGGGCGCGGTGGGCAACGACCACATCTTCGCGCCCAGCTACGGCACCCGGCCCCAGGGCCTGGCGCAGCGGGACAAGAACCTTCAGAAGGTCAAGGAGCTGCTGGCCGGGCGGACCATCGCGTTCTCGATCACGGCCTCGCAGTTCGAGGTCTCCTACGCGGCCCAGCTCCAGCAGCAGCTCACCGCCGCGGGATTCAAGGTCGAGCTCGCGACCCTCTCCGACACCGCCTACTACGCGGGCAGCGACACGACGGCCCCCTGGCTCAACGCGGAGGCCACGCTGACGGGCTGGGCGGCCCGGCCGTCGCCGTCGGAATTCATCTCGTACATGTTCAGGACCGGGGCGGCGTGGAATGCCTCGCATTACAGCAATCCCGCCCTGGACCAGCTGGCGGTCAAGCTCGACGCGGTCACCGGCGACGGGGACAAACAGGGACTGGTCAACCAGATCGGCCGCATTCTCTGGGACGACGTACCCGTGGTGATTCCCGTCTGGGAGCCGACCGTGCGCTTCACGAACAAGCGGGTTCACGGCCTCGGGGCGGACATGGCCCTCGATCTCGGCGGCGTCTGGATCGGCGCCTGACCGGTTCGGCACCGTCCCCGCAAGGCTCGCGGTCCCGGGAAGGCTGGCGAAATGCTCCGCCTCATCGCGATACGACTGGTCGTGATTCCGCTCGTCCTGCTGGCCGTCTCGGTCGGCGTCTTCTTTCTCGTCCAGGTCGTCCCGGGCCAGCCGGGCCGGGTGGTCCTCGGGCCGTACGCGACCCAGCAGCAGGTCGCGCTGTGGCAGCACCGCCAGGGCCTCGACGGGTCGGTCGTCGCCCGGTACCTCCGGTGGATCGGGGGATTCGCCCGGGGCCGGTGGGGGACGAGCCTCTCGCTCGGCGTCCCGGTCCGGCCCCTCGTCCTGGGCCGGCTCGGCAACTCGATCCTGCTCGGCCTGTTCGCGCTGCTCGTGACGACCCCCGTGGCGATCGGCATCGGTCTCTGGCAGGCCCATCGCCTCGGCCGCAGGTCAGACCGCGTCCTGACGCTGGTCGGGGTGACCCTGTCGTCCATCCCGGAGTTCGTCAGCGGAGTCATCCTGCTGATCCTTTTCGCGGTCGAGCTCCACTGGTTCCCGGTCGACTCACAGCTCGCGTGGTCGGGACTCGACCGGGTGCGCGGAATGCTGCTGCCGGCGGTGGCGGTCGCGGTCGCGTCCTTCGGCCACACCAGCCGGATGATGCGCTCCACCACCACGGAGGTGCTCGGGTCGGCCCACTATCGGACCGCCGTCCTGAACGGGGTGCCGCCGGGGCGCCTGCTGCGCCGGCACGTGCTGCGCAACGCGTTGATCCCGACGACGGCGGTGCTCGGCAACCAGGCGGCGTTCATGCTGGGCGGGCTGGTCATCGTCGAGATCCTGTTCAACTATCCGGGGCTGGGCCAGCTGCTGGTCGACTCGGTGGTGAACAAGGACATCTTCGTGCTGGAGGCGTGCACGCTCGTCGCCGCACTGGTCTCGATGCTGGTCATCCTGACCGCCGACGTCGCCTACCGGCTGCTCGATCCCCGCGTCCGCTCGAGCCCGGACGGGCGGTGACGGGTGGTCGTCGCGGAGACCTCGCTCGGCCGGGCCGTCGAGCCGGCGAACCTGGCCGACCGGGCGGCCGCGGCCGGCCAGCCCGCCCGCGGCCATCCGGCGCGGCGGCTGCTGCGCCGGCTGTCGTTCACCCTGAGCGCGGCCGTCGTCGCCTTCTGGGTGATCATGGCCGTCGCCTGGCGGTGGCTGGGCGTGCGCCCCTTCGTCGCGGCCGGCACGCCGCTGCGCGGGCCTGGCTGGTCGCACCTGTTCGGCACCGACAACCTGGGCCGCGACGTGCTGGCCCGGGTTCTGGCCGGGGCCGAGCCGGTCATCGCCGTGGCCCCGGCCGCCACGGCGATGGCCGCCCTGGCCGGAACGGCGGTCGGACTGGCCGCGGGTTGGTACCGGGGCCTGACCGACGAGCTCGTCATGCGGGCCTGCGACGTGCTCACCGTCTTTCCCGGGATCATCACGCTGATTCTCATCGTCTCGGCGTTCGGTCATTCCGTGCTGACGATCATGCTGGCGATCACGGTGTTCCTGACCCCGCTGATCGCCCGGACGGTGCGGGCGATGGTGCTCGTCGAGCGGGAGACGCAGTACGTCGAGGCGGCTCGGCTGCAGGGCGAGCGCGGCCTGTGGATCATGTTCCGGGAAATCCTCCCGAACATCACACCGACCATCGTGATCGACGCGTCCGTCCGGCTGGGGCACGCCATCTTCATCGACGCCGGACTGTCGTTTCTCGGCCTGGGCGCCCAGCCGCCGTCCCCGGACTGGGGGCTGGCGGTCACCCAGAATCTGACCCTGCTGCAGAACGCCTGGTGGACGGTGGCGTTCCCGGCGTGCGCCATCGGTTCGCTGGTCGCGGCGGTGAACCTCGTCGCCGACAACCTGCGGGAGGTGCTCGAACAATGACGACGCCGGCCGCCCTGGAGCTACGTGATCTGACCGTCACCTTCCGGCAGCGCGGGAACGACCTGCCGGCCGTGCGGGGCCTCGATCTGACCATCGCCGCCGGCGAGACGTACGGACTGGTGGGTGAGTCCGGGTGCGGCAAGAGCACGACCGCGTACGCCGTGGCCCGGTACCTGGCCCAGAACGCCCAGGTCACCGGCGGGTCGATCCGGGTCGGCGGCCGGGACGTGCTCCGTCTCGCCGGCGACCAGCTCCGCCAGTTCCGGGCGACCGAACTGGCGATGGTCTACCAGGAGCCCGGGGCGGCCCTGAATCCGACGATGCGGATCGGCGACCAGGTGGCCGAGGTCCACGTCGCGCACGGAATGCCGGTGGCGGCGGCGCGGGCCGCCGCCACCGAGGATCTCGGCCGGGTCTCGTTGCCGGACCCGCGGAGAATCTCGCTCCGGTATCCGCACGAGCTTTCCGGGGGGCAACAGCAGCGCGTCGTCCTCGCGATGGCACTCGCGGTCCGGCCCCGGCTGCTGATCCTCGACGAGCCGACCACCGGACTGGATGCCACGGTCGAGGCGGAGATCCTTGACCTGGTCGGGCGGCTGCAGGCGGAGCTGGGATTCGGCGTGCTGATGATCAGCCACAACCTGCCCCTGATCGCGAGCATGTGCGACCGGATCGGGGTGCTCTACGCCGGGCGGCTCGTCGAGGAAGGACCGGTCGACACCCTTCTCCGGGCCCCACTGCACCCGTACACGGCCGGCCTGCTTCGCGGCGTCCCCCACCTGCGCGGACCGGGCCGCGAGATCGCGCTGCGACCCATTCCCGGGCGCCTGGCCGCGTCCGACCGGACTGCGCCCGGCTGCGTCTTCGCCGCGCGCTGCTCCGTCGCGACCCTGGAATGCCGCGAGACGGAGCCCCGGCTGGACGCGGCGGCGGGGGAGTGGCCGCTCCACCGGGCGCGGTGTTTCCATCCCGGCTCCCTCGACCCGCGGCCGCCGTCGGGGACGAGCGGCGCCCCGCGCCGGCCGCCGGGCGAACCCGTGGTGCGCATCGAGCACCTGACCAAGCGCTATGACGGCGCGTTCGCCTGCGACGACGTCAACCTGGAGATCCGGCGCGGTGAGGTCCTCGGCCTGGTCGGTGAATCCGGCAGTGGGAAGACGACCGTGGCCCGCTGTCTCGCCGGGCTCGTCAGCTACGACGGCACCATCCGCGTCGACGGGGTCGCGCGGCATCCGAACGTCGGTCGGCGTGACCCGCGGGCCCGCCGCGACCTCCAGATGGTGTTCCAACAGCCGGACGCCTCGCTGAACCGGAGGCGGACGGCGGCCGCCATTCTCGGGCGCGCCATTCGCAAACTCGGCGGGGACTGGACCGTCGAGCGGCTTGGCGACAGGGTCCGGCTGGACGCGGCGACACTCCAGCGCCGGTCGAGCCAGTTGTCGGGCGGGGAGAAACAGCGGGTGGCCATCGGCCGGGCCTTCGCCGGCCGGCCGGCCGTGGTGGTGTGCGACGAACCGGTGTCCGCCCTCGACGTCTCGGTGCAGGCCGGCATCCTGACCCTGCTCAAGGAGCTGCTGGACACGGGGGAGGTCTCGTACCTGTTCATCTCCCACGACCTCGGCGTGGTCCGTTACCTCGCCGACCGCATCGCCGTCATGTACCGGGGGCGGATCGTCGAGGTCGGGCCGGCGGCGGAAGTCCTCCGGTCGCCCCGGCACCCGTATACGCAGCTGCTCCTGGCCGCCGTCCCGCGCCTCGACCACGGGGTGCCTGCCCGGCGGCGCCGCCCGCCCGCCCCCGGTGCGGCCCGCCACCCGGACGTCGACACGTCCGGGCTCGAGTCCGCGGCGGGCTGCGCGTTCGCGGGTCGATGCCGGCATCGGATCGACGGGCTGTGCGAGGTGACCTCGCCTCCGTGGCGCGGGGCGGACCACGAGCACGGCCTTCGCTGCCACCTGACCGCACCCCCCGGCGAGGCCGGGGGAAGCCGGCCGAGCCCGGCCCCGCTCGGCGTGCCCACGCTCATCAAGGAGGCGAGGAGTGACGATCGCTGACACCTCGACCATCGAGGTCATCCCCCGCAACGCCTTCGTCGGTGCCGACATCACCGGAGTCGACCTCACCCGGCCCCTCGACGACGCGACGGTCGCGGCGATCCGGCGGGCGGTGCTCACCTGGAAGGCGGTCTTCTTCTCCGAACAGCATCTGGACCATGCCCAGCACGTGGCCTTCGCCCGGCGATTCGGTACGCCCAGCGCGACGACAGCGGTGCAGCCGCGTCGCTGGCGGCAGATCGAGGGCTACCCGGAGATCTTCCCGATCGTCTACAAGGCGTCCGGCAGCGCGTATCCGAGTGGCCGGCCGGCCCGGCCGGACGACGTGCTGCTGTCCGAGCAGATCCGGCAGGAGACGTTCTGGCACCAGGACGGAACGACGCTGCTGAACCCGCAGGCCAGCGCGGTCCTGCGGGCGGCCACCGCCTACCGGCTCGGCGGCGACACGGGCTTCGCGAACATGGCCGCCGCCTACCAGGGACTGCCCGAGTCCCTGCGCACCTTCGTGGACGGACTGCGCGCCGTGCACCGGCTGGGTATCCGGGACATCCCGTCCGAGGACATCCGCAAGGACATCCGGGCGCATCCGCGCTCGGTCATCCACCCCGTCGTCCGGGTGCATCCCGAAACCGGGGAACGGGCCCTGTTCGTCAACCGCATCTCGACCGAGGACATCATCGGCCTGACCATGCGGCAGAGCCAGCGGATTCTCGACCTCCTGTTTGACGAGACCGAGAAGCCCGAGTACGCGGTGTATTTCCACTGGAAGCCCGGGGACGTCGCGTTCTGGGACAACCGGTCCAGCCTGCACCGCGGGCCGGCCGACCTCGGGAAACTCGGCCACACGGCCGAGACCGACCGCCTGCTCTACCACGTCGCGCTCCTGGGCGACGTGCCCGTCGGGGTGGACGGCCGGCCGTCGACGGCGCTCGAAGGCGAGCCGGCCGAGCCGTATGTCCCCGCGTCCACCGGTGACTGATCCCGGCGCGTTGCCAATCCGCCGACCGACGAACTGAGGAGAGACAGATGCGAGGGTTCGTGACCGATCCGGCCGGTCAGGCCGGGCTGCGGCTGGCCGACGACCTGCCCGAGCCGGAGCCGGCGGCCGGCGAGTTCCTGCTGGAGGTCCGGGGGTACGCCATCAACCCGGGCGAGGTCGGCCTGATCGCGCGCCGGCCGAACGGCTGGCGGCCCGGGCAGGACGTGACCGGCGTGGTGCTGCGGGCCGCCGCCGACGGCAGCGGGCCGCCCGTCGGCAGCCGGGTCGCGGCCGTCGTGGACTGGGAGAGCTGGGCCGAGCGGGTCGCGGTGCCGAGCGGTTGGGCGGCCGTCCTGGACGACCGGGTGAGCTTCGCGCAGGCCGCGGCCATTCCGTGCGCCGGGCTGGCCGCCCTCCGGACGTTGCGTTACGGCGGCGCCGTGCTGGGGCGGGACGTCCTGGTGACGGGGGCCACCGGAGGCACCGGGCAGTTCAGCGTCCAGCTCGCGGTGCTGTCCGGCGCCCGGGTAACGGCCCTGGTGAGCGGCCCGCAGCGGGTCGACCTCGCCAGGGAGCTCGGCGCCCACCGGGTGCTGACCTCCCTCGAGGACGACACGGTCGGTCGGTTCGACCTCGTCCTGGACGGGGTGGCCGGCCCGACGGTCGCGCAGGCCGCGCGCCGGCTCAAGCCGGAGGGCACGCTCGTGGTCTACGGGGGCGGGACCGGATCGACCGTGGAGCCGCGCGACCTCTACCTCAACGGCGTGGCCAACGGGCGGCTGATCCTGGGCTTCATCGGCATCCTGCCCCACGAGACCAAGGGCGAGGACATCGCGATCGTGGCGGACCTGGTCGCCGAGGGCCGGGTGCGACCGCTCATCGGCTGGCAGGAGGACTGGACCCGTACGCCGGACGCGTTCGACGCACTGGCCAAGCGGGCCATCCGGGGTCGCGCCGTCCTCCTCCGGGAGCCATAGGCCGGGTAATCCGCCGACCATTCGGCTGCGCCCGAGCCTTGAGATGTGTTCGATCCATCCGCGAGGTGAGTGGCCGATGGTGAGGTCTCGGGCGGCGTATCGAATGCGCTCGCAGCGCGAGACCAGCTTGGGGAGCCAATGCGCATCAGCGACGAGCGGCAAGAGACCTATACCAGAATCGTGACCCAGTCACGCCACGCTCCGGACGACAATGGCTCGTCGTTGCGGCAGGCACCGCCAGCTCCGGGCGATGCCCGCCCAGCGCCCAGCGCCCGGGACCGGGCACTGGAACTCGCCGCGCTGCGCGAACGCGTGGCGGGCGGACCGGATGAATCGGCGACCGCGGCCCAGCATGCCCGCGGGAAGCTCACTGTCCGCGAGCGACTCGACCTGCTCTTCGACAAGGGAACCTTTACCGAGCTGGAGGCATTGCGGCGGCACCGGGCGAGTGGTTTCGGTCTGGAGTCTCGCCGGCCGTACACCGACGGAGTAGTGGTCGGCTGGGGGCAGATATATGGCCGGCTGGTTTTCGCCTACGCGCACGACTTCCGCGTCTTCGGCGGCGCGCTCGGGGAGGCTCACGCCGAGAAGATACACAAGATCATGGACATGGCCGAGGCGGCCGGCGCACCCCTGGTCGGCCTGTGCGACGGCGCCGGTGCACGGATCCAGGAAGGCGTCACGGCGCTCGCCGGCTACGGCGGGATCTTCCAGCGCAATGTCCGCCTTTCCGGGGTTGTCCCGCAGGTCTCCGTGGTGCTTGGGCCGTGCGCGGGTGGCGCCGCGTACAGTCCCGCGCTCACCGACTTCGTGTTCATGGTCCGCGGCGCGTCCCAGATGTTCGTCACCGGGCCCGACGTCGTGCGGGCGGTGACTGGGGAAAAGATCACGCACGAGGGCCTCGGCGGGGCCGACGTCCATGCTGAGACCACCGGCGTCGCGACCTTCATCCATGACAGCGAGGAGGTCTGCCTCGCCGACGTCAGATATCTCCTCTCGATGTTGCCGTCGAACAACCGTGAACTGCCGCCGGCGGCGCGTGCCGTGGACCCGCCCGGCAGGCTTACGGGCCAGCTTCTCGACATCGTCCCCGCTGACGGCAACCGCTCCTACGACATGCGGCTGGTGATCGAGGAAATTGTCGACGACGGCGAGTATCTGGAGGTACACGAACGCTGGGCGCCCAACATCATCTGCGCCCTGGCCCGCCTCGACGGCCATGTGGTCGGCATCGTCGCCAACCAGCCCGCTTCGTTCGCTGGAGTCCTGGATATCTCGGCGTCGGAGAAGGCCGCTAATTTCGTCCAGACCTGTGACGCGTTCAATATTCCGCTGGTGACCCTGGTCGACGTGCCGGGATTCCTGCCCGGCGTCGCGCAGGAGCACGGCGCGATTATCCGGCATGGCGCGAAGCTGCTCTACGCCTACTGCAATGCGACGGTGCCCCGGGTGCAGGTCATCCTTCGTAAGGCCTACGGAGGCGCCTACATCGTCATGGACTCGCATTCGATCGGCGCCGACCTGTCGCTCGTGTGGCCCACGAACGAGATCGCCGTGATGGGTGCGGAGGGCGCCGCGAACGTGGTCTTCCGTCGGGAGATCGCCGCGTCCGAAAACCCCGAGCGGACCAGGGCCGAGCGGATCGCCGAGTACCGCCGGGAGCTGATGCATCCCTACTACGCCGCCGAACGGGGGTTGGTGGACGACGTGATCGACCCGGCGGAGACGCGATTCCGGCTGATCGGGGCGCTCGACATGCTGCGCAAGAAGGACGTTCGGCTGCCCGCGCGTAAGCATGGGAACCAGCCGCAATGAGCGGCCCGGGCCCTGGCGCGGAAAAGGGCCGCGCGTCGGACCCGCCTGGTCCGGACATCCGTGTCACGCGCGGACGGGCGGACGAACGGGAACTCGCGGCGCTGACCGTGGTGCTCGCCATGCTGGTCAGGTCCCGAACCGGCGCGTCGGCTTCGGACCAGGCCGGGGCCACGGCCGTGCCGGGCTGGCGGCCCGCGGAGATGGGGGGCTGGACGGCGGCGGGCTCCTGGGCGGATGCGCCACCGCCCGGGGTTCGTCACCCGCGGGTCGCCTGACCGGGGGTACCGGAAAGCCTGCCGTTGTGCTGATCGGCTGGCTGGTGGCCGGCGGTTACCCGGCCTCCCGGCTGTCCGAGACGGCCTCGCGGACCGGGGCTCCGGTGACGTCGTGCGCGGCCACCGCCGGAAGGGCGGCCGCGCCCATCGGCTCGGAGCGCCAGTGCGCGAGGTTCCAGCCGGTCGACAGGTCGCCCTCGAGGGTGACCATTCCGGTGTTCGCGAGCCAGAGATCCTCGACAGAGCCAACGCCGCCGGCCCGAATGCCGACCCAGGCCCGGATCGCGGCGCCGTGACTGACGACCAGGACGGCGTTCTGGTCGGCGTGCGCGGCGGCGATGGTCGCGATGGCGGCGTCATACCGGTCCACGAACTCGCGGCCGGTCTGGCCGCCGGGCATCGCGCGGTCCAGGTCGCCGTGGATCCAGCCGCTGACGACGTCGAGGTAGGTGGCGATGGCCGCCTGGTCGCTGCGCAGCTCCAGGTCGCCCGCGGCGATCTCCTCGACGCCCTCCTCCACCCCGACCGCCAGCCCACGGGCTTCGGCGACGGGAGCCGCGGTGAGCTGAGTGCGAACGAGAACCGAGGCGTAGATCGCCGAGATGCTCTGGCCGTCGAAGGCGGCCGGCAATGCCTGTGCCTGCCCGTGGCCGAGGGGGGTCAGCCCGGCCCCTGGACGCGCGGTGTCCAGGGCGCCGGCGACGTTGTAGCGAGTCTGGCCGTGGCGGAGCAGCATGAGTCGCATCGCAGCCGAGTTTAGCGTCCGGCCCTCGTTCAGCTGTTCGATGACGACCGGCGATCAGATCCGGACGCGGCCGCGGGGAAGTGGCAGCGGGAGGTCGGTGTAGGTGACGATCCCCGGGGCCGCGGCGACGACCCCGGGGATCGCGTTCAGGGCGGGAAGCGCCGTCATCACCATTCCCAACACCATGAAGTCCCCGAGGGTCTTCCACTCGAAGTCCGCGGGCGGGGCGATGTCGATCTGGGTGCGGATCGTCGGGCGCCCCTGGACCTCGATGACGTAGCCCGTATTGATCTCCCAGTCGGGGTCGAGGGTCTGGCCCTTGCGCCAGCGCACCCGCAGGTCGACGATCGTGCGCCCGCCGATCCTGCCCTGCCAGCTGATCGCGATGCCGGCGACGTGGTTGGCGGCGATCTGCCATGAGCCCAGGTCGACGTCCTGGGTCGTCCGCGCGTACTCGGCCTCGCAGACCACCTCGTCGAACTCGACGCCGAGCGCGTCGCCGAGCAGCCGCACCGCGTCCTCGAAGACGGCCGTGGCGGAGGCCGTCATCCTCGGCAGCTCGGGGTCGTCCATCGGCCGCCCGAAACCGACCGGCAGCTCGGTGGCCGGCGAGTCGTAGCCGGAGATGTCCGCCGTCTCGGTGACCACGACCTTGTCCACCCGGTCGCAGCAGCTGGCGGACACGATCGCGACCAGGTCCGCGAAGCCGGGGTTGATACCACTCCCGAAGATCGAGGACTGTCCCCGCGCGCACGCCTCGGCGATGCGGCGACGCCCGTCCCCAAGCGAGTGACCGGTGATGAAGGCCGCCGTGCTGACGATGTTGGCGCCAGACTCCAGGATGCGGACGATCTCGTCGATGTCGGGCCACATCGGGTTGTAGACCACGCAGTCGGGCTTCAGGCCGAGCAGGGCGTCGACATCCGCGGTCGCCAGCACCCCCGTCGGCGCGATGCCGCATAACTCGCCGACGTCCCGCCCCGCCTTGTCCGGCGACCACGCGAAGCACCCGACGAGCTCCAGGTCGGGATGGGCCACGATCGCCTCGACCGACTGCCGTCCGACATTGCCCGTCGTCCACTGCACGACCCGGAACGTCATCGCCCACCTCCAGCTTCCGGGGCCGGCGCGCCCGGCCCCACCCAGGTCACACGGTTGCCGTCCGACCCTGACCTCACCTTAAGATCTAGATGTATTGACGTCGAGCGAATCGGCCGTTCCTTGCGAACCTGGGCCTTGGTCGGCCGTGTGGGGATTGGAGCTGGTCTCGGTCTGAGCTTGATCCATCTAGATGATTCAGGTTGATCTGACCGTGATCGGCCGGGCGCTGAGAGCGGGCCTGTACAAAGAAGCGTGGGGTTGCGGCACCCGTCACCGAGGAGAGACAGCGATGCCTGGTAAGCGCACGTTGACCGATGCGACCGCGCGGCACCGGTTCGAGCTGGACATCGACGGTGTTCTGGCCGGGTTCGTCACCTACACCGCGCACGCGGGGATCATCGCGTTCAACCACACGGAGACGCTGCCGGCGTTCGCCGGTCAGGGCGTCGGGGGCGACCTCGCCCGGGGCGTGCTCGACGAGGCCCGTGCCCGGCAGTTGAAGGTCTGGCCGCGCTGCCCCTTCATCAGCGCCTGGATCGGCAAGCACCCCGACTACGAGGACCTTGTCGACCCGGAGTGGAGCGCCGAGCACGAACCGGCCGATGGGTAGCACCAGGGCCGACGCCACCGGCATTGGCCTGGCGGGCGATGCCAGCGGCGTCCCGCTCCGGGTCGGTCAGGTTTCGGTGGGGACGGCGTACCGGGTCGTGTAGTCGGCGAACTCGTCGGTGAGCCGCGGGTAGGTCCAGCCGAAGTCGGTCGGGGTGTAGCGGTGGCGGCCGTGCGCGTCCTGGGGGACCTGGGCGAGCCAGGCGCGCATACGGCGGGCATGCAGGTCGCGGACGGTCAGGCCGAAGCGTTCGTAGAGGCTGCCGACCGCGCCGACCGGGTCGGCCATCAGCTGGTCATAGCGGACGTGGACGCACCAGCCGGGCGGGCTGTCGGTGTCGAACGCCATCGCGGCGCTGATGGCCCGGCGAGCCTTCCCCTTCCACTCCTCGGCCGTCGGACGCGGATCGGTGCGTTTCGTCAGCGGGCGCTGAGCGGCGTTGTTCAGGCTGGCCAGCGAGGTGACGACGGGGGCCGGGTCGCGATGGGTCCAGATCACCCGGGCATCCGGGTACGCCGCGAGCAGGGTCGGCAGGCACCACAGGTGGTTCGGGGACTTCAGCACCCAGTGGCCGGTCGGCTGCGCGGACTGGAAGGCCTGCAGCGCCAGCTTGTGCTGGGCGTAGGCCGGGGTCATGTCCGTCGTCTCCAGCCACCGGCCATAGGACGGGACATGTGCCTGCGTCTCGATCCCCAGGGTGCGCAGGTCGTACATGAACAGCGCGATGCACTCCTCGGCGACGCTCGCGCCGAACGGGTGCATCGCGCCCAGCGCGGGGTTGAGCCTGAGCAACTGGCCGAGCTCCCGGGCGCTTTGCGCGATACGCGGGTCCTCGGCCGCGGTCTCCAAGGTCGGCGGCGGAATGGGATGGGCCGCCTCCCATTGCCGCAGCGGGCGGGAAAGAGGATCCAGCCCGAGCAGGATCGACAGCAGGCTGGTGCCGGTGCGGGGCAGGCCGACGATGATCCACGGGCTTTCGATCTGTTCGGCGCGGATCTCCGGGTGCGCCGAGGTCCAGGCCTGTAGGGCGATGCGGTTGACCAGGGCGTTCGCCAGCATCCGGGTGACGAGAAGACGGCCGAAGGTCGTCAGGTCGGCCTCCGTGGCGGCCGCCGCCAGGTAGCGCTCCAGCGGTTCGCGATAGCTGGCCGAGCCGAGGTCATCGGCCCCGAACTGCGCGCGGGCCCGGGCCTGCGCCGCGGCGACGACCTTCTCGGGCGACAGCGCCGGCCAGTCGAGCCGAAGCCGGCGAAGTCCAGCGCCGACCGCGTTGAGCAGGCGAAGCGGCGGGTTGCGCAGTTCGGCCTCGCGCCAGGTGTACTCCCTGACCGGCGCGGCTTGCCTCGGGTCGCCGGCCGGATTGGCTAACGGACCTGGGTCGGCCGCGGCCCCTGCGGCCTGCGCCGTCTCGGCCTCGACCGCCGGGGAGACGCCGGGGACGGCCGGAGTGGTGGGAGCGACGGCGTTCGTCGGTTCGGTGGCCATGGCCGTCAGGCGCCGAGCTCGACGACGGTGCGGCCGACGGAGCGGCGCGCCTGGTGGTCGCCGAGCGCCGCGGGCGCCTCCTCGATCGTGACGCGACGGCCGACGAACGGCCGGATCGAACCGGCGGCCAGCAGGTCGAGGAGCTGGCCGTGCACCTCGTCCGCCGTCTCGCGGCCGAACGGGTTGAGGCCGAACCGCCGCATTCCCGGGTCGATCTGGTCGACCCACGCGAGCATCACCCCGACGATCGAGAAATTGCCGATACAGGCCAGGCGTAGCGGTCGGCCCGTCATGCCGTTCTCCGGATCGTCGGCAAAACCGACCGGGACGTAGCGGCCATCGCGGGCGATGCACGTCCAGGACTTGCCGACGAACGCCCCGCCGGACAGGTCGTAGATGACGTCCGCCCCGACGTCGTCGGTGTTCTTGAGGACCGCCTCGGCGAAGTCGTCCTTCGTGTGGTCGATGACGACCTCCGCGCCCAGCCGTTCGCAGACCTCTGCCTTCGCCGGACTGGAGACGGTGACGAACACCCGGGCGCCGATCGCCTGCCCGAGCTGGATGGCGGCGGTCCCCAGCCCGCTGGCACCGGCATGGATCAGCAACGTCTCGGCGGGGGTCAGCTGAGCCCGATGCAGCAGAGCGAGCGCGCCGGTATGAAACGGCAGCAGGAAGGCGGTCGCTTCGGCGTCGTCGAGCCCCGGCGGCGCCTCGAAGACCGATACCGCCGGCGCGATCGCGTACTCGGCGAGCCCACCGAGGGCGTTCTTCGTGATCGCGACGACGCGCCGGCCGACCCATGCCTCGGCGCCGTCCCCGGCCGCGTCGACCACCCCGCACACGTCCATTCCGAGCGTGAACGGCGGTGGGGTCGGAAGCGAGACCAGATTGCCGCGACAGCGGTCGATGTCGTTGAAGTTGAGCGAACCCGCCCCGACCCGGACGCGTACCTCGCCGGGCCCGGGCACCGGTAACTCGACCGTCGCCACGGCGAGAACGTCTGTCGGGTCGCCATGCTCCCGCACCTGCAGTGCCTTCATTCTGGGTTTCCCTCCCCGGTCCGCGGCAGACGGACTCAGATTTCCTCGGGCGTCGCCAGGCCGAGAAGCGCGGTGACGGCCGGTACCAGCAGCCGGTTGAGCTGGCGGCGGATCGTGGCCTCATCCAGGTCGCCCGGGCCGGGGACGGCGGCGTAGGAGATGATCAGCCGCAGGATCCAGTCCACGAGGTCGCCGAGCTCGGGTTCGGCCAGTCCTGCGACGGTCACGTCGACGAGCGGGCGGATCGCGTCCTCGCTGATCCGGCGCAGCGACGTCGCACGTATCGCCCGTCGTGCCGACCAGGCCGCGTCACCGGTCGAAAACAGCGCCGCGTGGACCGGCCGCCGCTGAACCTCCCGGATCGCGAAGACCATGCCCTCGACGAGCCGTAACGACGGGTCCGTCACCGACGCGAGTAGCTCGGCCGCATCGGCCGACATCTGCTCGGACTCCCGCGCCAGCACGGCATGGAAGATCTCCACGGTCCCGCCGTAGCGGCGGTAGAGCGTGGCCCGCGAGATCCCGGCGCCGCGGGCGATGTCGGCGGCGGTCGTCCGGCTGACCCCGAGCCGGACGAAGCACTCGGCCGCCGACGACAGCACCGCGTTCCTGGCGGCCGGGTCCGTCACGATCACCGCCCGCGTCATGAGACGGATCATGTAACACGTTCCAGTTCGACTCAACCCTGCCGTTGGCCCCGGGAAGCGGCCCAGGCCCGGCGGTCACGAAGCGGGGAACGCGCCGGCGTCGATCGGGCTGGTGGGGGCGGAGTTCGTCAGATCGCTGGTGTGCAAGGTCAGCGTCCAGACGCTGTACTCGATCGTCGTGCTGGTCGACGAGGTCGTGTATTCCACGGGATTGTCGAACTTGTCGAACGCGCAGTCCCGGGTGAACCGGCGGTTGCCGTCGTCCCAGTCGGTACCGGTCGTGTAGTAGGCGTCGTACGTCCCGTTGGGAATACCGGTGACGGTCGCCGAGCCGCCGGCCTGCACGTACACGGCGCGGATGAGGTCACCACCGGACATCACCTTGACCACCGAGTCGGCGGCGCCCTGGTTCTCGACGGTCAGGTGGCCGTAGCCACTCGAACGGCCGCCGGGAAGCGGCCCGGTTCCGGGCCGGCGGTCCGGGTCCGCCGTGGCGGCCGGCAGGAATGTGCCGAAGGTGTACGGATGGCCGGGGTCGGCGGTGGTGAGCGCCAGGTAGGCCAACCGGAACTCCTGGGCACCGTTGACGTTGGACGCCCGGGGCAGACCGGTGCCGCCGGTGCAGACCGAGGCGTCCTTGGTGTCCGTGGCGATGGTCGCCAGGTCGTTGGACAGGTCGCGCATCGCGGTGATCACCTGGCCGGTCGAGGCGACCTCGGGCCTTGGCGGGCGCAGGTTGCCGAGAACTCCGGCCTGGGCGTCCAGGTTGAGCTGTACCGCGCCGAGCGCGTTGGCCAGGTCGGTGGGAGTCTGCGCGGCCCCGATTGCGTCGAATCCCGGCTTTAGCGCGGCGTCGACCGTCGAAAGTGCCTGCTGGAACTCTTCGCGGGACATCGCCGTCGGCGGCGGCAGCGACCGGCGCACCGTGGGCGACGGTGAGACCGACGGCGCCGACGTTGGCGCGCCGCCTCCGCCCATACAGCCGGTCATCGCCAGCGTCAGGGCGCCGACTCCCGCGATCAGACATAACGTCCGCGGTCTGGCGCGGCGCCGTCTGATGGCGCCAGCGGGGAACTCGGAAGGTGACAGGGACAGGTGGCGCCCTCTTGACACGACAGCCTCACATGTCGAGTCACACAAGACTTTGGCGGAATCGCCCGATATCCGGGGAGCATATGCGCCACCGCCGGCCGAATGGGAGGCCTTCGGTCAACACTTCCCGCGGGCGCTCACGCTCCTGTTCGCCGCCTATGCCGACTCTGCCGCACGGGGTCGGATGAAGATCGGGAAGCCCCGTGCGATCAGTCCTCGCCGTAGTCGTGGTCCGGGTGGTCGGCCGCGCCGAGGCGCCAGTAGCCCCGGGAGGTCAGGGCGGCGCGGGGCCACTGCCGTTCGGTCAGGAAGTACGACCGCAGCTGGCGCACGGCACCCGACTCGCAGGCGACCCAGACCTGCGTGCCGGCCGGCGGGGTCGCCGACCTCGCCGCCGTGGCGAGCTCGGCTCCCCAGGCATCGGCGACGCGTCGGTGGTGCCAGGTGATCGTGGTTCCGGCCCGGGCGGGCAGCGGGAGCTCGTCCTGCGCGCCGGCCACCTCCAGGTGGACCTCGGCGGTCGCGGTGTCAGGAAGAGCCTCGAGCAGGGTCGCCACGGCGGGGACCGCGCTCTCGTCGGCGCCGATCCACCAGTGCGGCACGGTCTCGTCAAGGGAGAACCGGCCACCGGGACCGGCGATGGCCACCTGGTCGCCGACGGCCGCCCGCTGCGCCCAGGTCGACGCCGGGCCCTCCCCGTGCAGCACGAACTGGACCTCAAGGGTGTTGGTCGCGGCGTCGTAGCGGCGCGGGGTGTAGGTGCGCATCGTCGGCCGTTTCCCGGCCGGCATGACCAGACCGTCGGGACCCAGTTGCGGAAGCGCGAGCGTGCCGTTCTCGTCGGGAAGGAAGACCTTGATGTGGGCGGTCGGCGCCGGCGTGGGGAAGCCCACGAGTCCCGCGCCGCTGAAGTGGACGGCCGTCAGGCGCGGGGTCAGTCGTTCGACTCCCACGACCTCGACCTGGCGCGGCGGCGGGCGATGCCCGCGGCGGCCGGCGGCGCCCCGAACGGATGGTGTCGTCATGGTTGCTCCTCGGACCTCGATGACCGTTACGAGCATATCTCGATATATCGAGAGTGGGTCCGAGTTGGGGTGATCGGGAGCCGGGTGGGGGCTCTCCGCCCGTTCGAGCGGATAGGTCCGGCTATCGCCGGCAACGGCGCGGGCGCCTCGCCGGCCTCCGGATCGTCGCCTCGCGCGGGCCGTTCCCACGGGGAAACGGACCCGTTCCACCGTGGACAGACAGTCGTGGTTCGCTCTCCTCAGCGAAGGAGGCACGAACGGCGTGGCGAAGGTGTCGGGGCACGTCATCGTCTGCGGGCTGAGCGCTCTGGGGTCGCGGGTAGCCGAGCAGCTGGTGGCATCTGGGGTCGCTGTGGTGGTCGTGGACGACCGCGACCCGACGGGCTCGCGCCGGCGGCTGGAACGCAGCGGCGTCCGGGTGGTCCCCGAGAGCGCGCACAGCCCGGAGGCGCTGCGCGAGGCGGACATCGACACGGCGCTGGCCGTCGCCGCCTGCGGAGACCTGGATCTGGACAATCTGCAGACCGCGATCGCCGCCGCCGAGGTCGCGCCGAGCAGGCGGCTGGTCGTGAGCATCGACAACGCCCAGCTCGGCGACCAGCTCGCCACCGCGATCCCGGCCGCGACGGTCATCAACATGGCGGACCGGGTCGGGCCGAGCTTTGTCGAGGCCTGTATCCGGTCCGATGTGGTGCACGCCTTCACCTTGTTCGCGGATCCGGCGACCAACCACGACCAGGAGGCTTCGGAGGTCTTCGCCGTCGTCGACGCCGTCGTGGACGAAGCCGACGCGTTCCGGGCCCGCTACGGCGATCTCACCCCGATCGCGTTGCGGCGGCCGTCCGACCGGGACCCGGTGCTCTGCCCACCACGAGACATCCCGTTGGCCCCGGGGGACCAGCTGACGATGCTGGGCCGTCTCGCCGAGTTCGACGCCCGTGGGCTGACGGTCGCGGGAATGCACGATGCCCGTACCTTCGCTGAGATCGCAGCCGTCGCGCGCAAACGGCAGGAACGCTCCGGGTCCGACCCCATCCTGCGCAGTGACGCGGGCCAGGGGCGGCTCGGCCGGGTCCGGGCGCTGCTCGCCACCATCCGCGCCGAGTTCGACGGCCCGTTCCGCTGGGCGCTCGCCGCCGTGCTCACGCTCGTGGTCCTGAGCACCGTCGTGCTGCGACTGACCTACGCCGCCAACGACCCGGACGCACCGGACAACTTCGACGCCTTCGACGCGCTCTATCTGACGGTCGAGACGATGACGACGGTCGGGTACGGCGACTTCAATTTTGGCGACGCCACCCATTGGCTACAGGCCTTCGGCATCCTTCTGATGCTCTTCGGCGCCCTCTCGGTCGCCGTCATCTACGCCTTCATCACCAACGTCATCATCAGCCGGAAGCTGGAGAAGGCGCTCGGTCGCGGCCGGGCCGGCACCGTGCGCGGCCATGTGGTGCTGTGCGGGCTCGGCAAGGTCGGTACGGCGACGATGGAAGGGCTGCTGCGTGCCGGCCGGGCCGTGGTGGTGATCGAGCGGGACGAGCACAACCGGTTCCTGCCGGTCGCCCGCGAGCGTGGCGTCCCGGTGGTGATCGGCGACGCGACGGTGCGGACCACCCTGCTGCAGGCCGGTCTCGGCCATGCGACCGCGATCGCGGCTCTGACCAGCGACGGCGTCGCCAACCTGGAGACCGTGCTGTCCGCCCGCGATGCCTACGAGGAGCTGGCTCAGGCCCGCGACGAGCGGCTCGCGGCCCGCCACGCCGCCAGCAAGGCGGGCGGCCGGTCCTACCAGCGCCATGCCCGCGTCGCGGCCGGCCCGACCCCGGATGCAGGGTCCGACGAGACCGCGTTGCGGGTGGTGCTGCGCGTGGCCGACGCGTCGATGACCTCGGAGGTGGAGCGTCGGTTCGACATCCACACCGTGCGCAGTGCCGCGGCGCTCGCTGCGCCCTACTTCGTGGGCGCAGCCCTCGGTTACGACGTCATCAGCACCTTCTACGTCGAACGCACCCCGTTCCTGGTTGCTCGCATGGTCGTGCGCCCCGGTGCCGCCCTGGTCGGCCCGACCCTCGCCGAGCTGGCCACCGGGGCCCGCATTCTGGCCGTCACCGCGGCGGCGGAGCCGCACAGGGCCGGGCCCAACGGGGAGACTCCCGCCGCGGCGGTGAACGGCGCGGCGGTGAACGGCGCGGCGCCCGCCCGGCCCAATCTGCGGCCCAGCCGCCACACCCGGTTGCGGGCCGGCGACGAACTGCTCGCGGTCGGCCCGGTGACCGAGATCGTCGACATGATCCGCCGCAATCAGCGCCCGGTCGACGCACGCCGTTCGGAGTCGCTCTCGCCGGCGGGCGCCAATGGCACGGCCGAGCCGGAAGAACGCGACGGCTGACGTTTCCTCGTCCCGTTGGACGTGGCGAAGGCAGCCGAACTCAGGCACGGTGGCAGTACCCGCACCCGCTGACAGCGTGTCCTATCCGGCCGGTCCGTCCATCGTTCTTTCGGCTGATGTCTGCCATCCGGCCGATCCGCCGATCGTTCTTTCGGTGGACCCGGCGCGGGACACCTCGGGGCGAAAGACAGGGACTCAAACGGGCCCGAAGCGGGGATCTTGGAGTCAGAACACCACCTGGTGCACAAGGAAAGTGATGACCGATGCCCACCGAGCCCTACCCGGACTCCCCGGCCCCCTCCGCCCCGCTGCCCGCCGACCCAGGCCACCCCGTCCGTCTTGACGCCGAGCCCGAGCCCGACGAGCGGCTCTCGCGCTGGCTGTGGCTGGTCAAATGGTTCCTGATCATTCCACATTCGATTATCCTGCTGTTTCTCTGGATCGCGTTCTTCCTGCTCACCGTCGTCGCCTTCTTCGCGATCCTGTTCACCGGGCGCTATCCGCGCGGGATTTTCCGTTTCAATGTCGGAGTGCTGCGCTGGACCTGGCGGGTTCGATACTATGCCTACGGCGCGCTCGGAACCGACCAGTATCCACCATTCACGCTCGGCGACGTTCCGGACTATCCGATCCGTTTCGACGTGGCCTATCCGGAACGCCTTTCCCGTGGCCTCGTCCTGGTGAAGTGGTGGCTGCTCGCCATCCCGCAGTATCTGGTGGTCGCGATCTTCGCCGGGTTTGGCGACTGGGGCGGTGGCGGCCACCGGTTCCTGCACGGTGACCACGGCTTCGGCGGACCGCCCGGGCTGGTCGGCCTCCTGATCGCCGTCGCCGCCGTCGTCCTGCTGTTCAGGGGCCGGTATCCGCGTCCGCTGTATGACCTGATCATCGGTCTGGACCGGTGGACCGCCAGGGTCATCGCCTACGCGGCCCTGATGACTGACGTCTACCCGCCGTTCCGGCTCGACCAGGGAGGGCCCGACCCCTCGGCCGCGCCGACACCCCCGGCGCCCCCGGCGCCGACCTGGCCGGCTGCCTCTGTCGACGCTTCATAACCGCTGGCACATAAGGAGAACGGAAGTTCTCGTCTCGGCCGCCGACCCGCCCCGGGCCGGCGGCCGAGCGCGTGCGGAGCGGTTCAACCCCGCCCGGAGCGGTGCGATTTCCGGCTAGTCTGACAGCGCACAGAAGATCACCAGTTCGGCGACGTACGCGGGTCCGGTACTGGTCACATCACTGGGTCACGGCAGCGGGTCACGGCGACATGGGGTCACGGCGACATGGGTCGCGACGCCGGCGGGTCACCGCGGCGGCAGGTCATGGTGCGACACGGGTCTCGGAGGCGAGCCTGGTGTGATCATCAGGGTGACGGTGCGGCACGCGTCCACGGGCGCGAGCCGGGACGTCGAGATCACCGCGGAGCCCGCTACCACCCTCGCGTCCGTTCTGGCCGCGCTGCCGCTGCCCGCCGCGGGCCGTCCCTGCTACATCGGCGAGCGGCTTCTCGACCCGACGGTCACCGTGGGGGAGAGCCCGCTGCTCCAGGGCGCGACTGTCAGTATCGGCGCACCCGGCCCGCGCCAGCGCGCGCTGGCGGCGGGGGCGGTCGGCGCACTGCGGGTTCTCGACGGGCCCGACGTGGGAGTCGTCGCCTGGCTCCCGCCTGGTCGGCGGACGGCGGCCCGCACCGGCGACGCCGACCTCGTGCTGCACTGCGAGCAGGCCTCCCGTGAGCACGTCGAGATCGAGATCGATGTCCTGGGCCGAGCGGCGGCCGTCGACGTCGGCTCCTTCAACGGCACCTTCCTCGATGGCGAGCGGCTGACCGAGCCGGCCGTGCTGTCGGCTGGCTCGCTGCTCCAGGTCGGTTCCGACCGGCTGGAATGGGTTTCGCTGCCGGCCGCCGGCCTGATCACGAAGCCAGGCGGTGACGGCCGGCTCGACTTCGACCGGACGTTCATCTCCCCGCCGGCCGTCCACCCGGCCGAGATCGTGCTGCCGACCCCACCGACCCGGCCGCCCACCTCCCGGCTGGGAGCCTGGCTCTCGGCCCTGCTTCCGGTAGCGATGGGCCTGGTGCTCGCCGTGGTCACGCACCGCACGCTTGTCCTGCTGATGTGCCTGCTGGGCCCGCTCGGCGTGATCGGGACCCAGATGAGCGACCGTCGCCAACGCCGGCTGGACCGCGGGCGTTATGAAGAGGCCACAGCCGGCGTGGCTCGCGGTCTCGGTACAAGGATCGCCGACGAGGAACGGACCCGTCGGGCGCAGGCACCAGACCTTGTCGAGGTGACACTGGCGGCGACCGGCGCCAGTCGGCACCTGTGGCCCCGGAACGCGGACTCGCCGGATGGGCTGTCCCTTCGGCTCGGCGTCGGCACCGCCGCGCCTTCGTTCGTGATCCGCGGCGAGCGGTGGGCCGGCTTCCGGGAGCCTGAGCTGCGCGGGGTTCCGCTGACGGTAGACCTGCGCGCCGTCGGGGTCCTCGGCATCGTCGGCCCGGCGGCCACCGCGGGATCGCTCGCCCGTTGGCTGCTGATCCAGCTCGGCACGCTGCGCAGTCCCGACGACCTGCGTCTCGTGCTCATCACCTCGAACGACGGTGCCGACCTTTCCTGGGCGACCTGGCTGCCGCACACCTACGACAGCGAAGCCGGTGATCTTCCCTGTTGGGTGGGGAACACGGCGTCCACCCGAGCCGACCGCGTCCGCGAGTTGCGCGAACTGATCTCGATCCGGCTGGCCGAACGGCGCGGGAACACCAATGTCCGCCACGAGATGGACGTGGTCGTCCTGCTGGACGGCGCTCTCGCGTTGCGCAACCTGCCCGGGATGAAGGCGGTCCTTCGCGACGGTCCCGAGGCCGGCGTCTACGTCCTCGCGGTCGACCGGACCGCGCCGAACGAATGCCGCGGCACCTGCGTCGTCGACGACCACCTTGCCCTGGAGCTCACGCGCGGGCGGGGCGAGCCACCGGTACACGGCGTCGCCGAAGGCCTCGACGCCGAGCCGGCCGAGGAGCTCGCCCGCGCGATCGCGCCGATGCGGGACCGGCTGAGCCTCGGCGGCACGGCGGCGAGCCTGCCCACGCAGGTCCGGCTCCTCGACCTGGTTGGTATCCAACGGCCGAGCGCCGGCGCCGTCGCGGAGCTGTGGGCCGCCTCGCCGGGACCGACCACCCGTGTCGTTCTCGGCGCCGACGCCGACGGGCCCGTCACCATCGACCTGGCCGCCCAGGGACCGCACACGATGCTCGGCGGCGCCACCGGGGCGGGCAAGAGCATCCTGCTGCAGACGCTGGTGACCTCCCTGCTGCTGGCGAACGCGCCGGACGAGCTGAACCTGGTGCTCATCGACTTCAAGGGCGGTGGTGCGTTCCTGCCGTTCGAGAACTGCCCCCATGTGGTCGCGCTGCTGCGCTCGACCGGGGAGACGGCGGCCGACGTGTTCGACCAGGCGGCCGCCCGGCGCGTGCTCGCGTCGGTCCGAGCCGAGGTCCACCGGCGGGAACGGCTCCTCGCGCGGTACGGCGGCGAGATCGACGAGTACTGGCGTGCCCGACGTACCGGCCGCCCGATGGCTTCGTTGCCACGGCTTGCGCTGGTTTTTGACGAGTTCGCCCGGGTGCTGGAGACCTCGCCGGACTTCCTGCGTGAGCTGGTCAACGTCGCTGCCAAGGGGCGATCGCTGGGCATGCACCTCGTGCTGGCCACCCAGTCGTTGCAGGGGAAGCTCTCCGCTGAGCTGAAGAACAACATCGACCTGCGGATCACCCTGCGGCAGAACGAGCCGGCTGACAGCATCGAGGTCCTCGGTGTTCCCGATGCGGCGGCCATCCCCGGCCGGCTGCGCGGACGCGGCCTGATCCTCTTCACCAAGGACGAGACCCGTGCGCCGCGGCCGTTCCAGTCTGGCTACCTCGGCGACCCGCCCCCCGCCGACGGCGCGCCACCGGCCCGGGTCCGCGTCGTCGACTGGGGCGCGCTCGGCCTGCCGCGACCCGAGGAGAAGGTCGACCACGGAGGCGCCGCCACCGACCAGACGCTGACTATTCGCGCCATCGAGGAAGCGGCGGCCCGGGCGGACCTACCGGCACCGTTCCGGCCTCTGCTGCCACCGTTGCCCGCTGACCTGACGATCGCCGACCTGGCCGCGGCCGCGACGACACCGGCCGGCGCTACGGAGATCCCGGTCGGCCTGGCCGACGAGCCGGCCGTTCAGGCGCAACCCCCGCTGGTCTTCGACCTTGCCGGCACCGACCGGCTCCTGGCCGCGGGCGGACCGCAGAGCGGCCGCACCACGCTCGCCGCCGCGCTCATCACCGGTATGGCCGCACGGTTCAGGCCCGACGAGGCGCATGTCTACGTCATCGAACGACAACCAGCTGGCCTCGACGCCTATACGGCGCTGCCACACTGCGGCGCCGTCGTCTCCACGGCGGAACCTGACCGCGTCCGCCGGCTGACCGCCTGGCTGCTCGGGGAGGTCACCACTCGTCTGTCCACCCGCGCGGCGCCGGCCGGCCTCGGCGGTGCCGGTGCCAGGGGCGGTGCCAGCGGCGGTGGCGGTGGCGCGGCCGCGGGGCCGGGTGGTGGCGCGCGGTGGCCGTGGATCGTGCTGATCGTCGACGGTTGGGAGTACTTCGAGAACCGGGCCGACCCGAATTTCGTCGAGACAACCCCGTTGCAGGAACTACGCGAGGTGATCGCTGCCGGACCACCCGTCGGAGTCCATGTCATCCTGCTCGGCGGCCACGACCTCGCCGGCAGCCGGACGGCGGCCTTGTTCACCCGCCGGCTCCTGCTGCCGTTTGGCAAAGAGGAACTGCGCCGACTGCACTACCCGACCGGCACCCCGAGCCCGCCCGACCTCCCCGGCCGGGCCGTCGACGCCGCGACCGGTACCCACCTCCAACTGGTTCGTTCGCACCTGTCGGCGGCCCGTCTGACCGAGTACGTCACCCAGCTGAGGCTCGGGCCTGCCATTGACGACGCCCGCGGCCCGGACCGCCGGTCGGAGCCTGACCGGGCTGGGCCCGCTCGACAGGTCAGAATGGCCAGTCATTCCGAGAGCGGCCCCGCCGCCAATGCGGATAGCGATCGTTCGCCGGCGGACTTGGCGTCAGCAACCCACCGGCGGGCATTCGTGCCGCCGACCGCGGTCGCCCCGTTGGCCTTCGGACTGCCGCGCGCGTTTCCGTCGATGCCGATCCGAGTGCGATCCGACGAGCTACCGGCGCCGCATCCCGCACCCTCCCCGACCTGGCTCCCGCTCGGCATCGGGGGAAAGGACGTGGCAACCGTCGGTCTCGACCTGTTCGGTCCGGGACCGCACGCCCTGCTCGTCTCCGGCCCGCCCGGATCGGGCCGCACGACCGCGGCCGCGACCATCGTCCGGGGTCTTCGCCGTCTGGGCGTCGGCACGCTGGTCGTCGCGCCGCCACGATCGCCGCTCCCCGCCCTGCTCGGCGACGACGACCCGGGCATCCGCCTGATCCGCGCCGGCGACGTGAAGGACACCCAACTCCGCGAGGCGGCCGAGACCTTCGGCGACGGCCGTTTCGCCGTCATCGTCGACGACTGCGACCACCTCACCATCGAGCCAACGGTCGTCAACTTCGCCGACGCCCGCACGCTTCTCGAAGACGCCGCCAGCCCAGCCGCAGCCGGCCGCCAAGCCCTCATCCTGTGCGGCGACGCCACACCCATCCTCAACGGCCAACGCCGCTCCCTGCTCAAGGTAACCAACGAGATCAGGACGTCCGGCGGCCTCCTCCTGCTAACCCCGACCTCCCCGCACACCGCCCGCGAACACAACCTCCGCCTCGAACCCGACCAACTCGTCCCCACCCCACCAGGCCGGGGCTACCTCACCATCCGCGGAACCGCAACCCTGATCCAGCTGGCAACCTGACCGAGCGAAGTCCTGGGTTGGGTCCCTTGGACCTTGGCCGATGCGGGCGGCGTCGCCTGTATGGTCGAAAACCTGCGAAAATTCCCTCGTGCCGGGTCCGGCGAGGTCGGCCTGTGAGCTTGATCGCGGTTTTGGCCCTCAAGCGGTCACAAATTCGTGGCGGTTACAACCACGCGAGGGCGAAAACAGCGATCTTTCTGGCCTCGAGACGCGGCCGACCTTGCCGGTCGCGGCACTAGAAGCCTCACTGCCCACGGGGCCCCAGGCCCCGGCGGATAGGGCCGAACGATCCAATGCGCTCGGCGGCCGAATTGGGCCGGGCGGCCGATTTGAGCAGAAGCACGATGGGCGCACGGCCGAAGACGCGGTGGTGGGTCCCGGTGGCGGCCGCAAGACGTGGAGTCGGGCTGCCATTCCTTGCCTGAAGTCAGGTATCCGCGCGACGTCGACCGAGCCCAGGATTTACCTTGTGCCGAACGCTAAAGGCTTTCCGGGGTCTCTTGGCCGAGTAGGTCGCGATAGTCGTCCACAACCTCCTGCACCTCGGGGTCGTCCACCTCTGATGCCCACTTAATGAAGATGTTGAGAAGGTTGATCTGCTTGAGATCATCTAGAAGGTCGGCCACGCATCGGTAGTCGAGCCAGTCGATTGGCTCTGTCGGCTCCTTGAAATGTCGCGCGATGAGCGGGCGCAATGCGATAGCCAGCCACCCCGGGTCTACTCGGCGAAGAGCATCCCGCGCAAACAGGATATCATCGGTGGCACCGATCGTTGCATCAAAGACCTCGTCGATAAGGTCCATCGTTAGTGACTCCGGACCTTCGAGTAGAACCCGCAATGCGGTAGCTCGCCCTCGCCGAGTTCCGAGCGCCTGGCGAAGCTGGGTTCGGATGTCGACCGTGAATAGCCGCATCCTGGCGGCAATGAACGCGTTCTCGGCTTCCACTAGATTTTCCCAGGGTTCCATTTAGTTCTTTCTTCCAGCGCGTTTCCAGGGTAGTCCGAGGAACTTCTCTACAAAATCGTCTGGTTTCATCGGTTTTGTTGGGTATATGCTTGCGTGGGTCGGAAAATGTACGCCGCCGGCGTCTCTGCCGTCTCGTATAAGTCCAATCCCATCTGGCATCGGGGTGTCGGCGGGTATGGAATGATATATGCCTCTTACTGGCACCTTTGTGACGTCTGCGAATGTTGAGGCCCCCTTCACCTCGGGGGGTTCCTGAGGAATTATCATGCCGTCGGGCCCGATGTCGAAATCTTTACCGAGGCGAGGGGCTCGAGGTCCTTGTGCGTTGCCGAATGCGTGGAGGAGATCCTTGCATGGTGCAAGTCCGAAAGGGTCGATCCAGGTTAGCGGGTTCGTTACGTAGGTCCACGGATTGGGCGCAGGGGAGAGTCCCAAGGCGTCGGACGTTTTATAGCGTGCTGTCGCTGGGTCGTAGTAGCGGTGGAAGTTGTAGTTGAGGCCGGTTTCGGGGTCGTGGTACTGGCCGGGGAAGCGTAGCGGGCAGTCGGTCGTGGTCGGGGTGGATGGTGGGGAGACGCCCCAGAGCGTCGCGCGGGAGTGCCAGGCCAGGCGGCCGTCGGGGTCGACCAGCTCGGTTGGGGTGCCGATCAGGTCGGTGACGATGGCGTGGAACTGGGTGTCGTACCAGGCCTGATCGGGGTCGTCCGGCCGGGAGTTGGCAGACGAGGCCTGGTCGCCGGTGGGGCGGCGTTCCGACTGGGTGAGGGGCCGGAAGGTGTTGGGTTCCCAGTCCCAGGTGGTGACCGTTGTCGTGCTCGGGCCGGCGGTTTCGCCCGGCTCAGCCTGGACCGTGTGGTGCTGTTCGGCGAGGACGAGGCCGTCCCAGACGAAGGTGATCTGTTCGACGATGTCGCCGGCACTACTGAGGCGTTGTTTGGCGATGCGTCGGCCGAAGGCGTCGTAGCGGTATTGCCAGACGGTGCCGTCGGGTGTCGTGACTGCGGTCAGGTGATCGTCGGCGTCCCAGGTGTACCGCCAGTCGTCGGTCTCCCCGGCGGGGCGGAGCTGCCGGCGCAGGATTATCCGGCCTTGCGCGTCGTGCTCGTAGCGGGTCTTGCCCGCCTGACGGATCAGCGTGCCGTCGTAGCCGCGCTCGCCCTGTTCGTCGGCGGTGTCAGGGTCGACGGACGCTGGCCACGCGGCGTGGGTGAGATTGCCGGCAGGGTCGTAGGCATAGCGCTCCGCCCAGGCGCCGCCCCGGACGGCGGTGACGCGGCGCATCGCGTCGAGCTCGAAGTGATGCACGCCGGCCAGGAGATCGTCGGTTTCGGCGAGGTAGCCGTCCGACGTGTAGGCGAAGTCGCGGCGCTGAAGGAGTCTGGCGGTGCCGGCCCCGGCCGGCTGCCCAAGCCCGGCGGGGCCCGGGCCGGCGGGGCCCGGGCCGACGACGAGTGCCTGGGAGCGCAGCTGATCCCTGGCGTCCCACCGCTGGGTGAGCACGACCTCGGCGCCGCCGGGGGCGTCGCGGACTAGGTGGCGTTCGAGCTCGTGGCCTGCCGCGTCGTGGGTGAAGGTCAGGAGCTGGCCGGCCGTGCGGAGCGCCAGCGGCCGGCCGGCAGGGTCGTGTTCCCAGGAACTGATGGCACCCGACGGTGTGGTGCGCCGGGTTCGGTGGCCCAGTGGGTCATAGCGCGAGGCCAGACGGCGCCCGTCGCAGATCTCCGCGGTGACTCGGCCGAGGAGGTCGCGTTCGACGAGAACCTCGGCGTCCGGGCTGGTGGCGCGCACGACTCGGCCGGTGGCGTCGTAGGCGAACGTGGAGGTGCCGTCCGGGCCGGATCTCGCGACGATGTCCCCACCCGAGTCCCGGGCGAAGGTGACGGTCTCGCCCGCGCCGTTGGTTCGTCCAACCAGCTGGCCGGCGGCGTCGTAGTCGTAGCGGATCGTTCGGCCGTCGAAGTCGGTCTCGGCGACGAGCTGGCCGGCGGCGTCGTACTCGTAGCTCCAGCGCAGGCCCTGCGGGTTGGTGACGCTGGTCAGCCGGAGCTCGGTGTCGTAGCCGAAGGCCATCCGGCTGCCGTCGGGGCTCGTGCGCACGGTCGGAAGATCGAAGTGGGTGTACTCGGTGCGGGTGGTGAAGCCGGCCGGATCGACCTGTTCGACGAGGTTTCCCTCGGGGTCGTACCGGTAGGTGTCGGTGGCTCCGTCGGGGCGACCGCGACTGGTCAGGTGGCCCTCGGGCGTCCAGGAAAGGCGGGTGACGCCGCCGAGCGGGTCGGTCGTCGCGACCACGCGGCCGAGGGCGTCCCGATCCCAGGAGGTGACCGCGCCGGCCGGGTCGATCACGGCGATCGGCAGACCGGCGGCGTCGGTCTCGACCTGGGTCAGCTGGCCCAGGGCGTCAGTGAGCGCGATCAGTCGGCCACGGTCGTCGTGGACGAGGTCGGTGCGGCCACCGGTCGGGTCGACGACGGCGGCCAGGTTGCCGCGGGTGTCGTACTCGCGCTCCCAGCGGGCGCCGTTGGCGTCCACGGATACCAGTGGCCGGCGCTGCGCGTTCCAGGTCGTCGTGGTTTGGGTGCCATCCGGGCGTTCGACCGTGACGAGATTGCCGATGTCGTCGTAGCGGTAGCGGATCGTGCGGCCGAGTGGATCGGTGACCTCCGTCCGATTGTCGAAGCGGTCCCAGCCGAAGGCGGTCACCCGGCCGAGCGGGTCGACGTGGCGTGCGGGGCGCAGCCGATCGGTGAAGTGGTGCGCGGTGACGTGCCCCAGCGAGTTCGTTTCCGTCGTGACGTGGCGTTCGTCGTCGTAGGCGAGTGTTCCGGCGAGGTAGTCGTCCGAGCCGGCGGTACGTACGACCCGGCCGGTGGCGTCGTAGGTGTAGCGGTACTCGGTGCCGTTGCGATCGAGCCAGCGGACGATCCGACCGTCGGGGTCGTAGTCGAACCGCAGCGCTCGGCCCGATGAGTTGACCACCTGGGTGAGCTGGCCGGTCGCGTCGTAGCCGTAGCGGACCAGGGTCTGCTCGCCCTCGGCCGTGGCGGCGGCGACGGCCACGATCCGGTGGCCGTCGGTCCGCACGGTGAGCTGGTAGCCGCCGGAATGGCTGATCTGGGCGAGCTCACCGTCGGCGTCGTAGCCGAGCTCGATCCGGTTGCCATTGCGGTCGACGACCGCGGCCAGCGGCAACGCCACGTCGCGCTGGCCGTCGGCGGGAATCGCGAACAGGTAGCTGTGGCCGGCGGCCGCGTCCAGGATCGTGTAGCGGCCGGCCTCGTCAAGCGCCAGCTCCAGCCTTGGCCCCGCCTCGGGCAGCACCGGCGGGTCGCCCGGCGTCGGATGCGGGAAGGCGAGCGCCACCCCGTCCGCCGCCGCGAAGCAGACGCCGCCGTGGTCGACCTCCAACCGCAGGTCCACCGTGGAACTCCAGCCGGCGCCGAACCAGCGGCCGGCGGTGTAACCCGACTGGTAGGTGCGCCGCAGCGTCCACGCCAGGACGCCGGGTAGCTCGACGTCGTCCTGGTCGAGGATCATCTGGCCGCTGGCCAGGTCGATCGGGTCGCGGCCGGTGACCCGGCACCAGGCCGCCTTCGCGTACACCTCGGCGCGCCGCAGCGGACCGCGGATCCGGCCGGCCTCCTCCAGGCCGCGTGGCGTGGCGGTCCCGAGCCGGCGGCCGAGCGTCGCCAGCGGCGGCCGCGCCCGGCCCAGGCGCAGGGCCGCTGTCACGATCCGCGAGCCACCGCGGCCCGCGCGGACGGCCCGGGCGGCCTCACCCAGCCCGCGCGCGCCCTCGGCCGCGCCTCGGCCACCGGGGATGACGCCGACCGCGTCTATCAGCACCTCGCCGAGCGATGCCTGGCCGCGGCCGTAGCGGCGTAGCGCGTCCGTGAGGACGACGGCGCTCGCGCCCAGCACGACGGCGCCGAGAATCCAGCCGGCCGGACCGGAGACCACCATCGCGGCGACGCCCACGACGAGCGCCACGTCGGCGCAGAACCCGACGAAGTTGTGCCAGGACGTGAACGGCTCGGTGACGACGTGGCGGGTGCTGTCCCACGCCTTGAGGTACCAGGGCCGGTTCTTGATCCCGCTGTCCCGTAGCGCGGTGTCGATCCCTTCGGCGCAGGTCCTGGCCGCGCCGTCGCGCAGGCTGGCGGCGTCCCGGGCGAGCCGGGCCGCGAGATCGCGGTCGTGGCGGGCGTCCTCGCCCTGGCGGGCGACCACCCGCACCTGGTCGGCCACGTTCGGGCCTGGCAGGTCGGCGGTCGCGGCCGCGATCGAGCCTGGGCTGAGCTCGTCGTTCGGCCACAGCAGCAGTGCCCGCTCGGCCGGCAGCATCGTCTCGACGCGGGCGATCGCGCCCTGGTAGCGGGTATGGGCGTCGAGGCCCTGGCGCAGGGCGGCGCCGGCCTGGGACTTCGCGCGCCCGAGCGTGGTGGCGTAGGCGGACAGCGCCGTGCCGCAGTCGCGGTAGGCGCGGGCGAGCTTCGCCAGCTGGCCCGGGAGATCGTCGAACGCGCCGGTGTAGCTGGCCGCGTAGTCGCCCCGCATCGCCAGGTCGCCGCCCCCGGCCGCGACCGCGCGCAGCCGCCGGGTTCCGTCGTCGGCCGTCGTCGCGTTGCGCCCCAACCGGGTGGCGAGCGCATGGACGGCCGCCGGATCTCCCGGTGTGGGATCGGTGTCGAGGCCCAGCACCTGCCAGTCGCTGGTCATCCGGTGCTCCCCACTCCCGCGGGCGGTTGGCTACCCTCCCGCGGCCTGCCCGAGGGTCACGTCGAGCTGCTCGTGCTGGGAGATGGCATCGGTGAGGAACCGGCTCATGCCGGTCAGGCCGGTCATGGCCTGGCGGGTTCCGGTGTCCCAGCTGACATACGCCTCGTGGAACCGGCCGGAGGCCTGATCGGTGATGAAGCCGCTGGTCACCAGGTTGTCGATCAGGCCTTTGAGCGTCGTCAGCTGGCCTTCCATGTCGGTCTGCGCGCGGGACAGCGCGGTCGACGTTGAACGGATGGCCTCATAGTCGACCTGGATGTTCGCCATCGAGGGATCTCCCATCGGCGCGAGAAAGAGCAGAAGAGGGCAGGGAGCGGCTGTCGAGGGTCGTCATGGCTGAGGCGTTGGGTAGACGGACGATGTCTGTGGCGCGGTCGGTCGGAGGGAATCGTGGCGCCGTAGATGGAATTAGCCAGGTGGGTTGCTGCTCGACCACTGAAGCGTGTCGCTGATGGCCTCGAAAAGGTCGAGCAACGGGTCGGCGAGACCCACGTGTGGACTGGTAAGGACGACGTTCAGTACGCCGACTTGCCATTCCTCGTGATCGGTGGCGGGCACGGGAATGAGCGTCTGCATCGTGACGGTGTCGACTGCCGTGCCGCCGTCGAGCCTGGCCGGCTCGACGGCACGGATCCGGACAGCCTCGCCGGCCGGGATCCTGACGGTCTCGACGGTGCGCCACGGCCCACCCGGCTGGGCCGGCGCCCGGGCCGTCAGCGCCCCGGCGATCGCGGCGACGGTGCTGTCCGCCGGATCGTCGGCGCCGGCGCTCTCGAACACCAACAGGGTGGCGACCGTGCCGCCGCCGGGGTCGTCAGCCGGCGCGGCCGCGCAGTACACGGCGCCCCGCCGTTCGGCCCGGTCAGCCACCTCTCGCAGCATCTTGAGCAGCGCGGAACGGTACGGCCGCAGGCGCGGCTCGGCGGCCGTGCGCGCGTCGACCAGCCGGGCCAGATCCCCGGTCCGCGTCGCGCGTCGCACGTCGAACGCGAACCAGGAGTCCGGAACCCGCAGGCTGAACCCACGCTGCCCCGCCACCATCGCGTTCACGGCGCGCCCGCCGCCGCGGCGAGACCGAGAGCGCCGCCCAGCCCACCGGTGGCCGCCGGTGTGGAGGACGCTGGTCCGCTGGCCGGACCGAGCGCCTGGGCGAGACCCGTATCGACGGCAACCGTGCCGTCGACCAGGCCGTTCACGAGTCCGATTGCCCTGGCCAGCAGTTGGTCGAGATTTCCTCGGCTGTCCGACGAGTCACGCACGAATCTTTCCAGTGCGTCCTCGACCTCGGTCGAGCCCGTGATACCGCGCGCCTCGTCGATATCCGACCCGAGCGACGCCAATGACGCTCGAATGGCGGCAAGCTCGCCCGACAACGCGACGGCCGCGGCGCTGTTGAGCCCGAATATGCCGGCCATCACAGACCAGCCTCCGCGCACCTGACAGACAACCGTGCACCCCCGTCGTGGCCTGAAACCCGGCACCGGTTGACGCGGTGCTGTGCCGGTTGACGCGATACTGCGCCGGTTGATGCGATGCAGGCCCGCAAACAAGTCGGCAGATTCACGTCTGATCCGAGAATAGCGTGGGCCGGACCCCTTCGTCGGCGCCCGCGACCACTGGTCTGGCCGGAAAATGCCACGGCCGAGGCCTCGTCAACGGGCGCCCCGCGGCCCGATCACCTCGGCTCGGCGGCGCGAAACCGCTGGTAGACAGGCCACCCCGACCGACAGCGTGACCGTGGCCGGGCCCGCGAGGAGGGCCCGACGAGGGCCGCGGGCGGACCTGTCACCCCGATGGACAGGTCCGCGTGCGGAGCCCGGTCGCGTGGCCGCGGCTCGCCGGCCCGGGGTCGCCGCTCTCGCCGGCGGCGGCCACCGCCGAGAATGCCGACGGGCGGGGCCGGCAGCCAGCTGCCGGCCCCGCCCGTCGAGCGTCAGGTAGGGCGTCAGGCGTATACGCCGTGCAGCCAGGCGTGCAGGGCCTTGTCGACGGTCGGCTCGTCCGCGTCCGGGCTGAACAGATGGACGGCGACCGCCACCGGGGCACCGAAGGCGTTGCGGCCGAAGACCCGGTACATCGCGTCCTCGGTGTGGAGCCCGAGGAAGTGCGGAGTGAGGTAGTCGACGGCCGCGTCCAGCGCGGGAAGCCCGGGAATCGTCAGCTGAACCCGGTCGCCGACCTTCGCGTCGGCGAGGCCGGCGGCGCGGCGCAGCGCGTCGAAGCCGTCCGGTGTGACCGACGAGGCCGGAGCGTCGACGCTGACGTACTTGGCCGGCCGACCGTTGTAGTGCCGCAGGTACTGGCCCAGGGTGTGCAGGTAGAAGTCGGTGTGCTTGCCCGCGCCGTCGTACTGGTTGTCCCAGTCGTCGACGAAGACACCGCTGTGCACGTATCGGACCCAGGTCGTACCGCCGTCCCGAGCCTCGATCAGATGCTCAAGCTGGTTGAACCAGCCCTCCGGGCCCTCGCTGCGCATGATCAGGTGATGCGGCGGCTCCCAGGCCAGCACGGTGCCGCCGAACGCGGCGGCACCGCCGACGCGCGGCTCAGGGGCTTCCATCGGCCAGAGCCAGGCCGCGTTGCCGTTGGTGACCGCCTCCCAGTAGTCCTCGGGCGTGGTCCGCAGCTCTGTTTCGCGTTCGATCGCGAACTCGCGCCCGCCCGGGATGGGCTTGTCGCTCGTCGGCTCGTTCGGCATGTCAGCTCTCCTCGGTGAGACCGGGCTCGGGCGGGCTTGGACGGCGTTGCTGATTGGTGCCGGCGTCCGGCGGTTTGAGGCTGGGATGGAGGGCGATCACGAGCCGGTGCGGCCGGCCGCCGGTGGCCGTCTCGTCGTGGTACCTAGCCACCAGCGCCGTGACCGCGTCGGAAAGCTCGCCCGCGAACGCCGCCCGGTCCGCCGCGGTGGCGAACCGGATCTCGCTGTCGATCGCGAAGGTGGCCAGCCGCTTGCGGGCGGCCGTCGCGCCGGCGAGCAACTGCCCCACCTCGTGGATCAGCCGGGCGGCAAGGGCCAGCATCCAGCGGGCCGAGCCCTCATCTCGCGCCCGGTCTGGATCCGGGGCGACGTCCGCCAGCGCGGCTGGAGAGATGACGTACGAACTCGCGGTCGCCTGGAGTATCCGTTCGGTGCAGTTCCCCTTGCGGCGTTCCTCGACCAGTTCCACCAGCCCGTGCTGCTCCAGCGCGTGCAGGTGATAGTTCACCTTCTGCCTGGTGAGCCCGGTCCTGGCGGCCAGGCTCGTCGCCGACCCCGGTTCCGCGAGGGCGGCCAGCAGCCGGGCCCGCACCGGGTCCAGCGAGGCCTCCGCCGCGCCTGGACTATCGATGACCGCTACGTCGAGCATGGGTCCATGGTTCACCCGACAAAAAAATTTGTCAACGAGGTCGCACCTGTCGGTGAGGCGCGCGAAACGGTCGCACCCCGACGACCGGAGCGTTCTGGCTGGTCGTCGGCCCTGAAATGTCGGTGGTGTGGAGCACCATGGCCGTGTGGTCTCGTCCTGGGCGGCTGACGATCCGGCCGGGCCAGCCCGGCCGGCCAGCCTGGCTTCGCCGGCAGGGCCAGCTCTGCCGGCCAGCCCGGCCAGCCCGGCGAGCGCGCTGCGGGCGAGTGGCGTCGGACCGGGCACGGCGGTCGCGGTGGTCGCCGTTCCGGGCGTCGGGGTGGCGCTCGCGTTTGGGGACGGCGGCTGGGCCGGGCACGCCGATCCCGCGGCGGTGCTCACCGACGTGGAGGCGGCGATCGGCCCGCGTTGGGTGTGGTGGTCGGCGCGCGGCGCCGGGTCGCCGCTGGCGGGCGGGTGGCGCCAGTCCGCGGACCGTGGCCCGGCGCTGAGCTGGGACCTCGCCGCCGTGCACCGGATCCTGCGGGGCGGCCACCGCGACGACCCGGGCGCGGTCTGGGCGGCCACACGCGGCCTGCCGGTTCCGCCCCTGCCGCGACGGGCCCGCGGCGACGGCCAGCTCGACCTGCTGGCGATGGTCGAGCAGCAGGACGACGTCGGCGACGTCGACGACCCGGTCGGTCTCGACGGGCAGCTTCGGCTCGGTTGGGTCGACGAGACGTTGGGCGCCACCGCCGCCGGCGGGCCGGGCGTCCGGCTGGCGCGGGCGGCCCGGTTCGCGCGGCTCGCGCTGGTCGCGATGGCGGCGCAGGAGCAGGCGTTGAGCACGCTGCCGGACCCGCGAGCCAGCCCCGGGCGCCTGCCGCTGGCGCTGCTGACGGCACGCGCCGAGTCCGCCGCCGAGGTGCTGGCCCGCGAGCTCGAACGCGACGGCCTGCCGGTCGACCGGCCGACGGCGACCGCGACCATCACCGAGATCATCGGTCCGCCGCCGGTCGGCGACGCGGGGGAGGCGGCGGCCAGACGGACCCGGGACGCCCCGGTCCTGCGCCAGCTGAGCTCGTCGGTCGACCTGCGTAACCCGGCGTCGGTCCGGGCCGCCCTCGCGGCGGTCGGGATCGACGTGCCCGACACGCGGTCCGGCCGGCTGCGGGCCCTGAGCGCCGCCCACCCGGTCATCGACGAGCTGCTCGCCTGGCGCAAGGCGGAGCGGATCGCGACGACGTATGGGCATCGGTGGCTCGCCACCCACGTGGGCGCCGACGGCCGGCTGCGTGGCCGGTGGCACGGCAGCGACGGCGCGGCCGGCAGGATGACGGCCGACGCCGGGCTGCACAACCTGCCCGCCGAGATGCGGGTCGCCGTCGTGGCCGAGCCCGGCCACCGGTTCGTGCGCGCCGACCTGGGCCAGATCGAGCCACGGGTGCTCGCCGTCGTCTCCGGCGACCCGGAGCTGACCAGGGCGACCCGGCAGGACGACCTGTACGCCCCGGTCGCCGCCCGGCTCGGTGTCGACCGGCCGACCGCCAAGGTCGCGGTCCTCGCGGCGATGTACGGCCAGACCACCGGCGCGGCCGGTCAGGCGTTGCGCCAGATGCGCGAGACCTATGGCGTGGCGCTCGCCTACCTCGACGCGGCGGACGCCGCCGGGCGCTCGGCCGCGCTCGGCGCCGCTCCCGCCACGCCGCTGCGGACGTTCGGCGGCCGGCGGATCCCGCTGCGGGCGCTACCGGCCGACGCGGACGGCGACATCGGCCGCGCGGCGGCGGCCTACGGCCGGTTCGCCCGCAACGCCGTCGTCCAGGGGGCGGCCGCCGAACTGTTCAAGGCCTGGGCCGTCACCGTCCGCCAGGCGCTGATCCCGCTGGGCGGCACGATCGTCCTGTGCCTGCACGACGAGCTGCTGCTCCAGGTCCCGGTCCAGACCGCCGAGGCCGCCGTCGCCGCCACCCACCGGGCGCTCGACGCGACCGCCGCCCACTGGGCCGCCGGCAGCGCGGTCCGGTTCGTCGCCGACATCGCCGTCATCAGCCGCTGGTCCGACGCGAAGCCGTGACGGCGGGCCGGCCAGTGCCGTCGTTGGCGACGTTCGCTCGGCTCCGGCGTCTCCATGATCGCTGTTTCGGCCTTCTGGTGGTCGTAGCCCGGCCAGTTGGTCCTAGACCAGGCCGGCCCACGACCAGCGCGGGATCGTCAGTCCGGCGGGAACGTCGTCGGCGGAGTCGTGGTAGCGGTTCATCGTCGTCGTGGTGGCCCAAGCGAAGTAGTCGTGCAGAAGCTGGCGGAGCGGCTCGGCGGTCAGGCCGGCGTCCGCCAGGGCCTCGTCGAAGCAGTCGATCGCCCGGCGGTCCATGTCGTCATGCGGGCCGTTGCCGCTGTGGAGCCGCACAACGAGGGTCTCGTCGCCGTACTGGTCGGAGTACGAGGTAGGTCCGCCGAGCGCCTCGGCCCAGTAGCTGGCGAGCCGTTCGAGGTGGTCGGGACGGAATCCGTGGCTGAAGGCGTGGCTTACGACCTCGTCGGCCATCACCCGGCGATGCCAGGCGTCCGCCAGACGCCGCAGCCCCTCGTCGCCGCCCGCTTCCTCGTACACGCTGCGCATGGGCCAAGAATGCCAGCCTTCGGTCAGTCCTGGATGAGGCTGTCCAGGGCTTCCGGGTCGAACGAGTAGTGGCAACGCCACTCGACGATCTTCCCGTCCCGGTTGAGGCGAATGGAGTCGGCGCCGGTCTTCACCTGTCCGTCGGTGAACCGGCAGGTGTAGACGAAGACAACCGTCTGGGTGCTCACGAAGGACGCGTCGATGGAGTAGCGGATGTCGGGGACGCGGCGCATCGAGTCGTCGATGTAGGACCGGAAGGCGTCGTAGCCCTCGATGGTCACCTTTTCCGGATCGCCCGTCAGCCGCGGGACGAACGGCGAGCTGAACACCACGTCGCGGTCGACGGGCTCCATCACCAGGTCGAGGTCGTACTGGTTGAACCCGTCCTCCCAGTGCCGCTGCAACGCGGTGACGACCTTGTCCTCGATCATGATGTGTCCCCTCACGTCGCTCGGCGGGCACGCCGCCCCAGCCGGCCGGCCAGCCGGCCTCCGGCGGCGGCGGATGAGGCACGGGACACACTAGGTCCGCCTCAAGGCCGTGGCAAGAACTTAGTAAGCACTTGCTCTCGTGATGGATGGGCGGCAAAGGGCGCGAATCGGGCGCCGATGGACGGTTTCCATACCCAGTCCACGATCATCGTGACCTGGGCTGAGCGCGGCGACCGGTGATCGCCAACTTGGTATGGAAATCGGCGTCGGGTAGGCGGCCAGGGTACGAACCGCGCGCCGCGATCCTGACCACAAGCCGCCAAAAGGCCGCGTCGACGGCCGGAGCGCCGCCGGCCCGCTGGGTAGGGTCGGCCGACGGGAACCGCGGAGCGGGAGGTACGGAGAACGATGCCGGAGCCGGCCCCCGAGGTGCTGCGAGCGGACCGGGTCGACCTCGTCCGCGGTGGGCGCTACCTGCTGCGCGGGGTGGACCTGACCGTGCGTGCGGGGGAGCACTGGACGCTGCTCGGCCCCAACGGCGCAGGCAAGAGCACCCTGCTCGGGCTGCTCGGCGCGGTCAGCCACCCGACGTCCGGCACGGTGCGGGTCCTCGACCATCAGCTCGGGAAGGTCGACGTCCGCGCCCTGCGGGCCTTCATCGGCCACGTCAACCCGCGTCATCCGCTGCTCACCCCGCTGACGATCCGCGAGGTGGTCCTGACCGGGGCGACCAGCACGATCGACCTGGTTCCCCGCTGGACCCCGACGGCCGAGCAGGAACGTGACGCCGACGAGCTGCTGGACCTTCTGGGGATCGAGGCGCTCCGCTCGGCCCGCTGGCCGGAGCTCTCGCAGGGTGAGCGCGGCCGGGCCCTCATCGCCCGCGCGCTGATGCCCCGGCCACGGCTGCTGCTGCTCGACGAGCCGACCACCGGCCTCGACGTCGCCGCGCGGGAACAACTGCTCAGCGGCCTCGACGACCTGCGCGCCGAGCAGCCGGGCCTGGCGAGCGTGCTGGTCACCCATCACCTGGAGGAGATCCCGGCCAGCTCCACCCATGCCCTCCTGCTGCGGGAGGGCGAGACCGTCGCCGCCGGCCCGATCGACGAGGTCCTGACCACGGACCTCGTCACGGCCTGCTTCGCGCACCCGATCCGGGTCGCCCGCCTGGAGGGCCGCTTCGTGGCCCGCGCTCAGCGGACCCGCTCGCTGACCCGAGGCCGCTTGGGACCCGAGGCCGCTAGGGACCCGGAGCCGACAGGGGCCCGAGGCTGACAGGGGCCCGAGGCCGACAGGGGCCCGAGGCCGACAGGGCGTCAGCTCTCGTGGCCGACGGCGTCGCCGACCTGGTCGGCCGGCAGATCCGTCGTGAGTGTGATCAGCTCGATCCGGTTGCGCGCCTGGTAGCGCTCCATCAGCCGGCTCACCTCGCGCTGGACGGTGCGGGTCGAGACGCCGAGGTTCTTGCCGATGAGGTCGTTCGTCGCACCGGTCGCGATCAGGTGCAGGATCTGGGACTCGCGCTGCGGGTCGAGCGTGTCGGCCGCGGGCGGGGGCACGTTCGGCGACAGCGGCTGCCCGGCCCGGAACAGCGCGTCGATGAGGTGGGCGTACAGCGCCACCGTCGGATGGTGCGTGATGACGAGGGCACCCAGGCTCGGATCGTCGGGCTCGCGCTGGACCAGGACGGCCCGACCGTCGGCGACGACCGCGCGGTAAGGGACGTCGCGGCTGGCGTGCACCTGGCCCAACGGAGGTAGCCGGCCGTTCGGCGCTCCACGCGCGGCCGCGATGCATTCGGGTGTCCAGACGCTGGTCAGCCGCACGCCGCGCTTGGCCGCGCCGACGAACGCCCGGATGACGTGCGGGTTCGGCCCGAAACCCTCGTTGCCGGCGAGCATGAACCGCAGAGTGTCGGTGGCCTGCTCGGCGAGCTCCGCGATCCGGATGCTCACCTCCCCGTGGGTGACGAGCTCGGTGCCGTCGTTACCGACCAGCTTGCGGGTGCCCTGGCGATGCGCGGCCGGAAGGCGGCTGCGCAGCAGGCGGGACCGCTGCCGAGCCCGTTCGGCCGCCGCCGTCGCCTGCTCGGCCTGTTGACGGGCGTGTTCGGTGTCGAGCCACTGGGTCAGGTCCTCGGCCAGCCAGGCGCCACCCACCGAGCGGATCTGGCCACGGTTGGCCTGGTCGCGCAGTTCGGCGGCAACCGCGGCGACGTCCGCGCCGAGAAAGCCGGCTATGCCCTCTGTGTCGGCATACGGGTGCAAGGCCACCTGTTCGTAGACCTGCTGGCCGAACGGGGTGAGGCCCAGGAAATCGAGGTTGGTCAACGTGGCGTCCGTGCTTCGCGTCGTTCGTCGGCTTCCGTCGTCCGTCAGCTACCTGGCGTCGTCGAACAGGGGTGGCGGAATCGTGCCCTGCGCGTGGTGACGCAGGGAAGAGCGAGTTGTCCCGATCTGGTCCCGTCCGGGGTGATCAATACCACCAATGGGCCTATTGAGTGCAACGTTCTCCACCCGAGTGTGCAGCGTCCGAGCCATTGTTACGGGAAGGTTTCCGAGGGTTGGCCACATGTGGACAGGTGGCTAAAGCTGGCCACGCCCAAAACCTTCCCCTGAAGGGCAAGGTCGGGCTACTTTTCTGCGACGCGCCGGGACGGACCCGGCACCGTCCGTAGAAACCCCCCTCGGATGGTGCCGGCCGCCGCGACCCCCTCGACTGACCCTGACGGAAGGGACCACCCTCGTGTCCCTGGTCTGACCCGGCGCGCCTCTGTCCTTTTTGCGGCGTTTGTCGTAAAGACGGCGGATCGTTGGACGGGAGTGGAAGATGGAGCGCTGGCCGGTCCGATATCGGCTCGCCGCCGCCCTGGTCGTGCCGCTGCTGGCGGTCGCGGGGCTGAGCGTGGCCCTGGTGGTCGGCCAGGTGCACGCGGCGCACGCGGCCGGGCGCACCCGCACGGCGGCCCAGCTGACGGTCAAGGTGAACTCCCTGGTCCGCGCGCTCGCCCAGGAGCGGTACGCCACCTCGTCGTTCGTCGCCTCCGGCTACATCACGATGCAGGCCGACACCGCGGCCGCGCGCGAACCGGTCGACGCGGCCTACCGGGACGTCACGGCCGCCGCGCTCGGCGCACCCGACGACCAGCGGCTGCGCGACGCCCTGGCCGCCGCCGTGGGGCAGATGGGCCAGCTACCCACACTGCGCGGTCAGGTCGACGCCAGGACCGCCACCATCGGACCCATCTCGGACGCCTACAACGGCATCGTCGGCGCCTGGCTGGGGGTGACCTCGGCCCAGATCGGCCTCGGCACCGCGAGCTCGCCGCTCGTGCGCACGGCCACCGCGCTCGCCGCGATCAGCGCTGTCGCGGAGCAGACCGCGCAACAGCGTGGCTACGTCTCGCTCACGCTGTTCCTGCACGACCAGATTCCCGACAACGTCGGCCGTATCCGGATCGCGACCGGCGCCGAGGCGGCCTGGTTGGGCGAGTTCGAGGGCGCGGCCAGCGACGACCAGCGGCGCCTCTACGACCAGCGCGTAGGGCCGACCGTCGGCCCGGTCTCCGCCCTGCGCGACCAGGTCCTGGCCGAGGCCGCGGCCGGCAAGCCCATCGACGTCGTGCCCGCCGTCTGGCTCGGCAACGTCAACTCGAAGATCGACCAGCTGCGGGTGGTCGAGGGGCAGCTCAACGTGAGCCTGGCCGACCAGAGCAGCTCGCTGGTCTCCGCCGCCCGGCTGCGCGCCGGGATCGTCGGCGGCGGTGCCGCGGCGATCATGGTGCTGGCGATCGCCGTGTCCATGGTGATCACGCAACGGCTCGTGCGGCAGCTGCGGGTCCTGCGCGCCGACGCGGTCACCGTCGCCGAGCAGCGGCTGCCCTCGGTCACGGCGGCGCTGCGCGACCGGCGGCCGGTCGACCCCGGCGGCCTCGCGGACGACGTGGGCGGACGGGACGACCTGGCCACCGAGGACGAGATCGGCGAGGTCTCCCGGGCGCTGCGCTCCGTCTACGCGGCCGCCGTCCTGGCGGCGACCGAGGTGGCCGCGCAGAACTCGCTGTCCTCGTCGATGCACAACCTGGCCCGCCGCAGCCAGAACCTGATCCACCGCCAGCTCAGGCTGATCACCGTCCTGGAACGGGACCAGCAGGACCCCGAGATGCTCGAGCGGCTGTTCCGCCTCGACCACCTCGCCACCCGGATGCGCCGGGAGGTCGAGGGCCAGATCGCGCTGTCCGGCGGACAGCCCAGCCGGGTGTTCCGCCAGCCGGTGAAGCTGATCGACGCGATGCGGGCCGCCGTGGCGGAGGTCGAGGCCTACACCCGGGTGGAGGCCAGCGCCACCGTCGACACCAGGATCGCCGGACCCGTGGTCGGCGACGTCATCCACCTGCTCGCCGAGCTCATCGAGAACGCCTGCCAGATGTCCCCCGAGCTGACCCCGGTCGTCGTCACCGGCAGCGCGGTCGGCGCGGGCATCGCCGTCGAGGTCTCCGACCGTGGCATCGGCATCGAGCCGGCCACGATGGCCGGCCTCAACGAGCGGCTGGCCGACCCGCCGCCGTTCCACCCCGAGTCGGAGGCGGACAAGCTCGGCCTCTGGGTGGTCGCGAACCTCGCCCGCCGGCACGGGATCGACGTGTCCCTGGCCCGCAGTGCCTACGGCGGGGTCACCGCCGTCGCGATGCTCCCGGCGAGCGTCCTCGCCCCGGCCGACGCGCCCATCCTGGCTGGGCCACCCGACGACGAGCCGCTGCGGGCCGCGCTTGCCCGGATGGATGCCTTCGACCGGCTCGACGTCGTCGGCTCCGGCTACGACGAGCCGCCGGTCGCCGTCTCGGTCGCCGCTGGGCCGCCCGGTGACCCTCGCGCCGACCTCGGCGGGCACGTTGATCCCGACAGTGTCGATCTCGGCAGTGAGGTCGACTTCGCCGGCTACGGCCATGCTGCCCGGTACACCCACGACAGCGACTACGGCCACGACGCCGGCTACGCCTACGGCCACGATGCCAGCCCCGGCGATGACGGCGGCTACGGCCACGATGACGGCGGCCACGATGGTGGTGGCTACGGCCACGATGGTGGTGGCGGCCTCGGCCGCCGTCGGGCGACCGGGCCGCTGGTCCCGGCCGCGGTCCGGGACAGCTTCTTCCTGCCCCCACCGGTCCGCCACCCGGACCGAGAGGAGGCCGCCGGCCCTGCCCCGGACGCCCAGTCCTGGCAGCTGGGCCGTCCCGGGCTGGCGGCCCGCGCTGTCGCGGCGCCGCTGCCCGAGCGGCCGGTGGCCTGGTCCGCCGCTCCGGTGCCGGAGCCGGACGACTGGCCCGAAGACGAGCCGCGGGTCGGACACCTGCCGCGACGGAGCCGGGGCGCGAGCCTGAACGCCGAGCTGCGCGGCGGCCGGTATGCCCCCGCTGGTGTCGCCGCGAGCGGACCCAGGGCCGGCGGCTCCGACCCGGAGAAGGCCCGCCGGCTCGTCACGGCCTTCCGCGCCGGCTTCCAACAAGGGCTCCCCGCCGGGTCGCCCCGCGACGACGAAAGGAACGGCGATGCCACCCACCGGTAACCTCGACTTCCTGCTCAACGACCTGGAACGGCGCATCGTCGACATCCACTGGGCCGTAGCGCTGTCCGCCGACGGGCTGCAGCTGGCCCGCTCGGCCGCGCTGACCCGGGAGGGCGGCGACCACATCGCCGCCGTCGCCTCCGGCTTCCGCTCCCTCGCGCTCGGCGCCTCCCGGTACATGGAGGGCGGCGACGTACGCCAGACGATCGTCGAGATGGACAGCGGCTACCTGTTCGTCTCCGCGATCGGCGACGGCTCCTGCCTCGCGGTCGCCGCGAGCCCGGCGGCGGATCCGGGGGTCATCGCGTTCGAGATGGCCCGGCTCGTGACCCGCGCCGGGCAGGTCCTCTCCCCGCCGATGCGCGCACACGCGTAGAGGCCGCTGTGACCCGGGACGAGGAACTGCCCGACGACGAGGCGGGCCCGGTCGTTCGCCCGTACGCCGTCACCGGCGGGCGGACCCGGCCCACCGCGCCGCTGGAGCTGGTCGCGCTGGTCGCGACCACCAGCCGCGGCGTGAGCACCGCGCGTAACCCACCGCCCGGCATGCCGCCCGAGCAGCGCGACATCGCCTTCCTGTGCCGCCACCTGCAGTCGGTCGCGGAGATCTCGGCGCACCTGGACCTGCCCCTGGGCGTCGCGCAGGTGCTGGTCGCCGACATGGCCGCCGACGGTCTCGTCGCGGTCCACCGGCCCGAGCGCCCCGACTGGCGCCCCGACTCCACCCTGTTGCGAAAGGTCCTCGATGGACTTCAGCGGCTCTAGCCCCGTGCCTTTCGGCTCCGAAAGCGTCCAGGAGCCCACGACCACCCCTCTGAAGATCATCGTCGCCGGAGGCTTCGGGGTGGGGAAGACCACCTTCGTCGGCGCGGTCAGCGAGATCCCCCCGCTGACCACCGAGGCCCACATGACGGCGGCCGCCCTCGGCGTCGACGACGCCTCCCAGGTGTCGGGAAAGACGACGACGACCGTGGCGATGGACTTCGGCCGGATCACCCTGCCCGACCAGGACGTCGTGCTCTACCTGTTCGGCACCCCGGGCCAGGACCGTTTCTGGTTCATGTGGGACGAGCTGACGCTCGGTGCCGTCGGCGCGATCGTGCTCGTCGACACCCGGCGGCTGCAGGACAGCTTCGCCGCGATCGACTACTTCGAGGACCGGCGCGTGCCGTTCGTCGTCGCCGTCAACCAGTTCGACAACGCGATCGTGCACCCCGTCGAGGACGTCCGGGGGGCGCTGGACATCGACCATCCCGTGCTCACCCTGGACGCCCGCAGCCGGTCCACCTCCCGCTCCGCCCTGATCGAACTCGTCCGCCACGCCCTCGACGCCACCCTCGCCGAGGAGGCGCGCGCCGCTCGGGCACCTCTGCAGACAAGGACCTGACGTGCGTCGCATCCCCTGCTACCCGGAACCGGCCGACCTGCTGCGCACCCTGGCCCACGACGTGCCGCTGGACGGATGGGGCGGGCCCACTTGAGCGGGCGGGGAGACCGCCGCCCACCGCTGTTCTTCGTCGGCGGGCTCGAAGGCCCACCGCACCCGGGACAGCCCCTGGCCGGCGCGCTGATCGACACCATGCCGTGCCGCGGGCTGGATCTCCCGGGCCGGGACGGGGCTCGCCCGCCGCTGGGCGACGTCCGGGCGATGGCGTCCTACTTCCTGCCCGGCGTGCTGCTCGTCCAGCCGTGGGGTGGGCCGTTCCAGCTCGCCGGGTACGGCTTCGGCGGCATCCTGGCCTACGAGCTGGGCCGGCTGCTGCGCGGGATCGGCCAGCCGGTCGCGCCCGTGATCCTGTTCGACACCGCCCTGCCGCTGCCGGGCCAGCCGCCGCCGCGACCGAACCCCCAGCTGGCGATCCGGGAGCTGGCCCGGATGCGTCACCTGCCGTGCCTGTGGCAGGGCACCTGCCGTTGCGGCATCGACCACGGCGTGCCGCTGTCCGAGCAGGGCGCCCGCATCGCCCGAGCGCTCGGCGCCCGCGACCCGGCCCGCTACGAGGACTACCTGCTCGCGTCGATCGGCACCTACACCGCCGCCCTGCGCGCCTACGCGGCCTACCGCCCCGGACCGTCGGACCTGGCCGTCGTCCTGGCCCGCCCCGCCGACCGGACGAGCAACTGGGGCCTCCCGTCCCAGCTGGCCCTGCACGACTCCCGCTGCCTCGGCTGGGAACGCGCCCCCGTGGCCGAGCTGCACCTGGCCGTCATCCCCACCGACCGCGGCTCCTTCTTCGCGGACCCGCACCACTGGGACCTGGCCAACCTCGTCCACCGCCATCTGGCCACCCCGACCCCGCCACCGCCGCCGGGCCCACCGCTCGCCGGCCCACCGCTCTCCAGCCCAACGCTCGCCGGCCCAAGGCTCGTCAGCCCACCGCTCGCCGGGCTACCGCTTTACGGCCTACCGCCCGCCGGCCCGCCGCCCAGGACTCCCGAGCCCACTACAGAGCCCGGCGACCGCGCGGTCTCCATCCCCTGACAGCGGTCAGCGGTTGTCCGGGTCCGGGGCGCGGTACCTGGCGAGGAACATCGCCTCCCAGACGTACGGGGTGACGGGCTCGTAGTGCGGGCCGTCGGGGCCGACGAACGGTTCGAGCGGGGCGATCACCGTGTCGACGTTCGGCAGGTGGAAGGTGGCGATCGAGGCGCGGGTCGAGGTGGTGTCGGCGGCTGCGACGACGCGGTGGCGGGTCGACGGCCAGCGGTCGTTGGTCCACCGGGACATCAGGTCACCGATGTTGATCACCAGTGCGGCCGGGTCGATGGGCACGGTGACCCAGGCGTCGTCCAGGCCCTGGACCTGCAGGCCGGCGTAGTCGCCGCGCTGGTGCAGCACGGTCAGCATGCCGGAGTCGGTGTGCTCCCGGAACGTCAGCGACGGCTCCGTCGAGTCCCGGGCGGGCTGCGCCGGGTAGGTGTTCACGGCGAGGTCCGACACCGGATGGGTGAGCATCGGCGCGAAATGTTCCGGCGGCAGCCCCAGTGCTCGGGCGAACAGCTCCATCAGCGCGTCGCCGACCCGCTTCATCTCGGCGAGGCAGCGCAGGACGGACGCCCGAAGGCCCTCGACCTGCTCCGGCCAGACGTTCCGCGCGAAATAGTCGCCATACCGCGAGGGAACCCCGGCCGCGAGCGCCGTCGCCGCGTCCTCGTAGTTGCACACCTGGAACCGGTGCACGAGCGGTGACCCCTCCGGCGAACGCATGGTGGACAGGCCGCGCCAGGGATGCCCGTCGGGGGAGCCGAGCTGGGCCTTCTCAGCGTCGGGCAGCGCGAGCAGCGCGTCGTTCGCCCGGTAGACGGCGTCGAACGCCTCGGGCGCGATGCCGTGGCCGACGACCTGCAGGAAGCTCACCGACGAGCAGACCTGGGCGATCCGCTCGACCACCGGAGTCGGGTCGGCGCCGGCCAGGAACGGCCCAAGGTCGATGACGGGAATCCCGCCGTCCGGGCGCGGCCGGGTGGCCGCGTCGTTCCGCGCGGCCGGGCCGGCTGTGGTCGCCGCCAAGGTCACTCGACCAGCGTAGCCGCGTTCCCCCCGTCACCGACCCGTCTCGAAGTAACCGAAACACGTCCGTCACCGGGCGATCGCCACACGCCGTGACTACTGCCCCTAGCCGACTCCGATGGCGAGAAGGCTTTCTTCGAGCTCCGAGATCTCGGGATGGCAGGCCTTGCGCGGATCGGCCCGTAGCGTCCGCAGCGCTCGCGTGAGTTCGTCGCGATGCGGCCGGATCTCGGCCACGAACGACGAGGCGGAGGCCTCTCGGTGCCGGGAGAGGTAGTTGAGGTCGAACAGGATCATCCGCCAGTTCGCGGCCTCGACGTCCATGCCCAGTTCCGCGATCGTCCGGCTCACCAGGCGACGGCAGCTCTCGCCGCCCCGGTCGGCCGAGGGATCCAGCGGGTCCAACTCCTGGTCGCCGTAGAAACCGAGTTCCACCGCGATGTTCTTGCGCGCCATCGCGAGGTTCCCCGACTCCATCCCGACGCGCATCTCGTCGATGAACGCGTTGACGCAGGCCGGGGCGCCGCCGAAGGCCAGCCCGATCGCGCCGGACCGACGGACCCAGAAGTCGGTCTGCTCGGAGACCAGCCTTTCGAGCCAGGCGCGGCTGGGTTCATCCCCGATCGCGCCCAGGTAGTAGGCGATCCGCCCCGCGGCGAAGCTGCTGATCCGGGCGGACCGCTCGTCCGTCGACTGGCCGCGGTCGGCGAGCGCCTTCTCCAGCAGCCCCTTCAGTCGTTGGGCCGCGAAGCGCCGCAGCGGCGGATTGCGCGACAGACGGTAGACCGACTCCTTGACGAAGAAGGCGACCTCGGGGCCGTCGATCTGCTCGAAGAAGTCGCTGCCGCGCTCGGTCGTCCCCTGGATCCAGTCCTCGACCCAGCGCGCGACGAAATATTCTTCGAACGACTTGTGGTAAAAGCCGGCGTCGTATTCCCCGTCCAGCGCCGCCGGCCGCGCCCGCAAGGTCAGCAGGGGGCAGGTCTCCAGCGCGTCGACCACCTCGCGCCGCCCGGCCTCCGGCACCCCGGCCAGGGCCGCCGCCAGCTGGAGCGTGCCCCTGCCCGCCAGGCCGGCCGAGCCTCGGAACCTCAGCCACGCCAGCTCGCACAGGACGGAGATCAGGACTTCCGACGGCACCGCGTTGCGCCCGTCCCTGACCTCCCGCTCCAGGCTCTGCCGGACGAACTGGCGATACACGCTGGACCTGTCGATGGACCCGTCGGCGCCTTCGTAGCCGTGGGTCCAGACCAGCATGGTGAGCAGCAACGGGTTGCTGGCGAGGGCTCGGATCGCGGGCTCGCGGGTCCAGAGCTCCTTGACGGTCTGGGCGTGGGCCGCGGCGTCGGCCGAGCCGAGCAGCCGGTTGGACAGCACGTCTATGTACCGCAGAATCCAGGACTCGTCGGGCGCCCGGGAGAAAACGGTGTGGAGGCGCCGGACCACGCTGGTACTGCCCCGCAGAACCGACTCGTAGTAGGAGCTGCGTACCGTCACGACCTCGGCCTGGGAGAAGGCCCAGGAGGAGAGGAAGCGGTCGGCGTCCGCGGCGCCCAGCAGGCCGACGATCTCGTCCAGGCCGTCGATGACCAGCGTCAGCGCGGAGTCGAGGGCATCATCCAGCACGCGTCGCTCGAAAACCGAGAGCGACGAGCCCAGGACCCTCCTCTGCAGGATGTCGACCAGCCACTCGCGCCCTCCTACTCTCGACGGCGGTGGGTACGCGCCGGCGATGAAGTCGACCGCGTCGAGAGTCACCAGCCACCTGGTCGGGTCGGCGTCGGCGAGCCAGGCGGACTCGAGGCCACGGCACAGCACGGACTTGCCCGTTCCGGGCCGCCCGACGACCAGGAAGCCCTTGCGGTCGGGCGGCGCCGTCGGCGGCAGGGGGCCTTGAGCCGGCACCGTGATGGTGGCGTCCTGGCTGACGAACGCCGTCTCCAGCAGGAGATCCGGCGACTCCAGCAGTTCACGGCAGGCGAAGCCGACGGCACCCGACGCGGGCCGGTCGAGCCTCGCCCGGATCTCCTTGGACAGCCCCTCGACCATGGCGGCCGCGAGATCCTGCCTCGTCCGTCGGATCGCCGCGGTCAGGCTTTCCTTCCCGACGGGTTGCCCGGACTGCTCGGCGAGGCGCCGCCACAGCGCGTACTCACGTTCGCCCAGCCGACGCCGGTCGCCCCGGGTGACGGCCCGTCTGCGCAACCACAGGAGGGCCTGGTAGACGCCGTTCAGCAGACCCGCGACGCTGAGGCCGACCAGGGGCAGGACCTCGGCGCTGTGCAGCAGCAGGTGCCCCACGTCATGCGCCGAGCCGGTGGTCGAGGTCGCGAGTGTCCGGCCTCCCGGCCGGCTCCGTGGCCGGCCGCCTGAAGACGCCGCGGCCACGAACGTGTGGGCCGCGCTCGCGAGACCTCGGCCTTCTTCTGCTCGCCCCCGTACAGTCGCGCACGTCTTCCGCCTCTCTGGCGAGAACGAACGGCCGTCTGGCCCATTGTCATCCGTGCCTTCCCGCTCTGGGTCACGTTTTGTTCACCGGGAGCACGAAAACCGGGCGGGGACGGCCTGCCAGAGCAGCCGGCGGGCGGCGTGGGTTGCGTTCAAACGTGGGCGGGGGCCGGGGTGTCGGCGAGGAGGGTGCCGAGGCGGCGGGCCTGTTCGGCGGCGTTGCCCAGGGTGAACTCCAGCCGCTTGGCGTGCAGGAAGTAGCGGTGGACGAAGTACTCCTCGGCGATGCCCATGCCGCCGTGGACGTGGACGACGGCGCTGGCGACCCGGTGGCCCCCGTCGGCGGCCCAGAACTTGGCGGTGGCGACGGCCTCCGTCGCGTCCTGCCCCTCGGCGAACCGCCAGGCCGCCTGCCACAGGGTCAGCCGGATCGCCTCGACGTCGATGAAGCAGTCGGCCAGCCGGTGCCCGACGGCCTGGAACGATCCGATCGGGCGGCCGAACTGGACCCGGTTGGTGGTGTACTCGGCGGCCGCGCGCATCGCTCGCTCCGTGACGCCGAGCTGGAGCGCGCACAACCCGAGCGTCGCCCGGTCGCGCAGCGAGACGGCGACGGCGGTTCCGGCCGCGCCGTCGGGGCCGCCGAGCGCGGCGCCCTCGTCGACGAGAACGCCGTCGAGCGTGAGCAGCCCGACGGCCTCGCGCGCCGTGGTGAGCTGACGCTCGACGCTCACCCCGGCGGTGGCCGGGTCGACCAGGAAGACCGCGACACCGTGCTCGGTCCGGGCCGGGACGAGGAACGCGTCGGCGGCGGCCGCGTACGGCACCGCGGTCTTCACGCCGTCCAGCCGCCAGCCCGTGGGCGTCGGGGCGGCCGTCGTGGCGGGAGTGGCCGCGTCGGAGCCGCGCGGTTCGGCGAGCGCGACGGTGACGACCTTCTCGCCGCTGACGAGGGCCGGCAGCCAGGTCTCGCGCTGCGCGGGCGTGCCGTGGGCGGCGATCGCGCCGGCGGCGGCCGTCGCCGACGCCCACAGTGGTACCGGCGCGAGCACCCGGCCCGCCGCCTCCAGCACGAGGCACTCCTCGAACACGCCGTAGCCGAGGCCGCCGAACTCCTCCGGCACCCCCACGCCGAGCAGGTTCGCCTTCGCGAGCTCGGCCCACAGCTCCCGGTCGAGGCCGTCACCGTGGCCGGCGAGCACGTCGGCCTCGATCGCGGTGAGCCGCTCGGGGGTGACCATCCGGTCGAGGATCTGGGCCGCCAGGGCGGCCAGCTCCCGCTGTTCCTCGGTGTAGGCGAAATCCATGGCGGACACTCCTCGGTCGGCGGCGGTGCTCTGTAAAGCTAGAACTTGTTCTAGCGCACGCGCTAGCATCGGGCAGCACAATCTGACGGCCCATCAGGTGGGTTCCGCCGCGTCGACCGCGTCGTGGCGCACCCGCCGACGGGACCGGGCCGGCCGACGGGAGAGCCCATGCGCGTCGCCTACAGCCAGGAGCAGGAGCAGCTGCGCCAGGAGCTGCGGGACTACTTCGCCCAGCTGGTCACGCCGGAGCTCGGCGCCGAGCTCGCCACCGGCGAGACGACGCTGCTGGGCAAGGACGGCGCCTACTGCCGGGTGATCCGCCAGATGGGCAAGGACGGCTGGCTGGGGATCGGCTGGCCGGCCGAGTACGGCGGCCAGAGCCGGACCATGCTCGAACAGCTCGTCTTCGGCGACGAGGCGACGCTTGCCGGCGTTCCGATCCCGCTGCTGACGATGAACAGCGTCGGGCCGACGATCATGGAGTACGGCACCCAGGACCAGAAGGACTTCTTCCTGCCGAAGATCCTCGCCGGCGAGCTGCACTTCTCGATCGGCTACTCCGAGCCCGGCGCCGGGACCGACCTCGCGAGCCTGCGGACCAGAGCCGACCGGGACGGCGACGGCTGGGTGATCAACGGCCAGAAGATGTGGACCTCGGTCATCCAGGTCGCCGACTACGTCTGGCTCGCGGCCCGTACCGACCAGTCCCAGGCCCGCCACCGTGGGCTGTCGGTGTTCTGCGTGCCGACCGACGCGCCGGGCTTCTCCTGGACGCCGGTCCCGACGATCTCCGGCGGGATCACCAGCCAGACCTTCTACACCGACGTCCACGTCCCGGCCGAGGCGCTGGTCGGCGAGGTCAACGGCGGCTGGAAGCTGATCACCGGCCAGCTCAACCACGAGCGGGTCGCGCTGTGCTCGGCGGCGGGCATCCAGCAGTTGCTGCTGTGGACCCGGCGGTGGGCGCAGGAGACGCCGGCCCCGGAGGGCGGCCGGATCATCGACCGGCCGCTGGTGCGGGCCAACCTCGGGACCGTGCACGCCAAGGTCGAGTTCCTCAAGCTGATCAACTGGAAGATCGCCTGGGGCGTCGACCACGGGGCGCGGCTCGGCCCGGCGCAGGCGAGCGCGACGAAGATCTTCGGTACCGAGTTCGCCGTCGAGGCCTACCGGCTGCTGATGGAGTGCCTCGACGACGACGCCTACCTGACCCGGCCCGGGCCAGGCGAGGGCCGGGACTCGCCGGGCGCGGTGCTCGCCGGCCGGCTGGAGCGGGCCTACCGGCAGATCCTGATGCTCACCTTCGGCGGCGGCACCAACGAGATCCAGCGCGACATGATCGCGATGCTCGGACTCGGCCTGCCCCGGCCGCCGCGGTGACGGCCTCGCCGCACGCCCTCGTGGAGCGGGATGGGCACGTCCTGACCGTCACGCTCAACCGGCCGCACGTCCGCAATGCCGTCACCCCCGAGATGATCGGCATTCTGGAGAAGGCCTGGGACGAGGTGAACGCCGACCCGGAGATCCGGGTCGCGATCCTGACCGGAGCCGGCGGCGCCTTCTGCGCCGGCGCCGACCTGAAACAGATGTCCAGACGGCCGCCCGGTGAGGCCTTCACGGGCGGCGGTGACGGGACCAGGCTCGCGATGGACATGTCCGTCATGAAATGGGTTCTGAAGGGCTTCACGCTGACCAAACCGCTGATCGCGGCGGTCGAGGGGCCGGCGATCGCGGGCGGCACCGAGATTCTGCAGGGAACCGATATCCGGGTGGCGGGGGAGTCGGCCCGGTTCGGCGTCTCCGAGGTGCGCTGGGGGCTGTTCCCGCTGGGTGGCTCCGCGGTGAAGCTGCGCCGCCAGGTTCCCTACGCGGTCGCCGCCGACCTGCTGCTGACGGGCCGCCACCTCGGGGCGGCCGAGGCCAAGGAGATCGGCCTGGTCAACTACGTCGTCCCCGACGGCACCGCGCTCGCGAAGGCCCGGGAGATCGCCGACGTGATCGCCGCGAACGGCCCGGTCGCGGTGCAGGCCGTGCTGCGGACCCTGCGTGAGACCGAGTCGCTGCCCGAGGACGAGGCCTTCCGGATCGAGTCCGAGATCGGCATGCGGGTCTACCTGTCGGACGACGCGAAGATCGGCCCGCGCGCCTTCGCCGAAAAGCAGAGACCCCGTTTCACCGGACGTTGACCGACGACGGAGAAGGCGCAGCCATGGAGTTCAACCTCGCCGACCTCTTCGAGCACGCGGCCGACCGTTTTCCCGACCGGGACGCCCTCGTCGCCGGCCCGGCCCGGCGCACGTTTCCCCAGTTGGAGGAACGCGCGAACCGGATGGCGCACCACTTACGCGGCGCCGGGGTGACGCCCGGCGCGCATGTCGCCATCTACGCCTACAACGTCGCCGAATGGGTCGAGGCGATGGTCGCGATCTACAAGATCCGCGCGGTCTGCGTGAACGTGAACTTCCGGTACGTCGCCGAGGAGCTCGCCTACCTGCTCGACAACGCCTCGCCCGTCGCGCTCGTCTTCCAGCGCCAGTTCACCGACCGGGTCGCCGAGGTCGCGCCGAAGGTCGCCAGCCTGCGCCACCTCGTCGTCATCGAGGACGGCACCGAGGGGGCCGACGCCGAGGCGCTCGGCGCGGTCCGCTACGAGGACGCCCTCGCGGCGTCCCGGCCCGACCGGGACTTCGAGCCCCGCTCCGGCGACGACCACTACCTGCTCTACACCGGCGGGACGACCGGGCTGCCCAAGGGCGTGCTGTGGCGGCAGGAGGACGTCATCTTCGCGCTCGGCGGCGGCATCGACCTGATGACGGGGGAGCGGGCCCGCGACCCGGGGGAGCTGACCGAGAAGGGCGCCGCCGGCGTCGTGACGTCGCTGCCGATCGCGCCGCTCATGCACGGAGCGACCCAGTGGTGCCTGAACACCGGGCTGAGCAAGGGCCAGCGCACGGTCCTTGTCGACGCGTTCGACCCGGCGGAGGTCTGGCGGCTGGTCGAGGCCGAGCGCGTCAACATGGTCATGATCACCGGGGACGCGATGGCCCGGCCGCTGCTGGACACCCTGGACGACGCCCAGCGAGCCGGGCGCGACCTGTCGTCGCTGTACGCGGTGTCGTCCAGTGCCGCGTTGTTCTCGCCGGTGCTCAAGGAGGCGTTCATGGAACGCCTCGGAGTGATCATCACGGACGGTGTCGGCGCCTCCGAGGCCGGCTCGCACGGGGTGAGCATCGCGGCGAAGGGCCAGGTCGCCGCCGAGGCGGGCGTCCGGGTGAAGGCGATCGACGACGCGCTGGTCGTCGACGAGAACCTCCGGCCGCTGCCGGTCGGGGAGATCGGCCGGCTGGCCCGCCGGGGCAACATCCCGATCGGCTACCTGGGCGACCCGCAGCGGTCCGCCCAGGTGTTCCGTGTTGGCCCGGACGGACGGCGCTACTCGGTTCCCGGCGACTTCGCCCGCCTGGAGGCCGACGGCGGCATCACGCTGCTCGGGCGGGGCTCGGCGACTATCAACTCGGGCGGGGAGAAGATTTTCCCCGAGGAGGTCGAGAGTGCGCTCAAGAGTCATCCGGACGTGTACGACGTGATCGTCGTCGGTGTGCCGCACGAGCGCTGGGGTGAGACGGTGGCCGCCGTCGTCGCGGCCCGGCCGGGGAAGACGCCCACGCTCGTGGAGCTGCAGACCCACTGCCGCGCCCACGTCGCCGGCTACAAGGTGCCGCGGGTCCTGCGCCTCGTGGACGCCGTCCGGCGCACGCCGTCCGGGAAGGCCGACCTCGCCTGGGCCAAGCAGGCCGCCGGTTCGGCGCCTCCGGTCGCGTGAGCGTCCCGCCGGACACGCCTGTTCTCGTCGGTGCCGCCGCGGCGGCCCGGCTGCCCGACGCGGTCGAACTGATGGCCGCCGCCGCCGAGGCCGCGGCACTCGACGCGGGTGTCCCGGGCCTGCTCGGTCACGTCGACCGGGTGTACGTCGCCCGTGGCTCCTGGACCGACCCGAACCCGGGCCGCCCGATCGCGACGCGGTTCGGCGCGGCGAAGGTCCACTCGGTCGTCGCCGAGCTCGGCGTGCTGCAGCAGACCCTCGTGACCCGAGGCTGTCTGGACGTCGCGGCCGGCCGGGCCGAGGTCGTGCTGGTGCTCGGCGCCGAGGCGGCGCACACCGCCGGCGGGGTCCGGCTGACCGCGGGCCGCCTGGGCGCCCCGGGCCGCGGCGGGTGGAACGACGAGGGCCCTGACGAGGTCCTGGCCCCGAGCGACGACATCCTGCACCGGCTGGAGGTGCGGCGCGGCCTGTACCTGCCGGTCTGGCAGTACGCGGTGCTGGAGTCCGCGCTCCGGGCCGCGGGCGGCCTCGGCCTCGCCGCGCACGCCACCGAGGTCGCCGAGCTGTGGGCCGGCTTCTCCCGCGTCGCCGCCGGCAACGAGGACGCCTGGGCGCGCGACCCGGTCACCCCGGCGGATCTCGCCGCTTCGGACCGCAACCCGATGATGTCCTGGCCCTACACCCGTTCGCACTGCTCCCGGGCCGGGGTCGACCAGGGAGCGGCGTTGCTGCTGTGCTCGGCGCGGACCGCCCTTCGGCTCGGGGTGCCGCGCGACCGGTGGGTCTTCCCGGTGGCGGCCGCCGAGTCCAACGTCATGACGCCGGTCTCGACGCGGCCCGACCTGGCCCGCTCGCACGGGTTCGCCGCTGTCGGCCGCCGGCTCACGGAGGTCACCGGGGTCGCGCCGGCCGACGCCGACCTCGTCGACCTCTACAGCTGTTTCCCCGCCGCGGTCCGGCTGCAGCTCCGCGAGCTCGGCCTCGCCGGCCGGGCCGACCTCACCGTCACCGGTGGCATGACCTTCGCCGGCGGTCCGCTGAACAACTACGCCTTCCAGTCGACGGTGAAGATGGCCCAGCTCCTTCGGGCCGCCGAGCCGGGCGCCCACGGGCTGGTCACCTGCGTGTCGGGCATGGTCACGAAGCAGGGCGGCCTGCTGTGGAGCACCGCCCCGCCGTCGGCCGGCTTCCGCGCCGAGGACGTCTCCGCCGAGGTCCGAGCCGCCGAGCCGCCGCTTCCGCTGGTCGAGGACGTGCCGGCGGGGTCCGGTCGGGTGGCCGGCTTCACCGTGGTCTGCGAGAAGGGACGGCCGGTACGGGCGTGCGCCGTCGTCACCCTCGCCGACGGGACCCGCACCGTGGCCGCCAGCACCGCGTCGGACCTGGTAACCGCGATGACCACCGAGGAATGGGTCGGCCGCGCCGTGACCGTCCACGGCGAAACGCTCCTGGCGTCCGGCTAGCTGGCTTCGCCGAGGCCCGCCCGGCGGGCCTGCAGAATCGCCGCGGCCCGGTCGGGAGCGTGGAGTTTCGCGAGGATGCTGGAAACGTGGTTGGCGACGGTCTTCGCGCTCAGCCCGAGCCGGTGCGCGATCCGGTGGTTGGGCCAGCCGTCGGCGACCAGCACGAGCACCTCACGCTCCCGGTCGGTGAGCTGGGGGAAGGTCACCCCGGCCGGGCGGGGGTCGGTGAACGCCGTCAGGACCCGGCCCGCGATGTCGGCTCCGAACACGGCGTCGCCGCGGGCGACGGCGTTGATGGTGCGGATGACGTCGTCCTGCCGGGCGCCCTTGAGCAGGTAGCCGCGGGCGCCCGCGCGCAGGGCGGAGAACACGAACTCGTCCTCGCCGTACATCGTCAGCATGAGGACCGCGGTCGCGGAGTGGCTGGCTCGGATCCGCCGCGTCGCCTCGACGCCGCCGATTCCCGGCATCTCGATATCCATGAGCACGACGTCGGGCTGGAGCGAGCGGACCAGCGTGACGGCGGCTTCGCCCGAGGTGGCCTCACCGACCACCTCGATGCCGTCGATGGAGTCCAGCAGGGCGGCAAGCCCGTCCAGAACGATGCGGTGATCGTCGGCGATGACGACCCGGATCACCGGAGCGGTCGCGTCGGTCATGAGGCGCTCCCGGCCAGGGCGCCTGCGGGGGCGGCACTTCCGGCCAGCGTGAGCGGCAGCTCGACGCGGACCCGCCCGCCGCCGGGCGACGGGCCGGCGGCCCAGGTCCCGCCGAGTGCCGTCGCGCGTTCGCGCATCGACGCCAGCCCGACGCCGGGTGCCCACGTCCTGGCGCTCGCCCCGTCGTCGGCGATCTCGATCGTCAGGTGGTCGACGAAGGTGATGGTGACCTGGCAGGCCGACGCCTGGGCGTGCCGGGTGACGTTCGTGACCGCCTCGGTCACGATGCGGTAGGCGGCGATCTCGACGGCGGCGGGGAGGGCGGGGAACGGCTCGGACGCGGACAGCGTCACGGGGAGTGGGGCGTGCCGAAGGTGCTCGCGAAGAGCGCCCAGCAGGCCGAGCTCGTCGAGGACCGGCGGGCGCAGCGCGTAGACCAGGCGGCGCAGGTCGGTGAGCGCCGCGGACAGGTCCTGGCGGACGTGGTCGAGAAGCGTGATCGTGCGGGACGGGTCCTTCCGGGTCAGGTTGCGGGCCGCGTCGATCTTGTTGGCCGCGCCGGTGAGCACCGGGCCGAGCCCGTCGTGGAGATCGCGCCGCAGGCGGCGGCGCTCCTCCTCGGCCGCGCTGACGATGCGTTCCCGGGACCGCAGCAGCGCCTCGGTCAGGATCACGTTGCTCGCGGCCACGGCGACCTGCCGGGCCAGGTCGGTCAGCAGCCTCGCCTCCCGCGGGTCCAGGCCGTGCTGGCCCGAACGCAGCCCCACGACCAGCGCGCCGATGTCCCGGCCCTGGTGGACGAGCGGGAACCGGACCGAGGTGTCCGGTGGCGGCTCGCCGTGGGTGATCCGCCGCGTCGTGCCGTCGTCCGCTCGCATGTCCACGGCCGCGGCCGGCAGCCGCAGCGCCTCGGTGACGGCGTCCAGGAGGCTCGGCAGCAGCTGCTCCACGTCGCCGGCCGCCTCCAGCCTGGCCGCCACCCGGGTCACCACGGTGTATGGCTGGTCCCGCTCTCCATAGAGGAACCGGTTCACGCCGCGCTGGACCTGCTGGCGGGCCGGAGCCAGGCTGAACGCGGCGCCGACGGCGGCGAGCACCGTCCACGGATCGCCGACCGCCACCCCCAGCAGCGAGATCAGCGCGACGCAGCCCGCGTACACACCGGCGACGAACAGGGTGAGCAGGGTGTAGACGAGGGCTCGGTTCAGCACGAGGTCGATCCCGTAGATCTGGTTCGACAGCACCACCGCGACCACCACCAGCAGCTCGAAGACGGTGGTCAACGGGCCGATGACCGTGGCCGCTGGCAGCAGCAGGACCAGCGGCACCACCAGGATCACGGCCGCGTTCACGACCGCGAGCCAGCGCAGCACCCGGCGTAGTTCCCCGTCCGCGCGCAGCCACCGGACGATCATGGTGATCGATCCGAGGATGAAGCCGCCCGCGAACAGCGGCCCGTCGTCCCAGCCGGGCAGGAGGTCTCCGGCGAGCGGATTGCGCAGGCCGGCGAACACGGCCGACGAGCCCGGCACGGTCACCGGGCCCAGCAGCCCGTGGACGGCCGCCGCGGCGGTCAGGCCGGCGGCGGCCAGCGCCACCCAGGTGACCCGCCCGGATGGCAGCCGTCCGTAGGGGAAGCACGCCCAGGTCACCACGAGCGCCAACGGCTCGATCGTGGGCCCCCAGGAACCGGCCCACAGGCCGATCGCGGTCCCGCCCAGGTGGCGTGCGTGGTCGACGGAGAACACCGCCCACCCGAGCCCGGCTGCCGCGGCGGCATGACCGAGGGCCGCGGCCAACGCGATCCAGCCGAAGAGAACTGTGGGGCGCCGGGTGGCCAGGAGCCACCCGGCCACCGCGAAGGCCACCGCGCCGAGGATGTGGGCCCACAGATAGCCACTCCCCGTGGGATCGCCCGTCGGCGTCAGCTGGGAATGGCGGTTCAGCACGGCGAAGACGGCTCCGCCCACCGCCAGTGCCCCAGTGGCCAGAGCCAGTGTGTGGGCTGCCCCCCGTGGGTGCCGCGCCACCAGCGCGCCAGGCCCGCGTCCCGAAAACATACAGCTCAGTGTGCACCGGGGTGTTCCCGGCCGAGTCGGGAAAGTCTCCCGATCTACCTGGGAAAACGCACTCATCCCACCGGGACATGTCCGCCCCAGACTGCGGATGACAACCCATCCGGGCCGCCGACCGGCGCACTCGGCTGGCCGGGGGGCCGTGTTGATCATCGAGGTATCCGGGGGGTACCTCGGCTTGGCCGCCCGCCCCGCGTCGAGGGGTGCCCGGCACTGGGAACCGGCGGGATTCGCGTACCGACGGCGCCATGTCGTCATCCGAACAAAGGAAAACCATGCATTTCGACAGCCCCACCCAGCGCGCCGGCGCCATTGGAACAGCCGGCGGAATACTCTGGCTCGTCAACTGGGTCCTGCTGGTCCCCGACCCGGCCGACGAGTCCGCGGGCTGGTACGCCAGCGGCGTCGTCGCCTTTCTCGCCCTGCTGGCCACGGCCGCACTGATCGGCGGCGTCCGCCTGGTTGACGCGGGCGGGCCCGGCCGATTCGCCCGTATCACGCTCGCCGCCTGGACAGTCGGCTGGCTTGTTCTTTCCGCTGGCAGTCTCGTCGAGCTCGTGACGGGCAACGGCGACAACCCGCTGTATCCCGTGGGTGGCATTCTCACCAGCCTCGCGGGCCTGGTGAGCGGCATCCTCGTCGTCCGTTCGCGTGTTCTCGGGTCGTGGCGCCGGTACGCGGTTCTCGCTCTCGGGATCGGATACGTGCTGCTCGGGCCGCTGCAGAGCGGCGACGACCGCACCGCGTTGTCGTCCGCGGCCGAGCTCGTCGAGTACCTCCTCATTCTTGTGACCGCGATCGCGGTCGCGACGGCGGCGCCGAGCCCGCGGGTCGTGCCGGCCATTCCCTGACGTCGTTCACGCCAGATCGCTCGTGTACGAAGGAGCTCGTTCATGATTCCGCTTTCCGCCCGCCGCCGCGGGACGGCGGCCACGCTCGCCGTCGTGGCTCTCGCCGTCAGCGCGGCCTGTTCGTCCACCGGTTCCACGAGTGCCGTCGCGGCCTCGGCTGTCCCTTCCGCCGCCGGAACGAGCGGAAACACGCAGGCCGCCTGCGCCGCCGAAGTGGCGATCAACGGCACCGATTTCCCAGGGATCGATCCGGACGCACCAGCGCCGAGCGCACAGGAGCTGAAGGACTTCGCCGCGAGGATCAGGCCGACGGCGCAGTCGCTGCGGAGCAACGTCCCGACCCAGCTCGTCAGCCAGGCCGACGTGCTGATGTCCGTCGTGGACCGGGCCAGCCAGGGCCGTGCGTTCGATCCCGAGGGCAGCGGGCTTCTCGCCGCCGGGCGTGACATCGACGCGTGGATGTTCGACCACTGCGGCTACAGGAAGCTGGAGGTGACCAGCAATGACGGGATCTTCATCGGCCTGCCCGCCTCGGTCCCCGCCGGTCCGGTGGCCATCAGGTTCACCAGCCGCGGCAGTGCGGAGAAAAGCGCCTTCGTGCTGTTGTTCGGGCAGGTGAGGGCTGGATCCACGGCGACGGCACGCGACATCGCGTCCGGCCAGGCCAATCTGGAAGACGTCGCCGACATCCGCGCCGTCGCGCAGCCGACGAGTGACCAACCCGCCTACACCGTGAGGAACCTTCCCGCCGGTTCCTACATCGTTTCGAGCCCGCTCGGCACCCCGCCGAACTTCGACGGGGGAACGGCCGCCGTGGCATTCCGAGTCAGCTGAACTCGGGGTCCACGGCACCCGGAAGTCGCCCTTCCGTAGCTCGGTGGCCCGGCTACGGAAGGGCGACGCGGCGCAGTGCGTCGGGGGTCAGGTCGGCCAGCGCCGGATAGCCGTCCACCGCCATGATGAGGTCGGCCTCGGCCAGCAAGGTGCGTAGCACGTGGACGATGCCGTCGACGCCGCCGAGCGCCAGGCCGTAGGCGTACGGCCGGCCGATCCCGACCGCCGACGCGCCGAGCGCGAGCGCCTTCACGACGTCGGCACCGGAGCGGACGCCCGAGTCGAACAGGACGGGCAGATCGCCGGCCGCCTCGACCACATCGGGCAGGCACTGGATGGCGGGCAACCCGCCGTTGGCCTGCCGCCCGCCGTGGTTCGAGCAGTAGATCCCGTCGGCGCCGGCGTCGCGGGCCCGGCGGGCGTCGTCCGGATGCTGGATGCCCTTGAGGATCAGCGGCAGATCGGTGAGCGAGCGCAGCCAGGCCAGGTCGTCCCAGGTGACGGAATGCCCGAAGGTCGTGGCCCACTGCAACACCGCCGCCTGCGCGGTCTCGGCTGGCTCGGCGCCGAGCATCGCCCGGAACCGCGGGTCGGTGAAGTAGTTCGCCAGGCAGTGGCCACGTAGCTGCGGGAAGTTCGACGTCGCCAGGTCGCGGGGCCGCCAGCCGGTGACCCAGGTGTCCAGCGTGACGACGATCCCGGCGAAGCCGGCGCGTTCGGCCCGGGCGACCAGGCTCTCCGCGAGCTCCCGGTCCTTCGGCGTGTAGAGCTGGAAGAAGCCAGGAGTCTCGCCCAGCTCGGCGGCGACGTCCTCCAGCGGGTCGACGGTCAGCGTCGAGGCGACCATCGGGACGTCGGCCCGCGCGGCGGCCCGCGCCGTCTCCAGGTCGCCGTGGCCGCTCTGCGCGCACAGCCCGATGACCCCGATCGGCGCGAGGAACACCGGCGCCGGCCAGCGCCGGCCCCACAGCTCGACGGACAGGTCCCGCTCGACCGCGCCGACCAGCATCCGCGGGATCAGCCCCCAGGTCTGGAACGCCGCCACGTTGGCCCGCTGCGTCGCCTCGTCGCCCGCGCCGCCGGCCACATACGACCAGACCGACGCCGGCAACGCGCCCTGGGCCCGGCGTTCAAGCTCCTCGAACACCATCGGCAGCGTCGGAACGACCCCGCTCAGCCCCTGCAGGTAGATCTCAAGCTGAAAGTCCCCAAACGGCTGAGGAAGCCCCACCGCGCCCCACCTCCCGTTCGATCGCGCTCGAACCGGCAACGGCACCGGCCACACTCAGTCAGTCAGCCAGGACCGCACGGTCTGGGCAAGGCCAGGGATCTCGACGGTGACCGCGATCCACAGTAGATCTCGGGCCGCCGGAGTGGTGGTCAGGTTGCGGAGATCGCCGTTTGCGCCCTCGGGTGGCTGCTGAGCGGCTCGGAGTACGACCATCCGAGGGCCGAAACGGTGATCAAGCTCGGCGAAGCAAGCCGATGGAACGGGATCACCGTTGCGGGGTCGGCCGTGGGCGTGGCCGTGGTCAGTCGGCTGGCTCGGGCTGGGGTTGCGAGGCGCGCGGATCGGGGAGGCGCTCGGTCGAGGCGAACTGTTCGACGGTGATCTCGTCTGGGCCGGGGAGCAGGCGGTGGACCTGGCCGCGGCCGAGGACTGTCACCGCGTCGTCGGTCAGGTGGATGGCGGTGTCCTCGTCGATGCCCCAGCCCTCGGCGGGGCGCCCGGCGGCGGCCTCGGCCCGGGCCGCGGCGAGCAGGCGGGGGAGAGTTCCCCACTGGGCGCAGTGGATGTCGACGAGGGCGGGCACCAGGCCGAGGCCGTCCGTGACGGTGACCTCGTCCAGGCTCTCCCCGGCGTCCTCGTCGCAGATCGGCACGCCGCCTGAACGCCAGCCACCGATGACGGCACGCTCGGCCGCGACGGCGGCGCCGGCCGAGTAGCCCGCGTACGGGGCTCCGGTACGGCTGAGCCAGGCGAGCACGTCCGCGCGGACGGACGCGAGGGCCGTCGCGTAGTCGGGGGTGAGACCACCGGCGACGAACAGCCCGGTCGCGCCGTCGAGTGCCCCGACGTCGAGCCGGCCGCCGGACGGGATCTGTATCGGCACGGTCCGGCACGGTCCGGCGGCCGAGAGCAGCCGCGACCAGCGGTCGAACGGGTCCAGCCGGCGGGCGCGGCGGTAGGCGCGGGTCCACGGCGGCGCCGGCCGGTCGGAGCCCTCGTCGACGAGCACGCAGGCGATCACGGCGCCGGGCCCGGCCGCCGCGACGAAGGGGCCGAAAAGCGTCGGCGCGGCGGCTGTGTCCCGGCCACCGCCGACCAGCGTGACGTCCACCGAGCCATGTTTCCACCGCGACGTTTCCGTGGCGCTTCGCGGCCGACGCAAAACTGTCCCGTTGCCGACGCAGGTTCAGTACTAGACGTGGACGGCCGTGGCGTCGGGGCGTGCGCAACCGGGCCGTTGCCCGCGTGTCGGGTATGGCCACGCTTCGTGGCCTATGCAAAGCTAGGAGTCGCAGCGTGCGGGGGCGCGCCCGCGACCTGCGTGTCGTGTGACGGGGGAAAGTCCAATATGATCATGAATTTGGCGCTGGCTGGATGCTGCCCGCCGGCCGCCGCGCGGTGACCACCGACGCTGGCACCGCGGTGAGCGCGCCGACATTGCGCAGCTCGCGGCCGCCCTCGCTGCCAGGTTCACAACTGGCCGAGGCCATGGCGCCGGCCCTCCCCGAGTCCGAACCGGCGCCGCTGGCACGCGCGGCCGGGACCTGGCGGATGACGGCCGTGCAGCTGGTTCTGGTCGTGCTGCTGGCCGTCCCGGCGCTGGTCGCCGTCGGCGGCCTCTTCGACGGGCTGGCGTACCTGCCGCCGCTGGCCGGCGCCGTGCTGGTCGCGGCGCCGCTGGGCACCGTCGCGGCGTACCGGTCAACTGACCTGGGCCTGGTCGGCGTCGTCGGCCTGGTCGGCGGCCTGACCTACGGGGCCGCGGCGACGGCCGGCGCGGTGCTGCGCGACCTCGGCGCGGGCTGGCCGCACCTGCTGAGCGTCGCTCTGCCGGCCCAGCCGTCGGCGCTGCTGCTCACCCCGCCGGCCGCGTTGCTGTGGGTGGGCACGTACTGCGCGGCCGTCCTGGTGGTGCGAGGACGGCCGCCGCTCGCGCCGGTCGCCCCGCCGTTGGGGGCGCTGGTCGCGGTGCTGGTGCTGGTCGGCGGCGCGGGAGGGGGCTCCTCGCGCGCTCGACTGCTGGCGACCGGCGGGTTCGTGGCGGCCGCGCTGGCGCTCGCCGCGGTGCGCGCGAGCCTGCCGGCGGACTCCGCCGGCCGGACGCCGGGCGGTGACCGGGTCGTCGCGCGCGGCGCTGGAGCGTTGTCAGTCGGGCTGCCCGTCGTCGCCCTGATCGCCGCGGTCGGCACCCTCGCCGCGACCCTCGTACCGGTTGGCGGTACCCGCTACGACCCGCGCGAGCACTGGCACCCTCCGGTCGACGACGTCGCCGTGCTCAGCCCCCTTGTCCAGGTGCGCAGCCAGCTCTCGACCACACCGCCGCGGACGCTGTTCACCGTCCGGATCGCCGCCGGCGCGGGTCGCCTGCCGGTGGACCGGATCCGCGTCGCGGCGCTCGGTGGTTTCGACGGCGCAGCCTGGCAGGACGACGGCCAGTTCGTCCGCGTCGAGCGGGCGCTGCCGGCGCCCGCCGACCAGGTGTCCGTCACGGTCGCCCAGACCGCGGTCCGCGCCGACGTGACGGTCGCCGGCCTGGACGGTGTCCTGCTGCCGTCGCTCGGCCGGCCCACCGCCCTGCGTGTGCGGGCGCGGCCCGGCGCGGGCACGGCGTACCAGCCGGCGTCCGAGACCCTCGCGACGCGGGGAGCCGTTCCGGACGGCTACCGCTACGAGCTGGACAGCGACGTCGCGGTCCCGACCGAGGCGCGGCTGGCCGCGGCGACCCCGGCGACCGGTCCAGCCGCCGCACCCTCGCTGGGCCTGCCGCCCGGCCTGCCGCCCGCGCTGGTCAGCCTGGCCGCCGCGGTGACCGCGTCAGCGACCAGTCCCTACGCCAAGCTCGTCGCGCTCCAGGACTACCTGCGTGACGGGAGCCGGTTCCCGTACGACCTGGCGGCCACTCCTGGCCACTCGTACGGCGCGCTGACCCGTTTCCTGACCGGCAAGGGCGCCGGAGACCAGCGTGGCTACTCGGAGCAGCACGCTGCCGCGTTCGCCGTGCTCGCCAGAGCGCTCGGCTTCGCCACGCGGGTGAGCGTGGGCTACCTGCTCGACCGGGGCCGGATGTCCGCGGACGGCACGTTCACCGTGACGACCCAGCAGGCACACGCCTGGCCAGAGGTGTTGCTGACCGGCCTCGGCTGGGTGCCGTTCGAGCCAACCGACGACAGCCAGCTGACCAAGGTGCTGCCCCCACCGGCCGAGACGTCCCCGGACGCGCTCACCGGCGTGTCCGCCGGCCGCCGGGACGCGACGAGCGCCCAGGTGGTGCCTCCGCTGCGGGTTCCGCCGATCGGGGCCACGACGGACGGCGCCCGGCCACGCGTGTCGGACCTTCTGTGGCTGTGGGTCCTGCTGTCGGTGGCCGCGCTGGTCGTCGCCCTGCCGCTGTTGGTCGTAGCCGAAAAGGCCCGGCGACGCCGCCGTCGCCGGCGGGGCGACCCGGGTGCCAGGGTCATCGGCGCCTGGGGGGAGGCCCGCGATCGTCTCGCCGAGCACGGGGTGTCACGGGCGGGCACGCTGACCCAGCAGGAGGTCGTGGCGCTCGTCGCCGGCCGGCCCACGATCGCGGGGGCCGCGGCGCCGCTACGCCGGCTGGCGGCGCTCACCGACCGGGCGATGTTCGCGCCGGTCGGCGACGGGAACGAGCCGGACCTGGCCTGGGGCCTGGTCGGTGACCTGCGCCGGGAGCTGCACGCGGGCCGCGGCCGCGGGTGGGCGCTGGTGCGTGCGGCCGACCTTCGCCCGCTGCTGCCCGCACCGTCGGCCCGGAGCCGATGACATGACCGCGGTAACGGGACCGTCGGGCACGAAGAGGCGTCTGGCTGACAGAGGGTGGGCGACGGTGTTTCGGTGGGGCTGGCTGTCGCGCGTGGCGCTGGCCGTCTTGATCGTCGGGGTCACGGTCGTCGTCGTGGCCGTCGGGCGTTCTCGCGGGGAGCACGCCCGGTCGGTGAGCCTGCCCGAGGGTGAGGCCTGGCTGGTGTCGTCGGCCGCCGGGCAGGTCTCGCTGATCGACGGGTCCACCGCGCAGGTGCTCACCCAGGTGAGCGTCCCTGCGGCGCAGCTCGCCGGCGTCCAGGCCGGTTCGGACGAGTTCGTGACCGCCGGCAACGGCAGCCTGCGCCGGATCGACGGCGCCACGTACGGGGTGTCGGCGCCGGTCCGGTTCTCGACCCACAGTCAGGCACCGGCGCTCTACCCGGCGCCCGGAGCGCTGTTCGCCGTCGACCCGACGACCGGCCTCGTCACCCTCGCCGACCCCCGTTCGCTGCGGGTGCGTGGGCAGTTCTCGCTGGCCGCGCGGGTGGCACCCGGCGCCGCGGTCGCGGACTCCGACGACCGCCTCTGGGCCGTCGACGGCCGGACCGGCGACCTGATCCGGATCGGTCCGGGCGGCGAGAGGATCCAGCGGGCGGCGGTCGACCCGGCCAGAACCAGGCTGGTGACCGTCGGCGGTCGCCCCGTCGCGGTCGATCTCGCGGCTGGGCGGGCCAGGACGATCGCCGCGGACGGTGTGACCGGCGTCGGGGTGTGCCTCGCCACGGCACCGGGCGATACCAGCCTGACGGTCACCGGCGCGGTCCTCGGGTCGCGGCTCTATGTCGTCAGCGGCGCCCGTGGCCTGCTGCTGACCAGCGACCTCACCGCCGGCAGCTGCGGCCTCGCGGTCGACCTCGGCGCGGCCGGCCACCTGCTCGGCCAGCCGAAGGAGACCGCCGCGCACGTGTTCATCCCGGACTTCACCGCCGGCACCGTCATCGTGTTCGACGAGGCCAGCACGCGGGTCGTCGCGCGGCCGAAGGTGCTGCCGCCGAACACGCCGTTCGAGCTGGAGAACAACGGCCCGGTGATGTTCTTCAACGACCCGGCGAGCTCCCGCGCCGGCATCATCGACCTCACCGGTGCCGTGCGCCCGGTCCAGAAGTACGACCCGACCAAGGTCGGCCCAGGGGCGGGCAACGGCGCCGAGGGGGGCGGCCTCGGACTCACCGACACCACCGCGCTGCCGTCGTCCAGCCCGCGTACTCCACCGTCCGCCGGCCCGACGGCGACGCCGACGCCGACGGGCCAGCGCGGCGCGAACCCGTCGAGCCAGCCGGGCACGAACCCGCGCCAGACCCAGCCCGCGTCGGCGGGAGCCAGCAGTCCACCGCGGCCAGGCTCGTCGGCCGGGCCTTCTCAGCCTTCGACACGGCAGGGGCTCTCCCTGCCGGGCGTCGAGCCGAGGTCCACCGGGGACGGCGTCGGCACCGGCGTGGTGCCGGGTGGCTCCACGACCGGGCCGAGCGTGCTCGGATCCACCGGCTCCACCACGGTCGTCGGCGGGTCGACGACGGACGACAGCCCGGTACCGGACGTGGTGATCGCGGCGTCGACGACGTCCACGAAAATCGGCACCTCGGTGACTCTGCAGGCGCAGGCCAACGCCGCGGCCGGCGGAGTGCGCGCCGTGAGCTGGACGTTCGGTGACGGCGCGACCGCCGCCGGAACGACCGTGAGCCACGCCTGGACGACCGAAGGCGGTTACCCGGTCACCGCCACCGTCCAGCTCGTGAACGGCTCCACCCTGGTGCGTTCGGTGACGATCACCGTCTCGAAGCCGGGCGTCGGCCCGCCGACGGCGGCGCTGACCGTCTCGCCCAACTCGGGCGAGGCGCAGCTCCAGGTCAGTGCGAGCGCCGCCGGGTCGTCACCGGGCGCCGCGCCGATCAGCCGGTACGTCTTCGACTTCGGCGACGGGACGACGGCGGTGTCCTCATCGTCGCCCCAGGCCGCCCACAACTACCTGGTGAAGGGGGACTACGCCGTCGTCGTCACCGTCTTCGACAGCTCCGGTGCCAGCAGCCAGGCGAGTGCGCTGGTCATCGTCGACGAGGGCATCGTCCCGGTCCTGCGGGTTCGGCCGGCGGGAGACAACTCGCTCATGATCACGGCCGACGGCTCGCAGTCGCGTGGCGGGTCGGGGATGACCTACCGGTTCGACTGGGGTGACCGGACCGCTCCCACCTTGGGAGCGGCGACCGCGTCACACACCTACGCTGCTGCCGGCACCTACACCGTGACCCTCACGGTGACCGACTCGGCCGGCCGGTCGAGCGACAACGCGCGGGCGACCGTCACCGTCCCCGCGTCGGCCTGCTCTCTGGAACCGACGCTCGCCGTGACGCCCGAGACCGTCGCCCCGGGTGGGCAGGTCACCGCGACGGTCAGCCTGGCGTGTACCCCCACGGCCGCAGTCAGCTACGCCTTCGACTTCGGTGCCGGAGCTGGCAAGGAGAAGCCGACCGCGAGCGACACCGAGTCCCACACGTACCCGCAGACGGGCAACTACTACGTGAGCGTGACGGTTACCGCCGGCTCGGAGTCGCGGATGGTGACGGCGTCCATCGCGGTCAGCTCGAAGGTTCCTCCGCCCATGCCGGTGCTCAAGGTCAGCCCGACCTCAGGCGTCGCTCCGCTGACGGTCACCGCCGACGCCTCGGGGACCACCGGTACCGCTCCCATCGCGTACAGCTTCAGCTTCGGGGACGGCTCGCCCGCGACGGCGCACGGGTCGGGCACGACCGCGAGCCACACCTACGGCTCGCCCGGCACCTACACGGTGACGGTGACCGCCGACAACGCCGGCGGGACAGCCACCGCGTCCGAGTCGGTGACCGTCACGGGCAAGCCACCGGTGGCGTACCTGGTCGTCACCCCGGCCGGCGGCGAGGCACCGCTGCCGGTGGCGATGAGCGCCGCCAACTCGACCGCCGGCGACGCGCCGATCTCCAGCTACACCTTCATCGTCACCGGGCCGGCCGGCACACAGACCTATGGCCCGCAGGCCGCCTCCACGTTCGCGCAGACACTGGGCGCCGGATCGTGGGACCTGTCCGTAGAGGTCAAGGCCGACGACGGCTCGTCGGACACCAGCCGGGCGGTCCACCTGAACGTGACCACGCCGGCGAGCCCCACCGGACCGGGCAGCCCACCGCCGAGCAGCGCCGCACCGACGACCGCCCCGCCGAGAACGGAACCGCCGTCGTCGTCCCCGCCGCCCTCGGGGCCGCCCAGCGCCACGCCGCCGCCGACGCCTCCTGCCATCGCCTCGCCCACCGGACTGCCCGCGCCCACGACGTCCGCGTCCACGCTAAGACGCACGACGATTGCCCCAAGTGCAGTAATTTGATTGGAATATCTATTGTGTGGCCTTCGTCTCACATTGCGACCGGAAAGTGGCTCCCTGTGGCGAGGCGGCGTCGGCTAGCATCGGGAGCCGCGGAGCAGGTCACCAACACGCTCACGGATCGGACACACGCATGCCGGACTCCTCTGCGCCCCCTAGCGACAGTCTGGCCGCCTCGCTCAACGTCGAGGTGCCTCATTCGGCGCGGATGTGGAACTACTGGCTTGGCGGTAAGGACAACTTCCCGGCCGACCGGGCCGCCGCGGACCGGGTCGTCGAGGTGTTCCCGCAGATCATCGACATCGCGCGCAGCTCGCGCCTGCTGCTCAACCGGGTCGTCACCCACCTCGCGGGCACGCTGGGCATCCGGCAGTTCCTGGACGTCGGCACCGGCCTGCCGACGGCGGACAACACCCACGAGGTCGCGCAGAGCGTCGCGCCCGAGAGCAGGGTCGTCTACGCCGACAACGACCCGTTGGTCCTCCTGCACGCCCGGGCCCTGCTGGTCGGCCGCCCCGAAGGTGTCACCTCCTACGTCGATGCCGACGTGCGCGACCCGGAGAAGATCCTGCGCGGCGCGGCCGAGGTTCTCGACCTCGAGCAGCCGGTCGGGCTGATCCTGTTCGGCGTCATGGCCAACGTGATCGACGACGACGAGGCGTACGCGATCGTCCGGAAGCTCGCCGGCGCGCTGCCGAGCGGGAGCTACCTGGCCCTCAACGACGGCACCGCGAGCCCGGCTCGGGACGAGGCGATCCGGCGCAACCCCGAGAACGCCCCGTACCGGTCCAGGACGCCGGAGGACCTGGTCCGGTTCTTCGACGGCCTGGAGCTGCTGAAGCCCGGCGTCGTCTCGACCCCGCTGTGGCGGCCGGGCCGCCGGGCCCGCGGCAAGGTGCTCGACTCGTACACCGGATTCGCCCGCATCCCGTAGCAACCGGGCCCAGGCAGGCACCTCCGGCGCCCGGGGCCGTCGCTGTCTCCTGGCCGAAATGTCTGATAGTTTCGCCGGCCATGTCAGCTCGCGCGGGGTCAGCCCGGGGTACCGATGGGCACTAACCAGCGTTCGCAGATCGAGATGACCTCCGAGGAGATCTCGGCCTTCCTGGCGGGGCAGCGTACAGCCACGCTGGTCACGGTTGGGGCGACCGGCCATCCACACGCCGTCGCGATGTGGTTCGCCGTCCTCGACGGGACGCTGTGGTTCGAGACGAAGGCCAAGGCGCAGAAGGCGGTGAACATCCGCCGCGATCCCCGGGTCACCGTCCTGCTGGAGGACGGCCTGACCTACGACGCGCTGCGCGGGGTCTCCCTGGAGGGCCGGGCCGAGATCGTGACGGACCCGGAGGCGCTCTGGGCTGTCGGCGTCAACGTCTGGGAGCGCTACAACGGCCCCTACACCGACGAGGTCAAGCCGCTGGTGGAGGTCATGCTGCACAAGCGGGTCGCCGTGCGGGTCGACGTCGAGCGCACCCGGTCCTGGGACCACCGCAAGCTCGGCATGGGCCCGACGCCCCTCGGCGGCACCACGGCGCCAGATCTGCGGTGATCACCGTTTTCGCCCTCAACTGGTCGTAAACGATCCACGTTTGCGACTACCGCAGGGCCAAAACCGCGATCAGGCTCCCGGACGAGCCCTGCTCCGCGCGGGTGCGGCCTAGGCCGCCCGGCCCGCGCCCGGTGGTTGCGTTCCTCGTGCCCGCCCTGGCGCCGGCCGCAGGATGGAGCTGCGTCAGCGGCCTTCTGGAGGGGGAGCCGGATGTCTCGGAGCTCTGGCATCACCGTCGAGCCGACCCGGTCGGCGATGACGATCGGCGGGCCGGGCGAGGTGCTGGGCGACGAACGCCTGGCCGCCTTCATCTACGACCAGCTCGCGGCCGAGGATCTCGACGGCCGCAGCGTCTGCGTCGTCATCCCGGACGGGACGCGCAGCTGCCCGCTGCCGTCGCTGCTGTCGGCGGTGCACGGTGCGCTCGCCGGCCGGGCGAGCCGGCTGACCGCGCTGGTCGCGCTCGGGACCCACGCCGCGATGACGGACGCCGACCTCGCCCGCCACCTCGGCTATCCGGCCGGCGCCGCGGGCAGCCGCTATCCGGGCCTGACGATCCTCAACCACGCGTGGTGGGACCCGGCGGCCCTCGTCTCGGTCGGCACGATCCCGGCCGAGCGGGTGGCCGAGCTCTCCGAGGGCCGGCTGCGCCAGAGCGTCGACGTCCGGCTGAACCGGGCCGTCGTCGAGCACGACGTCGCCCTCGTGGTGGGCCCGGTGTTCCCCCACGAGGTCGTGGGCTTCTCCGGGGGCAACAAGTACTTCGTCCCTGGCATCGCCGGGCCCGAGGTCATCGACCTCTCCCACTGGCTCGGCGCCTTGATCACCAGCGCGGACATCATCGGCCGGCCGGGCGTCACCCCCGTGCGGGCGCTGATCGACGAGGCGGCCGCACTGATCCCCGCCACGACGCTGGCCCTGTGCGTCGTCGCGGAGTCCGGCAGCGGCGCCCTGCACGCGGCCTCGTTCGGCGAGCCGCGGGCGGCGTGGTCGGCCGCCGCGGAGATCTCGGCGCGGACCCATGTCCGGTACCTCGACCGGCCGGTGCGCCGGGTGCTGTCGGTCGTGCCGGCGAAGTACGCGGACATCTGGACCGCGGCCAAGGGCTTCTACAAGGTCGAGCCGGTCGTCGCCGACGGCGGCGAGGTGATCCTCTACGCCCCGCACATCACCGAGTTCGCCGGCACGCACCCCGAGATCCTGGACATCGGTTACCACTGCCGCGACTACTTCGTGCGGCAGTGGGACCGGTTCTCCGGCGTCCCCTGGGGCGTGCTCGCGCACTCCACCCACCTGCGCGGCGCCGGCACCTATGACGAGCGGGAGGGCGAGCGCTGCCGGGTGCGGGTGACGCTGGCGACGGGCATCCCCGGGGACGCCGCCCGCGCGGTGAACCTCGGCTACCTGGACCCGGCGCAGGTCGACCTCGACGCGTGCCAGGCCGACCCCGAGACGCTCTTCGTCCCCGACGCGGGCGAGATCCTCTTCCGGCTGCGCTGATCCCGCGGCCGGTCTCGCTTCAGGCCGAGGCGGGCGGCGTCACCACGGCAGCGGTGCCGGCGGCTGCGGGATCAGCCCGCCGCGGGCCTCGATCGCGTCGCGCAGGAACCCGTGCGAGGCGTCCATGAGCGCGAGCCGCCGGGCGGCGTCGGCGAGCAGCCGGCCGTCGCGCTTGAGGATCCGCCCGGCCACCATGACCGTGTCGACGTTGCCGGCGTGCGCGTGCAGCACGAGCGCGGAGACCGGGTCGTTGACGGGAATCATGTTCGGCGCGTCGCCGCGCACGACGATGAGGTCCGCCTCCTTGCCCGGGGTCAGCGTGCCGATCCGCGAGCCGAGACCGAGCGCCTCGGCCCCGTTGACCGTCGCGCCCTCCAGGTGCGAGAGCGTCGACGGGCCGATGTCGTCCGGGCCGTGCCGCCGGTCGAGCTCGCGGTCGTTGCGCAGCATCCGCTCGGTCTGCAGCGCGAGCCGGACCTGCGGGAACAGGTCGCCGGAGTTGTTCGAGATGACGTCACAGCCGAAGGTGCACCGCCCGCCGAGCGCCATGAACCGGCCGTGCACCGGATGCCCCATCCCCATCTGCATCTCGGTCTCGGGAGTCGTCGAGATCGCGCCCCCGGTGTCCAGGACGCGGCGCAGCTCGTCGTCGGTCGTCTGGTTCATGTGCACCCAGACGAGGTCCGGGCCGAGCAGGCCCGCCTCATCGAGGAAGCCGACCTCGCTGACCGGGGTCGGGAACATCACGGCGTTGGCGTGCAGCGTGATCGGCAGCCCGAGGTCACGGGAGACGGCGACCTCCTCGGTCACCCGCCCGATGCCCGCGACGAGCACGTCCGAGAGGCTGATGCCCATCGTGACCAGGGCGCTGTCGCTCTTCAGCTCGCCGTGCCGAAGCGCGCGCGCATGCTCGATCCGCTGCGCGAGCGTGCTGAAATGGATGTCGGGCACCGGCACGTCGTTGAGCCCGAGCGCGAAGACCGACCGGATGCCCGCGTCCCTGGTTCCGTTGAGCGCGGCGTCCGCGTGTTCGGGCGTATTGATGCAGTGGCTGAAATCGAGCACCGTGGTGATGCCGGCGTCGATCGCCTCCAACATTCCCAGGTAGTTGCCGACGTACATATCCTCCGGCCGGTAGCAGGCCGCCGCGGTGAACCGGACCGAGCGGATGTAGTCCTTCAGCGACCAGTCGTGCGTCACGCCGCGAAGCTGCGTCTGCCAGACGTGGCGATGGGTGTCGACCATGCCTGGCAGGACGAGGCAGCGGTCGGCCTCGACGACGTCGGCGTCGGCCGCCGCGAGATCCGGCGCCACGGCGACGATGAGCCCGTCCTCGACGAGGACGTCCGCGCGCAGCGGCGCCGCGCCTCGCTCCATCGTCAGCACCGTTCCACCACGGACGAGTACCCGCTCGGGCATGAAATCTCCAGGTTCGCCGGGAATCGGACATCTTGCGACCGGCGAACAGCGTCGCATCCAACCCGGTGGTCTCGTCCAATACAGAATCCGGCGGGATTGATAGCCGGCCGCCTATTCGCCCCCACCTTCCGGTAGTTAGTTCCTCGTTTACACGGCCGTCACCCCGTCGTGGAGGGCCGCGGCCACACTCGGTGTGTGGACCTCAACCTGCGGCTCGTGCGGTATTTCGTCACGGTCGCGGAGGAACGCCATTTCGGCCGGGCGGCGACGCGGTTGTTCATCGCTCAGCCGTCCCTGTCGGTCCAGATCCGGCGCCTCGAACAGGAGCTCGGCACTCCGCTGCTGATCCGGTCGACCCGGCAGGTCGAGCTGACCGGCGCGGGGGAGCGGTTCCTCGTCGCGGCGCGGCGGCTGCTCGCGGCGGCGGCGGACGCCGAGGCCGCGGTGGCCGAGGCCGAGGTGCTGCGGCTGGCGAGCATCCTCGACGGCCTGGACACGGTGCCGCTCATCCTGCGCACGCTGCGCCGCCTGGACCCCCTGCTGGAGGTCGTCCACGGGATCAACGGCATGCCGCGCCAGGTGGCCGAGGTCCGCGCCGGCCGCCTCGACGTCGCCGTCGGCCTGATCCGCGACGTGCCGGCCGACCTGGAGGTCGAGCTGGTCCGGCTCGACCCGGTCCGGGTCGTGCTGCGGGCGGACAACCCGCTCGCCCGGCGCTCGGCCGTCGCCGTGGCCGATCTCGGCGACGCCACCTGGGTGTTCGGCAACACCGAGCACACGCCGGACTGGATCGACTTCGTGCTGGGGTTCCTCGCCGAGGCGGGGCTGCGGCCGCGTCCGTCGCCGTCGGCGCAGACGCCGTTGTCCGCCATGCTCGAACAGGTTCGCGAGAACGACGGCGTGGCCGCCTGGCCCGCGTCGTGCCCGGAGCCCGGACCGGATCTCGTCGTCCGGCCGCTCGTGCACCCGTCGCCGGTCTACCCGTGGTACGTGCTCTGGCACCGCGACCGGCTCACCCGCGGCGTCCAGGCCTTCCGGGCCGCGGCCCGCGGCGCGGCCGGCGAGCATGGCTGGATGGCGGCGGCGCTCCCGCCCGCGCCGCCGCGCAGGCTGCCGGCCCCGGCGACCACGAGCCCCACGGCGCCCCGCCCGGTTTCTGTCGATCTCCACTGACCGGTGGTGACGACGCCTCCGCGCTCTCGACCACTCCCCGTATCGCTACGCTGTGCAGTGAAATGAGTGCATCGAGTTAGATCGTAGTACGATGGCGGCACTGTCAGGGACCGGCTCCGCGAGCCAGGACCGGGCTGCCGGCCGGGGGTGACGGCGGATGCGGGATGTCGAGAAGGCGAGATCCGCCGGAGCGCCGCCACGCGACGCGGCCGTCCCGGTGCTGAGCCCGCGCGCGTTTCGACGCCTCGCGATCGGTGCCGCCGCGTTCGTGCTGGTGGTGCTGGTGGTCGCCGTGTCGGTCGACCGGCCGGTCGCGGTCGTGGTGGAACCGGCCTCGGCGACCTTCGCCGCCGGAGCCGCGGCCGTGTGCTGCGCGGTGGGCGGCTGGCGCAACCGGGGCGCCCAGCGCTGGTGGCGCTGGCTGACCGGGAGCGCGGCGGCCTCGACCATGGTCGGGGTGGCCGCGGCCGCGATGACCGCGGCGAGATCGGGCACCAACGTGCCGCGGCTCGACTTATCGGATCTTGGCTACCTCGTCTGCTACGGGCTGGCGCTGGCGGGGCTGCTCATCGTCCCGACGGATCCGCTCGACCAGGCCCCCGGTGGTCCCGGCGCCCGCGACGGTCCACCGGACGCCGGCACACCGTCGTCGCACGGCCGACGCTGGCTGGCCGTCACCGTGCTGGACACCCTGCTCGTGGTCGGGTCGCTGGCCCTGCTGGTCTGGGAGCTCCTGCTTTCCGAGGTCGTCATGCGGGAGGGCTACAGCGCGATCGACGTCGCGATGGCGTGGGTGCTCGCGCTGGCCGCGCTGATGCTGGTGGTGCCCGTCTTTCTGCTGGGCGCCTTCCGACGGCCGTGGCACTGGCCGGAGTTCGCCCTGCTGGTGGCCGGCGTCGTCCTGTTGGCGCTCGTGGCGATCATCTACGCGGCCGCCGCGGTCCGCCGGTGGCCGGTCGTGCCGCCGCCGCTGTCCACCTTGTTCGTCGCCTCGCTGGTCCTGATCGGGCTCGCCGCGGTGGTCCCGGCGCCGCCGGCCACGACGCCCAGACCGAACCCGGGTGAGTTCGGGGCGCGCGACCGGTCGAGCCGGGTCGCGGTGCTGCATCTGGTGCTGCCGTACGTTCCGCTGGGCGCCGTGGGCGTGCTCGCCCTGGTGCAGCTGATTGAGGACACCCCGATCCAACGCGGTGAGACGTTCGCGCTGCTGTGCCTGCTCACGCTGGTCCTGGTGCGGCAGATCGTGACGCTGTGGGACAACACGCGGCTTCTCGACCGGTATCGGACCAGCCAGCGCCAACTGCGCTACCAGGCCTTCCACGACTCGCTGACGGGCCTCGCGAACCGTGCGCTGTTCGCCGACCGCCTGCGCGACGCGATGGAGCGCCGGGCCCGCGACGGCGGCCGGCGATCGGTCGCCGTGCTGTTCTGCGACCTCGATGACTTCAAGATCGTCAACGACGCGCTCGGGCACGCCGCCGGCGACGACCTGCTCCAGCTGACCGCCGACCGGCTGGTCCGGGCCGTCCGGCCGACCGACACCGTCGCCCGGCTGGGCGGTGACGAGTTCGCGATCCTGCTCGACGGTGGCGCCGAGGACCCCTGCCAGCTCGGCCATCGGGTCGCCGCGGCGGTGGAGGCTCCCTGCCTGCTGGCCGGTGCCCGCTACTCGGTGCGCGGCAGCGTCGGGGTCGCCATCGTCGAGCCGGGTGCCGTCACCGGTCCCGAGGGCCTGGTGCACGAGGCCGACCTCGCCATGTACGAGGCCAAACGGGCCGGCGGCAGCGTCGTCGTGTACGAGCCGGGGCTGCGGCGTCCGGGGCCCGCGCGCCGGCCGACGAAACCCCGCCGTCCCTGCTGACGACGGCGCGTCAGTCCCAGGTCGGAAGAACGTCTCCGGCCAGCTGGACCAGCAGGACGGCGATGTCGTCTTGCTGGGGCTCGTCGCCAGCGACCTCTCGGATGAGCGTGTCGGCGAGCTCCTCCAGCTCGGCGCGGGCCAGGCCGGTGCGGGCGGCGCCGGCGGCCGGGGCGTACCCGGCGAGGCGCGCGGCCGCCAGGCCGATGCCATCGTCGATGTCCTGGCCGCGTTGCTCGACCAGCCCGTCGGTGTAGAGAAGCAGGGTCGAGCCGGCGGGGAACGGGACGCTGACCTCGTCGCGGCCTCGGGTGGCCGTGACGCCCAGCATGATCGACTGGGCGCCGGTGAGTGGTCGCACCGCGTGTTCCCCGGTTCCGCCGAGGCTCAGCAAAGGCGGGAGGTGACCGGCATTGGCGTAGGTGAGCGTCGCCCCGCCGCCGGCCGGGTCGGGCTCCAGGATGGCGAAGAACGCGGTCGCGAAGCTGTCCATGGCGAGGCCCTGGACGAGCCGGTCGAGGCGGTCGAGTACCTCGCCGGGACCGACCAGCTCCCAGGCGTAGGCCCGCAGGGTGCTGCGGAACTGCGCCATCGCCGCGGCCGCGGGCAGGTCGTGGCCCATGACGTCACCGATCGCGAGCCCGACCTTGCCGCCGGGCAGCAACAGGACGTCGTACCAGTCGCCGCCGACTCGAGCCGTGTCGCTGGCCGGAAGGTAGCGGGCGGCGAAGGTCAGTCCGGGAATATTCGGCATGTCGGGCAACAGGCTGCGCTGCAACGTCTCGGCGACGGCGTGCGCGCGCCCGTACAGGTGGGCGTTCTCCAGCAGCAGGCCGGCCCGGCGGCCCAGCTCGACGGTCAGGTTGAGGTCGTCGCGGTCGTAGTGGTGCCTGGACGCCGTCGTGCTGATCAGACGCAGCGTGCCGACGGCCCGGCCGCCGGCGGACAGTGGCACCGCGATGATCGAGCGTGGCCGCAGCCGGCGGTAGGCGTCGAGCTGCGCCGGGCAGGTGGTGGCCGCGGCCAGGTCGGCCTCGCTTACCTGGGAGATCAGGACCGGCTGCCCGGTAGCAAGGATCTGGCCGACGAGCCCCCGCGCCGGGCCCGCGGGCTCGCCGGCCGCCTCGGCCGCGATGAAGGCGGCGACGAGCCCACCGTCGAGGCCGCTGAGGGCGATCCGACCCGACCCCTCGCCACCGGCCAGGTCACCGGCGAAGTCGACTCCGGCACCCTCGGCCCCGGCCAGGTCGACCACGGCCAGGTCGGCCAGCCCCGGCACGAGCACGTCGGTCAGCGCCCGCAGGGCGGCCGGAGCCCGCCGGAGCGCGCTCACCATGCCGTTGGTCGCCGCCCAGAGCAGTTCCAGCCGCCCCCGCGCGGCCTCCTCGACCCGGGTGGCCAGCTCCGCGGAAGACCGGGTGCGCCGCTCCCGGGCGAGCAGTTCCTCCCGTTCGGCCCTGGCCTCGACCCGGGCGGTCACGTCGTCCTGCACGCCGACGAAATGCGTGAGCCGACCGTCCCGGTCGAAGACAGGAGCCAGCACGATCTCGTTCCAGAAGGTGCTGCCGTCCTTGCGGTAGTTGAGCAGCTCGACCCGGGCTGGGCGCCGCTCCCGCACGGCGTCACCGAGCTTCGCGGCCGTCGCGCGGTCACTGCGCGGCCCTTGCAGGAACCGGCAGTTACGCCCCACGGCCTCGGCGAAGGGGTAGCCGGTCGTCCGGGTGAAGGCGTCGTTGACCCAGATCAGCGGGGTGTCGGGCTGGTGCGGGTCGGCGATCGTGAAGCTCACGTCGATGCTCTGCAGGGCGCGCAGGTGAAGGTCGGCCGTGGCTCCTGGCTCCTCGCCGTGGGTGCTCCGCCGATCCCGCCGCGCACCCACCCCGTCACTGTAGGTCCACACCGAGCCGACGGCCGGTCGAGCGAGATCGGCGCCGCTCCTGGCCCGCCGTTCTCTAGGGTTGGCCGGCGGGATGCCAGCGTTCCTGGTGGATCGCCTGACGCAGCGGGCGTCGGTGCGCCCAGCCGTGGCGTTCGAGGTCGGGGACGGTCTCGTGGTGGGTGACCGGTCCGAGGCACAGCCACGCGACGGGCCGGATGTCCGCCGGGATGCCGAGCAGCTCACGGACGAACGTCTCCCGGTAGAAGGAGACCCAGCCGACCCCGAGGCCCTCGGCCGTGGCCGCGAGCCACAGGTTCTCGATCGCCAGGCAGACCGAGTACAGGCCCGCGTCGGCGATGGCATGGCGGCCCAGGACCGCCGGTGCCCCGCGTCGCTCGTCGTAGGTCACGATGACGGACAGGGTCGACTCGAGCACCCCGTCGATCTTGATCCGGCTGAAGTCGGCGGCCTGCCGCTCGTCCAGCGAGGCGGCGAAGACCGCCCGCTCCTGGTGGACGTGGCCGTGGAAGGCCGCCTTGGTCCGCTGGTCGGCGACGAGGATGAAGTCCCAGGGCTGGCTGAGGCCGACGCTGGGCGCGGCGTGCGCGGCGGTGAGCACCCGGTCGAGCGTCTCGCCGGGGATTGGCGCGCCGGTGAACTGGCCGCGCACGTCCCGCCGCTGGTGGATCGCGTCGTACACGGACGCGGGCAGAACAGGTGTAGGCATGACAGGCTCCCGCCGTCTGGCCGCCCTGGCCGGCTGCTACACCGGGGGCGGCACCCGTGCGGGGCCGGTCTTCGGACTCCCGGATCGACGCCGGCTGTCCGCCTTCCCAGGCCCTGAGGCCCAGTGGCTGCGCGTGGCGCGTGGACAGCGACTTCCCGGTTACCGCGGCGGGCCCGTGCCGGACTCACACCGGCTTCCCGATTCTCCCCGGTCGCCCGGGGCACCCCACAAACGATGCCGTCGGGCACGTTATCAGGGCTTGGCGCGGTCCGCCCGCCCGTCGGGAGCGGATGATGGGGCCGGCGGCCAACACGGCTGGCGCAAAAAAAGGGGGGAGTACGCACTCCCCGCCACTCTTAACGTATAGCGCACCTGGGGGCTTGCGGCAAGACCCGGGTCGTACCGCAGAATCGGCGGTCGGCCCAGAACCTGCGGATATTGAGGACCCTGAATGCGTGTGCTGTTGTCGATGTTGCCGGTGTTGCCGATGTTCCAGGGGGGCTGACGTGTCCCCTCTGACCACGAGCGCGTTCGACCTCCCGGCGCACCTCGCCGCCAAGGCCGACCCGGCCCTGATCGCCGGCGACGAACAGCATTTCGTGGCGATCGCGGACAGCCTCGCGGAGTCGATCGCCGACCTGTCCGACCGCCTCGACGCCGAGCGCCGGGCTCCCGGCGGCAAGGGCCAGGCGGCGATGGACCGGGACCTGGAGGTCCACCGGCTGACCGCCCGGCTGCGCACCCTGCGCCGCTTCGGCCTGGACCTCTGCCTCGGCCGCATCGTGAGCGCGGACAGCCCGGAGCCGGTGTACGTCGGGCGGCTCGGCCTCACCGACCGCGCCGGGCGCCGGCTGCTGCTCGACTGGCGCTCGCCCGCGGCGGAGCCGTTCTTCGGGGCGACCCACGCCAACCCGATGGGCCTGGCCAGCCGCCGCCGGTACCGCTGGGCCCGGGGCCGGATCAGCGACTACTGGGACGAGGTGTTCACCTCGGACGGGTTCGAGGGCCATGCCGCCCTCGACGACCAGTCCGCCTTCATCGCCAGTCTGGGCGGCAACCGCACCGCGCGGATGCGGGATGTGCTCGGCACGATCCAGGCCGACCAGGACGCCATCATCCGGGCCGGATCGCGCGGCGCGCTCGTCGTCGACGGCGGTCCGGGCACCGGGAAGACCGTCGTCGCGCTGCACCGGTCCGCCTACCTGCTCTACTCCGACCCGCGCCTCGGCCACCGCCGGGGTGGGGTGCTGTTCGTCGGCCCGCACCAGCCCTACCTGGCCTACGTCGCCGATGTCCTGCCCAGCCTCGGCGAGGAGGGCGTGCAGACCTGCACCCTGCGGGATCTCGTCGCCGAGGGCGCCACGGCGACGGTCGAGGCCGACCCGGCGGTGGCCCGGCTGAAGGCGTCCGCGGACCTGGTGAAGGCGATCGAGGCGGCCGTCCGGTTCTACGAGGAGCCGCCGACCGAGGGCATGACGGTCACCATCGACGGCGCCGACACCTGGCTGAGCGCCGAGGACTGGGCCGAGGCGTTCGAGGCGGCTGAACCGGGCCTGACCCACAACGAGGCCCGCGACAAGATCCTGGAGGCGCTGCTCACGATCCTGACGGACAAGCAGGCCGGCGACCTCCCGCCACGGCTGCTGCGCCGCGCGCTCCTGCAGAACAAGGAGCTGCTCGGGACGCTGAACAGCGCCTGGCCGCTGCTGGAGGCGGCCGACCTCGTCGCCGACCTGTGGTCGGTCCCCGCCTACCTTCGCAAGTGCGCCCCGTGGCTGTCAGCGGCCGACGTCCAGAGGCTGCGGCGCCGGGACGCCCAGGCCTGGACGGTGTCCGACCTGCCGCTCCTGGACGCGGCCCGCCAGCGGCTCGGCGACCCGGCTGCCTCCCGGCGCCGACGTCAGCGCTCGGCTGCCGTCGCCGCGGAGCGCGAGGGGATGGCGCGGGTCGTCGACAACCTGATCCAGTCCGACGACGACGGCGAGGGCGTGGTGACGATCCTGCGCGGCGAGGACATCCAGACCCACTGGGTGGACGAGGACGCGCTGGCCGAGCCGGACCGGGACGTGCTCGCCGGGCCGTTCGCGCACGTCGTCGTGGACGAGGCCCAGGAGCTCACCGACGCGGAATGGCAGATGCTGCTGCTGCGCTGCCCGTCCCGCAGCTTCACCGTCGTCGGGGACCGGGCGCAGGCCAGGCACGGGTTCACCGAGTCGTGGCGGGAACGGCTCGGCCGGGTCGGGCTCGACCGGGTCACCCTGGCCTCGCTGAGCATCAACTACCGGACGCCCGAGGAGGTCATGGCCGCGGCCGAGCCCGTCATCCGCGCCGTGCTGCCGGACGCCAACGTGCCGACCTCGATCCGCGCGAACGGCCGTCCCGTCGTCCACGGATCCGTCGCCGAGCTGGGCTCGATCCTCGACGGCTGGCTCGCCGAGAACGCCGACGGGATCGCCTGCGTCATCAGCACCCGTGCCGACCAGGCCCAGACGTTCCCGGCGACGCCGCGCGTCCGGTCGTTGACGCCCGAGCTGTCGAAGGGTCTCGAGTTCGACCTGGTCGTCCTCATCGACCCGGAGACGTTCGGCACGGGCATCGAGGGAGCCGTCGACCGCTACGTCGCGATGACCCGGGCGACCCAGCAGCTCGTCATTCTGACGAGCTGACCTCCTGGCCGGTGGGGTCGAGGCCGCGGAAGAAGCGCACCACCGGCGGCGGGCTGAGCTGGACGCGTTCCGGCCGGGACATCGTGCCCGACGCCTGCGCGAGGCCGAGCGCGGCCTTGGCCGCCTCGACGTCACCGTCGATCTCGTAGACCGCGAGGAAGGTGTCGGAGTCGAGGGAGGCCAGCCGGCGGGCGGAGACGAAGCCGTCCACCTTGAGGATCTCGGGCAGGTGCGTCTGGTCGTACCACTCGTGGTAGGCCGCGAGCTCCTCGGGCGAGCTGGGCCGGGATTCGACGATGAGCAGGCCGCTGGGCATGCGGAGGTCCTTTCGGTCGTGGTCAGGCGCCTTCGTTGTCAGGCGCTCTTGTGGACGTGGCCGTCCTTCATGACGAACCGGACGTCCTGGGTGGCGGTGATGTCCTGGGTCGGGTCGCCGGGCACGGCGATGATGTCGGCGAGGTAGCCGTCGCGCAGGCGGCCCAACTCGTGGTCGCGTTCGATGAGCTCCGCGCTGGTGACGGTCGCCGCGCGCAGGGCCTGGAGCGGTGTCATGCCGCGGGCGACCAGCGCGGCCAGTTCCTTCGCATTGTCGCCGTGCGGGACGGCCGGTGCGTCGGTGCCGCAGGCGATCTTCACGCCGGCGGCGATGGCCTTGGGGAGCATGGCCCTGGCCTGGGGAAACACCACGGCGGCCTTCGCCTGGAGCTCCGGCGCCGCCCGCGCGATGTCCATCGCGTCGGTCAGGTAGGTGGTGGACACGAGGAACGTGCCGGCCTCGGCCATCAGCTTCAGCGTCTCGTCGCTGGCCAGGAAGCCGTGTTCGACGCAGTCGATCCCGGCCTCGACGCAGGCCCGGACGGCCCGGTCGCCGACCGCGTGGGCGGCGACCCGGATGTCGGCCCGGTGCGCCTCGTCGGCGATCGCGGCCAGCTCCTCGTCGGAGTACTGCTGGGCGCCGGGGCCGGTGCTGTGCGACATCACGCCGCCCGAGGCGGACACCTTGATGACCTTGGCGCCGTGCCGGATCTGGTAGCGCACGCAGTGGCGCACCTGGTCGACGCCGTTCGCGATCCCCTCGCCGACGCTCAGCGGCATGATCCCCGGAGCCAGCCGCTGGAACACCGTCGGGTCCAGATGGCCGCCGTACGGGGTGACCGCATGGCCGGCCGGGACGATCCGGGGGCCCTCCACCCAACCCTGGTCGACGGCGCGTTGCAGCGCGACATCCAGGAGGTAGCCGCCGGTCTTGACCATCAGGCCCAGATTGCGGACGGTCGTGAACCCGGCCAGCAGGGTCTTGCGGGCGTTGATGGTCGAGCGCAGCGTCCGGTACGCCGGGTCGTCCTGAACGCCGTGCATCGGCAGCGGCAGGCCCGTCGGGGTCTCCGGTCCGCCGATCAGGAGGTTGAGCTCCATGTCCATCAGTCCGGGCAGTAACGTCACGTCGCCCAGATCGAGTTCCGTCGCCCCGGTGGGGAGCTGCTCCGGGTTGATCCCGGTGATGCGGTTGCCCTCGACCACGATCACCGCGGGGGACCGGACCTCGTCCGCGTCGAGGTCCAGCCAGCGGTCGGCCCGCAGGACGATCGGCCCGGTCACGGCGTCGGCTCCACGAAGCAGTCGAAGCTCGTCGCGCCGGTATCCGGGACCCTCGGCTGATGCCAGATCTCGACCGGGAACGACGCCTGGACCATCGAGTAGAGCAGGTACAGCAGGTTCAGCGCGTCGTCCGGCAGGGCGTCGTACGGCAGCTTCTCCAGGTAGGCCATGGCGTCCTCGGCGCGCGGGGTGATCGCGGCGTAGAAGGCCTCCATCTCCTCGGTCGTGCTGGCCAGCCGGGTGCCGTAGCGCTCGGGTTCGCTGGGCAGCGCCCACTTCGCGGCGAACGGCTCCAGATCGGCAAACTCCACCGGCAGCAGAGTGCCCGTGCTGTCGGTGCTCACCGGGACGCCCCCTCATAGTTTTCGATCCACTCGCGCACCTCGGTGTGCAGGGCGCGGCAGAGGATCTCCTGGTCGTTCAGCAGGAAACGGTCGACGTACCGGGTCTCCAGCATCGACTGGGTGGCCTCCAGTGTGTTGGCGTCCTGCAGGGCGAACTCCTTGAACGTCACCGCCGACATCTCCTGGGAGATCCGCTCACGGACGTTCGTCGCCGGCAGGAAGTAGACGTTGCCCTCGAAGACGTGCGTGTTGTGCGACGTCGGCCAGTAGTTGTAGGTCAGGTACCAGCCCTGGCTCCAGATGAGGATCACGAAGTTCGGGAAGAGCTGGAAGGAGTCCAGCCCGTGCGGGTCGCACTTCGCCGGGTTGACGCCCTTCGGCATCTCGCCGAGGTCGACCTTGTCCCACGGGCCGAAAAGACCGCCTCGGGTGAGGCGCTCCATCGGTTTGATCAGGTCGTCGCCCATTTCCCAGAACCGGACGCCGGACGTGCTGACCAGCCGGTGCGGGGGCTCGATCTGGTAGTGGGGCGCCTCGAAGCCGGCCTGGACGGCGGCCTTCGAGTACTTCTCCGGCGACTGGTTCCCGTGCAGGACGGGCGCGTGGTAGAACTCCGCGAACGCGTCCATGAACAGCTTCCAGTTCGCGCCGACCGTGGTGCTGTACCCGAAGCGGGCGGTCATCCGGTCGAACGGGTAGCCCTCCAGGTCGGTCACCATCGGCCCGAGGAACTCGCGCAGCGACTGCGACGGCTCCCGGGAGAAGTTCACGAAGATGAACCCGGCCCAGACGTCGCAGTGCACCGGGGCCAGGCCCCACTGGCTCTTGTCGACGCCGAAGAACTCGCCCTCCTGCTGGATGAACGTGAGCGAGCCGTCGAGGTCGTAGCGCCAGCCGTGGTACTTGCAGGCGAACTGGCGGCAGATGCCCTGGCTCTCGTTCTTCGGGTCCTCGGTCCAGACCAGCTTGTTGCCGCGGTGGCGGCACATGTTGTGGAACGCGCGAACGGTGCCCGTCTTGTCTCGGACGACGACGATCGACGCGTGGGCTGCCTTGATCTCCTTCGTGAAATAGCTGCCGACGCGGGGCAGCTGCTCGACCCGTCCGACGTTCAGCCACGCGCGCTTGAAGACGGCCTCCTTCTCGCGCTCGAAGTACTCGGGCGAGATCGAGTCCTCGTAGGACACCGGACCGGTGCCGAGGCTCGGGTAGTGCTCGGTCCAGCTGCCTTCCGGCGGCTTCGGGAAACGCGGCATGCTTCTCCTCCTTCGGGGTCGAGTTACGGGGCGTCGGGTTACGTGGCGTCGAGGCGGGTCGGGTGCGCGGCCGGGTCGGTCCACGGGACGGGTGGGGAGTCCGCGGGCGGCGCCAGGCCGGCGCTGTTGAGGACCATGGCGAGGCAGACATAGCTGCCCACGACGAAGATCAGTTCCAGCAGCTCGCGCTCGTCGAGCTCGCCGGCCAGGCGGGCCCAGAGGACGTCGTCGAGCACGTGCTGGTCCACCAGCTGATCGACGGCGGTGAGCAGGTCACGGTCGCGCCCGGACCATCCCTCGGCCTCGGCGCCGACCCCGACGGTGGCGACCTCCGCCTCGGTCAGGCCGGCCTCCTGCCCGAGGCGGACATGCTCGGCCCACAGGTAGCGGCTGCGGGTCCGCACGCCTACCCGCAGGATCAGCAGCTCCCGGTCGCGCGGCCGCAGAGAGCCGTCCTCCAGCAGGCGGCCGCTGAAGGCCAGCCACGGGCCGCCGATCCGGGCATGGCGGGCCAGCAGGCCCAGGACCGGTGGCATCGGCGGCGCGTCCGGTTGGCCGGTCAGGTAGCGCTCGGCGCGGGCGAGGTGGCCGCGCAGCAGCTCCCGGTCCGCCTCGTCCCACTCGGCCGCCGGAAGCGGGCCGATCCGGGTGGCGGGAGCCCCGGTCAGCGCGTTCGTGCCCGTCACAGCACCTGCCCGCCGTTGACGCCGAGGATCTGCCCGGTGATGAACCTGGCCTCCTCGGAGGCGAGGAACGCGACCGCCGCCGCGAGGTCGTCCGGGGTGCCGAGGTGGCCCAACGGGATGGTCCCGGCCATCACCTCGTTGGACGGCAGGTTCCCCGCCGCCTGGTCGCGGTGCTGCATGGGCGTCTCGATGCCGGACGGCGGGATGCAGTTCACCGTGATGCCGTCGGCGGCGTAGGCACGGGCCAACGACTTGGTCAGTGTGAGGACACCGCCCTTCGCGGCGGCATAGTGCGCCATCTTCGGCGAGCCGCGCTGGGCGCTGGACGACGAGATCAGCACCATGCGGCCCCAGTGCGCCTCGACCATGTCGGGAAGGGCGGCCTGGCAGCAGTGGAACGTGCCGGTCAGGTTCACCTCGATGACCCGGTTCCAGCTCGCCAGCGTGATCTCGTGGAACTCCTCGAAGGCGACGAGGCCGGCGCTGGTCACCAGGATCTCCGTCGGCCCGAGCGTCGCGCGGATCTCGGCGAAGGCGGCGTCGAGGCCGGCCCGGTCGGTGACATCGACGCCCACCCCGATCGCCCGGGTGCCGTCGGCGACCAGCTCCTTCGCCACCCTGTCCGCGCCCGCACCGTCGAGGTCGAGCACGGCGAGGCGGTGGCCGCGCGCCGCGAGGTGATGGCAACTGGCCTCGCCGATGCCGGACGCTCCGCCGGTGACGACCGCCACCCGGGAGCGCGGCGTGCTGCTGAGCGCCATCGCTGGGTCCTTCCTCATTCGTAGATCACGGTGGCGGTGACGGACGTGGCCGGCGTGGCCCGGCAGGGGCGCGGCCGGCCCGCGGCGACCTCGACACCCGCGCCGCGTTCGCCGGTCTGTGCCGTGCTGCTTGTCACGCCGGCCCAGCCCACCACGTGCCTTCTTCCTGGCTGCCAGGGTGTTCTTCAATCGACTAACATTGTTCTCCGCATGACTAACATGGCGCTCGGCCGGGGGCAAGCGCCCCGACGGCGGCGATCGGCGCGAAACTGGGGGACCGGGCTGCGGGAACCGCGGGAGGATGGACATGGCGCCGGCACGGCGGAGCGTCGTCGATGAGTCGAGCACGCGGACGGCGCTGCTCGACGCCACCGCGGCGCTCATGCTCGAGGAGGGCTACGCCGCCGTCACCACCCGCCGGCTGGCCCAGCGGGCCGGCGTCAACAACGGGCTCGTCTACTACTACTTCGGCACGATGGACGGCCTGTACCTCGAACTGTTCCGCCGCGGCGCCGAACGCAGCCTGGCCCGGCTCAAGGAGGCGTTGCGGGCCCCACAGCCGCTGTGGTCGCTCTGGGAGCTGACGCAGGACTTCTCCAGCAATGCGCTGACGATGGAGTTCATCGCGCTGGCCAACCACCGCAAGGCGATCAGGACCGAGATCGCGTCCTACTCGCGGACCTTCCGGACCCTTCAGCTCGACGCCCTCTCCGGCGTTCTCGCGGGCTACGGGCTCGACCCCCAGCGGTGGCCGCCGGCGGCGTTGATCGTCATGATCGCCGCGGTCTCCCGGTTCCTGCACATCGAGGACGGGTTCGACGTCGACATCGGCCACATGGAGCTGACCGCCGTGATCGAACGCGAGATCCGCGCGCTGGAGGGCGACCGTGGCCCGACGCGGGAGACATTGGCCCACCAGGTCGGCTAGTCAACGGATCGGCTCGTTGCCGAACACCGTCGTGCGCAGCAGTTCCCGCGACGAATTGGGGTCGTAGGGCGACGCGCGGTGCACCACACCGGTGTTGTCCCAGATGACGGTGTCTCCTACCGACCACGTGTGCCGATAGGTGAGCCCGGCCGCGGTCGTGTGGTCGATCAGGCGCCGCAGCAGTGCGTCACTCTCTTCGACGTCCATCCCGACGATGTGGCTGGCGTGGGCGCCGACGACCAGGGATCTGCGGCCGGTGCGATGCGTCCAGACCAGCGGATGGGTCGAGGTCGGCCGGCGCCGCCACCGCTCCAGCTGGTCCGGCGTCGGGTCGGGGTAGACCGCTCGCTGGGACGCCTCGAACGTGTGAACCACCCGGAGCGCGGCGAACCGCTCCTTGTCCGCGTCGCTGAGCGCCTCGTAGCCGGCGTAGGTGCTGGCGAACTCGGTCTCCCCGCCGGTCGCCGCCACCTGCTTGGCGGACAGGATCGTCGCCTTCTGCGGCGGTTCACCGTGCAGCGGCATGCAGCCGTCCATGTGCCAGGCGAACGTGCCCTTCAGATAGTCGGCCGAGGTGTTCTTCGACTTGTCCAGCGTCACCCGGTAGATGCCCCGCACCGGGTGGTGGCCGTACTCGAAGTCGATCTCGCCGAGACGGCGGCAGAACGCGACCTGGTTCTCCGGACCGAGGTCCAGGCCCCGGAAGACCAGGACGCCGAACCGCTCCAGCGCGTCGAGGACCGCCGCCGCGGCGGCGTCGTCGTGCGCGAGCTGGTCGGCGTCGACGCCGCGTACCTCGGCGCCGACGGTCGCGGCCAGTGGCTCGCAGGTGAGGGTCGCGGTCACGGGGTGGGCTCCAGGTAGCGGTCGAAGTAGGCGGTTCCGCTGTCGATGACCCTGGGCTGGTGCCAGACCTCGACGGGCAGTGAAACCATGATCAGTGAGTAGGTCAGGTAGAGCAGGTTCAGCTGCTGGTCGGGCAGGTCGGCCAGCGGGAAGCCGTCGAGATAGGTCATGGCCTCGGCCACCCGCGGGTAGGCGGCGGCGTAGAACGCCTCCATCTCGGCCATCGGGCTGTTCACCCGGGTGGCATACCGGGCCGCCTCGGTCGCGAGGCTCCATCTTTCGGCGAACGGTTCGAGATCGGCGAACTCGGCTGGCAGCAACGCGTCGCTCACGCTCGGGCGTCCTTTCCGTCGCGCAGGTACGCCTCGACCCAGTCGCCGACCACCTTGTGGTGGTGGCGGACGGTGAGTTCCTGGTCGGACAGCGGGAACTTGTCGATCGCCCTGGATTCCAGGCCCATCTGCGTCCCGTCGAGAGTGGCGGCGTCCTGGAGGGCTGCCTCCTTGGAGACGACCGCGGTCACCTCATGGCGAATCCGCTCGCTCGCGGTCCGGGCCGGCGGGAAGTAGTAGGACATCTCCCAGTCGTGGGTGCCGACGGACGTCGGCCAGTACTGGTAGGTGAGATACCAGCCGCGCTCGTAGACCAGGATCACGAAGTTCGGGAAGATCTGGAAGTTCGAGATCGACCACGGCTGCAGGTTGCCCGGGTTGAGGCCGGGCGGCAGGTTCGCGGGGTCGAGCTCGGGAATGTCCGGCCGGTCCCAGGGGCCCATCAGGCCGGACCGGGTCGCGTGCTCGATCGGGTACATCTGGTCAGGCGGCGTGAGGTGGCGCGGCACGCCCTTCCAGCCGCCCGTGCTGACCAGCCGGTGCGGCCCGTCGATCTGGAAATGCGGGATCTTGTAGCCGCTCTCGAAGCTGCGCAGCGACGGGACCTGCTGCTGTGCATGCAGCACCGACGCGTGGTAGTACTCCTGAAAGGCGTCCAGGAAGATCTTCCAGTTGCTGGAGATCTCCGACTTGAACGCATACCGCTCGCCGCACAGGTGAAACGGGTAGCCCTCCAGGCCGAGCACCATCGGCCCGAGGAAGTCACGCAGCGACTGGCTCGGCCGCTCCGCCAGGTTGACGAAGACGAAGCCCTCCCAGACCTCGCAGTGCACCGACACCAACGGGAAGTCGGCCTTGTCGAAGTCGAAGAACTCCTCCTCCTGCAGGACGAACTTCAGGGCCCCGTCCACGCCGTAGCGCCAGCCGTGGTACTTGCACATGAACTGCCGGCACACCCCGCTGGACTCGGTCCGTGGCGTGTGGTCCCAGACCAGCTTGTTACCGCGGTGGCGGCACACGTTGTGGAAGGCGTGGATCTCGCCGGCCAGATCCCGGGTGACGAGCAGCGAGGTCTTCGCGACCGCGAGCTCCTTGGTGAAATAGCTGCCCTTGCGGGGCAGCTGCTCGACCCGGCCCACGTTCAGCCAGGCCCGGCGGAAGATGGCCTCGCGTTCGAGCTCGTAGAACTCGGGCGAGATCGAGTCCTCGTAGGACACCAGACCGGTGCCCAGGTCCGGGTAGCGCTGCGTCCACTTGGCCGGCGGCGTGGCGAGTTGCGCCATGGCCATCCCTCCGTCGAGGTCACGCCTCGATCCCGATCGAGGCGTTCTTCAGCTGACTAACAGCTTGTTCCCCAAGTGACTAACATGGCCGTCGCGGCCGGCGCAAGGCCCGGCCGCCGGGTCCAGGCCAGGAGCGCCCATGAAGGAGCACGGCACGCTGTTCATCGGAGGCCGGTGGGTCGCCCCCCGCGCCGAGCGGACCATCGAGGTGATCTCTCCGCACACCGAGCAGCCGATCGCCCGCGTCGCGGCCGCCGGGCCGCCGGACGTCGACGACGCCGTCTCGGCCGCGCGCCACGCCTTCGACGAGGGGCCCTGGCCGCGTCTCGACCCGGCCGAGCGGATCGAGGCGGTCCGCCGCCTGGCCGACCTCTACGGCACCCGCCGCGACGAGCTGGCCGAGCTGATCACCGACCAGCTCGGCGCGCCGATCTCCTTCGCCCGGCGAGCCCAGGTCGCGCTGCCGTGGTCGATGATGAACGCGCTGACCGACCTCGCGCGCACCTATCCCTGGCAGGAGAACCGGCCCGGTGTCTACGGCCAGGACATCCTGCTGCGCAAAGAGCCCGTCGGGGTCGTCGCCGCGGTGATCCCGTGGAACATGCCGCAGTTCCTGACCGTCACCAAAGTCGTTCCGGCATTGCTCGCGGGCTGCACGGTCGTCCTGAAGCCGGCGCCCGAATCGCCGTTGGACGCCCTTTTCCTCGCGGGCCTCGTCGAGGAGGCCGGGCTTCCGCCCGGCGTCGTGAACGTGATCCCGGCGGACCGGGACACCAGCGCCCACCTCGTCGCCCATCGGGGCCTCGACAAGGTCTCCTTCACCGGCTCTACCGCCGCCGGCCGGCAGGTCGCGGGAGCCTGCGCGCAGAACCTCACCAAGGTCAGTCTGGAGCTGGGCGGGAAATCGGCGGCCATCGCGCTCGACGACGCCGACCCGTCGGCCGTGGCGAGCGCCGTGCGCCTTTCCGGGCTGGGAATGGCCGGCCAGATCTGCAACGCCCTCACCCGCGTCGTCGTCCCGGCCAATCGCGCCGACGACTACGCGCAGGCCCTCGCCGCGACGATGTCGGCGCTCAACGTCGGCGACCCCACCGATCCGGCGACCGAGATGGGCCCGCTGGTGGCCCGGCGCCAACAGGAACGCGTGCGGCATTACATCGACACCGGCGTGCGCGAAGGGGCCACGCTCGTCACCGGGGGCAGCGACCTGCCCGCCGGTGTCGAACGAGGCTGGTATGTCCGCCCGACCGTGCTCGGCGCGGTGCATCCGTCGATGACCGTCGCCCGTGAGGAGATCTTCGGGCCGGTCATCGTCGTGATTCCCTACCGCGACGACGAGGAGGCCATTCGCATCGCGAACGACAGCGCCTACGGGCTGGCGGGCTCCGTGTTCACCACCGACAAGGCGCGCGGGCTTGACGTCGCCAGCAAGGTCCGTACCGGGACGTTCGGTATCAACCAGGGATACTCGATGGACCCCGCGGCGCCCTTCGGCGGCGTCAAGGCCAGTGGCTACGGCCGAGAGCTCGGCCGCGAGGGCCTGGAGGCCTACCTGGACGTCAAGTCCATCTCCGTCGGCCCGATCTGACAGGTCGTGGCCGTCCACCCGTCGCTGGGCGATCGCCCACCTGCCTCCAGGTCGCCGATTCGCATACCCAGTCGGTGATCTTCGGTCGGTCTGGCGACGGCTGGCGCTCCTGATCGCGAACCGCGTATGGATAAATGAGGCAAAACGGGCTCGAACCAGCGATCCGCATACCCAGTTGGCGATCATGGGAGGCGCTCGGGCGATGACGGGGCCGTGATCGTCAACTGGGTATGGAAATCGGCGGCGGGGCCGCGCCTGAACCGACACGTTGGCGTGCTCGGCTCGCCAACGCGTGCTGCCCTGGAGCCGATGTGCCTGTCGGTCCGGCTCAGATCGCGTGCGGCGGTCCGTCGAAGCTGGGTTTGCTGAAAAGGAGGAAGGCCCGCAGGAAGCGCTCGCTCTCGGTCGGGACGCGGGTCAGGAGGGCGGTCTCGGTGAAGCCGGCGTCGCGCAGCAGGGCGGCGGCGGTCGCGGTGGGCCAGCGGTAGGCCGTGGCGACCTTGTGGTCGAACGACTGGGGTGGGCCGTCGGGCTGATCGGTGGTCTGGAAGGCCACCAGCAGCTGGCCGCCGGGGGCCAGGAGCCGGTGGAACTCGGCGAGGAAGCCGGGCAGGTCGGCGGGCGGGGTGTGGATGATCGAGAACCAGGCGACGATGCCGCCGAGCGTCCCGTCGGCCCGGCCCAGGCCGGTCATGGTCCCGACGTCGAAGCTGAGGTCCGGACGCTCGCGACGGGCGATGGCGATCATCGCGGGGGAGAGGTCGACACCGAACGTGTCGAGGCCGAGGTCGCTCAGGAAGGCCGTCAGACGACCGGGCCCGCAGCCGAGGTCCGCCACCGGTCCGGGCGGGCCGGTGCGGACGAGCTCGGCGAAGGCGGTCAGCAGCCCGCGCTCCAGGGGCCCGGCGGCCAGCGAGTCGGCGAACAGCGCCGCGTACTCGTCGGCGACGGCGTCGTAGGCGGCACGGGTCGCGCCGAGGTACGCGGACTGGGTCATGACCGACAACGTAGTGATCCGCCGCGAAGGCGCTGAGACGCGGTTGGTGTGTTCTCCGGGCGCGAGCCGGCAGGCTTTGCGGCGATCGCGGTCAGTTCGGCTCGATGAGCAGCTCGCGCCAGCGGGCGATCTGGTCCCGCGTCGCGCCGTTGGCGATGAGGTAGCCCGCCGGGCCGCCCGGCGCGGCCTCGACGAGGTCCAGGACGCCGGCGATGGCCCGCGGCTCGACCACGGGCGGCGCGTCGGGAAGCTTGCTCGCGGCGATCCGCGCGCGGAGATGGCTGTACTCGGGCTTGCGGGCGAGCGTCTCCCGGATGATCTGAATGCGTTCCGCGGTGGCGAGGTAGTCGGCGATGATCGCGTCCCGCTCGACCCCGGCGACGGCCAGCAGGACGGCGACGGTGACACCGGTGCGGTCCTTGCCCGCCGCGCAGTGCACGAGGGCCGGGATGCGCGGGCCTGACACGAGGAACTCCAGGATGCGGGCCAGGCCGGGACCGGCCGGCTCCAGCATCCGCGCGTAGAGCCCGGCGTAGTCACGGCCGTCCTGGGCGTTGATGACCGCCGGGTCTGTGAGCCCGGTGAGGTCCAGGAGCGGTTCGTGCAGCCAGCTGACGCCGTGGCGCGGCAGCCACTCGGCGGCTCTCGGGTTCTCGAAGGGCGCGCGCAGGTCCACGATGGCGCGCAGCCCGACCTCCTCGCCCAGCAACGCGATGTCCTCGCCGGTGAGGCTGTCGAGGTTGTCGCCGCGCAGCAGCACCCGCGGCCGGACGGTGCCTCCGGCGGCGGGCAGGCCGCCGAGATCGCGCACGTTGTAGGCGCCGGCGAGCTCGATCCAGTGGGGCACATGGTGGGCGGTCGTCATGCCGCGACCGTAGAACCGGACAGTGAAGCGCGGGTGAACAGGTGCTTGTCGCGCCGGCTCCGCCGCCCGAACTCGCGCCCGCCCGCGCGGGTGGTGGGGGCCGGGCCTGGACGCGCGACGGCCGGCCGGGTACGGGGGTACCCGGCCGGCCGTCGAACCCGCCGCCACGCGGCAGGGGCGGACCTCACCCTGTCGAGGACGGCGAGGTCACAGGCGGTGCGGTCAGATGGTCGGGCGTCGCGAGGAGTCGACGCCGGGCATCTGGTCCATCCGTCCGGCGATGACGTCGGAAGCGGCCTCCAGGTTCGTGGCCGGCGGGAGGTTGGTGCCGGCCGTCGTCCCGGTGCCGGTGGTCGTCGGCGGCGTCAGGGGCGTCGGGTCCTCGTCGTGACCGAGGCTCGTCTCGCCCCGCTGGCCGGAGCCGGGCAGGTACTTGCGGGCCGCGATGGTCGCCGCCGCCCCGCCGCCGAGCAGCAGCATCGTGACCATGCCGCGCCGGCGCCGCCGGTGCACCCGGGCCAGCTTCCGCTCGGCCTTCCCGAGCCGGTTCTCCAGCACGAGCTGCGCCTTGTCCGCCGCCTCCCGGGCCTTGCGCTCGGCCCGGATGGCCTTGCCGGACCGGGCCTTCTCGACCCGCAGCTCGGTCGCGCCGCGGGCGCGCTCGGCGGACAGCTCCGCCGCGCCGCGGGCCTTCTCGATCTTCCGCGCGGTGCGGCCCGAGACGGTCGCGGCCCTGGTCGCGGTCCTGACAGCCGTCCTGGCCGGGACCTTCGTCGCGTTGGTCGCCCGCCGGCTGACCGAGTCGATGCCGGAGCTCGACGTGTCCGCCACCTTGCTGGCCAGGGCGCTGCCGGCGTCCCGGGTGGCGGAAGCGGCGGTGTGCCCCGCCCGGGCCACGCCGTGACCGGCCTTGGCCGTGGCGTCGGCGACGGCGTGTCCGGCCCGGTCGGCGGCCGCGCGGGCCGCGTCGGGAAGCTCACTGACCGGGACGGCCTCGGTGACGTGTGAGAGCCGGTCCTTGATCGTGTTACTCATCGGTCTCCCTTCCTTGCATGCCCCGGGTGGGTGGGGCGGTGCGGGGTCGGGGCGGGTGGCCCGCCACCGGCTCTCCAAGATCTGACGACCTTGCCGTACCCCCGGTCGGGCCCAACCAACATTTCCACCCTCCGTGACATGACTGTCACCCCAAAGTCGGGTCGCGCGGCCCGCTCGGGCACGGTGCTCCAGGCGGTCCCGAAGCGCTCCCAAGGACCGCGAACCGCCCATGACCGCGGCCGGGCCCTACGACATCCATGCCCGCACCCCATGGCTCGCAACGGCGTGGCCGCCTCGAGCCGAACAGGCCGCGCTCTACGCGATGAGGAGGCCGCTCAGGGCGAGATCGACAGGTTGGTCGGGCTGTCCGGGGCGTCGCTGTCGATGCGGATCTGGTTCGGGCTGGGTATGCCGACGACGTCGTGCCAGGTGCAGGACGCTCCCACGGCGAGGGTCGTCACGCAGGAGGCCGCATTGCTGTCGGCGTCGCCGTTCGAGGTGATCGACGTGATGTGCAGGGGAGCGGTTCCCGTGCTCTTCAGGGTGATGTCGACGCAGTGGTTGCCGAGGTTGTACTGCTCGGAGCAGATACCGGCATCGAGGTAGGTGTAGCTGGCCGCTATACCCGGGCTCGTGGTCTGTGTGGTGCCGGAGACGGTCACCGTGGCTTCCTGGTAGTCGTCCACCGGCTGGCCGTCGGGAAGCTCCACGTCCATGCGGATCGTGTAGGTGCCGGGGTTGGCGTACGTGTACTGGTGGCCGTCGACCGTGCCCCGCTGGAAGAACCCGCTGTTGGGCTCGGCCGGGTCCCCGAAGTCGAAGTGGTAGTAGGTGCCGTCGGGCCCGGTGACGTGCAGGGTGATCGTCAGCGGGGCCGCGCCCGACGTCGGGGTCACGGAGAAGTGGGGCTTCTCGTCCGTGACGGTCACCGTCTGCTGCGCCGTGGCGGTCCCCGCCGGTCCGGTCACGGTCACGCGGACCGGATAGGTGCCCGCCGCGGCGTAGGTGTGGCCCGCGGACGCGCTGGACTGCGGGCCGACCGCCGCCGACCCGTCGCCGAAGTCGAACTGGTACCGCAGGGCGCCCGAACCGGAGGAGCCGGACGCGTCCGCGGTGACCTGCAGCGGAGCCTGCCCGGACGACGGGCTGACCCCCAGGCGCGCCGTGAGGGCGGAGCCGGCGGTGACGCCTCTGGTCGCGGTGGCGGTGAGCCCGGCCGTGTCCGTGACGGTCAGGGTGACGGTGTAGCTGCCGGGCTGGGCATAGGTGTGGCTGGCGGTCTGGGACGACGCCGTGGAGCCGTCGCCGAAGTCGACGCGATAGCTCGCGATCGGCGCCGCGCCGGCGCGGCTGGCCGACGCGTCCGCGGTCACCGTCAGCGGGGCGTCGCCGGTGGCCGGCGAGACCGCGAGCGCGGCCGTCGGGGGTGTCGGCGCCGCGGCGGGGACGACGGTGATCGCGGTGGCGGCGGTCAGTGCAGCGCCGCCCGCCACCTGGACCGTGGCGGCCACCCGGTAGGTGCCGGCCGCGGACCAGGCGTGGTCCACCCGCTCGCCGGCTCCCGTCGCTCCGTCGCCGAACGTCCAGGCCACGTCCGTGAGCCGCGCGGTCGTCGGCTGGCCGTTCGCGTCGACGACCACCGCCCGCAACGTCAGCGAGTCGCCGACCTTCGCCTGTGCCGCCGAGACCTCGATGCGCGCGCCCGCGGCGCTCGGGCCGGTCGCGGGGCCCTGGCCGGCTGACGGCGTCCCGGTCGGTGGCGCGGCCGGATCGGCTGGCTGGTTGGTCGGGTCCGGCGCGGCTGGAGTGCTTCGTGGCCGGGTGCCCGGAGCCGAGGCCGGCCCGGTCGGCTGGCTCGTCGGCTGGACCGGTGGCTGGGAGGGCCGGGTGCCAGGCGGGGCGGTCTGGCCGCCTGGGGTGCCGCCGGTGGGCGTGGGGTCGTACTTCTGGACCGGGCGAACGGAACCGTCGAGGCCGATGACGCCGGCCCGCGCCGACGCCGGGTCGTTGAAGAACACCGCGCCGTTCTGGCCGACCAGCTCGAACGACGTTCCCGGCGGCAGGACCGACGGGTGGGCGATGACCCGCTGCGCGGCGACGTCGACGACCAGGACCTCGCCGGCCGTCACATCCGGGATGAACACACGCCCGGCGGCCTCCCTCGGCTGGCCGAGGACGTCGCCGGCGGTGCCGAGGTCGACCGCGGTGCCGCAGCGGCCCGTCGTCAGGTCGGTGATCATCAGTGTGCCGCGGCTGCCGCTGGTCAGGTAGACGCGCGCCGCGCTGGCCGAGCCCACCACGGCCACCGTGTCGTCGCCGGTGGTCGTCCCGACACAGGCGCCGGTGCCGGTCAGGCCTCGTCGGCCAAGCCGCCAGGCCCGCCGGGCCGAGAGGTCGACGGCGACGGGCCGGCCGTCGGCCGTGACCAGGTGGGTGCGCGCCGCGTCGACGGCGTGCGGCTGCGTCGTGGTGCCGTCGGGGGTCACCCGGACCAGGTCGCCGTTCCCGGAGTCCACGGCCCACAGGCCGTCTGCCGCGTCCGTGACGATCCCGCCGGCGGGTACGTTCGCCGCCAGCGAGTAGGTCGCGCGCACGGCCAGCGACCGCGGGTCTGCCACCCGGACCAGGCCCGACGTCCGGTCGACCAAGAACGCCCGGCCCGTACCGGCATAGACAGCCAGCGGGTCGGCCGGCCTCGCGAAACGCACCGGCGGGGAAAGCCGGTAGGTCGATCCGTCGATGCGCCGGACCGTGCCGGCGGCGCTGTCGGCGACCAGCTCGTCCGGGCCCGACTGCGTGCCGGAAAGGCTCGCGCCGCCGAGCGCGACCCGGGTGATGACCTGGCCGGTGTTCCCGTCGACAAGCTCGGCCTCACCGGCCCCGCGCGACAGCAGCCAGGCAGAGACGTCATCCAGGCTGACGGAACGGGCCGTCGCCGCGCCGGCCCGGGTCACCGCCAGTCCTGCCGCGACGCCGAGGATCAGCACAGCCAGAAGAATTCGCGGCGCCCACCGCGAACCAGGCACGCCCACGCCAGGACCCCCGTCCCCTCGCTCCGGCTGGTGACAGCATCCCAGATCCGGACCGGGTAAACCCGCCCCGCCTGAAACGCGGCGGAGGCGAGGACACGGGGGTCCCACATTGCGTCGAGAGTGCCGGCATCCGCCCCCGCCCTCGGCGGTGCCGGAATCCTCGGCAGGATTCCTCGGGCCGGGGCGGCGCGGAAAAGTCGGTCCGGCCTCCCGGGAGGCATTCATCGGGGTGTCTCGTCAGACCGTCAGCGGCGCCATGGACTTTATTCGCCAAGTCCACGCGTCATTCTTTGGTGAGCCGCCGCCCGTCGTCGTGCCCGGCCGAGGAGCGTGGCCACAAATGCGGCGAGTCGGATTACGAGCAGATTACGGTCGGTGCCGCAGCTGGCAGGCCGGCCTCGGTCCGAGATCGGCAAGATCGGTGTTTTCGCCCTCGCGTGGCTGTAACCGCCGCGGTTCTGTGACCAGGTGAGGGCCAAAACGGTGATCAAGCCAGCGGGCCGGCCGCGCCGGACCCGGCGCCGGCCGGGTGGGCGGCTGCCGCGTGAGCGGGCGCAAGGCCGTTCCGACGGCTGTCGCCCGAGCGGGCGCACCCGATCCGACCCTTATCGCCAGATATGGGCTGTTACAGGATGTCTGCGCAGATAGTGGCCTTTGCGGGCGTTACGCTGGGCCGGAGCGCGGGCAGCCCACGTCCCACCCGCCCGCCGCCATGACCTCGCGGAGCGGAGGCGACAGACGTGGACGTCACCAGTCCCTCGGAAGCCACAGCCGAGGCGCCCGCCTCGGCCGATCCCGACATGACGACCCCGTCCGGCCTCGCGACGTCCGGGCCGGCGGACGCCGGCCTGCCAGCGGCCGCTTCGGCGGGCGCCGGTTGGCCTGGGGCCGCGTCGGCGGGCGCCGGCCTCTCGGCGGCGAACCTCCCGGACTCGATCCACGACGCGCCGACCGGCCCGCTGCCCTCGGGCCGCGACGAGCTGGCGGTTCCGACGCGACCCGCCGCCCCGGACAGCCAGGCCGGACCCGCGGTTCCCGGGCCGCGGCTCGGGCCGGCCGGTGCGCCCGAGCCCGGGGGAGCGGTCGTACCACCGGCCTCGGGGCGGGGACAGCCGCCGACGGGGCGCCGACGCGCCGCCAGGCCGGCCTCGAACCGGCGCCGCGCCGTGCTGGTCGGCGCCGCCGGCCTGGCGGCGCTGATCCTGGTGGCCTCGGTCCTGGCCTGGGCGCTGCACGGCTCGGGAACCGCGACGCAGGCGGGGCGGGCCGGAGGCAACCAGCAGGCCGCCGGCGCGTCGCAGGGGCCCGGCGGGCTGGTCCCGAAGGACGGGCGGGGCCGCGCGCGGTCCGCCGGCGACGGCCCGGTCCAGGGCGCCGAGGCCGCGGGCTCGGCCGGCGCGGCTCCCGGCGCGCTCGGCCAGGTTCCGGGGGACACCGCCGGGGCCGCCGGCCAGGGCGGCGCGAACGCGGGCGCGGGAACGGTGCCGGCATCCGGCGCCGGCTCAGGCACCGTCACGGGTTCAGGCCCCGCCACCGTCCCGTCGCCGGGCACCGGCGCGGGTGGCGGTACCGGCTCCGGGACCGCGGCCACGCACACCGCCGCACCGGCACCCGCCACGCCGGCCACCGCCAGGAAGAACCCCTACACCGCCGCCCAGGTGTGCGGCTCCGGTTACTCGCAGATCGACAGCCACACGCTGACCAGCGGTTCCACGACGGTGACGATCGTCCTGATGTACAACGGCGGCACCAACTGTGTCGCGACGATGAAGTCCGGTGCCGGCGTGGGCACGGCCCAGTCGGTGTCGGCCTCGGTGCAGGCGCAGAACGGGTCGGCGAAGGTGACCGACTCGGGCTCCTACCAGTACTACGCCGGGCCGGTGAAGGTAGCGGCCAAGGCCATCTGCGTGAAGTGGGGCGGCAGCCTCGGCAGCGTCTCCTGGACCAGCGGCTGGTCACACTGCGGCTGACCCGCCACCGGCCGCCCGGCTGTCGGCCTGGCGGTGGTGCAGGTCCGGGCCGACCGCGCTGCCCTGGAAGAGGTCACAGTTCAGCGCGCGGACCGCGGCCAGCTCGCCCGGTGTGTCCACTCCGCGGACGGTGACGTCCAGCCGCAGCAGGTGCAGGATGCGGATCAGGCCGGCGAGGATCGCCTGCGCCGTCTCGTCATGCTCGACCGCGCGGGCGTTCTTGTCGCTGAGCCGGACCCCGACGAGCCCACGGGGCAGGCTGTCCACCGTCACCGCCCGGATGGGGCCGAGCTCGGCGAAGTCGAGCCGGACCGCGACGCCGGCCTCGGCGAGCTCGTCGATGATCGCGTCGGACTGCTGACGGTCCGCCCGCCTGAGCGTGTCGGGGACCAGCACGCAGGGCACCGGGCCTCGAGCCGCCGGTTCCCCGCAACCCGCGGCGTGCGCGATGAGCTCCTTGCGCAGCGCGGCATCGCGCAGGCCCCGGTCGGAGAGGCGGAGCCAGAGCTCGCGCGGCCGCCCTGGCTCGCCACGGCCGGCCGGGCCCGGGATCCCGGGTGCGTCCGGCCGCCGCAGCGCCTCCAGGTAGCGGATCATGTTGTCGACCAGCCAGCCGTCCAGGTCGCCACTGAGCCCGGCCTCGAACGCGATCGGCTCGATGTCCTCCGGTCCGAGCCAGCTGCGGGTGGGGTGCAGCCAGCACGCGACCGCCTCGGCGGCGAAGACCGTGCGGGAGCGGTCCGCGACGGGCCGGAACCGCGGTCTCAGCTCGTCGGCGCCGAAGGCCCGGCGCAGCTCGGTGATGTCGCGCAGCCGGGTCGCGATCGTCGCGCGGACGCGTTCGTCGTAGGCGACACAGCGTCCGGGGCCGCCCTGCTTGGCCTGGTACATCGCGACGTCCGCGGCGTCCAGCAGCTGCTCGGCGTCCGTGAGGTCGGGGCCGGACAGCGCCAGCCCGACACTCCCACCGACGCTGACCGGCCGGTGCAGCTCCACCGGCGGCGCGAGCTCGTGCATGACCCGCTCGCCGATGGCGCGCAGGTCGTCCAGGCCGTCGACGCCCTCGCACAGCATGGCGAACTCGTCGCCCCCGAGCCGGCTGACGACGTCGCCGGGCCGGATCACCCGCCGCAGCCGGTCACCGATGACCTTCAGCAGCTCGTCGCCGGCCTGATGGCCGAAGGTGTCGTTCACCGCCTTGAAGCCGTCCAGGTCGATGAACAGGACACCGGTCCGGTGCCCGTCCCGTTGGGCCCGGCGCAGGCTTCGGCGCAGCCGGTCCAGCAGCGCCCCCCGGTTCGGCAGGCCCGTGAGCGGGTCGTGCAGAGACCAGAACCGCGTCGCCGCCTCCACCCGGATCCGCAGCACCGCCGACCCGAGGACTGCGCCGACCGACCGGGCGAAGTCGACGTCCTCACAGGTCAGCCCGCGGGCCGCCCGGCAAATCGTGATCGTCGCGATCGGCTCGGTGGCGGAGCCGACCGGGATCCGCACGACGGACGGTTCCGATCCCGGCTCCTCGGCGGCGCGCTCGCCGGCAGGGTGGTCGCCGGCGCGGTGGTCGCCGGCGCGGTGGTCGCCGGTGCCGTGGTCGCCGGTGCGGTCGGCCCACCGCTCCGCGCCCGGCCATGGGCGCTCCTCGTCGCCCGCCGGGGTGGGCGGGGGATCGGGTGCCGCCCAGCCAGGCGGCCCCGCCAACCCGTCGGCCGCGTCCTCGTCGACCAGGTGCCTGCGTACCACCACCTCGTCGGCGCTTAGCTGCTCGGTCAGCGTCCGGACGCAGTGATCCCACAGGGGCTGCTCGTCGGCGCTCTCCAGCGCGCGTTGCGCGAGGTCCGCGAGCGCCGTCTGGCGGGCCGTGCGGACCAGCAGCTCCGCGGTCGCCCGCTCGCGGTCCGTGACGTCGCTGGCGACACCGGCGAGCGACGAGGGCCGCCCTCCCGCTCCAGGCAGCGGGACGAGATGCAGGTCGTACCAGCGTCCGTGAGCCTCGAGCACCTCGTGCACGTACTCCCCGCCCATCGAACGGCGCATCAACGCCACCAGGTCCGGCCGGTCGCGGAACGCCGCGCGGATCCGCGACTCGTCGAACCTGCCCGGCGACGCGACCGGATCGTGGGTGGCGGACCCGCCGCGGGCGACCACGCGGCCGTCCTGGTCGAGCAGGAAGACCGCGACGGGCACATGGTCGAGCACCGTCTGCAGCTGGACCTGGGTCGAGATCAGCTCGCTGATGTCCTGGAACTGGGCGAGAACGCACTGCTCGCCGTCGGCCTCGATGATCACGCCGGACGACAACGCATGGGTGATCGTCCCGTCCGGGCGGACCAACCGGACGAGCCGCTGACCCCCCCTCTTCTCGCCATCGACGACAACCCGCTCCATCGTGACGAACAGGTCATCGAACTGCGCAGGGTCGACCAGGTCGCGCCAGTCCATGCCGACCAGGTCGGCCTCGTCACGGCCGGCCATCTGGCACGCGGCCGCGTTCGCGCGGCGAATCCGCCGGTCCTCGACGCCGCTGAGGGTCAGGCCCATCTCGAGCACGTCGAACAGCTCGACTGCCCACATCCCGCCATCACCCTCGGTAGCCGGCACCGCTGGTCGCACCACCTCTGTCGCCGGTGGCACGGCAAGAGACCGATCTTCGACAGCGACGCCATCGACGTGCCACCAGGCATGGCTACCCGGACCGCCGCCGAGGAATCCGACGGGCGATCCCTCGGCGGCCGTCGGAGACCCCCGGGCCGCTTGCTCACTGTGAGTAGCTGTTCGGGTTGACGGCGGCCCGGCGGCGGGCTAGCCGACCTGGTCGCGGGTCAGCAGGTGGCGGCCGGTGACGAACGGCAGGCCGGTGTGGTTGACGATGCCCGGTGGGGCCGCGACGACGTGGGGGATCGCGTTGACCGCCGGCATCGCGGTGGCGATCGCGCCGGAGAAGTGCGCCCCGCCGAGGGGTGCCAGCTGGACCCGCACGCCGGGACTGCCCTCGATCTCCAGCACGTAGCCGTCCTCGACCGGCCAGTTCGGGGTCAGGTCGTGCCCGAGCTTCCAGACGAACCGGCACTCGATCACCGAACGGCCGCGGTGCATCCCGGCGGTGACGCCCTTGAACCCGGCGATCTGGCCTTTCCGCAGCTTCATGAACCCGAAGTCGAGATCGTCGTTCGCCACCCCGAACTCGGCCGTGAACCGGATCTCGTCGAGATCGACGGCGAGCGCGCCGGCCATGACCCGGATCTGCTCCTTGAACGACCCGCAGTTGGCCTCGATCATCCCCGGCGCGGCCGGGTCCGCCGGGTCCAGCCCGATGCTCATCGCCCGGAACATCCGCTCGTTCGGGTAGCCGCTCATCTCGACCGACTCCAACAGCGAGATCCGGTCGATGCGGCTGCACATCGCGCTCACCGCGAGCGCCGTCATCCCCATGTGCCCGGGGTAGACGCCCGTCGTGTAGAGCGACGCCCCACCGCGTTCGCAGGCCGCCGCGAGCCGGTCCCGGACCTCCTCGCCGTAGCCGGCGCCGGCCAGCATGTACATCGTCGTCACGACGTTCACACCGGCTTCGAGGATCCGCTCCAGATGCTCGAAGTCCGGCCGGTAGGCCAGGTAGGTCACGCAGTCCGGCCGCAGCGCCAGCAGCGCGTCGACGTCGTCGGTCGCCGTCACCCCGATCGGACCGATCCCGGCCAACTCCCCGACGTCACGCCCGACCTTCTCCGGCGAGTACGCGTAACACCCGACGATCTCCAGCGCCGGATGGCCGACCATCCCACGCACGGCCGCGGTCCCGGTCTTCCCGGTGGTCCACTGGACCACCCGCAGCCTGCTACCCACCGGCTCCTCCGTATCCCCGACCGACCAAGAGGATACTTTATCCAATATCGAGGGAGCTCGTCGGACAGCCCGAGCCGGGTCAGGGGCGGTTGAGCGCCCAGGCGGCGGCCAAACCCAGACCCGTGGCGACCAGCACCAGCGCCACCCCGCCGAGAAAGAAGAACCCGACCGTCTTCGCCAGCGCCACCGCGACCGGGATGGTGGCGGCCAGGACGAGGAAGCCCCGGGCCGTCACCGGGGCTCGCAGCAGCGTCAGCCACGTCCTCGACGTGCCGGCCCCTTCCTCGCTCAGGTCCGCCAGCATGGCCGGAACGAGCCGCAGCGTCCCCCAGGAAAGCACCGCGAACGCGCCGGACAGCACGAGGGCGTAGAGGAAACCGATGCCCGCGCCGAACGCGTTGAATGACGCGCCAGCCCCGATCGCGGTACCGACGAACGCGAGATACCACGGCACGGTGCGGTCCTGCCGGGCCTGGCCGACCAGCCGGCGGGCCTGGGCCATCCGCTCGGCCCGCCGACCGCCTCCCGCGGAACCCGTGACGTCCATCGCAGACCCGTTCCCTCCACGCTCGTGAAGCCTCGGACACCCGACGTCCATCGTCTCGCCCCGAGTCCACGCACGCAGGACATCGCGCGATTCGACCGGCCAACCAGGCACGTCGCCGCCGGTACGGTGCCGAACCGCCGCCTGCCTCAGCCGCTGAGGCGGCTCACTCGGCTGGCTGGCCGGTGGCGGGCCGTGGCGCGGCGAAGAGGCCGTCGAGGATGACGTTGAGAAGTCGCTCGATCGCGGCGTTCCGGTCGCCGCCGACCGCTTCGACCGTGGAGGCGCTCGCCGCGTCGATGTCGGTCGCGGCGGTGAGCATGGCCATGATCCACGCGAGATCCGTCGGTCTGACGTCGTCGCGCAGCTGGCCCGCTGCCTGCGCGAGGTGGAAGGGAGGGCTCAGGACGGCGATGAGTTCCGTCGTGTACTGCTGCTGAGCGTTGGGCGGCAGTTCCCCCATGAGCGTGACGAGCGGGCGCATCGAGACCCCCGTCTCCAGCACCCACTGGAGAAGGTCGCGGAAGGTGCGCCGCCCGTTCATCGTCGCGTCGACGGCCTCCTTGAGCGCGCCGAAGTACTCCGCGACCACGGCGCCGGCCAGCGCATGACGATCGGGAAAGTGGCGATAGACCGTCGCGCGCCCGAGTCCGGTGCGACGCGCGATCTCGTTGAGTGGAACGACCTCGGGGCTTTCCGAGAACGCCTCTCCCGCGACCTGGAGGATGGCCCGCCGATTCCGACGCGCGTCACCGCGGCGTGTTCTCACCGCACGTGGCTTCGCCGACGTGACATGCGTCGTATCCTACTCATCGAAGTGAGACTTGCAACGCCATCCGTTCTCGTTTCCGCGCCGAGCCGTCGCCGGGATGTGCGCGTCGTCGACGGTGCTACTCCCGCGTTCTCCTGGTCGCCGGTTCGCGAACCGGCGGCGTCGCCGAGGGCGGTCCGCGCCCCGCGGCCCGGCGCCGTCGAAGGTGCGGGTATGCGCGGGGGCCTGGTCGCCTATTCAAATCGCGATGGCCGGCCAACGGTTGTGGGATTCGCCGGTACTTCCGAGTCTCGCTTCTTTTCCCTATGCTTCGGGCCGACCTGGCGGAAGCTGTCGAAATATCCATCGGCCACGCCCCATGCCCGGTTGAGTCGAAGGAAAGGTCGAATGAACTGCTTCGCCGTGCCGACTGCCGGGAACGGGGCCCGAACTTCAAAGTCAGGAAGAAAATGCGCGCACGAAGAATTACCACGGTCTTAGCCGCCGCGGGACTGGCCCTGGTGGCAGCGGGCCTGGCCGAGACGCCCCTGGCCAGCGCGAGCGCCACCCGCAGCACGGGCGGCGCGGGAACGTGCCCCTCGCCGCGGTGGGTCGCGGCGTGGGCCGCGAGCCCGACCGACGGCTCGGTCCCGTTCGACGCGTCGCTGGGCACCCTCCCGCTGCAGTTGAAGAACCAGACGGTCCGGATGGTGGTCACCCCCCACATGGGCGGATCGTCCACGCGATTTCACCTGAGCAACCGGTTCGGCGGCGGACCGCTGACGTTCACGCACGTCACCGTCGCGCCGCAGGGAGCGGGAGCGGCCATCGGAACTCCGGTGACGGTGACGTTCGGCGGCGCGACCTCGGTGACGGTGCCGGGTGGCCAGGACATCGTCAGTGACCCGGTGGCCGTGAACGTCAGTGCGTTCAGCCCGCTGTCGGTCAGCATCTATCTGGCGGGCTCCACCAGTGCGTTGACCAAGCACTGGAACGCGAACGCGACGTCCTACTACGCGAACGCCAACACCGGTGATCTCACCACCCAGACCAGCGGGTCGGGCTTCCCGAACAAGTCCCTCAGCTGGCTGTATGTCGACGGCGTCGATGTGATGGCGAACGCCAGCTCAGTCGTGGCATTCGGCGACTCCATCACCGATGGCTTCGTCGGTGGCGGCCTCTTCAGTATTCCGGCGGACAAGTCGGTCGCGGACCAGAACGGCCGCTACCCCGACGACCTACAACGGCGGGTGACCGCCTCGGGCCTGCCCCTCTCGGTGGTCAACGCCGGCATCGGGTCAAACCAGCTCCTGGGCAGCCTCGGCCTCATGGACGGCCCCAGCGGCGTCTCCCGCTTCCAGGCCGACGCGCTGAACCTCCCGGCCGTCTCGGGCGTCCTCGTCCTCGAAGGGATCAACGACCTGGGCCTCGGCAACAACGTCACCCCCCAGCAACTGGAGGACGGTTACACCCAGCTCATCGGGAAGACCCACGACGCCGGCCACAAGATCTGGCTCGGCACCATCACCCCGGCGTCCAACGCCCTCGTAGACGGGAGCCTGACGGCTCCCAACAGCGAGAAGTACCGGGAGCAGGTGAACGCCTGGATCCGGAACCAGCACCTCGCCGACGGCGTCGTCGACTTCGACGCCGCCCTGCGCGACCCGGCTCATCCCACCCAGCTGCTCCCCGCCTACGCCAGCGTGGACAACCTGCACCCCAGCCTCGCCGGCTACCAGAAGATGGCCGACTCGATTCCCCTCGACCTGCTCGCGGCCGCCACCTGCGGCTGACCGGTCGACCTCACCGCGGCCGGGTGGCTGGCTCCGCGATCCCGACGGAGCCAGCCGCCTTTCGCCCCGTCAGCCCGGTCCGGGCGCCGGCCTGAGGCCAGGCCGGGACCTGAGGATGCCGTCGGCGCCGTCGGGCCTCCGCGGTCAGTGGCTCATGTAGACGGCCTTGGTGTTGAAGTAGCCCTCGATGCCCTTCCAGCCGCGCTCGCCGCCCCAGCCGGACTCCTTGTGGCCGGAGATCGGCATCGCGGGGTCCGCCGCGATCGCGCAGTTCACCCAGACCTGCCCGGCGCGCAGCTCGTTGGCGACCCGATGGGCGCGGCTGAGGCTCTCGGTCCAGATGGAGCCGGCCAGCCCGTAGCGGGTGTCGTTCGCGGCGGCGAGGACTTCGTCCTCCTCGTCGAAGGGGATCACGCAGCCGACCGGCCCGAAGATCTCCTCGCGGATCAGGCGCATGTCGGGTGTGGTGTTGGTGACGATCGTCGCCTCGACGAAGTAGCCGCGGCGGTCCATCACCTTGCCGCCCGTCACCACCTCGGCGCCGCCGGCCACGCCGTCGTTCAGGATGCCGAGCACTCGCTGGCGCTGCTTCTCGCTGATCAGCGGCCCGAGCAGCGAGCCGGGCTCGTCGCTGCCGCCCATCGGTAGTTTCTGGGCGAAGGCGGCGAGCTTCGCGACGACCTGGTCGTAGATGCCGCGCTGGACGTAGATGCGCGAGGTGCAGGAGCAGTTCTGGCCCGAGCCGGCGAGCAGGCCCATGCCGGCGCCGGGAATGGCCTTCTTGAGGTTGGCGTCGTCGAACATGATCAGCGGTGACTTGCCGCCGAGTTCGAGGGTGAGGCGCTTGAGGTTGCCGGCGGCTGCCTTGACGATGAGGCGCCCGACCTCGGTCGACCCGGTGAACGAGATCTTGTCGACGTCGGGGTGGGCGGTGAGTGCCGCGCCGGTGGTCTCGCCGTAGCCGGTGATGACGTTCAGGACGCCGTCGGGCAGCCCGGCCTCGCGGAAGATCTCCTCCAGTTTGAGCGCGCTGAACGGCGTCTCCTCGGCGGGCTTGAGGACGGCGCTGCAACCGGCCGCGAGCGCGGGCGCGACCTTGAGCATCGCGACGAAGAACGGCCCGTTCCAGGGAATGATCAGCCCGACGACGCCGACCGGCTCGAGCTGGGTGAAGTTGTGGTAGTTCTCGTAACGGCCGAGCAGGCCGTCGGACACGACGTTGCTCGACTCGCCGTGGATCTTGCCGACCCAGCCGGCGTAGTACATCAACATGTCGTACGACACGGTGATGATGTGGCGCGCGGCCGCCAGGTTCAGGCCGTTGTCGCGGGACTCGATCGCGGCGATCTCGTCGGTCCGGTCCCGGATGATCTGCGCGGCGCGGAAGAGGACCTCCGCGCGACGCGTGGCGGGCAGCTTGCGCCAGACCCCGGACTCGAACGTCTCGCGGGCGCGTGCCACCGCGGCGTCCACGACCTTCTGGTCGGAGTCGGGCACCTCCCCGATCCGCTCCTCCGTCGACGGGTCGAAGACCGGAATGATCCCCGAGGCGTGACCCTCACCCGCGGGATCGGCCTCGATGACGTCACTCATTGTCTTTCATCCTCTCGTCGAGGCGTGCGGGCCTGGGTGGTCGACCAGCCTGCTGGGCGGTCGCCCAACATGCTGGTCGACTGCTTAACACGATCCAGACGACGGTCGCAACCAACCCCGCGGCGGCCTCGACGCGCGCACGGCGGTGATCGGCGGTGGCGGGCGCGGCGCGCTCGGACACCCTCGCTCGCACGTCCCGGACCGGACAGCGCCGGCCCCCCGCGGGCACACCTCACGGCGAAAGGCCGCCGTTAGGCTGGAACCATGGCCGGCTCGTTCTCCACCGTGGCCGGTGGCCGGTCGTTCCCGGGTGCCGGCCCTGTCGTCCGGATAGGGCGTCGCACGCTGAAGGAGTCGCTCTACCTGCTGACGGGTCCCGTCAGCGCGGTCGCGGGCCTCCTGATCGTGCTCGGCGGTCTCGGCGTGGGAATGCTGGGCCGGCTCGTCGGACGGGCGCCGGTCGCGGCCGGTGCCGCGGCGCCGGTGTACTGGTCCGCCGATCTGGAGCGGTGGCGGATCGACCGGGTCCGCACGGCGGCACCTGGCCGGGAGCGACTCGGGCGGCAACCGAGGCCGAGCGGGCCCGCCTCCGCGTCCGACCCGGGATTGTGGCTGAGCCTGGCGCATGCGGTGATCCTGCCGCCCATCACCGTGGCCACCGCCATGATCACTGCGATGTGGTGGTTCGTCGGCGTAGGCGCCGCGACGACCGCGGTACGCAACTGGGGCACGGCCGCCGGGACGCCGCCGCCGTTGACGCTGAGCACGGGCGGCGGTCCCAACCACGTCGACGTCAGCCTGGGCCTGACCTCGCCGACCATGCGGCTGATCTTCGGCACCGTGCTCGGGCTGCTGCTGGTGCTGGCCTTGCCGCTGCTGACCAGGGCGTGCGTGGCGGTGCAGGCCGGTCTCGGACGGGCGCTGCTCTCGGACGCCTCTCGATGGCACCGCAGGATCCGCGGGCTGGAGCAGGAGCGCGACACCGCCCGGGCGCAGACCGTCGCCGCGCTGACCGCCGAGGCGGTGGCGCTGCGTCGCCTCGAGCGCGACATCCACGACGGGCCGCAGCAACGCCTGGTCCGGCTGGCGATGGAGCTGGGCCGCGCGCAGCGCCATCTCGACCGCCGGCCCGAGACCGCGCGGGAAGCACTCGCCGACGCCATGATCCAGGCCGAGGAGGCGTTGGAGGAGCTGCGGGCCCTGTCGCGGGGCATCGCCCCGCCGATCCTCGTCGATCGTGGCCTGCGCGCGGCGCTCGCCGAACTGGCCATGCGCTCGACGGTTCCCGCCCACCTCGACGCGGGAACCCTGAGCCACCGGCCGGCGGCAGCCGTCGAGACAGCCGCGTACTTCGTCGTCTCCGAGGCCCTGACCAACGTGGCCAAGCACAGCCAGGCCAGCCGGTGCGTGATCGGGCTCCACCACGAAGCGGACCTCCTGCGCGTCTGGGTGACCGACGACGGGGCTGGCGGCGCCGCGTTCGACAAGGGCCACGGGCTGCGCGGGCTGCGGGACCGGGTGCACGCGGTCGGCGGCCAGCTCCGCCTCACCAGCCCGCGTGGCGGCCCGACGACGATCACCGCGGAACTGCCGTGCCGCTGACGGCCGCCGACGAGACGCCCGAACGACCTCAGCCCGCCGGCGGGCTGAGGATCGTCGTGGCCGATGACGCCGTGCTGTTGCGGGAGGGCCTCGTCCGGCTGCTCGCCGAGGAGGGCCACCGGGTGGTGGCCGCGGTCGGTGACGCCCCGGCCCTGGTCGACGCGGTGCTGCTGCACCGCCCGGACGTCTCGGTCGTCGACGTCCGGATGCCGCCGACGCACACCGATGAGGGCCTGCGGGCGGCGATCGACGTCCGCGCGCGCCTGCCCGGCTCGCCGGTGCTGGTGCTCAGCCAGTACGTCGAGACCTCCTACGCGGCTGACCTGCTCGCGGACGGCTCGGGCGGGGTCGGCTACCTGCTGAAGGACCGGGTCGGCCGGGTCGGGGAGTTCCTGGACGCGCTGGAGCGGGTCGCCGGCGGCGCGACGGTGCTCGACCCGCAGGTCGTCGTGCGCCTGCTGGACGGGCAGCGCGGTGGCAGGGCACTGGCGTCGCTGACGCCGCGAGAGCGAGAACTGCTCGCTCTGATGGCCGAGGGCCATTCGAACACGGCCATCGCCCGGCGGCTGGTGCTGTCCGCCAGCGCGGTCGAGAAGCACATCGGCAACATCTTCGCCAAGCTCGGCCTGCCACCCGACGACGCCCAGCACCGGCGCGTGCTCGCCGTCCTCGCCTATCTCCGCGCCTGACGGCGGCCGGCGGGGTGCCCATTCCGCGGCGGGTCCGGCTGACCGGGTAGGGCCTGCCACACCTCCGATGTCCGGCTCGCTCCGGTGACCGGGCGGCGCGACCGCGAAATCGTCAAAGCCATGCTCACACCCTCACCCGCCACGGGTCCCCGCCCGAATCCGGAACGGTCTCCGGGCGGTGCCGCCCGGAGCCTGGACGCCCAAGGTCAGCCGAGCCGGGGGCTGGCCCGCCGCCACCGCTCGGCGCCGAGCCGGCACCGTTCCCCGCGCAGCTCCGCCGGCCCGGCGGGCACCTCAGGCCGCGGGCTCCTGGCGTTGGCGCTCTGCGCCGCCGCTCTCGTCGGCGCCTTCGTCGTCGCCCCGAGCCGACTGGCGGCAGGCGGTGGGGACGGCGACCTCGTCCACCACCACCAGCTCGTCGCTGCCGTGCACAGCGGGTTCGTCGAGTACTGGCGTACCGGAAACCGGCGGCTTTCCCCGCACCTCGCGCGGGTCGTCGACTACTGGTACCGATACCACCTGGTCAAGGGCCTGATCTCCGCGCTCCTGCTGGCCGTCCTGATCGTGCTGACCAGCGGGCTCTGGCGGAGTTTCCTGACGGCCGGCGCCACGGCAAGGCGGGCCGGCCTCGCGTCGGCCGGCGTGCTCACGGCCGCGCTCGCGCTGCTCGCGCTGGCGGCGGTGATGGCGAACATCCAGGGCGCGGCCGCGCCGTTCTCCTCACTGGTGCCCATGCTGCGGGAGGGCGGGACCGACCCCGCGCTCGCCGGCACGCTCGACCAGGCCACGCGACAGCTGGCCGACTCGCGCCCGGGCGCGCGGACCGCGCCGGCCCTCCAGGTGATGACGGCCGGCTTCGCCGGCTACCACGTGGCACTGGCCGTGGTCGCCGCGGTTGTCGCGGCCGCGTTCCTCACCGTCAGCGTCCTGCTGTGGAGAAGGGCTCCGGCCGACCGGACGGCCAGGCGGCTGACGCGCGCCTTCGGCGTCCTGACGGCGGTGCTGACACTGGCCCTGCTCGTCCTCGTCGCGGCGAACGTGACCACCGCGGCCCACTCCGCCCCCGCTCTGCTCGACGCGCTGAATGGCGGCCTGTGAGCGGGAAACCCGGGTGGGCCGGCGGGACGGGTCGTCAGCGCGCGTCATCGATGGGCGAGAGCCGGAGGGCCTCCGTCGGGCATTCGGCGACGACGTCGCGCAGGAAGGCGTCGTCGCCGTCGACCTTTCCGACGACGGTCGCGAGGGAGCGGTCGTCGAGGCGGAAGACCTCGGGGGCGGCGTAGGCGCAGGCGCCGGTACCGACGCACCGGCGCCGGTCGACCTCGATCCGCCAGGCGTCCGTCACGAACGGCCGCCGCGGGCTGTGCTGATGGGAAGCCTGCTGATCCGGCGGGCATTGAAGTGGCTCGGGTCGTACTCGATCTGGCCGGCGATCCGCGCGCTGTCGCCGAACCGCCGCTCAAATTCCTCGATCATGAGCTTCCCCTGGACCTTGACCAGGTTCAGGCCGATGCACAGGTGCGGGCCGGCCCCAAAGATGATGTTGCCGGCGTGGTTGCGGGTGACGTCGAAGAGCAGTGGATCCGACCATTTCGCCGGGTCGAGCCCGGCCGCGGAGAACATGAGCATCACGTGGCTGCCCTTCTCCAGCAGCTGGCCGCCGATCTCGACGTCCTCGCGGGGGAAGCGAGGAATCGCGCCGAACTTGCCGTGCCCGCCCCAGCGCAGCACCTCGAGGATGACGCTCTCCATCAGGTCCGGCCTCGCGCGCAGGAGCGCCCACTGCTCGGGATGCGTCAGGAGAGCGCGCAGCGTCAGCGTATGGAGATCCACCGCGGTGTCGGCGCCGGCGGTGACCAGCGCCGTGATGACGCTGACGATCTCCCAGTCGGTCAGCTGCTCGCCGTCGACCTCGGTGGCCAGCAGGGTTCCCAGGAAGTCGTCGTGGTCGCCCGGGGACCGGCGCCGCTCGGCGACCGTGTCCAGCAGGTACTGGAGGCCTGGCAGCGCGCCCTCGGCGTACTGCGCCCGCTGCTGCGCGCTGTAGAGCGGGTTCGACGCGCGCACGAGGTTCCAGCCGAGCCCGTGTTCGAAGAGGGTCTCGGACTCGGCGGGAACACCCACCATCCGAGCGATCGCCCGGATCGGGACCTTCGCCGCGATGTCCGTCGCGGCGTCGAACTCGCGCGGATCGTCGATCTCGTCGAAGATCCCGGCGACGGAGTCCCGGATCCGGTCCTCGATCTGGTCCATGACCCGGCGGGAGAACGCGGGCGCGGTCAGCCGCCGCAGGCGCATGTGCGCGGCGGGCGGCACGGTCCCCATCGACATCGACTGCTGCTGGTCGTACAGGGTCCATTCGGACCTCGGCTTCGGCTTCGGCGCGTTGTTCCAGTCGGCGAAGTTGGTGCTGAACCGTGTGTCGCGGAGGATCTCGGCGATCAGGTCGTGCCGGGAGACCATCCAGGCGTTGATCTCCCGATGAAAGGCCACCGGGTAGTCGGCGATCAGCTTCCCGAAGACGGGGTACGGGTTCTCGACCGACTCGATGTCATAGGGGTTGTAGACGTCGAGGTCGATTTCGACCCGGTCGGCAAGGGCCGGTGCGGACATCGCTGTTCCCATCTGCTCGTCTGTTCCCGTTCGACGGTCAGGGCCCGGACGGCGCGGCCGGTCGCCGCCGGGATCACGAGAGATCCCCGCCGCCTGTCGGCGTGGCGCGTCCAGGCCGGCGCGGGCCTCGACGCGCCAGCGGCGCGCCCGCCTGGTCGTCCTACCGTTGGTGGATGTGTCACCGGAGGCCGCCAGAACGACCTGGGCATCGCTCAGCCAGGCCGCCCGCGCGACAGCTCTAATATTACCTGACGACATGTAACATAACTCGGCGCCGCGTTGCAAGGGCCCGAGACCTGATCGACTACTACCGCGAAGGGAGCGGCAGTGAGCGCCAGCAACGCGGCCGCGCGTGAGGACCCTGAGGGCGACGGGCTCGCGCGGTCGCGACGCCCGTCGTCCCCCTCGATCACCGAGGCGGCGGGCGCGCCGTCCGGGCGACCCCGGGATCTCTCCATTGACGAGCGCGTACTCGCGACGACCCGCGCGCAGCTGCTGAGCCTCGGCTACACGGACATGAGCCTCGGCACGATCGCCCGGGAGGCCGGGGTGAACCGCCCCGCCATCTACCGCCGCTGGCCCTCGAAGATGCACCTCGTCTTCGACGCCGTCGCCCCCGCTCAGCCCGCCGTCAAGGAGTACGACTCGGGCGACTTCGAGCGTGACCTGCGCGACCTCATCCGCCGCGCCGCCGCGTTCTTCGACCTGCCTGAGGTGCGCGCGGCACTTCCCGGGCTGATGGCGGACGTGGGAAGCAACGAAGCGCTGCGGGTCAGCGTGGTGGAGCGTCTCGAGACGGAGGCGCGTCACCGCGTCGCACACCTCGTCGCCCTCGCGACGGAACGCGGGCAGATCCTGCCCGGGGTCGATGCCGACGCGCTGTTCGACTCGATCAGCGGAGCGCTTATCTACCGCCTGGTCCTGCGCGACCAGCCGTCGTCGTCGTTCGCCGACACCCTCGCGACGCTTTTCCTGAACCCGATCATCCGTGCGCCGGTCGCCGACGAACCGAGGGAGCTCCCGAGGTAGTCGGGAAGCGTCCGCCTACAGCACAGCCGACGATCATCGTCAGTTGACGGGACCCGCCCTGATTCCACTCGGCTTGACATATGCCGATATCGGCATACGATCGGGCCATGGCACGAGCAGCGACGACGTCGGACGTCTTCAACGCGATCGCCGAGCCGCAGCGCCGGGAGATCCTGGTGCTGCTGCGGGCGGGGGAGAGGCCGGTGACCGAGCTGGCGCAGGAGCTCGGGATGACCCAGCCGGGGGCGTCGAAACACCTGCGGGTGCTTCGGGAGGTCGGACTGGTCCGGGACCGCAGGGCAGGCAAACAACGCCTGTACGGCCTCGACGCCCGCGGGCTGCGCCCGGTTCACGAGTGGGCCGGCGGGTTCGAGCGGTTCTGGAACGAGAGCTTCGACCGGCTGGACGCCTACGTGCGGGACCTCAAGCAGGCAAGGCAGGGGGAGTAGCTGATGAGCGCGACGGGACGAGAGGCGCCGGCGCGGTCCGCGACGGCCGACCGCGAGATCGTGATCTCCCGGGTCATCGGTGCCCCTCGGGAGCTGGTGTTCGAGGCGTTCACCGAGGTGCGGCACCTGTCGCGGTGGTGGGGCCCGGACGGGTTCACCACCACCACGCGGGCCTTCGAGTTCCGCGTCGGCGGGGAGTGGGACTTCGTGATGCACGGGCCGGACGGGACGGACTACCAGGAGTGGATCTCCTGGACCGAGATCGCCCCGCCGGAGCGGATCGCCTTGCTGCACGGTGAGACCCGCGGCGACCCGAACGCCTTCGAGTCGGTCCTGACGTTCGCGCCCGACGGCGCGGCGACCCGGATCGAGATGCGCACGGTGTTTCCCACGAAGGAACTGCGCGACGAGGTGGTCGAGAAGTACCACGCGATCGAGGGTGGCCAGCAGACCCTGAGCAACCTGGCTGCCTACGTCACCGAGAGCCTTCAAAAGGGAGCAGCGGACTGATGGCCGGCAAGGTGTTCTTCAGCGTGTCGATGGCGCTGGACGGTTTCATCGCGCCCGAGTCTCCCGAGGAGTTGATGGGACAGCTGTGGATGGAGCTGCAGGGGTGGGCTTTCCCGCTGCGGTTCTTCCGGGAGAACCTCAAGCTCGGCGAGGGCGGTGAGGAGGGGCGCGACAACGACATCGCGCGGGAGACGTTCGAGCGCACCGGCGCGAGCGTGATGGGCAAGCGCATGTTCGAGGCCGGCGAACACGCGTGGCCGCCGGAGGCGCCGTTCCACACGCCGGTCTTCGTCGTGACGCACGAGAAGCGTGACCCCTGGGAGCGGCAGGGCGGGACCACCTTCCACTTCGTCAACGACGGCATCGAGGCCGCGCTCGACCGGGCCCGCGAGGCCGCCGGCGACCGGGACGTCCGCATCGCGGGCGGCGGGGCGACGATCCTGGAGTACCTGAACGCCGGGCTGATCGACGAGTTCACGATCGCGCTCTCACCGGTCCTGTTCGGCTCCGGCATCCGCCTGTTCGAGGGCGTCGACGCGGGCCGGGTCGCCCTGGAGCTGGTCGGCACGCAGGCGTCGCGGCGAGTGACCCACCTGACCTACGCGGTCCGGGAGCGGTAGCGGTCTCGACCGCGGCGCCCCCCGTCCAGCGGGGTATCGAACTCGTATGCGTGTCTCGAACCTCGCCAGGACGGGCCTGGCCACGGCGGTGGCCGCCGCCGGTGGCGCGATCGGTGCCAGCCCGGACTCCGACTGGTACCGATCGCTGGACAAGCCGGCGTGGCAGCCGCCGGCGGCGGTGTTTCCGGCGGTGTGGACGCCGCTGTACGCGTCGATCGCGTTCGCCGGGGCCCGGGCGCTGGAGGCGAGCGCCGGCGGGGCGCGGCGAACGCAGCTACGGCGCGCGTTCGGGATCGACCTCGCGCTGAACGCCGGGTGGACGCCGCTGTTCTTCCGGGCCAGGCGTCCGCGCCTCGCGCTGGCCGAGATCATCTCCCTCGACGTGGCGAACGTGGTTCTGCTGCGCCGGGCCTGGCGGGCCGACCCGCTGGCTGGCGCCGCGCTGCTTCCGTACGCCGCCTGGACCGGGTTCGCCACCGGGCTGAACGCCGCGATCGTCCTGCGCAACCCGGGCCGTGGCGCTGGGCGTGGTCCGGGTCCTTGAGCGTGCCGCGGAGCCGTCAGGCTTCGTCGAAGAAGTCCAGCAGGACTGGCGCGGCCTGTACCCAGGGGTCGAACAGGTTCCCGGTGCCGGCGAAGGACGCCGCCAGGGCCCGCTCCCACGCGTCCTCGGGCCACGGAGGCTCGACCAGCCGCGAACCCGCGATCAGCGCGTGCACCTCCATCGAGGTCCGCTTCGGGTGGTTGAAGTCCCGCTCGCCGCCACGGACGATCAGCGTCGGCACCTTGATGTCCCCGAACTCCCAGTCGCTGACGCCGGGGATCGGCTCGTTCGGCTTGGGGACGTAGGCGTCCAGCCAGCGGTTCATCACGTGCTCGAAGCCCTCGGTCCCCAGGGCGAGCAGCCGCTCCCGGTTGCGCGGGTTCGCCTCGATGAGGCCGGCCCATTCCGGCAGCTTCAGCACGCCCTCGATGCCCTCGGACCGCACGGTTCGCAGCTCGTTCATGACGTAGACGTTGGCCAGCGAGATCGTGCTGTACGTGCCGCCGACGATCGACCAGAGCGCCAGCTTGCGCACCATCCGCGGCCACATCAGGGTGAAGACGATCGAGTCCCGGGCGCCGCCGGAGCCACCGGCCACCAGGACCCGCTCGATGCCGAGCGCCTGCAGCAGCCGACCGAGCGTGTCGGCCCGCATGTGTGACTCCGTACGGCCGTAGAGCTGGACGTCGGACCGCCCGCAGTTCGGCCGGTCCCAGAGCAGCACTCGCTTGCCGTTCTTGGCCAGCGCCGCGGCCAGTTCGTGGATGCCGCCCACATCCTTGCTGAACCGACCACCAGGAGTGACAACGATGACCTCGCCGTCATCTGGGCCTACGAACTCGTAGACGACGACACCGTCGTTGATCTCGATTTCCCGGTCGACCATGCCACTTCCTCCCTCGCGCGTACCTCGGCGAGCCCACAGCACTCTCTGCATCGTATATACGTTGCAGACAAGCATTTCAATGATATAGACAGAAGGCTCGAAGGGTGCTACGGTTCCGGTCATGGTGCACGACGACCGGCAGCGGACCGGCGAGCAGCCGATGCCCGCCATCCAGGCGCCGAAGGTGGCCGAGCTGGTAGCCGCGCAGCTGCGGCGACGGATCGTCACCGGCGAGCTCAGCGACGGCGCGGTGCTCCCACGCGAGGCGAACCTGCTCGACGAGTTCGGCGTCAGCAGGCCGAGCCTGCGGGAGGCGCTGCGGATCCTGGAGACCGAGGGCCTCGTGCGCATCCGGCGTGGGAATGTCGGCGGCGCCGTGGTCACCCGGCCCACGGCGACCAGCGCCGCCTACCATCTCGGCCTGACGCTGCGCGCGAACGAGGTCACCTGTGACGACCTCGCGGTCGGCCGGCTCGCGATCGAGCCCACGTGCGCCGCTCTCGCGGCCGCCCTGCCCGATCGGCAGGCGATCGTCGCCCAGCTCACCCGCCTCATCGACGAGAGCGAGGCCAGCGAGGCGGCCGCGGAGTTCCACGACGCGGCGCATGCCTTCCACCTGGGCCTCACCGAGCTGTGCGGCAACACGACCATGCGGCTGATCGCCGGAACGCTCGAAGCCGTCTGGAACGCGCAGGAGGACCGCGTGCTGCGGGCCGACTACCAGTCGGACCAGCGCGCCCGTCGGATGTCCATCGCGTCGCACCGCCGCATCGTCGCCGCGATCGAGGCAGGCCGGGGCGACCAGGCCAGCCGCGAGATGAGCCGCCATCTCGGTGACACGCACGACCTGATGACCGCCCGGTACGGGTCCAGCGTGATCGAGCTGCCGGCCCCCGCCTCGCTGAGCACGCTGCGCGCCGTCAGCGGACTGTCCCTCGCGGGCACGTCCGCTCCTTGACCAACAAATCAGCCATGACGCAGGGCCGACCCGAAAACCAGGACAGCCGGATCGGCAGCACCGTTCGGGGCTGATCCCCGACCGGGCCAGTGAGGAAAGGCGCGGGTACATGAGCACGATCACCGTCAAGGACCTGCGGGACGGCCTGCCGTTCGGTGCGCGGATTTCCGGCATCACCTCGGCCGCGCTGGCGGACCAGGCCGTGCGCCAGGAGATCGCCGACACCTTCGAACGTCGCGGCGTGATCGTCTTCGAGGGCGTGGAGCCGAGCACCGAGCTTCAGGTACAGATAAGCAACGTCTTCGGCCCGCTGAAGGACCACCCGAGCAAGACCACCACCCGCGTCGACGCCGAGCGGTGGCCGGGCGTGATCGCGATCAGCGCGACCCCCGACATGTGCATCGTCGAGATCGACGGCAAGCCGCGCATCAGCTGGCAGCCCTGGCACTTCGACCATTGCTACAACGACGAGCTCAACCGGGCCGGCGTCCTGCGCGCGGTGACGGTCGCGCCGGATGACGGCCTGACCGGGTTCGCCGACGGTATCCAGATCTGGAACGACCTGCCCGCCGAGGCGAAGGCCGTCGCCGCCGACCTGAACGTCATCTACACCCTCGACCTGCTGTACCCGCATCAGCGTTTCGGGCTGCCCGCGTCGTTCAAGGAGCTGCGGCCCTACGCGAACGCCGAGCAGATCCTGCGGAACGCCGCGGCGCTCCCGCGCGCCATTCACCCTGCCGTGTGGACGCGCGAGACCGGGGAGAAGGTCATGCACCTTTCTCCGTACATGGCGGTGGGTTTCGAGGGACAGGAGACGCCGGACGGCGAGGAGAAGTTCCACTACGTCTGGGCCGAGGTCCTGAAGGTGATCCGTCCTTACTGGCACAGCTGGAAGACGACGGACATGCTCATCTGGGACAACTGGCGCATGCTGCACGAGGCCGGCGGGTGCGACCCGAGCCTCGACCGTGTCATGCACCGGACCACGATCAAGGGCGACTATGGCCTGGGCCGCTTCGAGGGCGGCGTGAAGGTCGGCGCGACCACGTCGGCGATGTGACGCGTGGCGTCGAGCCGCCGCATGCCGCATGTCGTGCGCTGACGGGGATCGTCGTCCGGCTGGACCTGCTCGGCTGCCCGCTCCTCACACGAGCGACCGCAGGCGGTCGGTGGTCTCGCGATCGGCGGGGTAGAAGGTCTCGATCGTGAGTTCGTCGACGGTGACGTCGCCGGCGGTCTCGACCTTCGCCGCGATGGTGAAGAACGACAGTTCGCCTGCCTCGTGCCGGAGCCGCAGCGGTAGCACCACGTTGCTGGGCGCCAACGTCGAGTCGGTCCCGCCGGGGTAGTCGGCGAGCTCATCGTGCAGTTCCGTCAGCCGTTCGTCCCCGGTCTCGCCGGCCCGTCGGCGCACCTGACCCAGCAGGTGTGTGCGCCATTGCGCGAGATTCGCGATCCGCGGCGCCATCCCGTCCGGATGCAGGCTCAACCGCAGCACGTTCACCGGCGGCTTGAGGAGATGCGGAGCGCAGCCGGCAGTGATGACGCCGACCGCGGCGTTCGCGTCCAGAAGCTCCCACCACCGGTTGATCACCAGAGCCGGGCATGGCTCGTGCCCGGCGAGCACGAGGCGCAGTGCCGTCCGCACGCTCGCGAGTTCCGGCTCATCAAGCCCGTGCTGCGGATACGCGGGTGCGTAGCCGCCTGCCAGGAGCAGCAGGTTGCGTTCCCGCAGCGGAACGTCAAGGCGCTCGCTGAGCCGCAGGATCATCTCCGGCGTCGGGCGTGACCGTCCCGTCTCCACGAAGCTTAGGTGGCGCGTCGATATCTCGGCCTGGTTGGACAGCTCGAGCTGGCTCAGTCGCCGCCGTTCGCGCCAGTCGCGCAGCAGCTGACCGACCGGGCGGGTGGGTAGCGCGGTGACGCTCATCCGGCAACCGTATCTCCCACTCGCGCGCCCGCGATTACCTCACGGGTAACGAGATCGCTTTACCTCGGAGGGAATCGACCGGGACCTATTGCCACCGGCAGGATCGTCATCGACCGATGGAAATCCGGTGGTGAAAGGAAAATCGCAGTGTCTGACCTCGTTGACCGTTATCTGGCGTGCTGGAACGAGACCGACGCCGACACCCGTCGTGCTCTGATCGACCGCCATTGGAGCGCCGACCCCAGCTACGTCGACCCGCTGGCGCAGGTCCAGGGCCGGGAAGCGCTGGCCGCGACCATCGCCGCCGTCCAGGGCCAGTTCCCTGGCTTCGTCTTCTCGCAGGCGGGCCCGATCGACACCCACCACAATGTCGCGCGGTTCACCTGGGGCCTGGGGCCCGAGGGCGCCGAGCCGATCGTGGTCGGCTTCGACGTCGTGGCCACCGACGCGGACGGGCGCATCGACCGGGTGCTGGGCTTCCTCGACCGCGTGCCCGGCTGACCTTCCCGGCTGTCCTGATCCGATGACCACTCCCGTTGACGTCCGGCCGGTCTCGGGAGTGGCGTCACGGCGGCCAGCATCGCGAGGACGGCGCCGCCGCGCCTTCGGCCCTGACCTGGGCGGACGATCCCGTTTTCGGGTCAGGGCCGGCGGACGGGGCGCCCCTTCACGAACTGCTGCTCCTTTCTCCTCCTCGCGTTCTCCTGACTCCGCCGCAGGAGGCCCAGGAAAATCTGATCGCCCTCCCCCGTCGACAGCGGGCCGCTGGTAGCCAAAGTCGGTGACGAGAAACTCGAGCTCCGACCCGACGGCCGCCAGGAAAACGTCGTACGCGTCTCCGCTGGGCATCATGGACTCCCAAGCTAGAAGGCCGCCGCGCCTTGGCCGGTCAGAAGTCGCGCGGGCCGGGTGGTCAAGCGGAGGCGGGCACAGCCCGTCATCGGGGTCACAGACCTGTGAATTGTCGTGGGTCTCCACGCGCTCAGTACATGCGCCACAGCCGTACCGTCCCGTCGTGGTCGCCGGTGGCGAGGGTGTGTCCATTGGCTGTGAACGCGACAGACATCACGGCCTCCGTGTGACCGGTGAGGGGTTGGCCGATCGGTCGGGGTCGGGTGCGATCAGCTACGTCCCAGAGTCGCACCATCCGGTCACAGCCGACGGTGGCGAGGGTGTGCCCGTCCGCGGCGAACGCGACCGACATCGCGGTGCCGACATAGCCGGTGAGGGGTTCGCCGATCGGTCCGGGTCGGGCGGGATCAGTGACGTCCCACAGTCGCACCGTTCCGTCACAGCCGACGGTGGCGAGGGTGTGTCCGTCCGCGGCGAACGCGACCGAGACGACGCCGCCTCTGTGACCAGTGAGGATCTGGCAGGTCTGCTCGGGTCGGGCGGGGTCGGTGATGTCCCAGAGCCGCACCATCCAGTCATAGCCGACGGTGGCGAGGGTGTGTCCGTTCGCCGCGAACGCGACCGACACGACGCCGCCAGCATGCCCGGTGAGAGGATGACCGATCTGCTCGGGTCGGGCAGGATCGGTGATGTCCCACAGCCGCACCAACCAGTCGACGCCGACGGTGGCGAGGATGTGCCCGTTCGCCGCGAACGCGACCGACACGACGCCGCCAGTCTGACCGGTAAGAGGTCGGCTGATCTGCTCGGGTCGGGTGGGATCGGTGACGTCCCACAGCCGTACCGACCAGTCGGCGCCGACGGTGGCGAGGGTGTGTCCGTCCGCGGCGAACGCGAGCGACACGACGCCGCCGACGTTGCCGGTGAAAGGTTCGCAGAGCGGGCCGGGATCGGTTGGCGGCGGGACGGGTGCCCGTCGAGCCGGCGAGGGGAAGGCATGCTCATCCACGGACCGGCTGTCGGGTACGGATATGGGGAACGTGGGCTGGGTGGTGGGCTTGGCTCGGCCAGAAATCGAGCTTTGAACCTGGTCGAGCAGGTGCTGGGGGGCGTCGGCGGCGGTCCGGTCGAACAGGTCGATGGACACGACGGTATCGAGGAGACTCGGGCGAAGGCAGTCCTCGACACGGATGGGCAGGAGCTTGCGAGCGAAGCCGTTGGGGTCGGCGGCCTGGGCGGCCTGCCACTCCTGCTCGCCGTAGACCGACTTCAAGTAGGCAGCGGACAGGATCGCGATCGTCCGCTCCGCACGCTGGGCGCCTTCGCCCATGCGGAATCGCCAGTTCGTTCCGGGGACGAAGTCCCATGCCTCGATCAGGACGCTGTACCCGGCTTCTTCTAAGTGCCAGGCCACCCACTCGGCCCAAGTGCGGTCAACACGCGTGTAGGAGACGAAGAAGTCCCACGCCTTCGCCTGCGGCGAAGCCCCCGAAGCACCCACGGCACAGATCTTCGCACCACGCACGGAACCGCATGACGTCAGAGGGCGCTACCACACAGGCAGCTGCCGGGCGTCGGATAACTCTCCCGCCGATCCTTGCTGGCTCATCACGATTGACCCGTCTGGATGTCCTGTGGTTGGGTTTCCGGTGTGGCGCTTCGGCCGCGTGGACGGCCCGGGTCGCGGAGCGCCCAGAAGTGAATCGTGAGAATCAGCAGTCACGCTTTTTAGCATCCCACCTCTGCATCAGCGTGATTGCCGAGTTCGAGCGTGCGAGCGAGCGTTCGCGCGTGATCGCCGCTGACTTCGAGCTCGACGAACCAGGGCGCACCCTCGCGCTGGCGATGTCAGCCTGCGTTTTGTCTACCTGCTCCTGATCGAGGATTTCGCCCGTCACGCCGGCCATGGTGACGTTCTCCGAGAACAAATCACCGCCGCACGACAGGCGTTGGCAATGGGTCGATGCGCCGTGCCCGCGCCGACCCCGGCTCGGCGCGCGATCTCGTCCAGGGGAACAGCGAGCCCCTCGACGGCGAACGGCTCTCGGGCGAGTGCCGCCGGGGTCCCGACTGCTCGAATATGTGTTTGCCCGTTGGGTCGCGGGCCGGGACACTCAGATGCTGTGGGCCTGGGGATCTCTGGTTTCAAGCCGTCCTTCCTGGTCGGCATCGAGGCGGTTCGGCAGGCGCATGGATCACGTCTGGCGATGCTCGCTGGTAGGCCGCTGACGGGGTTCGCCGTGGTGCGCTACGTCGAGGACGGGGAGTGGTTCGCCGACTGCCCGGTGGTGCTGGATTTCGACGGTGTCCAGGTCGAGGTGTGCCACTGCTACCTCGACAACCTCTCGCTGGGCTGGGACACGATCGACACCACGGCGGCCATCACCGGGTGGGAGGGGTTCGAATTCACACCGGCGTGGTCCCACCGCGATGAACGCCTGGAACCGTTCGTCGGCCAGGAACTGCGCGAGGTCGCGCTGCTTGAGTGGCGGCCAGCGGAGTTCGACATGGCGGCTGGAACGGTGGCGGTCGAGTTCGTCTTCGCCGGGGACTGTGTGCAGATCTTCAACGGCCTTGACGAGAACCGCATCGAGGTCGGTCCGACGCACCCGGATTACCTTCGACACCGGCTGGACAGCTGAGCACCGCTGTCACGTTCGTCGATACCCGTCCGAGCCCGGACCGACAGCCGAAGGCCACCCGCCGTGAGGGCGACCTCTGCCCCTGATCATGCGGCAAGGAGGCCCGTTTGCGGAGCCGCGGCTCGGCCTGGGTGACCGCCCACGCGACGCGCCGCGGCGGCCATGGTCCTGCCGCTGCGGCGGCGCGGGCAGGACGGTGTCGACCGGGCGTTCCGGTGGGCGCGGCACCATGCGCTGGCCCAGGTCGACGCCTGTCGGGAGGACCTGCGCGCCGGCCGGGCAATTGACGGGGCCTCATATGTGATCACGATGTCAATATTGGCTCCGGCTGTCGCCAGGAGTGCTCGCAGGAGTCGGGTGGAGGTCAGCGGCCGTGCGCTGGCGGCGCGCCTGCTGGCGGCAGGCGCGACCAGACGGCATACGAGTGCCGAATCTCATCGCCGGTGCCCAACGGCGCCAGCTACCCGACGCCGTCGCCTACACCTGGATGGTGATGCAGGCGACGCTCCGGTATCCGTCCGTATAGGTGGCGGCGCTGCACACCCCTGAGCCCGAGGGCACCCATCGCTGAGCCCCCCACTCTCGATACGGATTGACGTCGTTCGGATTTACGTTCGACGAGAAATAGAAGTTGGAGGACCACGATTCCAGCTTCACGATGCCGTTGGAGCCGCCCCAGCCGTAGGATCGGACCCAGCCGACCCATTGAGTGTGGTTCTGGAAGTTCTTGCTACCGGTCGTCGCCTGCACACAGTTACCGGATATCAAGCCGGTGCACCCGCCGACCGTCGTGTCGGCGCGTGCGGCCGTCGGAGCGAGACCCACGGTGACGAACATCGCTGCCAGCAGGCTGCCCGCGGCGGCGAGCGCCCTCGCTCGGCTGCGTCCCTGGAAGGATCGTTTGGGTGCCCCATCGTGTACAGATCTCATGCCAGTCTTCCTGTCCGATGTGATTTCTGCTGGTGGCCGGCGTTTTATGATTCGCATCGTCACCCAGAGGCCCGACGGCTGGTACAACGCCGAGATCGAATTGTCGTGACCTGCGTCGATGATCTAGCTGGAGCGTGCCGTCACGTCGGGCCGGCGCTCCCCTTCGAGTGAGGTTCCATGACGATCCTTTCCCTCGACGGTGGTCCGGGTGGCCCCGTGACGCCACGAAACCACTGCGAAAGATCGGAGGGAATATGGTCGAATAGACTCGTACAATGCCGTACAGCCCGTACGGGCTCGGGATGTACGGCCATGATGTGAGCGCGGGGGATGCGACCGTGATAGACAACCGCCGGATGCATCACGAGGATCCGAATCCAGCCATGATCCGCTCCCGCGACGACTTCACCGCCGCGCTGCGACGGGTGCAGCACCGGTCCGGGATGTCGGTCCGCGAACTGGCCGCCGCGTCAGGCATACCGGCCAGCACGCTCGGCGGCTACCTGTCCGGCGCTCACCTTCCGGCCCGCCGCCCCGCCGGGCTGCTGGGAAACCTCCTGCGGGCCGGCGGCATTCACCAGCCCGACCGCATCGAGGGCTGGGAACAGGCGTTGGCTCGCGTCAGGCACGGAAGCCCGGCCGAGCCCCTGCACGAGGGGATTAGCGAGGTCGCGGCGGTTCTTGGCTCCGTACGGCCGCCGTTCGGGCGGTTGGCGGACCGCCCGGCGGTACGCGGGCGCGACGGACTCATCGGTCTACTGGTCGAGGGCCTCATGGACACGGATGGCCGCGAGGCGCGCCCGCCCGACGGCCCTCGCGCCGCTCGTGTCCACGCGCTGACCGGAATGGGCGGCGTGGGCAAGAGCACCGTCGCGTTGGAGGTCGCGCATCGTGCCAGGCAGCTTGGTGTTCGCACCTGGTGGGTGAACGCCGGGGCAAGCCAGACCGTGGTGGCCGGCATGACCGCGGTAGCGATCGACCTCGGCGTGCCTGCCGAGCTCCTCCGGATCGGAAGCCTGCCGGATCTGACCCTGCGCGCGCTTGACGAGCTCGCCGAGCCCTGGCTGCTGGTGCTCGACGATGCTGATGACCCCGTCGGCGTCCTCGCGATGCCAGGCAGCGACGTCGCCGACGGGACCGGCTGGCTCCGGCCGGTCGACAGCCGTTATGGCACGGTGATCGTGACGACCCGTGACGGGTCCGACCAGACCTGGTCCGCGGGTGGTTCCGTGAACGGGAGCCGCTGGCTGCGCCGACACCGACTTGCGCGTCTGGACTCAACTGCCGGTGCGATGGTCCTGGCTGACGTCGCAGGGGAGCGGATCGGGCCCGCCGACGCCGCACGAGCCCTCTCGGACCGTCTTGACGGGCTGCCACTCGCGCTTGTCCTGGCGGGCCGGCTCATGGCCGAGGCTCGCCTCACCCCGGCGGCCATCCCGGGCCCGAGGCTCCCGAGTACCTGCGCCGAGTACGTGACGATGCTGGACCGGTCCGGGAATGAACTGCTCCACAGAGCGGACACGGCGGACCTCCGCGCGCCCGAGGCGCCGGCGCGCAGCAGCCTGACTCGGACCTGGGATCTGTCTCTCGACCTGCTGGCCAGTCGTGGCCTGCCGCTCGCGCGGCCATTGCTGCGCCTGTTGTCATGCTTCGGGGCGGCTCCCATCGACGTCGGGCTCGTCCTCGACCTGAGCAGCCTGCCCCGCCCGGCGGTGCTTGAGAACCTCGGCGGGCCCGAGCTGTGGCGGCTGCTGCGGTCGCTGGCCGACGTCGGCCTGGTGGAGCTGAGCCATGAGCGCGACCCCGGTGACCAGCTGGACCTTCCGATCGCGGGCTCAGACCTGCAGGTCGTCGTCCATCGGACGGTACGGGACGCGGCTAGAGCCGACCCGGACGTTCGACGCCGAGCGCTGGACTACCACGGCGCCGTCGCGGCGATGCTCCTCAGGGCCGCGACGGGCGCCGATCCTCGCTCGCCGAGTTCCTGGCAGAGGTGGCTCGCCATCGCGCCGCACTGCGACCCGTTGGTAGATGTGGTGCGCGAGCAGGGCGCGGACCATGCCGGTCTGGCCGAGTCCGCGCTGGGCCTCGCCGCCTCCTGCGCCGCGTTCCGCCGGTCGGTTGGCTGGCTCGCCCTGTCCAAGGCTGCCTGCGCTTACGCGCTCCGAACCGGCACGGCGATGCTCGGGCCACGATCCCCGATCGTCCTTGAGCTACGGCACCAGCACGCTCGGGCCCGCTACGCGAACGGGGAGCTGGACGCCGCGCAGGTCGAGTTGCGAGCAGTGCTCGAGACCCGGGCCGGCATGCTCGGGACACTCCATCCGGACACCCTCACCACTCGGCACTATCTAGCCAGGACGTTACGTGATCTTGGGTTTGTCGATGAGGCGGAGGATCTGTTCGCACGCACAGCCCAGGACCGTGCGAGCACCCTGGGCGCGCATCATCGGGACACACTCACCAGCCGCAACAATCTGGCGGATGTGCTGCGGGAGCGTGGCAAGTACCAGGAGGCTGAGGTGATTCTCACCGACGTACTGACGGCGCGGGCCGCGCTTCTCGGCGCGGACCATCCTGCGACCCTCGTGACCGAGTACCACCTGGCCAGGTTAGAACGCGGCCAGGGCGACCTGCCCGCAGCTCGGGTGCGTCTGCGGAGGCTGCACCAGACCAGCAGGCGAGTACTCGGACCGTCGCATCCACGGACTTTGGCGGTCGAGCAATCCATCGTCGAGCTTCTACGAGAACTTGGGCACCATGAGGAAGCGCGACGACGTGGCCGCGCCCTCCTTGACGCGAGAACCGAGGTGCTGGGCGCCGATCACCCGGCGACCAGGCAGACCCGTCAGGTTCTTACGCTGGTCATGGCGGATCTGGCTCGTTCCAGGTGACCTGCTGCCCGTCGAACGCCGCCGTGCGTCATGGACCGGACTGACTCACCCGATTCGGAGGGCCGATGGATCCCGATGTTGTGGACCGGCTCGGCGCGGAACTCGCGGCGGGACTCGGTGAGCCGGCGGCGCGCGCCCTGACCGAATGGGCCGCTCAGGAGGACACCAGGTTCCGTCTCGACCGCTGGCTCGTCAACGGCAAAACGAACGCGGTGCTAGCGGTCGTTGAGGAGAACGACGACCTTGCGGAGCGGGCGCGCAAGCTGGTTCTCAAACTGGACCGGGTGCCCGCCGGCGACGCTGGTACCAGCGAATACGCTCGGGCCAGGCGCGCGATCAAGGACTCGCCCGAGTTCGCGAGGGTGCACCTGGCCGCTCCGGTTCGCGGGCCGGTCAGGGTTGGTGACGGAACCTGGCTGGCGTTCCAGGAGATCGCCGGCCATGATCCCACCGACTACCGCGTGCTCGCCGCGCTGTTCGCCGGAATGCTCGGTAGCGCTCTGGGCACAAGCGACGGCGTCGACCCTGTTACCTGCGACCCGGCGACCTTCGTGGCGACCTGCCGTCGCCTGGTCGACGGGGTTCTCGTTGAGTGGGCCCGCCAACCGAAAACGGAGGTCTGCACCAGCCAGCATTTCCTCCGCGCCATCCTTGGGAATCGGCTCGCCCCCGGCCAGCCGCTGCATCGGCTGGCGTCCGAGCTACCCCGGGACCGGATCGACCTCGAGGGCGAGCCGGAATCGCTTCCCAACCCTTTCGCGCTCGCCATGGGCGCCGCACCGGGCCCCACGCTGTCCATGCTCCTCGGGCGCTGCCACGCCGACCTGCACAGCCAGAACGTACTCGTCCGGGTGAACCCGGCCATTGACGCTGCGGACTATGTGTTCGTCGACCTCGCCAAGTACGAATCGGCGGGCCCACTCGTTCGCGATCCTGTCCACCTCGTCCTGTACGTCATCTCGCGGGCGATGCCTACGTTGAGCGCGCACCACCGCGACGTACTGCTCGACGTGCTGGTCAGGCCCGCCAACGCTCCAGACGGCCGCGGTTCGTTCCTTCCGCTCTGGCTCGGAGACCTCGTCAACGGCGTATGGGAGACGGGGGAGTCCTGGATACGTGAGTTCTCCTACGGCCCGGAGTGGAGACAGCAGCGGCTGCTCGCCCTGCTCGCCTGCGCACTGATCTTCTACGGTCGCGAATCCACCGCCGAGGATGTGCGTCCTTGGTTCCTGCGCCTGGCGGCCCGCTGCGCTTCGGTGGTCGGCGGCGACGGATGGGGCGTCGGCCCGACCACCGCCGGGACGCAGCCAGGGGGCTCCGCTGCCGACGGGGTCCCGGCGGCTGGCGTAAGGGCGTCGGGCGTGGCTGCGAACGCGTCGTCGACAGGGGCGACGCCGCGGTCACGGGAGCTGTCCGACACCGAGTCGTACATGGTCGGACGGGGCCAGGAGCTCCAGATGCTCGGCGAGCTGGTGTCGGGCACGTCCGACCAACGGCTGGTCAACATCTATGGACCTGGGGGGATCGGTAAGTCCGAGGTCTGCCGGGCGTTCCTCCGCCAGGAGCGAGCCGCTCTGCGGGGCGTGGTCACCTCGGTGGACCTCAACCGACCAGATCTCACCCCGAACGTCATCCTGCGTGATCTGACCGAGGGTCTGGTCATGACAGCGCGACCGGATGACGACCGGGTCCGATCCGTTCTGGCCGGCGTCCTCGCCCGGCTGGACGAGCATGCTTTCGTGTCGAACCTGGTCGACACGAGCGGCGGTATCGACGCGATGTTCGACGTGCTCGGCAGGCCACTGGATGAGGCGACGCTGGCCAGGGCGACCGCCGCCGCTGACGTCGACGCCGCGGTCTCGCCGATGGCGCGGCGGGCGCTTGGCAACCGGTTCGCGCTGGATCGTTATCTGCGAGGCGCGGAACGCGACCTGGCCAGGACGTTCGCGGCCGCCCTGGCGACTGCCTTCGAGGACGAGAGCCGGCCGGTGGTGATGCTGCTGGACACCTATGAGGAAATCGGTTCTCTCGACGACTGGCTATGCCGGCGGCTGGTCCCAGAGCTTCCCCAGTCGGCTCGGCTCGTTCTCTTCGGTCGTAACCAGCTAACGAAGGAAAACCTCGACTGGGCGGACTACGGCGACTCCCTGCGGATGCAGCCGCTTCCCGAACTGGCGGAGGACGACGCCAAGACATTCCTGCGCCATCACGGTCTCTCCGATCCTACGGCGCTGGACGAGGTCTATCGGTTCACCGGCGGGTATCCACTCCTGCTGGTGCTGGTACGGCTACTCGCCCGTGAATCCGGGAGCTGGTCAGCGATCGGCGAGATGCGCGCGTCCGGGAACCGCGACCGGGTGGCGAGCCGGCTGCTGGACCGCATCCTGCGCGAACAGCGAGCGGCCGAGGTGCGCGAGGTGCTGGAGAAGTGCGCCGTCGCGTCCTGGATCGACCCTGAGATCATCGCGACGTTGCTGGAGATCGGATCCGACGAGGCCAGAGGCGTCTACGAGAAGATCCAACGCCACTCCTTCATGGAGCCGCATCCGTTCGGAGTGCGACTCCACGACAAGATCCGCGAACTACTGGTCGAGCGGATGCGGTTCACGAGCGAGTCGGAGTACCAGCGGCTGGACGGCCTGCTCACCGAGATGCACCGGGCTCGGGCCCGGATCGCCCAGCCGAAAGAGGACGAGGATGACGGGCCCAGGCCGGAGGCGTGACGTCGACGAGCTGACCCACCTGGTCGAGTACATCCGCCGGGTGCTGGCACGGGACACCATGGTCGGTCTGCGGGAATGGTCGACCCACTTCACCGCGAGCCGGCAGTCGGGGGCCTACGACAGATGCCAGCGCCTGCTGCATGCCGTGAAGAGTGTGCCTCTGCCGCCGCATGGAATCGGCATCGTCCGCTACGGAGAGGGCTGGCTGTACGACCGGATGGGTCTGTGGCAGGAGTCGATCACCGCATATCGCGCCAGCCTGAAGGCATTCGAGGCGGTCGGGCTGCCGCTGGCGACCGAGGTCTGGATGAACATCGGGTCCGTCTACCAGGACCAGGGTGACTGGGGCGCCGCAGAGGATGCTTATCGCAAGGCGCTCGACGTCGCGGACGATCCTCGGTCGCGCGGTGCGGTCTACAACAATCTCGGCGGCTTGCTGCTGCTTCGTGACGACCTGGATGGCGCGGCGGAAAGCTACGCGCAGGCGCGTGCCCTACTGCGGTCCGCGGAGGATCACTACAACTACGCGGCGGCGACCGTCGGCGAGGCGGGTGTCCTGCGTGACCGCGGCCTCTTCGGAGACGCGCAAAAGCTCCTCATGGAGGCTCTGGGGATCTATCAGCGGCTGCGGGATCCGCACGCGGTGGCGATGACCTTGGGTGCTCTCGCCGTGACATACCAATACGCCAACGAAGTCGGTGAGGCGATCCGCTGGTACGAGATCGCGCTCGCCATCGGCGTTGCCGCCAAGGACCAGACAGTCGTCGTCCGTACCCTCGCGAACCTTGCACTCACCAACGAATCGGCCGGCGACCATGACAAAGCACTCGACTACCTGGAACAAGCAGTTGAGGGTTACCGCGAGCTTGGCGACCGTCACGGCGAGGCGGTGGCGTTGGTGAACCTGGCCCGCTTGCAGCAACGCCGCGCGGACCATGCCGCGAGCGCGGTGGCTGCGGAGGCCGCCGCCAGACTGTGCGACACCTACGGGTACCCGGAGGAACTCGCGCGGCTGCGCGAGCAGGTATCCACCATCGCTGAGATCGGCCCCGCCCCCGGCTACCGAGTCCACGGTGCCGACTAGTGCTGCGTCAGGCAACGTTCGAGACGGCTCGTGGGATGAGTCGGGCGCCGTGGCGCCGGGCCCCGACCGTCGTTGTCGCGGATCCCGGTGAATCCGTCAGAGGGCGGCCAATTCCCGGTCAGCCCCAGCCGTCGCTGGCGGCCGTCCGGGTGACGTAGTCCTCGAAGGGCGTCGGCGGCCGGTCGAGGGCGCGCTCGACGCCGTCGGCGAGAGCGGAGTCATGACCGTCGCGAATAGCCGACCGGTTCTTGCCCGTGCCGCCAAGGATCAGATTCTCGTCCGTGGCATCAGACAACAGCACCGGCCCCAAGCGGATCCATGGGAGAATGCGATCTTGTGGCCGATTCCGTGAGGCCGCATGCGATTCCCGCAGCGTCGGAACTCTGAGTCAACGCCTTTGCGCTTGGCTGCGGCGGGCGCGCGCTCGGCGCGGGCCGCATCGCTCACGGCGCCGGGCGGGCGAAGAAGGATGTTTTCGCTCACCCTCTGGCTGCGTTAGCACAGCAGGGATGGCGGTACCTCCTGTGGGGTGAAGCGTACCGACCGCTCCTGCCGGTAGCTGTCAAGGTCGATGATTCCGCCCTGCAACGTGTTGCGCCGCCGCAGTTCCTCCCAGTATCCCGGGTCGAGGTATACCGCCGGGTTCTCCCGCGACAGGGTAAGACTGTCCGGCTGGCCTACGTAGAGGCCGGCGTCGAGGACCGATTCGAGCGCGACGCCGCACATGGCGTTGGTTGGCTGACTGCCGGATCCTCTGATCACGGCCGGAAAGAGCAGGCCCGCGTTGAAATCGCCGAGCCAGGTACCAGAGGTTGGAATGACGGTGCGCCGCGGATACCCGGTCAGACGCCTGGCCAGACCTTCCGGATCTCCGGACAGTGGCACGAGGCTGGCGACCGTGTAGACACGTTCGCCCGTCTGGTTTTCGATCACGGAGACGAGTCCCGGGGGCAGCGCGGGCTGCTTGCTCGTCCTGATGACGTGGCCTACGCCGTAGCAGATGAGGGCTCGGCGCCCCTTTCGGAGAACCTCGCGCTCGACGACGGACGCAGCATGAGCGTCGCGCTGGACAAGGAACGCTTCGAGGTCCTTCCGTTTTTCGATCTTCGACCAATCGATGGGTGGGTCGCCGAGGAGCACGCGCATCCGCTTGTCCGGCGCCAGCGTCCCGTTGACCGCCCGGACCGTACGGTAGACGTGCTCGAACACCGGCTCCTCCCAGGTGCCGAGAGGTGATTGCGTGGTGTCCCGCCACACCGGTCGCAGATCGGTGTTGCCGACCGGTTCCCCCGCGGTGAAGCGGTCCATCGTCGCCTGGTAGCGAGCATTGCCGAACTCGACGACGACATCGTTGACCACCTCGGGCAGCCGAGGATCGGCGAGCAACATGGCGAGCGCGTCGTGATGTTCCTGGAGACCGTGGGCACCGCCCTCTCCTACAGCTACGAGGCGGTGATTCCGGAAGGCGGCTAGCACCGCTTCGACGAATCCAGCGCCGTTCTGTCCGCCGCCGCCCGGTCTCGTTCGTCCCGGCGCATCGGCCGCACGGGCGCTGGTGGCGTCCCATGATGCCGCGACCCCAGCGGCCGAGGCCGCGCCGAGTGTCATGGCTGATACGACCAGGAACCCGCCCCGCGTCAGCATCGGGCGGTCATGGTTTGACATAAAGATTCTCCCAGCATTGTCGGTTGGTGCTGCGCGCCGGGTCCTTGGATTCGGGAGAGCCTTCCTGCCCGTACAGCGGGCTGCGCGCGCGGCTCCCATTGGCGACGCTGATCGTCTCGCCGTTTCGGGTCAGACGGTCCATAGCGCTTCGGTCGGTTGGAGGCGTGCGGCACGGACGGCCGGGATGATGCCGGCGACGGCCCCGATAAGGAGGGCGGCGCCGAGGCCGCCGGCCCAGGCGAGGGTAGGTATGACGATGGCCCAGTGCTTTGTCTGGGCGTAGACGGCGGTAGCCGCCGCGCCGAGTCCGACGCCACCAGCTCCGCCGAAGACAGCGAGCAGCGCTGCTTCGCTGAGGAACTGGATGCGGATGTGACCCTTGGTGGCGCCGAGCGCGCGGCGCAGCCCGATCTCCGACCGGCGTTCGAGGACCGAGATGATCATAGTGTTGGCGACGCCGACCGCGCCAACGAGCAAGGAGACGGCGCCGAGGCCGAGGAATAGACCGCTCAGCGCGCTCTTGGCCTGAGCCCGGGCGACGAGGGCGTCCGAGGGCCGGCTGACGGTCACCTCGTGGGGGGACTGCGGATTGGCGGTGGTGGTGAGGCGTGCGTGTACCTCACTGACGTGATCGCTTTGCGCGCGCACGTACACCGTCGAGGGGTGGCCGTCGAATCCGAGGTATTTCTTGGCGGCGGGGTAGCCGACGAGTACTGCGTCGTCGACCGCCGGGGCGAGCACGGCGGGGTTGAGGATTCCGACGACATAGAACCATTGCCCGCCAACCAGGATGCGTTCGCCTGGGTGTACCTGGGCGATGCCGAGCCGCTGCGCGGCCGCTGCGCCGAGGACCGCGACGGGCTGTTGTGCCGTTGCCGCGTTGAGGTACTGACCGTGTGCGACGCTGGTGCCGATGCAAGGCAGCAGGTCGAGGCTGGCGGCCTGGACGGACAGGGCGTTCGTGTCGATCGCCGGGATCAGGTTGCTGCGGTAGGCGTTGACGTGCACGGTGCCGGTGTCCTGCACGTCTTCGACCGAGGCGATGCGGCCGATCATCGGCGGCGCGGTGGTGGGCAGTTCCGCGGGCTGGCCGAAGAGGGTTTGCCCGTTGGTGACGGTAAGCAGGTTGGTGCCCAGTCGGTCGATCTCGGCGAGCAGCCCGGCCTGGGAAGACGACGAGAGCCCGAGTACGGCGACGATGGCCGCGACGCCGATGGCGATGCCGAGCGCGGACAGCGCGGCCCGTAGTTTGCGGGTGCGCAGCCCGACGCTGGAGATTCGGCCGAGGTCGGCCGCACGCAGCCGGGCCACTGGCGGAGCGGGAGTCTGCGTCATGGTCGCCCGGCCGCGGTGTCGGAGACGATCTGCCCGTCCCGGACGTGGACCTGGCGGGGCATTCTGGCAGCGACGTCGCGGTCATGGGTGATGATCACGATCGTCGTGCCGGCCCGGTGTAGCGCGTCGACCAGCGTGAGGATGGCCTGCCCGGTGGCGTGGTCGAGGTTGCCTGTCGGTTCGTCGGCCAGGACGATGGCCGGGCTGCCGACCACCGCGCGGGCGATGGCGACGCGCTGCCGTTGCCCCCCTGATAGCTGGGTGGGGCGGGCGTGCAGCCGGTGGTCGAGTCTCACGGCGGCCAACGCCTCGGCGGCGCGTTCGTACCGTTCCCGGTGCGGGATTCCGGTGTAGAGCAGACCGTCGGCGACGTTGTCCAGCAGGGTCGCGTGCTCGGCGAGGAAAAACTGTTGGAACACGAAGCCGATCCGCTGGGCGCGCAGGCCGGCCAACTCGCGGTCCGGCAGTTCTGACGTCTCGAAGCCGGTCAGGCGTACCGTGCCGGAGCTGGGCCGGTCCAGCGTGCCCATCATGTGCAACAGGGTTGTCTTCCCCGAGCCGGACGGGCCGACGATGGCCACTAGTTCACCTTCTAGGATCGTCAGGCTCACCCCACGCAACGCAGGCACCGGCGGCGTGCTCGGGTAGGTCTTGTGCACGTCACGTAGCTCGAGCACGAGACGACGCTCCGGTGGCTTCGCTCGTTCCCCACCGGAACAGCCGGTCGCGTCCGGCGCAGAGCGGGTGGTGGTCGGCAGGCTCATGACGCGGGCACCACGACACGCTGTCCGGCCGCCAGTCCTGGGCCGGTGACCTGGACGAGGCCGTCCGCGTCGTCGAACAGTCCGGTCTGCACCGTGACCAGGCGGTGCGGCCCGTCACCGTCGGCGACCTCGACGACGTACTGCCCGCCGGGCTGGGAGAGCAGTGCGGTAACCGGGACGGCCAGCACGTCCCTGACCGTGGCGGCGACGACGGTGACCTGGATCGGGGCTTGGTCCAGGTTCCCGAAAGCCGCGGGGTCACCAGGGGTGATGTCGACCGCGATCGTCGGCGCGGAGCCGCTCGATCCTCCCGGCGATCCCGCGGAACTTGAGCCCGAGGATGACGAGGAGCCCGAGGAGGTCGCGACGGTGCCGACGGCGGCGACGACACCGGGTGTGGTGCGTCCGCTGGGCAAGGTGATGGTGACCTTGTCACCGGCGTTCACCTGGGTCTGTTGAGCCGCGTCGAGGGCCACGGTCACCTGCCGTTCGGTGGACGTGGCTTGCATGATCACCGCGCTGGTTGGCGTTGGCGCGCCGACAGTGGCCGAGACCGCGATGATGCGCGCCGCCGTGGGCAGGAAGACGATCTGGCCCAGGTCAAGACGGCCGGTCTGATCCAGGCCGAGGTGGTCCTGCAGCCGCTCGATGGCGAGCTTCGTGGCCCAGCCGAACTGGTCAGAGTCCGGGTCCAACCCGAGCTCGTTGGCATACCCAAGCCTGACCAGGGCCTGGTTGAGCTGCCGGACATCGCTGCCGGCGATCTCGGATCCGGTGGTGCCCTGCGCCATGCTCCGGTACATCGGCGTGGATCCCTGCAGGAGGACGATCGGCTGGCCGTCGCGCCGGTACAACACCTGACCTTCGCTGATCACGGCGCTGACCTGCGGCAGCGCAGTGATGATCCCGGCTCGCGGCGTGACGATGGTGTAACTAGCGGCATAGCCGATTCGGCCGTTGACCTGTGTTCGTGACGACAGCGCCGCCACCCTCGTCACCGTGGCCAACGACGTCGCATGGTTGGAGGTACCGTCAGCGGGTCGCTGCCCCGTGCCGCCTGATCCGTGTTGCCAGACGGCCATCGCCGTACCCGCCGCGATGAGCGGCGCGACCGCGAGCGCGATGATCAGACGATGCCTGCGGACCGGACCGGGCCGCGCGGGTTGCGTGAGCGCATCGGCGCTGGGGGATGGCACCTGGGTCGTGGTCACGGAGCGCCCCCAGGCAGGCCTGCGGGAACCAGCTTCTGGCACGCCTTGCTCGCGGCCTGGAACTGCGGTGAGTTGGGGTCCACGCCGCTGTCGAACGAAAGCTGCCCGTTCGCGCCGGCGGAGATGGGTTGGCCGTGCTGCTGCATGCACGTGGCGTACTGGGCCAGGCCCGCCAGGTTCTGAGGTGCGGTCACCCGACCCGGCCCGGCGTCGGGTAGCAGCGATGCGCACGCCTGGCCCGCCGCCTGGAACTGGGGCGTGTTCGGGTCGATTCCTTGCGGCAACGTCAGGTATCCCTGCGCATCCGGGTCCGGAAAGTTCGTGACGCCGTGGGCGCGCATGCACTGGGCGAACGCCAACGGACCGCTGCCGCCCTGGCCGCTGCCGCCAGCGCCAGCAGCCGCGTCCGAACCCGATGCGCCACAGGCGGCAGCCAGCATGACGGCGGTCAGTAGCACGCCGCGGACGGCCAAACGCCGGCGCCGGACGGCCCGACGGCTGGCGTGGGTCGGGGAGCGGTCACCCGACCCACGACTGCGGAATGTCGATGGCAAAGGCGTTCTCCTTGCGTGACTGCGAACCAGAAGTGATCCCGTTCTATGCGGGCACTGGTTGCAGTCCGGTGACAGCCAGGCGGGTGCCGTACGCTGACCCGCGTAACCATTCCGCAACCCCGGATCAGCGATTCTCGGCCGGGACGAGCAGGCGCGGCGCCGAAGTCGACGGGAGAGAGGATCACGTGCGGGTACTGGTGATCGACGACGACGCCGAGTTGGCCGAGATCGTCGCGCTGGGACTTCGCCGCGCGGCAATGGCCGTCGACGTCGCCGTCACCGGATCCGGCGGCCTCGAATCCGCAATGACCAACCGCTACGACGTGATCGTCCTGGATCGTGACCTCCCCGACCTGCACGGCGATGACGTATGCAGCCGGCTCGCCGCCGCCGGCGGCGAGGGACGAGTGCTCATGCTCACCGCCGCGGCGACGACCGAAGACCTGGTGGACGGGCTGGCACTCGGGGCCGATGACTACTTGGCCAAGCCGTTCGCGTTCGCCGAACTGGTCGCACGTGTCCGTGCTCTGGCACGCCGCGCGCATCCCCTGGCCACGCCGACGTTGACGCACGATGACCTCGAACTGGACACGGCGCGCCACCGTGCATTCCGCGCCGGCCGCCTCCTGGATCTGGGGCCCAAGGAGTTCGGCATTCTCGAACTCCTGCTCGCCTCCGCCGGACGTGTCGTGTCGGCCGAGGAACTGCTCGAACGCGTCTGGGACGAGGCCATTGACCCGACGACCACGGCAGTCAAGGTGACTTTGAGCCGGCTACGCCGCAAGCTAGGCGATCCGTCGGTGATCGAAACAATTCCGAAGTTCGGATACCGGATCTGACCATGCCGTGGCGCCACCCGGCCGTTTCGTTGACCAGCCGTCTCCCGCCGCGATGCCGGACAGTTCGCGTGCGGCTCACCGCCTTCTACGGCGGTCTTTTTCTCCTCGCCGGTGTCGTCCTGCTGACCATCACCAACATCCTTGTCAACCACACCACCGGCGACGTCGTCTACTCCGCCCGACCAGCTGATCGCTTCCAACCAGCGTCGCCCGACGGCCGATCCGCCCGGTCGGACCACCTCCCGATGGACGCCCGTCAACTGCATGCCGAACTGGGAAGACTGCATGCCCGGGATGTCCACCAGTTCCTCGTCCAGTCGGGCGTCGCCCTGGCCATAACCGCTGTGGCGTGCATCGCGCTCGGCTACGTCCTCGCCAGCAGAGCGCTACGACCCGTCCGCACCATCACCGCCCAGGCCCGCACCATCTCCGCACACAACCTGCATAAACGGGTCAAGGTCGAAGGCCCGGCCGACGAGCTCAAACTCCTCGGCGACACCTTCGACGAGCTGCTCGACCGTCTTGAACAGGCGTTTGACGCCCAGCGTCAGTTTATCGCGAACGTGTCCCACGAACTCCGGTCCCCACTCGCCCGGCAACGCGCCATCACCGAGGTAGCCCTCGGCGACGCGGAGGCAAACGCCGCAACACTGCGCGCTGCACACGAACGCGTGCTCGTCGCCGAAGTGCAGCAGGAAAGACTCATCGACGCCCTGCTGGCCCTCGCCCGTGGACAAGCCTCCGTTCAGCACCCACGCCCCGTCGATCTCGCCGACATCACTGCCCGCGTACTCGACGCGCGCCGCGACGAGGCAAGCCGTCGCGGCCTCAAAATCAGCACGTCATTGGACCACGCCGAGACCACAGGCGACCCGCGGCTCGTCGAGCGCCTCGCGACGAACCTGATCGACAACGCCATACGACACAATCAGGCCGGCGGGCGCGTCGACATACGAACCAGTACGCACAGCGGGAGCGCCCACCTTGACGTCGCCAACACCGGCCCTGTCGTACCTGCGGCGGCCGTCGAACGAATCTTCCAACCATTCCGCCGGCTAGACCCCGACCGCACCCACAGCGGCGACGGCCTCGGGCTCGGACTCTCCATCGTCCAAGCCATCGCCAACTCCCATGGCGCCGCAATTACCACCTCCGTCCGGCCGGAAGGTGGACTACACATACGTATCAGTTTTACCCCCATCGCCGACACGGAACCGAACAGGGCCAGTACCGTCACGAGCTAGGAAAACCGCCGGGTCACCGGGTGGGTGTAGCCAGGTGCGGCAGCCCGGCGCGGAAATCGGCCAACGCTGACCGCGTTGACCCCGCGTCATTTTCCGGTCATACCCCTGTTGCCTCCCACATTCGCGTGGCGCCTGGCGGGCGGTGCGGTGGCGGGCCGCGGGGTCGCGACTCGCCGTAGGCAACGCGAGGTGGACGAGCGGCCCGTCGGAGCGAAGTTGCCGCCAGGCTGGACCTTTCCAAGATCGTCCAGGTGGCGACTGGATCGCCCTTGTTGCCTCGGCCCACCGACGTTACGATGCGCACGCTCCGCGCTGCTTCACTCGGAACGCGGATGGTGTGCCGGGAAGCCTGGTCGGCGGTCGATGTCCGTATGCGGCGCCGGAGGCCCTGATTGGCGACGAACACCTGGGCACCCCCGCCTGGTAGCCCGCCGCCCTACCACGGGGCTGCCAGGAGGGTGCGTTCCGAGGACCAGGCGATGATGATCAGCTTCGCGGCCATCGCCGCGGTTGCGGTCCTGTTGGTCGCCCTGGTTGCGTGGTACTTCGCCCAGGTCCGCGCGGAACGGGCCAGGGCGACCGCGGTAGCGGTGGGCCAGGTCGTCGCCGTCGATTCCGCGACGAAGCCCGGGGGTGCGGACTGGATCCGCGTCCGGTGGAACGACAACACGGGCAGAGAACATCAAGAAGGCTTCTTCGGGTCCGAGTCGACATTCCCCGTCGAGTCGACGTTTCCCGTCGCGTACGACCCCACCGACCCGACTCCACACGGGTATCCAGTGGATCCACGAGCCGAAGACTCCGGGAACCAGACTACGATCGTGACAGTCCTCACCGTGATGTCGTGGCTTTTCCTCGTTGCGCCGTGGTTCGGACGTCTCGTCCAGCTCGATATGCGTCTGCCTGCGCGGGCAGACATAGGCCTCGCGACGGCCTGGTCTGTAAGCGTTCCAACGAACCGGGGCGGCCGTCTACCACTGCCCTATTTCTATGTTCAGCTGACAAACCCTGGCGGCTTCACCACCAGTTGGCGCAGGGTGATGTGGAGCCCGGCGCTTGAACGGCTCGGCCGTGGGGTGCCCGTCACGGTGCACAAGAAAGACCGAGATATGCCCTTGGGTCGCGGCAGCGGTCGCCCCGTCCTCGTTCTACCGGACGGTTCGCGGCTGATGCAGGCCAGCCTCTTCGGCCGTGGACTGTGGCCGGCCAGTTGGTTGACCCCGCTGGCCACGCCCGCTGGCGGTCGATCCCACGTCTCGTACTCCGGTCGAGGCGCCCGAGGGCTGCGCTACGCCGTCACGGGGCTGCTCCTCGGCTGCCTCACCGACTGCCTCGTGTACATCGTGGCCAGCGCGGTCCGCGGTGGCGCTCTCGGCAGTCTCGGGGTGGTCCTTCCTCTGATCGCCGCCGGTTCCCTGCTTGGCTCGAGCCTGGCGGTGTATGCCTGGGCTCTCGCCGGCGCACCGCCCGACATCCCCGCCACCATGGAGTAGCGCCCGGTTCGCTCGAGGTGGTGGCGCAGCGCGTACAGGCCGGCCGCGGCGATCACCCCGGCCTGGCGCATCCCGCCGCCGAGCCGCTTTCCTTTCCGGCGCGAGCGACTTGACGCGGCCTGCCCGGCGAGCCCTTGGCCCTGAAGCACTACTGACCAGCGGACTCGGGCGCGAGGATAGGGCTATGGCTGATAGTCGTGGGCCGGCCGCGGACCGGTCGGGTTTCGTCTACGAGGCCTGGGTGCGGCTCGCGGCGGGCGCCGACAGTCGGGCGTTGGGGGGCGCGGTAACGGTCGCCCTGTGCGGGCACTGGGAACACGAGGGCGCGTGCACCTGGCCGCACAACGTCCGGGTTGGGGAGCACGTTGACGGGATGCTCGCCGTCCGGGTCGTCGCTGTCAGTGCGCAGGCCGAGCAAGCGGTGGTGATGCAGCTGATCGACGGTGCTCTCGCGGTTGGCAGGCTCGCCGGACCGGACGGGGCGAGCCAGTGGTCGGTCATCCGCGCCGGTTCCGCCGAGCTGACCGCCGACGAACGCGCCCTGGTCGCGCGCCTGAACCGCTGACGACCGCATCCGGTGCCTCACTTATCCGCGGAACCCGGAGCTGCCGGTCAGCCGAGAAGGCGTCGGGCTTGGTGCTGGTAGCGCCTGGGGCTAAAGGCGAAGGCGCGTGTGCTGCGCGGCGAGTTCACAGCGCCCGGCGAGATCCGGCTGCGTCGGGAGAGTCGGACAACACGTCGCCCGCCGTTCTCACCCCGCCGGGGCTCTGCGATGGTGGGCCGGTGTCCACGGTGGAGACGTCCGGCCGGCTGCTGCGCCGCGGTGTCGTGTTGGAGTGCGTCACGCTTGGTTGGAACGTCATCGGGATCGCGGTGCTCGTCGTCGCCGCGATCGCCGCGCGTTCGGTGGCGCTCGCTGGGTTCGGCTTGGACTCGCTCATCGAGATCGGCGCGTCCACGGTGGTGTTGTGGGAGCTGTCCGGGAGCGGCGAGGAGCGTCGGCGCCGCGCGCTGCGTCTGATCGGGGCCGGCTTCGCTCTCCTGGCGGGCTACCTGCTGGTGCAGTCGACCTGGGCGCTGGCGGTCGGGTTCCGTCCGCACCACTCGCCGCTGGGCATCGCGTGGACCGCGGCGACCGCGGCCGTGATGTTCACCCTCGCCGCGGGAAAATCGCGGACCGGCGCCGCGCTGGGCAACCCGGTGCTGACGACCGAGGGCCGGGTCACGCTGATCGACGGCCTGCTCGCGACCGCGGTACTGGCCGGTCTGGTCCTCAACGCCACGTTCGGCCTGTGGTGGGCGGATCCGGCCGCCGGCTACGTCCTGGTGTACTACGCGGCCCGCGAGGCGAAGGACATCTTCTCCCACCGCGACTGAGCCCCGAGCCGCCCGTGGGCGCTGCTCACAGCGCTTTCGGGCAGGCGGCGACTAAGTCAGTGCACGAGGCCCTGGTGTCCCCAGCGTGGGGTGGGTCCGGGATCGCCGAGGTCGGTTCCGGCGGGGTCCAGGGAGACCTGTTGGGCGATGGCGGTGCCCCAGCCGAAGTAGTCCATGAGCGTCGCCGCCAGTTCCGGCCGGCCGGGGAGTATCTCGTTGATCGCGTCGGCCATCAGGTCGAGCCAGCGTTGGCGGTGTTCGTCGCGGATGCCCAGGCCGAGGTGGCTGCGTAGCAGTGCCTGATGGCCGCCGAGGTGTGCGGAGAAGTCGGCGGGCCCGCCGAAGACCTCGGCCAGCCAGACGGCCACGTGATCGAGGTGGGTCGGGGTGAAGTGGGCGAACACGGGAGCGAGGAGTTCGTCGGCGAGCACGCGGTCGTAGAACGCCGCGGACAGCCGCCGCAGGCCGTCGAGACCGCCGACCTCGGAGTAGAGCGAGGAACCCACGATGACCTCCCGAGGGCTGGTACGCGGGGGCGCCCAGAGGTCCACCATGCCAGACCCGTCGCTGCGGGTCATGGCTGGGGTGATCTTGAAAGCTGGTCGGTCGCGTTCGTCTCACGGTGCTGGTCGTCGCTGGGTCAGGTGGCTTCGACGAGGTAGAGGACGGCGAGCGCGATCGCGAGGCCGCCGAGGACCAGTCGCAGGGCGGCATTCGGCAGCCTGCCCTGGAGCCGGGCGCCCAGATAGCCGCCCGTGAGACCGCCCGCGCCGCAGGCGAGACCGAGCGCCCAGTGAGGAGCGATGTTTCCCGGGGTCGTCAGCCTCCGCCGTCGCCGAAGGCCGCTCGGGGAGACACGCCGATCGGACCAGCCGGGCTCCGGGCCCTCTGATCAGAGGGGTCGTGGGGATGTGTTCCTCGTCGCCGCGGCCGTTCTGGCGGCGGCGAGGGTGGTCGCGGTATGGAGCGCCGCGACGATGGCCGCGATGACGGCGACCGACACGGTTCCCTCGCGCGCCTGGTGGTGGATCTCAGCGATGTCGAGGACCGCCGCGCTGGCGGCGAACAGGGCGACGAGCGCGCAGACACCTGTCGACGGGCGGCGCCAAACAGCCGCGGCGAGGAGCAGCGACGCGGCCACGAAGGCCGCGACGGTGCCGGGTGACTCTGCGGGGATCCCGAACACGGTCTCGGACTCGTGCGCGTCGCCGGCCGCGCGTTCCCCGCTTTCACCAGCCTCGCGGCTTTCGCTGTCTGCGGTGCCGGTCCTTTCGTCGGCTTCACTGGTTTCGCTGTGCCCGCCTTCCGGTTCGGTCCCGGCGGTTTCGCCGGGATGCGCTGGCTGTTCGGAAGCGGCCTCGTGATGGGGGCGGGCCTCCACACGTCCGCCTGCCCGGTATGTCCGCGTCATCCTCGCGGCTCACCGGCACCGCACCGCCGGGTTGTCGGTGCGAACTATCGATGGGCGCGAGGGGTGGGCAGGCCCAGGTCGACCGGGCCGGGAACGGCCCGGCAGGCCGCATGGCGGCGACGGCGGACCACGACGACCCCGACCAACGCGGCGACCGCCATCACGGCGAGCACGGGAACCCACAGGGCGGCGACCGTCGCGGCGGCGGCGACCGTGCCGAGGACGGCGAGCAGCGGGCCGGCACAGCACACCGCACACGCCGCGACCACGGCGACGCCGGCGCCGATCCGCGACCACGGACCAGACCTGCCAGGCGAGGCGCTCACGCCGTCACTCCGAACAGATCAGCCAGCAAGCCAGTAGCGGCCTGGGGTGCGCGGACGGTCAGGACCAGCGCGCCAGCAGCGAGTTCGAGGGTGAACGCGAAGAACGCGCAGCAGTCCTGCTCGGCCGCCGCAAGCGCGGCAACCCGGCCGGCGAGATCCGGGCCGGGCGGGAACGTCAGACGCAGCCCGTCCGTGATCTCCTGCCGGCTGACCGCAGTGCCGAGGAGCTCGCGCCACTGGCCGGCACGGTCGGCCTGCTCGTCCCCACCGAGGGCGCATGCCACTGGCGCATCACGCCGTGTCTCGTCCTCGGCGGTGTCGGCGGGTCGGGTCGGGGACAGCGTGAGTGACACCGGGCCGGCGGTTGCCGGACCGGCTGTGGTCAGGCAACCGCAGTCCGGACCACACCCGCCCACGGGCGCCTCCTGCCCGAGCTCGGTGTGGAACGCGGCCAGCCGCGCGGAGAACGCCGACAGCTCGGCCGCGCGCTGGTCGGCGTCCGCGATCCGGGCGGCGACCAGCGGGCGCATCCGTTCCCGGACCGCCGCGCACACCCCCTGCTCCCACACCCCCAGCAGATCGCCGATCTCCTCCAGCGACAGCCCGAGCAGCTTCCCGGAGGAGATGAACGCCAGCCTCTCCACAGCGTCGTCGTCGTAGACGCGGTAGCCCGACGGGGTCCGCTCGGCAGGCAACAGCCCGGCTGTCTCATAGAACCGCAGCGTCGTCGCCGGCACACCGACACGATCCGCCAGCTGCGAAATCCGATAGGAAACCATGACCGGACCGTAAACCTTCGACCCGACTCGAAGGTCAAGGCCGCGGTCGACCCAACGGCACCATAGGCCGCTGACCGATTCCGTCTCGACCGTCAGCTTCAGGTGTTCGCTGCCGTGTGGGCGTAGTCGGTGAAGCTGGTCGGTGGGCGTCCCCAAGGCCTGACCCTCGGACACAATGAGCGGGTGTCCGATATCGCGTGGGACGACGTGCACATCGACTTTGACCCCGACGTGAACGGGGTCTTGCCTGACGTCGTTATCGAGTCGGCGGGCATCGACGACTGGCAGGCGGTGCTTGACTTCGTCAACGCACGGGGCTGGGCCTACGACTACGGGGACGAGGCCGGGAACCGCCTCGTCCTACCCACCGCTCAGCAGTTCTTCGCCCGACGCGACCGGGGCACGCCGCTCGCGGTCTGGCCCGGGCCGGGTATGAGGGTCAACTTCTGGTCTCTGGACGAGGGCACGATCGACGCCGATGTGGATCTTCGGGAGCTTCAGGGGCAGGAACCGCTGGACCAGCTCTGCGATCTGATCCGGGCTCTCGGGCAACTCCTGCGCAAGCCTGTGGTGATGCTCGCGGAAGGCTGCGGCCCACCGCGGTATCCGATCCTGGCCTACGACGTCGAGGCGGACCGGGTAGTTGTGTTGGCTCGGTCCACTGCCGACTGACGGTCCGCCCCCGGCAGCCTCACACGAACATGTGGCTGCCAGCGTGGCTGCCAGAAACGATCAAAGATCGCCGCCCATGATCCACTCTGGGGCGGCGACCTGTGAAAACTACATAGCGTGAGCGTGGGGCGGGTGGGGCTCGAACCCACGACCGGAGGACTATGAGGACTTTGCGGGCTTAGCGGTGTGCTGAGCTGCGAAGACGCAGGTCGTGCGCGACCGTGGATCGCCGAATACTCCGCTGTACGGGAGCCGGCTGGGTCTGTGGCTTGTCGGCGAGATCACAGGTCCAGCGGGGCGTTCGCCATCGTTCCAGGGGCGGCCCTGACCCGGATGGGCCGCTTGGGGTGGCCGCGTTCTCATGAGTACGCGTCCCGCGCGAGCAGCGATCTGCGTCGGGCGGAGCTGCCGCGCGGATGTCCTCGACGGGTGCCGACCACCGATCCGCCCCGGGTCGTCGCCAGCCGCCGGGACCGTGTCGGGGCGTCGGCTGACTGCGTGCCTCCGTCAGCGCGAGTCGGCGCTTGGAAGACCATCGCTCATGCGATTGGAAGACTAGAGGTTCTGCGATTGGTAGACTGACGAGGTGGTCGACTATCGGCGCCGGATCATTGACGACATGCTGGACGAACTCCAGCCGCATCTGCGCGCCCTGTCGATCCATGGCCCGAAGGGCGTCGGTAAGACCGCGACCGCGATGCAGCGTGCCGTATCGGTCGTCGACCTCAGCCTGGCCGGCCAGCGCGAGATCGTCTCTGCGGACCCGTCGGTACTGACCAGCCTGCCCGGCCCGGTCCTGGTGGACGAGTGGCAGAGACTGCCCGAGGTCTGGGACCACGTGCGGCGCTCGGTCGACGCCGGCTCGCCGGCTGGCCATTTCATCATCGCCGGCAGTTCCGCTCCCCGGGGCGCCGTGATCCACTCAGGTGCCGGGCGGATCGTGCCAATGCGGATGCGTCCGCTGAGCGTGGCGGAGCGCGGCCTCGAGACGCCGACGGTGAGCCTGTCCGCGCTCCTCGATGGGACCCGCGACATTGGCGGAACCACAAAGCTTCGGCTGACGGACTACGTCGAAGAGATCACCGCATCGGGCTTCCCCGCCATCCGCGGCCTGCCACCACGCGTCCGCCGCGCGGAACTGGATGCCTACCTGGAGAATGTGGTGCACCGGGAGTTTCCCGAGCAGGGCTACCCGGTTCGCCGGCCGGCCGTCCTGCGAGCCTGGCTTGCCGCCTACGCCGCAGCGACCTCAACGACGACGGCCTATTCGAGGATTCTGGACACAGCCACCGCCGGGCTGGCGAACAAGCCGGCCAAGGAGACCACGCTCGCTTACCGCGACGCGTTGTCGTCTCTGTGGCTGCTGGACCCGACAGCACCGTGGATCCCTGGTCGCAACCACTTCGACCGGCTCGCGCAATCGCCGAAACACCACCTGGCAGACCCCGCGCTGGCCGCCCGCCTACTCGGGCTCGATGGCCCCGCGCTCCTGCGCGCTGAGCAGGGCAGCGCGAGCCTGTCGGAAGGGACGATCCTCGGCGCCCTCTTCGAACACCTCGCGGCGCTGAGCATGCACACCTACGCCGAGGCAGCCGAAGCCCGAGTCGGCCACCTACGCACCCGCAACAACGACCATGAGGTGGACCTGATCGTCCAGCGTGCGGACGGCCGAGTGCTCGGTATCGAGGTCAAACTCGCCGACCGCGTCGAGGACGACGACGTCAAGCATCTCCGATGGCTCCGCGACCGGATCGGGAACGACCTGATCGACGCCGTCATCATCTACGCAGGCGAACGCGCATACCGACGGCGCGACGACATTGCCGCCGTCCCGCTAGCGCTGATCGGCCCGTGACCGCCGCAGCACCTGCCTGCGGCAGAGGTCCTGAATCCGGGCCGCTCGTTGGGGCTGGACAGCGCGGCGCCAGCAGTCCCTGACCGTTACTTCGGCCGTCCCGGCAGGCACGGATGCATGATCGGGTTAGGGCGTGAAAGGGTCGATCGGTGACGCTTCGCATGATGGTCGACCGTGACTCCCTCACCCTCGACCGGATCTCGCCGCTCTTCGTCGGCGGCAGAGTCTGGCTCCAGGCGGGGAACACGACCTTCCCCTTGTCCGTCCGGTCGCTACCCGGGCCCTGACCAGGGGCGATGCCCAGTGACCGCGCCGACCTCTACATCATCTACCGAATCGAACAAGCGTTCCGTACGCCTGGCGCGTCCGGACGGTTCGACCCGTCTCGTGACCGTGATCGTCGGCGTGGTCGTCGCTCTAACTTTCCTCTTCGGGTTCGGGAATGTGCTCGCGCTGGAGCTGCGTCTCGGTGTTCCGATGTGGGTAGCGCCGCTCGTCGCGCCCGCGGTTGATCTGTCGGTCGTGGGCCTTTTGCTCGGCAGCCGGCAACTCGCTGTGAACGGCGGTTCGGTGGAGGTGTTGCGCTCGGCACGGCGGCTGCTCATCTTCGCGAGCATGGTAACGCTGGCCCTGAACATCGCGGAACCCCTGATCGCCGGCCGCTACGGCAAAGCAGCGTTCGACGCCGTCGGACCGTTGCTTCTTATCGGCCGGGCCGAGGTGGGAGTGCGCCACGAAGCAGTGTGTGACCGAGTGGAGGTGGAAGGACTCCGCCAGGATGGCTGGGTCGAGTAGGTCCCAGAAGACGTCGAAGGCGGGTGTGCCGTCGGGTAGCTGGGCCCATTCGAAGGTGTGGTTGTGGTAGCCGAGGCGAATGCCGTGTTCGGCCAGTTCGCCTGCGGCCGAGTTGAGGCGCAGTGCGAAGGCGGTCAGGGTCTGGCGGTCCTCGAAGACGGTGCCGTCGAATCCTTCGACGAGGAACGGGATCGGCACGAAGACGGTGTCTGTGCCGAGGATGTGGCACGTCTCGACGAGAGTGGCCTGGCTGTCGGCGGCAATCGCGCCGTGCAGGGAGCTGACCGCGAGGCCCGCCGCGTCGAGGTCGGCGCGCAGTGCTGTGGCGTCGGTGCGGCTCTGCTCAGCAGGGGTGTTCCAGAGGCTGAGGACGAACGGTTCGACGTACCGGTAGCCGAGGTCAGCCAGCCGCCTGAGGGCGCTGGGACGGTCCGCGGCGAGGGAGTCGCGGACGCTGTAGAGCTGCACGCCGAGCGTGCCCGTCATATCGGTCGCCTCCTTCGGCGGCTTTTCCGGAGACGTGTGCTGGGCCTCGGTCGGCGCGCGGTCCAGCCGGTCCTCGATGCTGGTCGGAGCACCGGGCTAGAGGCCGGTCTTGCGGAAGTCCCAGCTCACGATCTTGATCGGGGTGAGCTTCAGCCAGGCGTGGCGGCCGTCGTAGTGGAAGGTGCCGTTGCTGTACTTCTCGCCGAACAGGCGCTCAGGCTCGGTGAGCAGCGCCGCAGCCTCGGGCGCGCCTGTCCGCGGTACCTCGCCGACGATCTCGGCCTGGCCGATCAGCTCGACGCCGCGCAGGTCGCCGAAGCCGTGGCCGGCGTCGACGATGACCGACGCCCGTGGGTCACGGGTCAGGTCGGTCCAGCGCTGGCTCTTGACGATGCTGTTGAGCCACAGCGCGGTGCCGTCCCAGACGAACCACAGGGCGGAGATGTGCGGGGCGCCGTCTGCGCCCACCGTCGAGACCCTGCAGGTCCGCTCCTCGGCGAGGAATCCGTCGCGCTCTTGCGGCGTCATCGCTATCCGCCGACCACGTCGCTGCTCGCGCAGCGGTGTGGCGTATCCGTGGTCGCTGCTGGCCGGCTCGGCACTCATCGAGGTCTTCCTTTCGTCGGCGCGTCTGGGCGGAACTAGAGGCGGGTGATCCATCCGCCGTCGACGAGGATCGTCTGGCCGGTGATCCAGTCGCCGGCTTGGGAGCACAGCAGGAGCAGCGGGCCGACCAGGTCCTCGGGCGGGCCGGACTTCTTGCCCGGGATGCGTGCCTCGATCGCGGCGCGGAACGGCGAGTCCTGGGGCAGGGAGACGTAGCCGCTGTCGTTGGCGACGAGGCCGGGCGCGATCGCGTTGACGTTGATGCCGCGGGGGCCGAGCTCGGCGGCGAGGTTGATCGTCAGGCCGTGGAGCGCGAACTTGCTGAGGCCGTAGATACCGCCGGTCATGAAGGCTCCGGCGGACAGTCCGTTCACGATCCGGCCGCCGCCGCGTTCGGTCATCGACGCGACTACGGCCTGGGTGCAGAGCAGCGGCCCGCGCAGGTTGACGTTCATGACACGGTCGTAGTCGGCGACGGGCATGTTCGAGAGTCCGTAGGGCGGCAGGTTCGTCATGATCGCCGCGTTGTTGATCAGGATGTCGATCCCGCCGAACGCGGTGACAGCGGCGGCGGCCATCGCCGCGGTCGACTCGGCGGACGAGACGTCGACCTGAGCCGCCGTGGCTGCCAGTCCCTGGCTGGTCAGCTTCTCGGCCGTGCGCTCGGCCGCGTCGCCGTCCAGGTCGGCGACGACGACGCGGGCGCCGGCCTGACAGAGGGCCTGCGCGTAGACCACGCCGATGCCTCCCGCTCCGCCGGTGAGGACCGCGACCTTGCCCGTGAGGTCGAACAGCTCCGTGGGTGTCATGCGGCCACTAAGTCATGCGCATACTTCCCGAGTCAAGTACCTTCGGTCTTAAAGCGACTGCTTTAGCTGGGAGGAGGGTCTGTTATGGGCATCGAGCGCACGGTCCCCGCCGTACACCTGCACATCGGCGGCCAGGCACGGGCGGAGGGCACCGGCGGCATGGCCGAACACGTGTACCCCGCGACGGGAGAGGTCCAGGGCCTGGTCCCGCTCGCCGGGCCGGCCGACGTCGCGGAGGCCGTCGAGGCGGCACACGCTGCGTTTCCGGCCTGGCGCTCGTGGACGCCGGCGGAGCGCCGCGGCGTACTCGTCCGGCTCGCGGAGCTGATCAAGGCGGACGTCGCGGAGTTGGGCCGGTTGTCGGTGCTGGACAACGGGATGACGCATCGCATCGGTCTGCACCTGGCGAGCGCGATGGCTGGCTACACGGAGTACTACGCCGGCTGGGCGGACAAGATCGAGGGCCGGGTCACCACGGCGCCGGCACAGCGCCGGGAACTCGCCTACACGATCCCCGAGCCTTACGGTGTCGTTGGGATCATCCTCACCTGGAACGGTCCGCTGATCTCGGTCGGGATGAAGGTCATCCCGGCGCTCGCGGCGGGCAACACCGTCGTCGTCAAGCCGTCCGAGCTGACGCCCTACGCGACCGAGCACCTGATGCGCCTCGTGCGTGAGGCGGGGATCCCGGACGGCGTGGTCAACCTGGTCCTCGGCGGCCCGGACGCGGGTGAGGCGCTCGTGCGCCATCCGCTCGTACAGAAAGTCAGCTTCACGGGCGGCCCCACGACCGCGCGGAAGATCCTCGCGTCGTGCGCGGAGTCGCTCAAGCCCGCGGTACTTGAGCTTGGCGGCAAGTCAGCCAACCTCGTCTTCCCGGACGCCGACCTTGATCGCGTCACTCTGATCAACACGTCGTCGGTGTTCGAGACGTTGGCGGGCCAGGGCTGCGCGATCCCGTCGCGGCTGCTCGTGCACGAGTCGGTCTACGACGAGGTCGCAGAGAAGGTCATCGCGCGGGTGCGCTCGCTGCGGTTCGGGGATCCGTTCGACCCGACGACCAACGTCAGCCCGGTGGTCACGCGCGCGGCCCGCGACCGGATCCTCGGGATGATCGACCGGGCGCGGTCGCAGGGCGCGGGCAGGCTGCTCGCTGGTGGCGGCGTGCCCGACGGCGTGCCGGCGGGCGGCTACTACGTCGAGCCGACGGTCTTCGGTGACGTCGTGCCGGACAGCGAGATCGCCCAGGTGGAGGTGTTCGGCCCGGTCCTGTCGCTGCTGCGGTTCTCCTCCGAGGAGGAGGCGGTCGCGATCGCGAACAGCACGTCCTACGGCTTGGCGGCCTACGTGAACACCCGCGACATCGGCCGGGTCAACCGGCTGACGTCCCAGCTGCGCGCCGGCGGGGTCTATGTCAACGGAGCTCCGCCGGTCGTCGGCTATGAACTGCCCTTCGGAGGGGTGGGCATCTCCGGCTACGGCCGTGAGGGCGGCCTGGAGGGCCTGCTGGAGTTCGTCCGCACGAAGGCCGTGGCGATCGCATGACCCGGCCCCTGACGCTCACCGGCGCTGTCACCGCCGTGACCGGCGGCGGCAGCGGGATCGGCCGGGCCGCCGCGCTCGCCTTTGCCCGCCGCGGCGCCCGGGTCGCCGTGAGCGACCTCGATCTCGACCGGGCGCTCGCCGTCGCCGCCGAGATCACCGCCGCCGGCGGCGAGGCGTTCGCCACCCGGGTCGACGTCACCCGCGAGGCCGACTTCGCCGCCTGGCGTGACGCCGCACTCGACCGGTTCGGCCAGGTCGACCTCATCATGAACAACGTTGGCGTCCTCGCCCTGGGTGCCCCCGAATCGCTCCCGGACGAGGCCTGGCAGCGCGTGCTCGACCTCAACCTGATGAGCATCGCGCGCAGCAACCGGGTGTTCCTGCCCCTCCTGCTCGCCCAGGGTCACGGCCATGTCGTCAACACCGCGTCAGCGTCGGGGCTGCTCGCCTATGGCTTCGACCGGCTGCCGTACGTCGCGAGCAAGCACGCGGTCGTCGGACTATCTGAGGCACTCGCCCTCTACCTGGGTCCCCGCGGCGTCGGGGTCACCTGCCTGTGCCCATCCGGGGTGATCACGAACATTCTTGAGCAGGTGACCGTCTACGGCGAGGTTGCCTCCTCGCCGCGCGCTCCTGATCATCCCGTGGTGCCCGCGGACACCGTGGGTGATCTCGCGGCGGACGCGGTGACGCAGGGCCGGTTCCTTGTCCTGACGGCTCCCGCGATCCATGACGAGCTGGCAGCTCGGGCCCACGACCTGGAGGCCTACCTCCAGGCCCGGATCAGCGAGCAGACGCCGTGAGCGGGGCGAACGAGGAAGGCGGCCTGCGGGTCGGTTACATCGGGCTCGGCTCGCAGGGCGGCCCGATGGCTCGAAGGATCATCGACGCTGGCTTCCCGACCACGCTGTGGGCGCGCCGCCCCGAGGCACAGCAGGCCTTCGCGGGCACACCCGCCCGCTTCGCCGCGAGCCGGGTCGCGCTCGGCGCCGCCAGCGACGTGCTCGGCGTGTGCGTGGTGGGCGACGCCGACGTGGACGAGGTGCTCCGCGGACCGGCTGGTGCGCTCGCCGGCATGGCGCCGGGCGGGATCGTCGTGGTGCACAGCACCACCCGTCCGGATACCTGCCGCCGGCTGCAGGAGGACCATCCGCACCTGCATGTCCTGGACGCGCCCGTCAGCGGCGGCGGTAGGGCCGCGGCTGAACGCGCGCTGCTGGTGATGGTCGGCGGCGAGGCGGAGATCCTGGAGCGGTGCCGGCTGGTTCTCGCCGCCTTCGCCGACCCGATCGTGCACCTTGGGCCCCTGGGCAGCGCCCAAGAAGCGAAGGTGTTCAACAACGCCCTGTTCACCGCTCAGCTCGCGCTCGCCGCTGAGGTCCACTCGGCCGCGCAGCGCCGCGGGCTCGACCCCGCGGCCATGGCGACCGTGCTACGCCGCGGCAGCGGCCACAGCTTCGCTGCCGACGTCGTCGCCAGGAACGGCTTTCACCTGGCCCCCCTCGCGGGCAGCGCCGGAGGGCTGCTCGCCAAGGACGTCGGGATCCTTGCCGACCTGCTCGCACCCGCCGGGTCACCGCTGATCGACATGGCTGAGACGGCGTTGGCCGCCATGGGCCTCGCCCGCACCACACGAGAGGACCACGCATGACCTCGCCGACGACCGCGGACGACGTCTACCGCACCGTCATGACCGTCGACCCGCCGACGCCACGGACACCCTTCGACGAGGCGTCACGCCAATACCTGTTCGGAGAGGTCTGGAACAGGCCCGGCCTGGGTATCCGCGACCGACGCTTCGTGACGCTCGCCTGTGTCGCCGCCGCCGACGCAGTGACACCGATCGACCAACACGTCTACGCGGCGCTGCGCAGCGGCGACCTCACGATCGAGCAGATGAACGAGGTCACCCTGCACTTCGCTGTCTACTGCGGCTGGCCGAAAGCCTCGGCACTGGAGCAGACCGTCCGCAAGCAGTGGAACCGCCTCCATGCCGAGCGGGGACAGGAGGCGCCGGCCTGGCCGACGCTCACCGTCGAGGACCTCGGGCCGGCGGACCGCGAGGAACGGATCCGCGGCGGGCAGGAGGAGTTCAGGACCGTCAACGTCATCCCCGCTCCGCCACCCGACTCGCCATACTTCTACGCCGGCATCCTCAACTTCGTCTTCGGCCACGTCTGGCGCCGCGACGGGCTCAGCCGCCGTGAACGGCGGCTCGTCACGATTCCCTGCGTCGGAGCCTCGGACGCGGTCGGACCGATCTTCTCCCATGTCGGGTCGGCACTAGAGTCAGGCGACGTGACCTACGAGGAGATGCAGGAGATCATCCTGCACTTCAGCGCCTACTACGGAATCGCGAAGGGCGAGGCGCTGCACGAGGCCGCACGCCGCTGGCGAGCAGGCCAGCCGTGAGCCAGCCGCAGGGCACCCCGGCCGGTGCGATGGCACTGCAACTCCTGCTGACCGCCGAGCGGCTCTTCGCCGAGCACGGCATCGACGGGGTGTCCCTGCGGCAGATCGCCACCCAGGCCGGGTCTGGCAACAACTCGGCCGTGCACTACTACTTCGGCTCGAAACGACAGCTGATCGAAGCGATCTTCGCCCACCGCATGCCGCAGCTGGTCCAGCGGCGCGCGCTCCTGCTCGCCCGCATCGACCCCGACGACCTGCGAGCCCGATTCGAGGCACACCTGCTACCCGTGCTGGAGCTGGCAGAATCACCGGACAACTTCTACGTGTCGTTCGTCGAACAGCTCCAACGTAGCGCCGAAGCCACCGGCGCCCTCGTCCAGTCGGGAGAGATCCGGCGGTCCCAGGACGCATTTCTCCACGACATGCGCCGCCTCGTCCCCCACGTCGAGGAACCTATCCGCACGATGCGCATCCGTGAGGTCCAGGAACTCGGCGTGCACGCCGCGGCCCGCCGCGAGCGGGCAATCGCGGCCGGCGAACAGGTCGTCCCCTTCGGCCTGTTCGTCAGCACCTTGATCGACGGTTTCACCGGACACCTCGCGGCTCCGGTGTCGCCAGAGACCCGGCGATTCCTCGCCACGACCGACCAGACACTCCCGGCCATATCGCAGCCGGCACTCTGATTGCGATTCGACGTTGTCCGCTGGCACCGGTCCGCGGCGCGCCTATAAAAGTCACGTCGCACAGGTCGCGACAAGACCCTCATCATTTGAGCGATCGCCTGGCGAGGTATCGACGGCACGCAGGTCAGCCAGGGATTCGGGGCCAGAACGGCAGGAGGTCATTCCCCCTGCCGGCCGCCGACATCACACCGTTGCGCCGATCACGTCGAGACGCATGGAGCCGTCGCGCGCTGGCATTGCCGAGTCCGCCAACGCCAGCGGCGACGTCTGCTAGCTGCCCGTCATTCGTGGCGAGGCGGATCTACTTCCGCAGGACGATCGGAAGCTTCTCCCAGCCCCGTACTGTCGAGGTACTCGCGAGCTTGGCGCCGCTCCAGTCGACGTCCCACCCCTTCGGGAAACGCTTCACGAGTTCTTCGAGGACGATGCGTCCTTCCATGCGGGCGAGGTTCGCGCCGAGGCAGTAGTGCAGGCCGTAGCCGAAGGTGCGCTGCGCCGTGATGTCGCGGTGGATGTCGAGGTCGTCGGGGTTGGCGAACTTGGACTCGTCACGGCCGGCGGAGCCGACGATGAACAGCGCGGTGCTGCCTTCGGGGATGGTCTGGCCGTGAAACTCCACGTCCTTGGTGACGTACCGTCCCACCGCCTGACCGACCGGTTCCAGGCGCAGGATCTCCTCGACCGCTTTGGCTGACAGGGACGGGTCGGCGACGACCTCCTGGTACTGGGCGTGGTTGTTCTCCTCGCCGAAGATCTTGCCGATCCAGCCCATGAGCTGGCCGGTGGTCTCGTTGCCGGCGCCGGCGATGACGGCGCAGTAGACCAGGATCTCCTCGCGGGTGAGCTTGCGGGTGGTGCCGTCGTGGTCCTCGAACTCCACGCCCAGGAGCTTGGTCATGATGTCGTCGGAGGGGTTCGCGATGCGCCAGTCGATGTAGCTCTCGAAGATGTCGGTCGCGATCTGCGACGCCTCCGCGTCGATCTTGCCGCCCTCCTCGGTCTTGAGGTTGGCGACGGTCCGGTCGCGGACCGACTGCTGCATCTGCTCCGGGATGCCGACGAGCATGCCGATCACACGCATCGGCACCTTGTCCGAGAGGATGTCGATGACGTCGAAGCCGTCGCCGCCGTGCACCGGGTCGAGCTGGCGGGCGACGTAGTCGCGGATCTTCGGCTCCAGCGCCCTGATGCCGCCGGGGGAGAACAGCCGGGAGACCAGGCGCCGGTGGATGTCGTGGCTGGGCGGGTCCTCGAAGATCACGCTACCCGGGGGCATCTCGATGCCGGACTTGATGAACTCGTAGATGTTGCCGCGGGCGTTGCTGAAGTGCTCGATGTCCGGCAGACCGCGGTCCACGTCGTCCCACCGCGCGAAGGCATAGAAGTCGTGCTCGTCGTTGTAGTAGACCGGAGCCTCGGCGCGCAGGCGCTTGTAGATGGGGTACGGGTCCACCCAGATGTCGTGGCGGAACGGGTCCCAGTAGAGGTCGGTGGCGGTCATTCGTCGTCTCTCATTCCTTCACTGGGGTGGTGTTGGCGGCGAGCCAGTTCTCGATCCAGGTACGGGTCTCGTCGTGCCCGTCAGTGAAACCGAGCAGGCGATCGTTCGCTTCTAGCTGCGCCAGGCCGGTGGTGAGCAGCAGAACGACCATCGGTGGTATGACCTCGGGTGAGATCGACTCGCGGTCGAGGGCCGCTCGCGCGAAGTCGAGCTGCGCGTTGCGGAAACGTCGCGCGTAGGAGGCGATCTCCAACCGCAGCGCGGGGTGGCGCTGGGCGAGAGCCACGAACTCGGCCATGAGTTTACTGGCGCCGGCGTCGCCATGGATCTTCCAGAATCTGCGGAGCGAGGCCTCACCCTTCGCGATCTCGGCGAGGCGGGCAAGGTTCTCCTCGGCGCCACGGCGGAACGCCTCTATGAAGAGGTCCTCCATCGAGGCGAAGTAGTAGTGGACGAGCTGGTACTTCACTCCGGCAACCTCCCCGATACGGCGCGTCGTGATGGCGCCGTACCCCTCCTTGGCGAGGAGTTGGAGCGTCGCGGCGACGATCCGGTCGCGGGTCTCGGGAGCGCGGGAACCCCGCGAACGAATCTCTTGCCCTGGCTGTCCCACAGACGTACTTTTACACACGTCAAAACTTCGTGTCCAGTAGGGAGCAACGCATGGCTCGCGTCGCAGTCGTCACGGGTGCCGCCGAGGGCATCGGTTCCGGGATCGCCACGCGGCTGGCGAAGGACGGCCACCGGGTCGCGATGCTCGACTGGCAGGGGGACAAGGTCGAGAAGCTCGCCGCCGAGCTCACCGCCGCCGGCGGGAGCGTCCTGCCGCTCACCGTGGACGTCTCCGACCGCGCCTCGATCGAGGCCGCCTACGCGACGGTGCGCGAGACGTTCGGGCCGATCCACATCGTCGTCGCGAACGCCGGCATCTCCAGCATGATCCCGTTCGTGCAGCTCGACCAGGCGACCTGGGACCGGATGATCGCGGTCAACCTCACCGGCGTCTTCCACACGGTCCAGGCCGCGGTCGCGGACATGATCGAGGCGAGCTACGGCCGGATCGTCACCATCTCGTCGTCCAGCGCCCAGTCGGGAGCGCCGGCGATGGCGCACTACGTCTCCAGCAAGGGCGGAGTGATCGGCCTGACCAAAGCGCTGGCCCGCGAGCTCGCCGAGCACCGCATCACCGTGAACACGATCCCGCCGACGATCGTGGACACCCCGATGGCGCACCACGAGGCGGGCCAGGCCGGCGGCGCGGAACAGTTCCTCGAAGCCGTCAGCGCGATGGTGCCGCTCGGCCGGGCCGGCACCCCCGCCGACATCGGCAACGCCGTGTCGTTCCTCGTCTCCGACGACGCCGCCTACATCACCGGCCAGATCATCGGCGTCAACGGCGGCATGTACATCTGACCCGGGGCAGGTGTCGCGCGGCGTGTGCGCGCAGCACCACAGAACATCGTTGGGGGTCGCCCTGGGATGCGGTCGCCCTTCCCAGGGTCCTGGTCTTCATGCAGATCGTGACACCTTCATGTCGATGATCGTCGGGGGCGGCGAAGGGCGTCGGTCTGTTTTCGCGAGTCGTATCGATGGAGGTCTCTATGCGGGTGGTCGTCGACCCCGTGCTTTGTGAGAGCAACGCGCTGTGTGTGGGTCTTGCACCCTCGGTATTCGAGCTTGACGGGGACGACACGCTCACGGTGCTGGAGGAGCGTCCAGAGGAGGACCTGCGCGCAGATGTGCAGGCGGCTGCGGCGGCCTGCCCGAAGAGAGCGATCAGCGTCATCGACGGCTGACCGTACCGAGAGCGGCCGAGGCTGTCGGCCCGGGTCGTGACGTCTCCCCTGATTCCCGCACGCCGTATCCGATCTGCCGGCGGTCGCGGGACTCGGTGACAGCCAGAAGAGATGGTGGCCAACTCGCGACCCTGCGATGCGCGCACGCGCCGACCGCAGGAGATGCCGACGTGCTCGGTGATCGCGCTTGTGGGAGGGAATCCTATGGAGCTTGTCGGCAAGGCCGCAGTGGTCGCGGGTGGCGCGGGTGGTCTCGGGGGAGCGACGGTACGGCGTCTGGCCACGCAGGGGGTCGGAGTCGTGGTGCTCGATCCCGATGCGCACCGCGCAGCGGCGCTCGTCGCCGAATTGGGTCCCACGGTCAAGGCGGTGACCGGCGACAGCAACGACGACGAGGCCGTGGCCGCCGCGATCTCGGCGGCACAGACCCTCGGCGTCTTCTCCATCGCCGTCAGCGCGACGGGCGTCGTCATCCCCAGTCCCCGGCTCGTCGGCGATGACGGGTCGGTCATGCCGACGGACGTACTGCGCGCGAATCTCGACCTGCATGTGTGTGGCCCGTTCAACCTCACCCGGCTCGCGGCGTCGGCGTTCAGCGCCAACGTGCCGGACGAGGACGGTCAGCGCGGAGTCGTCGTGCAGACAGCGTCGATCAGTGCGTTCGACGCCCAGGCGACCATGGTTCCCTACGCCGCGGCCAAAGGGGCGATCGTCGCGATGCTGCTGCCCATGGCGCGGGACCTCGCCGCGATTGGCATCCGGGTGTGCGCGATCGCGCCCGGCGCCTTCGCCACGCCACGGCTGTCGAACCCCGTGGTCCAGGAGCTGCTCGTCCGCGACGTCCTGTTCCCGAAACGGCTGGGCAGGCCTGAGGAATACGCCCAGCTCGCGGAGGCGATCATCCGCAATCCCTACCTCAACGGGGAGGTCATTCGGCTCGACGGCGCAGCACGCCTCTCCGCCGAGATGGCCCCCAGCCCGCCACGCCAGCACTGACCCCCGCACGTTTCCGTGCGCAGTTCGACTGGCTCGTGCCGCCGTCGAACTGCGCACGGTGACGCTCACCCCGCAGTGCCGACGAGCCCGACGGCCAGCGTTAGCGACCGGAGCGGTGGCACACTCACGCGGAGCGGTCAAAGGTCTGACCGCCAGCGTCGTTACCGCTGAGGGGGAAGGGTTGCCAGCCGCGCAAGCGCGTCGCGGCCCGGCCGCGGCCGGCCCCCATCATGAGTGGTTCGAGAGCGCTTGCCCGCACCAGAACCCGTGGTGGTCGAGCGCCGCCGGCGGCTGGACCGTCGCGAAGCTGTTTCTTGAGGGGTCCGCCTTGACGAAGTTCTCACAGAGCACTGGCTCCTTGGGCTTCGCTAGATCCACCGGAGCCGTGATCCCGCTGCCGGTGAAATCTGTCACGTGGCGGAGTTTGTCGACGAACGCGGTACGGGTGGGGCATGATCCCGCGAGTTGTAGACCCTGGAGCATCTCGTCCGTGGCAACATAAGACGAGGTCGCGACCTCGTCGCTCGGGTCGGCCAACTCAGGCGCGTAGATGCTCATTGCATGCCTGTAGGAGATCATCGCCGGGGATTCCGGGGCAGCGAACGTCGAGATCGCCGACATCCCCGCCATCCTCGAACCGAACGTTCTGAACAGCGAGGCGCCGTAGCCGACGGCGATGAGGTCGGCGCCCTCCCAGACGAGGCGGTGTCAGCCGACGCTGAGGGGGAGGGTCTCCCAACCCCGCATGGTCGAGGTCGAGGACAGCGCGGTGTTGTCCCAGTCGATGTCCCAGGCCTGGAACCTGGTGAGGAACTCCTCCAACGCGATCCGGCCTTCCAGTCGGGCCAGTGCCGCGCCGAGGCAGTAGTGCGTACCGATCCCGAAGGTGATGTGCTGGTCGATCTTGCGGCGGATGTCGTAGGTCTCGCCGTCGTCCCAGCGTTTCTCGTCGCGGTTCGCCGAGGCGACGAGCAGCATCATCGCGCTGCCCTCCGGGACCGTCTGGCCGTACAGCTGCACGTCACGCGCGACGTAACGGGCGATGGCATGGCCGGTCGGCTCGAAACGCAGTGTCTCTTCGATCGTGTTCGGGATCAGCTGACGGTCCGCGAGAAGCTCGGTGCGCTGGTCCGGATACCGGGCGAGCAGCGCGACGAGCCAGCCGATCAGCCGGGCGGTCGTCTCGTTACCAGCGCCGGCGAGCACCGTGACGTAGGTGAGGATCTCCTCGCGGGTCAGCGTCCGCGTGGTCCCCGTCTCGTCCTCGAACTCGGCGTTCAGGAGCTCGGTCATCAGGTCGTCGGAGGGGTGCTCGGCCCGCCAGTCGATGTAGTCCGCGAACAGATCGGTGTCCATGATCGCCTCCCTGGACACCTTCATCTGCTGGCCGGGCTCCGTGCGCAGCTTCGCATCGGCGCGCTCCCGGACTGTCAGCTGGTCGTCCTCGGGAATCCCGAGCAGCATGCCAATGACCCGCATCGGCACCTCGTTGGCGAACTCGGTCATCAGGTCAAACGCGTCGACACCGTCGAGCCGGTCTAAGCAGCGGACGCAGTACTCGCGGATGGCCGGTTCCAGCGACAGCACCCTGCGGGGGGTGAACACGCGCGCGAGCAGGCGGCGGTGGATGTCGTGGATCGGCGGGTCCTCCATGAGCAGCGTGCCGGGTGGGATCTCGATGTTCGCCTTGATGACCTCCAGGATCGGGCCCCTCGACGAGGAGTAGGTCGCCCAGTCGACCAGCGCGCTGTTGATGTCGTCCCAGCGGCTGAGGACCCAGAAGTCGTGGCGCTCGTTGTACCAGAGCGGCGCCTCGGCGCGGAGCCGCCGGTAGATCGGGTACGGGTCACGAGCGATCTCGCGGTCGAACGGGTCCCAGTAGACCGGGCTCGCGTTGCTCACTCCGACACCTCCGGCGTCACGGTTCACTACACGTCGTCTTTGAGCGGTCATTCAAACTTCGATGGCACATGCTGTCAACACGCTCGACCGTCCGGCAGGATGGGATGAGGGACTGAGGGAGGAGCTGGATGGCCGAGCCGCGTCGCCGGCGCGCGGCGACCGAGGAGAAGGTCACCCGCGTGCTCAACGCCGCGGAGGAGATCATGCTCCTGGAGGGCTACGCCGCCGTGACCTCACGCAACGTCGCCAACCGGATCGGCCTGAGCTCACCGCTGCTGCACTACTACTTTCCGACGATGGACGAGCTGTTCGTCGCCCTGCTGCGCAGGCGCTCCGAGCGCGTCGTCGCGCGTATGGAGGAGGCGCTGGCCTCGCCGCGGCCCCTGCAGGCCTGGTGGGACCTCGCTTCGGATCCCCGTGGCGCTGCGCTGTTCATCGAGTTCCTCGCCGCGGCGAACCACCGGCCGGCGCTGAAGGACACGATGGGTGAGGTCGCCCGCGAGGTACGGCGCCTGCAGATGGCGGTCCTCGACAAGATCGCCCCCGAGTACGACCTCGACCCGCGTGACTACCCACCCGCCCTGATCGCCGCGACCATGCAGGGCTTGGCCCTCGGCCTCGTCGCCGACGAGGTCGCTGGCTACGAGACCGCGCACAAGCAGGCCCGTGCCGCGATGGGCCGCCTGATCCGGCGCCTTGAACAGCACCGGGCCCGGCGCCGCTGACGCCAGGATCCGGCGTCCGGAAAGTTTGACCGACCGCTCCACTATCGGATGGAGTTTGGGCATCGACACTGCTCGCCAGCCGTGCGGACGGTGCCGAGGTAGGGCGTGGCCCCGGTGACCGCCTCCCTGGCGGGGTTGACTCTTACCCCGTCGCGGCGAAGGGGCATGCGACGCGGCCCACGCGTCGACCGGTTCGCCCGAAGGCAGCCGTCGCCGGCGCTCGGAGGCAGCCGGCCTGTAGTTCCGGCCGGGGCAGGTGGGTACCGTCGGCTGGTGGAGCGTCGTGGTCGTGGGCGTGTGCCGACCTTCAGCCGCGAGGAGATGATCGCGGCGGCCCGGCGGCTCGGCCCCGATGCCGCGAACCCGGCCGCGCTGGCCGCCGAGCTCGGTGTGGCCCGGACCAGCATCTACTGGCACGTCCGCGACCGCAGCGACATCGGTGAGCTCGTCCTCGGCGCGATCATCGACGAGGGTGAATCGGCGCGGTGGTCTCCGCAACCGGCGCGCAGCTGGAACGAGGTGATGGAGTCCTACGCCCGCGTGACGCGTGCCGGGCTCATGGCGGCCGGAGGGTGGATCCGGTTCGCCACACCGCGACTCGTGCTTGGGCAGGGGCAGTTGCGTGCCATGGACGACATGGTCGCCCGCCTTCGTGCCTGCGGCTTCTCGATCAACGATGCCACCCGCGCCTATGCGTTCCTCATCCAGGTGGTCCTGGCGAGCATCGGATCCGGTGACGCGCCGGTGATGGGGATGCACCGGGCGCTCCTGACCGAGCTTGAGACCGTGGAGGCCAACGAGCTCACGACGCTGCGTGAGGTGGCGGCGGCGGCTGCCAAGACCTCACCGGACGCACAGTTCGAGTACGACCTCGACTGCGCGCTGCGGGGGATCGCAGCCCGCAGCGGAGTGCGGCTCGGCGCCTTGCCGACGACCTGAGTCAGCGCCCCGGTCGCTCCCTCTCCCGCGGGCGTCGCCGTCGCCGGCCAGGCAGAGTGCCCTGAACAAAGATCATCCTGGTCCCTTGGTCGACGACGCCGGGGGCCGGGCAGCTCCGGCACATCTTCTCTCGACATGCGTCGAGAATTCTGGTTACCTCTCACTGTCGCGGTCGGAGCTAGTCGCCTGTTCCGAGGAGGGGGCAGGCTTGACGGTCAGCGTTCGGGCCGGTGATGACCGCGATGCGTGCGACCTGCCGTCGTGCGGGTGAAGGTTCGCGGTCGAGCCGCCCGAGCGGCGCAACGCCTCGGTACCGGCTGGGCGGCAGTGAGCACGTCCGAGTCGGCCGGGGATGACCGGGCCGTTCACAGCCTCATCGCCCGAGGGACGCGCCAGCTGATCTGGTGTCTGGAAGAATTGAGAGAGCTCTTCATGCGCCGACGCATGCTCCTGCTTGTGGTGCCCCTGGTGTTGGCGGTCGGGTGCGGATCGACCGGCGGCCATGCCGCCGCCACTCCCAGCGCCCGACTCGAAAGCAACTCGACGCCGCCCGTCGCTGCGACCACCTTCTCTATCGAAACTGTTCCGACGGCGACAGCCTCGGCTTCGAAGGACCCGGCCGGGCCGACCGGAACCATCATGATGATCAAACTTAATGTTGGCAGCCTCGACGCGGGCGTGAAGTTCTATGGCGCGGTCTTCGGCGCGAAACTCGCTCTCAAAATCCAGAGCAACGCAGGCGTCGTGACGTTTCCCAACGGCGGCCCCGGATTGATCCTGCTGCCTGGGCACGCCGACGGCGCGAAGGCGGGAGCCTTCGTCATCCAGGTCCCGAACCTGCGCGAGGCACAAGCACGGGCGGTCTCGAACGGCGCCACCGTGCAGGGGGAGTTCACCGGGACCCCGAACAACCAGACGGGGCGATCCATCGACCTTCTCGACCCCTGGGGAAACCAGGTCGAAATCTTGCAGCTCGGTTGATGGCGATGCCGCGACGCACCGCCCGGTCGCGGCCCGCTGTTGGTGGTCTGGTCAAACGATTCGCGTCGCGAGTCCCGTCAGATGCCCGGCACCTGGTTCGTGTCTGCGCCGGCCCGATCAACAGGAGGTGACCCCATGACTTTATCCACCGACCCGGTCATCGTGGTCTCGAACGACACGCACATCGGGCCACGGCTGACCGAGGACCTGCGCGCCTACTGCCCGGCGAGGTATCTCGACGACTTCGACCGCTTCGCCGCGAGCGAGAGTGCGAACAAGGAGGCCGCGGCGACGATGCTCGCGGGCAGCGGCTACCTCGATCACCCGAACTTCCGTACCGCCGGGCACCACGACTCAGCGGCGCGTCTCGCCGACTACGACCACGACGGCATCGCCGCCGGGGTGATCTTCCACGGTTCGATGAACCTGGAACCGATCCCGTTCGTCTCCTCGCCGTTGGGCAAGCCAAAGCCTCAAGGTGACCGGGAGCTCATCGACGTCGGGCAACGGATCTACAACAGATGGCTCGCCGACTTCGTCGCGCAGGCACCGCATCGCCACATCGGCCTCGCCTACCTGCCGATGTGGGACGTGGACGCCGCCGTCGCGGAGGTGGCGTGGGCCCGGGAGGCCGGGCTGCGGGGGGTGAACTTCCCGGCGATGCGCGACGGCGAACTACCGGAGTACAACCGGCGTCTGTGGGAACCGCTGTGGTCGGCCTGCGAAGAACTCGGGATGCCGCTGGTCACCCACGTCGGCGGGGGTATGACCGCCCGCTACACGGGACTTGAGTCCGTCGCGCTGATCCAGTTGGAGTCGGCGGGATTTCTCTCCCAGCGGGCGGTCTGGTGGCTGATCTTCGCGGGTGTTTTCGAGCGCCACCCGGGCCTCAAACTGGTGATCACAGAGACGCCTGGTAGCTGGTTTCCCGCGAAGGCGATCGAACTCGACGCGCTGTACGCCTTCTACGTCTCCAAGCGCGACGAACCACTCAACAAGGCCCTGCTCGAACAGGTACCACGACGGCCCAGCGAATACCTGACTGCCAACGTCTTCTTCGGCGCGAGTTTCGCCTCGCCGTACGAGGTCGAGGAGGCGGTCAGCCATGGGCTGCAGTCTCAGCTGCTGTGGGGATCCGACTACCCCCACCTTGAAGGCACCTTCGTCTATCCCGACCGCCAGGACACGCCGTCGGTCACCCGGCTCGCGCTGCGCAACACCTTCAACGCCATGGCACCGGCGGACACCCGGCGGATGGTCGGCGAGAACGCGATCGACGTCTACGGCCTCGACCGCACCGCCCTCCAGGCCATCGCACGCGACATCGACGCTCCCAGCACCGAACAGCTCGCCACCCCGATCGACGCCGTCCCCGCGGGCGCCAGCATCACCGCCTTCCGTACAGGAGCCGGTGGCTGGAGCTGACCCGCCTACAGACCAAAGCAGGCCGGATGAGGACCGCCGCCTCCACGGCTTATAGGCCGCTGTCCGGTCTTGCGCGAGGTGCCGCCGCTGGCATCGGGTAGTCAATCGCCCCAATACGTGACCCGCAGCGATCATGAACCCGACGGCGCCGAGGGAAGTTCTAGAAGGCTCCGAGGTCGACCAGTCGACCTGAGCGCGGGCGCCACGTACACCTTCGCGATGGCAGACACGTACGTCGTGGTCAAGCGGTCTACGGTCACACGCAACGCCGACCAGAACCCGCCCCACGTCCTGATCCAGAGCATGCTTCAGGTCCCCATCGTGTTAAGCGGGATGCGGACCGGACCGTTCGTTCGACCACGGCTCCAATGTTGACCTCGGAGCCTCTAATAGCGAAACCCCCGGAATCCCGGTGGTTGAACACATCGGGTTTTCCGGCGGGTAGGGGCGGTCGTCGCCGTCTTTTCGCAGGGATAAGAGGACAAGATGCCCTTACGTTTGACGAGTTTTCGTGCCGCCCCACAGATAGCACACCCCTCCGCTAGAGCGACCGCGACTGGTCATCGGCTGCCATCTGTGGCCGCGGGGCCACGGTGGTCGGCACTGGGCTTGGTGATGGCGCTGATGGTCGCGGTGGCGGCGTGCTCGTCGTCCGGCTCGGCCGGCACCACGGGAGCGGCGCCCTCCGGGATCAACGCGCTTCCCGAGGTGGTGAGTAATCCGCCGGCGCCGAAGCCGGAGCCGATCTCGGTCAGTGAGTTGCCATTGCCTCCGGTGACGACTAATACCGCGTCGGGTGGCTGTACGGTGGCGGTCAACCCGCACGGGACGGGTTGTATCGGCCAGTCGGTCGGTCTGCAGTCGGGTGGCTATCTGCCGGACGGGCACGCGGTCTCCGCGATGGTCAGTTTCGCTGGGGCGCCGGCGGCTCCCGACCCGGCGAGTGTCTACGCGGGCCCGCAGATCATCATTGTGCGGACCGACGGCACGACCTTCCCTGGCGGCGACGCGTGGAAGTGTGTGACCTGTGGTGTCCCGGCCGCGAATCAGGCCGGGCGCAACGAGGCCCTGGACTATCCGCAGCCGTTCAACGACGGCAAGCGGATCCTGGCCGGCACGAACGTCATCGACTGTGGGTCGTTCAAGCTCGCCGATACCGGCTGCGCCCCGGGCCGGGTCCATGTCTATCCGGTCCGGTTCAACAACACGGCCGACGGGTCCGGCAAGGGCGGGAGTATCCGTGAGCTGCGGCTGAACCCGGACAACGTCCATCTCGGCTTCAACAGCTTCACGTTCTCAGGCGGCGCGATCGGGCAGTTCGGCTACCTCGGCCGGCTGACGTTCAACCCGAACCCCACCACCGGCACCCCGCTGGCTGCCCGCTACGACCTCACGTCGGTCACCCGGCTGTTCGACACCGCGACCGACAAGCAGACCGTGTACGTCGATCCGGCCCACCCCGGCCAGCTGACGATCAACCGCAACGCGATCTCGGTGGGTGAGCTGCGTGGCTTCAGCAAGGACGGCAAGGAGGTCACCTACATCGGCTACCCGGACGAGTCGTCCAACATCGATGTCTTCGCCGCCGACCTGACCACCGGCAAAGTCCGCCGGCTCACCAGCAACCCCGAATACACCGACCCGATCGACCTCTCGCCCGACGGCGACTGGACCGTCGCCATGGACACCCGCGGCTCCGACCGCCAGGAGTTCCTCGCCGGCATGCGGGGCATCCCCCCGATCACCGACCTGGTCACCCCCGGCGCGGTCTCCTCGGTGCGCAACAACGGGACGCGACGCTTCTTCCAGCCCATCCTGATCGACCGCTACGGCGACCGCGGCACCTACCAGGGCCAGCAGATCAACGCCGCCGGCGACGGCAGCCCCGGCGCGGTCAACGACCCGAACTGGAACGGGGAGGCCGACCCCCGCTGGTCACCGGACGGCACCGCCGTCGTCTACTGGCAGGCACTCGCGACCCCACCCGCCTGCGGCGGCGCGAACCCGCTGACATGCGAGACCTCCACCGAACCCGGCGGCCGGACCGCCCGCCTGATGATCGCCACGTTCACCAGCCGCAAACCAGCACCGGCACCCACCGTCGCCCCGATCTCCGACACCGTCCCCTGGGGCACCCCCTACGTCCCCGGCAGCCCGATCCCGACCCGCCCCTTCCCACCCACCGGCTCCTACACACTCGCCGGAGCCAAGACCGGAACAGCGGCCGTCACGATCACCGAGAACGCGGCGAAGACCGCGATCGACACCATCGCCGTCCGCTACACCAACTACTCCGACGACGGCCTGCGCACCCTCAACGGCACCGAGAAAGTCACCGCCGCCGCCCCGAGCCTCACCGTCTCCAAACTCGACTGGTACTCCGACCTCACCCAGACCGGCATCACCCCAAGCACCAAGAAAACCAGCCCCGACGGCTTCCACCTCACCATCGACCTACTGACCAACGACTTCCAAGCCACCGGAACGATGACCACCACCATCAACGGCCACGCCTACCACCAGCCACAGAACAGCACGTGACCCTTAGGCGGTAAGGCGCTTCCACCACCGCACAAGGATGCGTATGGCCGACACGGATAACCCCATCCGTGTCGGCCATACGCCGTCCAGGACCTACTGAAGGGAAGGCAGCCTCGCGGACGCGATGAGACCGCCACCCACAGCGGTTCCGCCCCGCGAGCTACTTCGGCCCCTCCAGCACCCGCCGGAAACGTCTGGACGGTGGATGAGCCGGTAGCAGCGCTTCCTGGCGAGCCCGAGGTTGCGGATCAGGTGTCCAACGCTCACGAAGAACCTCGATGTCGATTCCGCCGACGGCGGCGCGCTGCCGTCGGCCGGGAACCGCGCCGACCGATCGCCGCGTCCCGGCCCAGCGGCCAGCCGTGAGTAGCCAGCAGAAGACCAGGCCGCCCGGACAGCGTCTCCGGCGGCCTCAGCGGCACCCGTCAGGGACGTAGGGCCCGCACGAACAACTCGACCGCCACCTGCCGCTCAACCTTCTGGGTAGCTGGGTCGCGAGTGACGCCGAACGCCGCGAACAGGCTCGGCGCGGTCGCGACCATAGCGAGGAAGTGCCCGGCGAGGATCTCAGGCTCGTCCGCGACGATCGCGCCAGCGGCGGCGTGGCGGCGCAGCAGGTCAGCCACCTGACGTTGCCGTGGCCAGTGGACCAGGCGGGCGCGGCGACCGAGGGCCGGAAACCGAGCCTCCTGTGCAATTGCGATCTTGAAGACGGCGACCATCTGCGGGTCGAGCGCGCGGCGTACGGCCGCCTCCGCGATCGCCGTCAGCGTCTCCTCCAGGCTGTCAGAGTCGGGTAGCTCCGGTTCGGGCACGGGCCAGTCGGACCGGCCCATCGCCCACTCGAACGCGCGCTCGAACACGGCTTCCTTGCTGGGGAATCGGGCGTAGAGCGTGGCCTTGGTCGTGCCCGCGGCCTGGGCGATCGCGGCCATGGTAGTGGCCTCGTAGCCATGTTCAAGGAACAGCCGCAGTGCGCTTTCGCGGACGTCCCGATCTAGGCGGGCAGCGTCCGCCGATGTCGGTCGGCCACGGGGCAGCCGGGTCTGCGCGGCACGGGACCCATCCATGACCAGACAGTCTCGCCGAGATAACTGAACCGGTCGGTCTAGCTTTACCGGCGGTGACCTTACGTCGTCGATCCAGTGCTCAAGGTGGAAGGTGGTGGATAATTTGACTCACGAGTCTATTTATCGGACGCTGGACCAGCGCCAGCCAGCGATGAGGTGACGCGCCCCCTCCCTGGCTGAGCCTGTCCCCGAGGAGGTCCTATGACTTCGGCACTTGAGCAGCTACTCCGCCTACGCGATGCGGATGATCGCTACGACCGACCCGTCGAAGATCTCGTGCCGCTGCAGCTGGCCGCGGCGAACGAGCGACTGGAGACCCGCGCGGCGCGAATTCCGCTACTGAAGAACCGCCTGGACAGCAGCGGCCTGACCAAGATCACACGGTCGGCCGACCTCGTCCCGTTGTTGTTCGCGCACAACACCTACAAGAGCTACGGCGAGTCGTGGCTGGCAGCCGGCCAGTGGGATCGGATGGCCCGATGGCTGCAGACCGTGTCGACCTACCCCGGGCACGCCAGCTTCGCGGGCGTGGACGGGCTCGACGAGTGGATCGCCCGGCTTGAGACCGAGGGGCGCTTCGTCGCGTGCTCGTCAGGGACAACAGGAAAGCCTGCGATGCTGGGCGCCACCGACGCGGATCTAGACTTCTCGTCGCGGGCGAACGTTTCCTCGTTCGCGTGGGCGACCGGCATCAGGCCCGCCAACGATCGAAAGTTCTTCGGGCTCGGCCCGCGTACGACCGTCACGCGGAACGAACGCATCCGCGAAGCGATGATCGCCGCATACGGCTCACCGACGGAAGAGCCGTACCAGCTACCGGTCCCGCCGATCAGCGTCGGCTCGACCATGGCGATGATCCTGCTGCGCAGGCGGATCACCGAAGGGACTGCGCGCGCGGCAGAGATCGCCGAGTTCGAACGACTGAGCGGCGAGCGGCAGGCGAACCTCGACGCCGCACAGGCCGACGCCGTTGCGGCCCTCATCAAGTCCCGTGAGCACAGGCTGCTGCTGACAGGGTTCTTTCCCAGCCTCTACCCGCTTGCCATCGCCGTCCGCGAGCAGGGCTTCGGCACGGGTTTCCACTCGGATAACGCGGTGCTGACCGGAGGCGGGCTGAAGGGTGTGTCGCTTCCGCCGGACTACCGCGAGGTCATTCTGGAGACGTTCAGCGTCCGAGAGCGACACGTTTTCCACCTGTACTCGATGCAGGAGCTCAACACACCGTTCCCCCGCTGCGCCGCGGGTCGCTACCACGTAGCGCCCTGGGTCATCGCGCTGCCGCTCGACGAGCCAGGAGAGCAGCTGCTGGACACCACAGGCGGCGAAATCCAGGCACGAGCGGCGTTCCTGGACCTGTCCCTGGACGGCCGCTGGGGCGGGATCATCTCCGGCGACCGGATCTCCATCGATGTCCGGTCCTGCGCCTGCGGTCACCAGGGCCCGACCATCGGTCCGGAGATCGTACGTTTCTCGGACCTCGCCAGTGGCGACAAGATCACCTGTGCCGGCACGATCGACGCCTATGTAAGGGGTGTGGCATGACCACGGGCGGCGTCCACACCGCGCCGTTCTTCGTCCGCGGCACCCTCGTCGAGGGGGAGACCGTCCGGCACACCTCCCGCGATCTCGGCGCGGATTTCACCACCCCCGAACTGGACCTGGACCAGGTGGTCACCCCCCGCTCCACCCTGCCACCGCTGCTGGACGTCAAGGTCTCGGAGATCATCGACTTCCTGGTCGAGACCGGTCATGCGCTCGCGCTCGACCACAACCCGCACATGCAGTCCTGCCTGGAGATGCTGGCCGCGACCAACCCCTTGCCACGACGGGTCGTCGAAAACCTGTACCGCACAGCGCCGGACCTGCTGTCCCGTGCGTCCTTGGAGTCGATGATCACCTCGAACTTCGGCGGCCCGGATGCTCTGGACGGGTGGGTGACGCGAACCGATAAGCATGGAAACAAAGGCCATCTTCGCGCCTTCCCACCCCGGATGGTGCACATGCTGGCAGGCAACGCCCCGGCGGGCTGTATCGCCTCGATCGCACAAGGGGCCCTGGTCAAAGCCATCAACCTGTTCAAGATGCCGTCCAGCGACCCGTTCACCACCGTCGCCGTGCTGCGGACCATGGCCGAGATCGACCCCAACCACCCAGTCGTGCGATCGATGTCCGCCGTGTACTGGCAGGGCGGCGACGAGACCGTCGAGAGCACCCTCTACCGACCGCAGTTCTTCGACCGGATCGTCGCCTGGGGAGGCGGCCCGGCCATCATGAACGTCATCAAATACCTCGGACCCGGCATCCAACTCGTATCCTTCGACCCCAAGTCGTCGATCTCGCTGATCGGCCGGGAAGCGTTCGCCTCACCGGACACGGTCGGTGAGGTCGCCGAACGGGTCGCCGAGGACACCACCGTGTTCAACCAGGAAGCCTGCCTGGCCAGCCGGTTCGTCTTCATGGAAGGCGAACGGGACCAGATCGAGGACTTCTGCGCCGCACTGGCCGCCCGGCTCGCCGTCGACCGGACCTTCGCCTCCGCGCAGGCCCCGCCCCCTCCACGAGACCTCCGCGACGAAGTCGAAGTCATGGCCACCATGGGTGACCTCACGCTGTGGGGCGGATTCGACGGCCACGGCCTAGTCGTTCTATCCGACCAGCCCGTCGACTTCCACCCCACGAACAAGACGTCCAACGTCGTCATCGTCCCCTCGCTCGAAAACGCGCTGAGCTACGTCACCGTCGCGACGCAGACCGTCGGGGTCTATCCCTGGCACCGGAAAGCCGAACTGCGCGACGCCCTAGCAAGCGCCGGCGCCCAGCGAGTCTGCCGCGTCGGCACAGCGAACATGCACGTGCCAGGAGGCCCACACGACGCGATGTTCGCCCTCCAACGCTTCGTCCACTGGATGGGCGACGACGACATCGAACGGTAGCGACGACACGAACTCGCCTCTGGTGACGAGCCTGCGCCCACCTTGACCCGCGGATGGACGCGTGATCGACATCGCTTCCCGTCGCCACCCCTACCACCGAGGCACCGTCCTGACTGTTGGCACCGCCGCCTGGGTCAGCCGCCACCACGACGGTCGGCAACAGCGCCAGCGCCGCGTGCCGGCGAAGATCGTTTGATGCCGCGTCGTCCGCCCAGCAAGGCCTCCCGAGCCTTGGCCGCCGTCGGTACATGCCGCAATGTGCTTCACCGGGGCGCGCTGTGCTGTGCAGTTCGGCATCACGTCGGCGTCATCGATCCGCCGTCCTATCGGAGAAGCTGCAACACACTGTCAATGACACACAGTGATGTCGATCCGAGCCCGGTCCGGTACGCGGGCTCCCGCTGGCGGCCCATCCGATCTCGGCAGGGCGGCTCTGGCTTTCTGGATCGCGATACATGGGCATTACGAGCGTCGCCCACGACTGATGGCGGGGCCGCGGGAGGTTGATCGCCTGGCGGCGAGGGAGATCATCGGCCAGCTCGATCTCTCCGACGCGCGCCTGGCCCGCCGCCGGCCGGTCCGGTCGCTCCTGCCGGTCTGCGGGGATGGGCGCGACCGCGCCGGCTCGCGTTTTGGCGTCCCCGCATGCCCGGAGAAGCAGCGTAGGCGCGACAGGTGCGCGACGCGGGGGGCCCGGCGAGGGTCAGGGTGAGGGCGGTCGATTGGACGGTGGGATGTAACCGGGTGAGGGGTGCTGGACATTGACGGATGAGGACCCGCGAAAGGACTGCCCCTGTGCACCGTGCCCTCGTTCGAGGCGCTGTTCGGGGAGCACCGCGGGGCGGTCCTGCGGTTCGCGCAGCGACGCCTTGGTAGTGACGCCGCCTGGGACGTCGTGTCGGAGACCTTCCTCGCGGCTTGGCGGCATTGGCAGGGCAGCCCCGCCACCTCGGAGGAGACCAGGGCGTGGCTGTTTGGAATCGCCGGCAATTTCGTGCGCAACCAGCGCCGCGCGGGGATCCGACGGCTACGGCTCGAAGTCCGGATGGTCGGGTTCGTGCGGCTTGTCCTCGCCGACATCGATCTCCTCATAGACCAACTCCGATCTTTCGGCAAAGATCTCGGTTACGGGGCCATGCTCCGGTCGATGGTTGTTCGTTCGGGGGGACGGCACAGCGTGGATGGTCTTTGGGCGGGCGAGGACGACGGGGCTGTCGCCGCTGGCGGCGTGGCGCCGGAAAGCGCGATCGTGTGGGACCTTCCGTGGCCACGGAACCCGCACTTCGCGGGCCGCGTCGGCGAACTCGCGGCGCTGAACGCCGGGCTGGCCGCATCGGGCGCGTTAGTCCTGCTGCCGGCGCGACCGCACGCGCTTGGTGGTGTCGGCCTTACCCAGCTGGCGGTCGAGTACTGCTACCTCCACGCCGCCGAATACCAGGTCGTCTGGTGGGTGCGAGCTGATGGCCTGGCCTTGATGACCGCGTCGCTCGCCAGGCTGGCGGATCGGCTCGGCGTCTCCCATGCCGGGTCCGTGATGAACACGGTCCGTGCGGTGACGGCGCTCCTGGCCTGGGGACCTCCGCAGGGCCGCTGGTTGCTGGTTCTGCAGGACGCCGACGCGCCAGAAGCGGTCGACGACACTGCTTCTGCCCTGGGCGACTGGATCTCCGGCGCGGAGCCGTCGGCCGTCATACTCGGTCTGCTCCAGGCGGCGCAGTCCGGCAACGGCCAGGTACTGGTGACGTCGCGCGACCCCGGGTGGTCGACGAGGATGCGGACCCTGGAGGTCGATGCGCTGCCGACGGCCGATGCGGTGTCTCTCCTCCGCGGCCACGTGCCACAGATCAGCGCCGAGGACGCACACGAACTGGCGGCGACGCTCGAGGGACTCCCGCTGGCTCTGGACCAGGCGGGGGCGTTCCTCGGCGCCACTGGAATGGAACCGGCGGAGTACCTGGGCCGGCTGCATGCCCAGTCGCACAGCCAGGCGCGGGAGGAGCGATCCGCGCCGGCACCGGCGGTCGCGGCGACCTGGGCCGTCGCGCAAGACGTGCTGGGACCGGCGGAACCAGCCGTGTTGCTTCTCGCTCAACTCTGGGCGCATTTCGGCGCCAGCCCGATTCCCCTAGATCTGATCCGGCCCCGGACGGCCGGCATACTGCCGCCGCCACTCCGAGAACTGGCCGATGCTCCGGCGCTGTTCACTGCGCTGGTCGACCGGCTCGTCGCCTTGGCCTGCGTCCGCCGCACGAACGGCACCGTCTCGATGCACAGACTGACTCAGTGGACACTGCGTGACGACACCCCGGCCGATCTGCGATCAACACTGCGTGCCGTGGCGCGAGCGCTGCTCGCGCAGGGCGAACTCGTTTCGTCGACACGGAACCCTGCCGCGTTGGAACGGTCCGCCGATATCCACGTCCACGCGCTTGCGACCGGTCTGGTCGGTGACGACGGTGCAGCCAGTCGACGCGTCGTCATTGTTCTCATTTCCCACCTGTCCGCGCTCGGCGACCACGTGAATGGCCGCCGCCTTGGTACCGACGCGCTGCGCAGGTGGTCGGAGCCTCTCGGCGAAGACCATCCCGATCTGATCACGACGCTCGGCAGCCTGGGCGCGGTGGCGCGCTCCCAAGGCGACTATCTCGCCGCACGCGACATGTTTAACGAGCTGCTGAACATGTCGCGTCGGACGCTCGGCGAGAACGCGGGCGACACTCTCCGCGCCTGGTGTTCGCTGGCGTCCGTGATCCTCGACGGTGGTGACCCGGCCTCCTCGCGGGAGATGTCCGCCGACCTCGTCAGCCGGGCGCGCACCGCCCTCGGAGAGGACCACCCCGTCACTCTGAAAGCCGAGCACAATCTCGCCCGCGCGCTTCGCTACCAGGGCGACACCCGAACGGCGCGCGAGATCTTCTCCGACGTGCTGGACCGAGCGCGCCGGGCGTTCGGCGAGGACGACCCTGACGTGCTCGTGACCGCGCACAACCTGGCTTCAACCTTGGCTGCCGAGGGCGATCATGAGTCGGCTCGAGAGATGTTCGAAGATGTACTCGCACGTGCACGGCGTGTTCTAGGCCCGGATCACCCGGCCACGCTCACCACCACCCACTACCTGGCAGTCGTCATGCACGCGGCGGGCGACTGGTCCGGCGCGCACGTGATTTTGGAAGATCTTCTTCCCAGGCGCCGTCGGGTTCTCGGCAATGACGACCCGCGCACGCTCGCGACCGCGCATGCCCTCGCGTCGGTGGCTCGCGAGCGCGGCGACTATGCGGCCGCGCAGGCGATGTTCAGCGATCTGCTCGCCCGGCGGCGGCGCAGGTTCGGCGCCGACGACCCGAGCGCCCTGAAGGCCGCCCACAACGTCGCGTCCGTCTTGCGGGTTCGGGGTGACCTCGCGGAGGCGAGGGGCTTGTTCGAAGATCTGCTGCGGCGGCGGACCCGCGTTTTGGGTGAGGATCACGTCGACACACTGACGACCCGCTATGAGCTCGCGTTCGTCATACGGTCACAGGGTGACCCATCTGAGGCCAAGGAAAGGTTCAGGGATCTCCTTTCCAGGCTCCAGGAGGTGCTCGGCGCTCGACATCCACTGAGCGAATCGGTGCGGCGGGCGTCGGATGAGCTCGATTCTCTCGCTGCTGACGATGGCCCCGAGGAGCGGTGGGAATGAACCGGAGCTCGAAACCAGGAGCAATCTCTGGCGCCGGAACGGGATTCCGCGCGGACCGGGCAATTGAGAAGTAGTGGAATCATGAAAGAGCTCTCCGAGCAAGAAATACAGGCGCTGATCGATGCATTTCCCGGGCCCGTGGAGGCCAGGGAGATCCTGATTCGTGCGGGTGTACGCGCGGGCAGCGTGACCTGGGAGTCGGTGACCGCCACGATGTTTTGGCAAGGAGCCGCGCGTCAGCTCGCCAGCGGCCTGCTGATTGACGGCGCACTCAGGCTGCTCGAGGCTGCCAGTGACGAACGTCCGGGAAATTTCGTATTCACCGCCGGCGTCAAGGCTCGGCGCCCGGCCAGCGGCCCACGCCCCTCAGCCCGCGAAGATCCCGTCGACCCGGCGAATTGGCCACGTTATGAGGGCGTGCTGGCTGGCTATCTGCGGGCGCCCGCGCAGAGCATCGCGGACGCCGAAACCGACGCCAACCTGCGCGCGGACCTTCTGAAGACCTGTACGTACCTGCACGCGGTTGGCCGATACGACGTGGCTCGCGAACTAGCCGCTGGCCTGCGCGGACACCTGACCGTCGTGCTGGGGGTCGACGACCTGGACACGTGGGCCGCGGCGCACCATCTTGCGAGCGCGCTCCTCGGCGGGAAGGACTATGAGACGGCGGCCGTGCTCCTGACCGAGGTGCTGGCTGCGCGCGAGCGGCGGTTGGGCGCACGCGACCCGGCCACCAGCGCCACCCGGGCGAACCTTGGCGTGGCCCTCACCCGGCTGAATCGGCTCCAGGACGCGGAGGACCATCTCCGCACGGCGCTGCGAGACCGGATCGCAATCCTCGGTGCCAATCACGGGGACACGGTGATGTCGAGGTTGAACCTCGCCGCCTGGCACCGCGAGCGTGAGGAGGCGGACGACGCCTACCGGCTCGATGCCGAGGCCCTTGCGTCCGCCGAGAAGCACCTGGGCGGCAAGCATCCGCTGACGCTGGAGGCGGTGGTTTGCGTCAGCGTGGATCTCATCTGGCTGGCCCGCGGCTACCAGAAGCGAGACGCGAGGGAGGCGAGCTACGCTTCGGCGGTCGAAGGGCTGAGACGCGGCCACGGCGGCCGGATGGAGATCTTCGGCGCGGACAGTGTGGTGACGCTCGAGTCGGCCGCGCGGTTGGTAGCGGTGCTACTCCAGCTCCGGCGCTGGGCCGAGGCCGAGCCACTCGCGCGGCGGACCTTCTTGGCGAGTCAGCGTGTCCTTGGCCGCTCCCACCCTTTGACCTCGCAACTCGGGCGCTACCTCGAACTGTGCGAGGAAGCCATGCAGGCCCGGCGCCGACGGTAGTCCTCACGGCAGCGGGTTCTGGATCTCGGGTGGGTCGTCCGGCTCACCGAAGGGCTCGCGGTCCGGTGCCGGCCGGCCGGCACCGGGGGCCGCGTCGGCGTTCCGCGGAACCGGACCATAGCCGTCCTCGGGCGGGTCGGTGTCCCGGCCATCGGTGTACCAGTCGGACAGATCACGTGCGCGGTCATTCCCGCGCTCGCGTGCTCGGGCGACGACCTGCTCCGGGCGGTCGAGCGGGTAGTCACTGGGGCTGTCGGCCTCGTCGAGCATCGTCACGGCGGCCTCGTTGCCGTGGCGCGCGAGGACCAGCGGCCCGGCAATCAAGGTGAACCCGGCCAGCATCGAGGTCTCACGGAAGAATCCCAGCACTGCCTGACCGCCTCGCCGCGCGGCCTCGTCGAGCTCGGCGGAGCTGCTGGCACTCGCCGGCGCGACGGCATCCAGCGCGCGGCGCGCTTCCAGACGGACGGCCTCCGCCGTGTAGCCACCCACCGGCCGCAGCAGGTACATGCGCATCCAGGAGCCGCGAATCACGTCGCCGGCCAGGGCGACCTCGAGATGGAGCGCATCGAAGACCGGTTTAACGTCCTCCTCGAACTTCGAGGCTCCCTGGTCTGTCAGGTCGTCGGAGGAGTACACGCCGCCTTCGAACGCCATACCGTATTTCTGATACAGCTCGCGCCGACGGGCGGCAGCCTTCAGCCTGACCTCGAGAATGCCGACCTCGAGCTCCATCTGCGCCGCGACGACCTCGCCACTCACCTGACGGCCCTCGCTGTCGGTGGAGGCGACTACCAGGCTCCGCTTGATGATGAGGGGTACCAGGTCGATGAGGACACCGGCGAGCAACAGGACCAGGCGGGTTGGCAGTCGGGTGGTCGGGCGTTCCTCGAGGTAGTCGATCCCTGCCTCGATGCGTGGCCCGATGCCGTCGTCGGCGGCTATGGCGGTCTGGCTGTCGAGCGTGCGGTCGTGCGTCTTTCCCTGAATCTCGCCGGCTTCGTTCTGCAGTTGCGTGAGCGTGGAACCGTTCTTGGCGTTCCATTCGTCCAGGGCTTTCGTCGCCGTGGTCAGATCCGAATCGCGCGCAGTCGCCGCGACCTCGTAACCCGGCCGGCCCGTTCCTGGGAAGGAGGCACAGTCGACTGTGGTTTCGGGATCATTCGTCAGGTGGCTGACGTTACCATTCTGCTCGCAGGCGAGCCGCTCGCGCGCGGCGTTCTTATTTTTCTGCAGCTGGCGTTGCTGGTTGAGCAGCTGGGCGTAGACACCGGTGGGCTGCCCCTTCGCATCGACCAGCCCGTTCGCCTGCGCGCCGGTCGCCGTGTTCGTCTCCGTATTGACTGCGGCCGTGTTCTCCTTGGAATGGTTGGCGGCCACCACTCGGGTCAGGCTCGGCGCGAAAAGCAGCTGCACGAGCATCTCGGAGACGAGAACACCGAACACGATAGCGACACCGACCCGGCCCCAGAGCCCGTACAGCCGATGAACGCTGTGGCGCCGGCCGGACTTGGTCGTCGCCGCGCGTACCGAAGACGTCCCGACCTGGCTGGTGATGGAAAGCTCAAGCGCGTAGATGAAAATGGCCCAGACGGTGGCCGCCTCCCAGTAGCTCAGGTGACCCACGAACCTCGCCGCGCCCCTGGTGCTCGATGAGCCGGTCAGGTCGCGCAGCGCCTGGGCGTCGAGGGCGAGCGTCAGGAAAATACGCGCGCAGATCCAGTGAATGGCGATGACGACCACCATGGAGAGCCCGAGCGCGCGGTAGCCCGCGCGGCGGCCCGCGGTCATCACGTCACTCGGCCGAGTGCCCGTCAGTCGAATCGGCAGCCCGAGCAGTTCCCACCAGAGCTGCTTCACGGCTGTGACCGCGTGACTGCGCGCCTGCGCCGCCCAGATCCTCAGGACCTTCAGCGACGAACGGACCCGGTCGGCTGCCGGCGACATCAGCCCCTACCGCTCGGCGACGTAGGGGAAACACCAGGAGTAAAGCAGCCGACCTCGACGGAAAATATCTTCATGCGCCCCCCGACCCATGACTGTCGCGTGTCGCGACGTGCACATCATCCACCCGGCGGGAGTCGCTGCTCAACCGGCCCTGCTGATGAGACGGCGAGGACCTGGACGTGTGTCGGTCTGGCATCGTGAGGCGGAGGTCCCCGGTGCCGCGCTGCAGGACCCGCAGTATTGCCACGGAGACGCCGGAGCGATCGGCGAGTTCGCGCTGTGAGACGTGGCGTTCAGCCCGGCGGGGGACTTCCCGAAAGTGCGGCAGAGCCGCAGGTCAGGCGCTCCCGCCCGATGCGCCCGATCTCAGGGGCGCGACGCTGGCGCTCATCCGATGGGAGGTAGCACAACTGCGCTCTCCCCTGGCGGACCGCGGCGCGTTGACGCGACCGGAGCTCCGATCCGCGGTCATCACGTTCGGTCAAGTCGATCGGCCATAGGCCCCTGATGCTGGGGACGGTGAGGACGTCCGTCCAGGCGGCGGGCCCGGTCGCGATGCTCCTCTCGCGCGCCTGACGACGGTAGCCCGCTGCCGGCCGCGCGAGGTAATCGACCAGAACCACGGCGTGGTTGATGGCCTCGTCCTTGGCTGCATAGAGAAACGTCCTCGTCGGGAGCGTTGCCACAGTTTCGCGGAGGCGGCCGACCGCGGGATTCTCGTTGAACTCGGCCCGGTAGCGGTTGCCGAAGTCCGAGAAACGAATCTGGTGTTGGCCGTAAAAGGTACGTAGCTGTCCGCTGGGAGCGACCTCCTTGCATCACTGGTCGACGGCGGCGCGCTCTTTCGACAGGCGCCGCGGCCGCAGTCGCTCGGCTGGGACCCGCAACCCGCCTTCGGACTCTGGGGCGTCATGGGCGCGCTTGACTCGCACCACCGTGTGCTCCGTATCCTCGCTGACGGTCAGCCTGTCTCGACGTGCCCGATCGTGTTGTTGTCCTCGCCATGGGCATGATCAGGCAAGATCCGCCGCCCAGATCCGGCCGGCATGCCTGCCCTTCCGAACGAGTACGATCGCGCCATTCGCGAGCCGGGCGGTGCGTGGCTGATGAGCCGCGTCCGTATCGACCGCGAGAAGGCACGCGGCCGCCTCGATCGAATGATCGTCCGCAGCCGACGCAAGATCACCGAGGAGCCCGACTTCCCGGGGCAGTGATCACATGGGCGGCGCAAGTGCCGCCGGGACCGGAACCGTTGTTCCAGGCCGTCCTGGGGAAGATCCGCGTCCTGCGGAACGGCCCAGGCCGGCCTGGCTTCTCACCCGGGAAGCCGGCGGCTGGCACAGCGTGGAAGCGGACCTGCGCGCCGCCGCCGACCCGGACCCCCGCTTGGTCTCCCTCGGACGCGCGGCTGCGCGCCTGGCTGGCAACAGACGCCGCGACGACCTGGCAACCCCTTCCCAAAGCCCAGCAAGGCATGGATGGCCGTCTACCTCTCCAACGCGGGACGCTACGACGCCGGCCCCACGCCGGCTGGCCCTCTACGCCGGAATCAGACCCAGAGCCCCACTGCCACGCACCGAACGCGAAACGGTGACAACAACCAAACTCCGTCGCCGGCCGCGCCTCGCCTGGGCGCTGACCACTGCAACGACTACGACAATCTCATCGCTCGTGCCCGTTGGCGGACGCGACGGCACACAATGACATTCACCCACGATGCACAGGTTGATGCACCGCGACGTTGATCGCGATGACTCCACGGAAATTGCGGCGCAGCTGCAATTTCCATGTGTGCCGGGGCGTGGCGGAGACCACTGATGGGTCGTACCTGCCATCTGAACTCGTCCAGGCGAGGTAGGCCTCTAGCCAGTCATCGGGCAGGCCGTCGAGGAGAGCTGGTCCAGCCGAACAAAAATCCAGTAGAAGTCTGAACTCGATCTGAATGATAGTGAATGCCTTCTTGATTTTTTGGTCGCGGCGTGGATTTCGGCCAGCCACGTGACGACCGTGGAGCGACGCTCCCCGCGTGGCGCGTCTGCGGGCTGTTACTGCGGCAGAGGAGGCTGCTCGCTAGCGTCGAGTTGATGGGCGCCGTAGTAGGGGGTGACGCTAGTCCGGGCTAGGTTCATGCGGAGGCCATGATCACGGACCTCGGAGGTGGGATGCTGGTCGTCTCTGCAATGGAGCCAAACGCTCCGGTGCATTGGCGAGCGGCGGTGAGAGGTGCACGGGTTGACTCCGGAGGAGATCCGGGCTCTAGCAGACGTGTTCGCGGACCCGGTCGCGGCCGGCCAGCTGGTGGAAGCGGCAGGGTTGGCCCGGAGCCGCCATCCGGCGTGGCCTGCTGGCGGGTCCGGGTCGTTCTGGAGCGAGGTTTCCCGACTACTGGCGGCGGGAGCCCTCGTAGACGGGCGGGAGAATCTGCTGGCGGTGGCCGCAGCCCTTTACCCCGCGAACGCAGCCTTCGGCACCGTGGCCCCAGTCGCTGAGCCTGGGTTCGATCGCGACGCGACCGTTCTGCCGCTCTGGTATGTGCCGTGGCTGCGCAACCCGAACTTCACCGGCCGCGATGACGAACTGAACGCGCTGCGCGAGCGGTTTTCCGCGAAGGGCGCGGTTTCGATGCTTCCCCAGGCGCTTTACGGCCTCGGCGGCGTCGGCAAGACCCAGCTCGCGGTCGAGTACTGCTACAGGTTCCGCGACTTCTATGAGATCGTCTGGTGGATCTCGGCCGGACCTGGTGGCCTGGTCAGCGGGCTTGCTGAGCTGGCACGCCGTCTTGGAGTGGCGATCCACGGAGCGGCGGCTGAGTCCGCGGCGCACGCCGTCGATCTACTCGCTGGACACCGCCGAGTACATCGCTGGCTAGTGGTGGTCGACGACGCTGGCAGCCCTCCAGATCCCGCTGCCGAAGATCCGGACAGGCAGGTGTTGACCGCTCTCCTACGGGCAACAGGAAGCGGCGGCCAAGTGCTAGTGACCTCCCGTGACCCTGCCTGGGCCGGCCTGGCGGAAGCGGTGCGCGTCGAGGTCCTTCGGAGAGTCGAGGCGGTCCGGTTCCTTCGCCGTCGTGCCCCAAGGCTGTTGGAGGTGCAGGGTGAACACCTCGCCGACCTGCTCGGCGACCTGCCACTTGCCTTGGAGCAGGCCGGCGCGTGGCTCGACCAGTCCGGCATGGCGGTTGAGATCTACCTCGACCTGCTCGACCGACGGACCCAGGCGATTTTGGCCGAGGGGAAACCAGACGGCTACCCAGTGCCGGTTGCAGCGACATGGACGCTCGCTGTGGACCGCCTCAAAAATCCGGCGGCCATTTGGCTGCTGCGCCTGTGGGCACACTGCGGGCACGACCCGATCCCCGCCGATCTGATCGGACCCGGTGTCGCCCACCTCCTGCCCGCCCCGCTTGACGAGTTTGCAGCCGATCCGCTGTCCTTCGGGCGATTGGTCCAAACTTTGACCGCGCTAGGCCTGCTTCGAGTGCTGCCTCACGGATTTGTGCTACACCGATTGGTCCAGGCAGTCCTCCGCGCACACACCCCGCCACACGACAGGGACACTGCGCGCCGCGCTCTACACCAGTTGCTGGCCGCCGCCGACCCCGCCGACCCCGATCTCCCCGCGAACTGGCCGCGTTATGCGCAGCTGCGCCCACATGCGGTCGCTTCCGGCCTGGCGGACAGCGACGACTACGGTTGCCGCCAACTCGCACTGCGGCTTCCCTGGTTCCTGAATGCGGCCGGTGACTACCAGGCGAGCCTCGTATTGGGCACCGACACTTACAATCGCTGGTCGCGCCGGCTCGGTAGTCATGACTCGCAGACCCTGGCTATCGGGATCGGCCTCGTCGGCACGCTGATCGCGCTTCGCGACGACGTCTCGGCTCACACGCTGGCTGAGGAGGTGCGGGCCCGCGTCCCCGGCGCCCTCGGCGACGACCACCCCACCACCCTGATGGCGGACTCCGGTCTCTCGGCCGCGCTGCTGTCGACGGGCGACTATGCCGAAGGCCAAGCGCTGGCAGAGGCGATCCTGGCCCGCCGACGCGCCACCCTCGGTGACGACCACCCTCTGACGCTCGGTGCAGCAATCGGTGTCGCCGCCGCACTGCTGGGGAAGGGGGAATTCTCGGCCGCACGCACCCTGTCAGAGCAGGTACACACCAGACTGCGGGGCATCCTCGGCGAGGACCACCCCACGACCCTGACAGCTGCATCCGGTCTCGTTACCACCCTGACCTTGCTGGGTGACCTACCTGCCGCTCGCGCGCTAGCCGAGGAGGTGCTGGCCCGGCGCCGCGCCGTTCTCGGTAACGATCATCCGCACGCACTCGACGCGGCAGCTAACCTCGCCGGCACCCTGCTGGCCTTGGGCGACCTATCGGACGCGCACAGGCTGTTCGAGGACGTGCTGGCGCGGTGCCGTGAGGCCTTCGGTGACGACCACCCCAGGACTTTGAGCGCCGCGGCCAATCTCGCGGCCGCGCTGGGGTGCTTGGGCGACGCTTCGGCAGCCCGGAGCATGCTCGATGAGGTGGTAATCCGAAGCCGTGACACGCTCGGCGACGACCACCCGGACACTCTGACAGCCATGGCTAAGCTCGGATACGCCCTTATCTCGCTCGGCGAGATATTCACAGCCCAGACGCTCCTCGAGGAGGTCTGGGCCCGCGGCCGAGATGCCCTCAGCGACAATCACCTTTCGACTTTGGGCGCCGCCACGGGCCTTTCCACGATATTGGCAGAGCAAGGCGACCATCTGGCAGCCCGCGCACTTGCTGCGGACGTGTTGGCCCGCTGCCGGACCACCTACGGTGACGATCACCTGCAAACTCTGACCATCGCGGTGATTCTCGCCGACGTGCTGGTAGAGATCGGAGATCAGGACGCGGCCCGGACTCTGTTCGAAGAGGTTCTGACCCGTAGCAGGAACCTCCTCGGCGACGAGCATCCATTCACTGTGAGTGTCCGGAGGTCGCTTCTCCTTTAGCTAATTCGCCGTGGGCAACAGTCTCGGCCGAGATGGGAACCGAGAAGAACGGAGTCCCGCCACGGGATGGGATGGCAGTCGGTCGGAAATGGCCCGTGCCATTGGTCCGGCACGGCGCGCTCGCGGTCCTGGAGCAAGGTATGGGGTCCACGCAGGCCAAGACATTCGTTTCAGACATTCGAGCGAAATACACGTTCGGGGCTGGGCGAACTCCGATAATGGCGGACCGGCCGGCGAACTCCGGGCGACTGCGTGTCTGAGATTGCTCTCGGCGAGGGCCGCCAGGATTTTCAGATCCGCGAGGAGTTCGGGCGGGAGGAGGCCGCAGGCCGGCCCCGCTTCGGCAACTATGTGGGTCAGGCGGTCCTGCTCGTCGACGGTCCGTCTGGGTCGTAGGTGGGGGTTGTCGCGAATCTGGGCAGCAGCGCAGACGTCAGAGTTGCACTGCGCGTCCGTAGTGAGCCGGCGGACGATGGGCCCGGCCTTGGAGTCGCTCGACGCGAGGGCGAGGAGGCTGAGGCCAAGACGGCTGCGGAAGACGACGTCGGCACGGTCAGCGTCGAGCGTGAGGTAGTTCGCTACGGCCGCCGAGAACACCGTCTCGAATGGCATGTCGCCGGCCCGCAGGCACAGGAGGCGCAGCGCGGCCGCGACGGCGTTCTCCCAACGATCCTGCGTGAGGCTGGCGTCGAGGCAGTCGAGGGCTTTGCGGTGGTCTCCGGTGGCGCAGTGGGCGAGGACGAGGACCTGGCGGCCGTCGAGAAGGCGTTGGCCGATTCCGCGGTGCCGACGGACGTGATCGAGCGCCTTAGCCCAGTGACCGGCTCGTGTCAGGGCACGGGTGCCATCGGCGAGGAGCACGGTCCAGAGGAATCGTTCGGCCGGATCGGGCGTCAGGCCCGGGGTCACGCCGGTGAGCTCGCCGACGGTCTTGTTCGTCGCGGTGGCGCCACCTGTTGGTAGTGCCGCTCCGGTCGCCCGCGGGTCACCGCCCAGGCGTTCATCGAGGACAGGCTGCATGGTCAGGGCCTTCGCTCCAGATGGCACGGCCCGGCCGGTGGAGGGGGTGTCCGGCCGGGCCGTGCTGGATTCGACGAGGTCAGCGACGGGCGGCGATCGCCGTTACGCGCAGGTGTTGGTGCAGGCGCTCTGGCACGTGGTGCCGCAGTTGTCGTCGGTCAGGCGCATCAGCTCGTCGAGGATCGGGCCGGACTCGACGATGCTCACGTCGAGATCGAAGTCCGTGTCGACGGCCGGCGCCGCGGCGGTCGTGGGCGGGGTCATGGGATTTCCTCCTTGGAGAACGGCGGGAGTGCGGGGCTTTCCGAGGGTCAGTTCGGAAGATCGGTGGCGGTCGGCCAGGAGACGGCCAGTCGCCGGTGTCGCCGGTCGAGAACCACGGCACCTGCGGGAAGCACGAGGTCAGGGGCGTCGGCGGGGAAGGCTTCGATGCGCGCGGTGAGGCTGCCGCCGTCCCAGGTTCGGATGCGGGCGGCCATCCGCTCGGCGAGCGCCTCGGCGTCCGGGCCGTGTGCGTACACGCCGAACTCACGCGACGTCTGGCCCGGGGCCTTCGGGCTGAGCGCGAGGTAGGCGAAGCTGCCCTTGCCGACGATCGTCGGGATGCCCAGCGGCCAGGCGTGGCCGACGACGCCGCGCGCGACGGCTGCCGGCCGGGCCATGAGCAGCCCGAAGTTGTCGAGCCCGGTCGCCAGCCACAGCAGCAGGCCCTCGAACGACCCGTCCTCGCCGACGCTGGCACTCGACCAGACCTCGACCCGCGGCCAGGACACCGCCTGACGGACCAAGACCGGGTCGGCGTCCGGCGGATCCTCAAACCGGATCGCCGCATCGTCACCATCGAGGCGGATCACCTCGTCAGGGTGGGCGCCCACCCCGCGCACAGGGACGAAGCTGCACAGCTCATAACCCCGGCTCACCAGCCGGCCGCCGGCGGACTCGAACACCACCGACCGCGTGAGCCCCCGCAGCCGCAGCGGGATGACCAGACGGCCGCCAGGCGCGAGCTGGTCGGTGAACGCGGGCGGGATGTCCCACATCCCGGTGGTCACCAACACCAGGTCGAACGGCGCCCGGTCCGGGACACCGGCGTCGGCGTCCGCGAGCACGACCGTCACCTGGTCGTAGCCGGCGGCGGCCAGACAGCTGCGCGCCCGGTCGACGACCTCCGGGTCGATGTCGACCGTCGTCACCGCGCCCGACGGCCCGACCAGCTCCGCGAGCAACGCCGCGTTGTAGCCGCCGCTGCCCACTTCGAGGACCCGCATCCCGGGCCGGACCTGTACCTGCTCCAGCATCATCGCCTGGATGTGCGGCGCCGAGACCGTGCTGACCAGCGCTCCGGTGTCGTCCCGCCGCACAAGCACCGTGTTCTCCGGCGCGTACGCCGCTTCGAGGCTCGCGCCTGGCGCGAACAGGTGCCGGGGCACCGTCGAGAACGCCCGCGCCACGTCCTCGCCGCGCACGGCGCCCAGCTCGCGCAGCCGCTGGACCATCGCCGCTCGCCGCGCTCCGGCTCGGTCGTCGTCAGCGGGGCCGGGTTCCACTCGGGCGTTGCTCATGCTCCCCTTCTTGGTGCCAGATCTGGCTCTCCCGGCGGGTCGCGCCCCGGAGAGGCTTGGTTGTGCCGTTCAGAGCGTCGGCCGTGCCGAATGGCGCCGCCATGCGACGAACGGATACAGGCCATACGCATCACGCATAGACACCGCTACAGCCGGTGCTAGCGTCCACCTGTTGACCGGCCCAGCCAGCAACCCCGGGGAGACGGCCTGGCATGACCAGCGACCGCCCGCGCCGCCACTGTTCCCGCTGCGGCCACCGCCTCGCAGCCGACAACCGGGCGGCGACCTGCAGCGCCTGCCAGAGCACGGCGACCAGCGATCGCGGCCACCCGCCCGACGTCCCGAACGAGTTCTGGCGGGCAGTCGCGATCGGCGAGGCCATCGCCACCTGGCACATGGGCCGGGTGATCTACGCCTACCGCTGCCACCCGTGGCACGGCCAAGCCCTGCCGCAGGAGCTCGTCGCCGGCTGGCTCGGACTCACCCAGGCGCAGCTGAGCCGCATCGAGAACGGCCGCGCACCGGAGGAGCTCAGCAAGCTGGTCCGCTACAGCCAGATCCTCGGCATCCCCGCCGACCTCCTCTGGTTCGACCGCCCCGGCGATCCGCGCCAGCGCCAGCCCGCCGATCCACCGCGATCCAGGGAATCCGACGTGGAACTCCTCGGCGTTGCGGCGGCGGACGGCGGGGGAGGTCCTTACCGGGTCCTCGCCGAGGTAGGAGAGGTGATCATCGTGGCGGTCGACCGGCGGACGTTCCTCGCGGGCAGCGGAGCGGGGCTCCTCGTCGGTGGGCAGGCCGTACCGGTCGAATCACCGGGACAGGTCGCTGGACAGGTTGTCGACCACCTGACCGGCCAGATCGAGAGCTTCTACGCCGCCGAAGCCGTCTACGGCCCTCGCGCTGTCATCCCGTCCGTCCTGGTCCAACAGGAGCTGACCCGTCAGCTGGTCGGCGCCTCCCGGGGCGCGATTCGCCAGGATCTACTCCGTACCAGCGCCGCCTACACCGGCCGGTTGACCTGGCTGCGCCAGGACGCCGGTGACTTCGCCACCGCGTCGCAGTGGGCCAACGAGACCCTGGAACTGTCGCACCGGGTCGGCGACGCCCAGCTCATCCGCCACGCCCTGGTGAACAAGGCGATGATCTGCACCGACCAGCGCGACGGCGCGGGAACGCTCGACCTGACCGACGCGGCACTCGCCGACGAGGCGGTCCTCTGCGCGAAGGTCCGCGTCCAGGCCCTTCAGCAGTCCGCCCACGGCCATGCGCTGCTCGGCGACCGCACCGCGACCGACACCGCGCTCGACCAGGCGTCCGCGCTGCTGGCCCGGGTCGACGACGACTATCCCTGGTACAACGCGTGCCGCCGGACTCCGAACTATCTGGAGGCCCAGCGCGCCACCTGTTACAACCGCCTCGGCCTCGGCACCGAGGCGCGGACGCTGTGGGAGCAGGTCATCGGCGCCCTGCCGCCGGGGGCTCGCCGCGACGCGGGCGTTTACCAGACCCGGCTCGCTCTTTCCTACGCACAGGCCGAGCAGCCGGACGAGGCCGTCGGCGCGATCGACGACGCCGTCACGATCGCCCGCGAGACCGGCTCGGCCCGGCTACGCCAGGAACTTCACGACGTGTGGCACCAGCTCACGCCCTGGCACGACGCCCAACCAGGACGCGAGGCCAAGGACCTGCTCGCGACGCTGTAGGAGGACGACACGATGGGACTACGCGACCCGCTGCCAGCCGACGAGGTGACCCGCCGGCTCGCCCAGCTCGAAGGCTGGGAGAAGGCGCCCGACCGCGAGGAGATCCACAAGACGTTCCGCCTCGACTACTACGCCTCCGTCAAAGCCCTCAACGACGTCATGACCCCCGCCCAGGAACTCCAACACCACCCCGACATCGACCTGCGCTGGGAGACCCTCCACTTCAGCCTCACCACCTACACCGCCGGCCAGAAAATCACCGAACTCGACTTCCTCCTCGTCGACCGCATCGAACAGGTCCTGGCGGGATACATCACGGCCGCGGAGTAAGCGCCCGGTTGGCGTTGCTCCGGCCATGCAGAATCGGTTCGCTGGGCGCCGAGCCTGGGTCTCTTTGCATCTCTGGCTTGCGATGGCGTCAGGCCAGTTGACCGCTCGTCAGGGCCGCGGCCTCCTGCAACGCTCTTGGGCTGTCGGCTAATATCCAACCTGCCCGTCGTGTCCACGCGTCACGGGGGCGGTGGAACCGAGCCGGGCATTCGGGGGGCCTGTGGGTATCGCCATTGTCGACGCAGTCAAGCTTGCGAAGGACAACAAGCGCTCGTACGAGCATCTTGATGCGCGCCGCCAGTCATTGGCGCAGAAGATGGCTGCCGAGTCAGGGGCCCAGCAGAAGAGCCGCACTGAACTGTACGAATCGGCGCTGGCGCCGTTCCAGAAGGTGTTCGGTCGGCTGAAGAACGTGGACCTGGTCGAGCTTGCCAGGATCGACCTGATGACGGGCCGGAACCTGCCGGAGGCCGCGCTGCCCGGGATTCGGATCGGGGTGGTGCAGTCGCTGGGAGTGTTAGCCGGTGGTGCCGCGGCGGGCGCCGGGGTGGGCGCCGCGACCTTCGCGGCGGTCGGTGCGTTCGCGACGGCGTCGACCGGCGCCGCGATCTCCGGTCTGTCCGGCGCGGCGGCGACGAGCGCGACGCTGGCCTGGTTGGGCGGCGGATCGATCGCCGCGGGCGGTGGAGGTGTCGCCGCCGGTACCACCGTTCTTTCCGGGATTGTGGCAGCGCCGGTGGCACTCGCTCTCGTGGCGATTGTTGAGTGGCAGGGGCGGAAGGCCCGCAACGGCGAGCGTGTGACGTCGGCCAAGCTCGTCGAGGCGGCAGCCGCGCTGGACCGCGCTGAGGCTGATTCCGCCCTGGTGCGCCGACGAAGCCGGCAGGTGCGAGACGTTCTCGGGGACCTGCGCGTCGCGCTGTCCGATCGGTTGCCGTCGCTGGACGCTCTCATCACCTCGAACCCGGACTACATGACCTACACCAGCGAGCAGCGGCGCGTAGTCGCCCAGCCGGTCGCGATCGCCTCGGCCGCGGTCATGGTGATGAGCACGCCGATCGCGACCGACGACGGGACGGTGAACGAGCACATTCGTCCCGCCGTCCTCGCCGCCAAGCAGCGGCTGCTCCTCATGACGGAACCGTCATGACTTCCACCGAGCCCGACCACACTCCGTCCCAGGCCGCGACCGGACGATTCCCCGGTTGGCTAACAGGTGGTGCCGATGCAGCGGTCCTGGCAGTCATCGACCTGGCGACCCGTCGGACCGCCGCCGAGGTCGTCGAGACACTGAACGGCCGCGACACCGTGGTTCGGCTGGCCCAGCGATATGCCAACCTGGGCAACCCGCAGCGCGCCGGGCACCTGTTCGAGGTGATGCACACCGTCGGGTTCAACCGCCACGCGGCACGGGCAGGCGCGACGGTGCGCGCGCAGGTGCTGGAATGGACGCAGGGCGGCTCACAGAACGGTCCCGCCGACATCCGCCTGGTCGATGGTGGCCGCACGATCGCCGAGATCCAGGCGAAGCTCGTCGGCCGAGTTCCGGGCGCGGCCCGCGAAATCTCCCGGCCGTCCTACCGTGGCATGGGACGACTCGTCGCGGCCGATCGCCTCGACGACGTCAACAATCTGCTCGACCGCCGGCTGACCATGCACCCGCAAGGCGTCTTCTTCGACGATTACCTCGACGCGAGAGCGCGCACGTCCAGCCAGCTGGCGCACGAATCCGTCCGTGGCGACCCGATCGGCTACCAGCAGGCGCAGGTGGCCGCCAGCGACCCGATCGGATGGGCCAACCATCAGGTCGCCTCCGCCGTCGCCCGTGACGTCGTGGCGGCGAGCGCCGCCGCGGCCGCCGCGGGCGCGGTCGTGGGCGCGCTGGTCTCCGCGGTCGGCGAGACCGCGCGGGTCCGGGCCGGTGAGACCTCCGCGGGCGCCGCGATCATTACCGCGGCCGGCGCCGCAGCCCGTGGCGCCGCCCGCTCCGGCACCGTCGGTGCGATCTCGGCCTCTGTCCGGACGGCCGCCGCGACGGGCGTCCTGCCGACAGCGCTGGGCGGTGGCACCGTGCCTGCCGCCATGGCCGACGCCGTGTGGGTGGTGGCCGATGCCGGCCTGCAGCTGGCGAAAGGCCACATCGACCCAGGCGAGTTCGCCGCCCGCGGTGCGGCGGGAACCATCCGGGCCGGCATGGTGTGGGCCGGCGGGCTCGTCGGTCAGACCGTCCTGCCTGTGCCCGTCCTCGGAGCACTCGTGGGCGGTGTCGTGGCCCAGGCCACCGCCGCCCTCGTCCTGCAGGGGCTCCAGCTGGCGATCGTCGCCGCGCGCGCCGACGGCACAGATCACGACCACCTCGCGCTCCTGGAGGCCGAGACGGTCACCACCGCAGCCACGGCCGCGCTTATCGGCAGGGCCACCAAGGCTCTCGGCGAGGACCAGCACACCCAGCTGGCCCTCGCCGCGCTCCCCGCCCTCGCCCACATCCAGGCGACGCTGGCCTCCCCGGACCCCGGCAAAGCGATCACTGAACTCGCGACGGTCACCTGCCGCCATGCCAGCCAGCCCACCTTCACCACCGCGGACGAGTTCGACCTCTGGATGATCAACGACAACACCGGGCTCGTCCTCAACCCGAACTGGTAAATGCCCAGGGGGAACCTGTGCCCAGCGGCCCGAAGGGGTGACGTAATCAAGCCGTCGGCGGGGCTGGCGAATCGCCGATCGCCTCCCGCCTTGTCCGCCGGGTGATCGTCGCCAGTTGGCCGAGGGCGTCGTCCCGGGCCCGTTCGGCGGCTTGGCAGGCGGCCTCGGCGTGGGCGGCGCGATCGATCGCATCGTGGGCTTCGGAGCGGCTGCTCGTACCGGGAAGCCAGGCGGCGTACCGCTCGCGTAGGCCGTGATGTGCTCGCGAGTGAAGGTCGCCGCGCTCCACTCAGACCGGCGCGCGGACCCGGGCGGCAGTGCAGGCGTCGGCGCAGCCGTACCTTCCGCCGGTGAGGGCAACGCCGCAACTATCGGCCGGTGCAGGCGGCACGGAACCTTCCCACCGGTGTCCTCGTCAGCTGGACCGCTGCCCGTCCGTCATGATCCGTGAAGAACCTCAGGAGCGGCCGGCGACAGCCGAGATCGCTCCCGTCGGGATGGCATCACCTTGGCATCAGAACCACAAGTACGCGATCTTCAGTGTCAAGATCCCGACACAAACATGCAGGTCAGGCCAGGTGGGGCGGGTGGGGCTCGAACCCACGACCGGAGGATTATGAGGACTGTCCGGCTTAGCGGTGTGCTGAGCTGCATCAACGCAGCTCGCGTAGCACCGTCGGGTGTCGAATACCCCGCTGTATCGCGGTCGACTCGCGAGCAGATCCGGCGCGCTTGTAGTGTTGTACATCACAAGCGTTGAGAGGTCGACATGACGCCCTGTGTCCAATCGCAGACGTTCGGTCGCCGAGTGCCCACGGGCTTCTGTCGTTGCGCCTGCACACCCTTAGGCGCCACGCTCCCGAAGGCGGCATTGCCTGGCCTCGGCCAGCTACGCCCCCGCGCGGGTTAGCCCTCTGATGCGGTCAGCTAGAGTCCAACAGCTCGCCCGGCCCAGCCCGGACGCGAAGGCCAAGCGGGGGCCGCCGTGTCCGCCGCCTTCGGTCGGGACCTAGCGGCGCCTACGACCCCGCCTCGACGCATGGCGATGGCCAAACTGGCACAAGTCGACGCGGGGACGCCCCACGGGGGACTGCCGCCACGCGAGTTCCTGCCTCGGTGAGAAGATCGGACTGTGGGGGACGCGAGCGCAGAGCCGCAGGCGGAGAGCTGGGACTTCTTCGTCTCCTACACAACCGCTAACAAAACCTGGGCTGTCTGGGTGGCATGGCAATTGGAGGATGCCGGATACCGGGTGCTCATCCAGGAGTGGGATTTTGTGCCAGGATCAAACTGGCACGCCCGCATGCAGCAAGGAGTCCTCTTTTCGCAGCGAACGATTGCGCTGCTTTCAAACGCCTATCTCAATTCGGTCTATGGGCAACAAGAATGGCAGGCGGCCCAACAGGCCGACCCGCAGGGTTTCAAGCGTAAGTTGCTACCTATCCGGATAGAGGACTGCCCGCGGCCAGGCCTGCTCGGTTTGGTCGTGTCCATCGACCTGTTCGGCCGCGATGCCGACGACGCTCGCAGGCATCTGCTTGACAAGGTCGAACATGCAATCAAGGGTCGGGCAAAACCGCACGCGGCCCCAGACTTCCCACAGTTTGCGAAGGCCGCAACCCCGCCCAACGAACCCGGGTTTCCTGCCGACAATACCCGACCAGACATGCCCATTCCCGATCCGCAAGCCCCACCTTTCTCGGGTCAGTCGATCCGGGCCGTTCTCGATTCGCGCCCGACAGAAGCGCCGTATGACCAAAATTCTTCGGAACCGCCTCCGTCCACGGGGGAATCAAGATCGTCTGCTGCGGATGCTCGGCCGAATCGAACTCTCTCGGATAACCCGACCTGGTCTGTCCCGGCTCCGCCCCGCCGATCAAACCTCAATCGGGGGAGCAGGAGCCTCCCGGATCCACGCCCGGCGGGCGCGCCGCTACTCGGCCACACGCGCGGAGTGCGGTCGGTCTCGTTCAGCCCCGACGGTAAAATTCTCGCGACTGGCAGTAGTGACACAACTGTCCGGTTCTGGGACGTGACTGATTCCGCCCGCAGCGGCGAGAGCACCACACTACTCACCGATCACACCGGCGGAGTGAGTGCAGGAGTCTTCGGCTCATACGCTCAGATTTTCGCCACATGTGGCGGCGATGTGAGGCTCTGGAATATGACCAATCCGGCGGCACCTCAACTCATCACTGCGTTGCCCAGACCGAGTCTTGGGGCCGTGAGAACCTTGGCGTTCAGCCCCGACGGCCGCACTCTCGCCACCGGCAGTGTCGACGCAATCGTGAGATTGTGGGATCTAAGAAATCCAGCCCAGCCCAGCCCGATCGCCACCCTTCCCACTCGACACACTGGCGTCGTGGGAGCATTGGCATTCAGTCCCGACGGGCACGCTCTTGCTACCGCGAGCAGCGACGAATCGGTGCTGATATGGGACGTGGATAGACCCGGACGTCTTTTTGCCGAACTGAGCGGGGTAAATGCAGCAATGTGGGCAATTGCCTACAGCCCGGATGGGCGAACCCTCGTTTTCGGCGGCGAACGCCAGTCGGTAATAATCTGGAACGTGGAGGACGCAAGGCGGCCCCGAAAGATTGCCGCCCGGCTCGGCAGCCACGCCGAGGGGGTTCGTTCCCTAGTATTCAGTCCCGACGGTTCAATGCTCTTCACGGGATCTGTCAATCAAACAGTCCGGATATGGGATGTGGCCAACCCGGTCCGACCGTCGCTAATCGACGATCTGGTAACTGCACACACTGGCATCGTGAATGCGATGGCATTTAGTCCGGACGGGCGGAAGCTCGCCACCGGAAGTAGTGATACTACTGTTCAGCTCTGGCAGACGCGCCCATCCGAGCAAGGCACCTAACGTCCCCGTCCAGCGATTTTCTGTGGCCAACTCGAACCAGTCGCGTCGCGACTGTGATCCGAATTGGACCACGAATTGGTCGGCCGCAGCACTGGACAAAAGGGTTTCCGTGCTCAACACCTTCTATAGCCGGATTCCATCTGCCTTTCTACGTCGCCGCGCTTGCGCGGCCTTGAGAGCGAGACTTGTGAAGTAGGCACGGCGCGCGGAGTCGGCGCGCCGGGCGCGCTCGGCGGATGGCAGTTTGCGATCTGGGTCGACCTGTCGTTCGAAACGGTCGAGGAATGCGGCGCGGGCGGGTGCGGTTCGGGCGGCCCGGTCCTGTGTCTTCGCCCAGGACGAGTGGGATGCGATTCGGGCGATCATGCTGCGGTCCTCTGGGCGCGCGGCGGCCATGGGACGACCCTTCAGTGAATGATGCCGGGAGCGCAGACCGGCGGGAGATGAGAGGTAGCGGGTAGCGCAAGGTGCAGCGCGGAGGCACGGCCCTGAGCGCGTTTTCGGTCGACGGGCGCGCCGTCCGCTACCCGCTACAGGGCGCGATGTGTGCTGTTCAGAAGGCGTGTGACGGGTCGCCGGGGGTGTAGCGCTGCCGCTACACCCCCGGTGTGTCGCTACAGGTCGGCGCGGGCGCGGTGGGCTTCGCGGATGGCGTCGGCTCGGGCGCCTTTGCGGACCTGCCCGTCTCGGCGGACGTCGACCGAGGGCACGCCGAAGGCGCGAAGCTGGGCGCTGATCGCCTCAGCTGTGGCGTCTCGGTAGTGCTCTGGGTAGGCGGTCGCGAGACGGATGGCCAGCTCGGCCCAGTGGAGCCCGGGGGCGCCGTCCGCGAAGACCGACAGCGCATCGGCCAGGACGTCGCGCTGCTCGCGGTGGGCGATCTGTCCGGCTGCTTGGCCGGACAGGGTGCCGGTGAACTCGCGGAGTTTGCGGGCGATGGCGAGAAGGTGTGCGGCGTCCTCGGCGTCCGCGAGGTAGGTGCGGACGGTCGGGTTCGTGTCGCTGGCGCCGCGGAGGATGCCGGCGCCTTTGTGCTCGGCCGTTAGGGTCGAGGAGTCGAGCCCTTCGCTGAAGGCGCCCGCGCCGAGGACCAGGTCAGAGACCTGCCATGATCCAGTGCGTAGCGCGAAGCGGACGAGGTGGTTGTCGCGGTAGTCGGTGAACTTTTTCGCGACGTCGCCGCTACCGATCCCCGAGGGCCGCTGTGTGGCGCTGCCGATGATGACGCCGGCCGCTGGGGCGACCCTGATCAGATAGACCAGCAGCGTGGCTATTTCGCTGTCGGCCGCGGGGTTGCCGGTCGCGAACCATTCTTGAAACTCGTCCAGCAGGAGCAGCCGGACGGGCATGCCGTACTTGGGGTCACGTGAGATCTCCCGGGTCAGCTTGCCCTCGGGCACCACGTCTGGTGGCAGGTCCGAGAGTGCCAGGTAACGCGCTTGGACGTCGGACCGGATCTCGCGCAACGTGTCGATGAGAATCTCGACCGGGTCGCCGTCGCGGGTAGGCGCCAGCCCGAAGACGGCTCGGTCCGCGATGGCCTCGAACTTGCGCCAGTCGGGTTTCCCGCCACCGTCGGCCACGGTGATCCTTACGTACGGGTCGAGAGCGGCGAACAGGCCGAGCGACCGGAGCGCGAACGTCTTGCCTTGCCGGGGTTGGGCGCCGACCAGGATCGAGTTCCACATCAGGTCGACCGTCACGGGTCGGGCGCGTTCGTCCAGCCCGAACGGCGCGGGCGTCCAGATGTCCGTGGGCCTCCCGCGCAGGAGCGGCGTTCGTCCTGCGGGTATCGCGAGGGGGTCACGGTCGGCTACCCAGAGGGTGTGGCGTCGGTGCGACGTGGGATCGCGGGTGAGGAAGACTTGGGTGACCGCGACGTCGAGGCCGGAGGCGATGGCGCCGTGAGCCTTGACGGCGTCGGTGAACCCGCGGCCGTAGGGAAGATCGACCGCGACGCGGGAGCCGTCGCCGTCCCTGGCCATCGGCGAGCCGAAGGTCACCCGTTGATCGTCTTTGTCCGCTCCAAGCCGCGCGGCGTAGTAGGCGCGTAGGACGACGTCAGCGTTGAGCTTGCGGAATCGTGGCGTGACGATCGCGGGTGCGATCAACGGTCCTCCTGCCGGTCGCCCGGCACGCGCGAGCACGGCCACGAGCAGTGCGACGGTCAGCGCGGTCGCGGGCCACGGAGCGTTCGCCAGCGCGGGCAGTGTGGCCGTCAACGCGGCGAGGATCGCGCCGCCGGCGACGACGGTCAGGCCGGTGCGCGTTCGGCGGGTGGACCGCGCTTCGCGGTCCAGGCGTAGCCAGGCCGCGCTGTCGCCGCTGTCGACTGCGGCCCGGCGAAGCGGCGCGGACTCGGCGCATGCCCACCACCGGACGAGTCGGGCGACCAGGCGGCACGCGCCGAGGACCGAGGCCCGTGCCACAACGATCAGGTACCAGGGTGCGCGAACGGCATGGAAGGCGCCGATGTGCGCCCATCGGCCGCTCGTATGCCGGAGGGTAGGACCGAGCCGGCTGCTGCGGAGTTGCTCGGGGATGACCGGTCGGCGCCCGATATCGGCCGGTCGGTCGCCCGAGGGGTCGACGGGCGCGAGCCGGCCGTCGGGTCTCTGGTCGATCGGCCATTCGTAGCTACGCTCCTGCGTACCCGTCGCAGCGGGCAACATCGGCCTGATTTCGGCCAGGACAGCGGGGATGTCCGGTACCCAGCCCGATTGTTCGGCCGGCACGGGCAGGTTGTCCGTCATGGAAGGTCCCTTCGAGAGTCGGTTGAGACGATGGGGAGGCGCGTCCCGCCATCGCGGGGATGGCGGGACGCGCCTGCGATTACCGCTCTAGTAACGGATTGGTAGCGTGCGCAGGAATCCGTGAATCTGCGTGAGGACGGCCGCGATGGTCGGCACGAACCCGGAGCCGGCCCAGTACCAGCCGAGCAGAATGCACACCACGGGAACCAGGCTCCGGGTTCGGGTTCGCGGTGCGATCAGCGCGACCAACAGCAGTGCCCCAAGGAGAATGACGATGGTGATCTCCATGACGGGTCAGGCCTCGCTGTCGTCGTAGTCGTCGCCGTGGTCGTAGTCGCGGATGTCGGGGCCGAGGTCTTCCTGTAGGTCCGGAGGGATCTCAATGCCGGCGACCGCAGCCCACGTCCGGTAGGTCGCGGCCCACTCATGGCGGGTCTTTTCGCGGTAGCGGTGAATGAATGTGATGGCCTCGTCGACCAGTTCGGCCGCCTCCTGGTCGTATTCGGGGAGAGCCGCGAGCGCGCGGTGCAGGACGTCTGTAGCGTCGTAGGTCGCGATGTGGTCGGCGTAGGCCTGATCGGCGCGCAGCGCGAGATCGTCCAAGGTCAGCGACCCGTAGCCGATCAAGGGCGTGCTGCTATCAATGCGGATCATGAAAGGTTCTCCTTCAAAGCGGGAGAGGGAATGCAGCTAGCGAGACGTCGCGGTCAGAAGTAGCGGAGTGAATCGCGCGGCCGAGGCGAACAGCCAGACGAGGCAGACCCACGCCCTTACCGAGGCGCGGAGCGGCTTCGCTCCAGACCCCATCAGACCTAGGAGAAGGACGGTTTCGAGTAGCCACCATGCGGCGTCGTAGGAGAGTAGGAAGGCGCCGGAGTCCGGGCCTGTCGCGGGCCTGGAGAAAACTGGATTGAGGCCGATGGCGAGGCTCACCGGTCTCGGCCGCGGTGGACAAGGAAGACGGCGCCGTAGGCTAGGCCGGCGACGATCAGGAAGGGGCCGACGGCCGACAGGAGATGGCCGGCCACGTAGGACAGGCCGAACAATGCGAGGTACAGGGCTGAGACCGCCAGTGACCAGCGGAACAGCCGCGACAACAACGAGGGCCGGTAGACGAATCGAGGCATGGAGACTCCAGGCGTTATTGGCGAGAGGGGCGCCTCCGACTACTTCCCGGGGCGCGTTGGCATCGCCAGTATTGGCCTCGCGGCGCAGGGGTTTTGCCCCCAATATCGGTCAGTGATATGCGCCGATACACGGCGGGTCGTTGCGTTCGGATTGGGCGGCACAGTGACCACGCGTCAGGGCATCGCCGTGGCACGAAACATGGCAGCGGATCGGTTACAGATCCGAGCCGACCGCCCGCAAGCAGCGCGCGGAGCTGCGTGTTCAGGAGTTCTCATAGGCCCTCGTCGCGCCTCTCGCGTCCCCGGCCAGGGTGCGCCTGCCACCGATCAGCCTCGGTCGTGACCAAGACCGCCGCGCCTACTGCGCGAGGGCCCACCAGATCCGCTGCACCGACGCGCGTCCCGTCCTACTTCGGCGGGCCCGCTTCCTCTCGACCGCCGAACGGCCGTCAGCGGCGGCTTCGGGCAGTCATCGACAGCTAGTGGACACAAACGCAGCAGAAAAGGACAAAGCATGAGATAGTTGTCGACGTTGCCCAGCGAGTACCCCGCAAGGGCAACACCAGACACCGAAGGAGGAACTGCGGCGGGGGACGCGGGGGCCTACACAGGCCCACGCCGAACGCCACATGCACACCCACGACAGGCCGGACGTCGAGACGGTCGAAACGCTCCTCGGCAAGGCCCGGCGCCACGGCGCCGGAGCCGCCGAGCTGGCACGACACAGACCCGACCTGGTCGACCTGCTCACCCCGCCCGACGGGACCAGCCCGAAAACACGGGCCTTACTCGCCGAGCGGATCATCAGGGCCGCGATCGACCGGCTCGACCCGCCAGCGGACAGCGCCATGAGGGCTCTGTTCGGCCTGACGGCCGAGACCCGGCGCAGGAGCGTCGCCTACCGCCGAGACGAGGCGGCGCGCCTCATATGCCTCACTCCCGGCGCCTTCCGGCGTCCCAACCGGGAGGGCTCCATGATCCTCGACATCGCCTTCGAGATCGTGACCGCGGAGTGACCTCGGCAGTAGCGGCGAGAAGTGGGCCGCGCGGAGCAACCAGCCGCGCGGCCCACACACGTTCGCGGGTAACCCGAGAGATTCCGCCCCGAGGCCCGTTCCCGCCCGTTACGATCGTAACGTGACGATCGATACTGCCTGCCGGTGCGGCTGCGGTGCCCTTGTGCCTGCGGCGCCCGCCCGCGGTGGCCGGTCCCCGGCATGGGCCACGAACGCGTGCCGTCAACGGGCGTACCGGCGCCGGACGGCCGCCCTTTCCACCGGCCCGGTAGATCCACCGAGCGTCGCTCCGTTGCTCGCAGCGATCCGTGACCTTGCCGGACTCCTTGACGGCGGCCAGGCGCCCACCGCCGACCAGGCTGCCGCCGTGGCCGACGGAGCTAACGCACTTCTCACCCGCGCGGGAACGTCCGCCCGCATCAAGGTGGCGTCCGATCGTAACGAGACGATCGAAACGAGCAGCTCAGGCCATAGCGCGAGCCGTCCGCGGCGTGCGCCGGCCGCTGCTCCGGCCGATCGTAACGAGACGACTGAGCCGGGCGGTCCGGCCCACAGTGCGAGCCGGGCCGAGCCGGGCCCAGTCGCTCTGGCGGCCGATCGTAACGAGACAACCGACACGGCGGCCCCGCGCGCGAGTCGCCGTGCGCGTGCCCTGATCACTCCACCGGCCGATCGTAACGAGACGACCGAAACGAGCGCCCCGGCTAAGGGCGTGAACCGTCCCGAACCCGTGCCAGCGTCCGATCGTCACGGGACAAACGAACTGGTAGACGCGATGCGCGCAAACAGGGCCGCTCTTGAAGCCGCTGTGCGGGCAGTTCGGACCGCGCCCCCGGATGCGGTACCCGCGTTCGTGCGAGCGAGTGACGGCGGGTGGACGGTCGTGATGGGCGACGTCCCGATCGGAGTGCTACAGCCGACCTACGGGGTTCGGAGTCGCTCGGGCTGGGAAGCCCGCGACATCGCATCGATGGTGCCCCGCGGCCAGCATCCAACCCGGGCAGGCGCCGCTCTGCTGCTCGCCGATTCCCTGCTCAGGAGGCCCGACATCGCCGGTCGTCCCGACGACGTCGCGGAGGCCACCGTCCGGGCGTGGCGGGAGACCGGAGAGACATGGGCTCAGATCGGCGCCCGGGTCGGCTTGTCCAGTCGCGCGGCATCGAAGCGGTGGGGTCAGACGGCCGCTCATCGCGGCTAACAGTCGGACGATGGCCGCCGACGGGCGATGCGAACGCTTGCGAGCGGCTCGCGCTCGGCATCGGTCAACCTGCGAAGACGGCGAGCGCGTGTGCGGCGTCGCGGAGCGACCGAGGCGCGGCCGGTGAGCGCTTGACCGTGTCGGCCAGGCGGACGATGCGGACGTTCAATCGCCCCGAGTGGCTGTCGTCCGCGGCGTCGACAATGTCTCGCACCGTGCCTTCCGCATCCCGCCATGCCCCCGCGAGAACCTGGCTCAGCGCGAGATTTGGGAGCGTCAGAGAGCAATACAGACTGTCGGGCCGCGTTTCGAGGTACTCCCGAAAGGCCCTGATGGCCAACTCGTGCTCGTCAAGATCCTTCAGCAGAAGTGCCTTTTGAAGTTCCATCTGCTCGTCGTCCAGCCACCACACCCAGTAAGGATCCGAATCGCGCACCCCGTCGCCGAACTCGGCGACGGCTCGTTGCCAAACTCTCCTCGACTCGTGGTCGCCGCGTGCCGCGAGCGCACGCGCTTCACGCACGTGGAACATCGCGGACAGCCGTGGTGAGAGCGGCTGGTCCAGGACGCCGCGCGCCAGATAGAGCGCTTCGGTGGCCCTGCCGGTCTCACACAGGTGCATGGATTCGTTCTGCAGAACGAATATCTCCATACCGTGGTCACCGGCGACCGCCGCGTGGTGGAGTGCTCGGCTGTTGGCGTGGTCCACATCAGTCGGCCGCGCGGCATCGACCAGGAGCCAGCCTGAGATCTCGAACAGCTCAGCGGCGACCGCGTGGGCTTCGGACTTGTAGCCGGGGCGGACACCTGCGTCGGTTATCCGGCGTTCGAATGCGCGGGCGGAGTCGACGGCAAGGTCCGCGATGCGGGTTCCTCCGAACGTGCGCTCCATGGCAAGCAGCTGTTTCACCCGGTCACGCGCACGTTCGGTGTGAAGGGGACCGACCGGCTCTGTCGGGCCGACCTGCACAGGATCATGAACCTTCTCGGGCTCGTCGCCGTTGAGAAGATGATCTAGATCATCGAGCGATATTTGGAGGATCTCGGCCAGTGGCGCGCGGGTCGCGGGCTGCGGCGCTACCTCGCCGCGTTCCCACCGGGCGACTGTCGACCGGGCGGTTTCCAGCGCCTCGGCGAGGCCCTCCTGCGAGAGACCGACAGCTTTGCGCCGGGCGGCAAGTCCGGGGCGCTTCTCCATGAGTCAATTCTGCGCCATCGGGCCGGCACGTTTTCGGACTGTTGCGTCGACATCTGGCGCGTCACTCTTGCCGTGGCTCCCGGGCCGGCTGTCCCCCAAGCCGGTCCGGGACGACCGCAAAACGACCAGAGACCTCCCCAGACCATGTCACGGGCGAGGTCCGAGCGACGGGAGGACCGGCGGTGACAGTGGTGGAAGGCGTGAGCGGCCTCGTGATCGGCCGTGGTGGCGCAGCGGCGATCGGCCGATGGCTCCGCCGCTCCCGGCGCGGGCGCCACCAACTCGGCCCGCGGACGATGGCGTTGGTTGACCGCGGCGACGGTCCGCGGGCCACGTGGGTACGCCTTTACCGCGCAGCTTCTCCCCACGACCCGAACGACGCCGCCGCGGTGCAGGCTGGCGACGCCAGCGGTCCGGAGCCCGAGGCGCCCGGCTTTGGACCGTCCGAGTCCCAGCCATGCCGTGTGAAGGCTGCCGTTGGTGGGCCGGCGGTGACCGTGACCATCTGGCCGGGCCAGCGCCCGGACGATCTCATCGATCAACTCGCGCGAGTCTCCGACGGCATGGAATTCGTCGAGGTGTTCGGCGACCGCAGCCTCGTCCTCGTCTACGGACCAACCGGCGTTCCACCGACGCGACGATCGATGCTGCGCGCGGTCGTCGCCTCGCTCGGCCCAGATGACGACGGATAACCGTCACCCACCACTCAATCTGTCGACCGGGTCGCCCGGTCGTGAACAGGGCAGATCTCGATCAAACGTAAGCCATCGAAGGGAATTTGAAATGATCGGAGAGATCCAGGTTGAAATCACAGCCAAGATCACAGTAGCCGTAAACAAATGGGCCCACGCCTTTGAGATTCCCCTAGCCGCCGACGCCGTTGCGGCAAGTATAGTGTCCTACTACTCGAACGTCATCGCGGAGGCAAACCTGCGGGCTCCGGGAGTCTGCGCCATCAGTAGCCAGGTTCACAGAGAAGCATAAGACCGCTCCGAATCCCACTACCAGTGCTTGCGGGCTGCTTGCAGAAGTTAGCACCGGCGTCCAGGCGCGACATCGGCGAGTTGCCGAGTCAGCGTTCCGCTTCTGCAGCATTCGTTGACGACGAACCCGGAATCAATGGCTGGGTTTTGATGCGCGGCGGATCTGGAGACGCTCCAACAGGAAGAGGATCGCGAAGACAGTTCCGGCCGCCAAGATCAGGCCAAGAACCGCAAGGTACATGTCGTGGTAGTGGGACCAGTCGAACATGGACCTGTTGCCGTCGACCTGCGTGTAGTTGCCGCCGAAGAAGCCGAGGATGATTCCGATCGGAACGGCGATCGTGGACAGAAGGCCGATCGTCACGCCGTAGCGCAGTCTGCGCAGGTCCTGGCGCTGGGCATCCAGGGCCGTCTGGGAGCCCTCCTCGGCGGCCAGGACCGACGTGGCGCGGGCGAGCATCGTCGACACGGTCTCGATACTGTCGCGCAGCCCCGTACAGGCCACGAGTTGGCGATGAAAGTTCTCGACCCGCAGTGCTGGAACCAGGATCCCGATCTCGCACGCAGCTTCCACGCCGAACGTCAGAGCCAGCTCCTGCTCGGCTAAGGTCTCGTGAAGCCGAGCCAACTCGGCCCGTCGCTCCGGCCTGCTCATCGTGGCTCGCGTCGTGCCGAGTTCGCGGACACGCAGCAAGGTCTCATAAGCAGCGAATCTGACCCGACGAATCTTGCACGACGCCGCGACAACCTGAACCGAGGACAGCAGCGCGCAGTTCTCGATGTAGTCCTGTTGCGCCGCCAACACAGAAACGTAGGCGCCGACAGCGGCCCCGCTGGTCGGCCGCCGGTTGAGTTCCGCCGGGTACTGGATCGATGAATACTGAGGGTTCGCGTCGAGGTCAGCTCGGTAGATGAGACGTTGAACCGAGTCCTCGGGCAGCGTGGCCGAGGTGAACACCATCTGGTGGCGCTGCGAGGTCAGCTCCAGCCGACTCCCGGCGCTGTGCCGGACCGCGGCGTCCACCCCATCGAGAAGATCGGCCGCCACCCCGTCGATCGGGCTGCCGCCGATGGTCAAGTCGTCGTAGTAAAGATCCTCAAGAAATGGGATCAGTACCAACGGCTCGCAGTCGAGGTCGACGGACAGCACGGCCACGATGGGGCCAGCCTGGACGTCGAACAGCCACAGTCGAGCCGCCCGGATCGTCGCCGCGGTTCCCCCGCCCCTCCGGAAGGCCAGCGTCGGCGGATCGAGATCGCGTACCGCCAGGACACGGGGAAGTTGGCTGTCGGCATCGCGGTAGAACGCCGCAAGCCGACCCAACCGCAGGTACGTCTCCGGAAGCTGGCCGTCAGCGCGCAACAGGTCCGCAGTCTCGGCACTGGTCGCGATCACGATGGACAGCCGATGCGACGGCCGCGCCACGATCGGATCAAACGGCCGCGCGGAGCCCGCCGAAGCCGCGGCGCTCAATGAGCCCACCACCGGGTCGCAGGCGGACCGACCGACTCACCGATCGTCCCAACACGCAGCCTGATCTCATCGTCGATCACGGCCGAGGTCCCGTACTGCTGCAACAACCAACTGACCATGCCCAGCTCCCGCAGCCGAACCAGCGTCTCAACGTCCGGGGACGTCCGCAGATCAAAGCCATAGGCGGCGCAGAACTCCTGGTAGTCGGACTCGGCCAGCCCGAAGCGGCGCACCGTCACCAGGTTCGGGACCAGGTCCCACTCCCGCGGCCCACGACAGACCTGATCAAAGTCGATCAGGAGCAGACGTCGGCCCGGCAGGCACAGCACGTTGCCGTAGTGCATGTCCCCATGCATCACGCCGATCCCGAGCCGCGCCGACAGCCGGTCGACCGCCGTCTCCAGCGACGCGAGCAGGTCGACCAACGGCCCGGTCAACGATCGGTCGAATCCATCGCGCTCCGCCGCGGCCAACCTCGACCGAATCAACCCGAACGGCTCCCACTCGTCCAGGAGATCGGCCTCCGGCGCCGCAAGCTCATGGAACTGACGGACCAACCCGCCCAGCTCCGCGGCGCTCACCCGGCAGCCCTCATCCACGTCATGCAACGTCCACAGCGTCACGACCCCGGTCGACGTCACGACCGGCTGCACCAGCTCCGTCAGGTCAGCAGGCTCCGAAACAGGCATCCCGCGCGCCGCGACCCGCCGGACGAACTCCACCGTCTGGGCGACGTGCGTTGGATCGGTAGATGGTCGAGCCACTCTGACAACCAGCCGCCGTTCGCGGAACGCGTACAGCGCGTTCTCCCCGAACCGCAGCAACTCAAGATCCGGCGGATCCACACCCAGCCGCGCCAGCACATCGAACGCCGCCATCCGAGCGTCCGACTCCTTCCAAGCCACAGAGCCAGCCCTACCTGTCAGACCACGACGCGATCGATGTCAAGGCTGTTGCCTCCGACAGCCCACTCGCCACTATCAAATCGACAACGACGTGCGCTCGCGCGATCAAAATCCTGGTCACGGTCACTCCCGAGCTGGCCCATCGGTCAGCCTAAGCGACTACGACCCGGCGGCGGGCCCGAAAGTCAGCTTCGCCAGGATGCGCGCCTTGCGCGGACTGCCGACTTGGGATGAAGCGTCGGCCACCTGGCAGCGGCGTCGCGGCTGCTGCACCTCGCGCTGGCTCGGGGTACCTCGCATCGTCGCCCTGCCAAGACGTGCCCTACCCCGGCGGCCCTCATCCGTGATGTCGATACTGCAAAATCCTCGTGACGTCGACGCGTTCATTCACTACTGTTCAGCAGGATCCTTGAAATCGGATGCCCGCAACTTCTGACATCGGAGGCGACTTGATATGCCAGAATACGCACCCCCGAACCGTTCTGGCTTCGCCGAAAGCCGGGAGTCGATGGCCTGCATGGGTCGTGCGTACTGGCTTCAGATTATTCAAGCGTCGCGATGGCAGGAAGCTCGTCGCATGAAAGGACCCGTCACTTCCTATCCAACGTTCATACGACGCGAAGAGCCCTCGCCCTGGCTTGGGCGCGCGCCTCTGCGTGTGACCATTACGTCGGGGACCTTCCAGAAGAGTTCGCGCGCGCTCAGCCGAATTCTGTCGCTTTCAAAACTCGAAGATCGGGTCGAGATTCATGCGCATCGCGATATCGTCATCCCCGTCTTCGAAAGTCGAATTCACAGATTCGATTGGGAGCTACACGGTCCCGCTGGCGGCTGGATAACGACCGATTCCAAGCCGAACACGTTAACTGCATTGAACCCGACCCATGATGTTCGCCTAGGGTGGGAAGTGTGCGCCGATCGAACTTATCCCGCCCTACCAAGGGAGGATGCCCGTCGACTACACTTGGAAGTAGCAGCGCATGCCGCACTCGAAAACGACATCCTTATTGCCGAAGATCCGAAGCTCCTCGCCGATAGGTACGAGGTGGCCGACTTGGGTGCGGCGGGAGTATTCTCCCCATCCGAGGCGGTTCGAATACTTGAGCTGTGGATACGCGACCGCGGCGAATCATTCATGATTCTCAATGAAGTTGTCAAATGATCAAGCTAGGCTGCGGCCGCGATCAGGGGCGGTGGGGCTGGTTGGTAGCAACGGTTGTCGCGCAGGAGCGCCCAGATCACGTTGACGCGACGGCGGGCGAGCGCGAGGACGGCCTGGGTGTGGCGTTTGCCCTCGGATCGTTTGCGGTCGTAGAAGGTTCGTGACTGGTCGTTGTAGCGGATGCTGACCAGCGCGGAGGTGTAGAAGACGCGTTGCAGGCCGCGGTGGTAGCGGCGGGGACGGTGCAGGTTGCCGCTGATCCGGCCGGAGTCGCGTGGGGCCGGGGCCAGGCCGGCGTAGCCGGCGAGGTGGTCGGCGGAGGTGAACGCGGCCATGTCGCCGCCGGTCGCGGCTAGGAATTCCGCGCCCAGTAGGACCCCGATGCCGGGCATGCTCAGCAGGGCGGCGGCGTGTCGGTGGCGGTGAAACCGGCCCTCGATGAGCGTGTCGGTCTGCGCGATCTGCTCGTCGAGGGACATCACCCCCTTCGCCATGTCCGCGACGAGCTGCGCGGCCAGTTGTTCGCCGGGCAGGGTGGTGCGTTGGGAGTTCGCTGCCGCCGTGACGGTGGCGGCCAGTGCGGCGGCGCCGCGAACCTTCTGCGACCGCAGCCACTGTTCGAGCCCGGCCGGGCCGAGCTGGCGGATGGCGGCCGGGGTCTGGACGTGGGTGAGCAGGACCAGCGGTCCGCGGTTGGTCAGGTTCAGGACGCGTTCGAGGGCGGGGCTGATGCCCAGCAGGTGCTCGTGCAGCCTGTTGACCAGGCGAACCCGGTCGCCGGCGAGGTCGCGGCGGCGGGCGACCAGCATCCGCAGCTCGACGATCAGTTCGTCGTCGACGCGCATCGGGGCCAGGTCCCGGCGCATGCGGACCTGGTCGGCGATGATCGCGGCGTCTTTCGCGTCGGTCTTGCCTTCGCCCCGGTAGCCGCCGGCCGCCCGGCTGACCTGATTGCCGGACAGGTAGAACACCTGCTGTCCGTGTGCGACCAGCAGCCCCAGCAGTAACGCGGCTCCGCCTGTGCTGAGGTCGACGGCCCAGTGCACCCGCTCGGCCAACGCGGTGACCTGGCCGAGTAGATCCAGCAGCGTCGGCTCGTCGTTGGCTACCCGGCGCGACAGCATTCGGGCGCCGTCGGCGTCGATCACCACCACATGGTGGTGCTCCTTGCCGATGTCCACCCCGGCCCACACACGCTCCACCCGTGTCTCCCTGCTCTGACCAGCACGTTGTCCACAGACGACCTCGCCGGCTCATCCCTACGCAGCGATCAGATCGCAATTCTCAATCAGCGGCCGAGTCGTCGAGGGGGCGCCGGGCGGCCAATCATGTGAAGCCACTCGTACGGCAGATGCTTGAAAGCCATACCCGACACCCCTGGGCCCCCGGACCCTACGACCGGCCCGAGTCGACCCAAGAAAGACGGTAGGGATGCTTGAGGAACACTACTCGGAGCGGCTCAAGGGAGGGTTGTTTATCGATGCGGTCGTGCATGGCCTTGCCCCGAATACCCTGACAGCGTACCGGAGTTCCCTTGAGCCCGCACGATCAGCCACCTATCAGGCCACTGTGGATTTTCTTCATTCAAATATCGATCGGATGGCGAACCTACTAATTGCGGTCGATGAGTTAGAAAGAATCAGCCAGGTGGAAGGTTACATGGGGGGGAATAACAACCTGCTGGCTCGATACGGTTATCACGCACAGTACGCGCTGTCCCTGATGGCGGGTTTGCTTGACGTTGTGCCATGGATATTTGCAAGTTCAGTTGGAGCCACTCCATCGCCAAGTCGTGTCAGTTGGAACAATCTTCGAAGCGTCGACAAGCCGCCACCCTGGATACGTGACGCCACGGGGCCGATTGCATCTTTGCGCGATCTAGCAAGATCCGGCGCCGGGATGGAGCACGGAGATTTCATATACTCCCTCAGAGCCTACGTACATCACCGCCATTCGCTGCGGGGGCGCGTGGTTGAATTTTGGGAGACATCTCAACCGTCGGCCCGCGCGAAGATCTGCGCATTTGACATCACGGAGATTGATATTCCCGCCGGATGTGGGCGCTCGGATGGAATTTACATTTCAGACGGTCAGCGCCTCTTGATACCCGCTCCATTTTTTGCATCCGCGGCACGCAGGGTGATCTCCATCGTTGATCAGCTAATTGGTGTAGGCGCGTGGCCCAACGCTGATTGGTGGAGAGTGTCTCAGGACTGGGCGCGGCAAGCGGAGAGGATAGAGCGCCACGCCGAGGCGGCGCGGTGGTTGTACGATCCAAATCCTGACGTTTGACCTCGGTGGGCGCGAACCTAGAGACGATCGCCGAGCGCGGCTCGACGGTGTGCGTCCCGCGCTCGGTCATCGGCGGCTGACGCCGCGTACCGGCCGACCATCTCGCGGCTTCGCCATCCGGCGAGGCGCATCAGGTCCTGTTCCTGGTGACCCGCGGCGAGCCACGCGTGGGCGAAGGTGTGCCGGAACTGATGCGCGTGGAGCTTCGGGACGCCAGCGTCCGCCGCTCGCCGCTCCAGCATCTGGCTAATGCCCGAGCTGGTCATGGGACCTTTCTTGCCTAGCCAGAGTGCGGGGCTCTTGGCCTGGCCGTGCCGGGCGCGGGCGCGGATGTACCGACGGAGCGCGTCGGCCGTGCGGTTCCCGTAAGGGACGGCACGGCCACGCCGTCCCTTACCCATCACGTGCGCCACGTCGTGATCGAAGTCGAGATCATCGACGCTCAGCCCGACAAGCTCACCAATCCGGACCCCGGTGTCGAGGAACAGGCGGATGATCGCGGCGTCACGGCGGTTCTCGAAGCTGTTGCCCTTGCACGCGTCAAGGAGCTTCCGGAGCACGTCGTCACCCAGAATCGGTACCGGCTGCTCAGGGACGGCGGGCGCGCTCATCCGCTCGAACGGCGTCCGGCTGATCTCGCCATCCTCCACGAGCCACCGGAACAGCTGCTGGAGCGAGCGGTAGTGCTTGGCCACCGTCGCGGCGCTGACGCGCTCGCTGAGGGACACCAGGTACGCCTCGACGTGCTCCCGCGCGATGGCGCCCGCGGATCGTGGCATGCCCTGCTCGGTGAGGTAGCCGACGAACGACTCCCCGACTGTCAGGTAGCTCTGGATCGTGGCTGGAGATCGGTTGAGCGCCCGCAGATGCCGGCGCCAGTCCGGAAGGAGGGTGGTCAGGTCGTCGACAGCAGAGGCATCCGTCGCCTTCATGATCTTGAGGATACCTTGCTGTACGAGCGCTGTCCGGGACCCAGTACTCGCGTATTGCCTGGTGGTGGGGCGGGTGGGGCTCGAACCCACGACCGGAGGATTATGAGTCCCCTGCTCTGACCGGCTGAGCTACCGCCCCGGGCTGCCGCAGTCTACCGACTACGGCCTAGTGGTGACGTAGGCGACTGCGCCGTAGGCACGTTCGTCTGGCGTCGCATACCGTTGGTCCCACCAACGAATTCTCTGTCTTGCGCCACGACGGTCTTTGGCCTCAGACCGGCCACGCGCGGCTGCTCACGCTCCGGGGAGCTCGGCTCCGCGCCGCCTCAAAGGCGAGGCGCGCTCTGTCACTGATTGGAGGAGAATGTCCGCCACTTCGAGTCAATATTCGACCTGGTAGAAGGAGTGCACGGCAGCCTGGCCGGTGTAGTTCGGCCCCGCGCGATCGTCTGCCCCCAGATAGGTGAACGGAGGGCTGATCTCGCGTCGGCCCTGGCAGGTGAGCCGATGGCGACGAGCGTCGTAGGAGATGCCGCTGGTGCGTAGCGCCGTTGTCAGCGCCCGTCCGGCCGCCTGTCCGTTCGAGCGGCGCACGCTGACGGCGTCGAAGTCGGCGATGAAGAGGCCCGTTTCGGTCAACGCGTCGATGGCGCGAGTGATGACCGCGAGCTTGTCGCCGATGTAGTGCAGGCCGTGGACGCACGTGATGAGGTCAAACGGTCCGGGCCAATTCCAGGTGACGATCGACGTGGTGGTCAGCTCCACATCACTGCCTGGCGTCCGTGGAGCGAACGCGTCGACGAGGTCCACGCCGACCAGGCGCACCGCGAGACCAAGACCCTCGGCGCGTAGCAGGTCGCCAGCCTGGAGCAGGGCCTGGCCGGTCCCGCAGCACAGGTCGAGCCAGGTGATCTGGGTCTGGCCGGCGTGGCGTTCGCTGCCGGCGCGTGCGCGCAGCCAGTCCAACGGGTTGAACCCCAGCTCGCGTTCGTAGCTGTTGACCCCCGCGAGCTGGCGCTCCCGGTTCATCGCCCGGTTGGCGACCACCGACGACGCGGTCAGCGCGTCCTCGTCGAGCAGGCGGGGCGGCATAGCACCAGCCTGTCAGACCCGCCGCCGTAGGTTCGCGGCCATTCGAACCGGCCGAAGGTCGCCCGGACGAACTTCCGCCCCGGGCTACCGCGGGTGGACCGACCACTGCCGACTAGGGGTCATCCGACTGCGCAATCGAGGCCCCTCCGGCAGCTGGAGCTTGATCGTTGGAGTCGAGCGGCTTCCCCGCAGGGGCCGCGGCCCCCGCCTTAGGCGGGGATGAGGCGCACCGGCATCGAGGTGACGCCGTTGACGAAGTTGGAGCGAAGCCGGTTGGGTGGGCGCAGCGGTTCGACCCGGCGTACTCGGGCGGCCAGGGTGCGGTACATCAGCTCGACCTCGAGCATGGCGAGGTGGCGCCCGAGGCAGAAGTGTGGGCCGCCGCCACCGAAGCCGAGATGGGGGTTCGGGCTTCTGCCGATGTCGAAGGTGTAGGGGTCTTCGAAGACGGACTCGTCGAAGTTCGCCGAGGCGTAGAAGATGACGACCTTGTCGTTCTCGCGGATGAGCTGGCCGCCGAGTTCGACATCGCGGGTGGCCGTGCGGCGGAACCCGTTGACCGGGCTGACCCAGCGGACGATCTCGTCCGCGGCGTGGGGGGCGAGGCCGGGGTTCTCGCGGAGCCGTTCCCACTGGTCGGGGTGGTCGATCATCGCCTGCATGCCGCCGGCGATGGCGTTGCGGGTCGTCTCGTTGCCGGCGAACATCAGCAGGAGGAAGAACAGGTCGAACTCCAGCTCGGAGAGTTCCTCGCCCTGGTCGTCCTTGGCGATCAGGCGGCTGACGATGTCGTCGGCGGGGCAGGCGCGCTTGGCCGCGCCGAGGTCGTTGGCGTAGGCGTAGGCCTCGAGGACGGCGACCGCCGCGTCGCCGTTCTGGTCCATCCGCCCGTCGGTCGCGGAGGCGAGCCGGTTCGACCAGTCGAAGAGCTTGTGGCGGTCCTCGATCGGTACACCCATCAGCTCGGCGATGACGATCAGCGGAAGGTCGGCCGCGCAGAGATCGATGAAGTCGCCGGTGCCGACGGCCAGCGCCGAGTCGACGATCGTGTCGCAGGCGTCCTGAAGGCGTTCGGCCATCCGGCCGACCACCTTCGGCGTGAAGCCCCGGTTCACCAGGCTGCGTAGCCGACTGTGTTCGGGCGGGTCCATGTTGAGCATCATCAGCCGCTGCTGGGTGTGCTGCTCCTCGGTCATCTCGGCCAGGATCGCGGTGCACCGGCTTGAGGAGAACAGCTCCGGACTGCGCGACACCCGCATCACGTCCGCATGCCGGGTGACAGCCCAGAGGCCGTCCGGTCGCTCATGGTCGGGGTGGCGGAAGACCGGTGCCTGTGCGCGCAGCACGCGGAAGTCGTCATGCGGAATGCCGGACTCATAGCGGACCGGGTCATAGACGTCGACGGTCGGCAGCGCGGACATGCGGTCCTCCGAGCGGGGCGGGTGGGCGGCGGGCGGGGGCCCGGCCGGGTGGACCGGCCGGGCCCGGTGCGTGGGTCAGGGCGCCTTGGCGATGGCGCCGCACTGCAGCGCGGGGGCCGTCCATTTCCCGTTGGTCAGGTGGGCGAGGGTTTCGCAGGGTGCCGGTGCGATGTGGTTGAGGGGCCAGCGGGTCTCGGGCACGGCGGCGGCCACGTAGTTGGTGTAGTTGGTGTTGAGGGTTTTCAGGAACGCGTCGACCGTGAGGTTCTGGCCGGTCTTTTCGAGGGCTTTGACGAGCATGTCGGCGGACCAGTAGCCGGCCATCGACGTGAGGCTGAGCGCGGTGCCGGGGGCATACTTCTGGAAGTCGGCGGCCATCTGGGCGACGGCGGGGATGTCGGTGGCGAAGCCGCCCTGCCACTGCAGGAGTGCGTAGGTGCCTTCGAGTTCGGGCACGGTCGAGACGCGTGGGTCATAGATCGGGGAGACGAGCGCGCCCTTGAAGCCGGCGGCCTTGAGTGCTCCGGAGAGCTTCACGGCGTCACCGAACTGGGCGACGTAGAAGACGACTGCGGGTGGTTTGCCGGAGTCGGCGGTCATGACGGCGTTGACGATCGCGGTGGCGTCGGTGAGCCCGGAGACGGGGATCGACGACTTGTTATAGACGATCTTGAAGCCGGCGGACTGGAGGCCCTGGCCGACGGTGATGATTCCCTGGCGGGCGGCGTCGTTGTCGAGGCCGATGAGTGCTGCGGTCCTGGCGGTGCCCGCGGGCAGTGCGTTGGCGATGGTCAGTGCGCCGCCGGTGTCGTAGGCGCGTGGGTCGCCGGTTTTGGGGGTCTGGCAGCCGGTGATGCCGAAGCCGATGGCGTTGCCGCAGAAGCCGGTGTTGTTGCCCCAGCCGAAGAACGGCATCTCGGCGGTGCAGAACGCGTCGATGTAGCTGCCGTTGGTGGTCCCGACGAGGGTGGCGAAGGCCTGGTCCTGTTGGACGATGGCCTTGGCCTGGTCGGCGTCGCGGCCGGGGTCGGCGCCGTCGTCGCGGGTGGTGGTGAGGTCGAGGTGGCGTCCGGCGACGCCGCCGGCGGCGTTCGCGGCGTCGAGGCGGATCTTGGCGCCGGTGGGGAAGTCGCCGAACGCGACGCCGCCGGGGCTGGTGACGGTCGCGAGTGAGCCGATCTTTATCGAGGTCGCGGTGATCCCGCGGTTCGGATCCGGGGCCTTGGAGCCGCAGGCCAGCTTGGCTGGGTCGACGGTGACGTTGGTCTGGCTCCAGCCGTGGTCCGGGCCGAGCTTGCTCAACGCCGGGTTGACCGTGACCGCGCCGGAACCCGCGCCGCCGCTCGAACTCGTGGAACAACCAGCCACACCGACGGCGCAGGCCACGGATAAGACCAGAGCAACCCGGCCGGGATGCCTCATATCGGTATCTCCTTCAGCAGCCGGACCGGCCTCGGGGACGGCCCTGGGGAATGGACTGGGGTCAACCCAGATCCACGATGAGATACTTGATACAGTATACGTTCACGGTCGTGACGGCTGGACGAGGAACGGGATCAGGGCCGCGGCGCCGGGACGGTCGGCTGCTCAGTGCGCGGAGCGAGGTACTCGGCGCGCAGCGCCGCCGTCGCGAGTTTGCCGGTGGGCATGCGGGGCAGTTCGGGCCGGAACGTGATGACCCGGGGGACCTTGTAGCCGGCGAGGCTGGCACGGGCGTGCCGGCGCAGCTCGTCGGCGAGCTCCGGGGTGCCCGCCTCCGGGTCGACGGGCTGGATGACCGCGTGCACGTACTCGCCCATCTCGTGGTCGGGCAGGCCGAAAACGGCGACGTCGGCGACCAGCGGGTGCGTGATGAGCGCGGCCTCGATCTCGGCCGGGTAGATGTTCACCCCGCCGGAGATGATGGTGAAGTTCTTGCGGCCGGTCAGGTAGAGGTACCCCTCGCCGTCCAGATAGCCGAGATCGCCGCAGGTCGTCCAGTTGGCCTGGTCAGGGTGGCGGCTGGCCTTCGTCTTTCCCGGGTCCCGGTGGTATTCGAACGGCGGCTCGTCGCGCTCGAAGTACAGCAGTCCCGCCTCGCCGGTCGGCAGCTCCCGTCCGGCCTCGTCGCAGATGTGCGGAGTCCCGACCAGCGGGCGGCCGACGGAGCCCGGGTGCGCCAGCCAGTCGGCGGACCCGATGTAGGTCAGGCCGCATCCCTCGGTCCCCGAGTAGTACTCGTCCACGATGGGCCCTAGCCAGTCGATCGTCGCGCGCTTCACGTCCGCCGGGCAGGGCCCCGCGGCGTGCACGAGGCGGCGCAGGCTGGAGAGGTCGTATTTCGAGCGGACGCCGGCCGGCAGTTTCAGCAGCCTCACCAGCATGGTGGGCACCACCTGGACGTGGGTTATCCGCTCCCGTTCCAGGACGGCGAGCAGGCCCTCGGCGTCGAACTTCTCCTGCACGACCAGCGTCGCCCCCAGCTCGTGCACGCCGACCGACCATTGCAGGCCCGCCGCGTGGTACAGGGGAGTGGGGCACAGGTAGATCGTGTTCTCGTCCATCCCGAACAGGAAACGGCCCATCGTCGCGATACCGCCGCCGGACGGCTGGTCGACCGACTGGCCGGACAACGCGCGCCGAATCCCCTTGGGCCGGCCCGTCGTCCCGGAGGAATAGAGCATGACCTCGCCGCGGGGCTCGTCGGCCAACGGCTGCGCGGTCTGCGTGGCGAGAACCGCCTCGTACGGTTCGAATCCTGCCTGCGCGCCGTCCATCATCAGCCGCACGCCGCAGCCAGCCGGGCTCAGCCGCGCGACCTCCGTCGCCGTCGCGGCGAGATGGCTGGTGGTGATCAGCGCCTTCGCCTCGGAGTCGGCCACGAGGTAAGCCGCCTCGCCTGGCGACAGGTGCCAGTTGATCGCGGTCAGGTACAGGCCCGAGCGCAGCGCGGCCCACACGACCTCGAGATACCGCGGATGGTTCTCGGCCATGAGCGCGACGGTGTCGCCCTGGTTGAGCCCGCGTGCGCGCAGCAGCCGCGCTAGGCGCAGGGACCGCTCGTTCAGCTCGCGATAGGTCACCGTCTCACCGGTGCCCGCCATCACCACGGCGGCCCTGTCGGGGCGGGTGCTCGCGTGAGATCCGGGATACAAGTCTGAACTCCTCGTCCGCCACGCCTGGGTCCTGCGATCGACGCCGATGAGCGTGCCGTGCGCCGTGCGGGGCCGGCGATCCGGACGTTACCCCGCTGCCCAGATTTTCTGCAACAGATCACAGCAGAAAACAGGCCTAGCTGGCGGACCGCTCGGTGCCACTGGCCTCGGTGGCGGCCGGACCCACGCCGGCGGCGGCTTTGATCAGGCGGGCGAGCCTGTGCGTGAACGCCTCGTCGATGGGAAGCCTGGTCACGCACAGCCGCGTCGTGAGGGCGGACATCAGGCATTCGACCAGCATCGCGACATCCGCGTCGGGGTCGATCTCGCCACGGGCGACGGCCCGCTCGAACGGGAGCCGCAGGAACGCCATCTCCTGGCTCGCGAGCTGCAGGCCCCCGGTCAGGACGTCGTCGTTCGCGGTGGCTCGGGTCCTGATCAGGGCGATGGTCGTGGGATGGTTGAAGACCACGAGCAGGCCCTCGCGCAGCTTCTCGAGGTCGCGCTCCCAGCTGCCCTCGTCGGGGCGCGGAAGCGCGGCGGTCTCCGCGGCGACCAGCACGTCGCGCACGAGAGCGGCCTTGCTGGGCCACTGCCGGTAGAGCGTGGTCTTGTGGACGCCCGCGGCCTCGGCGACGTCGTCGAGCCGCAGCGCCTCGTAGCCCGAGGTCGCGAGCATCGAGCGGACCGCGCCGAACACGTCACGGCGTACCCGTTCGGACAGCCCGCGCGGCCGGCCCCGGCCGCGGCCGGCCGGCGCGTGGCCATCCTCGGGATCAGGGTTGGTCTCCGTCATGTCCGTCCCAGTCACGGTAGTCGCCGCTGCACCATGCCACCCTGCACCGTCGCGGCGATGTACGGGTGTCTACGGGCCCGGGGGACAGGTGGCATGCCATAGACCGCGATGGTCCGAGAAGGATCTCCATCCGGTCCCAGGCCCGGCAACGGGCCGTGGTTTGCCAGGTCATAGCAAGATCGTCTCCCTCTTGGTATGCCAAGTAGGGAGTCGGCCTCTAGCGCCTCTCCGTGGCCAGGGTCGGGTCTCGCGGCAATCTTCCCTGGTAGCAGGGCATTCGTGGGCCGTTCGAGCCTGTAACGAAGTCGGACAGGCGCGTTCATTCGAACGCAACATTTGGAAGATTGTATGCCTGATGTCGGGAGCGCTCGAAGTCACGCGAGACAGCTCGATCCCCTCGGAGGGTGGCAGATGAAGATCGATTCTTAGGCGCGGACTGACGTGGAGCGCGTCGCGTCTGGCCCTGCGGTGCCTGCCACGACGGCCGTCGTGGTGCCACGGCAGCTCAGGCGCCGGCGCGACGAGCGCCGACGGTCGGGCCGGGCGCTGGACCGACCGGCCGGGTCGTGCCGGGTGCAGCCCGCGCCAGCCAGACGCACGCGGTATACCAGAGGGCCCGACATTGGTGTCACGAAGAGGAGGAGGTCACCGCCGTGCCGGCTGCGAGCGTCTCAGACGACAGGCGCGCCGGCTTCCGTACGATCGTGGCGGCCACGGAGATCGACACGGGGGTGGGGCGATGACGACGCCTGGGTCAGCCGACCAGGTAGAGATCACGTCGCTCGACCCGCCGAGCCGGCTCGCCCCCGAACCCCTGGGCGTCGCCGACCGGTCGCTGGTCCAGCAGATCTACGAGAACATCCGTGAACGCATCATCAACGGTGAGCTGGCGCCGGGGACCAGGCTGCGGGAGCGAGAGATCGCGCTCGCCTTGGACGTCTCCCGGATCCCGGTACGAGAGGCGTTCCCTCAGCTGGAGGCGGAGGGATTCATCGTCTCCGAGCCTCGTCGCGGCTCGGTGGTGACCCAGCTGACGCTCCGCGATGTCGAGGAGCTCTTCGACGTACGTACCAGCCTGGAGTCGCTCGCCGCCCGGCTCGCCGCCCGTCAGTCGGGCAGGGGGGCGACCGATCGCCTGCACCGGGCGCTCGTCCTTGCCGAGGCGGCGACGGCGAAGGGCAACACGATGGCGATCACGACGGCGAATGCCTCTCTGCACGAGGAGATCGTGGCGCTCAGCGGTAACAGGACCCTGGCGAACCTGATGCGGCCGATCAACGGTCGAGTCCGCTGGTTGTTCCGGCTTACCGCCGAGCGGGACGCCGGCGCGCTCTGTCGGGAGCACCAGGATCTCTGCCAGGCGATCTGGGACGGCAACGCCGAGTACGCCGCGGCCATCGCCATCGCGCACGTCGAGCGGGGACGTTCCTACTCGATCGAGGCCCTGCGTTCCATCCTCCCCGCCACGGGCTGAGGACCTGACCAGACTCGTCGCGTCCAACGGCGGACCACGGCCGAGTCCACGTACTCGACCCGTCCGTTGAGTGGTGCGCCGCGACCGCGGCGCCCCAACACAGTCCCGCCATGGCGGTGCGGCCGGGGTTTTTCGCGCGGCCCGACGTGCGTGCCCCAGGCCACGCCCGCTCTCCGATCGGCCGGCCAGGCCTGACCCGCTGGCGACCGGCATCGCCCCGTCTCGCGATCGGCCTGACGCGGGCTGCCCGAACCGCGCCCTGAGCCGCCACGGTTCCCTCCGGCACGCCCCCGTCGCTCGGCGCGTCCTCGCACGTCCCGCGCCAGGAAGGAAGGTCACAGCCCATGCCATGGATCGCTGGCGCCGCCGACGATCTCTCGGTCGTCTCCGGCGGCCGACCGATCGCGCGGGCCGGGAGGCCCGGGCCGCGATGACGCTGCTGCTCAGCCGCTCGGAGATCGAGTCGCTCATCGACAGGACCGCGGTCATCGGCGCGGTCGAGGACGCGCACCGTGGCCTGGCCGCGGGCCGGGCCACCAACGGCAAGGCGTCGGCCGTCACGGTCGGCGACGCGGTGTTCCTCCCGATGCTCGCCGTCGACGAGCGCCTGCGGACCGCGACCGTGAAGTTCCTCGCGGACCTCGTGGGCGCCGGCGGCAAGGTGCAGCGCACCACCCTCCTGGTCTGCTCGACCGTGACCGGCGAGTGCGAGGCGCTCCTGGACGGTCGGCTCATCACCGCGGTGCGCACCGCGGCCGCCAGCGCGGTCGCGACGAAGTACCTGGCCCGAGCGTCCAGCCGCACGCTTGGGCTGGTGGGCGCGGGCCGGCTCGCGATCGAGCACCTACGCGCGCTGGCGCACGTGCTGCCGGTCGAGGACGTCGTCGTCTGGTCGCGTTCCGCGTCGACCGTCGATGCCTTCACCGAGCAGGCGAAGGCGCTGGGGTTCGCGGTGCGAGCACTGTCGTCGCCCGAGGCCGTCACCCGCCAGGCCGACGTCCTGTGCACCCTGACCCCGTCCCGCGAGCCGCTCGTCCACGGTGCGTGGTTCGCCCCCGGCCTGCACGTCAACGTCGTCGGGGCCCCGCCACGGACCGACCACCGCGAGGTCGACAACGAGGCCATGGCTCGGGCCTACGTGGTCGTCGACTCGGCCGACGAGAGCCTGGCCAAGTCCGGTGACACGGCGTTGGCGATCAGAGATGGCGCGATCAAGGCCGAGGAGGCCCTGCGCGAGCTCGGGGACGTCATCGCTGGTCGCACCCTGGGCCGCACGTCCCCCGACCAGATCACCCTGTTCAACTCGATCGGCCTCGCGCTGCAGGACACCGCGACGGCCCGCCTCCTGATCGACCGCGCCCGCGCCGAAGGCGTCGGCCGCGAGATCGACCTCAGCGCCTGAACGACCGCCGCGCGTGCACGAAGTACCACCTGACCCCGCCCCGCCAACTGCGTGCCTGTCTTACGAAAGGAATGCGCGTGAGCGCCGCAGCCACCACCACCACGGACGCACGAGTCGCCGACCTGCGCCGCGCCGTCGGATGTGACGTCATCGCCGAGGGCGATGCCGGGTACGACGTGCTGCGACGGGTCTGGAACGCCGACATCGACCGCCACCCACTCGCCATCGTCCGCGCCACGTCCGCGACGGACGTCGTCGCCGCCCTCCAGCACTGTGTGGCGGCCGGCCTTCCGATCACCGTTCGAGGCGGCGGGCACAATCTCGCGGGCACCGCCGTCCTGGACGGCGCCGTCATGATCGACACGGGCCTGCTGCGGTCGGTCGAGCTGGACGAGCGGACCGGACGGGTCGCGGTCGGCGCCGGCTGCCGCTGGGGCGACGTCGATCAGGCGCTGGCCGGCCACGGCCTGGCCGTGCCCGCGGGCGTCGTGTCGCACACCGGGGTCGCCGGGCTCACGCTCGGCGGTGGTCTCGGCTATCTGTCCCGGATGTTCGGCGCGACCGTGGACCACGTCGAGCAGATCGAGGTCGTCGTGGCCGACGGGCGAATCCTGACCGTCACCGAGCAGGACCATCCGGAGCTGTTCTGGGCGCTGCGGGGCGCCGGCCACAACTTCGGGATCGTGACTCGGTTCGTGTTCCGCACGATTGCCCTCCCGGGCCTGGTCACCATCCGACAGCAGCTCTTCGGCGCCTCGGACCGGCGCGCGATCCTGCGGTTCTTCCACGAATGGGGACCGGCGGCTCCGGGCAACATGGGGACCTACATCCGCCTGCTGCGCGCTCCGGAGTACTGGTCACAGATTCCCGCCGAGCATCGCGGCGAGCAGATCATCTCGGTCGCCACGATCTTCTACGGTGACCCGGCGGGGGAGGCCGAGGCCACGGCGCCGATGTTCGCCCTCGCCGACCCGATCTATTCCAGCCTGCGGACCATCCCGCACGTCACCCTTCAGCACAGCACTGACGACGAGTTCCGTTACGGGCTGGGCCATTACTGGAAGCACACCTCGCTCGACAACTTCGACGACGAGGGCATCGACGTGGTGCTGAGGTTCGTCGACGAGTACCCGGGCCGCAGCCTCAACTCGAGTGCCCACATCGCGCATCAGCTGCTCTGCCCGTTCGAGCTCATCGCCGGCACGCACCAGCCGCGGCCTCGCCCGAACGACTCGACCGCGGGCATCGAGTCGGTGCTCAGCGTCAACATCGGCGCGGACTGGCGGTACCCGTCGGAGAAGGCCCCACTCGTCGACTGGGCCCGCAGGTTCGACAACGAGCTGGAGCCCTACCGAAACGGCACCTACATCAACTTCACCTCGGTGGCGGGCGACGAGGAGATGGCCCGCTCCGTCTACGGCGACAAGTACGAGCGTCTCGCCAGGGCGAAGCGGCTCTACGACCCGAACAACGTGTTCTCCCGGGGCCTCGTCAACCTGGCGGAGAACGAGGACTCGGTGTGGGCGAAATGACCAGGGTCGGCGCCGACAGCAGCAAGTTCCCGCGCTCCCTCGAACTGGGCGCGATCGGGACGCTCGAGGCCATGAAGGCGGCCGGGCTTCAGGGCACCTTCTTCCGGTCCCCGTTCGAGCTGAGCCGGACGATGGACCCCGCCGAGCTCTCCGACGTCGTCCAGGCGGCGGCCGCCCTCGACATGTACATCGAGACCGGTATCGCCAAGGTGAACCCGTATGCCACGCCGGAGGCACCCGAGATCCGGGAGTTCGGGCGGGGAAGCTACTTCGACGGGATGGCCCGCATCATCGAGGCGGTCGCGGACGCGGGCATCACGGAGCTGTGGACCGCGACGGCGAACTACAAGCACAGGCTCCCGGGCCTGTTCGCCTGCGACCGCTTCCGCACCGACGTCGACTGGGAGGACCAGCTCGCCGCGACGGAGAAGTACCTGACGAAGCTCGGGCCGGTGCTGCGCGGCGTCGGGGCGCACCTCAACATCGAGACGCACGAGGAGATCACGTCCTTCGAGACCATCCGGCTGGTCGAGGCCGGCGGGCCGGACGCCTTCGGTATCACCTTCGACATCGCGAACGTGGTCTGCCGGGGTGAGGACCCGAGCGCGGCCGCCCGGCGGCTGGCTCCCTATGTGCGGCAGACCCATTTCCGCGACGTCGCCCTGGTCGAGACGGATGACGGCTACGGGCGGTTCATCGTTCCCATCGGCACGGGGATCATCGACTGGCCGGTGGTGCTCGGGCTGCTCGCCGAGCACAACCCGAACCTCAACATCTCGATCGAGGGCATCACGGCCACCAGAGCCGAGATGTCGCTGTTTCTGCGCGAGCCGCGCTGGGCCGCGTCCCACCGGGATCTGACGGCCGACGAGTTCGCCGCGCTGGAGCGGAGCGCGGCCGCGTACGGCGCCGAGGTCGCCGCCGGTCGCCGTCCGGGCCCGGCCGAGCTCCGGGCGAACGTCAGTGAGCAGCAGGAACTGGATTTCTTCACGACGTCGGCCGCCGCGCTGCGCGACGTGATCACAGCGGCGGCCTGACCCAGCCCGCGGCGAGTGATCGCCGTTCCCAGTCCATTCGACCAAACGCGATCGGTGAGCCCGCGCCTCTTCATGACCGGCGCCCGCACCACCACCGGCAGTTGTCCTCCGCTGCCGCTCCTGAGCAAAGAAGAGATTCCACCGAGGTGTCGACAGAAATGGGGAAGGTTCCGTGAGGAAGAACTACAGACGAGGGGCCGTCGTGCTCGCCACCATGGCGCTGGCCGGCGGTTCGCTGGCCGCCTGCGGTGGCGGTTCCGGCGGCGGCGCCGGGGGCAGCCGGGTGGTGATCGGCATTGTCCAGGTGCCGCACACCCTCGACCCGCAGCAGGTCTCCGACATCCAGAACGACGAGGCGATCACGAGCATGTACGACACGCTCGTGACCTTCGACGCGAACGGGAAGCTGGTCAGCGGCCTGTCGACGTCCTGGGAGTACGCGCCCGACGGCAAGAGCATCTCGTTCACGCTGCACGACGGCGCCAAGTTCCACAGCGGGAATCCGGTGACGGCCGCCGACGTGGCCTACACGCTGAACCGCATTAAGAAGGTCAACACCGGGGTCGCGGCGTACATGCAGGACTTCGCGAGTGCCACGGCCACCGACGGGACGCATCTGACGATCAGCCTCACGCAGCCTGACCTGCAGTTCATCGGTGTGCTGAGCAAGGTCTACATCCTGGACTCGAAGCTCGTGGGCCAGCACGAGGGCAGCGACGACGCGCAGAGCTGGCTGGCGACCAACGACGCCGGCTCGGGACCGTACGACCTCGCCGGGTACAAGGCGAACTCGAACCTCGACCTCACGCTCGACACGTCCTACTGGAACTACGACGCGACGCGCCCGCAGAACCTCGACTTCCGCTACATCGCCGAGAACAGCACGTTGGCCAGCGAGCTGAGGAACGGCGGGGTCGACGTCGTCGCCCAGCTCGACGCGACCAATCTCAAGCAGTTCCAGAACAACCCGTCCTACAAGGTCACGGTGCTGCCGACCCTGAACGAGACGATGGTCATCATGAACACGGCGGGTGGCGTGACCGCCGACCCTCGGGTTCGCGAGGCCATCCAGCTCGCCTATGACTACCAGGGCCACCTCAGCACCATCCTGGGCGGCGCCGGACAGGTGGCGACGGGCCTCGTCTCCCCGGCCGTCGCGTGTGGCGTCCACGGCGCTCCGAGCGCGCAGAACGTGGCGAAGGCGAAGCAACTCGTCCAGGACGCCGGCGCCACCGGCAAGAGCCTGACATTGATGTACCAGCCGGTCTTCCAGGAGCACACGCAGGCGGCGACGCTGCTGCAGACCGACCTCAAGGCGATCGGCCTGAACCTGACGCTCAAGCAGGTCACGTTCCCGCAGTACCTGCAGATGGTGAGCTCGGCGGACACCGAGCCCGACCTCGCCATGGTCTGGGACTCGCCGAACTACCCGCAGATCGGCGCCTGGCTGCAGCAGCGGTTCGCCAGCAAGTCGATCGGGACGACGAACCTGGCCCGCTACAGCAACCCCCAGGCCGACAAGCTGATCGCCGCCGGGGCGGAGGCGACGGACGCGACGACGGCCTGCTCGGACTTCAACCAGGCGCAGCACCTGATCCTCGACGACCACGTCGCCGTGACCATCGCCAACCCGGCGACCCCGGTCGTCACCGACGCGAAGGTGAAGCCGTTCGGCTTCGACCCCTCGTTCGTCATCTTCAACCCGAAGCTCATCCGCCTGGCGTCCGGCGCCAACTAACTGGCCCCGTGGGTCCCGGGCCGACGCCGTCCCGGGACCCGCGGCCCTCACGGGTAGGCAGGTCAATGAGAAATTTCGTGGTAGCGCGGCTCGGCCAGGCGATTCTCTGCGTATGGGGTGTCGTCACGATCGTGTTCGCTCTCACCAAGGTGATTCCCGGCGACCCTGCGCGGATCGCCGCGGGCCAGACGGCGACTCCCGCGCAGATCGACCAGGCGAGGGCCGCGCTTGGTCTGAACCACCCGTGGATCGTGCAGTACCTCGACTTCATCGGGCGGGCCTTCCGGGGTGACCTCGGGACCTCGACGGTCACCCACCAGCCTGTGATGCACGACCTCGCGCAGACCATTCCGACGACCATTCAGCTGGTCGCGATCGGCCTGCTGATCATCATCGTCCTCGGTATCCCGATCGGGGTGCTGGCCGCCTGTTTCGAGAACAGGCCGATCGACGGCGCGCTCCGCGTCTTCCTTGCTTTCCTGGGTGGCGCGCCGGTGTTCTGGGTCGCCATCCTGATTCAGTTCGTCTTCGCGGCGAAGCTCCGGATCGTCCCGATCTCCGGCTCCAACGACTACGGGCTGGCCCCGGCGCACCACACGGGATTCACGCTGATCGACTCGCTCGTCGACGGCAATGCCTCCGAGTTCTTCAACTCGCTGACGCACCTGCTCCTGCCGGCGTTCGCGCTGGCCGCGCCCTTTCTGGCGCACCTCGCCCGCAACGTTCGGACCACCATGATCGGAGCCCTCCGCACCGACTACGTGACCTTCGCCCACTCCAAGGGGCTCGACACGCGCCGAGTCGTGTTCCATCACGCGCTGCGCGCCACCCTGGCCTCCTCGATCACGATGCTCGGGATGCAGTTCGGCTGGATGATCGGCTCCGCGCTGCTGGTCGAGACCGTCTTCGGACTTCCCGGGGTGGGGACCTACCTCAATCAGGCCGTCCTGAGCCAGGACATCTTCGCCGTGCTCGGCGGCGTCCTGATCATCGGTGTCGTCTTCATCGTCAGCAGCCTGATCGTCGACCTGGTGCAGATCAGATTCGACCCGCGGGTCCGCGCCACGATGCTGGCGGAGGCGGCGCGATGAACAACGCGAACCCGGACATCACCTTCGTCGCGCCGCGCCGGCTGCCCAGGCTGGAGACGAGGCGTCTGGTTGGCGCGCCCGCGCGAGCGCTGCGCGGCCTCGCCGGCCGGCACGCCCCCTGGCTGGACCGCATCGCGGTCGGGATCCTCTGCCTCGTCCTGCTGGTCTCGGTCGTCGGTGCCTTCTGGCGCCCGGCCGATCCGTACACCGCCAATCCAAAGACGGCGCTGCTCGGCCCCAGCGCCCACCACCTGTTCGGTACCGATGACGTCGGGCGGGACGTGCTGTCGCGCATGCTCGCGGGCGCTCCGGAGACGCTGCTCGCGGCGCTCGGCATCACGTTGCTGGCGACGCTCGTCGGCGTGGTCCTCGCCTCCGTCGCCGCGTTGTCACCGCGGTGGCTCGATGCCGCGGTCATGCGGCTCTGCGACATCACGTTGGCGCTGCCGACGCTCGTGTTGGCGCTGGGCATCGCGGCCGCGCTCGGCCCGTCGAACCGCTCCCTGACCATCGCCATGGTGCTCTCGCTGTGGCCGGGCACGGCCCGGCTGGCGCGCACCACCATCCGGGAGACGATGTCCCAGCCGTACATCGAGACCGCGCGACGGATGGGGGCTGGCCGGCTCTCGCTGCTGTTCCGGCACATCCTGCCCAACTCACTCGACCAGATCGTCGTCACGGCCAGCATGGAGATCGGCGGGGCCATCGTGATCATGGCGGGTCTGGCGTTCATCGGGGTGGGCGCGCCTCCACCAGATGCCAACTGGGGTTCCATGGTGGCCGAGGGGCAGTCCTACATGACCACCGCGTGGTGGATCTCGATGTTCCCCGGGCTCGTGATCACGCTTTCCGCGATGGCCTTCGGCGTCATCGGTGACGCGATCCGTGTCCGTATCGATCCGGCGATGGTCCGATGAAGCCCCGCGCGATCGATCGCGACATCGAGCCCTTCCTGCGCGTCCGGAAGCTGCGGGCCACCGTCGCCGCGCCGGGACACAGGCCGGAGCTCGGTGAACGCGAACTCGTCAGGGGCATCGACCTGGACGTCTGGCCCGGAGAACGGGTCGCGCTCGTCGGCGAGTCCGGTTCGGGGAAGTCGGTGACCGCCCGCGGCATCCTCCAGCTCGACCCCTCCCTCCGGCTCACCGGGTCGGTCGAGGTGGCCCGACAACAGCTGATCGGCGCCGCGCCGGGCACGGTCCGGGGAATACGGGGCCGGGTGGTCTCGATGGTCTTTCAGGACCCGATGACGGCACTGAATCCTGTTCTCACGGTGGGCGACCAGGTGGCCGAACCGTTGAGGCTCGCCGGCACCTCCCGCAAGGAGGCCATGAGGCAGGCCGCCGACATGCTCGACCGGCTCGGCGTGCCCAACGCGCGAACACGGCTCGGCGCGTATCCGCAGGAGTTCTCCGGCGGCATGCGCCAGCGGGTCGTCCTCGCGGCCGCGCTCATCGGCCAGCCCTCGTTGCTGATCGCGGACGAACCGACGACCGCGTTGGACGTCCTGGTGCAGGAGCAGATTCTCGACCTAATCGTGCGGCAGTCCGACGAGCTGCGGCTCGCGGTCCTTCTCATCACCCACGACCTCGGCCTCGTGGCGGGGGCGACCGACCGGGTCTACGTCATGCGCTCAGGGGAGATCGTCGAGGAGGCGCTGGTCGACGATCTCTTCACCCACCCCGGGCATTCCTACACCCGCGCTCTTCTCGGCGCGGTTCCGACCCTCGACCACGACCCGGAAGTACCACTCGCGCCCGTGCCGGCGGCCGGGGCCGAACCCGAACAATGCCTACCGAGGAGCCGCCGATGACCGCGCTGTTGGAGGTGGACGGCCTCACCAAGTCCTTCGGCCGGGGCAGAAAACGTCACCAGGTTCTTCACGACGTGTCGTTCTCGGTTCCCGCGGGGCGCGTCGTCGGCATCGTCGGCCAGTCGGGGTCGGGGAAGACGACCGCCGTTCGGTGCGTGCTCGGCCTCGACCAGCCGGACGCGGGTGCGGTGCGGTACGACGGCTTCGACGTCCTGGCCGCCGGGCGTGCGCAGCGGCGACGTTTCCAGACGGAAGTACAGACGGTGTCGCAGGACCCGTACACGAGCCTCGATCCCCGTATGCGGGTCGAGAAGATCGTCGGGGAACCGCTGTGGATCGGTGGCCTGCGTGACCGCGCCGCACTGCGGGCCCGCGCCCTGGAGGCTCTGGCGCTGGTCGGGCTTCCCGACGACGCCGGCAGCCGTTTCCCGCGGGCGTTCTCGGGCGGGCAGCGCCAGCGCATCGCCATCGCCCGTGCCCTCATCACCCGGCCCCGCCTGCTGGTCTGCGACGAGGCCGTCTCGGCGCTGGACGTCTCCGTGCAGGCCGAAATCCTGAATCTCATCCGGACGATGCAGCGACAGCTGTCCCTTTCGGTGCTTTTCGTCGCGCACGACCTCGCGGTTGTCAAATACCTGTGCGAGCACGTCGTCGTCATGTCCGAGGGACGCGTCGTCGAGGCCGGGAGCCGTGAAGCGATCTACGACGCCCCGGCGACCGAGTACACCCGGCGACTTCTCGCCGCCGTCCCAAGGACCGATCCGGCCGCCGAGCGGGCCCGCCGCCACGCTCGGCTTTCCGCCGGAGCAGGCCGGTGAGCGCCGTCGTACCCGGAACGTCCTGCCCCAGGGCGGAGCTCCGTTGACCGAGCGTCCACCGGTGACCCGCGAGCTGGCCGCCTTCGCCGCCGGGCTGCGTTTCGAGGACCTGCCGAGCTCCGCCGTGGCGATGGCCAGGATGCACACCCTGAACATCGTGACCGCCGCCATGACCGGTTCGACGCTGCCCGCGGCGGCCAGCGTCCTCACGGTCCACCTCCGCGCGGGCGGCGTGCCCGAGAGCTCGGTCATCGGCGGCGAACGGCGTCTGCCTCGCGCGGCCGCGGCGGCGGTCAACGCCCATTCCGCCTACTGCACGATGAACGACGACAGCTTCATGGAAGGCGACCTGCACCCCGGCCACTCGGCGGTGACCGCCGCGCTGGCGGTCGCCGAGTCGGTGGGAGCCGGCGGGAAGGACTTCCTGCTCGCGCTCGTGGCCGGGATCGAGGTCGGCTGCAGGATCGGCGCCTCGCTATGCCAGACCCAGGAGTCGCACAAGGCCCGAGCGGGCTGGCACTGCAACCTCGGTGACACGTTCGTCGCGGCCGTCGCCGCCGGCAAGCTCCTCGGGCTGAGCGAAGACCAGTTCGTCGCCGCGCTCGGAATCGCGGCGACCGCGGCGGCCGGGCTGAACGAGGTGATGAATCCTCCGCCCTCGCTGGTGTGGCCCTGGGACGGCGGGCGCAACACCGGTCAGGGGGTCCTCGCCGCCGAGCTGGCCCTGGCTGGAATGACCGCGGGCACGACCGCGCTCGAGGGGCATCAGGGCTTCATCGAGATGTTCACCGGTGGGCGCGCGGAGCCCGTCGCGTTCGACCGCGCGCTCCGGGGCCTGCACGCGGAATGGATCAGCGAACAGCTGCTCATCAAGACGCGCTCCGCCTCCGTGATGACCCACAGCGCCATCGACGCCGCGCAGCACCTCGTGCTGCACCACCAGGTCGCCCTGGCCGAGATCGAGACCATCGAGGTGCGGACGAACAGGTGGACGGCCGAGAAGCTCTGCCATCGAGACATCCCGGACTTCAACGTCTCGGTGTTCAGCCTGCCGTTCGCCATCGCCCTGGCGATCCTGACCGGTGACCGGCTCTCGCCGCCGAGCTCTCATCAGGCCTATCTCGACAACGTCGAGATCAGGTCGCTGATGGCCCGGGTGGTCGCGATCGAGGATCCCGAGATCGACAAGGTCTTCGGCTTCTCGTTGCCCGCGGACGTCACGGTGCGGACCACGGACGGTCGCCGCTACCGGGCCCGTGAGGACATTCCGTACGGGCAGTATCCGCACAAGCCCCTCGATCCGGAGGTGTTCGAGCGAAAGCTCCGCCTCAACGCCGCGCCCCTGCTGCGGGCCGACCGGGTCGACCGGCTCATCGACTGGGTCTCGGACGAGCTGACCAGCGCTCGCACCCTGGAACCGCTCGCCCGGCTCATCGCCCCCTCCAGCTGACGACCTCGACCCGACGAAAAGGAATTCCGATGACCATCTCTGTGCAGGACGCGATGAAGCGCTCCCTGGAGCTCGCGGCCGAAGCCGCCGCCGCGGGCGACAACCCGTATGGTGCCGTGCTCGTCACCGCCGACGGGCAGGCCGTCGAGGAGCGGAACCGGGTCGTGACGACGTCGGACCCCACGGCCCACGCGGAGAGCATGGCGATCCGGGTGGCCGCCAAGACGTGGGGAATCGACCTGTCGGGCGCCACGATGGTGGCCTCCTTCGAGCCGTGTCCCATGTGCTGCGGGGCGATTCTCGAGGCGGGCATCACGGTCCTCGCCATCGGTCAGCGGCGGACGGTCGGGGAGGCGCCGCTCGGCCGCTACACGGTCGAGAACCTCCTTGAACTCGTCGACCGCCCGCACGCCCTCCAGGTGGTGACGGGGGAGTTCGGGGACGAGGCGGCGGCCTTCTACGCGACGGTCGGCTCGACGACCGAAGAGGCCTGACGTGGAGCCGACCCGGCGGTCGTTCCCGACCGCGAGCCAGGCCTTCCTCGCCAAGCGGATCTTCACCGCCGTCGGTGCCGAGGGAACGCTGATCGAGGACGCCGCGCTGGTTCTCGAGGACAACCAGATCCTGTACGTCGGACCAGCGCGGGAGGTCGAGCTGGCGGCGGTGCCGGTCCATGACCTGGGCGACGTCACCGTGCTTCCCGGCCTGGTCGACGCGCACGCCCACCTGACCCTGCCCGCCGACAAGCGCAACTACGAGCAGGTGCACCAGGATCCGGACGAGATGCTCGCCCTGGTCTGCGTCATGAACCTGCGGAAACACCTGGCCGCCGGCGTGACGACCATTCGCGACAACGGCGGGAGAAACCGGGTCACCTTCACCGTGCGGGACGCCATCCGGCGCGGCTATCTCGCCGGCCCACGGCTGCTCCTTTGCGGTCGCCCGGTCACCCAGCGACTCGGCCACTTCTACTTCTGCGGCGGCACGGCGGACGGCCCGGTCGAGATTCGAGCGACGGTCCGCGCCCTCGTCGCGGAGGGCGCGGACCACATCAAGATCATGGCCTCGGGTGGCGCCACCCTGGGCAATCTGCCGTACTACGCCGCCTACACCGTCGAGGAGATGAAGGCGGCCGTCGACGCCGCGCACGACCTCGGCCGGCTCACCACGGGCCACTGCCGGGCAACGCAGTCGATGCGTTACGCCCTGGAGGCCGGATTCGACGCGATCGAACACGCGGAGTTCCTGGAGGCAGATCTCTCGCGCAAGGCCAACCTAGGGGCGCACCACAATCTCCAGGGCGGGCAGAGCGTCTACGACGGGCGGCTGGCGCAGCAGCTCCTCGATGCCGGCACGTTCATCAGCACCACCCTGCAGTGCGGGGGATATGACACGGTCGTCGACCTGAGGCACAAGAAGGACACCGCTGGCCTCACCGGGCAGGAGCAGGGGCAGCTGGATGCCCTGCAGTTCTACTTCGAGCAGAAGGTCGGAAACTTCAGCCAGCTGATCAAGGACGGCTTCGTCGGCAAGCTCGCCATCAGCAGCGATGCCGGCCCCTTCGACACCCAGTTCGGCCGGATGGACCTCGGGCTGTGCCTCGGTGTCGAAGGCGGCATGACGACCGGGCAGGCCCTGGTCGCGGCGACGAGGGTCGGCGCCGAGCTCTGCGGCATCGCCGACGAGGTCGGAACCCTGGAGCCCGGAAAGCTGGCCGACTTCTTCGCCGTCGACGGCGACCCGACGCGGAACATCGCCGACATCGCCAACGTGACGGGCGTCTGGGCCGACGGCCGCCTGAGGTCCCACGGACCGGGCGTCGGCGTCGAGTGGCCGTGATCAATACGCCCGCGCGGCCGGCTCGGCTTGGCTGAACCGCGGCCTCCCCTTGGCGGCGGTCAGAATGTCAGGTCGTCCCAGGTGATGGTGACCGGGATGGGGTTGGTGATCGCGGGTGGGCCGCCGGCCTCGTCCTTCATCAGAGTGCCGAGGTGTTTGTAGAGCATGCTGGCGTGGTCGAGTGCGTAGCGTTCGATGGTGGTGACGCCGTCGTTGTCGAGGCGGGTGATCCAGTAGTGCGGAATCCCGGCGCGGGCGTACTCACCGAGCTTGTCGGTGGTGTCCTGGGTTTCCGAGCCGGGCGAGACGATCTCGATGACGAGCAGGGCGTGCTCGGCGCGGGGTCGTTCGCCGCGGTCGCGGTCCAGGCAGCGGGAGAGAATGACGTCGGGCCGCCGGTTGAGCAGCGGGATGTCGCGAAGCCGCAGATCGACGTCGTTGTTGACCGTGAGGCAGCCGTACCGGCCCGACTTCACCGCGTTCTGAGCGTGCCGCTCCAGCAGGTTGGCAAGGCGGCGCCCCGCGGTCTGATGGTCCGGGGTAGGAGCCTCGCAGAAGACGATGTAGCCGTCGACGATCTCGATCGAGCGGGCGATCTCCTCCGACAGGGCCTCGTACTCGGCGGCCGTCACGCGCGCGGGCTGCGGGCGGAGGGCACGCAACCAGCTGTCCTTCGGCAGGGCCGTTGTCACCATTGCCTCCCGAGCGGATGAGTCGTCACACGTCCAAGACGTCGGCAGGCCGCGACCGCCCGATCTCAGCGTAGATCCCAGGCTGGCGCAGACGTGCATCGCAGGCGACGCGACCACGTCAGGGCCGCCGGAGCCCGGTCTCGACCTCACCATGATCGCGGTTTCGGCCCCCCGCGTTGGCTACGCTGCCGTCATAAGAAACCAAGGTTTCTTATCGGGCTGGGAGGGTGGGCGGTGTCGGACCGGGCAACTGGCGGGCCAGGAACCCCGACCGTCCTAGGAGGACCCGTCGGTTCAGCCGGTGACTCGGCCGTGAGCGGTGCGTTGACCGCGTCGTTCTCGCGCCGTCGCGGGCAGGCGGACCAGGTTCACGTCACCCGTGGCGACAGGAGCACGACCAGCTGGAGGTTCCCCAGCTACGGCGACGTCCTGCCGCACGACCTCGTCCACTTCGTCGTAGAGGAGGGCCTCGGTCTGACCGATGGCTTCTGGGGCCTCGTCGACCAGGGCGCCGACGTGATCCTTGAGGGCGACCAGGCCGTCCTGACCCGGGACGGCCTACCCCTCACCGAGCACCGCGACGTCGACTTCACGGGCCTGACCCGGGCCGAGGAAGCCGTCGCGCTCCTTGGCCCCCAGCCGCGCTTGGAGCAGCCCGGGAGACTCATCGTCGCGCGGCCCGCCCCGGGCTCCTTCACCGCGCCCGACCTTGCCGACGCCGCCCGCCGCCTGGGCTTTCGCCTACCGCCGACCGCCACCGCCGACACCATCGCGGCGATCCACACGCGCCTACGGGACCTCGCGCACCGCTGGAACGCCCGCGACGGCGAGGCGATCACGCTCACCTGGCACCGCTGCGACGTCGACCGCGGCCACGATGGGCAACGCGCCGGCCAGCCGTCGTGCGGCGGTGGGAAGCTCGGCCCGTAGACAGGCACCGGTCACGGCGTGGCCCGGGGGGTGGTCCGGCTCGGTCGCGGTCAGCGTGCCGCCGTGCGCGTGCGCGATGTCCCGGGCTATCGCGAGGCCGAGCCCGCTGCCGCCGCCGTCCCGCGCCCGTGTCTCGTCCAGCCGCGTGAACCGGTCGAACACCGACTCGCGGTGCTGGGCGGGAATGCCAGGGCCGTCGTCGGACACCTGCACGGTCGCGGGCGCCGCCACCCGCACGACCACCGTGGACGCGGCGTGCCGCACGGCGTTGTCGACCAGGTTCCCGACCATCCGGCGCAGGTGGGAGGCCGAGCCGGTCACGACCACGTCGGGGGCGATGTCCAGCGTCACCTGGACGTCCCCGCGCCGGGGCCGCAGCGCCTCCTCGGCGGCCACCTCGCCGAGGTCGACCTCGTCCACGCGCAGCGGCTCGCCGGCGTCTAGCCTCGCCAGCAGGAGCAGGTCGGCGGCCAGGTTCTGGAGCCGGTCCACGTCGGTGAGCGCCTCCTCGACCAGGCAGGGGGCCTCGCGCTGGCCTAGCTCCAGGCGGGTCCGCAGGATGGCCAGCGGGCTGCGCAGCTCGTGCGCCGCGTCCGCGACGAACCGCTTGTGCCGCTCGACCGCCTGCTGCAGCCGGTCGAGCGTCGCGTTCATCGTCCGTGCCAGCCGGGCGATCTCGTCGCCCGAGTGGGGCACCGGAACCCGCCGGTGCAGGTCGGTGGCCGTGATGTCGGCGAACGTCGCGCGGATGGCCGAGACCGGGGCGAGCGCCCGTCCGGTCAGCAGCCAGGTCAGCCCGGCGACGAGCAGCAGCAGGACGGGCAGGCCCGCGAGCAGCAGATTCCGCAGCATCGCCAGCGCCGCGTCGGCCGGATCGAGCGAGACGCGGGCGGACACGGTCACGGGACCGGCCGCGGTGGCGACCTGGCGCTGGGCGGTGGCGTAGCCGGAGCCCCAGGCGACCTGCCCGGCCGTGCCGGCCCCGGTTCCCATGCTCTGTGAACCGGTCTGGCCGGCGACCTCGATGTTGGCCGCGCTGATGACCTTCACGTCGGGGTCGGGTCCGACGACGTTGGTGATGACCAGCGCGGGCCGGCCGGGCTGGTCGGTTTCGGCGCCCTGGGTGAGGACGGCCGCGGCCTCGTCCGCTCGCCGCGCCGCCTCCTGGCTCGCGCCCGAGACGAGGCTTCCCCGCAGGACCAGGACGAGGACCAGGCCCGCGGTGCCGAGGGCCAGCGCGACCGTCACCGTCGCCACCACCGTCGCGCGCAGCCGTACGGACCTCATCAGCAGGCTCCATCCAGCCGGTACCCCGCCCCTCGCACGGTGACCAGGCTCGCCCGGCCGAACGGGGCGTCGATCTTGCGCCGCAGCGCGCTGATGTAGACCTCGACGATGCTCGGGTCGCCGTCGTAGGCGAAGTCCCAGGCCTGTTCGAGCAGCTCGGCCTTCGAGACCACCTCGCCCACCCGCCGGGCGAGCGCGTGCAGGACGGCGAACTCCTTCGGGGTGAGCGCGATCTCCGTCTCGCCGCGCCGGCAGCGCAGGCCGGCCGGGTCCACGGCCAGGTCACCCGCGGTCAGGACGACCGGTCGCTCCCGCCCACCGCGGCGGATCAGCGCCCGCAGCCGGGCCAGCAGCACCACGTAGGAGAACGGCTTGGAGAGGAAGTCGTCCGCGCCGGTGTCGAGCGCCTCCGCCTCGTCGTACTCCCCGTCCTTCGCGGTCAGCATCATGATCGGCGTCCAGTTGCCGTCCTCTCGCAGTCGGCGGCAGACGGCATAGCCGTTGAGCAGGGGCAGCATCACGTCGAGCACGATCGCGTCGTACCGGTTCTCGGTCGCCATCCACAGGCCCTCCTGGCCGTTGTGCGCGACATCGACCGCGAATCCCTCGCCGGCCAGCCCGCCGCGCAGCAGTCCGGCCAGCCGCTCTTCGTCCTCCACCAGCAGCACTCGCATGACTACAGGGTGACGGACGCGACCTAATGGCTACCTGAAGATCACTTCAGCTGGCTTCAGGGGTGCCTCAGCCGCCGGACGGGAGTCTGGCTCCGGCCCCAATGAGGGGGCCATCGAGAAGAGGAGGTGCACGATGCGAATCCGCCGGATCGTCCTCGTCAGCGCGATCACCCTCGGGCTGGCCGGCTCGGGCGCCGCGGCCGCCAACGCCAGCGGTAACCAGCCCGGCTCCGGAGCCCCCTCGGGCCAGCCGTCGACCTGCCCCGCCCCGCCGCAGGGCGCGGGCCTCGACAACGTCCAGGTGAAGGACGGCAAGGTCTACCTGAACGGGAAGCTGGTCGGCACGGCCAAGCCAGGCGAGCCCGTGGCGGTGAAGGACGGCAAGGTCTACACCGGCGCGGCCGCCGAGGCGCTGCCCAAGCCGCCCGGGGCCGACGACTTCCAGGTGAAGGACGGCAAGATCTACCACAACGGAAAGGTGGTCGGTGAGGCCAAGCCCGGCACGCCGGTCGTGGTGCGGGACGGCCAGGTCGTCACCGGCGGTGCCGCCGAGGGGCTGCCGAAGCCGGCGGATGCCGACGGCCCGCACCTGATCAGCGTGTTCGGCAGCGCCGGCCCCGGCGACAAGGGCCCCGGTGCCAAGGTCTTCGGCGAGAAGGGCCCCGGTGACAAGGGCGGCCTCGTCTGCGCGATCGAAGGCGCCCAGCCAAGCCAGGACTAGCGGCGCGGAACCCGTTTGGCCGCGCGCGGAGCCGCGCCCCGTTGGTGGTGGGCGCGGCTCCGCGCCGCGTTCGTGGCCCTCTAGTCGTCGGGTCGCTACGTCATGATCGACGTCGTTCGCGCCACCGCGCGAGTTCGACGCGGTTGGCGCAGCCGGTCTTGGCCAGGATTCGACGCATGTGGCTCTCGACGGTCCGTTCGGACAGCACCAGTGCACGGGCGATGTCCCGGTTGGACATCGCCTGCGCGACCAGCGCCAGTACCTCGTTCTCGCGGTCGGAGAGCGGATCGGTGGCACGGGCCAGGCCCGCGGCGTCGGCGATCAGGGCGTCGGCCGCCCGCAGCGGGCCCGGCAGGTCGAGCCGGCGCGCGTCGGCGGCGGCCTGCCGGGCCAGCTCGGCGGCCGGTCGGATCGCTCCGGTGGCGGTGAGCGCGCGCGCCAGAGCCAGGCGACCGTGGACGACGAACGGACGAGCACCCAACCGGGCGTCGACCCGGATTCCCTCTTCCAGCAGCGGGATCGCCGCCTCCGGCCGGCCAGCACCGAGTTCCAGCTGGCCGAGCACGCGCGCGGTGGCGCCGTAGAAGAACACCGACCCCGCGCCGACCGCCAGCGTGGTCGTGAGCGTGGCCGCCATCCAGTCACGGACCTTGACGCAGCCGGGGACGTCGCCGAACTCGGTCGCCAGGAACGCCAGGTAGGTCAGGGCCGCGGCGTCGTGCGCGGTACGGGCGGCGACCAGCACCGGCAGCAGCGGCTCGTAGAGGTCGAAGGCCTCGGCGTCGCGACCCGCGAGGTGCAGCGCCGCGGCGAGCAGCGCGCGGGCGACCGGCGGGAGGCTGTGGACCTCGGCGAGGTGCAGGTCCCAGCCCGCGGCGAGGTCGGTCCGGTCGCCGCGCACCATGGCCAGGCCCACGGTCTGGCCGAGATGGATGTAGTGGGCTGACGTGTCATGCCAGGTGACGGCCAGCGCGAAGGCCTCGCCGCCCAGCCGGCGGCAGCCGTCGAAATCCCCCGCGAGCGCGGCGAAGGAGGCTCGGCGGCGCAGCAGGTGCCAGCGCACCAACGGAAGCCCGGTCTGGGCGGCGAGCGCGCGCATCGCCTCCACCTCGATGCGGGCCGCGGCCAGGTCCGCCCGGTGGACCGCGCGGTCGGACCGCCACGCGTGGGCCCACAGGCGGGCGAGCGGGCGTTCGGTCGGACCGGCGAGGTCGATGGCCCGGCCTCCGAGCGCGTACACCTCGTCCGCCTGGTCGGGCCGCCAGGCGACCATCACCCGGGCGTGGATCGCGTCCAGCTCGGCGTCGGTGTCCCCGGTGGCCTCGGCCTCGACCAGGGCCTGCGCCGACCAGCGGGCCGCCTCGTCCACCTGGCCGAGCTCGATCAGCGCGCAGGCCAGCGCGGCCTGGATCCGGGAACGCAGCACCGCGGTGCCCGTGGCGCCCACGGCGAGGGCGCGGCGGCAGAGGGCCTCGACCCGCGCGTTGGTGTCGGGATGGCCGATGCCCTGCACGGTGATCGCGGCGCGGGCCACCACATCGGCCCGGCCGGACCGTTCTCCGTCGGTGGCCGCGCGTTCGCAGCTGGCGAGGGCCGCCGTGATGTGGCCACCGAGGTACTGCGCGCGGGCCAGGTCGAGCAGCACCTCGGTGGTGTCGACGCCGCAGTCCGCCGGTGCCCGGTCGGCCGCGTCGAGGGCGGACTCCAGGTAGGACGCCGCCTCGTCGTACGCGCCGGCGGCCCGTGCGGCGTCGGCGGCCCGCACGGCCCAGCCCGCGGCCCGGCTCGGCTCGTCGGCGCGGGCCCAGTGCCGGGCGACGGCGCCAGCCCGCTCGTCGCGTCCCCGGGCGAGGGGCTCCAGCAGTTCCGCGGCGCGGCGGTGCAGCGTGAGCCGGCGCCGCGGGGCGAGCGAGGCGTAGACGGCGTCGTGGACCAGCGAGTGCGCGAACCGGACCGGCGCGCCGGCGACCGGTGCGACCTCCACCAGGCCGGTCGGCACGGCCGGGAGCAGCCGATGCGCGGCGACACCGGCGTCGACCCCGATCAGGCCGCCGAGCAGGGCCGGGTCGGCCTCGGCGCCGAGCACGCTGAGCGCCTCGACGGCGTCGGCCGCGACCGGCCCGGCGGAGCGCATCGCCGCCGTGACGAGGCCGCGGAACTCGGCCGCCTCGCCGACCGCGGCCGCCCAACCGCCGTCGCCGCGCAGCGGCCCGGCCGCGACCCGACTGAGCGTGCGCAGGTAGAGGGGATTGCCACCGGACAGTTCGATCGCCCTGCGCACCGCGCGCGGATCGGACCGCGCCACGGCCGACGTGAGGTAGGCGCCGGCCTCGGCGGGAGCCAGCGGCCCGAGGTGCACGTCGTCGGTGGCGCCGTGTCGCGGTAGCGCGTCCAACGCGCCGGCGAGCGCGCCGCGGTGGGCGCCGACCACCAGAACCGGCAGGCGTCGGACCTCGGTGGCGACGCGGGCGAGCAGCCGCAGCGTCGCGCGGTCGGCCCAGTGCAGGTCGTCCAGGACGATCACCAGCCCGGCCGCCGCGGCCGTCGCCGCCAGGGCGTCGATGACCTGGGTGTCGGCGGCGAAGGTGGTCGCCGCCGCGTCCTGAGCGCTGCCGTGCTCCCGTTGCGCGTCACCCGCGACAACCGCCGACAGCGCGTCACGCGGCCCGGGCAGGCCGCGCAGCGCGCGGGTCCACGGCCACAGCGGAGGCGCACCCTGGTCCGCGACCGCGCTGCCCCACACGACCGGTGTCGGGGCGGCCTCGGCCACGAGCTCCTCGATCAGCCGGGTCTTGCCGATCCCCGCCGGGCCGCTGACCATGACCACGCCGCCGGATCCGGCCCGAGCGTCGGCCAGCCGCCGGCGCAGCAGGTCGAGTTCGTCCTGCCGCCCGACGAAGCGGTCATCGGCTGCCACCCGGGCATTATCGCGGGTGCCAGGGGGTCACGAGAGCGTCTGTGCCGGCGCCGGGCGCGGCCCGGATTGCGTGCCGTGGTTACGTACCGGCACTGATGTGACCAGGGGCGAGCGACCCGATCGTGGACCCATGACCACAACGCATCGCACCCCCCTGCCATGAAGATCGCTTTCGTGGCCGACCCGCTGGAGTCGTTGGACGCCACGGTCGACACCACGGTCGGTCTGATGCACGCCGCGCAGGACCGCGGCGCCGAGGTGTGGGCCACCGAGGCCGTCCGCCTGGAGGCGGTCCGCGGCCGGGCCCGGGCCCAGGCCCGTCGGGTGCGGCTGGCGCCGACCCACCCGGCCGGTGGCTGCCGCTGGTCCGTGGCCGACGCCTGGTTCACCGCGTCGGCACCGACCATCGTGTGGCTCGACGACATGGACGCCCTGTTCATGCGCACCGAACCGCCGCTGGACGCGACCTACACCACGGCGACGCTGATCCTCGACCTGCTCGTGCCCGCGCGTACGGCCCTCATCAATGACCCTCGCGGGCTGCGCGCCTGCAGCGAGCATCTGTTGGCGCTGCATTTCGACGACCTGATACCGCCAACCGTCGTCACCGCCGACGGCGACACCATCCGCGACTTCCTGACGCAGCACGGCACAGCGGTGCTGAAACCCGTCGACGGGTTCGGCGGCCGCGGAGTCCTCCGACTGGACCGGCACGACCCCAATCTCGCGTCACTCCTCGAACTCGCCACGGCCGGTGGCACGCGCGCCGTCGTGGTGCAGCGGTTCCTGCGCGAGGTCGCCGCCGGGAACAAGCGCGTCTTCGTCATCGCCGGCGAGCCGGTGGGCGCCGTCTACCGGTACCCGGCCGCCGGCGACTTCCGGATCGGTGACGCGACGGCGCAGGCGCCGATCACGGACCGCGACCGCGAGATCTGCGCCCGGCTCGCCCCCGTGCTGCGGGCCAACGGCATCCACCTCGCCGGACTCGACGTCATCGGCCCCCACCTCATCGAAGTCAACGTGACCAGCGTGGGCGCCCTGCGCAAGGCCGACGCCCTGCTCGGCTGGACCCTCTGCGCGGACCTTCTGGACAGTGTCCTGCCCGCGCCGACCCTGGAGAGAAGCGCATGACCATCGCCATCAGCTGCGCCGCCATTCTCGGCGCGCTCGTCTTCGGCCTCGGCTTCAACGTGTCCCGCCTGCGCGGGATCGTCGGCAAGGCCGGCGGCGCCCAGCAGCCGACCGATCCCACCGACCGGCTGTTCGTCGCGGTCCGCGCGCACGGCAACGCGGCCGAGTACGTGCCGACGCTCATGGTCCTGTTCCTGCTCGTGGGGGAGCGCAGCCCGGCCGCCGTGGCGATCCCACTGATCATCGGTGCCACGGTCGCCCGCCTCGCTCACGTGGTCGGCATGCTGACCACGCCTGACTGGTCGATCCCGACCCGGTCCCGGCTGGTCGGTGCCCTGGGCACCTATCTGTTCGGCGTGGCCCTCGCGATCGCCGCCGCGGTGACGCTGCTGTGAGCCGGACCTCCCGGACCTTCCGGATCGCTCGGCCCCGAGGCACATCGAGCGCCACGTCGCCGCTCGGGGCACTGCGCTCGCCGGGCTTCCGGCGCTACCTGCTCGGCCAGGTGCCGTCGGTGACAGGTTCCTGGGCCCAGGTCGTCGCGTTGTCGTGGGCCGTGGTCGACCGCGATCCGGCGGCCCTGGGCTGGGTGGTCGCCGCGCAGTTCACGCCGAGCCTGGTGCTCGGCCCGTGGTTCGGCGCGGTGACCGACCGGCATGACCGCAAGCGGATCCTGATGTTCGCCGAGGCCGGCCTGGGGGCCGTCGCCGCGGCGTATGCGCTGGCCGCCGCCACCGGGCACCTCACGCTCGGTGTCATCGGTGTCCTCGCGTGCTGCTGGGGCGTGCTCAACGCACTGGACACGCCGGCCCGGCGGGCGCTCGTCCCGATGCTGGTCACCCCGGACCGCTCGGCCAGCGCGTCGGCCCTGAGCGGCATGGTGCTGCTGTCCGGGATGACCGCCGGCTCGGCCCTCGGCGCCGCGCTGGTCGCCGCGGCCGGAGTCACGACCGCCTTCGCCGTCAACGCCGCGACGTTCGCCTTCGACCTCGCCGTCCTCGCCACCATCCGGGCCGGAGCCTCGCCGCGGGTCGCACGGGCGCCTCGGCAGCTACGCGACGGGCTCGCCTACCTTCGCCACACGCCCCGGCTGCGCACGCCGTTGGTCGCCCTGGCCGTGCTGGCGACGCTTGCCTTCACCGTCCAGGTGTCGGTCCCGATCCTGGTGCGAACCGTGTTCGGCGCCGGCGCGGGCGTCGTCGGCATCGCGTTCACGGTGGTCACGGCCGGTGGGCTCGTCGGATCGGTGCTGTTCGCGACCTACTCCGGCGGCCGGGCGCTGGTCGGCGCGGCGGCCGGCATGGCGGCGTCGATGGCGCTCACCGCGGCCGCGCCGACTCTGGGTGTCGCGCTGATCGCGCTGGCCGGGGTCGGTCTGACCTGGTCGGTGTTCATCGCCGCGACCGTGGCCATCCTGCAGACGGCAGAGCCCGCGTTCATGGGCCGGGTGATGTCGTGGCTCGCCGTCGTGCTCGTCGGCGGGTTGGCCGCGGGCGCGGCCGTGGCCGGCGTGGTCACCAGGTTCGCCGGCGGCCGGGCGCCGTTCGTCGTCGGAGCCATCGCCGCCATCGCCGCCGCGGCCCTCACCTCCGGCACCGGCCGAGCGCCTGACCGCGCGGTCAGCCGGAGTACGGATCCCGCAGGGTCATCGGGGTTCCCGCGAGGTCGAGAGCCGGCTGAGGGAAGCGGGGGCCCGCCGTGTAGTAGCGGGCCCGGGTTCGGCCGACCGGCACCAGGACCTGAGCGGTGGTGAGGTCTCGGAGATCTCGTTGTGCCTGCTGCAGGCTCAGGCCCTCGGCTTCCTCGTAGCGTGAGCGGCGGACGCGCCCGGCCATGGCCACGTCGTGGAGGGCGGTCACCACCCGTTCGTCCAGGCCGGTGGCCGCGGCGAACTCCGACAGCGCCCCCCACACCCGCCCGGAGCGGTCGAGCCGGCCCTGCACGGTCTGGGCCTGCTGGTGGTAGGCGGTCAGGTTGAAGCGGATCCAACTGGCGACGTCCTGGTCGGGTACGTACGTCGGGCCCCGGCCGGCGAGTTCCCGGTAGTACTCCCAGGTGTTGCCGGGACGGCCAAGCCACGCCTCGATGGATGAGAACTCCGGGGCGAGAACACCTTCGCGAGCGATCATGAGCGTCTGCAGCGAGCGGGACATTCGGCCGTTCCCATCGGCCCAGGGGTGGATGGACACGAGGTGCAGGTGCGCCATGGCGGCCCGTACCAGCGGATGGGCGTCGTCGTCGGTGTCGAGCCAGTCGACGAGTTCCTTCATCAGTGCGGGGACGGTATCGACGTCTGGGGCGGTGTAGGCCGCGATGCTGGGGTCGCGGGCGTCCGTGACGTAGACGGGACCTCGGCGCCATTGCCCGGCCGGCCTGCGCGCGGTGTGCCGGTGGCCTTGCAACATCCAGTGCAACGCGTTGAACAGGCCTTTGCTGTAGCTGAAGTCCTGGGCATCGTGGAGCGTCTGGATATAAGCCATCATTCGCTCGTAGGCGAGCGTCTCGTCGCGATTTTCCTCGGAGACCTCGACATCCCGCTCGCCGTCGATCAGATCCTCGACGTCGATCGTGGACACCTTGAAGCCCTCGATCGAGTTCGAGGCCGCGACCGCGTCGGCCGTCAGGAACTTCCGGAGCCCGGCTGTCCACTTGGACGGCGTGGTCTGGATCTGGTGCCGCAGCGCCTGCCGCATGACGTCGATCTCGGCGAGCACCCGATCATCGGCGGGCGTCCGAGGCGGCGTGGGGTAGAGCATGCAGGGAATGATATGATGACGTAGTCATTACGTCAAATTGCCGGGCCGCGCGAGCGGTAGCGGTCACCAGATGCGGCGTAGTTGGGCGCCCTCGCGTCGGATCCGCAGCTGTTGGGCCCGCTCGGCGGGAGTGACCACGACGGTGTCGGGGGGTAGGTGCTTGAGCACGTCCGCGACTGGCACCTTGGTCACCGTCGCCTTGGGGTATTCGTTGGCCCGGTAGAAACGGGCCTGGAGGATTCCCCACGGGAAGTCGGCCTTGTCGAGCCAGTTGTGCACCCCGGGGTCCTGCCTGGAGACGACGGCGCGGAACCAGCCGTCGGGGTCGACGCGGGCCTGGAAGTCGTTGAGGCTCGACTGGCGGTTCACCCAGTCGACGGTGGAGAACCGGTCGTCGGCGACGAGGATCTGCCAGTAGTGGCATTCGGTCGGGACGGGGAACTCGACGATCAGCGCCTCGTCGTCGGCGATCTGGTGGATGCCGTCGTAGTAGGCCTGTTTCGCCAGGCCGCCGGCGTCCTCGATCCACTGGGAACGCAGCAGGACGTTGATGCCGTGGTGCTCCCGGTAGTACCGGACGAGCTGCATGTCGAACCGGATCATCCCGTCGATCCACTCGGCCAGGTCCGAGAACCGGCCGGCGCTCTCGGCCGGGGTCATGTCCGCGCCGGGGTCGTCCAGGCGGTTGATCGCGACCCGGGCGTCGACCTCATGCGTCCAGTCGCAGGCGCATTTGCGCATCAGGAGCTTGCGGGTACGGGGGTCGAGCGGCCACCAGTCGCCGTCGTGGCCGTCCGGGCGCCGCGCGCTGAGCGTGACGCGGAACGACCCGTCGGCGCCGATGGTGAGCTCGTCGAGGTCGTTGGTGACCCGCAGCGGGGGACCGGTCCGGCGCTCGAAATGCTTCGGGCTGGTCATCTCCGATTCCTGCTGCGTGATCTCGACGAACCGGGTCGTGCCGCGGAAGCCCGAGATCTCGTAGACGCCGGCCGGGTCGACCTCGGTCGTCAGGTAGACGTAGTCCGGGTTGGGCCCGCCCTGGTTGCACGCGAAGTTCCACAAGGGCATGAACACGGGCCGGCGGGCATCGGTGTAGACGTGGCACAGGTACCCGTCGGCGAGGATCGACAGGGCGAGCTTGTTCATGTCCTGCGTCTCGGCCTCGGTCGCGCCGTCCGGCCGCCAGGTGGCTATCAGGTTCTCCGCCACGCCTTCGAGCGCGCGCAGCTGGTCTGTCCAGGTCGGAAGCGCGGTCATCGCGTCAGCCCTCCACGGCTACGTCGAAGTGGCGGATGTAGAAGTCGTAGTCGGCGCGGATCTGGGCGGTGCTGAGGCCGAACTGCTCGGCGGTGTACCGGTGGGTGCCGGCGGCGCCCATCCGGTTGGCCTGCTGCCAGTCGAGGATCGTCCGCTCGACCGCGGGGGTGAGCTCGAAGCCGAGCCACGCGTAGATCCGGCGCACGGTCCCCTTCGGGTCGGCGACGAGCTCGCGGTGGTGGACGTCGAGGAACCGGTCCTCGCCGAGGCTCTTGCGGGCGTCGATGGCGTGGAGCAGGCCGCTGCGCAGGTGGTCGCTGATCTCGCGGCCGAGCCGGTGCAGGTCGCGTTCGCCGGCGGCGGGCGGCGTGATCGAGGAGACGAGGCTGGAATACGAGGGGACGACCTTGGCCGGGTCGCGGTGGGTCATGACGAAGCGGATGTCCGGATAGGCCGCCGCCAGCGCCTCGAGATGGAATTTGTGGTGCGGCGCCTTGAACAGCCACAGCTGCGGCGGGCGTCGCGATCCCAGCAGTTTCACGACGCGGCGGTGGTACTGGTAGGTCGAGGTCAGGTCCGCCTCGCGCCACCAGTCCCGGTAGCCGGCCACGGGTAACACCATCTGCTGGCCGTGAAACGCCATGCCGAGAAGCTCCGTGTCCTCCATCGTGGCGTCGACCTCGACGAGGTGTTTCGCCCGGCTCTCCGGCGACCGGCGCTCCTGGACGGCGATGAACTCAAGCCGTCGAGGGTCGTTCGCCTCGTCGTCCGGCGTCGGCGGCGGGCACGGTTCGGCCTGCTCCCAGCCCCGCAGGCAGCGGAACCGCGGGTCGAGGGACAGCATGTCGGCGAGCGCCGTGGTGCCGGTGCGGGGCAGCCCGTTGATGTCGACGGGCCCGAGGACCGGGACGTCGGCGACCTCCGGGTGCTCGCCGTACCAGGCCTCGACCTTGAGACGGTTGACGAGGCGGCGGCGGAAGTCACCGATCACGGCCGCGTCGGTGCCCGGGTCCAGGTCGCCGTCGCGTTCGAGGCTGTCGAGCAGCACGGCGAGGCCGTCGCGGAAGTCGCCGGGGCCGAAGTCGGCCAGCCCGGCCTGCGCGGCGGCCTCGTCGAGTAACTGGTTGGCGGAGGGATAGCGCCGCATCGGATCAGCTCGCCTTCACGCGGTCGGGGTAGAAGTGGGCGGCCATCCGGCGGAAGCCGTCGCGCCAGTCGACCCGGCAGGGCCCGGTGATCGTTGACCTCCTGGCGTGGTCCCCGACGGAGCCGAGCGAGGCCCCGGGGACGGGCTCGACGGCGACCGTGGCCTCGACACCGAGCAGCTCGCCGAAGTACGCGGACCACTGCTGGACCGTCACCGGCTCGTCGCCGGACCAGTTCACGATCCGCGCCGGCGTGCTGGCGACGGCGAGCAGCGCCTCGCACTGGGCGTTGATGTCGTCGTAGTGGATCGGGCTGTAGGGGAGCGGATCCCAACGAGCCGTGACCGGCCGGCCGGCGGCGATCGCGTGCAGGGAGGACGCGGGCAGACCGCCGCGGGCACCGTAGGCGCTGCCCATCCGGGCGATGGTGACCGGAAGGTCGAACGCCCGGGCGCAGTACCGGGCGACCGCCTCCTGGGCGATCTTGCCGATCGAGTACGGCCTCGGCTCGGGCAGGCCGGCGTCGCCCAGCGGGTCGTCCTCCCGGAAGGGGTGCCACGGATCCGGGTGCGGCTTGTAGACGGTCAGCGTCGACATCACCAGCGCGGCCTTCGCCGTGCGGCAGTGCGCCAGCAGGAGGCCCGTTCCCTCGCCGTTGACCCGTAGCGCGCGCTCGTAGTCGTTCCCGAAGTCCGCCGCGATGTGCAGCAGGTACGTGAAGTCGGAGGGGAGATCACCGAAGTCGCCGTCGCCCAGGTCCACGGCGCGGGTCGTCACCCCCAGCGCCTCGATCTCGGCGCGCGCCGCCGGATCGCCGAAGCGGGCGATGCCCCAGACCTCGTTGTCCGCCGCCAGCGTCTCGGCGAGACCGAACGCGATCCGTCCGGTCGGCCCGGTGATGAGGATCTTCTCGCCGCTCAGCACCCCGGGCCGCCCCTTCGGAGGATCTCTGATCTTTGATCCATGGTGGCCTAGACTAGCCGGGTGAACTCGCCCGTGCAGCCCCATCTCGACGCGATGCTCGACGCGCTCGATGGTCTCCTAAGGGCCCTCGAACCGGAACAGCTCGCCGAGGATCGTTCTCAGGTGCCACCCGACACCGTCAGCACGGCCGGACGGGTCTACGGCGGCCAACTCCTCGCCCAGGCGCTCATCGCCGCCGGCCGCTCGGTGACCGGCAAGGCCCCGCACTCGCTGCACGCCTCCTTCGTGCGCGCCGGAACCCCCGGCCGGCCGCTGGAACTGGCCACCGACCGGGTACGCGACGGACGCTCGATGGCGACCCGGCAGGTCACCGTGACCGAGGACGGCAAGCCGCTGCTCGTCGCGATCGCCGCGTTCCACGGCGCCGATCCCGGACCAGGCGCGGCCGTCAGCGCCCCCGCGGTGCCGCCACCGGACGAGCTGCCGGGGCTGCAACAGTGGGCCGCCGAGCTGCCGGCCGACCTTCGGGAGTACGGACGCCACTGGATCGAGCGGCCACCGCCGATCGAGTTCCGCATGGCCGAGGCGCCCTCGTTCCTCGGCGGCCCGCGGGCCGGTATGGCCGCGAGCGCCTCCCGGTCGCACTGGATGCGCCTGCCGCGCTCCGTCGGCGACGACCCGCTGCTGCACCTGGCGCTGCTCGCCTATGCCAGCGACTTCCTGCTGATGGACATGATCTTTCGCGGCCACCCGGGAGCGGCCGGCCCAGGCCGCTGCAACGGCCTGAGCCTCGACCACGCCATCTGGTTCCATCGGCCCACCCGCTTCGACCAATGGCACCTGCACACCCAGGAAGCGGTCACCATCGTCGGCAACCGGGGCCTCGTCCGTGGCGCGATCCACGACGCCGACGGCCAGCTGGTCGCCACCGTCATGCAGGAGGTTCTTGTGATCCCGGAGGCCACGCGATGAGCCCGATCGAGCACCGCCTGTTCCAGCAGTCCTGGCCCGAGGGCGAGTACCGGTTCTTCCAGCAGGGCTTCCTCGTCGACGACGTGCTCGCCGCCGCGGCCCGCTGGGCCCGGGTCTTCGGCGTGGGGCCCTTTCACGTCATGCCGGCCTTCGACCAGACCGCGCTGCACCGGGGCGCGGAGGCCACGATCACGCTCCAGGTCGCGGTCGCGCAGGCCGGTCCGGTGCAGATCGAGCTGATCCAGCAGCACTGCGACCGTCCCAGCGTGTTCCGTGACTGGAGCCGCGGTGGGACCTGCGCGTTCCACCAACTGGCGACGGTGACGCCCGACTACGACAAGAAGAAGGCCCACTACGAGGGGCTGGGCTACGAGATCGTCACCGAAAGCCTGTCCGGCCGGTTCCGCGTCGCCTTCGTCGACACGGTCGCGGACTTCGGTTTCTATACCGAGGTCGTCGAGAGCACGCCCGGCTTCCTGGCCAACCTGGGCAAGATCGCGCGGGCGTCGGAGGCCTGGGACGGGACCGACCCCGTCCGGATGCTCGGCCCCGACGGAAGGGTGAAGTGATCTCGCGTCGCCGGTCGGTCGGCTCGTCGTCCTGCTGGCGCGGGGCTGGGCCCGGGGGACCTACTCGCCGCTGAGCACGCCGCGGCGGGCCAGCTCCTGGACGACCTTCCGGCCGGCGTCGCGGAAGTCGTCCACCCGGTAGCGGGCGGCCTTCTCGCCGTCGCCCGCGGCGACGGCGCGCACGACGCGGGCGTGCGCCTCGACGATCTCGTCGTGGCTTCGGTTGGTGCTGATGCGAAAGACCAGCGGCAGATAGCCGGTGAAGGCGCGCAGCTCGGCGCGCAGCCGGCGGGAGCCGCCGGCGCGGTGCTCGGTGGTGAGGATCGTGCGTACGAGTTCGATCGTCCGGTCCCGGTCACCCGCCGGCGCGGCCCGCAGCTCGTCGACCAGACCTTCGAGTTCGGTGATCACCTCGCGGTCCTGCTCCTCGGCCAGCCGCCGGACCGCGACGCCGCTGAGCAGCCCGATGATCTCGAAATCGTCGATGACCGACTTGGCGTCGAACGGCTCGACGAAGACGCCGCGGTGGTAGGTGGAGGTGACGAGGCCGTCCCGCTCCAGCATCACGATGGCTTCGCGGACGGGGAGCCGGCTCACGTCGAGGTCGCGGCAGACCTGGTCCAGGTCGATGCGGTCGCCCGACTTGAGATGGCCTTCGAAGATCTGCTCCAGGATGTAGTCCACGACGGCGGGGCTCGTCTTTTTCCGCGGGATGGGACGAGACGCCACAGCGGAGGATCCTTATCGAAGACTAGTGCGCGTTCCGGAGCATCAGAACATCAGAAGCATCAGAACATCAGAAGCATCGGTGCTCGCCGCCGCATCAGAGCTGGTCGCTCGATCGACGCTATCACGGATCTTGAGACCGGCCGGCTGGCCTGGTGCTGGCGGGTGCGTCCGGCGGCTGCCCCCGCGGGGGCCTCGTCGCGTCTGTGCAGGTCGACCCGCAGGACCAGCCGCGGTGATGGGCGTACGCCCAGCACGTCGGAGCCTGGTCATCTGAGCGAGTGTTCACTACATTGTTGCGCGCCGGGCGATCGCCCAACATCGCCTCGGCCGGTCAGGCCCGCGGGCCGCGCGGCGACGGTCGCGACGTCTGGTCCGCGTCGCCGTCCGCTTGCAGCCAGCCGTTCTGTCGCAAGACTGAGGAGAACCCGTGGCACATCGTGAGGGCCGTCTTGAGGGTCGACTTGAGGGCAAGGTCGCGATCGTCACGGGAGCGGGCATAGGACAGGGCCGGGCCGCCGCCCTGCGGCTCGCCCGCGAGGGCGCGCTCGTCGTGGCGGCCGATGTCAGTGGCGCCGAGCAGGACACCGCCGCCGAAAGCGACAAGATCACCCCGTTGCGCGCCGACGTCACCAGCGCGCCCGACGTGGCGAACCTGGTGGCGGAGTCGGTCGAGCGGTTCGGCCGCCTGGACGTGCTGTGCAACGTGGTCGGCGTGGCCGGACTCGCGCAGGCCGCGATCCCCGACATCGACCCCGATGATTTCGACAAGCTGATGTCAATCAACCTGAAAAGCGTCTTCCTCGGCATGAAGTACGCGATCCCGGCCATGGTCGCCAGCGGTGGCGGGTCGGTCATCAACTGGTCTTCGGTCGGCGCGATCGTTTCCTCTCCCCATACGGGTGCCTACGGCGCCTCCAAAGCGGGAATTCTCGCCATGACGCGGTCCGCGGCCCGCGAGTGGGGCACCGCGAAGGTCCGGGTCAACGCGCTGTGCCCCGGCTTCATCTACCCGACCGGAATGACACTGATGGGCGAGGAGCGTTTCCCGGAGCTGGTGGCGAAGGCGGCGTCGAAGTCAGCCCTCGACCGGCCGGGCCATCCGGACGAGGTCGCCGCGGTCGCGGCATTCCTCGCCTCCGACGATGCCTCGTACGTAACCGGATCCACCATCGTCGTCGACGGCGGCTGGACCGCCGGCGGCTGACCGAACCCGACCGCGACCTGAAAAGGACCGATGAGATGGCGTACAACGTCTACTTCGAGGACGTCGAGGTCGGCCAGGAGATCCCGGCCTTCCAGCGCAGGACGGACTTCATGAACTGGAACCGGTTCGCGGCCGTCAACGAGGAGTTCTACTACATCCACATGGATGACGAGGCGGGAAAGGCTGCCGGGCAGGGCGCTGCTTTCGGTATGGGTAATCTGCGGTGGGCCTACGTGCTCAATGCGCTGCGAGCCTGGATAGGTGACGAGGCGGAAGTCCGTGAGCTCACTCTGCAGTTCCGCGCCGTCAACCACAAGAACGACGTCCTCACCACAGTCGGCGTCGTGGCCGAAAAGAAACAGGAGAACGGGGAGAACCTGGTGACCCTCGACGTCAACGTGGTCAACCAGGACGGAGTGGGGACCTCTCCCGGCCGAGCGGTCGTCTTGCTGCCCAGTCGGGTAGATGCAGTATCTTGATCGCCTGTTTCCCTGGAATACTCGCCGAGGTACGACCAGACCCTATCGCCGGCGCCTGAGGGCGCGAGAACGATCAACATCGGAGCCAAATCCAGTGACACCTCGATTACGTCGCTTCCTCTTACGGTCGGCCGCGGCGGCGACCGGCGTGAGCTGCGCGGTCGCGCTGACCGCCTGCGCCTCGGCCGACGCGGGCGCGGGCGGACGGCAGTCCTGCGCCGCCACACCAGGCGTCACCGCGGGAGCGGTCAACGCGGGCCTCTTGTACTCCGACTCGGGACCGGCCGGAACGAGTCTGCCCGCATTCCGCGCGGGTATCGACGCGCGGTTCGGACTGGCCAACGCGAACGGCGGCGTCAACGGCCGAAAGATCACATACACGTGGCGCGACGACCAGGGCGAAACGGGGACAAACCGCACCCAGGCCGAAGATCTCGTCGCCAATGGCGGCATTCTCGGGCTTATCGAAGGCCCTAACGCCACGGATGCCGGTTCAGCCGACTACCTTGCGAAGCTGCACCTGCCCGTCGTCGGGATGGGCAGTGACTCGGTCTGGCTCACCCACGACAACATGTCCTCCTGGCTCTTCGTGAACACCACGCCGTCGACCGTCTTCGGCCAGTACGTCCACGCCCAGGGCGGTACTCGTGCCGCGATGGTGGACCTCGCGGGAGACCAGGGCAGCCAGGGCTCCGTCCAGCAACTCGCCGTCAGTCTCAACAAGGCGGGTGTCGCCACCCCGCTCAACGTCGAGATCGCTCCCGGGACCGCCAGCTACGCGGCGATCGCGAACCGCATCAAGGACGCGCACGTCGACACGCTCGCCGGTGTCGTCCTCCCGGACTCGCTCGCGAGCCTGGCGCCCGCGCTGCGCGCCATAGGCGTCGATCTCAAGGTCGCGCTGCTCCCGCTGGGCTACGACCAGGCGCTGCTGCAGAAGCTCGGCCCAGCGATGGCCGGCGCCACCATCTACATGGCGTCACGCCCCTTCGAGGACAAGACCCAGGCGCAGCAGGTCTTCCTCACCGCCATGTCGGACTACGCGCCCGAGGTCCAGGTCCCGACCCAGGAATCCGCCCTGTGGGGCTGGCTGGCCGCCGACCTGTTCCTCGACGGCGTCCAGGCCGCGGGGCAGTGCCCGAGCCGTGAGTCGCTGGCGACGGGCCTGAACAGCCTGCGCAGCTTCGACGGCGGCGGCCTGCTCCCCGCCCCCGTGGACATCTCGAAGGCCCGCACGCTGCCCACCTGCTATGCCTTCGTCAAGGTCAGCGCGGACGGCAAGCGGTTCGAGCCGGTCCCGGTCGCCGACCCCTGCGGCAAACCGATCCAATAACGGTAGGCGGCGCAGCTGGCGTTCTCACGTGCCGTCCCGCGGTTCCAGGATGACGACGGGAATCTCGCGTTCGGTCCACGCGGCGTACTTCGCGAAGTCGGCGTAGAGCTCGACGAGACGGGGCCACAACGACGCCCGCTCGTCGGGGGTGGCGACGCGGGCGTGCACGGGCCGCCCGCGCTGCTTGCGCAGGTGCACCAGGGTGTCGGGGTGGGCAAGCAGGTTGGCGTACCACTGCGGGTTCTTCGGCAGGCCGCCCTGGGAGGCGACCACGACGAGGTTGGGGGCGTCGTCCAGGTAGAGCAACGGTGTGGTGAACCGTCGCCCTGATGTGCGGCCGACGTGCTCCAGCAGCAAAGTCGGCACCGGTCTTCTGAAACCGGCCCCCACCCGCCAGCTGCTGCCCACGCGCCCGTTCGTCAGAGCGAAGACCCGCACCTGGGCCTTCGCCATGTACTTGATGACTCGCGCGGTCGCGGGGGAGTCGAGGCCGCCAGGTCGCTCCTGCGGCAGAGAGAACCGTCCCATGGCTGGACGCGCCTTCCGGATCGCTTGTGCCGTGCCGCCGCCGCGCGGCGTCGGGCCAGTACCACTTCTGTGATGGTCCCAGAGTCGACCATGTTCGCGCTCGTCCGGGCGCGCGGGTCGGTCGGCTCCGGGCCGGCGAGGTTCATCCCGTCGTCGGCCTGTCCAGGTCGGCCCGCTAGGGTTCGCGTATGTCGATGTTGACGTCAACGTTGTTAATTGGTCAGGGATTAAAAGCCGCCCCGAGGTGTGCCTCGTCGAGGCCGTCACGGCCTGCCGGCCAGGAGTGCGGCTCCCGAACGGCCGCCGACCGTGACCTCGCATGCGGGCTTTCCCCGCGCCCTGCCGAATCCCTGAGCAACCCGACACGGAGAACCACGTGGCTCCTCGCGCCAACGTCAAAGGCCCGAACCCTCGCGCCCGATCCACCGCGCGCCTGTCCCTGAACCTGAGCGGTCCGCGGTCCCGCGGCCGGGCGGTGCGGCGCGCGGCGCTCCTCACCGTCCTTGCCACGGCGCTGGCGGCCGGCTGTACGGCGTCGAGCGGCAGTACGCCTGCTGGATCGGTCGCCGGCTGTGACACACCCGGATTCGTCGGGGACACGATCAGGCTCGGGTTCGCCTATCCCGACAGTGGTGTCGGCGCGGCCGCGCTGGCCGCCGCCAGAAGCGGGTTCGTCGCCCGGATCGAGCAGGCGAACGCGGCGGGCGGAATTCATGGCCGCAAGCTGGTGTACGTCTGGCGGGACGACGCCAGCGTGTCCAGCCAGAACCTCGAGGTCGTGCGTGACCTCGTCGAGAACCAGAAGGTCTTCGGCCTCGTCGAGGCGTCGATCAGCGCCGCCGAGGGAGCCGCCTACCTGCGCGATCACGGTATCCCGGTCACCGGGATCCCGGCCGAGGCGTTCTGGGCGGACCCCAGCTACCGCAACATGTTCGCCTACTCCTACGTGGTCAACGACGGGCCGCCGGTGTCGACCTTCGGTGCCTTCGCGAAAGCCCAGGGAGGTACCCGGGCGGCGGTCATCCAGAACGACGTCTCCCCGGCCGCGAACGCCATCGGAGCCAAGATCGGCGCGAGTCTGACCGCGGCCGGAATCCCGACCGTGCCTGACCGTTTCGTCTACAACCCGACCCTCACCGACCCCGTACAGCTGGGCCAGCAACTGCACAGGGCCGGAGTGGACGTCGTGACGGCCGCCTTCGACGGAAAGGACCTGGCCGAGGTCGTCCGCGGTATCCGGGCGGCCGGCGCGCCGGTGAAGGTCCTGCTCGCGCCCAGCGGTTACGACCGCTCGCTGCTGGAGACGTACGGCCCGACGCTCAGCGGGCTGACCGCCGCCATCAGCTACGTGCCGTTCGAGCTCGGCGGCCCCGCCCACCAGGTATTCCTGCGGGCGATGAGCAGCTTCGCGCCCGAGGTCCAGCCGCCCGCCCAGGAACTGGCGCTGGTCACCTACATCCTCACCGACCTGTTTCTCTACGGTCTCGACAAGGCCGGGACCTGCCCGACTCGGGCCCAGTTCATCGACAGGCTGCGGGCCAGCACCTACGACGGTGGGGGCCTGCTGCCGAGCCCCGTCGATCTGTCAAAGGGCTTCGGTCAGCTCGCCACCTGCTACACCTTCATGCGCGTCAACGCCGCCGGCACCGGCTACGACCTCGTCCGTGACCCCACCAACCGCGACCAGTGGTGCGGCCACCCGCTCACCTGACAACCGCGGAACGCACCCGGCCGCGGGGGTATCCCCGCGGCCGGGCCGTGGTCCTGATCGCGCCGACTGTCCGGGAGGCGACAGCTTCTGGCACCCCCACCGTGAACCGTTCGGTGTCGCGCGGCCAAAGACGTCATGAGCACCGGTGACGACGCGCGCCCCGCCGCGGCGGGAGCGTCCTGACCCCTGAGAGGGACGGCGAACGGTGAGAGACAGATGACGTCCATGCGGAGACCGGCGGCACTCGCGCCGTCCTGGTGGACGGACGCCGGGCGTTCCGAAACCGCCGTCCACCGCGCGGCTCCGGCCGGCGCGCAGGACCGTAGGGGCGTGATCGGGCCGCCGTCGGCCAGGCACGGTGACCCGGCCGCGCAGCCGCCGCCCGCGACCGCCCGGGCCGGTTGGCCGGGTGGTGCCGCGGACTGCGACGCGGAGATCATCGCGGCCTCGCGGACCGATCCGAGGAGATTCGGCGCTATCTTCGATCGTCACTATTCCGCGATCTACCGATACGTGGCGCGGCGGGCCGGCCACAACGTCGCCGAGGATGTGGCCGCGGAGACGTTCACCACCGCGTTCGCGAGCCGCGCGGTCTATGACCTCGGCTTTCCCGACGCTTTGCCCTGGCTCTTCGGAATCGCGCACAACCTGCTGCGCACCCATCAGCGCGCGGAGCGACGCATGCTCGCCGCCTATACGCGCCATGGCGCGGACCCGGCCGTCGACCCGGCCGCGGCGGACGCCTTCGGCCGGGCCGACCTGCGGGTCGACTCGGCCGCGGCCGCCCCGGCCATCGCCGCCGCGCTGAGCGCGATGACGCCCGGTGACCGGGATGTGCTTCTGCTCATCGCCTGGACCGACCTCAGCTACACCGACGTCGCCCGCGCTCTCGGCCTGCCCGTCGGGACGGTCCGGTCACGGCTGCACCGCGCCCGGGCGCAGTTGAGGCCGCGGCTTGCGGCGGTGCGACCGGGAAACACGGTGCGACCGGGAAACACAGTGCGACCGGGAAACACGGTGCGACCGGGAAACACGGAGGGCTCCTCCGAAAGACAGACGGAAGCGGGAGACGGACCGGAGGACAGGCCGTGAACGAGATGACAGCTGAGATGAGCGCGGTTCGCCTGTTCCGCGCGGAGGCAGGCGAGCCCTCGGCACAGACCGTCCACCGGGCTCGTGGCCTGCTGGACCGCCTGATCGAGGACGCCGCGGCCGGCTCACCGGACGCCTCGGCCGTGCCCACCGCCGAGGCCGCTACTCGGCTCGCGGCCGTCGCTCCGGCACCCGCAGCGGCGGACAGGTCGGCGAGGACCATGAGCCCCTCGACTGGCGATCTCTCGGCTTCGGCGACCGCGGCGGCTCCGGTCGGGCCGGCTGCCCACGCCGGTGGCCTTCACGGTCGTGTCGGTCGCCGCGGCCGCAGGCCCCGCGCGGTCGCGATCGCCGCCATCGCCGTCGGTGTCGCCATCGCGGTGGCGGTGCCGGTTGGCATGGTGACGACACGTCACGGCGATCACGCGACCACCCTGGTCCCGGCCGCCACGGGCGCACCCACGCGGCCGGCCTGCTGGACTGAGCCGGCCCCCCAACGGGTCAAGCTCCCACCGAGCTCCGCGGCCAGTGTGAAGGGGCCGTTCTGGTACACCGAAACCTTCGCGACGACCTGGTGGAGCACGGAGCATCCCGGCCAGATACCGCCCTTGCGGTCAGACTGGCAGGGGCCCATCTGGGCGATGTATGGCAGCAAGTACGACGTCGACCTCGACAGGTCGCCGCTGACCTATCGAGTCGGCGGCACGTGGTACACGATCGCGCAGTTCGCCACGCTGCCGGCGGATCCCGCCGTACTCGGCCCGATGATCGTCGATGACTGGCCTCAGCCCGTCGCGGACCGCACCGTCTACACCGCCGCGACGGACCTGCTGCGGCTCCCGGTGAGTCCCGCCGTCCAGGCGGCACTGTTCACCATCGTGAGGTCGCTCGAGACCGCCACGACCAACGAGCACGACCGCGACCTGATCGGCCGGCCCGCGGTCAGCGTCAGCGTGCCGGACCCGGAGAACCCTGGCACGTTCAACCGGGTCTACTTCACCCCGGAAAGCCATCATTACCTCGGCCAGGACGAGAACGGGAAGGTCAACAATCCCTGCACCTTCGACGCCCGAGAGGTTGTACTGGCGAGCGGCTGGGTCGGCTCCATCGGCCAGACCGTCCCCCGCCATGACCATTCCTGAAGCCCATCCGGACCCAGAAATCGGCGCCGTCGTCACAGTCGCTCGACTGTGCCGACGGCGCCGGTTGTCGAAAGCGCGGTCGCCAGATCATCCCCCTTTTGTCCGGTGAGGGCGCCGTTTTGTTCTAGTTCGCAGACCTGGACCTGGGTTCTGTGTCGGGTTGCGCCGCTTGCTGCGGGTGGTTTCAGCCTGCTACGGGTAGGCCCATGCGGCACCGGCGGCTGGATCGTTCACGTTGAGGACGTCGTAGAGCTGGTTGCCGACCAGCCCGTCGGTCTCAATTGCCCAGATGCCGTGCGGGTTGCTGATCAGGTGGATGAGCGTGTTCCCATCTCGTTGCAGGCGGTGGCTTTCGCCGACCATGAAGTCATTGAGTTCTGTATTGTTCGTGAAGGTGTACATCGTCGCGTTATTTATGCTGCTGTTTGCTGATACGACGCATTTGCTCGTCGGCGGTTCGGGGTTGGGGACGGAACAGCCGAGGCCCCTGAGGTCGTAGGCGAGGCGAGCGAGAGTTCTCCGTTGGTCGGCCGGGAAGGGCTGTGAGACGTCGGTGACTGCCGGGTCGTTGTAGACCGAAGGGGGTCGGGAAGACGACGTGGCGGGGTGTGTCCTTTGCTGAGGTGGCAATGTGGTCGGCTGTGTGCCCCGGCCCACCGTGGACTCCACCTGAGCGGACGTATAGGTCGCGGGGACACCGCTGGGCGATGTCAAAAATGTCCTCGGGGTCGGGGTTAGCGATGTGCGCCCAGTTGACCCGGCAACGAGCGTAATCGCCCGGGGCACGATGAACGGCGCGGCGCCGACGAGAGCCACAGCGACGCAGGCAAACACGATCCAGCCTGGGCGGGGGCGCGGCCTGGCAGAGCGCTCGGAACTCGTCTGCGTCGGCATGGGTGAGTCGCCACCGCGCGCAGGTGCTTCGGCGGTCTCGCTCGTGGAAGGGGCATCGTTGGTAGCGGTCGTCAATCCGGGGAAAGTTGGAGACTCTCCGGGCGGGATCTGTCGGGGAGCGACTAGTTCCGGCGGCGGCGGAGTGTGGCCCGGAAAGTTCGGTGCGGACGACGGTTTGGCGCGTCCCACAATGGCGTAGGCGATCATGTCGAGGAGGTGGCTGCGGGCGGCGTCAGCGTGGTGGTTGAACAGGTCCAAGGAGACCACCTCGCCGAGCAGGCCTGGGCGGGCGCAGTCCTCGACGCGGATAGGAATGAGTCTTCGGGCGAATCCCTGAGGGTCGGCACGGTATACGGCCTGCCACTCCGCCCGGCCGTATACCGACGTGAGATACGCATCCGACAAGATTGCTACAGTGCGCTCGGCGCCGAGGATTCCTTCTTCCATCTGCGTCTGCCAGTGCGAGCCCGGCACGAAATCCCAGACTTGAATAAGAACCCGGTAACCTGCGGTCTCCAGCTGCCAGGCGACCCACTCGGCCCACGCTTGGTCGCGCCCGGTGTAGGAAACGAAGAAATGCCACCGTGACTCGGGCGCCACGCCCTCGGCCACCTCCTCGTCGACGGCCTCGCGCTCCGGCTCTGCCGCGGGCACCGAACGAACCGGCCTGCGGCCGGCCGCCCGGTATCCTACCCCACACGAACGGTGACCACCCTAGCGCTCGAAGGGACGCAAATTCTGCGCAGGCTGGTTAGTGCCAAGGCACGGTGAATCGGTATGAGAGCTGAGACGAGGCACAGCAAGGTCTCGGGGTATCGCGCGAGGCGATGGCGCTGCTCTGCTTGCCCCAGTCAGGCGTGGGTGCCCGGCGGAGTCGAAATAGCTCAGACCGTGGGTGATCTGCCCGAACGGAATGGGGGACTGATGCTTTGCCCGCTTCAGGCCTTCGGTCCCCGCGACGTCGCCGCGCCGGCCAGTCGGCGCTGGCCGAGCCAGAATGAGTTCATCGCGCGGCCCGTGCCCAGGCAGCAGATGGAATGTCCGCCAGACAGCCTCGCCCGCCGTCACATGTCATGACGGCGGGCGAGGCTGAATCCGGGGGAACGGTCAGGAGTTGGCGGGCTCCAGGCCCAGGCGGAGGGCTGATTCGGGGGCGTGGGCGTCGACGGGCTCGGTGGCCGGCCGGCGGCGGGGGACGAGCAGGGAGCCGAGCGCTCCGGCGGCGGTCACGGCCGCGCCGACGATGAGGGCGGTGCGCAGTCCGTGGGTGAAGTCGACGGCGTTGGTGTAGCCGCCGGCCGCGGCGAAGACCGAGGCGAGGACCGCGATGCCGAACACCCCGCCGGCCTCACGGACGGCGTTGTTGGTTCCGGACGCCACCCCCTCGTACTCGGGAGGTACCGAGCCCATGACCACGTTGGCGACGGGGATGAAGAACAGGGCCATCCCGATCCCGGCGATGATGAAGGAGGGCACCAGCGTCAGGAACGTCGTGTCGGGGGCGAGGACCGCCCGCATCCACAGCAGACCGCCGGTCATCAGAGTCAGCCCGGTGATCATGAGTGGCCGCCCGCCGATCCGGTCGGACAGCGGGCCGGCGATCGGGGCCACGAGCAGCGGCATGACCGTCCAGGGCAGGGTGCGCAGCCCGGCACCGAGCGGCGAGTAGCCCATGACGTTCTGCAGGTACTGGGAGAGCAGGAAGATCGAGCCGAACATCCCGAAGGAGAAGAAGACCGAGACGGCGTTGACGGCGGCGAACCCGCGGCGGCGGAACAGGCTCACCGGCAGCATCGGGCGCCCGCCGGATCGCTCGGACCGGATCTCCCAGGCGACGAAGGCCGCCAGCCCGACCGCGCCGGCGGCGATCGCGCCGAGCACGCCGGCGCTGGTCCAGCCGTGGTCCTGACCGCGGACGAGGCCGAGCACGACGCCGAACAACCCGAGGCTGACCAGGACGGTGCCGGGGGTGTCGAGGCGGCTGGAGGCCTCGCGGCTCTCGGTGAGCCGGGCGAACGCCAGCGGGATCGCGGCGAGGCCGAGCGGGACGTTCAGCCAGAAGATCCACTGCCAGGCGGCGCCCTGGGTGATGGCTCCGCCGACGAGCGGGCCGAGGGCGATGGCCAGGCCGGACACGCCGCCCCAGATACCCAGGGCGGCCCCGCGGCGTTCGGCGGGAACCGCGGCCGACAGCAGGGTCATCGACAGCGGCAGCACGATCGCCCCGCCCACGCCCTGCACGGCCCGGGCGGCGATGAGGAAGCCGACGTCCGGGGCCAGGGCGGCGGCGGCACTGGCCACGGTGAAGATGGCCAGGCCGGCGGCGAAGACGCGGCGCCGACCGAGCCGGTCACCCAGCGCCGCGGCGGGCAGCAGCAGGACGGCGAAGCTCAGGGTGTACGCGTTCACGGTCCATTCCAGCCCGGCCAGGCTGGCGTGCAGGTGTTCCCGGATCGACGGCAGCGCCATCGTGACCACCAGGTTGTCCAGGGAGGTCATGAACGCGGCGATGCACGTGATGATGATGGTCCAGGTGAGTCGGCTCCGGTCGGTGGTCATCTGAGTCCTTCCGAGGTAGTGACTGACCACTTCCTTGCATGGGCAAAAAACTGGCCGTGCGACCGCAGGACCCTCCGTCAAACCGGAGCGACCTGTAACCGGTCGGCACGAGCCGTCGGCCAGCCGAACACTACGAAAGTAGTGACTGGCCACTTCCTTGTTGGGGCAAAAAAAGATCCTCAGCCGTCGTCGGCGTCACCATCGGCATCGCGATCAGGTCCGGCGGCCGGGTCGCCGCCGAAGCCGCGCGCGATGGCCTCCTTGCTCGCCTTGATGCCCGAGCTGTTCTCGTCGGTAGGGCAGATCAGCTGGGCCCAGCGCTCGTCCACGGCGGGCAGGTCCATGGCGGCCGTGACGTTGCAGAGCATCCCCATGGCGAAGAACGCGCGTAGGACGTCCGGGTCCACCCCGGCCAGGCGCTCGACGGTGTACCACAGATCGCGGAACCCCCGCCGGGTCGCGGCCCGGATGTCCAGGTCTGCGCAGGCCGCGTAGGCCTGCATCTGCATCAGGAGGTAGCTGGGCTCGGCGAGCAGACCGTTGTAGGCGTTGGCCATGGCGGTCAGCGCCTCCTCGCCGGACAGCTCTCCCGCCGCGCTCTCGAAGGCCGCTACCGTCCGGGCGAAGGTCTCCTTCACCGCGGCCAGGAACAGGCCCTTCTTCGAGCCGAACAGGCGGAACAGGTAAGGCTGGGAGATCCCGACCGCCGCGGCGATCGTCTCGGTCGACGTGCCCTCCAGCCCGCCTCGGGCGAACTCGGAGATGGCCGCCGCGAGCACGGACACGCGACGCTCGTCCGCCGTCTGTCTCGTTCCTGCCGCAGCCATGGCTCGAAGGTAGTGGCCAATCACTTCCTCGTCAAGCTCGCCGTTCGCCGAGTCGCGCGGGTCGGGCTACTCGCGGGGCAGCGCGGCATTGGCGGCCCCGACGCCACTGGCGGCTCCGACGGCCTCGGTGGCTCCGGTGCCAAGGTCATCGTCGGGTATCGGGCCGCCACCGGCCGGCCGCAGCCTGCTCAGGAGCGCCACCGCGACTCCCACCACCCGCCGGCCGAGCCGGAGGAGCAGGTAGAGCATCCCGGCCGCCGGCATCGCGACCAACAGCGTGCTGACGGCCCCGGCGAGCGCGCTGATCAGGTCTCCGCTGGCCAGCGCCCGGCTCGCCTGGCCGAACTCGCCGCGCACCGCCGAGGCTGTCCGGGGCACCACGAAGGGCGCGTAGATCACCAGCATGACGAGGTTCACGAAAATCACCGGGGCGGCGCACAGCGCCCAGGCGGTGACCATGAGCTGGGCGCGTCTGGTCAGACCGGCCATCCGCGGATCCTGCGTTGGTCCGGCGGATTGCCGGGCTCGCCGCCGGAACGGGACAGCGAGCGCCGCCGCCCGCAGAGCCGACCGCACGGCTGGGCCCATCCGGTCGAACAGGTCGGGCACGCCGACGAGGTCGCTGACGATGTAGTAGCCGTCGAGCCGGACGAAGGGCGCGAGCTGCCGGAACGCGTCCAGGTGGACGAGGACCGCGGCCGTCACGAGCACCTCGGCCCGGGTGACCGCGAACGCCCCCACCACGAGCAGCGCGAAGATCCCGTTGAAGTAGATGCCCCCGAGGTCGGTGCGCAGCCGTCCCCAGCGGCGCAACCGGTAGGAGTCGGTGACGTCGGTGAAGAAGGCCGGCCAGACGAGGTACATGCCGACCCCGATCACGCCGGGCCGCGCGCCGCCGTAGCGGCAGGCCGCCGCGTGGCCGCATTCGTGAAACAGCGCGCTGACGAGCGTCACGCCAACCAGCGCCAGGATCATCCACGGCGTGGCCAGCACCGCGGCGGCGCTGTCACGCGTGCTGTGCCGACCGAACAGCCAGAGATCACCGGCCAGCAGGCCGCCCAGCAGTATCGCCATGGCCGCCGGACGGAACAGCACAGCGAACACGCCGCTGAGCCGGTACACGGCCGGCGCGGGCAGCAGGGTCCGCCGGCCGCCGAGCTGCAGGAGCGACCTCGCCCGCGGTGTGGGGGTGACACCGGTCGGGGCGGCGATCAGGCCGAGGGGCATGAGCCGGTGGGCCAGCAGGTACGCGATGTCGGCGCCGCTCACCTGGCGGGCGCAGCGCTCCCCGGCGTGCTCGGCGATCGCGGCGACGTCGCGGCTGCCGTCCGCCGCTTCGAGAACGCGCGCGAGCAGCTCGGTGAGCGCCACCACCTGACCGTCGGCGCGGCGCGCCAGGAAGACCGGACGGGCGAGGCCCGATCCCGCGAACTCGCCGAGCAGGGCAAGACCGTCGGCGCGGGTCGGCCGGGCGGGCAGCTCGACCCCGCTCGACCCGGCGGGTCCCGGGCCGGCGCCGACCGACGCGTCGTGCTGCTTCTGGCCGGGCACCAGGGCGACCTGCGACTGCCGGGTGGGACCGGGAGCCTGGCGGGCCGGCGTCCGCGGGCACGCGGGCTCGGTCATCGAACGTCCTCTCGGCGCCTGGGTGATCTACCCGGCCGGCCGCGTCCGGGTCCGGGGCCTGTGCGGCTAGGAAAAACTCACATGCCGAACCATCGGCGGAGAAAATCCATCCACTGGCCGCCGTCCGCGGACGAGCCGGCGGCGGGGACATCCTTGCCGGCGGTGCCGTCGGCAAGGCCGTCGCCGGCGTGGTGCCCGACGCCGAGGCTCTCCGGGCTCGAACCCTGGACGATGAAGTTGAAAGTCGGCATGAACGTGATGACGACCGGCATGAAGCCGCCGGACACCTGCGGCTGTGAAACGGAGTTGACGACCGCGTTGTTCGACGCGGGCGAACTGATGGGGAAGTTGCTCGACGTGGGTGAGTCGACCACGGCGTTGGTGGGGGTGAACCCGTATCTGTTGGTCCCGATCGCGGCGAGGGTGGTCCGATCGGGAAGAAGCTCCGCGCGCTCCTCGGACAGCTCCACCTGATCGCCCGACCGATTCACGCCCGCGTCACTCATCTTCCGTCTCCCCCGTACAGTGCCTCCAGGAATACCCTTGAGCGGAGACGCTAGTCGCACCGGGAAGCGACTCAAAACATTTTCGCGGGCGTGTCGTCGCCGTGAGAAAGAGGATCAGGATCATTCAATGCGCCGCAGGGCGCGATGAATTCCGCCGGCCGACGGCCGAAGGAGAGACGGCTCGGGTGAAGGGTGCCAGCGTGCACAGGCGCAACCGCCTGTGCCGCCGTCACCACTGGTTGAGGAAGGTGTCGCCGCTGGCGATGGAGTTGATGAACGCTCCGTAGTTGCCGACCGTCTGCACCATCGAGCTGTTACCGGTGACGACGTTGTTGCTGCCCGGCGAGTTGACCGGGGAGTTGTTACCGGTACCCACGGACTGTCCGTTCTGGAACAACATCAACGTAATGCGTTCGGGCAGCAGCTCGACATACTCGGCAGCCAGCTCGGCGAAATCCATTCCCGAGTGGCTGGTCTTCGTCAGATCCATTACCCCACCATCCCTCGTTCTGTCCCCGGGCGGAACCCGCGATGAAGCGCCGCGGGTTCCGCCCGATTGCACGCGACGGTTTGTGACGCACGTACGTCGGCGCGGTGGCGCGGGCTCCACCACGTGCGCTCCGTAACAGACCGGGCTTTGCTACCCGCAGCAGCCAGCCGGCACTTCTGCACCCTAGGCCCGCCCACGACCGACCGCAATGCGATGTTGAACGTCGCCATATTGCCGGTCCCGTGGGTGTTTCGGCCCACGGCCGGGTCAGGTGGACGGTGGTGACCGGTGGAGATTCTCGGTTATTGGCCCGGGCTCGTCCGGTCTGGCCGTCAGGTGCCGGTGGGGCCGGCCGGATCGTCCGCGCGGCTGACGGAGAAGCCCCGGCTCATCGCGAGCACGGCGTCGCGGCGGGGCAGCGCGCCGAACGGGGAGCCGCCGGTCGGGGCGGGGCTGCCGAAGATCCAGGTGGGCCCGTCGGCGAGGTGGTCGATCGCCTCGCGGGCGACGTCGGCGGGATCGGCCGTCTCGCCGTAGGGCTCGCCCTTGGCGTCGAAGACCCGGCGCATCGACGGGGTGTCGGTCTTGCCGAGCACGAGGCCCAGGACGTCGACCCCGCTGGAGCGCCATTCCGCCCACAGTGCCTCGGCGAGGATGAGGTCGAAGGCCTTGGTGGCGCCGTAGGTGGCGAGCGTGGCGCCACCCGCCCAGGCCGCGCCCGAGGTCACGAGCACCACGCCACCGCGCCCGCGGGCCACCATCGGCCCGCCGAAGCGGTAGGCCGCTTCGAGCACGCTGTCGCAGTTGCGATGGACCAGGGCGAGGTGGGTGGCGAGGTCCTTGTCGAGAAAGGGGGTGCTGAAGTCGTCGCCGCCGGCGTTGTAGACGAAGAGGCCCACCTCGAGGTCGGCCGTCGCGTCCGCGAGCTCCGCCAGCGCGCCCGGGGCGCTGAGGTCGAGCGCGAGGGTGCGCACCTCGACGCCGTGCTTCGCGCGGATCTCCTCGGCGAACGCCGTCAGTACGGGGACTCGCCGCGCCACCAGCACCACGTTCAGTCCCCGGGAAGCCAGCTCGTGGGCGAACGCGGCCCCGACGCCGTCGGACCCGCCGGCCACGACACCCCACGGCCCGTAGGTGATCGCCGTTCCTGTAGCCACCTGTACTCCTCGTCTCGCAGGATCTGGATCTCCGCCGGGCTGGGCCCGTGCTGAGGTTACAGAAGAGCCTGTCCTAGAACTTTATAGAACGGCCCGTCCTGGAAACTAGAGTCGGCCGGGACCTCGCGCACCGCGGCCCCGCCGGCGCGGCCCCGTCATCGCCCGGTTCTGGCCTGTTCGGCCAGCCAGTCGGCGGTGCGGTCCAGCCACTGCCAGCGGGTGTTGCCCAGGAGGTGGTCGCCACCCGGAACGAGCAGCAGCTCTCCGGCGGGCGCGGTGGCGGCGATGTGCCGGGCCTGGGCCGGTGGCGGGAGCTCGTCCGCGCCACCGCTGACGACGAGCAGGGCCTGGTGGACGGCGGCGAGCAGGCCTGGCTGCGCGAGCGCGGCGATCACGTCCCGCGCGTGGTCCGCGCCGCCGCAGCGGATCGTCAGGGTGTCGACGGCGAACGGGGGCAGCGTGTCCCAGGTCGGCATCGGGTACGGCCCGCTGACCGTCGCGACCGCGCGAATGCGGCGATCGGCGGCCGCGGACCGCATCGCGTACAACCCGCCGAGACTGAGACCGATGAGCACGACCCGGTCGGGATCGACCGCTCCGCCGGCGGTCAGGCAGTCGATCACCGCGCTGGTGACCTGCTGGTAGGCCGGCTCGGGCGGCTCGGGCGAGCGCGCCCTGGCCGGGCCCGTCGATCGCGGCGACGGCGACACCGCGGTCGAGCAGCGCGTCGGCGAGGTCGAGGAACTCGGCCCGCCCGGAGTCGAGTCCCGGGACGATGACGGCCACCGGCGGCGGGGCGTCGGCAGTGCCTGCCGGCAGGCCCTCGGCAGTGCCTCCCGGTAGGCCGGTGACAGTGCCTGCCGGTAGGCGCAGCTCGCCTTCGAACCGTGGCTTGCCCGGTCCCGGCGCCAGGTCGTGCACCGTTCCCCACAACGCGGCGTAACGGCGTAGCGCGTCGACCGCCTGCCGGTCCGCGGCGACGGCCGCCTTCAGGTCGGGGTTGGGCAGCGTGTTCGCGAGGTGGGCCGACGCTGCCGCCGCCCGCCACGCCTGGCGGGCGGTGACGGTGCGCCCGGCCCGCTCGGCGGCCTCGGCGGTTCCGGCGTCCTGCTCGGCGGCCTCGACGAAGGCGGGCAGCCAGTCCCGCAGCGTGGCGAGACCGGCGGTGAGGCTGTCATAGCGGAACGGGTCGACGCCGGCCCCGATCGCTCGGGACCGGCAGACCGCCGCGATCGTGGCGACGTCCGCGTCATCGACGAACCAGGACATGTGTGGCGCTCTCCTCGGAGGTGGGTTCTTCGAGACTGGCGCAGCTAGGCTCTTGCCGAAAGTAGGCAGCAAATGGTGCCGTAGGAACCTTTTCGAAACCAATGAGGAGACCGATGGTCTCGGCCGCCGCCTCGGCCGACGGGCGTTACGACGTCCTCGCCGCCGCCTGCCCGACCCGGCAGATCGTCGACCGCATCGGCGACAGGTGGAGCCTGCTGGTGCTCTACGCGCTGGAGGGCGGCACGCTGCGGTTCCAGGAACTGCGCCGAGCCGTCGAGGGCATCAGCCAGAAGATGCTCACCCAGACCGTCCGCGGCCTCGAACGCGACGGCCTGGTCGAACGCACCGTCCACGCGGTCATCCCACCCCGGGTCGACTACTGCCTGACCCCACTCGGCCGCGGCCTGTCCTCGCGCATCGCCGAGCTACGGAACTGGGCCTACACCCACATCGACGAGGTGAACGACGCCCGCGCCGCGTTCGACGAGCGCGTCGGGGTGCCGCCGCCTCGCCGGTGACCGCCACGGGCCGCCTGCTGGCTCAGGGGAGCCGTCTGGCGGTGTCCGGCCCGCCGAGGCTACCGGCGAAGACCCAGTGGCCGTCGGCGACGAGCCGCGCGTTGAACACGTCGATCGCGGCCTCCTCGTCCGGCGAGGCCAGGACGGTGTCGTCAAAGATCACGGAAACCAGGTACTGCATCTCGGATCACTCCCGTGTCGCGCGGCGCCCCTCGTGGGCGGCCTCTCACCCCTACTACGAACGCCTCCGCCCCGATCCGACACAGGCCCCCGGACTCTTCCCGCGAGACGGCGATGACATGCCAGCCGTTTCGGCGCCACCTGGAAGAGCAGACGCCGGCGTCGCGGCTCACGCCGTCAGGGGCTGGCGGCGAGGAGCTGGTTGGTCGCGAGCTCGCGATAGGTGGGGTCGGCGTCGAGCAGCTCGCTGTGGGTGCCGACGGCCCGCACCCGGCCCGCCTCCAGGACGACGATCTGACGGGCGTTGACGACCGTCGACAACCGGTGGGCGACGACCATCACCGTGGTGGTCCTGGCCGCCGCCTCCAAGGTGGTGCGCAGCGCGGCCTCGTTGACCGCGTCCAGCGCGGAGGTCGCCTCGTCGAGCAGGAGCAGCCGCGGCCGACGCAGGAACGCCCGGCCGATCGCGATGCGCTGGCGCTGGCCACCGGACAGGGTGCCGCCACGATGGCCGATCCAGCCGTCGAGCCCGCCCGGCAGGGTCTGGACCAGGTCCTCCAGCCGGGCGAGGGCCACGACCTCCCAGAGCCGCTCGTCAGCGACCCCGGACAGGCCGAGCGTGAGGTTGTCGCGCAGGGTGCCGGCGAGCACGGGAGAGTCCTGTTCGACGTAGCCGATCGCCCGGCGCAGCTCGGCGAGCGGCCAGTCACGGACGTCCCGGCCGTCGAGGAGGACCCGGCCCGAGGTGACCTCGTGGAACCGTTCGAGCAGGGCGAACAGGCTCGACTTGCCGGCACCGGACGGTCCGACGACGGCGGTCGTGCCGCCCGGCGGCACGGTGAACGTCACGCCCTGGTGCACCAGCGGGAGGTCCGGCCGGTAGCCGAACACGACGTGTTCGAAGGCCACGGCGGCGCAGAGACCGGCCCGGCGTGGGTCGGCGCGTGGACGGTCAGCCCCGTTCGCGCCGGTTGGGAAGGGCCCGTGACCGCGGTCGCCGAACCGGGTTCTAGCCCTGGCCGCCAGGGCGGCGATGGCCCGACCGTCCACCGGGCCGACGGTCGCCGGCTCGGGTTCGACGGGCAGTCGCAGCACGTCCTGGATGCGTTCGGCCGCTGCGCCGCCGACCTTGAGCTGGCCCCAGGCGCTGACCAGCGTGGTGACGGGTTGGGTCAGGAAGAACATGTACAGCAGATAGGCGATCAGGTCGGCGAGCGGCAGCCGTCCCGCGGCGACGCGCGCGCCGCCGACGCCGAGTACGGCGAGGAACGAGGTCTGCATCAGGAGGCCGGCGGATGCTCCGCTGGCCGCCTGCCAGCCGGCGACCCGCAGGCCGCGCCGCCACGCGGTGTCGGCGGCGTCGGTCAGCAGGCCGATCTCGTGGGCCTCGGCGCCGGCCGCCTTGACGGTCTGGAAGGCCCCGAGGTCGCGGTCGAGCAGCATGGCCAGGTAGGCGACGGCTTCCTGCGCCTTGCCGGTGGCCGCCCCGATTCTGGCGGCGGCCCAGCGCACCGAGACACTCATCGTCACGACAGCGCCCAGCGTGACCGCGAGCAGCACGTAGTCGATCAGGCCCATCAGGACGAGGGAACCCAGAAGGGCGAGCATGGCGGTGACGGAGGCGACCATCGCCTGGGTCGTCACCTGGCGCAGCAGGGTCGTGTCGGCGACGAGCCGGGACAGCAGGTCCGCGGGTGGGATCCTGTCGGCGGCCGCGGGGCGCATGCGCAGGATGCGGGTCACCAGCAGCCGTCGCACGGTGCGGACGAGGGACTCGCCGACCGACTCGACGAAGAAGTAGCCGACGCCCCCGACCGCGGTCCCGAGCACGACGGCCCCGGCCAGGAGCAGGAGCAGCCCGCCGGTCGGCTGGTGTCGGGCGAGGCGGTTGAGGATGCGCTGCGCGACGATCGGCTGCGACAGCGACAGGGCGGTGCCCGCGAGCGTCAGCACACTGCCCAGCGCGAGCCTGGCCCGGAAGCCTGCGGTGTACCAGAGGATCAGCCGCAGCCGGTTGTGTGGCCGGTGCCGGGGGGCGGGACCGGCGAGCTCGCTCGCGCTCACCGGCGCCGGCCGGCTTCCCTGACGACTGCCTCCACGTGGTCCGCGGCGGCGCCCGCACCGCCCGCGGTTCGCAGCGAGGCGCCGACGGCTTCGGCGGCCTTGCGGTAGCGGGCCCGGCCCAGGACGTCGACGACCGCGGCGGCGACGAGGTCGGCCGTCGCCCGGCCGAAATGCAGCCGGATGCCCGCGCCCGCGTCGACCACCTGCTGGGCGACGATCGGCTGGTCGTCGCGGATCGGCGCGACGACCAGCGGCACGTCGTGCGCGAGCGCCTCGCACACCGTGTTGTGCCCGGCGTGGCACACGACGGCGGCCGCGTGCGACAGGAGCGGAAGCATCGGCAGGCGCGGTCGGACGAGCACGTTGTCCGGGACCGCCGTCAGCGCTCCCGACGGGTCGGCGATCGCTGCCTGCGCGCCGCGCAGCTGACCCAGCGCGTCGACGCAGGCCCGCAGGAACCGCGCGCCGACGGGAGCGTTGACGGTGCCCAGGCTCACGACGACGAGGGCCGCCGCCGGATCCAGCCAGGCCCACGGGAACTGGTCGTCCGGCCCGGCGCCCGGCTGGCGCAGCGCGGGGCCCACCCAGGCGGTCGGCGCCCCGGACGGCTCCGCCGGCCCGGCGAGAGCCTCCGTGGTGAAGGCCAGAACCAGCAACGGGGAGCGTTCGAGGGTCGCGGGCGTCAGCGCCACGGCGGGCCGCGGGCAGCACCGCGCGATCAGGCCGGCGAACAGGTCGTCCAGCCAGCGCCGGACCTGGGGCGTCGCGGTGAACGGATCCCGCAGCGAGCCCGACGTGCTGGCCGAGGTCACCCACGGAATCCCCAGCCGGGCGCCGGCGAGAGGTCCAGCCAGCGCCTGCATGTCGCAGACCAGGAGGTCGGCGTCGACGCGTTTGGCCGCGTCGGCGACCGACTCGTGGGTGGCCTCGGCGAGCGGGACGAGGAAGTCCTCCCAGAGAAACCGGGCGGCGGCGTAGCCCCGCAGGCCGAGGCCCTGGTCGGCGCCCAGCGGCGGGCCGAGGGCGGGGTGCACCTCGGCCTCCGGTCCGGCGAGCGCGCGGACCAGTGACGGTTCACCCGACCAGGCGACGCGGTGGCCACGGGCCGCCAGCTCGTCGGCCACCGCGACCAGCGGCGTGATGTGCCCGACCAGCGGCGGGACGACGAGCAGGAAGCTGCTCATGCCTGCCCTCCGGGCGCCACCGGGACGGTGTGGTGCGAGAAGATCCAGTCGAGCAGCAGCTCCCGTACCTGCCGATGGGCCTCGACGAGTACCGAGTGGTCCTGGTCGGGGATCACGACGGTCCGGCAGTCCGGCAGCAGGCTCTCCAGGAGATACGGGTCGTCGGCCTGGAACCCGTCGCTGCCGATGATGCTCAGCACCGGGACGGTGATCTGGCTGAGGTCGGTCAGGTCGAGCATCGGCCCGGTCGGGATCTCCTCGACCATCGAGGTCGCCTCCAGCCGCCGGTAGGCCTGCCGGGACAGCCGGGCGTGGTGGTCACCGAACCGCACCGCGATCCACTGGTACGCCTCGTCGGTGGACAGCTCCCGCTTGGTGTTGGCCAACACCTCACCCACCCGCGCGGCCCACGTCTCGGTCGGCGGCTCGGACTCGATGCAGACCAGGCTGGCGACCCGCTCGGGGTACGCGGCGGCGAACCCGAACGCGATCGTGCCCCCGAAACTGTTCCCGATCAGGTGCACCGGTGCCCGCACGTCGAGCGCGCCGAGCAGCCCGTCGAGATCGGCCACGAAATCGCCGACCTGGTAGCCGCTGGCGGGTCGGGCGCTGTTCCCGTGGCCCCGCAGGTCGTAGAACAGCAGGTCGACGCCGGCCGCGGCCAGCGGGGCGGCCAGGGTCAGGTAGAAGCTCGCGAGGCTGTCGGTCCCGAGACCGTGGACGCACACGAGCGTCGGTGCCGGGTCGTCCGACGGCCGGCCCGACGTGTGCAGGTAGTGGATGTCCGCACCGTTGACATGAAGAGTCGGCATGCTCAGTCGACGGCCGTCGCGACATCGAGGCGGGACACGACGTAGTCGACGACCTGGCCGACGCGCAGGCCGATGACGTCCGCGAGGTCCTTGTCGGAGAGGAACTCCGCCATGCTCACCTGGTCCCCGTACCGCGCCGCGAGCATCACGCCGAGGGTGACCAGGTCGATGCTCTCCAGCTCCAGCTCACTGTGGAACAGCGTGTCCATCGTGACGTCGACGGGCGGTGACCCGTACTTCTGGACGATCTCGTTGATGAGACTGTTGATCTCGGTCAGGACGGCGCTGGTCTGGTCGTCGTCTGCGGTCATGCTTCGATTCCTCTCGATTCCAGATGGTGTTCGTCGTGGCTGGCGCTGTCCGGCGTGGCGGGATCGGTTCGCGCGGCCAGCGGCCGCGCGATGGCCGCCGCGAGATCCGGCTGGCTCGTGACCTCGATCTCGAACGGGGGCAGCGCGTAGCCGTGGGCACCGGAGACCGCCACGGCGCCCGTGACGTCGCGTCGGTGTGCCCCGTCCGGACGGGAGGCGGTGCCGAAGGGGTCCGACACCCGCAGCTGGGCCGGGAAGATCGCCTGACGGCGCGGCCCCCAGAGCTGGGCGCGGACGGCGTCCTTCACGGCGATCCGCCGCAGCAGCCATTCACGCCGCAGCGTCGGGGGAGTGGCGTCGTACTGTGCGCGTTCCGCCGCGCCGAGGTAGCGGCTGAGCACCATCTCGCGGACGGCGAGGTCGGACCACCGCTCGGTCGCCACCATCCAGCCGTCGGCGCGGCGCTCGGCGAACGGCTGCCGCTCCGGCCAGCGGAACGCCTCGTCGAGCTGGGCGGGCAGGTCGAAACGGCGGTTGACCCAGCCGTAGACGACGGCCCAGACCTGGTTGCCCTCGACCAGCTGCAGGTACGCCTCGACCCACTCGTCGTCGCACTGCCGTACCCAGGCGTGGCAGGTGACCGGGCTACCGGGCGCCGGGTCGGGACCGAGGAACTCGATGCCGCCGATCCGCACCGGGAACATCACGTAGCGGTCCGTCTCGCGCAGCCGCACCCAGTAGCCGAGCAGCTGGCCGGCGGCGTCGAGGAGCGCCCCTGGCGTCCGGGAGGCAGTGAGCACCGCGCGGACGTGCGTGGGCCCGTGGCCGAGGAGGCTGGTCACGCCCTGGAAGGCGGGACCGTGGAACATCCACCGTTCCCGGTACAGGTCGCGGCCGGTCATGTCCGGCGGCTGCTCGGCGTCGGTGTCGACCGGCCAGCGCGGCGGGCGCTCGGTGGGGTAGGCGTCCGCCACCCGGACCAGGCCGCTCGCGTAGCCGGCGAAGGTGACGCGGTAGCGGTCCGGCCCCTCCGGCCGCACGGCGACGGCCACGTCGGTCGCCGGTTCCGCCGTCAGCCAGTGGTCGAAACGCACGTCGTAGACGCCGACGGCGACCCGGCCGCTCGCCGCTCGGGCGTAGCCAGCCATCAGCGCGACGGTCGTCGTCGCGGCCACCACCGGCCGCCGATCGGCGAGGTCCGGCCAGTCCGGCGCCTGGGGTGTCAGGGCATGGTCGAGCAGATATGGCATGGCCGCCGTCGAGACGTGCAGCGTGGCAGTCCAGCCAGTCCCGCCGGGCTCCACCCGCGGCGCCTGGTCGGGGGTGGGCATCGTGGAGGCCGCCACGGTGTGGATCACGTCGGTGGTCGTCGCCCCGGTGGCCGGCCCCCGCTCGGAGCGGTGGGCTCGGACGGGCGGAGCCAGCAGGGTGGCGGCCGTGTCGGCGGTCTCGGTCAGCAGCGCGACGAGCTCCTGGGCCAGCGGGTCCTGGGCGGCCGTGGCGACGAGCGGGTGATCGCCGGACAGCGGCCAGCTCGATCCGTGCCCGGCCTCCGGACGCTCGAAGGCACCGTCGCCGGGCGTCCGAAGTCCGCTGTCGGTCAGATCCAGACGGGGAAGACTCGCCGACGCGAGGACGATCGATGCCGCGCTCAGGTCGAGCCGCACGAGCGACTGGCGAGGAGCGGGCTCCGCGGCCGTCGTGGGGCCGGTATCAAGGCGGCCGCCAGACACACCGGCCGCGTCGAGCACGGCGAAGTCGGGGTCGGCGTTCTCGACCCAGAGCGCGACGGCCAGCCGGCGAAGCTGGCCGAGCCCGTCGCGGTGCGCCGAGTTCGCCGCGATGGTCAGGTGGGGCGCGTCCTCCAGCACGCCGTCGACGAGCCCGCCGAGCCGGCCCGGCCCGACCTGGATGAACACCCTGGTGCCGGCGGCGTACATCGCCTGGATGGTCTGGCGGAAGAGGACCGGTTCGACGAGGTGGCGGACGAACAGCTCGCGGACCTCGGCCAGGTCGGCCGGGTAGGGCGTGGCGGTGGTCGCCGACCACAGTGGGAGCTGGGCGGGGCGGCGTAGCTGGAGCCGGTCGGTCCTTGCCCGCAGCGCCGCGAGGTGGGGCCGCAGCATCGGGGTGTGGAATCCGGACCGGAACGGCATGATCTGCACGACGATGTTCTTGCGGCGCAGTTCGGCGGCCAGGTCGGCGACCGCGGCGGGCGGTCCGGCGACGACGGTGCTCGCCGGGGCGTTGTCGTGGGACAGGACGATGCCCGGGTGGCCGCGCAGGTGCTGCCTGGCCTGGTCGGCCGAGCAGGCCAGCGAGGCGTATTCGACGTCGGGGACGTCGCCCTCGTAGGGGTCGGCGGCGAAGATGTCGGCGTCGACGGCGTCGTCGTCGAACATGCCGGCGGCGAACATCGCGCTCCATTCGCCGATGCTGTGGCCGGCGAGTGCGTCCGGTTCGATGCGCAGCCGGCGTAGGACCCGGTCCAGGACGCGGCTGACCAGCAGGACGCTGGTGCCGTGGCGGCCGAGGTCGGCGTTGGACAGGTCGGCGCTCAGGGTGATGCCGAAGTGGTGGGCGACGTCGTCGAGCTGGGGGGAGAACTCGGCCTCCAGCCCCGGGAACACGAACGCGGTGCGTCCGGGTGCCGGCCCGGCGAGCAGGGGCTGGGCGCTGGCCCAGACCTCGCCGCGGCCTCGCCACGCCTCCCAGGCGCCCAGGCGCATCCCGCCGACGGCGTGGCGGGCCGCGGCGAGCCGTCGTCCGGTGGGGTTGACCAGGCCGAGGCGCGCGCCGACGGCGGCGTCCGCGGCCGGGCTGGTCGCCGCCGCGCGCAGCGTGGCGTCCTCGACCTCCAGCAGGACGCCCAGCTCGTCCGGGGTCGACGCCGCGAGCCGCAGCACCAGCTCGGGCTCGGCGACGGCCGCCACCGGTGCGCTCCGTTGCTCGGCTGGGGCGGGCACCACCGCGGCCGGTGCGCCGAGCGCCGTTCCCAGCCTGGCGGGGGCGAGTACCGCACGGGTCGCCGCGGTGGGCTGGGGGGCTTCCTGGAGCAGCACGTGGGCGTTGGTGCCGCCGAAGCCGAACGCGTTGACGCCGGCCCGGCGCGGGCCGTCGGACTCCCAGGGGACGGCGGCCGGCAGCGGCCGGAACCGGGTCTCGGCGACCGTGGGGTGGGGGTCCTCGCAGTTGACCGCGGGCAGCAGCACCCGGTTGTGCAGCGCCAGGGCGGCCTTGACCAGGCCCGCGACGCCGGCGGCCGCCATCGTGTGGCCGATCATCGCCTTGACCGAGCCGAGCGCGCCGACGTCGGCCGGGTCGCCGGAGCCTGGGCCGAAGACGCGGGCGAGGGTCGTCAGCTCGGCCGTGTCGCCGGACGGCGTCGCCGTGCCGTGGGCCTCGATCAGGCCGACGGCGCCGGGCGCGCGTGGGTCGAGTCCGGCGGCGTGCCAGGCGCGTTCGATCGCGGCCTGCTGGCCGTCCGGGTCCGGGCTGACCAGCCCGCCCGCGCGCCCGTCGCTGGACACCCCGGTCCCGCGGATCACCGCGTAGATCCGGTTCCCGTCGCGCCGCGCGTCCGCCAGCCGTTTCAGGACGACGACGCCGGTGCCCTCGCCGATCAGCAGGCCGTCGGCGTTCCGGTCGAACGGCCGGCTGCGCTGCGACTTCGACAGAGCGCGGATCTGGGCGAACACGCTCCACAGGGTGATGTCGTGGCAGTGGTGCACCCCGCCGGCCAGCACCGCCTCACAACGGCCCGAGGACAGCTCGGCCACCGCGCTGTCGATGGCGATCAGCGAGGAGGCGCAGGCCGCGTCGACGGTGAACGCGGGCCCGCCGAGGTCGAGGCGCCCCGCGATCCGGGCAGCGGCCAGGTTCGGCACGACCCCCATGGCCGCGTCGGGCGCCTCGGGGCCGAGCTGGTCGGTGAACGCGGTCCTGACCTTCTCAAGATCGTCGGAGCCGAGTCCGGGCAGCAGAGTCCCAAGGGTCTCGACCAGCTGGCGGGCGGTACGAAGCCGCTGGTCGAGACGGGCCAGACCCGGGCCGAGATAGCCGCCGCGGCCGAGGATGACACCGACGCGGCGGGGGTCTCCCAACGCGGCCGCACCCCCGGCGTCCTCGATCGCGGCGGCCGCGACGCGCAGCGCGAGCAGCTGGTCGGGCTCGATGCTGGGCACATCGCGCGGCGGGATACCGAAACGCAACGGATCGATCCAGGCGAGCTCGTCGACGAACCCACCGCGCCGGCAGTAGATCCGGTCGGCGCGGGCGGGCCCCGAGGCGCCACGCGGGTCGTAGAACGCCGGGTCCCAACGGCCGGGCGGCACCTCGGTGATCGCGTCGGAGCCGCTGATCAGGTTCTGCCAGTACGTCGCCAGGTCGGGTGCCCCGGGCAGGAGCACCGCCATGCCGACGATCGCGACGGGAGCGGGCCGCCAGCCTGGGCCGGCGGCCGGGGTGACCGCCGGCCGGTCCGGTTCTCCCGCTGAGGCGGTGGCGTGGGGGGTCACCGGCTACCAGCCGGAGGCCGTGTAGACGACGCCGCGCAGGTCCCTGGGTCCCCAGGCGAGCTCGCGCAGCAGGCAGTGGTGGCCTTCCTCCGGATCGATCAGGTCCACCCCGCGCCGGGCGAAGTCCCACTCCAGGCTGGCGCTGACCATGCCGGGGTGGCTCTCGTCCGGTGCCCACGGGCCCCAGTGCGCCGTCAGGGCCCGCGACCCGGTCCGTCGGGCCCAGTCCGCGCCGAGGGTCTCCAGCGCGTCGTTCGCCGCGGCGTAGTCGCTCTGGCCCCGGCTGCCGAGGACGCCGGCGATGCTGCCGAAGAACACCAGGGTGCGCGGCGGTGTGGGCAGTTCGCCGAGGGCCGCGAGCATGGCCCGCGCCCCGGCCACCTTCGTGTCGAACACGCGACGGAAGGACTCCAGGTCCTTGTCGGCGACGAGGCGGTCCTCGATGACTCCGGCCGCGTAGACGACGGCGTCGATCCTGCCGTGCTGGGCGAACACCTGCTTGACGAAGTGGTGGACCGCCTCGGTGTCCAGCACGTCGAGCGAGTGGTAGCGCGCGTCGCCGCCGCGGGCCGCGGCGGCGCCCAGCGTGGCGCGGATCTCGCGTTGCGCGAGGACCCGGTCCACCGCGCGGGTCGCGTCGCGGGGGGTCGTCTCGCCGAGCGCCTGGACGGCACCGAGGAGCGCCCTGCGGTCGAGGGCCCCGGCCAGCCGGGGGTCCTCGTCGTCGCCGATGTCGGGGGTGCGGCCGGCCAGCTCCAGGTGGCAACGCGCGGCGCCCGCCAGCAGGACGCTGAATCCCGCGGTGATCCCACGGGCCCCGCCGACCACGACGACGACGGAGTCCTGGTCCAGGCCGAGGGCCGCGGCTTCGGCGGCCCCGTCGCCGGCCGGTCCCGTCCCGGCCGTCGCGAGCGGGCCGGCGGGTGTGGCGGCCAGCTCCTCGGTCAGGCGGGCGCCGTCGCGGTGGGCGACGACGACGGGTCCACCCGGAGGTTCGGCCAGCTCGGCGGTGACCAGGTCGGCGAGGGCGGGTCCGGCCTGAGCGTCGGTCTCGACCAGCTTGATCAAGGTGTCGGGATACTCGCGGCCCAGGGTGCGGAACAGGCCGCGCAGGCCGGCGGCCGGCGCGGCGTCGGGCGGCGCGACCGCCAGCAGCCAGCGAGGTCTGCCGCGCAGCACCGCGCGCACCGCGCCGAACGCCTCGGGTAGATCCGGGGAGTCGCTGCCGGGTGGCGCGGCCAGGTAGATGCCGCCGGCCAGGTCCGACTGCTCGATTTGTGCCAGCTCGTCGACCAGCTGGAAGTGCGCCTCGGCGCCCAGGTCCGTGAGCCGGCGCAGGACCGCTTCGCGGCCTGGAACGTTCACCGTGCGGCCGATCACCGCCCAGCTCGTGCCGGTCAGGTCGACCTCGCTGGTGGCGAGTGGGCTGGGCCGTCGGGCGAGGACGAACCGCTTCGGGCTGTGGCCACGGGCGCCGTGGGCCGGCACGCCCGTGCCGGCGGGGACCTCTGCCGTGCCGGCCGGGACCTCCGGGACGGAGACCTCGATCGGTGGGGTGGGGCGGGGCTGGTCGCCGCCGACGCGTTCGCCGAGCCAGCGGACGATGCCCCGGACCGTCCGCAGGCGGCTGAGCTCGTCGACGCCGCCGGCGTCGGCCAGCGCGAACCGGTCGACGAGGAGACCGGCGAGCTCGGTGCGTTTCAGCGAGTTGACCGACAGGTCGGTCTCGAGATCCAGGTCGGCGTCGATCATGTCGGTCGGGTAGCCCGTGCTCTCGGCGATGAGGTCGAGCACCTGCGCCGTCACGTCGACCGGAACCTGGGCCGGCGGCGCGGCCGTGGCGCCGCCCGCGCCGGCCGTGGGCACGTCGGCGGCGGGCGGCGGGCCGGCGAGCGGTTCTGCGTCGACGGCGCCGTTCCACTCGGCCAGCAGGACGTCGGCGGCCGGCTGGCGCGCCGTCACGGCTGGCGGTGCCGCGACCTGGTCGCGCCCGGCGCCCAGGTAGGACAGCAGCACGTCGCGCTGCGCGGCCAGGTTGTCCCGGGAGGTTCGCAGGAACTCGCTGACCAGCGCCTCCCGGTCCGCGGGCCTGGAACCCTCCACCTGGTCGAACGAGGGCCAACCGGCCGGCGCCGCACCCGTGGCGACAGGCTGGTCGGCCCGGAGCGTGACCGAAACGCCCTGGCGCGGCGTCGGGACGCTGTCCGGGTTCCCGGCTGGCGCCGCGGCTGTCCGTCGTATCCGCCGGGCCGACGGCAGGCCCCCGGACAGCGGCTCGCCGTCCGCGCGGCAGATGCTGCGCCCGTCCACGCTCCACCGCGGTGGCGCCATCGGAACCGACGACGCGTGGTCGACGGCGTCACGGCCGTCCAGCAGCCACCCGGTGCCGAGTGGCACCCCGGCCACGAGGAGCGCCGCGACCGCGTCCAGGAAGCCGGTCAGCCCGCCGCGTCGGCCGTCGCACGCGACCGCCCGATGCGGCCGGTCACCGAGGATGGCGTCGACCAGGCCGGTCAGTACCCGGCCGGGGCCGGCTTCGACGAAGACCCGCGCTCCGGCGGCATACATCGCCTCGATCTGCTCGACGAACCGCACCGGGGCCGTCACCTGCGCGGCGAGTTCGTCGCGCACGGCGTCGCCTGGGTCGGCGGCGCCGTCGGCCGCCGCGTAGGGGGCGGCGGTGCGGTTGGCCCAGACCGGCAGCCGCGGCCTGGTCAGCGGGGTGGCGGCGAGGGCCTCGGCGAACGCGACAGCGGCGTCGGCGATCAACGGGCTGTGGAACGCGCAGGCCACGGGCAGCGGAACCGAGCTGTGGCCGGCGTCCCGCAACAGCCGTACCGCCGTCTCGACCGCCGTCGTGGGCCCCGAGATCACGATCTGGTCCGGCGCGTTGTGGTTGGCGATCACGACCGGGCCGTTGACCCGTGGATCGGCCAGGACGCGGTCCACATCCGACGGGGTCGCGCGCACCGCCGCCATGGCGCCCTGGTCCGGACGGGTGGTGCCGCCCGCGGCCGGGTCGGGTGCGGTGATCGCCGCCACGATCGCCTCGCCCCGCAGGCGGGAGAGCTCCAGCAGCGTCTCCGGGGCGAAGGCGCCCGCGGCGCACAGCGCGACGAGCTCGCCGTAGCTGTGGCCGGCGACCATGTCCGCGGCGAGCCCGAGCCGTGACAGCAGGTGGAACATGCCGAGGCCGGCGATCCCCAGCACCGGCTGCGCGACCCGGGTGTCCCGAAGCGGCACGTCGGCGGGCTCGGCGTCCTGCGACGCGGGCCCGCCCCCGAAGATCGACGGGGGGAAGAGCGCGTCCTGCCAGCGTTCGCCCAGCCGCAGGTACTCCCGCAGCTCGGGGAAGGCGACGAACAGCTCGGCCAGCATGCTCGGCCGTTGGCTGCCCTGCCCGGGGAACAGCACCGCCACGTCCCCCGCGCCGCCGGCGACGTTCGGGCCGGTATCCGACGGGGGGCCGCCGACCGGGGGGCCGTCGACGACGAACAGCCCCGCTCGTGGGTCGGTGTCGCCGTCGGCGGCGCGGGTCAGCAGGTGGGCCAGGTCGTCGAGGTCCCGGGCGACGACCGCGAGCTGGACGGGTCCCCTCGGTGGCCGGGCTCGCCGGGCTGTGGTGGCGGCCAGGTCGCGCAGCGGCCAGGGCCGGCCCGCGGCGTCGTTCGCGATCAGCAGCGCCCGCAGCTCGGCGACCGCGGCCAACGCCGCGGCGCGGGTGGCGCCGCGGAAGACGAACAGCTCCGCGGGCCACCGGTCGAGCGCATGCCGGCCGTCGACGGCGCCGGCATGACCGGCGAGGACGGCGTGGTAGTTCGCTCCGCCGAAGCCGAACGCGCTGACGCCGGCGACGCGTTCGGCGGCGGGCCGCGACCACGGCCGCGCGGTCGCGGCGAACACGAACGGGCTGACGTCCGGTTCCCAGGCCGGGTTCGGGGTCTGGACGTGCAGCGTCGGCGGCAGGACGCCGTGGTGCAGCGCCAGTGAGGCCTTGACCAGCGCCGCCAGGCCGGCGGCGGTCTTCGTGTGGCCGATCTGGGACTTGACCGACCCGAGCGCGCAGCCACCGTGGCGGGCACCGGCCTCGGTGAACACCCTGGTCAGGGTGGTCAGCTCGGTGCGGTCGCCGACGATGGTGCCGGTGCCGTGCGCCTCGACCAGGCCCACCTCGGCCGGTGAGACACCGGCGTTGCGGTAGGCGCGTTCGAGCGCCAGCTGCTGGCCCTCCGGCCGAGGCGCGGTCAGCCCGAGGGACCGGCCGTCGCTGGCCGAGCCGAGGCCCTTGATCACGGCGTAGACCCGGTCGCCGTCGCGTTCGGCGTCGGCGAGCCGTTTGAGGACGACGCAGGCGACGCCCTCGCCGAGCGTCGTGCCGTCCGCGTCGGCGGCGAAGGGACGGGCCCGCCCGGTCGGCGACAGCGCGCCGACCGAGGAGAAGAGCAGGTAGTCCAGGACACCGTTGTGCAGGTCGGCCCCACCGCAGAGCATCACGTCGGCGCTGCCGAACCGCAGCTCCTTGCACGCCAGGTCCAGCGCGGCCAGCGACGAGGCGCAGGCGGCGTCCACGACGTAGGCCGGTCCACCGAGGTCGAGCCGGTTGGAGACCCGGCTGGCGACGATGTTGCCGAGAATCCCGGTGAAGGTCTCGGGCGTGATCCGGGGCAGCACGTCGTCCAGCTCGGCTGGCACCTGGCCGTAGTAGGCCGGCAGCAGCGCGCGCAGGGTGATCGCGGCGGACAGGTCGCTGTTCGGCTCGGTGCCGAAGACCACGCCCGTGCGGCTGTGGTCGACACGGTCGGGGGCGAGGCGGGCGTCCTCCAGCGCGCGCCGGGCCGTCTCGAGCGCGAGTGCCTGGACCGGCTCGATGCTGGCCAGCGCCGACGGCGGGATGCCATAGCGCAGCGGGTCGAACGGGATGCGGTCCAGGAAGCCGCCCCACCTCGAGCGGGACTTCTCCCCGGTCGGGCCGCTGCCGTCCTCGGCGTAGACGCCGACATCCCAGCGCTCGGGCGGTACCGGCGAGATGGCGTCCCGGCCGGCGACGACGTTGGCCCAGAAGGTGGCCAGGTCCGAGGCGCCGGGCAGCACGCACGCCATGCCGACGACGGCGATGTCCAGCGGCGTGGTTTCCGCCGCGGGCCGGCCGTCTCGTCGCCGCTGGGGCTGGTCGCGCAGGTACCCGCGCGCGTCCTCGGTGACGCTGTCGTGCAGCTGGTGGACCGTCGTGGTCGCCGAGCGCAGCACGGCGACCTGGCCGGCCATGAACAGGCCCTCGGCGCGCTGCCGTTTCGGGCCGACCGCGGTCAGCTTGTCCCCACGGCGTTCCAGCCCCTTGCTGGCCAGGCGCAGGCGGCCGACGTTGAGCTGTTCGAGCGTCTCCCAGGCCTGCTCATCGGGCACGCCGCGGGCACGCAGTTCGTCGCGGGCGGCGTAGAACCGGTCGACGAAGGGGCTCGCCAGGCAGCGGGTGACATGCCCGGGCGCGGTCTGGAGCAGGGCTGTCTGGTCGGCGGCCACCGCCTGGCGCTGGAACTCCTCCTGGATGGCGCCGTGCTCGACGGCCTCGCGCGTGAACAGGTAGGCGGTACCCATCAACAGGCCGACGCCGACGCCGCGGGCCGCCAGTGGGCTCGCCAGTGCCGCGACCATCGCCGCGGAGCGGGCATCGTGCACGCCACCCGCGAACAGGACCTGCAGTCCGTCGCCAGCCGAGATCTCCTCGCCGTCAGCGGTGGTTCCCTGCGCGGTCCTGGCCAGGTGGTCGAGCAGAACGTCGAGCTGCGCCTCCCACAGCGGGAAGCTCGCGCGCGGGCCGGTGTGGCCACCGCATTCGGAGCCCTCGAAGACGAAACGCCGGGCACCCGCGTCGAGAAACTGGCGCAGCAACGTCGGCGACGGCACGTGCAGGAACGTCGGGATGCCGGCCCGCTCCAGGTCCGCGGCCTGCGAGGGCCTGCCGCCGGCGACGATCACGCAGGACGGTCGGATCTCGCGTACGACCTCCAGCTGAGCGGCGCGAAGCTCCTCGGGCGCGAAGCCGAGCAGGCCGACGCCCCATGGCCGCGCACCCACCAGGTCCCGGGTCTCGGCCATCAGCCTGCGTGACTGCGCCGCGTCGGCCAGGGCCAGCGCGAGGAACGGCAGCGCGCCGTCGTCGGCGACACCGCGCGCGAAGCCGGCCTGGTCACTGACCCGCGTCATCGGTCCCTGCGCGATCGGCCGGGTGGTTCCCCACGAGGCGCACAGCGCCGAGTCGCCGGCCAGCAGGGCGTCGGCGGCCGCGAGCACCGCCGGCCCCGCCGCGGCGTCCAGAGCCGCGCGGATCGCCCGCACCGCGCGCGCCGTGGTCCCGAACCGGGCGGCGAACCCGGCGGCGAGAAAGGCGTCCTGCCCGACGGGAAGCAACTGACGCTCGGGGTCCCGCGCGCCCAGCCCGGCCGTGACCGCCGCCGCCGACCAGGCCGCGACGTCCTCGCCCGCCCGGCGCGCGGCCGGAGACTGGTAGACCCGATATCCGCTGGCCACCACCGTCTCCGAACCGTCCATCCGCCGCAGCGTCGCGCCGGTCGCCTCGGTCACGGTGGCCTCGGGGAGCAGGCCGAGCTGGACGTCGAGAACGACTCCGACCGCGCCGCCCGTCACCGCGGCGACCGCCGTGTGAACTCCGATCCCGCCCCAGCACCAGACCGGGACGGCGGCTCCGTCGTCGGTGCGCGGCCCGCCGTCGGCGAGCAGCTGCTGGAGCAGGACGAACGAGCTGAGCTCGCCCACCCGACCGCCGGCCTCCGCGCCCCGGGCCAGCAGGCCGTCGGCGCCGGCGGCGACGGCCAGTGCGGCCTCGCCCACGCTGGTCACCTCGGCCAGGACCCGGGCGTCGGGCAGGGCGTCCAGGATTCGGCGGGCGGCACCCCGCGCCAGCGTGGCGCCGGCGAGCAGGACGGTGTCGACGTCGGCACGGTGGCGGGCCAGTTCGTCCGCGTCGACCGCGCCCAGGTGTGAGACCCGCACGCCGAACGGCGACCGGGCGAGCCGCGCCGTGCGGCGCAGCGCCGGGGCGACGTTCGCGGGGTCTGCCCCCAGATCCAGGACACCGAGGGCGCCGGCGCCGCTGATCGCCGCGACCAGCCGGGGGTCCGGCTCACCCAGCGGGCTCACCCCGATGACCTCGTCGCGCCGTCCGGCTGGGCGGCGCGGCCTTGCCTGCGCGTCGACCTCGACGGCCGCGTCCCGCGTGGTGCAGTCCTTCACAGATCACTTCCCGAGGTGTGCATGGGGCCGGCCGCGCCGGCTGGGAACGAGCGAGGGCGGCGCCGATCCGGCTGGTCATCGAGTTCTCGACCAGCCGCGTCGACACGAGCGCCGGACGGAAACCGGGTATGCGAGGGCAGCCTGAGGTGAGCGCAGCATCCGGCGCGGTGCTCGCTACCCAAACGTCGATCGAGAGGATTGATTGATGTCGCGGATCTCAGTGTGCTGTTATCCGCCTTCGCGGCGGTGGACTCGCGGGTGGGGCGCCAGCCCACAAAACCCGGACCGCGGATCGCCGCGCCAGTGGAGATCGCTCTGGCGGCGTGATCGCGTCATGAAGTTATCAGTACCCAGAAGACCGGTGATCCGTGCCAGCTGGCTGGCGCCGGGCCCCACCGTGTCCGCGCCGAATGCGTCTACAAACTGACCTGACGCCGGCCTCGCGAGTCATAGACCGTCCGACGTGAAAGGCGCCTGCCCCAGAAGTCCGCCTGGAACAACCCGCCGTGACCGTCGCAGTTCTCGACCCTCGAAACCCCTCATCGCCACCTGTTTCCCCCAGCGAGGTCAGACAGTAAGGGAAGGGGCATCTCGGCGCAAGTGAGTGCTTACTGACGTAGCGCTCATGGGTAGGCGGGGTGATCGCGCTCAACGGGCCGACGACTGAACACGTTATGAAGTCGCATCTTCACCTGTGGTCGCCGTGCGGGACCTCGCGTGGCCCCTACCAGCAACGGGTGGGGGTAGACCAATCGCCTCTGGCGCCAGGGCTTCGTCGCTGCGGAGCCGCCGCCCGCCCGTCGCTGATGCCCGTTGCGTCCCGGTATGTGCACTCATACATGAGTGGGTACTCATTAATTTTTGGCGAATGCACAGGCTCTCGACGAATGTGTCGGGCTGGGCGGGCGCCCAATCTTTGGGCGTTCGCCCAGGCTGAGCGAACGCCCAGAATTTGAGCGGCCGCCAGAAACCGTTCAAGCCCCAGGTAAACGCCGACCTCCCGGGTTCAGGACCCACAGAATCGCCGCGGCAGGGCGCCGTCGACCTCGTGGCGGCCGGCCACCAGCTTCGCCATTGGTCACGCTCGAACCGCCTTCACATAGTGGATTCGTCGACATTCTCGTTGCGCACTCCATGTGTCCAGCGCGGGCGATTCCACCGGTGTCCGCATCCCTTGACCGGTCTGTCGGCGGGGTGCTATCCATAACGGCGGAAGGTCGCCGGGTGTCCCGCACACCGGACGGCCGCGACACCTCCCGGGCCGAAAAGAAACACGGGACCGTGGTGCCCGACGGTCTTGTCGGAAGCGCCGTAGACGTTCGCTCTGCCAGGTGGCTGACGCACCGGCTGGAATTGGCCGTGGCATGTCGCGGGAGCCGACGTCCTCGGGCACGTCCCCGGGCATCGACGCCGATCAGCGCACCGCCGGGTATTCCGACGGCTCCTTTGCTTCTCGGATACGCGTGCTGCTCGGATGCGCGGAACGCGCGTGGACTGCCGCGCGCGACTCGCCCCCGGACGCCGTGGGGAACGTCGCGCGCCGCGAGACAGGGACCCGCGCGCCCGCTGGCGCACGGTGCCAGCCCAGCGAACCTGAACACCGCCACGCACGAGAGTGGGAGGCACAGCATGTCCGATGAGGTAACTCCGGAGTTATCCGAACCGGCCGAGCCCGCGACACCGGGGGGCTTCAACCGCCGAAAGTTCATCGGTGGGGCCGCCGCGGGAGTCGGTGTGGCCGCGTTCGGCGGGCTGGTGGGCAGCGCGACGCCGGCGCGCGCGGCGACGGTGCCGACGACGCAGGTGACCGCCCGGGCCGTGGTGGTCGGCACCGGGTTCGGGGGCGGCGTCACGGCGCTGCGGCTCGGCCAGGCAGGCGTCCCGACGTTGGTGCTGGAGCGGGGCCTGCGGTGGCCGACCGGGCCGAACTCGAACACCTTCGCGACGCTCGCGAACCTCGACAACCGGTCGGCCTGGCTGTCGCCCTACGCGCCCGTGCCGGGCGCTCCGGCCGTCCCGCTCTGGGCGCCCTACACGGGCGTTCTTGAGGTCATCAACGGCAACAACATGACCGTCAACTGCGGGGCGTGTGTCGGCGGCGGATCGATCATGTACCACGGGATGACGCTGCAACCGAGCCTGACCGACTTCGTGCGGTCGATGCCGCTGGCGGCCGGTCTCTACACCGAGCTGAACTCGAAGTGGTACCCGACGGTCGCGTCGATGCTCGGGATCTCCACGATCCCCGCCGACATCCTCGCCACCAGCCCGTACACCTCCTCCAGGATCTTCCAGAGCGTCGCCCCGCAGGCCGGCCTGCAGAACTTCAAGGTGCCGCTCCCGATCGACTGGAGCTTCGTGCGCGGCGAGCTGGCCGGGACCTACAACGCGGCCTACACCAACAGCGACATCGCGTTCGGCGTCAACAACGGCGGGAAACACTCGATCGACGTCACCTACCTGGCCGCCGCCGAGGCCACCGGCAAGGTGACGGTCCAGACGCTGCACATCGTCCGCGACATCGCCCTGACCGCGGGCAAGTGGACGCTGTCCGTCGATCGCATCGACACCGCCGGCAACGTCCAGGAACACAAGACGATCACCGCGAACGCCGTGTTCCTCAACGCCGGCTCCCCGGGCACGACCAGGCTGCTCGTCAAGGCCAAGGGCAAGCACCTCATCCCGAACCTGCCGTCCGCGATCGGCACCCAGTGGGGCAACAACGGCGACCGCATCTACGAGTGGATCGGGATGTCGCAGGACCCGGGCAGCGTCCAGGGCGGCCCCGCCTGCGTCGGGGGAAGCGACCCGCTCAGCCCGATCCCGCTGAAGATCATCCACGCGGGCGCGCCGCCCGCCGCCCTCCAGGGCCAGCGGGTGATGACCGTCGTCGGCTTCGGCATCGTCCCCGGAGCGGGAACCTGGGCCTACGACGCGACGACGGACGACGCCGTCCTGACCTGGCCGACCGGTGCCGACTCCGCCCTCCAGTCGCTGATCGCCACGAAGGTCAACAACCTCGCCAAGGCCGGCGGCGGCAGCATGATCGACACCAATGCCAGCCAGAACTCGACCTGGCACGCGTTGGGCGGCGTCCCGATGGGCTCGGCGGTCGACCTCTACGGCCGGGTCCTGGGCCAACGCGGCCTCTACGTGCTCGACGGCGCCCGCATCCCCGGCTCCACCGGCGCCTGCAACCCCTCCATGACCATCGCCGCCCTCGCCGAGCACAGCATGGCCAGAATCGTCACCCAGGACATCGGCACCGTCTTCTAGCCAATCCGGCCCGAGGGGGCCGGCCCCGCGGAGAGGCCCAGTCCTACCTCAGGTCGTCCCGCCGGGCCTCGCCCGGTTAGACGGGTGGGGGAGGCTCGTCGGCGCCGGCGTCGAGGGCACGCTCGATGCGGCGCAGTCGGGCGTCGATCGTTCGGAGCAGGGCGGCGGTGTCCGGGCTCGGCGGTCCCTCGCCGGCCGTGAGGTGGGTGAGGGCCGCCGCCGGTGCTCGTTCGACCTGAGCGCGCCGGACGAAGCTGGATGTGACCCAGGCGGTCACGATGGCCAGGAACGCGATCGACTCCAGCATGATCAGCGAGCCGATGAACCGGCCCACCGCCGTCCTCGGCACGACGTCTCCGTAGCCGACCGTTGTGACGGTCTGCAGCGCCCACCACATGCCAACCCCGATGTTGGGGAAGCTCCGCGCGTCCAGGAGCCGGATGGCGACCCCGCCGACCAGGACCGTCAGGGTGGTGGCGGCGACCATCACCCGCATCGCCCGCCGCGCCGACAGCGGTTGGGACGAGTAGCGCCGCAGGATCCTGCGCAGGACCTGCATCCTCGTTCCCTCCCGTCGTCCGGGGCGCTGGCTCCCGGCCGCCTGCCTCTCGCCGCGGGTGGCGGTGACTCAGCGCAGCCGGCGGGCGCGTAGCACCTCGTCGTCGGCATGATGCGCGCCTGCGCCGCCGTCCGGGGCGAGGCGTGGCCGCTGCTCGTCCAGCTCCACCTTCCAGTCCTCGTCCAGCAGCGCGGCGACCATGGAGGGCCAGACGTAGTCGGCCGGGTCGAAGCCGTCGTCGTGGCGTTCCCTGGTCTCCATCCCGGCATGGTGCACGAGCAGCAGCACACCGCCGGGGGCGACCGCGGCCAGCAACGCCCGCTCGGCCGCGGCATCGGGGGTGCGCAGCAGGGCTGGGTACTGGGCGGAGACCAGGTCGAAGGACCCGGGCGTCAGCGCCGCGTGCGTCAGCTCGGCGTGTACCCAGCGCACGGTGACGCCGGCGTCGGCCGCGTGCCGGGCCGCCCGCGCCAGCGCGACACCCGAGACCTCGAGGGCGGTCACGTCCCAGCCGCGGCGCGCGAGCCAGACCGCGTCCGCGCCCTCGCCACAGCCGACGTCCAGCACCCGCCCCGGCGTGAGCCCGGCGACCTCGGCCACCAGCGCGCCGTTGGCCTGGCCGCTCCAGAGCTGCTCCCGCTCGGCGTACCGCTGATCCCAGTTCGCCGCCACCTCGGGATCACCGACGTACCGGCCGGCGGCCGGGAGCAGGGGAGAAGCAGGCGATCCTGCCACGATGTTGTCGGTCACCAGGCCATCGTTGCGTATCACGCACCTGACTCACCAGCCCTGTTTGCGATCCGGCAACCGGATTCGCGACCGCCGAAGGGCGCGGCCGTGGGCTTGAGACGCACGCGGGGACGGTCGGCCCCGCGCGGATGGTCCAACCCGTCCTGGCTCGCGGGTCAGTCGAGGCACGCGAGCAGGCTCCGGAGCGCGGCCGGGTCGCCGGTGACGGTGTAGCGCTCCGGCGCGGTGTACTCGGGACGGCCCACGATCGGGCTGTGCAGGATCCTGATGTAGTCGGGCGCGTCGCAGACCACGGCCGCGTCGACAGGTGCGTCGTCGAGCGGCCCCGTCGTCAGCTTCCCGTTCTCGAGGCTGGCTAGCAGGGTCCCGTCGGGGAAGCGGAACGCGACGCGGAGCCTTTCCTGCTGTGCCACGTTCCCGGTGAACATGTGTCGCAGCCCGAGGGCGAAGTTGGCGACGGTCGAGACGTCAGGCTTGAAGTCGAGGTAACGCACCCGCTTGGCGGGGTTGCGCGTGGCCGTCCGCTCCGCCTGGGTGCCTGACTGCACATAGACCGGTTCGGGGCGCCCGCGAAGCGGAAGCAGGACGTCGTTGCGAAAGCGCGCCTTGTCGGCGAGATACGGGCCGATCACGTCCTCGCCGGCCGGGCAGACCGCCATGCAGTAGGCGGACTTGTAGGCCGGCTCGAACGCCAGGGACTGCAGCATCGACTGGGTCTCGTCGTCCCGGAACTTCGCGCGGTAGGCGCTCGCGTCGCCGGCGGCCACGGCCTCGACCCAGTCGGCGGCGCTGAACGGGAACTCACGGTAGTTGTGCCCGAGGCAGGCGAAGAAGTCGAACTCGCCGACGTTGCTGATCGCCCCGACCGGGCAGGCCGCGACGCACAGATTGCAGCCCAGGCATGGGTTGTAGTCCAGCGGCTGGTTGTAGGCGTCGATCTCGGCGTCGATCAGGACCGTGTCGAGCAGCAGGAAGTTCCCGAACTTCGGATGGATGACGTTGCGGTTGATGCCCATGTGGCCCATGCCCGCCTCGACGGCCACGACCTTCTGCGCGATGCCCCAGGTGACCTCGCCGGGCGGGGCCTGGACGTCCATCGGGAAGCCGATGTTGGTCGACACCGCGCGGACACCGGCCTCGGCCAGGAGCGTGCAGATGGTCGCCGCCGCACTTTCGAGCTTCTCCCCGGTGCGGTGCCAGGCGTTGTTCGCCGTCGCGCGCGAGGTGGACCGGATCGCGTCCCGGTTGGAGATCCCGACCAGGCAGATCAGCGCCTTGGTGGCGGGGAACAGCCGGCGGGCGTTGGCGGACTCCCCGCCCAGGCCGGCCCGGTCGACGTCGACGAAACCGACGTCGTCGGCCCCGGCGCGCAGGCACAGCTCGCGCAGCCACTCGGCCCCGACCCGGTCGCGTGGCCGCTGGACGGTCAACGTGGCCTCGTACGCCCGCCGGGCGTTCTCGGCTTCGTCGGTGCCTCGGAAGATCCGTCGCGTCTCGTTCGCCATGCCGAGAAAAGTATCATAGAGATAGTATATTCACGACAGGATTAGACTCGACGAGTGCCGACCACGCCGCGCTCCGGATACGCGCACTTCTGCATGCTCGCGAAGGCCCTTGAGCGGCTGGGGGATCGCTGGGCCCTGCTCGTCGTGCGTGACCTGCTGACCGGCCCGAAACGCTTCACCGACCTGATGGACCGGCTGGGCGGCATCACCCCGCGGACCCTGACGCAACGACTGCGTGACCTGGAGTCGGACGGGCTCGTCCTGGTCGACCGGGAGCCTGGCCGCCGCGAGGTCTGGTACAGCCTCACACCGGTCGGACTGGACCTCGCGCCCGCGCTGGAGGAGCTGTCGCTCTGGGGGCTGCGCCATCTCGCCGCGCCCCCCGTGCCCGGTGAACCGGCCCACCCGGAGCACCTGCTCAACGGCGTGCGCCTGTTCCTGGACCGCTGGGGGCTCGACGTGGGCCCGGTCAGCTGGGTCTTCCGGACGCTCGACCACGACGACGTCTACACCCTCAGCGGGCGGGGCGGTCGCTGGACGCTCACCGCCGGAGCGGCCCCGAACCCGGGCGTCGAGCTGAGCGGCGACAGGCGGGATCTGGCCGCCTACTTCGCCACCCTCCACCCGGCGCGCGCCGCCGGTCACCCGGGCGTCCGCCTCCAGGGCGGCGACCGCGAGATCGCCAGGTTTCTCGACGCGCTCGCCGACTTCCCGCGGCTGCCGCCGGTCGAGGTGCCCTGACCTTCAGGTGCCCTGACCTTCAGGTGCCCTGACCTTCAGGTGCCCTGACCTTCAGGTGCCCTGACCTTCAGGTGCCCTGACCCTCGGGGATTTCTGACCCTCAAGCTTCCTGCGCCAGCGTGGCGTCCCCGGGATCGGCGAGCGCCGCCTGGACGATGATCCGCGCCACCCAGCGGCTGACCAGGTCAGCCTCGTCGTCGGTCAGCCCGGCGACGTCGACCAGCGAAAGCCGCGCCTCGATGCCGACCGTCAGTGCCAGTGCCGCCGCGACCCGCCGGAACGCCGTGGGCGACAGCTGGGCCCGCACGGGCTCGAGAACCTGCTCGATCCACGCCATGCGGCGCAGGCCGCGGCGCGGGCCGTCGGCGTCTCGCGGCGCGTCCAGCGTGGTCCGCACGAGGGTGCGCAGCGACTGCTCGTTGCGCAGTGTCATCTGGTTGATCGTCGAGACGAGCTCGTCGACGCGGTCGACAGGGTCGGTCGCGGTGATCCGGCTGGTGACCTCGCCGGCCGTCAGCTCCAGCGCCGCGTCGGCGAGCAACTGGTCGGCGGTCGGGAAGTAGCGGTAGGCCGTCCGCCGGCTGACCAGGGCCTCGTCGGCGACCTGCGCGACAGTCGGCGTGACGCCCTGGGTGAGCAGGCGACCGGCGGCCTGGAGCAGTGCCGCCCTGGTGCGACGCCGCTGGTTGGACAGGACGGGGCTCTCTGCTGCCATGCCAGAATGCTACATGTTTGCCATCGTGGCACACATGTGCCATTTTGGATTCGGCCGCAGACAGGCCCCCAACCCCTGGAGACGACACGTCATGAACGCACCCGGCACCGTGAGCCACCAGCCCGCCATCCCGAACCCGGGAGGCTCGATCAGCTACCTCGTGGTGCGCCAGGCTGTGGCCGACATCCCGCGCTGGTTCGAGAACTTCTCGGCAAGCACGCCGGCCCGCCGGGCCGCCGGTGGCGGCGACCCCCTCGTCCTGATCGAGGACGAGGGGGCCGGCCAGGTGATGGTGATCATCCCGTTCTCGTCCGCGGAAGCGGCCGCGGCGTGGCGCTCCCGTCTGGGAGTTCAGCGGCAGACGGCCGCGGCGGGCGTGCGCACCGAGTCCGTCGAGGTGCGCGTACTCCGGTCGCTCGCCGGCGGCTGATCTCCCCGCGGCTGCCGACTGAGTCCGGTGGCCGACAGCTCAATCCTGCCATGAAAATACTATCATTAATATAGTAATTATGACCTCCGTGCTCCCGCTTGTCCCGGGCATCGCTCGGCCCGCGCACCGGTCGTGATCGCCGTCTGGGCCCTGAGGTGGTCGTAGAAATGCCCCCGGCACGACCATCACAGGGCCAAAACAGCGATCAAGTAATCCTGGCGGCGCGACCGCGCCCGGCTTCGGCCCGTGGGTCGAATGTGAACGCTTCGATGTCGAGAAAGAGACAACAAATGGCAGTCAACACTCATGACATGGTCGTCGTGCATCGTGCTTTCAGGCGTGAGTTCGGCCTGCTGCCGAGGATGGTCACCGGCGTCTTCGCCGACGACGGCCGGCGGGTACGGATTGTGCACGACCACGCCCGTGAGATGGTCTCGGCGCTTCACTATCACCACCAGGGCGAGGACGAGCTGCTCTGGCCCAGGCTGCGGGAGCGCGCCCCTTCTCAGGCCGGCCCGCTGCGGCGCATGGAAATCGAGCACGCCCAGATCAGCGCCCTGCTGGACACCGTCGAACGGGCCCTGCCCGTCTGGGCGCAGGCACCGACGACGAGTGCCACCGTCGAACTGGCCGCGCTCCTCGAGGAGATCTCGTCCCAGCTTGCCGTCCACCTGGACGACGAGGAAGAACAGCTACTTCCGGTCGCGGCGGAACAGCTGAGTCCACCGGAATGGGCCGAGCTCGGCCGGCGCGGCCTGGCGTCGATGCCCCGGTCACGTTCACTGGTCTTCCTCGCCCACATTCTGGAGGAGGCCAGCTCCGACGAGGCGCGGGCATTTCTCGGCCACCTCCCGCCGCCCGTGCGCGTCCTCTGCCGCCTGGTCGGAAAGCCCAGGCACCGGCGGGAGACCGCGCACCAGCGGGCGGGAATCGACGTGGCGATGGCGAACCGAGGCACCCGGTGACCAGGCCACCAGCCCGCAGACGCGCCGGTCACGTCCTCGCGGCGACGGCGGCGACCGCGGCGCTGCTCGCTGTGGCGTCGGCGGGATGCGCTGGTCCTGACGGGCGTCATGCTCAAGGGGCGGTCTCGCGGGCCGCGACGTCGGCGGCGGTCCCGACGGCCAACCACGCCGCCCCTGCCCGCGGGGGCGCGCAGGACGCCTCGGTGTCCACGGGGGTGCGGGTCGCGGCGCGCGACCCGCGGCTGGTCCGGCTCGGTACGACCGACCTCGCGTTGCAGTTCGAGTTCGCCAATCAGGGCACGGAGAGCATCAGCCCAGCCGACCTCGGCACGGATCCGCTCACCCATGTGATCGCGTTCCTCGTCGACCTGCCGCGCGGCACCGGGTATGCCACCCAGCGCACGCCACAGGCCAACCCGGACATCGACGGCTCCGGTCCCGACGAGGCCCGCGCGAGCGCGACCACGGAGAAGGACGTCGCGGCCGGCCAGACCGAGACGGTCACCCTCGTCTTCCCGGCGCCACCGGCGGAGGCCACCTCGATGCTGGTGCTGGTCGACGGATTCGTCCCGGTCGAGGTGCCGATCCAGGCCCAGGGCTCGGCCGCGCTCAAGGACGACCCGGTCCTGCACGTTCCGAGTTCGCCGCCGAACGAGCTGGACCCACCGGTCGCGCCGCTGGTCTGCGCGACCGAGACCGACCCGGCCGCGGCCACCCCGGCCCAGACGTCGTTCCGCCTGCCCAGCGACGTCCTGTTCGCCTTCGGCAGCTCGACCCTGTCCCCGTCCGCGGCCCGCGCGATCGACGCGCTGGCCCACCAGATCACGGCCACCTCCGGCACGGTCACGATCGCCGGCTACACCGACTCCATCGGCACCGACGCCGACAACCAGGCCCTGTCGCTGGCACGGGCGTCCGCCGTGCGGCAGGCGATAGCCGCGACGCTCGGCCCGGACTTCACCTACAAGGCCGTGGGCTTCGGCGAGACCAGCCCGGTCGCGCCCAACACCCACCAGGACGGCAGCGACAACCCCGACGGCCGCGCGCGCAACCGGCGGGTCGAGCTGACGGTCGACGCGGCGACGGGCGACACGTCGCAGCCGCCGCCCACCAGCGAGGCGCCCAATGTCTCACTCGACGGGACCCCGCTCACCCCCGCGGTGCAAACCGTCACGGCCCTTCCCGGATTCACTCTCGCTCAGGTCGCGATTCACAACTCCGGCACCGCCGACAGGGAGCTGGGCTACTACAACGACCCGAACCGCGTCGGACCGGACGGCATCCGCGCCGACGACGGAGGCGAGCTCAGTCTCGCCACGGCGACAGGCGGCCGGCTGCGGCCCTGTGCCTTCACGCCGTCCTGGTGGGGGCTGCTCGCCAACGGCACCGGCGCCGACACGGTTCCCGCCGGCGGCACCCTCGTCCAGTGGGCCCTGTTCGGGCCGCTGCCCGCGAACCAGAAGTCGATCGACGTCGTGGTCGGCGGCTACGCCAAGGCGCTTCCGGCACGGGTGGCGTCCGGCTGACGAGGGCGCAGCCGCCTCCGGGCCCGCGGCGAGAGGACCGCGGCCTACCGGCGTGGCCTCGACGGATGGCTCGCGCCGACCGGGGCTGGCCCGCGTTGGCAGCGTGGACACCAGTAGGTGACGCGCCCTTCCTCGGGCGCGTCGCTGGGAGCCTGCTCGGCCATCCGAATGGCCGTGCCGCACCGGCGGCACGGCCGCCGGCCGCGGCCGTAGACCCACAGCTGCTCGCCCGGCCGGGCCGACCCGGTCGTCACCCGCACCGGTCGCTCCGCGTTGAGCACGATCAGCTGACGGGCTCGATCGACGACGCTGTCGAGCTCGGGAACGTCGCCGATTCGGGTCCACGGCGAGAGTCCCGCGACGAAACACGCCTCGATCCGGTAGACGTTCCCGAGCCCCGCGAGCACGGTCTGATCCAGCAGGACCGAGCCGATTTCGCGTTCCGGGTGGGTCCGGGCGTTGGCCAGCACCCGGGCGAGGTCCCAGTCCGGACCGAGCACGTCAGGACCGAGGTGGCCCACGACCTTCGATTCGTCGGCGGTCCGCAGGACGTCGAGAACGGGCAGCCGATAGCCGACCGCGACGTGCCGCGCGTTGCCGAGCACCGCCCGGATCTGCCAGCCGGGACCGCCTCGCCATGCCTCGCCGGCGGCGAAGACGCGCCACGCGCCTTCCATCCGGAGGTGGGAATGCACCGTGACGCCGCCGGAACACCGCATCAGCAGGTGCTTGCCGCGAGGCACCACCTCCAGCACCGTGCCGCCGGTCAGGTCGACGGTCGCGTACCGCGGCACCCGGAAGTCGCTCACGGACAGGACCTGGCCAGCGAGCGCCTGGTGCAGCCGGCGGGAGGCCTGCAGGACGGTGTCTCCTTCAGGCACGGGCGGCTCCCTAGAACGATCCTGTCTTTCGATTCTTACCTGGCCGGCAGACCGAACCCCCGGCTCAGTGCTCCAGCGCGGCGGCCTTGCGGGGCAGGAGGGGAACAGCCGCGAGGCAGACGACGCACAGCCCGAGGACGACGGCGACGCCGCGGATGACCGCGTGGGTCTGGCCGGTGGCGACGGCGGCGAAGTAGATCGAGGTGACGGTCGCCGACCCGATTCCGGCCGCAAGCTGCTGGACGGCGCTGATCGACCCGCTGGCGGCGCCGGCCTCGTCGTGGTCGATGTCGCCGAGGGCGGTGTCGAAGATCGAGCTGAAGCAGGTCCCGGCGCCGAGGCCGATCACGAGCGTGACCAGGGCGAGCTGCCACCAGGTGGCAGCGAGACCGGCGGAGGCGACCACCCACAGCATGAGGGCCGCTCCGGCGGCGGTGAGCAGCAGTCCGGCCAGGACGAGGGTCCGTCCCAGCCTGGTGATCAGGGCCATGCAGGAGCCGGCGGCGATGATGATCCCGATGGTCAGCGGCAGGAGGGCCAAGGAGGTCCGGGTGGGGGAGTAGCCCAGGCCGAGCTGGAAGAACAGCGAGATCACGTACATCAGGCCGTTGAAGGCGGCGAAGACGAGCAGGCCGACGACGAGCCCGGAGACGAAGCCGCGGCTGCGGAACAGCGTGGGCTTGATGAGCGGTTCGGCCGTGGTCGCCTGGCGGACCGCGAAAGCTCCGAAAAGGCAGAGACCCACCGCGAGTGACGCGATCGGGATCGTGTGCCAGCCGTCCGACGAGCCGGTGATCAGGCCGTACAGCACGCCGAACATCGCGATGACCAGCAGGAGCGCGCCGAGCAGGTCGATGCGGGCCGACGGGTCGGGCTCCAGGCGCGGCAGCACCCGAGCCGCGAGGATCAGGCCGGCGCCGCCCAGCACGATGTTGATCAGGAACATGGGCCGCCAGCCCAGTCCGAACAGGTTGGCGTCGATGAGGAAGCCGGCGAGGATCGGCCCGCCGACCGCGAAGATCCCGAGCATCGGGCCGAACGCGCCGAATGCCTTGGCGAGGGCGTCGCGCGGGAAGGTCTTCGTCATGATCGCCATTCCCTGGGGGATCAGCAGCGCCCCGAAGGCCCCCTGGCAGGTGCGCGCGACGACCAGCATCGCCGGGTCGACCGCGAGGCCGGCGACCGCCGACGCCACGACGAAGCCGGCCATGCCGACGAGGAGCATCCGGCGCTGCCCGAGCCGGTCACCGAGGCGGCCCCCGAGCACCAGCAGTGAGCCGAGGGCGAGCGCGTAGGAGGCGCCGAGCCATTTGACCAGGGCGGACCCGCCGCCGAGGTCGCGCACGATCGAGGGCGCGGCCACGTTGGTGATCGTCGCGTCGATCAGGTCGAGGGCGTCGGCGAGCAGCACGACGAGCAGGATCGGCCAGACGCGGTGCCGCGCGGCGGTCGTGCTGGCTGGAACGGCGGGGGTGGCCGGAACTGCGGGGGAGGCGATATCGGTCATGGGGTCGAGAGTAACGAACATGTTCGTTACGAACAAGTTCGTTCCGACTAGGATGACGCTATGCCAGGCACCCCCCGCAGCCGCCGCGAGCGCCCCGCCAAGCCCGCGCTGACCCGCGACGGGATCGTGGACGCCGCGATGAAGGTGCTGGAGCGCGACGGCTTCGAGAAGCTGACGCTGCGCCGGCTGGCCGCCGACCTCGACACCGGGCCGGCGTCGCTGTACGTCTACGTGGCCGGCAACACCGAGCTGTACTCGCTGCTGCTGGGCCGTCTGCTCGCCGAGCTGGACGTCTCCTGGGACGGGCGAGGCGACTGGCGGGTACGACTGCGAACGGTGCTCATCGACTACGTCGACCTGCTGATGAGCCAGCCCGGTCTGGCGCGGTCCGCGGTCACCACCTGGCCGAGGGGACCGCACTACCTCGACCTCGTCGAGCTCGTCATCCGGCTGCTCGTCGCCGGCGGCGTGCCGGAGCCCAGGGCAGCCTGGGGCGTCGACATCCTGCTGCAGCAGGCCACCGCGATGGCCGCCGAGTTCGGCACCCGGGAGGAACCAGGCCAGGGCCAGCAGCTCGACGACCTGACGGCGGAGTTCGCCGGCGCCGACAGCCGGCGCCACCCCATCCTCAGCCGGCTCGGCGCCGCCGCCCTGGTGGGCGGAGACCACGAGGCCCGCCGCGCCTGGGCGATCGACACCCTCGTCGAGGGCCTGACCATCACACCCCGTCCCGGCGAGTCGCACCCGGCCTAGGCTCTGGCGCCAGCCACCCCCGGCCGAGGCTTTGGCGCCAGCAACCCCCCCCGGCCCGGCAAGATCGCTGTTTTCGCCCTCGCGTGGCCGTAACCGCAGCGGTTTGGTGACCATGCGAGGGCCAAAACGACGATCAAGCGGGCGGGCCGACCTCGCTGGACCCCGGCGCTCCGGGCTGGCCCAGGGCCAGCCTTTCCGGAGGGGCAGGCTACGCCTGGCCGACGGTGACGGTCGCGAGGCGCGGCCGGGGGGTTGGACGGGTGCCGAGGAGTTCGGCCGGGCGGGGGCGGCTCGGGCCGGACTGGACCTTTTCCGTGGTCCAGAACGCCTGCGGGGCCAGTTCGGTGACGTCGGCGAGCAGCGCGCCGCAGGATCGAGGGTCGACCACGATCTGCAGCAGATGCACGGTGCCGGTCGCGGAGTGGCCTTCGTACGACGTGACCGGCCAGCCGCGGTCCTGGAGCTGACCGTCGAGCCGGGGCTGGCGGGTGAGGATGTTGACGCTGACCGCCTCCGGGGTGAACCGGGTCCCGACGATCACCCCGATCAGGACGCCGCCGCCGACTCCGAGGGCGTAGGCGGCGACCGTCAGGGGGTCCCGGACGTAGGCGACGACCTGCGCGATCGCGGTGATCTGCAGGACGGCGCCGACGACGCCCAGGACGGTCGGGAAGCCCTTCGCGCCGCGGCCGGTGAGGATCACCCGCCACTGCCACAGGCCGACCTCGGTGACCACCAGCACCATGATGACGAGCGGCCGCAACGCGTCGGTCATGGCCGGGACTCCACTCGCTGGGCGCCGGCCTCGGCGCTCGGGGCCGACGGGAGTCTCGGCCGCCCGATCGGCTGGATCACGAGGTGGTCGGCCGGGGCCACCGGGCCGGCCGCGCTGGCGCCGGGCGGTGTCGGCGCCAGGGTCGGCTCCGTCCGGGGCCGTGGCGTCTCGCCGGCCGGCGGTCGACCGCCTCGCTGGCGCAGGAACCCGGCCAGGGCCGCGAGCCGGCCTGGTCCGACCCGGGCCTCGCGGGCGAGCCGGTGGCGCGCGGCCCGCCGCCGCTCCTCGGCGGCATGCTCCTGGGCCAGGCGCAGGGCGATCTCGGTGTGCAGGGGAAACATGAGGGTCCTTCGATGAGGTCGTGCGGGCGGCCCCGCGCGGGGGCCGCCCGTCCAGCCGGCGCCTCAGGCGTCGGCGTTGCGCAGCGTGATGATCGTTTCCAGGTAGGTGGAGGGCAGCGCGACGGTCTGGCCGTCGGGGTTGCGGCTCCACCGGCGGGCGAGGCCGGCCAGGTCGGCGGCGAGCGCCGTGCGGCCGGCGTCGTCCAGCGCCTCGAAGGCCTTGAGGGTCGGGCCGTACCAGGCGCGGAACGTCCCGGCGAAGTCCTCGGGCGAGGCGAACCGGAACACGCAGGTCCGTTCGACCGACCTGATCTCGGCGGCGGCCGGCCCGAACAGCTCGGCCAGATGGTCCGTGGTGCCCCACAGCAGCGGCGACGCGACGCCCTTCGGCGCCGGCACATGGCTGGAGATCGTCCGGAACATCTCGCCGATGAAGCCCTCCGGCGTCCAGGACGCGAGGCCGATCACGCCGCCGGGCCGGGTCACCCGGATCATCTCGTCGGCGGTCCGGGCATGGTCGGGCGCGAACATCGCCCCGAAGACCGAGAGGACGGCGTCGAACGACTCCGCCGGGAACGGGAGAGCCTCCGCGTCGCCGGTCTGGAAGTCGACCGCGAGCGCCTCCGCCGCGGCCCGTTCGCGCGCCCTGGCCAGCAGCTCGGGCACGTAGTCGACGCCGATGACCCGGGCATCGGAGCGGGCCGCGGCGATCGCCGCGTTGCCGGCGCCGCAGGCGACGTCCAGCACGCTCCAGCCAGGGCGCAGGTCGGCGGCGTCGACGAGCAGCTCGCTCTGCAGCACGATCCGGCTGCCGATCACGGAGTAGTCGCCGCTGGACCAGGTCTTCTGCTGCTTCGCCTTCACAGCGGCCAGATCCGGACCGGACGTCGTTGTCGGGCTGACGGTCATCGCATGTTCTCCTTCGTAGGGCCGGCTCGGGCCGGCTCGGGCCGGTTGGTGGTTCCGCGAGCTGGCCGTGTTCCTGACTGGGCCTGAAACGACATTCCGCCGAGAGCAGGCCGGCCAACTAGTCGCGTTCCTGTACCTGGGGTGTCGCTCGGCCGTCAGGTCCGGTGGACGACTGTGCGGCCAGACGCCCGGCCTGGCGTGATGCGATGGCCGGGTGCCGATCCACTCCGATTACTGCCCCATCGCGCGTGGCGTGGAGATCCTCGGCGACCGGTGGACGCCGCTGGTGATCCGCGAGCTCATGGTCGGCGCCGAGGGCTTCAACGACATCCACCGTGGCCTGCCCCGGATGAGTCGTACCCTGCTGGCACAGCGCCTGCGCGCGTTGGAACGCCACGGCCTGGTCCGCCGGGAGGCCGCCGAACGCGGCCGTCCTGGCCGGTACGTACTGACCGAGGCCGGCTGGTCGATCACGCCGATCATCTGGGCGATGGGGCAGTGGGCCGCCGAATGGGTCTTCGACGACCCGGAGGACGAGGACTGCGACGGGCTCTCGCTGATCTGGCGCCTACACCAGCACGCGGTCGCAGACCGGCTGCCACCTCGGCGAACCCTCGTGCACATCACGTTGACCGGCCCCGGCAGCGCCGAGGGCTGGCTCGACGTCGAACGGCCGGGGATGACCGTCTGCTCGGAGGAACCACGCGGCGACGTGCATCTGCGGGTGACCGCGAGCACCCGTGAGATGCACCGATGGCTGCTCGGCCGCACCCCGTTCCGCGCTCTGCTCGACGCCGGCTCCGCCGAGATGCACGGCCCGGCTCCGCTGGCCCGCGACTTCCCGACCTGGTTCGACACCGCCTTCTTCGCCGCCGGCTTCGAGCGCGGCGGCCGCCGTGGGACCGGCGACCAGCGTGACGATCACGTCGGAGAGCGGTCACGCGCCGGGCTGGGGACCGTCGTGGGAGTGCCGGTCGGCGGCGGTGGCGGTGGTTCGCCGGCCGTGAAGCACGGCGGCGATTGGTAGGGCCGCGGCGAGGCCGCTGAGCAGGACGGCGGCAAGCCCGCCGAGTATGGCGGGTTCGTTGTGGAAGGCGAGGCCGATCGCGGCCAGGGCCGGCCCTGCGTTGCGAACGGCGGTGACGCCTCCGAGGGTGGTTCGGCGCGCGGGCGGACCAGTGGCCAGCAGCGTGCCGGCGGCGAACGCGGCGGCCGAGAGGACGAACCCGGCGAGCAGGGTGCGTGAGCCGAGCAGCGCGACGACGTCCTGCCAGTTGCCGACCAGCATGCCGACCAGAACGAGCAGAAACGTCACGTTCGAGATCATGGTGGCCGTGGGGTGCCAGGACCGCGCCGTGGAGGTCGCGTACTGGCGCAGTAGCAGGCCGACCGCGAACGGGACGAGCTGTAGGAGAGCGACCGTCCGGACCAGCGTCCAGACGTCGAGGGAGACGCCGGTGCCGAGGTCGGCGGTCGTGAGGATGATGTTGACGGTCGGGGCGAAGGTGAGGCTGCCGGCCGTGGCGAGCAGCACCTGCGTTGCCGCGCCCGCGGGGACGTCACCGGCCTGGACCATGGCGAGTTTCGCCCCGAACGGTCCGCCCGGGGAGGAGCTGACCAGGACGAGCGCGATGAAGGGCGCCTCTGGGAGGCCGAGCAGCTCACCGATGCCCCAGCCGAGCAGCGGAACGATGATCATGTTGGCGAGCAGGGCCAGTAGCAGCAGCGGAATGTCGGTGACGATGGCGCGCAGCGCCGGCATGGTGGCCCCGAGACCGGCGGCGAACATGGTCGCCGCGATGAAGACCACTGTGATGCCATTGAAGAGCAGGTGCAGGGCGTCCATGAGGCTCCCCACCCGGGTGGCGCGGCGGTCGCGGAGTGGCGGGCCGCGGGCCGCGCTGTCAGTCGGTCAGGGCGCCCAGCCAGCGCAGTGCGTTCAGGCCTGGTATGAAGCAGTACTCGCCGCCGCGGGTCACGACGAACCGAGGCAGCCCGGACAGGCGTCGGCGCAGTGGTCGTCGGGGGATCGTGACGGTGCCGGTGCCGTCGTGGTTTCCGGTGACGGGGTCACGGGCGTCGTTCGCGCCGAAGAAGACACCGTCGTTCATCCACTGGGTCTGGACGAACTCGAACTGGCGCCCCAGATGGGCGCCGACGAACGTGAACATCAGGCCGCGGTCGGTCCCGTCGTCCTCGAGGACTCCGTCCGGTAGCGGTGGGCCGTAGACACCGCCGCGCCTGATCATGCGGTGCAGCCGTGGCTCGCCGGCCACCGTGGCGTCGCGAGGATTTGCCCGGCGGATGTGGCAGCCGCCGGGAGTGGTGAATCCCGCGGGATCATCGCGCTGGTAAAGGAAGGCGTTGCGGCGGTCCGGGTCGGCGCCGAGGGCGGGGTCGTCGTGGTGCGGGCTGAGCGCGAGAGGAGCGCCGCTTCGCCACCGGCCCATGATCTTCGCGGCCAGGAGCTCCTCGTCGTCGGGGCTGGTGGCGTTGTCGCGCAGGTAGCGGCGGAACGCGCCGACCCGTTGGTGGAGTTTGCGGATGGCGACATAGCTGCCGTTGTGTCCGAGCTCGGCTGGCTGCGGGGACTGGACACCGCCGAGCTCGTCGGGATAGCCGAGCACGAACTCGCCGGCTTTAGACGGCTCCTGCAGCGGGTTCGACCCGGCGATGCCGCTGCCCTCGATGCCGGGCTGGCTGATGCCGTCGCGATAGCCGAAATGCTCCGCCTCGGTGGGCAGGGTGTGACAGTCCTGCCGCCAGATCGCGGTGACGCCGGCCAGTTGTTCGTAGGCGGGCCGGGCGCGGTCGATGGCCGCCTCCAGCTGGGTGGCGTCCGGCGCGACCGCCAGGAGCACGACATGGACGGCGGACGTGCCCAGCGGGGCGTCCCAGTTCTCGGGGCCGCTCTCCCCGACGTCGCCGAGCGCCTTGGCCCGGGCGGCCATGCCCTGGCGGAACTCCCAGGCAAAGGTTTCCAGCGCGGGTTCCGGAACGCCGAGCGCCCGCAGCCCGTGGCAGGTCAGCGCGACGCTGACCCAGGTACTCCCGAGGGGGCTGACCGGCTCGGCGGCCGAGGTGACCACCGCGCTCGCGCGGCGCATGAGTTCCCGGCCGTGCGCCGGGTCGTCGACCCGGAAAGCGAGGTAGGTCGCCGCATAGGGGGTCGGCCGGGGGCTGAGGACCGCGCGTTGAATGTCGTCGAGTTGCAGTGCGGTCGGCGTTTTTCCGCTCATCGTCTCCGCTCCTCTCGCCGTTACGCGGAGACGAGGTTGCGCCAGAAGCGACGTAGGCTTTCGTCGCCGCCGAACAACGAGCTGAAGATTGTGGAATCGGCCAGCAGCACATCCCCGGCCCGATCGCCGGCCGGTGGCATCCACAGGAACGTGTTGAACTCGGTCGCACCGGCCTCGATGAACGGATGCGGCTGCCTCGTGTCGATCGGCTGGCTGGCCAGGACGTGGACGACGCCCGGTTGGTCGGTCGTGACGGCGTAGTGCGGCAGATGCTGGTGGAAATTGAAGTGGCTCACGCCGTCCAGCCATCCCTTGGGGTCGAGGTCCCGGGCCGTGGACAACGGGGCGGGCTGCTTGCCGTCGCGGACGGCGGGGCGAAGCCCGTAGCGGTTCTCGACGGGCACCCCGAGACCTCGCATCAGGCTTCGGACGTAGCCGGCGAACCGCTGTTGGCGGGGAACCAGGAGATCCCCGTGATGGCGGTACTCGATGTCCCGCACGGCGAGGTCGTCGGAGGCGCCGACGTCGTGGTGGGGTCCGAGGATCAGGCAGGCGTCCTCGCGGCTCAGGAAATGCCGCAGCGCCGCGATCTCCCGCTGCTCGGCCTCCTGCCCGGTGACCGTGTGGTCCAGCCCGAACACGAAAAGGGTGTCGGTGTCCGCCAGCACGCGCTCGTCCAGGACGGTCCGGTATCCCGCGTGATCGACCCGCTGATACAGCGGCACGGCATACCCGGTGACCTCCTTCACATATTCCTGGAAGGGCACCCAGGCCCAGAAGAACAGCTCCAGCGCCCCCGCGATGCCCTGCTGGAACTGGAAAGGGTCCGACCACCGCGGTTCCTCGTAGGCCGGCCACGCCACCCGCCGGACCTCGGTCATCGTGGAAAAACGGTTGTCGAGTTCGGTTGGATTCCGGCCCGCCTCGGCCGGGTAGCTCCACGACACGTAGATACTGACCCGTCGCCGGCCTGGAGCGTAGGGGCGGCGGGCGTGGTTCTGGTTGTAGGTGCGGGCCGTGCGCGGTTCGCTCATCGCGGTCTCCGATAGGCCTGTCCTGAGGCGACAGTGGAGAGGATCACTGCATCTGGTCGAGCATCTCGGACAGCGCGCTCTTGACCCGCAGCGCCTTCTTGATCTCGTCGGCCGTCACGTACGGGTACTCGCCGTACTCGATGAAGCTCGGGCAGTGGTGTGCGCGCACGAACCGAACGAAGGCCTCGGGGTTCGTCCGCCAGTCCTCGGGGAATCCTTCGAGGTTCTCGAAGGTCGTATCCACTCCTGCCCTGCTGAAAAGCGCGACCGCGTCCTCGGTGTACTTGTCGAAGTCGGTGTCGAAGATTCCCTGGTACATGAAACGTGTGTCGTCGTCGAAGAGCACCCAGCGTAGGTAGTGGAGCTTCAGCGGCGCGAGAAGATGAGGGTTTCCGGCTAGTGCGCCGGCGAGGGTGCGGCCGTGCGCTCGTATCGCCTCGGCCCGACCGGGCTTTACCCTGGCGATGATGGTGAACCCGTAGCATGCCGGCGTCTTCGGGAAGATGGGGCCGTATTTCCCCTGCTCCAGATGGTCGGTTTCCTTGGGAATGGCGACCGCCTGCGGCCTTATCTCCATCTGGGCTCCTCTGCCGCCACGCACAGAAAACCACTGCATACTCACACGCGACGCGATGGCCCGCCCGTCGGCACGCCGCCCGCCCGCCCGCGCTCCGAGCATGAGACCGCACGGGCCTGCGCCGGCGGCTCGACTCTGCCGCTCGGGACCCACAGCACACGATCGACTACTCTCGTGACCCTTGCCGACAGTCTGCGCCTCCTTGACAAATTTTTTTGTCGGCGACACGATGGGGACATCCTGGACGACGAGCAGAGGAGAACCCCGATGCGCACACTGATCGTGACCGCCTTCGTTTCCGTCGACGGCGTCATGGAGGCACCAGGCGGCGAGTCCGGCTACCGAAACACCGGCTGGACCTTCAAGGACATCGACTTCGACCCCGCCGCCTACGAGATCAAGGGCCGGGAGCAGGAGGAGACCACCGCGCTGCTGCTGGGACGCACCAGCTACCAGGCGTTCGCCCCCGTCTGGCCCACCATGACCGAGTTCGCGGGCTACAACGCCATGCCGCGCTACGTCGTCTCGACCACCCTCACCGAGGACGACGCGCGCTGGCCCGCGACGATCCTGCGGTCCCTCGACGAGGTGGCCGCGCTGAAGGAGACCGAGGGCGGCCCGATCGCCGTCCACGGCAGCGCCAGGCTGGGAAAGAGCCTGGCCGACGCCGGGCTGGTCGACCGCTACCACCTGCTGGTGTTCCCCGTGCTCCTCGGCGCCGGCGAACGGCTGTTCAGCGCGGCCGACAAGGACAAGACCATGCTCAGGCTCGTCGAGTCCGAGGCCTACCCCAACGGCGTCCAGAAGGAGATCCTCGACGTCGTCCGTTAGCGCCTCCAACGGTGCCGTCGCAGGCACGGTCGGCCCGCGCCGGCGCCCTCATGATCGCCGTCTCAGCCCTCAAACGGTCGTAACCCCGGCTCGAACACAGCCACCTCAGGGCCAAAACGGCGATCAAGCACCAGGACGAGGCGGGACGAACCTGGCGCGAGGGCGGCTCAGATCCGGTTCTGGTCGCCTGGACCAGGCGCGGCCCCGGCTTCGGCGGTGGTCGAAGCCGTCAGCAGGGTGGCTCGCGTCCTGGCCGCTTCTGTGGTTGATCTACCGCGCCAGGCCACGATGTCGTCCGGCCGGATCAGCAAGCACTCCTCCGGGGCCAGGAAGTCGGTGGTCAGGTGGTCGGCGCGGTCGCCGGTGAGGATCGCCCAGTCCGGTCCGGCGAGGTCGAGCGTCGAGTGGGTGCGGTGCGGGTCGAGCCAGCGGTGCGGGACCCTGGTGCCGACTCTTCCGGTTGGCGCGTAGTCGGTCACCGGCTCGCGCGAGCCGTCAGGTACGAGTGCGCCCGCGGTGTACTGGAATCCGCCTGCTGCCAGCACGAATGGGTGCGCCAGCGTGGGATCGGGTGTGCCGAGCCTGAAGGTGTCGGTTCGCCGGGCGGACTGGTCGGCCGCGAACCAGCCGGCGGGACGCCGCTCGGCGTCGTAGCTGTCGAGAAGGGCGGGACTGGCTTGGCCGCGCAGGACGGCGGCGAGTTTCCAGGCGAGGTTGTGCACGTCCGCGATGCCGGTATTGGCTCCGCTCGCCGCAAACGGTGGCATGACGTGCGCGGCGTCGCCGGCCAGGTGCACGCGGCCGGCCGAGTACCGGTCCGCGACCAGCATCTCCGCCTGCCAGGGGAGGACGCTCAGGATCTTGAGGTCGGGGGCTGGCACGCCGAGCGCGGTCCGCAGCAGAGCCGGCCAGTCGCGCCGCGGGTCGCCACCGGGACTCATGAACACCCATCGCCGGCGACCGTCGACTGACGCCAGGCCGCCCGGGGCGTCGGGGTGTTCGATCTGACAGAGGTTGAACTCTCGTCCGCGCACGATCGAGGCGAGATCGGCCTGGAAGTAGACGTTGACGTTTGGTGCGCCGATCGTGCCGCGGCCCGACCGGTTGATACCCAGTGCCTCGCGCACGCCACTGCGCGCCCCATCGGCCCCGATCAGGAACTGGGCCTGGACTTCCGTCTCGGTCTGGCCGGTGAGGCGGCCGACCACGCCGGTGGTGGTCTACTCGAAGGCGGCCAGCTCGGTGTCGAACCACACGGTGGCGCCCGCGTCGACGGCCGCCGCGCGCAGCATCGGCTCCAGCGTGTCCTGCGCGATCAGGCAGGGCGACTCGGGGCTCACGTCGGCCGCGGCCTGGCCGGACGGTTGCCACAGCGGCAGCTGTCTCGCCTCGGCCAGGGTCCGCCCGGTGGCCATTTGGTCGTGTCCGGCAAGGTCGCGCGCCTGGTCCTGGACGGCGGCGGCGAGCCCCAGCTCGCGGAAGATCTCCATCGTCCGGACGTGGAACCGGCGCGCTTTGGGCTGCGGCGAGGTCGTCGTCCGCCGCTCCACGACGGTCACCGAGACGCCGTGATGGCGTAGCACCAGCGCCGCCGTGAGCCCGACGAGGCCGCCCCCGACCACCAGCACCTCGGATGTACGTTGTACACACATGATGTACGTTGTACACAGCTTGATAATCTGTGTCCACCATGAGCGATCGACTGGTGTGGTTCGACGAACCCGTACCCCCGCCCACCGCCGAACCGCTCAGCCGCGCACGCATCGTGATCGCCGCGACCGAGCTGGCGGACCGACAGGCCAGTGGTGAGATCACCATGCGCACGCTCGCCAGCCAGCTGGGTGTCCGCAGTCCGATGACCCTCTACCGCTACGTCACCAGCAAGGACGGCCTCGCCGACCTGATGGTTGACCACATCTACGGCCAGTTCAGCGTCACCCGAGACCAGGGCTGGCGACCCGCCCTGCGCGAGCTCGGCATCTCCGGCTGGACCGCGGTCCAGCTCCACCCGTGGTTCGCCCGGCTCGCCTTCAGTCGCCCCCCGCTCGGCCCCAACGCACTCGCCCTGTACGACGCCGCGCTCGCCGAGCTCGACCCGCTCGGCCTACCGGCGGCGACGCGCATGGGCTGCATCAACACCGTGCTCGGCCACGTTCTCGGATCGGGCCTCGCCCTCCTCGAAGAACAGACGATGCGGGCCCGCATCGGCCTGGCCACCGACGAGGACCTCGCCATGGCCGCGGCGCCCTATCTCGAACGCATCACCGCCGCGGGCAACCATCCGTATTTCAGCCGCTGGGCCACCGACCCGGACCGGCACAGCCCACCACCGCAGACCTTCGCGGCGGTTCTCGACTGGCTGCTGGACGGACTCGCCACCCTCACCGGATGAACGCGTCAGCAGGCGGAGACCGGCGGACCAGCCCTCGTCAACCTTGGCCCGGCGTCAGAGATCAGTGCTTACCACTTCTGATCGACAACGGGCCCAACGGCCAGTGGCATGAGTGTGGTCTGGGGCGTTAACCTCACCGGGCTTCATTTCTCATGCAATCCGGCGTATCGGCTGGTTCGGGGCCGTCGGCGCGCGGATGTCGGCAGGGGTGCGGATGATGATGAACCGCTGGCGGCTTCCGGTGTTGATCTCCGGGGTGATCGTCGCGTCGCTGGCCCTGTGCTCCTGCGGTGGCGGCGGCACGCCGGACCGGCCGGCGGCGCGGGCCGCGGCCGGTGCCGCGCCGGCCGTCGCGGGCACGGGCCCGGCGGTCGAGGCCAGGTCCACGACGGTGACGTCCTTCGACGGCACCAAGATCGTGACCCATTTCTTCCCGGCCACCGGGCTGCGGGCCGGCGGGCGCGCACCCACCGTGCTGGACGGCCCCGGCTGGGGACAGCCCGGCGAGACCGACCCGAAGGCCGCCACCGGCAGCATCGCGCCGCTGGTGGCCGCCGGCTACAACGTCGTGACCTGGGACCCACGTGGTTTCGGCGGGTCCGGCGGTACCGCGCACACCGACTACACGCCGTTCGAGGGCCGCGACCTGACCGCGGTGGTCACCTGGCTCGCCCGGCAGCCGGAGGCACAGCTCGACGCGACCGGTGATCCCCGCGTCGGCATGGTCGGCGGAAGCTACGGCGGAGGCATCCAGTTCATCGCCGCGGCGTCGGACCGGCGCATCGACGCCATCGTCCCGGCGATCGCCTGGCATTCCCTGACCGAGAGCCTCTACCCGGACACCGTCAACAAGGCCGGCTGGGACGGCCTGCTCTGCCAGATCGGCCAGAGCGGCAAGAACCGCCTTGACCCGCACGTGCTCGACTCCTGCCAGGCGAGCCGCACCAACACCCCGCTGTCGTCGGACACGCTGGCCTGGTTCGCCGACCACGGCCCCGACCTGCTGCTGGCGAAGATCCACGTGCCGACGCTGATCCTCCAGGGCACCGTCGACACGCTCTTCCCGCTGGCGCAGGGCATCGAGAACTACCAGGCGCTGCACGGCAAGGTGCCGGTGAAGATGGCCTGGTTCTGCGGTGGGCACGGGGAGTGCCTGACCAACCCTGGCCCGGCCGACCACACCGAGCAGCTCACCCTCAGCTGGCTGGACCGGTACCTCAGACAGCGGACCGGCACCGCTACCGGCCCGGGGTTCGAGTACGTCGACGACACCGGTACCTGGTACGGCCTCGCCAGCTACCCGCCCGCGAGCTCCGGGTCCCTCACCGCGACCGGGCAGGGCACCCTCACGCTTGACCCGAGCGTCACGACCGGCTCCGCGACCGCCGCGGGTCCGGCCGCCGCCGGCACGGCCGTGGAGTCGGCGGTCTCACCGCCAGCGGCCGCGGGCGAGATCCTCGGCGCGCCGAAGCTGACCGTCACCTACCAGGGCACGGCGACCCCGGCCGACACCGTCGCGTATGCCCAGCTCGTCGACACCGATCGGCACCTCGTGGTCGGCAACCAGGCGACCCCCGTCAAGCTGCGCCTGGACGGGCAGAAGCACAGCGTGACCGTCTCGATGGCCGCGGTCGCCTGGCACGTGGCACCGGGCAGCCATCTGGTCCTGCAGGTGGTGGCCGGCTCAGCCCTGTTCGCGCCACAGACCTCGCATGGCACCGCCTCGCTGTCGGTCTCGCTGGCCGCCCCGCTGGCAAAGACCGGCACGCCAATCCCGGCGTCCTGACCGGTCTCCGGAGGTGGCCTGCGGCAAGATCGCTGTTTTGGCCCTCGGGTGGCTGTAACCGCAGCAGTTTTGCGACCATACGAGGGCCAAAACGCCGATCAGGCGAACGAGCCGACTTTGTCGGACCCGGCACCTGTGCAACGCGCGCGGCAATGCCGGTCGGACGAGCATCCGGAGGGGTTATGGCGCTCATTGCGTATGACGACGCCGCCGCGACGGCCTTTCGAGCCTCCAGGCACGTGCCAGCCGAAGGCCTGGCCGGGTGGAAGGACGCCGTCGGACGGCACCTGGCGCCTCGGCGTGGGATGCGCGTGCTGGACGTGGGAGCGGGCACCGGCGCCTGGTCCGCGGCATTCACGGACTGGGCCGGCCTGGACATGGTTGCCCTCGAACCGGCGGCGGCGATGCGGGCTCGTACGCTCGCCCCACGGATGGTCGGCGGCGAGGCGGCGGCGCTCCCGTTTGGCACGGGCAGTTTCGAGGGCGCCTGGCTGTCGACGGTCATTCATCACGTCGCGGACCTACCGGCCGCCGCCGCCGAGCTGCGCCGCGTCCTGCGTGCCGGGGCGCCGGTGCTCATCCGGTCGGTCTTCCGGGAACGGCCCGAGGGCGTCACGCTCTTTCGGTACTTCCCCGAGGCCGTAAGGGCGCTCGACCAGTACCCATCCGTCGCCGAGCTGCGGGCCGTCTTCGCGTCGGCCGGCTTCCGTTTCCGGACGCTCGAAGCCGTGCCGCAGGTGACCGCCGGCTCGGTGCGGACTGCCCTCAGCCAGTTGCGCCGCGATGCCCACACCCCACTGAGGCTCATCACGGATGCCGAGTACGACGCAGGTGTGCGCCGGATGCGGGCGGCGGCGGAGCAGGATGGCGGCCAGGTGACCGACACTCTCGACCTGCTCGTCTTCTCCTGATCTCGCGTGCCGACGGAAGGACACTCTTGACCCGCGACGGCAGACTTCCGCGCCTCACGTTCGGTCTCGCGTCGTGACCAAGGACAAACCGCGGCCCGAGTCGGACGACTTCGGCGGGATGAGCCGTGGCGGCGCGGCGTTCCTGGTGGCCGTCGTGGCCCTGGGACACCCGTGGCAGGCACTCCGGGAACTGTTCACGGCTCTCGGTCGACTGGCTCGACGAGTGTTTCGGCTCGCCATGGCCCCTGCCGCGCTGCTGGCCGCCGTTCTCTGGTCACGTAGGACAGACCGGCGCCCGACCTTCGAGGACTACCTCCATGGCCACCGCGAGGAGAACGATCCTCCCGGCTGACGCTCGTGCGGCGACTATCCGTTGAGGAAATGACGCGGGGTCTGGCCGAGCTCCTGTTTGAAGGCGGCGACGTAGGCGGACGGCGTGGCGTAGCCGGCCTCGATGGCGGCCTGGGTGACGGAGGCGCCGGCCGCGAGGGTGTCGAGCGAGCTCAGGATGCGGGCTCTGCGGCGCCAGGCACCGAGGCTCAGGCCGGTCTCGGCGCCGAACGCGCGTTCCAGGGTGCGGCGGCTGGCCCCGACCCGGTGGGCGAGGGACGTCAGCCCGGCCGCGGGGTCGGCGACCAGGGCCGTGGCCAGGTCGGACGCACGGGGATCGGAGGGCCAGGGGAGCCAGACGGAGGCCTCCGGCAGCCCGCGCAGCTGATCGACGAGCACGGTCAGAAGCGCGGCGTGAACCGGGTCGCCGAGGTCGAGGGGACAGCGTCGGACCGCATGCAGCAGCAGCTCTCGGCCGAACCGTTCGGGCACGGCGACCGCCTGAGCCCTGGGCGGGGCGACGCCGAGGGGAGTGGCGAAGTACAGGTTGCGGACCGCGGCGGGTGAGCGGTTGCGCACCGTGGCCTGAGCGCCGTCCGGGATCCACAGGGCCCGGTGCGGCGGGATGAACCAGGAGCCGGCCGGCGTGGAGATCGTCATGGCGCCGGAGGCGGTGTAAAGGAGCTGGTCCCAGCCGGCCTGGATCGGCAGCGCCGCCACGCCGGGGGGATGGGTGACCGCGTAGCCGCGCACGGCCGGTTCGGCCCGGTCATGGCGGGAAATCGACATAACTTGTCGGAGTCTAGGTGTCGCGACACCGTGGCGCGGTGCCAGCATGAGGCCGTGCCGACGAACCTTTCCCACTTCGCGATCAACGCCGACGACGTGCCGGCCAGCCGCGCCTTCTACGAGACGGTGTTCGGCTGGCGGTTCACCGCCTGGGGGCCGCCGGGTTTCTACCAGATTCAGACCGGGCCGGACGACGAGCCCGGGGTCCAGGGAGCACTCCAGCAACGACGGACGCTGCTGCCGGGGCAGGTCACGACGGGCCTTGAATGCACCTTCGCCGTCGAGGACGTCGATGCGGTCGCGCGCGCGGTTCGCGCCGCGGGCGGAACGATCCTGATGGACCGGTTCACCATCAGCGGGGTCGGGCACCTGATCTTCTTTGGCGATCCGGCGGGCAATGCGGTCGGCGCCATGCAGTACGACCCGGAGGCCGAATAACAATGAATGCGGAACATCTGGCGCTCTGTTCCAGTGCGGAGTGGGCGGAAACCGTACGACGCTGGATCATTCCCTGGGTGCTGGACGGGGTCGACCTCGGTGACGACGTGCTGGAGGTCGGTCCTGGACCCGGGCTGACCACCGACGTGCTGCGCACCCTGACCGGGCGGCTGACCGCGGTGGAGGTGGACCGGGACCTCGCGGACGCGCTCGCGGGCAGACTGGCGGGAAGCAACGTCGAGGTCGTGTCCGCCGACGCGACCGCCACCGGGCTTCCCGCCGGCCGGTTCAGCGCGGCGGTGTGCCTCACGATGCTGCACCACGTTCCGACCGCCGAGCGGCAGGACGCCCTGTTCGCCGAGGTCCGGCGCGTCCTTCGTCCCGGTGGGCTGTTCGTCGGCGAGGACAGCCTCGACAGCCCGGACTTCCGGACCCTCCATCATGACGATGTCTGCGTCCCGATCGCGCCGGCGGAGCTAGCCGGGCGGCTGGCGGCGGTTGGGTTCGCCGACGTCGAGGTGGAGGTCAACGAGTTCGCCGTCCGCTTCCGTGCGCGACGATCGGCCGGCGGAGAACCGCGGCAGGACTGAGCTCGTTCCCTTCGGCGGGCCGGGGAACAGCGCCTTCAGGCGTGCGCGGCCGTGATCCCGTTGTCCGACCGGTCCGCGGAGTCCTGGGTGGGCTCGGGGCGCTGCCGGCCGGCGCGCTGCCGGCGGCGGGCCAGGAGCACGTCCGCGAGCGCGTCCGCGCGCTCCATGTCGTCGAGAGTCGCGCGGGTCCGCCCGTCGACCGCCATGATGGCGGCGAGCAGTTCGGCGGACAGCCTCGTCCGGGCCGCCAGCCGGGCCACGCTCGGTGGCAGGGTGGCCGGCGCGGGAGCCTCCGGCGGGCGCGAGTCGGTGTCGATCCGCGCCGGGATCCGCTGGTACGGCACGAGCCGACCTTCGCGAACGACGCGAACGTGAGTGCGGGAGCGGGCCCCGAGGAGATCGAACATACATTCGATCCTGGCGGCTCGCGGATCACCCTGTCAAGTAGCCCCGGCGCAGGTCGCGATGACCGTCGGGCAGCCGGCCCGCCGCGCCGGGGCGATCCGGTTTTCGACGTCACAGCACCGGCACAGCCCTGTCGCAAGGGCTTCGCAACGGGCGTGTGGGCTGGTTGTGGCTCAGCAGGCGAAGTGCAGCGGCAGGCCCGGCCAGGGCCATGGGAAGGTGTAGAGAATGCCACGGCCCGCCGAGCAGAGGAACGCCGTGTCGCCGGCGGGTCCGCCGAAGCAGATGTTCGTCACGAACGGGTCGTACTCCGGGGTCACGAACTCCCGTAGGACCTCGCCCCGCGGGCTGAGGACCGTGATGCCCGACTTCCCGAGGTTCGCGACGCACACGTTGCCGGCGCCGTCGATCGCGAGGCCGTCCCAGTGGTGCTCGCCGCCGGTGGAGTACAGCTCGGTCTTCCCGGCGAGGGCGCCCGGCCCCGTCACGTTCCAGGCGAGAACGCGGCCCGAATAGGTCTCCGAGACATAGAGCCTCGTGCCGTCGGGGGACAGGCCCATGCCATTGGGGTAGGAAAGGTCTTTCTCGGCGACTTCGATCGTGCCGTCAATGGGGTCCGCGTAGTACAAGGCGCCGTGGGTGGTGTCGACGAGATAGCAGGAACCGGTCGCGTCGAAAACGATGTCGTTGAGATTTCCGATACGGTTTCCGTCGACGTGGGTGAACAGAACCTCCACGTCGCCGGTCGCCAGGTCGACCCGTTGGACGTAACCGCCCTCGTTGCCGTCGGCATGGTCGACGGGAAACCGGATCCCGTCCTTGGTCGTAAAGGCCAGGCCGCCGTCGTTGCAGACGTAGATCGCTCCGTCGGGGCCGGCGGCCGCGCCGTTGGGACCGCCGCCGCAGTGCAGCGGCGTGACCGTGCCGTCCGCCGCGACGCGGGTTAACGCGCCGCCCTCGATCTCGACGACGAGGACCGAGCCGTCTGCGAGGGCGATCGGCCCCTCGGGGAAGCGCAGCCCGCTTGCTAAGACCTTCATTCCTGGACCTCCGGATCGGTTCGACGGCAATGCCGGGGTCCGATCCTCGCATCGCCCGGCTCCAGGTGTGGGCCGGTCGAATTGGCGGGATGAGGGTGCGGGGCGAGGCGCTTCGCCCGGCCGCGCCGGACCCCGCCGGCAGCGGCCGGCGGCGTGAGCCGAGCGATCAGCGGCGGCGCAGCCGGGGCAGCGCGAGGCTGACGCCCGCGGCCAGGGCGAGCAGGAGCAGCGCGAGCGCGTAGCCGATCGCGACGTGGCGCAGGTCGAGACCCCGGCTGACCAGCAGCCCCGCGATGACGGCTGGCAGGCCCATGCCGGTGTAGGACACCAGGTACACCGCCGAGAGCAGGCCCGGGCGCTGGTCCGGCGACGCGAGCGGCACCACGGTCCGGATGCCGCCCTGCAGGCCGCTGCCGAAGCCGATGCCCGCGACGGCCGTCGCCACCAGGTAGCCCGCGACCGAGCCGGTGCTGATCGCGGCGGCCGTCGCGACCACCCCGGCGACCAGGGCCGCGACGCCGATCGCCATCATCTGCGCGGCGCCGCGGTCACGCAGCACCAGGATCGACACCGACGCGACACCGGCGAGGATGAACAGGGGAAGTCCGCCGAGCGCCGCCGACTGGCTGTGCGCGAGCTGACGGGTCAGGGCCGGGCCCAGAGAGCCGTAGAAGCCGGGCAACGCCCACACGGCGAACAACACGGGGGAGACGGCCAGGAAGGTCGTCCGCGCCGGCGCCGGGACCGAGATCCGCGGCCGGAACGCGGCGAGCAGGCCGGCAGAGCGGGTCCCGGTCTCGGGCAGGCGCGCCACTCCGTAGGCCTGCGCGGCGAAGACCACGATCAGCGCGAGATACACGAGATGGGTCGGCCAGGGCAGATAGCTCACGAGCAGGCCGGCGAGCAGCGCGCCAAGACCGGTCCCGACGCCTGGCGTGGCCGCGCTGAGGATCGTGCCCCGCGTGCGGTGCGCGTCGATCATGCCCGCCCCGAGCGTGCCGAGCGCGGCGCCGGCGGCGATGCCCTGGATCACCCGTCCGACGAACAGCGGCGTGAAGGAGCCCGCGGTGGCGAACAGCCCGACGGCCACCGCCTGCGCGCCGAGCGAGCCGAGCAGGACGGGCCGGCGGCCGACGTGGTTGGAGACCTCGCCCAGCGTGAGCAGGCCGACGAGCACGGCCCCGGCGTAGATCGCGAAGGCGGTCGTCGTCGTCAGCGCGGTGCCGTGCCAGACGGCGTTGTAGTGCTGGTAGAGCGGCGTCGGCGCCGCCGAGGCGGCGAGGAACGACACGACGATCGAGCCCAGCAGGGCCAGGCGCCGGGTGTCGTTCGCCGCGAGCTGGCCGGCGCGCGGGGTGGTGATCGCGGCCGTCTCGGTCCGGCGTGCGTGGCCGAGGGGGATGGCGGTCATCGAGGTGGTCACAAGCTTCTCCTCGACTGGCGGGAACTGCGGCCTTCACTGAACAGACAAGTCTGTCTACCATGCGAGAGACAGACCTGTCTACCTGATGGCCGTTGAGGTGTAGCGCACCCCACTCGGCGGCGCGGACCGTACAGTAGACAGGACGGTCTACCTGGTGGGGCGCAAGGAGGAATGGCCATGCCAGCGGTTGTGAAGGACGACAGGCGAGGGGCGCGAGAGCGCCTGCTCGAGGCCGCGAGCCGGCTGTTCTACGCCGAAGGCGTGCACACCGTCGGCATCGACCGGATCATCGACGAGGCCGGCGTCGCGAAGGCCTCGCTCTACAAGACGTTCGGCAGCAAGGACGCCCTGATCCAGGCCTATCTCCAGGGCCGCCACGACGGCGTGACCCGTCGCATCAGTGCGGCCGTCGCCCGGGTCGACGATCCTCGGGAGAAGGTTCTCACCGTGTTCGAGGCCCAGGGCACGATGTTCGCCGAACCCGGCTACCGGGGCTGTGCCTTCGTCGCCGCCACCGCCGAGGCTTCGCCCACCGGCACGATCGACGATGCCGCGACGGCCTTCCGGGCCTGGATGCGGGCGCTGTTCGTCGGCCTGGCCACCGCCGCCGGCGCCCCCGATCCCGCGACCCTGGGCCGCAGGCTGCACCTGCTCTACGACGGCGCGAGCCTGTCCGCCCGGATGGACCGTGACCCGACCGTCGCGGCCGACGCCCGCGCGGCCGCCGAGACGCTGCTCGACGCGGCGCTCGCCGGCCTAACAGGTCCACGGGTCGGATCCGTGCTCTCGTAGGGGGAGTCCGGTGCTCGAAGGCCGGGCCTCGCCGGAGGGGGCCGGATGCGACAGAACCTGGTGGACGCGTGGCGCACGGTCGTGCCAGCGCGGGACGACCCGTCCGGTCCGCTGCCAGCGCTGCTGGTGGTCCTGACCTTCGTGACCGGGCTGGTCGACGCGTTCAGCTACCTGGAGTTGCGGCATGTCTTCGTGGCGAACATGACCGGCAACGTCGTCTTCCTCGCGTTCTCGCTCGGCGGATCACGCGAGTTCGTCTGGTGGGCCTCGCTGCTCGCGTTCAGCGCGTTCGTGGCGGGCGCCCTGGCGGGCGGCCGGATCGCGCACCTCCACGGCACGCACCGCGGCCGCCAGCTGCTCCTGGCGGTCAGCGTCCAGACGGTTCTCGTCGTGGTCGCGTTCGTCCTCGATGTCGTCCTGGCTCGCCCGTACTCGGACGGGGCGGCGACAGCGATGATCAGCCTGCTCGCCGTCGGCATGGGTATTCAGAACGCGACGGTTCTGATGTTGGATGTCCCAGGCCTGACGACAACCGTGATGACCCGGACGATCACCGGGATCATGGCGGACTCCGCCAACGGGCACGGGAGGCGCCAGATCGGCCGGCGGGCCCTCTCGGTCGTCTGCCTGTTCATCGGCGCGTTGTCCGGCGCGATGCTGATCGAGCACGGTCACGGCGAATGGGAGCTACTCGTCGCGATCGGCCTGCTGATCGTGGTCGTCGCCGCGGCGGTCCGGGTCCGCACCTCCACCGCCGCGTGGACGCGAAAGCCCCCTGAGGCGGAGGCGACAGGTGGCGGGCCCTCACCCGTCTGATCCGAACTCGGTCCCGACCAGGGCCCTTGCTGAGCGTCCGACGGGCGGGATGCTCTTATAGCGATATGCGGACACCTGGGAGCGGCGCGGCGGCGGGCTCGAAGATCGGCGGCGCCTGGACCGTCGGCCGGTGAGAACCAGCCGCCTGGAGGCCTTCAGCGATGGCGTGCTGGCCATCATCATCACGATCATGGTCCTGGAGCTGAAGGTCCCCGAGGGGCACACCTTCGCGGACCTTCGGCACACCGCGGGCAAGGCCCTGCTCAGCTATGTGCTCAGCTTCGTCTATGTAGGCATTTACTGGAACAATCATCATCATATGTTCCAGCTGGTCCGCCAGGTCAGCGGCGGGGTTCTCTGGGCGAACCTCGGGCTGCTGTTCTGGCTCTCGCTGCTCCCGTTCACCACGGCCTGGATGGACGAGACCGACTATGCCCGCACCCCGGTCGTCATCTACGGGGTGAACCTGCTGGCCGCGGCGCTCGCCTATTTCGTCCTGCAACGTGTGATCATCCACGGTCAGGGCCCCGAATCCCAGCTCAGACAGGCCGTCGGCCGGGACCTCAAGGGCAAGCTGTCGCCGCTGTTCTACTCGGCCGGCATCCTGTCCGCCCTTTTCGTCAGCACCCACGACAGGCTCGGCGTCGTGCTCGCCATCGGCTGCTATGTCCTCGTCGCCCTGAGCTGGATCGTCCCGGACCGCCGCATCGACCGCGCCGTCCGCGACTTCGGCTCCCCGGACTGAGCCGTGGTGCCCCTGGAATTGCTGCCGCACCTGCGGCGGGTGCGGGACCACATCGACCGGCACTACCGGGAACCGCTGGACCTCGACGAGCTGGCCAGGGTCGCGGCGGTGTCGAAGTACCACCTGGTCCGCTGCTTCGAGGCCACCTACGACGAGACCCCGATCCGCTACCTCACCCGCCGCCGGATCGAGCGCGCCCAGGATCTGCTGCGCCACGCCAACCTGACCGTCACCGAGATCTGCATGATGGTCGGCTTCGCCAGCCTCGGCTCGTTCTCCGCGCGCTTCACGCAGCTCGTCGGCGAGAGCCCGACCGCGTACCGGGACCGCTGGGCCACCCGCGGCGCCCCGCACGTGCCCGGCTGTTACCTGTTCATGCGGGGCTCCATGGACCTGCGCGGCACCGCCGGCGGCGGTCCGGCCGCCGACGGTGCCACCGACGGTCCCGCACCATGACCTGCGCGTTCTCGGACCCGCGCGTCTCTCGGACCCGCGCAATCTCGGAGAAGACCGGGCCCGCGCGGCCGGCCTAGGCTGACCTCATGATCACGAACATCTCGCTGGTGACCATCTACTGCCTCGACCAGGAGAAGGCCCGCGACTTCTACGTCAACGCCCTCGGCTTCGAGGTCCGCACCGACGTGACCATGGGGGAGGGCTTCCGTTGGCTGGAGGTCGGCCATCCGAGCCAGCCGGAGCTGACGATCACCCTGATGGTCCCCGGGCCGCCCCTCGACGCGGAGGCCGCCGACTTCTACCGCCGCCAGCTCGGCAAGGGCCAGCTCGGCGGCCTCGGTCTCAAGGTCGACGACTGCCGGAAGACCTTCGAGGAACTGAGCGCCAAGGGCGTCGAGTTCGTCCAGGAGCCATCCGACCGTCCCTACGGGGTCGAGGCCGTCATCCGCGACGTCTCCGGCAACTGGCTGGTCCTGGTCGAGACCAAGGCGTTCAGCCCGTCCGACTTCGGCTGACCAATGCGGCCGGCGCCGTCCGCCCGCCGCGCGCTCGGCCCGCGGACCGAGGCGGCGTAGGCCCGACGGGCACGGGCGGCCGCGCGCCGGGCGGCCGCGACGCGGGCTGCCCGGCGCCGGTCGTGCCGTGGGTGCCCGCCGGGAGTGGCCGTCGTCCCGGCGGCGACGGCCTCCAGGTGCTCGTCGGCCGCGATGGCCGATTCGCCGGACTTGACGGTCATGACGCCGGCCAGGACGAGAAGGCCGCCGAGCAGCTGGATCGGCCGTGGCAGCTCGCCGAGGAGCAGCCAGGCGAACGCGAGCGCCGAGAGCACCTCGAAAAGCGAGACGAACGACGCCAGGCGCGGCCCTAGTAGCCGACTGGCAGCGATACCGGCCCAGTAGGGCAGCGCGCAGGTCACGAGTCCGAGAAGCGTGATCGGCAGCCACCACGGCATCGTCACGTTCTGATAGGCCACGGGCTCCGTCGACACGGCCATGGGCACGACCCCGACCGCCCCGGCCGCCAACAGGCCGAGAGCGCCGACGATCAGGCTGCCGGCGGCCAGGACGATCGGTGGCAGCCCGGTGTCGTCCGCTGCGGACAGGACGAAGTAGATCGCCGCGCCGACCATCGCTCCGGCCGCCCACAGCACCCCGATGAGGCTCACCTGCGCGCCGGCGATCAGGTCGAGAACCCCGACCAGCCCGAGCGCGCACAGGACGGCGCCCAGAATGGTGCGCGGACCCGGCCGCTGGCTGTGCCGGGCCCACAGCCAAAGAACCACGGCCACCGGCGAGGTGTACTCCAGCAGCAGCGCGGAGGAGACCTCCATGTGCATGACCGCGTTGAAGTAGCACAGCTGGCAGCCGGCGATGGCGATGAGCCCATAGGCGACGATCAGTCCGGCATTGCGCCGCAGCAGCCACCAACGCCCCCGCAGCGCGGCGAGAGCCGGTCCCAGCAGCACCAGCGCCGCCAGCGACACCCGTGCCGTGACCGCGGCTCCGGCCGTCCAGCCGGCGTCCAGCAGGCCGTGCGCGAGGGATCCCGAAAGCCCGAACGAGCCCGCGGCCAGCAAGGCCAACGCCGTCCCGACCCCCGACCCCCGGGCCAGGCTGGAGCCCTGGGTCGTGCCACTACCGCTGCCCACGCGCCGCCGCCTTTGTGTCGTGTGTTCGTGTCATGTGTCAAGTACCCCGTGGCTCATGACGGTAGGGGGCGGAAGTGTAATATGTCAACATGCTGTTCGCTCATGACACCGAGGCGTCGCTGCTTGCCGCGGTGTGGCTGGTCAACTCGGCCGAACCACCGGGCACCCTGGAGACGTTCGAACAGCTCGACGACTTCTTCGACGAGTTCCACTACACGGGCCGTCGGGACCACGACGAGGCCGAGCTCGCCGCGGTCCGGGCGCTGCGAGCCGACCTGCGCCGGCTGCTCACCAGCGACCGCGACGCCGCCGCCGTGCTGGTCAACCGGCTGCTCGCCGACGCCCACGCCGTCCCGCTGCTCGTGCGCCACGGCGGCTTCGACTGGCACGTCCACGCCGTCTCGCCCGACGCTCCGTTCGCCGACCGGATCATGGTCGAGACCGCGATGGCGATGGTCGACATGATCCGCTCCGACGAGCTGTCCCGGCTGTCCGTCTGTGCCGCCGACGGCTGCGACGGCCTGGTGATCGACCTCTCCCGCAACCGCTCGCGCCGCTTCTGCTCCACCACGTGCGGCAACCGCGAGGCCGTGGCCGCCTACCGTGCCCGCCGCTCCACCCAGAAGACGTCCGGCTCGTAGCTCCCGCGCGCCCCCACCACCGGGCCGGCGCGGATGAGGTGATCGATGTGGCTCGGTCGTTGTCGACAGGAGGTCGCCGGTGAGCCGGCGGGGTTGGTTGTTGTTCGCCGCGATGGGTGTGATCTGGGGAGTTCCCTATCTCCTGATCAAGGTCGCGGTCCAGGACGTGTCGGGGCCCGTGGTCGTGCTCGCGCGCACGGCCGTCGGGGCCTTGGTGCTCCTGCCGGTGGCGCTGCGTGATCGGGCCGGGCTGGCGCAGGTACGTCGGCACTGGAAGCCGATCGTGGCGTTCGCGTGCATCGAGATCATTGGCCCGTGGATTCTGCTGTCGGATGCCGAGCGGCGGTTGTCCAGCTCGCTGACCGGCCTGCTGATCGCGGCGACGCCCGTCGTCGCCGTGGTGCTGAACCGGGTCGCCGGTGGCGCGGAGCCGGTGACCCGGGTCCGGTGGCTGGGTCTCGCGGTCGGTACCGGCGGCGTGACCGTGCTCGCGGTTCCCGGGATCAGCCACGTGGGCGTCTGGCCGGTGGCCGAGGTGCTGATTTGCGCGGTCTGCTACACGATCGCCCCGATGATCGCGGCGCGGAAGCTCGGTGACGTGCCGCCGCTGCCGATGACGACCGCGTGTGTGTCGCTCGCCGCGCTCGTCTACGTCGGTCCCGCGGTCGCGACCTGGCCGCACGCGATGCCCAGCGGCCGGGTGCTGGGCGCGCTCGTCGGGCTCGGCCTGGTCTGCACCGCCACGGCGTTCGTGCTGTTCTTCGCGCTCATCCGTGAGGTCGGCAGTGCCCGCTCGGTCGTCATCACCTACGTCAACCCGGCCGTCGCGGTGGCCGCCGGCGCGGTGATCCTCGGCGAGCCCCTGACCTGGACCATCGGCGCCGGCTTCGCCCTGGTGCTCGCCGGCTCGGTCCTGGCCACGTCCACCCGCGGGCAGGCGGCCTCCGCCGAGCCGGTCGTCGCGGCGGCGGACCCCGCGGTCGCGCCCGCGGCGGCGGTCGCCGGCGGCTCCGGTGCGCGCGGCTGGGTGATGCCGCGACGCAGGCCGGCCCGGTAGCGCCTCAGCCGGCCGAGTTCGCGGGCCGCCGGGCGAAGCGCGCCCGGAGGTCGACCTTACGGATCTTGCCGCTGGCGTTGCGCGGGAGGTTGTCGACGAGCTGGATGGCGGTCGGCTTCTTGTAGGAGGCGAGGCGGTCCTTGGTCCAGGCCAGGATCTCGTCGAGGGTCGGTGGGTCGGCCGGGTCGGCGGGCTCGATGACCGCCAGCGGGGTCTCGACCCAGCGGGGGTGGGGGACGCCGATGAGCGCGACGTCGCGGACCTTGGGATGGCCGGCGATCGCGCTCTCCACCTCGGCGCAGTAGATGTTCTCGCCACCCGAGATGATCATGTCCTTCTTGCGGTCCACCACGTAGAGGAAGCCCTCGTCGTCCTCGCGGACGAGGTCGCCGGAATGGAACCAGCCGCCGGCGTAGGCCGCCGCGGTCGCCTCGGGGTCGCGCCAGTAGCCCGCCATCAGCCCGGGCCCGCGGTAGACGATCTCCCCGACCTCGCCGCGCGGGACGTCCCGCATCTCCTCGTCGACGATCCGGACCGCGACCGTCGACACCGGTTTCCCGATCGAACCGAGCTTGCGCAGCGCGTCCACGCCGTCGAGAACGCAGGTCACGGGCGACAGCTCGGTCTGGCCGAAGACGGCCACGTTCGCGACCGCGGGGAACGTCGACGCCATGGCCTCCAACGTGGACGCCGGCGCCGGTGACGCGCCCCAGGACATCGAGCGCAGCGCCAGGTCGAGGTCGCGCACCCCCGGCACCGCGCAGACCGCCTGCCACTGCGTCGGTACCAGGAACGCGCTGGTCACCCGTTCGGTGGCGATCAGCCGGATGACCGCCTCGGGGTCGAACGCCCCGGTCGGGGCGATGACCGCCCGGCCCCCCGTCAGCATCGCCGGCGCCAGCGCCCCGACGCCGGCGATGTGGAACAGCGGCGCGGCCACCAGGACGGCCGTGTCCGGGCCGGACAGCCCGTAGGAGCGCAGCGCGGTGATCGCCTGCATGAGCAGGTTGAGGTGCGTCAGCATCGCGCCCTTGGGATGGCCGGTCGTCCCCGACGTGTACATCAGCAGGAACGTGTCCGTCTCCTGGGCCTGGGCGTACGGGAAGCGCCCGCCGGCGACACCCGCCGCCCCCGCCGCGTCCGGCAGCTCGGGCTCCGCCGCGACGGCGGCCTCGAAGTCCTCGGCTCCCGCCCCAGCCCGTGCCGGGTCGCCGCCGACCACCAGGCACACCGCGACGGGCACCTGCTCGCGGGCCGCCGCCGCCACCGGCGCGGTCGCCGCGTCGACGACGAGGGCCGTGGCCGCGCTGTTGTCCAGGATCCAGGCGACCTCGGCCCCGACCAGGCGGAAGTTCACCGGGACCGCGATTGCCCCGGCCCACACGGCCCCGAGCAACGCCGTGACGTGCTCGACGTGGTTGAGCATCAGCGTCGCGACCCGGTCACCCGGCCTGACCCCGCGCCGGACCAGCGCCGAGGCCACCTGCGACGCCCGGTCGGCCAGCTCGCTCCAGGTGACGGTCCGCCCGTCGAACCGCAGGGCGGCCTGGTCGGGCACCTGCTGGGCGTGCCGGACCAGCTGCGTCACCCAGGTATAGGCCCGCGCCGCCGCCAGCGCCGGGTCCGGCGCCCACCGCCCGTCGCCCGAGCCCGCGTCCGCCGCGAAGGACCGACCGGTCGTCGCCACCATCGCCGTGGCCTCCCGTCCGCCGCGCCTGCTGTGGCGCCCATCACACCCAGGCTCCACGATCGCACGCGAGACGCGCCAGCGTCCGCCGTCCCGGCCCTTTCGGACCGGGGCGTCAGAGTCCGAGCCGGGCGCGGACCTCCGGGCGGCGCAGGGGCGGGACCGTGGCGGGTGGCTGGCGCCGGGGCGGCAGCGCCTTCAGCAGCCGGTGGATCGATGCCGTGACCTCGGCCGCCGCCGTGTCGAACGCCTCCGCGGCGCCCGGCGGCGGCTGCCGCAGCCCGCTGACCTTGCGGACGAACTGCAGGGCCGCCGCGGCGATCTCCTCGTCGGTCGCCGGCGGTTCCAGCCCGCGCAGCTCCGTGATGTTCCTGCACATACGCCCACGGTAGGCCCGGCCACCGACAGCCCAGGCCGGGCGCCTCACCGGCCGCGCGGCGACGCCGGGTCGACTGGCGGGAAGACGTCGAGGAACGCGGTGCCGTTGGCTGCCGGGTCGTTGAAGTACTCCCGGCCGGCGAGCAGGGCGAACAGCGGGACGGGCAGCCGGACGGCCGCGCGACGCAGCCTGGCGGGCGAGGAGCGGCCGGTGAGCTGGGAGGTGTGGGCGGCGAGCGAGGCGCGTTTCGTTCGGGCGTGGCGGCGGACGTCGACCCGGTAGGCGATCTCCCGGCGCGGCGTGAACATCGGCGGGTTCGGCGCGTAGGCCGGGTCTGGTTCGCTGCCCGGCGGCCCGACCTGCTGCCGACCCGAGGCGGCGCCTCGGGGCCAGGCCGGTCGCAGGGATGCGCCGAGCCGGGCGAGGCGCATGGCCCGCTCGATGGGCTCGCGGGGGAGGGTCACCTCCAGCACCCGCACGCCGCCGGCCAGCGTGGCCGCGCGGGCACCGACCTGGTGGACGCGGACATGGTCGCGATGCCCGTAGCCGCCCCGGGCGTCGTAGCTGATCAGGACCTCGGCCGCCTCGGCCCGCAGCAGGGCGGCCAGCTTCCCGGCCGCCTCGTCGAGGTCGGCCCGGGCGAAGCGCCGCCGGTCGGCCGGGTCCGGGTAGAGCAGCGGCCCGTGCCCGCTGTCGGCGTAGCCCAGGTACTCGACCCGCGCGACGCCCAGCGCCGCGGCGCTGGCGGCGAGCTCCGCCAGCCGAGCCCCGGCCGCCGGCCCATCGCCCATGTCCCCGTCCGTGGCGACCACGATGATCACTCGGTGGCCGGCCGCGGCCAGCAGGGCCAGCGTTCCTCCGGTCCACAGCGCCTCGTCGTCCGGATGGGCGTGGAACGAGACCACCGTCGCCATGGCGCCGATCCTGCCAGGCGGCCGGGCCCGTCCGGCTGCCGGCTGGGTGGCGTCAGGGCTTGCGGGCGATCGCGGACCACAGCGGCATCGGGGTCGTGTCGGCGCCTGGTTCGGGACGCCACTGGGAGGTCGACACCACCCCGGGCTTCAGGATCTCCAGCCCGTCCAGGAAACCGGTGACCTCCGCGCGGGTGCGCCAGAAGACCTTGATGGGGGAGTTGTCGAGCTGCTCGGCGACACCCTCGTGCTCCGTGCGCAGGTCGAGCGTGATGTGGGTGAGGGCGACGTAGCTGCCGGACGGCACGGCGTCGACCAGCGCGCGGACGATCTGGCCTGGCTTGTCGCCGTCGGAGATTGAGTGCAGGATCGCGACCAGCATGATCGCGACCGGCTGGCTGAGGTCGAGGGTCGTCGCGGCGGCCTCGATGATCTTCTCGGGCTCACGCGCGTCGGCCTGCAGGTAGGCGGTCGCGCCGGCGACGCTGCCGGTCAGCAGCGCCCTGGCGTGGACCAGCACGATCGGGTCGTATGATGTCGGGTAGTGTGCACGGTGTCAGAGATCGACACCGACCGGTGGGGTGGGACAGTGGGCGAGCTAGGCGCGGCTTTGGTCCGGGTGTCCACGGGTAGCCAGGATGAGACGTCGCAGGTCAAGATCCTAACGGATGAGGCTTCGCAGCGTGGCGTCACGATCGTGAAGTGGTTCCGGTTGCACGGGTATTCGGCGAGCCATGGTGCGCAGGAACCGGCGTTGCGCGAGGCGATCGCCGATATCGAGCGTGGCGACTATTCGGTTTTGATGGTGACCGAGTCGTCCCGGCTTGACCGCCGTGAGGATCTCGACGCGCAGGCGGATATTCTGTTGGGTATTCGGTCGGCGGGTGGTGACATCATCTCGATTGCCGAGCCGCAGTTCGGTAAGACGGATTTCGCTGGCCGTATTGTGACTCTGGTTGCGCAGTACGGGAACGCCGAGAAGTCGAAGACGGTACGGCAGACGACGTACCGTGGAATGTCGATGATTATCGCGAACGGTGGGCATCACGGTCAGCTTCCGGCGTTCTGGGAGACTCGCGGGGAGCGCTATGCGCGTCAGGCTTTCTGCGCTAACCCGGACGCGGTGAGGGATGTTTACGAGCGTCTGGCTGCCGGTGAGTCGCTCCAGTCGGTCGGCCGCGTTTATGACCTGTATCCGGCGTCGGTGAAGAACCTGGCCCGGTTTCGGGCGAATCACACGGGCGTGGTGGAATGCCGGTACACGTATGAGGGCAGAACCGAAGTATGGGCGCATCGGGTTACCCCGGTGGTCGAGTCGTCGTTGTGGTGGCGCGTGAACAACCTGCTGGACGCGAACCTGACGAGCGGTCGGGGTAACAAGGGTGGCCGTCCGGTGGCGCAGGCCGCTACGTGGTTGAGCGGTGTCCTGGGGTGCCCGTCGTGCGGCGCGAGTATGTATGTGAACGGTGGTCGGACTCCGGCCGGTAACGCGCGCACTCCGAAGCTTCGTTGCGGCGGGACGGCGAAGCAGCGTCTCACGTGCGGTGTGTTCAAGGGCTGCGAGGCGCAGCCCATCATCGACATGATCGATTCGATGATGGGTCACGACGCGACACCTATTCTCGCGTTTCAGCGGGTGGTAGGTAACGCCCACGAACTGGACAGCATGCGGGCGGATCTCGCCCGGATTCAGGGCCGCCTTTCCGTGACCGAAGACGACGGCGAGCTTGACCGGTTGGTCGCGGACCGGAAGACCCTGAAGGCGGACATCGACGGTTTCGTCGTGGTGCCCGACGTGTACGACTACGCGGAAACGGGGCAGACGGTCGGCGACATGTGGGCGGCCGGTGACATCGAAGCGAAGCGGGGAATGATCCGGGCCATCAGAGAAGCGTGGGGCCTCGCGCTGGCCGAGGAAAACGGCCAGTGGGGAATCGTCATGCCGGGATTCGCCGGGCAAAGTGGCGCGAACGCAATCGTGGACCTCGGTAACGGCCTGTGCTTCCGTCGCGCGCCCGCGCCCGCGACGCGATAAGGGCTGGCCTATTTCCCCGTCTCGCCCGGTGGCGCGTCGGCGATGATGCGTACGGTTCTGCCTGCCTCCAGGTGACGGAGCACGTCCGGAAGCCGGACGTCGCGGGCCATGAGAACGACCAGGGCCACGTCCTGGTCGGCCGCGTTCGCGTCGGGCGCCTCGCGCGGCTCTGAGACGGCCGTAGCGGGCTCGGCCGCCGTGTCGGGCCGGGAGGGTTGGGCGGGGGGTTGTGGGGGGTTCTGGGAGGCATGTGGCGGTCGCGGGTGGGGCGGGCGCGCGGCGGGGGTGATCATCGCGGCCGACCGGTCCTTTCGGGGGTGCTGGGGTGTAGCGGGTAGCGGCCGGACCGGGCCGCGAATGGCCTCTGGGGCGGATTTTCGGCCGTTTGGGGCCGGGGCCGCTACCCGCTACACCGGGCGAAACGTGCTGGTCAGGCGGGGTGTGGGGTGTAGCGGGGGGTGTAGCGCTGCCGCTACACCCCCTGGCTGCCGCTACACGTCTGCGCGTGCCCGGTGGGCCTCGCGTAGGGCGTCCACGCGGGCGCCTTTGCGGACCTGTCCGTCGCGTCCGTCGCGGCGGACGTCGACGCTGGCGACCCCGAGCGCGCGTAGCTGGGCGCTGATCGCGTCGGGGGTCACGTCGCGGTAGTGCTCCGGGTAGGCCGTGGCTAGCCGGTCGGCCAACTCGGTCCAGTGGAGGCCGGGAGCGCCGTCCGCGAACACCGACAGGGCATCGGTGAGCACGTCACGGGGTTCGCGTTGGGCGATCTGTCCGGCCGCCTGCCCGGACAGGGTTCCCAGTTGTTCGCGGAGTTTCCGGCCGATCGTGAGAATGTGCGCGGCATCCTCGGCGTCGGCCAGAAAGGTGCGGACGGTGGGGTTCGCGTCGCTGGCTCCGCGTAGGATGCCCGCGCCTTTGTGTTCGGCCGCCAACACCGAGGAATCGAGTCCCTCGCTGAACGCGCCCGCGCCGAGCACCAAATCCGAGACCTGCCACGAACCGGTGCGCAGTGAGAAGCGGACAAGGTGGTTGTCGCGGTAGTCGGTGAATTTCTTCGCGACGTCACCCGACCCGATACCGGAGGGTCGCTGTGTGGCGCTGCCGATGATGACCCCGGCCGCCGGAGCTACCCGGATCAGGTAGACCAACAGCGTCGCTATCTCCGTGTCGGCCGTCGGGTTACCCGTCGAGAAGAACTCCTGGAACTCGTCGAGTAGGAGCATCCGGACGGGCATGCCGTACTTCGGGTTACGGGCAATCTCGCGGGTCAGCTTTCCCTCCGGTACCACGTCGGGCGGAAGGTCGGACAGTGCGAGGTAGCGGGCTTGCACGTCCGCGCGGATCTCGCGGAGCGTGTCGATCAATATTTCGGTCGGGTCACCTTCGCGGGTGGGCGCGAGGCCGAACACGGTCCGGTCGGCGATGGCCTCAAATTTCCGCCAGTCGGGTTTCCCGCCCCCGTCCGCCACGGTGATGCGTACGTAGGGGTCGAGCGCGGCGAACAGACCGAGGGAGCGGAGCGCGAACGTCTTTCCCTGCCGGGGCTGCGCCCCGACGAGAATCGAGTTCCACATAAGGTCGATACCGACCGGGCGGGCGCGTTCATCCAACCCGAACGGCGCCGGAGTCCAGATGTCGGTCGGGTGGCCGCGTAGGAGGGGGGTGCGTCCGGCGGGAATCGCGAGCGGGTCACGGTCGGCGACCCACAGGGTGTGGCGTCTGTGGGACGTGGGATCGCGGGTGAGGAAGACCTGTGTGACCGCGACGTCGAGCCCGGACGCGATAGCGCCGTGGGCCTTTACCGCGTCGGTGAAACCTCGCCCGTAGGGTAGATCGACCGAGACGCGGGAACCGTCGCCGTCGCGGGCCATGGGCGTACCGAAGGTGATTCGTTGGTCGTCTTTGTCCGCGCCGAGTTTCGCGGCGTAGTAGGCGCGCAACACGATGTCGGCGTTCAGTTTGCGGAAGCGGGGGGTGACGATCGCGGGCGCGATCAGCGGCCGTCCCGACGGGCGTCCGGCCCGTGCCAGCACGCCCACGGCCACGGCGACCGCCAGCGCGGACGCGGGCCAGGGCAGGCGGGCCAGCGCGCCCGCGAGGATGCCCAGTGCGGTCAGTCCGGTGCCGCCGGCGACGAGCACCAGGACGCCACGGGACTGGCGGCCGGTGCGGGCCTCACGGTCGAGCCGTAGCCACGTCGCGGAGTCGCCCGTCTCCACGGCGGCCCGCCGCAGGGGGGCGGACTCCGCGACCGACCACCACCGCACGAGCCGGCCGGCAAGGCGGCCGGTGCCGAGCACAGCGGCCCCGGCGACGAGCAGGAGATACCAGGGTGCCCGCACAGCGTGGTAGGCCGTCACGTGCGCCCACCGAGCCCCGGTGTGCCGCGCGGTCGCGGCGAGATGCCCGTGGGCCAGGCTCGCCGGGATGATCGGCCGCCGCACCCCGCCGGCCGCCATGGCAGGGGCCGGGGGCGGATCGACCGGCACGGGGTCGGCGGCCGGGAGTTCGTCCAAGATTGTTTCGTAGCTGCGTTCCAGCGCGGCAGCGCGCGCCGGGGGAAGGTAGGGGCGGATTTCCGCGATGACAGCGGGAATGTCCGGTACCCAGCCCGCAGGCTCGGCCGGCACCGGAAGGTTATCGGACACGGGAAACTCCCAGAACACACGAGACAGGAAAAACGGGGGGCGGTCGCGCGCCCCGCCGTGCGGCGGGACGGCGGGGCGCGCGGGACCGGCGGGCGACCGTGAAAAGGTCAGGAAGCGAGGACGGCGCGGAGGAATCCGTCGAGTTGCGCGGCGACGGCCTTAATCGTCGGGACGAACCCATAGAACGACCAGTACCAGCCGAGCAGAATGCACACCACCGGTACTAGGCTCCGTGTCCGCGTGCGGGGAGCGATCAGCGCGACAAGCGCGAGAATCCCCAGCAGAATAATGATGGTGATCTGCACGGCTCAGACCTCCGTCTCTGCGTCGGAAAGCTCGACGTCCTCGGCCTCGTCGTCGTCCGGGGGAATTTCGACCCCGGCCGCGGTGGCCCAATTCCGGTATGTAGCGCGCCATTCCACGCGGGTCTTCTTTCGGAACTCCTTGATGAACGAAACGGCGGCGTCGACCAGCGCGGCGGTTTCCCCGTCGTAGTCCGGCTCGGCCATCAACGCGCGGTGCATGACCTCGGTAGCGGTGTAAGTCTCCATGTGCTCGACGCGGGCACGCTCGGCCCGCTCCGCGAGATCGTTCAAGGTCAGCGGCCCGTAACCGGTCACGGGAATGTCGCCATCGGTGCGGAACATGAAACGGTTCCTTCCAGGGGAAGATGCGGGGAAGTAGCGGCTAGCGAACGGCCAGCGCGAGAACCAGCGGGGTAAAGCGGGCCGCCGACGCGAGCAGCCACACGAGCGCGACCCACACGGCCACCGACACGCGGCGCGGTTTCATGCCGTGCCAGACCAGGCCCATCACGACGACCGTTTCCAACAGCCACCACACGGCCGCCGAGAGAACGACGACGAGCGCCGAATGCGGAACCGCGCAGTGGGCGCCCGAGAAAGGGTCCATGCCGATCGCGACTCTCATTGGTCCCGGCCCCGCCGGATCACGACGAGCGCCGCGTAACCCAGACCGGCCACGGCCAGGAACGGACCGGCGACCGTCAACACGTGGCCCGCCACATACGAGAAGAACAACAGGACCAGATAGAGCGCGGCGACGGCGGCCGACCAGCGGAACAGCCGCGACAACATGGACGGCCGATACACGTAACGAGGCATGGCAAACTCCAGGAAAGGAAAGGGAATCTCATCTGTCGTCGGCCCGTGTGGGCCGGGCGACGGATTCACTATCCGGCCCGGACCCCGGCCCCGTCGTCAGTGAAAACAGCGGCAATTTCTGGGGGCGCTGGGGGAAAACTGGGGGAAAACCGGGGCGTGAAATGGGGGCACTGGTGGCCGACCTGGGCGCCCACTGGGGGAAAACCGGGGTGCCCACTGGTGGCGGACTGGTGGACCGGGGCCGGGCGGGCGCCATGGCCCGCCGCGACGATCAACGGCTGGCGATCGGCGGACCCCCGCCATGGCGGCCGCCACCGTGGCCGAACCGCGCCAACCTGAGCCAAACGCGCGCAAACGGCTGTACTGCACGTCGCGGCGCGGTCACGATGCACACAGCACGGGCTATCCCGCCCCGCGCCGAGACCCCGCTCAGGAGAACCCCCCGGCGATGACCACGACCCCCGCCCGGCCCACCCCGCCCGCGATCCCGCCCACCTTCTACGACCTGATCAAACGAGATATCCGCGCGCTCATGCGCGCAGGAGACCCCACCCCCGCCGGTCTCCTGCGCGTCGCGCCGTGCCTCCTGGCGGCGCTCACCAGCCGCGCCAACCGCGCGACCGCGCCCGCCGGTATCGCGATCATCGAGTCGGCCGTCGCCGGGCTCCCCGAGGCCCCCGCCACCGCCATGCGGGTCCTACTCGCCTTCGGCCAACCGATCCGCAGTACCACGCTGACCGACCGGCGGATCCTCGCCGCCGACGCCTACAGCGTCGGGTACGACCGCTTCCGGGAAGCCTGGGAAGACCAGGCAGTAGAAGCGCTCGTGTTCGCGCTCGCGGAACGCGCCGACCCCAACGCCACCATGCCCACACCCCCCAAACGGCTCAAGGCCCGCCTACGGACACCCCCGCCACCCATCACCGCCTACAAGCCCATCAGCATCTACCGCACCCGCACCCGCCGCCCGACCCAACCCAGCTAGACCCAACCCCCGACCCACCACCGCCCCGCAACCCGCGAAGCCAGGAAACAGGGCCTGACCAGCGCTAGCAGAACGCTTGCAAAAGGAAGCACGCCGAAACGGGTCCGCCCCGAACGCGTGAGGCCCTCCACCACACGGCCACCGACGCCATGCAGCGGAGGGCCTCACGTCGTCTCACCGCCGCATCACCGGTTTGACCGGGGCCTTTATCGTTGTTGGTCTAAATGCCGGCCCGCGACGTGATCTCCTTGACATCGGGACGGTTAGGCCAGCGACGGAGCAGTACGGCTTTCGCTCGGTGCAGCTCGCGTCGTGCCCACACGGACGGAAGCGCCTCAACCGTCCGCGTGGTCTCATCGATAATTCGGACAGCGCCCTCTACATCGCCAGCGTTGGCGTATGCGAGGGCCAAACGAGCGCGGTTCGTATTCAGTCGTCTGGTTGATCCGGACGCGATTTCAGGTAGCCGCGCCTCAAGGATCGAGATCGGTTCGTGACCTTGGCCCATCAGAATCTGAGCATGCGCCCGCCGCATCGCGACAAGATCTGATCTGGTGGTCGACTCGATGAATGACACCGGGGTCTGGGGGTTGGTCGATGCCACGGACAGATAGGCAAGAGATTCGTCGGCCGCTCTGTCGCTCGAATCGCGGTCTCCGATCAGCGCGTATCCCAGACTCAGCCACGTTGAAGCGGTCCCTCTAAGGCTGGCGTCCGCGCCTGGATGGTTAATCGCATCCGTCGCGAGCCTGACGACATGGGTTCCATCGTCCGAGTAATTGAGCGCCATTTGTGACCGACGATGGAACGTGAAAGCGACCATTTCGGGCCAGCCTGCGGTATCAGCCCATCCGGCGGTACGGTCGATCCAGAACAGGGCCTGTTTCAGGTCGTACGACTCTTCGTGCAACCAGCTAAGTAGCTCCGCATGTCGAGCCAACAACATCAAGAGCCCCCGACGCAGACGCGCCGTTTCCGCCTTGTGGCGCAGTGCGTCGATATAGGCGACCTGGCCTGTGAGTGAGTCTTTTAGTTCCGGTGAAGTCGTGAATCTAGACGCATCTAGGAAGCCATCAAAGGTCGAAGTCAGCCGACCGAGAATATCGGGAATAACCTGGATATCGGCGAGGACTCCAGATGCTACTCCGAGGGCAAGCCCAGTAAGCAACTCTCGGCGATCAACCGCCACAATCCCATCGGGTAGGTGAACCAAGATGACGTCCCTAACCAACAGGCTGGCGATCGATCTATCGGATCGGTAGATCTCATCCAGCCGTCTAGCAAATGACGGCGTCAGCCTGCGTTGCCCCAGCTCGACGGCGGACAGGAACGATGGCGAGCACGGGACCGACCTCGCGACCGCGCGCAAGGCTAGACCTTGATCAATTCTGACCTGACGGGCGAACGCTGCCACGTCCAAGGGGGCCTCCCAAAGCCGCCCGGCTGTCCTCAGATGTCCACAGTACGGCCACAAGGCTTCCGTTCCCGTCAGGGCCGCTGGCACGGTATGGCTGTCGATCAGCTACGTAGCGAAACCGACCGTGCGGGGAGTGGACATGATCGTTAGGTGCGAGCTTGACGGCGGCAGCGATAGGTCCGCGACCGTTCCGGCGCGGATCGCGGAGCGGATCGGCGACGTAGGCGAGATGGCCCGGGGCCTGTTGGTCGCGATCCCGGGAGCGGCCCGTATTCAGATCTGGTCGGACGGGCGTTCGTTCGGCGACGAGCCGAACGCGGACGTTCGCGCGCCGCTGGCCGATCCGCCACGGCCTAGCAACCTTGTGCTGGACGTGGCTACGGCTGTCATCGTGCTCGCGGATATCGCTCGCACCATCCCGACCGGCCCGCCCCCGTGGTTGAACCGGGGCCAGGGTCGCGCTGCGGCTGCCCCGGGAGTCCCACGGGGGCGGGCCACGCGCGGGCCGCTACCTCCGGTGTAGGGCGTGGAAGAGGACCCTTGTGCGGACCTTCCGCGCTACGCGCCCGTGGTGGATGGGGACAGCCGCCTCCCGCCCATGGCGCGGGAACGGGAGCACTTCCTGATCACTGTGCGCTACGAGCAGGCCCGCCGCACGCTGCCGCCCGCGCCGCGTGAGCGAGACGGTACGCCCGTGCCGCACCGGTCACCGTTCGGGGAGATCAACCAGATGGTGTACCGAGAAGACGCACCGCCAGACGAATAGCGAGCAACTGAACTTGCCCGGTCGTTGTTCGCCCACAACGGCTAGGGCTTTCCCGGTAACGGCTGAGTAGGAATCCCGCCGTAAGCCGGAAGGGCACCCCGGGGGTGATGCCCCGCCCCGACCGGCCGCCCCGGGGTGCCGCATTCTCCTTCCCGGTTCAACCAGAAGATTGAGAGAACGACGTTGTTAGCCGAGCTACTCGCAGTGCTGCCCCATCTGTGGGTACAGGTCAGCTTCCGTCACCGACTCGAAGCGGGGGCCGCACGGGTGGTGAGCACATGACACAGCCCGCAGGGGAACCGGACGACCAAGCTCTGTATAGCGAAATCCCCGACGAGGAAACACCGGGCATGACACCGCAGGCGCCCGTGTTTCCAGACCGCCCGTGGCTCCGCCGCACGTGGGAATGGCAGAAGTGGGAGGCGAGTCAACGCCCGTGATTCGCACGAGGGTATGCGCCGTGCGCCGCGCACCGTGTTGCACGAGTCGCCGTTCACAGGGTCGATATCGTCAACTAGGCAGGTCATGTCGGGTACACAACCCCCGCCCGACGAGCCGCGAGACGCAAAAGGCTTGACGATTGTGTACACCACAAATATTGCCCTTGCCGGTCTCACAGCGGCGGGCAAGACCACCCATGCAAGGCGGCTGGCGGCCGAGCTGGGATACAGGTACGTCTCGGCGACGGACATCCTCCTTGAGATTCTTGGAATTGATGACGCGAGCGAGACCGTTTGGTTGAGACGGCTTTCGGAGATAAATGCTGCGCGGCGCGACGGTTCGATAGACGGGGAGTTGGAAGAACGCCTCCTTTCCATGAACCGGGCGTGTCAGAGAACCGTCTTCGATACGTGGGCGCTCGCCTGGATCGGTGACGGTCCACTCGTCCGTATCTGGATTGAATCCGATCTTGAATCGCGGGTCCGGAAATGCCTGGTCTCTCAGAGAGGCTCACGGACGAGCCCTGAAGACGCCAGGGCACTATTGAATGAGAAGGACCTGTTCAACCGGTGGACGTTCCAGGAGCGACACGGGTACGACCTGTTCTTGGACCGGCAACGATACGACCTGGTCGTGAACAACAGCCACCTAATCCCGCAGTCGACCAACTCTGCGGCCAGGACTGGCGTAGAGACCCTTGCCCCTATTCTCAATGCCGCGACGGCATGCGTGATGGACTCTGACTCGGCAAACGCTGAAGCCCTCCTCCACAGGCATCCGCAGGAACTTAGGCGAATCACCGTTTCGAACGACAGGTAGGGGTGGGCCATGTACAGCCTGCTTCACTTTCACTTTGAATCAGCTCTGCGCGCTCTGAACCTCAGGTCGCCCGAAACTGCGCGACAATTGAGAGAAGTTTACGGATCACGGACTTACCAACTGCTGGCACCGGCCGAGAGGCTTACGTGCCTCTGGCACGCCGTGACGAGCCTGACTGATGGCTCGGACATCTTCACCGAAGAAACATTCCGCTCTGTCGTTGAGCATCTTCTAGCCGACATGGGGAGGTCGCATGTCGAGCATATTGATCTCCGGATAGGGCCGTCTACAGGGCGGTGGCGATGGATGCGAAGCGCCGCAGACGGTATCGACATCTTCCGTGACCGCCTCGCGGAATGCGACGGCCTCTCGATGGCCTTCCTGGCCGGCATAAATATGACCAAGACCGAGGCTCAGTTGGACGAGATATTTGACGTCCTGGGCGCGGGCGGTGACCTGACGGCGAGTATTGCAGGCATCGACATAAATTTCCTGTCGCGCGATCTGTCGAAGTTTGACAGATACCTCAACACGCTTCGGAGTCTTCAGGCCGGCGGCCTGAAGGTCAACATTCACCTGGGGGAGCTATTTGGCAACGAGATCTCGCGCTACGTCTTGCATCGGATCACGCCCGATCGGATAGGTCACGGTGTCTTACTCCTTGACGATCCGGAGCTAGTTGAGATCATCAAAGGCCGGGATATTTGTCTGGACATGTGCCCGACCAGTAACGTGCTTCTGGGTGTTGCTGACTGGAATCGGTCAAGCCCGGCGAGCCGAGCGCTTCAGCTCGGAATACCAGTCTCGATCAATACAGATGACCCCGTCTTGTTCGACACTGATATCGGCCGTGAACTTGCCCTAGCGGGGTTGAATAGCAGGCAGTTGGACCAGGTGATCGCGAACGGTCGGAAGTATCGCCATGGTCGCGGCTAGAACGACGATCCACATCATTTACGGCGTTCCGTGCGCCGGAAAGTCGACCACCGCACTCGCATTTGCTCATCGCCGAGATATCCGAACCGTGATTCATACCGACTACTTAAGGGAGGTCCAGCGGCATTACGTGCCGCGCGAGACTGTTCCGGTTCTTGCCCGGGTAACTCACGACGCCTGGGAACTCTATGGGCCACCGACACCCGCGAACATCCGCGCTGGATTCCTGGACCACGTCGCGGCAGTTTTTCCAGCCATCCAGGTGGTGACCGACAAGCTAGTCTCTGACGGATTCGATTCGGTGGTCGAGGGAGTGCACTTTCACGGCGAGCTGATCGAAATACTCCGGGGACAGAATCGGCAGGCCGATATCCGAGCAACGCTGCTGACCGTCGGGACTGGTGAGGAACTTCTGCGGCGAGCGATCAGTAAAGGACACGCCAGAACGAACGGACTGCCGCTGAAAGAATGGCGGGAAAATATACCCGCCATGCTTGCCATCCAGGAGTTCCTCGTCGCCGACGCTGAGGAAAGGGACATCGACGTCACGACGGCCACCGAGTGGAGAGAGTCATGGGGACTGAGCGACGTGCGGCGTTGGACCTAGACCACGTGGTCGCGGGTGATGGCCGGATATATAGGGTGGTGGGCAATCTCGACAGTGAGACACACTTTCTCGGATACAACGTTTACTCTCCGGACACCACAGGCGACCGTGTCTATCGCGGCGCGCGGTACCGAAAGAACTTCGTAGAGGACGAGCGGCTTCCGGCGGATGTTCTCGACGTCTACATGTTGCTACCGATTGCGAGCGTGGTCGAACATCTCGATCCCATAGCATCGGCCGTAGAGAAGGCCGAGACGTTCCAGCAAACAATTTGGTACGAGCTATACACGGAGCTGGTCGCGGCGCTCGGGAAAGGGTCTGTCGGCATATTCGGGTCGTCGATGCTCGGGCTGCACCTGACCCCGGCGGGAGCGGTGCGGAAAGACGTCGATTTTGTGATTGAGGGTCTTGCAAACCTTGATGTGCTGAGGAAAGAGCTTCCTGGAATCAGAGGCAGGCTCGGATTCACGGTGGTATCACCCGAACGCCAACGCCTCCAGTATGAGCGATACCGCAGAGTCTTCCGAAACGAGAACAACTCAATCGAAGCCGTGATCGCGCGCCGCTGGACAGGCTTGCAACTTTCTCCCGACGTGGTGACCACCATTCGATTCCGAGACCCCTCTCACGTCACACCGGTTGCACTTGTGGCCGCGAGGCCAGATATGGAAGAGGCGATCGTCTCCGGTCGCGTGCTCAACGCGGCCGGCAGCAACTTGTTCCCTCGGAAATTCGATCTGACTACCGATTATGGAATGGTTGAGATCTATATTTTTTGGTGGAAGTTCAGTACGCCAGTAAGAGACGGAGACTCGGTGACCTTACGTGGTAGCATCTTCACAAACGGAGAAAGGCCGGTCGTCCGGCTGAGCAACTACTCTCGCCACTGGTTGCGGATCGAAGAGTGACCCATTCAGAGGAAGATGGCATCAATGATTGAGCGCGTCTCACTGATTACCGGCAACGAGGGCAAGGCGCGGGAGTATGCGGCTCTCCTTGGCATCGAGGTCGTCGGAGTCAAGGAAGATCTTATCGAGATCCAGTCACTCGACGTCGTAAAGGTTGTCGAACGAAAGGCGACGGACGCATACTCTAAGCTGCGGAGTCCCGTGCTGGTCGATGACACCGGCCTCGTTCTTCACGCTTGGAACGGTCTCCCGGGTGCACTCGTCGCGTGGTTTCTCGACGCTGTAGGTACCCAAGGTCTGCTCGCAATGGCGGCAGGCGTGGCGGATCGGAGCGCTACCGTGACCACGGCGCTTGGCTACGCCGACGCAGACGGCGTGCGGGTTTTCACCGGCACGCTTGACGGTCTGTTGACGACCGAGCAGCGCGGAGACGGCGGGTTCGGCTACGATTCGATCTTCGCTCCCGGCGATGGAAGCCTGACCTTCGCCGAGATGACGAGCGATCAGAAGAACGCGATCTCGCATCGGCGACTAGCTGTCGAAGGGCTCCGAAAGGAGTTCGGCCTTTAGCGGAACGGGCTAACAAGCGGACGGTTCAGCGCGCGAGCGTAGCTTTCAGCGCTACTCCGAGGCGGACGAGACTGAGGCCCCCGGCTAAAAGCCGGGGGCCTCAGTAGGACCGGACAGGCTCAGACCACACGCCCGTAGTGCGGGCCGCGAGACCCCGCCGGCAACATGTCCGCGAGTGCGATCACTGTCTCGGGTTCCTCTCGGCGGACAAGGTCAAAGATCCTGGCGCGGGCCGCGCCGTCCCAGGCCGCGCCGATCAGCTCTTGGGCCGCGAGCGTGTAGCGATTGATCCCGGGGTCGAACACGGCGGAAATATCGGGCACCCAGCCGACGACGTCGCCCGGGAGGGTCAGTGCGTCTGCCACGTCGTCCGTATCCGGGGCACGGCGGGGAGACGTGCCGTCCGGGGTGCGCCACGGTGACGAACCGCCGACCCCGAGCGCCGTGTCGCGAAAGACGAGATCCACGGCGGCCCGACCGGGGGTCACAGGCCGATGGTCGATGTAGGTCGCGGAGGGCAGGAGCCCTGCCAGCGTCGCCAGCGCGCGTGCCGGTGCGCCGGGGTGCAGCCTGACTGCTACGTCGCCGTTGGGTAGTGGCACGATCCGCGCGGGCTGCCAGCGTCGGGGCCAACCGCTGTGCTCGGGTGGGGGAAGATGGGACACGGGTTACCGTCCTGTCTGGGTACAGGTCTGTGATCCACGGTCCCGGCGTGGCGGGCATGCCCGCCGGGACCACCTACAAACAGAATTCTACGGCGCCGCGCCGCATATTTCTTCCGACTGGAGACACCGCACCCGGCATGACCGATGAAGATCCGCTACTCGGTTACCGCGAGATGGCCGAGCGAGCCGGCATCCGGCCGAGCACGCTGCGGACCTATCGCAGTCAGGGACGGCTACCCCCGCCAGACGACGACTCGGTACCCGACCGGCCGCGCTGGCGTCTGTCTACCTTCGAGACGTGGATGCGCTCCAGGCCGGGACACGGCGGACGACCGCCCAAGCCCAGGCCAGACGACAGCCCGTAGACATCAAAAAAGAGCCCGCTTGCATTTGCAAGCGGGCTGCAAGCGCAGGTCGAGTCTAGATCGAGGCTCCAGGGAAGATCGACAGCGACCTCCGACTAGCGTGCATACAACCCGACTTGAAAGGGTCGTTGTCCACGTACACGACCCGGCTGTCGGGCGCGACGCGCTGGGCGACCTCGTGGGTGTTGTCCGAGGACGGAAGCCCGGTGCCGATGTCGAGGAACTGCCGGACGCCGGCCTCGCCGGCCAGGAAGGTCACCGCACGGCGCAGGAAAGCCCGGTTCGCCCGGACACTGAGGCGGACGGCGGGGTCGGCGGCCAGCACCCGTTCGGCCAGGGCCCGGTCGGCGGCGAAGTTGTTCTTGCCGCCGAGCCAGTAGTCGTACACCCGGGCGATGTGCGGAATCTCCGTGCTCAGCCCGTCCGGTGCCCGCCGTTCCTCTGCCACTGTCCGCCCACCCCGTCGGTCGGTGCCTGTCTGACCCGGTACACCTGGTCACCCTCGCGTACCGGGTCATATTCGCAGAGCATCGGGCAAGCGGGAACAGACCTACTCCTCTCCGACAGGGGAAAGGTTGTCGTAACGCTGGTGCGCGAACGGGATGACGTCCTCCTGCGGCAGACGGCGCACGATCGCGCCAGTCTGGAGGCTGGAGCGCTCGGCGATCTCGATGCCGACGAGGCGCCGGACCGGGAGGTCCACGACCGGGTCGAACCGGGACTCGCGCAGGATCACCTCGCCGTCGACCTTGAACAGCGCGCGGGTCCTCTCCCGGCGCTGGACGTGCACCAGCCCGGGGTCGTCGTCGAACCCCTTGCCGTCGGGGGCCGGCTGGAACTTCAGGTAGAAGCTGGTCCGGACCCGGTCGGCGGGCAGCGGCAGCTCCTCGACGAGTGTCCCGGCGATCTCCACGTAGGTGACGCCGAGCCGGGTGAACGAGCCGGTCAGCCGGCTGCCGACCGCGAGGCCGCCGGACAGGTCGAGCCGGACGTCGGCGATCTTCTTCGGTTCGCCGAACGTCTCCCGGCCGCCGACGACGGACTGTTCGGTCGACATCGGCATCGTCAGCGCGTAGTCGCCGGCGATCCCGTCGTGGGTCGCGCCCACGGCGAACGTGCCGGCGCCGAACGGCGGCATGTTGCGGATGTCGACCCGCGCGATCGTCACCCGGACATGCTCGGGGACGGAGGCCACGAGCGGCGGGGGCAGGACGGCCGCGACGAGGGCGGGGTCGGTCTCGTAGATCGCGACCAGCGAGGTCGCCCAGGTGTCGACGGAGGTCGCCTCGACCTCACGGTTGCGCAGCTGCTCGGGGGTGCGGGCGCCATATCGGATGCGGGTGGCCACGGCGTCTCCTCCTGGGGGAACGTGATGGTCCTGGGAACGGGCGGGACGGATCAGCTCGCGGGGGCGCCGTAGCCGATCAGGGCCGGGCACTTCTCCGCCTCCGCCGGCAGGGACGCGTGCTTCAGCGGTTCGGCGATCTGGGCGACGGTCGGGCCGACCCGGTCGGCGACCGGGCGCAGCGCGTCGAGGTCGAAGCCGTACGTCGCGGCGGCGTTCGTCGCCAGCATCCGTTCGACGTCGACCGGGTCGACGCCCGCGAACGCGGCCCGCAGCGCCTCCCGCGAGAACGGGTGGCTGCCCTCCCGGTGCGGGTAGTCGCTGCCCCACATGATCTTGTCGAAGCCGACCCGGCTGGCGGCGGGCAGCTCGTGGCCCCGGATGAAGCTCGCGCCGATCGACACCTGGCGGGCGAAGTACTCGCTCGGCCTCAGCGACATCCGCCCGACGAGCTCCTGGCCCCAGACGGCCTCCTGCGAGCCGGACCGGTCGGTCCCCATCCGGTCGAAGAAGTAGTCGAGCCGGGCGAGCTCCTCCGGGATCCAGGCGGTGCCCTGCTCGGCCAGGATCAGCCGCAGCCCCGGGTGCCGCTCGAACACCCCGCCGACCAGCAGGTGGGAGAACGCCCGGTGCGCCCACCAGGTGACCTCCAGCAGGAGGATCACCTTGTCCTCGGCGCGCTCGCCGGCCGGTGGCGCGGCCGAGCCGGCGTGGTGGTTGACCGGCAGGTCCAGCTCGGCGCAGACCGCCCACAGCGGCTCGTAGTACTCGGGGTCGTAGAGCGCCGGCACCCCTGACCCGGGCGGGGCCCCCGGCAGCAGCACCCCGCCGGTCAGGCCGTTCTCCTTGGCCCACCGCACCTCGGCGACCGCCGCGGCCACGTCGTGCAGCATGATCTGGGCGATCCCGGCGCGCCGGCCCGGGGCGGCCGCGCAGAAGTCGGCCATCCACCGGTTGTGCGCCCGCAGGCCGGCCCAGCGCCGGTCCAGGTCGCCGGAGTTCGGCGCCGGCGGCTGCTCCACCAGGGAGCTGTTCGGGTAGAACGGCGGCACGGTGTTCGGGTAGATCACCTCGGCGACGATGCCGTCGGCCTCCAGGTCGGCCAGCCGTCGCGACGAGTCCCAGTTGCGCGGGCCCAGGTCGCCTTCCAGGTCCGAGTACGGGTTGACGTAGTCGCGGGCCCAGGCGTCGAAGTCGTCGAGGTAGCGCTTCTCCAGGTACGGGCGGTAGTCGAGAATGCCGCCGCCGCCGTGGCAGTCGGCGGAGATGACGACGTACCGGTCGTCGGGTGCCGGGCCCCCGTTCCCGCTCATTCGGCGACGCCCATCGGCAGGTCGTCGCCGGTCAGCCAGTGCCGGCCCGCGGCTTTTGCCCGAGCCCAGCTGGCGATGTTGGCCGCGTCGTCGGTCTGGCCGAGGCTCTCCGGGGTGACCGCGAGCCGGTCGGCGATGGGCCTTAGCTCGGCGAGGTCGAACCCGAAGACCTCGGCCGCGGCCGCGCCGAGCATGCGGCGGGTCTCGTCGACCGGCACATCGTGGAAGGTCTTCCTCAGCCATTCGCGCGAGCGCGGCCAGGTGCCCTCGGGGTGCGGGAAGTCGTTTCCCCAGAGCATGTTGTCGACGCCGATCTCGTAGCGCATCCCGATCTCGCGCCGCTTGGTGTTCGACGAGCAGATGAAGATGTTCCGGTCGAAATAGTCGCTCGGGGCCATCGTCAGGTCGCCGAGGGAACCGAGCTTCTCCGCGCCCTTCGACCCGAGGTACAGCCGGTCCCAGAACCACAGCAGGTTCGCCACCCACCAGCAGCCCGCCTCGGCCACGCCGAACCGCAGCCGGGGGAACCGTTCGAACACCCCCGACCAGAGCAGGAACCACATCGGGCGGGCCGGCCACCAGGTCACCTCGGTGACGTAGATGCCCAGATGATCGCCGTAGCTCTCCTTGTCCGCCGGGCCGGAATGGGTGAGCACCGGCATGTCCAGGTCCTGGCACAGCTCCCAGACCGGGTCGTAGCGCCGGTCGTGGTACGGGACCTGGTTCATCCACATCGCCGGGATCATCACCGCCCGCAGTCCCGACTCGTACGCCCGGCGGATCTCGGCCAGCACATCGTCGAGCGGCGCCGTGATCTGCACCAGCGCGACCCCACGGCGGCGTTGTGGCGAGTCGGCGCACAACTCGGCGAGCCAGCGGTTGTGCGCCCGGGCGCCGGCGAGGCCGAGTACCGGGTCGAGGTCACCGGAAAGCCCGAGCCCGGTGCCGAACGGCGCGCAGGTGCGGCTTTCGACGGCGTCCGCGTCCGGGAAGATGATCTCGGCGCAGATGCCGTCGGCGTCCATCTCCTTGTTGCGCCGCTCCGCCTCCCAGCCGCCTTCCAGCCCCTCCGCGTTCTCGGTGAACCATTTCTGCGCGAACTTCTCGTCGGTCACGCCCCTGCGGCGGATTTCCTCGACCGCGGCCGGTCGGCCGGCGAGGAACTCGTCGAACGCCGGGTGGAACTCCTTCTCCAGGTAGTCCCGGTACTGCTCGGTGGGTAATCCCGCGTGGCAGTCGGACGAGATGACGACGTACGCGCCGGTGTCTGGCGCGCTTTCGGGGTTGGGCATGGGGATGTCCCTCCGGCTCGGCCGGCCGCATCGGCGTGACGACGGGCCCTGTCCGCCGCCCGATCAGGGAACCTCTTTGCACCAGGCATGTCAATATTCGCACTATGCAAAAGCGATGGTTAGAGTGCGGACCATGTCGTCCCGTCCGTCACCGCAGACCGACCGGGTCGTCGCGGTCGTGGAGATGCTCGCCGGCGCCGCGGGAGGGCTGAGCCAGTCGGAGATCGCGCGGCGCCTTGGCGCGACGCCCGCGACCTGCTACCCGACGCTCGCCGCCCTGGAACGTGCCGGCTGGCTGCGACGCCACCCGACCCGGCGCACCTACGCGCTGGGCCCCGGCCTGATCGCCGCCGGCCAGGCCGCCGCCGCGGGCACCGACGCGCTCGCCGCCGGGCGGCCGTTGATGGCCGACCTGCACCGCCGGCTCGGCCTGTCGGTCGTCGCGCTCGTCCCGGCCGCCGAGTACGCGACCGTCGCGCACCTCGTCGTCGACCCGCACGGCCCGCGCCCGGTCGCGACGCTGCGGGTCGGCGACCGCATCCCGTTCCACCCGCCGCTGGGCGCCACCTTCATGGCCTGGCAGTCGGACGCCGTCGTCGACGCCTGGCTGGACCGGGCCGCGCACGACGATCCCGCGCGGGGCGAGGCCGAGCGCGCGCAGTACTGGGACGAGATCCTTCCGGCCATCCGGGCTCGCGGCTACTCCGTGGAGCTCGCGGCCTCCCTCGACGAGCGCATCCGCCGCCAGGTCGGTGTCGCGGCCGCCGCGAACCTTCGCGCCCAGCTCCCCGCCCTTCTCCGGGACCTGGCCGCCCACCTCCCGCACCCCACCGACTTCGTCGCCGGCGACCTGGATCCGGATGCCACCTACCGCGTCGACTCCGTGTCGGCCGCGGTGTTCGACGCCCACGGCGAGGTCGCCCTGCTCCTGTCGCTGCGTGGCTTCGCCGACGACCTGACCGGCGCCGAGGCCGACCGCGTCGGCGCCGCCCTGCGTGCCGCCACCGCCGCGCTCACCGCCGACATCGCCGGCCGGGCGCCCGCCGCCGCGCACAGCTGAGAACCGCGCCGCGGCCCCCTGCGACGACAGGTTTTCGTCCAGGCGTGTGTACCGCTTTGGCGTGGAATGATCGGTCTGGTACTGTCGACTCGGACAGGGACTGAGTCGACAGTGTCTTAGAACGCAGTGTCTTAGCACACAGTGTCTCAGAAGACACTGTCAGAGTAGGCATGGGCCGCGTTGATTCCGGCCGGGCAAACGGTGTGCGACACGTCGGGCCGACGGGTGCTGGCGGGCAGGGCGAGGCCCTCTTCACGATGAACGGAGGATCGCCATGGCTGGATCGGACGGGTGTTGGCGTCGTGCCGGCCCGGAACCACGATGGCGGATCAGGTGCACGGTCGGGTTGCCGCGCGGCGCCACGTCGGAGTTCGGGTGCTCTGGCTTGTGGGGCGAATGCGTCGCGTCCACGCCAGTGCCGCCTGATCTTGTCGCCACCCTGCGCGCCGCGATCCACGCTTCGCGTGGCGCGGGCACGGAATCTGATTGTCAGATTACGCTGGCAGTCATGAGGACCATGACGGCGACCGAGGCTTCGCGGCGGTTCTCGGACCTGCTGGATGCGGTCGAGGCCGGCGAGACCATCACGATCACGCGCGGGAACCGTCGGATCGCCGAGATCGGACCGGCGCGTCGGCGAACCGGAGCGGATCTGCGGGCTGCCCTCGTGGGCACTACGCCTCCCGACGAGGCGTTCGAAGAGACCATCGCCGCCGCGGTCGACTCATTCCTCCCTTATGAAGGTGATCCATGGGCCGGCGCCTGATACTGGACACGAACGTGCTGGTCGCCTTCGAACGGGGAACCGTCGATCAGTTCGCCTGGGACGATGACGAAGTAGCGGTAGCAGCGGTTACGGTCGCGGAATATCGGGTCGGCATCGAACTGGCCGACAGCGCGGAACGCGCGGCCCAACGGTCCCGGTCCTTGGCGGCCATCACGGCGGCGCTGGACGTTCTGGCCTACACAAGCGGCACCGCCGCGCATCACGCTCGGCTGATGGCCTGGTCGCGCAAGAGCGGCCGACCACGAGGAAGACATGATCTGATCGTCGCGGCGCATGCCGCTGAGACTGGCAGAACCATCGTCAGTCGGGACGCGAAGGCCAGGTTTGCGGACCTCCCGGGAGTGAACGCCGCCGAGTCGTAGCTTGATTGTCTGGCCTGGAGCGATGCGACCGGAGGCCGCTTGAGGTCAGCGAGGGCTGACCGAGTGGACGGATTGCCGGCCGGGCGCCTGCGTCGGGTCCGCGCCCGTCAGTCTCACGAGGCCCTTGGTGTCGCCCAGGTCGCAGACGGCGTAGAGGGCGAAGGTTCGGTTGCCGGCGGTGCGCTGAGCCCAGCCGAGGACGTCGGCCACGTCGGTGTCGGTGATCTCGAACTCGGTGGCGGTCGGCGCGGCGTTCGAGTGCGCCGGACGGGTCCAGAAGTGGACGCGGTACGACGGCTGGTCGATCTCCCAGCCGACGTCCCGGACGTCGATACGGCGCACTCGCACGATCCGCAGGCTAACGGCGAATGTCGCCCGATCCGCCCAACCGCGCGGTGTCGGGCAGGGCGAGCCCCTCGGGCGGGCGTGCACACAGCAGGGCCCACGCCGCGAGCGTGTTCACGTCCTGGATGGTCCCCGAGGCGAGAAGCTCCGCCCATTCGTCGAATCCGACGTGCCGGGCCACCAGGTCCTGTTCCTCGACCAACAGCTCGCGTGGCCCCGCCGACAGCTCGGAGGCGACCCAGACCTGGCATCCCTGCGTGGAGTACCCATAGGCCGCGAACAGCCGCCCGACGTGGTCGAGGCGCCCCGCGCGCAGCCCGGTCTCCTCGCGCAACTCGGCCGCCGCGAGCTCGCGCGGGTCGACGTCCGGCCGGTCCTCCCAGGAGCCCTGCGGGAACTCCCAAAACCGGCCACCGACCGGATAGCGGTACTGCTCCACGAGCCACAGCCCGTCGACGTCGATGGGCACAACCAGCGCGAAGTCGGGCTTTTCGACGACGCCGTAGCTGCCCGAGCTGCCGTCGGCGCGGACGATCGCATCCTCGCGGACCCGCATCCACCGGTTCTCGTACACGACCCGGCTGCCCCGAATCTCGATCGTCACCGCACCATCCCGACGCTCGCCCTAGTCGGACCCTAGCGCCGGACCCAGTCAGGTTGGCCCCGGTCGGCCCAGATGATCGCCGTTTCGACCCTCGCCGGGGTGCTAACAGAGGTACCTGAACAGGGGACGTAAATGGGCAACAAACGCCGGTCTCCCTTCCCCGCTGGCGATCATTGCGCCAGAGGGGCTGTCGGAGCCGCGTGACCATTGACTAAGGATCAAAACGATGCGGATCCGCCAGTTCCCCCTGCGCAGCCAGTGATCAATGCGGCCCTACGCCCCATCGAAACGCCTTGATCACTCGTTGCGCAGGCAAGGCGGCGTTCGGTACCCCGATTTGTCCAAATTATCTCTGCGCAGTTCTCGATCAGAGTGCGGCAGATTGTCCAGTTAGCCGGATGATCGGCGTCTGCGCAGGGAAGTCGGCGCTGGTGGACCAGGCGAAGCTGGGTCGGTTGTCCAGTTGCTGGCGGGGCCCCGGCCAAAACGGGGTTCAAGCGGCGGGGACGATCCTGGCGGGCGCCGCGTTCGGCGGTGTGCGGACCGGCGGTCGGCGGTTGGTCTCGGCGATTCCGGCCGCGCTTCATGGTCGCTGTTGTCGATCTTCAAGATGCTGTGGCGATGCCAATTCACATACCCAGTTAGAGATCTTCGGCCGCGTATGGCTGGTTCGCATTCCATGATCGCCGGTTGCGTATGGATAAAAGGTGTAAATCGGGCAAGGTCTGCCGGTTTCCATACCAAGTTGGTGATCATGGTGCCCAAGGGGGCTTTCAGCGCCGAGTGATCGCTGGTCAGGTATGGAAACGGTCGTCGGGTGCCGTGACAGCCCGAGCCGGGCGGCGCTTCAGCGGTTGGTAGCCCGAGCGGGTGGCTCCAGCGGGTGACAGCCCGAGCCGGGCGGCGCTCCAGCGCGTGGTAGCCCGAGTTGGGTGGCGAGCCGGAGGGTGGTGGGCTCCGCCCAGCGGCACCCACAGCCGGACGCCGCGCTCCTGTCGGGAAATCTTGGCGAGAAATGCTGCTCGGGTGCGGCTATCCGACGGTCGGCGTTCTTCTCGCCGGGTGCCTTTTTCCGGGAAACCACGGACGGCTCCGACCTCCTTCCCATCGCGTTCTCACACGCGGCGGCGAAAGAACCGCTCGCCTAGGGTGAGCGAGCTAGCGGCGACGCGAGCTGCCTCCCGATCGGGCGGGCAGGCGACCAACGGCAGGGAGAGGCGCGATGAGCATTCCTCGGCGTCAGGCGGTAAAGATCGGGGCGTATATTCTCAAGCAGAAGCTGGCGAGGCGCGACAAGTTCCCGATCACCCTGGAGTTGGAGCCGCTGTTCGCCTGCAACCTCGCCTGCGTGGGCTGCGGCAAGATTCAGCACACGGCGGATGTGCTCAAGCGACGTATGCCCGTCGAGCAGGCGCTCGCGGCGGTCGACGAGTGCGGCGCCCCGGTGGTGTGCCTCGCCGGCGGCGAGCCGCTGATGCACCCGCAGGTGGAGGAGATCGTCGCCGGTCTCGTCCAGCGTAAGAAGTTCGTCTACCTCTGCACGAACGCGCTGCTGCTGCCCAAGAAGATCGACAAGCTGCGCCCGTCGCCGTACCTGTCGCTCGCGGTGCACATCGACGGGCTCGAGGAGCGGCACGACGCGTCGGTCGCGAAGGAGGGGGTCTTCGCGAAGGCGGTCGACGCCATCAGGGACGCGCAGCGGCGTGGTTTCCGGGTGACCACGAACACCACGTTCTTCAACACCGACACGCCGCAGACCGTCATCGAGGTGCTGAACTTCCTGAACAACGACCTGCGGGTCGACGGGATGATGCTCTCCCCGGCCTACGCCTACGAGAAGGCACCGGGCCAGGACAAGTTCCTGGGAATCGAGGAGACCCGGGAGCTCTTCCGCGCGGCATTCGCCGGAGGGCGGCGCAACCGCTGGCGGCTGAACCACTCGCCGCTCTTCCTGGATTTCCTGGAGGGCAAGGCCGACTTCCCGTGCACGGCCTGGGGCATCCCGTCGTACTCGCTGTTCGGCTGGCAGCGGCCCTGCTACCTGATGGGCGACAGCTACGCGGCGTCCTACCGGGAGCTGCTGGAGACCACCGACTGGGAGCAGTACGGCCGCGGCCGTGACCCGCGCTGCGAGAACTGCATGGCCCACTGCGGCTACGAGCCGACCGCCCTCGCGGCGACGCTCGACTCGCTGCGTCAGACGGTCCGCGCGGGGGCCCTCTCGGCGGCGCCGTCCCTGTTCGCCGACGCCCGGTCCAAGGCCCTCCCCGCGCGGCGGACCATCCCGGCGCAGACCGTTCCCACCCAGGCCGCCCGACCCGGGGCCGCCGGACCCATCCCGGCCCAGCCGATACCCGGCGACTCGATGGTGGTCTCGACCGCGGACGCGACCCCGGCGGGTCCGGGCGGGGGCGCCTGACCGGCCCCGCGGCGCCAGGAGGTTGGCGCAGCCGCGGTGCCGGGCACGCTGGAGGGGTGAACTGTGCGTGGCGTGGGCTGGGGCCCGGCGGATGGGGGGCATAGCGCCGGGCCGTGATCCGCCGTCCACACCGGCGCGGGCAGCAGCGCCGCGGGGCACGGCGCGCACTGTGCTGCTCCGGGAGACCGTGCTGCTCCACGAGACGGAGCGCACCCGGATCTCCCGTCTCGTCCTCCCGACGGGACCGGTGATCCGCAAGGAGCCGCTCGGGCCGGACGCACCGGGGCGGCTGCGGCATGAGCGGGAGATCCTCGACCGGCTGGCCGGCCTGCCGGGGATCTCGCAGCTGGCGCGGGACGGCGCCAGCGCGCCGGCGTCGCCGGACGCGATCCTGTTGGTGGACGTCGGCGGCGTGGCCCTGTCCGAACGGACCCTGCCGCTGGACCCGGCCGAGCTGCTCGCGCTGGCCGAGCGGCTGGCCCAGGCCCTGGCGGGGATGCACCGCAGGGGAGTGGTACACCGGGACGTGAACCCCACGAACGTCATCGTGACGGCGGACCCGAGCGCCGCGAGGCGACGTACCGCGGGCGGCGCCGGCACGGGGAGCCTGCCCTATCTGATCGACTTCGCGCTCGCGGCGGTCGTCGAGGCCTCCGAGGTCCGGTCCGCCCCGCCGATGTTCTCGGGGCGCCGCGAGATCGTCGGGACCGTGCCGTATCTGGCGCCGGAGCTGACCGGCCCGACCGGGCGCCCCGTCGACCAGCGGGCCGACCTCTACGCCCTCGGGGCGACGTTGTACGAGCTGGCGACCGGTGCCCCGCCGTTCGGCTCGGGCGACCCCGTGCGCGTCCTGCACGACCATCGCGCGCGGGTGCCCACGCCGCCGTCGACGCGCAACCCGAAGGTGTCGTCAGAGCTGTCCGGCATTCTCCTTCACCTGCTGGAGAAGGAGCCCGACGACCGGTACCAGAGCGCGGACGGGCTGGAGCACGACCTGGCCGAGCTGCGCCGCGGCGGCCGGGTGGCTCGTCCGGGCGGGCATGACGTCCCGGCGCGGCCACTGACGCCGTCCCGCCTGGTCGGTCGCGACGAGGAGATCGGCGACCTGCGCCAGGCGTTCGCCGACGTCATGGCGGGCCGGTGCAGCGGGGTGCTGCTCTCCGGGGTCTCCGGCGTCGGCAAGACCTCGCTGGCCGCCGAGCTGCGCCCGATCGTCGCGGCGCATGGCGGCTGGTTCGTCGCCGGCAAGTTCGACCAGTACCGCCGAGACCAGGAGTACGACGGCGTCCGCAACGCGTTCCGGGGGCTGAGCCGGCTGCTGCTGGCCGAGCCCGAGGCCGCGTTGACGCAGCTGCGGGACCGGTTGCTGGCTCGGCTCGGTGCCACCGCCGGGCTCGCCGCCGCCGTGGTCCCCGAGCTCGGCGCCCTGCTGAGCGTGCGGGCGGAGCCAGGCGACCCGATGACCACCCAGGCGCGGGCGGAGCGCTCCGCTCTGGAGGTCCTGCGCGCCGTGGCGCGCCCGGACCGGCCGCTGGTGTTCTTCATCGACGACCTGCAGTGGGCCGGCCGGACGCCGCTGGGCCTGGTCGACCAGGTGTTCAGTGGCGCGGAGACGATCGAAGGGCTGCTGCTGGTCTGCGCCTACCGAGAGGACGCCCTGGACCCGTCACATCCGCTGACGCCGCTGCTGGCCGCCTGGGGAGCGCAGCGGATCAGACCGCGCCAGCTGCGGCTGGGCGGGCTGGCGCCGACGGGCCAGGCCGCGATGCTGACCGACCTGCTGAACCTGCCGCCCGCCTCGGCCGTCGAGCTGGCCGAGCTCGTCGCGACGGCCACCCGCGGCAATCCCTACGCGACGGTGGAACTGATCAACGCGCTGCGTCACGACGGGGTGCTGGCCGCGGACGACGGCACCTGGCGGTGGGACCGGGCCGCGCTGCGCCGCCGCCGCGCCGAGCTGTTCGACGTCGACGCGCTGCTGACCGCTCACGTGGCGACGCTGCCACCCGCCACCCGCGCGCTGCTGGTCGCGATGGCCTGCCTTGCCGGCCAGGTGGAGCTTGACCTGCTGGCGGTCGCGGTCGGCCTGTCGTCCGATGACGTCCGACGGCGGCTCGCCCCCGCGCTGGCCGCCGGCCTGGTGGTGCCCGCGGCCGAGGACCGGGAGAGCGTGCGCTTCTACCACGACCGGGTGCGGGAATCGGTGCTCGGCGGCGTGTCCGGGCCCGCGCGCCGTGACACGGAGCTGGCGCTGGCCAGGCGGCTGGCCCGCCGGCCCGAGTTCGTCGACGCGGCCGCGCAGCAGTACCTACGGGTGGCCGACGCGGTGCACGCCGCCGACGAGCGCCGGGGGATGGGTGAGCTGTTCCGGCGGGCGGCCGTCGAGGCGGTCGTGCTGGGCGACTACGTGCTGGCCGAACGGTTCCTGACCGCCGCGGTGCCGCTGGCCGACCCAGCCGACTTGGAGGGGCTGATCGGGCTGCGCACCGAGCGGCACGCCGCCCTGTACTGCCAGGGCCGGCTGGACGAGGCCGACGCCGAGTTCAGGACCATCTGCCGGCTCAGCGCGTGTCCGGCCCAGCGCTCGGCAGCCACGGCCGTGCAGGTCATGAGCCTCACCAACCGCAGCCGCGGCCGGGAGGCGATCTCCCTCGGGCTCGGCCAGCTGCGTCGGCTCGGCGTGGCCGTCCCGGATCCGGCCCACCTCGACGAGGAGATCGACCGCGGGTTCGCCGAGATCTACCGCTGGATCGACGAGACGGACGAGCCCGCCGACGTGCACGGGTCCGGCGACGGCGACGCCTGGCAGCGCGCGGTCGGGGTCGTCAACCGGCTGATGCCCACGGCCTTCTTCTACGACCAGCCGATGATGGTCTGGCTGGCCGTGAACGTGCTGCGGATCTGGGCGCGGGACGGGCCGGACCCGAGGCTGCTGCTCCCGGCCGGCCACATCGCCGGCGCGCTCATCACGCGCCGAGGTGACTACGCGACCGCCGGCCGGGTGATGCGGCGGATTCTCGACGTCGCGCGGGCCGGTGCCGAGGAGGCGGAAGGCTGGGAGGCGGAGCTCTGGGACGCGCGTTTCCTCTACGCCGTGAGCGCCGGGCACTGGTTCGACGCGCTGGAGGACAACCTGGCCGAGGCACGGCGGGTGCTGGCGGGCCTGATCCGGGTCGGGCACCTGCAGAACGCCTGCTGGAACTACTTCGGGCTGCTCTACAACCTGCTGGACTGCGCGCCGGCACTGGAGGAGTTCGTGGCGCAGGTCGACGAGGCCCTCGCTCTCGCCGCGCGGACGGGCAACCCCCATGCCGAGGAGACGTTCCAGTCGTGCCGGCAGCTGGCCCGCGTGCTGCGCGGCGAGGTGGCCGAGTCGACGGTCGACGAGCTGACCCGGGAGACCCTGCTGGCGGGCAACCCGCAGGCCGTCGCCCACATGCACATCACCCGGGCGATCGCCGCCGCCATCCTCGACCAGCCGGCCGACCTGGCCCGGCACACCGCGGCGGCGCTCCCGTTCTGCTCCACCACCGGGTCGAACTACTCGATGGCGATCGCCCGGGTGCTGCGTGCGCTGGCGCTGGCGTCGCGGGCCAGGGCGACGGAGGGCGGCGAGCGGGACGCGGCGCTGGCGGAGCTCGCGGACCTGGTGGCGTGGCTGTCCGCCCGGGCCGCCGAAGCGCCGGCCAACTTCCAGCACCTGCTGCGCCTGGTCGAGGCGGAGCGGGCCTGGGCCGCGGGCGACTTCCAGCAGGCCGCGTACACGTTCGACCTGGCCCAGCATGACAGCCACGCGCGGTCCCGACCCTGGCACCAGGCCCTGATCCTCGAACGCTCCGCGCGGTTCTACCTGGCCCATGGCATGTGTGAGGCGGGCCGATCGCTGCTCGCCGCCGCCCGGCGCCGCTACGTGCAGTGGGGCGCGACCGCGAAGGTCAGCCAGCTTGACTGGGTGAACCCGACGCTGTGCCCCGAGCCGGCCGGTGCGCCGCGGGCCGGCGGGTCGGACGAGGAGGTGATGGGCCGCCGCTCCACGCTCGCGACGGGCACCATCGACCTGCTCGGGGCCGTCGCCGCCTCCCAGGCGCTCAGCTCCGAGACCAGCATCGCGGGCCTGCGGGCCCGGGTCGAGGGCATCCTGTCCGAGATGACCGGCGCGACCGGCGTCCACCTGCTGCTGCGCGACGAGGACCGTCGCCGCTGGTCGGTGCCGGACGGCGCCGGCACCGTGGTCCCGCTGGAGACGGCCGGCCGGCGGGGACTGGTCCCGTCCTCGGTGGTCCGGTACGCCGAGCGGACCCACGAGCCGGTCGCCGTCGCCGACGCCACCCAGGACGACCGGTTCCGCCGCGACCCCTACTTCGCCGGCCTGGACCGCTGCTCCCTGTCGGCGGTGCCGATCCTCATCCGCGGCGAGCTACGGGCCATGCTGCTGCTGGAGAACCGGATGATCCGCGGCGCGTTCTCCACCGAGCGCCTGGAGGGGATCATGCTGATCGCCGCGCAGCTGACGGTCTCGTTGGACAACGCGCTCGTCTACGCCTCGCTGGAGCGCAAGGTCACCGAGCGGACCCGCCAGCTCGCCGCCGCCAACCAGCGGCTCGAGCAGCTCTCGGTGACCGACCCGCTGACCGGTCTGGCCAACCGCCGCCGGCTGGAGGACGTCCTCGACTCCGAATGGGGCCGGTCCGCGCAGCGGCACACCCCGCTGGGCCTCGCCATGATCGATGTCGATCACTTCAAGGGCTACAACGACCGCTTCGGCCACACCGCCGGCGACCGGTGCCTGCAGCGGGTCGCCGCCTGCCTGCGGGCGAACGTCCGCGACACCGAGCTGGCCGCCCGCTACGGCGGCGAGGAGTTCGCGATCGTGATGCCGAACTCGGACCGGGACACCGCGACCCGGCTGGCCGGGCGGCTGTGCCACGCGGTCGCCGAGCTCGCCGAGCCGCACCCGTCGGCCCAGAAGGCCATCGTCACCGTGAGCGTCGGAGCCGCGTCCGTCCTACCAGGCCCTGACGGCTCGGTGGCGAAGCTCATCGACCTCGCCGACGCGGCCCTCTACCAGGCCAAGCGGGACGGCCGGGGCCGCGTCAGCGTGGCGGATTCGTGACCGCCGGACGGGGTCAGAGCCCGAGGTGGCGGGCGATGAGCATCTTCTGGACCTCGGAGGTTCCCTCGCCGATCTCCAGGATCTTGGCGTCCCGCCAGTGCCTGGCGACCGGGTACTCGTTCATGAACCCGTAGCCGCCGAAGATCTGCGTCGCCTCGCGGGCGTTCGTGACCGCGGCCTCGGAGGAGAACAGCTTGGCGATCGCCGCCTCCTTCTTGAACGGCAGGCCGGCGAGCATCCGGGCCGCGGCGTCGTAGTAGGCGGTCCTGGCGACGTGCGCCCGCGCCTCCATCTCGGCGATCTTGAACTGGATCGCCTGGTACCTGCCGATCGGGACGCCGAACGCCTCGCGCTCCTTGGCGTACCTCACCGACTCGTCGACGCACGCCTGCGCGAGGCCGACCGACAGCGCCGAGATCGCGATCCGGCCCTCGTCCAGGATGCGCAGGAAGTTCGCGTAGCCACGGCCCTGCTCGCCGAGCAGGTTCGCCGCCGGCACCCGCACGTCGGCGAAGGACAGCGGGTGGGTGTCGGAGGCGTGCCAGCCGACCTTCGAGTACGGCGGCTCGGCGGTGAAGCCGGGCGTCGGCACCGGGACGATGATGGTGGAGATCTCCGGCTTGCCGGCCGCGGACCGGCCGGTGACGGCGGTGACCGTGACGACCCTGGTGATGTCGGTGCCCGAGTTCGTGATGAACGCCTTGGAGCCGTTGATCACCCACTCGTCGCCGTCGAGCTTCGCCGTGGTCCGCGTGCCGCCCGCGTCGGAGCCAGCGCCCGGCTCCGTCAGCCCGAACGCGCCGAGCGCCTTGCCGCTGGCCAGCAGCGGCAGCCACTCCTTGCGCTGCTCCTCGGTGCCGAACCGGTAGATCGGCATCGCGCCGAGCCCGACCCCGGCCTCCAGTGTGATCGCGACCGACGAGTCGGCCCGGGCCAGTTCCTCGATCGCCAGGCACAGCAGGAAGTAGTCGCCGCCCTGGCCGCCCCACTCCTCGGGGAACGGCAGCCCGAACAGCCCGAGGTCGGCCATCTGGTCGATGACCGCGTAGGGGAACGTCTTCGTCTCGTCGTGGTGGGCGGCGACCGGCGCGACGACCTCCCGAGCGAACTCCTCGACGGTCCTGCGCAGCGCCTCCTGCTCATCTGTGAGCCGGGTGTCAGGCATCGGTCCGCTCCTCCGTGCTTTTCCAGGGATGTTCTGGTGTTCTCGCTGGTCAGGTCGGGTCGGCGACCGGCTCGACGACGGCGAGCAGTGCGTCCAGGGCGACCCGGGCGCCGACGGCGACCAGCACGTCCTTCACCAGTCCGGCGACCGGTGCCGTGATCGCGTGCTCCATCTTCATCGCCTCCACGACCGCGAGCCGCTGGCCGGCGGCGACGGAGTCCCCGGCCGCGACGTCGACCGCGATCACCGTGCCGGGCATCGGGCTGCGTGCCTGCCCGTCGCCGGCCGCTGCCGCGACCGCGCCCGGCTCGCGGACCCACTCGCCCAGCGGCCAGGCGGCGCCGCCGGCCCCGACCCACAGCGTGCCGTCCGGACCGTCGGCGAGCCGCCAGCGCGACGTGACGCCGTCGAGGGTGACGAGCAGCTCGGTGCCGGCGGGGCTCTCGACGCGGCGGGCGGCCGCGGCGATCGGCGCCCGCCCGTCGATCCGCACCGCCGCCGCCGCGGGCGTGCCCCGTACCTCCACGCTGGGCCGGGCGCCGGCACCCAGGTCGAGGGTCCAGCGCAGCCAGGTGTCCTCGCCGACCCGCCAGCCGGACGGCACGTCCCACGGGTCGATGACCGGACCGGCCGGCTGCAGCCGCAGCAGCTGGGCCAACCCGTAGACGGCGAGCGCGTCCGCCGGCGGCCCGACCCCGCCGACTTCGGCCGAGGTGTTCTCGGCCGAGCCCCGCGACGCCGTGCCCGGCGCCGCTGAGCCCTCCGACGCCGTGCCCTCCGACGCCGTGCCCTGTGACGCCGTGCCCTGTGACGCCGTGCCCTCCGGCGCCGGGGCGGCCGTCAGCTCGGCGAGATGACGCTCCACCAGGCCGGTGTCCAGCCGGCCCGCGCGCACGTCCCCGTTCGCGAGCAGCGTCCGCAGGAAGCCGATGTTCGTCGTGACGCCGAGCAGCACGGTGTGCCCGAGCGCCGCGTCCAGGCGGCGCAGCGCGCCGGCCCGCTCCGGCGCCCAGGCGATCACCTTCGACAGCATCGGGTCGTAGTCCGAGCCGACGACCGTGCCGGCGGCGACGCCCGAGTCGACCCGGACACCCTCACCCGTCGGCTCGGTCAGGGCCAGGATCTCGCCGCCGGTCGGCAGGAAGCCCCGGCCCGGGTCCTCCGCGTAGACGCGGGCCTCGACCGCGTGCCCGGTGAGCGTCACGTCCTGCTGGCGCACCCGCAGCGGCTCGCCGGCGGCGACCCGCAGCTGCTCGGCGACCAGGTCGAGGCCGGTGACGAGCTCGGTCACCGGGTGCTCGACCTGCAGGCGGGTGTTCATCTCCAGGAAGTAGAAGGTCTCGGGCTCGTCGCCCGCGACGATGAACTCGACGGTCCCGGCACCGACGTAGCCGACCGCGGCCGCCGCGGTGACGGCGGCCTGGCCGATCCGCTCCCGCACGGCACCGCCGTCGGGGAGCGCCGTGAGCAGCGCCGAGGGCGCCTCTTCGATGATCTTCTGGTGGCGTCGCTGCAGCGAGCACTCGCGCTCACCGAGGTGGATGACGTTGCCGTGGGCGTCGGCGAGGACCTGGACCTCGATGTGGCGCGGACTGTCGACGTAGCGCTCGAGGAACAGTGTGTCGTCGCCGAACGCGCCCGCGGCCTCCCGGCGGGCCGAGGCCACCGCGTCGGCCATCTCGGCCGCCGCGCGCACGATCCGCATGCCCTTGCCGCCGCCACCGGCGGACGGCTTGAGCAGTACCGGGAACCCGATCTCCTCGGCCGCCTCCGCCAGCGCCGCCGCGTCCAGGCCGGGCTCGGCCCGGCCGGGCACGACCGGCACCCCGGCCGCCACCATCGCCTTCTTCGCGGTGATCTTGTCGCCCATCACCTCGACGGCGTGGGCCGGCGGCCCGACGAAGACGATCCCCTGCTCGGCGCAGGCCGCGGCGAACGCCGCGTTCTCCGACAGGAAGCCGTAGCCGGGGTGTATCGCCTGCGCCCCCGTCGCCCAGGCGGCGGCGAGCACGGCGGTCGTGTTCAGGTACGACTCGCGGGCGGGCGCCGGCCCGATCCGGACCGCGACATCCGCCTCCCGCACGTGCCGGGCGCCTGCGTCGGCGTCCGAGTAGACCGCGACCGACCGGATCCCCAGCGCCCGCAGGCTCCGGATGACCCGGACGGCGATCTCCCCCCGGTTCGCGACGAGCACGGTGTCGAACATCGAGTGCGTTTCTCCTCCTGCTTACATCCGGAAGACGCCGTAGCCACGATCGTCGATCGGGGCGTTGGCGGCGACGGAAAGGGCGAGCCCGACGACGGTCCGGGTGTCGGCCGGGTCGATGACGCCGTCGTCCCAGAGCCGGGCGGTCGAGTGGTAGGGGCTGCCCTGGGCGTCGTACTGGTCCCGGATCGGCTGGCGGAACGCCTCCTCGGCGTCCACCGGCCAGTCCTGGCCCTTCGCCTCCAACTGGTCACGGCGGATCGTGGCCAGCACGGCCGCGGCCTGGTCGCCGCCCATCACCGAGATCCGGGCGTTCGGCCACATCCACAGGAACCGGGGCGAGTACGCCCGCCCGCACATCGAGTAGTTGCCCGCGCCGAACGAACCGCCGATCACCACGGTGAACTTCGGGACCCGGGCACAGGCGACGGCCATCACCATCTTCGCCCCGTGCTTGGCGATCCCGCCCGCCTCGTACTCCCGGCCGACCATGAACCCGGTGATGTTCTGCAGGAACAGCAGCGGGATCGACCGGGCGTCGCACAGCTCGATGAAGTGCGCGCCCTTGAGCGCGGACTCGGAGAACAGCACCCCGTTGTTGGCGATGATCCCGACCGGATGCCCGTGGATGTGGGCCGTCCCGCAGACCAGCGTCGAGCCGTACTCCGCCTTGAACTCGGCGAACCGGCTCCCGTCGACCAGCCTCGCGATCACCTCGCGGACGTCGTACGGGATCTTCGCGTCGGTCGGCACCGCGGCGTAGAGCGTCTCCGGGTCGACGGCCGGCGGCTCGGTCGGGACGACGTCCCACGGCCGCGGCGCCCGCGGCCCGAGGGCGCCGACGATCTGGCGGACGATCCGCAGCGCGTCCGCGTCGCCCTCGGCCAGATGGTCGGTCACCCCGGACGTACGCGAGTGCAGCAGGCCGCCACCCAGCTCCTCGGCGGAGACGACCTCGCCGGTCGCGGCCTTCACCAGTGGCGGGCCGCCGAGGAAGATCGTGCCCTGGTCGCGGACGATCACCGCCTCGTCGCTCATCGCCGGGACGTACGCGCCGCCGGCCGTGCACGAGCCGAGCACGGCCGCGATCTGTGGGATGTCCTGGCGCGACATCGTCGCCTGGTTGAAGAAGATCCGGCCGAAGTGCTCCCGGTCCGGGAAGACATCGTCCTGCAGCGGCAGGAAGGCCCCGCCCGAGTCGACCAGGTAGACGCAGGGCAGCCGGTTGTGCAGCGCCACCTCCTGCGCGCGCAGGTGCTTCTTGACCGTCATCGGGTAGTACGTGCCGCCCTTGACGGTGGCGTCGTTGGCGACGATCACGCACTCCCGGCCGGCGACCCGCCCGATCCCGGTGATGATCCCGGCCCCCGGCGCGTCCCCGTCGTACATCCCGTCGGCGGCGAGCGGCGACAGCTCCAGGAACGGGCTGCCCCGGTCGAGCAGCCCGTCGACCCGGTCGCGGGGGAGCAGCTTGCCGCGCTCGACGTGCCGGCGCACCGCCGACTCCGGCCCGCTGCGCGCCCCGTCGAGCTTGGCCCGCAACTGCGCGACCAGCTCCGCATGCCGGGCCGCGTTCGCCTTGCCCTCCGCCGAGTCCGCGTCGACGCTGCTCGTGAGCACCGTCCCGGCCGCCGGCCCAAACGGGTGAGACAGGTTAGTGGCCGCTAACATGCCGCCAGGTTAGCGCCCATTAACCACTCGCGCCAGTTCTGCGGGCCGCCAGCGCCTACGTCACACCACCAGCGGCGCGAGCGCCCCCGACGCGCCGACACGGGTCGCTCGGCTCGGTTCGCCGTGCTCTGGAATGAGCGGGACTGGGCAGGTCAACGGTCAGGAGTAGCCAGGATCTTGAAAAGCATGTTGTTGACGTTGGTCAGCGTCTGGACGTCGACCTGGCGCTCACGGATGTCCAGAGAGGCCTTGGCGACGAAGGTCACGAGACCCAGCACCGCCCACTGATCCTCGCCGAGAGGTACGCAGAACCCTTCGGCGGTCGCGTTTTGAGCAATCAGAGTGATGAGCACGGTCGGCTCGTCGGCGATCTCGTTGTAGACGGTGGAACTGATGACCAACACCCGCGGCGAGGTTGGCCCGCCGGTCGTCGCCCAGATCTCACCGCGGCGCGGCGGCATCGCTCGGCGGTGATTGCGACGTTCGGGAGGCCCGCGTCGGCGAGCGCGCGCTGGTTGGCCGCGACGAAGGCGAGCGCGGAGGCCGACACCGAAGGGTTCGCTCGCACCCAGGCCCCGTGGGCCGCGCAGCGTCGCCGCATGTCCTCGGCGTCCAGTACGCCTTCGATCCAGGCGTTCATCGAGGTCTGCGCGGCCTCGGCATGCCGTTTGACGGTCTCGTAGGCCTCGTCCGACAGTCGGAGTGTGATCACGCGGGCCATGGCAGAACGCTGGCACCTATAGACAGCATGACCCGCTTGCAAAGGCCGAGAGGTTGGCGAGGGACGGTCGGCGCCAACGCCAGCGCTGTCCGGGACTTCGGCTGGGGTGCTGTCTGAGTCGACAGTGTCATAGTCGTCGGTCAATGCGTAGCCGGGCCCCGTTGCGTCGTCCAAGCAAACGCTTGGCGAACGACACTTGGTGGAAGGAGTGGCGATGATCGTTCGTGATACCTATGGTCTGACCATGGCCAGAGTGACCATCACCGTGCCGGACGAGCTTCTCGCGCGTGCCACGGCCGCGGGCCTCAACGTCTCCCACGTCACCGCCGTGGCGCTCGTCGAGGAACTCGAACGGCAGGCGAAGCGTGCGGAGCTGGACGCCTACCTGGCCGAGCTCGAGAACGAGCTGGGGCCGGTCCCTCCTGACGAGGCGGCCGAGGCGCGCGACTGGGTCATTCGCCTGACCGCGCACACCAGCTAGCCGGTCGAGGTAATCGCCATCTGACCTTGTCCGAGGTCGCTCGGACCTGGGCTGGGCCGAGCCCCGGTCTCATCTGCCCCGCCTCTGATGCCGGTTCGATACCAAACTGGCGATCACAGGTGACTCGCCTTGACTTCCAACGCGAAGATCGCGGATTGGGTATGGAGAGTGGCATTCTGTGTCCGATTCGCGAACTTCATGCATACGTGGTCTATGATCATGGGGGACTGGCGGCTCAATATCGACCGAAGATCGTCGTCTTGGTATGCGATCTGGCATGGATGTCTTGCAGAGGCCACCCACGAACTGCGCTGCTTCGATGCACGGCGACCGGGGCCGAGTCCAGGGCCGACGTCGAGGCTCGCCGGGTACCGTTGAAGACCCGCGAGTGCGCGTCAAGCCGCCGGCGGGGTTGAGGCGAGGAGATCTTCAGTGCGGGTTGTCAGGGTGGAGCGCCGACCGCTGTAGCCGGGCCGTCCTGCGTGGGTGGCCCGGCGGCGACGTCTGGCGACGCGTCGGGTGACGACGCGCGCAGTCCGGTGGCCACCCTCGAAGCGTCGTCCGTCGATGGCGCCTCACCGCGACGATGGAGTCTCCTCCCGTGCCCGCTCAGGCTTCCCTTTCCCGCGTCGACCTCCTTTCGCGCACGTTCATCCGGACATTGCGCGAGGACCCGGCGGACGCGGAGACCGCCAACCACCGGCTGCTGGTGCGTGGCGGCTATGTCCGCAAGGCCGCCTCCGGGATCTACAGCTACCTGCCGCTCGGGCTTCGGGTGCTGCGCCGGATCGAGGCGGTCGTGCGGCAGGAGATGGCCGCCGCCGGCTGCCAGGAGCTGCTCATGCCGGCGCTGATGCCCCGCGAGCTGTGGGACCGCAGCGGCCGGTGGGCCGACTACGGCGACCTGATGTTCCGCGTCGTCGACCGCAAGGGCACGGAGTTCTGCCTCGGCCCGACGCACGAGGAGCTGATCACCAGCCTGGTCGCGAACGAGCTCGGCGGTCACCGTGACCTGCCGTTGCGCGTCTTCCAGATCCAGACGAAATACCGCGACGAGCTGCGGCCCCGGTCCGGGCTGGTCCGTTCCCGGGATTTCGTCATGAAGGACGCGTACACGTTCCACGCCGACGAGGATTCGCTGCGCGAGACCTACCGGGAGATGTACGCCGCCTACGAACGGGTCTTCACCCGGTGCGGCCTTCGGTTCCGGGCCGTCGAGGCGCAGGCCGGTGAGATGGGCGGTGGCCGCAACCAGGAGTTCATGGCGCCGACGGAGATAGGCGAGGACCTCGTCGCGTTCGCCCCGAATGGAACGTACGCGGCCAATCTGGAGACGGCCTCGGCCGCCGTGCCGGTACCGGTCGAGCCTGGCACCCAGTCGCTCACCCGGGTTCACACACCCGGCGCACAGACCGTCGACGATGTCGCCGCGTTTCTGGGAACGCCGCCCGGCCAGGTCCTCAAATGCCTGCTGTACAAGGTTCCCGCGGCTCAGCGCGGCGAGGTCGTGGCCGTGCTGTGCCCCGGCGACCGGGAGATCAACGAGCTGAAACTCGCCCGGGTGCTCGGGGCGACGCCGGCTTTGCTGGACGTGGCCGACTTCGAGGCGCACCCGAGCCTGGTGCGCGGGTATGTCGGTCCCCACGGCCTCGCGTCCCGGGTCAGCCGGATTGTCGCGGATCATTACGTCGCCGCTGGGCGGGACTGGACCATCGGCGCGAACGAGCCCGGTTATCACCTCACCGGCGCCAACCTGGGCCGGGACTTCGAGGCGGACCTGTTCGCCGACGTGGTCAACGTCCGCGCCGGTGACGCGTCGCCGGATGACTCCGGTCCCCTGACGCTGGAGCGGGCCGTCGAGATCGGTCATATTTTCCAGCTCGGCACGAGGTACTCGGTGCCGCTGGGGGCCACGTTCCTCGACGCGGCTGGTGTCGAGCGCCCGGCGCTGATGGGCTGCTACGGGATCGGGATCAGCCGGCTGATGTCCGTCGTGATCGAGCAGCACCACGACGAGCACGGCATCCGCTGGCCGGCGGAGCTGGCGCCCTATGACGTCCAGGTGATCCCGCTCGGCCGCAGAGTCGACGAGGACCTGGTCCGCTCGGTCGCGGACATGCTTGCCGGGGTCGGCCTTGAGGTGCTGGTCGACGACCGGTCGGGCGCCTCGGCCGGCGTCAAGTTCGCCGACGCCGACCTCATCGGCGCCCCGTTCCAGGTCGTCCTCGGCCGCCGCGCCGCCGAGGGCATCGCCGAGCTGCGCACCCGCGACCGCTCCACCGTCACCGAGGTCGCCCTGACCGAGCTGACCAACGTCATCGACGGAATCCGAACCGCGAGCTGAACCATTGGACCGCGCTGTCGGGTCGACTACTGTCGGAGTCGACAGGTAGATCGGTCGGGACGGTAGGGAGGCGGGCGGTGCCCTCGAATGGTGAAGGCACGACGGGCGTCGAAGTCACTGTGGCTGCGGCCGTCGACAGGGCCAAGGACGCTGTGGCCGACCATCGGCTTCTCGCGGTCGGGGACGAAGCATGGGCCAAGTTCCTCGCAGTTCTGGATCGCCCAGCGGCCAGCAAACCGCGACTTGAACGCCTGTTCGCCGAGGAACCGCTCTTCGAGTGAGGGGTGATTCGGCAGATGGTCCGGGCCGGCTGGTCAGCTGTTGCGGGGGAAGCGGTTTGGGTCGGCGCGGCCGGGGTTCGCCAGGGCGGTGATGGTGCACGATCCGAGCAGGCCGGCGGCGTCGTGGATGGTCGCCCGGCCGAAGGAGATGCCGTCGGCGCCGAACTGGTCCTCGGCGAGGACGCCGAGGAACTCCCCGACGGGCTCCCGGACCAGCGTCAGCGTCCAGTCGGTGTTGATGTGCTGGATGCCGCCGGTGCCCTGATGGGTCATCGGGCTGGTCATGTCGGCCAGCATCGCGGCCCGGACCACCCCGGTCAGCGGCCGGTCCTCGACGATCAGGCTCAGTTCCCGGACCCACATGCCGCCGCGCTGGACGGTCCGGTGCGGGCCGAGCGGGGTGTCCGGTGGCACCACGCCGGGCAGCATCGGCCGGCCGTCGATCCGGGGGTTGATCGGATTCGGGTTCGGGTTCGGGGAAGCAGGGTCGGGCGCCTGCCAGACGCCGCGGTCGGGCTGCCAGATCTCCCCGGGCGGGTTCGACCCCGGCCGCAGGAAGACGGCGGTCGCCCGGCCGAACAGGGACCCGTCGTGCTCAAGCAGCACGTCAGCCACGCGGATCCGCCCGCCCTCGCGGACCGCGCGGGTCGTGATGGACACCGGCGCGAACGGGAGGGTGCGGAACATGTCGCAGGTCAGCCGGGCCAGCCGGTAGCCGGGGCGCGCCTGCTCCCGCTCGACGACGTGCGCCACCAGGCCGCCCAGGATCCGGCCACTGATCGAGTTCGGCGCCCAGACGCCGGCGGCGACGTCGTTCGGCAGGTAGGTGCCGTCGTCGGCGGCCCGGAAATAGGCCGTCCGCGTGGCCGGCGCGGCGGCCGTCGGCAGGGGAGTGGGCTCTGTCGTCGTCATGGCGTGCGCTCCACGCTAGTTGAGGCCAGGCCGGCGGGCGGTGGTCGGCGGTCGCCGTGAGACGCGGCTCATTCACCGGTCCAGACGGGAGCGCGCTTCTCGGTGAACGCGAGGGAGCCCTCGATCGCGTCCTTCGAGCGCATGGCCGCCTCGAAGATCGGCGCCTGCAGCTCGACCCACCGGTCGGTGGGCCAGTCCGCCGAGGCGGTGACGATCGCCTTGGTGTGCTCGACCGCCTTGGGAGCATTGGCCGCGATCTCGGTAGCCAGCGCCTTCGCGGCCTCCAGAGCTCCGCCTGGCGGCGTGAGAGTGTTGACCAGCCCGTACCGGTGCGCGTCCACGGCGGAGAGGAAACCGCCGGTGAGGCAGAGTTGCATCGCGACGTTGTACGGGATGCGCCGCGGCAGCCGGTAGAGGCCGCCACCGCCGGCGATCAGCCCGCGCTTCGGCTCCGGCAGGCCGAACGACGCGTCGTCGGCCGCGGTGATGAGGTCGCAGGCGAGCGCGATCTCGAAGCCACCGGCCAGCGCGTAGCCCTCGACGGCGGCGATCACCGGCTTGCGCGGTGGCTGCCCGGTGATCCCGGCCAGGCCCTTGGGCAGCATCGGGCTCTCACCGCGGACGAACGCGCGCAGGTCCATGCCCGAGCAGAACGTCCCGCCCGCGCCGGTGAGGATCGCGACGGTCAGGTCGGCGCGGGCGTCGAACTCGTCGAGTGCCGCCCCGACTCCCACGCTGAGCGCCCGAGTGATCGCGTTCCTGGCCCGCGGCCGGTTCAGCGTGATCGTCATGATCCCGCCACCGGTCTCGACGAGCACCTCGTCGGACATTCCCCTCCTCGTCGGGGTTGGCGGGCATACCGGGGTTGGCTGGCACGGTGGGGTTGGCGGGTTGAGCAGGCGCACTTCCGTCGTACCGCCGGCCTGCCGCCCGCCGCAACCAGTTGGCCCGCTACGGGCCGATACCGACCGATTCGTGCAGGTCAACGTTGCGGAGGGTAGTACTCCGGTTCTCTAGCCCCGGGAGATTTCGCGAGAGTACGGTGCAGATTAGTTACCAAGGATCAACAATCAACCGGCCGGGGCTCCCCGCACCAACGGGCGCCCGCCGGCGCGGGGCGCGCCGGAGCCAGGGCGCGGCTCGGGGGCGAGCCGAGCCAGGCGGCCGGTCCGCCGTGACCGCCCGGAGGACCGGATGACCTCGCTGACCCAGCCACCGAGTGTGGACCTGCCGCCGGTCGAACGGCTGCGGCCGGGCCTGTGGAGCATCCCGGTACCGCTGCCGTCGCTCGGCCTGCGCCACGTCTTCGTCTACCTGTTCGAGACCGACAGCGGCGGCTACATCGTCGACGCCGGCTGGGACACGGAGGAGGCCTACGACGCGCTGAGCGCCGGCCTCGCGCTCGCCGGCTACCGGGTCGGCGACATCCGCGGCGTCCTGGCGACGCACATGCACCACGACCACTACGGCCTGGCCGACCGGGTGCGGACCGAGTCCGGTGCCTGGGTCGCGCTGCACCCGGCCGACGAGGCAGCGCTGCGGTTCTTCACCGGCGAGCCGGCCGACCTGCTCGCCGGCATGAACCGGCTGCTCACCCGGGGCGGCGTCCCCGCCGCCGACATCGCCGCGATGACCGCGGCCCTGCCGCCCCGGTCCGCCATCGCGAAACCAGCGCTGCCGGACGTGCTGATCGAGGACGGCGAGCGCCCGGACGTCCCGGGCTGGGACCTGCGCGCGATCTGGACGCCCGGCCACTCGCCCGGCCACCTGTGCTTCTGGGAGCCGGCCAACCGGCTGCTGCTCGCCGGCGACCACGTGCTGCCCCGGATCACGCCGAACATCCCGTTCGCCGCGGCCGAGAGCGCCGACCCGCTGGGTGACTTCCTGCGCTCGCTGGACAAGGTCGAGCAGTACCCGGCCGACGAGGTGCTGCCGGCGCACGAGTACCGCATCCCGGACCTGTCCCGGCGGCTCGCTGAGCTGCGTGGCCACCACGAGCAGCGGTTCCGTGAGATCGTGACGGCGATCCGCGGCGGGGCGGTCACGGCCTGGGAGATCTGCCAGCGGATGACCTGGTCACGCCCGTGGCACGAGGTCGAGGGATTCATGAAGCGCGCCGCTCTGGCCGAGGGTATGGCTCACCTGCGCGCACTGCAGAAGCGTGGCGTCCTGCGCGAGCTCGACGGCGAGCCGCCCACCTGGCAGCTGGTCGGCGAATGAGCGAGCGCCGAGCCACCGGCTAGAACTATGTTCTAGCTCGACAAGCCGGGAGGTCTGGTCATGGCGATCGCCATCAGCGAGGAGCACCGCGAGCTGGCCCGCACGACGCGGGCGTTCCTCACGTCGCACGAGGCACGCGCCGCCGGTCGGGCGTTACTCGAAGCGGACGAGGAGCCACTGCCCGCCTTCTGGAAGCCGTTCGCCGACCTGGGGCTGCTCGGCGTCCACCTGCCGGAGGAGCACGGCGGCGGCGGAGCCGGGCTGAACGAGCTGGTCGTCGTCGTAGAGGAGCTCGGCCGGGCCGTCGCGCCCGGGCCGTTCGTGCCCACCGTCGCGGCCTCCGCCGTCGTCGCGGCCGCCGGCTCGCCGGACCAGCGAGCCCGCCTCCTGCCCGGGCTCGCCGCGGGCGACGTCACGGGTGCCGTCGGCCTGCTCGGCGACCTCACCCTCACCGACGGCACGGTCTCGGGCGACGCGGGCGTGGTGCTCGGCGGTGGGCTCGCGTCGCTGTTCGTCCTGGTCGCGGGAGAGGACGTCGTCGTCGTGCCGGCCACCGCCGCCGGCGTGACCGTCACCGTCCCGCAAGCCCTGGACCCGGGGCGTCGCTCCGCTCGCCTGACCCTCGACGGGGTCACCCCGACCGAGGTCCTCCCCGGGGCCGCCGCGACCGCGCTCGCGCTGGCTCGGGTCGTCTACGGCGCGGAGGCCGTCGGCGGCGCGCTGGAGGCGGTCGAGGTCGCCACCGCCTACGCCAAGGTCCGCGAGCAGTTCGGCCGGTCGATCGGCTCGTTCCAGGCGATCAAGCACCACCTGGCGAACATGCTGGTAGCCGCTGAGCTCGCGACCGCCGCGGTCTGGGACGCCGCCCGGGCCGCCACCGACGGCGCGAGCGTCGACGAGCTGTCGCTGGCCGCGGCGAGCGCCGCGGCCCTCGCGCTGCCCGCGTTCGCCGGCAACGCCTCGCTCAACACCCAGGTCCACGGCGGCATCGGCTTCACCTGGGAGCACGACGCCCACCTGCTGCTGCGCCGCGCGACGACCTTGACGGCGGTGCTCGGCCCGCGGGCCGCGGCCGCCGACCTGACCAGGCTGACCGCCGCCGGCGGCGTCCGGGCCGCGTCGCTGGACCTGCCGGACGAGGTCGAGGCCGCCCGCGCCGGGGTCCGCGCGCTGGCCCAGGAACTCGCCGCGCTGCCCGAGCAGGAGCAGCTCGAACGGCTCATCGACACCGGGTATGTCCAGCCGCACTGGCCGAAGCCGTGGGGCATCGAGGCGCCGGCCGGCCTGCAGCTCGTCATCGACGAGGAGTTCGCCGCGGCGGGCGTGCGGCGGCCGAACTACGGCATCACCAGCTGGAACATCCTCACTCTCGTCCAGCACGGGACCCCCGACCAGATCTCCCGGTACGTCCGCAAGGCGCTGACCCGGGAGGAGATCTGGTGCCAGCTGTTCTCCGAGCCGGCCGCCGGCTCCGACGCGGCCGCCGTGCGAACCCGCGCGGAGAAGGCGGACGGCGGCTGGGTCATCAACGGCCAGAAGGTCTGGACCAGCGGCGCCCAGTACTGCCGGCGCGGCCTGGCGACCGTGCGCACCGACTTCGCCGCCGCCAAGCACGCCGGCGTCACCGTCATGATCATTGACATGAACGCCCCCGGCGTCGAGGTCCGCCCGCTGCGCCAGACCACCGGCGACAGCGGCTTCAACGAGGTCTTTCTGACCGATGTGTTCGTGCCGGACGCGGACGTCGTCGGCGAGCCCAACCAGGGCTGGAAGGTCGCTCGCGCCACCCTCGGCAACGAGCGGGTCAGCATCGGCGGCGGCGTCGGTGCCCCCCAGCCCGGCGACCCCATCGAGCTCTACAAGGCCCAGCCGGACGCGTTCCCTGGCGCGGCGGAGTGGGTCGGCCAGTTCCTCGCCACCGGCCTCGCGCTGCGCCAGCTCAACCTTCGCTCCGCGGTGCGGGCCGTGTCGGGCGGCGAGCCCGGGCCGGAGGGCAACATCACCAAGCTGGCCCTGGCGGAGCACATCGGCGACGCGGCCTACCTCGCCCTCGCGTTCGCCGGGCCAGAGGCGGCGTTCCTGGAAGGCCCAGGCACGATGGCCGGGCGCTCGGCGCTGTCCTGGCGCGCGATGACGATCGCCGGCGGCACCTCCGAGATCACCCGCAACCAGATCGCCGAACGCATCCTCGGCCTGCCCCGCGACCCGCTGCTGAAGTAGGCAAGCCCCCGTCGGCGCGCCGCCTGCCGGTCCCGCCCGGCAGGCGCCGCCGGCGGGCCGGCGGGCTCGCGGTGGCCGGCGATTCGCCGGAATCGCTATGGTTGGCGCCGGGTTGAACCGGCGCGGCAGGCGCGCCCGCAGCGAGATGGGGAGATCATCGTGGGGCGGCGTGGGCTGGTGGACGTCGAGGCGCAGGCTGACGCGATGGCGCACATGCGGCGGGCGGCCCGTTCGCTACGGGCCTTCGACGTCGACACCTTCACCCTGGACTCGGCCGGTCCGCGGACCGGCCGGGACCCGGAGCCCGGCAGCGACGGCGACCACGCGGTCGTCGCGGCCGGCGCGCTCATCACCGCCTGCACGACGTTCGTCGACGACCTGTGCGTCGACATCGCCGCGTTGCTGATGACCAGGGTGGACGCCGTGGCCGCCGACGTGGTCGGACGCGAGGACGGGCCGCTGTCCCGCCTGCCCCAGGCCTACGGAGACCACTACACGGTCGACTTCGCCCGGCGGCTGCTCGTCGCGACGGTCAGCGTCACCGGCCGGCTGGCCGAGCCGGACTGGATCCCGATCGCCTGCCTGGCCGAGCAGCTGGCCCTCTACCTCGTGGTGGAGGAGGCGGCGAGCCTGCTCGACCGTTACGGGCTCGACGACGACCCGCGGGCGCGCTACCAGTTCTTCGAGGAGCAGGCGTTCGAGAACGACGCTCACCTGCGCCTGTTCGACGAGGCCCCCGAACTCGCAGGATCCCGGGCCGGCGACCCGATCAGCGCCTGGTTCACCCCGTTCTACGACGGCTTCTACGTCCACCCGTACGTCGAGCCGCGTTTCTAGCGTCGAGCCCGCGGTCCGCGGTCCGCCTTGGCGGCTACGCGCGGCTGCTGGGCACGTTGATCTCGACGGCCGGCCCCGGTTGGCCGGTCATCCACACCTTCACCGGGATCACCCGGTAGTAGACAGTGCTGCCTCGGGGCAGGTTCTCCGTGGTGAAGGTCAGGCCCTTGATCTGCGCGGGCCATCGGACGTAGGTCTGGTCGTCCGTCGAGCCGGTCCGGCGTTCGATCAGGTAGGCGGTCGCTCCGGGGGCCGCCGGCCACGTCACCGTGTAGTGGGTGCCACCGGCCGGCGCGGCCACCGGGACCCCGCCCTTCTCGGGCCAGGTGAGGTTGCCGAAGACCGCCCCGAACTTGCCGCCGATGCCGAGGTCGTGCAGCGCGTTCGCGAAGCCACGGGCGATCACCATCTCGCCGTTCGGGTTCGGGTGGGAGCCGTCCCAGGTGTCCTTGCGGGGATCCCAGCCCAGGTCCGTCGGCGCGGTGATGACCTGCGACGTGGGCGTCGACCAGCCGGGAGCCTGCTGGTCGAGCAGCTTGTTGTAGTCCACCGCCTGCGGGAGAGCGATCGCGTTGAAGTCGGGGTTCCAGCGGGTCAGCACGTGGCCCAGCACGAACGTCAGCTTCGGGTTGGCCTTGCGGGCGTTGTCGACGAACTGCTTGATCTTGACGACCGTCTGTGGCGCGTTGGTCCGGAACTCCAGGTCGTTCCCGCCGAGCAGGACCAGCGCGACGTCCGCAGGGACCTTCTGCAGCACGCTCTCGACCTTGGGGTTCTCCAGGTAGAGCGAGTCGCCCCAGACGGACGAGTGCTGGCTGTCGAACACCGGGTTGAGGTAGGCGTGCGACCCGGCCGTGTCGGAGACGTTGTCGTGCACGTCGTCGCGGGTGCCGACGAAGTCGACCCGGCCCGGCGCCGAGAACGACAGGTGCGCGGCCAGCCGGTAGCGCCAGGTGTAGTCGCCGGCCGTCTCCTGCGTGGTCGAGTCGCCGAAGATCATGACCCGCAGCCGTGGCTGCGCCGACGCCGTGGGCTGCGCGTCCGCCGCCTTCGCCGCGCCGCCGCAGCCGGCCGCCGCGACCGCCACGGCGGCCAGCAGGAGCGCGGTCAGCCACGCGGCCGAGGGCCGGCCGCCGTTACCTCGATCACGCCCGAGCCGTGTCATGTCGGACACAATAGAGGGGCGGAATGCGACATTCACCCCGTGGTGTCGCCTTTGCCGGAGCCCGTCCGTGCCCTGAACGCCGTCCGTGCCCTGAACGTCCGTGCCGTGGCCCGCTGGTCCGGCGCTGGCCTGTGCCGCTGGCCGGGCGCCCTGCGCGCCGACGGCGACCCTACTGGGCCGGAACGGTGAACTCGACCGGCGGGCCGGGCTGACCGGCCATCCAGAACTTGAGCGGGATGATCCGGTAGGCGACGGTGGCCCCGGCCGGGAGGCTGTCCGTGGTCCAGCTCGTGCCCTTCACCGAGCCGGGAAGCCGGGTGAACGAGGCCTCGTTCGCGGACGAGATCCGCCGCTCGACGATGAAGTCGTCCGTCCCGGCGGCGGCCGGCCAGCTCAGCGTGTAACGGGTACCGCCGGCCGGGATGACCGTCGGCGTCCCGCCCTTCTCCGGCCAGGTCAGCCCGCCGTACACCGGTCCGAACGGGCCGCCGATCCCGAGGCCGTGCAGCGCGTTCGCGAAGCCCCGCGCGATCAGCATCTCGCCGTCCGGGTTCGGGTGGGTGCCGTCCCAGGTGTCCTTCTGCGGGTCCCAGCCCTGGTCGGTCAGCGCGATGACGACCTTGGACGTCGGCGTCGACCAGCGCGGCACCTGCGCGTCCAGCAGCCGGTTGTAGTCGGTGGCGATCGGCAGGCCGAGGTCGTCCCGCAGGTAGTCCCACCTGGTCAGCACGTGGCCGAGGACGATGGTGATGTTCGGGTTGGCCTTGCGGGCGTTGTCGATGAACTGCTTCGTCAGCGCGACGGTCTCGGCCGGCTTGGTCCAGTAGGTCAGGTCGTTCTCGCCCAGCCCGACCAGGAGCACGTCGGCCGGCACCTTGCGCAGCAGCCCCTCGACCTTCGGGATCTCCAGCCGGAACGCGTCGCGCCAGTCCGCGTGGTGGTCGGTGTCGAACTTCGGGTCCAGGTAGGCGTGCGAGCCGGCGTCGTCGGTCAGCGGGTCGTAGAGATCGGTGCGGTCGCCGACGAGGTCGACCCGCCCCGGCGCCGTGAGCGTGAGGTGACCGGCCAGCCGGTAGCGCCAGGTGTAGTCGCCGGCCGTCCCCTGGGTGAGCGAGTCGCCGATGATCATGACCCGGGTCCGGGAGCCCGGGGAGGTCTTGCCGCCCGTCGCGCCGGAGCCACCGCAGGCCGCCGCGGTGACCGCCACGGCGAGCCCGACCACGGTCGCCCGTAACGCCGTCGGTCGCCACCGCCTGAGGCTGAAGCCGCGGCCAACCTCACCCATACCGGACACGCTCCGATTCTAGGAAGCGACGTTGCGCCGCCGCGCTCAGCCCACCCCCACATAGTCTGCGTTCAAAGCGGTCCTGCGGGACCGTTGCCGAGCTGGCTGTCGGTCGCGACGTGTCCGCGATCGGAATGTCGGAATTTCGGATGTCGGATTGTCGGAACTTCGGAATGGAGGTGGGCTCATGTCGGTCGCGGTCGGCGATCGGGTTCCGGACGTCGAGGTCCAGCTGATGGGCGAGGAGGGCCCGGTGACCGTGCGCAGCGCCGAGCTGCTCGGTTCCGGGAAGGTGGTGCTGTTCGCCGTCCCCGGGGCGTTCACGCCCGGCTGTTCGAAGATCCACCTGCCGGGCTTCGTCGCCCAGGCGGACGAGCTCGCCTCGAAGGGCGTCGACCGGATCGCCTGCGTCGCGGTGAACGACCCGTGGGTGATGCAGGCGTGGGCCGCCTCGCAGGGCGTCGGCGACAAGATCGTGATGATCGCCGACGGCAGCGCGAGGTTCACCGAGGCGATGGGCCTCACCGGCGACATGACGGCGGCCGGCCTCGGCGTCCGGTCCCAGCGCTACGCCGCCGTGATCGAGAACGGTGTCATTCGCAACCTCGACGTCGAGCCCCAGCGCGGTGTCGACGTCAGCTCGTGCGAGGCCGTCCTCACCCGGCTGTAGCCCGGGCCGTCACCCGCCGGGGGCCATGAGGGTCTTCTCGAAGAAGTGGGTGGCGTAGGGGTTGTCGTTGTACCGGGCGGTGCGGTGATAGCCCGCGCGCCCGTACAGGGCGATCGCCTCGGTGAGCGTCTCGTTGGTGTCGAGGCGAGCCGCCCGGTGCCCCAGCGTCCGGGCCGCGTCCTCGAGCTGGCGCAGCAGGCGGGAGCCGAGACCCACCCCGCGCCACCTGTCGTCGACCCACATGCGTTTCACCTCGCCGACGCCGTCGGCGATCGTCCGCACGCCGCCACAGGCGACCGGCTGGCCGTCGTCGCAGGCCACGAGGAAGATCCCGTGCGGCGCGGCCAGCTCGACGGCGTCCTGCCCGGCCTGGCCGGTCGCGTCGAAGCCGAACCGGCGGCCGATCTCGGCGAAGTACCGGTCGACCGCGCCCCGAGCCACCGGCCCGCGCGGATCGACCGGCTCGAATGTCACCGTCGCTGCCCGGACCAGCAGGTCGGCCTCGCTCAGCGCCGCCGCCAGCCGGGCCCGATGCCGCGCGGAGAGGGGTTCGACCAGCTGGCGGGCCCGCTCCTCGGACCTGTCCTCCAGCCCCCGCCAGCGGCGCCGGCCGGCCTCGGTCAGGCCGACCAGCCGGCGTCTCCGGTCGTCCGGATCCGGCTCGACCGCGACCAGCCCGTCCTCCTCCAGCCGGCGCAGCAGGCGGCTCAGATACCCCGAGTCCAACCCGAGGCGTGCTCGCAGCCCCTGCGTCGTCGTCGGCCCCGCCCCGATCTCGAACAGCAGCCGCGCGGTCCCCAGCGGCAGCCCCATCCCGAGGAACGACTCCTCCAGCGCGCCGATCCGCTGCGTGTAGGCCCGATTGAACCGCCGCACCACGGCCGTAACGTCATCCATATCCTCTGACCTTAGTCAGAGAAATCCAGCGACGACGCGCCCTGGCCGAACGTCGAGCCGCCGGCTCGTGGCCGGCTCGGTGGGTGTCCCGCGGGCTACCGGGACACTCGCCGCTCCCCCCTCCACCACCCCGCGCTTGTCCACAGCTGTCAGGCACGGCTTGCCTGTGTCGATCCGGTGGCGAAGCCTATGAGCCGTGACGGATCTTGAACGCCGGCGGCTGGAGGATCTGGCCCTTGCCGAGTCACTCCGGGTGGCCCGCCGGCAGGACGGAATGATCACCCGGGAGCAGGCGCTGGAGGCCGGGCTCACCGACGGCCGGCTCAGGGGGCTGGTCCGCTCGGGCACCTGGTCGCGACCGGGGCGGACGACCTATCTCGTGCCCGGCGCGGACGCGGTCCGGGGGAAGGCGCGCGCGGCGATCCACCGGCGCCCGGACGCAGTGGTGTGCGGCATCACGGCGGCCCGGCTGGCTGGTCTGGACGCACTCGCGTTGTCTGGGCCCGCGGAGCCCGTCCACCTGTTGGTCAGCCACCGGAACGCGCGGGTCGCCGTTCCGGGGGTCGTGTTCCATGTCGGTGAGATCGAGGCGCGTGACGTCCACAGCCTGGCCGGAATCCCAGTGACGTCACCGGCCCGGACGCTGGCCGACCTCACGCTCGCCCTTGACCGGATGCGGGCGATCTCGGCGCTCGACGCCGGGCTGCGGGCGGGCTGGGTTCCTGACATGGGACCGGTGCTGGCCCAGTTGTTCGGCCGGTCTGGAGCCGTTGCTCGGCGTCCCTGGCTCCGGGAGGTCGACTCGCGGTCCGAATCGCCTCTTGAGACCCACGTTCGGCTGATCGTGACCGATGCGGGCCTTCGTCCGGAGGAACTGCAGTATCGGATCTTCAATGAAGGTGGCGGGTTCGTAGCCCGGGTCGACATGGCCTGGCCGTCGCGAGGGGTGTGCGTCGAGGCCGACGGCGTGGGATATCACTCCGATCCCGCGCCTGCCTACCGCGACCGTGATCGACAGAACGCGCTGGTCAGGCTTCATTGGCGTGTGCAGCGGGTGACCTGGTGGGACGTCGAACGCCGGCCCGGCTGGATCGTCGCCCAGGTCGCCGGCCTGTTGGCCGCGGTGCAGGAATTCTTCTAGGCGGCTCGCCGGTCGCTGCCCCCGACGGCACCGATTTCCATACCAAGATGCTGATCTTCCCCGCCGATGGGTCGACTGGCGCGCCTTGATCGCGAACCACGTATGGATAAAGGCGCAAATCGGCCACGGAACACCGATTTGCATACCAGGCTGGCGATCATGGTTTCTGTCCGAGCCCGGCGCCGGGATTGATCGCCAGTTTGGTATGGAAATCGGCGCGATGAGACGGGTGGCCGCTCTGCGGGAGGGCGGCCGGCGTGGCGAATGGGGTCGGGCTGGCTGCTCGGTCCGGCGTCGGAGGGCAGATGAGCTCGGCGCCTGGCGTCGCGCGGTCGAACCCGTCGTGGCGCTGGGGTCGTGCGGCGGTTTGGTCGGGGCGGGGAGTGTGAGGGAGAAGGCTGGCGGAATCTTACGTTGACGTGAGATGGAGGTAGTAGCGTCGGGGATCGTGACGACGTCGGAGAGCGCAGCGCTGAACGGGACCGGGTCACGACTACGGGGTGCGGCGGCCCCGCCGGGAGACGCGGAGGTCCGCGGCGACAGCTACAAGTGGACCGTGCTGATCAACACGACCATCGGCATCCTGATGGCCACGGTGAACGCGTCGATCCTGCTGATCGCGTTGCCGGACATCTTCCGCGGGATCGGCATCGATCCGCTGGCTCCGGGCAACACCTCGTACTTCCTGTGGATCCTGATGGGCTTCATGCTCGTCACGTCGGTGCTGGTGGTGAGCCTGGGCCGGGTCGGCGACATGTTCGGCCGGGTGCGCTGTTACAACCTGGGCTTCGCGGTGTTCACGGCGGCGTCGATCCTGCTGGCCGTCACCTGGATGCACGGCGACGCGGCGGCACTGTGGATCATCATTGTCCGGGTCGTGCAGGGCGTCGGCGGCGCGATGCTGATGGCCAACTCCTCGGCGATCATCACGGACGCGTTCCCGGCGAACGAGCGGGGCTTCGCCATCGGCGTCAACGGAGTCGCCGCGATCTCGGGGTCGTTCCTCGGGCTGCTGATCGGCGGTCTGCTCGCCCCGATCGAATGGCACCTGGTCTTCATCGTCTCGGTGCCTTTCGGCGTCTTCGGCACCGTGTGGGCGTACGTGAAGCTCAAGGACAACGGCGTGCGGACCCCGGCCAGGATCGACTGGTGGGGCAACCTGACCTTCGCCGCCGGGCTCATCTCTGTGCTGGTCGGCATCGTCTACGGCCTGCAGCCGTATGGCGGGCACACGATGGGCTGGACGAACCCGTGGGTGCTCACGGCGATGATCGGCGGCGTCGCCGTGCTGATCCTGTTCTGCTTCATCGAGACCCGGGTCAGCGACCCGATGTTCGCCCTGGAGCTGTTCAAGAACCGTGGCTTCACCATGGGCGTGATCGCCGGCCTGCTGGGGGCGCTCGCCCGCGGTGGCCTGCAGTTCATGCTGATCATCTGGTTGCAGGGCATCTGGCTGCCGCTGCACGGCTACAGCTTCGAGCGGACGCCGCTGTGGGCAGGCATCTACATGATCCCGATGACGGTCGGCTTCCTGATCTCCGGGCCGATCGCCGGGCGGCTGTCCGACCGCTATGGCGCCCGGCCCTTCGCGACCGTCGGCATGCTCGTGAGCGCGGCCGGCTTCGGGATCTTCGACGTCATCCCGATCGACTTCAACTACATCGGGTTCGCCCTCGCTCTGATGCTCATCGGGATGTCGATGGGCCTGTTCGCGGCCCCGAACACCGCGGCCGTGATGAACGGCCTGCCGCCGAACCGGCGGGGCGCAGGCGCCGGGATGCTCAACACGTTCCAGAACTCCGCGCAGGTGCTCTCGATCGGCGTCTTCTTCACGGTGATCGGCCTGGGCCTGGCGGCCTCGCTGCCGCACACGCTGTTCTCGGGTCTGGCCGCGCAGGGGGTGCCGGCCGCGAAGGCGCACGAGATCGCCGGCATTCCGCCGGTCGGCAGCCTCTTCGCCGCGTTCCTCGGCTACAACCCGATCCAGCAGCTGATCGGCTCGTCGACGCTGTCGACCCTCCCGCCGGACCGGGCCAGCTACCTGACCGGGCAGGAGTTCTTCCCCCACCTGATCTCCGGCCCGTTCGGCGACGGACTGCACCTCGCGTTCGCGTTCGCGGCGCTCGCCTGCGTGATCGGCGCGGTGGTCTCCTGGCTGCGCGGCGGCACCGAGCAGCCCGTGCATCGCTCGCTCGCCGCGGAGACGGCCGCGGGCCTGGCCGGCGCGGGTGACGCCGCCGCGGGGGAGGCCGGGGCCGGTGGCGTGGGCGGCGTCGACCCGGCCGAGGCGACGGACGCGGCCGGCGCGATGGGGCTGCCGGCCGCGAACCGGGCGACATGACGACGTTGCCGCGCCAACCGGCGTCACCGCGCCGGCGTCCGGCCCTGGCCGAAGCCGAGGCCACTCGCCGGGCGGTCGGGCCCGTCGGCCGCCCGGCGCTCGCCGAGGGGCCTACCAGCCGCCCGGCGAGCTGGGCCCGACCGGCCGACATGTGGCCCCCGGCGGCGCACAGCGCGCGCTCGGAGCCCCCCGCTGGGAATACTTAGGTCATGACGGACAGTGGGACGATCGCCGCCGTTCGCGGCGACCAGGCCGGCGGCCCGGCCTTAGCCGGGAGTCCCGGTGCTGACGCGACTGGCGCGGCTGACGGCGCGACCAACCCCGCCGCCGTCGGCGCGGCCGCGGAGCCGGCCCTGCTCGCGATCGGGCCGGCGTCCCGGGAGGTCGGCGTCTCGGTGCGCTCGCTGCGGTACTACGAGGAGATGGGCCTGCTCACCCCATCAGGGCGGACCAGCGGAGGGAACCGGCTCTACGGCCCGGACGACCTGGCCCGGGTCCGCCGCATCCGGGAGCTGCAGCAGCTGCTCGGCTTCAACCTGGACGAGGTACGCGCCATCCTCGGCCACGAGGACCGGCTGGCCCGGGTCCGCCAGGACTGGGCGGTGGCGAGCACCGAGGACCGGGTCAGCCTGCTGGACGAGGCCCGCGAGGTGTACCTGAACCTGCGCGACCAGGTCGAAGGCAAGATCAAGGGCCTGGTCTCGTTCCGCGACGAGCTGGACGCCCGCGTCGCCCGCAACGACCGGCTCCGGGAGACCCTCCCCGGCTGACGGGCGGGCGGACCGGGGCCCTGGTGCGGCCCCGAACCTCAGACCAGCGGAAATTCCGTGGACGTCACGGGCGGGGTGTCGTGGACTTGGGAGGTCCCGCAACCACCCGCCGCCCGGTGCAGGCGACAGAGGCCCGGACCGTACGGTCCGGTCAGCGTCGTCCTTCTCGGTGGCCGCCGCCGGCTCAGGAGGCTCACGTGACCGCCCCGACGGCCGGCGACTTCGACTACGAGACCCATGGCGGCGGCTACGCGCTGCGCCGGCGGACCGACCCGCGCATCGCCGCTTTCGTGCATGCCGCCCTGGGTGAGGCGCGCACGGTCGTCAACGTGGGGGCCGGGGCCGGCTCCTACGAGCCGGTGGGCCGGTGCGTCGTCGCGGTCGAGCCGTCGGCCCGGATGCGGGCCCAGCGCCTCACCGGCCGGGCCCAGGTCGTCGCCGCGGTCGCGGAGGCGCTGCCGTTCGCCGACGGCGCGTTCGCCGCGGCGATGGCGACGAACACGGTTCATCAGTGGGCCGACCTGGAACGGGGCCTGTGTGAGCTGCGCCGGGTCAGCCGCGGCCCGGTCGTCCTGCTCACCTTCGACGGCGACGCCTTCGACCGGAACTGGCTCGTCGAGTACGTCCCCGAGCTGGTCGCCTACGAGCAGCGCCGGATGCCCTCGATCGGGCGCATCGTGGCGGCTCTCGGCGGTACGACGGTGGTCACGCCCGTACCGGTGCCAGCCGACTGCTGCGACGGCTTCATCGAGGCCTTCCTCGGCCGGCCCGAATGCTTCCTCGACCCGACGATCCGGCGAGCCCAGTCCCCGTGGGTCTTCATCGGGCCCGAGATCGTGGCCCGTGGCGTGGCCCAGCTGCGCGCCGACCTGGTGTCCGGCGCCTGGGACCGCCGCCACGCCGCGCTGCGGCTGCAGAACGAGTTCACCGGCGCGCTGCGCCTGATCACCGCCTACCCATAGCGACGTCGGCGAGCGGCCGGGGCGAGGTCAGTCCGTCGGGCGCAGCCGGGCGGCCTCATGAGTGGCGGCGGCGTTGAGGACGAGGCCGCGGGAGCCGGTGAGCTTGGCCGTCAGATGGTCGGCGACGGTGACCGGCTCGTAGCGGGCCGGGTTGTCGGGTGTGGCGCAGCCGGGAAGACAGGCGATCACGGCGTCGACGTCCCCGTCGTGGAAGTAGGCGGCCGAGCGGCGGCGGACCAGCCGCCCGCCGGCATCGCGGGGCGGGACCACGCGGTGCATGGTCGAGACCCAGCGGTCGTTGGTCCAGCGGGCCAGCAGGTCGCCCAGGTTCACCAGCAGCGCGCCCGGGGCGGGCAGCACATCGTGCCACCGGCCGGCCCGGTCGAGGATCTGCAGGCCGGGCACCGGGTCGGCCCACAGGATCGTCACGATCCCGTAGTCGGTATGGGCGCCCATGCCGACCTGGCCCTCCTCGAGGGTGACGTCGCCCGGGACCAGGTAGTTGTTCATCCGCAGCACGTCGAGCGAATGCGACTGAAAGGCGTCGAAATAGCCGGCCGGCAGCCCGAGGGCGAGCGCGAAGACCCCCGTCAGCGTCTCGGCGAGCTGGCGCGCGGCGGCGAACCACCTCTCGACGCCGGCCCGGAAGCCGGCCGCCCCGGCCGGCCAGATGTTGTCCGCGTAGTAGCTCGCCGGCAGGCCGAGGCCGGGGTACTCACCGGCCTCGATGCCGACGTTGAAGGCCTCGAACAGGTCCGCGGGGGAGTAGACGCCGAGACTGTGGCTGAGGCGCTCCGAGCGGGGCGGGCTGTAGCCGCGGTTGACCGCCGTCGACGCCGGCCGGCTGGCGAGCTTCGTCGCCATCGGCAGCGCGAAGAAGGTGTCCAGCGCGGCGGTCAGGCCGGCCTCGGTCCCCGCCGGGATCCCGTGGCCGACGACCTGCATGAACCCGACCGTGCGCGCGGCGTCGTCGACCGCCGCCGCGAGGGCCCTGGCGGCCGCCGGCTCGCCGCGCCGGTACCCGGAAAGATCGATCACCGGGACGTCGAGCGTCCCGTGACTCGTCCTGGCCGAACCCATCGCGCCACCTCCAGCCTCCGCCGCCGCTCGCCCCGACGGTAGCCAGCCGCGGCGTCACCGCCGTTACGGGACGGAAAAGCGCGGGTCAGTCCATGCCACGGCGTCCCGGTGTCCAGAACGGGTGGGTGACGACGTTGCGGCGCGGCCAGCCGCGTTCCTCGACCAGATGCCGGCGCGCACTCTGGATCGCGCGGGCCTCACCGGCCAGGTAGGCGACGCCGGGCTCGGCCGGCAGCGGCAGGTCGGCGAGCGCGGCCGGCAGCCGTGGCGAGTCGGCGGCTGGCGCGCCCTCGCGGTAGACGAAGGTCAGCTCGTCGCGTCGCGGCAGCGGCAGCGCGTCGCCCGGGGTGTCGTGCTCGACCGCTCCGAACACGGGCGCCGTCGCGGGCAGGGCCCGCAGGATCGCGCCGAAGGCGACCGCCGCGGTGTCATCCCCGGCGAACACGTGGTACGGCGCGTCGGGCTGGGCCACGAGGTGCCCCTCCGGGCCCTTGACCAGGACGCCGCGGCCGGCGGCGGCCTCGCGGGCCCACCGGGCGCCGGGGCCGTCGCCGCCGTGGTCGTAGACGGCCAGGTCGAGCCGGCCGTCGGGGGCGTAGTCCCACACCGAGTAGGTGCGCTTGAGGTCCCGCGGGCTGCGCAGCCAGGAGCCGGGCACCGAAGGGTCGGCGAGCACGACGCTCACGTGCTGGCCGGGCGTCCAGTCCAGCCCGGCCAGGGCGTCGCCGGTCAGCGTGATCCGGCGGGTGCGGGCGGCCAGCTGCTCGACGGCCGCCACCTGCGCCCGGTGTAGCACGCGGGCCAGCGGGTTGCGCGACGAGCGGGCGGGCCGCGCCGTCGGGGCGGGGGTTGTCGCGTCCATGACTCCTCCGGAGGTACGGATCCTGCTAGCTAGCTATACGATAGCTATCGATCGAGTCGGTCCGTGCGGGGGTTGCCCGCATCCAGGGCCGCTTCGCACGGAAACCTCAGGAGGCCGGGATGACCCCGTCCGAACCGACCAGGGCCGTCTACGTCCGGATGCCGGACAAGCTCGCGCAGAAGCTCGACAAGGCCGCGGAGCGCTTCGGCGTCAGCAAGCGCGACCTGCTCGCCACGCTGGTCTCCGACCATCTCGACATCGAGGGCGACGAGATCGTCTTCCGTCCGCACGGCCGGGACGGCAACAGCCAGGGCAGGCACGAGGGCGCGCCTCGGCCCCCGCGCCCGGGTGACCTGTGGCGCAAGCGTTCCGGCGCCGACGACCAGGACGCCGACGCGGCCGGGCCGAAGGTGCGGATGAGCAAGGCCGCGGCGCCCGAACCGGAGGCGCCCGCCGCGCCGGTGAGCGAGGTGCTGACGCTCGAGGAGGCCGCGGAGCTGGTGCGCGTCCCCGTCGACGACCTACGCGCGCTGGTCGAGTCCGGCGAGCTTCCCGCTCGTCGCATCGGCGAGTCCTGGCGTCTCACCCGCACCGCGGTCCTCGCCTGGCTGGCCGGCCCCGGCCCGGCCCCGGCCGGCTGACCCGGCCGCCGGTCCGTGCGTCAGCGCAGCAGGATCGCGACGAGTCCGGTGACGCACAGAGCGGTCGTCAGGGCGGCCGTGACCGCCAGGGCGCGGTGGTCCTCGGGGGAGCGCTCACGGCGGATCGCGGCCACGGTCGAGCGGTAGCGCACCTGGGCCCGGCCGACGAGCAGGGCCGTCACGACCAGGGCGATCAGCCCGGGGACGACCAGCGGCGTCCGGCCGTCGAGGGCGGCGTGCAGCAGCAGGGCGCCGTTGGCGGCGAAGCCGAGGCCGGTGCGCTGCCAGGCCAGATAGGTGCGCTCGCTCTGCATCCCGGAGTCGAGGACCTCGGTGGGGTGCTCCAGCCGGTCGGTCATCGGCGGCCTCGGGCCACGTCGACCAGGATGAACACCATGGCGCTGATCATGACGGCGGAGATGCCCAGGCCGACCAGGCGGGGCAGCAGCGACGGGGGCAGCGGCGCGCCCTCGCGGATCGCGCGCTCCCGGCGCTCCCAACGGGTGTAGCTGGTCGCGGCGATCAGGATCGCCAGCACGATCAGCGCGATCCCGAGGATGTGACGGGCCCAGCCGATCGAGAAGCTCGGCACGATCTGCACGACCGCGATCCCACCGGCCAACAGCGCCAGCGCGGTGCGGATCCAGGCCAGAAAGGTGCGTTCGTTCGCCAGGCTGAACCGATAGTCCGGGTCGGTGCCGACGGTGTGCACGGGCGGCTTCCTGCCGCCGGTCTGTCCGGCGAGCCGCCGCAGCCAGTCCACGGCGTCAACCTAGCGGGGTCGCTTCGGGCCCGCCTTGGCGAACTTTCCACGTCGGCCAGGTGGGATTTCGGGCATCGCGCCAGGTTCCAGCCTCCAGGACGGTGCCGCGGAACTGGGGCGGCTACAGCCAGGCGGGGTCGGTGTCGAGGGTGGTGCGGTCGAGGCTCGCGAGCAGGTCGAGCTGGGGCGCGGTCCTCGGCAGCTCGTACCGGTAGAAGAAGCGGGCGGCCGCGCGCTTGCCGTCGTAGAACGGCCCCTGCCTGCCGGCGGCGGCGAGCGCCTGCTCCAGCCAGAGCCAGGCGATCACGGTGTGGCCGACCGCCTCGAGGTAGACGCTCGCGTTGGCCAGCGTGACGTCGGGGTCGCCCGTGCCCCACAGCTTCGCCGTGACCTCCACGATGCGCTCGACGGTCGCGCCGAGCTGGCCGGCGAGCTCGGCGAGCTCGCCGCCCGCGGCCGTCGCCGTGGACACGGTCGCGTTCACCGCCTCGGCCAGCGCGGCCAGTCCCGCGCCGCCCCGCAGCGCCACCTTGCGTCCCAGCAGGTCCAGGCCCTGAATGCCGTGCGTGCCCTCGTGGATCGGGTTCAGCCGGTTGTCGCGGAAGTGCAGCTCGACGTCGTACTCACGGGTGTAGCCGTAGCCGCCGTGGATCTGGATCGCGAGGTTGTTGGCCTCCAGGCACCACTGCGACGGCCAGCTCTTCACGATCGGGGTGAGCGTGTCCAGCAGCAGGTGGGCCCGGTCGCGCTCCTCGGCGGTCGGCGCGGTCCGCTCGTCGTCCAGCAGCTTCCCGGCGTAGAGGACCAGCGCGAGCGCCCCCTCCACGTACGACTTCTGCGCGAGCAGCATCCGCCGCACGTCCGCGTGCTCGATGATGGGGATCTGCGGGGCGCGGGCGTCCTTGCCGGCCGGCGGGCGGCCCTGCGGGCGCTCCTTGGCGTACTTCAGCGACTTCAGGTAGCCGGTGTAGCCGAGCGCCATCGCGCCCGCGCCGACCTTGATCCTGGCCTCGTTCATCATCGTGAACATGTACGAGAGGCCCTGGTGCGGCTGGCCGACCAGGTAGCCGATCGCGCCCGGCTCGCCGCCGGGGGTGTACTTGCCCTCGCCGAAGTTCAGCAGCGTGTTGGTGGTGCCGCGGTAGCCCATCTTGTGGTTCAGGCCGGCGAGGACGACGTCGTTGCGCTCGCCGACGGAGCCGTCCGTGTTCACCAGGAACTTCGGGACGACGAACAGGCTGATGCCCTTGACGCCCGCCGGGCCGCCGGGGATCTTCGCCAGCACCAGATGGACGATGTTCTCGCCCAGCTCGTGCTCGCCGGCCGAGATCCACATCTTGTTGCCGAAGACCCGGTAGCTGCCGTCCGGGCGTGGCTCGGCCCTGGTGATGATGTCCGACAGCGACGACCCGGCCTGCGGCTCCGACAGGCACATCGTGCCGTGGAAGCGGCCGTCGAGCTGCGGGCGGACGTAGGCGTCGACCTGCTCGGGGCTGCCGTGCGCGAGCAGCAGGTTCGAGTTGCCGATCGTCAGGAACGGATAGCTGAACGTCGAGACGTTGGCCGCCATCAGCCACGAGAAGCAGGCGTCCGCGACCACCACGGGCAGCTGCGCGCCGCCGACCTCGGCATCCATCGTGGCGGCGATCAGCCCGGTCTTCGCGAACACGTCGACGGCCGCCCCGATCTCGGGGATCAGGTGCACCCGCTCGCCGTCGAACGTCGGCTCGTTGAGGTCCGAGCGGCGCAGGTGCGGGTAGAAGTGCTCGGTCGCGACCTGCTCGGCGAGGTCGAGGAGCGCGTCGAACGTCTCCCGGTCGTGCTCGGCGAACCGTTCCCGCGCCGTCAGCGCCGTCACGTCGAGCCACTCGTACAGCAGGAAGTCCAGATCCCGCCGCGAGAAGATCACAGACTCGGCACTGCCACCTGGCGGCATGGACAACCCCTCGCGGCACTCGAAGACGGCCCGGACAACCGGTCGGCCGGCCCAGCGCTCGGCCGTGGCCGCCGCCCGGGCTCGATTTTATCCAGTATCCAATGACCTGCCCCGCTGCCGCGACCGCTGGGCTAGGGCCTGACCTCGACCGTTCTGATCGTCCGCCAGGACACGACGACCTGGCCGCCGCCGTCGAGGGGGAGTGCCGTCACCTCGCTCTGGGCGATCCAGCCCTGGATCGTCTGGGTCAGCGCGGCGAGCTGTGCCTTCCAGGGCTCGGCGCTGTCCAGCAGGCCGCTGATGTCGATCCGGTGCTCGATCGTGCCGTCGATGATGAGGGAGACGCCCACGGTTGCCACGGCCTCAGCCTGCCAGGACCGCGCCGAGGCGGCGGCGGGTTTCGGGCTCGCCCAGGGCCTGGGTGACCAGGTGGAACGCGGGGCTGCGGTTCGAGCCGGTCAGCAGGACGCGGAAGACCTGCGCGGCCTCCTTGGTCGAGCCGACGAAGGCGTCCTTGTCGGCCTTGTACTCCTTCGGGCTACCGGCGAACCTGTTCGCGACGGCGGCGGCCCGGATCTGGGCGAACCACTCGTCGCTGTCGTTGACGTGCCGGTAGTCGCGCAGGAAGTCCTCGCACAGCGCGCGGACCACCTCCGCCGGCAGGCCGCCGAGCCGAGGGTCGGCCGGGTCGGTGACCGGCTCGAACAGCGCCGCGAAGAAGTAGCCGTAGACCGACCGGAAATCCGACCACTTGCGCAGGTCCTTGCGGGGGTTCTCGACGCCGGTCCGCTCGATGTCCAGGGCACGCAGCGCGACCCCCGGCTCGGCGCGGACCGCCGCCGCGAGCTCCGTGTCGTGGACGTCGGCCCAGCCGAGCACCTCGTCCACGATCGTCTGGCCGGACAGGGTCGCGATGTGGTCGGCCGCGATGTCCTCCAGCTTGACCAGGTCGACCAGGGCGCCGGAGACGCCGGCCTCCGAGAGGCGCAGCGGCTCGGCGAGCGCCTGGTCCATCGGCAGCGCGGCCAGCCGGCCGTTGATCAGTCCGCGCAGGTAGTAGAGGACGGCGTCCGCCGGGTAGCCGGCGGCGATGTAGAACTCGACCGACGCCTCCGGGTCCTTGCGCTTGGACAGCTTCCGCTTGCCCGACCCGTCCCCCTTGAGCAGCGGCGCGATGTGCGCGTACGGGATCCGCTCGAAGCCGGCCGCGTCGAACAGCTGCAGGTGCAGGGGCACCGACGACAGCCACTCGTCGGCGCGGATCACGTGGGTGACCCGCATCAGGTGGTCGTCGACGGCGTGCGCGAAGTGGTAGGTCGGCAGCCGCAGCGGGCTGTCGGAGGACTTCAGCAGGACGACGTCGTTGCGGTTCGCGTCCGCGGTGATCTCGCCGCGGATCAGGTCGGTGTAGGTGACCCTGGAGCCGCCGGGGGAGCGGAACCGGACGACGTAGGGCCGGCCCGCGGCGAGCGCCTCCCGGACCCGCTCGTCCGGGGCGTCGCGCCACAGCGCCCACCGGGCGTAGTACCCGGTCGGCACCTTCGCGGCCCGCTGCTGCTCGGCCGACGCGGCCAGTTCCTCCTTGGTGGCGAAGCACAGGTACGCCCGGCCGTCCCGCAGGAACTCGCGGGCGTACGAGAGGTAGATCTCGGCCCGCTCGGACTGGGTGTACGGGCCGTAGGCGCCCTTCTCCGGCGTCTCGTCGGCGTGGACCCCGAAGTAGGTGAACGCCGCGTCGAACTGCAGGAGCGCGCCCTCGACGGTCCTGGCCTGGTCGGTGTCCTCGACCCGGATGAGGTAGACGCCACCGGAGTGCCGGGCGAGGTCCTTGTCGAGCATCGCCACGTAGACGCCGCCGAGGTGGGCGGCGCCGGTCGGGCTCGGCGAGAACCGGGTGACCATCGCGCCCGCCGGCAGGTCCCGGGGCGGGTAGCGCTGCTCCCAGTACTCCGGGCCGGGCAGATCGCCGTCCGGCCGGTCCGCGGAAGTCGGTCCGGCGGGGACCCGGGGGAACAGGGCGTCGATCTCGTCCCGCTCAAGCATGACGGGTCGTCCTTCCAGGGGCCGTTTGTCGTCCGGGCGTGTTCGGGATCGTTCTCGTCCGAACCCGCCGGGTCCCCGCCGAGCGACCTATCGGCCCGCGTCGGCGCTGAACGTTCGGATGGGTGGGGCTCGGCGGATCAGTCCTGGCCACCGCGGACCCGTGTCGATGTTAGTACGCGGCGCCGCGGCCCCGGCGCCCCGCGCGTCCGGGCCGCGCCCGGCCGGGTGCTCGGGCGGCGGCCGCGGTCGTGGACCGCCTCGGCTCACCCTGCCCACACGGCACTTTTGGTGGTCCGCCGACCGCCGTGGCCTGGCCGGTCACGAGCGTGCCGATGTCCGTGTCCGACCGATCGGTCCAACTCCGCCGAGGACCCTCGTAAACTGCCCCTTTGTGACCTCGCCGCGCCGGACAATCGGGCCGGACCACCTTCCGGCCCACCCGCTGGTACCCCCACAGCGGCCAGCCCTGCGCGCGCTGCCCACGCACCCCGAGGTCGACCTCCCGCGCACCCAGGAGGGCCCACAGCCGCAGCGGCTGTTGACCACCCTGCTCGGTGACTACTGGTACGGCCGGCGCGAGCACCTGCCCTCCGCCGCCCTCGTCGCGCTGCTGGGCGACTTCGGCGTGACCACCGTCGGCGCCCGCGCCGCGCTGTCCCGGCTGGCCCGGCGCGGCGTCCTCGAGTCCTCCAAGGTCGGCCGCCACACCTACTACGGGCTGACCGCGGCGGCGTCCGAGGTCGTCCTGGAGAACGTGCACCGGCTGCGGTCCTTCGGCGAGCGGCACGAGCCGTGGGACGGCCGGTGGACCGTCGCCGCCTTCTCACTGCCCGAGGACCTGCGCGACGTCCGGCACACCGTGCGCAGCCGGCTGCGCTGGCTCGGGTTCGCCCCGCTCTACGACGGCATGTGGGTCAGCCCCCGCCCGGTCGCGGAGCCCGCCCGCCGGGTGTTCGCCGAACTGGGGGTGCTGGCGTCCACCGTGCTGACCACGACCGTCGACGCCCGCCGCAGCGACCCGCGCCCGCCGATGGCCGCCTGGGACCTCTCCGAGCTCCGTGGGCAGTACGAGGAGTTCGTCGCGACCACCAGCCCGTTGCGGGACCAGGTCCGGGCCGGCGGGGTCGCCGGCGCGCCGGCGCTGGTGGCCAGGACCGCGCTGCTCAACGCCTGGTGGCGCTTCCCGAGCCTCGACCCGGACCTCCCACTCGACCTGCTGCCCGAGCGCTGGCCGCGCCGTGGCGCCCGCGAGCTGTTCGCCGAGACCTACGACGCGTTGGGCCCGCTGGCCGTCGAGCGGTTCCGCGCGGTCGTCGGCGAGTCGGCGCCAGAGCTGGCCGGGCTGGCCGGCTACCAGCGTTCCGAGGGCTCCGCCGGCGGCCCATCCGCCCGACGCTAGGGGCGCGGCACCGGTCATGATCGCCGCTTGAGCCCTGAGGTGGTCGTGAAAACGTCCTTGCCACGACCGCCCCAGGGCCAAATCCGCGATCAAGGCGACGCGAGCGCGCCCAGCCACGTGGACCTCGCCCTGATGGCGACGCAGGTTGCCGGCACCGCCGGGTGACCGCCGCCGTACGGTTGGTGGGTGAGCCTGTTCGACACGGTTGCTCCCTTCCCCGACGCCTCGCCAGGCGGCGTGCCGGGAGCCGGCCCCACCGCGCCTGCCGGGGCCGGCGGCGGCGCACCGGCGGGCCAGGCCGCCGGGTCCCGCCCGGCCGGGCAGCCGGGCGGGCCGCTCCCGCTTCCCGGGCCGACAGGTCCGCTCGCCGACCGGCTGCGCCCGCGCGGGCTCGACGAGCTCGTCGGCCAGCGCCACCTGCTCGGCCCCGGCAGCCCGCTGCGCCGGCTCGTCGAGGGCGGCGGGACGACCTCGGTCGTGCTGTGGGGACCGCCGGGCACCGGGAAGACGACGCTCGCGCACATCGTGTCGCGCGCGACCGGCCGGCGGTTCCGTGAGCTCTCGGCGGTGACAGCGGGCGTCAAGGACGTCCGGGCGGTGATCGACGAGGCGCGCGACGCGCTGTCGAGCAGCCGGTCGAACCAGTCGCGCCGGATGGTCCGCGAGCCCGGCCTGTTCAGCGACGCGGCGCAGGCACCCGGCGGGGAGGTGCCGGTCGACCTGAGGACCGTGCTGTTCATCGACGAGGTGCACCGGTTCACCCGGACCCAGCAGGACGCGCTGCTGCCGGCCGTCGAGCGGGGCTGGATCACACTGGTCGCCGCGACGACGGAGAACCCGTCGTTCTCGGTCGTGGCCCCGCTGCTGTCGCGCTCGCTGCTGTTCACGCTCACGCCGCTGACCGACGACGACATCCGCGCCCTCGTCCGCCGGGCCCTGGTCGACCCGCGCGGCTACGGCGGCCGGGTCCGGATCGCCGACGACGCCCTGGAGCACCTGGTCCGGCTGGCCGGCGGCGACGCGCGCCGCGCGCTCACGGCGCTGGAGGCGAGCGCCGAGGCCGCTCTCGCGGTCGCGCCGACCGCCGTGCCGACCGCGGCACCCACGCTGGCCACGACGCCGACGCCGCCCGCGCAGGCGGCCGGCGAGGGCGGCTCGCCGGGCGAGGCCGAGCTGGGCCCGGCCGTCGCCGGGGCGGCAACCGACACCGCGGCGCCGCCTGCCACCTCGCCGGCCGTGAACCCGGCGCCGACCGATCCGACCACGGACGATCCGGCCACAGCGGACCCGACGGCGGCCGATCTGGTGACGACCGACCCGGCCGTCGACGGCGCGGCTCCCGAGTCGCGGGCGCAGGCGCCGACGGCGGCGGTGGACCTCGCCCTGCTGGAGCAGTCGATCAACCGCGCGGCCGTCCGGTACGACCGGGACGGCGACCAGCACTACGACGTCGTCAGTGCCTTCATCAAGTCGATGCGCGGCGGCGACGCCGACGCCTCGCTGCACTACCTGGCCCGGATGATCGAGGCGGGCGAGGACCCGCGCTTCATCGCCCGCCGGATGATCATTCTGGCCAGCGAGGACATCGGCATGGCCGACCCGGGCGCGCTCGGCGTCGCCGTCTCGGCCGCGCAGGCGCTGGAGCTGATCGGCCTGCCCGAGGCCCGGCTCGCCCTCGCCCAGGCTGTGATTCACCTCGCGCTGGCCCCGAAGTCCAACGCGGTGATCCGGGCGATGGACGCGGCGACCGCGGACGTCCGCGCCGGGAAGGCCGGGCCCGTTCCGCGCCACCTGCGCGACGCGCACTACCAGGGCGCCCGCCGGCTCGGCCACGGCGACGGGTACCGCTACCCGCACGACTATCCCGAGGGTGTGGCCCGCCAGCAGTACCCGCCGGACGAGCTGGTCGGCGTCGACTACTACCGGCCGGGTGACCTCGGCTTCGAGCGCAGGGCCGCCGCCCGGGCGGCCGAACTGCGCGCCGTGCTCCGCTCCCCGACGCCCGCCGACGCCCCGCGTGACCCCCTTGACGCGGCTCGCGGGGAGGGGTCCTGACACGACCTGGTCTGCGGGCCATGCCGTGCTGGGGCCCGTCCGGTCGGTAAGGTCCTCTCACGACCGGTGTTCGCGGTCCGGGCAGAACCGGGCGGTGACCTTCGGGCACGACACCGACCGGTCCGACACCGGCCGGTCGGGTACCGGCCGACCCAGCATTGGAGGCGCGTGACGATGTCCGCTGGCGCGATGGCCGGCCTGATCGCGTCGGGTGCCTTCGCGGTGCTCGTGCTGTTCGGCTGCTACGCCCTCTACAAGCTGGGCAAGATCTTCGACGAGACCGCCGCCCGGGTTCGCCAGACCGGCATCGCCATCGACGAGGGCACCGCGCGGGTCCGCCAGGCCGGCGCGACCGTCGACGAGGTCAACGTCGCGCTCGCGCACGTGAACAAGGAGCTCGACCGGATCGACGCGATCACGGAGAACGTCCAGACGATCACCACCAACGTGTCGTCGATGTCGTCGCTGTTCGCCGCGACCATCGGCGGGCCGATCGTGCGGGTCGCGGCCTTCTCCTACGGCGTCCGCCAGGCGGCCTCCAAGCGGGCCAGGGCCGAGGTCAGCTCCCGGGTCGAGGCCGAGATCAAGGCCGAGAAGACGGCGGCCAAGAGGTCGCGCCGCGCCGCGACGGCGCCGGCGCAGCCGACCGGCACCGACGTCGACGAGCCGGTCCGGGGCCGCTAGATGCCGCGCCGACTGTTCTACGTCACCTTCGGCGCGGTCGCCGGGGTCCTCGCCGTGCGCCAGGCGGCGAAGGCCGCCTCCGCGCTGGCCCCGGGCAGCGTCGCCGGCTCGCTGGTCGCGTCGGTCCAGGAGTTCGTGGCCGACGTCCGCGCGTTCATGGCCGAGCGGGAGGACGAGATCCGCGAGGCGCTCGGCCTGTACGAGGCCGACGAGGACGGGCCGAGCGCCGAGCTCCCCGCCACCGTGTCCGAGGACACCGTCCGCCTGGAGCGGCTGCGCCAGCGCTAGCCCGAAACGCCTTGGAGCCGCGGCCCCCGGCGGCGGTACCGTTGCGGTGGCCGGCCGGGCGCGCTGCGCGCCGAACCTCACGTACTAAGTTGGACGGCGTCACCCCGGCGACCCGTCTGTCCGGTCGGTCGCCGCCAGCGCCCGCCGCACCGTGTCCGCCGCAACCAATGCCCGCTGCAACCTCGACCCTGGACGACGTGAGAAACCGATGGAAACGGCTGAGATCCGCCGGCGCTTTCTGAACCATTTCGAGCAGCGCGGCCACCTGGTGGTGCCGAGCGCGTCGCTGATCGCTGAGGATCCGACGCTGCTGCTGGTCAACGCGGGCATGGTGCCCTTCAAGCCGTACTTCCTCGGTGACCTGACCCCGCCCGCGCCCCGGGCGACCAGCGTGCAGAAGTGCGTCCGGACCGTCGACATCGACAACGTCGGCCAGACCGCGCGGCACGCGTCGTTCTTCCAGATGTGCGGCAACTTCTCCTTCGGCGACTACTTCAAGGCCGAGGTCATCCCCTGGGCCTTCGAGCTGCTGACCGAGGGCTACGGCTTCAAGCCCGACGACCTGTGGGCGACGGTCTACCTCGACGACGACGAGGCCGAGGAGATCTGGAAGGGCCTCCTTCCCGCGGAGCGCATCCAGCGCCGCGGGAAGGAGGACAACTACTGGTCGATGGGCGTGCCTGGCCCGTGCGGCCCGTGTAGCGAGATCTACTTCGACCGCGGCCCGGCGTACGGCCGCGACGGCGGGCCCGAGGCGGACGAGAACCGCTACCTCGAGGTCTGGAACCTCGTCTTCATGCAGTTCGAGCGGGGCGAGGGCGCCGGCTACGAGTTCCCGATCCTCGGCGACCTGCCGGCGAAGAGCATCGACACCGGCATGGGCCTGGAGCGGATGGCGACCCTGCTGCAGGGCGTCGAGAACCTCTACGAGATCGACATCTCCCGCCCGGTGCTCGACCGCGCCGGCGAGCTGACCGGCAAGACCTACGGCGCCCAGCACGGCGACGACGTCCGGCTGCGCGTGATCGCCGACCACACCCGCACCGCCGCGATGCTCATCGCCGACGGCGTCGTGCCCTCGAACGAGGGCCGCGGCTACGTGCTGCGCCGGATGCTGCGCCGCGCGGTCCGCAACGTCCGGCTGCTCGGCGGCCGCGAGCCGGTGATGGAGAACCTGTTCGGCGTCGTCCAGTCGGCGATGGGCCCGATCTACCCGGAGCTGGTCGACCGGGCCGCGGCGATCACGGCCGTCGCGGTCGGCGAGGAGCTGGCCTTCCTGGAGACGCTGCGCACCGGCACCACGATCTTCGATGTCGCGGTCGGCAAGGCGAAGTCCACCGGCGCGGCCCAGCTGGCCGGCGAGGAGGCCTTCCAGCTGCACGACACCTACGGCTTCCCGATCGACCTGACGCTGGAGATGGCGGCCGAGCAGGGCCTGACCGTCGACGAGCCGGGCTTCCGCCGGCTGATGGACCGCCAGCGCGAGCTCGCGAAGGCCGACCGGGCGTCCCGTCGGATCGGCAACGTCGACCTGTCGGTGTTCCGCCCGATCCTGGCGCGGTCCGGCCCGACCAGCTTCACCGGCTACACCGAGCTGACCCGCACCGCGACCGTCGTCGGCCTCGTCTCGGCCGCGACCGGGCTGGGCGTGCCGGCGGCCGGCGAGGGCGAGGACGTCGGCGTCGTCATCGACTCGACGCCGTTCTACGCCGAGTCCGGCGGCCAGGAGGCCGACCTGGGCCGGTTCGTCTTCGACGGCGGCGAAGTCGAGATCATCGACGTGCAGAAGCCGATCCCGGACCTGGTGCTGCACCGCGGCAAGGTGGTGCGCGGCGAGATCCGCCTGGGCGCCGAGGTCGAGGTCACCGTCGACGCGGACCGCCGGCGCGCGGTGTCCCGCTCGCACACCGCCACCCACCTGGTCCACACGGCGTTCCGCCGGGCGCTCGGCGAGTCCGCCACGCAGGCCGGCTCGCTGAACTCGCCGGGCCGGCTGCGGTTCGACTTCCACGCGCTCGGCTCGATCCCGGCGGCGGTGCTCGCCGACGTCGAGGACGAGGTCAACGAGGTGGCGCTGCGAGACCTCGACGTCACCGCGTTCGTGACCTCGCAGGACGAGGCCCGCCGGATCGGCGCGATGGCGCTGTTCGGCGAGAAGTACGGCGAGCGGGTCCGCGTCGTCGACGTCGGTGACTACTCCCGCGAGCTGTGCGGCGGCACCCACGTCGCCCGCTCGGCCCAGCTCGGCGCGGTCAAGCTGCTGTCGGAGTCGTCGATCTCGGCCGGAACGCGGCGCGTCGAGGGCCTCGTCGGGCTGGACGCGTTCCGTTACCTGGCCCGTGAGCACCTGCTGGTCTCGCAGCTGTCCGGGCTGCTCAAGGTCCGCGCCGACGAGCTGCCCGACCGGGTCTCCGACATCGTCACCAGGCTGCGCGACGCCGAGCGGGAGCTGGAGCGGGTCCGTGGTGAGGCGGTCCTGGCCGGCGCCGCGGGCCTGGCGAACAGCGCCGTCGACGTGGGCGGGGTCGCGCTGGTCGCCGCTGAGGCGCCGAACGGGACCTCCCCCGACGACCTGCGCAAGCTCGTGCTCGACGTCCGCGGCCGGCTCATCGACCGCCCGGCGATCGTCGCCGCCGCCAGCGCGGGCGGCGAGCGGGCGTTCCTCGTCGTGGCCACCACCGAGGGCTCGCGCGGTCGTGGGCTGAAGGCCGGCGACCTGGTGAAGGCCGCGAGCGCCGAGCTCGGCGGCAGCGGCGGCGGCAAGCCGGACGTCGCGCAGGGCGGCGGCTCCGACATCACCGGCGTCGGCCGGGCGCTGGCCAAGGTCCGCGACCTGGTCGCCGCGTCGACCGGCTCCTAGCCGGGCCGGGACGACGAGTGGCGGCGGGTGATCCCGGCGGCCCGTCGGCGGGCCGCTCGGGCGACCCGGCCGGGGCGCCCGGGTCCGGGCCGCCGGCCGGCCGGCCGCGCAAGCCGCGCCAGCGAGCCGCCCGCCGGCCGCTGCCGGTGGGGGTCTGGCTCGGGGTCGACGTCGGCACCGTTCGGATCGGTGTCTCCGTGAGTGACCCGGATGGGGTTCTCGCACTACCGATAGGTACGCTTCGTCGCGACGTGTCAGACAACAGCGATCTCGCGCAGCTGGCCGAGCTCGTACACGAACGGCGGGCGGTAGCGGTGGTGGTCGGTCTGCCGATGACCCTCTCGGGTGAAGAGGGTCTGGCAGCCCAGCGGATCCGCCAATACGCACAGTCGCTGTCCGCTCGCGTCGCCCCGATTCCGGTCCGTCTCGTCGACGAGCGGCTGACGACGGCGGCGGCGCATCGCAGAATGGCCGAGCGAGGGCTGAGCTCACGAGCCCGCCGCGGTCTCGTCGACCAGGAGGCAGCCGTGCAGATCCTGCAACACGCGCTGGACGTGCGGCGCGGCGCGCCGCCCGCGCCCGCCGCCGGCGGCCCGACGGAAGATCGGTGAGCGAGCGCTGGGACCTCGACAACGGTGTCGGGGGCGCGGCCGGGTACGGGGGGACTGACCCGTGGGCCGCGCACCGGACGGGCGCACGCCCGGTAGACCCGTTCGCTGTGGAGTCGCCTGAACAGCCGGCCGACATCTCGGTGGGCGGTGGACCGGTTCTGGGCGGATCGCCCGGCGGCCAGCCCGCGGGCGGCCCCACCGGCGGCTACCCGGCGGCCAACGGCGGGTACGGCGGCGACGCCTTCAGCGTCGGCGACCAGGGCTATGGCGCCACGGGGTACCCGGCGGCCACCGCGCCCGCGCCGGCCGCCACCCCGGGGTACAGCGACACCACCGCGGCCTTCTTCGGCTCGGGAACCGGGGTCTGGTCCAGCTACCAGGCACCCGAGGCACCCAGCGGGTACGAGATACCCGGTCCGGCGGTCGCCGCCCCGTATGTCGGCGGTCCCTACCTCGGCGACTCGGCGGCCCAGGGTGCCGACAGCGCCGTCGCCTACACCGAGACGTCCACCGGGTACCACGCCGCGCTCGGCTACTCCGACGGTGGCCAGGGGACCGTGGTGGCAGGGCAGGGCACGCTCGGCGGCGCGCAGCAGGCGGGCTACCAGCAGGCCGGCTACCCGACGGGCTACCTGGAGCCGGTCCAGACCGGTTATCTGGAACCGGTCCAACCAACCGGCTACCTGGAGGCGGTGCCCCAGACGGGGTATCAGGAGGCCGTGCACCAGACCGGCTACCAGGAAGTCGCCCAGCAGACCGGCTACCAGCAGGCCATCGGCTACCCGGACGCCTTCGGGCAGCAGGCGCAGGCCGCTGCCTACGACTACCAGTCCGGCTACCAACAGACCGGGGTCAACCCGTCGACCGGCTCCTTCTCGACCGCCGGCTACCAGCAGGCCGTCCCAGCCGTCGAACAGAGCGGCTACCAGCACGCGGTTCCGGCCGTGGAGCAGAGCGGCTACCAGCAGGCAGTTCCGGCTGTCGAGCACAGCGGCTACCAGCCTGCCGTTCCGGCCGACCAGCAGACCGGCTACCAGGCCGCCTATCCGTCCGGGGCCCATCCCGCGACGGGCGGTCACGTCGTCACCGGTGGCTACGCCACCGAGCAGTACCTCGCCGACCCGTACCCGCGAACCGGTGGTCTCGCCCGGCCGGTCCTGCCCGCGCAGCCGGCGAGCCCGGGCCTGGAACCCGGCTACGCGGCTGTCGTCCCGGCCGGTTACCCCGACGCCGGCTACTCGGCGGCGGTGCAACCGGCCGGCTACGACGCGAGCGGCCAGGCCGCCGCGTTCGGAACCGCAGGCGGCGCCACCCAGGCCGAGGCCTACCCGGCCGACGGCTACCCGCAGGGCACCGGCGGCTATCAGGCCCAGACCGCCCGCTACAGCGACGAGCCCAGGCAGGCCGGCGCCGGCACCGGGCCTCGGCCCCCGGCTGACCTCCCCGCGGCGGGCGCGGTCCCGCCGCCCGCCGCCGAGCCCGGCGAGGGCGGGACCCGCTCGGCCCGGCGCGGCCGGCGCGCCCCCGACCGGCGCACCGAGGCGCTGAACTTCCGGATCGACCCGCCCGAGGACCTTTACGCGCCGGCCGAAGAGGACTACGCCGACGAGCCGCGTGGCCGGTTCGACCAGGTCCCCGCCGCCGCCCCCCGGCGCGCGGGCAGGGCCGGCGCCCGCGGCCAGAACGGTCGGTTCGTCGCCGCGCGCGACCACGCCGACAGCGGGCTGGACGACCTCGAGGACGGCGACGAGGACCGGCTGGACGACAGACCGAACGACAGGGCTCCCCGGTTCGAGCGGCCGCGGCGCGACGACCATGGTGACCGGGCCCGCCGCCGTCGCGCGGCGCCGAAGCTCATCGCGATGCTGCTCGTGCTCGCCGTGCTGCTCGGCGGGGGCATCTACGCGGGCGGCAAGGTGCTCGGCCGGATGACCGGCGGCAAGGCGATCCCGGACTACCCGGGCCCGGGCTCCGGCACCGCCGAGGTGAAGGTCGCCCAGGGCGCGACCGCGACCGACATCGCCGGGACGCTGTTCGCGGCCGACGTCGTCAAGAGCAGGCAGGCCTTCATCACGGCCGCGGCCAACGACCCGAACTCGATGAAGATCCAGCCGGGCACCTACCGGCTGAAGAAGCAGATGACCGCCGTAGGAGCGCTCGCCGCGCTGCTGAACTCGGCCAACTCGATCTACCGGTTCACCCTGCCGCCCGGCCGGACGGCTGACTGGCTGATCACCGAGCTCTCCCAGCGGCTCGGCGTGCCGAAACAGACCTACCAGGACCTCCTCGATCACCCGGCGGGCAAGCTCGACCTGCCGGCCTACGCGAACGGGCACGTCGAGGGCTACCTGCTCCCGTCCACCTACGACCTCGACCCGAAGGCGACGCCCGCGCAGACGCTGAACCTGTTCATCGACGCGTTCAAGGCGCAGGCCGCGAAGATCAATCTTGAGGCGGTCGCGCAGCAGGACGGGATGACGCCGGACCAGATCGTCACCGTCGCCTCCATCATTCAGATGGAGGTGCCGCGCATCGACGACGGCCAGAAGGTGGCCCGGGTGATCTACAACCGGCTCAACGACAAGACGGGCAAGTACCAGAAGCTCGACATGGACTCGACGACCCGGTACGCGGTCCACAAGCCGACCGGGGCGTTGACCCAGAGCGACCTGAACAATCCCAGCCCGTTCAACACCCGCCTGCACACGGGCCTGCCGCCGGCCGCGATCGCGAGCCCCGACCTGTGGGCGCTGACGTCGGCCCTGCACCCGTACACCGGGCCGCAGGGGGCCGACGGGCAGCCGTGGTACTACTTCGTCGCGCTGCCCAAGTCGAATGTCACGATCTTCGCGAGCGAGTCGGAGTGGCCGGCGGCGCACGCCAGGTTCATAGCCGAGGGCGGCGTTGGCTGACCCTGTCCCGGCGGGGCCGCCGGAGGCCGGATCGGGACAGCCCGATCCGGCCGAGGCCCAGCCGGGACGACGGGCGGCGGTGCTCGGATCGCCGATCGGGCATTCGCTGTCCCCGGTGCTGCACCGGGCCGCCTACCAGGCGCTCGGGCTCGACGACTGGTCCTACACGGCCATCGAGACCGACGAGGCCGGGCTGCCGGGCGTCCTGGACGAGGTCCGGTCGCGGGCCGGCTGGGCCGGCCTGTCGCTGACGATGCCGCTGAAGACCGCGGCCGTACCCCTGGTCGACCGCCTCGACGCGAGCGTCGAGGCGGTCGGCGCGCTCAACACGATCGTCGTCGAGCCGGACGGCTCGCTCGCCGGCTACAACACCGACATCGCCGGCATTCGGTACGCCGTCCGCCAGGTCCTCGGCGCGGCCCGTCCCGGCGGGCATGAGGCGCTCCCGGCGGCCCTGGCGCCCGCGCCGCCGGCCGGCGGGTCGGCGCCGCCGCTGGCGGTGCCGCCGGTACGTCCGCTGCTGCTCGGCGCGGGCGGGACGGCGCGGGCCGCCGTCGCGGCGCTCGCCGCGGTCGGGGTGCGCCGGGTCGGCGTGGTCGCCCGTCGCGCGGCGGCGGTCGTCCCGTTGACGGAGATCGGTGCGCGGCTCGGGATCGAGGTCGTCGCGCTGCCCTGGGAGACCATCGCCGGCGGGCTGCCCCGCGGCGTGGATCTCGTCGTCGCGACCACCCCCGCGGGCGTGACCGACCAGCTCGCCGAATGGGCCTGGCCCGCCGGCTGCCCGCTCGTCGAGCTGCTGTACCACCCATGGCCGACGGCGCTGGCGGTCACCGCCTACCGCGCGGGTGCCCGGGTCGGCGGCGGGATGGCCGTCCTCGCGGCCCAGGCGGCCGAACAGGTCACCCTGTTCACCGGCCGGCCGGTCCGGGTCGAGGTCCTGTTGACCGCCGGGACACAGGCCCTCACCCGCCGCGCGGCCGTCGACGCCTTTTCACCGGCCAAGAGCTGAATTCGGCGAGTTCACCCCGGTCGGACGGACCCAGGGCCGGTTCGAAACGACCATGGATGGGCATCGCCCCGATAACGGTCCCCTCACCACAGAAGAGCGCCGGTGAACTCGTACGACGATCTGGATGACAGTGAGCCGGACTACGACGGCTACGACGGGCGCGTTGCCGGCTTTCGCTCGGATGACGGTCGTCGTCGGAGGTCACGCAGAGGCCGGGCGCTGACGAAGCTGCTGGTCCTGCTCGTCGTCCTCGCCGCCCTGCTCGGCGGTGGGATCTACGCCGTCGGCTCGCTGATCCCCCGGATCGGCGGGTCGACAGCCGCGAAGGACTATCCCGGCCCCGGTACGGGCTCGGTCGAGGTCAGGGTGGGCTTCGGCGACAGCGCCACCGACATCGCCACCTCGCTGCACAAGGCCGGGGTGATCGCGAGTACCCGTGCCTTCGTGTCCGTCGCGCGAGCCGACCCGAGGGCGGAGCAGATCCAGCCGGGGGCTTACCAGCTGGCCCGGCAGATGAGCGCGCGGGAGGCCTTCCTGGCGCTGCTCGACCCGGCGAACAACCGCCTGCGGCTGACGATCACTGAGGGGGAGACCGTCCAGCAGGTGCTCAAGGACCTCTCGAAGCGGATGGGCGTGCCGGTCGCGACCTACGAGGCCATCGTGCGCGGCCCGGCCGGGAAGCTCGACCTGCCGAGCTACGCGAACGGCCTGGTCGAGGGCTACCTGTTCCCGGACACCTACCTGCTCGACCCGCGGGCGTCCCCGGCGGAGACCCTGCAGATGTTCATCGGCGAGTTCTCCGACAAGGCGGCCGGCCTCGGCCTGGAAAGCGGTGCGGCCCGGCTCGGTCTCACCCCCGCCCAGGTCGTCATCGTCGCGTCGATCCTGGAGAAGGAGGTCAGGAACCCGCCCGAGTACCCGATGGCGGCCAGGGTCATCTACAACCGGCTGGCCGACCCGAAGGACTTCCCGACGCTCGGGATGGACTCGACGACGCGCTACGCCGAGAACAACTACGAGGGCCCGCTCACCCAGAGCCAGCTCACGTCTGACAACCCGTACAACACCCGCAAGATCAAGGGCCTGCCGCCCGGCCCGATCTCCAACCCCGGCGAGCTGGCCCTGAACTCGGCGCTGAACCCCGCCGCGGGCTCGTGGAACTACTTCGTCTCGATGCCGAACGGCCAGACGAAGTTCGCGACCACCGAGCAGGAGTTCGAACAGCTGCTCGCCGAGTACCACGCCGCCGGCGGGACCGCGGGCGGCTGAGCCGGTACCGTACCCGGACAATCCGTGGCAACAGGCGCTCCGGCGTGCCGCACCGCCGCGGGTGCGCGACGGCGACCGGGGGACAGCGCTCATGGACTACCTCGGCCCGGGTCCGGCGGCGGGTGCGACCGGAGACGGCGGCTGGCTGTTCAGCGTCCTTTACGCCAGCTGGTGGGGCCTGGTCGTCGCCGCGGTTCTCGCGACGGCCGCGGTCGTGGTCGCGGTCAGATTCGGGCCCGAGCTGGTCGGAGCGTTCGAGCCGTACGAGGGTGAGTCCGTACGCAGGGGGATCCCCGGCCGCCTGACGATCGGGCTGGTGACGGCTGTCGCGGTCGTTCTGGTGAGCGAGGCGCTGCGCTGCTCGGACCTCCCGGCGCTGCCCGCCTACCTGTACCTGACCGATGTCGGCGTCGTGCTGGCGTTCGTCGACGCGCGGGTCCACCGGCTCCCGGACGTGATCGTGCTGTCGTCCTACCCGGTTCTCGCTGCCCTGCTCGTTCTCGGTGCTGTCGTCGACAGGTTGACCTGGGGGTTCTGGGGCGACGGTAACTGGGCCATCGGCGCCCAGCTGACCGGAGCCGCCGTCGGAGCGGCCGTGCCACTGCTCTTCTTCGGACTGCTGCATCTGATCCCGCGCAGCGGCCTCGGCCTCGGCGACGTGAAGCTCTCCGGCCTGCTCGGGGCGGCCCTGGGCTGGACCGACGAGATCTACCGCGTCCTGCTGGCCGTCATCCTCGGCATCTTCTCCGCCGGCCTGTGGGCCGCGTTCCTGCTCGTCACCCGTCGGGCCCGCCGCACGGACGCGATCCCGTACGGTCCGCACCTCCTGCTGGGGGCGTTTCTCGCCCTGCTCGCCGGGGCCGTCGGCAGCTGACGACAGCGCCTGCCGGTTCTTGATCGCGGTTTGGGCCCTCGGGTGGTCGTGTTCAAGGCTCGTTCGTGATCGCTTCAGGGCCGAACCGGCGATCTTGGGCACGAAGGTGGTGGGTACCGCGGGCGCGGGTCGGGACCGACGGGGTGCTGGGGGTTCATGATCACCGTGCGTCGGTCGGGGTGGGCGCGGCGCGTGAAAGACTGGGCGGCATGGTGAGGTGGTTGACGGCAGGGGAGTCGCACGGGCCGGCGCTGGTGGCGACCGTGGAAGGCCTGCCGGCGGGGATCCGGGTGACGAGCTCGGACATCGGGGACGACCTGGCGCGCCGCCGGCTCGGCTACGGCCGCGGTGCCCGGATGAAGTTCGAGCGCGACGAGGTCGAGCTGCTCGGCGGGCTGCGCCACGGGGTGAGCCTCGGCGGGCCGGTCAGCATCGTGGTGCGCAACACCGAGTGGCCCAAGTGGCAGAAGGTCATGTCGCCCGACCCGGTCGACCCGGCCGAGCTCGAGGGGCTGGGGCGCAACGCGCCGCTGACCCGGCCGCGGCCCGGCCACGCCGACCTGGCCGGGATGCAGAAGTACGGGTTCGACGACGCCCGGCCGGTGCTGGAGCGGGCGAGCGCGCGGGAGACCGCCGCGCGGGTCGCGCTCGGCCGGGTGGCGAAGGCGTTCCTGGCGCAGGCCTACGGCGTCGAGATCCTGTCGCACGTGCTGTCGATCGGCGCCGTCGCCGTCCCGGCGGGCGCGCCGCTGCCGGCGCCGGGCACGCTCGCGGCGATCGACGCCGATCCCTGCCGGTGCGTCGACGCCGAGACGTCCGCCCGGATGGTCGCCGAGATCGACGCGGCCCAGAAGGACGCCGACACGCTCGGCGGCGTCGTCGAGGTGGTCGTCTACGGCCTGCCGCCGGGCCTCGGCAGCTACGTCATGGGCGACCGGCGGCTCGACGCGCGCCTCGCCGGCGAGCTGATGGGCATCCAGGCGGTCAAGGGCGTCGAGTTCGGCGACGGGTTCGAGACCGCGCGCCGTCGCGGGTCTGCGGCGCACGACGAGATCGAGGTGCTCGCCCCGGAAGGTGGCGTGCAGCGGGTCAGGCGGGCGACCGACCGGGCCGGCGGGGTCGAGGGCGGGATGACCAACGGCGAGGTGCTGCGGGTCCGGGCCGCGATGAAGCCGATCTCGACACTGTCTCGGCCGCTGTCGACCGTCGACGTCGCCACCGGCGAGACCGCCGTCGCGATCGCGCAGCGCTCGGACGTCTGCGCGGTGCCGGCTGCGGCCGTCGTCGCCGAGGCGATGGTCGCGCTGGTGCTGGCCGGCACGGCGCTGGAGAAGTTCGGCGGCGACTCGGTCGAGGAGACCCGGCGCAACTACGAGGCCTACCTCAAGTCACTGACGGTGCTTTCGTGAGCGGCGCCACGACGGTGAGACCGGTGGCGGTTCTGGTCGGCTCGCCAGGCGCGGGGAAGACCACAGTCGGCGCGCTGCTGGCCGCCCGACTCGGCGTGACGCTTCGTGACACCGATGCGGACGTCGAGGCCGCGCTCGGGATGAGCGTGTCCGACGTCTTCATCGAGCAGGGCGAGGACGCCTTCCGGGCCGCGGAGCGCGACGCCGTCGAGGCCGCGCTCGCCGGGCACCCGGGCGTGCTCGCGTTGGGCGGTGGCGCGGTGCTCGCCGAGCGGACGCGGGCGGCGCTCGCCGGGCACACCGTCGTCTACCTCGACGTCGACCTCGCCGACGCGGCCAAGCGGGTCGGCCTGGCCCGGGATCGCCCGCTGCTGGTCGAGGCGCCGCGTACCCGGCTGGCCGTGCTGCTGCGCGAGCGCAAGCCGCTCTACGAGCAGGTGGCGACCATCGTGGTCGAGACCGCCGGCCGCGGCCCCGACGAGATCGTCGACGAGATCCTGGCCAAGCTGCCGACAGGGGGAGCCGAGTGACCGTCACACGGGGCGTGCCCGGGGAGCTGGTCCGGGTGCCGGTGGCGCCCGCGGGGGACCGGCCGTACGAGGTGCTGGTCGGCGACGGCCTGGTCGGGAGGCTGGCCGCCACCGTCGCCGGGCGGACCAGGGCGGCAGTGATCCACCCCGCGGCGCTCGCCACGGCCGCGGCGGCGGTAGCCGCCGACCTGCGCGCCGCCGGCATCGAGACGCACCCGATCCAGGTGCCCGACGGCGAGGCCGCGAAGGAGCTGGCCGTCGCCGGGCGCTGCTGGGACGAGCTGGGCCGGCTCGGGTTCACCCGCGACGACGTGGTGATCGGCTTCGGCGGCGGCACGGTGACCGACCTGGCCGGCTTCGTCGCCGCCTGCTGGCTGCGCGGGGTCGACGTCGTCCAGGTGCCGACCACCGTGCTCGCGATGGTCGACGCGGCCGTCGGCGGCAAGACCGGCATCGACACCGCCGCCGGCAAGAACCTGGTCGGCGCGTTCCACCAGCCGCTGACCGTGCTCTGCGACACGGCGCTGCTGGCCACGCTGCCGCCCGTCGAGGTCCAGGCCGGCCTGGCCGAGGTCGTGAAGGCCGGCTTCATCGCCGACCCGGTGATCCTGGACCTGCTGGACGCGGACCCGACGGGGGCCACCGACCTGCCCGAGCTGATCGAGCGGGCCATCCGGGTGAAGGCCGAGGTCGTCTCCGGCGACCCGCGCGAGGCCGGCCGCCGCGAGATCCTGAACTACGGCCACACCCTGGGGCACGCGATCGAGAAGGTCGAGCACTACCGCTGGCGGCACGGCGCGGCGATCTCCGTCGGCATGGTCTACGCCGCCGAGCTGTCCCGGCTCGCGGCCGGCCTGGACGCGGACGTCGCCGCCCGTCACCGGGAGCTGCTCGTTCGGGTCGGCCTGCCGGTCGGGTACCCGGCGCAGGCCTGGCCCGAGCTGCTCGCCGCGATGCGGGTCGACAAGAAGTCCCGCGGCCGGATGCTGCGTTTCGTCGTCCTGGACGCGCTCGCCGCGCCCCGGCTGCTCGCCGACCCGGACCCGGCCCTCGTCCGCGCCGCGTTCGACGCGGTCGCGACGGCGTCGCAGACCGGGACGACGACGTGACCGCGATCCTGGTCCTGTCGGGGGTCAATCTGGGCCGGCTCGGCAAGCGCGAGCCGGCGGTCTACGGCCGCACGACCTACCCCGAGCTGGTCGCCCAGGTCGAGAAGACCGCCGCCGAGCTCGGCGTCGCCGTCGACTGCCGGCAGACCGACGACGAGGCCACGATGATCGGCTGGCTGCACGAGGCCGCCGACACGGGCGCCGCCGTCGTGCTCAACCCGGGGGCGTGGACGCACTACTCCTACGCGCTGCGGGACGCGGCCGCCGCGCTCACCGGCCCGCTGGTCGAGGTGCACCTGTCCCAGGTCGCGGCCCGGGAGGCGTTCCGGCATGTCAGCGTCATCGGCCCGGTCGCGACCGGCACCATCACCGGCCTGGGCGTCGACGGCTACCTGCTCGCGGTGCGCGCGCTCGCGGCACGCGGCTCGGAGCCGATTCCGGCGAACACGATCCAGTAAGTAAACTCGTCCGCGACCTCGACGACGCGGCTTGCACAGGCCCGCAGTCGGCCTAAATCGACAGAGACCCGTAGTCGGCCTAAATCCGTACAGGCCCGGACCGGGTCCGCATCGGTAGGCCCCCAAGCGGCCTAGATTGGCACAGGAGACACCCCACGTGGCTACCACGAACGACCTGAAGAACGGCCTGACGCTCGACATCGACGGCGTCCTGTGGAACGTGGTCGCGTTCCAGCACGTCAAGCCGGGCAAGGGCGGGGCGTTCGTCCGCACCACCCTGAAGAACGTGCTGACCGGCAAGGTGGTCGACCGGACCTTCAACGCCGGCGTCAAGGTGGAGTTCGCGACCGTCGACAAGCGGGAGATGACCTACCTCTACCGCGACGGCACCGACTTCGTCTTCATGGACAGCGAGTCCTACGACCAGATCCCGGTCGGTCCGGAGGTCGTCGGCACGGTGGCCGACTACATGCTGGAGAACACGGTCGCCACGGTCGCCCTGCACGACGGGGCGGCGCTGTACGTCGAGCTCCCGGCCAGCGTCGAGCTGACGATCTCGCACACCGACCCCGGCCTGCAGGGCGACCGGTCGACCGGTGGCACGAAGCCGGCGGAGCTGGAGACCGGAGCGACGATCCAGGTCCCGCTGTTCGTCACGACCGGCGAAAAGGTGAAGGTCGACACCCGCGACGGGCGTTACCTCGGCCGGGTGACGAGCTGAGCGCCAGGTCCAAGTCCCGCAAGCGCGCGCTCGACATCCTCTACGAGGCCGACCTCAGGTCGACGTCACCGCTGGAGATCCTGGCCGCGCGCTCGGTGCAGAACGACCCGCCGGTCAACGAGTACACCAGTGGCCTGGTCCGTGACGTCACCGAGCACCTGGGCCGGATCGACGGCTTCATCGGCGAGCACGCCGAGGGCTGGACGCTGGAGCGGATGCCGGCCGTGGACCGCAACATCCTGCGGATAGCCGTGCTGGAAATGATGTGGCGGGACGACGTCCCGGACCGGGTGGCCATCGACGAGGCGGTGGAGCTGGCCAAGTCGGTCTCCACCGACCGCTCGCCGGCCTTCGTCAACGGCCTGCTGGCCAGCCTGCTGCACGTCAAGCCGGCCGCCGACTAACGAGAGAAGCGCCCGGTTTTCCCGGTACGCCGCCGATGCGGCGTACCGGGTGGTCCCGGCGCTGATGCCTTGCCCTGCTGTTCTCGTGCTTGCCCTGCTGTGTTGCTCGTTTGCTGAACCGCGTGGCGTGACGTCCGGCGTTAGACGTCGGAGGGGGTGGCCTCCTGGCCGGCCTCCGGGGACAGCACGCCCCAGGAGACGAGCTGCTCGGTCAGCTTGCTCGGGGAGGTGTCGTAGATCACCGCGAGAGACCGCAGGTCCTCGTAGCGGATCGACAGGACACGGCCGTTGTAGTCGCCGCGCTGGCTCTGGATCGTGGCCGCGTACCGGGCGAGCGGGCCGCCCTGCTCCTTGGGGACCTGCGAGAGCCGCTCGAGGTCAAGGACGATGCGGGGAGACTGCTCCAGCGGAGCGACGGTCGAGCCCTCGGGAAGGAGCTCTCCCACCGGCACGCCGTAGAACTCGGCGAGCTCGGACAGGCGCTGAACGGTGACGGCGCGGTCCCCACGTTCGTAGGAGCCCACGACGACGGCCTTCCACCGACCGTGCGACTTCTCCTCCACGCCATGCAGCGAGAGCCCCTGCTGGGTGCGTATTGCCCGCAGCCGAGCACCGAGCGCCTTCGCATAGTCGGACATCGGAGTGCCCACTCCTGTCGTGGTCTGAGTCAGATGGAGCCGAGGGCTCTTGCCGACGGCGGTTACCGATAGTAGTGCCCAGGCGGTTGCGACCTGACATGAGGGGGTCGTGTCGCCTCTTTCTTTGTACCACTTTCTGTAGCCCCGTCGTCGCTCCCGGCGCTACTCCCGTGGGACTTCCGGCTATCGGACCGCCCCGGCCCGCCGTCCTGCAACGGTAACGCCATGTGATGCGGGTTGAACCAGGGCTTGTCGCGTCCGCACGCCCCATCGTCATCCGGATGTGTCGGGTGACCGGACGCACTGGTCTCGTCATCGAGAGTGTGGGCAGCGGCGCGTGAGCGTACCGCCATGACGTCTGCGTGTGCACGCTGCGGCACAGGACGGTGTGACATCTCGCGCCCGCCCGGTAGCCCCGGTCGCGACGGCGGGTAGCGGCAGGGCCTGCTGGTACCGTCTTGCGGACCGCTCCTTTAAGGACCGTCCCGTGAGGCGGGGAAGGAGGGATAGGTGGCTGACGCTGCTCGCCGTAACTACGGCTTCCCGAAAAACCCAGAGGCTGGCTCGCCAGAGAACTCCCCGACCGACCCGCGGGCGCGGATCCCCGGGGATGCCGGCGAGCGGCGCTCTGGCGCCGACGGCACCGCCGCGCCCGGTGGCGCCACGCCCGCTGGCACGGAGCCCGGCTCCGACGCGACAAGCCGCACCGTGCTCGCCGAGGCCGACATCGCCAGGATCGTCAGCCGGATGGCGCACCAGATTCTCGAGAAGACCTCCGGCGGTGCCGACGTCGTGCTGCTCGGCATCCAGACCCGCGGGGTGCCGCTCGCCCAGCGCCTGGCCGGCCGAATCCGCGACGTCGAGGGCGCGACCGTTCCCACCGGTTCGCTGGACCCGACGATGTACCGCGACGACCTGCGGCTGAAGGCGGTCCGCCCGCTGCGGGTGACCGACATCCCCGACGGCGGCATCGACGGCCGCGTCGTCATTCTCGTCGACGACGTCCTGTACTCCGGACGCACCGTGCGGGCCGCGCTCGACGCGCTCGCCGAATACGGCCGCCCGCGCGCGGTACAGCTCGCCGTCCTGGTCGACCGCGGCCACCGGGAACTGCCGATCCGCGCCGACTACGTCGGCAAGAACATGCCGACCTCGCGGCGGGAGACGGTGGCTGTCCGGCTCGCCGAGACCGACGGCACGGACGCGGTGCTGATCCTGGGAGCGAAGCCGTGACGGCGCCACGCGGCCTTCCGGGACAGCCACTGTGGTACGCGCTCCCGCGCGAGAGGGAAATGGCCCGGTGAACCGCCACCTGCTGAGCACCGCCAACCTCAGCCGCGACGACGCGCTGCTCATCCTCGACACGGCCGAGCAGATGGCGCGCCTCGCCGACCGGTCGGTGAAGAAACTGCCGACCCTGCGCGGCCGGACCGTCGTCAACCTTTTCTTCGAGGACTCGACCCGCACCCGCACGTCGTTCGAGGTCGCGGCCAAGCGCCTGTCCGCCGACGTCATCAACTTCTCCGCCAAGGGCTCCAGCGTCTCCAAGGGCGAGAGCCTCAAGGACACCGCGCAGACCCTGGAGGCGATGGGCGCCGACGCGGTGGTCATCCGCCACCCCGCCTCCGGAGCGCCGCACCGGCTGGCCGGCTGGGTCCGCGGCACCGTGCTCAACGCCGGCGACGGCACCCACGAGCACCCGACCCAGGCGCTGCTGGACGCGTTCACGATGCGCCGGCGGCTCGGCCGGGTCGACGGGCTCGCGGTGACGATCGTCGGCGACGTCCTGCACTCGCGGGTGGCCCGGTCGAACGTCTGGCTGCTGCGCACGCTCGGCGCGAAGGTGACGCTGGTCGCCCCGCCGACGCTGCTGCCGCACGCGGTGGCGAGCTGGCCGGTCGAGGTGTCCTATGACCTGGACGCGGTGCTGCCGGCGTCGGACGTCGTGATGATGCTGCGGGTGCAGCGGGAACGGATGTCCGACGCTTTCTTCCCGACCGAGCGGGAGTACAGCCGTCGCTACGGCCTGGACGCCGACCGGGCGGCGAAGCTGCCCGACCACGCGCTCGTCATGCACCCGGGACCGATGGTGCGCGGCATGGAGATCGCCTCCGACGTGGCCGACTCGGTGCGCTCGACGGTCGTCGAGCAGGTGGCGAACGGCGTCAGCGTCCGGATGGCCTGCCTCTACCTGCTGCTGGGCGGCGCGGACGGCCCCGGCGACGAACGGTCCGGCGACCAGCGGCCCCGTGACCAGCGACCCGGTGACCAGGAAGCACCCGAGCACCGGCCACACGAGCAGCGGGAGGTCTCTCGATGACACGCACACCCGAGGCCGCCGACCCGCGGGGCCACGACCTGCGGGGCCACGACCTGCGGGGCCACGGCACCTGGCTGCTGCGTGGCGTCCGGCCGCTCGGCGCCGAGCCCGCGGACCTGCTGCTGGCCGGCGGGCGGATCGCCGAGCGCGGCGCGCCCGGCACCCTCGACGCGGCCGGCGCCGACGTGGTCGACGCGGGTGGGCTCTACGCCCTGCCCGGCTTCGTCGACCTGCACACGCACCTGCGCGAGCCGGGCCGGGAGGACGCCGAGACGGTCGAGTCCGGCACCCGGGCCGCCGCGCTCGGCGGCTACACCACCGTGTTCGCCATGGCGAACACCGACCCGGTGGCCGACACGGCCGGCGTCGTCGAGCAGGTCTGGCGGCTGGGCCGGGACGCCGGGCACTGCGAGGTGCGCCCGGTCGGCGCCGTCACCGAGGGCCTCGCCGGCAGGCGCCTGGCCGAGCTCGGCGCGATGGCCACGTCGGCCGCGGCCGTGCGGGTGTTCTCCGACGACGGCCACTGCGTCGCCGACCCGCTGCTGATGCGCCGGGCCCTGGAGTACGTGAAGGCGTTCGACGGCGTGATCGCGCAGCACGCCGAGGAGCCCAGGCTCACCGAGGGCGCCCAGATGAACGAGGGCGCCTGCTCGGCCCGGCTGGGGATGATCGGCTGGCCCGCCGTGGCCGAGGAGGCGGTGATCGCCCGCGACGTGCTGCTGGCCGGCCATGTCGGCTCCCGCCTGCACATCTGCCACGTCTCGACGGCCGGCTCGGTGGAGATCATCCGGTGGGCGAAGTCGAAGGGCTGGCGGGTCAGCGCCGAGGTGACCCCGCACCACCTGCTGCTCACCGACGAGCTGGCCGCGTCCTACGACCCGGTCTACAAGGTCAACCCGCCGTTGCGCACCGCCGAGGACGTCGCCGCGCTGCGCGCCGGGCTCGCCGACGGCACCATCGACGCCGTCGCGACCGACCACGCCCCGCACGCGCCCCAGGACAAGGACACCGAGTGGTCCGCCGCCCGCCCAGGGATGCTCGGCCTGCAGACCGCGCTGTCCATCGTCATCGACACGATGGTCGAGACCGGGCTGCTCGACTGGGCCGGCGTCGCCGACCGGATGGCGCTCGCGCCGGCCCGCATCGGTGGGCTGCCCGACGTGCCGGTTGACGCGTCCAGTTCGATGGACGTCGGCGCCGCCGCGACGCTGACCCTCGTCGACCCGGCGACGCGCTGGGTTGTCGACCCCGCCGGGTTCGCCAGCCGCAGCCGGAACTCGCCCTACCGGGGGATGACGTTGCCAGCACAGGTGCACGCCACCTTCCGCGCCGGGCGGCCCACGGTGCTCGACGGGAAGGTCGTATGAAGCTGGCCGACGGTCGCGTCCTCGCCGCGGGCGGGGGCTCGGGCCTCCTCGGGGTACGCCTGCTGCTCGTCTTCGGCGTGCTGCTGCTGATCGTCGCGGTGATCGGTTTCCTGCGGCAGGTGTGGCGGCGGCGGGCGACCCGGGACGAGGAGGACCTGCCCGAGCTGCTCTCGCCGCCCGAGGACCCGGGCACCGTCCTCGCCGCTCCCCTGCGCGGGGCGTACCTGGGGACCGCCGACGCGGGCCACTGGCTGGAGTGGTTCTCGGCCAGCGGTCTCGGCGGCAAAGAGGGCAGCTACATCAGCGTGTACGAGTCCGGGGTGCGGGTCGACCGCGCCGGCCGGTCGTTCTGGATTCCGCGGGACGCGGTCCGCGGCGCCCGGTTCGAGCGCGCCCACGTGGGCAAGGTGGCCGCGCCCGGCCGGCTGCTCGTGATCGCCTGGTCGCTGGAGGGCCGGGAGCTGGAGACCGGCTTCCGCGGTGAGGACCGGGCCCGCCAGCCGAAGGTGATGCGCTCGGTGCACGACCTGATCGGCCCGCCGTCGGCGCCGTCCGACGGCGAGATCACCTCGCCGCGCCCGGCCGTGCGCTCGCTGCGCCAGCTGCGGCCGCGTCGTCACCATCCGGCCGGCGTCGCCGCCGGCCCGGGAGCAGGACCCGGCCCCGGCGCGGGGGCCGCGGTCGAGGGCCAGCCGGGCGGCCGCGGCCGCAGCGGGCACCTGGCCCACGCCGGTCGCAGCATCCGGCCGCGCCGGCGGGAACGGCCGCGCTCGCTGGAGCAGGAGATCGCCGACCGGCGCGGCGACGACCCGTACGGCACCGGCCCGCGCGCCGCGGCCCGGCCCGGGGTGGACCCTTACGTGACCAACCCGCGCAACGTGCCGTACGGCACCGGACTCGGCCGGCCGGCCACCGGCGGCACGCCGCAGGGCCCGCCGGCGTCCGGCCGTCCCCGCGTCGCCGGGCCGCCGTCGGCCCCCGGCCGGCAGCCGGGGACCGGGCAGCAGCCGCGCGCCGGCCAGTACCCGCCCGCCGCCGGTCCGCGCGGCGGCGGCGCGCCGCCGTCCGATGGCTACCCGTCGACCGGCCCGCGCGGGGGCAGCCAGTACCCCGCCGACCGGCACCCGGCCGCGCAGCCGACGGCACCGCGGGCCTATCCCGCGCCGGTGGCGCCTCCCGCGCCGCCGGGCGCCTACGGCGCGGGAGGGCCCGGCCAGGGCCATCCCGGCGGCCAGTACCCCGAGCAGCGGCCGGATGCCCGGTATCGCGACTCGGGCCAGTACCCGGCCGCCCGGCACCCGGGCCCGGCTACCGACCGGCGGGTGGACCCGTACGCGAACACCCAGCACCCGCCGACGGGCTGGCGCGACCCGAACGCGGCCAGGCCGGGTGCCTCGGCCCCGGACGACCGATACCCGCCGGCTCCGGGTGACCAGCACCCGTGGGAGCCGGAGGCATATGGGCAGCGGGACCCGTACGCCGACCCCTACGCGGCGGCTGGGCCGGGCGGAACGGCCCCCGGCGAGCCTTACGCGGACCCGTACGGGCAGTACGACGCTGGGCGGCGGCGCCCGCGTCCCGAGGAGTGAACCCGGTGACCGCGGTCGCGGCCGGGAGTGGCGTGGTGAGGACGCGGTTTCGGTGACGGAGCTGGCTGTGACACGGAGCGGGCTGTGACGGAGCAGGGAACGAGGGCACAGGTGGGAGCAGGAGTTCAGGCCAGGCCAGGGCAGCCGGCGGTGCTGGTCCTGGAGGACGGCCGCGCGTTCGCCGGTGAGGCGTTCGGCGCCGTCGGCGAGACGTTCGGTGAGGCGGTGTTCTCGACCGGGATGACCGGGTACCAGGAGACACTGACCGACCCGTCCTACCACCGGCAGGTCGTGGTGATGACCGCGCCGCACATCGGCAACACCGGGGTCAACGACCGCGACTACGAGTCCGAGCGGATTCACGTCGCCGGGTACGTGGTGCGCGAGCCAAGCCGGATCGCGTCGAACTGGCGCTCGCAGCGCGACCTCGGTGGCGAGCTGGCGGAGGCGGGCGTCGTCGGGATCAGCGGCGTCGACACCCGCGCCCTGACCCGCCACCTGCGCGAGCGCGGCGCGATGCGCTGCGGGATCTCCAGCCTCGACGCGAGCGCCGCGGCGCTGCTGGAGAAGGTGCTGGCGAGCCCGGAGATGCTCGGCGCGGACCTCGCGCCCGCGGTGAGCACCCAGGCCCCGTATGTCGTCGCCCCACGCGACGGCGAGCGGCGGTTCCGCGTCGCGGCGCTCGACCTCGGGATCAAGCGCAACACGCCGCTGTCGATGGCCGCCCGTGGCTGCGAGGTGCACGTCCTGCCGGCGACGGCGACCGCCGACGAGCTGCTGGCGATCGAGCCGGACGGCGTGTTCTTCTCCAACGGCCCGGGCGACCCGGCGACCGCCGACTACGCCGTGGCCGCCGCGACCGGGGTGCTGCGGGCCGGGGTGCCGCTGTTCGGGATCTGCTTCGGTAACCAGGTGCTCGGCCGGGCGCTCGGTTTCGGCACCTACAAGCTGACCTACGGCCACCGCGGCATCAACCAGCCGGTCAAGGACCTCGCGACCGGCCAGATCGCCGTGACCAGCCACAACCACGGCTTCGCGGTCGACGCGCCCAGGGACGGGTCATCCGTCGACACCCCGTTCGGCCGGGTGGCCGTCAGCCACCTCGCGCTGAACGACGACGTCGTCGAGGGCATCGCCTGCCTGGACGTCCCGGCGTTCAGCGTCCAGTACCACCCCGAGGCGGCGGCGGGCCCGCACGACGCCAGCAGCCTGTTCGACCGGTTCTGCGAGCTCATGGCCTCGGCCGGGAAGGGTGGTGTCTGATGCCGCGGCGCGATGACCTGCGCAGCGTGCTGGTGATCGGCTCCGGTCCGATCGTCATCGGCCAGGCCTGCGAGTTCGACTACTCCGGCACCCAGGCCTGCCGGGTGCTGCGGGCCGAGGGCCTGCGGGTGGTGCTGGTGAACAGCAACCCCGCGACGATCATGACGGACCCGGAGCTGGCCGACGCGACCTACGTCGAGCCGATCACCCCCGAGATCGTCACGAAGATCATCGAGAAGGAGCGCCCGGACGCGCTGCTGGCCACCATGGGCGGTCAGACGGCGTTGAACACCGCGGTCGCGCTCTACGACGCCGGCGTGCTTGACCGGTTCGGCGTGCGGCTGATCGGCGCGAACATCGACGCGATCCGCCGCGGCGAGGACCGGCAGCTGTTCAAGGAGATCGTCGCGACCGTCGGCGGCGAGACCGCCCGCAGCGCGATCTGCGTGACCGTCGAGGAGTGCCTGGCCGCGGGCGAGGAGTTCTCCTACCCGGTGGTCGTGCGGCCGAGCTACACCCTCGGCGGCGCCGGCAGCGGCTTCGCCCACGACCCCGACGAGCTGGCCCGGATGGCCTCCGACGGCCTGGCGGCCTCGCCGTCGACCCAGGTGCTCGTCGAGGAGTCGGTGCTCGGCTGGAAGGAGTTCGAGCTGGAGCTGATGCGCGACCGCGCCGACAACGTGGTCGTCGTCTGCTCGATCGAGAACGTCGACCCGATGGGCGTGCACACCGGCGACTCGATCACCGTCGCGCCGGCGCTGACGCTCACCGACCGGGAGTACCAGAAGCTGCGCGACCTCGCGATCGCGGTCATGCGCGAGGTCGGCGTCGACGCCGGCGGCTGCAACATCCAGTTCGCCGTCGACCCGCGGACCGGGCGGATCGTCGTCATCGAGATGAACCCGCGGGTGTCCCGGTCCAGCGCGCTCGCGTCGAAGGCGACCGGCTTCCCGATCGCGAAGATCTCCGCGAAGCTGGCGCTGGGCTACACCCTCGACGAGATCCCGAACGACATCACCCGCACCACCCCGGCCGCCTTCGAGCCGACGCTGGACTACATCGTCGTCAAGGTGCCGCGGTTCGCGTTCGAGAAGTTCCCCGGCGCGGACGAGACGCTCACGACGCACATGAAGTCCGTCGGCGAGGCGATGGGCGTCGGGCGCAGCTACGCCGAGGCGCTGCAGAAGGCGCTGCGCTCCCAGGAGCGCCCGGAGCGGGTGTTCTCCTTCACGGCCCCGGACCGCAAGGCGGCCGACCTGCTCGACGAGGCCAGGGTGCCGCGCGACGGCCGGCTGAAGGTCATGCAGCAGGCGCTGCTGGCCGGCGCGACCGCCGACGAGGTGGTCACCGCGACCGGCATGGACCCGTGGTTCGTCGACCAGCTGGTCTTCGTCAACGAGATCGCCGCCGCCACCGCGGCCGCCGGCCCTGAGGACACGCACGCGGTGCGGCGGGCCAAGCGGGCCGGCTTCTCCGACGTCCAGCTCGCGGAGATCTTCGGCACGTCCGAGCTGGACGTCCGGGCCTTCCGGCACGCGCACGGCATCCGCCCGGTGTTCAAGACCGTCGACACCTGCGCCGCCGAGTTCGCCTCGGCCACGCCGTACCACTACTCGGCCTACGACGAGGAGAGCGAGGTCGCCCCGGGGGACAAGCCGCGGGTGATCGTGCTCGGCAGCGGGCCGAACCGGATCGGCCAGGGCATCGAGTTCGACTACGCCTGCTGCCACGCCGTCATGGCGCTGTCGGCCGCCGGCTACGAGACCATCATGGTCAACTGCAACCCGGAGACGGTCTCCACCGACTACGACACCGCCGACCGGCTCTACGTAGAGCCGCTGACGGTCGAGGACGTCCTGGAGGTCGTGCACGCCGAGCAGCAGGCGGGGCCGCTCGCCGGGGTGATCGTCCAGCTCGGCGGCCAGACGCCGCTGGGCATCGCCGCCCGGCTGGAGGCCGCCGGGGTGCCGATCGTCGGCACCTCCCCCGCGGCGATCGACCTGGCCGAGGACCGTGGCCTGTTCGGCGACGTGCTGGCCGCGGCCGGCCTGCCGTCCCCGCCGCACGGCGTCGCGACGTCCTACCCGCAGGCGCACGCCATCGCGGAGCGGATCGGCTACCCGGTGCTGGTCCGGCCGAGCTACGTGCTCGGCGGGCGCGGCATGGAGATCGTCTACGACGACGAGATGCTGCGCGACTACATCGGGCGGGCCACCCAGATCTCGCCCGAGCACCCGGTGCTCGTCGACCGGTTCCTCGACGACGCGGTCGAGATCGACGTGGACGCCCTCTTCGACGGCGAGGATCTCTACCTGGCCGGCGTGATGGAGCACATCGAGGAGGCCGGGGTGCACTCCGGCGACTCGGCCTGCGCGCTGCCGCCGATCACGCTGGGCCGTTCCGAGCTGGACCGGATCCGGGCCTCGACGCTCGCGATCGCCCGGGGTGTCGGGGTGCGCGGGCTGCTGAACGTCCAGTACGCGCTGCAGTCCGACGTGCTGTACGTGCTGGAGGCCAACCCGCGGGCGTCGCGAACCGTCCCGTTCGTCTCCAAGGCGACGGCGGTGCCGCTGGCGAAGGCCGCCGCCCGGGTGATGCTCGGTGCGACCGTCGCGCGGCTGCGCACCGAGGGGCTGCTGCCCGCCTCCGGCGACGGCGCCACGCTGCCGCTGGACTCGCACATCGCCGTCAAGGAGGCCGTGCTGCCGTTCGGCCGGTTCCGGGACGCCGGTGGCCACGGCGTGGACACCGTGCTCGGGCCCGAGATGAAGTCCACCGGCGAGGTGATGGGCATCGACAGCGGCTTCGGGACGGCGTACGCGAAGTCGCAGGCGGCGGCGTACTCGTCGTTGCCGACGTCCGGCCGGGTGTTCGTCTCCGTCGCCAACCGGGACAAGCGGGCGATGATCTTCCCGATCAAGCGGCTGGCCGATCTGGGCTTCACCGTCTACGCCACCGAGGGCACCGCCGCCGTGCTGCGCCGCAACGGGGTGAAGGCCGTGGTACTGGGCAAGCACCGGGCCCCGGCGGACGGCCTGACCGACTGCGTCGACATGATCAGCTCCCGGCAGCTCGATCTGGTGATCAACACCCCCTGGGGCGTCGGGCCGCGGCTGGACGGCTACGAGATCCGGACGGCCTGTGTCTCGGCCGGTGTGCCGTGCATCACGACGATCCAGGCGGCCGCGGCCTGCGTCCAGGGCATCGAGGCGCTCTCGCGTGGGGAGCTCGGTGTCCGACCGTTGCAGTCGTACCACGCGGAGCTGCACGCCACCTGGGCCGCGGCCACGGGCGGTACCGGTCCGCGTGCGGCGGGGGACTGACGGCGGCCCGCATTCGGCCCTGAGGGACACCAGGCCCACAGCTGGCCCCCGCTGGGCACCTGAGACCTGTGGTCGGCCGTAGGAAGGGACAGGGAGCGCGGATGGGCGTCGGGGTGGATGGGGACCTGCGGACCGGGCGGGCGCCGGTGGCGGTCCCCCTGGACACGTCGGACGCGGCGACGGCGCTGCGCTGGGCGCGGGCCGTGGCGCCGCACGTGGCCGTTCTCAAGGTCGGGATGGAGCTCTTCTACCGGGAGGGCCCCGCGGTCGTGGCCGCGCTGCGCGCCGAGGGCCTGCTCGCCGACCCTGGGGAGCCGGGGTCGGCGGACGCGCCAGGGCTGTTTCTTGATCTCAAGCTGCACGACATCCCGGTGACCGTCGCGGGTGCCATCCGGTCGGTCGCCCGGCTGCGGCCCCAGTTCGTCACCGTGCACGCCGCGGGCGGGCCCGCGATGCTGCGCGCCGCCGTCGAGGCCGCGAACGAGGCGGCCGCCGAGGCCGGAACCACGCCCCTCTCCGTCGCCGGGGTGACCGTCCTGACCTCTCTGAGCGAGGCGGATCTCACCACCGTGGGGCTCGCCGGGCCGGCTCTCGACGCCGCGAGAAGGCTCGCCCGACTGGCCGTCGAGGCTGGTGCCACTGCGCTGGTGGCGAGCCCCTGGGAGGCTGAAAAGCTTCGCGAAGAGGTCGGAAACAATGTGACTCTCATCACTCCAGGAGTGCGCCCGGCGGGCGGTGAACGGGCCGACCAGGTGCGTGTCGCAACTCCGGAGGAAGCCCTCGCGGCCGGGGCCGACCTGGTCGTGATGGGCCGCCCGATCACGGGAGCGGCCGACCCGGGAGCCGTCGCCGCCGCCCTCGCGGCGACCCTCGGCCAGCTGCGTTAGGCCGCTGACCTGCGAAAACGCTCCGGCGGGCCCGGCGGGCCCCGCCGCGGTCGCCACGCGGTGCCGTCACAGCGTGGCGGCGCGCTACGAACTGGCCCCGGTCGGTCGCAACCGGTTCGGTCCGGCGCTCCGATGCGCGTTTCGGGGCGGTAAACCCGCTTCAGGGTGAGGTGACCCCCGCTAGACCGGCGCGACAGTCCTCGCTAGGTTGCGCGTCGCGATCACCCCATTTGAGGAGGCGTACCGTGCCCCTGCCGCCCCTGACGCCCGAGCAGCGGGCAGCCGCTCTCGAGAAGGCCGCGCTTGCTCGTAAGCAGCGCGCGGATCTCAAGGAGCGACTCAAGAAGGCGGAGACGACCCTGGCCGCGGTCCTGACCCAGGCCGAAGAGGACGAGGTCGTCGGCAAGATGAAGGTTTCGGCGGTGCTTGAGGCGCTGCCGGGTGTGGGCCGCGTGCGGGCCCAGCGCATCCGGGAGCGGCTCGGTATCAGCCCCACCCGCCGGCTGCGTGGCCTCGGTGCCAAGCAGCGTGCCGCGCTCCTGGAGGAGTTCGGCGCGGCATCCTGACCATCGGCGCCGGCGGCCCGTTCCCGTGTCACAGCGGGGGGCGGGACGGCGGCGGCGGTGACGGGAGTCGAGGTCCTCGGCCAGGTTCACGGCCGAGGACCTCTGGTGGGGTTCTGGCCCGGCGAGAACGCTCGCGTCGCCCGGTCAGGCCCTGACACCGCAAGCAGGCCGGTGCCCGCGGGAGCATCCCAGCAGGATCGGGATACTCCCGGGCCCCGGCCGGGGCAGTCCCTCCTGGCCCGCGTCTCCCGGGCCGCGCCGTAGGCGCGACCCGGGACGCACGGCGCGGCGCCAGGCCCGGGACAACCTGCTTCGCACCGTGACGCGGTCACGGGTGGCCCGGGACGCCGACGGCGGCCCGGGCCGGCGAAGCGCCCCCCGTGCACGCACCTGGACGCCCGCGTCGGCGCCCGGACACCGGGGATCGGGCCGCTGCGGCCGCCGCCGGTGTGAGCTGGCGACCCAGGCCGTCGGTGGACCCCCTAAGGTTGGCCGATGGGACTCACCGTCTTGTCCGGGCCGTCCGGGGTGGGCAAAGGAACCGTCGTCGCCGCCGTGCGCCGGCTTTTCCCCGATGTCTGGGTATCGGTGAGCGCGACGACCCGCTTGCCCCGCCCGGGTGAGACCGAGGGCGTCGAGTACCACTTCGTCGACCGGGACCACTTCGTGCGGATGGCCAAGGACGGCGAGCTGGTCGAGCACGCCGAGTTCGCCGGCAACTGGTACGGCACCCCACGCGCGCCGCTGGAGCGGCGGCTCACCACCGGGCTGCCCGCGCTGCTGGAAATTGAGCTGCAAGGTGCCCGTCAGGTCCGCGCGTCGATGCCGTCCGCCCGCTTCGTCTTTCTCACCCCGCCCAGCTGGGAGGAGCTCGTCCGCCGGCTGACCGGCCGGGGCACCGAGCCGCCCGAGGTCATCGAGCGCCGGCTCGACCGGGCCCGCGTCGAGCTGGCCGCCGAGAAGGAGTTCGACGCGGTCGTCGTCAACGACGACGTCGAGGCCGCCGCGGCGCGGTTGGTATCCTTGATGACTGACTCATGACAGGCGTTGCTGTGCCGCCCGCGGGGGGCAACCCCCCGCACCCTGGATACACCGCATTTCCGGCAGCACGGCATTTCCTGAGGCACCGCACCCCCGAAACACGCATTCCCGCGCGACCGGAACTCCGTTCGGTGTCGCCCGCCCCACACTCGTGACCGGCCGATCGCAAGCCGATCGGCCCGTCCCACCGGAAGGAACACCTTGTCCGGTACGCCGGCCCAGCCCGAGGGCATCACCAACCCGCCGATCGACGAGCTGCTCGAGGCCACCGACTCGAAGTACAGCCTGGTGATCTACGCGGCCAAGCGAGCCCGCCAGATCAACGCCTACTACTCCCAGCTCGGCGAGGGCCTGCTGGAGTACGTCGGCCCGCTGGTGGAGCCGACCAGCGCCCAGGAGAAGCCGCTGTCGATCGCGCTGCGCGAGATCAACGCGGGGCTGCTCACGCACGAGGCGGCTCCCGAGTCGCTGCCGCCCGTCTCCTGACGGTGTCCGGCGCAGCGCCGGGCGGCGGCCGCCCGCGCGTCGTCCTCGGGGTGGCCGGCGGCATCGCCGCCTACAAGGCGCTGGAGGTGCTGCGCCGGCTCACCGAGACCGGGCATGACGTCCGGGTGGTCCCGACGCCGGCCGCGTTGCGGTTCGTGGGCGAGACGACCTTCGCCGCGCTGTCGGGCCACCCCGTCCACACCGATGTCTGGGCCGACGCCGACGAGGTCGCCCACGTGCGGATCGGCCGTGAGGCGGACCTGGTGCTCATCGTGCCGGCGACCGCCGACCTGATGGCCAGGGCCGCGGCCGGGCGCGCCGACGACCTGCTGACCGGCACGCTGCTGACCGCCCGCTGCCCGGTCGTCTACGCCCCCGCGATGCACACCGAGATGTGGGAGCACCCGGCGACGAGGGCCAACGTCGCGACGCTGCGCGAGCGGGGCGCGGTCGTCATCGACCCCGCCGTCGGCCGGCTCACCGGGCCCGACTCCGGCGCCGGCCGGCTGCCCGAGCCCGCCGAGATCGCCGCCGTCGCCCGCGCCGTGCTCGCCCTCGGGCCGCGGGCCGCGAGCCCCGACCTGGGCGGCCGTCACGTCGTCGTGAGCGCCGGCGGCACCCGGGAGCACCTCGACCCGGTGCGCTTCCTCGGGAACTCCTCCAGCGGCCGACAGGGCTACGCGCTGGCTCGCGCCGCCGTCGCCCGCGGCGCCAGGGTGACGCTCGTCGCGGCGAACGTCGCGCTGCCCGACCCGGCCGGCGCGGGCGTCGTGCGGGTCGTCTCGGCGCTCGACCTGCGGGACGCCGTACACGCGGCGGCGGCCGACGCCGACGTGGTCGTCATGACGGCGGCCGTCGCCGACTTCCGCCCGGCCAAGCGGGTCGACCACAAGATCAAGAAAGAGGCCGGCGTCCCGGCTCCGGTGGAGCTGGAGGCGAACCCGGACGTGCTCGCCGAGCTGGTCGCCACCCGGGCCACCCGCCCGTCCGGGCAGCTGCTCGTGGGCTTCGCCGCGGAGACCGGCGGGCCGGACGGCGACGTGCTCACCCTGGGCCGGGCGAAGCTGGCCCGCAAGCCCGCGGACCTGCTGGTCGTCAACGAGGTCGGCGCCGGTCTCGGCTTCGAGGTCGACCACAACGCCGCGGTGGTCCTGGGATCCGACGGCTCGACGACCACGATCGAGCGCACCACCAAGGACCTGCTGGCCCATCGCGTCCTGGACCTCGTGGCCGCCCGGCTGCGGCGAGATATTTCACGAGTGTGAGCGGCGCTGGGCGCGAGAGTGAAAGCCTGGCCACGTCCGCCGGTGGCCCGCGCTTGTCGGTGACGCGCATCGGTAAACTTCGTCGGAATCTGTCGGATCTTTCAGGGAGACCACCAAGTGGCGACGCGCCTGTTCACGTCCGAGTCCGTCACCGAGGGACACCCGGACAAGATCGCTGACCAGATCAGCGACTCCATCCTCGACGCGATGCTCAAGGACGACCCGAAGAGCCGGGTCGCCGTCGAGACCCTGATCACCACCGGGCAGGTGCACGTCGCCGGCGAGGTCACCACCAAGACCTACGTCGACATCGCCTCGGTCGTCCGGGAGAAGATCCTGGAGATCGGGTACGACTCGTCCAAGAAGGGCTTCGACGGGGCCTCCTGCGGCGTCAGCGTCTCGATCGGCTCGCAGTCGCCCGACATCGCCCAGGGCGTCGACACGGCCCACGAGACCCGCGTCGAGGGCTCGGTCGAGGACGAGCTGGACAAGCAGGGTGCCGGCGACCAGGGCCTCATGTTCGGCTTCGCCTGCGACGAGACCCCCGAGCTGATGCCGCTGCCGATCGCGCTCGCGCACCGGCTGGCCCGTCGGCTGTCCGCGGTCCGCAAGGACGGCCAGGTCGGCTACCTGCGCCCGGACGGCAAGACCCAGGTCACGATCGAGTACGTCGACGGCCGGCCGGTCCGGCTCGACACCGTGGTCGTCTCCAGCCAGCACGCGGCCGACATCGACCTCGAGACGCTGCTGGCGCCCGACGTCAAGGAGTACGTCGTCGACCCCGAGCTGGCGACGCTGGACATCGCCACCGACGGCGTCCGGCTGCTGGTGAACCCGACCGGCCGCTTCGAGATCGGCGGGCCGATGGGCGACGCCGGCCTCACCGGCCGCAAGATCATCGTTGACACCTACGGCGGCTACGCCCGTCACGGCGGCGGCGCGTTCTCCGGCAAGGACCCGTCCAAGGTCGACCGGTCCGCCGCCTACGCGATGCGCTGGGTCGCCAAGAACGTCGTCGCCGCGGGCCTCGCCACCAAGTGCGAGGTCCAGGTCGCCTACGCGATCGGCAAGGCGCACCCGGTCGGCCTGTTCGTCGAGACCTTCGGCACCGGCGTCGTCCCGGACGAGCAGATCTCCGACGCGATCACCACGGTCTTCGACCTGCGTCCGGCCGCGATCATCCGCGACCTCGACCTGCTCCGCCCGATCTACGCCCCGACCGCGGCGTACGGCCACTTCGGCCGCCCCGAGCTGGACTTCACCTGGGAGTCCACCGGCCGCGCCGAGGCCCTTGCCAAGCTCGTCAAGGGCTGACCGGGACGCACCACCGCGGCCCGGCCCTCATGATCGCCGCTTCGGCCCTCTGCTGGTTGTATCCAGGCGTGTCCCACAACCACTAGAGGGCCAGAACGGCAATCAAGGCAGCTGGCCGACGCTGTCAGGGAGCGGCGCATCGCTCCGGCCTCGGCCCGGTCCCACGTCGTGGGGCCGGGCCGTCGCATGCCCGGGTGGTGGTAGGCCTGTCTCAGGCGGCTGGTACGAATGCGGGCATGGACCTGCTGCCCGGGCTCGACCTGCCCGGCGGCGACCTGTCCGCGGCAGCGGTGCCGCCCGGCCAGCAGCCCCCTGGCGAGCGGCCCCCTGGCGAGCGGCCCCCTGGGGGTCAGCCGCCCGCAGGCCAGGACTCCGCGCGCCGGCCGCCAGGGCGGGCGACGGCCGACGGTGGTGGCCGCGCCGCCGAGCCAGCGGGTCAACGGCCCACGCGCAAGCGCCCGGCCAGCCGGGACGCGGAGATCTCCAGCGAGCTGCCGGTGGCCCGGGTGGCGGCCATGGTCGGGTTCGCCCATCTGGACCGGCCGTTCGACTACCTCGTCCCGGCCTCGATGGCCGCCGACGCCGTGCCCGGCGCGCGGGTGCGGGTCCGGTTCGCGGGGCGGCTCGTCGACGGCTTCGTACTGGAGCGGCTGGAGCGCTCGGACCATGACGGCAGGCTCGCCCCGCTGGCCAAGGTGATCTCCCCGGAACCGGTGCTGTCCGCGCCGGTGGCCCGGCTGGCCAGGGCCGTCGCCGACCGCTACGCGGGCACCCTCGCCGACGTCCTGCGCCTCGCGATCCCGCCCCGGCACGCCGCGGCCGAACGGGCGTCCACCGTCCCGGCCGTGACCTCGAGGCAACCGGCTCCCTCGGCCACCCAAGCGCCGGGCTCGGAGTCGCTCGACGCCCCGCCGCCGGGCGTGGCCTCGACCGAGGCCCCGCCGGGCGCCGCGCCGCCGGGCGAGGCCGAACCCGCCGCGGCGCCGGCGCCGGTCGAGCCGGAGGAATGGCGGCGCTACCCGGCCGGTCCCAGCCTGCTGGCCGCGCTCACCGCGGGACGTGCGCCGCGCGCGGTGTGGTGGGCGCCGCCCGGCCCGGCCTGGCCGGCGATGATCACGACGGCCGCGCGCGCGACCTTGGCTGGCGGGCGCGGCGTCCTGGTGGTCGTTCCGGATCATCGGGACGTCGACCGGCTCGCCGATGTCCTCACCGCCGAGCTGGCCGCCACCGGGGCCGAGAAGCCGCTGGTCGCGGTGCTGCGAGCCGACCTCGGGCCGGCCGAGCGCTACCGCCGGTTCCTGGCCGTGGCCCGGGGCGAGGCCCGGGTCGTGGTCGGTACGCGGGCGGCCGGGTTCGCCCCCGTCGCCGACCTGGGCCTGATCGTCGTCTGGGACGACGGGGACGACCTGCACGCCGAGCCCCGCGCTCCCTACCCGCATACCCGGGACGTGGCGGCGCTGCGCAGCCACCTGGAGGACACGGCCCTGCTCGTCGGCGGGCACGCGCCGTCCGCTGACGCCGAGACGCTGACCCGCTCCGGCTGGGCGCACCCGCTGGTCCTGCCCAGGGACACGGTCCGGGCGCTGGCCCCGCTGGTCCGGGCGACCGGGTCGGACTGGGAGGCGGCCCGTGACGAGGCCGCCCGGATGGCGCGCATCCCGTCGCTGGCGGCCCGGACGGCCCGGGAGGCGCTGGCCGCCGGCCATCCCGTGCTCGTGCAGGTGCCGCGACGCGGCTACCAGCCGTCGCTCGCGTGCGCGTCCTGCCGCCGCCCGGCCCGCTGCGCGCACTGCCACGGCCCGCTGGGCCGGCCCGCCGGCGGGCGCGTCCCGGTCTGCGGCTGGTGCGGCCGCCCCGCGCCCACGGCGGACGCCACCGAGCCCGGCGCGGCCGGCGCCGTGGGAACGGCCCGGGCAGGCAGGACGGTCGGTAGAGGCCCGGCGGCCCGCTCGGTGCCCGGCGTGGCGTGGGCATGCCCGGCCTGTGGGGACACCCGGCTACGGGTGTCGGTGACGGGTGACCGGCGCACCGCCGAGGAGCTGGGTCGAGCCTTCCCCGGGGTCGCGCTTCGGACCTCCGGGCGCGACGAGGTGCTCGCCACCGTCTCGGCGGCCCCCGCGCTGGTCGTCGCCACACCCGGGGCCGAGCCGGTCGCCGAGGGCGGCTACGGCGCGGTGCTGCTGCTCGACGGCTGGGCGATGCTCGGCCGCCCCGACCTGCGCGCGGGCGAGGAGACTCTGCGCCGCTGGGCGAACGCTGCCGCGCTCGCGCGGCCCGGGCCGGCCGGCGGCCGGGTCGTGGTCGTCGCCGACGAGGGCCTGGCCCCCGTGCAGGCGCTCATTCGCTGGGACCCGGCCTGGTTCGTCGCCAGGGAGGCGGACGACCGGGCCGAGCTGGGGTTCCCCCCGGCGGCGCGGATCGCGGCCGTCGAGGGCACTGCGCCGACCCTGCGTGAGTTCCTGGCCGCCGCCGCTCTGCCGCCGGATGCCGAGATCCTCGGCCCGGTGCCGGTCGCCTCGCCGCCACACCGCCCAGCCGGCGACCCGGCCACCGGCCGGGGCGAGCCCGAGTCCGACGGCGGCCCGCGAGAGCGGCTGCTGGTCCGGGTTCCCCGCAAGGAGGGCGCCGAGCTGGCCGACGCGCTGCGCGCCGCGCACGGCGTCCTCGACGCCCGCCGAGCCGCCGCCGGCCTGCGCGTCCAGCTGGACCCCGTGGTGCTCGGCTGACCCCAGCCTGAGCTGACTCAGGCCCCGTAACTGAAACCAAGCCGGCTCTGGCCAGTTGGCCGCGGTTGGGGTGGGCTGGTTCGAGGGTCGGCCGCGGTCTGGACGGGCGGCAGGTCCGTGGGAGGAGCCGAGGGGCTCGGGGCGGTGGCCGGACTGGTCGGCGGTTGTGGCGGGTCAGTACCGGATGGTCGGCCTTTCGCGTCTGCCGTTTCCCCTGCGCAATTGGCGATCATCGCGCCCTGGCACCGTCAAGGTTGTTCATGATCGTGGGTTGGGTAGGGAAAATCGTCGTCCGACGCCCCGGTTTGCCGCATTTGCTCCGGCGCATCTGGCGATCATGGCCGTTACCCGCCGCCGGACAGCTCGAAGATCGCCAGATGTGCAGGCGGACTGGCGCCTGGACCCCCGGACGGTTACCCGCCCACCGCGCAGTCGCCCCCAGGGCGCCCCGACGCCTGACGCGTTCCGCAGGGCGGTCGATCTCCGCGTTCCGCGGCTCCGTGACGGTTTCGATACCAGGCCGGCGATCATCGGCGGTCAGTGGCCCGGTCGCCCGTCATGATCGCCAGGCTGGTATCGAAACCGTCGCCCTGCGCCCGGTATGCGCCTTTTATCCATACCAGGTCTGTGATCTTGCAGGTCGTGTCGGCCGGACGCCGCCGAAGATCCACGACCGGGTATGGGAATCGGCGCCACCTAGCCCAAATGCCGGTCACCGGTGCCAAGGCCGCGCCGGGGCGGGGCGGCCAGCCTTCAGCTGTCCCGGCGTAGCAGGGCGAGGAACATCGCGTCGGTGCCGTGGCGGTGTGGCCACAGTTGCACGAACGGGCCTTCGCCGAGAGCGGGGACGCCCGGCAGGGACTGGCGGGCGTCGAGCAGGGTGACGGCGTCGCGCTGCTCGACCACGGAGGCGACCACCTCGACGGACTCCGCGGGGTGCGGCGAGCAGGTCACGTAGGCGACGACCCCACCGGGCCGGACCAGGTCGAGCGCACTGACCAGCAGCTGGCGCTGCAGCCGGGCGAGCGCCGTCGCGTCGGAGGCGAGCTTGCGCCAGCGCGCCTCCGGCCGGCGGCGCAGCGCGCCCAGGCCGGTGCACGGCGCATCCACGAGCACCCGGTCGACCCGGCCAGCCGGCAGCGGTGGATACCGCCCGTCGGCCCGCACCGCGAACGCGCCCGGCCGGCCGGCCAGCGCGGCGGCGACGAGTCCCGCGCGGGACGCCCGCGGCTCGAAGGCCAGCAGCGCGGGCTCCGGCAGCCCGAGGGTCTCGCCGACCTGGCCCGAGGTGAGAAGCGCGGCCAGCAGCGCGGCCTTGCCGCCGGGGCCGGCGCACAGGTCGACGGTGACGCCGCTGTCCGGGCCGACGGTCGGGGTGCGGGCCAGCGCCAGCGCCACCAGCTGGCTGCCCTCGTCCTGCACGGCGGCCCGGTGGGCGGCCACCGCCGGCAGCGCGCCGGGGTCACCGCCGGCGAGGACGACGGCGAACGGCGAGTACCGGCCCGGCTCGCCGGCGAGGCCCGCCTCGTGCACCTCGGCGAGCAGTTCGTCCCGGCTGAGCTGGTCCGGCGGGGCGACGAGGTGGACGGCCGGGCGGGTGTCGTCGGCCTGCAGCGCCGCGCGGGTCTCGTCGAGGTCGCCGTCGAGCGCGTCGGCGAAGACCTCGACGATCCAGCGCGGATGGGCGGTCACCACGGCGAGGTGGCCGAACGGGTCGCGGTCGAAGGCGGGCGCGGACAGCATCGTGGCGATGTCGCCGCCGGTCTCGGCCACCCGGTCGGCGACCCGGCGCAGCACGGCGTTCGCGAACCGGACCGGCCGCTCGCCGGCGGTCGCCCGGACCAGGTCGACGGTGGTGCCGACGGCGGCCCGCGCCGGGACCCTGGTCCGCAGCAGCTGGTAGGTGCCCAGGCGCAGGGCGTCCCGCAGGCCGGGGTCGACGGTGGCGACCGGTCGGCTGGTGACCGTGTCGAGCAGGCCGTCGAGCAGGCCCTGAGCGCGCAGCGCGCCGTAGGTCAGCTCGGTGGCGAAGCCGCGGTCCCGGCCGGTGAGCCGGCGCTGGGCGAGCAGGCTCGGCAGCAGCAGGTTCGCGTAGGCGCCGCGTTCGTCGACGGCCCGCAGCACCTCCCAGGCGAGCATCCGCGCGTCGTCGACCCTGGCCGCCGGCGAGCCGCCTCCGGCGCTGGGACGGGGCCGGCCGGTGGGACTGGTCACGCGAAGGCCTCGCCGTCGGTGGGGCGGATGCCGCGGGCCCAGGCCGCGGCGGGCATCGGTGCCTTGCCTTCCGGGCGGACCTCGCCGAGCAGCACCGCGGTGGTTCCGGTGCCGACCGCGACGGTGTCCTTGCCGGCGACGACGAGCTGCCCCGGCGGCAGCGGGGTCTGGACGGCCCCGGCGGCCGGGCGGACCGGGCCGAGCTTGACGCGGGCGCCCCGGAAGGTCGTCCAGGGACCGGGTGCCGGGGTGGCGGCCCGGACCAGCCGGTCGATCGCGAAGTCGGGCAGCGTCCAGTCGACCCGGACCTCCTCGACCGTGAGCTTCGGCGCGATCGTGACGCCGTCGGCCGGCTGCGGCCGTGGCTCCAAAACGCCGTCCTCGATCCCGTCCATCGTCGCGAGCAGCAGCTCCGAGCCGACCACGGCGAGCCGTTCGAGCAGGTCGCCGGAGGTGTCACGGGCGCGGACCCGTTCGGTCAGAGTGCCGAAGACCGGGCCAGAGTCGAGGCCCTCCTCGATCTGGAAGACGCTCGCGCCGGTGATGTCCTCGCCGGCCAGGACGGCCCGCTGGACCGGCGCGGCGCCGCGGTAGGCGGGCAGCAGCGAGAAGTGCAGGTTGACCCAGCCGTGTCGCGGGATGTCCAGCGCGGCCTTGGGCAGCAGCGCGCCGTAGGCGACTACCGGGGCGCAGTCCGGGGCGATCGCGGTAAGGCGGCTCAGGAAGTCCGGGTCGCGCGGCCGTTCCGGCGCGAGGACCTCGACGCCGGCCTCGTCCGCCAGCTCGGCGACCGGCGACCGGGCGAGGTGGCGGCCCCGGCCGGCTGGCCGGTCCGGCCTCGTCACGACGGCGGCCACCTCGTGGCGCGGGCTGTCGAGCAGCCGGCGCAGGCTGGGGATGGCCACCGCCGGCGTGCCGGCGAAGACGAGTCGCATGTAGCCGCACCGATCCGCCGGGCGCGCGGGGTCACGCCGCTGCCTCGGCCCGTTTCAGAGTTTCGTGGACGTCCATCGTGGCGAAGGACGAAACCCTAACCTAGCGGCGCCGAGCCACCCCGACGCTCTCCGCACGCGCGCGATCTCGGCCGCCTCGCCCGCGAGCCGGATTCCGCCCGCCGCGTTCGCTACCGTTTGGTTAGTCAGTGTCTGACCCGGCAGTCTCTGGTGGAGCCTGAATTGTCGTGATCGAGAACCTGGATACCAACGTGCAACCGAACGTTGAAGCATTGGCCCAGGGATTGGGCGGCATGGCTCTGAACGTCGCGCGGGCCGACCGGATCGTCGGTCTCGGCTGCGAGATCGCGCTGGCGCTGCGGTCCCATGACCTGGCCGTCGCGGATCTTTACGACGACCGAGGGCTGCCAGCATGATCGTCTGACCGCGCCAGCCGGTCTAGAGGGCGCGGCCGAACAGGGGGTGGGGGGAGGCTTTGACCACGGGGGTGGGCTGGTTGGCCCACTCCGCCTCGCGGATGGCCTTCATCGCGGCCTTCTTGGTCTCGCGGTCCAGCTTGTCGATGAACAGGATGCCGTCGAGGTGGTCGGTCTCGTGCTGCAGGCAGCGGGAGACGATGCCGGAGCCCTCGACCTGGACCGGGTCGCCGTACATGTTCTGGCCGATCGCGAGCACCCGCTCGGGCCGCTTCAGCTCGAACGACAGGCCGGGCAGCGACAGGCAGCCCTCCTCGCCGTCCTGCAGCTCCTCGGAGAACGGGCCGAGCACCGGGTTGATCAGGTGGTCGATCTCGTCGTCGTCGTCGAGGAAGGTGAAGACCCGCAGCGAGACGCCGAGCTGCGGCGCGGCGAGGCCGGCGCCGCTCGCCTCCCACATCGTCTCGCCGAGATCGTTGACGAGCTTGCGCAGCTCCTTGTCGAAGGTCGTCACCTGCTCGGCCTTCGTCCGCAAGACCGGATCTCCGAAGAGGCGAATGTCACGGACGGCCAAGACGGAACTCCTTCAGCGAGCGGATTGGCTCCATGCTACGGCCGGGCACGCGTCCCGACGGGCGTCCCGGTGCCCGTCATACCCTCGCAGGGTGGCCATCGCGCAGATCTATCCCAGCCTGCTCGCCGCGGACTTCGGCCGGATCGCGGACGCGGCCCGGGCGGTCGAGGGCCGGGCGGACTGGCTGCACGTCGACGTCATGGACTATCACTTCGTCCCCAACCTGGCCTTCTCCGGCGACACCGTCACCGCGCTGCGCGCCGCGACCGAGACGCCGCTGGACTGCCACCTGATGATCTCCGACCCGGACCGCTGGGCCCCGGGCTTCGCGGAGCGGGGCGCGGCGAACGTCACCATCCACGCCGAGGCGGTCGAGAACCTGCCGCGGACCACCGAGGCGATCCGCGCCGCCGGCGCCCGCACCGGTCTCGCCGTCAAGCCGGCCACGCCGGTCGAGGGCTACGCCGACGACCTGCACCGCTTCGACCTGCTGCTGCTGATGACGATCGAGCCGGGCTTCGGCGGCCAGACGTTCATGGACAGCGTGCTGCCGAAGATCCAGGCGGCCAGGCGGCTGCTGGACCAGCGCGGCCTGGACCTGTGGCTGCAGATCGACGGCGGCGTCAACGCGGAGACGATCGAGCGGGCCGCCGCCGCCGGGGTGGACGTGTTCGTGGCCGGCACCGCCGTCTACGGCCTCGCGGACCCGGGCGCGGCCGTCGAGGCGCTGCGGGCGCAGGCGCTGCGCGCTTCGCCGCGGCTCGCTCCGCCCCGTCGGGAGATGCCCGAACGGGCGACGACGGCCTGACTGTGGCTGCCGAGACGCATGCCGCCGAGACGGGCGCGGGCGACGCCGACGGGCACTGGCTGGAGTACGCCGTTGAGCTGGCCCTGCGGTGCCCGCCCTCGCGGACGGCCTTCTCGGTCGGCGCGGTGATCGTCGGCCCGGACGGCGCGACGGTGCTCGCCGAGGGCTGGTCCCGGGCGGGCGACCCGCGTGACCACGCGGAGGAGGCGGCCCTGCGCGGCTTCGCGCCCGGCGACCCGCGGCTGGCCGGCGCCACCCTCTACAGCTCGCTGGAGCCGTGCAGCGCGCGGGCCTCCAGGCCAAGGACCTGCACCGAGCTGACACTGGCCGCAGGCATCGGCCGGGTCGTCTTCGCCTGGCGTGAGCCGGCGCTCTTCGTCGACTGTCAGGGCGCCGAACTGCTCGCCGCCGCCGGCGTCACGGTCGTCGAGCGGCCCGACCTCGCGGCCGGCGTACGCGCGGCCAACGCCCACCTGCTCGCCGACTGACGCCGGGGAGACCGGCCGCCGCGGCACCGCGTGAGGTTGGTCACCTGACTGTTACCGCTGAACCTCGCAAATGTGTCTACTACGGCATATCTGACCGGTGAGCTGCCGCGTTGGCCCGGCTTGTGTGCCAGACTTACCAGTAGGCAAGTTCCAACACCTCCCGGCCGCGGTCGCCACCGTCGGCGGGGAGACCACAGCAGCACGCGCGCTCCGGGGTCGGTGAAATTCCGAGCCGGCGGTAACAGTCCGCGACCCGTCCCACCGTTGGTGGGCGGTGGACCTGGTGGAATTCCGGGACCGACGGTGAAAGTCCGGATGGGAGGCAGCGCGCGGGGCCCCGTGGCGCTGGGCGGATCCGTTCCGGCTGGCGTGCGTCGCGGCGTCGGCATCCGGCGATGCGCCGGATGGCCCGGTGCCGCCCGTGGACCCTGCGTGACGTCCTTCCCTCGTTTCCCCCCGGCACGGGCGCCGGACGGGAAGGACGCAGGTCGGATGTTCACCGGCATCGTCGAGGAACTCGGCACTGTCGCCGCGGTCACCGAGCACGCCACCGCGGCCGAGCTGACCATCGGCTCCACGGCCGTACTGGAAGACGTGCGCCACGGCGCGTCGATCGCCGTCAACGGCGTCTGTCTCACTGTCACCTCCTTCACGCCGCCGGGCGAGGTCGATCCGCGCACCGGCACCCGCGTCTTCACCGCCGACGTGATGCTGGAGACGCTGCGGCGCTCGGCGCTCGGCGCGCTGACGGCCGGCGACCGGGTCAACCTGGAACGCCCGGTGCGCCTCGCCGACCGGCTCGGCGGCCACCTGGTCCAGGGGCACGTCGACGGCGTCGGCACGATCGCCGACCGAGCGCCGGACGAGCACTGGGAGGTCGTGCGGATCGCGCTGCCGGCCGGGCTCGACCGCTACCTCGTCGAGAAGGGCTCCATCACCGTCGACGGCGTGAGCCTCACCGTCGTCGACGTCACACCCGCCACCGCCGACCTGCCCGCGTCGTTCACCGTGAGCCTGATCCCGACGACACTCGCCGACACGACGCTGGGCGCCCGGAATGTCGGCGCGCTGGTGAACCTTGAGGTCGACGTCGTCGCCAAGTACGTGGAGAAGCTCGCCGCTCCCGTCCTCGGCCAGGTGGCCGGCGCGGTTCTCGGCCAGCTGCCCACCACGGTGGGGCGACTGGACCCGTCCCCGCAGTTGCCCGCACCACCCGTCGGCCCGCCGCGGGCGGACTCGCCCGAGGCCGCCCGCCCGACGGCCGCCAGCCTGAAGGGAGCCGACCGATGAGCGCGACCACCGTGTGCGCGACACCGCCAGCCGAGGATCTGACCAGCGCCTTCGGCACGGTGGAGGACGCGGTGGCCGCGATCCGCGCCGGCCGGGCCGTCGTCGTCGTCGACGACGCGGACCGGGAGAACGAGGGCGACCTGATCTTCGCCGCCGAGATGGCGACGCCGGAGCTGGTCGCGTTCATGGTGCGCCACACCTCCGGGGTGATCTGCGCGCCGCTGACCGAGCAGGAGACCGACCGGCTCGACCTGGGCCAGATGGTCCCGACGAACACCGAGCGGATGGGCACGGCCTTCACCGTGTCGGTCGACGCCCGCGAGGGCGTCAGCACCGGGATCTCCGCCGCCGACCGGGCCCACACGCTGCGGCTGCTCGCCGGCGCCGCGACCGTGAGCACCGACCTGTCCAGGCCAGGCCACATCTTCCCGCTGCGTGCCCGCGAGGGCGGCGTGCTGCGCCGCCCCGGCCACACCGAGGCGGCCGTCGACCTGGCCCGGCTCGCCGGCCTGCGGCCCGCCGGGGCGATCTGCGAGATCGTCAACGACGACGGCACGATGGCCCGGCTGCCCCAGCTCGTCGTCTTCGCCCGCGAGCACGGGCTGGTCCTCATCTCGATCGCGGACCTGGTCGCCTACCGGCGGCGGACCGAGATGCAGGTCGTCCGTGTCGCGGAGGCGAGCCTGCCGACCAAGTACGGCGCCTTCCGCGCGATCGGCTACCGCGGCACGCTCGACGGGGTCGAGCACGTCGCGCTCATCCGTGGCGAGATCGGCGACGGCGCGGAGGTCCTGGTCCGGGTGCACAGCGAGTGCCTGACCGGAGACGTGTTCGGCTCGCTGCGCTGCGACTGCGGCGCCCAGCTGGACGCCGCGCTGCGGATGGTCGCCGCCGAGGGCCGCGGCGTCGTGCTCTACATGCGCGGGCACGAGGGCCGCGGCATCGGCCTCATGCACAAGCTCGCCGCCTACCAGCTGCAGGACGCCGGGCATGACACGGTCGACGCCAACCTGGCGCTGGGCCTGCCGGCCGATGCCCGGGACTACGGCGTCGGCGCGCAGGTCCTCGTCGACCTGGGCGTGCGGGGGATGCGGCTGCTGACCAACAACCCGGCCAAGCGGGCCGGGCTGGAGGGCTACGGGCTGAGCATCGTCGAGCGGGTCCCGCTGCCCGTCGCGCACACACCGGAGAACCTGCGCTACCTCACCACCAAGCGGGACCGGATGGGCCACGACATCCCTGGCCTTCCTGAGCTGCCCGATGTGGTGGCGGACGCTGTCGCGGAGGCGGTCGCCGCCGCGGTGCCCGCCGTCCCGGTCAAGGTGGTCGCGCAGGCCGTGGCCGAGGCGGTCGCCACCGCCGCCGACGCCCTGGACACGGACGCCGACGCCCGCGGCGAGGCGGCCGACGGCGCGACCGCCGGGCGTGGGAACGTCAACGGCACCAGTGGCAATGGCACCAGTGGCAACGGGCGAGTTCGCGGGCGGCTCACCGGTCACCGTCGGGTGGCCGAGGCCAGCCGAGGAGGGGACGGTCGGTGAGTGGGTTCGGGGCACCACAGGAGGTGCTGCCGGAGGCGTCCGAGGTACGCCTCGGGATCGTCGCCACCCGGTGGCACAGTGAGATCACCGACGCGCTGCTGGAGGGCGCGCTGCGCGCCGCGCAGGACGTGAAGCTCGTGGTCGAGCCGACCGTCGTCCGGGTGGCGGGCGCCGTCGAGCTGCCGGTCGTCGCCGACCGGCTGGCGGCCCATCACGACGCGGTGGTCGCGCTCGGGGTGGTCATCCGCGGTGGCACCCCCCATTTCGACTACGTCTGCAAGTACGTCACCGAGGGACTGCTGCGGGTCAGCCTCGACAACGGCGTGCCCGTCGGCTTCGGCGTGCTCACCTGCGACACGGTCGAGCAGGCCAGGGACCGGGCCGGCCTGCCCGGATCCGTGGAGGACAAGGGCCGTGAGGCGGCCCTCGCGGCCCTCGAGACCGCCCTCGTGCTCACCGAGCTCCAGCCGCTCGCCTGAGGCCGATTTCTCGCTTCTTTCGCCACGAGCCTGGTGACCAGGACAACGCGGACGCCATCGGACTTGTCTGACGGGGTACGACGAGAGACCGTGTTGTCTCGGTGTATCGGTCTCCTTGCGTTGCGGCACCGAACGTGGGTCAGCGGTGATAGTTGACCCCGTGGTTGCGCAGGGGGCGGTATCGGCTGGGGAGCGGGGTGACGTGGCGTGCGCGTGGCGCCGGTGACGGGCGACGGCGACGGCGAGCCGGCCTCGACCCCGTCTGGCCAGGCCAGACCCGGTGAGTCCGGGTCTCCCGAGCCCGCGGACGAGTCGGGCGACACCGGCGTCGGCGGGACCGTGACGGTGCCGGCCCCCGGTGGGGGCGGCGACGCTCGTCCCGTCTCGCTGCTGGGCATGCGCCTGTCGGACGGGTCCGGCGAGCGCGCGATGGTCCGTCGGCCGTCGTCGCGGGCCCGCGCCACCGCCTCGAACCCCCGGGCCGGGGACCGTCGCCTGGCGGCCGTCCCCCTGGAGCGTGACCCGTCGTCCTCCCACCCGGCCGCCACCCAACCGACCGCCTCGCATCCGGTCGTGGCCTCGTCGCCTTCGGCGTCCGCGGTGCCTTCGAAGCCAGCGCGCCCGGCGGTAGCGCCGCCGCCCCGCCCCGGCCCGGCCCCTCGGCCCGCGTTGCCGCCGCCGGCGGTGGCGCCTCCGGTCCGGGCCGTCGCGGGCCCGGCGCCGACCGACGCCCAGGCGAGCCCCGGTCCCTCCGCTCGGGCGGACGAGCCGCCCGCGCCCCTGGCTGTGGGCGGGTGGGTCCCCGACGTCGGGCTCGTCCCGGCCCCGACGGACCGGCCGCGCGGCTCCTGGTGGGGACCCCCTGGCCCGGCGCGGCCTGCTGACACTCCTGTTGACACTGAGGTCGCCGTCCCACCACCCATCCGCTCCGACGAGCCTGTCGCGACGCCTGACCCTGTCGGCCGGCCTGACCCCGTGAGCCGGCCCGCTCACGCTGTTCGGCCCGACGGCGCTGTTCGGCCCGACGGCGCTGGTAGGTCCGACGACGACGTCGCTCGGCCCGACGGCGGCGTGGGGGAGCTCGGCGGTGCGGTGGCGCGGGACGGCACCGTGGTGCCTGATAGTGCCAGTCCGCCTGATCGTGCCGGTTCGGCGGACCTCGCGTTGCCGGGTGACCTCGCGACGCCCACTGATCTCAGGGCGCCGGTTGATCTCGAGGCGCGGTTCGACCAGGCCTCGCTGTCCGCTCCCGTCACGCTGTCCGATCCCGTCACGCCGTCTGGTCCCGTCACGCCGTCTGGTCCCGTCACGCCGTCTGGTCCCGTCACGCCGTCCGGTCCCCGCGCGTCGGCGGCTTCCACGTCGTCGCAGGAACCGTCCAGCCCCCCCGGCGCCGACGGGTGGCCGGACAGCGTGGACCAGAGCGGCTATGCGGCCTGGCTGCAGCCAGGAGACCGCGTCTCACCCGCCGCGTCGGCTTCGCGGGCGACGCCTGATGGGCCGGGGACGCCGCGGGCCAGCCAGCCAGGTTCGGACCGGTCCGGCCAGCCCGGCGACGCCGCGGCGAGCCCGGCCGGCGCCGAGGACCGGCCGCGCGTCTGGTTCGGCTACGGCCCGCCGCGCCCGTCGTTCCCGCCGCCCGGCGAGGCGCCCGAGGGGCCACCCGCGCCGTCGCCCGCGCCGAGTCATTCCGTCCCGGTCGTCTACCCACCGCCGGCCGTGGCTGGCCCGGCGCCCGCCCGGCCCTCAGCGCCTCCGCCCGCACACCCCCCGGCGGTCCCCCCACCCGGCCCGGCCGCGCCGTCGCCGTGGCCTACACCGGCCCATCCGGCGCACCCGGTGCTGCCGGAGGCGGTCAGCCCGCGGGCCTCCGCCGCGCCGGTGCCTGCGCCAGCCTGGCCCGCACCGGCTTGGCCCGCACCGGCCTGGTCCGCGCCCGAGGTGCCTGGGGCGGCCTGGCCGGCGCCGGGAGGGTCCGCGGCCGCCTGGGCCTGGGAGACGTCGTCCCGTCAGCCGGCGGGGTCGCCGGAGGCGTTCGCGGCCGCCTGGCGGCGCGGAATCGAGCTCGCGGGGCGCGGAGTTCTCGCTCCTGTCCCGGCGACCCGGGTGGACGGTCGACGGGTGCTCGTCGGTGGATTCGGCGGCGGCAGCGGGCGGACCACCGTCGCGGTCGGCCTCGGGATGGCGCTGGCCGCCCTGCGGGGTGGCCGGGTGGTCGCCGTCGATGCCTGCCCCGACCAGGGCGGCCCGCTCGCGGACCGCGCCGGCGTTCCCGGCCGCGGCGTCGGCCTGCGCGAGCTTGCTGCCACCCCGTCGGTCGGGTCGCTCACCGAGGCCCGCCGATTCCTGGCGACGGCCGGCGATTCCGGTCTGGAGGTGCTGCCCGGGCTGCGCGACCTCACCGGCCCCGGGCTGACCGCCGCGGAGGCTGCCTGGGTGGTCGACCTGCTCGAACGGCTCTTCCCGACGTTGGTCATCGACGGCCCGCCCGGCTGGACCCAGCCCGTGCCGGCGGTGCTGCTGGCCCGCGCGGACACGGTCGTGCTCACCGCGCGGGCCGAGCCTGTCGCGCGCAACCGGCGGGGCCTCGCGCGGACGGCGGGCGCCGAGCCGACGCGGTTCACCGAGGTCGGCTGCGCCCAGGACGCGCTGACCGCGTTGGCCTCGGCGCGGGCCGACCTGCCGGGTGGTGCCGTCGTCGCCTACGTCGAGACGATGCCCGGGTCCGCCGGACCGGCGTCGGCCCGCGCAGGATCTCGGGCCCGTGCCCGGTTCCGCGGTGGGCCGGCGGAGCCGCCGGAGCTGGTCGAGACCGTGCACGCGACGGTGACGATCCCGTTCGACCCGACGCTCTCGGGCGGCGCGCCCCTGGTCTGGGAGCAGCTGCGCCCGCGTACCCGGGAGGCGTTCATGCTGCTCGCCGAGACGGTCGACGAGGCCCCGCTCGGCCCCGTGGACCCGGCTCGGGCGCAGTCCCAGTCCCAGGCTCCGGCGATCCCAGGCCCGGGGGCCCGGCCGGGCTCGCGGTCGCGGCTCGATCCGCCTGACACGCCCACCGTGCCCAGCTCGCGCGCCGACCGCCCCTGAACCCGGCGCTGCCGAAGCGCCACCTTGCCTGCGCAGACGCCGAGCATCCGGCCAGCTGCGGCACCTTGATCGAGAATTGGCAGGGATTAGAGAGGGCAAATTGGGGTGCCGCGCGCCGTCTTGCCTGCGCAACGAGTGATCAGGCGTCCTTGATCACCGGATGCGCAGGGGGAACTGGTGGGCCGCTCGCCAGGAGATGATCGTGTCGCCGTCGCTACGGAGTGTCGCCGTCGCTATGGATGCTCCGCGCCGGTTTCCGTACCAGGCTGGCGATCATCGACGGTCGGTGGCGCGCCGAGGTGCGATGATCGCCGGTCTGGTATCGAAATAGTCGACCGGCGTCCCATATGAGTCTTTTATCCATACCAGGTTCGCGATCTTTCCGGTTCTGTCCGCCGGATGCCGACGAAGATCCGCGATCACGTATGGAAATTGGCGCGACCGCCAACCTGAGGAGTCACCGGAGACGTGTGGCGCACCGCCGCCCGGTCCGCCCTGTCCGGATGCCCGGCGCCACTCGCACCAAGGTTCGCGTGCCAGACCTTGAGTCCTATCGGACGGTCGGCCACAGGCGAGATTCGCCGCCACCACGTATGACAGACCGCCACCACTTATGACAGACACAGACTCAGGACTCGGACAAGCCGGCAGGGTTCAGAGCCGGCAGGGTCCCGAGAACGGCCGAAATGGCGATCGGCGACCGGCCAGTGTCGACGCGAGGGCATCGGACCATAGGGTTGGCCGGTGGCAGGCGACCTGATGACCCCGCCGGGGCAGGGCGACGCCGGCGAGGCGGACCCACGGCTGCGGGCGGCGCTGGAGTCGGGCGACGAGGTCGCCGTCGCCGGAGCGCTGGCCGATGCCCGCGTCTTCGTCGGTGTCGAGTCCCGGCTGCTGGAGCTCGCCGACCCGGCCGACGAGCCGGCCCAAGGTCACCGGCACCCGGGCAGGCCGGAGCTCCGCGGCGAGAAGCGGTCCGAGATGGTGTTGGCCACCCTGCGGCTGCCGTCCGGGGCGACGGCGCTGCCGGTGTTCAGCAGCGCGGCCGCTCTGTCCGCGTGGCGCTCTGAGGCCAGGCCGGTGCCGGTCGCCGCGCTGGACGCGTGCGCCGAGGCGGCCCGACTGGGTCATCGGTCCGTGGTCGTCGACGTCGCCGGCCCGGTAACGGCCACCCTCGACGTCAGCGCCCTCGCCGACGCGCCCGGGGCAGCGCCCCAGGCCGGAGCGGGGCCTGGGACCGAGGTGGAGCCCGGGATCAAGGCGGGACCCGGGACTGAGGCGGGGCTCGGGATCAAGGCGGGGCCTCGGGTCGAGGCAGGGCCCGGGACCGAGATGGGGGGTTCGGCCGAGTCGGAGGGCCCGAGCGCATCGACCCCCGCCAACGCGGCGGGAGGCTCACCAACGGCCGCGGGTTCCCACGGCGGTGGCCACGGCCGCGGGCCGGACCTGCCCGGTCCGACGACCGGGCCGACGACCGGGCCGGCGACCGATCCGGCAACCGGGGCGGCGACCGGACTCAGGCCGGCGGCGCGGCCGTGGGATGAGCGTCTGCGATCGCGGGTCGCTGCCGAGCTGGACGCGTTGGCCGCCGCCGGGCTCGCTCGCGGCGCCCGGCTCTGGCAGGCCGACCTGGTGACCGGCCCAGGGGCGGCCGCGGCTGGGCCGGCCGTCGCCGTAGCCGTCCCAGTGGACGGTCCAGACGACGACACGCGGTTCGACGAGATCGCGCGCCGGCTGCGGGCCGCCGTCCTCGTGGACGCGAACCAGCCCGCGCCGGCGGTGGTGTTCGTCGACGCGACGCAGGCCGCGGCGCTGCGCGGGAACCTCGGCCGTGGCCTCGTGGCACGACGCTGGCGCCGGCGGGCAGCGCCGGCCTGAGCGCGGGGCGTTCGTCCTGACCGCACGGCAGGAGGTCCGCCAGCCTCAACCTAGGGCAGTCGGTTTGCTACGCTGGCTCGGACCGCCTGTCGACGGTCGGCACAGGGTTCCGCTTCCGGGTGTTCCAGGCCTGGTGACGGTGTTCAGGCCTGGGGGCGCCAGGCACGGCTGCTCAGCCGCGAGGCTGGCGGCCACGGCCAGCGCACCAGTCGCCTGGGCGTCTCAGGTGAGCGACCTGTACGTGTCGCGCTACGCCCTCACCGGGGCGGCGCCTGGAACAGCCCGCGCGGGTTGCCCCAGGTGGTCGACAGGACCAAGCGGGGGTTCGCCCTCCACCCGAGTCACCGCCCGGCACCCAGGTGCCGGGTCTGGCCGATCGGATCCGTCGATCAGCCCCTGAAGGTGACCGGGTCGCCGGTCGGTCGAGTCGTTCCCTTTGGGAACGGACATCGGCCGGGAGCTCGGATTTCCGGGCTTGGTGCTCCGCTGCGGTGAGGTCATACCCGCGCGTCGAGCCATGGAGGAAACCAGATCAGCACAGAGTCACGCATCAACGACCGCATCCGCGTGCCCGAGGTTCGCCTCGTCGGCGCGGAGGGCGAGCAGATCGGCATCGTCTCGATCCAGGAGGCCATGCGGCTGGCGCAGGAGGCAGATCTTGACCTCGTCGAGGTCGCGCCGACCGCCCGGCCGCCCGTCTGCAAGCTCATGGACTTTGGGAAGTTCAAGTACGAGTCCGACCAGAAGCGTCGCGAGGCTCGGAAGAACCAGGTCCAGACGGTCATCAAGGAGATGAAGCTCCGGCCGAAGATCGACCCGCACGACTACGAGACCAAGAAGGGTCACGTCGTGCGCTTCCTCAAGGCCGGCGACAAGGTCAAGATCACCATCATGTTCCGCGGCCGGGAGCAGTCGCGGCCGGAGCTCGGTATCCGGCTGCTGCAGCGGCTCTCGACCGACGTCGCCGAACTGGGGTACGTCGAGGCCCAGCCCAAGCAGGACGGGCGGAACATGACGATGGTCATGGCCCCCCACAAGGGCGCCAGCCAGCGACGGCCCGAGCCCGAGCCCGCGCGCTAGGGCGGTTCGGAGCCGGGGGCACAGGGCGGCCGGGCGCTGGCCCATGATGTCCACTGCCGGAATGCGGGGCCCTGACGCTGCCCCAGGCGCGGTCGCCGAAGACATGCCAGGTTCCAACTACATCAGGACACGAGACTCGACATGCCCAAGATGAAGCCGCACAGCGGCGCCTCCAAGCGGTTCCGCGTCACCGGCTCTGGCAAGATCATGCGCCGTCGGGCCAACCGCGCTCACCTTCTCGAGCACAAGACGAGCCGTCGCACCCGTCGGCTCAACAACGAGGTCGCGCTCGCCCCCGCGGACAACCGTCGCATCTCGCGCATGCTGGCTCGCTAGACAGGGCGAGCGAACCCTCGTTTCGAGGCTCTGGGTTAACTGCTCGCCGCGATGATCCGGCCCGTTGGGGCTGGATCGAGCGCGCTGGGCTGATCCTCTCGCCATGCACGGACCGAGCCACCGGCCGGATCTGGCCGCGCGGCGAGGGGAACCGCCAGGTGACCGGTTGGCTGTTCCGGGTGCTCCCTTCGGAGACCCGGCTGCCGGCCACGAAGAACGTTAGGAGACAGTGCCCTCATGGCACGCGTGAAGCGGGCAGTCAACGCCCAGAAGAAGCGTCGCACCACCCTTGAGCAGGCGAGCGGCTACCGCGGCCAGCGGTCCAGGCTGTACCGCAAGGCCAAGGAGCAGATGCTCCACTCGATGAACTACGCCTACCGGGACCGTCGCGCCCGCAAGGGCGACTTCCGGCAGCTGTGGATCACCCGCATCAACGCGGCCGCGCGCGCCAACGGCATGACCTACAACCGCTTCATCCAGGGTCTGAAGGTCGCGGGCGTCGAGGTCGACCGCAAGATCCTCGCCGACCTGGCGGTCAACGACGCGGCCGCGTTCACCGCGCTCGTCGAGGTCGCCCGCGCCGCGGTGCCTCCGGTGGCCTCGGAGTCGTCGGCGGCCTGATCGCCGCGTCGGCGGTGACCACGCCGTTGAGAAGCCCAGCGTTGAGAGAGGCCCAGTGTTGAGGGGCCCCCAGCCGCTGGGACCCCGGGCAGCCAGTGTCGTGGCGGCCCGGCGGCTGCGTCGCCCCTCGGCCCGGCGGGCCGAGGGGCGCTTTCTCGCCGAGGGCTTCCAGGCCGTGGAGGCCGCGCTCGCGACCGGCCGGCTCACCGACCTCTTCGTCGGGGAGTCGGCCGCCGCACGGTTCGGCGAGCTCGTGGCGAAGGTGGCCGGCACCGGAGTGCCCGTTCGGCCCGTCACGGATCCGGCCGCGGCGGCGCTGTCCGAGACCGTCACCCCGCAGGGCCTGGTCGGCGTCGCCACCCTTCCCGCCACCAGGCTCGCCGATCTCACCGGTCTGCGTGGCCGGCCCGCCGGCGAAGCGACCCGGCCGGCGGGCGGGACAGGACAACTGGGACAGGCTGGCATGGTCCGCCCGTCCCTGGTCGCGGTCTGTGTGGCCGCGAACGACCCGGGCAATGCCGGCACCGTCATCCGGACCGCGGACGCGGCCGGCGCGGACGCCGTCGTCTTCGCGGGCGACGGGGTCGACCCCTTCGGTGGCAAGTGCGTCCGCTCCAGCGCCGGCAGCCTCTTCCACCTGCCCGTCGTCATGGAACCGGACCTCGGCGTCGCCGTCGACTGGCTGCGCGCCAACGGCTGCCGGGTGGTAGCGACCTCCGGCCACGGCGCCCGTGACCTCTACGAGGCGGCCGACGCGGGCGAGCTCGATGGCCCGACCGGGTGGCTGTTCGGCAACGAGGCACACGGTCTGTCCCCGGATGCTCTGGCCGCCGCGGACGCGGTACTTCGGGTGCCGGTGTACGGTCAGGCCGAGTCGTTGAATCTTGCGGTCGCGACGGCTCTCTGTCTTTACGCGTCCGCCCGGGCGCGGAGAATGGCCAGATCCGGTACGCACGGCACCGGGGGAGGTGAACGACGGTGACGCATACGGTCACCTCGGCGCCCACCCGCGTCGGTGGGCAGGCCGCCGGCCCGGAGGACGTCACGGGCTCGGCAGGCGAGCCCGGCAGCGCGGACGCCAGCCCCGCGACGGCTGGAGCGCCTGACGCCGCGGCAGCCACCGACTCGTCCGGAGCCCCGGCCGGGTCGGTGACTGCCGCGTCGGCCACGGCGTACGACGGTCTCCCGGACGCGGTCGTGCTGACCGACGCCGACGGCGTCGTGCTTGTCTTCAACGCCGCCGCGGCGAACCTCATGGACGTCGACGCGGGATCGGTCAGCGGCCGGCACGTCACCGAGGTGCTGCCGCTCGTCGACGAGCGGGGCAACGACTGGTGGGAGGCCTCGACCGCGGGCCGGCGGCTGCCGCGTGTCACCGGCCAGCCGGAGCGACGCCTCACGTATGCCGGCCCGACGCGCGACCACGACTTCAACGTGACGGTGCGCTACACCCGGCAGGCCGGGCGGCTTGTCCAGGTCGCGCTGTGCCTGCGCGACACGGCCAGCCGGGAGCGCATCGAGCGCAACCGCTCCGATCTGGTCGCCACGGTCGCGCACGAGCTGCGCTCGCCGCTGACCAGCGTCAAGGGCTTCACGGCGACGCTGCTGGCCAAGTGGGAGCGGTTCACCGACGAGCAGAAGAAGCTCATGCTCAACACGGTCAACACGGACGCCGACCGGGTGACCCGGCTGCTGACCGAGCTGCTCGACGTCTCCAGGATCGACGCCGGCCGCATCCAGCTGCGCAAGCAGATCGCCGACCCCAAGGTCATCCTCACCCGGGTGCTGCAGGGCAAGGTCGCCGCCGGTGCCGCCGGAGCGGAGCGGTTCATCGTCCACATCGACGACGAGCTGCCGGAGATGTGGATCGACCCGGACAAGATCGAGCAGGTGCTGCACAACCTCGTCGACAACGCTCTGCGACATGGAGCGGGTACCGTGACTGTCGTACTGCGCGGCACGGAGACGGGAGCCGAGGTGAGCGTGGCCGACGAGGGTGACGGTGTGCCGGAGGCCAACGCGGGCCGGGTCTTCACCAAGTTCTGGCGTGGGGCCAGCCGGGGCAACGGCACCGGGCTCGGGCTCTACATCGCGAAGGCGCTGATCGAGGCGCACGGCGGCACGATCGTGGTCGGCCGGGCTCCCGGCGGCGGCGCGGAGTTCCGATTTGCCCTGCCCGCCGGCGCCCCGGTCTTCGGCTGAGCCGAAGCACCGCGAACGCTCCGGCGGGCGAGGCCGAGGAGGCCAAGCCTGGTCGCCGACCTCTGGTTCGGCTTCCCGAACGCCTGTGATGTGCTCGCAGACATCCCGGCTGTCCGCTGGTGTGCCCGGCGGGCTTCGCCGAACGACCCGGAACCCTGGTCTCGACCCGTCGACGTGATGATGCGCGTGCGGCGGGGCCGGCCCACACCCGATCAAAAGGCTGACACCGGACTCGAATGACGATGACCGACACGATGACCGATCCGCAGCCCGCCGCCGGCGGTCCGCTCGCCCCGGCGGCCCTCGATGCCGCCGTGGCCGAGGCGCTCGCCGCTCTCGCCGCGGCCGCCGACCTCGCCGACCTGGCGGCGGTCCGCACCGCGCAGGTCGACGGCCGCTCGGCTCCGCTGATGCTGGCCCGCCAGAAGCTCGGCACGGTGGCCCCCGAGAACCGCGCCGACACCGGCAAGCGGGTCAACGAGGCGCTCGGCGCCGTCCGCGACGCGCACACCGCCCGGCTCGCCGAGCTCACCGCCGAGCGGGACGCCCGCGTCCTGGTCGAGGAGCGGGTCGACGTCACGATGCCGGCCACGCGCCGGCGTCCCGGCGCCCGCCACCCGCTGGCGCTGCTGTCCGACCGGCTCGTCGACACCTTCGTGGCCATGGGCTACGAGGTCGCGGAGGGCCCGGAGGTCGAGCACGACTGGTTCAACTTCGAGGCGCTCAACTTCGAACCGGACCACCCGGCCCGCAGCGAGCACGACACCCTGTTCGTCGAGCCGGAGGGCAGCGGCCGGCTGCTGCGCACGCACACCTCACCGGTGCAGATCCGCGCGCTGCTGTCGCGCCCGCTGCCGGTCTACGTCGTCGCCCCCGGGCGGACGTACCGCAACGACACCGTGGACGCCACCCACTCGCCGGTGTTCGGCCAGCTGGAGTGCCTCGCCGTCGACGAGGGCATCACGATGGCCGACCTGCGCGGCACCCTGGACGTGTTCGCCGCCGCGCTGTTCGGCTCCGGGCTCAACACCCGGCTGCGCCCGCACTACTTCCCGTTCACCGAGCCGAGCGCCGAACTCGACGTCCAGTGCTTCAACTGCCGCGGCGAGGCCGCCCACCAGCCGTGCCGGGTCTGCTCGGACGAGGGCTGGATCGAGGCCGGCGGCTGCGGCATGGTCGACCCGAACGTGCTGCGGGCCGCCGGGGTCGACCCGACCCGGTACAGCGGCTTCGCGTTCGGGATGGGCCTGGAGCGGGCCGCGATGATGCGCCACGGCGTCCGCGAGATCCGCGACTTCGTCGAGGGCGACGTCCGGTTCAGCCTGCCGTTCGGAATCGAGGGCTGACGCGATGCTGATCCTGATGTCCTGGCTGCGGGAGCAGGTCCCGGGCCTGCCGCCCGCCGGGGCGGTCGCCGACGCGTTGATCCGCGCCGGGTTCGAGGTCGAGGGCCTGGAGGCGGTCGGCGGCCTCGGCGGCGTCGTCGTCGGCGAGGTGCTGGCGATCGAGGAGGTCGCGGCCAAGAAGAAGAGCGTCCGCTGGTGCCAGGTCCGGGTCACCGAGGCCGTCGCCGGCGACCCGGAGTCCGGCGTCCGCGGGATCGTCTGCGGCGCCTTCAACTTCGAGGTCGGAGACCGGGTCGCGGTCGCCCTGCCCGGCGCGATGCTGCCGGGCGGTTTCGAGATCACCGCCCGCAAGACCTACGGGCACGTCTCCGACGGCATGATCTGCTCGGAGCGCGAGCTGGGGATCAGCGACGCTCACGAGGGGATCCTGGTCCTGCCGCCGGACGCGCCGCTGGGCGCGCACGTCGCCGAGCTGCTCGACCTGGCCGACGACGTGCTCGACATCTCCGTCACCCCGGACCGGGGCTACGGGCTGTCGGTCCGCGGCATCGCCCGGGAAGCGGCCACCGCCTTCGGCCTGCCCTTCGACGACCCGGGCGCGCCCACCGCCGCCGTTACGGCGGGCGACGGCTACCCAGTCACGGTCGAGGACACCGCCGCCTGCGACCGCTACGTCGCCCGGGTCATCACCGGCGTCGATCCCGCGGCCGTCACCCCGCTGCGCTGGGCCCGGCGGCTCACACTGTCCGGCATGCGGCCGATCTCCGCCGCCGTCGACGTGACGAACGCGGTCATGCTCGGCCTCGGGCAGCCGTTGCACGCCTTCGACAAGGCCACGCTCACCGGCGCGATCGTCGTGCGGCGGGCCAGGGCCGGGGAGCGGCTGCTGACCCTCGACGGCGTCGACCGCGCGCTCGACCCGGAGGACCTCGTCATCGCCGACGACTCGGGCCCGATCGCGCTGGCCGGCGTCATGGGCGGGGCGAGCACCGAGATCTCCGCGGCCACCACCGAGATCGTGCTGGAGGCTGCGCACTTCGATCCGCTCGCGGTCGCCCGCACGGCCCGGCGCCACCGGCTGTTCTCCGAGGCGTCCCGGCGCTTCGAGCGGGGCGTCGACCCGGCGCTGGCGCCCGCGGCGGCGCAGGAGGCGATCCGGCTGTTCGGCGAGCTCGCCGGCGGCCAGCCAGCCCCCGGGACCACCGACGTCGACAACCGGCCCGCGCCGGTCACGGTCCGGTTCCCGCTGTCCGAGCCGACCCGCCTCGGCGGCCGGCTGTACCCGGACGAGGTCGTCCGGACCCGGCTCGCCGACGTCGGCTGCGCGGTCGAGCCGGCCGGTGACGCGCCGGCCGACGACGGCGTCGTGGTCGTCACGCCCCCGTCGTGGCGGCAGGACCTGACCAGGCCGGCGGACCTCGTCGAGGAGGTCATGCGGCTCGAGGGCTTCGACACCATCCCGGTGACGCTGCCGCGGCTGCCCGCCGGCCGGGGGCTCAGCGAGTCCCAGCGGCTGACCCGCGCGATCGCCCGCTCGCTCGCGTACGAGGGCCTCACCGAGGTGATGACCCTGCCGTTCGTCGGCGCCGGCGTGGCCGACGCGCTCGACCTGCCGGCCGGCGACCGGCGCCGGGCGGCGGTGCGGATCGCGAACCCGATCGCCGAGGACGCGGCCTACCTGCGTACCAGCCTGCTCCCCGGGCTGTTCGACGCGGCGGTGCGCAACCTGGGCCGCGGCCAGGCGGACCTGGCGTTGTTCGAGATCGGCCAGGTGTTCCGCGAGCTCCCGGCCCCGGCCGAGCCGGTGGCGACGCCGTCGGTGCTCGACCGGCCGACCGACGACGAGATCACGGCGCTGAACGCGGTGCTGCCCGAGCAGCCCCGGCGGGTCGCCGGGGTGCTCACCGGCCTGCGCGAGCCCGCCGGCGTCGCCGGGGGCGCGTTGACGCCCGGCCGGCCGGCGGACTGGGCCGACGCCGTCGCGGCGGCGCACGCGGTCGCCCGTGCGGTCGGCGTCGAGCTGACCGTCACCGCCGACGAGCACGCCCCCTGGCACCCGGGCCGGTGCGCGGCGCTGCACGTCGACGGGGAGCTCGCCGGGCACGCGGGCGAGCTGCACCCGCGGGTGATCGCGAACCTCGACCTGCCGGCCCGGACGGTCGCGTTCGAGCTGTCCCCTGACGTCCTGATCGCGGCGGCGCTGCGCCACGGCGCGGCCCCCGCACCGGTCGTCTCGCAGTACCCGCCGGCCGACCGGGACGTCGCGCTGGTGGTCGACGCCGCGACCCCGGTCGCCGACGTGTCGACGGCGCTGCGGGACGGCGCGGGCGACCTGCTGGAGTCGCTCACCCTGTTCGACGTGTTCGAGGGTGCCCAGGTCGGCGCCGGGCGTCGCTCGCTGGCCTTCGGCCTGCGGCTGCGGGCGACCGACCGCACCCTGACGGCCGACGAGGCGAACGGTGTCCGCGACGCCGCCGTCGCCGAGGCCGCCCGCCGCACCGGCGCCGCCCTGCGCGCCTGACGAGCCTCCCGGCCACCGGCGGGGCTCTCAGCGCGGGATGACCGTTCCGAGGACGGGTGCGCGCAGCGCGACCAGCGTGCGCCCGTCCCCGCGGTCGACCAGCACGGCGAAGCGGCGGCGCTGCGCGCGGGCACGGAGCAACTCGCGGCGCGCGTCCGTGCTCAGATCAGCGCCGTGCGCCAGCCCAAAGGCCAGGCCGTCGGCGTAGGAGCCCTCGGTCGGCCGGCCGGCGGCCCAGGCCCTGAAGCTGCCGGCGAAGCCGGGCTCGGCGGCCAGGGCCGGCCACCGGCGGGCGACGTCGCCTCGGCGCTTGTCGAGCAGTGCCCGGCGGGTCGCGTCGAGCGCCCCCTGGTCGAAACCGGCCGGGTCCGGGCCGCCGTCGACCAGAGCGGCGAGCAACGCGGCCTGACCGGCAGCCAGCCGTTCCCTGGCGCCGCTCGGGTCAGCTTCCGCCACGCCCGCCACCCGCGCGGCCGCCATTCGCAGCCGCCTGGACGCGGTCGCACTCGGCGTGGAACTCGGTGACGGGTGGGTAGTCGCCGTCACGCTCGACCAGGTAGGCCGGCGGATGGCCCGATGGGAGACGGCGTACGGCCTCAGCGAGCAGCGCCAGCTGGCCGGGGCCGACCGGGTGCAGATGGGTGTCGTGGTAGCGGCCGTCGCGCACGACCCCGCCGGCGACGTGCAGGTAGGCGACCCGTTCCCACGGCAGCCGGTCGAAGGTGGCGACGGCGTCGAGGCCATGGTTGACCGTGTCGCCGTGGAAGTTCGCGACGTCGACCAGCAGCAGCGCGTCGGTGCGTTCGACCAGCTCGGTCAGGAAGTCGGCAGGGGACAGCTCGTCGTCCGGCCAGCGCGCGAGCGCGGCCGGGTTCTCCAGCGCCAGCGGCACGGGAAGCTGGTCGCAGGCGATCCGGACGTTGGCGACGAGCACGTCCAACGCGTCCCGGCTGTAGGGGATGGGCAGCAGATGGCCCGCCTCGGTCCCGCCGGCTCGGACGAAGGCCACGTGCTCGCTCACCAGCGGCGACCCGAGCGACGCCGCGACGTCGGCCAGCCGGCGCAGCCGGGCCGGGTCCGGCCGCTCGGCGCCGCCGAGCGAGAGCCCGATGCCGTGCGCCACGACCGGCACGCCCAGATCCGTCGGCGCCGGACGCGCCGCGCCGCGCAGCGGCACGTGCTCCGCGATCACCTCGATGAACCCGAGGTCGACCCGGTCGGCGAGCGCCGCGGCCAGCTCCGGGCGCCACCCGAACCCGAACCCGGCCACCGTGGTCATCCACAGATCCTGACAGGCCCGTACCTGCTCCGCCGCGGAATGTCCCCGACTCGACCCGGACCGCACCGCCGATCGCGTTCCGGAGAGGTTCCGGCACCGCCTAGGGCGTCAGAATGGGGTGAGCACCAGAGTGAGCTGGGTCGGCGCGTGGTCCTCGACGTAGGAGGCCTGCCCGGCGACGTCGTCGAACGCGAAGCCGTAGGCGTGACCATTGTCGGTCTGCTCGTGCAGGACCCGCGCATAGTGGTTGGTGACCGGGTCGCCGTAGAAGGTGCTCGGATCGGCGTCGGGCTGCGCGGCGTCGGTCAGCAGCGTCGACCGGTTGAACCCGGCCCCGAGCACCGCCGCGACCGGCCCGGTGACCCCGTCATTGGGCGCGGCCAGCGCGCCGTCGCAGAAGAAGACGTCACGGCTGCTCGGTCGGGCGAATGACGCGACCCGGCCGTCGAAGGTGAGCCTGTCCCCGATCACCGTCCCGGTCACTCGCCGCGCCGCGGCGTCGACGACGAGCTGACGGGACCGGTAGGCGTCCCACACGGCGTCGACGTAGGAGTCGTAGTAAGTCGCGGGGAACAGCCCGGCCTCGATGCCGTGCCCGGGGGCGATCACCCGAACGTCGTCGACGACCAGCGGGGCGAACGTCGGATCGGCCCGAAGCGCGGCGAACAGGGCGTCCCGGCCGCCGGGCCTGACCTGGCCGGTGGTCTGGTCACCGTCGCCGTGCAGCCGCAGCAGGAGCGGGACGCTGAACATGTCGACCATGGTGGTGTTGCAGAACATCCCGGCCGCGTTGTAGGTGAACTCGGCGAAGTCGTGCAGCACCTCGTAGCCGGGCGCGTCGCGCACCCAGCCGACCGGGTACTGCAGTGCCGGCTTGCCGGCCCCGTCGGCGACGATCCGGAAGTCGAGCCTGGCCCCGATCGAGACGTAGATCCGCCCGGACATGCCCACCGGGATCGCGGCGACGGTGTCGCCGTCGGCGACCAGCGGGATCGCGAGGTCAGCGCCGTCCGCGCCGAGGGCGACCGGCGTGACGCTGCCGTCCGCGTGGCCGTAGACCTGCCGCCCGGTGCTCAGGTCGGTGCCGACGATGTAGAACCAGATGTCACGGTTGGCGTACCGGTAGGTGTGGTTGACGAGGACCAGCGGCAGCGGCGTGCCGGGCGTATGAGCCGGGATGTCGACCGCTGCCTTGTCGGTGGCGACCAGGCGTGCTGGGTCTGCCCGGCTGTCGCGGGTGGCGGCGGCGACGCCGGTCATGCAGGCTCCGGCCAGCACGGCGGCGCCGCCGCCCAGCAGGGTGCGTCGGTTCAGCATCAGAGATCTCCTCGATGGCGGGACGGTCGCGGCCTCGGCGGTCAGAGTCCTCAGCCGGCGGCGAAGATCCGGGTGAACTCCAGCGGCTGCTGGTCGAGGCTGCTGCAGGTCGGCTGGGCGAAGCCGGCCGGTCCGCCGGGGCACGGCTGGTCGCGGGTCAGCGACCACATCGACAACCAGGCCAGCCCGTGGCCGGTGGCGAATGCGGCGAGCTGGCGGGCGTCAGCCTGACGGAACACCTCGGTGCTCGTGTCGTTGACGCCGATCATCGGCGTGACGGCGAGACGCGACCAGGCGTCGGTGTCCGAGAGCCCGAACACGCCCTTCACCTGAGCCTGCGTCGCGGTTGCCGCGTCGATGGCGTAGCTGCCCATCTGGCCGTCAGGGTTCGGTGCGACGCCGTCGCCGAAGTCCATCGCCATGACATTGACTGAGCCGACTGCGACACCGCGCTCCCGCGCGTTCTCCAGGAGGGCCACGCCCGGCTGGGTCAGTCCGGAGGGCAGCACCGGCAGGGTGAACGACACGTCCAGCGGCCGGCCCTGGGCCGTCGCGTCCCGCTGGAGCTCGGCGATGGCCTGGTCACGCCGGTCGACCGCCGCGGCGTCGGACAGCGCCGCGCCCTCGATGTCGAAGTCCACCCGGCTCAGGCCGTAGGCGCTGATGACCTGGCCGTACGCCGTGGCCAACGCGGCCGGGCTGGCGCAGGCGCTCGCGAGTTCGGTGCCGTTCGCGCCCCCGAACGAGACCCGTACGTCACCGCCCAGCGCGCGCAGCTGACCGATCTGACCTGGCACCCCGTCCTGGTTCAGCTCGGACACCCCGCCCCACCTCGGGGTGCAGCCGCCCCCGCCGGCAAGCACGAACGCGAGCGTGTACGTCCGCACTCCGGTTGCCCGCGCGGCCGAGACCAGGTCGAACGGCGGGTACAGCGAGGTGTCGATGTAGGGCGCGAAACGGTTTGAGCCGGCGCCGGGCGAGGCGGTCGCCGGCGGCGCGGTGGCGGGCTGCGACGTAGCGGGCGGCGCGGTGGCCGTCTCGGTCACCGGCGGTGAGGCCGGCGCGGTGGCGGGCGGCGTGGCCGGGGGGACGGCGGTGGTGGCCGACGGCGCCGAGGTGGGCCCGGCGGGGTCGCCGCCCGGCGCGCAGGGGCCGCCATCGATCCGGCAGCCGGTCGGGTCGGCGACCGTGCCCGTCGTGCTCACCACGAAGCCGACATCGACCGCCGCGCCGGGCGCGAGCTCGGGCTGCCACGTCGCGGGTGTGACGGTCACGTGCTGGCCGCCCACCTGATACTGGGCGTTCCACAGCGAGGTCAGCCGCGCCCCGGCCGGCAGGTCGAACTCCAGGGTGAACCCGCGGGCGGACCCGGTCGTGTTCGTCACCGTGTAGTCGGCGGAGTAGCCGGTCTCCCAGGCCTGCGTCCGCGTGTAGGCAGCGCCGAGGACGGCAGCCGAGGCCGTGCCGGGAACGGTGAGGGCCAGCACGAGCCCGGTCGCCGCGGCCAACGCGGCCGCCGTGCCGGAGATGATCTGGCGGCGGCGCCGGCGGTGCCGACCCTGCTTCGACCACATCGTGGGGTGACCTCCTCGGTGGGCGTTGGTGCCGGAGGCTAGCCAGCGCGCGGGCCGGTGCCGCTTCACCTGAGGCAGCCGAGAAGGTCTCTTAGGACTGGCTTAGTGGTTGGAATGGAAGTTCCCTGGCACGGGGGGCATCCCCCGGCGGTGCACACCACCCGAAACGAGCGGGGCGCTCGGACCGGCATCGAAAAAGACTGGATGGCCATGCGTCTTCGTGCATAGAATTGCGGCCATGGGCATGACAGCGGCGGTCATCGGCGGCAGCGGCTACGGCGGCGGCGAGCTCCTTCGCCTGCTGCTCGCGCACCCGGAGATCGAGATCGGCGCGGTGGCCGCGCACACCAACGTCGGCGAGGACATCGCGGACCTCCACCCGCACCTGCCCAGCCTGTATGGGCAGACGTTCGTGGACACCGCCGCCGCGGTCGCGAGCGGTGCCGAGGTGATCTTCCTGGCGCTGCCGCACGGCCGCTCCGCCGAGGTCGCGGCCACCATCCCGACCGGCATCAAGGTCGTCGACCTGGGCGCGGACTTCCGGCTGGAGAGCGCCGAGGCCTGGGCCAAGGCCTACGGCGGCGCGCACGCCGGCACCTGGACCTACGGCATGCCCGAGCTGCCCGGCGCCCGCGCCGCCATCGCCGCCGCCGAGCGGGTCGCCGCCCCCGGCTGCTATCCGACCGCGGTGACGCTCGCGTACGCCCCGCTCGTCGCCGCCGGCGTCATCGACCCGTCGGACCTGGTGACGGTCGCCGCCAGCGGCACCTCGGGCGCCGGCCGCGCCGCCAAGGCCAGCCTGCTCGGCTCCGAGGTGATGGGCGACGTGACGGCCTACAAGGTCGGCCGCCACCAGCACCGGCCCGAGATCGTCCAGAACCTCACCAAGGTCGCAGCCACCGGCGTGCCGGGCCCGGCGGCGACGGTGAGGGTGTCGTTCACAGCCTCGCTCGCCCCGATGCCGCGCGGCATCCTCGCGACCTGCACGGCGAGGCCCACAGGCAAGGCCTCCACCGACGGCCTCGGCGCCGACCTGGTCGCCGGCATCCTGCGCGCCTACTACGACGACGAGCCGTTCGTGACCGTGCTGCCCGCCGGCCGGTGGCCGCGCACCTCGGCCACGCTCGGCAGCAACACCGTCCACCTGCAGGCGACCTACGACGAGGACGCCGACCGGGTCGTCGTCGTCTCGGCGCTCGACAACCTGACCAAGGGCGCCGCCGGCCAGGCGATCCAGTGCGCCAACCTGATGCTCGGCCTGCCGGAGACCATGGGCCTCCCGCTGACCGGCCTCGCCCCCTGAACCCCGCGAAACCGCCGAAGAAACGAGGAACGCAGGTGAGCGTCACCGCCCCGAAGGGGTTCCGGGCCGCCGGAGTCGCGGCCGGGCTCAAGCCGTCCGGGCGCCCGGACGTCGCGCTCGTCGTCAACGACGGGCCGTCCGACGCCGCGGCCGCCGTGTTCACCACCAACCGGGTGCAGGCCGCGCCCGTCCAGTGGACCCGCCAGGCGCTCGCCGACGGCCGGCTGCGCGCCGTCGTCCTCAACTCGGGCGGGGCCAACGCCTGCACCGGCCCGGACGGCTTCGCGGACACGCACTTCACCGCCGAGCACGTCGCGAAGGCGCTCGACCTGGGCGCCGGCGACGTCGGGATCTGCTCGACCGGCCTGATCGGGGTCCGGCTGCCGATGGACCTGCTGCTCAACGGCGTCACCCGGACCGTCGCCCAGCTCTCCGCCGACGGCGGCCCGGCCGCCGCCGAGGCGATCCGGACCACCGACACCGTCAGCAAGCAGGCGGTCCGCTTGTCCGCCGACGGCGCGGTCACGGTCGGCGGCATGGCGAAGGGCGCCGCGATGCTCGCCCCGTCGCTGGCGACCATGCTCGTCGTGGTGACCACCGACGCCGTCGCCGACGCGGCGACGCTGCACCGGGTGGTCAGCGAGGCGACCCGGCTGACCTTCGAGCGGATCGACTCCGACGGCTGCCTGTCGACCAACGACACCGTGCTGCTGCTCGCCTCCGGCGCGTCCGGCGTGACGCTCGCCGAGGCGGAGCTGACGGCGCTCGTCACCGACGTCTGCATGGACCTCGGCAAGCAGATGATCGGCGACGCCGAGGGCGCGACGAAGGACATCGCGATCACGATCAAGGGTGCGGCCAGCGAGGACGACGCGCTGGAGGTCGGCAGGGCCGTCGCCCGCAACAACCTGCTCAAGTGCGCCCTCTACGGCAAGGACCCCAACTGGGGACGGGTGCTCGCCGCGATCGGCACCACGAAGGCCGCCTTCGAGCCCGACGAGCTCGACGTCGCGATGAACGGCGTCTGGGTCTGCAAGGCCGGCGCCCCGGGGGAGTCCCGCGACCTGGTGGACCTGTCCGGGCGCGAGATCGCCATCGTCGCCGACCTGCACGCCGGCACCGCCGAGGCGACGATCTGGACCAACGACCTCACCGACGGCTACGTCTACGAGAACTCGGCGTATTCCACATGAGCGTGCTGAATGGCGCTGAGGCGGCGCCCGCGCAGCCGCGGGGGCCGGCGGCCACCGCGCGGGGGCACGCGGCGCTGCCGAAGACCCAGGTGCTCGTCGAGGCGCTGCCGTGGCTGGCCCGCTTCCACGGCGCGACCGTCGTCATCAAGTACGGCGGCAACGCGATGGAGAGCCCCGAACTGCGCGAGGCGTTCGCCGAGGACGTCGTCTTCCTGCGGCTGGCCGGGATCCGGGTCGTCGTCGTGCACGGCGGCGGCCCGCAGATCACCGCGCACCTCAACCGGCTCGGGGTCCAGTCGAGCTTCGTCGGCGGCCTGCGGGTCACCACCCCGGAGACGATGGAGATCGTCCGGATGGTGCTCGTCGGCCAGGTGAACCGGGACGTCGTCGGGCTGATCAACAACCACGGCGCGTTCGCCGTCGGCCTGTCCGGCGAGGACGCGAACATGTTCACCGCGCAGCGCCGCCCCGCGATCGTCGACGGCGAGGAGGTCGACATCGGCCTCGTCGGCGACGTCGTCGAGGTCGCCCCGGAGACGATCAACGCCCTGCTCGACGCCGGCCGCGTCCCGGTCGTCGCCACGGTCGCCCGCGGCGAGGACGGCAACGTCTACAACCTCAACGCCGACACCGCCGCCGCCGCGCTCGCCGTCGCGCTGGGAGCCCTCAAGCTCGTGGTGCTGACCAACGTCGAAGGCCTGTACGCGGACTGGCCGAACTCCGACGAGGTCGTCAGCGAGCTGCCAGCCGACCAGCTGCAGGACATGCTGCCGACCCTGTCCTCCGGGATGATCCCCAAGATGGAGGCCTGCCTGCGGGCGGTCGACGGCGGGGTGCCGCAGGCCCACGTGCTCGACGGACGGGTCCCGCACGCCGTCCTGCTGGAGATCTTCACCGACGACGGTATCGGCACCCTGATCACCCCCACCGTCAAGGAGGACGCCGTGGCGCCCGCCCTGGCCCCGAGCACCGGAGGAACCCCGTGACCCCCAGCACCGCCGCCGCGACGCGGCCCGCCGTGGGACCGGGCGGCGCCGCGGACCTGTTCGACCGGCGGGACAAGGTCATCATGGGCACCTACGGGCGGCCGGCCGTCGCGCTCGCCCGCGGCGAGGGCACCAGGGTCTGGGACGTCGACGGCAACGAGTACGTCGACCTGCTCGCCGGGATCGCCGTCAGCGTGCTCGGCCACGCCCACCCGGCCGTGCGGGCCGCCGTCGGCGCGCAGCTCGGCCAGCTCGGCCACACGTCCAACCTCTACCTCAACGAGCCGCAGGTCCTGCTCGGCGAGCGGCTGGTGCACCTGCTCGGCGCCGACGCCCGGGTGTTCTTCGCGAACTCGGGCGCCGAGGCCAACGAGTGCGCCATCAAGATCTCCCGCAAGACCGGCCGCACCGAGATCATCGCCGCGGAGAACTCCTTCCACGGCCGGACCCTGGGCGCCCTGTCGATCACCGGCCAGCCCGGCAAGCGGGCTCCCTTCGAGCCCCTGCTGCCCGGCGTGACGTTCGTGCCCTACGGCGACGCCGCCGCGCTCGAGGCCGCGATCAGCGAGCGCACCGCCGCTGTCTTCCTGGAGCCGACTCTTGGCGAGGCCGGCGTCATCGCCCCGCCCGCCGGCTACCTGGCCGCCGCCCGCGCCCTGTGCGACCGGACCGGCTCGCTGCTCGTCCTCGACGAGGTACAGAGCGGCCTCGGGCGGACCGGCGCGTGGTTCGCCCACCAGCACGAGGGCGTGCTGCCCGACGTGCTGACCCTGGCCAAGGGCCTCGGCGGCGGGCTGCCGATCGGCGCCTGCATCGGGATCGGGGCGGCCGGCCGGCTGCTCGGGCCAGGCGAGCACGGCAGCACCTTCGGCGGCGGGCCCGTCGTCTGCGCCGCCGCGCTCGCGGTGCTCGACACGATCGAGGCGGACGGGCTGCTCGCCCACGCGACCGCCGTCGGCGCGCGGCTCGCCGCCGGCATCCGGGCCGCGGCCGCCGCCGGCGTGCCCGGCATCGGCGGAGTCCGCGGCGCCGGCCTGTGGCTGGCGATCGAGCTCTCGACCCCCACGGCCACCGCCTTCGAGACCGCCGCCCGCGAGGCCGGCTTCCTGGTCAACGGCATCGCGCCGGCGACCGTCCGGCTCGCCCCGCCGCTGGTGCTCACCGAGGCCGACGCCGACGCGTTCCTCGCGACCCTGCCCGCCATCGCGGCCGGGGCCGCCGGGGCTGTCGAGCCGTCGGCCGGCGATCGTAAGGTCGGGCCATGACGATCCGGCACTTCCGCCTCGACACCGACCTGACGCCCGCCGAGCAGGCCGCGGTCCTCGACACCGCCGACCGGCTCAAGGCGGCGCGGCGGACCTCGGCGCACCCGCGCCCGCTCGCCGGCCGGTCGGTGGCCCTGATCTTCGAGAAGCCCTCGGCCCGCACCCGGGTCTCCTTCGAGGTCGGCGTCACCGAGCTCGGCGGCCACCCGATCGTCCTGGACGCCAACACGATCGGCCTGGGCAAGCGCGAGTCGATCGAGGACATCGCCCAGGTGCTCAGCCGCTACGTCGACGCGATCGTCATCCGTACCTTCGGCCAGGACCGGGTCGACCGGCTGGCCGCCGCCGGCACCGTCCCGGTGGTCAACGCGCTGTCCGACTTCACCCACCCCTGCCAGGCTCTCGCCGACCTGCAGACCGTGCGCGACCACCTCGGCACCACCAGGGGCGTCACGCTGACCTACGTCGGCGACGGCAACAACGTCGCTCACTCGCTGCTGTACGCGGGGGCGATGGCCGGCGCGCACGTCCGGATCTGCGCCCCGAAGGGCTACGAGCCGGACGCGGGCGTCGTCACCCGGTCCGCGCGGCTCGCCGCCGGTACCGGCGGATCGGTCGAGATGCTGCACGACCCCGCGGCGGCCGCCGACGGCGCCGACGTGCTCTACACCGACGTCTGGGCGTCGATGGGCCAGGAGGCCGACGCGGCCAACCGGGTCGACGTCTTCCGCCCCTACCAGCTGAACGAGGCGCTGATCGCGGCGGCGAAGCCGACCGTGAAGGTCATGCACTGCCTTCCGGCCCACCGCGGTGACGAGATCACCGACGGGGCGATGGACGGCCCGGCCTCGGTGGTCTTCGACCAGGCCGAGAACCGCCTGCACGCCCAGAAGGCGCTGCTGGCGTTCCTGTTCGCGGAGCTCGAAGCCCCACAATGACCGCTGAGAAACGACGATGACCGCTGAGACCCCACGATGACCGCCGCGACCCAACCTGTGACGCCGCTGACCAAGCGGGCCCGGCATGCCCGGCTCGCGGCGCTCATCGCGGCGCATCCGGTCCGCTCGCAGACCGAGCTCGCCCGGCTGCTCGCCGCCGAGGGGGTCCGGGTCACCCAGGCCACGCTCTCGCGCGACCTGGACGAGCTGGGCGCGACGAAGGTCCGCGGCCAGGACGGGCAGCTGGTCTACACCGTCGACCCCGGGCTCGCCCCGGTCGAACTGGTGCGGCTGCCACTGTCCCGGCTCTGCGAGGACCTGCTGGTCTCCGCCGAGGCGAACGGTGACCTGGTCGTCCTGCGCACCCCGCCGGGCGCCGCGCAGCTGTTCGCCTCCGCGCTCGACCGCGCCGCGCTCCCGGAGATCATGGGGACGATCGCCGGCGACGACACCATCCTGGTGGTCTGCCGCCTGATCCCGGTGCCGGACGAGCCCGCGGACGGCCCCGGCGTTCCGGCTTCGGCTCCTTCCGGCCCGCGGTTGGCCGCGAGGCTCCTCGGCCTGGCCGAGGGACGCGCCACGCCGCCCGAAGGGTGACGCGGGTCCAGGAAACGGGCACGACCGCGACGAAGGTTCGCGCGCACCAGAGAACCGCATGACGCGGGCCGCTGACCTGCGGCCTGCGTGGACATAGGGAGTTGCTTCAGGTGAAGACGACCGGCAGCCCGGCCGGGACGGGCGAAACGGCTGGCAGCGAGGCCAACGGGGCCGGGGGAGCGCCGCTGCGCCTCTGGGGCGGCCGGTTCGCCGGCGGCCCGGCGGAGGCGCTCGCGAAGCTCTCGGTGAGCGTGCACTTCGACTGGCGCCTCGCGCCGTACGACCTGCTCGCCTCGAAGGCGCACGCGCGCGTGCTGTACCGCGCCGAACTGCTCGACGACGCGGAGCTCGCCGCGATGCTCGGCGCGCTGGACGACGTGGGCGCGGACGTGGCCGCCGGCCGGTTCACCGCGACCATCGAGGACGAGGACGTCCACACCGCCCTGGAGCGGGCCCTCGTCGAACGGCTCGGCACCCTCGGCGGCAAGCTGCGCGCCGGCCGCAGCCGCAACGACCAGGTCGCGACCGACCTGCGCCTCTACCTGCGGGCCGCCGTCCGCCAGGTGGCCGCCGTGCTCACCGAGCTGTCCGAGGCGCTGGTCGACGTCGCCGAGGAGCACGTCGCCACGCCGGCGCCCGGGATGACCCACCTGCAGCACGCCCAGCCGATCTCGTTCGGCCATCAGATCCTCGCCCACGTGCACGCGTTCGCCCGCGACGTCGACCGGCTGCGCGACTGGGACCGGCGCGCCGCCGTCTGCGCCCTGGGCGCCGGGGCGCTCGCCGGCTCGTCGCTGCCGCTGGACCCGGAGGGCGTCGCCGCCGAGCTCGGCTTCGACCGGGCGTTCGCCAACTCGATCGACGCCGTCTCCGACCGCGACTTCGCCGCCGAGTTCCTCTTCGCCGCCGCCATGATCGGGGTGCACCTGTCCCGGCTGGGCGAGGAGATCGTGCTGTGGACCAGCCGCGAGTTCGGCTGGGTCGAGCTCGACGACGCGTTCGCCACCGGCAGCTCGATCATGCCGCAGAAGAAGAACCCCGACGTCGGCGAGCTGGCCCGCGGCAAGTCCGGCCGGCTGATCGGCGCGCTGACCGGCCTGCTGGCGACCCTGAAGGGCCTCCCGCTCGCCTACGACCGGGACCTGCAGGAGGACAAGGAACCGGTCTTCGACGCCGTGGACACCCTGCTGGTGGTGCTGCCCGCGGTCACCGGGACCGTCGCGACGATGAAGGTGCGGACCGAGCGGGTGGCGGCCGCCGCGCCCGACGGCTTCTCGCTGGCGACCGATGTCGCCGAGTACCTCGTCCGCCGGGGCGTGCCGTTCCGGTCGGCGCACGAGGCCGTCGGCGCGCTGGTGGCCTGGTGCGTCGAGCACGACGCCGACCTCGGCGAGGTCTCCGACGCGCAGCTGGCCGCGATCAATCCGGCGTTCACTCCCGACGTCAGGGACGTGCTGTCCGTCGCCGGCGCGCTGGACGCCCGGTCGGCCCCCGGTGGCACCGCGCCCGCCCGGGTTCGCGAGCAGATCGCCAACCTGCGCCCGACGCTGGCCGCCGACCACAAGTGGGCCGTCGGCTAGTGCCTGACCCCGGCTCGCCGGCGGCCCCGGCGCCGCTTCCGGCGGGCTTCTACGCCCGGCCCGTGCTGGCCGTCGCGCGCGACCTGCTCGGCGCGACGGTCCGGCACGGGCCGGTCAGCGTGCGCCTCACCGAGGTCGAGGCCTATACGGGCCCCGACGACCCTGCCTCTCACGCCGCGCGGGGGCCGACGCCCCGTTCGGCGGTGATGTTCGGTCCGCCTGGCCACGCGTACGTCTACTTCGTGTACGGCATGCACTGGTGCCTGAATATCGTCTGCGGGCCGGCGGGGACACCGTCCGCGGTGCTGGTCCGTGCTGGCGAGGTGGTGGTCGGACTGGACCTGGCGCGGCAACGGGCCCCCCGGCTGGCGGACCGCGACCTGGCCCGTGGGCCTGGCCGTCTCGCCCGGACGCTCGGAGCCGACGGCAGCCTCACGGGATCGCCCGTCACAGGGGGAGGGCCCCTGGTCGTCGAGCGGGGGACCGAGGTTGACGACGCCCTGGTGCGTACGGGGCCGCGGATCGGTCTGCGCGTGGCGGTCGAACGACCGTGGCGGTTCTGGGTGGCAGGAGATCCGACCGTGAGTGCGACGCGGGGCCGGACCAGCCCCCTGACCTGCGTCGAGCCGGACCCGCGGTGGGCCCGACCTGCAGCGAGGCCGGCAGACCAGCCTCCCATACCTGATGAGATCGTCTAGATGCGTCCCAGCATGTGTGACACAGGTCACAGCGATTTAGGCCGTCTGCGTTTGACGCTTGCCGTCGCACGACCGTAATGTTCTCCTCACGGCGCCGAACACGGCGGGCCGAAGCCCCCCACGGGGAGCTTCCGGAGATAGGCCGCACTGCGGTCAGACGCTCCAAATCGCCCTCGGCGCCGACACGATCTCGAACTTGAGATATCTGGGGCGTGGCGGTCACCGCACTGGCGGAGGACCAGACACGATCCATCCGATCTTTCGGAAAAGGCGAACAATCGCGCCGGTAGTTCACCCGTCCGGGTGGGCCCGGTTCATGCGTCCGCTCCTTGAGAACTCAACAGCGTGCCATAGAAGTCAGTGCCATATAACCCCGTCTGTGGGTGGCGCTGGTCTGGGCTCTCCTTTTGGGGGGTTTGGGTTGGTGTTGTCTGCAGGTGGTTTTGTAATTCCTTTGGCATATGACGGGATTTTCTACGATCTCGTTTTTTATGTCAGGGCATCTCCCATCGGGGAGTTCAAGCATCGATGGAGAGTTTGATCCTGGCTCAGGACGAACGCTGGCGGCGTGCTTAACACATGCAAGTCGAGCGGACCTTCGGGTCAGCGGCGAACGGGTGAGTAACACGTGGGCAACCTGCCCCAGACTTTGGAATAACTCCGGGAAACCGGGGCTAATGCCGAATATTCACATCTTCGGGCATCTGGTGGTGTGGAAAGATTTATCGGTCTGGGATGGGCCCGCGGCCTATCAGCTTGTTGGTGGGGTGACGGCCTACCAAGGCGACGACGGGTAGCCGGCCTGAGAGGGCGACCGGCCACACTGGGACTGAGACACGGCCCAGACTCCTACGGGAGGCAGCAGTGGGGAATATTGCGCAATGGGCGAAAGCCTGACGCAGCGACGCCGCGTGAGGGATGACGGCCTTCGGGTTGTAAACCTCTTTCAGCAGGGACGAAGCGAAAGTGACGGTACCTGCAGAAGAAGCACCGGCCAACTACGTGCCAGCAGCCGCGGTAATACGTAGGGTGCAAGCGTTGTCCGGAATTATTGGGCGTAAAGAGCTCGTAGGCGGCTTGTCGCGTCGGCTGTGAAAACCCGGGGCTCAACCCCGGGCCTGCAGTCGATACGGGCAGGCTAGAGTCCGGTAGGGGAGACTGGAATTCCTGGTGTAGCGGTGAAATGCGCAGATATCAGGAGGAACACCGGTGGCGAAGGCGGGTCTCTGGGCCGGAACTGACGCTAAGGAGCGAAAGCGTGGGGAGCGAACAGGATTAGATACCCTGGTAGTCCACGCCGTAAACGTTGGGCGCTAGGTGTGGGGGACCTTCCACGGCCTCCGTGCCGCAGCTAACGCATTAAGCGCCCCGCCTGGGGAGTACGGCCGCAAGGCTAAAACTCAAAGGAATTGACGGGGGCCCGCACAAGCGGCGGAGCATGTGGCTTAATTCGATGCAACGCGAAGAACCTTACCAGGGCTTGACATGCGGGGAAATCCTCCAGAGATGGGGGGTCCTTCGGGGTCCCGCACAGGTGGTGCATGGCTGTCGTCAGCTCGTGTCGTGAGATGTTGGGTTAAGTCCCGCAACGAGCGCAACCCTTGTCCTATGTTGCCAGCGGTTCGGCCGGGGACTCATAGGAGACTGCCGGGGTCAACTCGGAGGAAGGTGGGGATGACGTCAAGTCATCATGCCCCTTACGTCCTGGGCTGCACACATGCTACAATGGCCGGTACAATGGGCTGCGATACCGCGAGGTGGAGCGAATCCCAAAAAGCCGGTCTCAGTTCGGATCGGGGTCTGCAACTCGACCCCGTGAAGTCGGAGTCGCTAGTAATCGCAGATCAGCATTGCTGCGGTGAATACGTTCCCGGGCCTTGTACACACCGCCCGTCACGTCATGAAAGTCGGTAACACCCGAAGCCGGTGGCCCAACCCTTGTGGAGGGAGCCGTCGAAGGTGGGACCGGCGATTAGGACGAAGTCGTAACAAGGTAGCCGTACCGGAAGGTGCGGCTGGATCACCTCCTTTCTAAGGAGCGCATGCCGTTTCCGGATGTTCATGCCGGACGGTTGCTCACTGGCGTGGAATGCTGACTTCGAGAGGCTGTTCGCGGCCGGGTGGTGTCTAGTACTCCTGATCTCCTTGTGGGGTTGGGGTGGAACGGGCCGGTTCGGTGGTGGGTGGTCTCGTGTGGTGCGCTGTTGGGTCCTGAGGGAGCGGAAGCTTCTTCGGCGGCCATCTGCCCCCATGTCCTCAGGTTTGAGGGTGTGGGGGCTGGTTGCGGTACGGACCAGTCACTCTGTGAAACTGCCCTTTGGGGTGTGTCCGGGTTTGTGGTTGGGGTCGTCCGTTCTTTGAGAACTGCACAGTGGACGCGAGCATCTTTGTGGCCAAGTTAGTAAGGGCGCACGGTGGATGCCTTGGCACCAGGAGCCGATGAAGGACGTGGGAGGCTGCGATATGCCTCGGGGAGCTGTCAACCGAGCTGTGATCCGAGGATTTCCGAATGGGGGAACCCGGCAGGATGCTAAGTCCTGTCACCACCATCTGAATATATAGGGTGGTTGGAGGGAACGCGGGGAAGTGAAACATCTCATTACCCGCAGGAAGAGAAAACAACCGTGATTCCGCGAGTAGTGGTGAGCGAAAGCGGATCTAGGCTAAACCTGTGTCGTGTGATAGCCGGCAGGCGTTGCGGCATAGGGGTCGTGGGATTTTCCGGGGAAGGCTGCCGCTTTCCCAGAGAGTGATAAAACAGGTTGTTAGTCGAAGGACTTGCGAATGGTCCGCCACAGAAGGTAACAGCCCTGTAGGCGAAAACAGTCTGTCTCTCGGAATTTTTCCCAAGTAGCACCGAGCCCGTGAAATTCGGTGTGAATCTGGCGGGACCACCCGCTAAGCCTAAATACTCCCTGGTGACCGATAGCGGACTAGTACCGTGAGGGAAAGGTGAAAAGTACCCCGGGAGGGGAGTGAAATAGTACCTGAAACCGTGTGCCTACAATCCGTCGGAGCTGGGTCTTCGGGCCTGGTGACGGCGTGCCTTTTGAAGAATGAGCCTGCGAGTTTGCGGTGTGTGGCGAGGTTAACCCGTTGTGGGGTAGCCGTAGCGAAAGCGAGTCCGAATAGGGCGTTTGAGTCGCATGTCTAAGACCCGAAGCCGGGTGATCTACCCATGGCCAGGTTGAAGCGCGGGTAAGACCGTGTGGAGGACCGAACCCACCAGTGTTGAAAAACTGGGGGATGAGCTGTGGGTAGGGGTGAAAGGCCAATCAAACCCGGTGATAGCTGGTTCTCCCCGAAATGCATTTAGGTGCAGCGTCGTGTGTTTCGTGCCGGAGGTAGAGCACTGGATGGGCTAGGGGGCCGACAAGCTTACTGAACTCAGCCAAACTCCGAATGCCGGTACGTGAAGCGCGGCAGTGAGACTGCGGGCGATAAGGTTCGTAGTCGAGAGGGATACAGCCCAGATCGCCAGCTAAGGCCCCTAAGCGTACGCTAAGTGGAAAAGGATGTGGAGTCGCACAGACAACCAGGAGGTTGGCTTAGAAGCAGCCACCCTTTAAAGAGTGCGTAATAGCTCACTGGTCAAGTGATTCCGCGCCGATAATGTAGCGGGGCTCAAGCGTACCGCCGAAGCTGCGGCATTCGCACGTGTAGCCTAGCTGCCTCCTTGTGGGGTGGTTCAGGTGTGTGGATGGGTAGGGGAGCGTCGTGTGGCGTGTGAAGCGGCCGAGTGATCGAGTCGTGGATGCCACGCGAGTGAGAATGCAGGCATGAGTAGCGAATGACGGGTGAGAATCCCGTCCGCCGGATGACCAAGGGTTCCTGGGGCAGGTTCGTCCGCCCAGGGTGAGTCGGGGCCTAAGGCGAGGCCGACAGGCGTAGTCGATGGATAACGGGTTGATATTCCCGTACCGGCGCTGGTGCGCCAATGCTGAATCTTCCTGTACTAACCTCCCGCGATGGTCCTTTCGGGGATCGGAGTGGTTGGGATCTTGGGGGGTAGTAGGCAAGCGATGGGGTGACGCAGGAGGGTAGTCCATCCCGGGCGGTGGTTGTCCCGGGGTAAGCGTGTAGGACGACGTGTAGGCAAATCCGCATGTCATAGGTCTGAGACGTGATGCCGAGCCGATTGTGGCGAAGTGGATGATCCCATGCTGTCGAGAAAAGCCTCTAGCGAGTGCCAGGGCCGCCCGTACCCGAAACCGACACAGGTGGTCAGGTAGAGAATACCGAGGCGATCGAGTGAACTGTGGTTAAGGAACTCGGCAAAATGCCCCCGTAACTTCGGGAGAAGGGGGGCCACCACCGGTGAGAGAACATGCTTCTGGAGCTGGTGTGGGCCGCAGAGACCAGGGGAAAGCGACTGTTTACTAAAAACACAGCTCCGTGCGAAGCCGTAAGGCGATGTATACGGAGTGACGCCTGCCCGGTGCTGGAACGTTAAGGGGACGGGTTAGCTCTTCGGGGCGAAGCTCAGAACTTAAGCGCCAGTAAACGGCGGTGGTAACTATAACCATCCTAAGGTAGCGAAATTCCTTGTCGGGTAAGTTCCGACCTGCACGAATGGCGTAACGACTTTCCTGCTGTCTCAACCACAGACTCGGCGAAATTGCACTACGAGTAAAGATGCTCGTTACGCGCGGCAGGACGGAAAGACCCCGGGACCTTTACTGCAGCTTGATATTGGTGTTCGGTCCGGCTTGTGTAGGATAGGTGGGAGACTGTGAAGCAGCCACGCCAGTGGTTGTGGAGTCATTGTTGAAATACCACTCTGGTCGTGCTGGATGTCTAACCTAGGCCCGTGATCCGGGTCAGGGACAGTGTCAGGTGGGTAGTTTAACTGGGGCGGTTGCCTCCTAAAGAGTAACGGAGGCGCCCAAAGGTTCCCTCAGCCTGGTTGGCAATCAGGTGTCGAGTGCAAGTGCACAAGGGAGCTTGACTGTGAGACCGACGGGTCGAGCAGGTGCGAAAGCAGGGACTAGTGATCCGGCGGTGGCTTGTGGAAGCGCCGTCGCTCAACGGATAAAAGGTACCCCGGGGATAACAGGCTGATCTTGCCCAAGAGTCCATATCGACGGCAAGGTTTGGCACCTCGATGTCGGCTCGTCGCATCCTGGGGCTGGAGTAGGTCCCAAGGGTTGGGCTGTTCGCCCATTAAAGCGGTACGCGAGCTGGGTTTAGAACGTCGTGAGACAGTTCGGTCCCTATCCGCCGCGCGCGTAGGAGTCTTGAGAAGGGCTGTCCCTAGTACGAGAGGACCGGGACGGACGAACCTCTGGTGTGCCAGTTGTTCTGCCAAGAGCATGGCTGGTTGGCTACGTTCGGAAGGGATAACCGCTGAAAGCATCTAAGCGGGAAGCTCGCTTCGAGATGAGGTCTCCCACAGGGTCAACCTGGTAAGGCCCCCGAGAGATGATCGGGTTGATAGGCCAGAAGTGGAAGCACTGCGAGGTGTGGAGCTGACTGGTACTAATAGGCCGAGGGCTTGTCCTACAAAGATGCTACGCGTCCACTGTGCGGTTCCTGAGGAACGGCAGACCACCCCCGACCCCCTGCTTCTGTGGGGTGTGGTTGGGGTGAGGTGCCGATAACTCAACAGTTTTTCGGTGGTTTTAGCGGGGAGGGTACGCCCGGTCCCATTCCGAACCCGGAAGCTAAGTTCCCCAGCGCCGATGGTACTGCCCGGGAGACCGGGTGGGAGAGTAGGACACCGCCGAAATACCCTTCGGGAACGCCCCCACACCACCGGTGCGGGGGCGTTCCCCATTTCCGGACAAAATCGCCGGCCCCGCGGACGAGACGTCACACCCAGCAGTGCCGTCACCGGCTCCTGCCAGACGGCCCGGTCCAGGCAGAAGGATCACAGCGGCGCACCTGACCTTGGGAGCCGATCCGGCGGGAGGGCAGCTCGGGCGTGCCGCCGGTTCCGCTGCTGGCGGGAGCGTCGCCGTCGCCGAGCGCGTCGCTGCCCCCAAGTCGCGTTCCGCGGAAAGCGCAGGCCGGCCCCGTCTCTGGGGCGCGTCCGACGGCCGCATCTCGCGAGACGGGGCGGCTAAGACGCACCTGACTGTTCCGTTCCGCAGAACGCGGAGGCCCCGCGCTGCATCAGGGACTCGCTCCCTGTTCGCGTTCCACGAGACCGACAGGGCGGTATGCGTCTCGGACGCGTCCGATCTTCACGTTCCGCGGAACGCGAAGGCCCGCGCCGGTTCCGGAACTCGCTTGATGGTCGTATTCCTGGAGACGGAGGCGGTGCGATCGTCCGTGACCCGTTCGATCTTCACGTTCCGCGGAACGCGCGGGCGGCGCGGTCTCAGAAGGCGCTCGCGGTTCGCCTTCCATGAGACCCGGTGCGGCGGGATGCGTCTCGGACGCGTCCGATCTTCGCGTTCCGCGGAACGCGAAGGCCCGCGCCGGATGCGGAACTCGCTCGATGGTCGCGTTCCGCGAGACGGGGACGGCGCGATCGTCCGTGACGCGTCCGATCTTCGCGTTCCGCGGAACGCTGCGGGCCGGTCCGTGTCCGGACGCACAGGGTTCCCTGCGTATCTGGTGCACGTCGCCACTCGCTCGCATGCAGGACGTGTTCGATCTTCGCGTTCCGCGGAACGCGCCCCGCCCGACAGGGGAGACCACACTCGACTTCGGCCTGCCGCGGAACGTGCACGACCTGGAGGCTTGGTGAGCTCGGCGGTCCGGGACCGAGGCTGGCCCGAGCCGCGGGGGACAGGTGGGACAGCCGGCGGGTTCGGCAGCCAGCGAGCCAAGGGAGGCCGTCGGCCCTGTCACCAGACTCATAGTGGATGGTCATGCGGAGGCGTGTATAGACTTACGTCGAGGCTCGGTTGCGCGGTTCTGGCTGCGCGCGGGCCGAGGTGCAGCAGACTCGGACATCTGTGCCCCCGGCCGGTCGCGGGGCCGCGGACGTGATGCTCGGACGGGAGCGGGACCACACATGAACATCAGTGAGCTCAAGGGCGAGAGCGTCGCGTTCTTCGCGTCGGGTGGGCTTGACAGCTGCACGGTGACCCACTGGATGGCCGCGCATGATGTCAAGGTCATCTGTTTCACCGCGGATCTGGGGCAGCCGGACGAGACCGAGGGGCTCGACGTCGTCGCTGAGCGGATGAAGGCCTGCGGCGCGGTCGAGGCGGTCGTCGTCCCGCTGCGGACCGAGATGGGCGAGGCGGGCGTCCAGGCGATCCAGGGCCTCACCCGTTACGAGGGTCGCTACTGGAACACCACGCCGCTTGGGCGGTACGTGACGATTCGCGGCGTGCTGCCGCACATGCTGGAGCGCGGCATCAAGATTCTCAGCCACGGCGCGACCGGCCGCGGTAATGACCAGGCCCGCTTCCAGCTCGTCCCGAACATGCTGACGCCCAGCATCTCCGTCTACGCGCCGTGGCGGGACCAGAGCTTCCTCGACGCCTTCGGCGGCCGTGAGGAAATGATCGACTACTGCGAGAAGCACAACCTGCCGATCCGGGCGACCCGTAAGTCCCCGTACTCCACGGACGCGAACCTGCTGGGGCTCACCCATGAGGCCGGAGTGCTCGAATCCCTGGAGACGGGCGCGAACTTCGTGAGCCCGATCATGGGTGTGCGGCCGGTCGACGCTCCGGACTCCCCGGAACTGGTGACCATCGTGTTCGAGAGGGGCCGTCCGGTATCGATCGCCGGCGAGGCGTTCTCCGACCCGGCGGACATTCTGGAAAAGGCGAACGCGATCGGAGGCCGGCACAGCGTCGGCATCAACCTGCACCTGGTGGAGAACCGGTTCGTCGGCGTGAAGTCGCGCGGCGTCTACGAGGCGCCGGGCATGGAGCTGATCGGCAGCGCGTACGAGTACCTCCTGCAGACGATCCTGGACCGGCGCGCTCGCAAGATCTTCTACTTCGCCTCGGATTTCCTGGGTGAGCAGCTCTACCAGGCGTACGGCGAGGATCTTGGCTCGCGGATGGCGCGCAAGGTCGTCGACGAGGTGGCCGAGCTGGCGACCGGCACGGTGACCCTGGAGCTTTACAAGGGAACGGTGAACTTCGCCGGCGCGAAGGACATCCCGCACTCTCTCTACAGCGAGGAGAACGCGTCGATGAGCCGGGTCGGTGCCTTCGACCACAAGGACTCCGAGGGGTTCCTGCAGGTCCTCGGCGTCGGTGCGCGCACGGCGTCACATGCCGGCCAGGTGCCCGGCGTCCTCGAAACCAACTAGCGCCGCTCGCGGCGAAGTCTTGCCGGGCGAGAGGGCCTGTCATCCCCCGTGGTCGTCAACAGATGCGTGCGGGCGACCTGATGTAGGACACGACGGGGCCGGCCCGGTGATCATGCAGGGTTGGGGCATCCACCTGGTCGTCAGAGGTGGTGTGAAGACGATCTGCGGTAGGACTCGATCCAGGTCAATGATCATCCTGCGGGCTCAACCGTGGTTGACGCGGCACTAGCCTCGCCTTATCCCGGGCCGCGACGGCCGGTCCGGACCTGATGGCGCCGAGACCCGGGCCCGCGGCCCCAGCCGCCGCGGGCCCGGGTCTCGGCGTGTGATGAGCGTGTCGTGGGCCGTGGCGGGCCGCTCTCGGGACCCGTGGCCGACAGGTTGCCGGCCCGGCGGGTTACCGTAATAGGTGAACGGGCCGCGATCGTCCTGATCGTGGTCGCCCTGGTCGGGCCGGCCGGCGGACGCCGCCGACCTGGCAGGGGATGTATCGCGTCGGTCAGCAGGGATCGACGCGGCATCGGTACCCTTCGGGGTCTTCCCGGCGCGTCTCGGGCGACGGGACCGGGTTCGACCGCTGGCTGTCGGCCAGCGCTCGTGGAACAGACCGCCGTCGCGACGGATATGTGCCGCCGTTCCGCTGTTGTGGACCGGCGGAAGCGGAGATGGGCGCCACCCGCGGCCTTGCGGGGATGACGTCAGTGACCGGCATCGGCCGGGTGTTCAGCCAGAAGTCAACAGTGGACCGCCCACGATGGTGTGGGCTGATCGGAAGCGATAGACCATGTCGAGCTCTGCAGTCCCTCCCTCTCCCACAGGTGGGGAGCCGACCCATCGGTCGTCTTCCGGGTCCACCTCGTCCGGCCCGAGGCGCGCCGGCCGAGCCGGCGGCGGCGCCGGGCACGGCGGCGGGTTCCGGTCCGGCGGTGGCGCTGGTCAGGGCGGCGGGTTCCGCTCTGGTGGTGGCGCTGGTCAGGGCGGCGGGTTCCGCTCTGGTGGCGGTGCGGGCCAGGGCGGCGGGTTCCGTTCCGGTGGTGCTGGTGGTGCGCGCCGGGCTGGCGGGCCGCCTCGGCCGGCTGGGGCCGGCGGCGGGCAGGGGCCGAGCCGCGCCGGCACGTTCCGTCGCGACGATCGTCCGCGTGACGACCGGCCGCGCGGTGAGGGACGCCCGTGGTCATCCGATGGTCCGGATCGGGCCGGCGCGGGGGACTCCCGCGGCGACCGGGCCGGCGGTCAGGGCGGTCGCTGGAACGACGGCGGCCGGCCGCGCGGCTCCGACGCTGGTTCTCGACCGGGCGGTGGCGGTGGCTACCGTGCCGCGGGCGCGGAGCGTAGCGGGGGCGAGCGTCGTCCCTTCTCCGGCCCAGGTGGCGACCGGCGCGAGGGCGGCTTCCGGCCAGGAGGCAGGCCGACCGGCGGCGGGTTCGACCGCCGTGGTGGCGACCGGGACCGGCAGGGCCCGGGAGGTCGCCCAGGCGGCGGCTACCGACCGCAGGGCGGCTCCGAGGGTGGCGACCAGCGCCCCGAGCGGACCGGCGGCGAGGGCCGATCCAGCGGCGGCTGGTCGTCGTCCTCGTCGGCGGGGCCCCGTCGCTTCGGTCAGTCCGGCGGCGGGCCGCGCGGCGCGCGGCCGGGCGGCCAGGACCGGCCCGGCTGGCAGCAGCGTTCCGGCGGCGGCGAGCGGCGTGAGGGCTGGAGCCCCGACCGTGGCGCCTCGACCGACCGTGGCGGCTTCAACCGTGGCGGCTCGGCGGACCGTGGTGGGCCGGCGGACCGTGGTGGCTTCAACCGTTCCGGCGGAGGTTCAAGCCGGGGTGCCTCGGCGGACCGGAGTGGCCCGGCGGACCGCGGTGGCTACAACCGTGGCGGGTCCGAGCGCGGTGGCGCGGATCGCCCGTGGCAGGACCGCGGCGATCGCGGGAACTTCCGGCAGTCGCGGGACGGCGGGCCGCGTCAGTTCGACCGCGGCGGCGACAACGCGGCGCGGCCGAGCCGCGGGCCCGGCGACCGGCCCCAGGGCGGCCAGGGCGGCCCGCGCCGCGACGGTACGCAGGGCGGCTGGACGGGTAGCCGGCCGGCCGGGGCGGGACGGCCGGACCGCGGCGACGGATCGCGGGAGCGCTTCGAGCGGCCGAGGCCGTCCACCCGTGCGGACGACCAGCGGGGTGGGAACTTCCGGACATCCTCGGACAGTGCGCCACGGCGGTACGACGGCGACGGCGGTGCGCGCCCGGACCGGGGTGGTCCCGGCGGCCGCCCGACCGGCGGTGGCTTCCGCGGCGACCGGGGGAGCGGCGGCACGACTCGTGGCTATGAAGCTCGCGACCGGGCCGGCGACACCGGGCACGGTGGCTACCGGCGGGACAGCGACGACCGCCCGGCGAGCCGGCCGTCCTCCGGTGGGGATCGCCGTGTGGGCGGTAGGGAAGGATTCCGGGGCCAGTCGTCGGGTGGGTATCCCCGCCGCGACGACAACCGCGGCCCGCGCGACAACCGTGGCAACCAGGGCGGCGGTGCCAGCAGGAATGACGGCGGTCGGCGCGACGGCGGCTACCGGTCGGACCGGGAGACCGGGCCGCGCCGCCCGGCCGGGCCGCCGGCCTGGGCCCTGCCCGCGGACCAGCAGCCGCCCGTAGCGCCCGCGCACGACGCCACCGCGGCCCGAGAGCCGGCCGCGTCCACCAGCGCGACCGGCCCGGACCAGGCCGGATCGTCGGCGACGCCGGTGAGCCAGGTCAGCGCGTCGTCGGCGTCCGCCGTGACGGGATCGGAGTCGACCGCGCCGGGCGGCCCGGCCTCGACCGGTAGCGATGACGGTTCGGCGCCCCGCGCCACGGGAGGCTGGGCGGCAGCCGGCCGGCCCGCCCGGGACGGCGACGGGGGAGGTCGGGGCGACCGCGGTGGCCGGTTCGGTGACCGACCGCGGAGCGGCGGCCCGGGACGGACGGACGGACCGCGAGCCGGGGCTCGGGCCACGGGCGGCCAGTCGGTGCGTCGTGCCGGCCGGACGACCGCCGAGCGGCGGTCCGCGCCGCCCGAGCGGCGGTCGGCGCCGACCACCCGGCCCAAGGTGGAGGCGCCGCCGCTGCCCGAGGAGGCGCAGCCCGAGCTGCTCGACCACGAGGTCCGCAAGGAGCTGCGCGGCCTGCCGACCGGTCTCGCCGACGTGGTGGCGCGGCACCTCGTCGCCGCCGCGATGCTGCTGGACGAGGACCCGGCACAGGCGCTGGCACATGGCCGCACGGCCGCGAGCCTCGCGGCCCGGCTGCCCGTGACCCGGGAGGCCGCCGGGATCGCGGCCTACCACGCGGGCGAGTACGCGACCGCGCTCATCGAGCTGCGGGCCGCCAGGCGGATGGACGGTTCCTCCCGGTACCTGCCCATGATCGCCGACTCCGAGCGCGGTCTCGGGCGTCCGGAGCGGGCCGTCGCCTACCTGACCGCCCCGGCCGCCGACGGGCTGGACCCGGCCGGCAAGGCCGAGCTGCTCATCGTCGGCTCGGGGGCCAGGCGCGACCTCGGCCAGCCCGAGGCCGCTGTCGTCCTGCTCGCGGAGGAGGCGAACGGCCCGGGCGCCCCCCGGCCGTGGACCGCGCGGCTGCGCTACGCCTACGCCGAGGCACTGCTCGACGCGGGCCGTGACGCCGAGGCGGTCCGGGCCTTCCAGTCCGCCGCGGCGATCGACGAGGAGGGGGAGACCGATGCGGAGGAGCGCGCCTACGACCTGAGCACGCGGCTCCCCGCCGAGCCGGAGCCGTCGCCGGCGGCGGCGGTGACCCCCGAGGCCCCGGCCCCGACCGCCCCGGCAACGGCGCAGACCCCGGCGACGGCGCAGACCCCGGCAACGGCGCAGGCCCCCGCAACGGCGCAGGCCCCCGCAACGGCGCAGACCCCGGCGAAGCCGGAGACCCCAGCCGGCTCGGCCGCGCCGGGGGTTTCGGCGGGCGCGGAGCGGAGCCTGCCCGCTCCCGAGGTCGGCAAGGGCTCCCTGCCGGTCGTCTTCGACGACGGCAGCGCGTCGCTCGCGCAGGCCGCCGCCGAGGCGGCCGAACGGGCGAAGGCGGCCGCCGCGGCGCCGCTGCCCGACCTGAGCGTCCTGTTCAGTGACCTGGGTCTGCGTGAGGTTCCGGTCGCCGAGCGGCGTCCGGTGGCACCCCCCGAGGTCGAGGCCGCCGACGACGACGTGGTGGACATCCTCGACGAGGACGACTCCGACTCGAACGACTCCGACTCCGACGACGACTAGCACTCCAGACGACGAAGGCCGGCCCCGCCATCCGGGGGGCCGGCCTTCGTCGTTTCCAAGCCCTGTTGCCGGTCAGCCCTCGTCGAGAAGGCGGATGAGCAGGCCGGTACGCGGCTTCGGGGTGAAGAGCGTCGACTTTCGTGGCATGCGCTCGCCGGCGCCGGCGACGGCGGTCACGTCGGCGACCGGGGTCGGGTTGAGCAGCAGAGCGGTCCCCCCGGTGCCGGCCGCGGCGATGGCCGCCGGAGCGTCGTGGAAGTAGTCGACGACGCCGACCTCGTCCTGCAGCCCCCAGACGTCGCTGATCAGCGTCAGGTGCGCGACCGTCACGTCGAGGCGTCGGAACGCCGCCGAACGGTCGGCCGGCAGGCTGCGGGCCAGTGCGTCGGCGCTCGGCTCGGTCAGCAGGTAGGCGTCCCGTCCGTCCGTGATCACGAAGGCGTGTCCGGTCTGGCCCGCCTTGGCCAGCTCGTCCAGCAGCGGCGCGACGTCCGTAGCGGTCAGCCGGCGGACCGTGAACGCGCTCTCGGCGCGGCGGGCGGCCTCGGCCACGCCCAGGCCGCGCACGGCTCGGTGGATGGGATGCACCTGCGGGCCGGACACCGTCGCGTCGACGAGGAACGTGAGGCCGAAGTCCCACGGGCCGTCGCCGTCACCGTCGGCGCGCCGCCGCGCCTGGTAGTGCCGGTAGGTGGCGTACCGGTGATGGCCGTCCGCGATGACCGCGCGGCGTCCCAGCAGGTCCGCGGCGATCGCGTCGAGGGTCGGCTGATCGGTCAGCGCCCAGATCCGGTGCGAGACGCCGTCGTCGGTGGTCGTGGCCAGCAGCGGCGGCGTCGCCACGGTCGCGGCGACGATCCGGCTGGTGTCGCCACCGCCGTCGTAGAGCAGGAAGATCGGTTCGAGGTTGGCCTTCGTCGCCTGCTGCAGGGACAGCCGGTCCGAGACCGGGCCGGCCATGGTGTTCTCGTGGGGCAGGATGATGCCCGCGTCGGGGTCCGCCAGCGCGACCGCGCCGACCAGGCCCCGCTGCCGGTGGCCGTCCTGCTCCTCCTCGTACACATAGAGGGCTGGGGCCTCGTCGCGAGCCAGGACGCCGGAGCTCAGCCACTCGGAGAGCGTGGCGGCGGCCTGGGCGTAGCGGCTGCCCGGCTCGCCGTCCCGGTCCCGCGGCAGGATCAGCCGGACCGCGTTGTGCGGGTCGGCGGACTCCAGCGCGACCACGCCGGCCTCGTCGATCACGTCGTAGGGCGGTGAGGTCAGCGCCGCGAGGTTCGCGTCCGCACCGGCGGCGGGGGTGAACCGGACCGCCCGGAACGGGGCGAGGACCAGCCCGGGAGGCGTCGGAACGGCGGCAGCGGCGGCGTCAACCATGGCCCGCATCGTAGGACGGGCGGCGGCTCGTCCGGCGATCGTGCGCCCGTCGGGCCTGCCTGACCGGGCGCTTCGAGGTCCTGGTGACGTCGGCGACCGGGCGGAGACGGTCGGTCAGCGGCGTGGCCGGGTAGGCCGGTGAGGTTGGGCGGAACGCGCGAAGGGACGTACGCGGCACGTCTTTGCGGAGACACTGGACGACGGGTCGGTATCCCGTTTCCCGGTTCCGGCGGGTCGCCGGCTGTCGTTCGGGCGTCTACGGGGATGGATGACGGTCCGCCGGGTTGGCGTGGGCCGGGTTGGCGTGGGACGGCTTGGGAGGTGCTGATGTCCGAGCAGAACGGCGCGGGCGGTGAGCGGCCGAACGCGGCGGGGGCGCCCGCCGGTGAGGTCTACGACTGGTACACCCGCGGGGTCGCGCTCCATGGCCATGGCGACGCGAACGCGGCGGTGCAGCTGCTGGGGCACGCCGCGGCCGCCGAGCCGGCGTCACGCAGCGTGCGGGAGGCGCTGGCCCGGGCCCAGTTCGACGCCGGCCAGTACGACGCCGCGCTCGAGACCTTCGCCTGGATCGTGGCCCAGGACCCGACCGACGACTACGCCCAGTTCGGCCTCGGCATGGCGGCCCGGCGGACCGGCGACCTGCCGACCGCGATCGAGCACCTCGCGCTGGCGGCGGCGATGCGTCCCGATATCCAGCACTATGGCCGCGAGCTGCGCGGCGCCCGGGCGCAGAACAACCGGGCTCGCTCCGCGTGACCCTCGACCTGGCCGCCCCGGCGGCGCCCGGCACGGTGCATCCGGCCTATGGCCCGCCGCTGGCCGCGTCGGCGGAGCCGGCCGAGCGTTTCGACGTCGCGCTGCTCGATCTGGACGGGGTGGTCTACCGGGGCGACAGCGCGGTGCCGCACGCCGCCGAGGCGATCGAGGCCGCCGGGCGGCGCGGGATGCGCAGCGCCTACGTCACGAACAACGCCTTGCGGACCCCGGAGGCGGTCGCGGCCCGGCTGGTCGGGTTCGGGATCCCGGCGCGGGCCGACGAGGTGATCACCTCCGCGCAGGCCGCGGCGCACGTGCTCGGCGAGTGGCTGCCGGCCGGGGCCGCCGTCCTCGTCCTGGGTGGCGAGGGGCTGCGGGCCGCCGTCACCGCCGAGGGGCTGCGCCCGGTGGCCTCGGCCGACGACGAGCCGTCGGCGGTCGTCCAGGGGTTCGACCCCGAGCTGACCTACGCCCGGCTGGCCGAGGGGGCGCTGGCCGTGCGCGCGGGCGCGCGGTGGGTCGCCAGCAACGCCGATCTGACGGTGCCGACCGAGCGGGGCATCGCGCCGGGCAACGGCTCCCTGGTCGCGATGATCCGCGCGGCGACCGGAGCCGAGCCGCTGGTCGCCGGCAAGCCGGAACCCGCGATGCACGCCGAGTCGGTGCGCCGCTCCCGGGCGGACCGGCCGATCATCGTCGGCGACCGGCTCGACACCGACATCGAGGCCGGCACCCGCTCCGGAACGCCGACGCTCCTCGTCCTCACCGGGGTGACGGGCGGATCGGAGCTGCTCGCGGCCGGTCCGGTGCACCGCCCGACCCTGCTCGCCGCCGACCTGCGCGGCCTGTCGTACCAGCACCCCGCCGCCGAACGGCGGGCCGACGGCTCCGCCCGCTGCGGCGCCTGGACCTGCCACGTCGACACCGAGGGCACGCTGCACTGGCGGCAGGCATCCGGCGAGCCGGACGCGGGCGGCGGGGCCGGGAGCGGTGGCGGGCCGGCGGACGACGGGCTGGACGCGTTGCGAGCCGCCTGCCAGGCCGCCTGGGCCGCCGCCGACGACGGCCGTCCGGCGCGCCGCCTCGCCGACGACCGGCCGTCGTCCTGCGCCGACCTCACGGTCTAGAGCAGGGAACGGACGCGCAACAGGTCGCGGAGGCTGGCGTCGACCTTGAGGCGGCCGGTCGCCCAGGCGGACGCGACCGCGAGCCGGCCCGAGGTGACGGCGATCAGGTCGTCGCTGCTGAGGGTGAAGGTGATCTGCGCGGACCTTGCCCCTTCGGCGATGTCGAGCAGGCTGCCGTCCCGCAGCTCGGCGACGTAGGAGGTGCCCAGATCGGGCAGCCGGCACATCAGGGTGCGATTCGGGGCGCTCGGCGGGCGCCCGGCCTTCCCGAGCGCGTCGAGGCGGTCGGCGAGCCCGCGCAGGGCGGCCTCGCACTGCTCCCGGTCCGCCACGATGACAGCCCTCCCGCGTGTGCGCTTCCCGATCCGGCCGGCCTGGTCACACCGCCCGCCGTCGCCAGTGGGGACGCCGGCCGGAGCCGCGGACCCGGGCCGCGCCGAGCCGGCGGAGACGCGCGCCCTCACCGTCCTACCTGCTCACGGCCCACGTCGCCCGGCGAGGCCTGCCGTGGCCGCGGCACCTGCGGGCCCCGCCCGGATCGCCAGGGGGAGGGCACCCGCGCGCGGAAACGGGCGGATCCGGCACGAGCCGGGCTGGCCGCAACCGTCACGTACCGGCCGGACAGCGATTCCCGCGGCGTGGCCGGGCCGGTTCGGGGCCGGCCATGGGCCCAGGTGGTCCGGTGGCCGCCTGCGAGCACCGGGTCTTCACAAGTTCTGACCGGCTGTGGGCGACACTAGCGTAGGGACGACCGGACACCGGCCAGACAATCCGAGAGCGGTCGGCCGGACGTCGAGTACGCGCGCCGGTGCGCCCGGACATCAACCGCGGGAGGCAGGACAGGTGACCACCGAGCCGGCTATGCCGCAGCCGGGCCTGGCGACCGGCCCGGGAGGCGGCGACGCCGTGCCCACCGCTGGCGCGGGCCCGATGGGCTCGGCGCCGCACGGTGCCGCGACCGCCGTGGGCCTGCCCGTCACGAACCTGCCCCCCGATGGGGTGGCCGCCGTCGCGGCGCCTGCCGGTGCGGTGCCGGCGGGGGAGGACGGCCTGCGCGCGGCGAGCGCCCGGCTCAGCGAGCTGCCGGGGCTGCCGGTGGCCGAGCATGTGGCGGTGTTCGAGGAGGTCCACCGGCTGCTGTCCGGCACCCTCGCCGACCTGGACGCGGCCGAGGGCGTCGAGGGCGCGGGACCCGGTGGTGCCGGAGCGCGGCCTGTCGGTCCGCAACGGCCAGGCCAGCCGCCGCGGCCCGGTGCGCCGGGCCAGCCGGCCGGGCGGCCCTGGCCCGGTGGCGCCCAGGGAGGTGGCCCGCGGCCTGGCCCGCCGTTGCCGGGACCTGGCGGCCCACGGTGAGCCGGACGGAGCGCCGGCCGTGACGACGCGCAGGATGCGCCTGGACGGCGAGCTGGTCCGGCGTGGCCTCGCCCGGTCGCGGGAGCACGCCGTCGAGACGATCGCCGCCGGCCGTGTGCTGGTCGCCGGCCGGGTCGCGACCAAGCCGGCGACCGTGGTCGGCCTCGACACGTCGATCGCGCTGACGGCCGGCGACGACCCCGGTTACGCCTCCCGCGGCGCTCACAAGCTGCTGGGCGCCTTCGCGGCCTTCGGCGTCCCGCCGCTGCGTGACCGCGCCGAGCCGGCGACCGAACCCGCGGCCCCAGCCGAGCCGGCGCCGGCGTCGGCCATGGCGGCGGCGAACGGGGTGGCGGCGAACGGGGTGGCGGGGTCGACCGAGGCGGGTGGTCCGGCCGGTGGCCCGTCGCTGCGGGTCGCCGGACGGCGGGCGATGGATGTCGGGGCGTCGACCGGAGGGTTCACGGACGTGCTGCTGCGGGCCGGCGCGGCGAGCGTCGTCGCCGTGGACGTCGGATACGGCCAGCTGGACTGGCGGCTGCGCACCGACCCCCGGGTCCGGGTGCTGGACCGCACCAACGCCCGCACCCTCACGCCTCAGCTCGTGGGCGCTCCCGTCGACCTGGTCGTGGGCGACCTCTCGTTCATCTCGCTGCGGCTGGTCCTGCCGGCCCTGGTCGCCTGCGCGGCCGACGGTGCCGACCTCGTCCTGCTGGTCAAGCCGCAGTTCGAGGTCGGCCGGGAGCGGCTCGGTGCCGGCGGTGTCGTCCGCGACGTCGCGCTGCACGCCGTGGCGGTCGAGGACGTGGCCCGCGCGGCCGCCGAGCTGGGCCTTGGCGTGCGCGGGATCGTCGCGAGCCCGCTGCCGGGCCCGGCCGGCAACGTCGAGTACCTGCTGTGGCTCAGGGCCGGCGCGCCGCCGCTGGACCTGGCCGACCTGGCCGCCGCGATCGCGGCGGGACCGGCCGGTGACGGCGCGCCTCCGGCTGCCAAGGCCGCGGACCACATGACCCCGGACGCCCAGGCGCTGGAGACTCAGGCGGTGGAAACCCGGGCCCCAGAGACCCAGGCCGCAGAGACCCAGGCCGCAGAGACCCAGGCCCCAGAGACCCAGGCCCTCGACAACACGGCTTCAGCAAGTGGAAAGGCGGGGCGGCGATGAGCAGGGAAGTGCTGGTGCTGACCCACCCACGCCGGGAGGGGATGGCGGAGCGAGCCAGCTGGGTGCTCGACCGGCTGGCCGCCGCCGGGATCGCGCCGCGGATGCTGGCCGACGAGGCGGAGATCCTCGGCCTGACCGCGGTGAACACGGTCCCGCGCGACGACGAGGCGGCGGTCGGCGTCGAGCTGGTCCTGGTCCTCGGCGGCGACGGGACCCTGCTGCGCGGCGCGGAGCTCGCCCGCTCGGCCGACATCCCGTTGCTCGGCGTCAACCTCGGCCACGTCGGCTTCCTCGCCGAGGCGGAGCCGGACGCGATGGAGTCCACGATCGAGGCGGTGATCCGCAAGGAGTACCGCGTCGAGGAACGGATGACCGTCGACATCACGATCCGGCTCGGCGGCCAGGTCGTGCACACCGGCTGGGCCCTCAACGAGATGTCCCTGGAGAAGGCCGAGCGGGCCAAGATGCTGGAGTGCGTGCTCGGCATCGACGGCCGGCCGCTGTCGCGCTGGGGCTGCGACGGAGTGATCTGCGCGACGCCGACGGGATCGACCGCGTACGCCTTCTCGGTCGGCGGCCCGGTGCTGTGGCCGGGGGTGGACGCTCTGCTGGTAGCCCCGATCAGCGCGCACGCGCTGTTCGCCCGGCCGCTGGTGCTCGCCCCGACGTCGACGGTCGCGATCGAGGTGCTGGAGCCGGTGCCGGCGGTGCTGTACTGCGACGGCCGGCGCGCGGTCCCGGTCGCGCCGCACTCCCGGGTCGAGGCCGCGCGGGGCAAGCGGCCCGTGCTGCTCGCCGTGGTGCACCCCCGGGCGTTCACCGACCGCCTGGTGGCGAAGTTCCACCTGCCTGTCGAGGGCTGGCGCGGCCGCGCGGCCAGGGAGAACGGCTTCGCCGAGCCGATCGGTGGCTTCACCGCCGACGAGCCGCCGCGGGTGTGACCACCGGACGGGTGATCCGCCGCGCCGCGCGCCCGACATGTCCCTTGCTTTCGGCTGTCATAGCCATGCCCTAGAGTTCGGGACGTGCTCGAGGAGATTCGGCTGCGTGGCCTCGGGGTCATCGATGATGCCGTCCTCGACCTCGCGGCGGGCCTCACGGTCGTGACAGGTGAGACCGGCGCCGGCAAGACGATGATCGTTCAAGGCCTCGGTCTGCTGACCGGCGGCCGGGCCGACTACGGCCTGATCCGCCCCGGCTACGACCGCGCCTTCGTCGAGGGCCGGCTGGTGATCTCGCCCGACTCGCCGACCGCGGCCCGGGTCCGTGAGGCCGGCGGCGAGCTCGACGAGGGCGGCGTGCTGGTCATCGGCCGCACGCTGATCTCCGATGGCCGCTCCCGGGTCCAGGTCGGCGGCCGGGCGGTCCCCGCGAGCCTGCTCGCCCAGCTCTCCGAGGACCTCGTCGCCGTGCACGGCCAGTCCGAGGCGCAGCGGCTGCTGAAGACGTCGACCCAGCGGGCCGCCCTCGACCGGTTCGCCGGCGAGGCCGTCGCCAAGCCACTGACCCGCTACGGCGAGCGGTACACCCGGCTCGCCGCCGTGCGGGCGAAGCTCGCGGACATCACCGAGCGTTCCCGCGAGCGGGCCGCCGAGGCGGAGTCGCTGCGTTCCCGGCTCGCCGACATCGAGCGGATCGGGCCGAGCGCCGGCGAGGACGTCGCCCTCGACACCGAGCTACGTCGTCTCGAGCACGCCGAGACGTTGGTCCGGGCCGCCGAGACGGCCCACGCGGCCCTGGTCGCCGACCCGGCGGCCGGCGACGGCTCGCCCGGCGCCGTCGACATGGTCTCGGCCGCCCGCCGCGTCATCTCGGCCGAGGGCGACCTCGACCCCGAGCTCGCCGATCTCGGCACCCGGATCCGAGAGGCCGGCGTCCTGCTCGCCGACGTAGCCGCCGACCTCGCCTCCTACGCCGCCGGGATCGACGCCGACCCGGTCCGCCTCGCCGCCGCGCAGGAGCGCCGCGCCGACCTCGCCGCGCTCACCCGCGCACACGGGACCGACGTCGACGGTGTGCTCGCCTGGGCCGAGGAGGCCGGGAACCGGCTGCTGGAGCTCGACGGCGGCGCCGACTCGGCCGAGGCGCTGGTCGCCGAGCGGGACGCGTTGCTCGACGACCTGGCCGATCTCGCCGGCCAGGTCTCCTCGGCCCGGTCGCGGGCCGCGCACGAGTTCGGCGAGCGGGTCGCCGCCGAGCTCGCCGGTCTCGCCATGCCCCGGGCCCGCGTCGTCGCGGTCGTCTCCCAGCGGGACGACCCGGCCGGCCTGGCGATGTTCGGCCGGAAGGTCGCGTTCGGCCCGGGCGGCGTCGACGACGTCGAGCTGCGGCTCGTCCCGCATCCCGGCGCACCGGCCCGGCCGGTGCACAAGGGCGCGTCCGGCGGTGAGCTGTCCCGGGTCATGCTCGCGATCGAGGTCGTGCTGGCCGCGGACGACGCCGGCGTGACGATGGTGTTCGACGAGGTCGACGCCGGGGTCGGCGGCCGGGCCGCGGTCGAGATCGGCCGGCGGCTGGCGAAGCTCGCGCGGACCCACCAGGTCATCTGCATCACCCACCTGCCGCAGGTGGCGGCGTTCGCCGACCGGCACCTGGTCGTCTCGAAGGCCTCCGACGGCTCGGTCACCCGCAGCGGCGTCACCGCGCTCGACGACGCGGGCCGGGTCCGTGAGCTGTCCCGCATGCTGGCCGGCCAGGAGGACTCGACGCTCGCCCGCGGCCACGCCGAGGAGCTGCTCGCCGCGGCCGCGGCCGACAAGGCCGGCCGGTAGGTCCGTCCCCTGGCGGGGATGACTCCACCCAAGCGGGACGGAGGCCACGTCCGGGGACGCGGAGGATAGCGCGGCGACATGTTACTGTGAAGTCCCGTGGGCCAGGCGGAGGCTTGGGCACCCTAACCGGCGAACCCAGGCCGGCCCCCCAGTCCGGCACCCAGGACCGGCACCCAGGACCACGGGAGTGTGTGTGGCGCAGGCACGCAGCAGTAAGCACATCTTTGTCACCGGTGGGGTGGCGTCCAGCCTGGGCAAGGGGCTGACGGCTTCCAGCCTCGGCCGGTTGCTCAAGGCCCGGGGCCTGCGGGTGACCATGCAGAAGCTGGACCCGTACCTCAACGTTGACCCCGGCACGATGGACCCGTTCCAGCACGGCGAGGTCTACGTGACCGGCGACGGTGCCGAGACCGACCTCGACGTCGGCCACTACGAGCGCTTCCTGGACGTCGAGCTCGACGGCAGCGCGAACGTCACCACCGGCCAGGTGTACTCGGCCGTCATCGCCCGTGAGCGGCGCGGCGACTACCAGGGCCAGACGGTGCAGGTCGTCCCGCACATCACCGACGAGATCAAGGACCGGATCCGCCGGCTGGCGAGCCCCGACGTCGACGTCGTCATCACCGAGGTCGGCGGGACCGTCGGCGACATCGAGTCGCTGCCGTACCTGGAGGCGATCCGCCAGGTACGCCACGAGGTCGGCCGGGAGAACGCGCTGACCGTCCACGTCAGCCTGGTGCCCTACCTCGCCCCGTCCGGCGAGCTGAAGACCAAGCCGACCCAGCACTCCGTCGCCGCGCTGCGCAGCATCGGCCTGCAGCCCGACGCGCTGGTCTGCCGGTCAGACCGGCCGCTGTCGGAGGCGCTCAAGCGCAAGATCGCGCTGATGTGCGACGTGGACGACGAGGCCGTCGTCGGCGCGCCGGACGCCTCGTCCATCTACATGATCCCGAAGGTGCTGCACCAGGAGGGGCTGGACGCGTACGTCGTGCGCCGGCTCGGCCTGTCGTTCCGGGACGTCGACTGGACCGAGTGGGACACCCTGCTGCGCCGGGTCACCCGACCGAGGCACCGGATCACCGTCGCGATGGTCGGCAAGTACATCGACCTGCCCGACGCCTACCTCTCGGTCACGGAAGCCGTGCGGGCCGGCGGGTTCGCCGTGGACGCCGGCGTGGACGTCCGCTGGGTCGCCTCCGACGACTGCTCCTCGCCCGAGGTCACCGCCGCACTGCTCGACGGCATCGACGCGATGATCATCCCGGGCGGCTTCGGCGTCCGCGGCATCGAAGGAAAGATCAACGCGCTGCGGCACAGCCGCGAGCACGGCATCCCGACGCTGGGGATCTGCCTCGGCCTGCAGTGCATGGTGATCGAGGCCGCCCGCGGGCTCGGCGGCCTGGCCAAGGCCAACTCGACCGAGTTCGACGCGGACACCCCGCACCCGGTGATCTCCACGATGGCCGACCAGCGCGACGTCGTCGCCGGCAAGCGCGACCTGGGCGGCACGATGCGGCTCGGGCTCTACCCCTGCAAGCTCGGACCGGGCACGATAGCCCGCCGCGAGTACGGCGCGCCGGAGGTCCCCGAACGCCACCGCCACCGCTACGAGGTCAACAACGACTACCGCGACCGGCTGACCGCCGCCGGCCTGGTCTTCTCCGGCACGTCGCCGGACGGCCGGCTGGTCGAGGTCGTCGAGCTGCGCCCGGACGTGCACCCGTTCTACGTCGGCACCCAGGCGCACCCCGAGTTCCGGTCCCGGCCGACCCGGGCGCATCCGCTGTTCCGCGGCCTCGCCTCGGCCGCGGTCGCCTACGCGGACCGCCGCCGGGGCGTGCTGCCGGTGGATCTCGACGCCGCCCCGGCGACGCCGGCCGCCGGCGCGCTCGGCGACGACGCGGCGCTGGTGACCTCGTGACCCGTACGCCCCAGCAGACCTCCGCGGCCGCGACCCCGGGCTCCGCCGACCAGGCCGGGACCCCTGCCGGTGGCGGGCCCGGCTCCCGGACCAGCCACACCTACGAGGTCGCCGAGAGCACGACGCCGTACCAGGGGCGGATCATCGCGATCCGTCGTGACCTGGTCCGGATGCCGGACGGCGACGTGGCGCAGCGCGACGTCGTCGTCCACCCGGGTGCCGTCGGCGTCGTGGCCCTCGACGACGCCGAGCGGGTCGTCATGGTCTTCCAGTACCGGCACCCGGTCCGCCGGCCGCTGTGGGAGCTGCCGGCCGGCATCCTCGACGAGCCCGGCGAGCCGGCGTCCGTCGCGGCAGCCCGGGAGCTGGCCGAGGAGACCGCGCTGCGCGCCGAGCGGTGGTCGGTGCTCGCCGACGTCTGGGCGTCGCCGGGGATGACCGACGAGGCGTTCCGGGTGTTCCTCGCCCGTGGCCTGTCCGAGATCCCGGTCGGCGAACGGTACGTCCCGGTGCACGAGGAGGCGGAGATGACCGTCGCCCGGGTGCCGCTGGACGAGGCCGTCACCCGGGTGCTCGACGGTGACATCTCGAACGCGATGGCCGTCGTCGGCATCCTCGCCGCCGCGCGGGCCCGGGACATCGGCTTCGCCACCCTGCGCCCGGCCGACGCCCCCTGGGCCGCGCGACCGACCAACCAGGGCTGAGCCGCGCTAGCCGTTTCCGGTCAGGACCCCGGTCGCCTCGTCGACGACGACCGGGGCCGTCGCCACCAGCGTCACCGCGTTCAGCGCGAACGCCTGCGCGACCCCGGGGACGGTGAACGTGCCGTCCCAGACGACCGTCAGGGTGACCTGGTAGGTGCCCGGCTGCTTGTACTCGTGGTCGACGTAGGCGTCCGGGAAGTCGCGGGGTGAGATCGCCGCGTCGTACGGCCGCCCGGGGGAGTTCGGGCCGGTGGCGCCGTCGCCGAAGTCCCAGTGGTAGGTCGGTACGGCGCTGATCGTGGCGAGCACCGGCTGGTCGACGTTGAACGCGAACGCCGGCGGGATCTGGGTGTACACAATCGTCTGCAGCCCGGTGAAGCTGTGGGCGCCGGGCTGGATCGTCAGCGTCGGTTTCGGGAGCAGCTGGTTTCTCAGGTAGTCGGCCAGCTGCGCCCGGACGGTCGCCAGCGGGATGCCGTTCGTCGGGTCGGCGAGCCAGGCCTGGCAGCCGGCGACCGCCTGGTTGTAGTCGGCCAGCTCCTGCGCCGTCATGGTCGGGCTCGGGCCGACCGCCAGCAGCAGGTCACAGACCGCCGCCGGATCCGGCGGGCAGGTCGCGCCGCAGCCCGTGCCGCCGGCGACCGGGCCACTCCCGAGCGGGACCCGGATGAGCTCGCCGCCCTGGTAGCGGTACTGGTAGCCGTTGTCGGTCGCCCTGGTGTCGCAGGTGGCCCACAGGACGCTGCCGCACGGCACCGTCGCCGCGGACGCGGCGCCTGTCGGCCCGGCCGTCGCGAGCAGGGTGCCGAGCACGGCGACGAGCAGGATCTTGACCGACAGCGCTGTCCCGATCCGGCTCCCGGCCTGGCGCGGGACGCGCGGTCGCCGGGGCCGCGCGCCGGGGGCCGGCCTGCTCGACGCTGTCACGGCTGCCTCCGGGAGTAGCGGATCGTCTGGATGCGCCAGCCGGCCCCGGTGAGGGCGAGCTCCGCGGTGCCGGCGCGGACCGGGACGCCGGGCGCCGCGTCGACCCGGCGGCCGGCCGGGTCGACGAGCCCGACGGTGTTGGTCGTGGCGAGGAAGGTCACCGCGCACGCGAGGCCGGCCCGAGGCCGGGCGTCGACGGCCGTGACGGCGTAGGGGTCGGCGTCGGTGCGCAGGCCGCGCTGCGCCAGGTCGCGGGTGACGCCGATGTCGAGAGCGCACGCCTGGCAGCCGGGCAACGTCAAGGCCGCCACGTCGGCGACGCGGCCGGCCCGGCTCGCGGCGTCGATCTCGGTGAAATACGCGGTGACGATCCCCGCCGCCGCGCCCGGCGAGTCGCTGGCCCCCGCGGTGGTGCCCGCCCCCGCCGTGGTGCCGGCCCCGGGAGAGGTGCTGGGGGCGCCGGCCGGTTCGCCTGCGGTGCTCCCGGCCGGGGCGGAGCCAGCGCCCGCCGGCGCGGCAGCCCCCGCTGGATCGCCGCCCCCGCAGGCGGTCAGCGCGAGTACCAGCGCGATCCTGAGACCCGTCACCAGTGTCCCGGCCGGGGGCGCGGTGCGCCGAGGCCGGCGGGCGGCCGGTTCAGCTGGCCGGTTGACGATCATGTCGAACCGCCTCGTCGGGCGCGGCCCGCGTCGGGGCGATGCGGAGGGATCTCGAACCGGATAGACGCCGTGGTCCGCCCGCGGGTTGCCCGCGCGGACAGGACTGTCCAGGTCGCGGCGTCCGTAGCGGATCGGACGTATGCGGCGTAACGTGACGAGGCGGCTCCGTTCCGCACAAGCTGTCAGAATAGCGTCGCGATGCGGGTGGGTGGACGGCGCTTCACGAAGAACTGTCGGCGGTAGGTCCTACTATTCGGGTTGATGATGAACGCGCCGAGGCACGCGCCCAGCCACGCGTCAGGGTGCAGCGGGACCCGGCGGTCGACGTGACCGCCGCGCCCGACCCTGACCCGGCGCGGGAGCCCGCGGGCGCGGTGGACCCCGGCGAACTGGTGGCGCGGTATCTCGGCCATCTGGCGGGGGAGCGGGGCCTCGCGCACAACTCGGTCCTGGCCTACGGGCGGGACCTGCGCCGGTATCACGAGTACCTGACGGCCCGCGGGCTGACCTCGCTGGCCGACGTCGACGAGGCGACCCTGGGCGAGTTCGCCACCGCGCTGCGCGGCGGCGACGGCGAGCACCCGCCGCTGGCCGCCGCGTCGGTCGCCCGGATGCTCGTCGCCGTCCGCTCGCTGCACCGGTTCGCCCAGCGGGAGGGCTCCCTCGTCGAGGACGTCTCGCAGCCGGTCCGCCCACCGGCGCCGCCGCGGCGGCTGCCCAAGGCGCTGACCGTCGACCAGGTGCTGGCCGTCCTCGTCGCCGCCGGTGGCGCCGCCCCGGACGCCGAACGCGCCACGTCCGATGCCGACCGCGTCGCGTCGGACGCCGGACGGGCCGCGCCGGACGCCGAACGCTCCGCCGCCCAGCCGGCTGAGGAGGCCGAGCCGACCGTGGAGAGCGACGAGGCCGGTGGGCCGGAGCCGGACGCCGAGAGTCTGGCCGACCGGGCCGAGGCCGTCCGCCGGCTACGGTCCGCGGCGCTGCTGGAGCTGCTCTACGGCACCGGGGCGCGGATCTCGGAGGCGGTCGGCCTGGACCTCGACGACCTCGACCTGGACCAGGCCACCGCGTCGGTGCGGCTGCGCGGCGGCAACGGGCGTGACCGGGTGGTGCCGCTCGGCCGGTGCGCGGTGGCGGCGCTGTCGCTCTACCTCAGCCGGGGCCGGCCCGTGCTGGAGTCAGCGGGATCCGGCACGGCCGTGTTCCTGTCCCGGCGGGGCGGCCGGCTGTCCCGGCAGAGTGCCTGGTCGGCGTTGCGGGCCGCGGCCGAGGCGGCCGGGATCGAGGGGGTGTCGCCGCATGTGCTGCGCCACTCGTTCGCCCTGCACCTGCTCGATGGCGGCGCGGACGTCCGGGTGGTGCAGGAGCTGCTCGGGCACGCGTCGGTGCGCACGACCCAGATCTACACACTGGTTCCGGCGGACCAGCTCCGCGAGGTCTACGCGGCGGCCCACCCGCGGGAGCTGGAGCCGGCCGGTAACCGGGCGACGGGCCGGGCACCCGACGCCGCCCGTCCCGCGCTGCCGCCGCAGCCAGGCCCGGACCGGCTCGGAACGGGCCAACTGGTCTAGCCCCGCCTCCTGACCCGCGAGGTCAGCGGCTGTCTGTTCAGGCGGGGGAGTACGGGCCGAGGCTCGGCATGCCGTTGGCCCCCTGCGGCGCGGGCACCCCAGGGGGGCCGCTGCGCTCAGCCAGCGTCTCGCCGACCTTGCGCGCAATCGCTTCCATCAGTCGCAGCGCCTGCGGCAGCGACAGGTTGAGCACTACTTCGCTGTCGTTCGTCATCGCGAAGCGAACCGACACGTCCGCCATTGCCCGACCTCTCCCACCTGCTGCCGAAGACCAAGCTGCTGAAGATCTTGCCGCCGAAGATCCTGTGGATGCTAGTTGACCCGAACGGTACGGCCCATCCTCACCCGCGGTGTACGGGGGGTTGGGTGCGATACGCGGCACGTTACGCATCGTCACCCCTGTGCTGCCGACGGTCGTTCGCGTCGACGGATATCCGATCGTCACGGACTGTCACTCCTTTGCGCGACGGCGCCGGGCTGCCGATGGCTGCTGAACGCGCCCGAGACGCGCGGGAGACGGTTGGTCAACGGCCTGGATGGATCAGATCAGGCCTTGATCAAATTCTGAGCTTGATCAAATGAGTAGCTGTCGTGTTGATGCTCTTATGTTCCCTCATGTGACTTTGTCACAGGCAGCCGGGTCGGGGCGCGCCGCACGCCGGTGACCGGTCGGCCGCGTGGTGGCGCGGGCGTTCGACGGAGGCCCGGTCACGCAACGCACGCGCAATCGGCTACCCGCCAGCCGATGTGGCCCTCGTCGGCGGTCCGCGCGTCGACCTCGCGGTTCGGGCACGATGGGTGGGTGAGCGCTTCCGAAGACGTGTCCTCTCTGTCCATCGGCATCCTGGGCGGCTCCGGGCCGCAGGGTGGCGGGCTGGCGATCCGGTTCGCCGCGGCCGGCCACAAGGTGGTCATCGGCTCCCGGTCCGCCGAGCGTGGCGCGGAGGCGGCCGCCAAGCTGTCCGCCCCGAGCCGGACGGTCGAAGGCACCGACAACGCGGGCGCCGCCGAGCAGGCCGACATCGTGATCATCGCGGTGCCGTGGGAGGGCCACGGCGAGCTGCTCGCGAGCCTGCGCAAGGAGCTCGCCGGCAAGATCGTGATCGACTGCGTGAACCCGCTCGGCTTCGACAAGGGCGGCGCCTACCCGCTGCCCGTCGAGGAGGGCAGCGCCGCGCAGCAGGCCGCGGCCCTGCTGCCCGACAGCACGGTGACGGCCGCGTTCCACCACGTCTCGGCCGTACTGCTCGCCGACGAGTCGATCGCCGAGGTCGACACCGACATCCTCGTGCTCGGCGACGACCGGGCCGCCACCGACGTCGTCCAGGCGCTGGCCGAGCGCATCCCGGGCATGCGGGGCATCTACGCGGGCAAGCTGCGCAACGCCGGTCAGGTCGAGGCGTTCACGGCCAACCTCATCTCCATGAACCGCCGCTACAAGGCCCATGCGGGCATCCGCATCACGGACGTCCCGCACGTCGAGCCGGCCTGACACGAGCGGGTGAGCGCGTCAGACGGCCCGGCCGGCGACGGCCTGGCCGGCGACGACTCGGTCCGTGACGACCTGGGGCTCGCGGTGCGCGTGCCGCGGCGGGTCGAGCGGGTGGTCTCGCTGGTCCCCAGCCTGACCGAGTCGATCGCGGTCAGCGCGCCCGGGCTGCTCGTCGCCGCGACGGACTGGTGCACCCAGCCGGGCGACCTCGACGTCACCCGGATTCGCGGCACCAAGAACCCGGACGTCGAGACGATCGTGCGGCTCGGGCCCGACCTGGTGGTCGCCAACGCGGAGGAGAACCGGGAGCCGGACCTGGCCGCCCTGCGCGCCGCCGGCCTCGCCGTCTGGGTCACCGCGCCGACGACGGTCCCGGCGGCGCTGGAGAGCCTCGACCGGATGCTGGTGGCCGCCTGCCGGCTGCCCAGGCCCGGCTGGCTGGACGAGGCCGTCGCGGTGTGGCGGGAGCCGCCCGCGGGGCCGCGCCGCCGGGCCGTCATCCCGATCTGGCGCCGGCCGTGGATGGCCGTCGGCCGGGACACGTTCACCGGCGACGTCCTCACCCGCCTGGGCGTCGACAACGTGCTCGCCGGCCACGCCGAGCGCTACCCGCGGATCACGATCGCCGAGCTGCCGGAGCACGACCTCGTCGTGCTCCCCGACGAGCCCTACGCCTTCAGCCCGACCGACGGCCCGGAGGCGTTCACCGCCCCGTCGGTGTGCGTGCCCGGACGCCACCTCACCTGGTACGGCCCGTCGCTCGCCGAGGCCCGCTCGGTCCTGCGAAGCCGGCTCGACGCCGCGCTCTGACGGGACCGCCCGGGCCAGGGCTCCTGGGTGGGCACCTCGGACCGGCTACTGCGTCTGGGTGGCCACCGGGAGCGGAACCGGCCGGGCCCAGCAGTCGGTCGTCGCTGGCGGGTCGCCGGCCAGCACGAGGCAGGTGCTGGCGGCGTCGGCATACGGGTCCGTGTCGTTGAGGTTCGCGGTCAGGATCGCCAGCTGGCGTGAGTCGGCGACCTGGGAGGCGTGGAAGTCGACGGATCCGGTCGTCCCGGCGCGTGGGTCGACCAGACCGCCGTCGTCGGGCCGCAGGTCGAGGTTTCCCGGCTTCGTGGGCGTGGGCGCCTGCCGGATCCAGTTGACCAGCACGTTGATGTTGAACGGGCTGTCCTGCGCGGTGTGGTCGACGGCCTCCAGCACGAGCTTGGCCGCGTCGTAGGCGATCGCGGTCCGCTCGTCGGTCCAGTGCGGTCCGGACGGGACCGGCGGTTCGGTGTACTCGTACATCGCCCGCAGCCGGGCGCAGAACTGCGGCAGCTCGGGCGCGAGCAGCGTCGTCATCGCGCCGAGGTCGCCGTCCGCGCAGGAGGTGCCGGACAGGGCCGGCCCGGGGCCCTTCGAGACCACCGGGAAGACCGAGCTCTCCTGGCCGGTGTACTCGGTGACGTACTCGGTGATGGCGTCGTCGGCGAGCAGGAGCGGGCCGCCCCGGCGGGTGCCCAGGCAGCCCGCCCTCGTGAGCGAGCCGAAGTCCTCGGCACGGCCGGCGTAGAAGACGAGGTCGTCGGTGCCCACCCCGGTTCCGGTGGCGCTGCCCCCCGGTGGGCATTCGGCCCGCATCCAGTCGTCGACCGACGGCGCCCCGGGGCAGCCTTCCGGCTGCCAGCCGTGCCGCGTCGTCTGCAGGCCCGAGTGCGCCGCCTGATTGACCATGTCGCGGACCAGCGTGAAGACGTACCGGTCCGCTTCGTCGGGCATGGCCTGCTCGCCGCCGCCGCAGCCGCCCTTCGGGTAGAGGATGTCGATCTGGCGCCGATGGTTGAGCAACGCGTAGTCGGTGACCAGCAGCGCCTCCCGCAGGTTCTGTGGCTCCATCTGGAAATAGGTCCAGCTGGAGTCCGGGAGGCCGTCGCCGGACAGCGTCGTGCCGAGCGTGAGAATTCCGTGGTCGCCGAAGTCGGTGATCGCCTGGACGGTGGTGGTCAGCGAGCGGTCCAGGCCGACGATCGCGGCGACGGCCTGGTCCGGGTCCTGCGCGAACGGGATCAGCTGGTCTTCGGCCACCCGGTCGGCCTGGTCCATGTACATGCCGCCGCTGGCGATGATGACCCGCAGGATGGGGCCGTCCTGCTCCTGGTCCTGACCCAGATGAAGGGGCGAGGAGGCCGGGACGGTGGCCGGGTCGGAGGATGACGGCCGGCACGGCGAGCCGTCCGGGCTGTCCGCGACGACGTTCTCCTGGCGCTGCCAGGTCAGCAGGCCGAGCAACTCGGCGACCTGCGCCCCGGCCCACGGCAGCCGACTGGCCGTCGCCCCGGTCCTCGGCGCGCCGAGGCCGGCGAAGTACACCAGTGTCAGGAACGTCCGCGAGGGATGGCGGGCGCGCAGCACGTCGGCGCACCTGTTCTGCGCCAGGATGTCCTTCTGGACGCCGACCAGCTCGGTCCCGGACTGGTCCGCTCCGGTGACGCCGCGGCCGAACTGGAACGATCCGTCGCTGTAGCCGACGCATTCGCCGTGCACCCACGCCAGCGACGAGACGCTGTGCTTGGGCGCCGTGCAGCCGTGGTCGCCTGGAACGACGTAGACAACGACCAGGACGCTCAATACGGCGAGCACCGCCAGGATTCCGGCGGATGGCAACAATGCCGACCGCCTGACAAACGGATTCCAGCGAGGCCGGTCATCCGGCTCCGGCTCTGGATCAGGTTCCGGATCAGGTTCTGGCTCAGGTTCTGGGTCGGGTTCCGGTTCTGGCTTTGGTTCTCGGTCCGGTCCGGTCAGGTGCCGCGCCAGTTCTCGGAACACTCTGTTTCTCGGCCAGCGAGCCAGCAGCCATTCCAGCAGGCCCCGAAAGGGCTGCTCGTGCGTGCAGGCGATGCCGTGCTCCAGCTTCTCCAGGATGTCACCCCAGAGCGCGTCTGGGTCCATGTTCCCCTGCGGCAGCCGTGCCGGAGCCAGGCCAATCGAGTCCTGCAGCACCTGGGCAATCTCGCCGCGGCCCTGGTAAAGATGCGCGAGCATGGTGCGCAGTCGAGCGAGCTCGGATTTGCTGAACTCGATGTCGCCGGCGCCCACGCCGAAGGCGGGGCCGTTCGGAAACTCGGTCAAGGTCACCCCGTCGTCAGGACCGCGCCGCCCGATAGCCAATTGGTGGCGATCAGCGTAACGGGTCGGTTGGCCGGTTCCGGCCACGACGTGCCGGAACGCCCTGACGCGCCGCCGACACGGCGCCCCCGGTTCGGGCCCCAGGTTCGGGCCGCCCGTACCGGAACCAAAAGCCGCGATGTCGCTTAATAGGCGCACCTGAAGAGGGGAAAACAAAGCGGGCGCCCCGCCGGATACCGCCGGCGGGGCGCCCGTCAGTGCGCGAGCGAGGACAGGCTCAGCCGCGCGGCGGCCAGCCCTGGCCCCGGTCAGTCGTAGGAGTACTCCACGGTCGGGTAATGGCCGTCCCGGACGTCGGCGACATAGGCCCGAGCGGCGTCCCGCAGCGGCGTGCGCAGCTCGGCGAAGCGGCGGACGAACCGGGGCGCGCGACCGGAGGTCAGGCCCGCCATGTCCTGCCAGACGAGCACCTGGGCGTCGCAGTCGGAACCGGCGCCGATGCCGACGGTCGGGATCGTGAGCGCCTTGCTGATGCGGGCGGCGACGTCCGACGGGACGACCTCCAGCACCACCGCGAACGCTCCGGCGGCCTCGATCGCCTGGGCGTCGGCCAGCAGCGCGGCTCCCGCGTCGTCACGGCCCTGCACCCGGTAGCCGCCGAGGGTGTTGATGCTCTGCGGCGTCAGCCCCAGGTGGCCCATCACGGGGATGCCGGCGGACACCAGCAGGTCGACCTGCGGCGCGACCCGGGCGCCGCCCTCCAGCTTGACCGCCTGCGCGCCGCCCTCCTTGAGGAACCGGGTCGCGGTCTCCAGCGCCTGCGCCGGGCTCGCCTGGTAGGAGCCGAACGGCAGGTCGGCGACGACCATCGCGTGCGGCGCGCCGCGGACCACCCCGCGCACCAGCGGCAGCAGCTCGTCGACACTCACCGGGACGGTCGTGTCGTAGCCGTAGACGACGTTGGCGGCGGAGTCACCGACCAGCAGCACCGGGACCTCGGCCTCGTCGAAGATCGACGCGGTCGTGTAGTCGTAGGCGGTCAGCATCGCCCACTTCTCGTGCCGGTCCTTCCAGGTCGCCAGGTCGCGCACGGTGGGGCGGCGGCGTGGCTTCGAGGGCTCGGCGGGCCGGTCGGTCGCCTGCCGGTCGGTGGTCGGAGTCGACGCGCCGTAAAGCGTCGCCATCTCGTGGTCGGTCGCGGAGTTGGGGTGACCCTGAGTAACGGAGCTGCTCATGGAGACTCCTTGATGTCCGTCCGGGCGCGAGGCGCGTCCCGGCGTCGGTCACATGCTGCCACCGCGCCCGCGTCCGCCGAAAGTGGTTCCTGGCTCACACCGGAGCCCGACGGCGGTTGCCAGCTCGGCATGCCCCCTTCGCTGACCTGCGCTTATTCCCGGCTGGCCGCCGTGTCAACCAGATGCACCTCACGAGTCGGCCGCCTACGCTTCGATCTTGAAACAATGGTGGCTCGGGCGGCCGGCGCCAGCACGTCGGCCAGGGAGGAGATACCGGTGCCTGTGGGGGCGAGCCGGGGCATCGCCCGGCCACGAGCAGCAGGCGCACGCCAGTGACGACGGCCGAACTGGGGCGCCACGGCCCGCCCAACCGCCCGGACCGCCCACCGTCGGGGGTGCGCCCGCCGGGGCGGCCGCGGGACGCGCGCGCCGACGGCGCGATCATCGAGGCGACGCTGCAGACGCTCGCGACGACCGGGTTCACCGGCCTGTCGATGGAGGCCGTCGCGGCCCGGGCCAAGGTGGGGAAGGCCACGCTCTACCGGCGCTGGTCCACCAAGGACACGCTGGTCGCCGACGCGCTGGCCACGCTGGTCGAGACGGCCGAACCGGTCGACACCGGCTCGCTGCGCGACGACCTGGTCGCCTGGCTGAACACCGTCCGCCGGCACACCTTCCAGACCCTGTCGGGGCGGATCATGCCCCGGCTGCTCGCCGAGAAGGACTCCCACCCCGAGCTGTTCGAGACCTACCGCCACCAGGTGATCGAGCCGTTCCGGCAGCAGGCCCAGAAGGTGCTCCTGCGCGGCATGGCCTCCGGCGAGCTGCTCCCCGACCTGGACGTGGACCTGATCACCGACATGCTCGTCGGGCCGGTCTCCTACCGGCAGTCGATCAGCGGGCCCAACGAGGTCAGCGGCACCCGGATCAGCCAGGTGGTCGACATCGTCCTCGAGGGCATCCTCGCCCGCCCCGCCGAGCCGGCCGACGACGTGCGGCCAGCCTCCGGGGTGGCCGCCGAGGTGGTGGCCGCCGAGGTGGTGGTCGTGGCCGCCGACCTGGGGGAGAAGGCCGCTACTGGCGAGGCCCCGGAGGCGCTCGCGCTGGACGACGCGGGCTGAAACGTCCCACCGACGGCGCTGGTGTCACCCTGTGTAGCGGTGGCGTCGGCTGAGGCCACCGTGTCCGGAGTAGCATCGGCGAGCGGGGCGAAACCGCCGTGACAGGCACCCGTGACCCCACCGATGTTCGGGTGGGCACGGACGCTCGTTCCCGACCTTTCGACGTATCTCTCTCACGCCGACCCGGGCATGGCCCCGGGCGCCAGACCAGGAGAAACCGGTGTCCGACCTCCGTGTGACCGTCCAGCATGCCGAGCAGCGGGATGATCGGGTGGTCACCACGGGGACGACGGCGGCGGACCTGTTCGCGGCGGACCGGTCGGTCATCGCGGCCCGTGTCGGCGGCCAGCAGCGCGACCTCGCCCACGTGCTGGCCGACGGCGACGTCGTCGAGCCGATCACCGTGGACTCGCCGGACGGCCGGGCGATCGTCCGGCACTCGACCGCGCACGTCGTCGCCCAGGCCGTCCAGGACCTGTTCCCGAAGGCGCGGCTCGGGATCGGGCCGCCGATCCAGAACGGCTTCTACTACGACTTCGACGTCGAGAAGCCCTTCTCCGCCGAGGACCTCAAGGCCATCGAGAAGCGGGCCCGCGAGATCGTCAAGGCCGGCCAGCGGTTCTCCCGCCGGGCCGTCACCGACGACGCCGCGCGCGCGGAGCTGGCCGACGAGCCGTACAAGCTGGAGCTCATCGGCCTGAAGTCGTCGGCCGGCGAGGTGGACGCCAACGACGCGGACGCGGCGGTCGAGGTCGGCGCGGGCGAGCTGACCATCTACGACAACCTCGACGCCAAGACCGGCGAGCTGTGCTGGAAGGACCTCTGCCGCGGCCCACACGTGCCGACCACCCGGCACATCCCGGCGTTCGCGATCCAGCGCTCGGCGGCGGCCTACTGGCGCGGCAGCGAGAAGAACCCGCAGCTGCAGCGCATCTACGGCACCGCCTGGGAGTCGAAGGACGCGCTGGCCGGGCACCTGGCGATGCTGGCCGAGGCGGAGAAGCGCGACCACCGCCGGCTCGGCGCCGAGCTCGACCTGTTCTCGTTCCCGACCGAGCTCGGCCCCGGCCTCGCGGTCTTCCACCCCAAGGGCGGCGCGATCCGCACCGTGATGGAGGACTACTCGCGCCGGCGGCACATCGAGGCCGGCTACGAGTTCGTCAACACCCCGCACATCACCAAGTCGACGCTGTACGAGATCTCCGGGCACCTCGACTGGTTCGCCGACGGTATGTACCCGCCCATGTCGCTCGACGGCGGCACGGACTACTACCTCAAGCCGATGAACTGCCCGATGCACATCCTGATCTTCAAGTCGCGCGGCCGGTCCTACCGGGAGCTGCCGCTGCGGCTGTTCGAGTTCGGGACGGTCTACCGGTACGAGAAGTCCGGCGTCGTGCACGGCCTCACCCGGGTGCGTGGCCTCACCCAGGACGACGCGCATCTTTTCTGCGCCCGCGACCAGCTGCCCGAGGAGCTCGACAGCACCCTGAAGTTCGTGCTCGGCCTGCTGCGCGACTACGGCCTGACCGACTTCTACCTGGAACTGTCGACCCGCCCCGAGGGCAAGGCGATCGGCACCGACGAGGAATGGGAGCAGGCCACCAGCCTGCTGCGCGAGGCCGCCGAGAAGCAGGACCTCGAGCTCGTCATGGACCCGGGTGGCGGCGCCTTCTACGGGCCGAAGATCTCGGTGCAGGCCAAGGACGCGATCGGGCGTACCTGGCAGCTCTCCACGATCCAGGTCGACTTCCAGCTGCCGCAGCGGTTCGACATGGAATACCAGGCCGCGGACGGCACCCGCCAGCGTCCCTTCATGATTCACCGCGCACTGTTCGGCACCATCGAACGGTTCTTCGCGATTCTCCTGGAGCACTACGCCGGTGCCATGCCGCCCTGGCTCGCCCCGGTCCAGGTCGTCGGCATTCCCATCACCGACGAGCACGTCCCGTACCTGAAGGACGTGGCCGCGAAGCTGACGGCGAAGGGAATCCGGGTCGAGGTCGACGCGTCCGACAACCGGATGCAGAAGAAGATCCGCGACGCCCAGAAGCAGAAGGTGCCGTACATGCTCATCGCGGGCGCCGACGACGTCGCCAAGGACGCCGTCTCCTTCCGCTACCGCGACGGCACCCAGCGCAACGCGGTCCCGGTCGACGAGGCCGTCGCCGAGATCCTCGACGCGGTCGAGCGCCGCATCCAGGTCTGAGTTTCGGCTAGCCCCTCGACGGCCCCGGTGTCCACGGACGCCGGGGCCGTTCGTCCGTGATCGGTACGCCCGCCTGGGCTGCGTCAGCTGCGGAAATCCTGGCAACCGTGCGAGATCGGGCGTGACTCGAAACCTGGCGACCGCCCCGGGCTGGCAGTGGTACGAACGCCACCATGCTGGCCATTCGCCCGATGGGGCCTGATGATGTCGGCGCTGCCGAGGCGCTCTCGGCGATCGAGTTCGGCAAGGCGCGCTCATCGGCCCACCAACGGTCGTGGTGCACCCGCACCGAGCATCTCCTGGCCACGGACCCGGGCGGCTGCTGGGTGGCCGACGACGGTGCCGGGCTGGCCGGCTTCGCGGTGTCGTTCCGCCGGGAGTCGAACTGGCTGCTCGCCACCTTCGTCGTCCGCGGCGACCTGCAGGGCGCCGGCCTGGGCCGCCGGCTGCTGGACGCCGCGCTCGCCCACGGCGCTGGCTGCGAGCGAGGGATGCTCTCCGCGTCGGCCGACGTCAAGGCATTCCGGCGGTACCGGGCGGCCGGGTTTTCCCTGCACCCGCAACTGTCCTTCACCGGCCGGGTCGACCGCGCCGCCCTGCCCGCCGGCCTGCCCCCTGTGCGCGAGGGCACAGCCGCCGACCTGGACCTGCTCGATGACCTCGACCGGCGCCGGCGCGGCGCCGCCCACGGCCCGGACCACGCGGTGCTGGCGTCCCACTGCCGGCTGATCGTGCTCGACCGTGCCGCCGGCACCGGGTACGCCTATCTCAACGACGTGGGCGAAGTGGTGCTTCTGTGCGCCACCGATGAAGGCACGGCGACCGCGCTTCTCTGGGAAGCGGCCGCGTCGTCGGAGCCGGACGCCGACTATGAGATCGCGCATGTCACCACCGCCAACGAATGGGCGATCGACGTGGGGCTCGCGGTCCGGCTGGCCCCGGCCACCGAGGGCTACCTCGCGCTGCGCGGCCTCGCGCCGCCCGTTCCCTACCTGCACAACGGCGCGTTGCTGTAGCCAACTGGGCTAAGGGGCGGCGAGCACGCCAGGAAACGGCGAGCACGCCGGTCGCTCAACCTTGGTCGGTGATGCAGTAGGCCAGCCCGACAGGATCACGCATGGCCGTCCAACGGGACCGGTGGGCAACGACCGTGGCGCCGAGGTCGACGTGGCGGCGGGTCTCGGCGGCACGGTCGGTCGTCTCCAGGTCGAGGTGGGCGCGCACCTCACCCGTCGGCTCATCGAGCCGCTGGAGCAGCAGCCGCAGCGGAATGCCGGAAGGCCGGTCAAGGTAGCGGAACTCCGGCCGGATTCCATTGCGCTTCTCCCAGCCGGTCAGGTCGGCCCAGAACGCGCATTCCTCGTCGTACCGGTCCGCCGGGATATCAAGGCAGATCTGGTCGACGAGGGAGGTGTGCCCGCCGGGCCACACCACCGGCTCCGGCCGGATCGATTCGCCTTCGGAGACCTCGCAGAACGTGAAGCCACCCGGTGAGGTCCGTATCCGGAACTCCTGGCCGGCGCGGTGCACGTCGAGGTGTATCCGTGCTGATCCGTCGGCCAGCCGCTGCACCCGTAGAAACGCGTCGCCAGCGCCGGGAACCAGCGTCGCGAACTCCCCGTCGGCTCCGCGCGCCGGTGACAACGTCGTCGCGGTGACCGCCTGCCAGAACGCGACCCCATGCTCGAAGTCGGCGGCGGGAAAGTCGAGGAAGGCCGTCAGCCACACGGGGGTCATTCGCCTCACGATAGCCAGCGCCTGCCTACGCATCGGCCCGGATCTGACCAGTGGACGCCTAGCCGCAGCCGTCGGCGACCGGTGTGGCCTGCCAGGCCCCGCTCGTCCGCTCCAAACACGATCCCGTTCGGCCGTAACCACCTGAGCGGGCGGCGAGCCACCCGCGGGAGGGCGCTCCGGCGCCCGAGCGCGTTCCGCGGTGCGCTGTGGATCTCCGCGTTCCGGTGGCTCCGTAACGGCTTCGATACCAGACCGGCGATCATCGACGGTCGGCGGCGCGGTCACCCGTCATGATCGCCAGCCTGGTATTCAAAGTGTCACCTCACGCCCGAGATACGCCTTTTATCCATACCAGGTTCGCGATCTTGAAGGTCGTGCCCGCCGGAGGCCGCCGAAGATCCGCGACTGGGTATGGGAATCGGCCTCACCCCCGAGCTGGCGACCGGCCGGAGGTGCGGCCCGCCCCCAGCCACCCGGCCCCGTCCGGTGGAAGCTCCGGAGTTCTGCCTGACGGCGGGCAGACTCGGCGCCGAAGTGGCCAGTGGGGTCTCCGGTGACCCAGCCGGCCAGATGGGGGCTTGGCGCTGCGCGGGTCCTGCATGGTGCTGAGTCTCGTCGTGGTCGGGCGGAGGCAGGAGTGGAGTCTGATCCGGCCCGCTCCAGACCTCCGACGATCCAGAGCCAACATGCGGCGCCCAGCCCCTCGATCCCGGGTCACCAGACCGGCCATGATCGCCGCTTTGGCCCTGGGAGGCTTGTAGAAACACGCTCGACCCGACCATCCCAGGGCCGAAACCGCGATCAAGGCCACGCGTAGCCAGGCAGCAGGCTCCGCCGACGCCGAATAGGCCAGCACGACCACCCGAGGGTCGAAACGGCGATCACGGCGCCGGGCCGGCCGTCACGCCGGGCCGGCCTGATTACTGGGTGGGCTTCTCGCGCCAGCGGGAGGTGATGGGCAGGCGGCGGTCGCGGCCGAAGGCCTTGGAGGTGACCTTGGGGCCGGGCGGGTTCTGGCGGCGCTTGTACTCGGCGAGGTCGACGAGCCGGATGACCCGGTCGACGACGGCCGGGTCGTGGCCGGCGGCGACGAGCTCGGCGCGGCCCATGTCCTGGCTGACGTAGTCGTCGAGGACGGGGTCGAGGATGCCGTAGTCGGGGAGCCGGTCGGAGTCGAGCTGGCCGGGCGCCAGCTCCGCCGACGGCGGCTTGGTGATGATGATCTCGGGGATCGGCGGCGTGGCGCCGCGCCGCTCGGCCTCGGCGTTGCGCCAGCGGGACAGCGCCCAGACGTTCGTCTTCGAGACGTCCTTGATCGGGGCGTAGCCGCCGGCCGAGTCGCCGTACAGCGTCGAGAAGCCGGTGGCCAGCTCGCTCTTGTTGCCGGTCGTGAGCACCAGGTGGCCGTGCTCGTTCGACAGTGCCATCAGCAGCGTGCCGCGTACTCGTGCCTGCAGGTTCTCCGCCGCGAGGCCGTGCAGCCCTCCGGTTCCCTCCAACGCGCCGTGGAACGCGTCGACGGTCGGTTGGATCGCGATCACCTCGTGGCGGGTGCCCTGCCGGTGGGCCAGATCAGCGGCGTCCTGGACGGAGCCCGCCGACGAGTGCACCGACGGCATCGCGACCGTGTGCACGGCCTCGGCGCCGAGGGCGTCGACGGCGATCGTCGCGACCAGCGCCGAGTCGATCCCACCGGACAGCCCGAGGACGACCGAGCGGAAGCCGTTCTTGCGCACGTAGTCGCGGGTCCCGGTGACGAGTGCCTCGTACAGCTCGGCCGCCGGGTCGGGCCTGGCCGCGAGGGCCGGCGGCCGGGCCGGGAACGCGGGCAGCGGCTCGGTCGTCAGCTCGCGGCGGGTGACCGTCATCGACGTGCCGTCCAGCGCGTCGACCGGGCCGGTGACCAGCCCGTCCGGGCCCGCCTCGGCGCCCGAAGGCAGGTCGAGATCGACGACCATGAGCGTCTCGGTGAACACCTCGGCGCGAGCGATCACCTGGCCGGCCGCGTCGGCGACCAGCGAGTCTCCGTCGAAGATCAGCTCGTCCTGGCCGCCGACCAGGTTGACGTAGGCGATCGGGGCGCCGGCCTCGACGGCGCGCCGGGCACACAGCTCGTCGCGGTGGTGGGACTTGCCCTGCTCGTAGGGCGAGCCGTTGATGCACAACAGCAGGCCCACGCCCGCGGCGCGGGCGACCGCGACCGGCCCGCCGGCCTGCCAGAGGTCCTCGCAGATCGTCAGCGCTACGTCGACGCCGTGCAGCCGCAGCACCGGGAAGTCGTTGCCCGGCACGAAGTAGCGGAACTCGTCGAAGACGCCGTAGTTCGGCAGGTGGTGCTTCGCGTAGCGGGCGACGACCTCGCCGCGCCAGAGCACGGCCGCGGTGTTCTGCGGCTCCCCGGCCGGGCGCCCGACGGCCGGCGCCGGCGTGGGGGAGGCGTCCAGGTAGCCGACGACGACGGCGATCTCGCCGGCCCCCTCGTCCTCCAGCCGCCGGGCCAGTCGGTGTAGCGCGGCCCGGGAGGCGGCGACGTAGGACCGCCGCAGCACCAGGTCCTCGGGCGGGTAGCCGGTGAGCGTCAGCTCGCCGAAGGCGACGAGGTGCGCTCCTTCGGCCAGTGCCCGCTTCGTCCACGCGCTGACCAGGTCCGCGTTGCCGTCGAGGTCGCCGACGGTCGTGTCCACCTGGGCGAGCGCGATCCGCAGCTGGGGCATGAACCCAGATTACGGCCGACCCCGCCCGCGGAAATGCGCATTCCACCCAGGTGGGGCGGGCTTCACCCCGCCCGGGGAAGCCCGGGGAAGCCCGGGGGAACGACAGCCCGCGGCGGCCCGCCCGCTAACGGCGGGTTCCGGGTTGGTTGCGGCCTGGCAACGACTCGCACATCTGGGCCGTCCAGTCGTTAGTGTCTGAGAACCCCGACGGACGGGCACGCGCACTCTGGGGTCGCCGCCGAGCCGGCCGGCCCGGCGAGGGACGGGCGTGCACGTCTCATCGGCCGGACATGACCGTGGCACGGAGATCGCGACGCCGTAACCTGAGGTCGAGTCCACACCTCGACGTGGAGGGGCCCCCAAATCGGAGGGACGATGGACAAGCAGCAGGAGTTCGTGCTCAGAACGCTGGAGGAGCGGGACATTCGTTTTGTCCGGCTCTGGTTCACCGACGTGCTGGGCGTGCTGAAGTCCGTGGAGATCGCGCCCGCGGAGGTGGAGGGCGCACTGCTGGAGGGGATCGGGTTCGACGGCTCGGCGATCGAGGGGTTCGCCCGGCTGCACGAGGCCGACATGCTCGCCCGGCCCGACCCGTCCACCTTCCAGCTGCTGCCCTGGCGCGGCGAGAAGGCGATGACGGCCAGGATGTTCTGCGACGTCGTCACCCCGGACGGGCTGCCCGCGGTCGCCGACTCGCGGTGGGTGCTGCGCCGGGCGCTGGCGGCCGCCGCCGAGGCCGGGTTCACCTTCTATACCCACCCCGAGATCGAGTTCTTCCTGCTCAAGGAGCCGCCGAAGCGCGGCCAGCCGGTGCCGGGGCCGGTCGACGACTCGGGGTACTTCGACCTCACCCCGAACGACATCAGCCACGACTTCCGCCAGCAGGTCATCGGCATGCTGGAGCGGCTCGGCATCTCGGTCGAGTTCAGCCACCACGAGGTCGCGCCCGGCCAGCAGGAGATCGACCTGCGCTACGCCGACGCGCTCACCATCGCCGACAACGTCATGACGCTGCGCCAGGTCGTCAAGGAGGTGGCGCTGCGGCAGGGCATCTACGCGACCTTCATGCCGAAGCCGTTCACCGAGCACGCAGGCTCCGGGATGCACACCCACATGAGCCTGTTCGAGGGCGACCGCAACGCCTTCTACGACCCGACGGACGACTACCTGCTCTCCAAGGTCGCCAAGGCGTTCATCGCCGGGCTGCTCACGCACGCGGCCGAGATCACCGCGGTCACCAACCAGTGGGTCAACTCGTACAAGCGGCTGATCGGGGACGCCGCCGTCGGCGAGGCCGGCGAGCTGATGGAGGCCCCGGCCTACGCGCTGTGGGGGCACAACATCCGCTCGGGGCTGGTCCGGGTGCCGCTGTACAAGCGGGGCAAGGCGAACACCGCCCGGGTGGAGTTCCGGCTCCCGGACAGCGCCTGCAACCCGTACCTGACGTTCGCGCTGATGCTCGCGGCCGGCCTGCGCGGCATCCAGGGCGGCTACGAGCTGCCGCCGCCGGCCGGCGACGACATCTGGACGCTGACCGACTCGCAGCGTCGCGAGCGGGGGATCCGCCCGCTTCCCGGCTCGCTGGCCGAGGCGACCGCCGTGATGGAGTCCTCGACGCTCGTCCGGGACACCCTCGGCGACGACCTGTTCGAGTTCTTCCTGCGCAACAAGCGGGCCGAATGGGATGGCTACCGGCGTCAGGTCACCCAGTTCGAGATCAACCGGTATCTCCCGCTGCTGTGATCGCCGCGCCTGGTCCCGGCTGACTCGGCCGTAACATAATGGAAACATGATGGTGGGTGTCGAGCGGGGGCACCCGGCGTCGCCCGCTGACGCGGCGTCGGGGCGCGCCGGCCATCCGCGCGGCAGCTCGGCGCCGGCCCAGCTCGCCCGGCTCGGCTTCACCGACGTCGACCGCGTCGCCACCGCGCTGCGCCGGCTCGGCTTCCTCCCGCCGGACGGGCTGCCGCTCGCCGACAACCCCGTCGTCGCCGAGCTGGCCCACGCCGCCGATCCGGACCGGGCCCTCATCGGCCTGGACCGGCTGATCGCGGCCCTGGACTCCGCCGCGGGCCCGGCCGGCCCCGCGGGTCCCGGCCGATCGTCGGCACCGCTGCGCGAGGTGCTCGCCGGCCGGTCCGGGGCGCGCCGGCGCCTGATCGCCGTCCTCGGGGCGAGCCTGGCGCTGGCCGACCATCTCGCGTCGCACCCGGCCGACTGGCGAATCCTGGCCGACGACGAGATCACCAGCGTCGCGCCGGACGCGGCTACCCACCGGGCCCGCCTGCTGACCGCGGTCGGCGCCGATCCGGCGGCGCCGCAGCCGCGGGCGGTCGGCGACGGCCCCGAGGTGCTGGACGAGCTGCGCGTCGCCTACCGCCGGGCCCTGCTGGTACTGGCCGCCCGTGACCTGACCGGAACGGTCAGCGTGGACGACGCGACCGCCGAGCTGGCGGATCTCGCCGCCGCCGCGCTCGACGCGGGTCTCGCCGTCGCCAGGGCGGCCCTGGCACCGACGGCGCCGCCGGTGCGGCTGGCCGTCGTCGCGATGGGCAAGTGCGGCGGCCGGGAGCTGAACTACGTCAGCGACGTCGACGTGCTCTTCATCGCCGAGCCGGCCGCCGGCGGGAACGCCGCCGATCCCGGCGACGACCCCGGCGAGGCCGCGCTGCGGACCGCGACGCGGCTGGCCGAGGGGCTGATGCGTGCCTGCGGCGCGACCACCAGCGAAGGCTCGCTCTTCCAGGTCGACGTCGGGCTGCGGCCCGAAGGCCGCGACGGGGCGCTCGTCCGTACCTTCGCCAGCCACCGGGCCTACTACCGGCGCTGGGCGCGAACCTGGGAGTTCCAGGCGCTCCTGAAGGCCAGACCCATCGCGGGCGACCTCGAACTGGGCGCCGAGTTCTGCGCGATGGTCGAGCCACTGGTCTGGTCGGCCGCCTCCCGGCCCAACTTCGTCACCGACATCCGGGCGATGCGCAAGCGCGTGGAGGCGTCGGTCGCCGGTCGTGGCGGCGAGCGGAACATCAAGCTCGGCCCCGGCGGCCTGCGCGACGTCGAGTTCGCCGTCCAGCTGCTCCAGCTGGTGCACGGCCGTACCGACAAGAAGCTGCACGTCCGGGCCACGCTCGACGCGATCGACGGGCTCGCCCGCGGCGGCTACGTCGGTCGCCGCGACGCCACCAGCCTGGCGGCCGCCTACCGGTTCCTGCGCGCCGTCGAGCACCGGCTGCAGCTGCGGCGGCTGCGGCGCACCCACGTGTTGCCGCGCGACGCCGACGAGCTGCGCTGGCTCGGCCGGTCGCTCGGGATGCTCGATGCCGACGAGTTCGCCGCCGAGCACGCGCATACCGCCACCTCGGTGCGCCAGCTGCACGAGAAGCTCTTCTTCCAGCCGCTGCTGGAGGCGGTCGCCCGGCTGTCCGAGGAGGAGGTGCGGCTGACCCCGGGCGAGGCCGCCGACCGTCTCGCCGCGCTCGGCTTCGCCTACCCGTACCGGTCCCTGAAGCACATCGAGGCGCTCACCGCCGGGGTCAGCCGGACGGCGGTCATCCAGCGGCATCTGCTGCCGACGATGCTGCCGGCGTTCGCGGACGCCGCCGACCCCGATGCCGGCCTGCTCGCGTACCGGCAGGTCAGCGAGGCGCTCGGCCAGGTGCCCTGGTACCTGCGGCTGCTGCGCGACTCGGCCGGCGCCGCCGACCGGCTCGCCCGCGTGCTCGCCGCCAGCGGCTACGTCGCCGCGCTGATGCGGGCCGCGCCCGAGTCGGTGCGGCTGCTGCGCACCGAGGACGACCTGCGCCCGGTCGGCCGCGACGAGCTGGCCCGCACCCTGCTCGCCGTCGCCCGGCGCAACCAGAACCCCGCCGACGCGGTCACCCGGGCCCGGGCGATCCGCCGCGTCGAGCTGGTCCGGGTCGCCTGCGCCGATCTGCTGGGCCTGCTGGACGTCACCGCCGTCGGGACGGCGCTGACCGCGGCGGCGGCCGCGACGATCGAGGCCTCCCTGCTGGTCGCCCGCCGCACCGTCACCCGTCGGGTGGCGGCCGGCCGGCCCCCGGCGGACCGCTTCGCCGATCTCCACGAACCCCCCGGTGGGACCGGCGCCGGCGAACCAGATGATCTTCACGGGCCTCGGCGTGCGCCGTCGGCGGGCAGCCCGCTCGCCGGGGAGCCGGCGCGGATCGCGGTGATCGCCATGGGCCGGCTCGGCGGCGGCGAGATGTCCTACGGCAGCGACGCGGACGTGGTGTTCGTCCATGCTCCGGCGACGGGTGTCGACCCGGCCCAGGCGGGGGCGTACGCGACGGCGGTCATCGAGGAGCTGGTCCGGCTGCTGGCCCAGCCGGGGTCGGACCCCGCGCTTCGCCTCGATCTCGGCCTGCGGCCGGAGGGCCGCAATGGCCCGGTCACCCGCGACCTCGACGGCTACGCCGCCTACTACCGCCGCTGGGCGCTGGGCTGGGAGAAGCAGGCGCTGCTGCGCACCCGCGGGCTCGCCGGTGACCCGGAGCTGGCGGCCCGGTTCGTCGAGCTGGTGGACGAGGTCCGCTACCCGGCCGAGCTGCCGGTGGGCGCGATCGCCGAGGTGGCCCGGCTTCGTGACCGGATGGCGGTCGAACGGGTGCCCCGGGGCATCGACCGGTCCCTGCACGTCAAGTTCGGCCCCGGCGGGCTGATGGACGTCGAATGGGCCGTCCAGATCCTGCAGCTGCGGCACGCCCACGACCGCCCGGACCTCAGGGTGACCGGCACGATGGGTGCGCTGCGCGCGCTCGTCACCGCCGGTCTGCTCGACGGTGCCGAGGCCGAGGTCCTGCGCGCCGCCTGGCTGTCCGCGTCTCGGGTCCGCAACGCCGTGATGCTCGCCCGTGGCGCCCCCGGCGACCAGATCCCGCGCACGACCCCGGCTCTCGACCGCGTCGCCGGCGTCCTCGGCTATCCGTTGGACCGCGCTACCAATCTCCCGACCGACCACCGCCAGATCGCGTCGAGGGCCCGCCGCATCGTCGACGACATCTTCTCCCGCGAACAGCCCTGATCCCCGCGGACCTGCCAGCGCACGGGGTGTTCCGGCCCGGACCGTGATGCCCGCGGCCGGTCGGGCGGCTCAGCCGCGGTAACCGGGCGGGGCAGTGGTGGTGGCCGCGGCGGCCTTCAACGGGACGGGCAGGGCGCCGGCGGCGAGGATCGCGGCCAGCCGGTGGGAGTCGGCCTCGGTGAGGTCGCCGGAGACCACGGCGTCACCCTGGATGGTCTCGTTGACCGTGGGCGCGGACTGGACCACGCCGTCGACGACCATGGCCAGCTGCTGGCCGACGCTGCGGGCGGTCAGCGCGGTGAAGCGCTGCTGGCCGGAGGGGGTGAAGGCGACCTCGACGGCCCAGTCGCCGCCGTTGGCCGCGCTGGTCACCTGGCGCACGTCGCCGCGCTCGATCTCCGCCGGCTGGACCAGGTACTTGACCGTCCCGGTCCGGTCGCACGCGGCGGCCGGCAGGGTGGGAGCGACCGAGGTCGCCGCCGGGGCCGTGGAATATCGGGCGGATCTCGAGAGTGCCGGTGGCCCCCACCGCGCCGACGAGGTTCGCGGACCCGGCCGGCACCGCGAGCAGCACCGACTGGCCGTTGTCCGCTGGCTCGACCCGCGCGCCGGTGATACCGAGATCGGCGGCCCGCGCCCGCAGGATCGTCACGGTCTGGTCCAGCTCGGTGCCCGTCAGCGCTCGGTCCGGGGTCAGCACGACGTACCGCACGGTGGCGCCGGTGTCCGACCCGTCCATCTTGTGCTCTCGGTGGCCGGCCCGCCACTGTCGCGCATCACCTGGTCCAGGGCTGGCGCCAGCCGGTGGCCGGCCGCCAACGACAGCGCCGCCGGTTCCCGCGGGGAACCGGCGGCGCCGGGTGGAGCTGGTGTCCTACCTGAGGATCAGGTCAGACACTGACGGGCTGGACGGCCGCGGCCTGCTCCGGGACGAACAGGACTGGCTTCTCGCCGGCCAGCGCGCTGCAGGTGGTGTCGATCATCAGCGCGGAGACGATGTACGGGTCCATGTTCGCGTTCGGGCGCCGGTCCTCGAGCCACCCCTTGCGGGCCTTGGAGACGGCCCACGGGATACGGATCGACGCGCCGCGGTCCGAGTCGCCCCAGGAGAACTTGTTCCACGGAGCGGTCTCGTGCTTGCCGGTGAGGCGGTCCTGGATGCCGTAGCCGTAGTTGGTGACGTGCTCCATGACGCGCGTGCCGAGCGCCTCGCAGCAGGTGACGATCGCGTCCCAGCTCTCCATGGTCTGCTTCGTGGAGAAGTTGGTGTGCGCGCCCGCGCCGTTCCAGTCGCCGGGCATCGGCTTGGCGGCGAAGCTCACCGACGCGCCGAAGTCCTCGGCGATGCGGTGCAGCAGCCAGCGGCCGACCCAGATCTGGTCACCGATCGCCGGCGCCGGCAGCACGCCGATCTGGAACTCCCACTGGCCCATCATGACCTCGGCGTTGGTGCCCTCGATCGCGAGGCCGGCGTCGAGGCACGCCTGGGTGTGCTTCTCGACGATGTCCCGCCCGGGCATCTTCTCGCCGCCGACGCCGCAGTAGTACGGCCCCTGCGCCTCCGGGAAGCCGGTGGCCGGCCAGCCCAGCGGGCGGCCGTTCTGGAAGAAGGTGTACTCCTGCTCGATGCCGAAGTGCGGCGCGAAGTCCGCGTACTTCTCGGCGAGCAGACGGGCCTTGGCCCGGGTGTTGGTCGGGTGGGGGGTGAAGTCGGTCAGCTCCACCTCGCACAGGACCAGGATGTTGTCACCGCCGCGCAGCGGGTCCGGGCAGACGAACACCGGGCGCAGGACGCAGTCCGAGTTCGAACCCGGGGCCTGGTTGGTGCTGGAGCCGTCGAAGCCCCAGATCTCCGGCTCCTTGCCGTCCTTGATGATCCGGGTCTTGCTGCGCAGCAGCGGCTCCGGCTCGGTGCCGTCGATCCAGATGTACTCGGCCTGATAGCTCACACAAACTCCCCGTGATCGTCAAGGTCTAGACAGGCGACGGCGCGGTCGGCCGGGGGAGGGCCGACACTGGTCGCGAGTGGCGGGAGGATCCGTCTGGAGCCTCGCGGGGCGGGGTTTCCCCTCAGTTCCCGCCCTGTTAAATCTGGGTCTCAGGCTCGTGTGTTGACGCTGGACCGGCTCGCCCGCCTGCCATCCGGGCCGGGGAGTGGCTGAAATCACCGTGAAACACGGCTCGTGCCACATCCCGGTAGAAGAATCGGCCCCGAGGCCGGCCCGGATCGGGCCGGCCTCGGCCGGGATACCGGCGGCCGCACGGGCGCGGTAGTCGCCGCGAAACGAGCCGTCACATTTTTCCCAAAGGCCGGCCGTGACGGCGTGAAAAAGCCCGGGAAAGGCGGAGCCCCACCGCCCGGCTGGGGCGGTGGGGCTCGTCCGGATATTCCCGGCCTTTGGCTGGGCTGCCTCAGATGTCGTAGTAGAGCTCGAACTCGAACGGGTGCGGACGCAGTCGGATGGCGTCGACCTCGTTGGTGCGCTTGTAGTCGAGCCAGGTCTCGATCAGGTCCGGGGTGAACACGTCGCCCGCGGTGAGGAACTCGTTGTCCTCCTCCAGGTGCTCCAGCACCGCCTCCAGCGAGCCGGGAACCTGCGGCACGGAGGCGAGCTCGTCCGGGGGCAGCTCGTAGAGGTCCTTGTCGATCGGGTCGCGCGGCTCGATCTTGTTCTTGATCCCGTCCAGCCCGGCCATCAGCATCGCGGAGAACGCCAGGTACGGGTTGCAGCTCGGGTCGGGCACCCGGAACTCGATCCGCTTCGCCTTCGGCGAGTCGCCGCCCAGCGGGATCCGGCAGCACGCGGACCGGTTGCGGGCGGAGTAGACCAGGTTCACCGGTGCCTCGTAGCCGGGCACGAGGCGCCGGTAGGAGTTCGTCGTCGGGTTCGTGAACGCCAGCAGCGCCGGGGCGTGGTGCAGCAGGCCGCCGATGTAGTGGCGGGCGAGCTCCGACAGGCCGCCGTAGCCCTCGGGGCTGTAGAACAGCGGCCCGTCGTCCTTCCAGAGGCTCTGGTGGACGTGCATGCCCGAGCCGTTGTCCTGGAAGAGCGGCTTCGGCATGAACGTGACCGTGCGGCCCCGGTCGCGGGCGACGTTGCGGATCACGTACTTGTAGAGCATCAGGTTGTCGGCGGTCTTCAGCAGCGTGTCGAACCGGAAGTCGATCTCCGCCTGGCCCGCGGTGCCCACCTCGTGGTGCTGCATCTCGACGGTGATGCCGACCTTCATCAGCGTCTTCACCATCTCGGAGCGCAGGTCGGTGAAGTGGTCGGTCGGTGGCACCGGGAAGTAGCCGCCCTTGTAGCGCGGCTTGTAGCCCAGGTTGCCGCCGTCCTCCTTGCGCGCGCTGTTCCAGGCGGCCTCGACCGAGTCGACCCGGTGCAGCGAGCCGTACGGGGTGTACTCGTAGCGGATGTCGTCGAAGATGTAGAACTCCGCCTCCGGCCCGAAGTAGGCCGTGTCCGCGATTCCCGAGCCGCGCAGGTAGGCCTCCGCCTTGCGGGCCACGTTGCGCGGGTCGCGGGAGTACTCCTCCTTGGTGATCGGGTCGTGGATGAAGAAGGTCATCGCGAGCGTCCGGTGCTCGCGGAACGGGTCGAGAAAAGCGGTCCGGGGGTCGGGCAACAGCAGCATGTCCGACTCATGGATAGCCTGGAAACCGCGGATGGAGGACCCGTCGAACATCAGGCCGTCGGTGAAGATCGACTCCGTGAAGACCTCCGTCGGAATCGTGAAGTGCTGCATGATCCCCGGCAGGTCGCAGAAACGGACGTCGATGAACTCGACGTTCTCGTCCCTGATGTAGCGGAGTACTTCGTCGGCGTTGGCGAACATTCACCCTCCACCTGTATGGTGTCGCTTCCCGGTCCGACAGGATACCCATGTCCGGACGCGCTGCGTAACCCTGCGGTGTGATGGGCACATGGCGGTCATGTTTCGCCGGGGTAGCCTGGTGCGTGTTCGTCACGATGGGTGACCGTTTTCTGGCCGGATCCCGGGACGCATAAGCTTGCGCCGTGCGACAGGAGCTCGGACGCTGGTTGGAAGGCCCTGGATCCGTGCGCGCCGACGCGGGCGGCCCACCGGGGGAGAGGCTGGGGCTGCCAGCCGAGGGCCCCGGCTCGCTCGCGAGCCTCGGCGCGCGGTTCGGCGCCTACGTGGTCGACGGGATACTCGCCAACCTGCTGGCCGGCGTGCCCGCCCTGTTCGGCGTCGCCCTGTCGGGCTCGGCCCGCGGCCTCGTGGTCTACGGGATCTTCCTGCTCGAGGAGCTGGTGCTGCTCAGCCTGACCGGGCAGACGATCGGCATGCGCCTGTTCGGCCTCGGGGTCGTCCGCGTTCCCGGCGGTGGCCGCCAGCGGTTCCCGCTGATCCTGGTGCGCACCGTGCTGCTCGGCCTGCTGCTCCCGGTCTTCTTCGTCGACCGTGACCTGCGCGGCCTGCATGACCGCGCCGCCGGCACGGCCCCGGTCCGCGTCGGCAGGCGCGGCTGAGCGCCCCGACCTGGGGCGCTTCCTAGCGGATCTTGCCGCGCGGGACGTTGCGGGGGACCGGGCCCTTCGGGATCGGCAGCGATGGCCCGGAGCCGGCGACGGCCTTGAGCCGGCGGTCGAGCTGGTCGACCTCGCCGCGCTTCAGCGTCCGGCGCATCCGCATCAGGGTCGGCTGCAGCTTCGGCAGCGGGACCTCGCCCTCGCCGGTGCCGACGACGATGTCGGTGATCGGCACGTCCCCGGCGACCTTGCGGATCCGGCGGATCTCGGTGGCGAGCAGCTCGCGGGCGCCGCGGCCCCGCCCCTCGGCGATGATGATGATGCCGGCCCGGCCGACGACCCGGTGCACGACGTCCTGGTTCCGGTTGACCTGGACGGCCGGGGTCAGCCGCCAGTCACCGCGCATCCGCTCGACGATGCCCGCGGCGGCGCCTGGCTTGCCCTCCAGCTCGGCGTAGGCGCTGTTCTGCACCCGCCGGCTGAACAGGTTGACCGCGACCAGCAGGCCGAGCAGCACCGCGAACGGCGCCCACAGCCAGATCGGCCCGATGAGGAAGCCCAGCACGAGGAGCACGGCGAACGGGGCCAGGAAACCGCCCAGCAGGATCGGCACCAGCTTCGAGTCGCGCTCGCGCGTGACCTTGAAGACGAGCCTGATCTGCCGCATCCGGTTCTTGAAGCCGGACTCGCCGTCAGCCTGGTTCCCAGGGCCCGCGCCGTTGCTCGTGGGGCCCTTCGCGCCGCGTGTCGTGGGCGATGCCGGAGCGGGGGCGGCGCCCGCCGGCTTCTTCCTCAGTGCCATGCCCGCGAGCCTACGGCTTTTGGCCACGGGCGCGATCCGCAGGCCCGGGCGCCGGGCCGCCGGAGGTGCCGCGCGTGCCGTCAGCGGTGCGCGATGGCCGCCCGTGCCGGAGCCGGCGTCGGGATCGCCGGCACGATCGCGCGGGCGGCGCCGGCTCCTCGCGGCGTCACCGGGGCGAGCGCGCCGACGGATCCGGTGCCGCCGTCGGCCCAGCGGTAGCCGGAGGTCACATGCAGGTCGGTGGCCGCCCGCCAGGCGTTGCGGCGGGCGGTGCGCTGCCCGCCGTGCGGCAGGATCAGCAGGGTCAGTTCTTCGAGCGTGGACAGCATGGAGCGGAACACAGCGGGTTTGCCCTCCCGACGCGGTCGTCGTTCTCCCGACGCGGTCGTCGTCCCACCGGTGCGCGGAAGCTGCCGAGCGCCGGTCACTCGCGGGGGGGCCGGCAGGCCGCTGCCCGAGTGACGACGCCGCCCGAGCCGGGCCCGCGCCCGAGTACCCCCGTGTCCGAGTTGCCCCGTATCCGAGTTCGTGACGCTGTGAGACGTGCCGTGACGCTGTCCGTGAGCCTAGTCGCGTACCGGAGCGGTCACCACTCGTATCGGTGCCGGGCGTGCGTGTTCTTGGGCACAACGTGAGGTCATCGCACCCCTACAAGTGGGCAACGCCTTGGCTCGACCGGGCGGCGATGGCCTGCTGGTAAAGCCGCCCGGCGCGGTACGACGAGCGGACGAGCGGCCCCGCGAGGACGCCGGCGAAGCCGATCTGCTCGCCACGCTCGGCCCAGGCGACGAACTCCTCCGGGCGCACCCAGCGCTCGACCGGGTGGTGGCGTGGGGTCGGGCGCAGGTACTGGGTGACGGTCAGCAGGTCGCAGCCCGCGGCGTGCAGGTCGGTCATCGCGGTCTCGATCTCGGCGTCGGTCTCGCCCAGGCCGAGGATGAGGTTCGACTTCGTGACGAGGCCGGCCGCGCGGGCGGCGGTGAGCACCTGCAGGGAGCGCTCGTAGCGGAACGCGGGCCGGATCCGCTTGAAGATCCGGGGGACGGTCTCGAGGTTGTGGGCCAGCACCTCGGGCGCCGCGTCGAACACCTCGGCCAGCTGGTCCGGCTGGCCGCCGAAGTCGGGGATGAGCACCTCGACGCCGGTGCCCGGCGAGCCGGCGTGCACGGCCCGGACGGTCTCGGCGTACAGCCACGAGCCGCCGTCGGGCAGGTCGTCGCGGGCGACGCCGGTGATGGTGGCGTAGCGCAGCCCCATGGTGGCGACCGACTCGGCGACCCGGCGCGGCTCGTCGACGTCCAGCGGGGTGGGCCGGCCGGTGTCGATCTGGCAGAAGTCACACCGGCGGGTGCAGACGTCGCCGCCGATCAGGAACGTCGCCTCCCGGTCTTCCCAGCATTCGTAGATGTTGGGGCAGCCGGCCTCCTCGCACACCGTGTGCAGGCCTTCGGCGCGGACCAGGTTCTTGATGTCGGTGTACTCGGGCCCCGTGCGCAGCCGGGTCCGGATCCACGGCGGCTTGCGCTCGATCGGCGTGGCCGCGTTGCGCGCCTCCAGCCGCAGCAGCGGGCGTCCCTCCGCGGCGGCGGGTCCGGCGCTCACGCCGACACCGCCGCGGCCGTCGGCAGGATCGCGCCGTCGCCGGACGACGGGCGGCCACCGGCCAGGAAGGCCTCCAGGTGGTGGAGCATGTGCCGCTCGACGACCGGGCGGGCCTCGGCGACCGTGACGGTCCGGCCGAGCTCCCCGGTGAGGCTGCCGGCGCTCGCGTCGGTGATGCCGCAGGCGATGATCCGGCTGAAGGCGGCCAGGTCGGGCTCGCAGTTGAGCGCGAAGCCGTGGGAGGTGACGCCCTGGCGGACCCGGATGCCGATCGCGCCGAGCTTGCGGCCGTCGTCCATGGTCCAGACGCCGGACCGGCCCTCGACCCGGTGCGTCGGCACGCCGAACTCGGCGCAGACGGCGATCATGGCGTCCTCCAGCACCCGGACGTAGGCGACCACGTCCAGCGGGCGGGGCAGCGCGAGGATCGGGTAGCCGACCAGCTGGCCCGGCCCGTGCCAGGTGATCTTGCCGCCTCGGTCGACGTCGACGACCGGGGTGCCGTCGAACGGGCGCTCCGCGTCCTCCGTGCGCCGGCCGGCGGTGTAGACGTCCGGATGCTCCAGCAGGATCAGCGTGTCGGGAGCCTCGCCGGCGCCGCGTTTCGCCGCCAGGTCGCGTTGCAGCTCCCACGCCTCGAGGTATGGAACCACCGGCAGCCGGAGAACATCCACCAGGTCAGCCTACAACCAGCGCGCCGCTCCGCCTTACCACATGATCGCTACCACGGGAGCCCGAGCGGCGCCGACGGACCGCGTCGGCGCGGGTGCCCTCAGCCGCGCGGGTCCGGCACGCGCGGGTCCGGCAGGAGCCTCGGCTCGACGGCGCTCTCCACGACCGCTCCGTCGTCGCTCAGCTCGATCCGCCAGGCCTTCGCGCCCGGCCGGTCGGCGACCGCCTCGACCAGCTCGGTGCCCCGGAAGTGCAGGCCGACGCCGTCGTCGGTGGCCCAGCCGGGTGGCAGGACGCCGTCGCCGACGAGCTTCTGGTAGAGCGGCCGGCGGCCGGGCTCCGAGTCGTAGTGCGGGGTGTTGCTGAACGGCAGCAGCGCCAGCCCGGTCGTGACCGGGCGCAGCTCGGGCCCGAACGAGTCGGTGGTACCACCGACGTGCCAGCACAGCGACCCGGCGGACACCCCGGCGAGCACCACCCCGGCCCGCCAGGCGTCCGCGAGGATCTCCGGCAGGCCATGGGTGCGCCAGACGGCGAGCAGGTTCGCGACGCTGCCGCCGCCGACCCAGATGACGTCCTGGGACAGCAGGTGCGCGCGCACGTCGTCGACGTTGGGCATCGGGAACAGCGCCAGGTGGCTGGCCCGGACGTCCGGGCGATCACGGCTCATGGCCTCGTACCACCGCAGGTAGGCGACCGGGTGGTCGCCGAGCGCGGTCTCCAGCAGGCAGACGCGTGGCCGCTCCTGGGCCTCGGACAGCGCGATCGCGTGTTCGATCATCGGCCCGATCCGGGCGCCGCCCCGGCCGTCCGGGCGGTAGCCGGCGCTGGTCGCGAGGATGTTCACCGCTGGGCTCCCGTCTGCGTGGACCGCCTCGGGCTTCGGGGCGGACGTGGCCGGCTCGCCGGTCACTGCCAAGAAGTTATCCACAACCCACGGCAGAACCCCGACAAGCGGCCTCAATCGGCCTAGCGTCGCGGGTCGTGACCTCGTCGCACGGATTCGGGACAGATCCGCCCCGCCCCGACGGTCCCGGGGGCACGCCGAGCGCCGGCGCGCCGCGTCCGCCCGCCCGCCCGGACCCGGCCGGCCGGTCCGCCGGGCCGGGAGCTCCGGCCGTGGCGGGCGTGACGATCACGGGTCGGGCCCCGGACGGGGGCGCCGGAGACGTCTGGGCCGGCAGACTGGAGCCTGCCGGCGAGCCGTGCGTGGTCCGGCTGGTGCGGCTGCCCGGCGACGCGGCCCGCCGCCGCCGGGCCGTGGCCGCCGCCCGGCCGCTGATCGAGCTGCGCCATCCGCACCTGGTGCCCGTGCTGGCGGTCAGCGAGGTCGAGGACGGCCTGGCTGTGGTGATGGAGCAGGTACCGGAGGCGGTCAGCCTGCGCCGACTGATCGGCGCGCGCGGGCGGCTGGAGCCGGGCGAGGTCGTCACGATCGGTCTGCCGGTCGCGCAGGCGCTGACCGCGGCGCACGCCGCCGGGCTCGTCCACGGCTCGCTCGGCCCGGCCGACATCCTGCTGGAGCCGAACGGTCGCCCCCAGCTGGCCGGCGTCGGGGTCGGTGCGCTCGGCATCCCGCCGCCCGGGCCGCCCGAACCGGGCCTGGTCGCCCCGGTCGACGTCTACGACCTGGCCGACCTGCTGCTGGACCTGATGGCCCAGGCGACCGGGCCGGACGCGGCGGCGGTGGCGGTCGCCGTGGCCACCGCGCTCGTCCCCGACCTGGCCCGACGCCCGAGCGCCGCCGAGCTCGCCTCGAACCTCGCGCACAGCGCGCGACCCGCGCCCGTCCAGATGATCAGCCCACCCCGGCCGGCGGCTCCCGACCACGGCGGGGACGCCCAGGCGACGACCGAGCTGCACGGCCTGCGCCGAAGCCTGGGCGCGGGCGCGGGCGGCCAGGACCGCGGCGGCCCTGAGCCTGGTGGTCCTGACCGTGGTGGTCCTGAGCGTGGTGGTCCTGAGCCGCGAGAAGGACCGGAGCCGGGCCATCCCGGCGACTGGCCCGACCTGGACCTCGACGGCGACCCCGGTGGCCCGGCCGCCGACGCGGCGATCCTGGAGGGCGACGTCGTCGATCGGGACGCCGCGCTGCTCCCCGTGCTGCCGCCGGACGACGGCCCCGTCCCGCTGGGCGACCCTGACACACGGCACCGCCCCGACAGGACCCGCGGCGGCCGGCAGCGGCCCGACGGCGCCAGCCCGACCAGGTCACGGCCGGGCCGTTCGGCGCGGCCAGAGGACCGGCCGCGTTCCGGGGACCATCCAGGTCAGCGGCCGGGGTCGCGTCCAGCCGGGCGGGGGAGTGGCACGCACCCCCCACGACAGGGCAGCCGGGGGGCACAGCCCGGGCCGCGGGGCTGGCTGCTCGCCCTGACGGCCGGGGTCGGCCTGACCGCGGTCGTGGTCGCCGTGGTGCTGCTGAACAGGCCCGGCTCGTCCGGCCGGCCCGACGTGGGCACGGCGGTGTCGGCGGCGAGCGGCCCGGCCGGCGGGCGGTCCGCCACCGCGCGGCCCAGCTCGGCGAGCCCGGCGCCCGACCAGGCATGGCGGACGCTCCTCGCCGGACTGAACACGACCCGCAGCCGGGCGTTCGAGCACGATGACGAGTCCGCGCTGGCGGCGGTCTACCAGGTCGGCAGCGCCCTCTACGTCCAGGACCTGCAGACGCTGCGGGAGGTCGCCGGGCGCGGCGCGCACACCTCGGCGCTGACGACCCACATCCTCGACCTGCAGGTCCGCCAGCAGGGCACCGACCAGGCCGTCCTGCGGGTCACCGACCAGCTCGACGCGTACGACTTCCTGGACGCCGCCGGGACGGTCCTCGCGCACAAGGACGCGGAGGGGCCGAAACGGGGCGACGTGACGCTGGTCCGCACCGCTGACGGCTGGCGTATCTCCCAGCGCGTACCGGTGGCCTGACCAGCGGGCCAGCGAGCCTGGCCCGAGAGGTGCCGTGACGGTGTGGTGACGGGTAGCAGATCGTGCGACTATGGCGGGACTCTCGGGACGATCACGGGTCCGCTCGCCGGCGTGGCCGCGCCAACCCGGCCGGGGAGATGGGCAGTAATGGACGAGTCCGAGCAGCTCGGCACGGTGCCCTCGCGCCGTGCCCTCCGCGCGCCACCCGCCCTGGCCGCGCCGACGTGCGAAAGTATGCGGGTCATGCATGCCGACCCGGTTGGATCGGAAGGCGTCGAACGGGGCCGGCGGGCCACCGGCATGGCCGCGTGGGCCACACGTGGTGGGGCCGGGGCCGAGATTGTGCGGCTCGAGAACTGTGTCCGGTGGAGTAGCGTCCCGAGGACAGCGGCGCGCGGTCTGGCGAGGGGGACCTTGCCGGCAGCCGGCCGGCGTGCCCGGCCCGCTGGGCGAAACGCGGAGTCAGCCGACTGGAATGTGGCTCCCCGGCGGTCAGCGTGGACGGACCTGGGAGGCGAGCCGCGGGAAGACCATACGGCTGGTGGGAAGGCGCCCCGGAGGACGGCACACGATCTCGGTCTGGCTTGCGGGCGGCCGGGCCGCGGCCAACAGGCCGGCCCGCTCCCGCCCATCCTGGCCATCTGTGTCGTATCCTAGGGGCGAAACTGCGCCACTGTACTACAACACCGTAGTTTAGTCAACGCCGTAGTTCAGTCAATGCCGTAGTTCGGTCAATACATCGGTGATGCCCGCCACGGTGGGCGACGCGGGTCGAGCGGGAGAGCAGAGGAGGTGCGATCTTGGCTAACGCGTGCGCATCCCCCAGTCTTGGTCTCCTGAGCGATTACTGTAGGTCGGTCGATCACGCCAGATCGGTCCATCATCGTCATTCCGGCAACAGAATTCGGGAGGGGTGGCGTTGACACAGCCCGCGACACAGCCTGTCACGCAGTCCTCGGGGCAGCCGTCCGCGCAGGAGCCCGGTGCCCAGGGCGCGGGGCAGCCGACGGCGCAGGCCCCCCGGCAAGCCACGAAGGGCTCGCGCCGGACCGCGGCCGGTGGCGCGGCGGCCTCGCGCCGCAAGACGGCCGAGGCCGAGAAGCCCGCGCCGCCGCCGCCGACCGAGGGCACCCCGACGCCTCGCGCCGCGGGGGGTGACGAGGAGGACGCCGAGGACGCCGAGTTCGACGCGAACGCCGAGGCGGAGACCGAGAAGGAAGAGCGCGACGACGAGCAGCCGACGCCGGCCGCGTCGGCCGCCGACCGGATGTCGCACGACAGCGTCCGCCAGTACCTCTCCCAGATCGGCCGCGTCCGCCTGCTCACCGCGGAGGAGGAGGTCGACCTCGCCAAGCGGGTCGAGGCCGGCCTGTTCGCCGCCGAGAAGCTCGCCGCCGAAAACGGCCTGGTAGGTGACCTGCGTCGTGAGCTGGTGTGGGTCGAGCGCGACGGCGAGATCGCCAAGAGCCGTCTCGTCGAGGCGAACCTGCGGCTGGTCGTGTCGATCGCCCGCCGCTACGTCGGCCGGGGGATGCTTTTCCTGGATCTGATCCAGGAGGGGAATCTGGGTCTGATCCGGGCGGTCGAGAAGTTCGACTACACCAAGGGTTACAAGTTCTCGACGTATGCGACGTGGTGGATTCGGCAGGCGATCACGCGGGCGATCGCGGATCAGGCGCGGACGATCCGTATTCCGGTCCACATGGTCGAGACGATCAACAAGCTGATCCGGATCCAGCGGCAGCTTCTCCAGGACCTGGGCCGCGAGCCCACGCCGGAGGAGATCGCGAAGGAGATGGACCTGACCCCGGACAAGGTCCGGGAGATCCAGAAGGTCGCCCAGGAGCCGATCTCGCTGGAGACGCCGATCGGTGAGGAGGAGGACTCCCACCTGGGTGACTTCATCGAGGACTCGGACGCGGTCGTCCCGGTGGACGCGGCGAGTTTCCTGTTGTTGCAGGAGCAGTTGGACTCGGTGTTGCACACGTTGTCGGATCGGGAGAAGAAGGTCATCCAGCTGCGGTTCGGGTTGACCGATGGGCATCCTCGGACGTTGGAGGAGGTTGGTCGGGAGTTCGGGGTGACGCGGGAGCGGATTCGGCAGATCGAGTCGAAGACGTTGTCGAAGCTGCGTCATCCGTCCCGGTCGCAGAAGCTGCGGGACTACCTCGAGTAGGGCGCTCGGCCAGAGACGGCGCTGCGCGCCTCTGGCCGTTCGCCTCGGGCGCTGAGCGCCCTCTCAACCCCTGATGTCCGCGAAGGTGGATGTCGGGGGTGGGGGGCGTATCTCACTTGGCATCTTGGCTGGGTTGCGTCGTCCGGTGCTGTGGCTGGGTTGCGTCGTTTGGTCCGGGTCATCGAGCCGGGGTGAGAGAGGGCCGTCGTGAGTGGTGGTCCGGATCCGGTGGCTCGGTTGACTAGTGTTGCGCGTGATCTTGATGGTGAGCCGTGGGAACGGGACGAGTTCGCTCGCGTTCTGTCGTGGCGGCTGGAGCGGCCGATCTCGGCGCAGGCGGTGCTGCTCACCGAGGCGGAGACTATGGTCGCGTCCCGGCTGCTCGAGGAGCTCGCCGGTGTCTATCCCGATGAGCCGCTCGGTCAGCTCGCCCGCTACCTCGCGATGACCTTCTCCACGAAGGCCTGGGCGGGGGAGGACTAGCGTCGCCTCCGACAGCGTCTGACCGCTCCGAACCCGAACATGATTGCCGTTTTGGCTCTCAGACGGTTGCGAGAAGAGCAGATTCACGACCACCTGAGGGCGAAAACGGCGATCACTCTGCCCGGCCTACTCTGCGGTCACGGCACTGGCACCCACGGAACCTCCCGCGCGGATACGGGCCCGATCCGCCGCCTCGCGGGATGATTCCGATGGCGGACCGGTGGGGAGGGTGGGGGCATGCGGATCGTGGTGAGCGGGGCGTCGGGGCTGCTCGGGTCCGCGCTGGTGCCCGCGCTGCGGGCGGATGGGCATGCCGTCGTCACCCTTGTGCGCCGGGAGCCCCGCGGCCCCGACGAGGCGCGCTGGGATCCTGACGGCGGCCAGCTCGACGCCTCGGTCCTCGCCGGTGTGGACGCGGTGGTGCACCTGGCCGGCGCCGGCATCGGCGACCACCGCTGGACCGAGTCCTACCGGCAGAAGATCCTCGACAGCCGTGTCCACGGCACCCGACTGCTCGCGGGCGCGCTCGCCGCGCGCCGTACCGCGGGCGAGGCGGCCGGCGATGGCGGTCGGCCGGTCGTGCTGCTGTCGGCGAGTGGCACCGGCTGGTATGGCGTGTCCGCCGACGAGCCGGTGGACGAGTCGGCCCCCGCCGGAACCGGGTTCCTCGCCGACGTGGTGCGTGCCTGGGAGGCCGCCACGGCCCCGGCGGCCGACGCTGGCGTCCGGGTATGCCTGTTGCGCAGCGGGGTCGTGCTGGCTGGCCGGGGCGGCGTCCTCGCCCGACAGCTACCGCTGTTCCGGCTGGGCGTCGGCGGCAGGCTCGGCTCGGGCCGGCAGTGGGTGTCCTGGATCAGCCTCGACGACTGGGTGGCGGCCGCCCGCTTCCTGCTGGCTGAGGACGGCCAGGGGGCTGACGGACCGGCGGCTGACGGACCGGTTCCCGGCGGCGACCACGGGCCCACCGGTGGCGGCGCCACCGTGCGGGCGGTTACCGGAGTCGCCGTTGCCGGGCCGGTGAACCTGGTCGCGCCGGGCGCGGTCACCGGGGCGGAGTTCGCGCGCACCCTCGGGGCCGTGCTGCGCCGCCCGGCCATCCTGCCGGTGCCGCGGCTGGCGCTGCGCGCCGTGGTCGGCGGCCTGGCCGACGAGGCGGCGCTCGCCTCTCAGCGGGTCGTGCCCCGCGTCCTCACCGACGCCGGCTACCAGTTCCACCACCCCGAGCTGGCCGGAGCCCTGCGGGCCGTCCTCAGCCGCTGAGCGACGCCGGCCCGGCGTCGGCAGGCCGTCCAGCGGCGGTCGCATCTGACGACATGTCAGGAGACCGGATCCGGGGTCGGTGTCATGGTGACCTGGCGTGTGGCCGCTCCCGATTGGCCTCCTGCTCGATTCCCTGATTGACCATCAGATTCAACGTCGATACGGTTCCCGACCACCGGGGGCTCGTGAGATGGGCTCCGATGGGCCGAGGGTGTGCCATGGAGAGAAAGTCCCGATTACGTCGGCTCGGTGTGCCGGTCGTCGTGGCAGTCCTGGTCGCGGCCTGTGGCGCCGGCCATCGAGGCGCGAGTCCCGACGGGGGTGGCGGGGCTGCCGGCCAGGCGACCACCGCCGCGCCGGCCGGGCAGACCTTCGGAGACCTGCCGAGCCCGTGCGGCCCGGGCACCGCCAAGGGCGCGACGGACCAGGGCGTCACCGACACCGCGATCAACATCGCCTACGGGGACGACCGGGGGTTCACCGGCAGTCCAGGCCTCTCGCACGAGGTGGGCGACGCCGTCAAGGCGATGATCAAGTGGTGTGACGACCAGGGCGGCATCAACGGCCGCCAGGTCAACGGCACGTTCTACGACGCCAAGATCACCGAGACGAACAACGTGATGACCGAGGCCTGCGGCTCGGCCTTCATGCTGGTCGGCCAGGGCTGGGCGCTCGACTCGACCGGTGAGCAGACCCGGGTCGCCTGCGACCTGGTGTCGGTGCCGACCTTCTCGGTGAGCCCCGAGTTCGCCAACGGCCCCATGCAGTACCAGGCGGTGCCGAACCCGGCCGACGAGACCGTCGGGGCGTTCTTCGCCCAGTTCGCCAAGCTGTACCCGGACGCCGTCAAGAAGGCCGCCGAGTACACCACGACGCTGGCGACCGAGAACTACTCGACGAAGCGCGGTGTCGAGGCGTCGAAGCCGTTCGGCTGGAACTGGCTGCCCTGCACCCAGACCGTCAACTACTTCGGCGAGCCGGACTACAAGCCGTTCATGCAGAAGCTGAAGGACTGCGGGGCACAGGTCGTCTGGTTCACCCTCTCGGCCGGGCCCCAGCTCTACAACATGCTGCAGGCCGCGAACCAGGTCGGTTTCCATCCGCTCTGGCTGACGGAGACCAACAACTACGTCCAGGGCCTCGCCGACTTCAACGCCAACCACCTGGCCGACAACGTCTACGTGAGGACCGCCTACGTCCCGCTGGAGCAGGCCGCCCAGACCCCGGCGGTGCGCAAGTACATCGACGTGGTCAAGGCCGACGGCGGTGACGTCAGCCAGCTGGGCGCGCAGGCGACCTCGTCGTTCCTGCTGTGGGCGACGGCCGCGAAGGAATGCGGCTCGACGCTGACCCGCCAGTGCATGGTCAACAGGCTGTCGAAGATCACCAAATGGACCGGTGGTGGCCTGCACGCGGCCTCGGACCCCGGCGAGAACCATGGTCCGACCTGCGGCATGCTCCTGCGGCTCCAGGGCACCAAGTACGTCCAGGTGTACCCGACGAAGCTGGGCGCCTTCGACTGCTCGCCGAGCTACACGGTGAAGCTGCCGGCCGATTTCGTGACCGTGAAGCTGAACGCCGACCGGATCGCCACGAACTACCTGACCGACAAGGCCATCAGGCCCCAGGCATAGCGCGGGCGGGAGACCGATTCGAGGACGGCTGGCGCAGCGGTGGAGCAGTTTCTGCAGTACACGATCCTGGGCCTGGTGCTGGGTGGGATCTACGGGATCGCCGCCTCCGGGCTGGTCCTGACCTGCACCACGTCCGGCATCTTCAACTTCGGCCACGGCTCGATCGCGATGCTGTCGGCGTTCGTCTACTGGCAGGTCCGGTTCGGCTGGCACTGGCCGGCCCCGCTGGCTCTCGTCGCCGTGCTCGGCGTCTTCGCGCCCGCGCTGGGGGCGCTGCTGCATGTCTCGATCATGCGGGGACTTCGCGAGACCACCGAGATCACCCGGATCACGGTGACGGTCGCGTTGACCGTCGGCTCGCTGGCCCTCGCGAACTGGATCTGGGACCCGACCGTGCCCCGGCGGTTCGACTACTTCTTCGGCGGTACCCACCAGGTGCGCGTGGCCGGCAGCCGGATCACCTACCACGAGCTGATCGCCCTGGTCATGGCGGTCGTGATCGCCGTCGGGCTGCGGTTCTTCTTCTACCGGACCCGCACCGGCGTCGGCATGCGCGCGGTGGTCGACGACCCGCCGCTGCTGCGGCTGTCCGGCGGGCGCCCGGAGCGGCTGGCGACGCTGTCCTGGGCGCTCGGCTCGATGCTCGCGGCGCTCGCCGGAATCCTGATCACCCCGATCCTCGGCGGTTCCCTCGACCCGAACGCCCTGACCCTGCTCGTCATCGATGCCTTCGCCGCCGCGGTCTTCGGCCGGCTGCGCAGCGTGCCCCTGACGTTCCTCGGCGCGGTCGTGCTGGGCCTCGCGAACAACTACGTGCTCGCCTACTTCCCCAGCGAACGGTGGACGTGGACGTCGGACTTCCGGATCTCGCTGCCGATGATCCTGCTGTTCGTCGTGCTGCTGTGGCTGCCGCAGGACCGGCTGCGCGGTGCGACGATCACCAGGGCCCGCGAACGGTTCCGCGTGCCGACCCTGCGCTCGGCCGTGGCCTGGGCGGTCGTGCTGGTCGTCGTGATGTTCCTGCTCAGGGAGATCATGGCCCCGACCGTCGTCAACACGATGGTCACCGGGATGACCTTCGCGATCATCGCGCTCTCGCTGGTCCCGCTGACCGGGTACGCGGGGGAGATCAACCTGGCTCCGGTGTCCTTCGGCGCCATCGGCACGATCATCGCCTACCACTACGGCATCACCGGGCACGGCGTGGACACCCGGATGACGATCTGGGGCCTGCTGCTCGCGGCGGCGGTGTGCGCGGTCGTCGGCGCGCTCGTCGCGCTGCCCGCGCTGCGCCTGCGCGGCCTCTACCTGGCCCTGGCCACGATGGCGTTCGGGGTGTTCGTCTCGACGATGGTGGTCGCGGACACCGTGCCGAGGGTGCTGCCCCTGGTGCACACCAAGTTCTCGATCTTCCCCAACGGGACGCTCAACGTGCCGCGGCCCCGGTTCGGGCCGATCGATCTGGCCAACGGCGGCCAGTTCCTGATGGTCGTGACCGTGCTGTTCGCGGTGCTAGGCGTGCTGATGGTCGCCCTACGGCGCAGCGGTTACGGCCAGCGGCTCGTCGCACTGAAGGACAGCCCGGCGGCCTGCGCCACGCTCGGGCAGAACCCCGTCCGCCTCAAGCTGTCGGTCTTCATGCTCTCGGCGGCGATCGCCGGCGTCGGCGGCGCGCTGATGTCGGCGGCGGTGGTGTCGGTCAGCCCGGACCGGTTCACGATCTTCGTCAGCCTCGGGCTGGTCATGACTGTGGTAGTCGCGGGTATCGGGTACGTCAGCGGAGCGCTCGCCGGTGGCCTGCTCGCCGGGGTCGGCTTCGTCGCGCTTCAGGACGTCTTCGCGAAGGTCGGCACCGACCACGCGACGCTGCACGGCCTCTTCTCCTTCCTCGGCCACTTCTCGACCGTGCTGCCCGCGTTGATCGGGGTCTCCCTGTCCCGCAACCCAACCGGCTTCGTCCACGACCTCATCGAGCGGTACGAGGTGTTCCGGCGGGCCCGGGTCATGTTCGGCGCCGGCCTGGCGGTCGAAGCCGGGCTCTACCTGCTCGCCTACACCGACACGATCAGCAACTGGTGGTTCGTCGCGCTCACCGCGTTGCTCGGGGCAGCGTGGCCACGGATCACCTCGGCGGCGCTGGACCGGCTGGCCGCGCGAGTGGCCCCGGCGGTGCCGGGTGCCTCGTCGGGCGGCGACCAGGTCCCGCTGGAGCTCGTCGGCGTCGACGTGCCGTTCACGCCGGCCCACCGCGCGCTGCTCGATCGCGCGCTCGGGCTGCCTGAACCGCCCGCGGTCACCGCCAGCCGGGCCACGCCCGCGCGGTCGGCCGCCGACGCGGGTGTCAGGTCCGCCGCCCCGGTGGCCGTGCCATGACCGTGAGAGGGGAGGCGTGCCGTGGCCATGCTTGAGACCGAGGCCGTCTCGGTCCGCTTCGGCGGCAATCTGGCTCTCGACGGCGTCTCGCTGTCGGTCGAGCCAGGCCGGGTCACCGGACTGATCGGACCGAACGGGGCCGGCAAGACGACGCTGTTCAACATCGTCACCGGGCTGCTCGCGCCGACCCGGGGCCGGGTGCTCGTGGACGGCGCGGACGTCACCCGGCTGCCGCCGTACCGGCGGGCGCACCGTGGCCTCGCCCGGACCTTCCAGCGCCTGGAACCGTTCGTCTCCCTGTCCGTGCGCGACAACATCAGGGTCGCCGGCCAGATCAGCAACACCTGGCGACGCGGGGGACGGGTGGACGTCGACCAGGAGGCCGGCCGCGTCATCGACCTCGTCGGGCTCGCCGAGGTCGCCGACCGGGACGTCGCCGAGTTGCCCACCGGTCAGGCCCGCCTCGTCGAGCTCGGCCGGGCCTTGATGACCAAGCCCAGGGTGCTGCTGCTGGACGAGCCGGCATCCGGCCAGACCGAGCCGGAGACGGCGGCGTTCGGTCGCCTGCTGCACCGTCTCGCCGACCAGGACGGCCTGGCGATCTGCCTGGTGGAACACGACGTCACGCTGGTCATGGGGGTCTGCACGATGATCTACGTGCTCGACTACGGCAAGGTCATCGCCGCCGGTCCACCCGAGGTGGTCCGCGCCGATCCCGCGGTGATCGACGCATACCTGGGCTCCGCGCCGACGGACCCGACATGACCGGGCCAGGCCCTGACGCGGCCGGCCCTGACGCGACCGGGACTGACGCGGCCGGGACGATTGCGGCTGGTGCCGGGACTGTCAGCGCTGGGATCGGTGGGTCTGGGGCTGTCACGGCTGCTGCCGGGCCTGCCAGTGCTGGGACCGGTGCGACTGGGACCGCCGCGGGGCCGCCGTTGCTGGAGCTGGTCGGCGTCTGCGCCGGGTATGGCCCGATCGAGGTGCTGCACGGGGTCGACCTCGCGGTACCGGCGGGCTCCGTGGTCGCGCTGCTCGGGCCGAACGGCGCGGGCAAGACCACCACGCTGAACGTGTGCTGCGGGCTGCACCCGCCCTCTGCCGGGGACCTGCGCCTCGCCGGCCGGACGGTGACGGGAGCCTCGGCCGAGGCGTTGGCGCGCCTGGGGGTCTGCACCGTCCCGGAGCGCCGGGGCATCTTCCCGAACCTCACCGTCCGGGAGAACCTCTGGATGATGTCTCAGGCCCAGGCCGGGAGTCGAGGCCGGGGCCTCGGCCGGGGCCGGCCGCGTGGCTCGCGCGCCTCGTTCGCGGGCGTCGAGGAGGTCGCCTACGCGAGGTTCCCGATTCTCGGGGAACGTCGCGGGCAGCTGGCCGGCACGTTGTCCGGCGGCCAGCAACAGATGTTGGCGCTGACCAGGGCACTCGGCACCAGCCCGGCGGTCCTGCTGCTCGACGAGCTGTCGATGGGGCTCGCCCCGCGGGTCGTACGCGAGCTGTACGAGATCGTCGGCCGGCTCGCGGCGGACGGAATGTCGATCCTCATCGTCGAACAGTTCGCCCGCACGGTCCTGCCAATCGCCGACCGGGTGGCCGTGATGCTCCATGGCCGGATCGTCGACGCCGGCGCACCGTCAGAGGTCGAGGCGAACCTCTCCGCCGCATACCTGGGAGCGTGAAGAAACGATGGAACAAGGCCGAGTGGACCAGTTCAGGGCCGACGTGTCGAGGCTGAAGATCCGGACCGGAGACGCGCGACGGGACGGCGTCCTGCAGGTCGTGGGCATCGTCCTGATGGCCGGCGGGATCATCGCCGACTTACTGGTCTACGAGTCCTCCCGCAACCTGAGCGACCCCCGTGACATCCAGTCGCAGATCGTCCTGGCCATCGGGCTCCTCGGGGTCACCGGTGTCGGTGGGGCGGTCTTCCTGTACGCCTCGCTGGCACGTTTCCTCCGATTCTGGCTGCTGCGCCAGGTATACGAGTCACAAAGCCAGGTCGACCAGGTGGTCGCCGCATTCCAGCCACGCGTGCATGCAGCCGCATCGACGGAGCCCTCGCCGCACCTGCCGCCGCCGGAACTCGAACCGTCGTCCAACGCCGCCGCCGCTGGCTAAGCCAACCCCTCCGCGACCCCGGGCTGTCGTCGGTGGGGCTCCTCTCAGCGTGGCCTCTCACCGCGGCCTCTCAGCGTGGCATCCCCGGCGGGGCTGCTCCCGTCGCGCACGCGATCCGCGCCGCCTCATGGCGCGGGCTTCACACCGCCCTCGGTGATGGGGCGGCCAGGAGCGCGTCGACCGCAGGAGTGCGTCGACCAGCAGTGCCGTGCCTGGCCAACGTCTGCCCGTGTCCTTGACCGGCGGTTCCGCCTTCTGGTGGCTACGAAACGGGGCCACACACGGCGACCAGAGGGCCGAAACCGGAATCGTGGAGACTTCGGGCCGCGCGAAACTTCTCGGAGGCGCTAGAAGCGGCAGGGATCGTCTAGCTGAACCCGCTGGTGGGGCACCGGCTGGCGGTCGGATCGTGCCCGGATCGAGTCGGGTATGGGGGAGGCCAAGTCGCGATGGTCCTCGTTGGGGAGAAGGGCTTCCTCATCATTGTTGTGAGTGTCGATGATGTACTTCCGGCCGACTGGGCTGGTCCAATGGAAGACGCCGGGTCGGGGCTGGTCCAAGTGCCAGTCTCCGCTGTGTTTAGCGCGGTGATGGTGTCGGCACAGAAGGCCTAGATTATCCAGCGCGGTACGGCCGCCTTCGGTGTGGGCGACGGTATGGTCGATATCGGTCTGAGCCGCGGGCATGCCGCAGCCGGGGAACACGCAGCGGCTTTGTTGGTGGCGGATGAGCCGCGCCAGTTCCGGGGTCGGGACCCTGCGTCGGCCGAGGTCGAGAACGGTGCCCGTCACGGGGTCCGTCAGGACGCGTCGCCAGCGGGCGTCGGCGGCCAACGCCCGGCCGGCCTCGCCGGGAATCGGGCCGAAGCCCACGAGCTCGGCCGGGTTGTCGTCCAGGCCTGCCAGGGTGCCAACGGAGGCGATGACCTGGAGTTCCACGGTGACGTGCTCGCGGCGGTTGCCAAGGAGCAGCGCAGCGAGCACATCCGCGCGCCGGGCGTCGATCGAGCGGGTGTCGCCGTCGGTGCGGGCGTCGGTTCTGGCTATCTGGTTGATCCGGTCGTAGATCGCCCGGGCGTCCTCGGCGGTCAGTACGGCGGTCAGCGTTGCCATGCCGTCGTCGAGCGCCTGAATGCCGATCATGCGGTCGGCTCGCGCCCGTCGGCGGCGTTTCGCGGCGGCATCGGGATCGAGCCGGGCGACCAGTCGGTGGATCTTCCGGCGCCACCGCGGTGGGGAAGCGAGCCGGCCGCCGGCGAGCATCGCCGCCTCGACGGTCGCTCGTTGCTCGGCGGTGAGGCACGCGGTGAGCTGGTGCAACGCGGCGAGCCGGGTGTGGTCGAGCAGACCGGCTGTCAGGTCGGCCAGCGCGGCGGGCAACTGTTCGGCGATCTCCCAGGCGGTCGCGAGCCGGCTCGACATCGTCCGTGGTGACTGCGCCAGCTCGGCCGCGAGTTCGTCGGCAGCGAACGCCGAGTATGGGTCGCCGGTCTCGTCACCCAGACCGGGCGGACGCAGTCGCGCGAGATGCACGTGCGTGCGGATGGTCACCCCTTCCAACCTGGCGCCCAGCCGCGCCAACCGGGCTGCCAGCGACAACGTCGCCGCCGGGTCACAGACAGTCAATCCGTCGAGAATGTCGTCGAACGTCGCGTCGACCGCGTCCAGCCGCCCGAGCAGTCCGATGACGATCGCGGAATCTGGCGGAGGGATGTTGCTGGACGAAGGGTCGCTTGCCGGCGGATTGCTGCTCGGAGAGACGGCAAAGGAATCGTGGGTTGACGGGATCCCGGGGTAAATGCCGTCGGGGGACCCGCTGCGGGACGACGGCGCATGGTCGCCACGTGCTTCGAACATGGGTTCATGATATCGCCGTGGTGGAAATGTGCAAGCGCGGCGAACGTGGGCGCCTGACGAGTCGAATTAGGTCGGCGAAAACGCTTCAGGCAACATTTCCCGATGTTCTCTGTCGCATCAATACATTGCGCCGCCGTGCTGAAGAATGGAATGGGAAACGATGGCGTCACCGGTCTCTCACGAGATGGACGGCCTTCGGCCAGCGATCGTCTCCCAAGGGGCGCCGGGCCCGGCGACGACCGAGGAGCGAGGTGGCGGAAACCTGCCAGATAAGCCGGGCCAGCGCCCGGATGATGGTCGCATGACCGTGATCGCCGCCGCCCCGGGCCCTGCCACCGTCACCTACCGCCTTCAGCCGATCGATCCTGGCGAGGCCGACCGGCTACGTGCCAGCAGCCCGGACGCACCCAGGTACACAGCGGACGTCCACCCGGGCTATCCCTGCCGGCAGTGCCTTCGGGACGCGGCCGTTGGCGAGGAGGTGGTCCTCGTGTCCCACGATCCGTTCACCACCGACAGCCCGTACCGGTCAGCTAGCCCGATCTTTCTGCACCGCGGCGGATGCGAGCCCCCACAGGACCTGACCACCCTCCCTGCGCAGCTCACCGGCCGGCAGCTGTCGGTCCGCGCCTTCGACACGGGCGCGATGATGATCGACGCTGCTGTGATCGAAGGCACCAGCCTGGCCGCGACGCTCGACCGTTTCTTCGCCCTCGCGGCGTGCGACCACGTTCACGTCCACAACGCGAGCCGTGGCTGCTGGGCCACCCGGGTCGGCCGCGCTCGCTGACCACGACGTCGCCGGAACACACTCAGCAGGCGCGGACGGGTCACGGAGCGCACCGGGAACAGACGAGCCTGACCCGGGCCCGGCCTCGATCCGGATCGGCTCGAGCGGGCAGCGCGCCCGCCGTCGTCAGACGAGAGTCGTGCCCCCGAAACGCGGTCGGCCCCGCCACGTCCACCGGGGACGCGACGGGGCCGACAGGAGCCGGAGCCCTGGATCAGAGGCCGAGTTCGGCCTCGAAGGAGCCCTCTTCGAGGCGGGCCTTCACCGTGGTCAGGAAACGGGCCGCGTCGGCGCCGTCGACGATCCGGTGGTCGTAGGTCAGCGCGAGGTAGACCGTGGAACGCACCGCGATGACCTCGCCGAGGTTCGGGTCCTCGACGACGGCCGGCCGCTTCACGACGGTCCCGGTGCCCAGGATGCCGACCTGCGGCTGGTTGAGGATCGGGGTGTCGAACAGGGCGCCGCGGCTGCCGGTGTTGGTCAGGGTGAACGTGCCGCCGCTGAGCTCGTCCGGCGAGACCTGGTTCGCGCGGGTGCGCTTGGCCAGGTCGTCGATCTTGCGGGCCATGCCGGAGAGGTTCAGGTCCCCGGCGTTGTGGATGACCGGAACGGTCAGGCCACGCTCGGTGTCCACCGCGATGCCGAGGTGCTCGACGTCGTAGTAGGTGATCGTGCCGGCGGCGGTGTCGACGCTGGAGTTCAGCACCGGGTGCTCGCGCAGCGCCTCGCAGGCGGCGATCGCGAAGAACGGCAGGAACGACAGCTTCACGCCCTCACGGGCGTAGAACGCGTCCTTCGCGTGGTTACGCAGCCTGGCGATCTTGGTGACGTCGGCCTCGACGACGGTGGTCAGCTGGGCGCTGACCTGCAGCGACTCGACCATCCGCTTGGCGATGACGGTGCGCAGCCGGGAGAGCTTCTCGGTCCTGCCGCGCAGGGCCGGAACGGGCGCGACCGGAGCCTTGGCGGCGACGGGCGCCGGCGCCGCGGCAGGGGCCGGCGCGCTGGCAACCGGCGCCGGGGCCGCGGCGGGGGCGGGAGCCGGCGCGGCGGCCGGGGCGGCCTTGGACGCGTCGACGATGTCCTGCTTGCTGATCCGGCCGCCGGGGCCGGTGCCCTTGACCGTGCCCAGGTCGACACCCAGCTCGGCGGCCATCTTGCGGACCAGCGGGGTGACGTAACGGGCCTCGCCGTTGGACGCGGCGGTGGTCACCGGCGCGGGAGCCTGAGCGACCGGCACGGGAGCCGGCGCCGGCGCCGGCGCGGGCGGCGGAGTGACGGGCGCGGGCGGCGGAGCGGCCGCGACGGGCGCCGGCGGGGGAGTGGGAGCCGGCGGCGGCGTGGGAGCGGGAGCCGGGGCGGGCGCAGGCGCGGGAGCGGCCGCCGCGGCCAATGCCGGCGCGGCAGCGGGAGCCGCCGCACCGTCCTCGATCACCGCGAGCTCGACGCCGACCTCGACGGTCTCGTCCTCGGCGACCTTGATCGACGAGAGGACGCCGGACGCGGGCGCCGGGATCTCGGTGTCGACCTTGTCGGTGCTGACCTCAAGGAGCGGCTCGTCGGCTTCGACGTGCTCGCCCTCCTGCTTGAGCCACCGGGTGACCGTGCCCTCGGACACGCTCTCGCCCAGGCGGGGCATCGTGACGGATACAGACATTCCTGCGGGACTCCTGTGTCATCCGGGGCCGTGCGCGCGGTGGCGACCCGGGTCCGCCGGATCGGAGTGGCCGATCCGGCGGGATCCCCGGCCGCGTCGCCCGCCGCGTCGCGGCGTCGCCCCGCCCAACGGTCCGCCGACCGGGTGGTCGGCGGGCTGATGGGCGGCACGGCGCCGCGTCCGGGTGGGCGTCCGCCGGCCGGCTGGGCGCCGTGCGAACGCGTTGCCGGCACTCGGTGGACCGGGTGCCGGCGGGTGCCTGGCTGGTTGCGGGTGGTACCTCGACCTCCCGGACCGACGGCCTCCCCGATCGGCTACGCCGATCTGACGGGGAACCGGCGCCGCTCCGGCAGGCACCCCGGCCGGGGCGGCAGCCGGTGGCCGCCGCCCCGGACCGGCTAGTCGTGCGTGTGCAGCGGCTTGCCCGCGAGGGCGAGATGCGCCTCGCCGAGTGCCTCCGACATCGTCGGGTGCGGGTGGATCAGCTGGGCGACGTCCGACGGGTACGCCTCCCAGTTCGTGATCAGCTGCGCCTCGGCGATCAGCTCACCGACCCGGTCGCCGACCATGTGCACGCCGACCACCGGCCCGTCCTTGACCGCGATGACGGTGACCGCGCCGGCGGTCTTCAGGATCTGGGACTTCCCGTTCCCGGCGAGGTTGTAGGTCACCTTGGTGACCGCGTCCGCGCCGAAGCGCTCCTTGGCGACCACCTCGGTGAGCCCGACCGAGGCCACCTCGGGCGAGGAGTAGGTGACCTTCGGAACGTTGTCGTAGTCGACCGGGGTCGGGTTCAGCCCGGCGATCTGCTCGGCGACGAAGATGCCCTCGGCGAAGCCGACGTGCGCCAGCTGCAGGCCAGGACGGATGTCGCCGATCGCGAAGACGTTCGGGATGTTGGTGCGCAGGGAGCGGTCGACGAGCACGAAGCCGCGCTCCATCGCGACGCCGACCTCGTCGTAGCCGATGCCGTCGGTGACCGGGCCGCGGCCGACCGCGACGAGCAGCAGCTCGGCGTCGACCGTCGAGCCGTCCTCCAGCGAGACGGTGACCCCGTGGTCGGTGGTCTTCACCCCGGCGAACCGGGTCTTCAGCTTGAACTTGATGCCACGCTTGCGGAAGCCGCGCTCCAGCAGCTTGGAGCTGGACTCGTCCTCGAGCGGCGCCAGGTGCGGAAGAGCCTCGATGATCGTGACGTCGGCGCCGTAGGAACGCCACACCGACGCGAACTCGCAGCCGATCACACCGCCGCCGAGCACCACGACCGAGCTCGGCACCCGGTCGAGGGTCAGCGCGTCCTCGCTGGTGATGATCTTCTCGTGGTCGAGCTCCAGGCCGGGCAGGGTCCGCGAGTACGACCCCGTCGCCAGGATGATGTTCCGGCCCTCGATGACCCGCCCGTCGACCGTCACGGTGGTCGGGGAGGTCAGCTTGCCGGTGCCCGCGACGACCTCGATGCCGCGCGACTTGACCAGACCGGTCAGGCCCTTGAAAAGGCCGCCCACGACCGAGTCCTTGTACTCGTTCACCTTGGCCATGTCGATCCCGTTCAGGGTCGACAGGATGCCGAAGGTAGCGCTCTCGTGGATGTTGTCCACGATCTCCGCCGAGTGCAGCAGCGCCTTCGTCGGGATGCACCCGCGGTGCAGGCACGTGCCACCGAGCTTGTCCTTCTCGACGAGGACGACGCTCAGTCCGAGCTCCGCGGCACGCAGCGCGGCGGCATATCCGCCGCTTCCACCACCGAGGATGACAAGGTCGACGGGACCGGCCGCAGATTCTGCCACGCCAATGGCCCCTTCTCATTACTCGTAGTCGGCAGGGCGCTCGGACGCGGACAGTGGTGGGCGCGCCCGGCCGCCCGTGCGGAACCGTTGTCGGTCCCACCGACCTAGTCTTTCACGCGCTGGGGCCGTGGCTCGAAGGGCGCTGGCCCGCTCGCTTGTCGCGTGCCTGGCCAGGCCCCGGTCCGCCCGCCCCAATGTGGGACGGGGAACACCGGCAGGGGTCCGGTCCAGGGACGAACCGTGGCTGGGCACCGTTCGGAGCCCGTCGGAGACCGGAACCTCCCGAAATACGGCAATCGGCGGCGGCCAAACGGCGTGACCAAAATCGCACGGTCACGGGCGGGCCGATGCCCGCGCGGCACGGCGCCTATTTGGGCGAAGAAGGCACGAACGGGGGACGCACGACGGTCATCAGCGAGCGGCGGCCGCGGACGTCGACGCCCACCTCGTCGCCCTCGGCGACCGAGCGGTCGAGCAACGCCAGGCCGATCCCGACCCGCAGCGACGGCGAGAACGTCCCGCTGGTGACCTCGCCGACGTCGGCGCCGGCCGCGTCGAGCACCCGCATGTGCGGCCGCGGGATGCCCCGGTCGAGCGCCTTGAGGCCCCACAGCAACCGGGCGGCCCCAGCCGCCCGCTCGGCCAGCAGGGCGTCCCGGCCCCAGAACCGCTCCTTGGACCAGCCGACGGCCCAGCCGGAGCGGGCCTGGACCGGGCTGATCGAGAGCGACAGGTCCTGGCCGTGCAGCGGGTAGCCCATCTCGGTGCGCAGCGTGTCGCGGGCGCCCAGGCCGCAGGCCCGCCCGCCGACGCCGGCCGCGGCAGCCAGCAGCGCGTCCCAGACCTCGACCGTGTGCTCCCAGCGGGGCAGCAGCTCGAAGCCGCGCTCGCCGGTGTAGCCGGAGCGGCAGACGATCACCGGCCGGCCCTTCCAGTCGGCGTCGCGGAAGCTCATGTACTCGCCCTCGGTCGGCAGGCCCAGCGCGGCGAGCACGTCGGCCGCCCGCGGGCCCTGGACCGCCAGCACCCCGTAGGACTCGTGCAGGCTGGTCACCTCGAGCCCAGGGGAGGCGGTCGCCGCCAGCCTGCGCACGACCTCGGCGGTGTTCGACGCGTTCGGTACCAGGAACACGTCGTCGTCGCCGTACAGGTAGGCGATCAGGTCGTCGACGACGCCGCCCGACTCGTCGCAGCACAGCGTGTACTGGGCCTGGCCCGGGCGGATCCGACCGAGGTCGTTGGTCAGCGTGGCGTTGACGAACGCCGCGGCGCCGGGACCCGCGACGCGTGCCTTGCCGAGGTGGCTGACGTCGAACACACCGACGGCCTCGCGGACGGTCTTGTGCTCGGCGAGCACCCCCGCGCCGGCGTACTCGATCGGCATCTCCCAGCCGCCGAACGAGGCCAGCTTCGCGCCCGCGTCGAGGTGACGGTCGAACAACGGGGTGCGCAGCAGGGCTGGGGTGCCAGGAACGTCGGCGCCAGAAACGTCGGCCATGAGCCGCAGCGTAGCCGGGCCGGGCCGCCCGGCACCGGTCAGCGCCGCCACCGGGCGGCCGGCCGGGCCGGAAACGTCAGCCCGGTCGCGTCAGGCCGATCACGTTGGCCGGATCGGTGGGGGTGGCCTGCGACAGGCGCAATGCTGATTAGGCTTTGGACATGACCTCCGCCTCCGCCGCCGTAGCAGCGCTGAAGACCCTGGACGTGGACGCCGTGGTGATCGGTACCGCGGCCGGCGACGACGGTCCGGTGCCCCTCGGCGGCACGGCCGAGCTGGACGCGGCGCTCGGCGGCCGGCTGGCCAAGGTGCTCGCCGACGTCGGCGCCACCGGGCGGGCCGGCGACGTCGTCCGGTTCGCCACCCTCGGCGCGCTCCAGGCCGGCAGCGTGGTCGCGGTCGGCGTGGGTCCGGCGACGAATGGCGATCTCGACCTCGAGGCGCTGCGGCGCGCGGCCGGGACGGCCTCACGCGCGCTCGCCGGGACCACCAGGGTGGCGACGACGCTGGCGCTCGCCGGCGGCGCGGCCACGCCCGAGTCCGTGCGCGCGGTGGCCGAAGGCACGCTGCTGGGTGCCTACAGCTTCGACAGCTTCCGGACGACGTCGGCGAAGGGCCGCCTGGCGCCGGTCGAGGAGATCGTCGTCCTGGTCGACGACGCGGGCCTCGACGCGGCCACCGCCGCGGTCGAGCACGCCGCCACCGTCGCCGACGCGGTCCGGCTGGTGCGCGACCTGGTGAACACCCCGCCCGGCCACCTGCCGCCCGCCCGGCTGGCCGAGATCGCCGAGCAGGAGGCGACCGCCGCCGGGCTGGTCGTCGAGGTCCTCGACGAGAAGGAGCTCGCGGACGGCGGCTACGGCGGCCTGCTCGGTGTCGGGCAGGGCTCGACGAACCCGTCCCGGCTGGTCCGGCTTGAGTGGCCCGGCACCGGAGGCGCCGACGCCCCGGTGACGCTCGCCCTCGTCGGCAAGGGGATCACGTTCGACTCGGGCGGCCTGTCGCTCAAGCCGCCGGCGTCGATGGAGTGGATGAAGACCGACATGGCCGGCGCGGCCTCGGTGCTCGCCGCCATGGTCGCCGTGGCGCGGCTGAGGGTGCCGGCGCGGATCGTGGGCTGGATGGCCTGCGCGGAGAACATGCCGTCCGGAACGGCGATCCGGCCGGGTGACGTGATCACCCTGCGCGGGGGCACCCGGGTCGAGGTGCTGAACACCGACGCCGAGGGCCGGCTCGTGCTCGGCGACGCGCTGGTGCGGGCGACCGAGGAGGAGCCGGCCATGGTCATCGACATCGCGACCCTGACCGGCGCGCAGATCGTCGCCCTCGGCCAGCGGACCACCGGCCTGCTCGGCCGGGACGCCGCCGTCGAGGCCGTGGCCGCCGCCGCGAAGGCCACCGGGGAGGCCGTCTGGCCGATGCCGATGCCGCCGGAGCTGCGCAAGGGCCTCGACTCGACGGTCGCCGACCTCGCGAACGTCCCGACGAACGGCAGCCGGGACGGTGGGATGCTCGTCGCCGCCCACTTCCTGGCGGCGTTCGTCCCCGACGGCATCCCGTGGGCGCACCTCGACATCGCTGGCCCGTCCTGGAACGGCGGGGAGCCCTACGGCCACACCCCCAAGGCCGGCACCGGCGCCCTCGTGCGCACCCTCGTCCAGCTCGCGGAGGACCGGGCCAGCGCCTGACGCTCAACCGCCTGACGGACCCCCCGCCCGGTGCCGGCCGGGGGTCCGTCAGGTGATGTCCGGGATGCTGAGCTCGTCGTCGGCGTGGCGGACGGTCGCGGCGGCGGCGTCCAGGTCGACGGCGGTCTCCACCGCGTCGATCACCAGCGCCGCGGCCGCGAGCGCGCCGGTGCCGTCGTCGGCGCGGGTGCTCAGGTCGACCAGCGGCCGCAGGCCGAGCGTGCCGACGACATGCTTCGCCGCCGGGTCGCCGGACTCGGCGCCGACCAGCCACCACGCCCGCGCCCCGGGCGCGATCCGCTCGGCGGCCAGCGCCGCCGCACAGCCCGGCGCGCCGTCGATGATCACCGGAGTGCGTCGCGACGCGGCCTGGACCAGCAGGCCGGCGAGCGCCGCCAGGTCCGCGCCGCCGGCGACCCGCAGCACCGAGCGCGGGTCGGAGGCGAACGGCCGGGCCCGGCGCAGCGCGTCCCGGATGGCCGCCGTGCGCAGCATCCATCGCTCGTCGTCCGACCCGTCGCCCCGGTCGACGACGTCGATCGGCTCCAGGTCGCGCAGCGCGGCGACGACGACCGCGGCGGCGGTGTCCGCGCCGACGCCGAGCGCGCCCGCGACCAGCAGGTCGGCGCCACCGTCGATCTCCTCGTCGGCCAGCCGCCGGCCGGTCTCGAACGCCAGGTCGAGCTCGGGGACGGTCAGCGCGTCCTCCTGGTCGATCCGCCCGTTGCCGCCGCGCACCCGGTAGCCGTCGGTGGGAGCGGCCGCGGCGGGAGCGGGGGCGCCGGCCGGCTCGGCGATGGCGACGTCGACGACCCGCAGGCCGACGTCGGCGCGGCGGGCGAGGACGGCCAGCGGGGAGCCGCCCGTGGCCACGGCGGCGGCCCGCCGCGCGGTGGCGCCGGCCGGCCACGGGTACAGGCCTGCCGTCGCGACGCCGTGGTCGGCGGCGAGCAGCAGGGCCCTGGCGCGGGTGATCGGCCGAGGCGGCGAAACGCCCTGCGCGGCGGCGATCCAGACGGACACCTCGGCCAGCCGGCCGAGCCCGTCCGCCGGCAGGTCCAGCGCCCGCGCCCGGGCGCGCGCGGCGGCCTGCTCGGCGGCGGCGACGGCGGCATCCGGCTCGGGCACCGGGTCGATCGGAGCCGGCCCGCTCGCGGCAGGAGCCGCGGGCGCCGGGTCGGTCTCGCTGGCCGGGGCCGCGTCGACCTCGATGGGGACAGCCGCGGTGAGGCCGGCCGCGTTGGGGTTGTTCTCGGTGTCCGCGGCTGCGCCGGCCGGGGCTGCCGGGGCCCCCGGGGACTCGGAGCCTGGGGTCGCGGTCCCGGCGCGGGCGCTCTGCGGGTTCTCCACAGCGTTCTTACTACCCGATGGCTTCGAGCGCCGGCCCGGCCGCCCTGGCAAAGACCCGGAAAGCCAGCTGGGCACCTAACGGCCTCGCGGCGCCGTAGCGCAGTTGACATGCGCCGGAAGCGGTAGCTTTCGGGTGTGTTGCCGGATCGGTGGGGATCGTCCCCGGAACGATGGCGGGTCGGCGAGCGCCGTCGGGTCTTTCTCAGCCACACGGGTGAGCTGCGCCAGTACCCGAGGGACCTGTCGTTCGTCGCCGCCGCCGAGCGCGCGGTGGCCCGGGCCGGTGACGTCGCCGTCGACATGGCCTACTTCGGCGCCCACGACGAGCCGCCGGCCGACTTCTGCGTCGCGCAGGTGCGGGCGAGCGACGTCTACGTCGGCCTGATCGGTTTCCGCTACGGCTCGCCGACCCGGGAGCAGCCCGACCTCTCCTACACCGAGCTGGAGTTCGAGGCCGCGACCGAGGCCGGGATCCCGCGGCTGGTCTTCCTGCTCGCCGACGACGCCGTCGTCCCGATCCAGGAGTTCTCCGACCTCGCGTACGGCGACCGGCAGCGCGGGTTCCGCGACGAGCTGCGGGACGCCGGCATCATCACGACGACCTTCCGCTCGCCGGCGGACCTGGAGACCGCGGTGCTGGACGCCCTGGTCAAGCTGCGCGACCGCCAGCGCGAGCAGGCGGAGACCGCCGTCGGGCCGGTCGACAGCCTCCTTCGGCCCGGCGGCGCGACCGTGCTGGTCGTCGGGGTCGGCGGGCCGGACCAGGCGCCAGGGCCCGCGGCGGCGGGGACCGGCGCTCGCCGCCCGTGGATGGTGCCGTCCCGGCACGGCAAGGTGGTCGCCCGCCCGGAGCTCACCGAGCAGGTGCTCTCCCGGCTGCTGGAGCCGCGCGGCCCGGGCGGGGCGCGGCCGGCCGTCGTGCTGCGCGGCGTCGGCGGGTTCGGGAAGACGACGCTCGCGGCGGAGGTGTGCCGGCGGCCGGAGATCGCCGACGCGTTCCCCGGCGGCGTGCTGTGGGTGACGCTGGGCGAGTCGGTCGGCGGCGCCACCCTGGCCGACAAGATCAACGATCTGAGTGAGGCCCTGTCCGGCGTCCGGCCGGCGCTGGCCGACCCGGAGCAGGCCGGCTTCCGGCTCGGCGAGCTGCTCGGCTCGCCGCCGCGGCTGCTCGTCGTCGACGACGTGTGGGTCCGTGGCCAGCTCGCCCCGTTCCTGCAGGGTGGGCCGGGCTGCGTCCGGCTGGTCACCACCCGGATGCGTGACCTGCCGTCGGACGCCGCCCTGTCCGACCGGATCGAGGTCGCGGCGATGGCCGAGGCCGAGGCCGAGCGGATGCTCACCCTCGACCTCGCCGCTCCCGGCTCGGCGCTGGCCGTGCGCGCAGACCGCGCCGGGGCGTTGAGCCCGCCGGCCGCGCGGACCGAGCCGGCCGACGCCGGGTCGGTGTCGGCCGACACGCCGGCCACCGTCGCCGGGCTGCTGCCGCTGGACCGGACGCGCCAGCTGCTCGACGCGACCGGCCGCTGGCCGGTGCTGCTGCGGCTGGTCAACCGGGCACTGGTGCGGATGGTGCGCGACGGCGTGCCGCCAGCCCGCGCCGCCGACCGGGTGCTGCGCCGGCTGGACCGACGCGGCCCGACGGCCTTCGACGTCACCCGGCTGGAGGACCGTAACCAGGCGGTCGAGGCGACCCTGTCGGCCAGCGTCGGCCTGCTCACCGGCGACGAGCTCGACCGGTACCTGGAGCTGGCGATCTTCCCGGAGGACGTCGACATCCCGCGCTACGTGCTGGAGGCCTACTGGGGCGCCACGGGCGACCTGAGCCCCGACGAGGTCGACGACCTGTGTCAGGAGCTCGCGGACCTGTCGCTGGTGCTCGCCTACCGCCGGCATCCGCCGGCTCTGCTGCTCCAGGACGTGCTGCGCTCCTACCTGCGGGTCCGCGTCGGCGAGGAGCGGCTGCGCGAGCTGCACGGGGTGCTCTGCGACGCGCTGCGCACCCGGCTGCTCGGCGCGGCCGGCGCCGGCGGCCAGCGCCTGGACGGCGAGGACCTCGACGACGGCCTCGGCCCGGTACCCCCGGACTCGGCCGCCGCCGCCTCGCCGGTCGAGCCCGGCGGGGCGGCGGCGTGGTGGCGGCTGCCGGACGGGGCTGGCTACGTCTGGACGCACCTGACCGCGCATCTGGCCGGGGCCGGCCGGGCCGACGAGGCGCTCGCGCTGGTCCGGGACCTGCGGTGGACGGCGGCCAAGCTGGGCCGGCCCGGCCTCGGACTGGTCGCCCTGGACGCGGACCTCGCGCTGGCCCGGGAGCTCGCGCCGGCCGACCGGGCCCCACGGGCGCTGCGCCGGATGCTGCGCCAGACCGCGCACCTGTTCGGCCCTACCGAGCCGCCGGACGCGCTGGACGCGGTGCTGCTCAGCCGGCTTGACGGCCTGCCCGCGCTGGCCGAGCCGCTGGCCCGGTTCGCCGCCACCGTGACGGGGCCGCGGCTGGCCAACCGGTGGAGCCTGCCGGACCAGCCCCATCCGGGCCTGGTCCGGGTGCTGCCCGGTCACTACCACTCCTGGGTCGACGCCTGCGCGATCGCCCCGGCCGGCGACTGGCTGGCCTCGGCCAGCTCCGACGGCACGGTCCGGCTCTGGGAGGCCGACACCGGGGCCGCCCGCGCGACGCTGGCCGGGCATGGCGCCGCCGTGCGCGCCTGCGCGATCGCGCCGAACGGCCGCTGGCTGGTCTCCGGCAGCGAGGACGGGACGGCGCGGATCTGGGCGGCGACCGGCGGGCCGGCCCGGCTGGAACTGCGCGGGCACGTGGGCAGCGTGCGCGGCGTGGCTGTCGCTCCGACCGGGGACTGGCTGGCCACCTGCGGCGACGACGGCACCGTCCGGCACTGGGACGCGGCCACGGGCGACCCAGGGCCCATGATCACGTTGGCGCAGGTCGTGCGGGACGTCGCGATCGCCCCCGACGGCCAGCTGCTGGCGGCGGCCTGCGAGGACGGGCAGATCCGGCTGTTCACCGCCGACGGCGTCGCGGCCGGCCGGCTGAGCGGCCACCGTGGCCCGGTGCGCCGGCTCGCGACCTGCGCCGGGCCGCACTGGCTCGCGTCGGTCGGCCAGGACGGCACCGCGCGCCGCTGGGATCCGGCGGCCGGGCTGGCCGTCGCCTCCTACGACCTGGGCGCCACGGGCCCGGCCAGCGGCTGCGCGCTGTCCGCGGACGGTGCCTGGCTGGCCGCGACGGCGTCCGACGGGATGGTGCGGCTGTGGGAGACGGCGACGGGCGCCCGCCACCAGCTCGTCGGGCCGAGCGGCACGGCTGCCGTCTGCGCGTTGGCCGCCGACGGGACCTGGCTGGTCTCGGCCGGCCGGCACGGCGTGCTGCGGATCTGGGACGTGCGGGCCGCGGACGCCGACGTCGCCCCCGGTGGCAGGGACGAGGGGATGCGCGCCTGCGTCGCCAGCCACGACGGGAGCTGGATCGTCTCGGTGTCCGAGGACTCGACCGCGGTCCAGTGGGACGTGGCGACCGGCGAGCCAGGCGCGGCGCTGGTGGGGGAGCGGCTGAGCCCGAACCGTGGCAGCGCGGTCGCGCCCGACGACAGCTGGGTCGCCGTACCCGACCGCGACGGCGGGGTGCGGCTGTGGGAGCCGGCGACCGGGACCATCCGGGCGGTGCTGAGCGCGCCGAGCGAGGTGCGTGGCTACGCCGTGGGACCGGACGGCTCCTGGCTGGTGGGCGCCTGCCGGGACGGCGTCGCGCGGATGTGGGACACCCAGAGCGGCGAGTGGCTCGCCTCGTTCGTCGCCCGTGACCGGAGCGGCCCGGCCACGGCGAGCGGGCTGGAACACGGCGAGCCGCCGGCGCCGGGCCAGCATGGCGTGGATTCCCACCGGGGGTGTGTGGTAGCGCCGGACGGCTCCTGGGTGGCCGTCGGCGGGGGTCAGCGCGACATCCTGGTCTGGGACGTCGCGACCCTCGAGCCGCTGGCCGAGCTGTCCGGGCACACGAACGAGGTGCTGGGCCTCGCCGCCGCGCCCGACGGCCGGTTCATGATCTCCGCCGGCTCCGACCACACGGTGCGGGTGTGGTGGACGGACGGCTGGCGGGCCGGGCCGGTTCTCGACGGGCACAGCCACACGGTCCGCGCCGCGGCGGTCAGCGCCGACGGGGCGTTCGTCGCGAGCGCGGGCGGCGACGGCTCCGTCCGGGTCTGGGAGACCACGGGCTGGCGGTGCGTCGCGCTGATGCGCTTCGACGGGGCGGCCCGCGACTGCGCCTGGCTGCCCGACGCCCGCGGCCTGGTCGTCGCGGCGTCCGGCGGGCTCTACCTGTACGACCTCGTCCTGGACTGATCGCCACCGCGGCCCGGGCTCGTGGTGAGCCGAGGCCCGCCGGCCTGGGCCCCGGCCGGCCGGGGCGGGAGGCTCAGCCCGAGCATGGCGACGCCGGCCGCCACCGCGACCACGAGCCAGGCCGTCCGGGCCGGGTCGGGCCCGAAGTCCGGCGGCGCGAACGCCGCCCCGGCGCCGGCCAGGACCGTGGTCCCGAGGGCCAGCGCGGAGGCGGCGTCCAGGTGGCCCGCCAACCGCCTCGGACGGGCCCAGCTGCCCCAGGGCCGCCCGGTGACGACGACGAGCAGCGCGACAGCGGCGACCGCGGCGGCCAGCCGGGGGGAGACGCCGTCGGCCGGAACCCAGCCGAGCCCGAGGTCGAGTCCCGCCAGTACCGCGAGCAGCCGTGCCCCCATCTGCGCCCAGGCCCGGCCACTGTGACCAATCCGACACCTCATGGGTCCTGATGTACCCGGCTTCCGGGTGAGCCGTACCGAGCCGGCAGGGTGAGGCCCATAGGACCCGCCCCAGGGGGTTCAGGCGCGCGGGGGTTCAGGCGCGCGGCTGGCCGGGCTCAGCCGTGCGGGTGGCGCTTGCGCTCGGCCAGCGTCATCGCGGTGAGCACGATGCCGAGCACGATGATCGAGCCGAAGGTGAGGATCGCCACGACCCAGGGGGCGAACCCGTCGCTGTGCGAGGCCGCCGACTCGGCGAGCAGTGTGACCACGTGGATCTTCCTCCGGGGTGTTGGGGCCGGCGACGAACCTACGGTAGCCAATCGGTCGGTTCGGTGGCCTTCCAGCACCGATCTGCCGGTGACCGGGCAGATCACGACAGTTCCCCTGGCCATCGGCCGGGGCTCGTGGGCCGGTGACCTGCCGGCCGGCGGCGTTCCTCGCGTGCCGATGGTCGATGTGGGTTGGATGGAGCAGGCGGCGGGTGGCCGCCGGTGGAGCGGAGGAGGCGCGCGGTGAGCTGGACCTGGCGGTACGAGGGTGACGACGGCGCTGTGGTCACGGTGGCGGGGGCGTCCGGTTCGGAGTCGTTCCCCAGCCAGGGGGACGCGGAGACCTGGATCGGTGAGGCCTGGTCGGAGCTGCTGGAGGGTGGCGTCACCCAGGTGACCCTGTGCGACGCGGGCAAGAAGATCTACGGCCCGATGAGCCTCCGCCCGACGACCTGACGACCTGACGACCTGACGACCTGACGACCTGACGACCTGACGACCTGACGACCTGACGGCTGGCGCGCGGGAGCCGGGGTGCTCCGGCGGCCTCGGCTAACAAAGTTAGCCAGACCCCTTGACGAAGCTAACGGCGTTAGCCCACAGTATGGCTAACGCTGTTAGCAACCACCGAGGGAGCCCACCATGAGCGACACCGCCGCCACCTCGCCCACGCCCGAGCCGGCCGAGGCGCCGCACTACCGGAAGCCGGGCGTCTTCACCCGGAAGGTCTTCAACCAGCTGGTGGCCCTCGCCACCCGCGCCGGCATCAGCGTCCTCGGCAGCCGGGTGCTGGAGGTGCGCGGCCGGGTCAGCGGGGAGCCCCGGCGCACCCCGGTCAACCTGCTGACGCTGGACGGCCGCGAGTACCTGGTCTCGCCGCGCGGCCACTCCCAGTGGGTGCGCAACGCGCGGGCCGCCGGCGGCGAGCTGGACCTGCTGCTCGGCCGCTCGCGCTCGCACTACCGGGCCACCGAGCTGGCCGACGACGTGAAGGTCCCGGTGCTGCGGGCCTACCTGCGGCGCTGGAAGGCGGAGGTAGGCGTGTTCTTCGACGGCGTAGGCCCGGACTCGACGGACGAGGAGCTCGCCGCGATCGCCCCGCGTCACCCGGCCTTCGTCCTCGAGAAGATCGGGTGACCGGGCCGCAGCCGGCGTCCCTGCCGCTGCCGCGGCTCGCGGCGCGGCCGGCGCCGCCCGCCCAGTCCGCGCGGGTCCGGGAGATCCTGGCCGCCGGGCGGGCTCTGCTCGCGGCCGAGGGCGCGGAGGCGCTCACGATGCGCCGCGTCGGCGACCAGGTGGGCATCCGGGCGGCGTCGCTGTACAAGCACCTGCCCGGGAAGCCGGCGCTGGAGGCCGCGCTCGTCGACGCGGCGCTGTTCGAGACCGGCGACGCGCTGCACGCCGTCGTCGACGCGGCCGCGGCGGGCACCGTCGTGGGCGCGCTGCTGGCCGAGTACCGGCGGGTCGCGCTGGGCGACGCCAACCTCTACCGGCTGGCGACGTCGGGCCGGATCGACCGCGGCCTGCTCACGGCAGGACTCGACGAGTGGTCCGGCGAGCCGTTCTACCGCGCCACCGGCGAGCCGCACGTCGCCCAGGCGCTGTTCGCCGCGTCCCACGGCGCGGTGATCCTGGAGATGGACCGGGCCTACTCGGACACGTCCGACCTCGACGCCACCTGGCAGGCCCTGGCGGCGGCGTTTACCCGGTGACCCCACGCGGCGCGGGGGCACCGGGTGAACGCCCGGGCCGGTGCGCCTACCGCTCGACGACGGCGCCGAGGGCGTCGTCGACGCGGGCCAGGATCTCGGGGGAGAGGGTGACGCCGGCCGCCTCGACGTTCTCGCGGACCTGCTCGGGCCGCGTCGCCCCGATGATCGCGGACGCGACGTTGTCGTTCTGCAGCACCCAGGCGACCGCCAGCTGGGCCAGCGAGAGGCCCGCGTCGGCGGCGATCGGCTTCAGGTTCTGGACGCCGGTCAGCACGTCGTCGCGCAGCCACCGCCCGATGAACGTCGCGCCGGTCGCGCCGGTGGCCCTGCTGCCTGGCGGCGGCGGCTGGCCCGGCAGGTACTTGCCGGTCAGCACCCCCTGCAGGATCGGCGACCAGACGATCTGCGAGATGCCCGACTTCGCCGAGGTCGGCACGACGTCCGCCTCGATCGTGCGAACCAGCATGTTGTACTGCGGCTGGTTGGAGATGATCCGGTCCAGGCCCAGCTCGCCGGCCAGCCGCACCGCGTCGGCGATCTGGTCGGCGGACCATTCGGAGACGCCGACGTAGAGCGTCTTCCCGGCCCGGACCAGGTCGTCGAACGCCCGCAGCGTCTCCTCCAGCGGCACCGTCGGGTCGTAGCGGTGCGCCTGGTAGAGGTCGACGTAGTCGGTCCGCAGCCGCTTCAGCGACGCGTTCATCGACTCGATGATGTGCTTGCGACCGAGTCCCTTGTCGTTCTGGCCAGGGCCGGTCGGCCAGAAGACCTTGGTCGCGAGCTCGTAGGACTCGCGCCGGACGCCGGCGAGCGCCTCGCCGAGCACGCTCTCCGCCCGCCCGCCGGCGTACACGTCGGCGGTGTCGAAGGTGGTGATTCCCGCGTCGAACGCGGCCCGTACACAGGCGGTCGCCTGCTCGGCCTCGATCTGGTCACCATGGGTGATCCAGTTCCCGTACGAGATCTGGCTGACAGTCAGGCCGCTCTGCCCAAGGCGTCGATATTCCACAGTCCAACCCTATGGCCCGGTTGCCACGCTTCAACCGAGCAGCGCGGCCGGGTCCTACGCCGTGGCCGTGGCTTCCGCCCGTCCGGCAGCCATGACGTAGGACCCGAGAGCGGTCAGCCGGAGCGGGGCGAGACCCGGGCCTTGGGCATGCGGAACCGGCGCGGGGCGATCGCCCGGCGCACGGCGTACATCTTCACCTTGACCTGCGAGCCCGGGTACGCCTCGGCGACGGCCCGGGCGACCTTCTGCGACAGGTAGAAGCTGTCGGCGATCATCGCGAAAAGGCCGAGCAGCATCACGTAGAGCACGACCTTGTGCGCCGCCGCGCTCGGGAAGAAGCTCCCGAGGTAGAAGACGACGATCACGACGAGGAACACCGGGCCGACGTTGTAGCGGCTGTCGACGATGTCGCGGGCGAGTACCCGCTCCGGCACCCGCTCACCGGGCGGCATCTTCGACAGGTCGCCCGCGCGCATCGCCGCGCGCTGCTCCTGGACGAGAGTGCGGCGCGCCGAGCGGTCGCGGGCGCGGGCCTCCTTGGTCGTCGCCGGCGCCCCGAAGGTGCCGGTCGAACGGGTGGCCCGGGCCTGCGAGCGCTTCGGCGTCGGCCGGCCCTTCTTGGCTGTCGTGCGACCGTCGGCGCCGACGGGCTCGTCGACAACGTCGGGCTCGGTCGGTTCCGGCTCGACGTCGCGCGACCGCTTCTTGAGGTTGATCGAGGGCATTAGGGGAGCGCCAACATCTGGTCGAGAGCCTTTCGGGCGTAGTGAGCCACGTCCGGCGCGACCGTGATCCGGTTGACCGGCTCGCCGCGGACGAGGGACTCCAGCGCCCACACGAGGTGTGGCATGTCGATGCGGTTCATAGTGGAGCAGAAGCACACCGTCCGGTCCAGGAAGACGATGTTCTTGTCCGGATGACGGTTCGCGAGCCGCTGCACGAGGTTGAGCTCGGTGCCGATCGCGAACGCCGAGCCGGCCGGGGCCGCGTCCACCACCTTGATGATGTACTCCGTCGACCCGACCAGGTCGGCGGCGGTGACCACCTCCCGCTTGCACTCGGGGTGCACCAGGACAGTTACCCCGGGTACGCGGCCCCGCACCTCGTCGACGCACTCCCGGCTGAACCGGCCGTGCACCGAGCAGTGCCCCTTCCAGAGGATCATCTTCGCGTCGCGCAGCTGGTCGACCGTGAGGCCGCCGTTCCTGCGACGCGGGTCGTAGACGACGCAGTCGGCCTCGGTCATGCCCAGCTCGCCGATCGCGGTGTTGCGGCCCAGGTGCTGGTCGGGCAGGAACAGCACCCGCTCGCCGCGGCGCTCCGGCCCGAACGCCCAGTTCAGGGCCTGCTGGGCGTTGGACGACGTGCAGACCGTGCCGTCGTGGCGGCCGGTGAACGCCTTGATCGCGGCCGAGGAGTTCATGTAGGTGACCGGCACCGTGCCCTCGGCGACCCCGGCCTCCAGCAGGTCGTCCCAGGCCTGCTCGACCTGCTCGGCGCTGGCCATGTCGGCCATCGAGCAGCCGGCCGCCAGGTCCGGCAGCACCACGTGCTGGGTCGCCGTGGTGAGGATGTCGGCGCTCTCGGCCATGAAGTGCACGCCGCAGAAGACGATGTGCTCGGCCTGGGGGCGGGCGGCTGCCTGCTGGGCGAGCTTGAACGAGTCGCCGGTCACATCCGCGAACGCGATCACGTCGTCGCGCTGGTAGTGGTGACCGAGGATGAAGACCTTGTCACCCAGAGCCGCCTTCGCCGCCGCGGCCCGCCCGGCGAGCTCGGGATCGGCGGCGGCAGGAAGCGCGCCGGGGCAGTCGACGCCACGCTCGCTGTCCGCGTCGGTGCCCTGGCCGAGCAGCAACAGCGCCAGCGGCGACGGCGTCACGCCGATCCGCTCCAGCGTGGGGTTGGTTGTCATGGAAGCCCCCTCGGTCGACCGGCGCGAACCAGGCGTCGGCTCACATATGGTCGTCGAGACTTTAACTCACGAATGGTCGGCGAGACACTAACTACCGCTTCGCGGTCCATGCGTGGTTCGTCTCACAGTCACGGTGGCGACACATGGCGGACGTCTCGGGGCGCGCCGGGGCCTCGCGCGGCGCGCCCCGCCGGGATGGTTCAGGGGCCTGCCGAGGTGCTTCAGGGGCCTACCGGGATGGTCATGTAGGCCTTGTGGGCCGGCAGGTAGTTCGCATCGCCGCTGTAGTCCACGACGAAGTCGTACCTGCCGGGCGGCACGTGGACGTTGACGCCGTACTCGACGTCGTTCTGCAGGCTGACGACCTGCGTCCCGTAGGACACGCCACCGGCGACGACGGTCATCGTGCCGGTCGGGTGGGGCTCGCCGGGCAGCTGCCCGACGTGGTCCGTCGCGGTCTCGATGATGAACCAGACGGGTGGGGTCGGGTCCAGGCTGGGCTCCGCGTAGAAGTTGAGGGTCACCGGCTTGCGGACCGGCGTCGGCGTGACGGTGTGGCTCGGGGATGCGGTGGGATGCGGGCCGCCGCCGACGCCTGGCAGGTAGGGCGAATGGCAGCTCGTGAGCAGGAACCCGCAGGCCGCGAGCATGGTCATCACGAGTGAAGCGGGCACGGCGGAGCTCAGGTGCCTGCGCATGGCGGATATCCCATCTGGCTCGAACGTGGGTGAACTGGCCGCCGCGTCGCGCACACTGCAAATTGCATATCCGCGACGAGGTTCCGGGATAGTGGCAGATCCTGGACGCTGTGTCACCTTTTGGCGCAGTGTGCGCGATTCGGGCCAACTGGGTGATGGATCGCCTGCCGGGACGTCGCGCCTGTGCCTGCGTGCGTCCGCGCCAGTGGGAAGGGAACCGGTGCGGCTCCGGGGCCCCGGGTACGGCGCCGGCATGCGGCCGTGACCCGGGTGGACCGGAGAGGGAGCGGCTACGATGGGAAGCGGAACCGGGCCGGCGTTGTTGTCGCTGCTGGTGGCACCAGCCGCCAGACGTGCGTCACCTCCCGGCAGGACACGCCCGGCATCGCCGCCGCGCGTGGGCCGTCCGGGCCGCGTGGAGGGCGCCGACGCGGCTCGGGTCGCGCGGAACCCGTGCGGCGCACCCCGTAGGTACCTTTCCGAAAGGGCAGGAGCAGCCCCTATGACCGTCCAGGACACGACGACGGAAACCCAGACCGGCCCCGGCCAGGTCGTCCTCACCGACCTGGCCGCTAGCAAGGTGAAGTCCCTGCTCGAGCAGGAGGGCCGCGACGATCTGGCCCTGCGCATCGCCGTCCAGCCCGGTGGCTGCTCCGGCATGCGCTACCAGCTGTTCTTCGACGAGCGTCAGCTCGACGGCGACACCGTGCTGGACTTCTCCGGCGTCAAGGTCGCCGTCGACCGGATGAGCTCCCCGTACCTGGGTGGGGCCACCATCGACTTCGTCGACACGATCGAGAAGCAGGGCTTCACGATCGACAACCCCAACGCGCAGGGCTCCTGCGCCTGCGGCGACAGCTTCCACTGATCCTGCTCGGCTCACCCTGTTCGCTGCCCTTCGGGCAGCTTCCCGGGTGAGCCGCCTCAGATATCTGCTCCGGGGGCGACCCCGGACCCTGGTGTCGCGCTTCGCGCGACGTACTGGGCGGCCACCGAAACCTGGTGTCCGGTAGAGCGATCGTTGTGCCTGCGAGGGCTCGGTGTGACGGGAATCATTCCCGTGGCGCCGGGCCCTCGTCGCGTGTCTGGCAGTCGGGACGGTGTCGGTTCGGCGATCGGTCGATTGGTGGGGCGCTGGTGCTGATGATCAGTGCGGCGGTTAGGCTTGGGCATCGTGCGTATTGCCGTCACCGGGTCCATCGCGACCGATCACCTCATGCGCTTCCCCGGGCGGTTCGCCGATCAGCTGATCGCCGAACAGCTCGAGCGGGTCTCGCTGTCCTTCCTCGTTGACGAGCTGGTCATCCGGCGCGGCGGCGTCGCGGCCAACATCAGCTACGGTCTCGGCCGGCTCGGGCTGCACCCGGTCCTGGTCGGGGCCGTCGGCGAGGACTTCGCCGACTACCGCTCCTGGCTCGACCGGCACGGCGTCGACACCGCTTCGGTGCGGGTCAGCGACCTGGCGCACACCGCCCGGTTCGTCTGCACCACCGACGACGACCTGTGCCAGATCGCCTCGTTCTACCCGGGCGCGATGTCCGAGGCCCGCCACATCGAGCTCGCCCCGGTCGCGGACCGGTTCGGCGGCCTGGACCTCGTGATCATCAGCCCGAACGACCCCGAGGCGATGGCCCGGCACACCGACGAGTGCCGCCAGCGCGACTACCCCTTCGCCGCCGACCCGTCCCAGCAGCTCGCCCGGCTCGACGGCGACGCCGCTCGCCAGCTCGTCGACGGCGCCGCCTACCTGCTGTGCAACGAGTACGAGAAGGCGCTGCTGGAGCAGAAGACCGGCTGGTCGGACGCCGAGGTGCTCGCCCACGTCGGCATCCGGATCACGACCCATGGCGCCGACGGCGTTCGGATCGAGTCGGCGAAGGACGGCACGTCGATCCAGATCCCGGTCGTCCCGGCCCGGGACACCCCGGACCCGACCGGCGTCGGCGACGCGTTCCGCGCCGGGTTCTTCGCCGGCCGGTCGTGGGACCTCACGCTGGAGCGGTCGGCCCAGCTCGGCTGCCTGCTGGCGACGCTGGTGCTGGAGACGGTCGGCCCGCAGGAGTACGAGGCCGACCAGGCCGAGCTGCTCAAGCGCTTCACCGAGGCCTACGGCGCCGACGCCGCCGCCGAGATCAAGGACTACCTCCCCGGCGTGTAGCCGGCTGTGGTCGTCGTTTTGGCCCTGACGGGGTCGTGACCTGGGCGTTTCCACGACCGCCCGAGGGCCAAAACGGCGATCACGGGCACCAAGGTGCCGTCGGCGGCCGGCTCCGGCTAGTGCGTTCGGCGGATCAGGAACGCCTGGCCGGTGCCGGTGGGCAGGTCGCGGGCGCCCAGGAGCTGCTGCTTGCGTAGGCGGCACCAGGCGGCCACGTCGGCCGGCGCGGCCGGGTCGTCGGCCAGCAGCTCCACCGTCCCGCCGACCGGCGCGTCAGCGAACCGCTTCGCCAGGTCGATGATCGGCAGCGGGCAGTGCCGCCCCAGCGCGTCCACGACCAGATCCGGCTCGTCGCTCACAGGCCCACCGCTCCGGCCCGCTCGCGGATGCCGGCGACGGCGCCGGGCAGCACGTCGAGCAGTGCGGCCAGGTCGGCGGCCGACGAGTCCCGGCCGAACGAGACCCGGACGTTGCCGTGCGTCAGCGCGCCCATCGCCACCAGCACGTGGCTGGGCGTCAGCGCGTCCGACGTGCAGCTCGAGCCGCTGCTCACCGCGATCCCGGCCCGGTCGAGCTCGCCGAGCAGGGCCTCGCCCGCCACGTACAGGCAGGAGAACGCGACCAGGTGCGGCAGCCGGCCGGCCGGGTCCGGGTCGCCGAGCAGCTCCACGTCGTCGACCACCGCGGGGAGCCGGGCGCGCAGCTCGGCGGTCAGCGCGCCCAGCCGGACCCGCTCGGCGGCCAGCTCGCCGGAGCGGGCGTGCAGCGCGGTCGCCGCCGCGACGACCGCCGGCAGATTCGGGAAGCCGGCCGCGCGGCCGAGCTCGCGCTCGTCGGCGGGCATCGGGTTCGCCCAGCGGGTGCCCGCGCGCACCACGAGGATCCCGACGCCGGCCGGGCCGCCGAACTTGTGCGCGCTCGCGGTCAGCAGGTCGGCCCCGAGCGCGCCGACGTCGACCGGGATACGCCCGACGGTCATCGCGGCGTCCGTGTGCAGCGGCACCCCGGCCGCGTGTGTGATCTCGGCCACCGCGGCCACCGGCTGCACCGTGCCGACCTCGTGGTTGGCGTGCTGCACCGAGACCAGGGCGGTGCCCGGCGGGGGAGCGCAGCCGGCCGGGTCCACCCGGCCCAGGGCGTCGACCGGGAGCTGCCGGACCCGGCCGCCGGACCGCTCATGGCGGTCGGCCGCGTGCAGCACGCTGGAGTGCTCGACCGCGCTGACCAGCACCAGGTCACCGGCCCGGCGACGTCCCGCGGCGGTGCCCAGCACGGCCTGGTGGGCGGCTACAGTTCCGCTGGCGCAGAAGGAGACCTCGTCGGCCCTGGCGCCGAGCACTCCGGCGACGGTCTCCCGGGCCGCGTCCAGCAGCATCCGGGCGCGGCGGCCCTCCCGGTAGAGCCGGGCCGGGTCGGCCCAGCCGTCGTCGAGCGCGGCGAGCAGCGCGGCCCGCGCGGCCGGGTGTAGCGGGGTCGTCGACGCGTGGTCGAGATAGGCCGACACGCCGACGACGCTACGCCGGCACGACGACACGCCGCGCCCGTCTCGGCGGACCCACCCGGAACGCGGGCGGCCGGTTGAACGCCCCGATTTCGCGACAGATCGTCATAGTCGGTAACGCTGTGCTTTCGGCTGCGGGATCGAAGGGTGTGAACCCTGGCGCTGGAGGGCCTCTGGCGAGAACCGTGACGTCCGCTGGGATACGCTCCCGTCGCAGCAACTACAGCGTGTCGAAGACCGTGCGTTCGCCCAGGTGACCCAGTCGTGTGTCCCGGGTTGGGCGTAGTCGTGGGAGGCAGGACCTGGTGAGGAGTTCCTTCGGTCGGACCCGGCCGGCGGGTGGCGCGCATGGTCGTACCGTGCACGGCGGTCGTACCGTGCGCGGCGGTCGTACCCGGCGCGGCATCCGGCTGGGTGTCGGGCTGAGTGTGCTGGCATTGGCCGCGTCCGCCTGTCAGGAGCCGAGATTCGGCTTCCCCGGCGGCGCGACCGTGCAGAGCCACCGCATTCTGAACCTGTGGCAGGGCTCGGCGATCGCGGCGCTCACCGTCGGCGTGATCGTCTGGGGCCTGATCTTCTACGCGATCATCGCGTTCCGGAAGCGGTCCGAGGCGCTGCCGCGGCAGGTCCGGTACAACCTCCCCGTCGAGGTCCTGTACACGATCGTGCCGTTCGTGGTCGCCGTCGGGCTGTTCTACTACACCGCCCGGGACGAGACCAAGATCGACCATCTGTCGAAGAACCCGGACGTCACCGTCAACGTGGTGGGCTTCCGGTGGAACTGGCAGTTCCGCTACATGGACACCGGCAAGAACGGCGGCAACCTCGTCGAGGTGACCGGCCAGCCCGGCGTCCCCGCGGTGCTGGAGATCCCCGAGGGCCGGACCGTGCGGTTCGTGCTCACGTCGCCGGACGTCATCCACTCGTTCTGGGTGCCCGAGTTCCTGTTCAAGCGGGACGTCATCCCGGGCCGCATCAACCAGTTCGAGGTGACGCCGGACAAGACCGGCACCTTCATCGGACGGTGCGCCGAGCTGTGCGGCCAGGGCCACGACCAGATGGACTTCTACGTGAAGGTCGTCCCGGCCGCCGAGTACGACAAGTTCATCAGCGAGCGTGAGACGGCCACCGCCACGGCCGCCGGTGCGCCCGCGCTCACCGCCGGCACCACCACCGGGAGCGGACAGTGACACTTGTCCACGAGCCGCCGGTCGGGCACGCGGAGCCCCCGGCGCACCACGAGCCGCCCAAGGCGATGAACACGCTCCTGGGCTACCTGCGGACGACGTCCCACAAGGACATCGCCGTCATGTACTTCCTGACGTCGTTCGCGTTCTTCGCCTTCGCCGGCATCCTCGCCCTGATGATGCGGGCCGAGCTCGCCCGGCCGGGCCTGCAGTTCTTCTCGAACGAGCAGTACGACCAGCTGTTCACGATCCACGGCACGCTGATGCTGCTGATGTTCGCGACGCCGCTGGCCTTCGCCTTCGCGAACTACCTGATCCCGCTGCAGATCGGCTCGCCGGACGTCGCGTTCCCGCGGCTGAACGCGCTGTCGTACTGGCTGTTCCTGTTCGGCAGCCTGACGGTCGTCGCGGGCTTCCTGACGCCGGACGGCGCGGCGGCCTTCGGCTGGTTCGCGTACGCGCCGCTGTCGAACGCCACCTACTCGCCAGGCGTCGGCGGCGACCTGTGGGTGCTGGGCCTGGCCACCTCGGGAATGGGCACCATCCTCGGTGGTGTCAACATGATCACCACGATCCTGTGCCTGCGGGCCCCGGGTATGACGATGTTCCGGCTGCCGATCTTCTGCTGGAACTTCCTGGTGACGTCGATCCTCGTGCTGGTGGCCTTCCCGCCGCTGGCCGCCGCGCTGTTCGCGCTGGAGGCCGACCGCCGGTTCGGCGCGCACATCTTCGACCCGGCCAACGGCGGCGCGATCCTCTGGCAGCACCTGTTCTGGTTCTTCGGCCATCCAGAGGTCTACATCATCGCCCTGCCGTTCTTCGGGATCATCACCGAGGTGCTGCCGGTCTTCTCCCGTAAACCGCTGTTCGGCTACAAGGGCCTGGTGTTCGCCACCATCGGCATCGGCGCCCTGTCGATCTCGGTCTGGGCGCACCACATGTTCGTCACCGGCGCTGTCCTGCTGCCGTTCTTCGCGTTCCTGTCGTTCCTCATCGCGGTGCCGACGGGTGTGAAGTTCTTCAACTGGATCGGCACGCTGTGGCGGGGCTCGCTCACCTTCGAGACGCCGATGCTGTTCAGCCTCGGCTTCCTGGTGACGTTCCTGTTCGGCGGCCTGACCGGCGTCCTGCTGGCCAGCCCCCCGATCGACTTCCACGTCTCCGACAGCTACTTCGTCGTCGCCCACTTCCACTACGTGGTGTTCGGGTCGGTCGTGTTCGCCGCCTATGCCGGCGTCTACTTCTGGTTCCCGAAGGTCACCGGGCGGCTGATGGACGAGCGGATCGGCAAGATCCACTTCTGGACGCTGTTCTTCGGGTTCCATCTGACGTTCCTGGTGCAGCACTGGCTGGGCATCAAGGGCATGCCGCGCCGGTACGCCGACTACAGCCCGAGCGACGGGTTCACCACCCTGAACACGGTCTCGACGGCCGGTGCCTTCTTCCTGGCGCTCTCCACGCTGCCGTTCATGTGGAACCTGTGGCACTCGTACAAGCACGGCAAGATCGTCCAGGTCGACGACCCGTGGGGCTTCGGCAACTCGCTCGAATGGGCGACGTCCTGCCCGCCGCCGCGGCACAACTTCCTCTCACTGCCGCGTATCCGCTCCGAGCGCCCGGCGTTCGACCTGCACTACCCGGCGATCGCGGCGGAGGCCCTCGAACGGCAGCGCGCCGCTGGAGAGCTCGTCAGCGCCAAGGGGGCCGCGACATGAGAGTCGAGGGGTACGTCTTCAGCATCATCGGCGTCTTCGCCGTGATCGTCGACGTCATCTACTGGATCTACTCGAAGGACCCGACGGGCACGGCCGCGCTGGCCCTGACCGCCGGCATGGGCTTCCTGGTGGGCTTCTACCTGCTGTTCACCGGGAAGCGGATCGGGATGCGCCCGTCGGACCTCTCGAACGCCGAGGTCGCGGACGGCGCGGGCGAGCTCGGGCACTTCACCCCGGGCAGCTACTACCCGTTCTTCATCGCGGCCAGCGCCACGGTCCTGGTCTCGGGGTTCATCTTCGGCATCTGGCTGTGCTTCATCGGCGGCCTGATGACCGTGTTCTTCGCGACCTGCCTGGTCTTCGAGAACTTCATTCACCCGCCGGTCCCGGAGGACTAGGACGGGCCCCGCACGACGAAGGCGTGGCCGGGTGGTACGGGAATCCCGTACCACCCGGCCACGCCTTTTCTGCCGGGCTGTCTCAGTTCTCCAAGCGGGGCTCAGTCCTGGAAGCCCTCAGTCCTGGAAGCGCAGTGCCGCCTCGACGACCTGCTCGAACACCGCGGGCCGCAGCGCGGAGCCCTCGCGGCGCACCCGGTCCGGGTCGAGGACGAGCAGCCGGTCGAGCCGGACCTCGCTCGGCCGTCCCTCCCGGTCCCAGCCGCCGGTGCCGACGTCCATCCAGTGCCGGCCGTGGCGCGCCTCCTGCTCGGCGTCCCGGTCGTGGTCCTTGCTGGTCAGCATCAGGCCGAGCAGCCGGTCGCCCCGGACGCCGATCAGCAGGACCGGCCGGTCCTTGCCCTGGCTCGCGTCCTCCTCGAACGGCACCCACGCCCACACCACCTCGCCCGGGTCGGGCTTCCCGTCCCGCTCGGGCTCGTACACGATCTCGTCCCGCAAGTCCCCGATCATGGCATCGAGCGTAGCGGTGACGGGCCGGGGCGGGGGCGCCGCGGGTGCGCTCAGCGCAGGGTGAGGTCGGCGATGAGCGACCGGCGGGTGGCACCCTCGATGGGGGTCGAGTCGCTGTAGGCCTCGTGGTCGACGGCCAGCTCGACGGTGACCGCGGGGTCACGGAACCTGTCCCGCTGCTCGTCGTTCAGCGGGAACCGGAACATGTGTACCGAGACGGTCTCGCTCGGGACACTCAGGTCCTCGTCAGGGCCGCGGATCTCCTCGGCGGCGACGGTCTCACCGTCGATCTCCAGCGAGAGCGCGTTCTGCAGGCCGGCCAGGTGCCGCAGTTCCTCGCGGACCGAGTCGGTGCCCTTGAGCTCGACGAACATCGTGGCGGTCAGCGAGTGGCTGGTCGGCATCAGCCGGCCGTAGACCTCGATCTCGTGCTCGACGTCGGACGGGTCGGACAGCCGCTCGGTGTAGACCATCTCCTGCACCTGGTACTGCAGCGTCGCCTGGTTCTCGAACTCGAAGACGAGGATGTCGCCGACCCGGACGCGCCGCTCGGCCCGGACCGGGATCATGCGCTTGCGTGTCTCGGCGCGCCCGGCCGCGTACGCCTGGTGGTCGGTCGTGATGTCCTGGACGGTCAGCGTCATCGATAACCCCCTGGTTCAGGTGATTCGGTCCAGCGTCCCAGGCGGAAGGCCTCTCGCCCAGGCCTGTTCCTGCCCAGCCGCCGCGGCCGTCTAGCCGCGGTGCCGGGAAAGGCGCGGGCCGGGGCTCCGGACGCCGGCGACCGAACGAGGTCGCCGGGTCCGAGATGCCCCGGCCCGAGTGGGTTGCTGTGCCGACCGGCTGGTGCGCCGGTGTCGGCTGGTGGTGCCGTCAGCCGAGGAGACCGACTCAGGCGTCGGCGTCGGCGAGGACGGCGTCCAGGGCCTTCTGGAACCGGCCGGCGTGGGTCTTCTCGGCCCGGGCCAGCGTCGCGAACCAGTCGGCGATCTCCTCGAAGCCCTCCTCGCGGGCGTCCTTGGCGAAGCCCGGGTACATCGCGGTGAACTCGTAGGTCTCACCGGCGACGGCGGAGGCCAGGTTCTTGGCGGTGCTGCCGACCGGCTGGTCGGTCGCCGGGTCGCCGACCTCGGCCAGGAAGTCCATGTGGCCGAAGGCGTGGCCGGTCTCGCCCTCCGCGGTGTCACGGAACAGCGAGGAGGCGTCGGTCAGGCCCTCGATGTCGGCGCGGCGCGCGAAGTACAGGTAGCGGCGGTTGGCCTGGCTCTCGCCGGCGAAGGCCTCCTTGAGGTTCGTGTGGGTCTTGGTGCCTTCGAGCTTGGGCATGCATGCTCCTTGGTCGAGTTGGGCGTTGCGCCCGGTGGGGCCCACGGAGGTTGTCAGGCGCCGCCGGGTGAACCGGGGTGAGAGCCACCGGCCAGGTCCGCCGCGCAGTCCGGGCACAGGCCGCGGAACTGCAGGTCGTAGCCGGTTATGGAGAAGCCCGAGTTCCGGGCGATCTCCGCCACCATCCCGCTGGGGATGGGGTGGTCGATGTCGACCGCGCGCCCGCAGCGGTCACAGACCGCGTGGTCATGGCGGTCGGTGTTCGCGTCATAGCGGGCAGCGGCCCCGGCGCCCAGGTTGAGTTCCAGGGCGTGGCCGGTGGAGACCAGCAGCGCGAGCGAGCGGTAGACGGTGGCACTGCCGATGCCGGGCGCGACCGCGCGGACCCGCTCGTAGACCTCCGCCGCGGTCGGATGGTCGTGCGCCGACCGGAGTACCGCCAGCACGGCGGCGCGCTGCCGGGTCAGCCGCAGTTCCTGCTGTTCTGGCACGCGTCACCCCCTCCGCGGCTGGAAGCGGGCCTGCGGCCCCGCGTCGGGGCGGCCCGTGAGACGTTCTGAGAACGAGTCTCAGTATCGATCCGGGAACGGAGCGATGGCAAATTCCGGGCGGTGTGACCTGGGTCGCGAGGCGCGCCGAGGGCGGCGGATCCGCAGGTGGCCAGACCGTACCGCGCTCGGTCCGATACCCTCGCAGCGGACTCCCGTCGTCGTGGCGTGCGCCACGTGACCAGCCGTGGACACCGTGCCCCGGACACCGTAGAACCGCCGACGGCGGAGCGCCGCCCGCCGCCCACCGCGGCGGTACCTAGAAGCGAAAGGCCGCGAGGACATGAGCACCGTCCTGGTGTACGCCGACCGTGCTGACGTGCGCGCCCGCGTCAAGGCTGCCATCGGCACCTTCCCCGACCCGCGGCTCGGCGAGATCGAGTTCGTGGACGTGGCCGACGGCCGCGTTCTGCTGTCCGCCGTCGACCACGGCGAGGCCGACCTCTGCGTCCTCGACGCCGAGGCGACCCCGGAGGGCGGGATGGGGCTGTCCCGGCAGCTCAAGAACGAGATCACCGACTGCCCGCCCACCCTGCTGCTGGTCGCCCGCCCGGACGACCGCTGGCTGGCGACCTGGTCGCTCGCCGACGCGGTGGTGACCCACCCGGTCGACCCGGACGAGCTGACGGCCGCGGTCGTCGAGCTGCTGCTGGCCCGCGCGGCCGGCGACCCGGTCCGCCGGCCCGTCACCTACGCCTCGCACGCCGCGATCACGCCGTGACCGGCTCGGCGGCCACGGACGCCGAGCCGCTCGTCCAGACCGCGGGGCACACCTGGCCCGACCTGCTCCAGCCGCTGATCGACGGCAAGGACCTGGCCGCCGACCAGACCGCCTGGGCGATGAACCAGATCATGTCCGGTGTCGCGACGAACGCCCAGATCGCCGCACTGGTCACCGGGCTGCGCGCCAAGGGCGAGACGGCGGCCGAGATCGGCGGGCTGGTCGCCTCGATGCTGGAGTTCGCGCTGCCCGTGCGGGCCGACGCGGCGCTGCTGAGCGCCGCTGTCGACACCTGCGGGACGGGTGGCGACCGGTCGCACACCGTGAACCTGTCGACGATGGCCGCGGTCGTCGTCGCGGCCCTCGGCGTGCCGGTCGTCAAGCACGGCAACCGGGCGTCCTCGTCGTCCTGCGGGTCGGCCGACCTGCTGGAGGAGCTCGGCGTCGTCATCGACCTGGCGCCGGACGGCGTCGCCCGGACGCTGACCGAGGTCGGGATCACCTTCTGCTTCGCCAGGGCCTTCCACCCGGCGATGCGCTTCGTCGCGGCCGTCCGCTCGGAGCTGGCGGTGCCGACGGCCTTCAACATCCTCGGCCCGCTCACCAACCCGGCCCGCCCGGGCGCGCAGTCCATCGGGGTCGGCCACGCGCCGCTGGCGCCGGTCGTGGCGCAGGTGCTCGCCGACCGGGGCACCAGGGCGCTGGTGTTCCGGGGTGACGACGGCCTGGACGAGCTCAGCCCGTGCGCGCCGTCGACGATCTGGGCGGCGAACGGCGGCGAGCTGCGCACGGAGCGCTTCGACCCGCGCGACGTCGGCATCGACGTGCCGGACCGCGACGCGCTGCGCGGCGCGGACGCGCGGTTCAACGCCGGCGTCGCCCGCGCGGTGTTCGCCGGCAAGCAGGGGCCGGTGCGGGACGCGGTGCTGCTGGCCGCGGCCGCGGCCCTCGTCGCGGCGGCCGGACCGACCGAGGCGCCGATCACCGAGCAGCTGCGCGGACAGCTGGACCGGGCCGCCTCGGCGCTGGACTCCGGCGCGGCCGCCGCGTTGCTGGAGCGCTGGGTGACCGTCAGCCGCGCCGCTGTCCCGGTCTCCTAGGAGCGTGCGTCCCCGGCCCGGCTGGGCCCACTACGGACCTGTCAGGCCCGAACGACAGCCTCCCCGCCACGCGCGGGGAGGCTGTTTTCGTCGGCCGGGTCGCCGGTCTCCCGCGGCATCCGGGGAGTGAGTCCCGGCACATCTCGCGGCGGTCGGGCACCCGGGGCGGCCGGCCGGTCGTTGCGACCGGCCGCGCGCGGGCGTCCAACGCGCGGAAGAGCCTGCGGTTAGCGGGTTCTGAGGATTTTTCCCACGTCGTGCCGCCGCAGGGCGAGCGGCGGTGGGCGGCGGGCGGGTGGGGTTTCGACGGGTGTCCGGCGGGCGTCCGGAGGTCTTCTACGGGCCGTAGGAGGTGGCTCGACGGCTCCTCGACGGGCCGTAGTCCTACCGATTGTCGAACCTTCGGTGGCGCCTGCGTCGGGGCGTGCCAGAATGACCAGCGTGGCCACGGCACCCGTCCTTGAGAAGGCTCCGCCGCCACATCCCATGTCCAACCGTCCGTCGATGGTCTCGGTTGGCACCGTGGTGTGGCTGTCGTCGGAGCTGATGTTCTTCGCGGCTTTGTTCGCGATGTTCTACACGATCCGTTCGGTCAACAGCGGCAACTGGCCGCCTGTGACCGGCGACCCGAAGGGCTCGGGCATCGGCCCGGTGCACCTGCACGTCGTCTACGCGCTGATCTTCACGATCATCCTGGTTCTCTCCAGTGTGACGTGCCAGCTGGGCGTCTTCGCCGCCGAACGTGGCGACGTGTACGGGCTGCGCCGCTGGTACACGATCTCGTTCCTGATGGGCCTGACCTTCGTCATCGGCCAGGCGAACGAGTTCTTCCGGGAGAACGAGTTCGGGCTGAACTCACACGCGTACGGCTCGGTGTACTACCTGACCAGCGGCTTCCACGGTCTGCACGTGATCGGTGGTCTGATCGCGTTCATCATGGTCCTGGCCAGGTCGACCTTCGGCCGCTACACGCCGGAGAAGGCCACTACCGCGATCGTCGTGTCGTACTACTGGCACTTCGTCGACGTGGTCTGGATCGGCCTGTTCGCGACCATCTACCTCCTCCAGTGAGCGACATGACTGCATCTCACGAGATGACCCCGCCCGCGGACGCCACCGCGGCGGCGGACCAAGGCGTCGTCCCCGAGCTGGCGGACACCCTCGTCCCCGAGCTGGCGGACGAGGCCGACGAGCTGGACGTGGACGACGAGGGCGACCTGGTCGCCGAGCGTCCGGTCCGCGTGCCCGGTCGGCTGGCCCCGCGTGCCCGGCGGTCTCGGCCGGTCAGCGTCAAGCGCCGTCGGCGCTCCTCGGCGCTCGTCCTGTCGCTCGCCCTGCTGGCCACCGGGGTCCTGTGGTCGTTGCTCGCCCCGACCGGCAACGCGGCGGACCCGACCGAGAGCGAGGCCGTTCGCAACGGCCAGGCCCTTTACCTGCAGGGCTGCTCGACCTGTCACGGGCTCAACGCCGGCGGGACCCAGTCCGGCCCGAGCCTGATCGGCGTGGGTTCGGCCGCGGTCGACTTCCAGATGTCGACCGGCCGGATGCCGCTCGCCGGCGCCGCCGCGCAGGCCAAGCGCAAGGACCCGAGCTACTCGCAGACCCAGATCGACCAGATCGCGGCCTACATCCAGACGATGGGCGGCGGTCAGGAGAAGCCGACCATCACGCAGAAGGAGCTCGCGGACGCCGACATGGCCTTCGGCGGCGAGCTCTACCGGTCGAACTGCGCGCAGTGCCACCAGGTCGCCGGGCAGGGCGCACCGCTGACGTACGGCAAGTACGCGCCGGCGCTGACCAACGCGACGCCTGAGCAGATCATCGAGGCCATGCGGGTCGGCCCCGAGTCGATGCCCGTGTTCGGGCAGGGCCAGCTCGACGACAACAGCGCCAAGGCGATCGCCGCGTACATCGTGGCCAGCCGTGACGCCACGAGCCCCGGCGGTGACAAGCTGGGCGCCTACGGCCCGGTCCCCGAGGGCCTGTTGGCGGTCCTCGTCGGCATCGGTGGCCTGCTCGGCGTGTGCCTGTGGATCGGAGCGAGGCAGAAGGTATGAGCGAGCACGAGACTCCCGCCGATGGCGGCGGGAGCGTCTTCGACCGGGTGAAGCGCCCGGCCGGTGGCGGCTCGGCGGGCGGTGACCGGCCGGAGGTGCTCGCCACCCCGCCGGCGCCGACCGACTCCACCCAGCTGGTGGAGCACACGTCCTGGCGGCAGGGGGACGTCGCGCACCGGCCGCCACGCGCCGAGGACGTCGACCGCCGGGCCCAGCGCCGCTCCGAGCGGCTGATCGCCCTCTGGTTCACCCTCTCGGTGGTCGGCACCCTCGGCTTCATCGTCACGAACTTCGTCGGCGACAAGCACAAGGGCTACTACACCCCGTGCCTGGGCATGGCGCTCGCGCTGGCGCTCGGTGGCCTGGGTGTCGGCATGATCCTCTGGGCGAAGCGGCTCATGCCGCACGTGCATGCCGTCCAGGACCGGCACGGTTTCAAGAGCACCGAAGAAGAGACCGCCGTCCTCGAAGAGGAGATGGCGCTCGGCTGGGTCGACATGGGCCTCGGCCAGCACAAGCTGCTGCGCCGCAGCCTGCTCGGCGCCGGCACGGTCCTCGGCGGCCTGCTCGTCGTCCCGCTGCTGAACCTCACGAACTCCAAGCCGGGCAAGAAGCTCGACCACACCCACTGGGTGAAGGGCGCGCGGATGGTCACCAGCGAGGGCCGGTTCGTGAAGCTGGGCGACATCTCCATCGGCGGCATCGAGACCGTGTTCCCCGCGCTTCCGGTCACCGACGCGAGCGGCAAGAAGAGCTTCGCGCCGCAGCTGGACCTGGCGACCAAGGGCGACAGCACCACGATCCTGGTCCGCCTGGAGCCCGGGCTGAACAAGCCGCGGGCCGGCCGGGAGAACTGGGACATCAACGGCCTGGTCGCCTACTCCAAGATCTGCACGCACGCTGGCTGCCCGGTCAGCCTCTACGAGCAGCAGACCCATCACCTGCTGTGCCCGTGCCACCAGTCGGTGTTCGACGTTCCGGACGGCTGCCGCGCCATCTTCGGCCCGGCCAGCCGGTCGCTGCCGCAGCTCGCGCTCGGCGTCGACGGTGAGGGCTACCTCATCGCCAGGGACGGCGACTACGACCAGCCGGTCGGGCCCGCGTTCTGGGAGCGCTCATGACGACGACGGACGGGCGGATCGGGCCCTCGGCGCCCGCCCCCAAGTTCGAGAAGCGGCCGAGCCCCGTTCGCAAGGCCAACCGGGCGGTGGACGAGCGTTTCCACACCCAGCGGGCGCTGCGGGAGAACCTGAACAAGGTCTTCCCCGACCACTGGTCGTTCATGATCGGTGAGATCGCGCTCTACAGCTTCATCATCCTGCTGCTGACCGGGATCTACCTGACGCTGTTCTTCGACCCCAGCAACACCGAGGTCATCTACCACGGCTCGTACGTCCCGCTCAAGGGCGTGGAGATGAGCCGGGCGTACGCCTCGACGCTGGACATCAGCTTCGACACCCGGGCCGGGCTGATCTTCCGGCAGATCCACCACTGGGCGGCGCTGCTGTTCGTGGCGTCGATCATCGTGCACTGCTTCCGGGTGTTCTTCACCGGCGCCTACCGCAAGCCGCGTGAGATCAACTGGCTGATCGGTGTCGGACTGCTGGTGCTGGGCACGCTGGAGGGCTTCGCCGGCTACTCGCTGCCGGACGACCTGCTCTCCGGCACCGGCCTGCGGATCGCGGCGTCGATCGCCCAGTCGATCCCGGTGATCGGCACCTGGGCGTCGTTCCTGGTGTTCAACGGGGAGTGGCCGGGCACCGACCTGCTGCCCCGGCTCTACGTCGTGCACATCCTGCTGGTGCCAGGGCTGCTGCTCGCCCTGATCGGCGCGCACCTCGGCATCCTCTGGTTCCAGAAGCACACCGACTTCCCGGGCCCCGGCAAGACCGAGGACAACGTGGTCGGCCACCGGGTCTTCCCGGTGTTCGCGGTGAAGTCCGGCGCGTTCTTCATGATGGTCTTCGCGATGCTGGCCCTGCTGGGTGGCCTCGCCCAGATCAACCCGATCTGGATCTTCGGGCCGTACGACCCCTCGAAGGTGTCCTCCGCCTCGCAGCCCGACTTCTACATCGGCTTCCTCGACGGCTCGACCCGTCTGATGCCGCCGTGGGAGTTCCGCGGGCTCGGGCACACCATTCCCGCGGTGTTCTGGCCGACGGTGATCCTGCCGGGCATCCTGTTCACGCTGCTGGCGCTGTGGCCGTGGCTCGAGTCGATGTTCACCGGCGACCGAGAATCCCACAACCTGCTGCAGCGGCCGCGGGACGCTCCGACCCGCACCGGCATCGGCATGATGTCGATCAGCTTCTACCTGGTGCTGCTGATCTCGGGTGGTAACGACGTCATCGCGAAGACGTTCAGCATCTCGCTGAACGCGATGACGTGGGCTGGCCGTATCGGGCTCATCATCGTGCCGCCGATCACGTACGTGGCGACGAAGAAGCTGTGCATCGGGCTGCAGAAGCGTGATCACGACATCGCGCACCACGGCATCGAGACCGGCATCATCCGGCAGCTGCCGACCGGTGAGTTCGTTGAGGACCACCGGCCGAAGCTGCCGCCCGTCTCGGACTACCCGCAGGTCCCGACGCACCGGTACGAGCTGTCGGCGCCCGGCGACCACTCCGACGGCAACGGCAACGGCAAGGGTGGCGGCCTGGCCACCCGGGCCCGCAAGGCCGTCACCGGCTTCTTCGTCGAGGAGACACCCGGCGAGGAGTCAGCCGACGACGCCCCGGTGGGCGGATCGCACCACTAGCCCGGTCAGCACCAGACGGTCCGCGCGGCGGAACCGGCCCGGCTCGGGCCCGGTCCGGGGACGGGACGTAGCCACCTGAGGGAGGTAGGCCCACGAGGGCCTACCTCCCTCAGCCGTTACGCCGTACCTCAGCCGTTACGCCGTCCCTCGGCTTTGCGCCGTCTCTCTGCCTTTGCTCCGTCCTACGACCCGAGCCGGCGAAGGTCGCTGCGTCGGCGAGGGCCCGTGCGTCGGCCTCGGTCTGCGGGCCAGCCAGGGTCCGTGCGTCGTCCTAGGGCTCGCGCGCCCGCCAGTGGGCCGTTGCTCGCTTCGCCGGCCGGCGGCACGCGGCGGGCGCGCTCGGTGATCGCCGTTTTGGCCCTCCCGTGGTCGTAACCAGAGCCGGATCGCAACCATCCGAGTGCGTAAACGGCGATCAATGACCGGCCTCCCGCGAGGCTGGCCCCGCGTCGGCTCGCGGGTTGGCCGATCCTCGCTGTGGCCTGTGGCCTGTGGCCTGTGGCCTGTGGCCTGTGGCCTGTGGGGCCCGCTACGAGTGGCCTGAGCGGCGCAGGACGCCCGGCTGGTGGAGGGTGCGCTCGGCGGGCTCCCGGCGCTCGACCGGCGGTGGTTGCGGTAGTTCGGCGGCGGCGCGGTGGGCGCTCGCGGCGGGCCAGGCCCAGGTGCCGGTCAGTTGGACCAGCCGGGCGCCCGAGCTGCCCAGCCAGCGCTCGATGCGCTCCATCTCCTCGACCGTCGCCGCCGGGGTCGGCCCGGGCCCTGGCCGCACCGTCTCGGCGGTGGCGACGACCGCGTCGACCCAGGGACGGGGGTCGATCCCGCGGGCGACCGTCGCGGCCGCGGCGAGCCGGCCATACCTGATGACCGAGAGATCCCAGCCTCGCTCGGCTGTCGGGACGGCACCGACCAGTTCGGGGACGGCGCCGAGCGCGGTCAGCCGCTGCTGGCGCGCGGCGGCGCGGACGAACGCCACCATCCGGTCGCGCACCAGCGCGGCCTCCTCGAACCTGGTCTGCTCGGCCAACCCGGCGATCCGCGCCCGGGCCGCCGCGACGACCAGCGCCGGGTCGCCCGTCATCGCCTCGCGGGCGGCGGCGACGACGTCTCCGTACGACTCCACCGACTGCCGGCCGTCGCAGGGAGCGCCACACTTGCCCAGGTCCGCCAGCGCGCACGCGGGGCTCGTCACCCGGGGCGAGAGCCGCCCGCCACAGCGGCGCAACGCCACCGCGTCCAGCAGGCCGTCACCGGCCAGCTCCGCGCCACCCACGCCGCCGAAGGGGCCGAGGTAGGTACCCGCGTCCGCGCGGACCTGCCGGACCTTCGACAGCCGGGGGAACGGCTCGTCGGTCAGCCGCAGGAAGACGACGCGTTCCGGAAACCGGGAGCGGCGGTTGTACGGCGGCTTGTGCTCGGCGATGAGGCGCAGTTCCCGGACCTCGGCCTCCAGCGCGTGCGCGCACGCGATCGCGTCGACCCGTTCGGCGGCGGCCACCATCTCCGCCATCCGGCTGCGCGTCTCGCTGGCCGTGAAATAGGTGCGCACCCTGGCGCGGACGGACGCCGACTTGCCGACGTAGAGGACCCGCCCGGTGGCGTCCCGGAAGATGTAGACCCCGGGACCGGTGGGCAGGTCGTCGGCCAGGACCCGTTTCCTGCGCTGGGCGGGGGAGACCCGGGCGCTGTAGGCATGGACGTCCTCGAGGGTGGTCACTCCGAGGTTGCCGAGCCGTTCGAACAGGCCGTGCAGCACGTCCACCGTCGCCCGTGCGTCGGCCAAGGCCCGGTGGCACGGCTCGGTACGGGCCCGGAACAGCCGCGCGAGGGACGAGAGCTTGTTGTTGGGACTCTCGTCCCGGGTGACGATCCGGCGCGCCAGCCGGGCGGTGTCCAGGTGCTCCCAGGTCGGCACCGGGTATCCGACGCGTTCGCAGGCGGCCTTGAGGAAGCTCAGGTCGAAGCCCGCGTTGTGCGCGACCAGCACCGTGCCCTGGATGAACTCCAGGAAAGCCGGCAGCACCTCGGCGAGTGGCGGGGCCGTCGCCAGCATCGCGTCGGTGATCCCGGTCAGCACCGTGATGAGCGGCGGTATCCCGGTCGAGGCGCGGACCAGCGTCGCGAACTCGGCCACCACCTCCCCGCCGCGCACCTTCACCGCGCCGAACTCGGTGATCTCGGCGGTGGTCGGCCCCGTGCCGGTCGTCTCCAGGTCGAACACGACGAACGTGACGTCCCGGAGCAGCCGGCCCAGCTCGTCGAAGCTGCCCTGCCGCCCAGCGGGCACGGCATCGGGGGGCGGGAGCGCGGGTCGCGGCGCGGCCTGATCGAGAGACACACCGCGACCGTAGTGACCAGGTCCGACAGTCCGGGCATCCACGCGACGCTCCGCGTCATGCGCCCCACGTCAGCGCGTCGCGCGGCCCGAATCGCCGTCCCGCTGGCGACCCTTCCCGCGACCTTCTAAGCCGATACCTCGTTCACTGCGGGACCCCGGCCGGTGTCCCGACCTGACCAGGGTGCGCGCCTGCCGGCCGGCCCGCCCCGGCAGCTCCGAGGCGCCGACTGCCTGCGCAGACGCCGATCATCCGGTGGGCTGGGCAAGCTCATTTCCCTTGATCGAGAACTGCGCAGGGAACAAGGGGACAAATCGGGGCACCGGACACCGTTTTGCCCGCGCAACGAGTGATCAAGGCGCTTCCATGGGGTGGGAGACCGCGTTGATCACTGGCTGCGCAGGGGAAACTGGTGGGCCGGTGGGGGTGGGCGGGATACGTCGCCTGGGGGTCTCTTGGGACGAGGCCAGAGCTGAGGCTGGCAGCGGTCACAGTGCTGGGGGCTGGCCGCGGTCGGTGTTTGGGGGCTGGCCGCGGTGCTGGCTGGCTACCCGAAGGGGCGGGTGAAGCCGGCGGGGCCGGCGGTGATGACGCGGAACTCGTTGCCCTCCGGGTCGGCGAGGAGGTAGCCGGCCTCGCCGGCGGCCTCCAGTCGGCGCACCCGTCTGGCGCCCAGGGTGGCCAGCCATCCGGCGACCCGCTCGGCGTCCACGGCGTACAGGTCGAGCTGGAGCCGGTTACGCGCGGGGCCCAGCTTGCGGACCTGCCGCAGCAGCAGCTTCGGGCCGGCGCTCGCCGGGTGGCGTAGCTCGGCGCTGTCCCCGGCCCGGCGGGCGACCTCGTACCCGAGCGCCCGCGACCAGAACCGGATCATTCGGTCGACATCCACGCAGTCGACCCCGACGCGCGCCACCCTAAGCCCGTGAGTCTCAAACCCGGCCACTCGCGCATGATGCCGCATTGCGGGTGTCTTGGCTCACCGGTGGTCGACGTGTTGTGAATCCGTCACGGAAACGAACGCTGCGCGACCGGCCCCGGGCCATGCGCGCCGGGAGATCGGCGAGACCGCCGGCTCGATAGTGTCCACGCCATGCCGACTATCTTCACCCGGATCATCAACAGGGAGCTGCCGGGTCGGTTCGTCTTCGAGGACGAGCACACGGTCGCGTTCCTGACCATCGCGCCGATTCGCCCTGGGCACACTCTCGTCGTGCCGCGACTGGAGATCGACCACTGGATCGACCTGCCTGACGAGGCGCAGCGTGACCTGTGGAGCGTGGCCGCGAAGGTCGGCCGGGCGATTCAGGAGTCGTTCCAGCCGCGCCGGGTGGCCGCGATCATCGCGGGGCTGGAGGTGCCGCACACGCACGTCCACCTGATCCCGATCGAGAGCGAGAAGCAGCTCGATTTCAGCCTGGCCGACCCGAACGCCTCGAGCGATCAGCTCGACGAGGTCGCCGAGCGGATCAGGACCGCCCTCGCCTGACCAGACCACGCCGGCCCCGGAGCGTCTGCTGACCCGGACGTCCGCGGGCTCGACGCGGCTGCGGGCCCGGAGCCGCCCCGGGCCCGCAGCGGCTGTGGGCCCGGGCGGCGGTAGGCCCGACGCGGCGGTGGGGCCCTAACGGCCGCGGGCCCGAATGGCGCCTGGCCCCAATGGCCGCGGGCCGGCGGGCGACGTGGAGGCGTCGCGCGCCGGCCCGGTGGCCGAGGGGGCAGGACCGGGTGTCGGTCCTGCCCCGGGGCCGTCGTCAGTACCGGTAGTTCGCCCGCGAGGTGGCGAACAGCGGCTCCCAGTACACGAGGTGGTTGTCCGACGGCACGTCGAAGACGATGTTGCCGGTGACCTTCTGGCCCGCGGCCAGGTCGTCCGCGTTCAGCTGCGAGCCGACCGTGTCGTAGGTGGCGTCGTAGCGGGTGCCGTCCGGCGTCTGGCCGAAGAAGCTCAGCGGGTAGACGTTCGCCTTGCCGACGATCATCTCGACCGTGAAGTTCGCGACCAGGAACAGCCCGTTCTTGGGCGGGTCACCGTAGCTCTCCACCGGGGCAGTGGTGGAACACAGGCTGTTCAACGTGATTCGTGCCGTGTAGGTGCTGATGTCGGTGTCGCCGTCGCCCTTCACGGTCGCCGTCTGACCGATGTCGTAGACGCCGGCGTCGGCGCCGCCGGCCGGTGGGCGCAGCGGCGTGCAGCCGGCCGGCGCGGTGGTGTGCGCGACGAGCGGCGGGGTGGCGGGCTGCTGCCCGGCCGGCGTCGTGAGGCCGCCACCCGGGCTCACGATCACCGACGATCCCGCCGCGACCGGCGTGTTCTTGTGCCCGCCGCCGCCATGCACCGCGAGCGCGATGACGATGCCGAGCACGATCGCGGCCACCGCGGCCAGCGCTGAGATGAGAATGACGGCGTTGCGGTTGGACTTCGGCGGCTGCTGGCCCGGGACCTGCTGCCCCGGCCAGCTCGGTCCGCCGCCGGGCGGTGGGTACCCCGCCTGGTCGTATCCGGGCTGCTGGTAGCCCTGCTGGGGGTAACCGGTCTGTCCGTACCCCGGCTGCTGGTAGGCGGGCTGAGGCTGGGAGTAGCCGCCCGGGTACGGGGTGGTCTGGGGCGGCGGGGTGCCCGGCGACTGCTGGGGGTAACCACCCGGCTGGGGGTAGCCGCCCGGCGGGGGAGTGCCCTGCTGGGGGTAGCCGGGCTGGCCGTAACCGCCGGTGGCGGGCCACTGGCCTGGGGCGGGCGAGGGGGTCTGGCCCTGCGGCATCGGCGGGGGAGTCTGTCCGGGCGGGGTAGGCCAGCCGGGGGACTCGGCCTTGGTGGTGGGCATCGCCTGCCAGTCCGGCGCCGGGGTGGCCTGCGGCCATCCACCGCCGGCCGGGGGGCTACCGCCTCCGCCGTCCGGGGAGTATGGGGGGTTCTGGTCGCTCACGGCGTTCCTCTCGTAGCACACCCCGCTGCCAGATAACGGAGCAATCGAGGATGGATAACGCGAGATTACAGAAGTCGACGATGCATCACAGAAATGGCCGGCAAGAGCGCTATTCCGATGACATAACCCGCCAATGTGGTGTTCTGTGGGGCGTTCATTGTGTGTAGATGGCCCGCCCGTTCATCGACTGGCCTGGTGGAGGGCTGTGTGCGGTGGTCGTCGTGGAGCCGCGGTGGCCCCGCTCCGACCGTGTGATCGACCGCCTTGTGCGGGATGGTGACCGTTCATGACCGGCGGTGACGGTTGCGAGGTCGGGCTAGGCTGGAGTGCTGCCACCCGTTCCCGCGCAGGGGAGAATCCGCACAGTGCCCGTCGACCCGCTCACCGCCCGCCGAGCCGCTCCGCCGGACGCCGGGTGAGTGAGCCGCTGCCGGCGGAGGTGCGTTCCCAGGTCGTCGCCTTCGCCGCCGACACACTGGCCGGCCTCGAGGATGCCGAGGTGCCGGCCAGCCTGGTCGCGGTGCGTCGGTTCACCCCCGCGCGGCGGCCCCGCCAGGGAGCGGTTCCGCTCGCGGCGGCGGTCGAGCACGACGCCCTCTTCCGTGGCCGGGTCGCCGACTGGGTCCGACGGACCCAGCCGGGCCTGGCCGAGGCGATCACCTCGGCCGACGGCCCGCCGGCCGCCGCGCCACCCGCCGCGGTGGCCGCCGTCGCCTTCGTGCTGCGCCCGCCCGGCTGGGAGGCCCTCGTCGCCGCGGCCGCCGACTCGTCCGCGCAGGCCGCCATGTCGGCCCGGGCCGACGAGGCGTCCCGCGAGGTCGGCCGGCTGACCGAGGCGTTGGCCGCCGTCCAGGAGAACGGCCGGGCCGAGCATGAGCAGCTGCGCGAGCAGCTGGCCGCCAGCCGGGCCGAGATCGACGACCTGCGCCGGCGAATGCGCGGCTCGTCCGAGCGTGTCCGGCGGGCGGAACAGTCCGCCCAGGACGAGATCGCTGCCGCGGTCGCCGACCGGGACGCGGCGCGCGTCGCGGTGCGGACCGCCGAGGCCGAGTCCCGCCGGCTGCGGGCCAGGGTCGGTGAGCTGGAGACGGCGCTCGCCGCGGCGCGCCGGGAGGGGCGCGACGCCCGCAGCCTCGACGACGCCCGCCTGCGGGTTCTGCTCGACACGCTGATGGGGGCCGCCAACGGCGTTCGGCGAGAGCTCGGCCTGTCGAGCACGGTGCTGCGTCCGGCCGACCTGTGCGCTCCCGCCGACGGCCAGCCGCGCGACGCACTGGCCGTCGTCGGCGCCAGTGGCCGCCCGGAGGACGACCCGACGATCATCGACGCGGTGCTGAGCGTGCCGGGCGTTCACCTGATCATCGACGGCTACAACGTGACCAAGCGCGGCTACGGGACGCTCACTCTCCAGGCCCAGCGGGTACGGCTGCTCGCCGGTCTCGGCCCGCTCGCCGGGCGCGCGTCGGAGGCCGAGATCACGGTGGTCTTCGACGCGACGGCGGTCGCCAGCCGGCCGGTCGGGGTGACCGCCCCCCGCGGCGTTCGGGTCCTGTTCAGCCGGCTCGGGGAGCTCGCCGACGAGGAGATCGTCCGCCTGGTACGGGCCGAGCCGCCCGGTCGGCCGGTCGCCGTGGTGACCTCCGACCGGGAGGTCGCCGAGACCTGCGCCGCCGCCGGCGCCCGAGCCGTTCCGTCGGCGGCCCTGCTTGCCCGCCTCGAGCGCTGACGCTCGCCGGCCCTAAAACTGTCGGACCATCCGTCTAGTCTCCGCGACAGTGCGCTACGGACGACGGAGGGTGAGCGCGATGCTGATCGACTGTGACACCTGCTCGGCTCGCGGGGACGCGTGCTCGGACTGTGTGCTGTCCGTGCTGCTCGCTCCGCCTCCGGTCGTCGAGTGGGACGAGGACGAGCGGCGCGCGCTCGCGTTGCTCGCCGACGCGGGCCTGCTGCCCAGGCTGCGACTGGTGACGCCGCTGGACGTCGTCCCCACCGACGGGGCGGCGGAGCAGGTCGTGCCCCCGGAGCCGGTGACCCCGTCCCAACAGGCGATTCCGCTGGGGGAGCCGTTCGCGCCCGGCCCACGCCAGCGGACCCGGCCGGCCCACCGCCCCGACGCGGCCGGCCCCGGCCGGCGCGGTCGCCGCGCCGGTTGATCAGGCGGGCCGGCGTGGTCGGCGCGCTGGTGGCGCTCGCGGCCACCCTCGCGCTGAGCGCCGGCTGTGCCGGACGGCCGCCGGGGCCCCCGTCGCCGACGGTAGCCGGCGGCGTGGCGAGCGTTCAGGCGGACGCCGACGTCCCGGCGGACTGGGTCGCGCGGGTCCGCGCCGACGTGGCCGCGGCGGTCGGCGACGTCGCCGGAGCGCTGCCCGGCGGCTGGGCACGCCGGGTGGACGTCCGGCTGGTGGCCTCGGACGACCGGCTGCGGGCCGCGGCCGGCTGGGCGGGCGGCGGCCCGACGGGGACAGTGGCCGCGGTCGCGGTCCTGCCGGTGCCCGGCCCGGGCCTGGCGTCCTCGTCCCCGCCGGGTGCGGGCGGTGGGCGGCTGGTCGTGGATCTCGACGTCTACCGACGGCTCACCGCAGTCGGCCGGCGGATCGTGCTGCGTCACGAGCTGACCCACCTCGCGACGGCGGCCGAGACGCCGGCCGGGATGCCGGTCTGGCTGGTGGAGGGCTTCGCCGAGGAGATCGGTCACGAGGGCGTGACCGGGCTTACGGTCGACCGCGCGGCCGCCGAGCTCGCCGCCGAGGTGCGGGCCGGGCGAGTCCCCACGACACTGCCGAGCGACGCGGCGTTCGACGGCTCCGACGGGAGGCTGGCCCAGACCTACCAGGAGGCCTGGCTGGCGTGCCGGCTGCTCGCCGGCCGACTCGGCCTCGCTGGGCTCGCCCGCTTCTACCAGGACGTCGGCACTCGGCTCGCCGGGCCGCGACGGACGACGGCCGCCGGGAGCGGCGCGGGCGATCCCGCCGCGGCCGTGGCGGCGGCGTTGCGAGCCGACGCGGGAACGGGCTGGTCAGCGTTCGTCGCCGACTGGCGTGCCTACCTGTCGGCCGTGCTGGGCGCGCCGCCGGGCCGCGCCCGGGGAGACTGAGCGGACCCGCCGTCGCGGCCGGGCGGAAGGTCATTGGACCCGAGGCAAACGGGGCGGGCGATCGGCGCAGTCTGCCGGTGCGGGAGCATAGGCCCATGCGGGTGCTCGTGGTGACCAACGACTTTCCGCCTCGGCCGGGGGGCATCCAGGCGTTCGTGCACAACTTCGCGAGCCGGCTGCCCGCCGAGGACGTCGTCGTCTACGCACCCGCGTGGAAGGGGGCCGAGGCTTTCGACGCGGCGCAGAACTTCCAGGTCGTCCGGCATGGGACATCGTTGATGCTGCCGACGGTCGGTGTGCTGAACCGGGCCCGGGAGATCGCCAGGGCCGAGCGGTGCGACGCCCTCTGGTTCGGCGCGGCGGCCCCGCTCGGCCTGCTCGGCGGCCGGCTGCGCGCGTCGACCGACATCGAGCGGGTCGTCGCCAGCACCCACGGCCACGAGGTCGGCTGGGCCGCGCTCCCGGGAGCCCGCCAGACGCTGCGCCAGATCGGCGCGACCACGGACGTCGTCACCTACCTGGGCGACTACACCCGCGGCCGGATCGGCCCGGCGTTCGGCCCGCGCCCGCGGCTGGAGCGGCTGCCCAGCGGGGTCGACGCGGAGCTGTTCCGCCCCGGGGTCGGCCGGGACGAGATCCGGGCCCGCCACGGCCTGACCGGGCGCCGCGTCGTCGTCTGCGTCAGCCGCCTGGTGCCGCGCAAGGGCCAGGACATGCTGATCCGGGCGCTGCCCCGCTGGCGGCGGCGCTACCCGGACACGGCCCTGCTGCTCGTCGGCGGCGGGCCGTACCGGTCCGACCTCGGCCGGCTCGCCCGCGAGCACGACGTCGCCGACCACGTGGTGTTCACCGGCTCGGTGCCCTGGGAGGAACTGCCGGCGCACTACGCCGCGGGCGACATCTTCGCGATGCCCTGCCGGTCGCGGCTGGCCGGCCTGGAGGTCGAGGGGCTCGGGATCGTCTACCTGGAGGCGTCGGCCACCGGGCTGCCCGTCGTCGCCGGCGACAGCGGTGGCGCGCCCGACGCCGTCCTCGACGGCCGCACCGGTCTCGTCGTCGACGGCCGGCAGCTCGACGACATCGCCGACGCCGTCGCCGGGCTGCTCGACGACCCGGCCCGGTGCCGGTCGATGGGCGCGGCCGGCCGAGCCTGGGTCGAGCTGACCTGGCGCTGGGACCTGCTGACCAAGGGCCTGGTCGAGTTACTCACCCCGACCCCCGAGGCCGGCTGACGGCCGTCGGCCCGGCCCGGCCCGGCCCGGCCCGGCGGGATCTTGGTCAGGCGCGGCCGACGGTGCCCGCGCGGGCCAGGTCGGCGGCGCCCACGAAACCGGCGTCGGGGCCCAGCTCGGCCAGGACGATCTCGGCCTCGGGGCGGTGGCCCCGGCCGGCGAGGGCGCAGCGGAACTGGGCCCGGGCCGGGCCGAGCAGCAGCTCGCCGGCGTCCGAGACACCGCCGCCGATGACGAACCGGGCCGGGTCCAGGACGGAGGCGAGGCTGGCCAGGCCCTGGCCGAGCCAGTGGCCGACCTCCTCGAAGCACTTCACCGCGGCCGGGTCGCCCTCCCGAGCCGCCGCCGTCACGTCCGGGCCGGTCAGGCGGGCCAGGTCACCGCCGGCCAGCGCGAGCAGGCTGCGCCCGGCCTCCGGCGAGCTCCCGGTGATCTCGCGGGCGTGGCGGACCAGCGCCCGCCCGCTGGCGTACTGCTCCCAGCAGCCCTGGCTGCCGCAGCCGCACGGCAGGCCGGCCGGCACCACCTGCATGTGGCCGTACTCGGCGCCGACGCCGAACGCGCCGTGGCGCACCTTCCCGTCGAGCACGAGCCCACTGCCGATCCCGGTGCCGACGGTGACGCAGCACAGCTCGGTGCAGCCGCGGCCGGCCCCGAACCGGTACTCGGCCCACGCCATCGTGTTCGCGTCGTTGTCGACGACCACGGGCCGGCCGAGGCGGGCGGAGATGATGTCGCGCAGCGGCTCGTCCCGCCAGCCCGCGAGGTTCGGCGCGAACATCACCCGCGCCCCGTCCCGGTCGAGCCAGCCGGCGGCGCCGATGCCGATCGGCGTGGCCGGCCCGGTGGCGTGGCGGACCTGCAGCTCGCCGACGACCTCGGCGATCGTGTCCGCGACCAGCCGGGGCTCGTGGCCCGGCGTCGGCCGGCGCACCGAGCCGAGGATGTGACCTCGCTCGTCGACGACGCCGGCGGCGACCTTCGTCCCCCCGACGTCCACCCCGATCGCGAGTCGTGTCGGCGGGGCGGTCGAAGCGGCGGAGCGGGTGGGGCCGGAGTCGGTGGAACTACTCACTGATGTCGATCCTCTGTACCCGGTCGCGGTCGGACCGGGCTCGATGCGTGGGCTGTCGTGGCGGGTCCGGCGACGCTGCCGGGCCTGGGGGTGCGCCGTCCGCCGGCGGCCAGGCCGCGCGCGCGGCGGCCGCCAGCGAGGCGGCGGCGCTGAGCAGGTGGCTCATGACCTCGCCCCGGCTGCCGGCGACGGTGGCGAGCAGCCGGCACAGCGGGCAGCCGGTGCACAGCGTCGCGCCCGGCGGCACCGTCCAGGGCGGCCCGTGGAAGCCGCCGGCGGGGGGAGCCTCGGCGGCCGTCTCGTCGGCGGCCTCGCCGGTGGTGAACGGGTCCCAGCCGGTGGGCGCGGCCGGGGCGTCCGGCCCGCCGTGGGCGCCGAGCCACTCCCGGACGGCCGCCGCCAGCAGCGCCGCCTCCTGCGCGAGCGAGCCCGGCTCCGGGGCCACGTGTTCGTCCGTCATGCGCGGACCCACTGGTCCGGGTCGGGCACGAACGACACGACCAGGCGGTCGTCACGCAGCCAGGCGGCGCTCACGTCGCAGCGCCGCAGCGCCGCGGGCAGCGCCAGCAGCCGCCGGTGTGGGCCGACCGTGACGACCAGCTCATCGCCCATCCGGGCCAGGTCCACGTCGCCGCGGGTGGCGAACGGGACCCCGAACGACAGGGCGTAGCCGTCCTCGGTCCGCTCCACCCGGGGGGTCTCGCCGTCCACACCGGCGCGGGCGCCGAGCACCCCGGCCGGGTCGAGCGAGCCGTAGGCGGCGGCCCCGAACGCGGCCAGTTCCTCCAGCCCGACCGGCTCGCCGCCGCGGTAGGCCGCGCGCAGCACGGGAAGCGGCGCGAACGCGGCCTCGATCTGCTCGAGCTGCTCGCGGTGCGACGCGGCCCAGCCGGCCCGCCAGACGTCGCCGCCGCCCGGCCCGATCACCCGGTTGGCGATCACCGCGTCCACCGGTAGGCCGTGCAGGGACAGGGCGGTGAACATCTGCCGGGTGACCGCGAGCGAGGCCGTCTCCGGGGTGAGGACGAGGCGCACGCTGGTCCGCGCCGGGTCGGTGAGGATCTCGCGCAGGTCGGCCGCGGTGGCCCGCAGCCGGGTCAGCACGTCGTAGACCGGCTCGGCCAGGTGGCCGAACCGGGTCGCCAGCCGCGCGGACCGGGCCAGCGACGGCCGGATCCAGCGGACGAACCGGCCGTCCGGCGGCAGCAGCCGCCGGCAGTACCACGAGAGGGTCTCGGGGAACGCCAGCAGCCGCAGCGCGTCGGCGGCCGGGCCGGCGTCCACGACGACCAGGTCGTAGCGGTCGGAGGCGAGCTGGTCGCGGAGCTCCAGCAGGGCGAGCGTCTCGCCGACGCCGGCCAGCCCCGCCAGCTCCTCGGCCTCGATCGGGTCGATGTCGGCGTGCGCCCAGGCGACGTCCAGCAGCGGGCGCAGCCCATCCCACCGCCGCTCGAACGAGCCCTGCAGGTCGACCTGCTGGCCGAACAGGCCCGGCTCCAGCTCGACCGGCTCGCCGGCCACCGGATGGTCGAGCGTGGCGGTGAGCCCGCCGAGCGGGTTGAACGAGACCAGCAACGTCCGGTGGCCGCGCTGGGCGGCGAGCGTGGCGGTCGCGGCCGCCACCGTCGTGGTCCCGCCGCCGCCCTTGCCGGTGAACAGCACGGCCCGGCCGGAGCGGCCGGCCGACAGGCCGTCGTCGGTCAGGCGTGCGGGCCGTTCGGAGGCCCGGCCGGAGCGGCTGGCAGGCTGGCCGTCGTCGGCCGGCCGTGCAGGCCGTTCAGAGGCATCGTGCACACCGGCCTCAGCTCTCGACGTGCTTTTTGAGATCCTTGAGCGCGGCGTCGATGATCCCGCCCTGGATCTTGCGCCGCAGCATCCCCGGGATCTTGACCTTCAGCTCGACGGTGAGGTCGTAGGTGACCTCGGTCTGCCCGTCGCCGACGTCGCGCAGCGTGTAGCTGCCGTCCTGGGCCGACATCATCTCGCCCTCGACGAGTGACCAGGAGACCCGGTCGTCGCCGTGCCAGGTGTAGTCCGTGACGAACTCGTCCTTCGCGATCACGGCGTTCACCCGGAAGCGGGCTCTGGTCGGCCGGCCGTCGGGCCCGACCTCCAGGATCTCGGTCTGCTCGATCTGACCGACCCACGTCGGGTAGTTCGCGATGTCGGCGATCGTCGCCATCACCGTCGTGGGCTTGGCGTTGATGACGATCGAGGCGCTGGCGTGGTCGGCCATCGCAGTCGGTACCTCCAGATCGGCCCGGGGCTGATCCGGCCCCCCGGCAACGACATCCCCAACGCTCGGCCAGGGCCGCCTCAGGTGCGGTCAGACAGATGATCGCACCTGTTGGGCGGCACTCGTGGACGGCCCCGAACGCACGACAGTTCCCACGATCGCACGCCCCTCGGTTCGGCCCCTGGAGGGCTCCGGAGACGGCGACGGCCCGCGCCTTGTCCCGGCCGACCGAGTCTCGGTCGACCGAGGCGGACATCATCGCACCTCGCGGTGCCTACCACTCCAACACGAAGGGCGTGCCATGGGCGTTGAAATGCCCTACGTTCACGCAGCGCGTCGCGCCAATATACAAAGAGTCGACAAGCGGTTGGTGGACGTGGCCGAACAGCGCGTACTTCGGCTGCGTCTCCTGGATCGCTTCCAGGATGGCCTCGCTGCCGCGCTCGAACCGGCCGGCCTCGACGTCGTACACCAGTTCGGGCACGTGCGGCGGGATGTGGCAGCACAGCACGTCGACCGCGCCGACCGCCGCCACCTTCGTGGCGAACTCGTCGTCGTCGATCTCGTACGGCGTCCGCATCGGGGTGCGCAGCCCGCCGCCGACGAAGCCGAACCGCAGCCCGCCGATCTCGACGGTCTGCCCGTCGAGCAGGGTCAGCCCGTCGCGCAGGTACTCCGGGTAGAGGTGCGGCAGGTCGACGTTGCCGTAGGTCAGATAGGTCGGGGTGGGGAACGCGGCGAACATCGCCGCGTACTGGCGGCGGATGGCCGCCTCCATGATCGTGGCACGGTCGCCCTCGACCCCGGCCCACAGCGTGCGCGACCAGTCCCTGGCGTCGTCGAACCGCTGCGCGGTCCGCAGCTCGATCATGTGCCGGACCGCCTCCGCCCCGAAGAGGTCGCTCATGATCCCGCGGCTGTGGTCGTGGTAGTCCAGGAACAGCACCAGGTCGCCCAGGCAGATGAACGCGTCGGCACCCTCGGCCGCGGCCGGCAGCGCGTCGGCCCTTCCGTGGACGTCGCTCACCACGTGGACCCGCATGTCGGAAGCTTAGGACATCGAACCCGCGGGTAGCGGTGCGTCAGAGCGGCCCTGCCGGAGCCCCGTCCCGGCGCCGCGCCCCGGCGTTTCCTCGGGGTTTCGAGTGGCGTCGCCACAGAAGGTCGAGGGGCGTAAGGTTCGCCGTTCCGGCGCGTCCGGACTAACGTCTGAGTGGGACCTGTCGCCCCGGGTGACCCGCTAGCAGTGTGGCCTCGGAAGCCGATGTGACCGCGTCGGTTGTCCGCAATCCCAAGGAGTCTCCGGTGCGTGAGTTCACCTCACCAGCCCTGGTCACAGTGGCCGACGACGCGACGCTCACCGACCGGGTGCTCGGCTTCGCCGCCAGCCAGCCCGACGCGCCGCTGATCCGGCACAAGGTGGACGGCACGTTCGCCGACCTGACCGCCGGCCAGTTCGTCGAGCTGGTGCAAGCCGTGGCGGGCGGCCTCGTCACGCACGGAGTGACCCCCGGCAGCCGGGTCGGGATCATGAGCAGGACCCGGTACGAGTGGACCGTGCTGGACTACGCGATCTGGACCGCCGGCGCGGTGACGGTCCCGATCTACGAGACGTCCAGCGCCGAGCAGATCGCCTGGATCCTCACCGACGCCGAGGTCGGCCTCGTCGTCGCCGAGACGCCGAAGCTCGCGGCGCTGGTGGCCCAGGTGCGCGACGAGGCTCCGGCGCTGCGCGAGGTGCTCGTCCTCGACCCGGCGGCCGGCGAGACCGGTGCGCTGGAGACGCTGCGCGCCGACGGAGCGGCCGTCCCGCCCGCCGCGCTCGCCGAGGCGCGCGCCGGCGTGCGGGCCGACAGCCTCGCGACCCTCATCTACACCTCCGGCACGACCGGGCGGCCCAAGGGCTGCGAGCTTTCCCACCGGGCGCTGCTGTTCGACGCACTGTCCTCAATCGCGATGGCCCCCGACGTGTTCACCGCCGGGGCCTCCACGCTGCTGTTCCTGCCGCTCGCGCACGTCTTCGCGCGGCTGGTGCAGAACATCGCCATCCAGAGCTGCCTGCCGATCGCCTACACGTCCGACACGAAGACGCTGCTCGCCGACCTGGCCCAGGCGAAGCCGAGCTATGTGCTGGCGGTGCCGCGGGTCTTCGAGAAGGTGCACGCCGGCGCCCGGCAGAAGGCCCACAACGAGGGCAAGGGCAAGATCTTCGACGCCGCCGAGGCGACCGCCGTCGCCTACAGCGAGGCGCTCGCCACGCCGGGCGGGCCGGGGCTCGTGCTGCGGGCCCGCCACGCGGTGTTCGACCGGCTGGTCTACGCGAAGCTGCGCGCCGCGCTCGGCGGCCAGGTCCGCAACGCGGTGAGCGGCGGCGCCCCGCTCGGTGAGCGGCTGGCCCACTTCTTCCGCGGCATCGGCGTGACGATCCTCGAGGGCTACGGCCTGACCGAGACGTCGGCCGCCGTCACGGTCAACCGGCCGGGCAACGTCCGGGTCGGCACCGTCGGCCAGCCGCTGCCAGGGGTGACCGTCCGCGTCGCCGACGACGGCGAGGTGCTCGTGCGCGGCCCGCTCGTGTTCACCGCCTACCACGCGAACGAGACCGCCACCAAGGAGGCTCTCGACGCCGACGGCTACTTCCACACCGGCGACATGGGCAGCCTCGACGTCGACGGCTTCCTGCGGATCACCGGGCGCAAGAAGGAGATCCTGGTGACCGCCGGCGGCAAGAACGTCGCGCCGGCGCCCCTGGAGCACCGGCTGCAGACGCATCCGCTGATCAGCCAGGCGATGGTGATCGGCGACCGGCGCCCGTTCATCGCCGCGCTGCTCACCGTCGACGAGGAGGCGCTGCCGCACTGGCTGGCCGCGCACGGGCGGCCGCGGGACACCCCGGCGAGCGCGCTGGTCCACGACCCCGAGCTCCTGGCGGACCTGCAGATGGCGGTCGACTCCGCGAACGCGTCCGTCTCACACGCCGAGGGGATCAAGAAGTTCAGCGTGCTGCCGGCGGACTTCACCGTCGAGACCGGCGAGCTGACCCCGAGCCTGAAGGTGCGCCGCTCCCTCGTCATGGACAGGTACGCCTCGGCCGTCACCGAGATCTACGGGACCGCCGAGGCCTAGGCTGACCCGCGCCGGGCCGGTCGGCGGTGGCGGGCCGGGCGCTCGGCAGCCGCCTGGGCTGGCGGCCCGTCTGGCGAGCTCGAGCCTGGCGCTGCGCCGGCTCGCTCGTCCGGCGCCGGCGTGTCGTCGGGGTCCGTGAACGGCGACCGGGAGCCGGTGCGGCCGGTGCCGACGCGCAGCCCGCGCAGCAGCCGGAACGGCACGACCAGCAGCAGCGCCATGACGGCCGCGCCCAGCAGCGGCAGCGCCCACAGCAACGGGCCCGAGTAGTCGTCCTTCTTCGTCGCGGTGTCGGTCCGCGCGGCCGCGTTGGTGGCCGGCGCGCTCGGCGCCGCGGCCACCGTCGGGTCCGCGCACGCCTGGGCACCGGCGTAGGGCACCGGGGTCGGCGCCGAGCCCGCCGTGGCCCGGGTGACGGTCAGGGAGACCTCGGTGGCGCCGGGCTGTGCCGCCACGCACAGCAGCGCGGAGCCGGGCCGTGACACCAGCCGGGCGCCGGTCAGCGTGAGCGTGTACCCGGTCGGGTAGGCGGCGGCGGGCAGGCTGACGGCGCTGACCCAGCCGGCCGGCGTCGGCTTCCCGCTCGGCAGCGTGCCGGGGGCGTACCGCAGGGTGAACGTGCCGGCGGTGTCGGTGCCGAACGAGGCCGGGGTGCCGGCGATCGCCAGTGGGTACGCCCGGGCGAGCGCCGGCGGGAGCGGCCCGGCCGCCGGGGCGGGGTAGAGCCAGCCGATCGTGTTGCCGTCGGCCGCGGCGGTGAACGCGGCCAGCGCCGCGTCGCCGCCGGGCCACGACGTCAGGTAGCCGGTCGGGTCGTTGACGGCGACGGTCGCCGCGGGCTGGAACGAGGCTGGCTGCTCCCGCCACAGGAGGTGGAACGGGTCGACCGCCGCGATGGCCGCGCTGCCCGCCAGGACGGCCGCCGCGTCCTTGGTCTGCGCGTGGGGGAGCTCGTAGCCGGTCAGGCCGCCCGTGTCGCGGAAGGCCGCGGCGAGCCGGCGCAGGGCGGCCTGAAGCGCCGTCGGTGCCACCGTGGCGCCGCCTACCGGCACGACCCGCAGCGCCACGACGAAGCCCCGGTTGGTCAGGGCCCTGACCACGTTCCCCGCGGCGACGAGGCCCGGGTCGTTCACGGTCGCGCCCGTCGTCGGGTCGGGGAAGCGCCCCGCCGCGGACAGCGGGACCGTCACCCCGGCCGCGTCGAAACCCGCCTGGACCCAGGCGTCGAGCTCGGCCGCCGTCGGGGTCACCCCGGCCGGCACCATCAGCCCGTGCGGGACGAACATCCTGCCGTTGCCGTCGACCAGGTAGCTGCCGGCGCGGGTCACCGTCCCGATCGGCGCCTGCGCGGTACCGGCGGACGAGGCGCCTGTCGGGCTCCCGGCCGCGAGTGCCGCCGACGCGGAACCGCTCCAGGCGAGGCCGAGCACGGCGGCCAGCGTGACGCCGGTGGCCAGCCGGGTGGCGCGCCGCCCGTGTCGCCCGTTGTGCGCCGAATATGCCCCCACGGCCTCCATACTGCCGTGCCGGCCGGACCGCGCGTCAGCGGCCCGTTGCCGGCCTGGCCGACGGAGCCGGCGCCCGTCGGACGGCGGCCCACCAGGTCTCGGAGCCGGGCCAGGGCGGATCAGTCGGACTCACGGGTGGCGCTGGCCCGGGCGGGGTCGGCCTGCCTGGGGGCGCCGGTCCGCTTCGGCTTCCCCGGTTCGCCCGGACGTCCGGGCACCGCGGCCGAGCCGGGCGCCGCGGCGGTGCCGGACAGTTCGGCGACGGCCGCCGCGGCGGCGGCACGGGACGCGGCGAGCTCGTCCTTGGCCTGCTGGGCGTACATGTCGACGTACTCCTGGCCGGACAGCTGCATCAGCTCGTACATGATCTCGTCGGTGATCGAGCGCAGCACGAAGCGGTCGTCGGCCATGTCCTGGTAGCGGCTGAAGTCCAGCGGCCGGCCGATCCGCATGCCGACCCGGCGAATCCGCGGGATCGTGCGGCCCTGCGGCTGGACCTCGAACGTCCCGAACATGGCCACCGGGACGACCAGCACCTTGGCCTCCAGCGCCATCCGGGCGACGCCGACCTTGCCCCGGTAGAGCCGCCCGTCCGGCGAGCGGGTGCCCTCGGGGTAGATCCCGAGCAGCTTCCCGCCGGAGAGCACGCGCACGCCGGAGCGCAGCGCCGCGTCGCTGGCCTTACCGCCGCTGCGGTCGATCGGCAGCTGGCCCACGCCGCTGAAGAACATCCGCTTCGCCCGGCCCTTGAGGCCGCCCTGGGTGAAGTAGTCCATCTTCGCGAGGAAGGTGACCCGCCGCGGCAGCATCAGCGGCAGGAAGATCGAGTCCAGGAAGGACAGGTGGTTGCTGGCAAGGATCGCCGGCCCTTCCGCCGGCACGTGCTCCAGTCCCTCGATCCAGGGGCGCCAGAACGTGCGCAGAAACGGTGAAAGGACCACCTTGACGACCCAGTAGAACACGGCAGCTCCCTGCTCGGCCGCGCCGCGGCCGCCCCGGCCTCCGACGCTCCGGGCGTGGGCACCCAGGTATCACCGGACTTCCCGGTGGCGCGTCCGATGGTCGAATCGACCCTAGCCTTCCCCAGGCCCGGCGGGGAGCAATCCCCCCACGGTTGCGTCGATGTGCGGCCCATGGTCACACCCGGCACACGCGCGGGCCACCGCGGGCCGGCCGTCGGCCTCGGCCGCGCCGGGGTGTCGCGTCGCGGTACCCGGCCCGACGCGATATGCCCGACGCGATATGGCGGTGCGGCGGCGGGCACGCTCGACAACCACATCCCACCGGGTCCCCGACCGGTGACGAAGCCCGTGGTCTCCGTGCGGCCCGCATGGCAGCATTGGACTGGGCCCCTGGCCGAATTCTGGTGGAACGTTCGGGAAGGCGGGTCACAGATGGCTGCTGCCGACCGGGGCCGTGGCGCGGGAGCGCCGGCGGGTGCCCCCCTGTTGCCCGGTGCCGCGCCCTTCGAGCTGGGAGCCGGCGGCCCCGTCGGGGTGCTGCTGGTGCACGGCTTCACCGGAACGCCCCAGAGCCTGCGGCAGTGGGGCGACTTCCTCGCGGCCGCCGGGCTCACGGTGCGCTGCCCGCTGCTGCCCGGCCACGGCACCCGCTGGCAGGACATGGCCCAGACCGGCTGGCGCGACTGGTACGGCGCGGTCGACGAGGCGTTCGGCGACCTGCGCGCCCGCTGCGACCAGGTGTTCGTGATGGGCCTGTCGATGGGCGGCACGCTGACGCTGCGGCTGGCCGAGGAGCGTGGCGCGGAGGTGGCCGGCGCCGTCACCGTGAACCCCAGCCTCGGCACCGACCGGCGGGTCGCGCGGCTCGCCCCGCTGATCGCCCGGGTGCGCCCGTCGATCCCCGGCATCGCCAGCGACATCAAGGCGACCGGTGCCCGCGAGGTCGGCTATGACCGGGTGCCGGTCCGGGCGTTCGTGTCGCTCATGGAGCTGTGGAAGGTCACCCTGCCGGACCTGCCCCGGATCGTCAGCCCGGTGCTGACCTTCCGCAGCGTCATCGACCACGTCGTCGAGCCCAGCTCCGGGCGTCTGCTGCTCGCCGGGATGACCGCGGCGCCCGTCACCGAACGGCTGCTGCCGGACAGCTACCACGTCGCCACCCTCGACAACGACCGGCAGGCGATCTTCGAGGGCAGCCTGGAGTTCCTCCGCGCCCACGCCGCCGCGCCGGCTCCTGGCGCCGCGGCCGCGCCCGGGGTCGCTGACGTCGATGTCTGATCCCTCGGATCCCCGCCCGGCCGACGGCTCCGCCGACCAGCCGGCCGACGACGACGTCTTCGCCGAGCTGGTCGCGCACTTCCACGACGAGCCCGCCGCGAGCGTCTGGCCGGACGCCGAGAACGTGGGCCGCGCCGCCGAGCCGCCCGACGGGCCAACCGGGGACGCCGACGAAGCCGGGGACGACGGTGACGCCGGGGACGCGAGCGGGGACGGCGGGCCGCGGGCCGGCACCGACCGGGACCGCCTCGACGAGGCCATCGGGCGCACCCTGTTCGTGGTCGGCCCCCCGCCGGCGGCGGGCACCTCCGGCGGCGGCGCGGTCAGCGAGGAGGACGACCACTACGTCCCGCCTCCGCCGCCGCGGGCGCCGTGGCCGCGGCCGCTCACCTGGGTCGCGGTCGCCGCGATCGTGCTCGGGGTCGTCGTGCTCGCCGTGCCCGCGCTGGTCGCCCAGGCGACCAGCAGCACCACCCAGGAGGTTCTGGGCGTCCTGCTCATCCTGGGCGGCGTCGGTGGCCTGGTCGCGCGGATGGGGGAGCGGCCACCGACCGACGACGACAACTGGCCGGACGACGGCGCGGTCCTCTGAGCCGGTCAGGTGCGCGTGGGCCGGCCGGGTGCGCAGGCCCGTGGCCGGCCGCTGAGTGGCGCGTCACCTGTGGTGTGCGTGCGCGACCCATGGCGTCCGGACCGCGGGTGCGTCACCCTGAGTGGATACTGCCGCGCCGTGGGCGGGCGTGGGCAAGGCGGGGCTGGGGCGGGGGCGGGTGGGCGGTTGTGGTCAGGACCGCCCAGGACAGGACAGGAAGGGACAGCGGCGTGCGCTTCCACGAGAAGGTCGAGGTCCACGGGCACCTGATGGACACGGGCGTGCTGGCCCGGGTGCTCGACGACGTGCTCGACTACGGCGGCGACTACGGGGTCGACCACATCGACCTGGGCCGGACGCACGATGACGAGTCGCATGCGGTGATCACCGTCGGCGCCGGGTCCGAGGAGCTCCTGATGCGCATCCTCATGCGCATCCAGGTCCACGGGGTGAACCTGGTCGACCCCGGCGAGGCGGTGCTGCGCCCGGCCGACCGGGACGGGGTGTTCCCCGCGGACTTCTACGCGACCACGAACCTGGAGACCGTCGTCCACCTGGACGGCCAGTGGGTGCCGGTGGAGCAGCCCGAGATGGACTGCGGACTGGTGGTCCACGGGGGCCGGGTACGCACCGTGCCGGTCGCCGAGGTGCGCGCCGGCGACCAGATCGTCTGCGGCTCGTCCGGGGTCAAGGTCGTCCTCCCGATGACCGACCACTCCACCCACTCGAACCGCGCCTACGGCACCTACGGCGCGATGTCGCTGCCGCCCGCGGGCTCCACGCAGCCGCAGGCGATGCTGGTCCGCGCGATCGCCAGGCAGATCCGCGAGGTCAAGGCGGAGGGCCAGCAGGTGCTGTGGGTCGCCGGCCCGACCGCGATCAGCAGCGGCGCGTCCGGCGCGCTCGTCGCCCTCGTCGAGGCCGGCTACGTCGACGTGCTGTTCGCCGGCAACGCGCTGGCCACCCTCGACGTCGAGCAGGCGCTCTACGGCCACCCGATCGGCCTCGGGCCGCTGCGGGCCAAGCGGGTGCAGCGCGGCAACGAGCAGCACATCCGGGCGATCAACACGATCCGCCGGGCCGGCTCGCTGCGGGCCGCCGTGGAGCAGGGCGTGCTGACCGAGGGCGTGCTGCACGCGATGGTCAAGGCCAACAAGACGTTCGTGCTGGTCGGCTCGGTGCGCGACGACGGGCCGCTGCCGGACGTGCACACCGACGTGCTCGCCGGCCAGCGCGCGATGCGCAAGGCGCTGCGCCGCGTCGGGTTCACCATGATGATCGCCACCGCGCTGCACTCGGTCGCGACGGGCAACATCCTCCCGGCGTCGGTGCCGCTCGCCGCCGTCGACATGAACCCCTCGACGGTCGCCGCGCTGACCGACCGCGCCGCCACCCAGGCACTCGGTGTCGTCGCCGACACCGGCCTGTTCCTGGAGCACCTGGCCAAGGAGCTCGTTCCCGACTACCAGCCGCCGGACCCGCCGAGCACCTTCCACGACGCCCGCTGAGCGCGCGCCCGCGCGCCCACGGCCGCCTCGCTGATCAGACGTCCTCGGGGGGCGGGCACACTGGGGGCGTGCGTGGCGTCCGGTACTTCTACGACACCGAGTTCATCGAGCGGATGGACGGCGGGCATCACTGGCTCGACCTGGTGAGCATCGGGGTGGTGAGCGAGGACGGAGACCGCGAGTACTACGCGGTCTCCACCGAGTTCGACCCGTCCCGGGCCGGCCAGTGGGTGCGCCGCAACGTGCTCGACCAGCTGCCGGCGCCGTCCGCCCCGGTGTGGCGCTCGCGTGCCCAGATCAAGGACGAGCTTGTCGCGTTCCTCACCGCGGACGGCGACCCGGAGCTGTGGGCCTGGTACGGCGCCTACGACCACGTGGTGCTCTGCCAGCTGTTCGGGATGATGCCGGCGCTGCCGCCCGAGTTCCCCCGGTTCACCCGGGACCTGCGCCAGCTGTGGGAGGAGACCGGCCGGCCCAAACTGCCCTCCCCACCGGCCGGCGCGCACGACGCCCTGGTCGACGCCCGGCACAACCTGGCCCGCTGGCAGGTCCTCGCCCCGCTGCGCGCCCGCCGGGTGCCGTAGGGGCAGACACCGGCTCGCGGGCGAGTGAACCTTGTGATGGGGGTTACTCGGACCTACGCTCCGTCATCGTCTGGCTTCGCGACGGTGGGAGGCGTAGGGCCGTGAAGATCGGTGTGCTGACGGGGGGCGGCGACTGCCCCGGGCTCAACGCGGTGATCCGCGCCGTCGTCCGCAAGGGCGTCGGCGTGTACGGGCACAGCTTCGTCGGGTTCCGGGACGGCTGGCGCGGTCCGCTGGAGGGCGACACGGTCACCCTCGACATTCCGGCCGTGCGGGGCATCCTGCCGCGTGGCGGCACCATCCTCGGCTCCAGCCGGACGAATCCCTACAAGATCGCGGACGGTCCGGACCGGCTGAGGGCGACCCTGGCCGCGCAGGGCGTGGACGCCATCATCGCGATCGGCGGCGAGGACACCCTCGGGGTGGCGAGCCGGCTGGCGGATGAGGGAGTCCCGGTCGTCGGCGTCCCGAAGACCATCGACAACGACCTCGCCGCCACGGACTACACGTTCGGCTTCGACACCGCGGTGAACATCGCGACCGAGGCCATCGACCGGCTGCACACCACCGCCGAGAGCCACCACCGCGTGCTCATCGTCGAGGTGATGGGACGCCACGCCGGCTGGATCGCGCTGCACAGTGGGATGGCCGGCGGAGCCAACGTCATCCTGATCCCCGAGCGGCCGTTCGACATCGACAAGGTCTGCGCCCACGTCGAGAGCCGGTTCGCCACCCGCTACGCGCCGATCATCGTGGTCGCCGAGGGTGCCACGCCGCTGGCCGGGACGATGTCGGTCAAGGAGGGGGAACGGGACGCCTTCGGTCACGTCCGGCTGCAGGGCATCTCCGGGCTTCTTGAGGCCGAGATCCGGGCCAGGACCGGCCGCGAGTCCCGAGCGACCGTCCTCGGCCACGTCCAGCGCGGTGGCACCCCGACCGCGTTCGACCGCTGGCTCGCGACGAGGTTCGGCCTGCACGCCATCGACGCGATCCACGACGGCGACTTCGGCACGATGACCGCGCTGCACGGCACCCGCATCGACCTCGTCCCGCTGCGCGACGCGGTGGCCGAGTTGAAGACCGTCCCGGAGGACCTCTACGCCGAGGCCGAGGTCTTCTTCGGCTGACCCGGCACTGACGGGAATGTCGTGCGGATCGTCCGCGCCTGGCCCTGCCTCACCCCCAAGGCGCAGCAGCTTGCCCGGCCAGCTGGATGATCGGCGTCTGCGCAGGCAAGTCGGTGCCTCGGATCGGCCTGGCCGGCCAGCGTGGCCTGGTGGCGGTGGTCTCGTGGCGGCCGGCGGAAACCGACGTGAAACGTTCGCGGCCGGCCCGTACCCTGGACGGGTGAGTGAGCTCGGACTAGACAGCGCACCGGTGGCCACCGGCCAGGCCCTTACCGACCAGGCCCACCCGGAGCTGGACCTCTGGCGGACCCTGCCGGCGAAGCAGCAGCCGAACTGGCCGGACCAGGCGGCCCTGCGTGGTGCCTATGCCGAGCTCTCGGCGCTGCCGCCGCTGGTCATCGCCCCCGAGGTGCGGTCGCTCACCGAGCGGCTCGCCGACGTGGCCCGGGGTGAGGCGTTCCTGCTGCAGGGCGGCGACTGCGCCGAGACCTTCGCCGCGAACACCGCCAACAACATCCGCGACAAGGTGAAGACGCTGCTGCAGATGGCGGTCGTGCTCACCTACGGCGCGTCCACCCCGGTGGTGAAGGTCGCCCGGATCGCCGGCCAGTACGCCAAGCCCCGCTCCGCCGACATCGAGACGTCGACCGGCCTGCCGTCCTACCGGGGCGACGCCGTCAACGGCCTGGAGGCGACGCTGGCGGCCCGGCTGCCGGACCCGTACCGGATGGTCTCGGCCTACCACCACAGCGCGGCGGCGCTGAACCTGATCCGGGCCTTCGCGACCGGCGGTTTCTCCAGCCTGAGCCAGGTGCACGAGTGGAACAAGGCGTTCGTGCGCGACTCGGCGGCCGGCCGGCGCTACGAGCTGATGGCGACCGACATCGAGCGGGCACTCGCGTTCATGGCCGCCTGTGGCATCGATCTCGACCGCACCTCGGAGCTCGGCGGCGTCGAGCTCTACACCAGCCACGAGGGCCTGCTGCTGGACTACGAGCGGGCGCTGACGCGGGTCGAGGAGTCGACCGGCCAGGTCTGCGACCTGTCCGCCCACATGATCTGGATCGGTGAGCGCACCCGGGACCTCGACGGCGCGCACATGGAGTTCCTGTCCCGCGTCACGAACCCGATCGGCTGCAAGATCGGCCCGAAGGCGAGCCCCGACGAGGTGCTCGCGATCGCTGAGCGGATCAACCCGGAGCACATCCCCGGCCGGCTCACGCTGATCTCCCGGATGGGCACCGGCCGGGTCAGGGACGCGCTGCCGGCGGTCGTCGAGAAGGTCAACGCGGCCGGCCACCCGGTCGTGTGGGCCTGCGACCCGATGCACGGCAACACCCGCGACGTGGGCGGCGTGAAGACCAGGCACTTCGACGACGTGCTCGACGAGGTGCTCGGCTTCTTCGAGGTGCACAAGGACCTCGGCACCCACCCGGGCGGCCTGCACATCGAGCTGACCGGCGAGGACGTCACCGAGTGCCTCGGCGGCGGCCAGGAGATCGGCGAGGCCGACCTCGGTGGCCGCTACGAGACGGCCTGTGACCCGCGGCTGAACACCAGCCAGGCGCTGGAGCTCGCGTTCCTGGTCGCCGAGATGCTCCAGGCCACCCGGTCCCGCCGGGCCCAGGCCCACACCGAGTAGCCAAGGCCCCGTCCTCGTCCCCGGGCTCGGGGACGAGGACGGGGACCGGTCAGCCGCCGCCCAGGCGGACGTAGACGGTCGAGCCGGATGCGACCGTCTTGCCGGCGTTGGGCGAGGTGGCCGTCACGTTGCCGCCCGAGAAGTTCGACCAGAAGTCCTTCTGCGGGTTGAGCCCGGCGTCGCGCAGGATCTTCTGGGCCTGCGACCAGGACTTGCCCCTGACGTCCGGCACCTGCACCGGCGTGCCGGACTGGTCCACGGTCGACACGCTGAGGGTGACGGTGTCGCCGGCGTTCACCGTCGAGCCGACAGCGGGCGAGACGGCCGCGACGGTGCCCTTGTCCGCGGTGCCGCTCGTGTCGTCGGGTCCTCGCTGAACCTGGAGGTTCATCGCCGCCAGCTCGGCCTTGGCGTCGGCGAAGGACTTCCCGATGACGTCGGCCGGGATGGTCATGCTGGTCTTGCCGCTGCTCACCACGAGGGTGATCTGGCTGGACGGGTCGACCTTCGTGCCGGCGGCGGGATCGGAACTGACGACCATGCCCTCGGCGATGGTGTCGTTGGGCTCGGTCTGCACGCCGCCGGCGCTCAGGCCCGCCTTCTGCAGTTTGACCTGCGCGTCCGCCTGCGACAGCCCGTGCAGGTCCGGCACCGTGACCTGCTGCGGCCCGAGCGACAGGATGATCGTGACCGTGTCCCCGGACTTCACCTGGGCGGTGCCCGACGGGGACTGGCTCACGACGTGGTCCACGGGGATCGCGGTGCTGTACACGGCGGTGCCGAATGCCGCCTTCAGCCCGGCCTGTTTGAGCTCCGAGACCGCGTCCGCCTTCGCCTCGCCGGTGAGCAGCGGTACCTGGTTGCCGCCGCCACCGCCCAGGATCGCCTTGGCACCGACGATCAGCAGGATCAGCACGACCGCGGCAGCGGCCAGACCGAAGACCCATCCCGGTGGGCGTCGCCAGCCGGGCGTGCCGGCGGCGGAGTGGCGCCTGGACTGAGCACCGTAGCCCGGTCCGCCGGGCTCGGCGTCGTAGCCGGTCTCGTCGTAGCCGTCCGTGTCGAAGAAGGGGTCCGGTCCGCCGGCCGCGGGGCGGTCGACCCGGGTCGGCGCGTAGCCGGGCGTCGGCGCCGCGGCCGCGTAGGCGCCCGGGTAGACCGTCGTACCGGCCGGCTCGCTGGGCTCGGCCACGAACGGCGCCACCCGGCGGACCTCGTCGAGCAGCGCGGGGCCGTCCTGCGGCCGCTGGTCGGGCCGGCGGGCCGTCGCCCGCAGGGTCAGGCTGTCCAGCTCCGGCGGGATGCCCGGGACGATCTGGGATGGGGCCGGGATCTCGCTGTGGACCGACTGGTAGGCGACCGACATCGGGGTGGCGCCCGTGTGCGGCAGCTGGCCGGTGAGCATCTCGAACAGCACGACTCCGGCGGCGTAGACGTCGCTGCGGTAGTCGGCGATGCCGTGCGTGACCTGTTCGGGCGCGAGATAGCCGACGGTCCCCATGACGACGCCCTGGGTCAGGGCCTCGGTCGGCTGGGCGAGCGGGCGGGCCAGGCCGAAGTCGGCGACCTTCACCTGGCCGTCGTCGCCGAGCAGGATGTTCTCCGGCTTGATGTCCCGGTGGATGATGCCGGCCAGGTGCGCCGCGGTCAGCGCCTCGGCGACCGCGTCGATGATGTCCAGCGCCTCGAAGGGCATCAGCCGGCCCCGGCTGGCCAGGTACTGGCGCAGCGACCGGCCGCGGACCAGCTCCATGACCAGGTAGTTCAGGATGCCCGCCGGGGTCTGCGCCGAGCCCTGGTCGAGGACCGACACGACCCGCGGGCTGTTGAGCGCGGCGACCGCCCGGGCCTCCCGGTGGAACCGGGCGACGAAGTCGGGCTCGTGCATGAGGTTGGGATGCATCACCTTGAGGGCGACCATCCGGTCGAGACGATTGTCGTGCGCGATGTAGACCGTCGCCATACCGCCGACGGCTAGACGCTCCTGGGCGGTGTATCGGCCGTCCAGGAGGCGACCGATGACGGGGTCGGCAACCGTGGCATCCACCCGGCCAGTGTACGATTACGCCCTCTTACGTGAACTTCGCCTGCCGTGCGGTGACCTTGGCGACGTAGACCGCGGTGTCGGGAAAGAACCCGGACCGTCGCACTGAGTCAAGACCTTGGTAATAGGCGCCGATGGCGATCGGAAGATTCGATGACGTCGCGGCCAGCAGGTATCGCAGGAAAGCCACGCCACCGGTGATGTTCTCGGCCGGGTCGGTCCGGTCGATCGGCTGGCCTAGCTGGGCCGCGAGCCAGCGCGCCGTGCGCGGCATCAGCTGCATGACGCCGACCGCCCCGGTCCGGCTCACCGCCCCCGGGTTGAAGCTGGACTCGACGGAGGCGACGGCGAGCGCCAGCGCCGGGTCGAGGCCCTGCCGGGCCGCCTCGGCCCGGACCAGCGCCTGGATCGCCGCCACCCGCGCGCTCACACCCGAGACCGCGTCCCCGGTGCTGGCCGCGCTCGCGCCACCGGCCGGCGGCCCGCTCGGCGCCGCCGCGCCCGTTCCCGCGCCTGCCGTCTGATCTCCGGCCGACCCGCCCGTGGCCGCGGTGCCGGGGGACAGGAGCAGGACCTGCCCGATCCGCAGGCCGTCACCCGGGTCCAGGCCGTTCTGGGCCGCGAGGTCGTCGACGCTCTGCCCGGTCCGCGCGGCCAGCAGCGAGAGCGACTCGCCTGCCTGGACGACGTGCCCGCCGGGCGGCTGCGTCGGCGGCGGCGCCCCGGCTGCGCTCGGCCCGGCGGCGTCGGAACCGGCGTCAGCACCGGAGCCGGGCAGGTAGAGCAGGTCGCCGATGCCCAGGCCGTCGTCCGTCAGGCCGTTCATGGCCCGGATCCGGTCGACCGTCGTGCCGTGCCGTGCCGCGAGCGCCCACAGCGAGTCTCCGGCGCCGACCCGGTACGGACCCCAGCCGCCGCCGGCGGACGCACCACTGACCGCGGCGACGAGCAGGACGCCGGCCACCAGCCCGGCGCCCCGAGCCGTGGCTCGGCCCGGTCGGCGGGCCGAGCATCCCGGCGTCTCGGGCCGCGCAAGGAGACTTCGTGGTCGCATGCGTTTCCTTCCGGCTTCGGTCCGTAACGACCGACAGTGACGGACGGAATACACAACGACAAGATCATTAAACCTGCCTGGCGTGATCCGCCCGTTCCTCCGGCAGCCGGGCGATGCCGGGCTTCGCTTCGCTCGCCCCGTTGGACCTACAATCCGGATCCGACCCGGGGAGCCCGTGGATGACGGGCTGAGAGGCTGACCAGGAACCGCCAGCGACCCGTAGCACCCGATCGCGGTCATGCGCGCGTGGGGAGGGGATTGCGATCACTAGTACCTCGTCTGTCCTGGCCGGGCTGCCCGGCGGCGACGATCCGCTTCGGATCGCCGGGCAGGACTTCGGCAGCCGGCTGCTGGTCGGGACCGGGAAGTTCGGCAGCCACCAGGTGATGCGCGACGCCCTCGTCGCGAGCGGGGCCGAGATCGTCACGGTCGCGCTGCGCCGGGTGGACCTCGACCGGGCCGGCGAGGGCGACGTCCTGGACTTCGTGCCGCCGGACATGACGCTGCTGCCGAACACCTCGGGCGCCGTCAACGCCGAGGAGGCACACCGGCTGGCCCGCCTCGGCCGGGCCGCGGTCGGCACCGGCCTGGTCAAGCTGGAGGTCACCCCCGACCCCCGCACCCTGGCGCCCGACCCGGTGGAGACGCTGCGGGCCGCCGAGCTGCTCGTCGCCGACGGCTTCACCGTGCTGCCCTACTGCCCGGCCGACCCCGTGCTGGCCCGGCGGCTGGAGGAGGCCGGCTGCGCGACGGTCATGCCACTGGGCAGCTGGATCGGCTCGAACCGCGGCCTGCGGACCCGGGATGCCCTGGAAGTGATCATCGAGGCGGCCGGGGTCCCGGTCGTCGTCGACGCGGGGATCGGTGTGCCCTCGGACGCGGCCGAGGCGATGGAGATCGGGGCCGCCGCCGTCCTGGTCAACACCGCGATCGCGGTCGCCGCGGACCCGGTGGCGATGGCCCGGGCGTTCGCGCTCGCCACCCTCGCCGGCCGGCTCGGCTACCGGGCCGGTCGCGGCACGGTCGGCACCGCGACCAGGGCCGAGGCGTCCTCCCCGCTCACCGGTTTCCTTGGTGCCGCGACCGCAGGGGCTGCCGCGACGGCCGGGCTGGTCGCGCCGTGAGCGCGGCGCCCGGCGAGTTCGCGGCGGTCCTCGCCGGTCTCGACCTGCCCGGGCTGGCCGCGCGCGGGCTGCGCGCCGACGACGCCGCCGTGAGTGCCACGCTCGCGAGCGCCCGCGCGGGCGACCGGCTCACGCTGTCCGACCTCGCCGTGCTGCTCTCGCCGGCCGCGACCGCCCGGCTGGAGGAGCTCGCCCAGCTGGCCAGGGAGACGACGCTGCGCCGGTTCGGCCGCGCGGTCCGGCTGTTCGCCCCGCTCTACGTCTCCAACGAGTGCCTGTCGTCGTGCACCTACTGCGGCTTCTCCAAGGGCCTGCCGGTGGTGCGCCGGACACTGTCCCCGGACGAGACCGAGGCCGAGGCGCGGCTGCTCGCCGAGCGCGGTTTCCGCCACCTGCTGCTCGTCTCCGGCGAGCACCGGATCGAGGTCTCGGCCGACTACCTCGTGTCCGTCGTCGAGCGGCTGTCCCCGCTGTTCCCGGCGATCTCGATCGAGACGCAGACCTGGTCGGACGACACCTACTCCCGGCTGGTCGCCGCCGGCCTCGTCGGCGCCGTCCACTACCAGGAGACCTACGACCGGGACCGCTACCGCGAGGTGCACGTCGCCGGCTGGAAGCGTGACTTCGACCGGCGGCTGTCCTCGTTCGAGCGGGCCGGTGCCGCGGGCGTGCGCCGGCTCGGGCTCGGCGTGCTGCTCGGCCTCGCCGTCGACTGGCGCGCCGACGTGCTCGCCCTGGCCGCGCACGCGACGTTTCTCGGCCGCCGGTTCTGGCGGACCGAGGTGATGGCCGCCCTGCCGCGGATCCGCCCGAACGCGGCCGGCTTCCCCCCGGTGGTCGTCGTCGACGACGCCGAGTTCGTCCAGGCCCACGCCGCCCTGCGCCTCTACGAGCCGGACCTGGACCTCTCCCTGTCCACCAGGGAGCCCGCGCCCATGCGCGACGGCCTGGCCCGGATCGCCGTGACCACCATGAGCGCCGGCTCGTCGACCGAGCCCGGTGGCTACGGCACCCCCGGCGAGGCCGGCGAACAGTTCTCGATCAGCGACGAACGCCCGCCCGCCGAGGTAGCCGCCGTCCTCGTCGCCGCCGGCTACGACCCCGTCTGGAAGGACGCCTTCCCGCTGGTGGGCACGTAGCAACTCGTGGCGACAGCTCGGTCGCGGGGTGCTCGCCGGTCGGTCACGGTGCGGCGCCGGTGATCTCGATGCGCGCCAGTGTGACGGGCGAAGCTAAGCCAGGCTTGATAAGGGGACGCTCCGATAGCCTGCGGCCTATGGAACGCGTTGTGGTGGTGGGAGCCGGACTGGCCGGTGGGCGGACCGTCGTCGAGCTCCGCGAGCAGGGGTATGCCGGCCAGATCACCCTGGTCGGGGCCGAGGAGCACCTCCCGTACGACCGGCCGCCCCTGTCCAAGGCCGTGCTGACCGGGCGGACCGACAACACCCAGCTTCCGTACGGCCTGGACGAGCTGGACGGCGTCGAGCTGCTGCTCGGCCAGCCCGCGACCGGGCTCGAGCCCGGCACGGTGCACACCACCGCGGGCCCGGTCAACTACGACGGACTGGTCATCGCCAGCGGCTCGGCGCCGATCCGGCTGCCCGGCAGCGACAACCAGCGCCTGCTGCGCACCATCGACGAGGCGCGCGCACTGCGGGAGACGCTGCGCCCGGGGCTGCGCCTGGTCATCGTCGGCGCGGGCTGGATCGGCGCGGAGGTCGCGACCGTCGCCGCCAAGCTCGGCGCCGAGGTGACCGTCGTCGAGGGAGCGAGCCACCCGCTGCTCCCGCTCGGGCCGGCGGTCGGCGGTCACGCCGTCTCCTGGTACGCCGAGGCCGGCGTCACCCTGCGGCTCGACGCGATGGTCGACAAGATCGGCGAGGACGGTCTGCTGCTGCGCGGCGGCGAGTTCCTGCCAGCCGACGAGATCGTCGTCGGCGTGGGCGTGCGCCCGGACGTCGGCTGGCTCGGCGGGACGCTGCTCGTCGAGGGCGGCGTCGTCGCCGACGAGCACCTGTTGGCCAGCTGGGCGGGCGACGTCGCCGGCGCCGCTGGCTCCCCGCCGGTGGTCGCCGTGGGCGACTGCTCGGCCTGGTGGTCGGCCCGCTACGACCAGCGGATGCACGTCGAGCACTGGGACGCGGCCCAGTCCGCCCCGGCGGTGGCCGCCAGTACGCTGCTCGGCCTGGCCGCCGGTACGCCCGTCGCCGAGCTGCCGACGTACAACCCGGTGCCCTACTTCTGGTCGGAGCAGTTCGGCCGGATGGTCCAGTTCGCCGGCCTGCCGGCGCAGGGCGACGAGCTGGTGTTCCGCGGTGACCCGACCGCCCAGCGCACCCCGGAGATGAAGAAGGCCCCGGGCTGGTCGGCCGGCTGGTTCGCGGCCGACGGGACGCTTTCGGCGCTGGTGACGGTGGTCCGGCCGATCGACATGGTCGCCGGGCGCCGGCTGCTCGCCTCCGACACCAAGCCCGATCAGGCGCAGTTCGCCGACGTCAGCGTCCCGCTGAAATCCCTGCTGCCGGAGTAATCGGCCACGGACCGGCTACCTGGACGATAGGGTCGAGCCTGCCCATCGGCCCCGTTGGCGGGCGGATTTGAGCTTGTCACTAGAGTCTGGCGCTGTGCCGCGCATTCACCTGGTCTCCAACCTGCCTGGGGTGGGCGCCCTCGGTGACCACCTCCGGGCCGCTGGGCTCGGGCCCACCTCGGCCCGCTCCGCCGACGCCCTGCTGGTCCTCATCGACCGGCCACTGGACTCCGTCGAGCAGGAGCTACTCGACCGCGCGCGGCAGTCGGTCCCCGTACTGCTCGCCGGGCCCACGGTCCGCGCCCTGCCCGTCGACAGCCCGCTGGTGGAGGCCTCCGGCCTGATCCCGGGCCGCGCGGTCCCGCCGCATGTGCTGGCCCTGTCCACGGGGCCGGACGGCGGGCAGGTGGCGGCGCGGATGGGCGAGTTCCGCCCGTACGACAGCTGGGTGCTGCCCGACAAGATCGCCGACGACGTCGAGCGGCTGCTGCTCGTGCGCCACGAGATGGCCGAGTACCCGGTCTGCACCTGGCGGCCGTCCACCGGCCTCGGCATGTTCACGCTCGGGACCACGGCCTCCACGCTCGCGGACCCCGGGTATCACCGGCTGGTCGGCCGCTGGCTGCGGCACGCCCTCGGCGTCAGCGACGCGGGCCCGATCGGCGTCGGCCTGCTCGCCACCCCGACGACGTCCGCCGTTCACCAGGCGGCCCTCGACGCCACCGAGGGCCTGAACCTGGTGGCCGTCAGCGGCAGCCAGCCCGGCCCCGACGGCACCGTCCGCGGTTACGCCGAGGCCGACGACCTGGTCGCCGACCCCGACGTCCGCCTCGTCGTGGTCGGCACCCAGAACAACAGCCGGGCCCAGTGGGCGAGCCGCGCGCTGGAGGCCGGCAAGGACGTCGTCATCGCCGCCCCGTTCGCGCTGTCCACCCAGGAGGCCGACGACCTGGCGCTGCTCGCCGCGGCCCGCTCGTCGGTGGTGGTGATGTATCCGGAGCGGCGCGAGGACCCGGCCTACCAGAGCCTGCGGGCCGCGGTCCGGCGCGGCGCCATCGGCGACGTCTTCTCCGTCGAGGCGACCTACGGCGGGTTCAACCGTCCGGCCGGCGGCTGGCGCGACGACGAGCGCACCAGTGGGGGCCTGATCCACGAGCGCGGCTTCGCGCACCTCGACTGGGTGCTCGACCTGGTCGACGAGCCCGTCGAGACGGTGGTCGCGACCACCCACAAGCGCGTCTGGCACCACGTCACCAACGCCGACCACGCCCGCATCCTGCTGCGCTTCGCGGACGGCGCCGAGGCGCACCTCGTCCTGTCCGACGTGCTGCCGACGCCGACCGCCCGGCTGCGGGTGCTCGGCACCGCCGGCGCGCTGTCGGCCGACGCTCTGTCCCCCGACGGCCGGGCCGGCGCGCTGACGCTGGTCACCCACGACGGCACCACGACCCAGCTGCCGCTTCCCGCCGCGGCCGGGTCACCGTTCTACCGGGATCTCGCGGACGCCCTGCTGTCGGGCTGGCCGCTGAACCCCTACCGGGTGGAGACGGCCCGCAAGGTCGTCGCCGTCGCCGAGGCGGCCACCCGGTCCGCGGCCGCCGGCGGCGTCCAGATCGGCCCCGCCTGACGCGGGCGCCCAGGCCGCGGCCCTTTGGTTGTTGTTGCGGGACGTTGGGGGTCACGGCTGCATGAACGCGTCAATCGGAAGTACGCACGGCCTTGAGGAGACGTCCACGTCCTGTTTAATCTTGACCATGGACAACTGGTTGCCGCTGCCCGATGTCGCCGAGGCGCTGGGCGTCCCGGTCACCCGGGTGCGCCAGCTCGTGCGGGAGGGCGGCCTGCTCGCTCGTCGCCAGGACGACGGCATTCTGCGGATCCCGGCTGGCTTCATCCACGGGGACGCCGTCACGAAGGGCCTCTCCGGCACGTTGACGCTGCTGGCCGACGCCGGTTTCTCGCCGGACGAGGCCATCGACTGGCTGATGCGGGAGGACCCGAGCCTTCCCGGCACCCCGCTGCAGGCGCTGCGGGACAACCGCGGCCGGGAGGTCAAGCGCCGGGCTCAGGCGCTCGCCTTCTAGGGGCATCCCCCTTCTAGGGGCCTCCGTCTTCTAGGGGCCTCCGTCAGCCGGGCGCCCGCGGGCCCGGCGCGCGTAGGGTCCGAAGGGTGGTCGATGCGTCTGTGGCTGGAGCGCCTGGAACGAGTGGCCCTCGCGCGGTTGTCGACGTCGTCGTGAACGGTCGGGAGCGGCAGGTGCCGGACGGGCAGCCGTTGCCCGAGCTGATCGTCGAGCTCGGGCTGCGCGTCGGCTCCGTCGTCGTCGAGTACAACGGCGAGGCGCTCACGACGGCCGAGGGCCGCGCGGTGCTGCTGCGGGCCGGCGACCGGCTGGAGCTGGTCCGGGCGGTGGCCGGTGGCTGACGACCTGACCGACCTGACCGGTCTCGCCGGCGACGCCGAGCTCGACGAGCCGGCGGCGCGACAGACGGGCCCGTCCGCGCTGGACGTGATCGCCGAGCAGGCGATCGTGGACTTGGCGCTGGCCGAGGCGCCCGACGGGGCACCGCTGGCGCGGGCCGAGCGCCTGGCCCGGCTCGCCGACGCGCGGCTCTATCTGTGCACCCCGCGCCAGCCGGCCTTCGACGCGTTCCTCGACGGCGTGCTCGCGCCGGCCGGGGGGCCGGGGGTCGATCTGATCCAGCTGCGCGAGAAGGGGCTGGAATGGCGAGCCGAGGCGGCGGCACTGGGCCGGATGGTCGCCGCCGGCCGCCGTCACGGCGCCCTGGTGAGCGGTAACGACCGGGCCGATCTGGCCTCGGTGGCCGGCGTCGACATCCTGCACGTCGGCCAGGACGACATCCCGCCCGCGACGGCCCGCCGGCTGCTCGGGCCCGACGTGATCATCGGGCTGTCGACGCACGACGAGGACCAGCTCGCCGCGGCGATCGAGGACCCGGACGTCGACTACTTCTGCGTAGGCCCGGTCTGGCCCACGCCCACGAAGGAGGGCCGGCCCGGTGTCGGGCTGGGGCTGGTCGCCACGGCCGTCGCCGCCGCGCCGCCGTTCGCGCCCGGCGCCAAGCCCTGGTTCGCGATCGGCGGCATCGACGCCGAACGTCTCGACGAGGTGCTCGCGACCGGCGCCCGGCGGGCGGTCGTGGTCCGGGCCATCACCGGCGCCGCCGACCCGGCCGCGGCCGCCGCCGCGCTGGCCGGCCGGCTGCGCGCCGCCGGCTAGCCCGCGGCTGCCGCGTGCGGCACCTGACCTACCTCGCGGTGCTGGCCGTCTGCCTGCTGGGCACGGCGCCGCTGGAGATCCTGCTGCGGACCCGGGTCTACGCCCGCTGGCGGCGCCTCGTGGCCACGCTCGTGCCGGTGCTGGTGGTCTTCGCCGGCTGGGACCTCTACGCGGTCGCGCGCCGCCAGTGGACGTTCGACGCCAGGAGCATCACCGGAATCCGGCTGCCCGGCGGCCTGCCGCTGGAGGAGGTCCTGTTCTTCGTCGCCGTGCCGGTGTGCGCGGTGCTCACGCTGGAGGCCGTCCGCGCCCGCCGGCCCGGCTGGCTCGTCGGCGACGAGCCGGCCCAGGGGGACGCGCCCGGGGACGAGGCGCGGTGAGCTACACGGCGCTCGCGGTCGCCGGGGTGGTGCTGGCGGTCGCGGCGGACCTGGGGGTGTTCCGGGTGCGGCTCGTGCGCCGGAAGGCGTTCTGGACCGCCTACGCGATCATCGTCGGCTGCCAGCTGGCCGCGAACGGGGTGCTCACCGGGTTCGGCGTCGTGCGCTACGACCCGGGCACGATCCTCGGCCCGAGGCTGGTCTTCGCGCCCGTCGAGGACCTGCTCTTCGGCTTCGCCCTGGTCCTGTGGACCCTCGACTGGTGGGTCTGGTGGGGCCGGCGCGCGCTCGGGCGCTGACCTCGCGGCGTGGCCGGCGCCGGGCACTGGGCCCGGCGCCGGCCACGAGCCGGCCGCGGCCTACCGGCGGTTGCCCTGCATGTCCGCGTTGGTGGCGGCCTTGGCGACCAGGTCGGGGATGACCTCGCCGAGCTCGCCCGGCTCCCACTTGCCCTGGCGGTCCACCGACGGGCCGTTCACCCAGCCCTCGGCGACGCTGATGAAGCCGCCGGCGACCGAGAACACCCGCCCGGTGACGGCGCTCGACTGCGGCGAGCCGAGCCACACGACCAGCGGCGAGATGTTCTCCGGGCCGAGCGGGTTCCAGGCCTCGTCCTGGCTGGCCTCCCTGGCGTCCTCGTCCTGCTTCTTGACGAAGCCGAGGTCCTCGGTCATCCGGGTCAGCGCGGTCGGCGCGATCGCGTTCACGGTGACCCCGTAGCGGCTCAGCTCCATGGCGGCGATGACGGTGAACGCGGCGATGCCGGCCTTGGCCGCGCCGTAGTTCGTCTGCCCGACGTTGCCGAAGATGCCCGACGGCGACGAGGTGTTGATGATGCGGGCGTCGTTCGCCTCGCCGGCCTTGGACCGGTCCCGCCAGTAGGCGGCGGCGTGGTGCGCCGGGCCGAAGGTGCCCTTCAGGTGCACCTTGATGACCGCGTCCCACTCGGCCTCGGTCATGTTCGTCAGCATCCGGTCGCGCAGGATGCCGGCGTTGTTGACCACCACGTCCAGGCCGCCGAACGTGTCGACCGCGGTCTGGATCAGGGACAGGCTGCCGTCCCAGGTCGAGATGTCCTCGGTGTGCGCGACGGCCTCACCGCCGGCCGCCTTGATCTCCTCGGCGACGGCCTGGGCCGGGCCGGCGGAGGCACCCGTGCCGTCCCGGGAGCCACCCAGGTCGTTGACGACGACCTTCGCGCCCTCGGCGGCGAACGCGAGCGCGTGCTGGCGGCCGATGCCACCGCCCGCCCCGGTGATGACGACGATGCGCCCCTCGCAGATCCCGCTCATGCCCGGACTCCCTCAGTCACGTGTCTTCTGTTCGTCCTCGCCACATACCGATCATGCGCCCGGACGGCTGGCGGCCGAGCGCTGCGCCGGCCCGCGGACCGCTGCGCCGGGCGGTGGGCGGTCGTGTCATCGTGTCGCGCCGTGCGGTCACGGGCCAGCGAAGGGGAAGTGACCTTGGTCGTCCCGGGCCGTCCCGATGTGCGTCTGGGCGTCCGGGTGGGCAGGATGGACCGCGGCGCATCCCGTGGGGTCGCGCGGCCGGTCTGCCGGACGCGGGATCCACCGGCGCACGGGGTTCTCGCCGCGCTCCGCCCAGGCGGGGCCGGCCGAGAGCAGGTGTGCCGTGATGCTGGATCGAGACCAGATTCGGACGGGTGCCGTGCAGGAGAGTGACTTCACCGAGGTTTTGGCCTCGGTACGACGGTTCGTGCAGGAGCGGGTCGTGCCGCTCGAGCCGGAGATCGAGGAGACGGACGCGATGCCCGCCTCGCTGCGGGCCGAGGCGGCCGAGATGGGCCTGTTCGGGTTCGCGATCCCGGAGCTGTACGGCGGGCTCGGCCTGTCGATGAGCGAGGAGGTCCGGCTCGTCTACGAGCTGGGCTACACCACGCCGTCGTTCCGGTCGATGTTCGGGACCAACAACGGGATCGCGGGCCACGTCCTGCTGGAGGGCGCGACCGAGGAGCAGAAGAAGACCTGGCTGCCGAAGGTGGCCTCCGGCGAGTGGACCGCGTCGTTCGCGCTGACCGAGTCCGGCGCCGGGTCCGACCCGTCCGGCCTGACCACGACCGCCGTCCGCGACGGCGACGAGTGGGTGATCAACGGCTCGAAGCGGTTCATCACCAACGCGCCGCTCGCCGACGTCTTCATGGTCTTCGCCCGTACCGACCCGGAGGCCGCGTCCAGCCGCGGCATCAGCACGTTCATGGTCGAGAAGGGCACGCCGGGCCTGTCGGTCGGGCCGCGCGACCACAAGATGGGCCAGGCCGGCGCCTGGACCGCGGACGTGTACTTCGACAACGTGCGGGTGCCGTCGTCGGTGCTGATCGGCGGCGAGGCCGGGGTCGGCCGCGGCTACGCGACGGCGATGCGCTGCCTCGCGCACGGCCGCATCCACATCGCCGCGCTGTGCGTCGGCATGAGCCAGCGGCTGGTGGACGAGTCCGTCGCCTACGCGGCGACCCGCGAGCAGGGCGGCGGGGTGATCGGCTCCCACCAGCTGATCCAGGGGCTGATCGCGGACTCGGCGACCGACCTCTACGCCGCCCGGGCGCTGGTCTCCGACGTCGCGGCGAAGTTCGACGACGGCAGTGACAAACGGATCGGCCCGTCGTGCGCGAAGTACTTCGCGTCCGAGGCGGTCGGGCGCATCGCCGACCGCGCGGTGCAGATCCACGGCGGCTCGGGCTACATCCGGGGCGTGCCGGTCGAGCGCTTCTACCGGGACGCGCGGCTGTTCCGCATCTACGAGGGCACCAGCCAGATCCAGCAGATCGTCATCGCCCGGGGCCTGCTCGCCCAGGCCGGCGGCTGACCGCCGGTCCGTCGTCGAGCGCCGCGTCCGCGGGCCTGCCTGGCGGGGCAGGCCCGCGGCCGCGGCCGAACGCGGCCCGCCGCCCTCAGGCCGGCAGGACGAAGGTGGCCTCACCGCGCAGGTGGGTGCCTCCGGTCTGCCGGGTGACGAGCAGGGCCAGGTCGACGAACTGGCGGCCGGCCTCCTCGCGCAGCGCGGTGACGGTGGCGGTGTAGGTCAGCACGTCGCCCGGCCAGGCCTGCTCGCGGAACTGGACCGTGAAGCGGCGCAGGTTCGCCGCGCCGAGCCAGTCGGTCACGTAGGTGCCGAGGATGCCGGCCTGCAGCATGCCGACCGCGAACACCGTCGGGAAGCCGGCGGCGCGGGCGAACTCCTCGTCGTGGTGGATCGGGTTCAGGTCGCCCGAGGCGCCCTGGTAGCGGACGAAGTCGGTGCGGGTCAGCGGGCTGTCGACGAACGGCGCCGGCCCGGCTCCGACGGCGAGGTCCGCGTGCGCTAAGTCCGCGTGCGCTAAGTCGGTGTGCGCCCGGGCGTGCGGGTTCGCGGTGGCGGCGGCCGGCGTCATCGGTCGGTCTCCTGGCCGGCCAGGGCCGGCGGCTGGCCGGTGACGATGAAGGTCTTCCGCAGGTCGGCGACGGGGCGGCCGTCCGGGGTGCGGAACTCGTGGACGACCTCGATGAACCGCATCGAGCCGCCGCGCCGGCCCTCCTTGACGTAGTCGGCGGCGATCCGGGCCCGGGCGACCAGCCGGGTGCCGGCGCGCGGCGGCTCGCCGTGGAAGACGAACTCCTGGCCGCCGTCCAGCACCCGGCCGAGCTCGATGTCCTTGCCGCCGTCGACCTCGTCCCAGGGGAAGCCTGCGCCGGAGGACCAGAGGGCGGACGTCGCGAGGAAGGTGGCGGGGGAGACCGGCCGGTCGGCCGCCAGATAGTCGGGATTGCTCGACTTGGTCGCTCGGGCGAACTCGCGGATCTTGCCGAGTTCGACCTCCATCGTGTATCCGGGGCCGGGCATGCAGGGCTCCTTCCCGCGCCGCGCGGTGCCCGGCTGCCGGGTCGCGGCCAGGCCGGGTGGGGGCGCGAGGGCGATCCGACGGGCCGTGGGTGGTCGGGACCCGTCAGGTTGGTGACCGACTGGTCGGTCGGGGTCGAGTCATGCCAGGCTGCCATGGAGTCGGCCCGAATGCACCGAGATCGCCTACGTGGTCGCGAAACCACGCGTTGACGCGGTGGACATCCGCCGTTGGCCGCGGGACGTCCGGTGCCAGGCGCGGGTGGCGCGAGTCACGAAGCGTCGGACCAGGCCAGACGCCCCAACGCCCGGCCGACACGCCGAACGATGGTCACAGAAACGAGCAATCCGCCCACGGTGCGCCGGGAGCGCCCCTAGGGTTGGCGGCGATGGAGCAACGATCGGCGGGGGAGCGGCAGCGCGTCGGGGGCCTCAACCGGCGCGGCAACGCCGTCGGCGGCGACAGTCCGGCAAGCCGGACCGATCCGGGCGGAAGGTTCGGCACCGAGGGCGTCCGCGCGATGGGCGCACGGACCGGCCCGCACTCCGTGCCGCTGGCGATGCGGTCCGACTCCGGGTCGGATCCGGCGCCCGGGCGGCACCGGTCGCCCTGGGGGCGCTCGGGCCGGATCCTGCCGATCCGGTGGGGCCGGATCGTCGTCGGCTGCCTGGTGGCCCTCGGCGTCGTCGTCGGGATCCTCGGCTTCGCGCTGGTCAGCCGGGGCGGTAACGGCGGGCGCGCCGACACGGCGAGCTCCGGCTCGACGGGCCGCCAGCCGGGCGCCAGCAACCCGGTCGCCGTCGTGGCCCCGTCGCCGGCGCAGGCCGGGGCCCCGTCCGGTGAGACCAGCGGCGTCGCCAGCCCGGCTCCCGGGGTCCAGGAGGTCCTCCCGGGCCAGCTGTCGTCCGCTCCGCCGGCACCGACGTCACCGCCCAGCGCGGCCGTCAAGGTCACCCAACCGGGCCCACGGCCCGCCGGACCGGTGCTCACCCTCGGCCGGACCAGCGTCGATCTCGGGTCCGTCGACTCGACCGACAGCGTCGACCTGACGGCCACGGGCACCACGGCCGTCGACCTCCGGATCGGCGGTGGCCTTCCGTCCTGGCTCACGGCGGTCCCGCGGACCACCCACCTCGACCCCGGCTTCCGGACCGAGCTGGTGATCACCCTGGACCGGTCGGCGGCCCCGGTCGGCCAGATCAGCGTCCCGATCAACGTGACGGTCGCGACGGGAACCGGGGGCGGCACCATCCAGGTCACCGGCGCGGTCACCGCCGGCCCGAAGATCCTCTCGGTGACCCCGCCCTCGCTGCGGCCGCAGGCCTGCGCCACCGACCAGGCACCCGCCACCGGCCCGCTGACGGTGCAGGTCCAGGACGCGATCGGCATGGCCGGGGGAACCGTCACGGTCACCACCGCCGACGGCACGACGACGCTCAGCCTCCAGCTCGCGACCTCGACGGACGACCAGTCCACCTGGACCGCGTCCCTCGGCCCGGCCCCCGCCGGCACCCTGGGCTACACCATCACCGTCAAGGACCTGAACAGCCGGACCGCGTCCCAGCAGGGCTCGTTCACCGTCGCTGCCTGCTAGCCGGGCTGCCCCGGGCGAGAGTCCCCCGGTCCCGGCGATCCCTTGATCACTGCTTGGCCCTCCGGTGGGCTCTGCTTGCCCGTTCGGGCCTTGAGGCTGGGCGAGTCCTTACCTGCGCCGGGCGGTTTCCGGCGGAGAACAGTCAACCATTCAGACCGTATGTTGTGGCCCTCCGGTGCGCCGTGTGGAAACGTTGACGGGAACGTCTCCGATGGCCTGGAAAAGCCGATCGAGGCTTGTCTGATTCCGCACGAGGTGCCACTATCCAAGGAGAGTGCCGCCTGGTACCCCCCGAGCCAGGCGGCACTCTCATGCCCGGACAAGTCCCTGTCGCCCAACGCTTCTCGTGCCGTGGGCCGGCGCCGACGATGGCCGGCCGCGCCCCAGTCGGGGGCCGGTCACGACATGACGCGAACGCCGGCTGGCGCCGGATTCGGGCCTCGGAGGTTATTGCCCCGGCAACGAATTCCGGTCAATTCGAGGTTCGATTGGACCTCTTTCCCCGTGGATCGTCCGTGCCGCCCGCACGGGCGGACGACGGTCCTGTCGCGTCGGCGACGACAGCCTGCGCGTCGTCCTCGCCGGCCGTGCTGCTCCGCAGGCCGTGGTCCGCATGGCGGCCCGCTCCCGGTCGCGCGGGCCCGGTCCGAGTGATGGCACCGGTAACCAGGTGTGGCGCGAGGCGACCAGGCGCCGCGACCGCGGGACATCAACGACCCCACCCGGCCCCACCAGGTCGGCCAGCCCCTCGCCGGCCACACCGACGTCCTGTGGTGGGTGGGTTGCTGCTACTCGGGAGTGGGACAACTGCCTGGAACTACTGGCCCCGCTAGGCGGGTACCGGGGTCCGATTTGTATCCCCGGTACTAGGCTTTGTGGGCATGGCCTCCGTGTCTTTGTCCAAGGGCGGCAATGTCTCGCTGAGCAAGGCCGCACCGAACCTGACCGCAGTCACCGTCGGCCTGGGCTGGCAGGTGCGCCAGACGTCGGGGGCGGCGTATGACCTCGACGCCTCCGCGATCGTGCTGGACGACCGAGGCCGGGTGCTGTCCGACCAGTACTTCGTCTTCTTCAACAACCTGATCAGCCCGGACGGCAGTGTGCAGCATCTGGGCGACAACCTGGTCGGCGGCGGCGGGGGCGACGACGAGCAGATCACCATCGACCTGCGCACCCTGAACGCGCAGGCCGCGAAGGTCGTGTTCGCCGTGTCGATCTACGAGGCCGACGTGCGGCGCCAGACCTTCGGCCAGGTGCGGGACGCGTTCATCCGCGTCAGCGACTCCGCGTCGGGCCTGGAGATCGCCCGGTACGACCTCACCGAGGACGCGTCGACGGAGACCGCGATGCTGTTCGGCGAGTTGTACCGGTACGGCGGCGAGTGGAAGTTCCGCGCGGTCGGCCAGGGCTACGCCTCCGGCCTGCGTGGCATCGCGGTCGACTTCGGCGTCAACGTCGCCTGAGCCCGGGCGGCTCGGGCTGGCCGACGCGCGCCGCCCGGCAGCGGGCCGGCCCGCCCGGCAGCCATGGCCGCGTGACGGCCAAGCTGCCTGACGAGCGTGGGCCGTCCGACGGTCCGGGCTGCCCGAAGGCCGGCGCCGTCCGAAGAGTTCGGTCTCCCTGACGACCCCCATGTTTTGCCGGGCCGCCTGATTACCGGTTCTTTACTGTCCATTCTCTGACGGCTTCTTTGCCGAAAACGGGAAAGTCGTTCGGCGAAATCGCCGGTAGCGTCCAGTCCGACAGAAAGCCGGGTGGTCCTCGGTGGCCGCGCGGCCGGTGACGGTCCCGCTCGCACGGGGCCGGCCGGGTGGATTGGGGAGCTCCCGTGGCGGACAAGGTGGCGCCGACGGAGGTGGCGCGGGCGGCGGAGGCCCGCGGCCTCGGCCGGCTGGAGAGCTGGCACACGCCGGGCTGGTCGGCGGTCGTCCCGCCCGTCCTGGGTGCCGGCATGATCGTGTTCGGCGTCGTGCTGTGCGTCGCCGACCTGACGGTGCTGGCGACGGTGCTCGGGGTGCTGTTCGTGGGCGCCGGCGGCGTCCTGATCCATGTGGGCGTGAAGGCCGTCGAGTGGACCTACGTCCACGAGGGCGGCCTGGTCGCCCGGTCGCTGACGAGGCGCACACCCCTGGCGTTTGCCTGGTCGGACGTCGTCCATCTCGGCAGTTCCTGGACGAAGCGGTATGTGAACGGTTCCTATACCGGAATGTATGGCAACTACGTCTTTCACCTGCCGCAGGGCCGCCGGATTTCACTGACGTTCAACGCGGCCCCGCGTGACGTCGACAAGCTTCCGCGGCACATCGAGGGCAGGATCGCCCTTCAGCAGCTTCCGAGCAGGGTCGCCTGGCTGCGCGCCGGGCAGGATGTCGATTTCGGCGCCTTCACGCTGGGCCCGGCGGGGATCAGCGCCGACGGCCGGAACCTGACCTGGCCCGGCATCGCCGCCGCCGACGTCACGAAGGGCGTGCTGACCATCACCGCTCGGTCGGGCGGGACGCTGCTGGCGAGACCGGTGAAGAAGGTGCTCGACTTCCAGGTCTTCTTCTGGCTGTTCGAGCGGGTCGTCGGCCAGCCCAGCTGGCAGCACGCGCTGGCCCAGCTGGAGGCGACTCGCGAGGCGTCGTGACCAGGACCGGCCCTCGCCGCGCCCGACGAGCCGGGCCGCGGACGCGGGGCCCGGGGGTTGCCGCTCCGTGCCGACCTCCGGGTCTCGCCTACCTCCGGTGCCGCCCGGGTACCGGCCTCGTCCGGGCCGGGAACGGGCCGGTCAGCGGAAGCGGTCGACGAACGGGAGCCGGGACCCCGGCTCGGCCAGCCGGCGCACGACCCGGGGACGGTGGCCGACGACCATGACCCGGATCGTGCGGGTGTTCGCGTCGACCCGGTAGAGGATGCGCCAGTGGTGCTCGGTCGCCTCGAACATCGTCGATGACGGGGTCGCGCCCTGCTCGCCGTGGTTGCGGGCGGTCTTCGCCGTCTGCTCGCCGAGCGGCCGGCCGGCCTTGTAGGGGTCCCGGAGCAGCGCGCCGTCCAGGAACCGCCGGACGTCGACGGCGACCAGCTCGGGCAGCCGCTCAAGGTCCTTCTGCGCCGACGGCGCGAGCACGATCCGGAACTTCTCGCTCACGGCCCGGCCAGCCCGGACGGCGCCGGCGCGCGGCGCGCCTCGGCGGGGGGAACAGGCACGAGCCGATCATAGGCGAATCAGGCCCTTCCGGTCCGCGTCCTGCCCGAGAGCGCCGCCGCGGTCCCGGTCGGCCGCGACCCGGCCAGGGGCACACGGGTTCCCGCGCCGGCCCCGTGCGGTCGGCCCGCGCCTAGGCGTAGGCGGCGCGGACCGTGGCCGGCGTCAGGTCACCGATGTGCTCGACCCGGACGGCGGCGAGCGCGACCGCCTCGGCCGACGGTGGGAAGTGCGGGTTCGGGACGACGACCACCGGCATGCCTGCGGCGGCAGCGGCCCGCACGCCGTTGGTCGAGTCCTCCACGGCGACGCACCGGCCGGCCTCGATGCCGAGCCGGCGGGCGGCCTCCAGATAGACGTCCGGCGCGGGCTTGCCCCGGGCGACCTCCTCGGAGGAGACGAACGTCCGGAACGCGTCGGCGAGCCCGGCGACGCGCAGCACCCGCTCGATGATCACCCGTGGCGACGACGACGCGACGGCCAGCGGCAGCCCGGCGGCGAGCGCCCGCACGGCGTCGACCGCCCCGTCGATGAGCGGCGGCGCCTCGCCGTACCGCTCGCCGAGCCGGTGCAGCACCTCGGCGGCCACCTCGTCGGCCGTCATCCCGATGCCCAGCCCGACCAGGTAGGCGGCCCACTCCGGCGTCGACATGCCCATCATCGCCCGGGTGCTGTCGGGCAGCCAGGTCCCGCCGCGCTCGGCGACCAGCCGCCTGCGGATCTCGTCCCAGACCTGCTCGGAGTCGATCAGCACGCCGTCGAGATCGAAGATCACCGCCGTCGGGCCGTCGGCGCGGCCGCCCGTCTCGCCGTCGCCCGCCGTCACGCCGTCCGCCGTCACGCCGTCCGCCACCATGGCTCCATCGTCGCGCCTCGGCCCACCGGGCGGGCCGAGGGCCGGGCGCGCCGTGGGCCGGGTGGTCGGGCTACCAGCCGACGAGCGGGGCCTCGATCTTGGGGCAGGTGTCCATGACGACCCGCAGGCCGGCCCGCTCGGCGCGGGCCGCGGCCGCGTCGTCGCGTACGCCCAGCTGCAGCCAGACGCCCTTGGCCCCGGCGGCGATCGCGTCGTCGACCACCGGGCCGGCGAGCTCCGAGCGGACGAACACGTCCACGACGTCGACCGGGAACGGGATGTCGGTCACCGCCGCGTAGCCCTGCTCGCCGGCGATCGTCGGCTTCGACGGATGCACCGGGATCACCCGCTTGCCGTGCTCCCGCAGGTACCGCGCGATCTGGTAGGCGACCCGGCTCGTGTTGGTCGACAGCCCGACGACCGCCCAGGTGTGGGTGTCGGCCAGCATCCCGCGGACTGTCTCGTCGTCTCCGTAGCGCATGTCCGGGGCAACCGCCGCGGCGGGCCGCGTCATCCCGCCGCGCCGCGCCGTCCAGCCGCCCGGGTGGCCGCGGCCGAGCCGGGTCGGGTCGGGTCGGGGTCAGCCGAGCCGGCGGGGCGGCGGCGGGTCGGCCGGCCGGGACAGGACGAACTGGCGGATCGCCAGGGCCGCCGCGGGCGGGAAGAGGACCAGCACCGGCAGCAGGTAGCGGTAGTCGAAGCAGACCGTCGCCGACGGGACGACCAGCACCGTCACCCCCAGGGCGACCAGCAGCGCGCAGTCGGCGCTGAGCCGGCGGCGCTCGGCGACCACCGGGTCCTGGTTGGCCCGGCGGTGCCGGCGCGCGGCACGCCGTTCGGCCCGGCGGGACGGGAACGGCGGGCCTCCGCCGCGCCCCGCCGGCCCGCCGCCGCCCTCCGTCCGGGCGGCGGTCGCCGGGTCGGCAAGGAAGGGATCGCCCAGCCCGAGCGCCGCCAGGCCCTCCAGCGCGGGCCTGGGGGCGCCCCGGGGGCCCGGCCCGGGTTCCGCGTAGGCCGCGGCCGTGACGACCGCTGGCGGCCCGTCCAGCGCCCACGGCCGGCGCAGACCCCGGCCGGACAGGCGGGGGCGCGGGAGGCCGAGGCCGGTGGCGACGAGGGCGAGCACGACGAGAACCGCGAGCAGCGGACCCGGCGTGTAGCCGAACCGTTGGTAGGCGCGCAGCCAGCCGGCCGCGGGCTCGTTGATCACCCTGGCCGGGTGCCCGCCGTCGAGGTCGAGCAGCGGGACGCTGGTGTGCCAGTAGTACGGCGGGTCCGCGGTCGGGAACCGCCACGAGCCGACCGGCCAGTCGCGGTAGCCGGTGCTCCGGCCGGGCAGGAAGTAGTGCCCGACGTCGGCGGCGACCATGCGGGCGTAGTCCGCCGGCTGGCGCAGGATCACCTGGTGGGCGAAGTCGGCCAGGACCGCGTTCTTGTGCTGCTCGCTGCCCGTCAGCTGGAACCGGGGGCTGGTGTCGGCCCAGACGTAGTAGTTCGGGCCGGGCCGGGCCGCCGGCGAGTGCGGTGAGCAGAGGCCGAGCTGCTCCGTCGTCAGGTCCAGCCTGGAGCAGTCCGCGATCGGGGCGACCCGGCCGTACAGCCAGGCGGCGTCGCCCCCGGTCAGCGCGTAGCTGCCGTGGTAGCTGTGGAACCAGCCCGCGTAGGCCGCGAGCGGCGCGGCGAGGACCACCGAGAATGCCGCGAGCCGCAGCCAGCCCAGCCGCCGGACCAGCACGTAGGCGAGAGCCAGCACGCCGAGCACGACACCGAGGGTCCGTACCAGGCCGGCCCCGGCGAGCAGCCCGCCGGCCAGCCCGCACGCGAGTACCGACGGCCGCGGCGACCAGAGCAGCGCCACCAGGGCCGCGACCAGCAGCGCCAGGAACAGCGTCTCCGCCATGACGAAGTGCTCGATGTCGAGCTGGTAGGCGTCGAGCAGCACCGGAGTCGTGGCCAGCGCCGCGACCACCGGATGGGCCCGGCGGTGCACGAGCAGCGCGTACAGCGCCACGGCGATGGCCAGCCCGGCGAGGTGCTGGACGGCCGGCACGACGGCGAGGTGTCCCGCGTCGCCGAGCAGCCCCACGTCGCCGAGCAGTCGCAGCAGCACCGGGTAGCCGGCGGGCCGCATCGGGTCCGGCCGCGTCAGGTGGGCGAGCGTCAGGTAGGCGTATGAGTCCCCGGAGAACTCGAACGCCGGGCGGTAGGCGTACATCACCAGGACCCGCAGGGCCGCGCCGACGGCGAGCAGGACGGCGAACAGCCAGTGCCGGCGCGCGCCGGCCCCCAGGCGGGCCCACAACGGGCGGCGTGGACCCGCCAGCGGCCCGTCGCCCGACGGGGCCTCGGCGCTCACCGGGGCCCCGACGGGTGTCCTGGGGATGGCCGTGACGCCCAGCAGCGTGGGCTCGTCGCCGGTCGGGCCGCCGGGCGTCGCCGCCGCGCGGGCGTTGTGCCCGTCCGGGCCCGTCGCCACGGCGTCGGTGGTCATCGCGGGCCCTCCACCGTTCTCCCCGCCGAGGACCGTCGTCCCCGGGGCCGACCCCCGCGCCTCGATCACGTCCTCATGACCGCCAGTCACCAGCTGGAGCGCTCCCACCCCGGCGGCCGCCGTGACGTGCCGTAGGGCGGCAGGTCGGTAACCTACCGTCGGCGCGCGGCGCGACCAATCGGTGTGGCCCGCCTTGTGCCGGTGATGTTCTTCTGGCGGTTTGGCTAGGTTTCTCCCGGGTCCCGGCCGATCGTGCCCCGACCAGGGAAAGCGGGGGGCGACGACGGTCGTCGGCGGCGGCCCGCGCGGCGGGGCTGTCGGGTTCGCGTCACGGCGCGGGCGAGCCGGCGGCGCCGTCGCCTTCGCAGTGGTCCCGCCGTTGGCTACGCACAGTAGTCAATCGACGATCACTGTCGGGTCTACGGACACCCTCGGTGAAGGCTGGCCGAGCGTCCGGTACCCCTCTTTGGGCCAGTTTGGAACCCACCATGCAAACACGCCGAGGGCGCGGGCAGCAGGTCGTTGTGACGGCCCTAACCGGTAGGCGTAACGTCTGTTGCCTGTGCAGGTGAGTTCTTCTGAGCGGGCGGCGAGGGTGGGCGCCGCTGGCGGCGACTCCTCAGCCGCCTCCGCCTCTGCCCATCGCTCCGCCCCTACGCCCAGTGACGACGAGGCCCGACACGGCCCCGCCGGTCACCCCTGCGAGCATCAACCCGCCTGCCCGACGGCGGACGCGCTCGACCGGGATGCCGCGCGGTCCGTGCGTACCCATCCGGACCAGGGCTGGAGCCTGCTGTGCAACGGGGTGATCCTCTTCGAGGATACCGGCGAGATCCTCCCGACCGGCTGGACGGTGGAGCCCCGCCGTGGGCCGGCGCGGTCCGCCGGCTCCCGCGTGGCGCGGCCGCCGGCCCCCCGCCGTTCGACGACAGGCGTGCCCGCCGCCGTCTGAGACGGCCGCGGAGCGACGCCGACCGGACCGGCGGGTCCGAACCTCACCTCCCGCGGGGTTAGCGCACCGAGTGGTCCTGGAGCGGGATCAGCGCGGCCAGCGGGGTCGTCAGCCGGGCGCACAGCACCGGGTCGAGCAGGTCCTCGACGAGCAGCGCGCAGGCCAGGTCGGCGCACAGCTCCATGACCCGAGCCTCCGACGACGGGTCAGCGGGCAGCAGCGCCCCGCCACGGCAGTCCTGGCAGGGCCGCCAGAAGCCCTCGGCCGCGCTGCGGCGCACCAGGGTCCACACCCGGCGTCGGCCGGTCAGCACGGCCGTGCCGAACGCGGCGTCCATCGCCTCCTGGTGGTCGGACTCGTCGCGCGTCAACGCGGCGACGAGCAGGCCTTCGAAGACCTCGGAGCTGCGCGTGTCGTGGCAGCGGACCGCGAGCTTCGGCAGCGCCGCCAGCACACGTTTCACGTCCGCGGCCGACGGGCCCAGATCGGGTTCGTGCGAGCGCACCCGCGGGTACACCGCCCGCCAGGGACGCATCAGGCCGGCGTACTCCGAGCGCGACAGGATCGGGCGGGCATAGGCCGCGGCCAGCGCGTCGCGCATGGAGCGCAGCGCCGTCGCGGTGACCGTCGGGTCGACCGACACGTAGTCGGCGCCGGACAGGTCGTCGGCGTAGATCGCGGACAGCGCGTCGAACGCGGCCAGGACCTCGACGACCAGCGGCGACTCGGGGGACAGGGCACGGTCCCGGGCACCGGCGAGCGCCGACGAGTTGCGCCACTCGGCGGCGAGCCGGATCAGCTCGTCGTCGCTGGTGTGCACGAGCTGGGCCAGGATGCCCAGGATCCCACGCAGGTTCGGGTGCTCCTCGAGCCGTTCGACACGGCGGGCCCGCAGGATCACGCGGACACTCCGCTCGCCGCGCCCACCTGGACGTGGGTGGTCGGACGGTTAACCGTCACGGCAGCCTTCACGTGGTCCTCCTCGCCATAGGCGCTTCCCCGTCGAGCGCTCCCTCGCCACGGATGCGAACGATCCGCCGCCAGGCCCGGAGGCTCCGACGGCTCAGCGAGGACGCGACCAAGGACGCCGCGTCGCCGAGGCTCTCGGCTCCATGAACACCGGGCGTCCGGCCCCATGAACACTGAGCGTCAACCTCGTCAGCGTAGTGCGGCGCCGATCTCATCGCACCCAAACCGGCCGACTGTGCTGTCCGCGGACCATCCGGGCTCATCGGGCCGATGAGCCGGGACGCCTACCGCCCGACGGATACTCATAGTAGCCAATCTCGGCGCGGTGAGGCCGGAGCCGACCAGTGGCCCTGGCCATGAAGGCGGCACGTGCACGGCAAGGGACTCTGCGTCGACCAGCCCTGCGTCCTCGTGTCGATCTATGCCGTACTGGCCACCACCCGGAGCACGCGGCTCACCGCACCCCGTCACAGGGAGTCATCGACGCCCGCGGCGCGGGGGTGCCGCAACGGGCCGAGTGATACCTGGCGGCGGTCAGACGGCCGAGGGCCGCGACCATCGGGCATGACTCGACCCGGGCCTCGCGAGAACGCGGGTCCACGTGGCGGGAGGACGCGCGTCCACGCGCGGAGGAGCCGTGTGCGCAGGGTGCTCCGCGCCCGATGGCCGGGCGCGGAGCGTCTGCCCTAGCCCGAGATCGGCCGGTCGTCGGCCTCGCCCGCGGGGGTGCCGGCCACGGTGGACTCGCCGCGCAGGTCGTAGCGGGCGATGGCCTCCTCGACCACGCTGGCCTTGATCTGACCCGCGCGTACCAGCGACTCCAGGGTAGCCACGACGATCGACTCCGCGTCCACGTTGAAGTGCCGGCGCAGCGCCGCCCGGGTGTCCGACCGGCCGTAGCCGTCGGTGCCGAGCGAGGTGTAGGGCTGTGGCACCCAGCGGGCGATCTGGTCCGGAACCGCCCGCATCCAGTCGCTGACCGCGATCACCGGGCCCTGCGCGTCCGCGAGCATCCGGGTCACGTAAGGAACGCTCTCCGGCTGTTCCGGGTTGAGCAGGTTCGCCCGCTCGGAGCCGAGCGCGTCCTTGCGCAGCTCGTTCCAGGAGGTCACCGACCAGACGTCGGCCGCGACGCCGAACTCGGTGGCGAGCAGTTCCTGTGCTGTCAGCGCCCAGCGCATCGCGACGCCGCTGGCCAGCAGCTGCGCGCGGGGCGCGGCGGCCGCGCCGTCGCGGCCGGGGGTCGGCGCGATCGACGTGCCGGCGTCCTCGGCGGCTCGGAACCGGTACATGCCGGCGATGACCTGGGCCGGGTCGAGACCCGCCGGCTCGGCCGGCTGCGGGTACGGCTCGTTGTAGACCGACAGGTAGTAGAAGACGCTCTCGTCGCGCTCGCCGTACATCCGGTCCAGCGCGTCGCGGGTGATGTGCGCGATCTCGAAGCCGAACGCGGGGTCGTAGGCCACGCAGGCCGGGTTCGTCGACGCCAGCAGCAGCGAGTGGCCGTCCTGGTGCTGGAGGCCCTCACCGTTGAGCGTGGTGCGCCCCGCGGTGGCGCCGAGCAGGAAGCCACGGCCCAGCTGGTCGCCGAACGCCCACATCTGGTCGCCAGTGCGCTGGAAGCCGAACATCGAGTAGAAGACGTAGACAGGGATCATGTGCTGGGCGTGCGTCGCGTAGGACGTGCCAGCCGCGATCACCGAGCCCATCGAGCCGGCCTCGCTGATGCCCTCGTGCAGCATCTGGCCCTGCTGGGACTCCTGGTAGGACAGCAGCAGGTCCCGGTCGACGGCCTCGTACTGCTGGCCGTGCGGCGAGTAGATCTTCGCCGTCGGGAACATCGCGTCCATGCCGAACGTGCGGGCCTCGTCCGGGATGACGGGCACGAAACGGGCGCCCATCTCCTTGGTCTTCATGAGGTCCTTCAGCAGCCGCACGAACGCCATCGTCGTCGCGACCGGCTGTTTGCCGGAGCCCTTGCGCAGGATGTCGAACAGCGACGCGGGCGGCTGCGTCAGGGCCTTCGCGCGGGTCACCCGGCGCGGGAGCGAACCGCCGAGCGAGGCCCGCCGCTCCTTCATGTACTGGATCTCCTCGGAGTCCGGCCCCGGGTGGTAGTAGGGCGGCAGATCGCCCTCCAGCGCCGAGTCCGGGATCTCCAGGTAGAGCCGGTCGCGGAACTCCTTCAGCTCGGCCTTCGTGAGCTTCTTCATCTGGTGGGTGGCGTTGCGGGCCTCGAAGTCCTTGCCCAGCGTCCAGCCCTTGATGGTGTGCGCGAGGATCACCGTCGGCTGGCCCTCGTGCTCCGTCGCGGCCTTGTAGGCGGCGTAGAGCTTGCGGTAGTCGTGGCCGCCGCGGGACAGCTTGCGAAGGTCGTCGTCGGAACGGCCGGAGACCATCCGGCGCAGCCGCGCGTCCGAGCCGAAGAAGTTCTCCCGGATGTACTCGCCGGACGAGGTCGAGTAGGTCTGGAACTGGCCGTCCGGCGTTTCGTTCATCTTGTTCACGAGGGCGCCGTCGGTGTCCTGGGCCAGCAGCGGGTCCCAGTCGCGGCCCCAGACGACCTTGATGACGTTCCAGCCGGCGCCGCGGAAGAACGACTCCAGCTCCTGCATGATCTTGCCGTTGCCGCGGACCGGGCCGTCGAGGCGCTGCAGGTTGCAGTTCACCACGAAGATCAGGTTGTCGAGCTCCTCGCGGGCGGCGATGCCGAGCGCACCGAGCGACTCGGGCTCGTCCATCTCGCCGTCGCCCAGGAACGCCCAGACCTTGCTGCCGGACGTGTCCTTGATCTGCCGGTTGTGCAGGTACCGGTTGAACCGGGCCTGGTAGATCGCGTCCAGCGGGCCGAGGCCCATCGACACGGTCGGGAACTCCCAGAATTCCGGCATCAGCCGGGGGTGCGGGTACGACGAAAGGCCGCCCGGGGCGCCTTCCCGCCGGAACGCGTCCAGCTCCGACTCGGTGAGCCGGCCCTCAAGGAATGCGCGGGCGTAGATACCGGGGGAGGCGTGTCCCTGAATGAACACCTGGTCCCCCGAGCTGGAGCTGGGGGAGTAGCTCAGGTGGTCCTTGCCGCGGAAGAAATGGTTGAAGCCGACCTCGTAGAGGCTCGCGCTCGACGCGTATGTGGCGATATGCCCGCCGACGTTGTACTCGGGCCGGTTGGCGCGGCTCACCATGATGGCGGCGTTCCACCGGATGTAGGCCCGGATGCGCCGTTCGACGTGTTCGTCGCCGGGGAACCACGGCTCCTGCTCCGGCGAGATCGTGTTGATGTAGTCGGTGCTGGTCAGCGACGGGACGCCGACCGCGTTGGCCCGGGCGCGTTCCAGGAGCTTGAGCATGAGGAAACGTGCGCGGCCACGCCCCTGCTCGGCGATGACCGCGTCGAGGGACTCGAGCCATTCGCTCGTTTCCGACGGATCCACGTCAGGCAGCTGGCTTGGCAGTCCGTCGGTAATGACCGAGAACTTCCGGTTGCTCTCCTGTGCCACTTTTCCTCTGCTCCTAGCCCTCGGATGCTGGCCGGCCCGGGCAGGTCGTGCCCGGGTACGGACATGCTGACGCCATGGTGCTCCGTGCCGTCGAAGACGTCACGCACACCCCGGTTACCGCCGAGTTCCGTCGCGTCGACTGTGACGAACGTCAACGAAACTGTTCAGTGAAAACAACGTGAGCTGCTCACCACCGTATGCCCCGTCGCGCCCGGTCGGTACGGACTTGCTCCCGCCGCCTGGGCCCACGCCGGCCGAGGCGCCACTGACCGGGCTGTCGCCACTGCCCGGGGCCTCGCTGACCGCGGCCGCGGGCCGGACCGGCCCGGGGCGGTCACCGGGCACGCAGGATGATGCGGGGGTGGAGACGACGACGGTGACGGTGCGGACCGGGCGGCAGGAACGGGTCCACGACCTGACCGGCGAGGCGAGCCGGTTCGTCGCCGGCCGCGGGGACGGGCTGCTGTCAGTCTTCGTGCCGCACGCGACGGCTGGCGTCGCGATTCTCGAGCTCGGGGCCGGCAGCGACGACGACCTGCTGGCCGCGCTGGCCGACCTGCTGCCCGCCGACGGCCGGTGGCGGCACGCGCACGGGACACCGGGGCATGGGCGCTCGCACGTCATGCCGGCCATCATCCCGCCGTCGCTGACCGTCCCGGTGTTCGCCGGCCGGCTCGCCCTGGGAACCTGGCAGTCGATCGCTCTCGTTGACCTGAACGTGGACAATCCTGACCGAACCGTCCGGTTCTCGTTCCTAACGGGCTGATCGTTGGCGGCGCCGGTTCCTCGATCCGGTAACACTGTCGGAACGGTCTCCGGAGGTGTAGGCAATACGTCATGCCCACGACGTGGGATTCGCGGCTCGCAGCGACCAGCCAGGCCCGAACGGACCTGGGCCCGGCCAGCGGTCCACCGTGCCCGCTCGGCCGCGCGGGGCGGCCCGCCGGGCGCGGACTTCCCTGGTTCCCCGCGGTCAGGTCAAGCGAGATCGATGCGCCCGCCGGGCGTGGCACTTGCGCTGCCACCACATGGTCCGGTGGACTTAGGCCACGGCGGGGCGCACGGTCAGTAGGGCCGATGGGTTTGTCCGACCGGGACGCGCGGGTCTACGCTCGCCCGTCAGGAATACGAGCAGGAGGTAACGGAGGGTGAGTCCGACCGCGGCGAACGCCGAGGGTCAGCGCCGTGCTGAGCGTCTTGGCGTCGTCGCCGGAACCATGGTGCAGTCGATCAACGAGGACGACGACATCGCAGGAGACCTGCTGGAGGCGATCACCGCAGCCAGCGGAACGGAGCTCGTGCCGGAGGACTCCGACGACGTCGTCGACATCGTGTTGCTGTGGTGGCGCGACGAAGACGGTGATCTCGCCAACGCGCTCATCGATGCCCGGCGCCAGCTCTCCGACCAGGGGGTCATCTGGTTGCTGACCCCCAAGTCCGGCCGCCAAGGTCACGTCGAGCCGAGCGACATCCTGGACGCGGTACCGACCGCTGGGCTGGTCCAGACGAGCACGCTCAGCGTCGCCCAGGAATGGGCCGGCATGCGCCTGGCCGCCCCCAAGACCCAGCGGGTCCGTCACCGCTGAGCCGGCACCGTCCCGTGGGCATGGCTGCGTTGGCAGGCAGGCGTGCCCACGGGGCTGAGGTGCGCGGGCGCCGCCCGAACGGGCCATGCCGAACGCGGTGCGCCGCAGAGGCTCGACCGTGGTCGGTGGCCCTTTGGTGGCCGTCGGACTGTGACCCGCGGCTCAGGGAGCGAGCGGCACCTGCTGGCCTTCGACGGCGACGGGGTAGCGCGCCCAGATCTTGTTGATCTCCGACTGCAGGTACAGCGGGCCGAAGCCGACCAGGAACAGCAGGAACGCGACCCCGGTGCTCAGCTCGGGCACCCCCGCCGCCCGCTGCGCCTGGGCCGTGCGCGTGCCCAGCCGCCAGGCCGCGACGAACGGCGGAACGATCAGGACGACGCCGAGCGTGCACGCCAACACCGACATCACCGGGTTGACCGTGATCCGCCGGTCGTACTGGCTCAGCTCGCGGTTGGTCTTGTAGACCCACACCAGGCCGTAGATCCCGAGCGTGATCAGCGGAAGGCCGAGCCAGGCGGCGAACGGGTTGCGGCGCTTGCCCAACACACCCCAACCGGACGCCGCGGAGTCCGGAGCCGGCGGCTGAGGGCCACCCCATTGCGTGGTTGCACCCGGGTTTGTCACTGGATCTCTGCCCTCCCACGCGGCCCGGCTCGCGCCGTACCGGGCTCAGAGTAGCGCCGATGGGGTCAACTGGCCGGATTTGGACAGCGGGCCGCGCCGATCGCCCGCGCCGTTCGCGCGCCGTTCGCCCGAACGTCGTCGGTGGCTCGAACGTCGTCGGTCGCTCGAACCTCGTCAGCGGCGTGGGTGTCGTCAGTGGCCTGGGCCCGGCACGCGGACCCGTGGCTGCCGTCGCGAGAGCTGGAACCTCGGGCTTGGGCCGAGGTTGCGGCATACCTCATGGTCGCGGCTTGGGGTCTTTCCAGGCCATCGTGTAGGACTCGCCGCGTTGCCGGCCCCGGCGGGCTGGGCCTGGTGCGCTGGGCCAGCCCGGGGGCGCCGCCGTCGAGGCGCGGGACGGGAGGTGTGCCGGCCGTCCCAAGGCCATGGTCGGTCACTTCGCGGTGGCATGCTTGGCTGGGAACGCGCATCGAGCGCAGGAGCCCGTGACTGGCTCAGGCCAGCGCGGGCCCGCGCCCGGGCCATCGGCAACGGGTATGAACCCCGCCCCACGCCATCAGGTCCACAGCTGGCCCCATGCCAACCAGGCCATGACCGGAGGATGATCACGTGACCGTCGAGGTAGGCGCCGCCGCCCCCGACTTCTCGCTCAAGGACCAGAACAACGAGGTCGTCACCCTCTCGCAGTTCAAGGGGAAGCGCAACGTCGTCCTGATCTTCTACCCGCTGACCTTCACGGGCGTCTGCCAGGGCGAGCTGTGCTCCGTCCGGGACGACCTGGGCTCGTTCCAGAACGACGACGTCCAGGTGCTCGCCGTCTCCGTCGACTCGGCCTTCGCGCACAAGGTGTGGGCGACCGAGCAGGGCTACGAGTTCCCGCTGCTGGCCGACTTCTGGCCGCATGGCGAGGTCGCGAAGTCCTACGGCATCTTCGACGAGGCGAAGGGCATCGCCGTGCGCGGCACCTTCGTCATCGACAAGGAGGGCGTCGTGCGCTGGAAGGTCGTCAACGCGATCCCCGACGCCCGCGACCAGGCCGAGTACCTCAAGGCGCTCGCCGCCCTGTAGGACCCGCCACGGGCACTCGGCCCGCACGGCGGTGGCCCGCACGGCGGTCGCCCGCATGATCGCCGTTTCGGCCCTCGGATGGTTGTAGTCGAGGCTGTTCAGCAGCCACCAGAGGGCCGAAACGGCAATCTTGTCGACGGACCGGTCTCGGCGGCCGCCGCGCTCGGCGGCGTGCTTCCGCTGCCGGCCCGCCGCTGTCACCATGGCTTCGAGCGAGCCGTGGACCTCGAAGATTGATCAAGTGGTGGGACGGGCGGTCGGGGGTCAGCATGCCGTGCTATCGCTGCGACACGCGGCAGACCGACCCGGTCCGCGGCACCAGCCCGTGGGCCAGGGGGGTCGTCGGCGGCGAGCAGGTACTCGTCTGCCCCGACTGCCAACGCGACCCCGACTGGCGACGTCCTCTCGACCGGTGCGCCGGCTGCGGCTCGGCCCACCTGTCGAAAGCCCTCGGCCTGGTCGTCTGCCGCGACTGCGGCAGCCGGACCGAGCCGGCATCTCGTCCGCCCCTTTCGACCGAACGTCCGGCGACAGACCGCGCCGGCCCGCTGGGCGCGCCTCAGATCCTGGCGCCGGCCCGCGAACCCAGGCTTGCCGATCCACCCAAGGCCGTGAACGCGGCCCTGGCGGTCGACGTCGAGGCGGCGCTGGCCCGGATGTTCGGTCGAGCCACGAGCGAGGTGCCGTCCACCGACGACGTCGCCGACCGGTAAGATCACAGGTCAGTAGCAGCGCCGGGTACGCCCGGTTGCGTACTCTTGCGGAACTCCCGGGCGTGTAGCTCAGCGGGAGAGCGCTCGCCTTACAAGCGAGTGGTCGCAGGTTCGATCCCTGCCACGCCCACTTACCACCTCTGACCTGCGGCGCTGCAGCCAGCTGAAGATCAGGTTTCTGCGGATGCCCACAGGCTGGCGATGGGTACTGCCGTGATCCGGTCCGTCAGCTGGAACATGCGTGGGCCCGTATGGATGAGGAGACCGGCCGCGAGCCTGGTTTCTGTCTGTTCCTGAAGCCAGACGAGGTGGCGTGCATCGTTCAGCGAGGGTGCTGCGGATGCCTTTATCTCGATGGCGACGAGCTGGCCGTCGCGCGTTTCGACGAGGAGGTCGACTTCGTGTCGGCCTGCCGGGTCGCGGAAGTGGTAAAGATCGGCTCCTATGACGCTGAGAGCGCACTCGGCACGGAGTTGGGCGGCGACGAGGGTGTCGATGGCGCGGCCAAGGAGGTCGCCGTCACGTAGCGCTCGGCGTTGGTCGATCCGCAGGAGCGGACCGAGCAGGCCAGGGTCGATGACATATCGCTTAGGAAGCCGGGTCGCCCGCAGAGTGCGATTTCCCGCCCAAGCGGGCACACGCGAGGTAATCATGAGGGTGTCGAGGAGATTGTCATAGGCTGCGGCTGTCTCTCGGTTGATTCCCGCAGCGTCGTACAGGAGTTTATGGGTCGGCACTCCGGCAGTGTTGGCGGCGATCGCTTGGAGATAGCGTCGCATTCGGAGAGGATCCCGGGCGACTCCGAGAGCCGGCGCCTCTCGGGTCGCGAGGTGATCTACATAGCCGGTCAGCCATCGATCGCGGGACCGTCCCGTGGGAGCGTTGAGAGCTTCAGGCCAGCCGCTGGTCAATGCCTCGTCCACATAGCTGGCCAAATCCCACTCAGGAGCCGGATTGGCGAGGCTCGTGACGCCTTCGGCAACTATGCGGTCAATCAGCGGCGGAGCCGTCGGGTCGCCATGTCGCTCGCGACCGACGAGCGGATACATGGTCAGCCGGACGATCCGGCCCGTCGCGGGCCAGCCGGACGCGGTCAGATCCGCCTGCGAGGAACCAGTCAGTACAAATCGACCCGGTCGAGGATCGTCGTCCACAGCGCGCTTGACCGCGCCCAGGACCTCGGGAACCAGCTGCCACTCATCGATCAGGATGGGCTCGTCGAGCCCGCGCAGCGCGACGTCGGGGTCGGCGCGGACGACGGCGGCCTGCGCGGGCACGTCCAGGCGGAGCATCGATCGGCAGAGTCGTCGGGTGGTAGTGGTCTTGCCGCAGGCGCGGGGACCGACCACGAGGACGGCGGGATGCGTGGCGATCACATCCTGCAGCTCCTGGTCGATCAGGCGAGGAACGTACCTGCTCACGGGGCTCCCGTCGGCCGGTTCAACGAGCCTGCGATCGCAGGATAGCACGTAGATCAATCGCTATTTGGCACCTAGATCAACCGCGAAATTTGACATAGATCAACCGCGAGGAGCGGAGGTGGGGTGGGCTGCCGCCGGTGGTGGTCGCGGAGTTCGGGGGCCGTCTCAGAGCCCGCTGCCTGATTCACGCTGGCGAACTGCCGGGGTTGGGGCCACTGCCTCGGGGTGACTTCGCTGCCTCGCTGAGCGTCGTCGCCTCCAGCCGCCGCCGGTCGCGGGGGTTACTAGATGCGTCTGATCACTCAGAGTATCGGCGCGCGAAAGGGAGGCGAAGGCACGAACAGGAGCAACCGGGCTGCTCGCGAGCGGGATCGCGTTCGTTCGGCACCCGCACGCGGGCGGGAGTCGGAGGTGCGCGACGGCTTGTGCTCGCCGCTGATACCGTTCGTCGAAGGCAATTCGCCTGTTGCTCCATCGTTCGCGCACGAGGTGCGAGAAGGCTGGTCAGGACAGCGCTTGGAGGCTTCGGCCTTACAAGCGAGTGGTCGCAGGTTCGATCCCTGCCACGCCCACAAACCCATACGCCGCAGCGGTTTTTCACTCGTTGGTCGCTGCCGCACGCACGCACACCGCTGCCGAGACCTCTCGATCGCGCGCATCCTCGGCCCCTGCGGGTCCTGGCACAGTATCGCCGCGTCGAAGTGATGTTTAGCCTGAGCTATAGTGTCGGTGTGTCCGCAGGCTTGTCCCCTCGGTGGACGATCAAGACGACTCGTGAGGTGCGGGACTGGCTGCGCGCGCTGCGGCAGGCTGATCCGGTTACCTACCGATCGGTGAACGTGGCGATCGACATGCTCGCCGATGCGGGTCCGGCCCTTGGCCGGCCGGTCGTCGATACGTTGGCCGGTTCGGAGATCAAAAATCTCAAGGAGCTACGGCCGCGGTCAGGTCGCACAGTGGCGATCCGGATTCTCTTTGTCTTCGACCCGTGGTCGCAGGCTGTGTTGCTGATTGCGGGCAACAAGGCTGGTGACTGGACGGGCTGGTACGAAACTGCGATCCCGGTTGCCGAGGCGGCGTATGACGGATGGCTAGCGGCCGAGAGGAAGCGGAGGGGCGGCTCGTGACTGAGTTCTATGACTGGGACGACCTTCGCGCCGAGTTGCACGACGGCGACGATGAAGCGCTGGCTGCGGAGCGAGCCCGTACAGAGGCTTGGATCAGTGCGTTTCACCTGGCTGAGGAGCGCACACGACTCGGTCTCACACAGCGGCAGGTAGCCGAGTCCATGGGTGTGTCTCCCGGCCGGGTCAGCCAGATCGAAAACGGCGACCTCGACGCCAACGAGGTCGCCACCCTGAGCCGGTATGCGCGGGCACTTGGAGCCCGACTACGGATCATCTTCGACTACGGGAACGAACTGCACCAAATTGCCTGAGGCGGTCCCGACGCGTAGCTGGCTACTCGGCGTGACGGTGAACGGTGCGTCCCGGGCGTTGGTGGTCACGGCTGCAAGCGGGTGCTCGCGCGGAGAACTTGCTCACTCCTGCAGGCGAACGCTTGCGGGAGTGAGCGGCTCATGACGGGTAGTTGGACACCCTGCTACCGTGATCGAAGGCAATTCGCCTGTTGCGTCTTCGTTCGCGTACGAGGTGTGAAAAGGCTGGTCAGGACAGCGCTGCGGGGCTTCGGCCTTACAAGCGAGTGGTCGCAGGTTCGATCCCTGCCACGCCCACTTATGTGATGTCTCAGGACATCGGAGACAGCCGAACCTATGCGTTGTGGGTTCGGCTGTTGGTTTTTGTGGGTGTGGGTCCGGGGGGTCGGCCGGTGGGCTGGTAGTCGCGGGTGGGGTCGATGGTCAGCTCGCGCAAGAGTTCGCCGGTGGTGGCGTTCACGACGCGGACGTGTAGGTCGTGGACGAGAAGGAGGACGTGGGTTCGGGCGTGGGTTCGGCCGACGCCGATGTGGTGGAGCCGCCCGCCGACACGTAGGGTGACGACGCCGGTGGTGTCGATGGTGTCGCGTCGGACTCGGTCGTGGGTGTCTGTCGCACGGTCCGCGGTATTGGGGGCGGCTTTCGGTAGTGCGTTGTAGACGGTGGCGGGGGTCGCGCGATGTGGGAGTGAGCGGTGTGGCCGCTGCTGGTTGTAGATGGCGGTGAATGTGTCCAGCAGGGTTTGCAGCTGGCCGATGCTGGTGGGCTGTTTGAGTTGGGCGCGTAGCCAGTTTTTCATTGTCTGTTGGACGCGTTCGACTTTCCCGCAGGTGGTGGGTGGTTCGGGCGGGAGTTCTTCTGGGTGATCCCGAGGCGGCGTAGCTCGGTTTCCAGCCCGTTGCGGCCGCCTCGGCCGCCAGCGAGGCGGGTCGTGAAGACCGTGCCGTTGTCGGTCAGCGTGGCCGCTGGGGCGCCGTGGGCTGCGACGGCAGCCCGGAACGCGGCGAGGACGATCGGTCCGGTCACGCGGACGTGGGCGGTGACGGAGAGCAGATAGCGGGAGTGGTCGTCGATCCAGGACAGGATCTCGACGTCGACGCCGGGACGGCCGTTGGGGCGGGCGAGCCGGTAGTGCGTGAAATCAGCCTGCCAGCATTCGTTCGGCTGATCGGCCTGGAAGCGGATATACGACGAGCGAGGCCGCTTCGCCGGTTGCGGAACGACCGCGCCGGCACGGTTCAAAATCCGGTTGATCGTGGCCCGGGAAACCACCAGACCGTGATGCGTGCTGAGATGCCAGCCGATCGTGTCCGCGCCCGCGTCCAGGCCCGTCTCGGACAGCTCTTTGCGTAACCGCACCACCCACTCGACGATCTCGGGCGAGATGACCATCGGTGACGTGTGGGGCCGTCGTGACCGCGGCTCGAACGCCGCCTCGCCCTCAACCTGGTAGCGGGCCTGCAGCTTGTAGACCCAGCCCCGTGACACCCCATACCTGCGAGCGACCTCCGCCGGAGTCTGACCCTCGACCACCAGAGCCGTGATCACCAACCGCGCCTTCGACATCGCCGATCATCGACCCGACCAGCGCTGTCGCCGATGACCCGAGACACGTGTCGCCTATGTCTTGAGACACCTGTCTCCGATGTCCTGAGCCAGGACACCGCCACGCCCACAAACCTCTATGCCACAGCGGTTTTCCGGCCCGTGGGGCGCTGCCGTGCGCAAGCGCGCCGCTGTTGCCGAGCCGCGAAACCGTTACCGCCATGCTGCAAACGCCCGAAACGCCGTCGACGGACGCGACCTGCGCGGCCCTGCCTACCGCATGGGAATCACCTAGCCCAACCCTCGACCATGATCTCCGTTTAGGCCCTCTCGTGGTCGCGAACAGGCAACGGATACAACCACCAGGGGGCGCAAACGGCGATCATCGCGGGATGTTCCTGACCGCCCGGGCGCGCCTCGAGTTCTCGCTCATGACGGGACCGTCGCGTCGTCGGACGGCGTCTCGTCGGGGTAGGCCGGCCACCACATGGCCTCGTGGACCGCCTGGATCAGGTTGTCGTGGGACTTGGTGGCCACCCCGTCCGCGGCGGCGGCTCGGGCCACCGCGACGGCGACCGTGGCCGAGGGCGCCCGGAGATTCACGACCGGCGGAAGCAGGGAGGCGCCGGGCTTCGACATGTCGACCTGGCCCGCGACCGCCTCGGCGGCCGCGAGCAGCATGTTGTCGGTCACGTGCCGGGCGCCGGAGACGATGTGCCGAGGCCGAGGCCCGGATAGAGAAGCGCGTTGTTGGCCTGGCCGATCGTGTACGTCACGTCGTCGTACTCGACCGGCTCCACAGGGATGCCGACGGCGATCAGCGCGCGCCCGTCAGACCAGGGCACCGCGTCGGAGGGCATCACCTCGATGCGGCTGGTCGGGTTCGACAGAGGCAGGAGAATCGGGCGCTCGACCCCCTCGGAGGGCGCCCTGACGATTTCCTCGGTGAAGGCTCCCGCGGCCGTCGAGGTGCCGATGAGGATGGTCGGCGCCCCAGACGAGCGTCGCGTTGATCACCGGGTCGACGTCGTAGAGGCGGTATTTGAGAATAGCGTCGCCCTCGTCATCGGTTTCAGGGCTCTGGCCGTGTGGCCAGCGATCGCACCGCCGGTAGAAGGGCCGGTTCCATCCTTGACGGCGGAAAACCCGCGCGAGGCCCGCGTCGTCGCGAGCGGAGGACCGGCGCTCTGACGGCGTCGACAGTGGTGATCGCCGTTTTGGCCCTTTGGCGGTCGTGAATCCGATCCGATCGTGACCGCCAGAGGGCCAAAACGGCGATCATGCTCTGGGATGCGGCGCGGGCGGACCTTGACGGGGTGGCGCTATACGTCGTGCTTGTGGCTGATGCCGTGCAGGATGACCTCCACGCGGTCGCGCAGTGTGCGGCTCAGCCAGGAGGCGGAGTGGTCGCCCGCTCCCCAGCGGATGATCGCCTCCATCGTCACGGCGGTCATCATGGCGGCGCCCTCTTCGACGTCGAGCTCGGCGTTCAGGTCGCCGTGTTCTTTGCCGTAGCGAAGGAGCGCGTCAAAGGCGACGCTCAGCCGAGGACTCGCCAGGTTCCCCTCGTCGCCCCGCACGGCGAAGCCGAGGCCGCCCGCCCGCAATGCGGCCGCCCTGGGAGCCCGGACGATACGTCGCGCCATTGAGGCCATGACCTGCTCGCTCAACGCGCGAAGCGGGAGGCCTCGCGCGGCACCCGCCTCGACCTGGTCGATCATCGCCTGGATGGTCGCCGAACTCATCTCGAGGAGGATCGCCTCTTTGTTGGCGAAATGGAAATAGAACGTTCCCTTGCTGACCCCGGCGGCCTGCGCGATATCGGCCGCGGTGCTCGCCTGGTACGCCTCGTCGAAGTCGCCCTCGCTCCACAGGCGAAGGGCGGCACGGGTGAGGGCCTGCCGAGTCTCCCGTGACCGCGTGTTGACGAGCGTCGCCCGCTGGCGCGGCGGGGTGCGCGTTCGGCCGGGTTCCATCGCGGAAATCATACGCAGCGGCCTCAAGCTCGACTTCGATCTCGGGCCCGCCGAGTCCGCCGAGTCCGCCGGGCCCGCCGGGTCCCCGGGTTGGCGGGCCTGCTCGCGGCCTACCTCGGCCGGCCAGCCGGTGGGCCTGCGTGGGCCTGGCCGGCCGGACTCCGCCTGCTGGGCGTGGGCGACCGCTTCGGCGGGGGTGCCTGTGGGCTGGGCTGTGTTACGTTCCCATTTGAACACTGGTCAAATGGAGGCGGAGGTCGCATCACATGCAGCGACAGGCTGAGCTGGACCTGACCGGCAAGGTTGTGATCATCACGGGGGCCAGTCGGGGGGTCGGGCGGCAGGCCGCCCAGTCGTTCGCCCGCCGGGGCGCGAACGTGGTCCTGGCCGCGCGCACGGTCGAGCCGGACAGAAGCCTTCCCGGCACCCTGAACGAGACCCTGACCGAAATCGAGAACCTCGGCGGCAGCGCGATCGCCGTGCAGACCGATCTGGCCAGCGAGGCGGATCTCAAGCACCTCGTCGACGCGGCCGTCGACCGGTTCGGCGGTGTCGACGTTCTCATCAACAACGCGGCGGCCACGACCGGCGACATCTGGTCCAAGCGATTCCTGGAGCTGACGCGCGAGGACTGGCTGTACCAGTTCGACGTCAACCTGCACGCGCCCTTCACGCTCATGCAGTTGGTGACCCCGATCATGGAGAGCCGGGGCGGCGGGCGAATCCTGAACCTCAGCACCGGCAGCGGCGAGGTGTTCCGCCAGCCGGAGGAGCTTCCCAAGCTGGAGAGCATCGGCGAGTTCAGCCTCGCCGTGCCCGGCTATTACTCCAGCAAGCGGGCGCTCGACCGGCTCGGCAATGTGCTCGCACCCGAGCTGTCGCGCAAGAACATCGCCGTGATCGGCCTGCACCCGGGCCTGGTCGCCACCGAGCTCGTCGCGATCCGGGTCAGGGATGCCGGCCTCGACGACACCGTGGCCGTGCCGATGGAGGTCCCTGCCCGCATGCTGGCGTATTTCGCCGCGTGCGCCGATCCCATGGAGTACACCGGCCGGCTGTTCTGGGCCGAACGTGAGCTGAAGGAGTTCGGGCTCGACCTGGACGAGCGTCCCGTGACCGCCTGACCGACGGCTCCTCGGCGTACCTCCTCGGTCGCGTGGGCGCCGGCCCAGGCACCGGCGCCCACGCGCCCACCCCTGCGGGTGAAGCGTGGTCCTGTTCTGGACAGGTCCATAACCCCTGGTCAGGCTCGGCGTAGTCTGGCCCGGTCCCACCTGGATGTAGAGGTTTCCGGCGGTGGGCGTCGAGACGTGGGGGACTCGGATGGATCGTCCTGTGGTGATTCGGGCTCGGGTTGCCGCCCGGGTGGCATCGCCCGCGGTCGCGGTCGTCGTGGCGCTCGGCCTGGCCGGCTGCGGCAGCTCGAACGGGGATTCGGCGTCGCCGGCGCCCTCGTCGGTGGCCGCCACCTCATCGACCGCGGGCGGCCAGAACGGCTCATCGTCCGGCGGGACCACGGCCAGCGCGACGCCGGCCTCCGCCCATCAGGCCACCGATCCCTGCGCGCTCGTGTCGCGGCAGGAAGCCGAGCAGCTTGCCGGCACGTCGCTCAACAACGCCGTGGCGCAGCCGGGAGCGTGCACCTATACCGCTCCGCCCAGCGGGCCGACCGCGCAGGTCGAGGTCTTCACCGGCGAGACCGCCAAGAGCTATCTCGCCGCCGAGCGCGGTATCGGCCACCAGCTGCAGCCACTGCCCGGCATCGGTGACGAGGCCTATGTCGAGGACTACGCGGTCTTCGTGAACAAGCACGACGTCTGGGTATCGATCGACCTGACCCGGAGCAACGACCCGGCCGCGAACCGTGGACCCCTCGAGAGCCTGGCGCGCACGGTGGCCAGCCGCCTCTGACCGTCCGCCTACCAGCTCAGGGCCGATCGGGGTGCCCGGAGCGGGCCAGGTCCGTCATGGAACACCGCGCCGCCACGGCGTCCCCAGTCGTGATCCATTGATCGCGCGGTGTCGAACCCCAGTACCTCGGAACCGGTACCAATGAGCGCCGCGCTGTGCGTCAGCCTCGGAAAACACTCCCTCAGCAACGGCGCAACGGCCTCTCGATAGAACAGCCCGGCCAGCCGCACTGCTGGGAGAAATTTGGTTTCCACGGCGGCATCCTGCCTACAGGCTCGCTATACGGCGAACCCATTTCGACGCGGGGGGCAACCCGCCTGAGCCCCTTGGGTCATCGCTGGCGAGTATGGGTGTCCAGGAGTCGTTATTCCCTGGGCACTGCGGACGGGGGCGACTACGGTTGGGTTGTGATCGGTGTCGGCCGGTCACCTTGACGTGGTGCGTGGGAGACGCGATGCGGGGACGAAACATCGCGCGCCCGGCCGGACGGTTCGGGCTCGGTGGTCGCGGGACGGCGGCCGCGGTTTCGGTGCGGGTGGCGTTCGTGGCGGCGGCCGCCTGTTGTGCGTTGACCTGGGCACCCGTGAGTTCCGCGGGGAACGCCGCCAGGGCCGCGGGGGCGCCTCCGGCGGGCCACCCCGCGAGCGTGCCGGCCGCACCGGTCGAGGCCCGTCCGGTTCGGTTGGCGAGCGACCGGGTCGACCTGGCGTTGCGCGGGCTGAAGGCCATGACCGTCCCGCTGCCCGCCGCGCCGGCTGGCGACGGGGTTGGTGCGCCGGCCGCCGCGCCGGCTGGTGGCGGGGGCAGCCCGGCCGCCGACGCCAGCCCGACTGCCGCCGCGCCGGTCGGTGGTAGTGCGAGCCCGGCGGCTACGGCGTTGACGGCCGTCGCGCCGACCGATGATGGCGACGGCCCGGCCGCGACCACGTTGAGCGGCGACTACGCCGCCTACGTCACCGCGATCGACCCGGTGCACGCGACCGTGACCTTCGATGTCGTCGAATGGTTCACCGGTACCGCCGCCCAGCAGGCCTGCACCGAGGACGGCAACCCGGGGCCGTGGCCCGCCGAACAGTGCAATGACTACTACGTTCGAGACAAGAACGTCGTGCTGCGCACCCTCTCCGTCGCCCCATCCGCGAAGGTGCGGTACGTGGACGACAACGGTCCTGCCGCCGGGGTCAGCCTTGAGGACCCGAGTGGGGGAGACGTGCCGGGCACGCTGACCGAACTGGCGGGGAAGCGGGCGCAGCTTGGTCCGGATGGCCGCCTCAAGTGCTTCATCACGGTCGCGTCGGGCGCGCTGACCTCGATCGCCGAGATCTTCACCCCGTAGCCCGGTCCGACAGGCCTGTTGCTGGCGGATCCTTGACATGGTTTCCAGAATCGGAAACTATCGGGTCATGGACGAACAGGTGTTCACGTCGAGCGTGCACTACAGGGACCCGAAGGCGGCGCTTGCCTGGCTGGAGCGGGTGTTCGGGTTCGAGGTCACGATGGCCATCGACGGCCCGCCCGAGGCGCCCGAGATGTGCCACTACGAGATGAGCTGCGCCGGCGCGGGGCGGATCATGGTCGGTGCCGAGTGGGCCGAGTGGATCCGCAGCCCGGCCGGCCGCGGCGGGTCCAACAGCCAGGTGGTGCACGTGATGCTGCCGGGCGGCCTCGACGAGCACTGCGAGCGGGCCCGGGCGGCCGGCGCGGAGATCGCCGCCGAGCCGACGGACCAGTTCTACGGGGACCGGGTCTACCGGGCCGTCGATCTCGAGGGGCATCGCTGGACCTTCTCGGCCCACGTCCGCGACGTCACCCGCTCCGAGGCCGAGGCCGCTCTCGGGCAGCCGATCATGGCGACTGACTGGCAGTGAGCGAGCCCGCGGCCGCCGGCGGTCTCGACGGGACGCTGTCCGCGCTGGCCGACCCGGTCCGGCGCCGGGCCGTCGAGCTGCTCGCGGCGGGACCACGCCGGGCTGGCGAGCTCGCGGCGGCGCTCGACACCACGCCGTCGACGATGAGCAAGCATCTGCGGGTACTGCGCCAGTGCGGTCTGGTCGCCGAGACGCACCCCGAATTTGACGCCCGGGTCCGGATCTACACGCTTCGCTCGGCCCCAATGACCGAGCTGCGCCGCTGGATCGACACCGCCGAGCAGGCCTGGGCGGGACAGCTCACGGCCTTCGCCGCGCATCTTGAACGCGACCTGCGCGCGGAGACCGACCTGCCGGCCGACCGCGATCTGCGTGCCGAGAGCGACCAGCCAGCCGGCCGTGACCGGCCCTCCGAGGGGCGGGCGGGGTGACGGAGGGGTCGCGGGTTCTGGTGGCGTTGCGGGTGCCGGTCACCGCGGCGCGGGCCTTCGACGCGTTCACGGCGGAGATCGGCCAGTGGTGGCAGCCCAACGGCCTGTTCCAGTTCACCGCGGGCCGCACCGGAACGCTCGCGTTCGAGCCCGGCCCCGCCGGCCGGCTCGTCGAGACCTATCCCGACGGCAGCGTGTTCGTCATCGGCCACATCCGCGACTGGGACCCACCCCACCGCCTGGTGCTCAGCTGGCGTCATGCCAGTTTCTCCGCCGACCAGGAGACCGAGCTGCACGTGCGGTTCGACGAGATCCGCGACGGCCGCGCCGGTGGAGTGACCCAGACCCGTGTCACCGTCGAGCACTTCGGCTGGGACCGGATCCCGCCCGAGCATGCCGCGCGGCACGGTTTCCCGCTCGCGACCTTCCAGCAGCGCTTCGCGCAGTGGTGGCAGACGCTGCTGCGCTCGCTCGGTGGTGTCGCCGGCGGGGGTCTCTGACCCGTAGCGATCGCCGGCGACACCGCCGAAGGCGTCCACTCGACAGCGCGCGGCGGACCGCTACCCGGCCATCGGAGAAGCCGGCCGGGTGCGTCGCCGCCGTGCGATCAGCGGCCGGCCGGCTGCAGTAGCCCGCGCTCGGGCCCGCGCACGAAGAACGACGGGCCGAACTCCAGGTCACGGAGGCGGAACTCGGGCGCGAGACGCAGCAGGCCCTGAAGGGCGACCCTGGCCTCCAGCCGCGCGAGCGGCGCGCCCAGGCACAGATGGGGCCCGTAGCCGAATCCGAAGTGGGTCCGGCGCTCGCGGCGGACGTCGAAACGGTCCGGGTCGTTCCACCGCGCGGGGTCGCGGTTGGCGGCCGCGGTCACCGCGTAGACGACGTCGCCGGCGCCGAGCCGGGTACCGGCGAGCTCCGTGTCCTGGACGGCGCGACGGGGGATCGCCTGCACCGTGCTCCGCCAGCGCAGGATCTCCTCGATGGCCGCCGGCATCAGGTCGGGATCGGCGGCGACCAGCGCGCGCTGGTCAGGGTTCGCCTCGAAGGCGACGAGCGCGTTCGACAGCAGCTTGGCGGTCGTGTCATAGCCCGCGATCAGGAGCAGGACGGCCGCGGCGCGTACCTCGTCGCCGTCCATCGCGCCCTGGTCCGAGGCGTCGATCATGGTTGTGAGCAGGTCATCGGGCCGGTCTCGGCGATGCCGTTCGATCTCCGTGCGCAGGTACGCGTTCAGCTCGGACGACGCCTTGCGCAGCAGTTCACGGGCGGAGGCGTCCTCGTGGCCGTAGGCCAGGTTGGACACGATGGTGTTCGACCAGTCCTGGAAGTCGCCGTGGCGTTCCTCCGGAACGCCGAGCATCTCGGCGACGATGATGGTCGGCACCATGGTGAAGTCGGCGATGAGGTCGTAGGTGTCGCTGCCCGCCGCGACCGGCGCCAACAGGTGCTCGACGACGGCGTCGACCCGGGACTGCCAGCGCTGGACCGCTCCCCGGGTGAACAGCGGGGAGACGCAGGCTCGTAATCGGCGGTGCGTCGCGCCGTCCACCGAGATCATGGTCGGCGCCTCGAACCACGGCAGCATCTCCGGGTCGCCGTTCACGACGGCGAACTGGTCGCCGTTGTCATTCAGGACCGTCGAGCAGTCCTCGAAGCCGGTGACCATCCAGCCGCCCAGGATGTCGTTCCACACCACCGGCCCGGCGGCGCGCACCTGCTCGAAGAGCGGGTACGGATTGTCGATCGCGGCTCGATCGAAGAAGTTGATGTCCAGTCGCGCGCTGGCCATTCGGGACCTCCGCCTGCTACGGGATCGCGGGGACAATCCAGCACCCTGCCCCATCGTCTTAAGGATTGCAAGGTTGCCGCTGGCGGCTAGATCATCGTCACCGGGACCGGCGGCTGGCTGGCGCGGCCGTCGTAGCGCGCGCGGGCGGCGATGATCTCCGGGGCGTGGGTCACCGCCCACTCGCCGACGGCGTGGGTGAGCCTGCCGACGTCGACACCGAGCTCGGTCAGCGCGTACTCGACGCGGGGCGGGACCGTCGGGTAGACGGTGCGTGCCACGAGCCCGTCGCGTTCGAGGTTCTTCAGCGTCTGGGTGAGCATCTTCTGCGTGATGTCGCCGAGCAGCCGGCGGAGCTCGTTGAACCGCATCGGCCCGTCGGCCCGCCGCAGGGCGGACAGCACGTAGAGCGCCCACTTGTTGGCCAGTACCTCCAGCACGGTCCGGGAGGGACAGCCATTGCGGAAACGGGCCCGCCACTGCTCGGTGTCCTGGTCAAAAGCAGTACCCATGAGGTACCTGGATATCAGAGAGGTGCCTACTTTACGAGAGGTACCGACAGGCGGAATCGTGGTCACCATGAGAGCGATCAGCCAGACCACCTTCGGTGGTCCAGAGGTTCTCCAGATCGTCGAGGTCGACCGTCCGGCCGCCGGCCGGGGCGAGGTGCAGCTCAAGGTCAGCGCGGCCGGAGTCAACCCGGCCGACTGGAAGGCGCGAGCCGGGCTCCTGACGGCCTCCGTGCCCGAGCCGTTCATCCTCGGCCTCGACGTGGCCGGAGTCGTCACCGCCGTCGGGCCTGACGTCACCCGGTTCGCGGTCGGCGACGAGGTGCACGGGTTCACCTTCCCGCCGCGCGGCGCCCACGCCGACTACACCGTCGCCCCGCAGGAGGCGCTGGCGCCGGCCGCCGGCCTGGATCCGCTGGTCGCCGCCGCCTTGCCGATCGCCGGGCTCACGGCCTGGCAGGCGCTGGTCCGGGTCGCCGACGTGCGGCCCGGGCAGCGGGTGCTGGTGCACGCGGCGGCCGGCGGCGTCGGGCATCTCGCCGTCCAGATCGCGAAGTCGCTCGGCGCGTACGTGATCGGCACGGCCCGGCCGGCCAAGCACGAGTACCTGCGCGAGCTGGGGGCCGACGAGCTGGTCGACTACACCAGCGTCGACTTCGCCGAGGTGCTGCGCGAGATCGACGTGGTGATCGACCCGATGGCCGAGGACTACGGCGTCCGTTCGCTGGAGGTCCTGGCGGCCGGGGGAGTGCTCATTGACGTGCGTGGCACGGGGCCTGACCGCGACGAGGTCCGCGCGCTCGCCGCGAGGCGTGGACCGAGGTTCGTGCAGTTCAGGGTCGAGCGCTCCGGCGACGACCTGCGCCGTCTCGACGAGTTGGTGACCTGCGAGGCCCTGCGGGTGGACGTGGGCCAGACGCTGCCTCTCACCGAGGCCGCCAAGGCGCACGAGCTCATCGAGACCGGCCGTACCCGAGGCAAGATCGTGCTGCTCCCGTAGCGCCGCTACGCCGCCGCCCCGCGTCCCGCGCCCGCCGCGGAGGTGGGCGCGGGACACGTGAGGTCAGGCGCCGACGAGGCCGCCGGGGCCGCCGGCGCCTGGGGGTGTCGTCGCGACGGCCGGGGTGCGGGCGCGGGCGAGGCGTCCGGACACCTGGTAGCCGGCGGCCATGACGCCGATCACGAGGACGGTCTCGCCGGTGCCCCAGACCCAGGTCGACGCGCTGACCTCCTTGGCGGCGATCTTGGGGAGCTTCGCGTCGGCGGTCGCGGCCTGCTGGGCCGCCTTGGCCTGGAAGGCCTGGTTGCGGGCCGAGCCGTGCAGGAACGGGGCGACGAACAGCACCGTCAGGACGAGCAGCAGCTCGACGGCGACCACGGCCGGGAACTGGCGGGTCAGGATGGTCCGCAGCGGCCGCTCGTCGCCGGCCGCCCGGAGCGCCTCGACCCGCGGGTGCAGCCAGAACTGGTTGACGACGCCGAGCACCAGCAGCGTGCCGAAGATGAGGATCTTCACGCCGAGCACCCGCCCGTACATGGTGGTGAACAGCTGGGACGGGCCGTCGACGTGCTCCCAGTACAGGAAGAGCCCGGAGAGCGCGATCGCGGCCACGCAGCTCATCGCGACGGCGGAGAAGCGCCGGATGGCGGCCGACCAGAACGCGCCGCGCTCGCCGGCCTGGACGCCGCCCGGCAGCGCGAGCAGGAGCAGCCCGGCGAGGCCGCCGGCCCAGACCGCCCCGCCGAGCAGGTGCAGCATCCACATCACCGTCTCGAAGCTGGTCCGGCTCCAGTCGCCGGGCACCTCGGCCGGGAACTTCGTCGTCCCCAGGGCGACCGCGCCGGCCAGCAGGCCCACCGCGAGCAGCCAGACCCTCGCCCGGCCGCCCGCCACGCGCCGCAGCACCAGCGGCGCGACCGCTACCGCGCCGACCAGACTGAGGGTGACCTCCAGCCCGGACAGCCGGCCGGCGTTGCTGCCGTCATAGAGCGAGTCCCAGGCCGCGGCGTAGTCGAAGCCGCCGGACTCCGAGGCGTCGTGCGCGAGGTCGGACAGCACCGCCGGTACGGCCAGCACCCCGAGCGGCACCGCGGCCGAGGCCAGCCGGGCCGTCACCCGGGCCACCGCGTCGGGGCCGATCCGGCGGGCCGCCGGGCCGGTGGCGAGCAGGGCCAGCGCGGTCAGCCCGACGAAGCCCATCAGCGTGATCCAGGTCGTCCAGGCCACCGCCGAGTCCGCGAACGGGCCCAGCGGGGTCGACGGTGGCGGCGCCGCCACGACGGTTGTGAGCTGCATGATTAGGTCCACCCTGAGGTCGGCATCACCGGGAGAAGTGGCTTAGGTTAGCCACACCTAACCTGTCTGCGTCAAAGCAGACGACGCTCTAGCCGTCGGGCGGAGAGTAAGTCCGTGACTACTTAGGTGGATGGTCGAGGGCCTGGCGGAGCTGCTCGAAAGCGCATGGCTTCGAGATCGAGCCAGGGCGCCTGCCGTGACCACAGGTCGCGCGGGCCCAGTTGCCTTGGGCTACGGGTCCGTCGTCTGCCCTTTACTTGTTCCTTGCAGGCCTTTACCGGTTCCTTGCCGCTCATCCGGGCAGGCGGCGCGCCGAGGCCGGGCCTCGACTGTTTCGAGGCCCGGCCGCGGCGACGAGTGGGTGGCCTGGTGTCAGAGGCGGCCGAAGTCCTGCGTCCAGTAGTAGCGGTAGGAGCCGCCTTCGGCGTAGCCGACGCCGATCCGGGTGTAGGAGCAGTTCAGGATGTTCGCCCGGTGGCCCGGGCTGTTCATCCACATGTCCATGGTCTGGGCGGCGGTCGTCCCACCCGCGGCGATGTTCTCCCCGACGGCGGTCAACGGGAACCCGGTCGCCCGGATGCGGTCGACCATGGTCCGGCCGTCCAGGCTGGTGTGGCTGAAGTAGTTGTTCTGCGCCATGTCGGCGGTGTGTGCCTGCGCCGAGGCGGCCAGGCGCGCGTCGACCGTGAGGGCGCCGCAGCCAGCCTTCGCCCGTTCGACGTTGGTGAGCCGGACGACCTCGTCGGTCTTCGAGGCGGCGGGCGGGGCCGTCGTGGCGGGTGGCCGCGTCGTCACGGGTGGCCGCGTTGTCATGGGCGGAGCCGGCCGGACGGGCGGTTGGGCTGGCGGTTGGGCCGCCGTGGACGGTGGCGCGGCCACGGTCGTGGGCGACGCCGGCGGCGGGATCGGGTCCGCCGACAGCGAGAAGGTCAACGATGTCGCGGCGGTCGGCGACGAAGTGGCCACTGTCGCGGTCGGCTGCGCGGACTCGCCGCCGCCGGGCGGCGACGAGGCGAGAATGGGCTTGCAGGCGGCCAGAACCGTCACGAGGACGGCGGCCGAACCGAGCGCGGCCAGCGCGCCGGTGACGGTCCTACGGGCAAGAGGCATGACGACTCCTCGGTTGCCCCCCCTAGGAACGGCCGGAAGCGTACCAAACCGGACGGGGCCGCCGAGCCTCGCGGTCAGGCGGCCCGCCGGGCCGGTCCGCGGGGCCGGTCCGCGGGGCCGCTCGCCGCGAGGCCGGGCCCTCGACGTCGCGGGTGGCGGCCGGACGCCGCTGGCCCGGCCGGCGCCGTCGGCGCCCCGCGTCCGACTCAGGGGTAGATCTTCTGGCTCTGCGCGAGCATGGCCACGTACTTCTCGATCCGGCGCGCTCGGGTCTCGGCCTTCTTGACGTCCTGGATCCGGTACAGGATCGCGTACCGGTTCTGCCGGTCCAGCGTCTCGAAGAAGGCCGCGGCCGGCGGGCTGGCCGCGAGGGCGGCGGCGAGGTCGTCGGGGACTCGCGCCGTGCTGGAGCCGTCGTAGGCCGCTTCCCACCGGCCGTCGCTTCTGGCGCGCTCGACCTCGGCGAGCCCCGCCGGCCGCATCCGTCCCTGCTCGATCAACGCGGCGACCCGCGCACAGTTGATCTTCGACCATCTGCTGCCCTGCTTGCGCGGGGTGAACCGCTGCAGCCACCACTCGTCGTCGAGTTTGTTCTTCTGCCCGTCGATCCAGCCGAAACAGAGCGCCACCTCGACGGCCTGCGCGTAGTCCAGGGCGCTGACGCCGGGGCTCTTCTTCCGCAGCTTCAGCCAGATGCCCGGGCAGGTCTCGTGCCGCTCGCCGAGCCAGACCTCGAACGCCTCGGCCGACTCGAACGCGACGGTCTCCAGATCCGCGGACATTCCTGCAGTGAATCACGGCCGCGACCGGCGCCCGACCTGGTCAGGTCGTCTGGTGGTCGCCGTGGAGCGCCTCGCCGAGCCGCTCCCGGCCGACGCCGAGCTTGCGGTAGACGAGCCGCAGATGGTTCTCGACCGTGCGGACGGACAGCGCCAGTTCGCCGGCGATGCGCCGGTTGGCCAGGCCGGCCGCCGCGAGGCCGGCGACCTGACGCTCGCGCGCGGTCAGCGCCGTGCCGGCGGCCGCCGGGCGGTCCGGGGAGAGCGGCGTGCGCCTGGGGTCCGCCTCGGGGGCCCGTGGCCGGGGCACCTGGCTCGGCGAGGGACGCGGGAGACCGCGCGGCGGAAGCAGGCCGAGATGATGGGCACGCAGGACGGCCGTGAGCCGGTCGGGGGCGTCCAGCTTGCGGTACAGGCTGGTCAGGTGGTTGCCGACGGTGCGTACCGAGATGTTCAGCCGCCGGGCGATGCCGGCCGCCGTCAGCCCGTCGGCGAGCGCCACCAGCACGGTGATCTCGCGAGGCGTGATCTCCAGCGTGGCCGCGACCTGCTCCGCCTCGCGTGGCTGCCCCGCGTGGTCCGCCGCGCGGCCCGAGCTGGCGCGGCCCAAGCCGGCCCCGCCCAAGCCGGCCCCGCCCAAGCCGGCCCCGCCCGAGCCGGCCCCGCCCGAGCCGACGCGGCCCGAGCCGGCTGGCTCGGACGCGAGCCCGGCGCGCCACCGTTCCAGCTGCCGGGCATGCCCGTCGAACGCGGTCAGCAGCGGCTGGATGCGCTGGCCCAGCGCCACGTCGCGATCGCCGAAGTCGGCCGCGCCCCGCAACACCCCGAGAGCGCGGAATGGCTTGTCCCGCAACGGGACCGCCAGCGCGTGGCCGGTCCCGAACAGCTCGCTGATCATCCGGTAGCCGGCGGTACCCCGAAAGACCAGTGGCGAGGCCAGGTCACTCACGCGCAGCACCGCCGTGCTGCCGGCGCCGTGGCCGTAGTGCCAGGAGAACGGGTGGTCGCTGAGCAGCTCGTCGGGCAGGCTCGCTCCGGGCTCCACCCCGGTCGAGCTCACCGCGGACATCGTCTCCACCCACCGGCCGTCCAGGATGTCGTAGTCGACGTCGGCGAACAGGAACACCTCGGCCCGGAAGAGCGAGTGCAGGAGCTCCCGGCCGACGACCCGCCACGGGGTGGCGGTCTCGAACGAGCCGAGGACTGAGGTGACGACATCCAGGACATGGTCGTAGTCACGGACGCTCAGCGAAGACATGAGGCCTCTCAGATGTCCCGTTCGGACGTCCTTGAGAATAGCGGCCGGTGGAATCGGGCGGAGCGGTATGCGGGCGGCGGCGGCGGGCTGGGTGCCCGGGCCTCAGGAGAGCTCCAGGACCAGCTCGGACGGCGCTCGTACAAAAGCCCCTGTGTCCTGGGGGGTGAATCCCGGAGCGTACCGCGGGCTACCCACCGCCAACAGCTTGCGCACACTTACGCCTACCTCGGCGCGGGCCAGGTGCGCCCCGACACAGAAATGCCGCCCGAGGCCGAACGCGGTGTGGCTCGCCGCGGCGGTGAAGCCTCGTTCACCGTCGATTTCCGGACGGTGCAGGTCGAATTCGTCCGGGCGCTCGAACCGGGACTCGTCACGGTTCGCCGAGGCGAGCAGGCAGATGACGGTGCTGTTCGCCGGAACCGTGCCCCCGGTCATCTCGATGTCCACGGACGGCTGGCGCATCACCATCTGGACGACCGGCGAGAACCGCAGCGTCTCGACCAGCGCGCGGTCGATGAGCGACGGGTCAGCGCCGACCGCGGCCAGCTGGTCCGGGTGGTCGAGCAGGTTGCGGACCACGACGGTGATGGCCTTGTCGGTCGTCTCCCCGCCCGCGGTCAGCAGCAGGCTGGCGAACGCCTTGATCTCCTCGTCGGTCATGGCGACGCCGTCCACCTCGGCGGCGCACAACGTCGAGATCAGGTCGTCGCCCGGCGACTCGCGCCGTGCGGCGACCACCGGCAGCAGATAGGCGGCCAGCTCCTCCTTGGCGCGCACGCCGGCCGCCGTGACGGCCGGGTCGCCGACCAGGTTGCTGACGAACGCCACGATCGCGGAGTACCAGCCGTGGAAGAGGTCGTGGTCGCGCTGCGGCAGGCCCAGGATGTCCACGATGACATTGATCGGGAGCCTCGTCGCGAACGTGTCCACCAGGTCGAACGGGCCGGCGGCCGGGATTCGCTCCATCAGCTCGTCAGCGTTGCGCTCGATGACGGGCAGGAAACGTTCGAAGAGCTCCCGGCCACGAAACGACGGCGACACCAGCGCCCGCTTGGTGGAATGCTCGCGACCATCCATCTGGATGATGGTGCGGCCGTGTACGGGTTCCGCCTGCCATTCATAGTTCCGGTTGGTGAAAGCCGGGTCCTTGAGCGCGCGCTCCACGTCCTCGAAACGGCTCAGCAGGTAGCTGTTCGTCGGCTCGTTCCAGGCCAGTGGGAATTCGGCCCGAAGAACCGCGTACGCCCCGTAGGGATCGGCCATGAACTGGGCTGAGGTGACGTCCGGCGCCGGCCGGTTCCCGCCAAACACCATCGACTGCTCCCCGTGCGTCCGTGATGACCGGCGTGACCGGGCCGGTGAGAACGACGCTAGGGCCAGCCGCGCGGGTGGCGACATGGAGAGAACTACCTACCGCTACCCAGACTGGCCGTCCCGTGGCCCGCGCAGGAGCAGCAGCGCGACGTCGTCGGTGAGTGGGCCGCCGTTGCGTCGTTCGATCCGGTCGATGAGGACGTCGGGGAGGTTGTCGTCGCCGGGTGGTGGGTTGATGGTGGCGATCTCGGTGAGGACGCCGTTCCAGCCGAGGCGTTCGCCGGTGGGGCCGTCGCGGCCTTCGAGGAGGCCGTCGGTGGCCAGGAGCAGTTCCCAGCCTTCCGGGAGCGGGACGGTGACTGCCTCACTGGACAGGTCATCGAGCATTCCGAGCGCCGGGCTGATGACGGTGTCCGGGAGGGCGGCCGCCCGCGGGTGGATCAGCGCGGGTGGTGGGTGGCCGGCGAGGCGCATGGTGAGCGTGGTGCGGTCGGGGGCGATGGCGAGGGTGCAGACGGTGGCGAACAGCTCCTCGTTGGTGCGTTCGCTGACCAGGACGTCCTGGAGGTACGCGAGCCGTTCGGGTTCTGGAATCCCTGCTAGGACCAGAGTGCGCCAGCCGATGCGCAGGCTGGCGCCGAGTGCGGCCTCGTCTGGTCCGTGGCCGCAGACGTCGCCGAGCAGGACGTGGACGACGTGGTCGGGGGTTTCGACGATGTCGTAGAAGTCGCCGCCGAGGAGGGCTTGGCGGCGTCCGGGTCGGTAGCGGGTGGTGGGGCGTAGGCGGGTGTCGCGTAGTAGTGGGGTGGGGAGCAGGCCGCGTTCGAGGCGGGAGTTCTCCTCGGCGCGTAGTTGTGATTCGTGCAGGTCGCGGGCGGCCTGCTCGGCCGCGCGTCGTTCGAGGGCGTAGCGCACGGCGCGGACCAGGGTCCTGCCGCTGATCTCGCCCTTGACCAGGTAGTCCTGGGCACCGGCGGCCAGGGCCGCGACACCGCGGTGCTCGTCGTCCAGACCGGTCAGGACGACGATCGCGGCCGCTGGCGCGATCCGGCGCAGCGTCTCCAGGGCGGACAGGCCGTGGCTGTCGGGCAGCCCGAGGTCGAGCAGGATGCAGCGGGCCCCGGCCACCTTGGCCCGGGCCTCGGCGATGCTGGCGGCGCGCAGCAGCCGGATCGGGGCCGTGGTCTCCTGGAGCAGTTCCTCGACGAGGAAGGCGTCGCCGTCGTCGTCCTCGACGAGCAGCACCGGCCAGGAGGTCTCGGGGGAGTCGGCCGCGACCTGTGCCGGCAGCTCGGCCACGCTCTGCATGGGAGTTCGGGAACGCCTTCCGGGTGAAGGTCCGCGACCCCCCCAAGGTCAGCGGCGGCGCCGTCGGCCATCGCACACTTAACCCGACCCGAGGGGGTACCGCTACACCCCTAGGGGTGGCCCGCCCGCCGGTCGGCCGGCGCGGGCCTCGAGCCGCGCCGGCTGTGGCCCCGCGTCATCGCGTCAGGTGATCCGGCGGTCGGCGGCCCAGCGGGTGAGCTGATGGCGGCTGGACAGCCGCAGCTTGCGCAGGACGTTGGACGCGTGGGTCTCGACGGTCTTGACCGAGATGAACAGCTCGGCGGCGATCTCCTTGTACGCGTAGCCGCGGGCCAGCAGCCGCAGCACCTCCCGCTCGCGCGGGGTGAGCTGGTCGAAGTCCGCGTCGGGCGCCGCCGCGGCGGCGGGTGGCGCGTTCGACGCGTCCCGGAACGCGTCCAGCACGAAGCCCGCGAGGCGCGGGCTGAACACGACGTCCCCGCCCGCCACCCGTTCGACGGCGTCGGCCAGCTCGTCCGCGGAGATCGTCTTGGTGACGTAGCCCCGGGCGCCCGCGCGGATCAGTGCGATGACGTCCTCGGCGGCGTCCGAGACGGACAGCACCAGGAAGCGCGTGTCCGGCAGGCGTTCGCCCACCTGCCGCAGGACGGCCAGGCCGCCGCCGTCCGGCATGTGCACGTCGAGCAGCACGACCTGCGGCCGGCTCGCGGCGATGCCGGCGACGGCCTCGGCCGGCGTCGCGGCCTCGCCGACGACCTCGACCCGGCCGCCCAGCTCGGCGCGGACGCCGGCCCGGAACATCGCGTGGTCGTCGACCAGGTAGACCGTCGTCATCGCCGCCTCCTCATCGCCGCATCCTGATCGCCACCTCGGTTCCGCCGCCTGGACTGCTGCGGATCGAGACAGTGCCGCCGTTGCGCTCGACCCGGCCGATGATCGAGCCGCGCACGCCCTGACGGTCCTCGGCGACCGCCCCGGGCTCGAAGCCGACCCCTCGGTCCCGGACGAAGACGCTGACCGCGTCGGCCTCGACCTCGGCGTAGAGCGAGATGTCGGTGGCCCCGGAATGCCGGGCCGCGTTGACCATCGCCTCGCGGGCGGCGGCGCAGGCCGCGGCGAGCGCGTCGTCGAGGGCGAGGTCGCCGACCACGACGATGTCGATCTTGACGGCGTAGGCGTCCTCGACCTCGGCGGCGGCCGTGCGCAGCTCCGTGTCGAGCTGGCCGCCGGCCGCGCGCGTCCCGTAGAGCAGGCCGCGAAGCTCGCGTTCCTGGCCGCGGGCGAGCCGGGTCACCTCGCGCGGCGAGTCGGCGTTGCGCTGGATCAGGGCGAGCGTCTGCAGGACGGAGTCGTGCAGGTGGGCGGCGAGGTCGGCCCGTTCCTGGCCGCGGATCCGTTCGGCGCGTTCGGCGCCGAGCTGGGACGTCAGCCGGATCCACCACGGCCCGCCGAGCAGGGCCAGGCCGACCGCGGTCACCCCGGTCGCCCACAGCCCATCCCGCAGCGTGTTCACGTTCGCCCGGTGCAGCACGAGGACACCCCCGGCGACCACCAGGGCCGCCCCGAGGAGCAGGCGCAGCCGTCCCATCCGGTCGGTGGTCGGCGCGCCGAACGTGCTGCGTGACGCCCGCAGCCAGCGTTCGCGGTCCGGTCCGGCCGCCTGGCGCCAGATCGTCGCGCCGCCGAGGCAGGCCAGCAGGGTCGGCACGAACAGCGAGCCGCCCGCGATCCGGCTGGCGAGCAGCGCGATGGCCCCCAGGACGACGACCCCGAGCAGCACGGCCTCGACGGGCCGCGGCAGCCGCGACCGTCGGGCACCCTCCGGCGTGGGCAGCACGATCCAGTAGGTCGCGTAGAGCGCCACGCCGAGGCCTCCGCTGGCGGCCAGGACGAGGAACAGCAGCGTGACCGTGCGTCGCCGCAGACCCGTGTGCAGCGCGATCCCCGTGATGACCCCGCCGGCCAGCCCCACGTCCGGACGCCTGTAGAGGACGCGGCTCGGGGGCTGGCTCGGGGTCACACAGCCATGATTCCGGCTCCGGGGGCGCTCGGGTATCGGGAGTCGCCCCGAGCCACGCCCTCAGGGTCGAAATCAGGGGTTCACCGGATGCGCTGACCCTGCCACGCCGGCAACCTGTACCCACTATGAGCACAGATCCCGAACCTCCGGCGGCCCCTCCCGCCGCCCCGCCCACTGCCTCGCGTCGCCAGCTCCGTCGCAGCTCCACCGACCGCGTCCTCGCCGGTGTCGCCAGCGGGCTCGGCGAGTACACCAGTGTCGACCCGGTCCTGTTCCGGGTCCTGTTCGCCGTGGCCGCCATCTTCGGCGGGGCCGGCGCCCTCGCCTACCTGATCGCGTGGGCGGTCATCCCGGTCGAGGGCACCGGTTACACCCCGCTCGACGGCTGGGTCGAGCGCCTGCGCCGCCACCACATCCCGCCGTGGCTGGTGGCGGTCGTCTGCGGGCTGCTGCTGTGGAGCCTCGCCTTCAGCTGGTGGTCGCCGCACCCGCCGTGGCCGCTGCTGGTCCTCGTCCTCGTGCCGCTGCTGCTGGTCGGGACGCGGGACGGCGGCTGGCGCCGTCCGGCCCGGCCCGCGCCGCGCGCCACCGGCACGCCGCCGGCCTCAGGGGACGGGCCGGGTTCGGGAGGGGCCGTGACCTCGGAGGACCTGTGGACCTCGGTCGACGCGCCGGCCGTGCGCCTCGACAAGGGGCCGGCCTCGCCGGCCTGGGCCACCGAGGCGCGGGCCTGGCTCGGTGAGGCCCGGCAGGCGTCCCGGGAACGGCACCGGCGGTCGTGGCCGCTGCGGGTGGCCGCGCTCACGACGCTGGTGGCGGCGCTGACCGTCCTCGGGGTGACCGACGCGCTGGTCGGGATCTGGCTGCCGGTCTACTTCTGGGTCATCGGCGGGATCGCCCTGGTCGCGTTGCTGGTCGGCGGGGTGCTGCGGCGCCTGCCGTGGTCGCTGCTCCCGCTGCTGCTCGTCGGCGCGCTCGGCACCGCCGCGTTCGGCGGCACCCACGCGAGCCTGCACGACGGGATCGGCCAGCAGGTCTGGACGCCGGCCACGGCCGCCGACGTGCGCGGCGACTACCGTCTCGCGTTCGGCCAGGGTGTGCTGGACCTGCGCCGCGTCACGCCGACGTCGGCCCACGACATCCACGTCACGCTCGGCGCGGGGCAGGTCCGGGTGCTGCTGCCCACGGGGATGAACGCGACCGTCCGGGCCGACGTGCGCTTCGGCGACGTCACCGTCGACGGCCTCAACTCGTTCGCGAGCGTCAGCCACGGCTGGGGGGAGCGGCACCGTGGCGTCGGGACGAACGAGACCGTCCTGCCGCCGTACGGCACCAAGGGCGCCCCGGTGACGATCTACGTCAAGGTCGCCGACGGCAACGTGTCGGTCGCCCACGGCTGACCCGCCGCCGCCGGCGGGTGCTCGGGGAGTCCGAGCACCCGCCGACGCCGGTCACCCGGTGTTGCGCAGGCCGGCGGCGATGCCGTTGATGGTCAGCAGCAGGGCCCGGCGCAGGCGGGGGTCGATCTCGCCCCCGGGGTCGGTCTGGGCGGCGGCGCGGGAGCGGGCGAGCAGTGAGACCTGCAGCGCGTGCAGCGGCGCGAGGTAGAGGTCGCGCACCTCCAGCGTCTGGCGCAGCACCGGTGCGTGCTCGAGCAGCGTCGCGGACCCGGTGACGGCCAGCACCTCGGCGACGGTCCGCTCGTGCTCGGCGCGGATCACCTCGAACGGGCCGGCCTTCTCGGCGGGAACCAGCGTCGTGACGTAGTCCGAGGCGATCCGCAGGTCGGTCTTCGCCAGCGTCATCGACACGTTGCTCAGGAACGTGCGGAAGAAGTGCCACGACCGGTACATCTCGGCCAGCGTGTCGCCCGCTCCGGCCGCCCTGGCCGCCGCGAGCCCGGTCCCGAGGCCGAACCAGCCGGGCAGGATGATCCTCGACTGGGTCCAGCCGAACACCCACGGGATCGCGCGCAGGTCCTCCAGCCCGCCGACCCCGCCCGGCCGCCGCGACGGCCGGGAGCCGATGTTGAGGTGGCCCAGCTCGTCGACGGGCGTCGCCGCGAGGAAGAACGGCACCAGCGCCGGGTCGGTCGTCAGCGCCCGGTAGGCGGTGCGGGCCGAGTCGGCGACCGCCTCCATCGTCTGGTCCCACTCGGCCAGCACGTCCAGCGGCTGGCGGGACTCCCGGTGCAGGATCGACGCCTCCAGCACGGCGGCCAGCGCGATCTCCAGGTTGTGCCGGGCGAGCTGGGGGAGCGTGTACTTGTCCGAGATCACCTCGCCCTGCTCGGTGACCTTGATCGGGCCGTCGAGGGTGCCGAACGGCTGGGCGAGGATCGCCTCGCCGGTGGGGCCGCCGCCCCGGCCGACCGAGCCGCCGCGGCCGTGGAACAGCCGCAGCACGACGCCGTGCCGGCGGGCCACGTCACGCAGCTCGCGCTGGGCTCGGTGGATCTCCCACTGGGACGCGGTGATGCCGGCGTCCTTCGAGGAGTCCGAGTAGCCGAGCATGATCTCCTGGAGGTCGCCGCGGGCGGCGACGACCGCCCGGTAGGACGGGTCGGCGAGCATGCCGTCGAGCAGCCGCCCGGCGGCGCGCAGCTCGGCGACGGTCTCGAACAGCGGCACGAACCCGATTCGCGCCCGCGCACCGGCGCCGGGGGTGATCTCGAGCAGGCCGGCCTCCCTGGCGAGCACGACGACCGCGAGGATGTCGTCCACGTCCCGGGTCATCGACACGATGTAGCTCTCGATGACGTCCTCGCCGAACCGGTCGAGCGCGACCCGGATCGTGGCGAACAGCTCCAGCACGGCCGCGGCGGTCGGGTCGGCCGGGGCGGGCGCCGCCGCTCCGGACAGCGGCCGGCGTCCCGCCAGCTCCCGGGACAGCAGCGCGATCCGCTCGTGCCGGTCGAGGTCCGCGTACGGGCGGGGCAGCTCGTCGAGCCGGTCGTAGAGCGCGCCGAGCGCCGCGTGATGGCGCTCGCCGTGCTCGCGGATGTCGAGCGTCGCGAGCGACATCCCGACCGCCGCGGCGACCCTGATCGTGCGTCGCAGCGGCCCGTCGGCCACCAGCTGGCCCCGGTTGTCCATCAGCGACCGGTGCATGACGGTCAGGTCGGCGAGCAGGCCGCGCAGGCTCAGGTAGTCGCGGCCGGGCACGTGCGCGGTGCCGGCGGCCAGCCGGTCGCGGGTGGCGGCCAGCCGAGCGCGCAGGTAGCTGGCCTTCAGCCGGTACGGCTCGGCGGCGTTGAGGCGGATGAACCGGTCGTACACCTCGGGATGGGCCGCCCGGTCGGCGTCGAGGCTCGCCACCAGCTCGTCGCTGACCTCGACGACCCGCGTGGAGGCCGTCAGATCCTTGATCAGGCCGTCGACAGCGCCGAGCAGCACCCGGATGCCGAACTCGTGCTGCAGCGTGAGCACGTCGAGGGTCACGGTGGGGGTGACGTTCGGGTTGCCGTCCCGGTCGCCGCCGGCCCACGTGCCGAACCGCAGCGGCCGGGCGGTGATCGGCAGCCCGGCCCCGACCTGCGCGAGCGCGCCGTCGAGTTCCTCCAGCAGGCCGGGCAGCACGTCGGTGGCGATCGAGGTCAGGTAGTAGGCGGCCGAGCGGGCCTCGTCGGTGGGCTTCGGGCGCTCGACCCGCAGCTCGTCGGTCTGCCACAGCACGTCGACGGCCTCGGCGAGCCGGCGGTCGACCACGGCCCGCCGCGACGGCTGCGCCCGCGGGTCGTCGGCCGCGTCGAGCAGCTCGGCGATCCCGCGCAGCACATCGAGCACCGACCGGCGGCTCGCCTCCGTCGGGTGCGCGGTGAACACCGGGCGAAGCTCCAGGCGGCTCACCACCTGGGCGGGCAGCTCCGGGTCGAGCTGGCCGGCGGCCACCGCTGCCGCGATCCGGCCGCCCGTCTCCTCGATCGCGCCCCGCGGGCGGTCGGCCAGCTCGCGGGCCCGGTGCAGCTGCTCGGTGATGTTGGCGAGCTGGAAGTACGCGGTGAACGCCCGGGCCAGCACGATCGCGGTCGGGTGGTCGACGTCCGCGAGCACCCGGTGCAGGTCGGCGCGGTCGCCGCTGTCGCGGGCCAGCGCGCGCACCCGCTCGACGAGCTCCAGCAACTGGGCGCCCTCGTGCCGGGTCAGCGACTCGCCGAGCAGCTGGCCGAGCCGGCGCACCCCGGCCCGCACCCCGGCGTGCCGCACATCCGAGGCGACCCCGCCGGCGAACGTCCCGGCGTCCAGGCTCTGCTCGGAGTTCGGGCCGTGCTCGGAGTTCAGGCCCTGCTCGGTGCCCGGCCCGGGATCGCTCCCGGCGCCGCTCGTCCGTGCCTCGCCGCGGTGGTCCATCGCCGTCACGCCGCCTCCGGTGGTCTCGTGTGCGCGCTGGCCATGCTCGCGCCTTCAGGTGTCCGGCCTGTTTCAGGACAGCGGGTCCTCGCCCTGAAGGTGGGGCAGCGCGCGGGACTCCTCAAACAGCCGCTGGTGGGCGGCGCGGACCCGGTCGGGGTCGACCTTCAGGACGGTCCGGTCGTAGGTCAGCAGGCCGTTGCGCTCGCCCTCGACGTCCGTCGCCTGGGTGTAGACGGCGATGCTGAGGCCCTCGTCGCGAGCCAGCGCGCGCAGCTGGTCGACCATCCCGAGGTAGCGGTCGGTGAGCCCGTCCGGCGAGGCTGCCCACTCGTAGCTGAACCCGGTCGCCCCGCCCCAGTCGTGGCCGGCCAGGGCCAGCCCGAGGCCGCCGAACTCGCCGAGCGCCCGGCAGCGGCCGGCCGAGGCCGGGACGGCGGCCGGGCCGGGATAGGCGTGCAGGTCGGCGACGTGGCCGGCGCCCCCGTCGACCCAGTCGTTCCCCGGGTCCGCGCTGCCGCTGTTCTCGCTGACCAGGCGGGTCGGGTCGAGGTCACGGACCGTCCGGGCGATCCGCGCGACGTCGTACTGCCCCCAGCCCTCGTTGAACGGGACCCAGCCGATGACGGACGGGAAGGCGCGGCACTGCTCGATGACCGCTCGCAGCTCGGCCTCGAACTGGCGGCGGGCGGCCTCGTCCGGCTCCCGGTCGTGCGGCATGGACGGCATGTCCTGCCAGACGAGCAGGCCGAGCCGGTCGGCCCAGTGGTACCAGCGGGCCGGTTCGACCTTCGCGTGCTTGCGGACGCAGGTGAAGCCGAGCTCCTTCGCCACCTCCAGGTCGCGCCGAAGATCGTCGTCGGTCGGGGCCGTGTACACCCCGTCGGGCCAGTAGCCCTGGTCCAGCAGCCCGAGCTGGAAGACGAACCGGCCGTTGAGCAGGGGCCGTGGCTCGCCGGCCACCTCGGCCACCTCGATGGACCGCATGCCGACGTACGCGTCGACCCGGTCGGGCGCGCCGGGCTGATCGGGCTGGCTGTCGGCGAGTGTGACGGTCACGCCGTAGAGGAAGGGGTCGTCGGGCGACCAGAGCCGGACGTTGGGGATCGCCACGGTGAACGGCCGCCCGCTGGTGCCGGACCCGGTCGCCACCGTCTCGGCGTCGGCCGCCAGGCCGGCGCGCACCTCGACCCGGACCGGGACGCCGACGTCGGGCCCTGGCCGGATCGTCCCTGGATCCGCGGGCGCCTCGGCCGCGTGCACCTCGACCTCGACGGCCCCGGCGGCCAGGTCCGGGGTCAGCGCGAGCCGGGTGATGTGGCGGGCCGGGGTCGGCTCCAGCCAGACGGTCTGCCAGATCCCCGAGGCGGCGGTGTAGAAGATTCCGCCCGGATTGCGGCGCTGCTTGCCCAGCGGCTGCCCGCCACCGTCCGTCGGGTCCAGGACGTGGACCAGCACCTCGTCCTCGCCCCAGGTCAGGGCCGGCGTGACGTCGAAGCTGAAGGCGTCGTAGCCGCCCCGGTGCGCGCCCACCTCGACGCCGTTGACCCACACGCGGCATTCCCAGTCCACCGCGCCGAAATGCAGGTGAACCCGGCCGGCGGCCCACTCTGGCGGAACCCGGAACGTGCGGCGGTACCACATCCGCTCATAGCCGGTCCCGACGCCGGACAGCCTCGACTCGACCGGGAACGGGACCACGACCCGGCGCGGCAGCCGCCGCCCGACCGGCGGCCCGCCGGACTCGTCGAGCTCGCCCGGCTCGCGGCCGCCCCAGAACTCCCAGTGGCCGTTCAGCGAGAGCCAGGACGCGCGAACCAAATGCGGACGCGGGTACTCCGGCAACGGCGGCCGCCCGGCTGTCACGCGCGACCAGGCGGCCGCCAGCTTCCTGCCGGGCACGCTTCGCATGCTAGAAGGTCGCGCCCGCGGGCCGGCCTCGTCGGCGGTTTTCCGGCCAGCCGGGTCTCAGTACGGGTGACGGTCGGGCTTGCCGCTCCAGGTCGCGTACGCCTGCCCGCCCAACTCGGGGCTGAGCTGCTCGACATGGATCGAGCGCTCGTCCAGCGGGCGGCCGAAGTCCTCGTACTGGAAGGCGTCGTCGAAACCGATCGTCCGGGTCGCGTCGAGGTCGCTGCTGTAGTAGACGTCGTCGATCCGGGACCAGTAGATCGCGCTCATGCACATCGGGCCCGGGATGCCGGCGGTGTAGAGCGAATAGCCCAGCAGCATCCGGGCCCGCTCGGGTACCCGGTCCGGGGAGCCGGGCGGCCGGGGGACCGGCTTCAGCGTCGTGTTGTTCTGGTCGTCCGCGCTGATCGTCGGCCCGTCCGGGTTCAGCACCTGGATCGCCTTGCGGATGCACTCGACCTCGGCGTGCGCGGTGGGATCCCCGGTCAGCAGGACGCGGTTCTGGCCGCGGCCCGGCCGGTTACTGCTGGCGGCGCAGCGTGCCGGACGGCCGGCCGCCGGGCACGTCCTCGGACGTGTAGGTCAGCTGGCCGTCGGAACCGAGCAGCAGCCGGGTGGTCCCGCCCTCGGTACAGGCGGGCAGGCCGAGCAGGGTCACGTTCTTCCCGGAGCCCGCGATGTCGCCCACGACGACCTCGTTGCCGGACGGGCCGCCGAACCCGACGAGCCGGAGGTCTCCGGTGCAGTCGATCGGGTCGACCGGCAGGCCCAGGACAGTGGTCACCTTCATGTCGGCGTGGCCGACGGTCTGGCCGGTGTCGCCGGCGCGCAGGGTGATCACCGCCTGATAGACGATCGCGCCGTCCTGGGTGGTGACGGTGCCCTGCCAGGTGCCGACGTACCCGGCGGGCAGGGGGCCGGGCCGCAGCGTACTGGCCGGGGCCGGCGTCGCGGAGCCGTCGGGAGTGGACCGGCCGGGGGAGGTGACCGGGCCCGACGTGTCCAGGGAGATCGCGGGACCGGTGGTCCGCGTGCCGATGTCCCCGTCGTGGCCGGTCGGCGAGCCGTGGGAGTGCCTGACCAGGAGGACGACGAGCAGGACGACGACCGCCAGGCCGAGCGCGCCCGCCGCCGCGACCGCGATCAGCGCGCGTCGTTGCGACCCGCCGGCCGGCGGTCCGGGTGCCGCTGGGCTCGCCCCCGGCGGACCGGGCGGGATGGGTACCGGACCGGGGTAGTGCCCCGGCGTCGCGACCGTCACGAGTCCCGAGGGGGCTTCTCCAGCCGGCGTGAGGTACCCGGCCGGCGCCGCGTATCCAGGCGGTGGCAGGGATCCACCTGGGGGGACTGTTCCGGCCGGAGGGACGGATCCGCCTGGAGGGACGGTTCCAGCCGGCGGGATCGATCCGGTTGGTGGGACGCGGGCGTAGGGCGGGCCGGGCTCGCTGGGTGTGTCCAGGTCGAGCAGGGCGACGGCCTGGCGGCTCAGGTTCGTGACCAGGTCCGCCGGCAGCCAGCCCGCCGCCATCAGAGCGGCGGCGCCGTCGGGCGCGAGCGCGGACACCAGCGCGCGCGGGGTGGGCCGCGCCGCCGGGTCCTTGTGCAGGCAGGCCCGGACCAGTTCGCGCAGCTCGGCCGGCAGCCCGTCGAGGTCGGGCTCGCGGGTGAGCACCCGGTGCAGCACGGACGCCATGCCGGAGCCGTCGAACGGCCCGGCGCCCGTCGCGGCGAACACCAGCACGGAGCCCAGCGAGAACACGTCGCTTGCCGGGCCGATCTCGGCGCCGTGGACCTGTTCCGGGGCCATGAACGCGGGGGAGCCGACCACCGCGCCGCTGGTGGTCAGTACCGAGGCGTCGACCGCCCGGGAGATCCCGAAGTCGATGACGCGCGGCCCGTCGGGGCTGAGGATGACGTTCGACGGCTTGAGGTCACGGTGGACCAGCCCGGCGCTGTGCACGGCGATCAGCGCCTCGGCGAGGCCGGCGCCGAGCGCGCGCACGCTCGCCGCCGGCAGCGGGCCGTGGTCCGCTACCGCCCGCCCCAGGGACGGCCCCGGGATGTACGCGGTGACGAGGTAGGGATGCTCGGAGTCGGGATCGGCGTCGATCAGCGGGGCGGTCCAGGGACCGCCGACCCGCCGGGCCGCGTCGACCTCCCGGCGAAACCGGGTCCGGAACGCCGCCTCGTCCGCGTACTCGGGGCGGATCACCTTGACCGCGACGGTCCTGCCGCCCTGGTTGCGGGCCAGGTAGACCCGGCCCATCCCACCGGCGCCGAGGGTGCCGAGCAGCCGGTAGCCACCGACGGCGACAGGGTCCCCGACACGAAGCGGTCTCACGCGCGGCCGTCCTCCTCCTCGACGCGGGGGTCAGCGGCAGCTGCAACATCCTCAGTTCCCCGAAGAGGTTAGCGATGAGCGTGCGGACGTGTCGCGGCCGGCCGCCGGCGACCGGTCCCGATCGGCGGTCAGCGGTCGGACTCGGCCGACTGCCCGGCTGTCTTGGCGGCGCTCGTCGCCCACCGGATCCCGGAGACCGCGCCCCAGCCGGCCAGCCGGCCGACGGTGCCCTCGAGGACGGGCAGGTAGGGCAGCCGCAGTGGGCGCCGCGTCCACACCGGCATCAGGCCGACGGCCGCGGCCGCGAGCGCGCTGTACGGAGCCCGGGCCGCGAGCGGGAGCGGCGCGCTGACCAGCAGATACCGGGCGGCCTGGCGGGCCTGCGGCGTGCCGGCCAGCTCCGGGCGGTAGGCCGCGAGCTGCTCGGCCAGCGCGGCCACGGTGCGCGGCGGGTCGTCGATGCCGAGCTTCTCGGCCACCAGACCGGTGTCCAGCACGTAGCCGTCCTGCTCGGCCGGGGTCAGCGGATCGGTGCCGTATCGCTGGTAGGCGGCGAGGAAGCTGTCGATCTCCGCGAGATGCACCCAGCGGAGCAGGTGCGGGTCGGAGGCCGCGTACTGCCGGCCGTCGGGCGCCGTCCCGCGGACCCGGCGGTGCACGCCCCGCACCCGGGCGATCGCCCGTTCCGCCTCGTCCTCGGGACCGAACGTCGTCGCCGCGAGGAAGAAGCTGGTCCGCTGCAGGCGGCCCCACGGGTCGGCGCGGAAGTCCGAGTGCGTGGCCACGCCGGCCATCGCCAGCGGGTGCAGCGACTGCAGCAGCAGCGCGCGCAGGCCGCCGACGAACATCGCCGTGTCGCCGTGCACCCGCCGGATCGGCCGGTCCTCCGCGAACCACCGCTTGCCGGGGGCATCGAAGATCTGCTCACGCCGGCGCGCGCCGTCCGGCCCGGAAACCCGGGCGAAGACCTCGCCGCCCACCCGGGCGCGGATCTCGGCCGCGTCGACGGGCAGCCTCGGCAGCACCATCACCCCATCATGCGCGCCGCCGCGTTGACCCGTTGGATCCGCACAATGATCGTGAGGACGGACACGCGGGCTGGCCGGGCCGGCCACGGCACTAGGATTTGATCGCATGGAATGCCCCTCCGGCGACGTCCAGCACCTGCTGTCCAGGTATCAGCCGGCGGACGGCGGCGAGGCGGCGGACGTGGCCAGGACGCTGGCCATGGTCGAGAGCACGCCCGACCCCTGGTCCCGCGGCGTGTCGCCGCATCTCACCGCGTCGGCGGTGGTCGTCCACCCGGAGACCGGTCGGGTGCTGCTGCGCTGGCACGAGCGGATGGAGAGTTGGCTGCAGATCGGTGGCCATGGCGACCCGGGCGAGGCTGACCCGCTGGCCATCGCCCTGCGGGAGGGCCGCGAGGAGACGGGCCTGGCCGATCTGCGGCCCTGGCCGACCGCCGCGCTGCGGCACGTGGTGGTGGTCTCGGTGCCCGGCAACGCCCGGGAGCCCGCGCACGAGCACGCGGACCTGCGCTTCGTGCTGGCGACCGCGACCCCCGACGAGGCCCGGCCGGAGAAGCCGACGGCGCCGCTGCGCTGGCTCAGCGTGCCCGACGCGCTGGACCTCGTCGCCGAGGACAACCTGCGCGAGACCCTCCTGCGTACCCGGAGTCTCCTTGGTGTGTGAGCCGGTACCGTCGCCTCGCTAGTTGCGAGGGTCTCGCAATAACGAGATAGTGGCATCGTGATGACCACCTCGACCGCCAGGGAGGTGTCCTTCGCGACGCGGCTGGCGCGGTTTCGCGACAGCCTCGGCAGCGCGGACAAGCGCTCGCTCGCCGGGATGGCCGCCGTCATCGTCGTGCTCCACGTGGCCGGCTTCGTCGTCCTGCTGACCCTGGTGGCCCCGCACGGCTACCAGCTCGGTGGCGACCACCCGGTCTTCACCGCCGGGGTGGGCGTGCTCGCCTACACGTTCGGGCTGCGGCACGCGTTCGACGCCGACCACATCGCGGCCGTCGACAACGCCACCCGCAAGCTGATCGCCGACAACGTCGCCGCCGAGGCCGCCGGGCGGGGCCGAGGGCGCAGGCCGCTCTCGGTCGGGTTCTGGTTCTCCCTCGGCCACTCGACCATCGTGTTCGTGCTGGCCTTCCTACTCTCCGTCGGCGTCAAGTCCCTGGTCGGCCCGGTCGCGAACGACAGCTCCAGGCTCCACACCATCACCGGGGTCATCGGTCCGTCGGTGTCCGGCGTCTTCCTCTGGATTCTCGGACTCCTCAACCTCGCGGCCCTGGTCGGCATCCTGAAGATCTTCCGCGAGATGCGCCACGGCACCTATGACGAGCAGGAGCTGGAACGGCGCCTCGACTCCCGTGGCTTCATGAACCGCTTCCTCGGCCGGCTCACGAAGACCGTCACGAGGCCGCTGAACATCTATCCCGTCGGGGTCCTGTTCGGCCTCGGTTTCGACACCGCGACCGAGGTCGGCCTGCTCGTCCTCGCCGGTGGCGCCGCGGCGTTCAACCTGCCGTTCTACTCGGTGCTGGTGCTCCCGATCCTGTTCGCCGCCGGCATGTGCCTGATGGACACCATCGACGGCGTCTTCATGAACGTCGCCTACGGCTGGGCGTTCGCGCGCCCGGTCCGCAAGGTGTTCTACAACCTCACCATCACGACCATCTCGGTCGTCGTCGCGCTGGTCATCGGCAGCATCGAGCTCATCGGCGTCCTGGCCGACCGGTTCACGATCCGGTCCGGGCCGGTCGCCTGGATCGCCAACATCAACCTCGACTACGCCGGCTACGGCATCGTCGGGCTCTTCTTCGTCTCGTGGGCCATCGCGCTGGCGGTCTGGTACTTCGGCCGCGTCGAGGAACGCTGGTCGAGCAACCTGGCCTACGAGCCCGCCCAGTCCACCGAGCCCGCCTGAACACGTTCCCGGTGTGGGGCGCGGTCAGGGGGTGACGACCGCGCGGCCGCGCAGGGTGGCCTCGTCGAGGGCGCGGTAGGCGTCGGCGACCTGGTCGAGCGTGAAGACCTCGACCAGGCTGCGGATGCGGCCGGCGGCGGCCAGCGCGACCACGGCGTGCGCGTCGGCGATCGTCGAGCCCTGGAAGGTGAAGACCTCCGCCTCGCGGGGCAGGCCGCCGTACCAGCCGGCCCGCAGCCTCCCGCCGGCCGAGCCGACCAGGCCGAACGCGCCGCACGGTCGGACGGCGCCGATGCCCGCCGTGATCGTCGTGTCGGTGCCGACGAAGTCGAGCACGGCGGCCGCGCCGTCGCCGCCGGTCAGCTCCCTGAGCGCGCCGGTGGTCGCGCCCGGGTCGTCGCCGACGCCTGGCAGGGTCTCGTCCGCGCCCAGCTCCGCCGCCGTGGCGAGCCGGGCGGGGGAGACGTCGACGGCGACGACGCGGGCCGGGGAGCAGGCCTTCAGATGCTGGATCGCGAAGCCGCCGAGCCCACCCGCGCCCAGCACGACCGCGGTGCTGCCCGGCTCCAGCACCGGCAGCACACGGCGGACCGCGTGGTAGGACGTGGCGCCGGCGTCGGTCAGCGGCGCGGCGGCTACCGGGTCGAGCCCGTTCAGCGGGATCAGCGCACGGACCGGCGCGACCACGTACGGCGCGAGCCCGCCGTCGCGGCCGTAGCCCCGGCCGGCGAGGCCGTTCGGGCAGGCGCTGTCCCGGCCGGCCAGGCAGTAGGCGCACCGGCCGCAGGACGTCGGCGAGACCAGCGCGACGGCGGTGCCGACGGCGGGTGCGTCCGCGGCGTCCGGCCCGGCCTCGACGATGGTGCCGGCGATCTCGTGGCCGAGGGTGAACGGCACCCGCCAGCCGATCAGGTCGCCGATCTCGCCGGGAATCTGGCTCATCGTCAGGTCCGAGTGGCACAGCCCGTTGGCCGCCACGGCGACCAGCACCTCGCCAGGACCCGGCATCGGCACCGGCGCCTCGACCAGGTGTGGCGGCCGCAGCCAGGCGGTGATCCGGTAGGCCGGCATGCCGCCGGAGCTGGTCATGGAACCTCCTGCGAGGGAGACGACCTGACGGTCCATCAGATCTGATGTTAGCGTCGGGGCGCGTCGAGCGGACCGGCCGCGCCGCGCGTCCGTCGGCGGTGGCCGGCACGGACTGACCAGGCGATCACGCAGGGACCTGGCGATTCGGAAGGACCTGGCGATGACGACGGACGGCGGGCACTCGTTCGGCGAGCTGCCGAGGATCATCAGCGTGGACGACCACGTCGTGGAGCCCGCGCACCTGTGGCGGACCTGGCTGCCGGCCCGGTTCCGCGATGCCGGCCCGCGGGTGGAACGGCGCGGCATCGGGACGCTCGCGCACGTCGGCGGCGGCAGCTACCGGCAGACCTTCGACCCCGACGGCCCGCCGGCCGACTGCTGGGTCTACCAGGACCTCGTCTACATCAACAAGCGGCACGTCGCGGCGGTCGGCTTCGACCGCGACGAGATGACGATGACGCCGATCACCTACGACGAGATGCGCCCCGGCTGTTACGAGCCGGCCGCCCGGCTGGCCGACATGGACCTCAACCACGTCGAGGCGTCGCTGTGCTTCCCGACCTTCCCGCGGTTCTGCGGCCAGACGTTCGCCGAGGCCGCCGACCGTGACCTCGCCGCCGCCTGCGTCGCCGCCTACAACGACTGGATGGTCGAGGAGTGGTGCGGCGACTCGGGCGGCCGCCTGATCCCGCTGTGCCTGATCCCGCTGTGGGACGTGGACCTCGCGGCGGCCGAGGTCCGCCGCAACGCGGCCCGAGGCGTGCGGGCCGTCTGCTTCAGCGAGATCCCGCCGAAGCTCGGCCTGCCGAGCATCCACAGCGGCTACTGGGACCCGTTCGCCGCCGCCTGCCAGGAGACCGGGACGGTGGTCTGCATGCACATCGGCTCGTCGTCCTCGATGCCGGCGACCTCGGCCGACGCGCCGGTCGCGGTCGCGGCGACGCTGTCGTTCAACAACGCGATGGCCTCGCTCGCGGACTGGCTGTTCTCCGGCCTGCTGGTCCGCTTCCCGGCCCTGAGGCTCGCCTACTCCGAGGGCCAGATCGGCTGGCTGCCCTACGCGCTGGAGCGGGCGGACGACGTCTGGCGGGAGCACCGGGCCTGGGGCGGGGTGCGCGACCTGGTGCCGCAGCCGCCGTCGACCTACTTCCGCCGGCAGGTCTACGGGTGCTTCTTCCGCGACCGGCACGGCCTCGCCTCGCTGGCGGAGATCGGCGTCGACAACGTCACCTTCGAGACCGATTACCCGCACACCGACTCGACCTGGCCAGAGACCAAGCGGGTCGCCGAGCGGCTGATGGCGGGCCTCGACGCCGAGACGGTCCACAAGGTCGTGCGCGGCAACGCGATCCGGATGCTCGGTCTCGACCTGGCCAGTGGATAGAACAGGTTCTATATTGCTGGCCGGGAGCGACGACTGGAGGGCACGCGGATGGCGAGCACCCCGACGCAGGCACCGGCCACGGGCCCGGCCGAGGCAGCAGGCCTGATCACCGGCGCCGACGTCACGACGCTGTGGGGCCTGCTCGCCCGCCGCGCGGCACTCACCCCGGACGCTCCACTCCTGCTCGCCGACGGTGCCGACGGGCCGATCCGGATCACCTGCGCCGAGCTGGCCGCCCGGGCCGAGCGGGTCGCGGCCGGGCTGCTCGACGAGTACGCCGTCGGGCCGGGCGCCCGGGTCTGCTGGCAGCTCCCGACCCGGGTCGAGACGGTCGTGCTGTCGATGGCGCTCGCCCGCCTCGGGGCCGTGCAGGTGCCGATCATCCACATCTACCGGGAGCGCGAGGTCGCCGTCGCGCTGCGCCAGACCGGCGCGCGGCTGTTCTGCGTCCCCGGGACCTGGCGCGGCACCGACTACGTCGAGCTGGCCGCGGCGGCCAGCGGGGAGCTGGTCTACCGGCCGCGGGTGCTGGTGGTCGGCACCGGCCCGGACGCCCTCCCGGAGGGCGACCCCGCCCTGCTGCCGCCGCCACCCACCGACGGCGAGAAGGTCCGCTGGATCTACTACACCTCCGGCACGACCTCGCAGCCCAAGGGCGTGCGGCACCGGGACGCCTCGTTGATCGCCGCCGGCGTCGGCCTCGCGCTGGCGTTGGGCGCCCGCCCGGACGACGTCGGCTCGATCGCCTTCCCGGTGGCGCACATCGGCGGGCCGGACTACCTGGCGATGATGCTGTCCGTCGGGTTCCCAGCGCTGCTGCTGGAGGCGTTCGTCCCGGCCGACGCGGTCGCCGCCTTCCGCCGCCACGGGGTCACCCTCGCCGGCGGTTCGACCGCCTTCTACACCGCGCTGCTCACCGCGAGCCGGCAGTCGCCGACGCCCGGCCAGCCGCTGGTCCCGACGCTGCGCCTGCTCGCCGGCGGCGGGGCGCCCAAGCCGCCGGAGCTGTTCACCGAGGTGCGGCGGGAGCTCGGCGTCCCGGTCGCGCACGGCTACGGGATGACCGAGATTCCGATGATCACCCAGGGATCACCGGCGGACAGCGACGACGCGCTGATGTACTCCGAGGGCGCCCCACTGCCCGGGGTCGAGGTGCGGGTCGTCGGCTCCGACGGCGCGGTCGCGCCCGCCGGGGCCGAGGGGGAGATCCGGGTGCGCGGCGCCACGGTCTGCGCCGGCTACACCGACGCCGAGGCGACCGCCGCCGCGTTCGACGAGGACGGCTGGTTCCGGACCGGGGACCTCGGCGTCATCCGCCCGGACGGGCACGTCACCCTGACCGGCCGGCTCAAGGACGTGATCATTCGTAAGGGCGAGAACGTCTCGGCCCGGGAGGTCGAGGACCTGCTTTACCAGCACCCGAAGGTCGGCGCCGTCGCGGTCGTCGGGCTGCCGGACGCCGAGCGCGGCGAGCTGGTCTGCGCGGTCGTCGAACCCGCGGCCGGCGAGCCACCGCCCACGCTGGCCGAGCTGGTCGCATTCCTGCGCGCCGCCGGGCTGATGACGCAGAAGATTCCGGAACGCCTGGAGATCCTCGACGCGCTGCCCAGAAATGCCACGCTGAAGATTCTCAAGCACGAGCTGCGGGCCCGCTACGCGCCCTGAACCGTTCCGGCGGCAGAAACAGAACGGGCCCGGACGGCAATCGCTGTCCGGGCCCGCTCCCTGTCGCGGTCAGGCCATCACCGTGCTCAGCGCAGCTTGGCCACGTTCGCGGCGCTGATGATGCCGTACCCGTAGAAGCCGTTGTCCTTGACCGTGCCCTGGCAGACCGGCGCGTAGCCGGCGTTCTGGGGCTCGGGGTACTGGTTGGCGGCCGGGCAGGCCGTCGGCGTGGCCGTCTGTTCGAGCGCCCGCGTGACCGTCTTCGGGTCGAGCGTCAGCCCGCCGTGGGCCCGGTCGGGGCGCCCGAGCTGGCTGACGATGAGCGCCGCGACCCCGACCGCGTGCGGGGAGGCCATCGACGTTCCCTGCAGGTACTGGTAGTACGACGTGACGCCCTTGCTGTCGTCGCGGATGACGAACGGGGTCGTCGGGTTGCCCGCGCTGTCGATGTCGCCGACCGCGCTCGCGACGTTCTTCGGGTAGGCGGCCAGGATCAGGTTCCCCGGGGTGCGGAACGTCGCCGAGCCGTACTGGTCGTCGTAGTCACCGCCGGGTGCCGCCACCGTCGTGTGGGTCAGGCCGTAGTTGCTGAAGTACGACAGCCGCTTGGACGGGCCGACCGCGTTGACGGACAGGACGCCCTTGGCCTCCGACGGCATCGACAGGCACGAGTTGTCGATGACGCGCGAGTGCGCGGCCGTCCCGCTCTGCGGGTACGGGTAGTCCGGGCTGGTGTCGTCCGACGAGAGGTGGTCGAGGTCGGTCGACTCGTTGCCGGAGGCCGCGATCAGCGTGACGTTGTGGGCCGTCGCGTAGCCGACCGCGCGCTGGGTGGCCGTGATGATCGTGCGCTGTTCGGCCTGCTGCTGCGGGGTGTCGGCCGGGTTCGCCGTGCAGTTGAACAGCCACGGGTCGGTGTAGAACGACATGTTGACCACGTCGACGCCGATGTCGCCGGCGTACGTGATCGCGTCGATCGTGGGCTTCAGGAAGAAGAAGCCCGCGTCCTGGCCGGCGCGGATGTTGACCAGCTGCACGTTCGGCGCGACGCCCGCGATGCCGAGGCCGTTGAGCGGCGAGGCGATGGTGGACGCGACGTGGGTTCCGTGGCCGTCGTCGTCCTCGTTCACCGGGTCGACGCAGGACGGGTGCTCACACGGCCCGTCCATCTCCTCCCCGGAGACCGGGTCGGTCGGGATGTCCGTGACGAAGTTGCGGGACAGCTTCGCGTTGAAGTTCGGCGCGATGTCCGGGTGGGTGCCGTCGATGCCGGTGTCGATGACGCCGACCAGCACGCCCCTGTTGCCCGGCTGCGACTTGTACGAGCCGGTCGTCGTGGCGCCGATCATCTGCATGTCCCACTGCGCGCCCGCGAGCGGCTCGGCGGCCGGCGTGGGCTTGCCGGGCGGGCCCCAGTGGCTGGGCGCGCCGCCCGCCCGGGAGGAGTCGCGCTCCTTCTGGGTGAAGGAGTCGCCGGGGTCGGTCGAGCCCGTGCCGGCCGCGTCCGGGACCGCGTAGCCGATCGGGGAGTTCGGGGCGGCACCGACGAGCGCCGCGTTCCGGTCGGCCTTCGCCTCGAACGCGGGGTCGGTCGAGGTGATGGTCGCGAGGCCCACCTTGGCGTTCTCGGACACCACGGTCCCGCCGAGCGTGGCGATCGCCGCGCGGGCGGACTGGGCCGAGCCGGCGTAGACGACGACGTAGGTCCTGGCCGCGGCGGCGTTGGCCGGGCCCGGCAGCGCGACGGCGGCCGGGACGGCGAGGAGGGCCGCGACGAGGGCTGCCTGCCTGGTCCGGCGCCCTCGGCCGGTACGGCGGTCCTGGGGAGGGGATGTGGGGGAGCTGCGCATGAACACGGTCACCTTTATGGGGGCGGAATGCGCTTGATCCGACGGATCCGCGTTCGACACCGTAGTAGAAGCATCGTGATAGGGCCACCAGATGTGGCCGGTTTTGAGGATCCGTCGTCCGTATGCCACGGGGGGCGCACCGCCAGCACGCCCCACAGGGTCAGGGTAGTTGCGCCGATGTTTCCGCGGTTTCCCGGAGGCTGATTTCCCCCTCGAACGGTGGGCCGATTGGAATTGCGCGATTTCCCGTCGACGGCCCGTCGGCGAGCGGTACGTCAGCCCACCAGCGCCCCGGTCTCGATCGAGCCGGCGCTGGCGTGGACCGCCTCGGCCAGCAGGGCGACCGCGGTCGGGATGTCCTGCTCGCCGATCCCGGCCACGCACAGCCGCAGGTGGCTGGAGTCCTGCTCGCCGACGACGAAGTACCGGCCCGGGATCACCGACACCCCGAGGCGCGCGGCCCGGGTCGCGACCACCTGGTCGTCGGTGCCCCGCGGCAGCCGCAGCCACAGGCTGATCCCACCGTGCGGGTTCTCGAACGAGCAGTCCGGCAGCTCGGCGGCGAGCGCCGCCGTCAGCGCCGCCATCCGCACCCGCAGCGCCGTCGAGACGGCCCGCACCTGGGCCGCCCAGCCGGGGCCGGTCACCATCTCGATGGCGGTGTGCTGCAACGGCGTCGGCACGAAGAAGTCGTCGACCTGGCGCATCGCGGCCAGCCGGTTCATCACCGGCCCCCGCGCCACCAGCGCGCCGACCCGCAGGCTCGGCGCCAGGATCTTCGTCAGTGAGCAGATGGTGATGACGTGCCCCGCGTCGTCGTCGCGCCACAGCGGTGGCGGCGCGAGCTGGCCGTGACCGAGCCACCGGGAGAAGTCGTCCTCGACGATGAAGGCGCCGGCCTTCTCGCAGATGTCGAGGACGGCGCGGCGCCGGTCATGCGCGAGCACCGCGCCGGTCGGGTTGGCGTACGTGGGCTGCAGGAACAGCAGCCGGGCCGAGGTGGCCGCGAACGCCCGCTCCAGCAGCTCCGGGCGCACCCCGTCCGCGTCGGTCGGCACCGGCACGGGGACGAGGCCCGCGCTGCGCGCGACGGCGAGCGCGCCGTGGTAGGTCGGGACCGCGAACAGCAGCGGGCTGCCCGCCGGCAGGAGCGCGCGGAACGCGGCCGACAGCGCGCCCTGGGCGGCCGGGGTGATCAGCACCTCGCTGGGGTCGGCGCCGACCTGCCGGCCGAACCAGCTCCGCAGCTCGGCGACCCCCATCGCCGGGGGAGCGGCCCAGGCGTCCGGGCGCCGCACCGCGCGGGTCGCCGCGGCCGCGAGCCTGCTGTCGGCCCGCAGCGACGCGTCCAGGTAGCCCGCACCCAGCTCGAACCCGTGGACGCTCGCGCGGCCCAGGACCAGCTCGACCCCGCCGGACCCGGCGACGGGGCTCGCGCCCAGCGCCACCTGCTGCCAGTCGGTGTCCCCGACGCGGGGAGTGCGGCGGGCCGCGACGAACGTGCCGGCGCCGGGCCGGGTCACCAGAGCCCCTTCGGTCACCAGCCGGGCGAGCGCGCGCTGCACGGTCACCGGCCCGACGCCGAGGCGCTGCTGCAGCTCGCGGGTGCTGGGCAGCCGCGCCCCCACGGCGCGGGCGTCCGCCAGCGCGCGCAGCTCGTCGGCGACCTTCTCGACACTGCCGGTGTCGGTACGGCCAGCGGTGCCGGTACGGCCAGTGCTACTATATTTCATGAGAAGACAAGATAGCGCTATCGGCCTGATCCCGTCATCCGCTTTCCGGCGACAGGCCTGGACGCTGTCCAGCCGGCCCGCGACGGGCCGCGCCGCCGGCGGCGCGCGGTGACCGCCGCGCTGACCGCCGCCGTGGTCGTCGGTCTGCTCGTGGCGGGCGGTCTCCTGTCCTGGCTGCTCGGGCCTGACACCAGGGATGCCGACTACGGGCTGCGTACGCCCAGCCCCCGTGACGATTCCATCGGATCCCGGTTTCCGTGACCCGGCGCCGCCGCGCGCGCTGCCCGTGCCGGGCCCGGAGAACGACTGAAGGGCCGGAGGCGATAGCGCTTCCGGCCCTTCAGCCCAGCTGTGCTACTGCGCCGGACCGCGCCGCTGGGCGCGGCGGAGGCCCGATCGTCCGTCCGGGGTCACCGCCGCCCGGCGAACAGGTCCGGACTGCCCGGGTCGGCGCCGCGCGCGGCCGCCTGCTCGGCCGGCCGGCCGGTGGGAATGGGCACGGGCCCGGTCGCATGCCGGCCGCCCGCCCGGCCCAGGGCGAGGTCCGCGTGGTTCTCGTTGATCGTGTTGAACGCCGCGAAGATCACCAGGATGAGCACGGTGAAGGCGATCACGCAGACCAGGAAGGTGAGCGAGATCGGGTCCGCCCCTGAGTCCTGCCGCGGGGTCCTGGTGACCGCGATGGTGGTGGCCGCCATCGCGGTGTAGTGCATCCCGCAGACCGCGGCCGCCATGACGGCGCTCGCCGCGATGACGTGCTGGACGGTCCTGACCCGGAAGGCGATCCAGAGGGCGGCCAGCGCGGCCACCACGGCGATCGCGAGCGACGCGGCCACCAGCTTCGGGTCGTACCTGACGGAGCTGCCGACCCGCATGGCGGCCATGCCGGTGTAGTGCATCGCGCCGACGCCGGCTCCGGTGAGGATGCCGGCGAACAGCAGCCGGGCCTTGTTCCGTGGATTGGCGCCGACGATGGCGAGACCAATCGCCGAAACGACGATGGCGATAAGCAGCGAAAGCGCGGTCAGGGGCAGGTCGTAGACGATCTCGCGGTCGTCGACGTGGTAACCGAGCATTCCAATGAAGTGCATGGACCAAATGGCCCCACCGCCCAGCGAGATCGCCGAGGCCACGATCCAGCGGAACCGCGCCGCGCCGTGCGCCGACGGGATCCGGACGGCGCTGACCAGCGCCGCGAACGAGCCGACCAGCGCGAAGACGACGGAAGTGATCACGAAAACGATGTCGTCACTGCCATGCTCGTGCGCCAGCTGAGCAGCTACGGTCACTTTCTTCCCCCCAAGGGTGCAATACGTCTGACTCGTTGCTAGCACACACCGGGTGAGGGGGTCGTTCGGCGCCGAACGCGGCATCTTGACTTGCCGCTCTGCGCGGTCGTCCGTGTGACGAACGTAGCTGTTTGATCGTGCAACCACCGGCCGGATATGCCTGGGTGTAGAACCCCGTTGCAATCCGTGCCAGACCTGTCTGCCCGATGGTGGGGCCAAGAAGACGGCGCCGCGAACCAGCGTTGGGCGGGCGCTCAGCGCCTGTTCCGGCCAACCGCCTTATTTGATCGCGACCGGTGCCACCATTCCGCCGAGTCCGTTGGCCAACGGTTCCGGGGTCGCCGACAGGAAGAAGGTGTAGATCCCGTCATCGGCGCAGTCGGCCGCGAGTGCCTCCAGGTCGAAGTTCTGTCCCTGGGTCAGGCCCATCTCGACCAGGTGCAGCAGGTGCACCGGCAGCGGCGCGTCGTCCCGCTCCCAGGGGAAGACCTCGAAGACGACCGTGTCGGTGGCGGCCGCGGCGACATCGTGCTCGCGCATCCACTCGACGGAGCGCAGCGACAGCCCGGCCACCGGCGCCAGGTAGCCCATCTTGTCGCCGGCGTGCAGCAGCCGCATCTGGCCGGTGCGCACGAGCACCAGGTCGCCGGGCTCGACGGCGACCCCGGCGAGGTCGGCCGCGGCGGACAGGTCGTCGCTGCTGATCGCGTAGCCCGAGTCCAGCCGCTCGACGCCCAGGGCCCGGGCGACGTCGAGCAGCACGCCGCGCCCGAGGATCGGCCCGGCCTTGTCGATGCCACACCGGGCGGCCCCGGCCGCGGTGACCGTAGCCGCGCCGAAGCCGTTGTAGATCCGCCCGTCGTAGGACGCGTGCGCCAGCGCGTCCCAGTGCGTCGCCGCCTGCACCCCCATGACGACCATGTCGTCGGAGAAGCAGACCTGCGACGCGTCGCCGGTCAGCGGCTCGTTCAACGAGATCATCGTGCGGATCGGGTTGATCCGGCCGGGGATGAACCCGAGCTGGGGGCCGTTCTGGGACAGCGGGAGCGCGAGCGAGAAGCGCTTCCCGGTCCGCGCGGCGGCCACCCCCCGGCGGACCGCCTCGTCGGTCAGCAGGTTCAGCGTGCCGCGCTCGTCCTCGGTACCCCAGCGGCCCCAGTTGTTGACCTTCCTCGCGAGCGCGTGGAACTCCTCGGGCAACGGCACCGGCGATCTCCTCGGTTCGGGGTCACAACGAGGATCGGACGATCCACATCGCGAAGTACTGGGCGCCGCCGCCGTAGGCGTGGCCCAGCGCGGTGCGGGCGCCGTCCACCTGGTGCTCCCCGGCCCGGCCGCGCACCTGCAGCGCGGCCTCGGCGAACCGCAGCATCCCGGACGCGCCGATCGGGTTCGACGACAGGACACCGCCGGACGGGTTGACCGGGAACGACCCGCCGATCTCCGTCTCGCCCGCCTCGATCAGCTTCCACCCGTCGCCCAGGCCGGTGATGTCGTGCCCCTCCAGCCACATCGGCTCGTACCAGCTGAACGGGACGTAGAGCTCGGCGACGTCGATCTCGTCGATCGGGTTGGTGATCCCGGCGGCCCGGTACAGGTCGTGGGCGCAGTCGACCCCCGCCTGCGGGCGGACCGGGTCGCGGCTCGGGAACGAGGTCGGCTCGCTGCGCATCGCGGTCGCCGCGACCCAGGCCGGCGGGTTCCCGCGGGCCGCGGCGTCGCGGCCGCCGGCCTCGTCGGTCAGCACCAGCGCGCAGGCGCCGTCGGAGGACGGGCAGGACTCCAGGAAGTGCAGCGGGTCCCACAGCACGAACGAGTCGCGGACCTTCTCCATCGAGATGTCGGCGATCTTGAGATGCGCGTACGGGTTCTTCAGCGCGTTGCGCCGGTCCTTGACCGCGACCTGCCAGCCGATGTGCTCCGGCGCGCCGGAACGGCGGATGTAGGAGCGGATCCAGGGCGCGAAGATGCCGCCCGCGCCCATCGAGCCCGACTTCCCGCCGGACAGCCCCCACTGGGCGTTGCCCTCGGACTGCTTCTCGAACGCGACCGCGAGCACCCTGCGGTGCCGGCGGGCGTGGATCAGGTGGGACGCGACGATGGCCGTCGAGCCGCCGACGCTGCCGGCCGTGTGCACCCGCATGATCGACTTCCCGGCCGCGCCCAGCGCGTCGGCCAGATACAGCTCGGGCATCATGACGCCCTCGAACGCGTCCGGCGCCTTGCCGATCACGACGGCGTCGATGTCGGGCCAGTCGAGCCCGGCGTCCTCAAGGGCCCGGCTCGCCGCCTCCCGGACCAGGCCCGCGAGCGAGACGTCGAGGCGCTTGCTCTTGTGGTGTGTCTGGCCGATCCCGATGATCGCGCACGGCTCGCCGCTCATCGCGTCTCTCCTTGCGGCTCGCGCTCACCCGGTTCGCGGTTGAGCAGACAGACGAGGTTCTGCTGCAGGCACGGACCGGAGGTGGCGTGCGCCAACGCTCGGCCGTGGCCCTGCTCGCGGATCGACCGGGCGGCCTCGACGACCCGGACGAGCCCGGTCGCCATCACCGGGTTCGCGGCCAGCGCCCCACCCGACGGATTGACGACGCAGTCCGCCGGCAGGCCGAGCGCGTCCCGCAGGATGATCTCTTCGTGGCTGTAGGTCGCGGACAGCTCGGCGACCTCCACCGGCCCGCCCGTGCCGAGGCCGGCGGCCTGCGCGGCCTTCCGGGTCGACACCGAGTCGGTCAGGTCCCGCATGCCGGGCTGGTGCGGCTCGACGAAGTGCTCCAGGCCGGTGATCCACACCGGGCTGATCCCGTGCTCGGCGGCCAGCCGGTGCGCCACGGACGCCGTGGCCAGCACGAGCGCGCACGCCCCGTCCGTCACCGGCGATGCGTCGTGCTCCCGCAGCGGGGAGCGGACGTACTCGCCGGCCAGCAGCGCGTCGATCTCGGCGTCCGACGGCTCGCCGGGGCTCGCGGTCAGACCCTGGCCGGCCGCCGCGACCGCCGGGACCGCGTGGGGGTTGGCCGCCGCGGCCTGCCGGGCCCGCGCGGCGACGGCGGCCAGGTCACGCTCGGTCGCCTTCCCGGTGTCCAGCAGCGCCCGTGCCTGCAACGCCGCCAGCGACAGCGGGTCGACCCCGAGCGGCGCCAGGTAGTAGGGGTCGGTCTGCAGATTCAGCACCCGGGTGAGGTCGCCGGTCGAGGACTTACCCGAGCCGAAGACCAGCGCCGTGCGCTCGTCGCCGATCAGCAGCCGTACCCAGGCCTCGTGCAGCGCCCAGGCGCCGTCCATCTCGACGTGCGACTCGCGGATCGGTGGCCAGGCGCCGACCGCGTCGAGGTTCGCGACGAAGGTGAAGGTGCCACCGGACAGGTAGTCGGCGCTGCCGGAGCAGGTGAAGTCGATCTCTTTGCGGTCCAGCCCGGCGTTGACGAGGGCCCGGGTGACGACGTCCAGGCACAGCTGCACCTCGGTCGTCTCGGCGAACTCGCTCATCGGCGACAGGGCGTAGCCGACGATCGCGACCGGCTCGCCGAACACGCTCTCGTTGTCTGTCATGCACGCACCTCTGCGTTCACAGGTTTCGACGTCCCTGGCGAGCTAGAAGACCCGGTCCTGGTAGCTGTCGACGGGCATGTCCGGTTCGCCGGTCGGGCGCCAGCCGGAGATCGCGCCGGTGGTGGCGCCCCAGCCCCGGTTGCCGAACTCCTCGGCGCTGCGTTCGGCCTCGGGCAGCCAGACCGCCTCGACCCGCATGCCCGGCCGGACGTCGGCGTTGGCGACGTCGACGACGGGCTGCAGGCCCAGCAGCGCCTCGACCTCGTCGAGCAGCACCGAGACCCGCACGAACGGCTCGGTCTCCTTCTGGCCCGGGTACGCCACCGGGGTGACGATCGTGAAGTTCGTGACGACGCCCCGGTCGGGCAGCACCAGGTCCTGGCTCTCGTCGAGCGGGATCCCGTCGATCGGGCAGAAGTCGCGGGGCGGCGCGTAGACCTTCGCGCAGGTCGGGCAGCGCTGGCCGATCAGCTTGCCGCCCATCATCGAGCGGGCGTACCGCTCGCCGGCCGGGGCGAGCGCCTCCTTGTAGGTCAGCGACGACCAGAACTCCATCGTGGCCACCGGCTCGGCCGGTTCGGCCCCGGCCCGGGCCGCCGCGGTGGCGGCGTCGACGATCCCGGGGACGGCGTCGGTCGAACCGGCGGCCTCCTCCGGGATGAAGTACGCGAGGTCGTCCGGGCGGCCCTTCGGCTCGGCCCGGAACCGGGCGAGCACCCGCAGCCCGGTTCGCAGCGTGCCCTCGGGGGCGTCGACGACGTGCATCAGGCTGGTGTCGGCCCCGTCGAGCTGGATCAGCGCGAAGGCGAACGGCCGGTCCAGCGGGTGGCGCGCGTCCGGCACCGGCACCCAGGTCCAGGACCGGACGGTGCCGGCCGGGCCGACGTCGACCAGCTCGCCCGAGGTGGCCGCGCCGGTGTCCGGGTCGTACTCCAGCGGCGGGCAGAGCACCCGGGCGCCGCTGCGGACACCGGTGATCCGGCCGGCGGCGAGCGCGGTGAAGTACCCGCCGACCACCGGGCCGAGGCTGCGGCGGTAGGGGAACTCGACGGTGTTGGTGACGATCCTGGGCACGGTCGCTGCCCCGGGGGTCGCAGGGCTTTCGACCTCGGATGCCCCAGCTGACACGGGCAAGGCTGCCTCCTGGCATCGCGTCCGCCCGGGGCACGCGCCGGCCGGGCGGGGGAGCGACGGATGAACGTGTCGACGGACGAGTCGCGACGAGAACGTGTTCTGTTTCTACCGCAGAACAGGAACAGGTTCTAGTCGACCGCCCGGAAATCGTTGCATGATCGATTGAGAACGTGTTCTATGTCTTCACGCGAGGCTGTGGCGTGGGCCACAATGATCGCCGTGGGGGCCGTCCGAGCGGGCCGCGGCCTGGTCGACAGGGGAGACGGGAGGTCGGCGCGTGCACGAGTTCCTGGTCTTCACGATCAGTGGCCTGACGACGGCCGGGATCTACGCGATCAGCGCGTCCGGGCTGACCCTCACCTACGTCACCACCGGTGTGTTCAACATCGCCCACGGCGCGACCGGCATGCTCGCGGCCTTCGCCTACTGGCAGCTGCGCTACGGGTGGGGCTGGCCGACCCCGGTGGCGCTGGTGCTGTGCGTGTTCGTCGCCGCCCCCCTGTTCGGGCTGCTGCTGGAACGGGTGGTGATGCGCCGGCTCGCCGGCGCCCCCGAGACGACCAGGCTGGTCGTCACCGTGGCGGTGCTCGTCGTCCTCGTCTCGGTCGACCAGTGGATCTGGGACCCGAGCGAGTTCCGCAGCTCGCGGGAGCTGTTCGCCGGCAAGGGCGTCCATTTCGGCGGCATCCAGGTGCCCTACAACGACCTGGTCGTCCTGCTGGTCGCGGCCGCCGTCGCCGGCGCGCTGTGGCTGCTGTTGCACCGCAGCCGCGCCGGCATCGCGATGCGGGCCCGGGTCGACGACCCGGCCCTCGCGACGCTCAACGGCGCCAGGCCGCGGTCGTCGGCGCGGCTCGCCTGGATGATCGGCACCGCGCTCGCGGCTCTCGCCGGCATCCTGATCGCGCCCAAGCTGACCATGTCGGCCATCCCGCTCACCCTGCTCATCGTCAACGCCTACGCGGCCGCCGTCATCGGCCGGCTGCGCAGCCTGCCGATGACGTTCGCCGGCGCGCTCGTCGTCGGGCTGCTGTCCGACTACGCCGTCGGCTACGTGCCGAAGATCAGCTACGGCCAGCAGTACCTGCGGGGCGTGCTGCCGGTGGTGCCGGTGCTGGTCCTGCTGGTCGCGCTGCTGGTGCTGCGGGCGTCGCGGCTGCGCGGCCGGCCGTCGCTCGCCGTCCGGGAGATCACCCCGACGCCGACCTGGACCGGCGGGCTGTGGTTCTGCACCGCGGTCCTGTTCGCCGCGCTGATCGCCGCGACGACGATGCGCCCGGCGGACCTGTTCGCCTCCACCTCGATGTGGGGGCTCGCGATCGTCGGCCTGTCGATGGTGCCGCTGGTCGGCTACGCGGGCCGCATCTCGCTGTGCCAGCTGAGCTTCGCCGGGATCGGCGGCGCGGTCGTCGCGCACGCCGGTCACGGCGGCAACCCGGCGGCCCTGCTGCTGGCCGCCGTCGTCGCGGCCGTCGTCGGGGCGGTCGTGTCGCTGCCGGCCCTGCGCCTGTCCGGGATCTACCTGGCGCTGCTGACCGGCGCGTTCGCCGTCACGCTGGACAACTGGATCTTCCAGCTGCCGGCGTTCACCGTCGCCGGGCACCACTTCGACGTGTTCGAGGGCGGCACGCTGTCCGCGGACCGGCTGCGGCTCGGCGCGCTGCACACCGACTCCTCGAAGGCGTTCTTCTTCGCCGGCGCGGTGCTGTTCGTCGTCGCGGCCCTCGTCGTCATCGCGGTGCGGCGCAGCGAGCTCGGCCAGCGGCTGATCGCGGTCAAGGAGAGCCCGGCGGCGTCGGCCACGCTGGGGATGAACGTGCGGCTGACGACGCTGGTCGTGTTCACCGTCTCGGCCGCGATCGCCGGGCTCGGTGGCGGGGTCTACGCCTCGGCGGTGCGCTCGACCACCGCGGACGCGTTCAGCTTCTTCACCGGCCTGACGCTGCTGCTGCTCGTCGTGGTCGGCGGGGTGAGCTCGATCGGCAGCGGCCTGGCCGCCGGCGTGCTGCTCGGCAGCGCCGCCGTCAGCAGCGCCGCGGGGGACTCGGCCGGGAGGGTCACCGCGACCGTCACCGGCCTGGCCGCGCTCGCGCTGGCCGCCAACCCGAACGGACTGATCCCTTCGGTGCTGCGGCCGGCGTACGAGCCGGTGCGCCGGGCACCCGTCGTGCTCGGTGGGGCCGTCGGCGTCGTCGCGCTGTGCTGGGCACTGGAGCTGGCCGACGCCATCACCGGGGGGCTGTTCCTCGCGGTCGTCGTGGTGGTCGCCGTCGCGGCGCCACTGGCCGCCCGGGCCGTCGTCGGTGCCGCCGCCGTCCCGGCGGACCGGGCACCGGCCGCCGCCGGAGCCCTGGCGTCGGTCGAAGGGCCGGACGCCGGGCTGTCGGGCCCGCTGGAATGGCTCGGCTTCGACGCGCCGGTCAGCCGGGCCGACCTCGAGGTGCTCGACGCCCGGCTCGCGCTGGACACCGTCGACCCCGGTCCGCCACGGGAGGTCCGCGTTGGTGTTGCTTGAGATCCGCGACGTGACGGTCCGTTACGGCGGGCACGTGGCGCTGAACGGGGTGAGCCTCGGCGTCGAGGCCGGCCGGGTGACCGGGCTGATCGGCCCGAACGGCGCGGGGAAGACCACGCTGTTCAACGTCCTGACCGGTCTGCTCGCCCCCAGCTCCGGGCAGGTGCTGCTCGACGGCGAGGACGTCACGCGCCTGGCCCCCTATCGGCGGGCTCGGCGGGGCATGGCCAGGACCTTCCAGATCCTGGAGCTGTTCGGCCAGCTCACGGTGCTGGAGAACGTGCAGCTCGCCGCCCGGCTGCGCCGCCGCTCGCCGGGCCGCCACTCGCGGGCCGGCACCGCGTGGCCGGGGGGTCCGGACTCCCTCGACCCGCGAGCCCTGCTCGACCGGGTCGGCCTGGGCGCGGTGGCCGACCGGCGGGCCGACACGCTGCCGACCGGTCAGGGCCGGCGTCTCGAGCTCGCCCGGGCGCTGGCCGTCCGGCCCCGGGTACTGCTGCTCGACGAGCCGGCGAGCGGCCAGGACGAGGCGGAGACGGCCGCGTTCGGCGACCTGCTCGGCGAGCTCGCCGGCGAGGGCCTGGCGATCCTGCTCGTCGAGCACGACATGACGCTGGTCATGGGAGTGTGCGCGCACCTGTACGTCCTGGACTTCGGCAGCCTGATGGCCGAGGGCGGCCCGGCCAGCGTGCGGGCCGACCCGCGGGTGCGCGAGGCCTACCTCGGCACCGTTCCCGGGCAGGACGACCCACCCGAGGCGTTGGCCCCCGCCGGGCACATCGTGGAGCAGCGGTGATCGCGGGGCTGCGCCAGCGGCGGCCCGTGGCCACGTCGCCCGACCGGACGCCGGCCGCGACCCCCGAGGCGCCGTTGGTCGACGTCCGCGGGCTGCGGGCCGGCTACGGCCGGGTCGAGGTGCTGCACGGCGTGGACCTGTCCGTCGCGGCCGGGCAGGTGTTGGCGGTCCTCGGGCCCAACGGGGCCGGCAAGTCGACGCTGTTGCGGGTGCTGGCCGGCCTGCATCCGGCGGGCGGGGGCGAGGTCGTGCTCGGCGGGCGGCGGGTCACGGGGGCGGACCCGGTCGACCTCGCCCGCCGCGGGCTGTGCCTGATCCCGGAGGGGCGGGGCGTGTTCCCGAGCCTCACCGTCCGGGAGAACCTGCGGATGATGACCCACCGGCGCGCTGGGATGTCCGTCGCCGACGTGGAGGAGCGCGCGATCGCGCGGTTCCCGCGGCTCGGCCAGCGGCTGCACCAGCCGGCCGGCACGATGAGCGGCGGCGAGCAGCAGATGCTCGCCCTGGCCCGGGCGATCGTGGCCGAGCCGGCGGTGCTGCTGCTCGACGAGCTGTCGATGGGCCTCGCGCCCCGCGTCGTCGCCGAGCTGTACGCGACCGTGCGGGCGATCGCCGAGGAGAACGTGACGATCATCGTCGTCGAGCAGTTCGCCGCGACGGTCCTGGCCGTCGCCGACACCGCCGCGGTGCTGGTCGAGGGACGGATCGCGGCGGCCGGGCCGCCCGACGAGATCGCGGGCCGCCTGTCCGGCGCCTACCTGGGCGGCCAGCTCCCGCCCGACGCCACGACGATCGACGAGGTGAGATCGTGACGATCGAGACCACCAGCACCCCGACCGCCGTGGCCGGCGCGCCCGGCGACGGGGGCGAGGCCGCCCAGGCCGGCGGCACCGGTCCGGCCGGCGGTGCCGGCTCGGGGCCGGCCAGCCGTGCCGACGCGTTCCGCGCGGAGATGGCGACACTGCGCATCCGGGACCCGCGCGGCCGCCTCGACGGCCTGTTGCTGCGCGCCGGCGCCCTGCTGCTCGTGCTCGGGCCCGTGCTCGGGATCATCGCCTACTTCCTGTCGCACTCGACGACGAACCCGCTGCAGCAACGGGACGCGATCGTCCTCGGCACGGTCGGCATCTCGGTGACCGTGGTCGGCGCCGCGCTGTTCGTGCGGTACTCGCTGGCCGCGTTCCTGCGCTTCTGGCTCGCCCGCATCCTGTTCGACCGGGAGCACCCGCCGGCCTGAGCGTGCCGTCGGCCGGGCGGCCCCGCGGCCGGGAATAGCTGTCCTCATCGCGTGCGGGAAGACTCACGTGGGCGACGGCCCCGATGGTCGGGGTGCGCCGGCGGCCTGGCAGCCGGTGAGCCGCTCGACGCCGTCGAGTCGCGGCTGGGCCGGCGCGGCGGCGAGCGGCCGCGCCGGGCCGCGTCACCGGCCCGGACCGCCCATCCGGTCACCATGATCGTTGCCGCCGGCGCCGTTCGGCGCGTCGGGGACTGGTCAAGCCGGGGGGTGGTGCCGCCCGCCGGCCGGTTGGGGGTACCGCGCCGGTTCGGAGAATCCAGTCGGGATGGCGTTCGCTGGGGTTGCACCTGGCGTGGCGGTGGCTAGGGTACCGCCGTCGCCCTTGCCATTTCGGCCGTTCCCGTTGGCGCTCTGGCTGCCCTGACTGTTCCCGTTCCCCTGAGCGTTTTGGCTGTTGCTGTTGCTGTTTTGGCCGGTGGCAGTGGCGTTTTGACCGTTCCCGTTCCCGTTGCCGCTCTGGCTGCCGTTCCCGTTCCCGTTGGCGTTTTGGCTGGTGGCAGTGGTGTTTTGGCCGTTGCCGTTGCCGTTGCCGTTGCCGTTGCCGTTGCCCTGGCCGTTTCCGTTTCCGTTTCCGTTGGCGTTGCCGTTCTGGCTGCCCTGGCTGTTGCCGTTGCCGTTCTGCCTGGCCGGGTACGCCGGGGCAGCCGTCGGCGTCGCGGTGGCGGGCGGCGTGCCACAGTCCGTGGCCGTCGTGCCCGGGTCGCCGGTGATCAACCGGGGTGAATCGAGGCCGTCCATCGGCTTGCCGGGCTTCGGGGGCTTCTTGCTCGAGGAGGAGGCACAGAGAGGATCATGCGCGGCTGGCGCGGGTTCCGGAGTGGCCGGACCGATCGACTGTGGCCAAAGCCGCGTACCGGCGGTGGTCATGAGGTCAGCCCCGTAGCTCGACGGGGTGCTGGCGCGGTGGGATGGGGAGCCGCTGAACGGGACGGGAAGGGAGTCGGTGGCCATGGCGACCCCGCCGGCACCGGCCACCGCGGCCGCGGTGACGGCGGCCGCCAGAGCCCGCGTCGCCCGGCGCCTGGTCGCCAGCGCCGTGCCGGCCAGGGCGGTACCGGTCGACGTGATCCTGGGTAACGGGTGGACGGACGCTACGGCTGACCGCCGATATGCGGCTACCGCGGCCTCCTCGCCGGCGAGATCTTTCCCTTGTGCCGCCTCGGCCGTGACCGCGAGCAGATCCACGCGAAACTCATCGAGGGAACCGGCGATCCGTGGCCACAGCCGGGCCGCTGCCTGTGCCACCTCGGTCTCGTCATCCTCGTCGCCGCTGAGTTGCTGCAGGGAATGGATCAATCGCGGCTGGACGGCGCGGTAAAGATGCCGAAACGCCTCCTCGTCGCCGCGCCGTGCCGCCGCGATGGTATGCCGCAAATCGCTCGCGTCGCCATCCGTGCTTCTCGCTGGTCGCCTGCGAATGTCCGGTCACCACCTTCGGGATTTCTGGTCGTCCAGACTTCTCGGCTGGGCGACACTTCTGTCAACGCCGTCCGGCCGAACCGCGGCTGTTCGTCGCCATTTCTGGACCGCCACGGTGGGGTATTCGGCGAACTCCCGGTCAAGCTCCCGGAGCTTCTCGGTGACACGGAGGGAGGAGAGCCCCGCCCCCAGCCTGATCGCTGCGTAGGCGGCCTCCAGCGCGCCGTCCAACTCGGCGACCGGCCGTTGGAGGTAGGACAGCGCCAGATCGGCCTCCGCGAAACTGCGGCTACGGACGCGACCGCTGTCCTGCAGGGTCCTGGACTCGACCAACTGGCGTTCAGCCGGCAGGGCACGTCCGAGCAGCCGCAGACAGTGACCCGTACACTCCGCGACGTCGCCGGCGTTATAGTGACCGGCCCAGGCCGGGCCCTCCTCAGGCTCGGCGCGGCTTACGGCCTGCTCCAACGCCCTGAGCGCGGACGTGCAGCCGGCTTCGTCGCTGGAGCCTGCCAGTGCCCACGCCTGCCGGTCGTGCAGCATCGCCCGCACCAACGGTGCCGCCCCGTGCCCGGCACGGTCGAGCGCCGCTCCCGCCAGCGCGAGGCTCTGTCGACGATGGCCGAGCCGGATCATCTGTTCGCTCATCGCGGAGAGCACCCGCGCCGCGAGCATGGCGTCGCAGGCATGCTCGGCGAGGCCGAGTGCCTGAATGTAGTAACGCTGGGCCAGTGCCTGCCTCCCGCATTCCTGCGCCAACCAGCCCGCGAACTGGGCGAGTTCCGCGAGCGCGCTACAGAGTTCGGTGTCCGCCGTGCCAGCGGACGCCACCCGAAGCTGGTCGTGCAGGAGGGCCACGGCCTGGTGGCGGATGTCCCGAGCTCCGAACCGGGCATCCAGCCTGCGCAGCGCCGCCACCGTGTCTCTGATCATGGTCGCGCTGGCCCCGTCGACCGGGGCGTCGTGACCTCTCGCGACCGCGCGGCCCCGCGTGGGGGACGGTCTTCGGCCTGCGGCGCGGGGGATGATGCCCGTGAGGCTGGCCAGTGCCGGCTCGGCGAACGCGTTCGTCCTGAAGACGGTCCCGTCGGGTGCCGCGTCGACGCGTCGCACGTCCCGCGACGACAGTCCGGTGAGTGTGCCGATCGTCGCTTCCGGTGAGTTGGCGATGACCAGACCGAGATCCCGAACCGAGTCGTGGGTGCCTCGCCAGCCAAAGTCGGCCGGAGTGACCGGGTAGCCCACGGCGGCCGAGATCTCTGCCGCGGCCAGGTCCGCGACCAGGGGATCACGCGGGCGCATCCCCCGCCGCCAGTGCCCGACCGTGGTTCGCGCCAGCCCGAGTTCCATGTGGTGCTCGCGACGGGCACGCAGGTTGACCTGACGGGCGAACCGGGTGTCAGAGATGCCCGTCTCGGTCAGCAGCCGGGCGAACAGGCCGGACCCGAACGTGCTCTCCCTTGACGCCGAACTGGACATGCGACCCCCGCGGCGGGTGCTGCTCCGAAGTGGTGACAGGCGGGCATTTCGATCTCCCCGCGGACGCGAAGAGTAGTGGTCCAGTCGCGGACACGGAAGTAGGTGTGCACTGCCCTGGCTGACTGCGCGACCCCGGTTCATCACCTCGACCAGGGGTCCGGCGGCACCGTCGTGTGGTCGGCTGGCGACGTGCCCGTGGCAAGGTGGGGGCATGGTGGCGATGGGCGCGGGGGAGTGGCAGGCGTTCGCGGCGGCAGGGACGCGGACCGGGAAGCTCGCGACGGTGCGGGCGGACGGGCGGCCGCACCTGGCCCCGATCTGGTTCGTCCTCGACGGGGACGACATTCTGTTCAACACCGGCGCCGAGACGGTCAAGGGGCGCAACCTGCGCCGGGACGGCCGCGCGAGCCTGTGCGTGGACGACGAGACGCCGCCCTACTCGTTCGTGATCGTCAACGGCACCGTGACGGTGTCGGAGGATCTCGCCGAGGTGCGCCGGTGGGCGGCGGCGATCGGCGGCCGCTACATGGGCGCTGACCGGGCCGAGGAGTTCGGCCGCCGCAACGGCGTGCCCGGCGAGCTCCTGGTACGCCTCACCCCGACCAGCGTCCTGGCCGAACGGGCCGTCGCCGACTGACCGTCCGGTTCGGGCCGGAACCCGGTGCCGCTCAGGGCCCGAACTGGTCCTCGACGGTCAGAGCGACCCGCAACGGGGTGTGGACGTCGTAGACGATGTTGCCGGCCCACAGGCAGGAGCTCAGCGACAGGATCGCGGGGATCGTGACCAGCATCCGGTGGCTGCTGCTGGGCAGCGGCCGCAGCAGGGCGCTGACGCGGCGGGGGACCGGGCCTGGCTGGGCGGCCGGGCGCAGTCGGGCGTAGGGGGTCCGCCACCTGCTGGGGTAGCGCCTCGGGCGTTCGGTCAGCCAGGCGGGCGAGGTGATCCGCAGGGCGTGCGGTTCGACCGGGTGATGGCCGGACTGGTGGGCCGGGCACCTCGGGGTACCGGGCGTGGCCGCGGCGGCCCTGGCCGGCAGCCGCCGGGTCCGGTTCGGCTTCCCCGAGGACCGTGCCCCCGACGACCGCGCCCCGGACGTCGACCGGGCCGGGCCCGCGGCGGCGGTGGCCAGCGCGACGGCCCCGATGGTCCGCGCGACCAGCGCCCGGTCGCCGATCTCGAGCGCGGCCCGCTCGTCGGCCCAGCGTTCGACGCCGTACTCGACCAGCCGGGCGACCGGGCGCAGCAGCGGCTGGCCGGCGGCGGCGAGCCGGGCCGCGTCGACGTAGCGGTGATGGTGGCAGTCGAGGTGCGCCCGTTCGTGGGCCAGCACGACGCTGAGCTCGTCCGCGCTCAACGCGTCACGCAGCGCCTCGGTGACCACGATCCGGCCACGCGAGCCGGGCAGCGTGAACGCGTCAGGCTGCGTGCCGGGCACCATGACGACGAGGTCCTCACCGGGCAGCGCCGCGGCCTCGTCGCCGGCGGCCCGCACGGCCGCCCGCTGCCGGTGGAAGGCCCGGATCGCCGACACCGCGGCCACGATCGCGACGATCGCGAACGGGCCGGACAGCCACGCGTCCCGGCCGGCGTCGGCCCAGGCCTCGGTGGTCCAGCCACGCTTGCCGGTCTTCACGATCGCCGTCGTCGTGTGGATGCCGCTGGCGAACAGCACCAGCGCCGTGGCGACCGCCAGCAGGCAGGCCGAGACGGTGAACGCCACGACGGCGACCCCGGCGGCCACCCGGTCGGCGAGCAGCCGCATCACGAGCGTGCCCAGCAGCGGCGCGACGAGCGCGCACAGGACCAGCTCGCGGACCATTTAGCGTCCGGCCGGTATGCCGCCGGAGCCAGAGCCGTGCCCGCGCCGCCCGTCTCGGGCGTCAGGGGGCTGGGCCGACCCGTCCCAGCCGCGTTCCGCGCCGCCACCGTGCCCGGCGGAGCCCTCGGCGAGGAGCTGACGGATCAGCGCCTCGTCGCCGGGGGAGAGCGCGGCGACGAAGTGGGTCAGCGCCGGGCGGTGGTCGGCCTGCTCGTCGAGCAGCCGGTTCATCCGCCAGGCGACGAGGCTCGCGGCGTCGGACTGCGCCACGTAGAGGAACGCGCGGCCCGCGCGCCGGCGGGTCACGACGCCCTTGCCGTGCAGGCGGGTCAGCGTCGTCACGACAGCGCTGTAGGACAGGGCGGGGCCGCCGTTGAGCCGCTCCCGTACCTGGGCGGGCGAGAGCTCGCGGCGCGCGGTGTGCAGCACCGTGAGGATCTCCGCCTCCAGGGACCCCGGTGACCGGCGCCGGCCGCGCCCGGCCCCGACGGCCAGTTCCAATCCGGTCAACGCGCCGGCATGGTCTTCGAGGTCGTCAGCGCCGTAGGCGCCGGCCTCGGTGCGGCTCTCGTCCAGCAGGCCGGCCCCACCCAGGCGGTCGTCACCGGCATCGTCCGCGTTTGCGTCGGCATCGGATACCACGCCCACGACCATACGGACCGGGGCGACCTCTATGCGAGGGGTGGGGTCGTTACGGCGCGTCGAGTCGTGACTGCTCCGGGGTGTGGCGAACGCCGCGCACCTGCTCGGCCACGCTTCGCGCTCTCCGGTCCCTACGCTGGGTCCAGGGGCGTAGCTCGGTCAGCCGCCCGACCAAGCGCTTGGTTGACGGGCGATACTTTGCGGGTGGACACCTCATCGACCCGTGGCGGCGCCGCCAGCCGAACCGCTGACGGCGCGGGCGCCGTTCAGCCACCAGACGCCGTCGCTGGGACGGGGTCCGCCGCGGCGGCGCCGGCCGGGGGCGGCGCGCGGGCCGCCGGGCCGGGCCGGGCCGGTCGTTCCGGGCGGGCGGCCGCCGCCGGGGAGTCGGAGCGGCGCGCGGCCATCGTCGAGATCGCCGCCGGGCTGTTCGCGCAGCGCGGGTACCGGGCCACGACGGTCCGCGAGATCGCCGACGCCGCCGGCCTGCTCTCCGGCAGCCTCTACCACCATTTCGACTCCAAGGAGTCGATCATCGACGAGCTGCTGTCGAGCTTCCTCACCGAGCTGCAGGCCGAGTACGCCGCGATCGCGGCCGTTCCCGCGCGGCCGACCGACACGATCGCCGCCCTGGTCCGGTCGGCGTTCGCGGCGATCGCGCGGCACCGGGCCGCCGTCACCGTCTTCCAGAACGAGCGTGGCTACCTCGCGACGCTGCCGCGGTTCGGCTACCTGCGCACCTCCGAGGAAGCCAGCCAGCGGCTGTGGCTGGACGCGCTGCGGGCCGGCATCGCCGCCGGCGAGCTGCGCGCCGACCTCGACCCGAAGCTGACCCACCGGTTCCTGCGGGACGCGATCTGGGTGTCGGTGCACTGGTACCGCCCCGACGGGCGGCTGGCCCCGGACGAGCTGGCCGAGCACTTCCTCGCGACGGTCTTCGACGGCATCCGCGCCCGCCCCGCGTAGCCGCCGTCCGGCGGCCCGGCGCGCCATCGGGCCTTGATCGCTGCTTCAGCCCTCAAGTGGTTGTAATTCGAGCCGATTCACGACCGCCGGAGGGCGAAAACGGCGATCTTTGGTCGCGCGGCGCCGGATACGGACGTCCTGGGCTGACCGGGAGAAGGTAAACCAAGCGCTAGCTTGGGTGAGGCGCTAGCCTGACCCTCGTGGTGTCGACGGCGCGGCCCGCGGCCGCCAGGACAACTGCCGGCCGGGATGAGGCTGTGGCCCCGGGTGAGGCTGTGGACCCCGGTGAGGCTGTGGCCCCGGATGAAACCGGCAGTCGGGGCGTGGCCGGCGAGTCGGCTGGGTTCCGGGCCGAGGTGCGCGGCTGGCTCGCCGAGGCGCTGGCCGGCGAGTTCGGGGCGGCCCGCGGGCTGGGCGGGCCGGGGCGCGAGCACGAGGCGTTCGAGCTGCGGGCCGCCTGGGAGCGCCACCTCGCCGCGGCCGGCTGGACCTGTCTGAGCTGGCCGGAGGCCTACGGCGGTCGAGCGCTGTCGCTGGCCGACCAGGTGGTCTTTCACGAGGAGTACGCCCGCGCCGACGCGCCGGCCCGGGTCGGGCTGATCGGTGACGGCATGGTGGGCCCGACGCTCATCGCGTTCGGCACCGAGGACCAGCGCCGCCGCTTCCTGCCGCCGATCCGCGCCGGTGCGGCCCTGTGGTGCCAGCTCTACTCCGAGCCCGGCGCGGGCTCCGACCTCGCGGCCCTCACGACCCGCGCCCACCGCGACGGCGACGACTTCGTGATCAACGGCCAGAAGGTCTGGTCGTCGCTGGCCCACCAGTCCGACTGGGGCTTCGCGCTGGTCCGCACCGAGCCGGGCTCGCGGCGGCACAAGGGCCTGTCCTACCTGCTCGTGCCGATGCGCCAGCCCGGCATCGACATCCGCCCGATCGTCTCGATGACGGGGACCTCGGAGTTCAACGAGGTCTTCTTCGACGACGCCCGCACCCCGACCGCGAACCTGGTCGGGGCCGAGGGGGACGGCTGGAAGATCGGGATGGCCACCCTCGGCTTCGAGCGCGGCACCTTCACCGTCGGCCAGCAGATCGGCTTCAAACGCGAGCTGGAGCGGGTCATCGCCCTGGCGAAGCGCAACGGCGGCTGGGACCGGCCCGACCTGCGCGACCGGCTGGTCCGGGCCTGGATCGGGGTCGAGATCATGCGCTTCACCGCGCTGCGCACCCTGGCCGACTCCGCCGCGGACACCCCGCCCGGCCCGGCGTCGTCGATTGGCAAGCTGTACTGGTCCACCTGGCACCAGCGGCTCGGCGAGCTGGCGATGGACGTGCTCGGCGCGGACGGCCTGCTCGTCGAGGGCGAGCCCTACGAGCTGCGGCCCGAGCAGTCGCTCTTCCTGTTCAGCCGCGCCGACACGATCTACGCCGGGTCGAGTGAGATCCAGCGCAACATCATCGCCGAGCGAACGCTGGGGCTGCCACGTGCCTGACCCGAAGCTGACCACGAGCCCTGGTACGCCGCCGGCCTCGCTGGCCGCCCCCGAGCCGCCGCCCGGGCGGGACCTGTTGCGCGGCAAGGTCGTGCTGGTCACGGCCGCCGCCGGCACCGGCATCGGGTTCGCCACCGCCTGGCGCGCCGCGCTGGAGGGGGCGACGGTCGTCGTCTCCGACCATCACGTCCGACGCCTCGGCGAGGCAGCCGCCAGGCTCGAGGAGATCGCCGGCGAGGAGCCGCTCGCGGTCGCGTGCGACGTGCGCAGCGAGGAGCAGATCGGCGCGTTGTTCGAGGCCGTCTACGCGGCCCATGGCCGGCTCGACGTCCTGGTCAACAACGCGGGCCTCGGCGGCGACGTGCGGCTCACCGACATGACGGACGACCAGTGGGCGACCGTCCTGGACGTGACGCTGACCGGCACCATGCGGGCGACGCGGGCCGCGCTGCGCCGGATGCTGCCGGCCGGCGCCGGTGTGATCGTCAACAACGCCTCCGTCGTCGGCTGGCGGGCGCAGGCCGGCCAGGCCCACTACGCGGCCGCCAAGGCCGGCGTGATGGCACTGACCCGCTGTGCCGCGATGGAGGCCGCGCCGCACGGGGTCCGGGTCAACGCCGTGGCGCCGAGCCTGGCCATGCACCCCTTCCTGGCGAAGGTCAGCGACGCGGACTTCCTCGCCGAGCTCGCCAGCCGCGAGGCGTTCGGCCGCCCCGCCGAGCCCTGGGAGGTAGCGACCGTCATCGCCTTCCTGGCCAGCGACTACTCGACCTACCTGACCGGCGAGGTCATCTCCGTCAGCAGCCAGCACCCGTAGCCGCCGGGCAGCGGCGGTCCCTGGCGTGGCGCGGTGGGGCGTCCGTCGTGAGGCCGCCTGGTCAGGCCACCTCGGGACAGACGAGCACCTCACACCGGGGGCCCGACGCACGGCCGAGCCGGGCGTCGAGCGTGACCAGCGGTGCTGGTAGCGCCTCGGCGAGCGCGACGTACGCGGCGTCGTAAGCGGTGAGATTGGCGCGTAGGTCCCAGGCGCGATCAGCAAGACTCGCATACGCGAGTCGCCTGACGGGCATCGCGAGAAGGTCCGCGTGTGCGAGCGTGGCTTCGCTGGGGTCGAGGATTCCGGCGAGGAGGTGGCGACGCAGGATGTTCGCGGCCTCGAAGGGCATCAGCTCCGGGGCGAACAGCGCCGCACCATCGACCACCTTCGCCACCCAGGTGCCTGCCGGTCCGGCGTCGGTCAGCAGCGCCACAGCCGCCGAGGCGTCCAGCACCACCGGGGACGAGAGCTGCGCCGTCATCGGCGGTCCGCGTCGCGATCAGTGATGATCCGTTCGGGATCGAGCCGGGTCCCGGTGGCCTGCACGCGTGACCTCGCGCGGGCGATGACGTCCTCAGCCGTCGGCTGGGACGCGAGGTCGATGAGCTGGCGGAGCACGTACTCCTGCAGAGAGCGGCCGCTGCGAGCCGCGCGCGCGGCGAGCTCGTCGCGGATCTCCTCGGGGACGTTGCGGATGGTGAGTGCCACGACCATGACTGCATTCTGCCAGCGAGGCCAGCGAAACGTCATCCGATTGGCGCGGCGCCACTGAACGACTGGTGTGCTCCCTGTCATCCGGTGTCTCCCATGCGAACGTTGATATCTGATGGCTATGACAGTTAATTCTCAGACACTGATGGCTACGTCACTACCGTAGTGCACCTCGCCGCGCCGGACAAAGGGGGGCGGAGCGGCAGGTGGTCACCGCGAGAGCAAGCGCCGCGGCGTTGGCTCCGGGTGCGGCTAACCGGCTGGGGCGTAGGCGCGGACGAAGAGGCTGACGTTGGCGTGGAGCGCCGATTCGAGTTCTGGGGAGCCGAAGAGTGGGGGAGCGGCCAGGGCGAAGGTGCCGAGCTCGGTCATCTGCCACGAGGCGCCGGTGACCAGGGTGACGAACTGGCCGGCCGCGCGGGCCGGGTCGTCGATGGACAGCGCGCCGGCGTGGGCGAGGCGGGCCAGGCAGCCGATGAGCGCGGGCCAGACGGGCGTCGCCACGCGCTTCTGCCAGAGCGCCAGCAGCTTCGGATGGCGGGGGGCCTCGGTCTGGACGAGCAGCCGTAGCGACGCGGTGTCAGGGCTCGCGTAGACGTCGGTGATCCGGCGGGCCACCTCGTTGAGGTAGCGGGCAGCGTCGTCCACGCCGCCGACCCGGTCAGGGAAGGCGTGCGTCGTGCCGCGCAGCGCCTCGAGGTTCGCCGAGATCCGCTCGTCCACGACGGCGAGGAAGAGGGTCTCCTTGTCGCCGAAGTGGTTGTAGACGGTCTGGCGGGAGACGGGGGTGGCCGAGGCGATGTCGTCGAGGCTGGTCGCCGCGTAACCCTGCCCCGCGAAGACCTCGAACGCGGCCCTCATGATCGCGTCGCGTTTCGCCTGTCGGCCGCGGCTCGGCGTCGTGACGGCACCCGCCGCGTCCGTGGCCACCGGCACAGGCTACTCTCCTGGACTCATGCGCCCAGAAATTTGGACATCAGTGTCTAGATTCATGGACGAGAGTGTCTCGTCTGGGCGTTCCAGGTAGTCGACCAAGGAGAGGGAGACGTGACTTCCCCGCAGGTTCCGCACACGGTGGTCATCGGCGCCGGGCCCGCCGGCCTGACCGCCGCCTTCCAGCTGGCCGCCCGCGACGCTGCCGTCACGGTGTTCGAGGCCGACGACGTGGTCGGTGGCATCAGCCGGACCGTCGAGCGTGACGGTTGGCGGTTCGACATCGGAGGGCACCGGTTCTTCACAAAGGTCACCGCCGTCGACGCGCTGTGGCACGAGATCCTGCCCGCCGAGGATTTCCTGCTCCGGCCCCGGATGAGCCGGATCTATTACCAGGGAAAGCTCTACGACTACCCGCTGCGGGCGATGAACGCGCTGCGCAATCTCGGGCCCGGGCAGGCGGCGCTCGCCATCGGCTCCTACGCTCGCGCCAGGCTGCACCCGCCCCGGGACCAGAGCAACTATGAGGCCTGGCTGGTCGCGCGTTTCGGGTGGCGGCTCTATCGCACGTTCTTCAAGACGTATACGGAGAAGCTCTGGGGAATGCCGGTCAGCGAGATGCCGGCGGACTGGGCGGCGCAGCGGGTGAAGAACCTCTCGCTGTCGTCCGCGATCGTCAACGCCGTGTTGCCGAGACGCAACCAGAAGGACATCACCAGCCTGATCGAGGAGTTCCACTATCCGAAGTACGGCCCCGGCATGATGTGGGAGACGTGCCGCGACAAGGTCGAGGAGATGGGCGGCACCGTCACGCTGAACACCGCCGTCACCGCGGTCCACCACGCGGACGGACGGGCCGTGGCCGTCACCGTCCGCTCGGGTGCCGGCGCGCCGACCCGCGTGCCGGCCGACCATGTCATCTCCTCGACGCCGCTGTCGGCGCTGGTGCTGGGCATGGACCCACCGGCGCCGCCGGAGGTCGTCGCGGCGGCGAAGGACCTGCGTTACCGCGACTACCTGACCGTCGCCCTCGTCGTGCCCGCCGAGTTCAGCTTCCCGGACAACTGGATCTACATCCACGACCCGGGCGTGAAGGTCGGCCGCATTCAGAACTACGGCTCCTGGTCGCCCTACCTGGTCAAGGAGGGACGGACCTGCCTCGGCCTGGAGTTCTTCGTCTTCGAGGGGGACGACATGTGGTCGAAGCCGGATGACGACCTGATCGCGCTCGCCACGGATGAGTTGGAACGGCTTGGCCTCGTGCGCCCTGGGGCGGTCGAACGGGGTTACGTCGTGCGGGTGCCGAAGGCGTACCCGACCTACGACCAGTTCTACCGGCGCAACGTCGAGGTCATGCGTGAATGGCTCGCCGAGAACGTCCCCAACGTTCACCCCGTCGGCCGTAACGGCATGCACCGTTACAACAACGCCGACCATTCGATGCTGACCGCGATGCTGACCGTGGAGAACATCCTCGACGGCACCCGTCACGACGTCTGGACCGTCAACGTCGAGGAGGAGTACCACGAGCAGAAGAAATCCGGTGGCGGGCCGGGCGGCACCGGCCGTGACGCGCCGGTCCTTCCCCGCCGGGACCCTCGCCCGCGGTGACGACGCCGGGGTGGGGCCGCCTGAGTCCTGGTACCCGACCTGACGGGAGCGTGGGCGCGTCTGCCGGCCGGGATGGTCCGCGGGCGCGCCACGCCGGAGTGTGGTAGCGGAGCCAGCCGACGTGGTACCGCTAGCCTGCCCTCGATGGTTACCGTGGGTAGTCGCCGTGGCCGGCTTGGGGTCATCCGTTCCCTCGCGGTGACGCTGGTCGCCGCCGGAGGCGTCGGGGTGGCCGGATTCGTCGGCCCGCCCGCGTCGGCGTCAACCCCGGCGGTGACGCTGCCATCCGGGGTGACGCTGCCGTCCGGGGTGACGCTGCCATCTGGGCTAATGCTGCCAGTCGGGGTGGGGGTGCCGGTGCCGGTGGCATCGGACGCGGGGCGGCTGCCGCCGTTCGGTCCGATCGGGCTGGAACGGGAGACCATCCCGCTCGGGACGCTCGACGTTCCCGGCTTCCTGACCACCGGGCCGCTCGTCGCCGCGCTCGACCAGGTGCCCGCCGGACCGGGCGAGCTCTACACGGTCGGCCGGCTGCAGGCGTACGGAATCCACACCCTCGACGGCAAGGTGAACATCAGGACCGCGATCGCCGAGATCGCCCACGTCGGGCCGACGAACGAGCTGGCGCCCTACCTGCCCGGCGTCGGGCATCTGGTCGTGGGCGACGGCTCCTGGGAGGCCATCCCTCCGGGCACCCCGGGCCTGCTGTACTCCCGGCCGCAGTACCGGATCGCGGTCTTCCCGTGGTTCGGCGCCGTGGAGGTGACCGCGCACGTCCCGGCCGCGCTGGCCCCACGCACCGCCGTGCGCGGCCTCTTCACGGGCCTGAGCGCGGCCCAGCTCGCGCTGATCATCCATGCGATGTGGCCGAACGTGCTGCCGCCGCTGGTCACCTACGCGGCGAACGACCCGTGGCTCGGCCTGCTCGACCCGGGAGCGGCCGAGTGGCCCGGCGCGGACGTCGGGGTCAGCCTGCTCGACGTCGTCAAGCCGGCGCTCGGCCCGATCTTCCAGCCGATGCTGGCCTCGATGGCCGGCTCGGCTCCGGGTGGTCCGTCGCTCGACGCGCTCGGCCCGGCGCTGCTGTCCAAGCTCGCGCCGCTGTCGAGCACGCTCGGGCCGCTGCTGGGAAAGATCGGGCCGCTGTTGGCGCCGCGGGCCGCGTCGCCGGTCGCGAAGTGACTTCGGGAGGGCGTGCCGACGGCCCCGTGCCTGAGGCGCGGGGCCGTCGGGCTGGCGAGCGGGCTAGACGCCGGCCAGGTAGGTGGCGGTCTTCGCCGGGTCCATGAACCACTCGAAGTAGTCCGGCGGGTTGTCGAAGCCGTTGACGAACCGGCGGGCGACCGCGTCCTTGGCCTGCGCGGTGCCCAGGATCTGCAGGACGTGCTCCGGCGGCGGCCCGAGCAGCGCGTTGGTCCACGTGGTGACGAACTGGGCGTAGGACCAGTAGGTCTCGAACGCCGTGGTCATCCACTCGCGGTCGAACGGCTTGTCGCCCTGGGCCAGGATGCTGTCCAGGTACGAGACGGCGCACTTGGCCGCGTTGTTCGAGCCCTGGCCGGTGATCGGGTCGTTGGCGACGACGACGTCGGCCATGCCGAGCACGAGGCCGCCCGACGGCAGCTCGCCGACCGGCTGGCGTACCACCGGGGTGTACCCGCCGGCCAGGGTCGCCCGCGCATCGGTGAGCTCCACGTCAGCGCAGCGCTCGTACTCCCACGGGACGTACGTCTTCACCAGGTCCAGCAGCCGGCGCAGGTGCTCGTCGGGGCCGGGCTGGTCGGCGAACACGTCCAGCGGCCCGCCGGGGACGCCTTCGAAGAACAGGATGTCGCAGTTCCCGCTCAGCGTGTACGACGGGATCACGAACAGCTCGCCGGCGCCGGGGGCGATGTTGAACCGGACCCCCGGGCTGTCCGGGTGCTCCGGGCGCGGCGCGAGGCCGTGCACGTACGCCAGCGACAGCGCGCGCTGCGGGGCGGTGAACGGCGAGCGCTCCGGGTCCCGGTCGAACAGGCCGACCAGCTCGCCCTTGCCCGCCGCGACGACGACGAGGTCGTAGTGCGCGGTCAGCGAGTCCAGGTCGCCGGTGGTGACGCCGTGGATGATGAGCTTCCCGCCGCGCTGCTCGAACAGCTCGATCCAGCCGGCCATCTTCACCCGCTGGTCGATGGACTGGGCGTAGTGGTCGAGCTGGCCGAACCAGTCGAGCGCCCGGCTGCCGTCCGGGGCCAGCACGGAGACGCCGAGGCCGTCGATGTGGACGGCTTCGGCCTCCCAGAGGTTCAGCCCGTGGTCGCGCTCGCCCTGCAGCGAGGTGTGGAACATCGCCTGCGTCGACATGACCCGCCCGCCGCGGATCTCCTCCGGGGTCCGGGCCGACATCACGGTGACGTCGTACTCGTTCTCCTGGAGCATCAGGGCGAGTTGCAGCCCGGACTGGCCAGCCCCGACGACCAGCACTTTACGCATGTGTTCGTGCCTTTCTTAGCTCCGGCGTCTCGGTCAGCGACAACGTGTACAGCACGAGCTCACGCAGGGTTTGCACAGTGGACGCCGGATCGCGGGCGTCACAGGTGACCAGCGGTGTTCCCGGCCTGAGGGCCAGCGCGTCGCGCACCTCATCCAGGTCGTGCCAGAGCTCGCCGTCGAATCGGTTCACGGCGACGATGAAGGGCACGTCGGCGTCGTTCTCGAAATAGTTGATCGCGGCGAACGACTGGTCGATCCGACGGGTGTCCACCAGGACGATGGCCCCCAGCGCGCCACGCGACAGGTCGTCCCACATGAACCAGAACCGCGCCTGCCCCGGTGTGCCGAACAGGTAGAGGACGAGGTCGGAGTACAGCGTGATCCGGCCGAAGTCCATCGCGACCGTGGTCGTCAGCTTCCCGTTCGGCGGCAGGTCGTCGACCCGCTCGCTCGCCTCGGTCATCCACGCCTCGGTGTTGATCGGCGGGACCTCGGACACAGAGCCGACGAAGGTGGTCTTCCCGACCCCGAAGCCGCCCGCGACGACGATCTTCGCCGAGATGGTGAGCGTGCCGGAAGAACCGCCGTCGCCCGGTAGGCCACCCTGATACGACCCGTTCAGCTGGCTCATCTCGGCAGGGCTCACGTCCGTGTTCCTAGTTTCATGGCGCCTGATTTCCTGGCGTGGGTCTGGAAGTGGCTCTCGCGCGGTGGCCGGACCGGCCCGGGAGATTCCATGAGACGGTACTCCGGTGATCCGCCCGACGCTTCTCAGACGGGAAGTTCCCGCAGGCCCCTGAGGATTCGCTCCAGCACGTTGCGGTCATCCCGGAACGCGTGTGCCGTCGGATGGATGAGCACGGCGCCCTGTGTCGCCAGGTCGCTGATCAGCACACGGACCACCCCTAGCGGAATGGAAAGCAGCGCGGACAGCTCGGCGATCGACATCTGCCCGCGGGCGCGCTCGTAGAGCGCCTTCGACTCCGGCATGAGCGCCTCGCTCAGCATCGGGTCATAGCGCGGGACGGACACGAGGGTCTCCACCAGCAGGTGATAGCGCGACCGGGTGCGCCCGCCCGTCAGCGCGTAGGGGCGGACCCGCTTGCTGCGAGCCGTGTGCGCCGGCTTGGCCCGCGGCTCCTCCCCCTTCACCTGCGGCTCCTGTCCCTTGATCACCTGGGGCACCATCACGATCCTCTGGTCGTCTCGACGCGAGCGGCCTGGCGGGGCTGTGTCACCGGGACGGCGTCGGTCACTGGGACGGGGTCAGCCACTGGGACGGCGCCCGACCAGCACCCGCCGCAGGTCCGCGCGCAGCTCGGGGGTGAGGGCGTGCCCGGCGTGCATCACGAACTGGGTCATCTCGTAGGCGACGACCTTCATGTCGCAGTCGGGGCTGGTGAGCACGGCCAGGCCCGCGCCGGCGTCGATCCCCATGAACAGGAAGTAGCCCTGGGAGAGCCGCACGATGATCTGTTCGCAGGTGCCCTTGCCGAACAGGGCCGCGCTGTTGCGGGCCAGGCTGAGCATCCCGCTGGCGATCGCGGCGAGCCGCTCGGCCTCCTCGGTGGTCATCTCCTGGGACGAGGTCAGCGAGAGCCCGTCCGACGACATGATCAACGCGTGGGTGACGCCGTGCACCTTGCGGACGAAGTCGTCGATCAGCCAGGTGAAGTCGGTTTCGGGGTGGCCGGTGTGCTCCTGGGTCACGTGGGTCCTCAGTCCGCTCGCCGCTCGTCGCGGGCGGCGCGCTCGCCCTCGGAGAACGCGCCCAGATCCGCCAGTAGTTGCTTGTGGCCGACCGTCGGATCGACGGCCTCGGCCGCGCCCTCGGGTGCGCCCGTTCCCGCGCGCGCCGCGGTGCGCGCGCCGATGGCGTCCCCGTAGGTGTCCCGCAGGCTGTGCGACACCCGCCGCGGCAGGCCGCTCGCGGTGGTGCCGGCCGACGCCGCCGCCGGCGGCGGGCTCGCCGGCGCCGGCTCGGCGCGCCGGGCGGGCAGCCGCCCCGCCCCCCGCGTGCCGGCGGCGGGCCGTGAGCCATTCCCGTTCAGCGCGGCGCTCACCATTCGATCCTCGACGTCCCCCGACTGCCTGGGGCCGTCGGCGCCCGCCGGAACCGAGACGGTCTGCAGCCCCGACCAGCCGGCGTCCGGCAGCTCGCAGACCAGCGGCGCGGGCAGCAGCACCGAGCCGGTGGTGCCGTGCGGATGCCGATGGTCCAGCCACACCTTGATGCCGTGCCGGGTGGCGAGGCGGCGGACCACGGCGAGCCCCATGTGCCGGACCGCGTCGTCGTCGAGCACGGGGTCGGCCGTGAGCCGCTGGTTGATCTGGCGCAGCCGCTCGGCCGGCAGCCCGATGCCCTCGTCCTCGATCCGCAGCAGCGCGCTGCCGGTCTCGGTGAGGTGGGCACCGACCCGCACCGGCGAGTGCGGGGGCGACGACTTCGTCGCGTTGTCGAGCAGCTCCGCGAGCAGGCGGCTGACGTCCTCGGCGGCGAACCCGACGACCCCGAGGTTGACCACCCGCCCGACGGTGACCCGCTGATAGTGGTCGATCGACGACATCGCGCCGCGGATCACGTCGACCAGCGAGGAGGTCTGCGACCCCTGCTCGCCCGCGTCCCGGCCGGCGAGCACCCGCAGGTTCTCGGCGTTGCGGCGCAGCCGGGCGGCGAGATGGTCGAGCCGGTAGAGCTCGGCCAGCCGGTCGGCGTCCTCCTCGCGCGACTCCATCTCCTCCAGCTGCGCGAGCAGCGTGTCGACCAGGTTGAGATCCCGCAGCGCGAGGTCGGCGCAGATCGCCGACAGGGCCTCCTCCGCCGGGCTGGGCGTCGCCGCCGCGCGGACGCCTGGCACCCGCGAGCCCGCGGGCGGCTGTGTCCGGACGGATCGCGCGGGCGTCGAGCGGGTCGGCGGTGGCGCGAGCAGCTGCGCGGCCGCCTCGCGCGAGCCGCCCAGCAGCGCACGTGACCGGTTCAGGAGTTCCCGAGCGCGCGTCGTCATACCAGCCTGGATGCTCCTCGTCGTGCGGGGCTTTTTTCCACGCGGACCGGTGGGCGGCCGGTGTGGCACAAGCGGACGCGTCACACCGGGGAGTCGCCTCCCGGCCCGGTCGCTCGCTGGCCTCGCCGACTTTCCGCCGGTGTTGACGATCCGGAGATTCGCGGTCCGCGGGGGCGTTCAGGGCCGCTATCTGGGGATTGCCGTCCAACATGGGGTGGTTTGAGCGTACCGTCCCGGCCGCACCGCGTATCGCGGGCAGCCGGAGGACCACGCGAGGCAACACTCGCTGTAATCAGCCGCGGCTCGCGGGCCGGGTCGGCTCCGAACAGTCAACCCGCGCTGGCTGACAACTCCAGCACGACGAGCAGCCCCCGGCGTGACTTTCGGGCCAAAAGCGAGAGGAGAAGGTCCCGAGCCTGGGCGTGGAAAAGCTCACCGCTCGAGCTTCGGCCCAAAGGCGCCTCTACAGCCGGTAGCCGGCCTCGGTCAGCCGGTGGGAGCGGCCTCGGCGGCGACGCGGGGAAGCACCTTCTCGACGAACAGGCGCAGGCTTTCCCAGCCGCGCTCGGGCGGCATTCCGCCGCACAGCGGGTGCAGCACGGTCACCGGGCCCAGCTCGCCTGGCCCGGCGGACAGGCCGCGTCGTACACATTCGTCCGGCGTCAGAATCCGGTAACGGCCCTCGGCGCGCAGCTCGTCGACGGTCGTCGCGTGCGAATGCGCGGCCGAGGTCTGTCCCTCCGGCTGCCAGGACGAATACAGCGTCGCCTCCGCCAGGAAGTGCTCGCCGAGTTCCGCCCACGCCTTGTCGGGGTCCTCGGCGACGTGCACGAACGCCGTTTCCGCCGGCGGCATCACGACGAAACCGGAGGTGCCCTGCTGGGTGCACTGCTCGTAGTAATAGGCCTCCAGCTCGGGCAGGTTGTTCGCCGGGCACAGCGGCAGCCCGAGCCGGGCCGCGCGGCGCGCCGAGACCTTCGCGGAGCCACCGACCCAGAGCAGCTGGGCCGGTGGGCTCGCCGGTGGCGGCGTCACCCGGACCGTCCGGCCGCGGTACTCGAACGGCTCGCCGGTCCACGCGGCCAGCATCGCGGTCAGCGACTCGTCCATCAGGGCCCCGCGCCTCGACCAGTCCAGGCCGGCGTCCGCGTACTCCACCGGTCGATAGCCGAGGCCGGCGACCGCGGTGATCCGACCGCGGCCGGCCAGGTCGAGCACCGCGAGCTGCTCGGCCAGCCGCAGGGGGTCGCTCAGTGGCACCAGCAGCGCCTGGACGATGACGTGCACCCGCTTCGTCGCGCCGAGGATCAGGCCCGCGTTGACCAGCGGCGCCGGGCTCCAGCCGTTGTCGGCGCCGTGGTGCTCCTCCAACGACACCATCGGGATGCCGGCCTCGTCGGCGTAGCTGGCCATCTCGATGCCGGCCTGGTACGCCGCTGCGAGCGCGCCCCGGTCGAGGCCGGGCACCGCGAAGTTGAACCGCAGCACAGAAAGCATGGCTGATCTCCCATTCCCTGGCGGCGGCGCGTCAGGCTCCGTAGACCGGTTCGGCCGGGGGAGCGGCCGCGAGCAGCTTGTCGACGGCGACCCCGACCTGGGCCGTCTCCCAGCGGGCGCCGCGGTCGATCGGCACCCCGTGCCGCCAGCCGCTCGCGACGGCGAGCTTCCCGCCCTCGACCTCGAAGACCTGGCCGGTCACGTGCGCCGAGCGCTCGCTGCCCAGCCACACCACCAGCGGCGCGATGTTCGCCGGGTCCATCGCGTCGAAGCCGGACTCGACCGGCGCCATCGTGTCGAAGACGCCCTCGGTCATCCGGGTCCGCGCCGACGGGGCGATGGCGTTCGCCGTCACCCCGTAGCGGGCCAGCTCGGTCGCGGCGATCAGTGTCAGCGCGGCGATCCCGGCCTTCGCGGCGCCATAGTTGCCCTGCCCGACGCTGCCCTGCAGGCCGGCGCCGGAGCTGGTGTTGATGATCCGGGCGTCCGGGCGCCGGCCGGCCTTGGCCTCGTCGCGCCAGTAGCCGGCGGCGTGCCGCAGCGGCGCCGCGTGCCCCTTGAGGTGGACGCGCACCACCGCGTCCCACTCCTGCTCGGTCATCGAGACGAGCATCCGGTCGCGCACGAAGCCAGCGTTGTTGACCAGCACGTCGAGCCGGCCGAACGTGTCCACGGCGGTGCGCACGAGCGCCTCGGCCCCGGACCAGTCGGCGACGTCGTCGGTGCTCACGACCGCCTCGCCGCCGAGCGCCCTGATCTCCTCGACGACGCCGCTCGCGACGGGCTCCCCGGCGGCGGCGCCGTCCAGCGCCACCCCGACGTCGTTGACGACGACCCGGGCGCCCTGGCGGGCGAACTCCAGCGCGTGTGCCCGGCCGATGCCCCGTCCCGCGCCGGTGACGATCACGACCCGGCCGGCACAGACCCCGCCCTCGCCCACAACGTCCCGGGTTCGCTCCCGGGGTTCCTGCCGGATCGGCGGAGCCGATCTGGTAGGTCCGGCTTCGCTTGCAGCGTCTCTGGTTCGCTCCGTCGCTTCACTCGCTACGCGGCCGTCCTCGTACCTCGGACGTCCACTACGCTCGCTCACTCCTTCGCTCACGCGTCATCTCCTCGCGGTGGCCGTCGACGGCTGGTAACTTACCCGACCAAGCAAGCGCTTGTGTAGATGTACGCCGTGGGGTCCGGACACCGGCCGCACGCTCTGCTGAGGGGCGGTTGATGGGCGCGAAGCTGACCACGGTCGGTGCCGCCGTCGCGGCGGTCGAGAGCGGGATGACCATCGGGATCGGCGGCTGGGGCTCGCGCCGCAAGCCGATGGCCCTGGTCCGGGCGCTCGCCCGCGGGCCGGCCACCGACCTGACCGTCGTCACCTATGGCGGCCCCGACGTCGGCCTGCTCGCCGCGGCCGGGAAGATCCGCGTGCTGGTCAGCGGGTTCGTCTCGCTGGACTCGATCGCGCTGGAGCCGCATTTCCGGGCCGCCCGCCAGCGCGGCGAGATCGAGTTCCGCGAGCTGGACGAGGGCATGCTGCAGTGGGGCCTGCTAGCCGCCGCGCACCGGCTGCCGTTCCTGCCGATCCGGGCCGGCCTCGGCTCGGACGTCCCGGCGACCTTCCCCGGCCTGCGGACCGTCAGGTCGCCCTACCCGGACGGCGAGGAGCTCGTCGCCATGCCGGCGCTGCCCCTCGACGTCGCGTTCGTGCACGCGAACCGGGCCGACGCCGCCGGGAACGCGGCCTTCCTCGGCCCCGACCCGTACTTCGACGACCTGTTCTGCCTCGCCGCCCGCCACCGGGTGCTGTCCTGCGAGCGGGTGGTCGAGACCGCCCAGCTGACGAAGGAAGCCCCGGTCCAGGCACTGCGGATCAACCGGATGATGGTCGACGCGGTCGTTGAGACGCCGAACGGCGCCCATTTCACCAGCTGCGTCCCCGACTACGACCGCGACGAGACGTTCCAGCGTGCCTACGTGGCGGCGGCCGCGGCGGGTGGGGGCTCGCAGGACTGGGCCGCCTTCCACGAGCGGTACCTGGCCGGCGACGAGGCCGGCTACCAGGCCGCGGTCCGGGCCCAGCAGTCGCTTCGGGGCGAGAAGGAGACCGGTCGATGACGCAGCCCGAGGCGGCCCCGGCCCGGCCGATGCCAGCGGTCGGCGGGCCGGTCGCCCGCCGGGCAGACGTCTGCGCGCTGGCGTGCGCCGAGGCCTTCCGCGGCGCCGGTGAGATCCTCGCCAGCGCCTTCGGGACCGCGCCCGCGCTCGGCGCCCGGCTCGCCCGCCTGCTGTTCGCCCCCGACCTGGTGCTCTCCGACGGCGAGGCCATGCTGCTGGCCAACACCCCGCCGCTGGGCGCGCCCCCGTCGGAGGCGGTCGTGGAGGGCTGGCTGCCGTTCCGGTCCGTGTTCGACGTCGTGGCCGCCGGCCGCCGTCACGTGATCATGATCCCATCGCAGCTCGACGCCTTCGGCAACATGAACATCTCCGCGGTCGGCCCGCACGCCCGCCCGAAGGCCCAGCTCATCGGCACCCGCGGCGCCCCGGGAAACACCGTCAACCACGCCACCAGCTACTGGGTGCCCAGGCACGGGCCGCGGGTGTTCGTCGAGCGCGTCGACGTCGTCTGCGGCGTCGGCTACGACCGAGCCCGCGCGGCCGGCCCGTCCGCCACCCGCTTCCACGGCCTGGGCCGGGTGGTCACGGACCTCGCCGTCCTCGACTTCGCGAGCCCCGACAACCGGCTGCGGCTCGCCTCCGTGCACCCGGGCGTGACCGTCGACGAGGTCCTCGCCGCGACTGGCTTCCCCCTCGTCCTGCCGGCCGCCGGGTCGGACGCCGTACCGGTGACGCCGGAGCCGTCGGCCGCCGAGCTGGACCTGCTCGACGTGCTGGACCCCAAGGGACTGCGCTACCGCGAGGTGGCCGCGTGAGTGGCGACCCGCGGCTGGAGACGGCGTTCACCCGCCTCACCGGGGCGCGCTACCCGATCGTCCAGACCGGGATGGGATGGGTGTCCGGCGCCCGGCTGACCGCGGCGACCTCGGCCGCCGGCGGGCTGGGCATCCTCGGTTCGGCGACGATGACGCTCGACCAGCTGGCCGGTGCGGTCCGCGCGGTGAAGGAGCGCACCGACGCGCCGTTCGGCGTCAACCTGCGGTCCGACGCCGAGGACGTCGAGGACCGGGTCGCGCTCATGGTCCGCGAAGGGGTGCGGGTCGCGTCGTTCGCGCTCGCGCCGCGCAAGGACCTGTTCGCCCGGCTGCGCGACGCCGGGATCGTCACGATGCCGTCGGTCGGGGCCCGCCGGCACGCCGAGAAGGTCGCCTCCTGGGGCGCCGACGCGGTGCTCGTCCAGGGTGGGGAGGGCGGCGGGCACACCGGCGCCGTCCCGACGTCGCTACTCGTGCCGCAGGTGGTCGACGCCGTCGACATCCCGGTGGTCGCCGCGGGCGGCTACTTCGACGGCCGCGGCCTCGTCGCCGCGCTCGCCTACGGCGCCGCCGGCATCGGGATGGGCACCCGGTTCCTGCTCACGGCCGACAGCACCGTCGCCGACAACGTCAAGGCGCACTACCTGGCCGCCGGCGTCGACGGCACTGTCGTCACCACCCGGGTCGACGGCGTGCCGCACCGGGTGCTGCGGACTCCGCTGGTCGACGGGCTGACCTCGGCCGGCCCGCTCACCCGGTTCCCGCGCGCCATCCGCAACGCGGCCGCGTTCCGCCGGGCCTCGGGCGCGACCTGGCGCGGGCTGCTGCGTGAGGGCCGGGCGCTGCGCTCGCACGGCGGGCTGACCTGGAGCCAGGTGCTGATGAGCGCCAACACCCCGATGCTGCTGCGCGCGTCGATGGTCGAGGGCCGTGACGACCTCGGGCTGATGACGTCCGGCCAGGTGGCGGGTCTGATCGACGACGTGCCGACGGTCGAGGAGCTGGTCGGCCGGATCGTCGCGGAGGCGGCCGCCGTGCTCGACCGGCTCGCGGCCTCCGGCGCCGCCGCGCCGCGACCGGTCGCCGTGGCCCCGGAGCCCGGATGAGCAGGCCGGCGGCGGCACCGCTCGTGCTGACCGGTGTGGACGCCGTGCGCGCGGCGGTCGGCCGTGAGCTCGGGCCGGCCGGGCCGGTGCTCGTCGGCCCCGAGCGGGTCGCGGCGTTCGAAACCGCCACTGGTTGGCCGGCCGGGCCGCCTTCGACGTGTGCCGGGCCGACGTCCGGCCGGGCGGTGCCGAAGCTGCTGCTGCTGTCGCTCGTGAACGACGTGTTGCCGCGGCTCGTCGATGTTCGAGGCTTCGCGATGGGTGTCAACTACGGCACCGGCCCGGTACGATTTCCGGCCGGGCTGCCGGTCGGTGGCGCCGTCCTGGGCAGCCTGATGATCACCGAGGTGGCGGACGTTCCCGGCGGCGTCCAGGTCACCTTCCGGGTCACCCTGACCGCCGGCGACACCGACCACCAGGTCTGCGTCGCCGACAGTCTCGCGCGTTACCTGGACTAGGCCAGGGCCGCCTGGGGCGGGGGCGTCAGGCCGGCTTGTGGCCGACGCCGGCCCAGACGATGGTCTGCTCCGGCTCGTCCGCGCGCCACTTGGTCGCGAGCACGACGCCCGGGTCGAGCAGGTCCCAGCCGTCGAAGAACGGGACGACCTGCTCCTGGCTGCGGAACGTGATCGTCGCGCCCGCCGACGCCGATCGCAGCAGGGCCGCGGCCGCGAGCGCGTCGGCGCTCGGGGTGCTCGTCTGTGCCCCGGCGCTCGCGATGCCCGGATGGGACAGGACGAGGTAACTGCCCGCCGGCAGCGCCTCGGCGAGAGTGCGCACGACGTCGTACGGAGACTCGTCGTCACTCACGCAGTGCATGATCGCGACCAGCATGAGCGCGACGGGCTGGCTGAAGTCGAGGAGTTCCGCGGCCTTGGCGAGCAGGGCGCCCGGCTCGCGGACGTCTCCCTGGACGTACGCGGTCGCCCCGTCGGTGGTGCTGGTCAGCAGAGCCTGCGCGTGGGCCAGCACGATCGGGTCGTTGTCGGCGTAGACGACCCGGGCGTCCGGCGCGGCGCGCTGGGCGACCTCGTGGGTGTTGTCGGCGGAGGGCACGCCCGTGCCGATGTCGAGGAACTGGCGGATGCCGCGCTCGGCGGCGAGCAGGTGCACCGCGCGCCGCAGGAAGGACCGGTTCGCCCGGACGCTCTGGGTGGTCGACGGCATCGCGGCGAGGACCTTCTCGGCGACCTCCCGGTCAGCCGGGTAGTTGGTCTTGCCGCCGAGCCAGTAGTCGTAGATCCGGGCGACGTGCGCGACGTCGGTACGGAGGTCGACGGGCTCGCCGTCCGGCCCGGGGGTGACCTCGTCGGCGGCTATCGCCGACTGGAAGTCCCACGACCGGCCCTCGTCGGTGCCGCTGTCTGCCACCAGGCTTCCTTTCCCAGATGTCGCGTGCGTCCGACGCTCGCGGGCGGTTGAACCGGCGGGGACGGTGGCGACCAGCCAGGCCGGTGCCACCTATTCGACCTGCTCTGCGTCGGATAGTAGCCCCGCGTCCGGTATCTCGGCGCCGAGCCACGGATACGGTGCGCGGCACGCGGCCGGTCGCCGCGGCGGGCCCCGCGGCGACGGCTGTCGGCGCCGGCCGTGCGCGGTCGGGGTTGCGTTCTGTCACCGCTGGCGTGACGTTCCCCCGCCCGGGGGCACCGGACAGCTGAGCCGCCCGGACCGCTCCTGACGGGCGACCTGCCTGCCCGCGGGCTCGGGGCCGATCGCACCGGAGCGACTTAGGCAACAGATTCGTCCGATATGCCCGTCACTCTGCGAAGCTGGACGAGCCGGCGGGCGCGCTCCAGGGCATCCGGGACCGGCCACCGGCGATCGGGGGAGCCGCCGGCTGGGGCGCGACACGGTGCCTGAGCCTGTGGAGCCGTCCGCGTGGGCCTAGAGTAGAACAGGATCTAGTTTTGGTGGCGGCGGTTGCGTCGAGCGCCAGTGAGGAGGCCCCGGTGAGCGAAACGGTGGCCGCGGCGGCCACGTCGCCGGCGAAGGGCGTGCCGGCCACGACGGCGACCCCCTCCCAGCAGGCGCGCCGGGAACGCATGCTTTCCGCTGCGCTCGCCCTGGCCAGCCAGGGTGGCTACGACGAGGTGCAGATGCGCGAGGTGGCCGAGCAGGCCGGGGTCGCGCTGGGCACCCTCTACCGCTACTTCCCGTCCAAGGTGCACCTGCTCGCCTCGGCGCTGGCCCGTCATCTGTCCGGGCTGCGCGAGGCCGTGCTCGACCCACTGCCCGGCTCCGCCGACCCGCCGACCCGCGTCATGGCGATGATGAACCGCCTGGTCGACGAGCTCAGCCGGGACCGGCTGGTCGCCGAGGCCCTCATCCAGGCGATGACGCTCGCGTCGGCGACCGTCGGCACCGAGATCGACGACGTCGACGAGGCGATGATCGGCCTGATCGGCGTCGCCGCGTTCGGGCCCGACCACGTCGTCGACGAGCGGGACAAGCTGATCACCAACATCATCGGCAAGGTCTTCCTCAGCGACCTGCGCTACTGGCTCGGAGACCGGATGACCCTCGAGGGCGTCCGGGCCTCCCTGGGCGACACCGTCGCCGTCGTCCTCGCCGGGCAGCAGGCACTCGTCCGCTAGAACGCCTTCCGTGGCTCCCGTGTAGCCGGTCTCCGTACCTGTCTTCAAGGACGCTGACCCTCGTGCCGTGACCGCCACGGTCCGCCGGAACGGGTGAACCGTGCCGGAAGCGGCTCTAGCGCTGGTCGGTGGGGCGTCCGTTCTCGATAGGTGAGTGTTGCCGGCGACGCACGGCGAATTCGAGTAGCACGGCTGCGAGCAGCTCGCCTGGTGGCTTTCGCCGCGGCGGGGTAGAACCCGGCGATCCTCGGCGCGCCGAAGGCCTGCGAAGACCCTCAGCGCGAGACATACTGTGACTAGCGAAACAGGCCGGCGTCCGCCTTGCGGTTCCGCGAGGTCAGGCAGTCCTTGAAGCGTCTACGGCAAACGTCCGCCCGCGAGGGCCCTCCTGGTTGGCCTGACCAATGACGACGAATGATCATGCTAGCGGGATGCCGGTTTTCGAGGGTGTGTTGCTGCTTGCCCGCGCGCCGGAGTCCGCCTATGTGGTGTGGAATGTCAAAGGTGACGCCGTCCTGCCGGGAACGCTCCGCCTGGTCGATTTAGACAGCGGGGTCACGGTCGCCTCTCATCGTGTTACTGAATGGCACGGAACCCAGGAACTGTCGCTGCCGGCGCCGGGACGAAGGTACGTCGCCGAGGCCTGGTCCGGGTCGGCCGACCCGGACCAGGCTGTCGTGCTGGCTCGATCGAACGAGATCGCCGCTCCGCCCAATGCGCCCCGGCCGGCGCGCCAGCCGACGTTCGCGACAGCACAAGATTTGCGCCGCGCGGTCGCGAGTGGGAAGCAGGTGCGGCCCACCGCCGGGGTTTCCGTCAGCGCGACCGCCCTGGCCAGTGGCTTCGCGCGCGCCGTCGGGGGGCGACGCCCGGCCGTCTGGATGGTGTGGCCGGGCGCGGCCGGCTCCGAGGCACGCTTGTTCGGCTTCGGTTCGGAAATGCGGCTGGCCGTCGGCACCAGCGGCGGCAGCCTACGCACCGAGGTGCTGCCACTGCGCTTCCTCACGGCTTCGACGGTCAGGACGCCGCGCGCGCTTATGACAGCGGCTAACGCGCTTGCGCGTGCGCTGTGGTTCGGCGGCACGACCGAGCAGGCGCATGCGGCCGCCCGTGCCCTTGTCGCCGCCATGGCGGCAGTGGGAACCCCGGACGGGATCGCGATCGTGGTCGGCCCGTCGAGGCCAACGGCGGCGGCACCCCTCGCCATCCGCTCCTTTCGGGCGGCCGACGGAGGAACGGCCGTCAATGGAGCAGCCGTCAATGGAGCAGCCGGCGATGGGGCAGCCGCGGGCGGGACATCCGACGGAGGGACGGCCGACGGCGGGGTTTCGACCCAGACGGCCCTGGTGACGAGTCCGTCCGGAGTCGCAGGGGTCGGCTCGGCGTTGACCGGGTTCACGGCGGCAGCTACCGGAGCGCTCGCTCGGGCGGCCGGAGAGGACGCGATAGCCACGATCCTGGGTTTCACCTCGGATCTCGCGTGGACCATGTCAGCTGGTTTTGGCCTCCTGTCGGTGCTCATTCCATCTCCGATCGGGCCGGAACCGTCTTTTCCGCCGGTGACTGCCTCCGTCGCGAACGAAGACGGCTCCACGACCTTCGTATTGGCGGATGGCAAGGCGGTGACCCTCGGGCCGCCGACGTTCGACGACGGGACCACCACCACGGCGAACGCGGACGGATCCCTGACGGTCACCGGGCCGGATGGGACGACCGTGACCGTCGGGCCGCCGACGTTCGACGACGGGACCAGCACGACTACGAACCCGGACGGTTCCGTGACGGTCACCGGTCCCGATGGCAGCACGGTCACGCTCGGGCCGCCCGAGATGGGCGGAGACTCCAGCGACGGTGCGGCCGGCGGATCTGGCAGCGGAGGCTACGAAGGCGGCGGAACTGGCGGCGGTTATCCCGGTGGCGGCTATGAGGGCGGCGGCGGGTACGAGGGCGGCGGAGCCTACGAGGGCGGCGGCTACGAGGGTGGCGGCTACGAAGGTGGCGGCTACGAGGGCGGCGGCTATGAAGGCGGCGGTGGGTACGAAGGCGGCGGCTATGAGGGTGGCGGGTATGAAGGCGGCGGCTATGGCGGAGAGGGTGGGGGCGGCGGCGAATACGGGGGAGGGGGCGGCTACGCGTGAATGACCCGGTGACTGGCCAGGTGGTGCTGGCCCTGCACGCCCACCTGCCGTTCGTGCGCCACGTCGACGACCCGAATGCGTTGGAGGAGGACTGGCTTTTCGATGCTCTTACCGACTGCTATCTGCCGTTGCTAGGAGTGCTCGAAGGCTGGGCCGCGGACGGGGTCACGGCGACGATGACGGTGTCGTTGTCGCCGACACTGTTGGCGATGCTGTCCGACGATCTCCTGCGAGACAGATACTCGCTCCGGCTTACCAGGCTGCTGAGCTTCCTCGACGGCGAGCGGAGGCGCTTCCGGACGGACGAGACGATGCGTGCGCTCGTCGACTTCTACGCGGAACGTTTGAGTTCGACCTACGACCGGTTCCACGGGCGTTACTCGCGTGATGTCGTAGGGGCGTTCGTCGCGATGGAGAAGGCGGGTGTCGCCCGGCTCATCACGACGAGCGCGACGCACACCTACCTGCCGGCCTTTGACCAGGCGTATCAGCGGGCGCAGCTCCGCCTCGGCATCCGGGCGTTCACCGAGCGCGTCGGTCACCGGCCCGAGGGCCTGTGGTTGCCCGAGTGCGGCTTCACGCCAGGACTCGACACGCTGCTGGCGGCGGAGGGCATGCGCTACTTCTTCGTGGAGTCACATGCCGTCGAGTACGCCGACCCTCGGCCTGTGTTTGGCACGAACGCCCCCATCGCCTGCCCGAGCGGGGTGGTCGCGTTCCCCCGGAACCAGGAGTCCACGGTCATGGTCTGGAACGCCGACGCCGGTTACCCGGGGGACGGCCGGTACCGGGAGTTCTACCGGGACGCCGGGCATGACCGGGCCGCGGCCGACCTTGAGGGCTTGGTCCTCGATGACGGAAAGCGACGCAACACCGGCATCAAGTACCACCGGGTAACTGACCGTACTCTCGGCCTGGGCGACAAGCACCTGTATGACCGGGAGGCGGGGCTCGCGGCCGCAGCCACTCACGCGCGGCATTTCGTGGCGGCGCGCGCGCATGAAGCGAGCACAGTGTCGGCCCTGACCGGCCAGCCGGCCGTCATGGCAGCCCCCTTTGATGCCGAGTTGTTCGGCCACTGGTGGTTCGAAGGCCCGGAATTCCTCGACGTTGTCGGCAGAGCCTGCGCGGCCCGGACAGACATAGGACTGGCCGATCCGATGGATGTGATCGCGGGCACGGCCGGGTTGCAGGTCGCCATGCCAGCCGCGTCGTCCTGGGGCTGGGGTGGGTACAGCGAGACCTGGATCAACGAGCAGAACCTGTGGATGTGGCCGCACCTGCGGGCCGCGGCCGCCCGGATGGCGGGCGTCGCGTCGGCCGCTGGGCGTCCGACGGCCCTCCAACGCCGAGTGCTGAACCAGCTGGCACGTGAGCTCGTTCTCGCCACGGCGAGTGACTGGCCGTTCATGGTGACGGCGGGAACGATGGGCCCGTACGGGGAACGACGCGTCCGCACGCATCTGACCCGTTTTCAGGCTCTGCTTGACCAGTTCGAGACCTCGGCGGTCGACCAACTGTTTCTCGCCAGGCTCGAAGCGGACGACAACATCTTCGGTTCGCTCGACTACCAGGACTTCGCGGCGGCGAGCGGCATCTCCTAGCCGGTTGTGGCGCCTCCACTGACCACCCGGGCCATGCCTGAGAAGCAGGTGGAAACGGGCCCCGCGCCATCACGGCGCGGGGCTTCGCGCGTTCCATCAGGCCCCGGCCCGGCCGGGGGAGGTTCAGGCCTTCGCGGCGAGCTGGGCCTCGCGCTGGCGGGTGGTGCTGTGGACCGGGTCCTTGTCGAACTTCGGCAGGACGTGGCGCCCGAATGTGTCCACGGCCTCGACGGCTACCTCGATCGGCATCGTGGTCGAGAGCATGCCGAAGACGAGCTGGTCGGCCCCTATGTTGACGTAGCTCTGGACCGCGCGCTCGACCTCGTCCGGGTCGCCGATGCAGATCGTGCCGGCCCGGACGCCGAGTTCCAGGATCTCGACGGTCGGCTCCGGCAGGGTCGCGGGCCAGTCGGGCACCCAGTTCGGCTTCGGGAACGTGTCCAGGTAGCGGTAGACCTGGCTGTGCTGGTAGCTCATGGTGATGTCGGTGGCGATCTGCCGGGCCCGGTCGCCGTCCTGGAGGCACAGCATCTGGCTGGTCACCATGATGTTGTTGTTGATGTAGCCGCCGATGGGCTCGGCCTTCTCGATGTTCTTCTTGTAGGTCTCGATGAGCGGCGCGAGCTCCTCCGGTGAGCTGTTGGCGAAGCACAGCACGCCCAGGCCCATCTTGGCCGCTTTCTCGAACGTCCCCGGGTTGCCGGCGGCGACCCACAGCGGCGGGTGCGGCCGGGTGTAGGGCTTCGGCAGGACGTTGCGCTCGGGCATGCTGAAGAACTGGCCGTCGTGGGCATACGGCTGGTCCTTCCACATCTTCGGCAGCTCGGCGACGACCTCGTCGAACATCAGCTTGGTGAGCGCCGGGTCCTCGATGCCGAAGCCCTTCTGCTCCGTGCTCGACGAGCCCCGTCCCATGCCCAACTCGAACCGGCCGCCGGACAGGTGGTCAAGCATCGCGGCCCGTTCGGCGATCCGGGCCGGGTGGTTCACCGGCGGCGTGATGTTGAAGATGCCGCTGCCGATGTGGATGTTGCTGGTGGTTCCGGCGACGTAGGCGAGGAAGACCTCGTTCGCCGACAGGTGTGAGTACTCGTCGAGGAAATGGTGCTCCGTCGCCCACGTGTACTTGAATCCGGCGCGGTCAGCGGCCTGTGTCCAGGCGACCTCGTCCATCAGCCGGCTGTGTTCCGCGCCGATCGGGTCGCGGTCTGACAGCCGCTTGGGCAGGTAGAGCGAGTTGAAGATCCCGAACTCCATGAACGAGGCCACCCTTCGCCTGCTGTCTGGTGGTTGCTGGTACGCCGGCGGCGGCGACACGCATGCGCGCCAAGGCCCCGCGGGCGTGTGTGCCCGCCGTGCGTCTGGCCGCCGGCCCCCGCCCCGGCCCGCGCCGGAGCTACCCGCCCGACGAGCCCTCTCTCTCGTCCCGCGGGCTGAGCGTCACCTCAGCCGCTGACCGTGCGAGGGGGAAGTTCACTGTCGGCTTCGAGGTAGAACCTGTTCTACACTCTAGCCGCGACAGGCCGCCACACAAGGGGCCTGATGCTCCGTCAGAAACCGTCGCCCTCGGCGGTCCTTCGCGCCGGACGGCCGAAGGAGCCCGAGGACGCCGGCCCGGGGGAGTGCGAGGAACCACGGCCTTCGGTCGCGTGACCCGGCGACGGGTGCGCCGCCTGTGGCCACTCCAGCGGACGAGGGGGTACACGCCATGGGCGTCCCGAGCAGCCGGATCTACCTGGCCGGCGAGTGGGTGGAGCCGGCCGGCGGTCACTACGACGTCGTCAACCCGGCCACCGAGGAGGTCGTCGGCACGGCACCGGAGGCGAGCGCGCAGCAGGCGGAACAGGCCGCGACGGCCGCGAAGGCGGCGTTCGAGGGCTGGGCTTCCGCGAGCCCGGCGCACCGGTCGGAGGTGCTCGGCCGGGTCGCCGACCTGCTGACGAAGTACAACGACGACCTGGTCCCGCTGGTGCAGGCCGAGACCGGCGCGACGATGCGGGTCGCGTCCACCATGCAGGTGCCGGTGGCCGTCGAGCGGTTCAGCCGCTACGCGCGGCACGCGCTGGAGTCGTCGCTGGTCGCGCTGCCGCCGCAGGCGATCGACGCGACCCCGCTGGCCCCGGGTGGGCTAGTCGGCGCTGTCGCCCGCCGGGCTCCGGTCGGCGTGGTCGCCTGCATCACCCCGTACAACTTCCCGCTGGTGAACCTGGCCGGCAAGGTCGCGCCGGCGCTGGCGATGGGGAACACCGTCGTCATCAAGCCGGCCCCGCAGGACCCGCTGCAGGTGCTGCGGTTCGCCGAGATCGTCCACGAGGCCGGGGTGCCGGCCGGGGTGGTCAACGTCGTCACCGGGTCCGGGGTGGACACCGGCGCCGCGCTGGTGGCCTCGCCCGACGTCGACATGATCAGCTTCACCGGGAGCACCGCCGTCGGCCGCAGGATCGGCGAGGCCGCCGGCCGGGACATGAAGCGCCAGCTCATGGAGCTCGGCGGCAAGGGCGCCGCGATCGTGTTCGAGGACGCCGACCTCGACCGGGCAGCCTCCGGCATAGGCAGCACCTGGGCCTTCCACTCCGGCCAGATCTGCACCGCCCCGACCCGGGCCCTGGTCCACCGCTCGGTCCACGACCAGCTGGTCGAGAAGCTCGTCGGCTACGCCGGGTTCTGCCCGGTCGGTGACCCGCTGCTGGCCTCGACGGTCGTCGGCCCGCTCATCTCGGCCAGCCAGCGCGACCGGGTCGAGGCACTCGTCGCCGAGGGCGTCGGGGCTGGCGCGACCGTCGCCGTCGGGGGTCAGCGCCCCGAGCTGGACCGTGGCTTCTACGCGGCGCCGACGCTGCTGACCGGCGTCACGCCGGACATGTCCGTCGCCCAGGAGGAGTTCTTCGGCCCGGTCGTGGTCGTGCTCGCCTTCGACGACGAGGACGAGGCGGTCCAGATCGCCAACGGCACCCCGTTCGGCCTCTACGACTACGTCTTCTCCGGGGACACCGCGCGCGCCTACCGCGTCGCCACCCGGCTGCGCAGCGGCAACGTCGGGATCAACACCGTCGCCCGCAACCACGAGACGCCGTTCGGCGGCTTCAAGCACAGCGGGGTCGGCCGCGACTGCGGCGCCTTCGCGCTGCAGGCGTACAGCGAGCTGCAGAGCATCGTCTGGCCCGGCTGAGCGCCACGACCTGACAGACAGCCACAGCCTGACAGGCAGTCACGACCCGACAGGCACGCCACGACCACGGAGACAAAGGGGAGATCATGCGTGGTGTTGTGTTCGACGGCCAGAAGGCCGAACTGGTCGACGACCTGACCGTCCGTGACCCGGGGCCGGGCGAGGCGCTGGTGCGCATCGCCGCCGCCGGCTTATGCCACAGCGACGTCTCGGTGATCAACGGGACGATCCCGTTCCCGACGCCGGTCGTCCTGGGCCACGAGGGCGCGGGCGTCGTCGCGGCGGTCGGCGACGCCGTCGGCAACGTCAAGGTCGGCGACCACGTGGTGCTCTCCACACTGGGCAACTGCGGCGCCTGCCAGCACTGCGACGCGGGCCGCCCGACGATGTGCCGCTCGACGTTCGGCGCCCGGCCGCAGCCGTTCACCTGGCGGGGCGAGCCGGCCTACAACTTCGCGAACCTCTCCTGCTTCGCCGAGGAGATCGTCGTGAAGGCCAACCAGTGCGTGCCGATTCCCCAGGACGTGGCGCTCACGTCGGCGGCGCTCGTCGGCTGTGGCGTGGTCACCGGCGTCGGCGCGGTCCTGCAGCGGGCGAAGGTCCACCCGGGCTCGACCGTGGCGGTGCTCGGTGTCGGCGGCGTCGGGCTCAACGTGCTCCAGGGAGCCCGGATCGCGGGGGCGGCACGGATCGTCGCCGTCGACGTGAACCCGGCCAAGGAGGCGCTCGCCCGGCTGTTCGGCGCCACCGACTTCGTAGACCCCACCGGTGTCGACACGGCCACCGTCCTCAAGGAGACGATCCAGGACACCGAACCGACCGGCTACGACTACATCTTCGAGTGCGTCGGCCATCCCGCCCTCATCCGGGCCGCGATCGACGCGCTCGCCTGGTCCGGCTCGGCGGTGCTGCTCGGGGTGCCGGCGGCGACGACGGAGGCGTCGTTCAACGTCGCGGGCATGTTCCTGGACAAGTCGATCCTCGGCTGCCGGTACGGCTCGTCGCAGCCACAGCGCGACATCCGCCGCTACGTCGACCTGTACCGGGGCCGCCGGCTGCTGCTCGACGAGCTGGTCACCCGCACCTACCCGCTCGCCGACTTCCACCGCGCGGTCGAGGACCTGGAACACGGCGACCTCGCCCGCGGCGTCCTCACCCTGAACCCGTAGCGGGCCGACGCACGCCGCCGACGGACCCGAATGGACGACGATCCGGAAGGACCGCCAACATTGCCGTGTCGGACGTCGAACCTCGGATAGGTGGGCAAGGCTACCGTTTAATCCAGGACTCCGTCTAATCCAGGATTCCGCGACGGGAAATGTCTCCAGCTGTCTTGGGCCGTATTGTTGGCGGTCTCATTCTGGCCGGTTGCCGATTTCCGAAAAACGGATAACATGAACACATGTTCGATACCCTGGACGGCCGTGACCCGCCGTTCGATATCTCGTGCTCAGGTCGACAGTCTTCCGATGATGACTGGAGGGCGCGGCAGGCGCAGAACGGCACGGTAGCCGCCGGTCCGGCGGCCGAAGACGGCCTTACTGATTTCCTGGCCACCGAAATCTTTCCCGCGCCCGGGGGCGGCCCGGTCGACGATCTGCTCGGGCGTTTGGGGCTCGTTGACGGGGTGTTCGACGGGGTGCTGGCCGGGCTGGCCTCGTGTGATGCGTCGGCGACGTTGGCGGTGGCGGGCCGGTTGGCGCGCCTGACCGCGAGGTTGGAAGGTCTGACGATCCACACCCAGGTACACCTCGCGCGCCAACGCCCGGCCAACTCGGCGGTCGGCGACGGCGAGCCGGGTGACTCCTACTCGCCGTTCGCCGCTGACGAGCTCGCGGCCGAGCTGGGGCAGTCGCCGCGCACGATGTCCGGCCGGCTGGCGACGGCCTGGGAGATCGCCGGCCAGCTGCCTGCCGCGCTGGCCGATCTGACCTCGGGCCTGCTCGATCACACACGCCTGTTCGCGCTTCATCAGCTCACCGCCTGTCTGACCGGCGATCAGCGCGCGGTCGTGGAGGCGGCGATGCTCGCTGGCAGCCGGCTGGCGTCTCCGCCCCAGTGGTGTCGCAAGATCCACCGACTCGTCGCGCGCCTCGACCCGCAGGCCGCCGCGAAACGCCGCCGCGACGCTCATACCGAACGCAGGATCGGCATCCAGTCTCTCGATGACGGCATGGCCCTGCTCACCGCCGTACTCGCCGCGGAGGACGCCCAGGCGATCTACGACCGGATCAACCAGATCGCGCGAGCCGACACCCGCATCGAAGGTGATACCCGCACCGACCCGGACTCCCGGCCGATCGACGCCCGGCGTGCTGACGTCCTGACCGCGCTGCTCCTGGGTAACCGCCGAGAGCATGTCAGCGTCGAGCTCCAGGTCATCGCGCCCGTTGGCACTCTCGCCGGCCTCGACGACGACCCGGCGGAACTGGTCGGCTACGGCCCGATCCCCGCGAACGTCGGGCGCGCGCTCGCCGCCGATGCCCGCTGACGCCGCGTCCTGACCGACCCGGCGACCGGCACTGTCCTGGACCTCGGCCACCGCAGAGTTCCCACCCCGGCACTCGCTCGACTCGTCCGCCATCAACAGACCCGCTGCCTGTTCCCCGGCTGCGGCATGCCGGCGACTCACACCGACCTCGACCACACCGTCGCCCATGCTCGCGGCGGCAGCACGGCCCTCGACAATCTAGGCGTCCTTTGCCGCCACCATCACCGTGCGAAGCATCGCGGTGGCTGGACGCTAGACCAACCACAACCCGGGGTATTCGTCTGGACCAGCCCGGCCCGCCGCACATTCACTACGAATACGACCGCCAACGAGGAAGAAGCCAACCTCTAGACCGCCACACGTATGAGCGCCCGCGTTGTTCCGAGGCCGACCCCGCCCGCAATCCCCGTACAGCGGACTGTCGCCGGCATCCGGTGCCCATTTTGACGCCCCTCGCGACAGCAGTAGCCGCCATGAGCCTCATAGATGAGCCCGTCCATCCGCGCGAACCGGCAGCAGCGCCGGGTGGTCGAGCGGGAAATACGAGGGGGGCGGGTAGCCCTCACAACGCTTGGCGCGTGCGGCTTGACTGAATCTGGGTGAACGCCGTCGTCGGCCGCCTGGGTCTGTCGGTCTGTCGGGTGTGCGTCGTCAGTCGGTGCCCGGAGGCGGTTCCACTACTCTTGGTGGCTGATCGTCGGTCTTCGACCAGCCTCCTGGGTCGCTGGCGGTCGCGGAGGCCCCGTGAGCGCACCCAGAACCCGTGCCGGTGACCAGCCCGACGCCGTCCCAGCCCAGGCGCCCGAGGGCGCGGCCTCGACGCCGCGCGAGCAGTGTGACCTGATCATGCAGGGTGGCATCACCAGCGGCATCGTCTATCCGGCCGCCGTCGCCGAGCTGCATGAACGCTACGACTTCCGGTCCATCGGTGGCGCGTCCGCCGGCGCGATCGGGGCCGCGCTCACGGCCGCGGCCCAGTACGGCGACTACGCCCGGCGCCGTGACCCGGCCAGGCCGGGCGGGTTCGGGCCGTTGAGCGAGGCGGCCCAGCAGGTCGCGGCGCCGGGCCTGCTCGTCGGGCTGTTCCAGCCGACCAGGGCGACCGCGTGGGCGTTCGGGCTGCTGTTCGGCCTGCAGCGCGCGGGGTCGTCCTGGCTGGGGCGGCTGTGGGTGGCGGCCGGCTGGGTTTCCCGGTACTTCGCCGCGCAGATGCTGATCGCCGGGGGGATCTCGTTCGGCGCGCTGGTCGGCGTCCTCTACGGCTTCGGCGGCAGTCTGGACCGGCAGCGCTGGTATGGGTGGCTGCTGATCGCGGTGGTCCTGCTCGTCACGTCGTTGCTCGGACTGCTCGCGGCCGTCCTGGTGCGCGCCCTGCGGACCGTTCGCGGGCTGCCAGGCGACTTCTTCGGAGCCTGTTCCGGTATGCCGGTCGGGCGCGGGGGGCAGGCCGCGCTGACGCCGTGGCTGCACGGCCAGATCCAGCGCTGCGCCGGCCGCGAGGGGGCAGTGCCGTTGACGTTCGCCGATCTCGCGGGCGGCCGGCGGGCCGACGAGAAGATCGCGCTGGAGATGATGACGACGGACCTCAGCGCCGCGCAGCCGCTGAGCCTGCCGTTCGCCGAGGGGCAGTTCCTCTACTCACCCGGCGAGTTCGGCCGGCTCTTCCCGGACGACGTGCTGGCCCACCTGGAGCAGGTCAGCACCCCGGTGCCGACGCCGGAGGGTGTGCTGGGCCCGACCGACCTGCGGACATTCCCCGGGCCCGACCTGCCGGTCATCGTGGCGACCCGGATGAGCCTGAGCTTCCCGGGCCTGATCTGCGCGGTGCCGTTGTGGGTCCAGGGGCTTGGCCGCGGCGGGCCGGTCCGGCACTGGTTCTCCGACGGCGGGATCTCCAGCAACTTCCCGATGCACTTCTTCGACACCTGGCTGCCCACCCGGCCCACGTTCGGCCTCGACCTCGTTCCCACCCCGCGGGCCAAGGGCAAGCGCGAGCCGGTCCGCGAGCCCGGCGACCCCGCCATGACGGCGACGGTCGCGCCGCCCTCGCCGGGCGGCGGCGCGCCCGTGCGCAGGGTGGCCCAGATCAACAATCTGTTCGGTTTCCTCGCCCAGATCCTCGACACGACGCTGAACTGGCGGGACACCCTGCTCGCCGAGCTGCCCGGCTTCTCGGACCGCATCCGGTCGATCCGCCTGCCCGACGGCACCGGCGGCATCCACCTGACGATGACGCCGGCCCAGATCAACGACCTGGCCGCCAGCGGCGCGGTCGCCGGCCAGAGCCTGCTCACCACGTTCGACTGGGACGACCACCTGTTCGCCCGCTACACCCTGCTGATGCGCCAGCTCCAACAGAACCTCGTCGGCGGCGGCCACGCGGACCCGGGCACGGTGACGAAGGCGTTCACCCCCGAGTTCCAGCGGCTGCTCGCGAGCCTCGGCGAGGCGGCCGTGCCCGGCGACGGCGCGACGACCTACGACGCGCAGTGGGGCGTGTCCGCCCGCGACCGGACCCTCGCGCTGCTCGGGCTCGCGACCGGCTGGGCCGCGGCCCAGCCGCTCAGCTTCATCCAGGGCGAGGATCCGACCCCGCCCCCGGTGATGCGCCTGCGCCCGAAGGTCTGAACGCTCCCGCCGCGTGGCGGCGGGGGCGTGGCTCTATCGGGTCGAGACCGTTCTGGTGTCCCGGCCGGAGCGCAGCAGCGTGCCTGGGGTGGCGCCGGTCGCCCGGCCGCCGGTGACGATGCGGGTGCCGTTGACGAAGACCGCCTCGACGCCCACCGACCCGGCGGTCAGCCGGGCGGCCCCGGACGGCAGGTCGGCCACCAGCCGGGCCGGTTCGCTGTCGATGGTCGCCGGGTCGAAGACCACCAGGTCGGCGGCGTTGCCGGTGGCGACCACCCCGCGCCCGCGCAGGCCGAACGCGGCCGCGGGCTCGCCGGTCATCATCGCCACGGCCCGTTCCAGCCCGACGAGCCTGCGGCCGCGCAGGCAGTCGCCGAGAAACCGGGTCGGGTAGGGGGCGCCGGCCATCCGGTCGAGATGGGCGCCCGCGTCCGAGCCGCCGAGCAGCACGTCCTCGTGCTGCCAGGTGCGCGCGCGCAGGGCCCAGGACTCGGGGTTGTTGTCCGTCGGCATCGGCCACAGGACGGTACGCAGGTCGTCGGCCGCGGCGATCTCCACGAGGACCGCGAAGGGCTCCCGGCCGCGCTCGGCCGCGATGTCCGCGACGACCCGGCCGGACAGGCCGTCGTTCGCGGGGGAGTAGGTGTCGCCGATGACGTAACGGCCGAAGTCCGTCAGCCGCAGCAGCACCCCGGCCGCCGGGTCGTGGGCCGCGGCCAGCAGCCGTGCCTGGACCGCCTCGTCGCGCAGCGCGTCGACCCGCGCGGCGATCGGCAGCCGCATGACCTCGCCCCAGCCGGGGATCAGGTGCAGGGCGCAGAAGGTGCCCAGGCTCATGTTCATCGGGACGAGCGTCGGCATCGTCAGCGCGATCACCCGGCCGCCCAGCTCGCGGGCCCGCCGGGACGCCTCCAGCTGGCGGGGCACTCGCAGCGGCGCCGCCGAGTCGATCGTGAGCACGTTCCAGTTCAGCGGCCGGCCGGCGGCGGCGGACAGCTCGGCGAGCAGCTCGATCTCGTCGTCGCTGAACATGTCCAGGCAGCCGGGGACGATGCCCTCCAGGAAGGTCCCCTCGTGCTCGCCGACGGCCCGCGCGAGCGCCAGCAGCTCGTCGCGCTCGGCCCAGCGGGACGCGACCGGCTGGCCGTCGCCGTCGCTGTGGGTCCCGGACAGGGTGGTGGACAGGCCCAGCGCGCCGGCCTCGAGCGCGGCGTGCAGGCCCGCGGCCATCGCGGCGACGGCGTCCCCGTCCGCGGCCGAGCCGATCGCCGCCGGGCCCATGACGTAGCGGCGCAGCGCGCAGTGCCCGAGCAGGAAACCCGCGTTGACGGCGGTCCGCCCGTCGAGCCCGTCGAGGTACTCGGCGAACGACTCCCAGCCCCAGGCGACGCCCGACTCCAGCGCCTGCAGCGGCATCCCCTCGACCCTGGCCATCATCCGGCGCAGGTAGTCGGCCTCGGCGGGGTCCGGGCGCCCGTCGCGCGGGCGCAGCGGGGCGAGCGTGAAGCCGCAGTTGCCGCCGAGCACTGTCGTCACGCCGTGCTGGCTGGACGGGCTGGCGCTCGGGTCCCACCACAGCTGGGCGTCGTAGTGGGTGTGCACGTCGATGAAGCCTGGGCAGACCACCTTGCCTGCGGCGTCGACGGTCTGGGCCGCGTCGCCGGCCGGCACCGAGCCGGGCGGGCCGACCGTCACGATCCGGCCGTCCCGCACGCCCACGTCGGCGGCGCGGGGCGGCGCCCCCGTTCCGTCGACGAGCTGTCCGCCGTGTACGACCAGGTCGAGCATGGTCGCCTCCTCCCACTCGCGATCCGACAGTAGTCCGGAACCTGACGGGCCGTCAGGTCCTTCGGGAGCGCCTGCCGCGACTGCCGCCCGGGCGATCGGGGACGGCGCCCCGTCGTGTGCTGACGAACGGTCAGGACTTCGCCGGATTTACTTTCGCCAAAGATGCAACCTGTTCTAGTCTGTGGCGGCGCTCACGTCACTACGGCGCCTGTCGTGACCGCCGGCGGCCCCGCGCGTCGGCACCGCTCACGGCTGCGCACGGCGGATTGTCAACCGGACGGCGCACGCCCCGGCCGCCGCGCGACCGGTCACAGGCCGACCGGTCACAGACCGACCGCAGGACTGACCACGGACGACGACCCACGGAGAGGTCCGATGGCCCGCAGAAGCTCCCGCCCGTGTCCCGAGAGGCCACACCCGCGCCGCGCCCGCCGTGGCCTGGCCGGGCTGCCGGTGCTCGCGGCAGCCAGCGCGCTGTTGCTCGTCATCGCTGGCTGCACCAGGTCCACGAACGAGACCGAGACCGGCGGTGGCGACGCCGGCGGGTCACCCACCTCGGCGGCGCCCGCCGCGGCCGCGGCCGGCGACTTCGGCACCGAGAAGGGGATCTGCGGCCCGGGCTCCGCCCGCACCGCGACCGGCCGTGGCGTGACCGCGTCCTCGATCACCATCGGCACCATGGGTGACCCCGGCAGCACCGTCACCCCGGGGCTCGGGCAGGAGTTCTTCGACGTCGCCGACGCGTTCGCCGCCTGGTGCAACAAGGCCGGCGGCATCAACGGGCGCAAGATCGTCGTCAACAAGCACGACGCCAAGCTCACCGATGTCGCGGCCCGCACCCTGGACGCCTGCCAGACCGACTTCATGTTGGTCGGCGGCGGCAACGTCCTGGACGCCCCAGGGGTCCAGCCGAGGATCGACTGCAAGCTCGGCGCGATCCCGGCCTATGGCGTCTCCCCGCAGTCGCTGAACGCCCCGCTCCAGCTGCGCGCGGCGCCGAACACCGCGAACCGTTACCCGGTCGCCGGGTTCCTCGCGATGGCCCGGATGTTCCCGGACGCGATGAACGCGATCGGCATCAGCGGCAGCTCGCTCGCGGACATCCGCCCGCAGGGCCTGCGGCTTCAGGAGGCGCTCACCCAGCTCGGCTACAAGGTGGCCGACTACCAGGAGCCGCCCGCGCTGGTGACGAACTGGCGCCCGTACGTCGAGGAGCTCAAGGGCAAGGGAGTCCAGGGCTACGAGGCGATCGGCGTCCAGGACCTGACCCCGGTGGTCACGGCGATGAACGACGTCGGCCTGAACCTCAAGTACATGATCATTGAGAACCAGCTCTACGACCCCAAGACCATCGCGGGAGCGAAGAGCACGAAGTTCCCGCCGACGTGGCTGGTCATGGACCACCTGCCGTTCGAGCTGGCCGCGCAGAGCCCGGTCACCCAGGAGGCCGTCGACCTCGTCCACGCCACGGTCCCGAACGCGAAGCTCACCGCCTTCACCGCGCTCGCGCTGAGCTCCTGGGTGCTGTGGGCCAAGTCGGCGACGGCGTGTGGCGACACCCTGACCGTCGACTGCGTCCTCGCGAAGGCGGGCACGCAGACCGCCTGGACCGCCGGCGGCCTCTACCCGAAGATCGACCTCAAGCCGGGTGAGCAGGAGGTCTCGCACTGCTACCTGCTGATGAAGGTCACGGCGGACGGCTTCGTCTACGACAAGACCGCGACGGCGCCCAACCAGGGCTTCTTCAACTGCTCGGACAAGAACGTCGTCACACTCACCAACCCGTTCACGGCATGACGGCGGGAGCGTTACCCGGGAGTGGACCTCGGCCGGTCAACTTCGCGGACATGCTGGAGCTGGTCGCGGGCGCCGTGCCCGACCGGCCCGCGCTGGTCGCGGGCGCGGTCCGGCTCACGTTCGGTGAGCTCGACGCGCGGGTCGACCGGGCGGCGCGGCTGCTGCGCGGCGCCGGGGTCCGGCCGGGCGACCACGTCGGGCTCTACGCGACGAACCGGGCCGAGTGGGTCGAGTCGATGTTCGCCTGCATGAAGCTGCGGGCGACCTCGATAAACATCAACTTCCGGTACGTCGTCGCGGAGCTGCGCTACCTGGTCGACAACGCAGACCTGGTGGCGCTCGTGGTCGAGCGGCGCTACCTGCCGACGGTCGCGGGCGTGCTCGCGGACGCCCCGGCGCTGCGGCTGGTCGTCGTGCTGGAGGACGGGACCGACCCGGCCGACGACGGCGGTCTCGCGGCCCTCACGGGCCCGGGCGGCGCGCTCGCCGACCGCGGGATCCGGCTGGCCGGCTACGAGGACACGCCGGCCGTAAACACCCCGGCCGACGACAGCCCGGTCCGGGTCCCGCGCAGCGGCGACGACCGGTTCATCCTCTACACGGGCGGTACCACCGGGATGCCCAAGGGCGTCATCTGGCGGCACGAGGACCTGTTCCACGCGGCCATCGGCCGTCCCCTCCCGGACGGCTCGGCGCCGCGGGAACTGGCCGACATCCTGGTGCACACGGCCAGCCCGCCGCTGCACTACCTGGTGATGGCCCCGCTGATGCACGGCGCCGCCGAGCTGTCGGTGCTGATCAGCATCGGCACCGCGGGGACGATCCTGCTCTGGTGCGGCCGGCACTTCGACCCCCACGACGTGCTGCGGCTGGCCGCCGACGAGCGGGCCAGCACGATGACCGTCGTCGGGGACGCGATGGCACGCCCGCTCGCCGACGCGCTCGCGGAAGCCCCCGGCCGCTACGACCTGTCGGGGCTGCTCGCGTTCTCGAACACCGGCGCGCCGATGTCCCCGCGGGTCCGGGCGGATCTCGCCGCCGCGCTGCCGAACGTCTTCCTGCTGGACTCCTACGGCGCCTCCGAGTTCGGCCACAACGGCTCCGCCGAGGCCGGCGGGAAGCGCCTGTTCCAGCTGACCCCGGACACGCTGGTCCTCGACGAGAGGCTGGAGCCGGTGGCACCGGGCTCGCCGGAGCCCGGCCGCATCGCCCGGCGCGGCAACATCCCGCTCGGCTACTACAAGGACGAGGCCAAGACCGCTTCGACCTTCCTGCGCGACGCCCGCGGGGTCCGCTGGGTGGTCCCCGGCGACCTCGCCCTCGTCCGCGCGGACGGCACCGTCGAGCTGCTCGGCCGGGGGAGCGCGGTGGTGAACACCGGCGGCGAGAAGGTCTTCCCGGACGAGGTCGAGGACGCGCTGAAGTCGCACGGTGCCGTGTTCGACACGGCGGTCGTCGGCGTCCCGGACGAGCGGTACGGCGAGCGGGTCGTCGCGCTGGTCGCCCTGCGGGAGGCCTCGCCCGGCGGCCCGCCGACGGTCGCCGACCTGATCGCGCACACCCGCCAGCGGGTGGCCGGCTACAAGGTGCCCAAGGAGATCCATCTCGTGGACGTGATCGCCCGTAACCCGGCCGGCAAGCCGGACACCGTCTGGGCCAGGACGACGGCACTGCGGCTCTCCCTCGCCGCGGCCGAAGCGCCGGCCGCCGCGCCGGCCCCAGCGGAGGTGAGCGCATGACCACCACGGCCGACCCGACCGTCACGCCCGCGCGGGCGCCGCAGGTCGGTGACCTCTACCGCCCGTCGTTCCTGCCGGACCTGCTGATCGCCGCGCTCGGGCGCAACCCGGACCGGCCGGCGGTCTACATCGGCGACGTCGCGCTCACCGCATCCGAGGTCGCCGCCGAGATCAGCCGGTACGCGCAGGCCTACGCGTCGGTCGGCCTGCGGGTCGGCAGCCGGACCGCGATGCTGTCGCCGAACCGGCCCGAGGTGCTGTTCGCGATGGGCGCGAACATGATCACCGGCTGCCGCTCGACGTCGCTGCACCCGCTCGGCTCGCTTGACGACCACGTCTACGTCCTCACCGACGCCGAGGTCGAGACGCTCGTCGTGGACGAGAAGTTCGCCGAGCGGGCGGCCGAGTACGTCCGCCGGGTGCCGACCCTGCGCCAGGTGGTCACCTTCGGGCCGACCGATCTCGGCCCCAACCTGCTGGAGCTCGCCGCCGGCTTCGAGCCGAAGCCGCTGAAGGCGCCGGACGTCGGCCCCGACGACGTCGGCGGCCTCACCTACACCGGCGGCACGACCGGCAAGCCCAAGGGCGTCATGGGCACCTACCGCGGCGCCGCCGCCATGACGAACATCCAGCTCACCGAGTGGCAGTGGCCCGACGAGCCACGGTTCCTGATGTGCACCCCGCTCAGCCACGCGGGGGCCGCCTTCTTCATCCCGGTGCTGCTGCGCGGCGGCTGCCTGGTGGTGCTGCCCGGCTTCGAGCCCGGCCTGGTGATCGAGGCCATCGAGAAGTACAAGATCAACTCGACCATGCTGGTCCCGACGATGATCTACGTCCTGCTCGACCACCCGAAGCTCGCCACCACGGACGTCTCCAGCCTGAAGACGATCTACTACGGTGCCGCCGCGATGTCGCCGACCCGGCTCGTCGAGGCGATCGGCCGGTTCGGCCCGATCTTCTTCCAGTACTACGGCCAGTCCGAGTCGCCGATGACGATCACTGTGCTGCGCAAGGAGGAGCACGACCTGTCCCGGCCCGAGCGGCTGGCCAGCTGCGGCCGGCCGGTGCCGTGGGTGCGGGTCGCACTGCTGGACGAGGACGGCAACGAGGTCCCGGACGGCGAGCCGGGGGAGATCTGCGTGCGGGGCCCGCTGAACTGCGGCGGCTACTGGAAGCTGCCCGAGCAGACGGCCGAGCTGTTCCGGCACGGCTGGCTGCACACCGGCGACATCGCCCGCCGCGACGCCGAAGGCTTCCTCTACATCGTCGACCGCAAGAAGGACATGGTCATCTCCGGCGGGTTCAACATCTTCCCGCGGGAGGTCGAGGACGTGCTCGCCACGCACCCGGCGGTGGCCGCGGCGGCCGTCATCGGTGTGCCGGACGAGAAGTGGGGCGAGGCCGTGAAGGCCGTCGTCGTGCGCCGCCCCGGCGTCACCACCCCCGAGGACGAGCTCACCGGCGAGCTGACCGCCCTGGTCCGGGACCGCAAGGGCTCCCACCACGCGCCGAAGACCATCGACTACGCCGACTCGATCCCGGTCAGCCCGCTGGGCAAGCCCGACAAGAAGGCCCTACGCGCCCGGTACTGGTCCGACACCACCCGCCAGGTGAACTGACCCGGTCCCACCGTTGAACTGACCCAGCCCCCGTGATGGTCACGGGCGGCTGGGCCCCTCGGCGCGGCCAAAGGGCGTGCGCGGCAACGCGGCCCACGGAAGGATCTGGGAAACGGGCGCCGCGCGCGGTCCGGACGTCCGCCCGGTCCATCCACCAAGCTGACCAGCGGTTCCGCGGAACCGCGGTGAGGAGTAGCCATGCCCGTCATCGTCGCGACCATGATCCCGAAGGCGGACCAGGTCGACGAGGTCCGCGCGATCCTGGTGGAGCTCATCCCCGAGGTGCACCAGGAGCCGGGCTGCAAGCTCTACTCGTTGCACGAGGCCCCCGGCAAGTTCGTCTTCGTCGAGGAATGGGCCGACGACGCCGCGATGGCCGCGCACGGCGCCGGTCCCGCGATCGGCAAGATGTTCAGCGCGTTGGACGGGCGCCTCGACGGCCCGCCCGATCTCGTCTTCCTCACCCCGGTCCCCGCCGGCGACCCGGCCCTGGGCCAGCTGCGCGCCTGAGCGACTTCGGCGGTCTCCGCGCGCTCGCCCCTCACCGCTCGTGGCGGCGAAGCGGCGCGCGGAGCCGGCGAATCCCGTAGGTCCTGGCGTATCGCGGGTAGTCGGCGAACCGCCGCAGGGGCCAGAGCGCATTGGTCCCTTCGGTCGAGCTCGCGTGCAGCAGCAGGAAGTCGTCGCCGACCCGGTCGCCGGTGTGAATGGCCACGTGGTTGACCGCGAAGTCGCGGAAGTTCAGCAGCTCGCCGTCCCGGTACCGCGGCACGAACTCCTCCGGCGGCACCGGCGGGTCGGCGACCCCGAACCAGACGAGGTCGCCGGCCCTGGGCCTTGCCTGGGCGGGCACCGGCTCGAAATGCGCCCGGTCGCGGAACATCTCCAGCGAGCGCAGCGAGGCGGGCAGCCGATGGCCGAAGAGGTCCTGGAGCACGAGGTGCGCGAGCGCCACGCAGTTCAGCCCGCCCCGCAGGGCCTCGGCGCGGCTCGCGACCCTCGCCGGTCCCCGCGACCACTCGTACCGGAAGGCCGGGTCGAGGTAGGTCCGGAAGACGTCGTCCATGGTCGGCCACCTCCCGGCCGAGCCTAGCGAGCTCCGGGTCAGCGGACCCGCGCTCGCGCCCCATCGAGTTGCTGGTCCTGTCCCGGGCGCGGCCCGGGTGTGGTTGGCTTGTCTGACCGGTTTCCCTGTTCCGAGGCCACAGGAGGCAACGTCGTGACCGTCGACGTGACGAAGGGTCGTAGCGTCGCGCTCGGCAAGGATGGCGGCCTCCTCAGGGTGACCGTCGGCCTCGGCTGGGATCCGGCGCCCCGGGGCGCCGAGGACGACTTCGACCTGGACGCGAGCGCGCTCGCGCTGGGCGCGGATGATCTGATCATCTCGCCGCAGTACTTCGTCTTCTTCAACAACCTGGCCAGCCCCCGCAACGAGATCGTCCATCTGGGCGACAACCTGACCGGCGAGGGCAGCGGCGACGACGAGCAGATAGAAGTGCACCTGGACGGCCTGTCGACGTCGGTGGTCCGGGTCGTCTTCGCCGTCACGATTCACAACGCCGACTACCGGCACCAGAGCTTCGGCGACGTGCGTAACGCCTTCATCCGGGTCGTCGACTCCGGCCACGGCCTTGAGCTGGCCCGTTACAACCTGTCGACCGACGCGGCCACCGAGACCTCGATGCTGTTCGGCGAGCTCTTCCGGGCGAACGGCGGCTGGGGGTTCCGGGCGCTCGGCCAGGGCAGGACGGACGGGCTCGCCGGCATCGCCCGGCAGTTCGGCTTCGCCGTCTGAACGGCGCGGCCGGGGCGAGCCCGGCCGCGTGCGCCCAGGTGAGTCCGTCGCCCGTGACCTGGGGGAGGACGCGTCAGACTGGGATGCCGGCCGCGCGCGCGGCCTGGAGCCAGACCGGGAACTCCGACAGCAGCCGCTGGTAGAGCGCCGCGTCGTCGATCTCGTCCAGGTCGTCCACGGCGAAGAACCCCGCGTTGTCGACCACGCGCCCCGACAGCGTGTCGAGCTTCTCCAGGATCCCGTACTGCGCCTTGCCGACGCCGACGAACTGCCAGAAGATCGGCAGCTTCGACGCCTGCCGCAGCAGGTCCGCGATCATCCGGTCCCGGTAGAGCCCGCCGTCGGTGAGCACCAGCACCAGGGCGGGCGGCGGCGACGGAGCCCGGCCGAAGTGGTCGATGATGGCCGCGATGACCTTCTGCTCCTCGTTCTGGCCGCCGATGCCGTCCCAGTTCGGGATCGGCCAGCCGGCCGCCCGGGCCGCCTCCTCACGAGCGAGCGTCGCCTCCGCGCCGCCCTGGCCGGTCGTGGCCTTCCGCTGCCGGACGTACAGCGGAATCCAGTCGGCCAGGTAGTCGACCCGCAGCGGTGGCAGTGCCAGCGTCTCGGTCGCGTACGACCAGACGTCCAGGGTGCCGTCGTCGTCCATGGTCGCGGCGACGGCCGCGATCCGCTCGACGACGCGGCCCACGGTGCCGCGCTTGTACAGCGGCCGCATCGAGCCGGACGCGTCGAGGGCGAGCCCCACCCGCGCCTGCTTGCCGGTCAGGCCCTGCTTGGACAGCACGACCTTCACCGCCTGCTTGCGCAGGTCCAGACGTTTGCGCATGTCGATCTTCGCGTCGCCGGTCGACGGCAGGTCGAGCGCCTTCGCGGGTGGCGAGACATCCTCGTCGCCGCCGACGTCCACGCCGTAGTCGGTGGCCAGGCCGGCGAGGCCCGAGGCGTAGCCCTGGCCGACAGCCCTGACCTTCCACGAGCCGGCGCGCCGGTAGAGCTCGACGACGACCAGCGCCTTCTCCGGCCCCAGCGGCGGCGGGGTGAAGGTGGCGACCTCCTGGCCGGTGGACAGGTCCTTCACCGCGGCCCACACGTCGAGGCCGCCGAAGGTCAGCTCCGGGGTGACGACGTCGATCGTCGCTGTCACCACGATCGCCTCGACGTCCGCGGGCTGCCGGGCCGGATCGATCGTCACGACCTCGGCCTGGCCACCGGGGGAGCGCCCGATGTGGCGGACCGTGCCGTCCGGGCTGCTCGGCGCGTTGAAAAAGACCATGTCCGCGTCCTCGCGGACCTTCCCGGTCGCCCCGAGCCGCAGCGCGCAGACGTCGAGTGACGTCCGGGATCCGGCGGCGCCGGCGGTCCGCCAGCCCACGGTGATCTCGACGGGCCGATCCGGAAGCGCGGTGTTCGCGCCTTTTGTCAGTTCCACGCGCGTAGTATTGCGCGCCGCGCCGCCCCGCCCCGCCCCGTTCTCAGGCGTCGTTCTCAGGTGCCGGCCTCAGGCGTCGGCCAACGCCTCGGCCCACTCGGCGGCGATGACGCCGAACACGGCCGGGTCGCCGTCGCGGTTCCAGTACGCGGTGGCGACCTGGACGGCGTTCGCGCCCGCCCGCAGGAAGTCGGCCACGTCGCGGCCGGTCGTCACCCCGCCGGCACCGACGATCTCCACCGACGCGGGCAGCAGCCGGCGCAGCTGACGGACCTGGCCGAGCGCGACCGGGCGTAGCGCGGGCCCGGCGAGGCCGGCCAGCTCGACCCCGATGACCGGCCGGCCGGCGTCGTCGAACGCGAGACCGTTCGGGAACGTGTTGCTCGCGCAGACGTAGCGCGGGCCACCGCCCGCCGCGACCGCCGAGGCGAGCACCGCGGCGAGACCGGCGAGCGCCTCCGGATCCGAGAACGGCGAGATCTTCACGCCGTACGGGACGCGCGTCGGGGCGTCCCGCAGGACCGCGTCGACGGCGGCGAGGACCGCCGCGGTCTGGCCCTCGTCGAAGCAGGCGATCCGCTTCTGGGTGCCGCCGTCCCAGACGTTCGGGCAGGCGAGGTTGAGCTCCAGCAGATCGACGCCGGTCGGGGCGGCCGCCGCGGCGGACCGCGCGTAGTCGTCCACGCTGAAGCCGGCCACGCTCAGGATCAGCGGCTTGCCGGCGTCGTGCGCCGCGCGGGCCATCGCCGGCAGCTGCTCGACGTAGTACGCGAGGCCGCGGTTGGGCAGCCCGAGCGCGTTCAGCGAGAAGCCGTCGCCGGCGTGGTAGGTCGCGCCGGAGTTCCCGGTACGCGCGGCCACGGTGATCGAGCCGACGACGATCGCCGCCGCCGCCGACCGGGCCAGGTCCTGGACGTCGTCGAGCGACTTGCAGGTCCCGGCGGCGTTCATGACCGGATGCTCGAGGTCGATCCCACACAGCAGCGGCATGCCGTCCCCTTCCCCGCGGGCCCCTGCGGCCGACCTCGCGGTCGGCGGCGCCCTCCATCTTGCCTGGAAAGCGCCACGGGCCGGCGGCGCGGCTGGGCGACCGCGCCGCCGGCCCGTGCGGCCGGACAGGCAAAGAGGTACGACGAAACGGGTGGAGCGTGGGTCAGCCGAGCACGCCGGTCAGCGGCACGGAGCCGCTCGCGGACTGCCCGATCGCGAAGCACTTGGCGGTGTCGTGCCGGTACCCGGTGAGGAAGGCGGCCGCCCGCTGGTCCGGTGTGCCGTGGGCGTCCGGGTCGGACGGCGACTCCTTGTGGAACCAGCTGTCACCCAGGCTGAAGAAGAGCACCGAGCCCTTGGCGACGTCGACCCCGGGCAGCCGCTTCGCGTCGTGCGAGAACTTCGCCTCCGTGCCGGCCAGGCAGTCGGCCTGGTTCTCCTCCGACCGCGACACCACGCCGACCCGGTTGGTCAGCCGCGAGACCCGGTGGCCGAGCTCGTGCATGAGCACGAACATCGGGAAGGACGGGCCGCCCTGCTGGTAGAGGCGGGCCATGAAGTCCTGGCTGTACGCGACGGTGTCGTCGAGCCGGCAGTAGAACGCGTTGCCCTTGAAGTCGTCCGCGTTCCGGTCCTGCGCGCCGCACTGGTCGTCGGGAATCTGGCCGTCGCGGTAGACGACGAACCGAGGCGTGGTCCAGACGCTGCCCAGCTGCTGTGCCCAGTACGTGTTCACCCCGCCCGGGCAGCCGATCGGCCCGGTGATCACCTTCAGCGCGTCGGCCTCCGTGGTCGCGGCGCCACCGCAGTCGGAGCCGGCCGCGGGCTGGCCGGTCGCCGACGCCGGCGAGGTGGTCGAGGCGGTGGTGGTCGAGTCGACCGGGTTGCAGCCGCTGAGCATTCCCACGGACAACGCCACCGAAACAGAGATAGCGGCGAATGCCGCCCATTTCGTTCGCACGCCGCGACCGTACCGGGTACCCGACCGAGCGCCGTTGCCCCGTCGGGACGGCGACAGTCATCCGCGGTGTCGCCAGTGTCGCGGGGCTGACTGGGTGCTATCCGGGCGACGCGGTCGCGCCACCGACCTCGGGCGGGACGGCCAGGGCTGGGACAGCGCCAGATGCCGGACTCATGTGGGATCGGGAGTGTAGACCGGTCGATTGTGGGTAATTTCCGGTCCGGGACATCCCCCAGACATTCATAACGGGAGAAACAGTGGCCGACACGCGGGTCTACACCAGGACGAGTCTCGGAACGATCATCTACCTCGTCATTGGTCTGATCATCACGATTAGCCAGGGCTACTGGCACATCGACCGGTGGGACGGCCATTTCACGGGCAGCCTGCTCACCGCGATCGCCGCCACCCTTCTCTGGCCGATCTCGCTCTTCTACACCTTCATTCTCACCCACCGGTGACCTTGCGTTCCGCGTGGTCAGTCACCCGGATCGGCCGGCCGATGGGCCGGCCGATCCGCTGTAGGTAACGAGTTCAGCCCGAGATGTGTCGCGCCGCCCAGGGCGCCCTCCTGGCGGACCGTCCGGTCAGGTAATCGTGACCGGCGTCCCCACCGGCAACAGGGCGGCGAGTGCGGTGATGTCGGAGTTACGCAGGCGAATACAACCCATGCTGACGTCGGTGCCCACGCGGTCCGGCTGGTTCGTGCCGTGCAGGCCGATGATGCCGTTGCCGCCGTCGAAGTTCGTGATGACGTCAGAAAATCCGGAAAGCCCGAACGCGTATGGGCCCCAGGGTCCGGCCGGGTTCGCCGGTTTCAGGAGCTCGGCCAGGTAGAAATGGCCGAGTGGCGTCGGCGTCGTCCCGGTGCCGATGCCGACCGGATAGACGCCCGAGGGCTTGCCGTCCTTGAAGACGGTGAGTTCGTGGCGGGTTTTGTCGACGGTGAGCGCGAACGGGGTCGCCGTCAGCCGGGTGTCCTTGGTCCGGATCCAGCCGGTCGACCCGTTCGGGCGCACCGGCAGCGACACCTGCAGCCAGTCCGGCTGGTAGTGCTTGACCAGGAGTACCAACGGCGCGCCCTCGGCGTTCGGGTTGGCGAGCGTGCTGGTCGGCTGCTCGGCGGACCGGCCAACCGGCGCGACGGCCGGCGCCTGCGTGGCCGGCGGCTGCCGGGCCGGCGGCTCCGAGGTCGACGGCTGCGAGGTCGGTGCGTCGGCGTTCGTCACCGGCGCTGACTGGCCGAAGACCGGGATGGTGCCGGCTGCCGGCCACGCGACCAGGCTCCACCCCGCCGGAAGATGGGCCGGGTCGAGGCCGGCCGCGCGCGGTTTGGCCACCGGCCGGGTCGGGCTGGCCGAGACGCTCGGCTTCGGCCCCGCCACCGGCGAATGGCCGCCACCGCAGCCGGCCAGCGCGAGCCCGGCCGCGACCGTCACCGCGATGGTCCTAACCGATGCCCGGGCAGCCTTACGGGCCGGCTTCGGCTCGTCCTGTCGACTCGCCGTCGTTCGGTCGCGCCTGCGCACTGCCCGGCCTCCGTCCGTCGTCCGTCGCAGGCGGCAGGTTACTTGCTGTAGTTGCCGGGAGACGGGCGCGGCGGGGTTCGGGCGGGAACCGAGCGGACACGGCCGCCCGTCCGCCTCGCGCCGGTATGGAGGCTCGCGCGGGCGCGCCGGGTATGAGTCGATCGCTCGACGTCTGAGGACCGGCCCAGGTAGATCCTGACCCGGGCCGGTCCCCAGCGAGTGGGCCTACTTGCCGGTGCGGGGCCTGCCGTTCTCGTCGACCAGGCCGGCCCGACGCAGCGCGTCGGCGATCGCGCCGTTCGGCGGGGCAGCGGGCCGTCCGCCGCGCTGGCCGTTCCCGCGGCTCGTGCCGCCGCGCTGGCCGCCGCCGCCACGTCCGTCGGCGGGGGCGCCGCGGGTGCCGGCGTCCCGCCGTGGGCCGCGGTTGTCCGCGCCGCGAGCATCTCGTCCGCCGTCCCGGCCCCCTGCCTGGCCGGCGCCGCCGCCGTTCTGGCTACCGCCGGACTGGCTGCCTGGCCGCCCGCCGCCCGGTTGGCCGCCGGCCGCCTGGCCGCCGCCGCGTGGGCCCGACCGTTGCGCACGTCCCTCACGGCCGCCACCGCCGCCACCGCCGCCACCGGTGGCCGCGTCGTCGTCGAGGCGCAGGGTCAGCGAGATGCGCTTGCGGGGCACGTCGACGTCGAGGACCTTGACCTTGACGATGTCGCCCGGCTTGGCCACCTCGCGCGGGTCGCGCACGAAGGTCTTGGACATCGCCGACACGTGCACCAGGCCGTCCTGGTGGACGCCGACGTCGACGAAGGCGCCGAACGCGGCCACGTTGGTGACCACGCCCTCCAGCACCATGCCGGCCACCAGGTCGGAGATCTCGTCGACGCCGTCGGCGAAGGTGGCGGTCTTGAACGCCGGCCGCGGGTCGCGGCCCGGCTTCTCCAGCTCGGCGAGGATGTCGGTCACCGTCGGCAGACCGAAGGTCTCGTCCACGAAGTCGGTCGCCTTCACCGCCCGCAGCGCCGTCGAGTTCCCGATCAGCCCGCGGATGTCGCCGTTCGTGGCGGTCAGGATGCGGCGCACCACCGGGTAGGACTCGGGGTGCACGGACGAGGCGTCCAGCGGGTCGTCGCCGTCGGGGATGCGCAGGAAGCCCGCGCACTGCTCGAACGCCTTCGGGCCCAGGCGTGGCACCTCGCGCAGGGCGGTCCTGGTCCGGAACGGCCCCTTCGCGTCCCGGTGGGCGACGATGTTCTCGGCGAGGGTCGCCCCGATCCCGGAGACCCGGGTGAGCAGCGGCGTCGACGCGGTGTTCACGTCGACCCCGACGGCGTTCACGGCGTCCTCGACCACGGCGTCCAGCGACCGGGACAGCTTCAGCTCGCTGAGGTCGTGCTGGTACTGGCCGACCCCGATCGACTTCGGGTCGATCTTCACGAGTTCGGCCAGCGGGTCCTGCAGCCGGCGCGCGATCGAGACGGCGCCGCGCAGCGACACGTCCATCCCGGGCAGCTCCTTCGAGGCGAAGGCGCTGGCCGAGTACACCGAGGCCCCGGCCTCGGAGACGACGATCTTGGTGAGCTTCAGCTCGCTCGCCGCGCGGACCAGCTCCTCGGCGAGCTTGTCGGTCTCCCGGGAGGCGGTGCCGTTGCCGATCGCGATCAGCTCCACCTGGTGCGCGGCGCACAGCTTGTGCAGCTTGACCAGGGCCTCGTCCCACCGGCGGGCCGGCACGTGCGGGTAGATCGTGTCGGTCGCGACGCACTTGCCGGTGGCGTCGACGACGGCGACCTTGACACCGGTCCGGTAGCCAGGGTCGAGGCCCATCGTCGCCCGAGTGCCGGCGGGGGCGGCCAGCAGCAGATCGCGCAGGTTCGTGGCGAAGACCCGGACGGCCTCGTCCTCGGCGGCCTGGAACAGGCGCAGCCGCAGGTCGATGCCGAGGTGGACCAGGACGCGCGTCCGCCACGCCCAGCGGACCGTGTCGCCCAGCCAGCGGTCGGCCGGGCGGCCCGCGTCGGTGACACCGAACCGGGCCGCGATCGCCGTCTCGTAGCCCGACGGCACCACCGGGGCGGTCGGGTCCGCGTCCTCGGGCTCCGGGTCGAGATCCAGGTCGAGGATCTCCTCCTTCTCGCCGCGCAGCAGCGCGAGCACCCGGTGCGACGGCAGCGAGGTGAACGGCTCGTCGAAGGCGAAGTAGTCCGAGAACTTGGCGCCGGCCTCCTCCTTGCCCTCACGGACCTTGGAGACCACCCGGCCGCGGCCCCACATCCGTTCGCGCAGCTCGCCGATCAGGTCGGCGTCCTCGGCGAACCGCTCGACCAGGATCGCGCGGGCTCCGTCGAGCGCGGCCGCCGCGTCCGCGACGCCCTTCTCCGCGTCGGCGTAGCCGGCGGCGGTCGTCGTCGGGTCCAGCGTCGGGTCGCCCAGCAGCGCGTCGGCCAGCGGCTCCAGACCTGCCTCGCGGGCGATCTGGGCCTTCGTACGGCGCTTCGGCTTGTAGGGGAGGTAGATGTCCTCCAGCCGGGCCTTCGAGTCGGCGGCGTTGATCTGCGCCTCGAGCGCGTCGTCGAGCTTGCCCTGGGAGCGGATCGACTCCAGGATCGCCGCCCGGCGCTCCTCCAGCTCCCGCAGGTAGCGCAGCCGCTCCTCGAGCGTGCGCAGCTGCGTGTCGTCGAGGGTGCCGGTCACCTCCTTGCGGTAGCGCGCGATGAACGGCACGGTCGAGCCGCCGTCGAGCAGCCCGACGGCCGCCACGACCTGGTTCTCGCGCACCCCGAGCTCGTCGGCGATCCGGCCCTCGATGGACCTCCTGGCAGCCTCTGTTGGCACAGCGGCGACCTGCACGGTGGACGTCGTCGTCACAGATGATCTCCTCCGGTCCCCACTGATTATGGCGGTCGGGCGGAACCGGGCGCGGAGCGCCCGTCGCCCGACCCGCCTGGTTCGGGCGCTGAGCGCCCTCTCCTGCGTGGTTCGGGGGGAGGGGAGGAGTACGGAGGCGAGTGCTTGTCCAGGGCCGGTTTCTGGGGCGCGTTTCGCCTGGGAATCGGTCGTGTCCCGGCTACCCGTCAGGCCTGGGCGAGGCGGCCGGTGTCGGCGTGGTCGCGGATGAGGCTGCTGTCGACGCCCTCGCCGCGGGCGCAGTGGGCGCAGCAGTAGAAGCGGCCGTCGGCCTCGACGCCGTGGCCGCTGATCTTCACACCGCAGTGTTCGCAGACCGGGCTCATCGCATGGATCGCGCACTCGAAGCTGTCGAAGACGTGCACGGCGCCCTGGGCGTGCACCTCGAAGCTCATCGCGTAGTCGTTGCCGCAGACCTCGCACACGGACACCGCCGCGCCTCCTTCGCCGGGCCGGCCCGTCACCTGACGGGGGGCTGTGGCTACGGACGGTAGCGGCCCGGCTGGGGGCGGGCTACCCGATGGCCGACGTGGCGGCGCCGGGATCGGCGAGCCGGGCGAGGATGCGGTACGCGTTCGCGCGGTTGCCTCGGGTCAGGAACGGCCGGCTCGCCGCCTCGGCGACCGCGGCCACCGGCATCAGCGGCGCGAGGGCCGCGAACGCCGCCGCCCGCCGGGCATAGCCGAGCAGCGGGCGGCGCACGTCCCGCCAGGGCAGGTCGGGCGACGGGCCCAGCAGCTGGAACACCCCCCACCAGGCCAGCGGGGCGTCGCCGGAGATGTGAACCTGCCCGAACTCCACGTGCTCGATGACGAAGCCGCGCGCGGTCAGCGCGTCGACGAGGTTGTCCGCCGGCAGCAGGTTCAGGTGCTGGGGGATCAGCATCCCGGAGGCCAGCGGCCCATAGGCCCGGAAGGTCACGCTGTCCGGGTTCGGCACCTCGATGAGCAGATGGCCGCCCGGGCGCAGCGCGAGCGCGGCGGCGTCGAGCTCGGCCCGCGGGTCGCCGGTGTGCTCCAGGTAGTGGAACATGCTGACCACGTCGTAGCGGCCGGCCAGCGACGGGGCGAGGTCGGGGAACTGGCCCAGGTAGGCGTTCTCGACCCAGCCGCGCCGGCCGGCCTCCTCGATGCCGTCGCCCAGGTCCAGGCCGTCGAAGACGGTGCTCGGCCAGACATCCCGCGCCAGCAGGCAGAAATGCCCGTGGCCCGCGCCGACGTCGAGCCAGGTCCGCGGCGTCGGCGGCACCGAGCGGGCCCGCGCCGGGTGCGAGCCCGGTCCGAAGCCCAGTACCTGCTCCATCGAGTCCCGGCCGAGCCCGCCGTAGAAGTCGCGGTAGTAGAAGTCGAGGCCCTCCGGCGTCAGCCGCGGGTTCTGGAAGACGTGCCGGCAGTCGGCGCACCGGTCGTAGCGGAACCGGCCCGGCTTGACCTGCATGGTGTCGACGCCGACGGTCATCCGGCGCAGCCGGGGACCGCCGCACCACGGGCAGGTGGTCCGGGGCTCCTCCAGGAACCGCTCGACGCCGGCCGCGAGATCGGCCCGGTAGGCCGCGCGGGCCGCTTCGAGACCGGCCTCGTCGTCGGCGGCGTAGGCCGGAGGTAACGACACCCGCCAGCGGCCGAGCCGCTCGGTGGCCCGGGTTGGGGCCAGGTCGGCGACCAGCTCGGCGGCGCCGCGGCGCCGAACCAGCGGCGCGGCGAGCAGGTCGGCCCGGTCGATCCGCACCGGCCCGCCGGCGGCGACGGCGGCCGGCTGCAGCCAGCTGAGCGCGGCCGCGGCGAGCGTCCAGCCGGGCGCCGCCCGCGCCCCGGTGGCGAGCAGCGCGTCGCGGACCGCCGGGGCGACCAGGCTCGGCGGCTGCCACGCGTAGGCGGCGCGCTGGACGGCGAACCGCTCGGCCCCGGTCCTGGGCAGTGCCCGCAGCCCCGGCAGCACGGCGAGGGCCGTGGTCGTCGGCGCGTGCCGCTTGAGCACGGCGGTGATCGCGACCAGGTCGGTCTCGCCGAGGTCCTTCGGGTCCAGTGCGCTGCGGGCGAGGATCTCCCGGTCGACCAGCAAGGCCTGGTAGGCGCCCCGGCCCGGGGTGAGCCGGTTGGCCTGGTAGCTGGTGGTGTCGACGAGCCGGGCCAGGTCGAGCAGGCGGTCCGGGGTCAGCTGCTCGGGCACCAGGTCGAGCACGTCCAGGCCGTGGCGGCGGGCGTGGGCGCTGGCCGCGCGCCGCTGGGCCTCGTCGAGGCGGACCCCGCCGACGGTGAGGAAGACGTGCGCGTGGTGCACCGGCTCGTCGGACGGCCCGATGACCGGCAGCGCGGACAGCCGGCGCCGCAGCCGGGCGGTGTTGAGGCCGACACCGGCGGCCACGGCCGCCGAGATCCAGGTCCGACGGTTCACGGAACCTCCAGCGGGCGGGAGCGACTCACTGCGGCCCGGGCCGGCCGGCCACGGGATCCGACGTCGGGAAGCATCACGGCAGCCGGGCCAGAACCCGGTAGGCGTTCGACCGGCGCCCGCCCGTCAGGTACGGCCGGGCGGCCGCGTCGGCGACGACCATGGCCGGGAACAGCGGCCCGAGCGCGGCCAGCGTCGCCAGCCGCCGGGCCTGCCCACCCGGCGACCCGGGCTGGGCCCGCCAGGGCAGGTCCAGCGACGGGGCGAGCCGTTGGCACAGCGCCCACCAGGCGTACATCCCGTCGCCGTCGAGGTGGGCCCGGCCGAACTCGACGTGCTCGACCCGCAGGCCGCGCGCCGTCAGCGCGTCGACCAGGTTGTCCGCGGGGATCAGGTGCAGATGCTGCGGCGCGAGCCAGCCCGACCACAGCGGTCCGTAGACGCGGGCGGAGAGGCTCTCGGGGTTGGGCACCTCGATCAGCAGGTGGCCGCCCGGGCTCAGCGCGGTGATCGCGGCGTCCAGGTCCGCGCGCGGGTCCCGAGTGTGCTCCAGGTAGTGGAACATGCTGACCACGTCGTAGCGCCCGGCCAGCGACGGGGCCAGGTCGGGCAGCTGGCCGGAGTAGGTGTGGTCGATCCAGCCCCGCCGGGCCCCCTCCGCCAGGGCCTCGCCCTGGTCCAGGCCGTCGAAGACCGTGGTCGGCCACACGTCGCGGGCCATCAGGCAGAAGTGGCCCATGCCGGTGCCCACGTCCAGCCAGGTGCGCGGCGTCGGGGGTACCGACCGGGCGCGGGCGAGGTAGCCCGCCCGGCCGGCGTCGCCGATGACCTCCATGATCGGTGCGCCCAGGCCGTCGTAGAAGTCGCGGTAGTAGAAGTCCAGGCCCTCGTCGGTGGGGGACGGGTTCTGGAAGACGTGCCGGCAGTCGGCGCAGCGGTCATAGCGGAACCGGCCTGGCTTGGCCAGCGTCGCGTCGAAGCCATCGGTGACCTTGGTCAGCCGGGCGCCGCCGCACCACGGGCAGGTGGGCCGCGCCGCGGCGAGAAAGCGCTCGACGCCGCCGGCCAGGTCGGCCTGGTAGATCGCGCGCAGCTCGGCGGCGTGCTCCGCGTCGTCGGCGGGGAACGCGTGTGGGCGGGCGAAGCCCCAACGTGCCAGGCCGCCCGAGTCCGCGCCGCCAGGTTCGCCCGGGGTGCGCACCTGGGCGCTGCGGGCCGCCGCGGCACCGAGGGCGGACGCGTCGGCGACGAACTCGGCCGCGGCCCGCCGCCGTTGCAGCGGCGCGGTGAGGGCCTCGGCCGGGCGCAGCCGGACCGGCCCGCCCGACGCGGCGGCGACGGGCTGCAGCCAGCTGGCCGCCGCCGCCGCGAGCGTCCAGCGGGGGGCGCGGGCCAGCCCACGGGCCAGCGCCAGGTCCCGGACCATCGGGCCGAGCGGGCGTGCCGGGTCCCAGCGGGACGTCGCCTGCCGGACGGCCAGCCGTTGCTGGCCCGTCCGGGGCGCGGCCCGCAGCCCGGGCAGCACGGCGAGACCGGTGGTCAGCGGCGCGTACCGCTTGAGCGTCGCGGTGACGGCGACCAGGCCGACCTCGGTGACCTCCTTGGGGTGCAGCCCCGCGCGGGCCAGCACGTCCCGGTCGATCAGCAGCGCCTGGTAGGCGCCGCGGCCCGGCGCCAGCCGGTCGGTCCGGTACCGGGCCGGGTCGACCAGCCGGGCCAGGTCGAGCAGCCGGTCGGGGCTCAGCTCGTCGGGCACGAGGTCCAGGACGTCGAGGCCGTGGCGGCGCGCGTACGCGCTCGCGGCCCGCTGCTGGGCGTCATCGAGCCGGACGCCGTCGGCCGCCAGGAAGACGTGAGTGTGGTGGACCCGGTCGTCCGAGGGCTCGATCACCGGCAACGCGGCCAGCCGACGGCGCAGCCGAGCCGTATTGATCACGATCCCGGCGGTCAGGGCCGCTGGCAGCACAGCTCGGTTCATCAGGCACTGTCTCCGTCCACCCGGTCCTCCGGGCTGATCGCGACCACGGCGAGGATCAGGCCCTGAGTGACCAGGTACCGGCCGCGCATCGACGTGAGTCGTCGCCCGCCCGGCAGGACCGGGCCCGTCACCAGCAGCTTCGCGGTGAAGGTGCCGGTCCGTCGTGTCGCGGCGCCGGTGCGTTCCACGTCGCCTGTCGGCCCGCTGTCGTCCGGACCGCTTCCGCCTGGCCCGTGTGCCGCCGGCCCTTGTGCGGCCGGGCTGGCATCGGCCGGGCGGCCGTCGAGGGTGATCAGCGCGTCCTCGAAGCCCAGCCAGCTCCCGGCCAGCGGGAACCAGGCCTTGTAGACGGACTCCTTGGCGCAGAACAGCAGCCGGTCCCAGTGCACCTCGGGCTCGGCCCGGGCCACGGCCCGTACCCAGGAGCTCTCCGCCGGCAGCGCGATCCGCTCGAAGACCCCGTCCGGCGTCGGACCGTTCGGCTCGGCGTCGATCCCGATGGACAGCACGTCCCCGGCCCGCGCGACGACGGCGGCCCGGTATCCCTCGCAGTGGGTGATGCTGCCGACCAGCCCGGCCGGCCACAGCGGCTCCCGGTTCGGCCCGGCCAGCAGGGGCGCGGGCGCGACCCCGAGGCGCGCCATCGCCCGCCGCGCGCACACCCGGCCGGCGGTGAACTCCCGGCGGCGCTTCGGCACGGCCCGGGCGAGCAGCGCCTCCTCGGCGGGGAACAGCTCCGACGGCGACTCGTCCACGAGCGTCTCCGCCGCGACGGCCTTCGCCGGCACAAGGTCGGCCAGCAGGCTCGCGGCTGCCCCCACTCCTACTTCCGGCATACCGCCAGCTTCGCACCGCCCGCGACAAGCCTCCGGACCCGGTCGCGCCGCTGGGTGCCGGCACCGGGCCTTGAGCGGGTCCTGTCGGCCTCCGCACGGCCGCGGGCGTGACGGAGGCCACGGTCGGCGAGGAGGCGGGCGGTGAGAACCGAACAGGCACCCACATGGTTCGGGCCCCGACCGTGGCCGGGGCGTGGAAGCCCTGAAGCCGCAGGTGGAGCGGGTGACCGGGATCGAACCGGCATGACCAGCTTGGAAGGCTGGGGCTCTACCATTGAGCTACACCCGCATGGTGATCGCGTTGAAGCTTATCGCAGGGCGAGGCTCGGCGACGATCTGGCGGTCGTCCCTCTTCTGGCCCGACGTTGTGTTCACAGATCGGGGCGAACCGGACCCATCGTGTAGGGGCGGGCACCCCCTGGTGACCGTAGACGGCGCCCCGGTGGGGTGACCGTGGTGGCCTGCGGGTGAGGTCGGCCCGCCGGCACCGTCCCGGCCGCTCCGAGGCGCCGCCTCGCCTGCGCGGATGCCGATCATGGGGCGGGCTTGCCGGACTGCTTCACCTTGATCGAGAACTGCGCAGGAAAAAATTGGACAAATTGGGGCGTGGAGCGCCGTTTTGGCTGCGCGACGGGCGATCAAGGCCTTCCAGCGGGTTGGGAGGCCAGCCTTGATCATTGGTTGCGCAGGGGATTCTGGCCAGTCGGGGGACTGGTGGAGGTGGGGGCTGGGGTCGGGCTGGTCGGCGCCGGAGGAGTGGCGGGACCGGGGCGGGCTCCGAGCGCCGGCGCGATCGAGCCGACGCGGCCTGGTGCCGCGGGTTGCTGGTGCCGCGGGTTGACAGTGGTGAGGCCCGGGCCGCGATCGAGGAGCCACCAGCCCGTAGGATGGAGGCGCAACGCCTCGGGGCGTAGCGTAGTGGCTAGCGCGCCTGCTTTGGGTGCAGGAGATCGGGAGTTCGAGTCTCCCCGCCCCGACGTGCTGGCTCACCGTGTTTGCTGACTTCGTCAGCTGCCCGGGGGCCGCGATATTGCTCCGGGGGGCGACCCCCGGACCCCCGGTGTCGAGCTTCGCTCGACTGGGGGGTCGAGGTTGCTTCGCTTCTCGACGGTCGGCTTGTTCGGCTGGGGTGGGGTGGGCTGGCCTGTGGCCCGCCGGTGTCGAGCTTCGCTCGATCGGGGGGTCGAGGTTGCTTCGCTTCTCGATGGTCGGCTTGTTCGGCCGGGGTGGTGGGGGGCTTCTGGCCCGTTGGTGTCGAGTTCTGCTCGGCTGAGGGGTTGGGGGCGCCGCGCTTCCTGGTGCGGGTCTGCCTGGCTGGGGTGGTGGGGTGGCCTTTGGCCCGCTGGTGTCGAGTTCGGCTCGACTGGGGGGTTGAGGTGGCTTCGCGTTCCGGGGTCGGGCTTGCTCGACTGGGATGCCGGAGTGGCCTTGGCTCGCCGGTGTCGAGCTTCGCTTGACCGAGGGGCTGTCCGGGGTTGCCGTTTGCTGCACCTACCGGGGGCCGTGAAGCGGTCCGGGGTCACCGCGTGGCGGTAATCTCGGCGCGTCCCCCGTCCGACGTCGTACCAGGAGACATCCGCGCCGTGAAGGCCACCAAGGAGTCACTCAGCCCGACCAGGGTCAAACTCACCGTCGAGGTGCCCTTCGACGACCTGAAGCCCTCCCTGGACGCCACCTACAAGAAGCTGTCCAGGCAGATCCGGGTGTCCGGGTTCCGCCCGGGCAAGGTGCCGCCGCGGATTCTGGACCAGCGCCTCGGGCGCTCGACCATCCTCGACGAGGCCCTTCAGGAGGCGCTGCCCCAGTTCTACTCGGAGGCGGTCGAGGCCGAGGACGTCGACGTGCTGTCGCGGCCGGAGGTGGACGTCACCGAGTTCGCCGAGGGCAGCCCGATCGTGTTCACCGCCGAGGTGGACGTCCGCCCGCAGCTCGCGCTGCCGGAGGCGGACAGCGTCAAGATCACGGTTGACAAGATCGAGGTCACCGACGAGCAGATCGACACCCAGCTCGGCTCGATGCGCGAGCGGTTCGCCGTGCTCACCCCGGTCGAGCGGCCGGTCGCCACCGGTGACTACGTGTCGCTCGACCTGTCGGCCACGGTCGACGGCGAGCCCGTGGAGGACGCCACCGCGACCGGGATGTCCTACGAGGTCGGCAGCGGCAACCTGATCGAGGGCATCGACGAGGCGCTCATCGGCGCGAGCGAGGGCGACAGCCGCACGTTCGACACCGAGCTGCTCGCCGGCGACCGGCAGGGCCAGACCGCCCAGGTCACCGCGGTCGTGCGCGGCGTCAAGGAGAAGGAGCTCCCGGCGCTCGACGACGACTTCGCGACGACCGCCAGCGAGTTCGACACCCTCGACGAGCTGAAGGCGGACCTGCGCCAGCGCCTGGAGCAGACCCGCAAGTACGAGCAGGTCAACCAGGCGCGGGAGAAGCTGCTGGAGCAGCTGATCGAGTCCGTCGACGTTCCCGTCCCCGACTCGGTGCTGGAGTCGGAGATCGAGGCCAGGGAGCACCGCCTCGGCCACGACCTGGAGCGTTACGGCGTCGACCGCGAGACCTACCTGAAGACCCTTGAGCAGGAGCCCGAGGAGTTCGACGCGCAGGTCCGCGAGTCGGCCACGAAGGCGATCAAGTCGCAGTTCATCCTGGACACCGTGGTGCGCGCCGAGTCGGTCGGGATCGACCAGGGCGAGCTGATGGAGCAGATCGTCATGCTCGCGCAGCGTTCCGGCGTCGCGCCCGAGCAGTACGCCCAGCAGCTCGCCGGCGGCAACGGCGCCGGGCTGACCGCGCTGATGTCCGACATCATGCGCAACAAGGCGCTGCTGCACCTGCTGCGCCAGGCGACCGTCGTGGACGACGACGACAACGCGGTGACCCTGGAGCTGCCCGAGCGGCCGGACCCGGCGGACCTCGAGGCCTTCGAGGACGACGGTCACGACCATGACCACGATCACGACCACGAGGGTCATGACCACGAGGGCCACGACCACTAGGACGTGACCTTGGCTCCAGGGCTCGCCCTGGACGTGCCTGCCTGTCGGGTTCGACCCGGCAGGACCGTCGGCCCCCGCGGCATCCGCGCGGGGGCCGAGCTGTTGGTGAGGCGCAGCCCGTCGGCTCGGCCAGTGCGCGCGGGATCGCGTGGCCCTCTGCCTAGCGCGAACATCGAGCCAGATGGGCCGGAACTGGCGCGGGTCACAGATAGTGTCGAGCCGGTCAAGCTGTCGTCGCTCGTGGGCACCGTCCCGGCACGCAACCATCAAGGGGGCGTTCGCGGGTACCGGAACTTCGCGAGTACGGAAGCCAGGTCAGTGAAGCCAGCAGGTCAGTGAAGCCGAGGAGTCGAACGTGAGTGAGTTCGCAGTGCCGAGTCTGGCCGCGCCGGGTGGCCCCAGCCTCCGGTCGGCGGGCCAGAGCGGCCCAGGTTTCGACGAGCAGGTCTACAACCGGCTGCTGCGGGAGCGCATCATCTTCCTCGGCACCGTCGTCGAGGACAGCATCGCGAACGCGATCTGTGCGCAGCTGCTGCTGCTGAACGCCGAGGACCCGAACCGGGACATCTGGCTGTACATCAACTCGCCGGGTGGTTCGGTCAGCGCCGGCATGGCGATCTACGACACGATGCAGTTCGTCGAGAACGACGTCGCGACCGTCTCGCTGGGCCTCGCCGCGTCGATGGGCCAGTTCCTGCTGTGCGCCGGCGCCGCTGGCAAGCGGTACTCGCTGCCGCACGCGCGGATCATGATGCACCAGCCGTCCGGCGGCATCGGTGGTACGGCCTCCGACATCGCGATCCAGGCCGAGCAGATGCTCTACACCAAGCGGATGATGCAGGAGCGCATCGCCTTCCACACCGGTCAGCCGATCGACCAGATCGAGCGGGACTCCGACCGCGACCGTTGGTTCACCGCCGAAGAGGCGAAGGACTACGGCTTCGTTGACCATGTCGTCCAGCGGGTGCGCCAGGTGCCCGGTGGCACCCCGTCCGGCCAGTGATCTCGTCGGCGCTCCCACCCTCGTCGGCCCCGTACCACCGCACCTCCCGGAGGGCATGAACATGTCCCGTTACGAGCAGACCGGCCGCTACGTGCTGCCGAACATCATCGAGAAGACGTCCCGTGGCGAGTACGGCATGGACCCGTACTCGAAGCTCCTCAAGGAGCGGATCGTCTTCCTTGGCGTCCAGATCGACGACGTGTCGGCCAACGACGTCATGGCGCAGCTGCTGTTCCTCGAGTCCGAGGACCCGGACCGCGACATCTCGATCTACATCAACTCGCCTGGCGGGTCGTTCACGTCGCTGACCGCGATCTACGACACGATGCAGTTCGTCCGCCCGGACATCCAGACCATCTGCATGGGCCAGGCGGCGTCCGCCGCCGCCGTGCTGCTGGCCGCCGGGACCCCGGGCAAGCGGTTCGCGCTGCAGAACAGCCGCATCCTGATCCACCAGCCGTCCGGTTCCGGTGAGGGCCAGTCGAGCGACATCGAGATCCAGGCCCGTGAGATCCTCCGGATGCGTTCGCTATTGGAGAAAATGCTCGCGGACCACACCGGCAAGGCCGAAGAGGACATCCGCCGGGACATCGAGCGGGACAAGATTCTCTCTGCCGATGAGGCCAAGGAGTACGGCCTGATCGACGAGGTGATCAAGACCCGTAAGTCGTCCCGCCTGTCGGCTGCCCGCTGACAGGACAGGCGACCGTAGGCTGACCTGTATGAGCCGCGCGATAGGGCTCTCACCGGGCGGCCGGGCGGGGTACCGTCCCCCGAAGGGGCGGTACGAGGCAGGACAGGCCAGGCACGGGAGGGCGACCTCCCGGCCCCGCCTGAGTGGCGCCCGAGCTGGAGCGCCGGCCCTGGGGCCGGCCGCGGTGGGCACCTGGCAAGGCCAGTGACAGTCTCGGCACGCGACGACCGGGCGGTGCGAGCCGCCCCCGACTTGCAGGCGACCCCATCGTCTGGACGAAGGGACTGAGTCCTCGGTGGCACGCATCGGTGATGGCGGCGACCTGCTGAAGTGTTCGTTCTGCGGGAAGTCGCAGAAGCAGGTGAAAAAGCTCATCGCCGGTCCCGGCGTCTACATCTGCGACGAGTGCATCGATCTCTGCAACGAGATCATCGAGGAGGAGCTCTCCGAGAGCTCCGAGCTCAAATGGGACGAGCTGCCCAAGCCCCGGGAGATCTACGAGTTCCTGGACGGCTACGTGGTGGGCCAGGAGACCGCGAAGAAGACCCTGTCGGTCGCGGTCTACAACCATTACAAGCGGATCCAGGCGGGCGGCTCGGCCCCGAGCGACAGCGCCAAGGCCGACGTCGAACTGGCGAAGAGCAACATCCTGCTGCTCGGGCCGACCGGCTGCGGCAAGACCCTGCTCGCCCAGACGCTGGCCCGGATGCTCAACGTCCCGTTCGCGATCGCCGACGCGACGGCGCTCACCGAGGCCGGCTACGTCGGCGAGGACGTCGAGAACATCCTGCTCAAGCTGATCCAGGCGGCCGACTACGACGTCAAGAAGGCCGAAACCGGGATCATCTACATCGACGAGGTCGACAAGATCGCCCGGAAGTCGGAGAACCCCAGCATCACCCGGGACGTCTCCGGCGAAGGTGTGCAGCAGGCGCTGCTGAAGATCCTGGAGGGCACGACCGCGAGCGTGCCGCCGCAGGGCGGCCGCAAGCACCCGCACCAGGAGTTCATCCAGATCGACACCACGAACGTGCTGTTCATCGTGGGCGGCGCGTTCGCCGGGCTCGACCGGATCATCGAGTCGCGGATCGGCAAGAAGTCGCTCGGCTTCCGCGCCGTGCTGCACGGCAAGGACGACCCGGACGCGGCCGACGTGTTCGGCGACGTCATGCCGGAGGACCTGCTCAAGTACGGGATGATCCCCGAGTTCATCGGCCGCCTCCCGGTCCTCACCAGTGTGCAGAACCTCGACCGGGAGGCGCTGATCCGCATCCTGACCGAGCCGAAGAACGCGCTGGTCCGGCAGTACAAGCGGCTGTTCGAGCTGGACAACGTCGACCTCGACTTCACCTCCGACGCCCTCGAGGCGATCGCCGACCAGGCGATCCTGCGCGGCACCGGCGCCCGCGGCCTGCGGGCGATCATGGAGGAGGTGCTGATGTCGGTCATGTACGACATCCCCAGCCGCAAGGACGTCGCCCGCGTCGTCGTCACCCGCGAGGTCGTTCTGGAGCACGTCAACCCCACCCTCGTGCCCCGCGACATCAGCGCGGCCAAGCGCAACACCCGCCAGGAGAAGTCTGCGTAACGGCCCGAACGGGCGCTGAGCGCCCGCGGGCCGTTCCGCTGGGTCGGGCGCTGAGCGCCCTCCCCAACGTGGTTCTGCGTCGGGGAGAAGTCTGTGGTGGGCGCTTGTCCAGGGTCGGGATTTGGGCCGGGTGCCGCTTCGCCTGGCGAAAGGCCACCACTTCCGGGCTAAGATCGCTGTTTTGGCCCTCTAGTGGTTGTGTTGGGGCCTGGCTCGCGACCACTGGAGGGCCGAAACGGCGATCATCGGTCCGCGCGCGGCGCCGACCGGGCGCTGGCGCGGACCCGGTTGGCCGCCACCGCCACCGCCCGCTGCGTCCGCCGGTCGGCGTCGGCGCGTGCCGGGTTCGACGCGCGATGCCCGCGGCGCGATCGCCCAGGCCCGGGGGACGGGAGTCGGCCCGTCAGGGCTTGGGGGCTCGGTAGCCGGCTAGTTGGCGGGCCTGGGCTACCAGGCGGTCGGCGGAGTCCCAGACCTCCACGTCCTCGTCCAGCCAGCCGTCGTCGATCAGCTGGGAGCGCTGGACGACGCGCAGCCAGCCCGGCGCGGGGGTGCCGCGCAGCAGCGCGGTCAGCTCGACGGTCGGCACCCAGCCGAACAGGCCGAAGTCGAACGTCGTCGGTGGCAGCGCGTCCGCGGCGAGCAGCAGGAACAGCGCGTCGGGCTCGGATCCGTCCCGCGGCCGCACCCAGCCCCGGATCTCGGCGGCACCGCGCGGCTGGCCGTACGCCCAGCCGACCGTCGCCGGGTCGAGCCGCACGTCGACCTTGTCGTGCAGGTTCTGCCGGAACGGGTTGTCCGGGCTGGCGACGTCGACGCAGTCCTCGGGCGCCGGCAGCGTCGGGGCACTCTCCCGTTGGAAGACGGGCACCGACTCGGCGGGTGCCCGACCGGTGGTCGTGAGCGTCGCCATGATCGGCTGGTCAGCCTGGCAGAGGTCGACGGCGGCGACCGCCGTAGACCGACCGGCGCGCAGCATCGTCGGCGTCGCGGTGACCGGGGCGTTCGCGGGGGAGCGCAGGAAATGCGCGGTGATCGACAGCGGATGATCCCGACCGGTCACGCCCAGCGCGATCCGCGCCGCGAGTGCCAGCAGGTAGCCGCCATGCGGATGACCACCGATGTCCCACCCCGGCGCGACCTCGGCGGTCCATCGGCCGGATTCGTCGACCGTCGCCGCCGTGGCCTTCTCGAAGTCACCCACGGCTGCCCACGCTAGCCCGGACCCGCCGGAAACGGACCCGACGTGGCAGCCCTCACCCCGGAGGATCCCCCCGGCCTGGGCCGCCTGGCTCGCGTCGGGCGGTGGCCGGTTGGCCGGCGGATAATCTTCGGGAGTGACGGACAACGGACGAGACGGCTGGCGGCCGGCGAACGAGGACTCGGCCGACGAGGCTGACTTGGCTGACGAGGCCGACGAGGCCCGGGAGGCCGACGAGGCCCGGGATACCGGTGCCGAGCTGGCGCGGGTCGAGAAGGCGCTGGCCGGACGCTTTCCGCACAAGATGATCCCCGACCTGGACAGGATTCGGGACCTGGTCGACCTGCTGGGCCATCCCGAGCGGGCCTTTCCGGTGATCCACCTGACCGGCACCAACGGCAAGACGTCGACCGCCCGCATGATCGACTCGTTGCTCGGCGGCTTCGGCCTTCGCTCGGGCCGGTACACGTCGCCGCACCTGGAGAGCGTCACCGAGCGGATCAGCATCGATGGTCGGCCGGTGGGCGCGGAGGTGTTCGCCCGCGCCTACGACGATGTCGCGCCGTACGTCGAGCTGGTCGACGGCCGGCACGCCGAGCGGGTCACGTTCTTCGAGCTGCTGACCGCGATGGCCTTCTCGGCGTTCGCGGACGCGCCTGTCGACGTCGGGGTGATCGAGGTCGGCCTCGGCGGGACCTGGGACGCCACCAACGTCGTCGACAGCCTCGTCCAGGTCGTCACGCCGATCTCGCTGGACCACCGGGAGCTCGGTTCGACCGTCGAGGAGATCGCGACCGAGAAGGCCGGCATCCTGCGTCCCGAGGCCGTGGCCGTCCTGGGCCAGCAGCCGCTCGGCGCGGCCAGGGTGCTCGCCGCGCGGGCCGAGGAGCTGGGCACGACGCTGGTGCGCGAGGGCCTGGAGTTCGGGGTGGCGCGCCGGAAGGTCGCCGTGGGCGGCCAGCTGCTGACGCTGCGCGGCCTCGCCGGCGACTACGACGAGATCTTCCTGCCGCTGCACGGTGAGCACCAGGCGCACAACGCGGCCTGCGCACTGGTCGCGGTCGAGGCGTTCCTGGGCGGTGGGGCGAATCCGCTGGACCTGGAGCTGGTCCGGGCCGGGTTCGCGTCCGCGTCGTCGCCGGGGCGGCTCGAGGTGGTCCGCCGGTCGCCGACGATCGTGCTCGACGGCGCGCACAACGTCGCCGGCACGCAGGCGCTGGTCGCGGCGCTGGCCGACGGGTTCCAGTTCGACACGTTGGTCGGCGTGGTCGGGGTGCTCGCCGACAAGGACGCCCACGCGATGCTCAGCGTGCTGGAGCCGGCGTTCGACTCGATCGTCCTCACGCAGAGCTCCTCGCCGCGGGCGCGATCGGCCGACGAGCTGGGGGCCGTCGCGGTCGAGGTGTTCGGCGCCGACCGGGTCGAGGTCGCGCCCCGGCTGGACGACGCGATCGACGCGGCGGTGCGGCTGGTCGAGGAGGGCGCCGAGCTGGGAGGCGGCGGCGTCGTCGTGACGGGCTCGCTCACCATCGTCGGCGAGGCCCGCCACCTGCTGGCCCACTGACGGCCGGTGGCGGCAGATCGGCGGCAAGAGTGGACAGGGTAAGTTGGCGCCAAGCACCGTGGGTTATGTCGACCCTGTCCGCGCTGGCGGCGGGCGGCACCTGCCACCCATGAGGCGGCACCCGCCACTCAGGACCGTTCACCCACGAACAGTCCAAGACACGAACAGTCCAAGACACGAACAAAGGAGTCCAGTGTCCGCTGAGCGCACCCTCGTCCTGGTCAAGCCCGACGGCGTCAGCCGCGGCCTTGTCGGGGAGGTCATCAGCCGGCTCGAGCGCAAGGGCCTGACCCTGGTCGCCGCCGAGCTGCGCACGCTGGAGAAGGCGACCGCCGAGACCCACTACGGCGAGCACGCCAGCAAGCCGTTCTTCGGCGAGCTCGTCGAGTTCATCACCTCCGGCCCGCTGGTCGCGCTGGTCGTCGAGGGGCCGCGCGCGATCGAGGGCACCCGGGGCCTGATGGGCGTCACCGACCCGGTGAAGGCCGTGCCCGGCTCGATCCGCGGCGACTACGCCCTGGAGATCGGCCAGAACCTGGTCCACGGCTCGGACTCGCCCGAGTCGGCCGCGCGGGAGATCGACCTGTTCTTCCCCGGCCTGAAGGGCTGACCGAGCCCGCAGCCTGGACGCCCGCCCGGACTCTCCGGGCGGGCGTTTCACATTCCGGGGGTGAGCGCCCGGCCGCGTCGGCGTGGCCGCTGGCGCCGCCGGCCGGACGGTTCGGCGGGGTACGCGCGGCCTGCTGGCCAGGGGGCGCGGCGAGGTGTGCCGGCCGGGCCGGGCCGGTCCCGGTCTGGGCCGGATGGGTGCCTCGGGTGGCGCCGGGCGGGATGCACCGTCGGCACCATGGGTGACACGGTCCCGGCGGGCCTGCGGCCTGTCGGTGGGGCGGTCTAGGCTTTCGCTGTCACCGCCGAGAGCGGGCCGGTCATCCCGGTCACTCGAAGAACTGGTGGCTTGCTCACCCCGGTCACTCGTCATCCCGGTCGGCCGGACCGCCAGGTCCGCCAATGCCGGGCCGTCGAGAAAACCGGGCAATCGGGTTACCAGCACGCTGGTGGTGGAAACTCGCCGCAGTCCTCGCACGTTGCTCGTGAAACCCTGCAATCTGTTAGTCGTCGCGATTCCGTCGCGCCGGGCGCATCCGGCGTGGATCGCGGCCCGTGAACACCCCTGAGCCTGAAGAACCCTGATCGTGTTCGAGGTCGCGGGGCCGGTTCAGGCGGGCCCGGCATGCCCGGACCCGGCGCACGGCACCCAGACCGCATCTCCGGGAAGGTCGGCCCGACGATGTCCAGTTCCCTGTCCTTCCTCGGCCGTGACATGGCGGTCGATCTCGGCACCGCCAACACGCTCGTCTACGTGCGCGGCCGGGGCATCGTGCTCAACGAGCCGAGCGTCGTGGCGATCAACACCACCACCACGGGCATCCTCGCCGTCGGGACCGACGCCAAGCGCATGATTGGCAGGACGCCGGGCAACGTCGTCGCGGTCCGCCCGCTCAAGGACGGCGTGATCGCCGACTTCGAGACCACCGAGCGGATGCTGCGCTACTTCATCCAGAAGGTGCACCGCCGCCGGCACTTCGCCAAACCCCGGCTGGTGGTCTGCGTGCCGAGTGGCATCACCGGCGTCGAACAGCGCGCCGTGAAGGACGCCGGCTACGAGGCCGGCGCCCGTCGCGTCTACATCATCGAGGAACCGATGGCCGCGGCCATCGGCGCTGGCCTGCCGGTTCATGAGCCGACCGGCAACATGGTCGTCGACATCGGTGGCGGCACCACCGAGGTCGCGGTGATCTCGCTCGGCGGCATCGTGACCAGCCAGTCGATCAGGATCGCCGGCGACGAGCTGGACACCGCGATCATCTCCTACGTCAAGAAGGAGTACTCGCTGATGCTCGGCGAGCGCACCTCCGAGGAGATCAAGATGGCGATCGGCTCGGCGTACAAGCTGCCCGACGAGCCGAGCGCGGAGATCCGCGGCCGTGATCTCGTCACCGGGCTGCCGAAGACCATCGTCGTGACGGCCGAGGAGATCCGCAAGGCGATCGAGGAGCCGGTCAACTCGATCATCGACGCGGTCAAGGTGACCCTCGACCGTTGCCCCCCGGAGCTCGCCGGCGACGTCATGGACCGCGGGATCGTGCTCACCGGCGGCGGCGCGCTGCTGCGCGGCCTGGACGAACGGCTGCGCAACGAGACCGGCATGCCGATCCACATCGCGGACAATCCGCTGCACTCCGTAGCCATGGGCTCGGGCAAATGCGTCGAGGAGTTCGAGGCTCTTCAGCAGGTCCTCATCTCCGAGCCCCGGCGTTAGTAGTCCGCGAGCAGGGTTCGCCGCGTCGCCGTTGGGCCCGGCCGGATTTCGTGGGCATTTCGGCGCCGACCGGACAACGGTTCCTCGAAATCGGTGGGGACCGGGAACGCTCGCGGGGTGTGGTTCGTCCGTGCCGGCGAACGCTTGCCGCGATCGTCGGGAGCCTTGCGTCCGAAAGGCGTGCGGCGGCGGCGATTCGTCACGGGGGATGGCCGGGCTGGGGGGTGCCCGGGGCTCGCGGCCGCCCGGCGGCCGTGAGTTCGGCGGCCGTGACTTCGGCGGCCGCGGGTAGGGCGCCGTCCCGGCAGCGCGTCGGGTGAGGGGAGTGAGGGGTCGTCGTGGGTCGTGACCTCAGGCGGTCCCGGGTGGTCGTCGCGGTGCTGCTCGTCCTCACCTTCCTGCTGATCACGATCGACTATCGGACCGGGGAGAGCAGCGGCGGGCCGCGCGGGTTCCTGCACGGCGTCGTCGGCGGGGTCGAGGGTGGCGTGACCGCGGTGACGCGGCCGGTCGGGCGGACCCTGTCGTCGCTCGCGCACCCGAACCGGTACCACGACCGCGCCGACCGGCTGGAGCAGCAGAACGCCGCCCTGCGCCGCCAGCTCGCCGACCAGGGCGCGGTCACCCAGCTGGCCGGGCAGCTCTCGGCGTTGCGGCTGCTCGCCGACAAGGGCCAGTACACGATCGTGCCGGCCCGGGTGGTCGCGATCGGCGACGTCAGCGGCACCGACTGGACCGTGACCGTCAACGCGGGCCGGGCCGACGGTCTGGCCGTCGACAAGATCGTCATCAACTCCAGCGGCCTGGTCGGCACCGTCGTCTCGATGACCGAGCACACCGCCGTCGTCCGGCTGTTCTGCGACCCGCGCAGCCGGATCGGCGCCCGGCTGGAGGGCACCCAGCTGCTCGGCGCCGTCGCCGGGGGCTCCGGCCCGGACAAGCTGGTCTTCACGCTCTACGACGCCTCGTACCAGGTGAAGCCGGGCCAGCGGCTGGTCACGTTCGGCAGCCTGGACTATGTCGCCGGGGTGCCGATCGGCGAGGTCACCAAGGTGACCGAGGTCAGCGGCCTGTCCCGCACGGCCGAGGTGAAGCCGTTCGTCTCGGTGGGCTCCCTCGACCTGGTCGGCATCGTGGTCGGCAAGCCGGCGACCGACCCCGGCGACCGCGTGCTGCCGCCGCGGGCGGTCCCGGCGACGCAGGCGCCCGCCGCGCCGCAGGCCGCCGGGCCGCCGAACGGCGCTCCCACCGCGAACCCGTCCGCCCCCAGCGCGGCCGGCACGCCGGCCGGGGCGCGGTGATGCCATGACCGTCCAGCTGTGGGAGCCGGAGAGCGACGCGGACACGATCCACCCGCCGACCTTCGCGGCGGTGACGTTCGTGCTGCTGGTGGCCGTGATCGCCCAGGTCAGCGTGATCGCCCGGCTGCCGCTGCCCGGCGGGGGCCCGGATCTGGTGCTGATGCTGCTCGCCACCGCCGCGCTCGTCCTCGGGCCGGTCAACGGCGCGGTCCTCGGCTTCGTCACCGGCCTGTTCGGTGACCTGCTGTCCACCCATGTGCTCGGCCAGACGACGCTGGTGTTCCTGCTGGTGGGCTACCTCGTCGGGCTGGTCGCCGACGCGACCGAGCGGTCCGCCGTCATCGCGCTGGCCGCGGTCTCCGGCGCCGTGGCCGTCGGGATCGTCGCGGATGTCGCGGTGGCGGCGCTGCTGGGCGCCGACGGGTTGTCGAGCCCCGGCCACACGGTCGTGCGGGCGCTGGCGGCCGCGCTGTACGCCGCGCTGCTCACTCCGTTCCTGTTCCCCGTCTTCACCGCCGGGGTACGCAGGACCAAGCGGGTGGGGCGCCGATGAACGACGGGGTCCGCCTGCGCCTGGTGATCCTGCGCGTCCTCGCCGTCTCCCTGCTGGTGACGCTGGGCGCCCGGCTGTGGGTGCTGCAGGTGCTCGACGGGGCGCACTACCGGCGGGTCGCCGAGGACAACCGGGTGCGCGAGGTGGTGACGCCCGCGCCGCGCGGGATGATCCTCGACGACCAGGGCGCGGCCCTGGTCCGCAACCGCACCTCGCTGGTCATCTCGGTGAACCGCTCGACCACCGACCGCCAGCGTGACGGTGGCAAGGCGGTGTTCGAGCAGCTGTCCTCGGTCATCGGCATGTCCGTCGCCGACATCGAGAAGAAGATCCGGTTCTGCGGGCCGAAGGTGCCGCAGCCGTGCTGGACCGGCTCGCCGTACCAGCCGGTCCCGATCGCGAAGGACGCCACTCCGCAACAGGCGCTCGCGATCATCGAGCATCCGGACCGCTTCCCCGGCATCACCGCCGACCTGGAGGCCGTCCGCGAGTACCCGTTCGGCCCGCTCGCCGCGCACGAGCTCGGCTACCTGGCCCCGGTCAGCCAGAGCCAGCTCGACCAGCAGACCGCGCAGCTGAAGAAGGACGGCAAGCCCAGCTCCGACGGGACCTACCACCTCAACAGCCTGGTCGGGGTCGCCGGCCTGGAGTCGGTCTACGACACGGCCCTGCGCGGCGTCGACGGCGTCCAGGACCTGGAGGTCGACCGGTTCGGCCGGGTCTCGGGCACCGCGTCGAACACGGCGCCGATAGCGGGCGACAACGTGGTCCTCAACCTCGACCAGGGAGTCCAGGCGGCTGCGGAGCAGGCTCTGCGGGCCACGCTGGACAAGCTGCCGGGTGACGCGAAGGCCCGGACGGCCTCGGCGGTGGTGCTCAACGTGAAGACCGGCGGCGTGATCGCCCTGGCCAGCCTGCCGTCCTACGACCCGTCGGTGTTCGTCGGGGGCATCTCCCAGCAGGACTACCAGTCGCTGTCCGACCCGGCGAACGGCATCCCGCTGCTGTCCCGGGCCTACCAGGGCACCGGCCCGGCCGGCTCGACGTTCAAGATCGTCTCGACCGCCACCGCGATGGGCCTGCTGGGCGCCAAGCCGGACCAGAAGTTCCCGTGCTCGCCGACGCTGCAGATCGGCAGCCAGACCTTCCACAACTTCGAGGGCGAGTCGGCCGGGCCGATCACGCTGCACCAGGCGCTGGTCATCTCCTGTGACGTGATCTTCGACGGGTTCGCCTACGACGAGTGGCTGCGCGACGGCGGCCTGCGCAACGGCAAGGGCCCCTACCCGCCGGCCGCCGAGAACTTCGTCAAGATGGCCAGGGAGATGGGCTTCGGGTCGAAGTCCGGCATCGACCTGCCCGGGGAGAGCGCCGGCGCCGTCGTCGACCGGGCGCAGGCTCAGCAGATCTGGAGCGAGCTGAAGGACTCCTACTGCCGCCGGGCCAAGAACGGCTACCCGGAGGAGAAGGATCCGGCGACGGCCAAGCGCTACCAGCAGTACGCCGCCGAGGCCTGCGTCGACGGCTACCTGTACAACGCCGGCGCGGCGGCCCAGTTCGCCATCGGGCAGGGCCAGTACCTCTCGGTGAGCCCGTTGCAGCTGGCCGTCGCCTACGCCTCCGTGGCCAACGGCGGGACGGTCTACGAGCCGCAGCTGGCCAAGGCGATCGTCGCGCCGGACGGCACGGTCGTGAAGCGGTTCGCCCCGGTCGTCAAGAGCAAGGTCGACGTGCCGCCGGATGTGCTCGGCTACATCCGCGAGGCCTTGCACGGCGTCACGACCGAACCCGGCGGCACCGGCACCGGCGTGTTCGCCGACTGGCCCAGCAACATCATCCCGATCGGTGGCAAGACTGGCACCGCCGAGGTGGAGGGACACCAGGACACCTCCTGGTTCGCCTCGTTCGCCCCGGTGAACGACCCGCAGTACGCCGTCGTGGTCTCCGTTCCCGACTCCGGCCAGGGCGCGATGTACGCCGCCCCGGTGGTGAAGTCGATCTACCAGGCGATCTTCGGCGTGGGCCGGCCGGCGGCGCTGCCGGGTGGGCTGCCGCCCGCCAGCCTGCCGTCGGTGGTCCATGACGCCGGGGCGATCGCGGCCCCGCAGGCGAACGGTCCGGCCGGTGCCGTCCCGCCGGTGGCGGCGGGCGCCCTGCCGGACGCCGCGGCGCCAGGCGCCGCCGGGGGAGCGGTGCTGCCGGCGGCCCTGCGCGCGGGGCCCGCGGCCACCGGCGGGCAGCCGGCCCAGGTGGGCGTCACGTCGGCCGGCGGCCCGCGCGCGCCGCCGTCCAGCGGCGCCGGGTAGCCGGCGCGGCGCACCGGCCGCGTCGGCCGCCGGGCGCGGCCAGACGCACGCCAGCCAAGGCGATCTGCTCGGGCGGAACGGAGGAACGGCCATGGACGAGCTGGGTTCGACGGCGCTGCGGTCGTCTCCGGTGGCGCTGCGCGGCAAGATCGGCCAGTTGCGGGACCGGGCCTCCGGGCGGCACTCGCCGCTGCGCCGGCTCGACTGGCTGCTGCTGGGCGCCGTGCTGGCGCTCGCCGTCATCGGCGCGCTGCTGGTCTGGTCGGCGACCAGCGAGCGGCTCTCCGTCGCGGGCGGCGACCCGAAGTCGTTCCTCAAGCGTGACCTGCTGAACCTGGCACTCGGCCTGGTGCTCGCCACCGGCGCGATGCTGCTCGACTACCGGCTGCTGCGGGCCTACGCGCCGTTCGTCTACCTGGGTTCGCTGGTCGGGCTGATCGCCGTCCTCGTCGTCGGCAGCACGATCAACGGCGCCCACTCCTGGATCGTGCTGCCCGGCGGGTTCGAGCTCCAGCCGTCCGAGTTCGCCAAGGTCGCGCTGATCGTCGGCATCGCGATGATCCTCGGAGAGAAGCGCGACAGCCGGGACGGGGTGCGCGCCGCCCGCCCGGGTGACGTCGACGTCCTCGTCGTGCTCGGCCTCGCCCTGGTCCCGGTCGGCCTGATCATGCTCCAGCCCGACTTCGGCACCGTGATGGTGCTGGTCTTCGTGATCCTCGGGATGCTGGCCGTCGCCGGCGCGCCCCGCCGGTGGGTGCTGGGCCTGTTCGTGGGCGGGGTGCTGCTCGGCGCGGCGATCATCGGCTTCCACCTGCTCAAGCCGTACCAGGAGGCGCGGCTGACCTCGTTCGTGTCCGCGAACGCCGCGACGGACTCGACCACCGGGTACAACGTCGACCAGGCCAAGACGGCGATCGCCAACGGCGGCTTCTTCGGCCGGGGCCTGTTCCACGGCCAGCAGACCCAGGGCCAGTTCGTCCCCGAGCAGCAGACCGACTTCGTCTTCACCGTCGCGGGCGAGGAGCTCGGCTTCGTCGGGGCCGGCGGGGTGCTGCTGGCGTTGGGCGTCGTGCTGTGGCGGGCGCTGTCGATCGCCCGGGACTCCGATGACACGTTCGGTGCCCTGATCGGCACCGGGGTCGTGTGCTGGTTCTCCTTCCAGACCTTCATCAACGTCGGGATGACGTTGGGGATCATGCCCGTGACCGGTCTGCCGCTGCCGTTCGTCTCCTACGGCGGCTCGTCGATGTTCGCCCAGATGATGGCCATCGGCCTCCTGCAGAACGTCCGGCTTCGGTCCCGTACCGACCCCTATGCCCTGTGAGCGCGGCGATCGTGGGGAACCGGCGGCCCGGCTAAGCTGGGACGCATGTCTGGACAGTCGCTGTTCCCGCGTCTGGAGCCGCTGCTGCCCAGGGTGCGCAAGCCCGTGCAGTACGTCGGTGGCGAAGGCAACTCCACGGTCAAGCCCTGGGAGCCGGCCGCCGTCCGCTGGGCCCTGATGTACCCGGACGCCTACGAGGTCGGTCTGCCCAACCAGGGCATCCAGATCCTGTACGAGATCCTCAACGAGCAGCCGGACGTGCTGGCCGAGCGGACCTACGCCGTGCTGCCCGACCTGGAGGCGCTGCTGCGCGAGCACGCGGTCCCGCAGTTCACCGTGGACGCGCACCGCCCGGTCGGGGACTTCGACATCCTCGGCGTCAGCTTCAGCACCGAGCTCGGCTACACCAACCTGCTCACGGCCCTCGACCTCGCCGGCATCCCGCTGCTGGCCGCCGACCGGACCGACGAGCACCCGCTGGTGATCGCCGGTGGGCACGCGGCCTTCAACCCCGAACCGATCGCGGACTTCCTCGACGCGGCCGTGCTCGGCGACGGTGAGCAGGCGGCCCTCGACATCACCGACGTGGTCCGCGCGTTCAAGGCGGCCGGCTCGCCCGGCGGGCGCCACGAGCTGCTGGCCAGGCTGGCCCGGCGCCGGCTGGTCTACGTCCCGGCGTTCTTCGACGTCAGCTACGGCGCCGACGGCGCGATCGGCGCGGTCACCGCGAACCGGGACGACGTGCCCGCCCGCCCGGCCAAGCACACACTCGGCGACCTGGACTCCTGGCCGTACCCGAAGGCCCCGCTCGTGCCGCTCGCGGAGACCGTCCACGAGCGGATGAGCGTCGAGATCTTCCGGGGCTGCACCCGGGGCTGCCGGTTCTGCCAGGCCGGAATGATCACCAGGCCGGTGCGGGAACGTTCCCTCGACACCATCGGCGCGATGATCGACACCGGGCTGACGGCGTCCGGCTTCTCCGAGGTCGGCCTGCTGTCGCTGTCCAGCGCCGACCACAGCGAGATCGGCGAGCTCGCCAAGCAGCTCGCCGACCGCTACGAGGGCACCCAGACCTCGCTGTCGCTGCCGTCCACCCGGGTCGACGCCTTCAACGTCACCCTGGCCAACGAGTTCTCCCGCAACGGCCGGCGCAGTGGCCTGACCTTCGCGCCGGAGGGCGGGTCGGAGCGTCTTCGCAAGGTCATCAACAAGATGGTCAGCGAGGAGGACCTGATCCGCACCGTCAGCACCGCGTACGCGCAGGGCTGGCGGCAGGTGAAGCTCTACTTCATGTGCGGGCTGCCGACCGAGACCGACGAGGACATCCTCGGCATCGCGGATCTAGCCCGCGAGGTCATCCGGGCCGGCCGCAAGGCGAGTGGCCACCGCGACATTCGCTGCACGGTGTCCATCGGCGGGTTCGTCCCCAAGTCGCACACCCCGTTCCAGTGGGCGGGCCAGGCCTCGTGGGAGGTCACCGACCAGCGGCTCAAGCTGTTGCGGGACACGGTCCGCGCCGACCGGGAGATCGCCCGCGCCGTCGGGTTCCGCTACCACGACGGCCGGCCGGGGATCATCGAAGGCCTGCTGGCCCGCGGTGACCGCCGGGTCGGCCGGGTGATCGAGCGGGTCTGGCGCGAGGGTGGCCGGTTCGACGGCTGGAGCGAGCACTTCTCGTTCGAGCGCTGGGAGGCCGCCGCCGCCGCCGAGCTGGAGCCGCTGGGCGTCTCGCTGGACTGGTTCACCACACGTGAGCGCACGGAGCGGGAGGTGCTCCCGTGGGACCACCTGGACTCCGGGCTGGACCGCGACTGGCTCTGGTCGGACTGGCAGGACGCCCTGCGCGAGTCCGAGCTCGACGACTGCCGCTGGACCCCCTGCTACGACTGCGGGGTCTGCCCGACGATGGGTTCCCAGATCGAGATCGGCCCCACCCAGCGCAAGCTGCTGCCGATCAGCCCGGTTCCCCCGCTGCCGGAGAGGAAGGTCGAGGCCGGTGCCGGCTCGGCGTCCTGAGGGCCCGCCACCGCCCCCGGCGGTGGTCCGGCTGCGCCTGCGGTTCACCAAGCGTGGCCGGGCCCGGTTCCTCTCTCAGCTGGACATCGCCAGGACCTTCGAGCGCGGGCTGCGCCGGGCCCGGGTGCCGATGGCCTACTCGGCCGGCTTCTCCCCACACCCAAAGGTGTCGTGGTGCGGTGGCACCCAGACCGGGATCGCGAGCGAGGCCGAGTACGTCGAGCTCGCGCTGACCGCGGACGTCGACCTGGAGGCCCTGCGGGCCGCCCTCGACGCGGCGCTGCCGCCCGGCCTGGACGTGACGGGCTGCGCCGTCGCCGCAGGTGGGCCGCTCGCCAGCCGGATCGAGGCGTCCCGGTGGCGGATCCGTTTCCCGGGCGTGCCCGTGGCCGACCTCACGGCCGCCGTGACCGCGCTGCTGGCCCGCGAACGGGTCGAGGTCGAGCGCACGACGAAGGACGGCCGGCGGACGATCGACGTGCGTGGGGCGGTGATCTGCGCCGTTTGCCGTGCGGAGAGCCACGACTGTGCGATACTGGAGATGGTTGTGCGGCACACGACGCCCGCTGTACGACCAGACGACGTGTTGACCGCCCTCGGCGTGGTCGCCGTTTCACCGCTGACGTTTCCGGTCCCGCCGGAGCCAACCAGGCTCGAGCAGGGACTGATCCGGGCGGACGGAACGCTGGCCGACCCGCTGCTGGCGGCCCTTGCTGAAAGCTGACCTCCGGTCAGCCTCGGCGGGCCGTGATGTCTGCCTGGGGGGACGAGAACCTCTGGGCCCCCCGAAGGGGGCGCGGACTACAGCGATCAGGGCCGGTTGTCGCGTCGACTCACGGCTTGATGCAGGGCGTCGCAGGATTACGGCGGGCTTACCCGCCGGACGAGACAGCGGCTTCTGTGCGGTCGCGACTGCCCAACTGGCGGCGCGCCCGGGAGCCCGGAGGCTTTATATCCCGTGCCCGACGACACTTTGACTCCCGGCGACGACAACCTGACAGCGGCCGCGGCGGAGGAATCCACCGCTGCGCCCCGGCGCCGCCGCGCGGCTGGCCGGCCCGCCGGCCCACCGGCCGAGCTGTCCCCTGACGTCGCGACCACCGCCGTCCCAGCCGTGACCGACGAGGCGGACGAGGCTCCGGTGACCGCCACGGCGGCCCCGGAGCCGGCGCCCGCCGAGCTCGCGTCCACCGAGACGGCCCCCACCGACACCGCGTCCACCGACACCGCGTCCACCGAGGACGGGTCCACCGAGACGGTGTCCGACGAGGACGCGCCCGACGAGGACGTGACCGGGCAGGGCGAGGTCGACCAGCCGGCCAGCCCGGCCGTGACCGAGGCCGACCAGCCGGCTGCGCCGGTCGCGGGCGGGTCGGTCGAAACCGCCCCGGCCGCCGAGCCGGAGCGCAGGCCCCGCACCCGTCGAGCCGTTCGCGCGGTTCTCACGCCGACCGTCCCGCTGGAGCCGGCCGCCGCGCGGCCTGGCGATGGCGCCGAGCCCGCGGCTGTTCAGCCGAGTGCGACGGCTTCGGCCGACGTGGCCGCCTCGACCGACGGGGCCGGCGAGCCGGCCGAGCCGGCGGCGCCGCCCGCCCGGCGGCGGGCACGCGCCGGCCGCCGCGTCGCGTCCGCCCCTCCGGAGTCACCGGAGACTCCGGCTGCCGGGGAGCCCCAGGAAGCCGCGGTGGCCGCCGCGACCGAGGCCGCCGTTTCCGACACCGCCGTTCCCGACACCGCTGAGGCGCAGCCCGCGGCCGACGCCGAGAGCGCGCCGCCGGCCGAGGCCGAGCCGGCCGCCGCCCCACGTACGCGGCGCCGACGGGCCCGTGCCGCCGAGCCGGCAGCCGTGGCCGAGCCGGCTGAGTCCACTGAGTCCGCCGAGCCCGGCGAGGACGCGGGCTCCGCCGAGCCTGCGGCGCAGGCCGCCGAGCCAGCCGCCGAGCCCGCCGCGGAGACGTCCACCAGGCGGTCGCGGTCGGTGGCTCCGCAGTGGAGCGCGCAGGCGCAGCCGTTCCTGACCGGGTTCGACGCCGAGCCGGCCGCCCCCCGGATGACCCGGCGGCCGATCACCGCCGTGACCTTCCAGGCCCCCGACCTGGCTGCCCGCGAGCCGGCCGCCCCGCGTGGGCGTGACCGCGAGGCGGAGCGGCGTCCCGGCCGGCCCGTCCGGGAGGCCGAGGTCGAGGAGACCGAGGAGCCGACCGCCGTCGTCCCCGCGGAGGAGGAGACCAGCCAGGCCGAGGAGCCCGAGGCGGTCGACGCCGCCGACGCGTCGCTGGACGACGCCGACCTGGCCGGCACCAGGCGCCGGCGCCGTGGCCGCCGTGGCCGCGGCCGGGCGCGCGGCGAGGACGAGCTCGACGCCTCCGAGGCCGAGGACACCCCCGAGGCCGCCGCTGACACCGACGACGCCCGCGCCCAGTCCGACGACGAGGGCGACGAACCGCTCGCGCTGGACACGGACGAAGAGGACGAGGACGAGGACGATCGCGCCGGCTCGCGTCGCCGTCGCCGTCGCCGCAGGCGGGCCACGACGGGCGAGGACGCCTCCGGGGCGCCGGACGACCCGCCGAACACCGTCGTGCACGTCCGCGAGACCCGGCGCGACGACGACCTGGTCCGCGGCGTCAGCGGCTCGACCCGGCTGGAGGCCAAGCGCCAGCGCCGGAGGGAGGGCCGGGACAGCGGCCGGCGCCGCCCGCCGATCGTCACCGAGGCGGAGTTCCTGGCCCGCCGCGAGTCGGTCGAGCGCCGGATGCTGGTCCGCCACGCCGGTGACCGCACCCAGATCGCGGTCCTCGAGGACGGCGTGCTCGTCGAGCACTTCGTCACCCGGGCCAGCTCCGCGTCCTACGCGGGCAACGTCTACCTCGGCCGGGTCCAGAACGTGCTGGCCAGCATGGAGGCGGCGTTCGTCGACGTCGGCAAGGGCCGCAACGCGGTCCTCTACGCCGGCGAGGTCAACTACGACGCCTCCGGCCTGGAGGGCAGGCCGCGCAAGATCGAGCAGGTGCTCAAGCCGGGCCAGTCCGTGCTCGTCCAGGTCTCCAAGGATCCGATCGGCCACAAGGGCGCCCGGCTGACCAGCCAGATCAGCCTGCCGGGCCGCTACCTCGTCTACGTGCCGGACGGCCAGAACGCCGGGATCAGCCGCAAGCTGCCCGATGTCGAGCGCTCCCGGCTCAAGAGCATCCTGAAGAAGATCACCCCCGAGGACGGTGGCGTGATCGTGCGGACCGCCGCCGAGGGCGCGAGCGAACAGGAGCTCGAGCGCGACATCGAACGCCTGGCCGCGCAGTGGGAGGACATCTCCCGCAAGGCGCAGAAGGCCTCCGCGCCGGCCCTGCTCTACGGCGAGCCGGACCTCGTCGTCCGAGTGATCCGGGACATCTTCAACGAGGACTTCACCGAGCTGCTCGTGCAGGGCTCGGGCGAGGCCGAGCAGATCGAGAGCTACGTCGACCTGGTCGCTCCGGACCTTCGCAACCGGGTCCGCCGGCACGTCGGGACGACCGACCTGTTCACCGAGTACCGCGTCGACGAGCAGCTCGCCAAGGCGCTCGACCGCAAGGTCTGGCTGCCCTCGGGTGGCTCGCTGGTGATCGACCGGACCGAGGCCATGACGGTCGTCGACGTCAACACCGGCAAGTTCACCGGCAAGGGCGGCAACCTCGAGGAGACCGTCACCAAGAACAACCTCGAGGCGGCCGAGGAGATCGTCCGCCAGCTGCGGCTGCGCGACATCGGCGGCATCATCGTCATCGACTTCATCGACATGGTCCTGGAGAGCAACCGGGAGCTGGTGCTGCGTCGGCTCACCGAGTGTCTCGGCCGGGACAGGACCCGCCATCAGGTCGCCGAGGTGACCAGCCTCGGGCTCGTCCAGATGACCCGCAAGCGGGTCGGCCAGGGCCTGCTGGAGGCCTACAGCGAGCCGTGCGCGCACTGCAACGGGCGCGGGGTGCTCATCCACCTGGACGGTCACCACGCCCAGGCGCCTGTCCCGCCGATCCCGGCACCGCCGCTGCGCCGCGCCGGCCGGCGCGGCTCGGCCGGCGCCGCACCGGCGGCCGAGCTGGACGAGTCGATTCTCGGCGAACCCGAGGGCGTCGACGAGCGGACCGCGAGCCTCGCGTCCGAGGACGAGGCCGCGGGCGACCGTGACGGCGGCCGCGCCGCCGTGGAGACCGGCGAGGCCGGCACGGCGCGGGAGGGCCGGCGCACCCGCCGGGCCCGCCGGGCCGCGACGAGTCCCGTCATCGCCGTGGCGGACACGGTCAGCGTCGAGGCGGCCGGGCCCGACGGCACAGCAGCGCAGGCCGGGGCGCCGGTCACCGAGTCCCACGCCACGGGCTGGCCGGGCGGCATCGCCGGGGCTGGCCAGCACGAGGCGGCCAGCGGCGAGCCCGCTGGTCTCGGCTGGCCGGTCGCCAACGGGTCTGTCGTGCCGGTGGAGAGTGACCACAAAGCGGGCGTGAACGGCGCGAGCGCCGACGACGCGGGGCCGACCGTGTTCGCGAACTCCGCCGATCCGGACAGCGCCGCGGTCGGCTCGGAGTCGGGCGGTGGCCGTGGCCGCCGGCCGCGCCGGGCCTCGCGCCCGGTCGCGAAGCCGGCCGAGTCGGTCGAGGCGACCGCCTCCGCCGAGTAACGACTGCCCCGCGAGTCACCGCGCAAGTAGCGGCGGAGCGCGGAGCACTGATGCCCTTGCCCGAGCCGGGGCCAGCCGAGTCAGGCTGGTCCCGGCAGAGGCGCGCGTGAGCGAGGACTGTTGATCGCGATTTTGGCCCTCTGGTGGTTGTTGGTTGGGCCGTAACGCGACCCTGGGAGGGCCGAAACGGCGATCGTGGCTCGTCTCAGGCGACGTGGCGTCCGATTCGTGGGCCCGGCGCGGCTGCCGGGCGTTCGCGGCGCAGCGGCCCGCGCCGGCCCAGGCCCAGGCCCAGGCCCAGATGGTGAAGCCGGCCGGCCGCGGAAGTGGTTCCGGAGGCCGGTGGCGCGGCGTCGGCCCTGGGCGAGGGGTGCCCGGCGGTGTCGCGGCGGGACAGGGCATCGTGGCCGGCCTCGGCGAGCATCCGGTCGAGGATCGCGCGGGACTGGTGCAGCGCGCCGTCCACCGCCGCCCGGGCACGATCCTGATCGCCGAGCTGGAGCGCGTAGGTGGCGACGACGAGCGTCTGCACCAGGTCGTCCTGGTCGCCCAGGTGAGCGGCCGCGTCGCCCTGCCTGGTCGCGCTGATCGCGGCCGAGAGCCGGGCCGCGATCACCGGCCCGTGCAGCATGAGCCAGCAGGCCAGCGGAACCGCCAGAAGGGCGACGAGCGCGACTGTGCCGGCGACCCAGGCCACCGTCTCCCACGCCGCCTCGGTCATCGCCCTGCCGCCGTGTTCATGTCCGTCCTCCCCGGCCCGCCGGACACCTCCGTCGTAGTCTCCATGGTTCCCCGGCGCGTAGATCGTGGCCATGACACGTCTGGATCACCCGGGTGTGATCCGCCGCTAGGCCCGGAGTCACCCGGCTGGACCCGCCGATGTACCCATCTGGACTGGCTATCAACGCAAAGTAACCAGGAAAGTGGGCAGCTTCCGCGACGTGTGGAGTTCCGTCATCGAGAGGCTGCGACCCGCGCGGAAGGTCGACACCGGCGGGAGTCGATCGAGCGGTGGCGGTGCGCACCAACGGTCCAGCGACCTGTAAGGTGGAGCGACACGGGGTAGGTTTGGTGCCCACTCCGAACGGGCGTGTGCCCGCTACCAGCGTGATGTCAGGTTCAGGCGCCGTCAGGTCGAGGTGCCGACCGGTTGAGGTGTTACCGACCGGGCGAGCGTCTGGAGCGAGGCCGCCGCGCACGGGTCGTGGGGCGCCCTGAGGAGATCAGCTCGCGCGACGGTCGGTTGATGTGGCGCGCGGGCCACAGGAGCAGGGAGAACTGGTGTACGCGGTCGTTGCCAGCGGTGGCAAGCAGCACAGGATCGCCGTCGGCGATGTGGTCGATGTCGAGCTTCTGCCGGGTGAGCCGGGCGCGGCCGTGAACCTGAAGCCAGTGCTTCTGGTCGACGGGGAGTCGGTCACCACCGACCTGGCCGCCTTGGCCGCGGCCGAGGTGACGGCCGAGGTCGTCGGCATCGTCAAGGGTCCGAAGATCCGGATCCACAAGTTCAAGAACAAGACCGGCTACCACAAGCGGCAGGGTCACCGTCAGAAGTTCACCCGGTTGAAGGTCACCGGCATCGAGACCAAGAAGGCCTGAGCGAGATGGCGCACAAGAAGGGCGCGAGCTCCTCGCGCAACGGTCGTGACTCCAACGCCCAGCGGCTGGGCGTCAAGCGGTTCGGTGGCCAGTACGTGAAGGCGGGCGAGATCCTGGTCCGCCAGCGCGGCACGCACTTCCACCCGGGCGCGCTGGTCGGGCGCGGCAAGGACGACACGCTGTTCGCCCTGGCCGAGGGCCACGTTCAGTTCGGCACCCGCGGTGGTCGCCGGGTCATCAACGTGCTCGCGCTCGAGCCCGCGGCCTAGTTTTCGTTCGCGCCGAAGCCGCGCTGGGCACGGGGACCGTTGCCTGGCGCGGCTTCAGTCATGTCCGGGCTCCCGCGCGCGAGACCGCGGACGCAACCGTAGTACCGGCCGCAGGGCTGGCAGACCAGGAGAGGCCAGGCAGTGCCGACGTTCGTCGACCGGGTGGTTCTGCACGCCGCCGCCGGTGACGGCGGGCACGGGTGTGCGTCCATCCACCGGGAGAAGTTCAAGCCGCTGGGCGGCCCTGACGGTGGCAACGGTGGCCGCGGTGGCGACATCCGCCTCGTGGTCGACCCGGGCGTGACCACCCTGCTGGACTTCCACTTCCATCCGCACCGGCGGGCCACCAGCGGCCGGCCGGGCCAGGGCTCCAACAAGAGCGGCGCCGACGGCGAGGACATGGTCCTCCCGGTGCCCGACGGCACGGTCGTGCTCACGCCGGACGGCGACGAGATCATCGACCTCGTCGGGCTGGGCAGCACGTTCGTGCTCGCTCAGGGCGGCCGCGGCGGCCGGGGGAACGCGGCACTGGCGTCGTCCAGGCGCAAGGCGCCCGGGTTCGCCGAGCTGGGCGAGCCGGGGGAGAGCCTCGACGCCGTCCTCGAGCTCAAGTCGGTCGCCGACGTGGCGCTGGTCGGCTACCCGAGCGCCGGCAAGTCGTCGCTGGTCTCGGTGCTGTCGGCGGCCAAGCCCAAGATCGCCGAATACCCGTTCACCACACTGGTGCCGAACCTGGGCGTGGCCCAGGCCGGCGACCTGCCGCCCTACACCGTCGCCGACGTGCCCGGCCTCATCCCGGGCGCGAGCCAGGGCCGCGGCCTGGGGCTGGAGTTCCTCCGCCACATCGAGCGCTGCTCGGTGATCGTCCATGTGCTCGACTGCGCCACCCTGGACCCGGGCCGGGACCCACTGTCCGATCTGGACACCATCGAGCACGAGCTGGCGGCGTACTCGGCCGATCTCGCCGGCAGGCCGCGTCTCGTCGTCCTCAACAAGATCGACGTCCCCGACGCCCGTGAGCTCGCGGAGATGGTCACCGCCGACCTGCGGTCCCGGGGCCTCGAGGTCTTCTCGATCAGCTCGGCGACCCGGGAGGGCGTGCGGCAGCTGTCGCTGTACCTCGCCGGGATGGTCGCCGAGCACCGGCGCTCGACGCCGGTCCAGGCGGCGACCCGGATCGTGCTGCGCCCGAAGGCCGTCAACGAGGTCGAGTTCGCGGTCCGCGCCCTCGACGGCGGGTACGTCGTCACCGGCGCGAAGCCGTTGCGCTGGGTCCGTCAGACCGACTTCACCAACGACGAGGCGATCGGCTTCCTCGCCGACCGGCTCGCCCGGCTCGGCGTCGAGGCAGAGCTCGCGAAGCTCGGCGCCGAGGCAGGCGCCGAGGTCACGATCGGCGACGTCACGTTCGACTGGGAGCCGACGCTGTCCGGCCGCGGGGCCCTCGCCCAGTACGCGACCAGCCGGGCCGAAGCCGAGACCGCCGGGGTCGCCACCGTCGGCGGCAGCGGCGCCCGGCGCGCCACCGAGCCCGTCATGGGCCCGCGCGGCACCGACGACCGGCTGCGTACCTCCGTCCGGCTGACCCGCGCCGAGCGGCTGGCCCGCCGGGCCGGGGTGGCCGTCGACGAGGACGAGGCGGATGCCGCGTTCGCGTCCGCCGCCGAGGGCGACGAGGTCTTCGTCGACGAGGACGGTGTCGTCACCCGAGCCGTCCCGCGGGACGCCGGCTGGGACGACGCCGTCTGGAACGAGGACGACGACGAAGACGAGGACGACGCGGACTGGGACGACGACGCCACGGGTGACGACGGCCCGACGGTGGTCTGGGTCGGCGACGACGGCCAGGAGACGCCCGGCGCTCCCGCCACAGCCGCCCGGGACGAGGACGAGAGCTGACGTGCGTTCGTTCGTCCAGAGCGCGCAACGGGTCGTCGTCAAGGTCGGGTCGTCGTCGCTGACCAGCGCCGCCGGCGGGCTGGACGCCGAGCGGCTCGGCGCGCTGGTCCGAGCCGTCCGCCCGCTGGCCGGCGGTCGGCTGGTCCTGGTGTCCTCCGGCGCGATCGCCGCCGGTCTCGCCCCGTTGGGCCTGTCGCGCCGGCCGCGTGACCTCGCGACGCTGCAGGCGGCCGCGAGCGTCGGGCAGAGCGCGTTGGTGCACCAGTACGCGGAGGCGTTCGGCCAGTCCAGCCACCAGGTCGGCCAGGTGCTGCTGACCGCGACCGACGTGGTCCGGCGGGCCCACTACCGCAACGCCCGCACCGCGCTCGACCGCCTGCTGGAGCTCGGCATCGTCCCGATCATCAACGAGAACGACGCGGTCGCCACCCAGGAGATCCGGTTCGGCGACAACGACCGGCTCGCCGCGATCGTCGCCCACCTGGTCTCCGCGGACCTGCTGGTGCTGCTGTCCGACGTGGACGGCGTCTACGACGCGAACCCCCGGCTCGGGCCGGCGAACCTGGTGCGCGAGGTCCGCTCGGACGCCGACCTCGACGGCCTGTCCGCCAAGGGGACCGGCACGGCCGGCGTCGGCACCGGCGGGATGGCGACGAAGATCGATGCCGCCCGGATGGCGGCGTCCGGCGGGGTCACCACCATCGTGACGTCGACGGCGAGGGCGGCCGAGGCGCTGACCGGCGCCGAGGTCGGCACGGTCTTCTACCCGACCGGCCCGCGCCGTGCCGCCCGGCTGCTCTGGCTGGCGCACGCCACCGCGCCGATGGGCCGGCTGCACCTGGACGCCGGCGCGGTCGCCGCGGTGGTGGGGCGCAGCGCGTCCCTGCTCCCCGCGGGCGTGACCTCGGTGGACGGTGACTTCTCCGCCGGGGACCCGGTCGAGCTGGTCGACCCGACCGGGCGGGCCGTCGCCCGCGGGCTGGTCGCCTTCGACGCGGACGAGCTGCCCGGCATGCTCGGGCGCGGCACCGCCGAGCTGGCCGCCGACCTGGGCCCCGGCTACGACCGCGAGGTCGTCCACCGCGACGACCTCGTCCTCCTGCTGCCCTCCCGCTGAGAGCGACGGCCAGGGCCGACCGAGGAGGGACGGCACCCGCCCCGGTCAGGCCGTGGTCTCGACGGTGCTGCCGCTGGGTCCCTTGCGGACCTGGATCTGGGTCGGGATGCGTAGGCGCAGGTCGGCGACGTGGCTGACGACGCCGACGAGACGGCCGCCGGCACGCAGCTCGTCGAGAACGTTCATGACCTCGTCCAGGCTGTCCGGGTCGAGCGTGCCGAAGCCCTCGTCGACGAACAACGCGTCGATCGCGTGGCCGCCCGCCTCGGCGCTCACGACGTCGGCGAGGCCGAGGGCGAGCGACAGCGCGGCCTGGAAGGTCTCGCCGCCCGACAGGGTCGCGGTCGGGCGCGACCGGCCCGTCCAGGCATCCAGCACGAGCAGCCCGAGGCCGGCCTTGCGGCGCCGGTCGCGGCGTTCGCCGGTGTCGTGGACGAGGGTGTAACGCCCCCCGCTCATCGCCGCCAGCCGGCGGCTCGCCGCGTGCGCGACCTCCTCCAGCCGGGCCGCCAGCACGTAGCTCGACAGTGGCATCCCGTGCTGGTTGGCCGGGGCCCGGCCGATCGCGAGGTCGGCCAGCTGGCGTAGCTGTGCCGCCGCGGCCCGGCGTGGGGAGAGGGCCGCGTGCGCGCCGGCGTACTCCTCCACCAGGGCCTCGAGCCGGCGGGCGCGCTGCGCCGCGGTCGCCGCCGTCGCCCAGGCCTCCTCGTGGGCCGCCTTCGCCGCCGCGGCCGCGCGCTCGTGCTCGTCGAGGCGGGCCGACGGGTCGTCGGCGGCCGCCGCCAGCTCGGGGGCCGCGAGCCGGGACCGGGCCTGGATCCGCTCGTCGCGGTGCCCCTGGATGCGCGTCTGCGCGTCGGCCAGCCAGTCCGGTTCGCGGACCGCGGCGAGCGCCGCGCCCGGATCCGCGAACCCCGCCTCCGTCGCCGCCTCCGCCGCGTCCGCGTCGGCCCGGCGGAGCTCGTCACGGGCCTGGGCCGCGGCCCGCACGGCCTGCTCGGCGTGCGCGCAGGCCCGGGCGAAGCGCGCGACCGCGTCGACCCGGCTCGCCAGGAGGGCCGGGTCGCGCAACGCGGACGGCACCGTCGCCAGTGCCCGAGCGGCCCGGTCCCGCGCCGCCGCGGCCCGCAGGCCGGCCGCCCGCTCCTCGGCCCGGTGGGTGGCGAGGTCCGCGTGTGCCCTGGTCTGAGCCTCGACGAGCGCGGCGAGGCCGGCCTGCGCGCCGGTGAGGTCAGCGGCGCTCGACGCGGCCTGGCCCGCCGCCGCGCCGAACGCCCGCGCGACCGCGTCGATCTCGGCGGCGGTCCGGTCCGGGCCGGCCGCCCCGAGATCGTCCTCGTCGGTGAGCAGCACCGCCTCGTCGAGCAACGTGCCGCGCAGGTCGGCCAGCATCCCGGCAACCGTCGCCGCGGCGTCGTCGCCGGAGCTGTCCGCGCCGGCTACCGCCGCGTCGGAGGCGCCGCCGCCTGGGCGCGGGCCATCGGCGAGCGCGGCGGGGGAGCGCAGCAGGGCCGCCAGCAGCGTCCTGACCTGGCCGGTCAGCCCGGCGACCTGGTCTCGCGCCGTGCCGGCGGCCGCCTCGCGCCGGGTGGCCGCCGCGTCGGCGTCCCGCTCGGCGTCCTTGCTCACGTGGTCGGCGCGGACCTCGGCCGGGTCGGGATGGTCGAGCGCGCCACAGACGGGGCACGGGGTGTCGTCTGCCAACGCGGCGGCCAGCTCGGCGGTGATCGCGTCGAAGCGCTGCTGGCGCAGCTCGACCGCGCGGGCCCTGGCCCGGGTGGCGCTCGCGGCCGCCTCGGTCGACTCGGCGAGTGCCCGCCTTCGCTCGCGGACCGCGTCCGCGAGGTCGGCCAGCTGCTCGGACCGCTCGGTCAGCGCCGGGGCGAGGTGGCCGGCCCGGCGGGCGGCGTCGGCCTGTTCCTGGGCCGCCTGGCGCCGCGCCGGCAGCGTCGTGGTGATCTCGGCTTCCCGGACGGCGGCGGCCTGGGCGTGCTCAAGGGCCTCGCGGTCGGCCAGGTCGGCCAGCGCCGCGTCCTCATGGGCGGCGACGAGGACAAGCGCGAGTGGCTCGAGGCGTCCCGACTCGGCGTGCGCGTCCGCGGCGAGCGCCGCCAGCTCGTCGGCCGTGGCGTCAGCCGTCTCCCGTGGTGGGTCGCCCGCGTCGGGGAGCGCCGCCGCGGCGACAGCGGCCCGGGCCGCGGCCTGCGCGGTCTCAGCCTGGGCGGCCTGCGCTGCCCTGCGCTGGGTCTCCGCGATGGCGCGGCTGACGGCGCCGGCCCGGGTCGCGGCGGCCAGCTCCGCGGCGAGCTCCTCGACCTGGGGCGCCTGTTCGTCCAGCTCCGCGAGGCGGCGGAGCAGCTGGGCGCGTTCCTCGGCCCGCCGGACTGCCTCGCGGGTCATGGCGAGCCCGCGTTCGGCCAGGTCCCGGACCTGCTGCGTCTCGTCTCGGCGGCGGTCGGCCGCCTGGGCAGCCTCGGCGGCGCCGGCGGCGAGCGCGCGGGCCCAGTCAGGGGCGGGAGGCTCGTCGGTGGCCGTCGCGCTCTCGGTGCCGGCGGGCACGGCGGCCTCGGTGTCGCCGGCTTCCGGCGGGCCCGCCGCCTCGGTGACCTTGGCGTGGACGCGGTCGAGGTCCTGGCGGGCGAGCCCGTGGTCGTCGGCGGCGCGCTTGGCCCGGTCGGCGAGCCACTGCTCGACCCGCTCGAACCGGCCGACGCTGAACAGCTGCTTGAGCAGCGCCTCGCGGGCGTCGTTGTCGGCGTGCAGGAAGTCGGCGAACCGGCCCTGGGGGAGCATCACCACCTGGAAGAACTGCTCCGGCCGCATGCCGAGATGCCCGTTGACCTCGTGGCCGACGTCCTCGTTGCGGGTGGCCTCGGCCGCCCAGCCCGAGCCGGTCCACCGTTCCAGCAGCGCGGTCGGGTGCTGGCGCTGGGTGCCGTCGCCGCGCCGCCTCGGCCGGTCCCAGCCGGGCGTGCGGGTGACGCGGAAGCGGCCGGCGGGCACCGAGTACTCCAGCCGCACCCGTGGGGCGACGTCCGGCGCGGCGTGATGGGAGCGCAGGTCGCGCACGCCACGCAGGCCGGGGACGGTGCCGTAGAGCGCGAAGCCGACGGCGTCGAGCAGGGTCGTCTTGCCGCCGCCGGTCTCGCCGCACAGCAGCACCAGTCCGCCGGCGCCCAGCCGGTCGAGGTCCAGCTCGACCTCGCCGGGGAAGGCGCCGAACGCGACGAGCTCCAGCCGGTGCGGGCGCATCAGGCCTCCCCGCGGGCGTCGGGCCAGGCGGCCGTGAGCCGGGCGGCGGTCAGCGCGTCGGCGAGCAGGGAGCGTTCGTCCTCGTCGGCCGGCGTGCCCCGCGCGAAGTCGACGAAGTCGGCGGCCACGTCGAGGTCGTCGCGGCCCCGGGTGCGCTGGGTGAACGTCCGGCCGTCGTCGGCGGGCGCGTGCTCGGGCTCGTGGCGCAGCACCAGGGTGTGCGGGAAGCGGGCGCGCAGCCGGCTCATCGCGTCGACGGGGCGGGCGTCGTCGGTCAGTACCGCGGCCACCAGGTCCTCGGTGTGCTCGCCGTACTCCAGCCGGGTGAGCAGCTGCTCCAGCGGGCCGCGCAGGATCGTCATCCGCCGGTGCACCGGCACCGGGACAGGTTCGACGCGGGCGAGCCCGGCCGGTCCGAGCTCGACGAGCAGCGACGCCTTCGCGTCCTGCGTCTCGGAGAAGGAATAGGCCAGCGGCGAGCCGCTGTAGCGCAGGTCGGCCCGGCCGAGGACCCGCTGTGGCCGGTGCAGATGGCCGAGCGCCGCGTAGGTGATCCCGTCGAACAGGGCGGCGGGCACGTGCGCGGCGCCGCCGACGCTGATGTCGCGCTCGCTGTCGCTGCCGGCCGCCCCGGTGACCCAGGCGTGCGCGACGACGACCGACCGGGCGCCGGGGTGGTCGGCCAGGTCGGCCCGCACGGCGGCCATCGCCCGGCGCATCGTCCCGGCGTGCGTGAGCGCCGCCGCGCGGCGGGCCCGGCGACGTCCGTCGTGGAACGCGGGAGGGCGGGGCGCGGCGGGCACCAGGCTCGGGGCGAGCTCGTCCTCGTCGAACAGCGAGACCATGCCCGGGAAGGGCGGCTCGACCGGCCCCTCGGCCAGGGCCGGGGACGGCGGCCCGGATGCGGGGTCGGTGGCGTCGCCGGGGCCAGTCCCGACCGGCCCCTCGGCGCCCACGCCCGGGGCCGGGTCGTCGGTGGGGTCGGTTTCCAGCTCGTCGGCGGGGTCGTCCACCACGGGAAGCACGTCGGCGACCGCGGCCGGCTCCAGATAGGGGACCGGGTAGACCCGGACCGGGCCGAACCGGTCCTCGACGACCACGGCGGACGCGAGCCGAGCCGGGTCGGTGCGGATGGCGACGCGGGGGTCGAGCAGCCCGGCCTTGTCGCCGAGGCGTGCCGCGGCGTCGTGGTTGCCGCTGATGACCACCACCCGGGCTCCCGTGTCGCGCAGCCGGGACAGCGCCTCGTCGAACAGCCGCAGCGCGCCCACCGGCGGGATCGCCCGGTCGTGCACGTCGCCCGCGACCACGACCAGGTCGACCCGCTCGGCGCGGGTCACCTGGACGAGATGGTCGACGTACGCGGCCTGCGCGGTGGCGAGGTCGAAGCCGTGCAGGCGACGTCCGAGATGCCAGTCGGACGTGTGCAGGACGAGCATGCGCGCCTCTCCCCAGTCGAGCCTCGTTCGGGCGTCCCGCTCCGGTCACGTCGCTACGCCGCGCTGCGCCCATGATCATATGGCCCGGGCCGCGGCGACCCGCGACGCGTGGCACCACCGGGTGGGCGCGCCGCCGCCCACCCGCCCCGCCCGGCCCGGGGCGGTCACCGTCCGGGCCCGCCGTCGCGGGTGCCCCTCGGGTACGCGGGTCTGCGTACCCGGAGTGTCGCCTGTGGGCGGACGACGCGGGCCCGGGGGTCGAGCATGCTCGCCTCATGACGCGTTCCGGGCGGCGTGGGCCGGTCGCGGCCGGGGCGACGCGCCCGGACCGAGTCGTGGCGCCCTTCGTGTGGTCTAACTCACTTTCGATGGCTGGACGGTCAGATCGGCCGGCGCGCGGCGGTCAGACCTGCGAAGTCGTTCGCCATGCCGGCCAGCCTTCGTGCGCAGGTGCGACCGATGTCTGAGTAAAGACTTGTTGAGCGAGTAAGACAATGAGATAGTGACGCCAACCGGAGGAGGGCGGCGTCCACCGCCTGATCAGCCGAAAACCTGATGGCGTCAGAGCGGGACGGCGCCATCATCGAAGGCGCGGAGCCTGGCCACGAACGTGTCACACCCGGCCAGTACGGTCCGTGCCAGCCAGCGGCGCCGCCCCGGTGGTCGTGCCGCCCGCCCGCGGGCGCCGCGTCAGCCAGATCAGCACCTGCCCCCGACGGGCCACTGGCCGGACCGCGCCCGTCGTCGCCGAGCCGAGACCGAAAGTCGACCGGGAGAGACACGATGACCAGTGACCTGGCCGCGGAGGAACGCTCCGGGACCGCGCCGCCGCCCCCGCCCGCCGCACCCAGCTCCGGACGCCGCCGGCCGTGGTTCGTCTACGCCTTCGGCCTCGCCGCGCTCGTCGTCTTCCTGATCGGCGGCGGCGGCTTCCAGTTCCAGGGCAAGCTCAGCCAGGTCCAGAAGAACGACAACGCGTCGTACCTGCCTGGCTCGGCCGAGTCGACGAAGGTCGACAAGGAGTCGCAGAAGTTCCAGAACATCGCGACGATCCCCGGCTTCATCATCTATCAGCGGGCCGGCGGCCTGACCGGGCCCGACAAGGCGAAGATCGCCGCTGACCGGGTCAAGTTCGGCAAGGTCCAGGGGGTGGCGGCCGATCAGGTCGGGCAGCCGCAGTTCTCCAAGAACGACTCGGTGGCTTCGACCTCGGTGCCGCTGATCGGCAAGAACGGCGACACCGAGGTCAACGGTGACGACCTCAGCAAGACCGAGAAGGCCGTCATCGACGTCGCGAAGGCTGACCTGCCGGCAGGCCTCGTGGTGCACAGCGCCGGGCCGGGCGGCCTGCTGGTCGCCTTCATCGACGCGTTCGGCGGTCTCGACGGCCAGCTGCTGCTCGCCGCCGGTCTGGTCGTCATCATCATCCTGCTCGTCGTCTACCGCAGCCCGGTGCTCTGGTTCTTCCCGCTGTTCAGCGCGGCGCTCGCGCTCGGCGTGTCCTCGCTGGTCATCTACCCGCTGGCCAAGCACGGCGCGCTCACCCTCACCGGCCAGAGCCAGGGCATCCTGTCCGTCGTCGTGATCGGCGCCGGGACGGACTACGCACTCCTGCTCGTCAGCCGTTATCGCGAGGAACTGCACAACTATCGCGGTCGGATCGACGCGATGATGGCCGCCTGGCGCGGGGCCGCCCCGGCGATCGCCGCCTCCGGCCTGACCGTCATCCTCGGCCTGCTCTGCCTCAGCCTCGGCGAGCTGAACTCGAACAAGAGCCTCGGGCCGGTCTGCGCGATCGGCGTCGCCTGCACCGTCGTGATGATGCTGGTCTTCCTGCCGGTGTTCCTCGTCGTCGTCGGCCGGTGGGTGTTCTGGCCGCGGATCCCCCGGTTCGACAACCACGCCGACGTCGCCACCCACGGCGTCTGGTCACGGTTCGCCACGAGGCTCGAGAAGCGCTCCCGGCTCGGCTGGATCGGCACCGCGGTGCTGCTGCTGATCTGCGTGGCGTTCCTGCCGACCCTGAAGACCGGCGGCCTGTCGACGCTGGACACCTTCACCACCCAGCCGGACGCGATCGTCGGCCAGAAGATCTACGACGCCAACTTCGACGCCGGCGCCGGCGCCCCGGCCGTGATCACCGCGAAGGCCGACAAGGCTGCCGCAGTGATCGCCGCGGTCTCGAAGATCCCGGGCGTCGACACCAAGCCGGGTTCGGTGTGCATCGAGGCCGACTACGCCAAGATCGGTGAGCTGGTCCGGTCCGGGGCCGTCACCCCGGCCCAGCTCGCGTCCAGCGCGAGCTGCCCGCCAGCCTCCCTCCAGGTCAGGCCGTCGCCCGACGGCCGGATCGTGATCGACGCGGCGATCATCTACCGGTACGACACCAAGCAGGCCGAGACCACCGTCCTGAACATCCGGACCGCGGCGCACGCGGTCCCGGGCGCGGAGGCCCTGGTGGGCGGCTCGACGGCCGTCAACCATGACGTCAACGCGGCCTCCCGCCATGACCGCGACCTGGTGATCCCGATCGTGCTGCTCGTGATCCTGATCGTCCTCGGACTGCTGCTGCGGGCGCTCGTCGCGCCGCTGCTGCTGATCGTCACCGTGGTGCTGTCGTTCGCGGCGGCGCTCGGCGTCTCGGCGGTGGTGTTCAACCACGTGCTCGACTTCGCCAACGCGGATCCGGCCTATCCACTGTTCTCGTTCGTGTTCCTGGTGGCACTGGGCATCGACTACAACATCTTCCTGATGACCCGGGTGCGAGAGGAGACGCTCACCCACGGCACCAGGGCCGGCATCACCCGTGGCCTGGCCGTCACCGGTGGTGTGATCACCTCGGCGGGCGTCGTGCTGGCCGCGACGTTCGCGGTGCTGGCGGTGCTGCCGCTGGTCACCCTGGCCGAGATCGGCTTCACGGTCGCGTTCGGGGTCCTGCTGGACACGATCATCGTCCGGTCGATCCTGGTCCCGTCGCTGTCCCACGAGATCGGCAAGCGGATCTGGTGGCCGTCGAAGCTCGCCAGGGCCGCCGACTGACGGTGACACCCGCGGGCGGCTGACGGCCGTCCGCACCCGGCCCGAAGGCCGCGTGGTCAGCCGACCACGCGGCCTTCTCCGTCCGGTCCGGCGCGGGAGAATCCGGGCAGGTAGCCTCGTTGGATGGCGCGCGGCGCCGGCCCCGAGCCGGGTTGCCCTGTTCGCCGCCGAGAAGGGAACGGGTCATGCAGGTCTCCGCGGACGATGTCCGAGCGAGCGCGGTACGCGCGAAGCAGGCCGCGGCGGTCCTCGCCCCACTGACACGCGCGGCCAAGGACACCGCCCTGCTGGGCATGGCCGACGCGCTGCTGGCCCGCGCCGACGAGCTGATCCGCGCCAACGCCGAGGACGTCGCCGCGGCGCGGGCGGCCGGCACCTCGCCCGCGCTGGTCGACCGGCTCACCCTCACCGAGGCCCGGCTGACCGCGATGGCCGACGGCCTGCGCCAGGTGGCCGCGCTCGACGACCCGGTGGGCGAGGTCCTGCGCGGTCGGGTGCTGCCCAACGGCATCGAGCTGCGCCAGGTCCGCGTCCCGCTCGGCGTGGTCGGGATCATCTACGAGGCCCGGCCGAACGTCACGGTCGACGCGGCCGGGCTGTGCCTGAAGAGCGGCAACGCGGCGCTGCTGCGCGGCAGTGCCTCGGCCCAGCGGTCCAACGTCGCGCTCGTCGGCGTGCTGCGCGACGCCGCGGTCGCCGCCGGCCTGCCGGCCGATGCCGTGCAGCTCGTCCCCGGGGTCGACCACGAGTCGGTCAAGCACCTCATGCGCCTGCGCGGCCTCGTCGACGTGCTGATCCCGCGCGGCGGTGCCGGCCTGATCCGCGCCGTCGTCGAGGAGTCGACGGTGCCGGTGATCGAGACCGGGATCGGCATCTGCCACGTCTACGTGGACAAGGACGCCGACCTCGACATGGCGGTGGAGATCGCGGTCAACTCCAAGACCCAGCGGGTCTCGGTCTGCAACTCGGCCGAGACGCTGCTCGTGCACGCCGACGTCGCCGCGGAGTTCCTGCCGAAGGTGCTCGGCGCGCTCACCGCGGCGGGCGTCACGATCCACGGCGACGAGGCGGTGCGCGCCGCGGACCCGACCGCGCTGGCGGCGACGGAGGACGACTGGGCGGCCGAGTACCTCTCGCTCGACCTCGCCGTGAAGGTCGTTCCGTCGCTCGACGCGGCCGTCGAGCACATCCGTCGCTACGGCAGCGGGCACACCGAGTCGATCGTCACCAGTTCGCTCGCCGCCTCCCGGCGGTTCATCGCCACCTGCGACAGCGCCGCGATCATGGTGAACGTCTCGACCCGGTTCACCGACGGCGAGCGGTTCGGCATGGGTGCCGAGATCGGCATCTCCACCCAGAAGCTGCACGCGCGTGGCCCGATGGGCCTGCCCGAGCTGACGTCGACCACCTGGATCGGCATCGGCGACGGTCACCTCGTCTGACCGGTTCAGCGTCTCTGACCCGGCTCCGACCGGCTCGGCGTCTCTGACCGGCTCGGCGTCTGACCGGCTCGGCGAGGCCCACCCCGGGCCGGTTCGCGGTCGCTCAGCAGCCGAGAACCGACCCCGGGCCCGCCGCTGGTCAGCCGAGGCGGCGGCGGGTCTCGACGAGCACCGCGCGAAAGCCGCCACCGCCAGCCCGGGCGGAGGCGTGCACGAGATGGTCTTTCACCAACTCGCCGAAAGAGACCGGGTGGCGGGCGACCATGACGACGGCCTTGCCGGCCGCGGCGGGAATGGCCTGACGGGTCTTCGCCGCCAACATCAGTTCCTGCCCCGCCGCCTTGAGGCCCAGCACCGCCCGCCAGAACGCCAGCCCGGACCGGCGGGCCCGCTCCAGCTCAATGCTGCTCTGTGTGTGGACGCGTTCGCGGCGCAGCACGAACGTGATGCCGTCGAGCATCTTCTGGGCGTCGCTTGACGTGTTCGCGCCGTGCATCCGGTACTCCGCGTAGCACTCCTCGGTATCCAGCACCGGGTACTGGCGCGCGAGCCGGAGGTATAGCTCGTAGTCGTCGGCGCCCTTCAGCCTGCGGTCCTCCGACCAGCCGCCGGCCGTCGTCAGCAGGGAACGGCGGAACAGCACGGTCGAGGGCGGAACGATCCAGGACTGATAGAGCAGCTCCCGGTAGTGATCCCGCCGGACCGCCGGCCGCAGGTCCGCCGCGCCGGACTCCCACGGCGCGCCGTCGGCCCTGATCATGCGGTTGCGCCCGGAGACGAACGCGGCGTCCGGTTCCGTGTCCAGGAGTTTGGTCGCGTGTGCCAGCGCGCTGGGCACCAGGCGGTCGTCCTGGTCGAGGAACACGACGTAGTCGGTGTCCGCCCGCCGCAGGCCGGCATTACGCGCCGCTCCGACGCCCTGGTTCTGCTGCTTGATCACTTCGACCGTGGGGAACTCGGCCAGGACAGCGTCCGGGTCGTCGGTGGAGCCGTCGTCCACCACAATCACCCGCGCCGGCGGTGGTTCTTGTGTCAACGCGCTGGTCAACGCGTCACCGAGAAGTGCCGCACCGTTGTAGATCGGCACAATGACGGTGATCGGCAGTGGCTCTGCCGGCATTCCAGCCTCCTTCTCCGAGGGACACGAGAAGAGTATTCCGTATTTCTCCTTCATTCACGTAGGAGGTCTCGGGAGTCATGTTTCATAATTTACTTCCGTGTGGAAGATAGGGTCGACATTAACGTGAGTGTTAGGCCGTCTCGACGTGACGTCAGGCAGACCGGATCAGCGGGGAAGTACACCGCGCGCCCGGATATATCTGCCCAGGTGGCGCCCGTTGGCCCCGGCGGCGGCCAGACTGGGACCTGGCCGGCGAGGGATGGAGGCGCGATGGGTGCGACAGGCGAGTCAGCGGGCGCGACGGACGGCGTCGAGGTCGAGCGGGAGGTGGCCGGGCTCGACGCCTCGGACGCGGCCTCGCTCGCCGCGGACGTGCTCACCGACGACGCGGTGGCGTTCGTCGCCGGGCTGCAGCGCGCGTTCGGCGCGCGGCGCTCCGAACTGCTGGCCAACCGGGCCCGGCGGCGGGCCGCGATCGCCGCGGGCGGATCGCTGGACTTCCTGCCCGAGACGGCCGAGGTCCGCGCCGGCGCCTGGACGGTCGCCCCACCCGCCCCGGATCTGGCCGACCGCCGCTGCGAGATCACCGGCCCGACGGACGCGAAGATGGTCATCAACGCCCTCAACAGCGGCGCCCGGCTGTTCATGGCGGACTTCGAGGACGCCAACGTCCCCACCTGGGCGAACTTGCTCGACGGCCAGCGCAACCTCACCGCGGCGATCGCGGGCACGCTGTCCTTCACCAACCCGGACGGCCGCGTCTACCGGCTCGTCGACCGGCCCGCGACCCTGGTCGTCCGGCCGCGCGGCTGGCATCTGCCCGAGCGGCACGTCATGGTCGACGGCGCCGCCGTGTCCGGCTCGCTGTTCGACGCCGGGCTCTACCTGTTCCGCAACGCGCGGACCCTCGCGGCGGCCGGCCGGACCCCGGCGTTCTACCTGCCGAAGATGGAGAGCCACCTCGAGGCCCGGCTGTGGAACGACGTGTTCGGCTTCGCCGAGGACGCCCTGAGGCTCGCCCAGGGCACCATCCGGGCCACCGTGCTGATCGAGACGCTCCCGGCCGCGTTCGAGATGGACGAGATCCTCTACGAGCTGCGCGAGCACTCCGCCGGGCTCAACGCGGGCCGCTGGGACTACCTGTTCTCCACGATCAAGACGTTCGCCGCCCGGCCCGGCGAGTTCCTCCTGCCCGACCGCAACGCCGTGACGATGACCGCGCCGTTCCTACGGGCGTATACCGAACTGCTCGTCTCGACCTGCCATCGGCGCGGCGCGCACGCGATCGGTGGCATGGCGGCGTTCATCCCGTCGCGGCGCGACCCCGCGGTGAACGCGGCCGCCCTGGCGAAGGTCCGGGCCGACAAGGTCCGCGAGTCCGGGGACGGGTTCGACGGCAGCTGGGTCGCGCATCCCGACCTCGTCCCCGTCTGCACCGAGGTCTTCGACGGCGTCCTGGGCGCCGCGCCCAACCAGCTCAGCCGGCAGCGCCCCGACGTCCACGTCACCGCCGACGCGCTCCTCGACGTCGCCGCGACCCCTGGCGAGATCACCGAGCAGGGGGTGCGGATCAACATCAGCGTCGGGCTGCGCTACCTGGAGACCTGGTTGCGCGGCTCCGGCGCGGTCGGCATCGACAACCTGATGGAGGACGCGGCCACCGCGGAGATCTCGCGCAGCCAGCTCTACCAGTGGGTCGCCGCCGGCGCGAAGCTCGCCGACGGCCGGGTCGTCACCGCCGAGCTGGTCCGCCAGATCCTCGCCGAGGAGGTCGCTCGGCTGAGCCCGTCGGGCCCGGTCCCGGACGCGGAAGCGGGCTCTCTGCCGGGCGCCGGCGAATCGGCCGAGGCCGGAAAGGCCGGCGGGCGATGGGCGGACGCCCTCGAGCTTTTCGAGCAGACCGCGCTCGGTGAACCCTTCGCCGAGTTCCTCACACTGCCCGCCTACGACCGGATCTGACCGGTCACGAACGGTGCCCCACGTGGGCCTGACCAGGAAAGTTATCCACGCGAAACATAACCCTCCGCGTCCATCACATCCCGGACTCGTAGCAGTACGCGATTCTGGCCCGTTCCACTGGCACTATGGGACGGACGGATAACGGATCCAAGGGGATCAGTGCGACGTGTTGGCCATGCGCGCCGACTCGCCGCCGGGTCGCGCGCACCGTGCGCGGCGATGAGACGGACGTAGGGCGGGGAAGTCCATGTCGTTGCAGGAACACGCCTTCGCTGATGTCGCGGACGTCCGCGGCCGGTTGCGGGAGACGGGCTACCTCGCCGACGAGGCGATCGCCACCACCATCTTCCTCGCGGACCGGCTGCGCAAGCCGCTGCTGGTCGAGGGACCGGCGGGCACCGGCAAGACGGAGCTCGCCAAGGCGCTGGCCGGGTCCACCGGGGCCGAGCTGATCCGCCTGCAGTGCTACGAGGGCCTGGACGAGGCGCGCGCGCTCTACGAGTGGAACTACAAGAAGCAGCTGCTGCGCATCCAGTCCGCGTCCGGCGACGGCGGTGGTGACTGGCGCTCGACGCACGACGACATCTTCAGCGAGGAGTTCCTGCTCGCCCGGCCGCTGCTGTCCGCGATCCGCCGGGACGGGCCGACCGTGCTGCTCATCGACGAGACCGACAAGGCCGACGTCGAGGTCGAGGGCCTGCTGCTGGAGGTGCTCTCCGACTTCCAGGTGACCATCCCGGAGCTCGGCACGATCGCCGCGACCCGCCGGCCGTTCGTCGTCCTGACCTCGAACGCGACCCGTGAGCTGTCGGAGGCGCTCAAGCGCCGCTGCCTCTACCTGAACCTGGACTACCCGTCGGCGGCCCGGGAGAAGGAGATCCTGCTCGCCCGGGTCCCCGAGCTGCCGGAACAGCTGGCCGAGGCGCTGGTCCGCACGGTCCGCGCGCTGCGCGCGATGGAGCTGAAGAAGGCCCCGTCGATCGCGGAGACCATCGACTGGGGCCAGACCGTGCTCGCGCTCGGTTTCGACTCGCTGGACGAGGAAGAAGTGAAGAGCACCCTGGGTGTGGTGCTCAAGCACGCGAGCGACCAGGCCCGCGCGATCAGCCAGCTCAAGCTCGGCGCCAACTGACCCGACCCGGTCGGCAGGGGTCCGGTCGGATGAACAGGGGTTTCGGATGAACCTGGTGGACCGCACGGTCGAGTTCACGGCCGCGCTACGGCGGGCCGGCGTGCCGGTGAGCACGGCCGAGACCGTCGACGCCGCCCGTGCCGTCGGCGCGATCGGCTGGCTGGACCGGGAGGCCGTCCGGGCCGCCTTCGCGACCACGATGTGCAAGCGGCCGCTCTACCGCAACGCCTTCGACACCCTGTTCGACCTGTACTTCCCGCCCCGGATCGGCGACGGCGTGGCCATCGGCGGCGACGGCGTCCCGGGCCTCGGTGACGGCGAGCCCAGCGGCGAGGAGCGCGAGCCGACCCGCGAGGAGCTGGACGCGCTGAAGAAGGCGCTGCGCGAGCAGCTCCAGCAGGCCCTGCTCGACGGCGACGACGAGTCGCTGCGCGACCTCGCCCGCCAGGCCGTCGCCGCGTTCGGCTCCGCCCCCGGCGGCGGGCAGAACGGCCGCTCGTGGTTCGTCTTCCGGGTGCTGCGCGCGATGTCCCCGGACACCCTGATCGCCGCCCTGCTCGCCGCGATGCTCGGCCCACAGGAACGCGGCGGGCTCGCCGAGCGGATCGCCCGGCAGACCATCACCGACCGGATCCGCTCCTTCGAGGAGATGATCCAGTCCGAGATCCGCCGCCGGATGGCCGAGGAACGCGGCCTTCAGGCCACCGAGCGCACGGCGGTCAAGCCGCTCACCGACCAGGTCGAGTTCCTGCGGGCCTCCCACCAGGACCTCGTCGAGCTGCGCCGCCAGGTCTACCCGCTGGCCCGACGGCTCGCGACCCGGCTGACCGCCAAGCGCCGGTCCGGCCGCACCGGCCGGCTGGACTTCCGCCGCACCGTCCGCGCGTCGCTGGCCACGGGCGGCGTGCCGCTGGAGACCAAGCACCGCCCGCACAAGCCGCACAAGCCCGAGCTGGTCGTGCTGTGCGACGTCTCCGGCTCGGTCGCGTCGTTCGCGCACTTCACCCTGATGCTCACGCACGCCCTGCGCGAGCAGTTCTCGAAGGTGCGGGCGTTCGGCTTCATCGACACGACCGACGAGGTCACCCGGTTCCTGCGCGGCGTCGACCTCGGCGACATGATGGGCCGGATCGCCAGCGAGGCGGACCTGGTCTGGTTCGACGGCCACAGCGACTACGGCCACGCCATCGAGGTGTTCGCCGAGCGCTATCCGGACGCCGTCGGCCCCAAGACGTCCCTGCTCGTCCTCGGCGACGCCCGCAACAACTACCGCGCGACCGAGTCGACCATTTTCAAGCGGCTGTGCTCCCAGGCCCGGCACGCCTACTGGCTGAACCCGGAGCCGAAGTCCTACTGGGGCTCCGGCGACTCGGCGACCAAGGCCTACGGCGACATCGTCGACGAGATGGTCGAGTGCCGCAACGTCGAACAGCTGGAAGCCTTCATCGAGCGGCTCCTGCCGACCTGATTTCCCCGATCCGTTGGCTGTTACGCGATTCGGCGGAATCCTGTCGACCTTGCTGGGACAATTCTCCTGCGGGGCCGTGACAGCGACCGATCCTCCAGGACGCGATGGCGCCGCCCAGGTGTGCAACAGGGGGCCCATCATGGACCAGTCCGCGTTCGCCGCGAGCACCAGTGACCTCGATTCCGGGATGTCCGCGCTTGACCACGCCCTCGCCCGGCGGGCGTCCGCCGACGGAGACCTGGTGAGCGGCGCCTACGTGCACAACTCAGGCCCGTGCCTGTTCCGCCCACGTCATTCCTCGTCCACGTCGGCCTCCCGGCTGACGGACACCAAGAACTGACGGGTGGTGCCCGCCGCATTGCCGTGGCCGGTACCGGTTCGCGGGCCGGCCAACGCGGGCTTCATCCCCGCGGCGGATCGAGCGGCAGCGGCCTGGAACGCGCCGCTACCGCCCGGGTGGACGCCCACGCCGTTCCGTGAGTTCGTTCTCAAGGTCGCCTCGCGCTGCAACCTCGACTGCGACTACTGCTACGTCTATCACCTGGCCGACCAGTCGTGGCGAGCTCAGCCGCGGTTCATGACCGACGAGACAGCGGCCGCGACGGCGGACCGGGTCGCCGAGCACGTGCGAACCCACGAACTGGAGTTCGTGAACTTCCGGCTTCACGGCGGGGAGCCGCTGCTCGCGGGCCAGGATCGGCTGCGCCGGATCGTCCGCATCCTCCGTGAGCGTCTCACCCCGCTGACGGAGGTCACCGTCACGGTGCAGACGAACGGCGTGCTGCTCGACGAGCCGATGGCGGCATTCCTCCTCAAGGAGGACATCGGCGTCGGCATCAGCCTGGACGGCGACCGATATGCCAACGACCTGCATCGCACCTACGCCGACGGCCGGTCCAGCTATGACGAGGTGGTCGCGGCTATTCGCATGATGCAGCGGCCCGAGTTCCGCTCGCATTTCCTCGGACTGCTGTGCACAATTCAACTGGAGGCGGACCCGGCCCAGGTCTGGGGCGAATTGCTCAGGCTGGGCGTCGAGGGCGCGGATTTCCTGCTCCCGCACGGCACCTGGGAAAACCCACCACCGGGCCTCACCCCGGGCGATGGTCGCACCCCTTACGCCGACTGGCTCATCCCGCTGTTCGACAGCTGGTTCGACGCGCCGATCAGGCAGCTCTCGGTGCGCACCTTCGAGTCGCTGGTGCATCTGTTGCTCGGGGGAGTAGGCGCCCACGAGTCGTTCGGGCTCGCCCCGGTCGCGCTGGTCGTCGTCGAGTCGGACGGTTCCTATGAGCAGGTGGACACGCTGAAGGCCGTCGGGCAGGGCGCCGCCGCCAGCGGTCGGACCGTGTTCACGGACCCGCTCGACGCGCTGTTCGACGTTCCGGCCTTCGTGCAGCGCCAACTCGGGCTGCATGGCCTTTCCGCCGAGTGCCACCGCTGCGAGGTCGTGGCGACCTGCGGAGCTGGGCTGTTCCCGCACCGCTACCGGCCCGGGGGCGGATTCACCAACCCGACGGTCTTCTGCGCGGACCAGTACGCGCTGATCGTCCACATACAGCGGCGCGTCGAGGAGGCTCTCGAGCGCCGGGGCACCACTCTGGCGGCCGTCCGCGCCGGTTGACCGGGCGTCGGCCCGTGTGGCTTGGACCTGCGGGCCTACGGCGACGTCGTTGACAGGGCGGTCGAGCGCCGCGACGTCGGACACCTGGAAGCCGCATCGACTGCCTAACGTTGAGGCCATGAGGAGCTCCCCTGCGCCGTCGGATCTCGCGGCGGTGGCCGACGGAATTCTGGACGACTTGTTCGCGCGCCGGCCCGAGTGGGCGACCGAGCTCGGCGACCACAGGTTCGACGACCGGCTCACCGACTACGGCCGGGGCGCGCACGCCGACCTCGTCCGGGCGCTGGCCCGGCACCGGGCGGCGCTCGACCGGGTCGACGTCGCGGGGCTTGACCCCGAGGCGGCGGTGGACCGGTCGATGCTCTCAGACCTGCTCGCGGCCCAGGAGTTCGAAGCCACCGCGCTGCGTGAGCACGAGTGGAACCCACTCGTCCACCTGCCCGGCCACGCGCTGCACCGTCTGCTCGCCCGGCCGTTCGCGCCAGCCCCCGATCGGCTGCGGCTGCTTGCCGGCCGGCTCGGGGCCCTGCCGGACGCGCTGGCGACCGCCAGGCGAGTCCTCGGCCCGATGCCCCGGGTGCACGTCGAGACCGCCGTCGGGCAGGCCGGTGGACTGGCCGGCCTCATCGGTGCGGACGTAGGCGCGATGCTGGCGGGGGAGCCGTCGCTGCGCTCGCTGGTCGAGCCAGCCCAGGCGGCGGCGCTGCGAGCCGTCGAGGAGTTCGCCGACTGGCTGCGTGACCGGTTGCCCGGCGCGGCGGCCGGTTCGGGCGCTGGCGCGGATACCGAGGCCGACCGAGGGGCGGGGGACGACGGGCGTCTCGACGCCGACCCACGCGGCCCACGGCTTGGCGAACGGCTGTGGGCGGGCCGGCTCGGGCATGCGCTGGCCAGCGACCTGACCTCGGCCGAGATCGTTTCCGCGGCCCGCGAACGGCTCGACTGGCTCTCTGAGGAGATCGCCGCCGTCGCCGCCGAGTTCCTGGGCGAACCGGCTGGCCCCGGCGTCGTGCGTCGGGCCCTCGACCGGGTGGCCGCCGACGCGCCGACCGACGCGACGGTCGTCGCCGACATCCGCGCGGCGCTCGCGGAGGTCAACGCCTTCCTCGCGGCGACGGAGCTGGTCGGCCCGACCGATGCCCCGCTGGAGGTCGTCGTGATGCCAGAGTTCGCGCGGGGCGTCTCGGTCGCCTACTGCGACCCGCCCGGACCGCTGGAGACCGCGCCTCTAACTACCTTCTACGCGATCGCCCCGACGCTCGCCGGCTGGCCTGAGGAACGCCGGCGGTCGTTCTACCGCGAGTACAACCGGGCCTCTCTGCGTAACCTGACCGTCCACGAGGCGATCCCGGGCCATCATCTGCAGCTTGCCGCGTCCACTCGGTTCCGCGGCCCGACGCGGGTCCGGGCCGCCGCCTGGTCCGGGACATTCACCGAGGGCTGGGCGGTCTACGCCGAGCAGCTCATGGCTGAGGCCGGCTTCGGCGGGCTGCCCGTGCGGCTGCAGCAGCTGAAGGTACAGCTGAGGATGACGATCAATGCTTTGCTCGACCACGGCGTGCATTGCGAAGGGATGTCCCGCGCGGAGGCGATGTCCCTGATGAGGGATCGCGGGCTACAGGAGGAGGGCGAGGCCTTCGGCAAGTGGCGCCGGGCGCTGCTGACCTCCGGACAGCTGTCCACCTATTTCGTGGGCTGGAAGGAGCTGACCGAACTCCGCCAGTCGCTGAGCCCGGCGCCTTCGGCCCTGCGCGCCTTCCACGACGAGCTCCTCGCGCACGGCTCACCCCCGCCCCGCCACCTGCGCGCATTGCTGCGCACCTCGGCCTTCATCACCGCCTGACCAGCCATCCAACGCCGGGGGTCCGGTACGCCAGTTCAGTCCTGCGCGATCGTCGCGGTCTCGCTCCGCTCAACAACCACGGCGTAGCGCGGCGGGTCGGCGGCCGGGACTGTCGGTGCGCCGCGCCGGCTCTCCGCCATTTCCGGGTGATGTGAACCAGTCTGCGGCCGGGCGCGTCCAACGTCATCGTGGTGCCTCAGAGCGCACCGCGCAGACCGAGGAGGAACGCGGCGATGGCGGTGGACGAACTTCTGGACACCCGGGTCGAGCCCGTGGCCGATGGGCGGGACGACAGTCCCGGTGTGGGAGCAGGCCGCTGGCCGGCTGGCTCGCGGGGGATTCGCTTCTCCCGCCGAGGCGTGATCGTCGCGGCGGTCGTGCTGGTCGGCATCGTGGTGCTGGTAGCGGTGCTAGGCAGCGTCGTCGGCTCACGTGGCGGCAATGGAGGCGACAGCTCCAGCGGCAGCGCGAGGTCGGTCCCGGCCGCCGCTCCGGCGGGTGGTTTCGGCGTCAACAGTGCGGACAGCTCGGCCGGCGGGACCGAGATCGCGCCCGACTCCGCCGCCGCACCGGCGGCCGGCGCCGCCTCGTCCGTCGCGGGCTCCGGGGTGGCGCCGGCTCCGACGGGCGCCGACTCGGGCGCCGGGCGGCCGGCCGGGGTCCAGCCGCGCATCGTGTGGACCGGGTCGATGAACGTCCAGGTGGCGGCCGGCGCCGTCGATCCGACGATCCACAAGATCTCCGCCGCCGCGCAGGGACTGGGCGGCTACCTGTCGGCCAACCAGGTGACCGGTACGGCGACCACCACCGACGACGTCCCGCAGAGCGCCACGATCACCGTCCGGGTGCCCGCGGCCTCGTTCGGCAAGCTGCAGGACGCCGTCACCGGCGTCGGCACCGTCCAGTCGTCCACGACGTCCTCCCAGGACGTCACCGCCCAGTACGTCGACCTGCAGGCCCGTGAGGACGCGCTGACGACGTCGCGGGGCACCTACCTGACGTTGCTGTCGAAGGCGACGACGGTCGGCGACATCCTTGCCGTCCAGCAGCAGATCGACGGGGTCCAGACGCAGATCGAGCAGATCGAGGGACAGCGCAAGGTCCTCGCCGACCAGAGCGACCTGGGCACCCTGACCGTCGACCTGAGCGAGAAGGGCGCCCAGGTGCACGAGCCGGGCAAGGAGAACGGCTTCGTGCACGCGTTCCGCGTCGCGGGCCGCAGCTTCCTGCGCGGCCTGGAGGGCATCATCTCCGCGCTCGGCGTGGTCGCGCTCATCGCGCTGGTGGTCGCCGTCCTTTACCTGCTCTACCGCCTGGTCGGCCGGATTCGCCGTGGTACCGGTGGCACCCCGGCCAGCCGGGTAGCTGTCCCGGCACCTGCCGCCAGGAAGGCCAGGCCCACCGAGGCGACCGCCGTCGCGGACGACGAGCCCGGCACCGAGACGACCGGCGGCGTCGAGACCACGGGCGGCGGGGGCTGATCCGGGTGGGCCTGGCCGTCGGCTGACAGCCAGGCCCGCCTTCCCGGGCCCGCGGCCGCGGTCAGCCCCTGGCGAGCGCCGCGTCGACCATGGCCTGGGCCTCGGCGAGCACCGACTCCAGATGGTCGGGGCCGCGGAAGCTCTCGGCGTAGATCTTGTAGACGTCCTCGGTGCCGGACGGGCGGGCCGCGAACCAGGCGTCGTCGGCGACGACCTTGATCCCGCCGACCGGCGCCTCGTTGCCGGGGGCGTGGGTGAGCGTGGCGACGATGGGCTGGCCGCCGAGCGTCGTCGCGCCGAGCGCCTTCGGGGTGAGCTTCTTCAGGACGTCCTTCTGCGCGGTGCTCGCCGGGGCGTCGACCCGGCGGTAGGCCGGGGCGCCGTACTTCTCGGTCAGCTCCTGGTAGAGAACGCCCGGGTCCCTGCCGGTCACGGCGGTGATCTCGGCGGCCAGCAGGCAGGCGATCAGGCCGTCCTTGTCGGTCGTCCACACCGTGCCGTCGGCCCGCAGGAAGGACGCGCCGGCGCTCTCCTCGCCGCCGAACCCCAGGCTGCCGTCGGTCAGCCCCGGCACGAACCACTTGAACCCGACCGGCACCTCGACGAGATCCCGGCCCAGGCCCGCCGCGACCCGGTCGATCATGCTGGAGCTGACCAGGGTCTTGCCGATCGCCGTCGTCGGGGCCCAGTCGGTCCGGTGCGCGAACAGGTAGGAGATCGCCACGGCCAGATAGTGGTTCGGGTTCAGCAAACCGGCGCCGGGCGTGACGATGCCGTGCCGGTCGGCGTCCGCGTCGTTGGCGACCGCGACGTCGAAACCCAGCCGGCCGTCCGCCGGCGTCGCGCCGGTCAGCCGCAGCAGCGACGCCATGGCGTAGGGCGAGGACGGATCCATCCGGATCTTGCCGTCCCAGTCGCGCGTCATGAAGCCGAACGTCGGGTCGACCGTGTCGTTGACGACGGTCAGGTCCAGCTCGTAGCGCTCCGCGATCGCCTGCCAGTACCGCAGGCTCGCGCCGCCCAGCGGGTCGACGCCGATCCGGACGCCGGAGCCGCGGATGGCGCCCAGGTCGACGACCTCGACGAGATCGTCGACGTAGGCGGTCACGTAGTCGTGCACCGTCGCGGCGGCCCGGGCCTTCTCGTACGGCAGCCGGCTCATCCCGGCCAGGCCGGAGCGCAGCAGCTCGTTCGCCCGGTTCTGGATCGCGCCGGTGACCTCGGTGTCCGCGGGGCCGCCGTGCGGCGGGTTGTACTTGAACCCGCCGTCGGCCGGCGGGTTGTGCGACGGGGTGACGACTATGCCGTCGGCCACCCCCGACCGGCCGGACCGGTTGTGGGTGAGGATCGCGTGCGAGATCACCGGGGTGGGGGTCGCCTCCCCGTCCGGGGCGATCCGGACGTCGACCCCGTGCGCGGCGAGCACCTCCAACGCGCTGGCCAGCGCGGGGCCGGACAGCGCGTGCGTGTCGATGCCGACGAACAGCGGGCCGTCGAAGCCGGCCGCCGACCGGTACTCGCAGATCGCCTGCGTGGTCGCCAGGATGTGGTCGGCGTTGAACGAGCCGTTCAGCGACGAGCCACGATGACCGGACGTCCCGAACGCGACCTGCTGCGCCGGGTCCGCGGCATCCGGATGGACGTCGTGGTAGGCGGCGATCAGGGCGTCCACGTCGACCAGCTCAGCCGGATCCGCCGGCTTGCCGGCGAACGGGCTGACGCCTGGGCTTACCGCCACGGTCGGATCCGGCGGTGCGCGAGCGGACGGCCGGGCGTGCCCGAGCCGGGTGGCGCGGGCCGGGGCGGCGCCGAGTCGGGCCGCGCGGCCGACAGCGGCCGGCTTGAGCCGCCGGGACGCGCCGGGCCAGGCCGAGTCGCATGGCGCCCGCTGGGGCGCGAGCCGGGTACCGGCATGGTCGGCCTCCAATACCGCCAGGGCGGCCGCCCGTTGGCGCCGTGCGCCTGGGCGGGCCAGGTGTTGACTGGTGGAGCGGGTGTTGACCTGTACAGCGGGTGTTGACCTGTACAGCGGGCCCTGCGTCCGCTCTACCGACGTGGACACGTCGAACCGGGCGGTACAGGTCGCCGCCGTGGGCGCGAGCCGTTGTGACCAGTGCCTCCGTCGGCGCCCCCGAGCCTAGCCGCCAGGACACGACTCGGTGGGGCTCTTTGGAGTCGACGGGGTTACCAGCCGGTGACTCGTCGCCGAAGCGCGCGATGACGCCGTCAACCCCCTCTCCACCGCCACCTGTCGCTCAGCACTCCGCGTCGGCCCGGCATGGCCCACGCCGGCCGGCTCCGGCGACTCAAGGGTCAACGGTATGGCGCGGGTCACTCCGTCGGGCTCCATCCCGTCTCGGCGGGGCGCGTCGTCCGCGTACGGCGTTACTGTCCGACGGTGTCGAACAAGGGCCTTCGCGACCGCGGGGGAGTAGCGGCGCCGCTGTGGCCCCGGCTGGCGGTCCGCTGCCGCATCCCCGACGATGCGGCGCGGCCGCCCGCGCCGGACCGGTGGTGTCGATGAGTGGCGGCGCCCCGGCGCCCGAGGTGCGACGGCTCGGCGTCATGGGCGGAACCTTCGATCCCGTCCACAACGGGCACCTCGTCGCGGCCAGCGAGGTCGCCGCGCTGTTCGCGCTCGATGCCGTGGTCTTCGTTCCCAGCGGCCAGCCCTGGCAGAAGGTCGACCGCGAGGTCTCCCCGGCCGAGGACCGCTACCTCATGACGTTCCTCGCGACCGCCGGCAACCCGCAGTTCACCGTCAGCCGCATCGACATCGACCGCGGCGGCCTGACGTACACCATCGACACACTGCGCGAGCTGCACGAGCAGTACCCGGACGCCGAGCTGTTCTTCATCACCGGCGCCGACGCGCTGGCCCAGATCCTCACCTGGCGCGACGTCCACGAGCTGTTCCCGCTCGCGCACTTCGTCGGCGTGACCAGGCCCGGCTACCAGCTGACCTTCGACGCGAGCCTGCCGGCGCAGTCGCTGAGCCTGCTGGAGGTGCCGGCGCTGGCGATCTCGTCGTCCGACATCCGCGACCGCGTCGGGCGCGGCGCGCCGATCTGGTACCTGACGCCCGACGCGGTCGTCCGCTACATCGTGAAGCGCGGCCTCTACCACCCCCACCCGGACGGGCCGCCGCCCGGCCGCTGAGGTGACGCTGATCACGGGCCAGGCGAACCGGGGCGATACCGCCGTGACCTCCCGTGCGTCGGCGGCTACCGTGTCCTGGTTGGCGTCGTGTGCCCGCGGACGCGACGGCGCCCCGTTCCGCCACACCGCGACCAACCTCTTGGAGACCCCGCAGCGTGACCGCTTCCCCCCGGGCCGTCGAGCTCGCCCTCATCGCGGCCCAGGCCGCCGCCGACAAACTCGCGAAGGACATCACCGTCCTGGACGTCAGCGACCGGCTGGCCCTCACGGACTGCTTCGTGCTCGCCTCCGCCGACAACGAGCGGCAGGTCAAGGCCGTCGTCGACGAGGTCGAGGAGAAGCTCCGCCTGATCGGGGTCAAGCCGCTGCGCCGCGAGGGCGAGCGCGAGGGCCGGTGGGTGCTGCTCGACTTCGTCGAGATCGTCGTGCACGTCCAGCGCGTCGAGGAGCGCGAGTTCTACGACCTCGAACGGCTCTGGAAGGACTGCCCGCAGATCGAGTTCGTCGACCGGGACGCGGCCGCGAGGACGGCCGTCCCCGTCGGTGGCGGCTCCGAGCCCGGGGTCGGCAGCGCCGCGGGAGGCGTCCTCGGTGACCCGAGCGGACGGGCCGGCTCCTGGTGAGGCTGCTGCTCCTGCGGCACGGCCGGACGGAATGGAACAACGACGGGCGCTTCCAGGGCCAGGCCGATCCGCCGCTGGACGAGGTCGGCCAGGCCCAGGCTGAGCGGGTGGGGCCGGTCATCGCCGCGATGCGCCCCGACCTGATCGTCTCCTCGGACCTCCAGCGCTGCCGCGCGACCGCGGACCAGATCGGGCCGCTGTACCGGTCCGACGCCCGGCTGCGTGAGATCGACCTCGGTGGCTGGTCCGGCCTGACCTCTGAGCAGGCTGGCCGGCTGTACCCCGCGGAGGACGCCGCCTGGCGCCGTGGCGAGGACATCCCGCGCGGGGGCGGCGAGACCTACCGCGACGTGGCGGCCCGCGCCGGCGCACTGTTCGACGAGCTCGTCACGGCGGGCCTACCGGGCGATCCGGACAGCCTGGTGGTGTTCGTGCTGCACGGAGGCACCGCCCGGTCGCTCATCGGCCACCTGCTCGGCCTGCCCCCGGACACCTGGTGGCACTTCGGGCCGCTGCGCAACTGTCACTGGGCCCTGCTGAGCAGCGAGCACGGACGCTTCCGCATCCTCGAGCACAATGCCGGGGTCCCGTGGGCTGGTAAGGTTGACACCGGTCCGCAGCAAGGGACCGCCTCGGTGGTGCTCCCCAGCCAGACGACCCTGAGTCAGACGACCCTGAGTCAGACGGCGGTGGTCGGAGACGCCACCGCGTCGGCCCCGGACACGGATCCGATAGACTCGCCGACACGGCCGCAGCCGGCCCGCTGACCCTCGGTCAGCGGCACGGGAAGCCGGCCGGCGGGTCGCCTGAACCAGGCGGAACGGTAGTAAAGTACGTGCACGGCCGGTCAATCCCGGCCAGCGGAACCTGTAGTACAGTAAGGCCCCGGTAGGGAAAAACGAATATGGGGCTGTGGCGCAGCCTGGTAGCGCATCACACTGGCAGTGTGAGGGTCAGGGGTTCGAATCCCCTCAGCTCCACCAGAGTTGCCAAGTTCGAACCATGATCTTGGCTTTTTTGGTCCCCTGGAGATAGGACGCCGTTCGGGTAAATCCCGAGCGGCGTTTTGCTGTGCCCGTTAATACGCCGACCTCGGTCCAGGGGGCTCCCTCAGGCGGGAAGCAAGGGCACTCAAGCTCCGACCCTGTTCCGCGAAGCTGAAAGCCTCGTACCCGAACCATCCACGACCGCCCGCTCGTCCGCGAAACCGCCAACGCCATGGCCGCGGGTGGCCTGATCGTCCGCTGGCACGACCGCCCGGCGATGCACCGGCTGACTCCGGACCTCCTGGCCTACGTCGATCGCGCTGCCGGGACTACCGCTCCCAGGGTTGGTCCGGATGCGCGCTCGTGGACGTCGTTGTGAGTGCTGACAGTTCCTTGTGACTGACCCAGCAGTCTGTCTGACCCATCAGATATGGTCGCCGTATGCCGACAAACGAACACGAGACGCCACTGGACCTGGTCCGTCTCGATCCGTCCCTATGACCTCCGCGTGTGAACCGCAGGGTTGGGCCGGCGCGTCGTTCATCACGACGCGCCGGCCCTGTCTGTTTCCGGTTCAGTCCGTGCCGTGGCGCAGGAGCTTGCCCGGGGTGGCCTGGGTGCATTCGCCGTTGATGAAGGTGGTGCGGCCGTTGACGATGATGCGGTCGTAGCCGATGGCCTTCTGGATGAGGCGCCATTCGCCGGCGGGGTAGTCCCAGACTCGTTCCTGGGGGCCGCTGTCGATGGTGTCGGGGTTGTAGACGACGACGTCGGCGGGGGCGCCTTCGGCGAGGAATCCGCGGCCCTTGAGCCCGGCGGCGATGGCGGGGTAGTACGACAGCCGCCAGTGGGCCTCTTCGAGCGACATGATCTCGTGCTCGCGGATCCAGTAGCCGAGCAGTTCGGTGGGGTAGCGGGCGGTGGTGACGAACTTGGTGTGCGCGCCGCCGTCGCTGACGCCGGGCAGCGCGACGGAAGAGGTCGCGATCTCCTTCATCGACTGCGGTGGCGTCATCAGCATCGGAGTGGCGAACCCGACCCGCAGCTGGCCGGCGACCGCGACGTCGAGGAAGGCGTCGATCTCGTGCTTGTTCTCGCGTGCGGCGACCTCGCCGACGAAGAAGCCCTCGTAGCGTTCCTTGAGCTCCTGGGCGTTGGGGACGTCGCTGGAGATCCAGTGGATCTTGATGTCAGTCAGGTCGTAGCCCGCTCCGAACAGGCCGCCGCGCTCCTCGTGAACCTCCTTCATCGCGGCCCGACGGACGGGATCGGCGAACTTGACCATCTTCTCGTCGATCGTTCCCATGCAGGCTTCTTTCCAGCAGGGAATGGCGTCGGCGAGGTTGTAGTCCTCGAGGGTGAACTCGGAGACGAAGTTGGTGGTCAGCGCCTGGGCGAAGACCCGCAGGCCTTCCTGCTCGTTGTAGTACTCGAGCTGCTTGATGGCGTCGCGGTGGCTGTACTTGGCGCCGCCGTGCTGGTTGAGCGCGCCGTCGGCGAGCAGCGCGTTCCAGATGATGGCGCGGCCGCTCTCGCGGGCCATCAGCGCGGCGGCCTCTAACGTTCCGGTGAGCTGGGCGACGCCGCGCCCGAGGGATCCCATGGCCCGGGAGAACCCGATGACCTCCCGGTCGGTCATCAGGTCGGTGACCATCGGGGTGCCGTCGAAGTCGAGCTGGACGTTGCCGATCTCGCCGTTGATCTGGGCGCTGAAGCCGCAGGCGCCGGCCTCCATGCCCTCCACCAGCAGCCGGCACATCGTGTCGAGCTGGTCGTCGGTGACGCGGTAGGCCTTCGCGTTGTCGACGCCGGCCACGTAGGCGTAGAGCGGGGCCAACGGGACGAAGGCCATCACGTTGACGCCCTTGGCGGTGCGCTCGACGCTGTCGAGGAACTCCGGGAAGGTCTCCCAGTCCCAGGGCATGCCGGCCCGCATCGTCTTGAGTGGGACCGCCTCGTTGCGCGAGAGGCTCAGCATCGTGCGGTCGCGGTCCTCGGGCTTGCAGGGCGCGAAACCGAAGCCGCAGTTGCCGATGACGACGCTGGTGACGCCGTGCCAGCCGGACATCGTGCACCAGGGGTCCCAGAACAGCTGGCTGTCGTAATGGGTGTGCAGGTCGACGAAGCCGGGCGCCACGATCCTTCCGGAGGCATCGACGACCTCGGTCGCGTCGGAGGCGTCGATTCGTCCGATGGCCACGACGCGGCCGTTGGCGATCCCCACGTCGGCCTTGTAACGCGGGGTGCGAAGGCCGTCGATCACGGTTCCGCCCTTGATGACGATGTCCAGCTTCGACATTGCGTCCCCTTCCCTTGGCTGCGACGGCCCTGGACCGGCGAGCCCGAGTGGGCGGGACGGCGCGGAGCCTGCCGGGAAGGTAACTTACTTGTTGGGTGCCCAGCAAGCGGGTAGGGTCGGTTCATGCCATCGCAGAGCCCTCGTCGCAGCCAGGTCGAGCGGCGCACGCGCTCGGAGGACGCGCTGTTGGACGCGGCCGCCGAGATGATCGCCGACCGCGGGGTGGACCGCGCGTCACTGGCCAGCATCGGCGACCGGGCCGGGGTGAGCCGCGGGCTGCCCACCCACCTCTTCGGCTCGAAGGACACGCTGGTGGCCCGGCTGGCCGCGCGCGCTCAGGAACGCATCGCGGCGCACTCGCTCGCCACCCTCGACAGGCAGTCGCGCCGGGCCGAGGAGCTGTCCGGGCTGGAGATGGTGCTGCTGACGGTCGACTGCTACCTCGACCTGTTCGAGAAGCCGGGTTTCGACGAACGGGCCTTCCTGGTGATGTGGGGGTCGCTGTTCCCCGCCTCGTCGTCCGTGCAGGGAATGGCCGAGGCGGAACGGCACAGCTACGACTCGCTGTCGGACGTGATCACCTCGGGCCAGCGGGACGGGTCGATCAGGGCGGACGTCGATCCGATCACGTCAGCGGTGCTGGTCCTCGGCCTGATGCGGGGAGTCGCGGGACTTCAGCTGGCCGGCACGGCGGTCGTCGACATGGCCCGCGTTCGCGACACCTGCGCCGGCTGGATCGTCTCGTCTCTGGCCACCGGCCAAGGCGCGGCAGCTACGGGACACGATCGCGCCCCGACCTCGACCTTTCCGTCTCTTGGTGTGGTGCCCGACTCCCACTGACGCCCTCGCAGAGCGAAGGAATCGCCATGACGCAATCCGCCGAGCAGATCACCGTGTTCGACGTCGACAACCACTACTGGGAGACGAGCGACGCCTTCACCCGGCATCGCAACCCCAAGTACGCCGACCGCGGCGTGCAGGTCAAAGAGGTCGACGGGCGGATGCGTTACGTCGTCCGCGGCGAGCTGCACCCCTGGATCCCCGGTCCCGGCGATGTCAACCCGAGGCCTCGGCCCGGCGCGCTGTTCGACTACTTCGCCGGCAAGGGCACCAAGGCCGACGTCGCCGGCTCGCTGACCAGCGAGGACCCCGCGGACCACCCGGAGTGGTACGACCACGACGCCCGGATCAAGGTCATGGACCAGCAGGGCGTCGAAGCGCTCTGGCTGTTCCCCTCCCAGGGCGTCTGCATGGAAGGCCCGATGCAGCCGGACATCGAAGCGTCGGTCGACATCTTCCGCGCCTTCAACCGCTGGATCGACGACGACTGGGGGTTCGCCTACCAGGACCGGATCTTCGCCGTGCCCTACCTGACGCTCTCGGACCTGCCCAGCGCGATCGCCGAACTCGAATGGGCCCTAGGCAAGGGGGCGCGGGTCGCTGCCCTGCGACCAGGGCCGGTGTTCACCGCCGATGGCTTCAAGTCGCCCGCTGACCCGCTCTTCGACCAGTTCTGGGCGCGCGTGGCCGAGGCTGGTCTCGTCATGACGGCCCACGCCGGTTTCGACGACGGCTACCGCGACGTCGAGGACGCGGTCGCCCGCGCCTGGGGCTACCAGAGCCGCCGTCGCCAGGGCTCGGTGTCCTCGCTGGCGTTCTACGAGCCCTTCGTCGACGCGATCATGCACCACCGCCTGGTCCACGACTTCCTCGCCGCCGTCCTCACGCACGGCCTCTTCGAGAGGCATCCCACCCTCCGGCTGGCCAGCATCGAGAACGGCGCCACCTGGGTACCCGAACTGGTCAGGGTGCTGCGCCGGCTGCACAGCCAGAACCCGGGCATGTTCGCCAGGAACCCGGTCGACCAATTCCACGAGAACGTCTGGATCGCGCCCTTCGTCGAGGACGACGTCCTCGAGCTCGCGCGGCACATTCCGGTCGAGCGCATCCTGTTCGGCTCCGACTGGCCGCACGCCGAAGGCGTTGCCAATCCCCGCGACTTCTTCGGGCACCTGACGGGATTCTCTGCCGCGGACCAGATCAAGATCATGCGCGACAACGCCCGCGAGCTGGTTCCCACCAGCCGCCGGTGACCGCGAAGGCCCGCCGGCCGTCTTGATCGCCGTTTGGCCCTCTGGTGGACCCCGTCAGTTTCATGATCGCCGATTGGGCTCTGGGGTGGTTGTAAAAACGTCCTCGTCACGACCACCTGAGGGCCCAAACGACGATCAAGGCAACGCGAGCGCCCGACGGCGACCTTGCCGCCGCGACCGCGTCTTTCCGCCAGTCGAGCAGCGCCTAGCGCCCGCCGCGCCTCTTTACAGCCGGTGGGTGCGCAGGACGCCGGTCAGCATCGGGAGGGTGAACTCGCCCTGGGCCGTGGCCGGTGTGCTGGCGAGGAAAGCGCGGATTCGGTCGAACGTGGCCTGTTGTTCCTGCGCCGGCATGACCAGCAATCCCGCGTGTGTCGCGATTTTCGCGACGAGGGATTCGGCGGTGCGGCGCTGGCCGTGTGGGAACTCGGCCTGCTCCGGCGAGCCGAACCGGGCGGCCACGCCAGTGCGCGGCAGGTGGAGGCTCCCGGTCGCGGCGCGCCAGGTGCTGAGCCTGTCACGCCGGCCGAGAGCCGCGCTCCCGCCGACCCGCGCGAGGCCGGCGACCCAGTCGACCCGGTCGTCGGTGACGTTCCACAGGCCGGCCAGGATGCCGCCGGGCGCGAGGACCCTGGCTATCTCGGGTCCCGCGACGGTCATGTCGAACCAGTGCAGGGAGTGGCCGGCCAGCACGGCGTCGACGGACCCGTCGGGCAGGGGGATCGCCTCGGCGCTGCCCGGCAGGGCGCGGGCGGCCGGCAGCGCGCGGCGTAGCTCGGTCAGCATCGCCGGGTCGGGCTCGACCGCGACGACGTCGGCGCCCAGCGCGACCAGCGCGGCGGTCAGCTTGCCGGTCCCGGCGCCGAGGTCGAGCACCCGGGGGCCGGGCGCTGGCGCGAGCGCCCAGCGCACCGCGTCGTGCGCGTAGTCCGGGCGGTGCTCGGCGTACGCGGTCGCGGCCGGGCCGAAGGACGAGGCGAGCCGGGTGTCCTGGTCCACGAGGTCATCCTATTTGCGCCGGGTGTACCTCCGCGACCAGAACGCCGGCCGCGGGTCGGGCGGGGATCTTCGGGCGTTCCCAGGATGGCGGTGCTGACGTCCGCCTCGCTCGGCGTGCCTGCGCCGAAGCCCGCTGGCTTTGACTTCCCTGTCACCTGGCAGGTAAGTTGAACCCGCGTGATCAACATTACGACGGGCGTGGCTGGCCTTGGCCTGTGCCACGCCCGCCGGTGAGATCGCCGTCCCGCTCCCGGGGTGGCGTGGAAGGGCTTCGGCAACGACTGACGGCGCAGGCGGCGATCAGGCGTGTCGGCTTCGACGAGAACGGCGGAGTGATTACCTGTGGATGACATCGAGGCGATCAAGCAGCTCAAGGCCAGGTACTGCCGATTACTCGACACGAAGGACTGGGCGGGTTATCGCCAGGTCCTCACGGATGACGTCGTCATGGACACCACGGATTCCGGCGGCGACGTCATCGCCGGCGGGGATCCCTTTCTCGACTTCCTTCAGGTCGCGCTCGCGGGCACTGTGACGGTTCACCAGTGCCACACCCCGGAGATCACCGTGACCTCGCCGTCGTCGGCCGACGGAATCTGGGCGATGGAGGATCGCGTTCGTTTCCCGGACGGGTCCGACCTGAACGGCTTCGGTCATTACCACGAGACGTATGAGAAGTCCGACGGCGCCTGGCGGATCAAATCCTCCAGGCTGACCCGGCTGCGGATGGACTTCAGCAAGCCGGAGAGCGGCTGATCCTCGCGCGCCGCCCGCGAATCGTCGTCCCGATTCTTCGACCGCGCCCAGCCGAGCGCCGCGAGGGCCTCGACCGGGCGGCGCGCGCCCTTTTCTCACCATGGCTGTCCTCACGACCTCGGCCGTCGCCTGCCCGCGACCAGGCGGCGGCCGGCATCCGACTCAGCCCGCATCCGACAGCAGGGAGAACGAGATGGAATCCGAGCGGCCGGCCGCGCAGGTAGCGGTTGTCACGGGTGGAGCGTCGGGGTTCGGCCGGGCGCTGGGCGGGCGCTGCGCCGCGCGTGGCCTGCGGGTCGCGCTGCTCGACCGGGACGGGGAGCGTGCCGAGTCCGAGGCCGCGGCGATCACCGCGGAGCACGGGGTGGAGGCGTTCGGCCTCGGGGTCGACGTCGCGAGCGGCGAGGCGGTGCGCGCGGCGGCGGGCGCCGTCGCCGACCGGTTCGGCCGGGCGGACGTCGTCGTGTCGAACGTCGGTGTCCAGCTGTTCGGCGCGGTCGAGCGGCTCACGGATGACGAGTGGCGCTGGGTCCTGGACGTGAACGTGCTCGGCGCGGCCCGCACCGCCCAGGCGTTCCTGCCCCTTCTCCGGGCCGCCCCGCACGGCCGGCTGGCGTTCACGACCTCGTCGTCGGTCCTGTCGCCGGCCGCCCGGCTGGGCGCGTACCAGGCCAGCAAGTTCGCCGTCTGGGGGCTGGCGGAGACGCTGCGGCTGGAGCTCGCGCCCGACGGGATCGCGGTGTCCGTCGTCTTCCCGTCCGGGATGGCCTCACGGCACCTGGAGACCAGCGCCGAGGCCCAGCCCGACCACCTGCGTCGGGCGATCGGGGAGCAGGACGACTTCGTCGCCATGGTCGCCAGCAATCCCGAGATGGTGCAGAACCCGGTCTCGCCGGACGAGGCCGCGGGCAACGTCATCGAGGCGCTGCTCGCCGGGGAGCGGTACATCGTCACGCACGGAGACCTCGTCGACCCGGTCAGGGCGCGCGGCATAGACCTCGACCGGGCGGCCGCGGCCGCCCTCGGTCAGCGACCGGCGCCGGACGCCGCCCCTGCCTGACCGGGTGGGCGGGCGCTCTCCGAGAACGCCGGGGAGCGCCGGTCAGATGCCGTTCGGGGGCTCGATCACGGCGCGCGCCGCCTCCATCCAGTTCTGCCCGGAGAGCCGGCGGAACGCCTGGACGACCATCGTGCCCAGGTCGAAGTCGGGGGACAGCAGCCACTGGGTCGCGAGGCCGTCCCAGGTGGCCACGAACTGCCGCGCGACCGCCACCGGATCCAGGCTCGGGTGTGCCTGGCCGGTCTTCTGGCGCTCGGCGACGAGGCGGCCGTAGGTCTCGACGTTGGTTCGGTACTGCCGGGTGAAATAGTCCTCGGCCGGGTGTCCGGGCGTCGCGGCGAGGCCGGTCAGGGCGACCCGAAGCCGCAGCAGCGGTTCCCGCCGGGTGGCGGAGCGCGCGGCGTCGGCCAGGGCGTCGATGTCGAGGCCGGCCAGCCCGTCGGCCGGGCGCACCCCGTCCCGCTCCGCGTGGCGGACGGCCAGCTCCTGGTCCCGTTCGAGGGCGGCGAGCAGGAGATGGTCCTTGCTCGGGTAGTGGTACAGGACCGTCGCCTCGCTGGTGGCGGCCCGTCGCGCGACCTCGGCCGTGGTGACGTTCGGGTGCCCCTGCTCGAGGACCAGGTCGAGGACCGCCTGGGCGATCTCACCGCGGCGGATGGCCGTCCGGGCGTAGTGACCGCGCGGGCCGCGGGCCGTGGAAGCCATGGACCGACCCTACCGATCCCAAATCCGAGTGTCTTTCGGTGATCGCCAGTGTTCGCCCTTGGCTTCCCCCTGTCCTGCAGCAACATCCTCTCCGAGGTGGGTCGAATCTAGAAGTTGACTCAGGTTTGGGGTGGGACCAGTATCGCCTGCGGGTCGACGGAGGGGTCCGCGGGGGCGCCTCCCGGCGATCACGCACCAGGTCAGGCGAACGCGGGAGGAAATGTGAGACGAGGACCGGCGGCATCGACTGGAAGACACGGGGGTCGCCGAGGCCGGCCCGTTCTCGCCGTTCCGGCGGCCGCGGCGGTCATCGGGATCGCCGCGGTGACGGCCTGCTCGTCGGGTGCCGACGCCGCTTCCAGCTCGCCGACGACGTCCCCCACCCAGGCGTTGAAGAGCGACGTCGGACGCCCGTTACGCATCAGCGCCGAGCCGACCGCCGGGGAGCCCTGCGCGACGGGGAGCAACGGAGGCCCCCTGGTGACCGCGTCGTGCGTCGACCCGGCGCTGGACAAGCCCTATGTGGACCTAGACGAACGCCGGACCATCACCGACCCGGCGACCAAGGTCACGGTGAAGGTGCGGTACGTGCACGGCGGATTCACCGGGACGAAGGGAAAGTTCTCGTTCTACTTCCCGGACAGGTACGCCGGCCGGTTCTTCGAGTCCACCTACCCCTTGGTGACCAAGGAGGACGCCGACCCGGAGACGGTCGTCTTCGCCATCTCGACCAACTCCTACGTCGTGTCGGACAACAACGCAGGCGGACTGCCCGGCGGCGGCGCGATCGCGGGCTACGAGCTGAACGCGGCGTCCGCGAAGTTCTCCAGGCTGGTCGCGGCGCAGGTCTACGACGACACCGCCCGGCCGCGCGGCTACCTCTACGGGGCCAGCGGTGGTGCCTACCAGACCCTGGCCGCGATGGAGAACACCGACGGTGTCTATGACGGCGCCGTGCCGATGGTCCCGGGCACCTCGAACTCGCTCCCGAGCAACCTGACCGTCGAGTCGCTGGGGCTGCGGGTGCTGAAGGACAAGCTGCCCCAGATCGACGACGCGATGGAGCCGGGCGGCAGCGGCAACCCCTATGCCGGCCTCAACCCGGAACAGCAGGCGGTCCTGCGCGAGACGGCGCGGCTCGGCTTCCCACTGGGCGGCTGGTGGGACTACGCGCACATGAGCCGCAACGAGGTCGCCGCCATCGGCGCCGGGGTCCGGATCATCGACCCGACCTACGTGGATGACTTCTGGACGAAGCAGGGGTACGCGGGCACCGACCCGGCGTCGTCGGTCGCGGCCGCCCGCGTCCAGGCCACCGCCACCGTGACCGGCGTCGTCGGCTCGCCGCCGACCGGCCTGGAGCTCTCCGGGCTGCCGACCGGCGACCTGACCGGGGCCGACATCGACCTCACGAGCGGCGCGGCCGCGGGCAAGTCGGTCGCGCTCGGCACCGCGAGCGGCAGCACCGTCACCTTCGCCCCCGACGCGGACGCCACGGTGACCAGCGCGATCAAGGCCGGCGACCAGGTGCGTCTCGACAACTCCTGGTACCTCGCCCTGCAGTACTACGAGCGCTACCAGGTCCCCCCGGCCGACCGGGGCCTGTCCGCCTGGAACCAGTACGTCGACGCCAGTGGGAAGCCGCTCTACCCGCAGCGGGCGAGCCTGACCGGGCCGATCTTCGCCCAGCAGGGCAGCGGCGGTGTGCCCACCGGGAAGTTCCACGGAAAGATGATCATGTTGGCGTCGACCCTCGACGTGCTGGCCTTCCCCTGGTCCGCCGACTGGTACCGCCAGCAGGTCAAGGCCTTCCTCGGCTCGAACGCGGATGGCAGCTACCGCCTGTGGTACATGGACAACGCCGCGCACACCCCGCCGGAGACGAAGGCTGCCGGCGCGCACATCGTCAGCTACGACGGTGAGCTCCAGCAGGCGCTGCTCGACCTCGACGCCTGGGTCACGCGGGGGACCGCGCCCCCTGCGACGACCGGCTACACGATCGACAAGGACACCCAGATCCACGTCGCGGCCACCGCCGCCGAGCGCGGGGGCGTCCAGCCCGTCGTCAGCCTGGCCGTCACCAAGGTCGGGAAGAACGAGGTCAAGCCGGCCGTCCGCGTGGACGCCAAGGCCGGGGAGGCCGTCACGCTCACCGTGGCCGCGCAGGAACCACCGGGCGGTGGGAAGATCACCAGGGTCGAGTGGGACTTCGCGGGCACCGGCGACTTCGCCGACAGCTCTCGGCTGGACAAGGCCGACAGCACCGTGCGGCTGACCACCAGCCACACCTTCACCAAGCCCGGGACCTACTTCGCCGTCGTCCGGGTCACCTCGCAGCAGCAGGGCGACGCCACGGCGGCCTACACACTGGTCCAGAACCTCGGCCGCGTCCGCGTCGTCGTCAGGTAGCGCCTGGGCCGCGGCCATCCTCGATCCCGCCGCCGGGCCGGGGGTGGCCGACCGGCCGTGCTACGGGGTGACGCTCAGCGGAGCGTCGACGGTGTCCGCTCTGGCCAGCAACAGGGTCGCGCTGAGCACCGCGAGCAGCGCCAGCACCAGGGCGGGCCACCAGCCTGGGCGCACGGTGTCGCCCAGCACGGACAGGCCGACGACGGCGGGGACGACGACCTCGACCGACCAGAGTGTCGCGGTGACGGCGGTGACCTCGCCGCGCTCCAGCGCCTGGGCGTACGCGTAGGTCCCCGCCACGCCGTACAGCAGGACGGCGTAGGCCAGCGGCTGTTCCAGCAACTGGGGGAGTCCCGTCGCGTGGCCCTGCAGGGCGCGGGCGCCGAGGGCCGCGCCGGAGTACGCCAGCCCGGCCAGGAGCGCCAGGCCCACGGGTCTGGCGCTCCTGGCCAGGACCGCCAGCACCAGCAGCGCCACCGCGGCGACGAGCAGGCCCAGCCGGACCGCGGCGCTGGTCGTCGGCGCCGGCTGGTGGCCACCGCAGCAGGCCAGCACGACCAGCGCCACGACCAGCACCCCGACCGAGACGGCGGCCGAGCGCCGCAGCGGCACCCGCAGCACGACGTGGCCCAGCACGGCGGTGACGGCGAGGGAGCCGGCGAGGACCGACTGGACGACGAACAGCGGCAGGTGCCGCAACGCCAGCAACGACAGCAGCCAGGCGATGCCGTCGAAGGCCAGCCCGACGAGGTAGGCCGGGCGGCGCAGCAGATCGGTGACCGCCGCGCCGCGGCCGGCCGCCTGGGCCTGGAGCACGCTGCTGGTGCCGTAGAGGACGGCCGCCGCGCAGGCGGCGGCCAGCGACCAGACGAATCCGATCACGGACCGCTGCCGCCGGACAGGAAACGGCCGATGACGGGAATCTCGTCGACTCCTTCGGCTTCGGCGATGGTCAGGCCCTGGATGGCAGAATGCTCCACCGCGTCGAGCAGGACGTAACGGGGTCGCCATTCGGGCCGGTACTTCTCGTTGAAGTGCCAGAGTGACTCGATCTGGGCGTGTTCGGAGAGCCGGTGCAGCGCGTTCTGCAGCAGGGCCGTGCCCCGCCCCGGGCTCTCGTCGGCCAGGATGGCCCGCAGGATCGCGAAGTTGAGCCCGAGGCCGTGCTCGCCCCGCTCACGCAGGTGGATCGCCGTGGCGATCACCATGAAGTCGGTGACGCCGTTCGGGGTGTCGGGGTCCGCGCAGCGGCGCATCACGTCCAGCGACCAGCCGTCGATGTCGCTCGACGGCACCCACTGGATGAATCCCAGCGCGGCGCCCGCCGGGTCGTGCGCGACGGTCAGCAGCAGCCCGGTGTCGAGCGGGTCGAACAGCCGCGACAGGGTCATCGAGAAGCCGCGTTCGGCGTCGCCGTGCCGGGTGTCGCCGGCGAGCTTGGTCAGCGCCGCGGCGAGGTCCGGGTCGAGCCGCGCGGGGTCGTGGAAGCTGACCGTGCAGCCGGCCTTCGTGAGCCGGTTGTGCGCGCCGCGCAGGCTCTTCATCGTCCGGCCTTCGAGGGTGAACGCCTCGCAGTCCAGGATCGCCTCGTCACCCAGGTAGACCGGCCGCAGGCCGATCTCCTCGTACCGGGGCAGCCAGTCCCGGGAGGCGCCGACGACCGCCAGCGACCAGCCGTTCCGCTCGGCGTAGTCGCTGAAGTCCGCCCAGACCTGCTCCCGGTCCGCGACCGGGCCAATCGGGTCGGGCGAGACCAGGCAGACCCCGTTGCGCACCGCGAACGCGACCACGCTGCCGCCACTGAACATCCACTGCTTGTCGTCCCGCAGCGCAAAATACGCCAGGGTGTCGCCCCCGTAGGCGGCGACGACCGCCCGGGCCCGCTCCCGGTCGGCAAGGTGCGCGGACTGGCTGCGCGGTACCGGCAGCCGGGGGGACAGGACCAGCCAGCCGACGAGGATCAGAATCGCCAGCCCGGCGCTGGTGAGCGCCGGGGTTACGAACGTGCCGGCCGGCAGCGGCGCGTGGTCGTCGCCGGCCAGCCGCTCGACGACCCCGCGCGCCGACTCACCCGGGTGCTGATGGCCACCGACCGCCCACACGAAGCCGAGGGCGGCGACCATGGTCACGACCGCGCCGGAGCCGGCCAGCACCAGGGCCCGGCGCACCGTCGCGGCGTTGGGCCGGACCGGGAAGGCCGCCCGTTGCCACCACAGCAGGCCCGCGACCAGCAGGTTCACGACGGCCACCTCGACCTGGAGGCCGCGCAGCAGGTGCAGCGCCGCCGACCCCACCAGGGCGGCCTCCGTACCGAGGAGCGCGAGGCGCTGCCCACGGCGCAGACCGCGCCCGAGCAGGCACAGCGCGGCCGCGACCAGGACCAGCGCCGCGCCGGCGGTCTGCGGCAGCTCGACGGGGACCACGTCGACGAGGGCGACGAGCCGGCCCCGGGGCGCGGGCAGCAGCGCGGTCGCGACGTCCAGCGCGGCGACCGCCACGGCCCCCAGCGCGGCCAGCCGCCGGACCCGCTCGCGCTGCCGGCGTCCGGCGGCCAGGGTGCGGCCACCCTGGATCCGGGGCAGTGTCGCGCCTGGAAGCTGCGCGTCGACGTCGACCACTCCGTCCGCCCCCCACCTTTCGAAAGAGGCCTTGGACCGGGTCCCTGGAGTCACATGAATATCGACCATCCGTCCTGATCGCAACCGCGCCCGAGGGTGAACCGAAAAACTCCGCGCCTGGCAGAATCCGTGTATGGACTGGTCCTGGCTCGCCGGCTCCTATCATGACCAGATAATCAGAACCGGGCGCCAGCCGTTGTTGCTGCTGCTCGTCGGCCTGGTCGGCGGATTCCTGTTCATCAGGACATCGGCCCGGCTTATCCGGGCGAATGTCCGATGGTGGCCCGGAAACGTCTCGGCCGGTGGCGTACATGTGCACCATGAGTTCTTCGGCGTGCTCATCATGCTGGTGGCCGGCACGGTCGGTTTCGGGACGAGTGGGGCCGGCCCCTGGCGGGACGTCCTGGCGCTCGTCTTCGGGATCGGCGCCGGTCTCGTTCTCGACGAGTTCGCGCTGCTGCTGCACCTGCAGGACGTCTACTGGACCAGGGAGGGCCGGTCCTCCGTCGACGCGGTCATCGTCGCCACGGCGCTGACCGGGCTCTTCCTGGTCCGCGCGGCGCCCTTCGGCCTGGCCGACATCAGTGGCGACGAGCGCTCAGCCCGCTGGACGCTGGTCGGGCTCGTGCTGTTCAACCTGTCCCTCACCGTGCTGACCGCGATCAAGGGGAAACCCTGGACGGCGATGTTCAGCGTCTTCGTGACCGTGCTGGGGATCTGGGGTGCCACCCGACTCGCCGCCCCGCGCAGCCCGTGGGCGCGGCGTCGCTACGACCCGCCGAAGCTGGCCCGGGCCACCCGGCGGGCCGAACGCTGGGACAGCCGGCGGGAGCGCGCCTTCTCCCTCATCGCCGGCGCCGAAGGCCCCGATGCTCCCTCATAGCGGCGATCAGGCGAATGCGGCGGTGGCGTGCGCGCGCAACAGCAGGGTGACCCAGCTGCGGAACGGCGCCCACCGCTGGGCCAGCCGGCTGAGCTGGCCGAGCTCCGGGCTGTCGAGGTGGTAGGCCTTCGCCATCGCCTGGTGCAGCCGGCGCTCGTGGCCGGGGAAGACGTCGGGATGGCCGGCGCCGCGGATGAGGATCAGCTCGGCGGAGAAGGGGCCGATCCCGGGCAGCGCCTGCAGGTGCCGCAGCGCCTCCTCGGTCGGCAGCGCGCGCAGCGTGGCCGCGTCGAGCTCACCGTCGAGGGCGGCCTGCGCGACGGCGCGCAGCCGGCCCATCTTCAGCTCGGACAGGCCGGGCAGATCGTCGACGGTCCGCAGCGTCGAGGGGGTGGGGAAGGCCGCGGTCGGCTGACCGGCGACGGTGATCGTCTCGCCGTGCTCGCGGGCGATGGTCGCCTTGAGCCGAGCGGCCTGGGTCAGCCGGATCCGGTGGCCGATGATCGTCCAGCAGGCCGCCTCGTAGGGCGACGGGAAGCAGACCGGGCGCAGCCCGAGATGACGGGCGGCCAGGCCGGCGGCCACCGCGTCGGCGGCCACGCAGTCGGGAAAGGCGGCGCCGTCGACGTCCAGGGACAGGATGCGGGCCACCTGCGCCCGGACGGCGGCCGGGTCCGCGCCGCCGGTGAGGTCGGCGTGGACGGTGCCGTCCGGTGCCTGGCGGATCGCGGCCCCGGCGCTGGTGTGGCCGTCGTCGGTGGGGAAGGCCAGCCGCAGCACGTCGTCGGGCGCCGCGTCGTAGCTGGCGGGCGTGAAGCCCTCCAGGAACCGGGTACCGGCCGCCAGCGAGAACGGCCCCCGGGGGGTGATCGTGATCGTGGTCATCGCGTCGTCTCTCCTCGGTCGTCGCGGCGGGCGAGCTGGTGCAGCGTCGTGAGCAGCCCGGCGGGGTCGGGCACGGCCCGGAAGAACTCGGCGTCGACCTGCTCCACGGCGGCGATCGCCCGCTGGGCCAGGTCGGCGCCGCGCTCGGTGACCCGCAGCCTCCGGGCCCGGGTGTCGGTCGGGTCGACCTCGCGCACCAGCAGGGCCTTGGCTTCGAGCTTGCGCAGCACCTGTGAGGTCATCTTCACGTCGGTGCCGGCCTGGACCGCCACGCTGAGCTGGTTCGGCTCCCCGCCGCGGGAGTTCAGCCACCAGGTCGTCGCGAGCAGCACGAACTGCACGTGGGTGAGGTCCAGCGGAGCCAGCGCGGCGGCGATGTCACGCTGCCAGCGCAGCGTGACGTGCCACAGCAGGAATCCGGGGCTGTCGTCGGGATTCGCCGGCACGGCCTAGCGCTCCGCGCGGGCCACCAGGGCGGCGACCACCTCGGGGAAGTCGGCCGTGATCGCCGGGCCGAGCTGCGGGCCCACCTGCTCGGCGGCAGCACCCGTGATCTCGGTCCGGTAGACCACCCGGGTCCGGCCGCCGTCGACTCGCTCCAGCCGGTGCTCGGTACGCACGACGAAGTCGCCGGCGTCCATCTCGTCGGTGAACAGCTCGCCTGGCGTGATCTCGACGAGGCGCATCTCGATGGGGTCGTCACCGGGCGGGGTCATGGTGAAGCGCGTGCCGACGGCGAACGGGCCACCGACCTCGATCTTCTCGATGCCGTCGTTCCACTCCGGCCACGCCGCCATGTCGGACCAGTGACGCCAGAGCGCCTCCGGCGTGGCGGTGGTCTCGACGCTGTGCTCGTACTCCCACATGGCGCTTCCCCTTCCGATCGGATGCTCTGCGAGAAGATTATCTGCGCGAAGACTATCTGGCAAGGGCTGACTTTCGGGCAGCTGGCTGGTAGCTGACGGTCGAGAACTGGGCACCTTTGGTTACGCCCAGCTGCGCCGCACGACCTAGGCTGTGGCGCGGAGGGAGGCGGGGGCGATGGCGAACCGGTTCGAGGCGATGGGGCCGGGGACCGGCTGGGAGCTGGCGCAGGCCGGTGACCTCGCGCGCGACGACGCCGAGGTCGGGATCTGGGACCGCGACGTGCTCGGCGGGCGGCTGACCTGGGACAGGCGCACAGCCGAGCTGCACGGCGTCCGGCTGGAGGACTTCGGCGGGACGATGGACGACTTCTACGCGACCATCCACCCCGACGATCTCCCGAAGGTCCAGGAAGCCGTGGAGACGGCGATCGCGGAGCACGGCTCGTACCTGTCGGAGTACCGGGTGGTGCGCCCGGACGGGTCCCAGGCGTGGATCCAGGGGATCGGGCGGATCGTGGCGAACACGGGCGGCCGGTCCGCCCGGGTGATCGGCCTCGTCGTCGACGTGACCTGGCGGCGCGCGATGGTCGACATCCTGCAGCGCGCGATCCTGCCGCAGACCCTGCCGCAGGTGTTCGGCATCGACCTGGCCGCCCACTACCTGCCAGCCGTCCGCGATGCCGGGATCGGCGGCGACTGGTACGACGCCAACGTCCTCCCGGACGGCGCGGTCCTGCTGGTGGTCGGCGACGTCGCCGGCCACGGCCTCCCCGCGGTCGCCGCGATGGCCGAGCTACGCCACGCCGCCCGTGCCTACGCGCTGGCGGGCTACTCGCCGGCGGGCATCACCACCCAGCTGTCGGCGAACCTCGCGCCCGACCCGGACGCCACCACGGCGACCGCGGTCGTCACCCACCTGGACCCGGCCACCCGCCGGCTCACCTGGTCCTGCGCCGGGCACCCGCCGCCGCTGCTGGTGACCGGCTCGGACGTCCACTACCTCGACGACGTCCACGGCCCCCTGCTCGGCGTCGACCCGACGCTCTCCTACGGGCAGACCGCGCTGAGCGTGCCGCCCGGCGCCCGACTCCTGCTCTACACCGACGGGCTGGTCGAGCGACGGGATGCCTCCCTCACCGACAGGCTGGACCTCCTCGCCGACGTCGCCGCCGACCACTCTCGGCTGGGCCTCGGCGATCTCTGTGACGGCATCCTGGCCGAGGTCGCCGGCGACGCGGACCGGGAGGACGACGTCTGTCTCCTCGCCGTCCAGGCGCCCTGAAGGCGACCGAGATCACGCAATGTGGTCGATCTGTTACTAGAGCGTCGTCGGCCGCGCGGCCGCGATGGTAGGCCGGCCGGCGGCCGGGGCCGCCGCGACCGTCGGTACCGCCGGCCGCCCCGGCCCGGAGCGGGTCACGGTGCCGCTGCCGGCCGGCCTCGCCGCCTTCCCGGTCGACCCGCCGGCCCGCGCGACCGTGGTCTGCGGCCCGGTGCCGCCGAGGTCTCTCCGGATCCCCGTCAGGTCTTGAAACCTGAGGACATCCTCATCTATCGTCCCTGGCGGGGAGGAGGCGCTGTCTACAGGGAACAGTCGGGGCTGTTCGCCGGGCAGCCACCCATCCTGCGAGAACCCGGTTCTCGCATCTGCAAGGTGGCTGAGGGCCGCGGGTTGGCGTGCCGCCAGCGACCGTCCGCCTCGGGGCCGAGCGCGATACCAAACGACTTCCAGGGGGAAGAGCATGACTCCCGCCACCGTCGCCGGCCGGGTCGAGATCGACCTGTCGGTGTACAACCCGTTCGACGTCGAGTCGGTCAGGGACCCCTACCCGTCCGTCGAGCGGCTCCTGACGGACTATCCGGTCGCCTTCCACAAGGACCTCAACGCCTGGCTGGTGTCGCCGCACGACCTCGTGGCCGAGATCCTGCGCGACCCCCGTTACAGCACCCGGTTCGCCGACTGGAAGGACGCCCCGGCGCCCAAGGCCGAGGCGGAGTGGAACCTCTACGACAAGCTGCAGTCGCTGGCGCTGCCGGTGGTCGCGCCGGCCGAGCACATGCGGCTGCGCCGGCTGACAGCGCCGGCCTTCTCCCGGCGCGTGATGGACCGGATCGAGGCGAGGATCCGCGACGCCGTCATCGGGATCTTCGATGAGATCGAGAACCCGGCCGAGTTCAACGTCGCCACCGAGATCGCGGCGAAGGTGCCGATCCGCGCGATCGCCCGGATGGTCGGGGTGCCGCCGGAGGCCGAGACGCTCTTCGAGCACGGGCTCGGCTGGAACCTGGTCCGTGCCCAGAACCCGATGTACGCGGCGCAGGACCGCCAGCGGTACATCGAGGGGACGCTGCCCGGCCTGCGGTACCTGCTGGACATCGTCGCCGAGCGCCGCGCGGCCGCCACGACGGGGGCCGAGGACGACGCCGACGCCGACTTCATCGGCACCCTGCTCGCGACCGAGATCGACGGCGAGCGGCTGACCGACTGGGAGATCGTCACCCTGATCACCGCGTTGGTGACGGCCGGCGCCGACACCGCCGTCGACCTGCACACGACCGTGATCCGGGCCCTGCTCCTGCACCCGGACCAGCGCGCGATCCTGCGGGCCCGCCCCGAGCTGACGGAGGGCGCGATCCTGGAGGTGCTGCGCTGGTCCGGGCACGGGAAGTTCGGTGGCTTCCCCCGTTTCCCCCTGGAGGACATCGAGGTCGGCGGACAGCTGCTCGAAAAGGGCTCGTTCGTGATGCCCATGTTCGCCCCCGCCTGGCTGGACCCGGCGAAATGGCCCGAGCCGCGCCGGTTCGACGTGACCCGCAACCACGCCGGAAACATCATCTTCGGCGCCGGCCCGCACCTGTGCATCGGCCTGAACCTGGTGAAGGCCCAGGGCCGGCTGGTGATCGAGGAGTTCGAGCGCCGTTTCGGCGACCAGGCCGAGATCGTCGGGGACGTCGAGTACGACCCGACCCATTTCAACGCCCGCCGGATGACCAACCTGACGGTCCGGACGGCCGCGTGATGTCCGGCTCGCGCGACGCCACCCGGGAATGGCGGGTCGAGGTGGACCGCAACCGGTGCCTGGGCACCGGAGCGTGCGTCTACGCGGCGCCGTCGATCTTCGACCTGGTCGACGGTGTCGCGACGGTGATCGGGCCGGTCGACGGTACCGACGAGGCCCTGGCCGACATCGTCGCCGAATGCCCGACCGAGGCGCTGCGGCTCGTCCGGAGTGGCGACTGACGCCACGGGCGGCCGGTTCAACCAATGCGTAGCGCGGTGACCTGCTTTGTGGGTGAAGGCAGCCTGGCCGCGACATAACAGGTTTCCGTGACGTCGACCTGGGCGGCGCGGACAAGCCGGCCGACGCCGGTTCCGAGGAGAACGCCGTCGTTCGGCGCCCCCGGCGGTTCCGGTCGTTCAGCCGGTCCTTCTCAGGCTGCGAGCGCGCGTCATGCCTCGTGGTCTCGGCCCCACTGTTGCTAGGAGGCAGCACCATGCAACTGATCCGCCGTTCACACCTCGACAGGCGTCGGCACAGACGACTCGCGACGTTCTTAGGCGCGTTGTGCGTCCCGTTCCTGCTCGTCTTGGCGTCGCCGGGGGCCTCGGCGGCCGCGCCGGTGTCGCTGCCGGCCGACGAGGTGCCCCATCCGTCGTCACCCATGGAGTGGTGGTATTTCACCGGCCACCTCCAGGGCACTGACGCCTTCGGAGGGCACCACGAGTACGGGTTCGAAGAGACGATCATTCGCCTGGACGCGCTGGGCACCGCGCCGACGGCCACCGCCTACGACGGCCAGCTCGCGATCAGCGACATCACTCGGGGCACCTTCAAGCAGAACATGTCCATGTTCTCGCTCCAGCCCGACGTCATCCCGTCCGGCGGCGGCTTCAACAACACGGTCGGCACGATCCACATGGACGGCAAGAACGGGGTCAACCACCTCTCCGGTGGCTTCGCCGATCTCAGCTACTCGTCCATCAACCTCACGCTGAGCCAGTCCACGCCGACCGCCCTGCACGGCAATGCCGGCATCATCCCGTACGGTCCCTTCGGGCAGTCCGCCTACTATTCGCAGACGAACCTCAAGGCCAAGGGCACGCTGTTCGACCACGGCCTGCTGGTCAACGTGACCGGTATCGCCTGGCAGGACCACCAGTGGGGCCAGTTCGCCCCCGGCACCGGCGGCTGGGACTGGTACAGCATTCAGCTGTCGAACAACACGCAGTACATGCTCTACTTCATCAAGGACGCGAACCAGCAGATCGTCCAGACGGTCGGCACCCTGGTCCATGCTGACGGCAGCACGACCAACCTCGACCCGACGGCGATCAGCGAGACGCCGCTTGGTACCTGGACCAGCCCGCACACCGGGCACGTGTTCGACCAGAAATGGAAGGTCAACCTGCCCGGTGGCTCGTTGACGATCACTCCGCAGCTCGCTGACCAGGAGCTCTACGTGCCAGTCGTGGCGAACTCGACGACCGGCTCGTACTGGGAAGGCTCCTCCAGCGTCACCGGCACCATTGACGGGCAGGCCGTGACCGGGCAGTCGTACGTCGAGCTCACGCCGACGTTCGCCATGTTCACGAAGGGCTTCATCTTCGACGCGATCAAGCAGGCGCTCGGACTGTAGCCCCCGGCCGAAAGACGGCGGCGCGGCGGCCCAGCCCCGGCCCCCGCGCCGCCGGTACCACTCAGCCGGTCGGCACGCGCCTCAGCCGGCGACCAGGTCGAAGATGCGCGTCGCGATCTCGGCCGGGGTCGGCATGGCGCGGATCTCGGCCTGGACCTCGCGGGCACCCGCGCGCAGGTGCTCGTCGCGCACCAGCGCGTCCAGGAGGCCGGCCGGCAGGTCGGGCTCGGCCACCAGGTCCAGCGCCATGCCGGCGCCGCGCTTCACGACGACGTCCGCGGTGTGCTGGTGGTCGAACAGGTGCGGCACGACGAGCTGCGGGATGCCGGCGTCCAGCGCGCCCATGCTCGTGCCGGCGCCCCCGTGGTGGATGACCGCGGAGCAGGTCGGCATCAGCTGGGTCAGCGGCATGTAGCCGACGGCCCGGACGTTCGACGGGAGCCCGCCGAGGCCGGTCGGGTCCACGGCGCCCAGCGCCAGCACGAACTCGGCGTCGACCGTGGCCGCCTGCTGGAGGATCCGCCCGACCAGGTTGTGCCCGCTCGACCCGGACAGCTGGGGGATGAGGTTGCCCAGCGTGACGAGCACCCGCGGCCGGGCCGGCTGCTCGTTCAGCCAGTCGGGCACCACCGCGCCGCCGTTGTAGGGGACGTACCGCATCGACCAGCCCTGCGGCTCGCTCTCCAGCATGCTCGGCGGCGCCACGTCGATGCCGTACCGCTGGGTCGGCAGGTCCACGCCATGACGGTCGAACACCTCGCCGGCCAGGGCGCGCAGCAGCGGGTCGAGGCCCGCGGTGCGCAGGAAGCCGAAGCCGTGCTCGACGGCGGGGATGTCCAGCTTGGCCGCAGCGGCCAGCGCGCCGACCGTCATCGGGCCGTAGACGATCACGTCGGGCCGCCACCGCTCGGCGACCTCGACGAAGCCGTGCATCATCTCCATGAGCTCGGCGACGTCCGCCTCGGGCAGGATCTCGCTCACGTGCGGCAGGAAGCCCGCGTACTCCGGCGCCTCGCTCAGCGCCTCCGACACCGACGGCTGCGCGGGCGCGGTGGGCGCGGTGGGCGCGGTGGGCTCAGCCTGGGCGGACGGGCTCTCGGCCGGGGCGTCGCCCGACGTGGACAGCGCGGCCACGTCGAACGCGTTGAGGAACTGGGCGATGCCCCGGCCGGGCAGCAGGTCCACCACCGGCAGGCCGGCCCCCGCGATCTTGACCACGTCGCCGCCGCTCGCGACGAGCACCTCGGCGCCGGCCGCCCGCAGCGCCCAGCACACCGGCACCGTCGGCAGGGCGTGGCTCAGCTCGGGGAGTGTCGCCAACAGCACTCGCATGGTCTGCCTACCACCCATTCAGTGTCAGTTATGGCCGTCGAAGGCCGTACAGTCCGCGGCCACGAGTGCCGGTTCGTGCCACTTCCTGCACCGACCCTACGAGCGGTCACCTGATCTCCCGCACAGACCCCCACCGATGACGCGAAAAGCGGGAGACGGCCACGGAGACGTATCCGCGCTGGTCCCAGGCCTGGCCGCCGTCCCGGGACCGGGCGGGCTTCGTGGCTCGAAGAGAGGCCCGGGGAGGACGGCTGTCGGAAGGCCGTCAACGTCACGGCGGACGCCCACCCGAGTGGGCGTGGAGCGCGACGGTGAGTGAAGGAATGCGAACGCGTCGTAACTACGTGTTACACTTGGCGACACTTTCGGGTTCGTCCGCGCGGCGCCCGAACGAGCGAGAGGGTGGTTCGCCACACCTATGGCGAGCGGTACGGTCCGCGACGAGGAGCCACGCAGCCGCCGGATCCGGCGAGACTTCCTGGCCAGCCGGCGCGATCTGCTGGAGGCCGCCGAGCGGCTGCTCGCGAAGCAGGGCGGCCGGTTCAGCCTGACCGACCTGGCCGCCGAGGCCGGGGTGTCGACGGCCACCGCCTACCGGCACTTCCCGGACGTCCCCACGGCCCTCGACGCCTACTACACGCAGCTCGTCGAGCTCCTCGTCACGCGCATGGAGGCGGTGCCGCCCGGCCCGGACGCGCTGCGCCGGTTCGTCGCGGTGTGTGAGGTCTGGGTCCGGGAGGCCGTCGGCTGGGGCCCGGCCGTCGTACACGTCCGGTCCTCGCGGGGCTTCCTGCAGCGGCTGCGCGCCGAGGACCCGGTGATCGGGCGGCTGTTCGACGCGCTCGCGCCGATGCTGGCCAAGCTGGCCGACGCGGGCTTCATCCCGCCCACACCGGCCGACTACGGCGTGCTTCTCTGGGTCACGGTGTTCGACGAGCGGGTGGTCGTCGACCTGCACGACAGCCTGGGCTGGCCGGCGGCGCGGATCGCGACCGAGCTCACCGGCAGCATCCTGCGCGCCCTCGGCCGGCCCGCCGGTGCGACCGGCTGACGGCGCGGCCGCCGGTCGGACCGGGGTGCCGCGGCCGGCCAGGTCCGACCGTCCGCGACACCCCGACCACGATCAGCCGAGGTCGTACCGGCCGAGGTTCATGACCTTGGACCAGGCCGCGACGAAGTCGTGGACGAACTTCTCCTTCGCGTCGTCGCTCGCGTAGACCTCGGCGATCGCCCGCAGCTCGGAGTTCGCGCCGAAGACGAGGTCCACGCGGCTGCCGGTCCAGCGGACCCGGCCGCCCTCGTCGTGGCTCTCGAAGACGGTCGCGTCCTGCGCCGTCGGCGTCCAGGTCGTGCCCAGGTCGAGCAGGTTGACGAAGAAGTCGTTCGTCAGCGCTCCCGGGGTCGCGGTGAAGGCGCCCAGCGGCGACTGGTGGTAGTTCGCGCCGAGGACGCGCAGGCCACCGACGAGGACCGTCATCTCCGGAGCGGAGAGCGTCAGCAGGTTCGCCCGGTCGACCAGCAGGAACTCCGCCGGCAGGCGCTGGCCCTTGCCCACGTAGTTGCGGAACCCGTCAGCGCTCGGCTCCAGCGCGGCGAACGACTCGACGTCGGTCTGCTCCTGCGACGCGTCGGTACGCCCCGGAACGAACGGGATCTCGACCTCGACGCCGGCGTTCTTCGCGGCCCACTCGACGGCGGCGTCGCCGGCGAGCACGACCAGGTCGGCCAGCGAGACCTGCTTGCCACCGGACTGGGCGCCGTTGAACGCCTCCTGGATCCCGGTCAGGGTGCGCAGGACGGTCGCGAGCTGGTCGGGCTCGTTGACCTCCCAGTCACGCTGCGGCTCCAGGCGGATGCGCCCGCCGTTGGTCCCGCCCCGCTTGTCGCTGCCGCGGAACGTCGAGGCGGCGGCCCAGGCGGCCGAGACCAGGTGCGGGACCGACAGGCCCGACGCCAGTACCTGGGCCTTGAGCGTGGCCACGTCCGCCGCGTCGACGAGCGCGCCGGTCACCGGGGGAACCGGGTCCTGCCAGAGCAGCTCCTCGGTCGGTACCTCGGGCCCGAGGTACCGCGCGACCGGCCCCATGTCGCGGTGGGTCAGCTTGAACCAGGCCCGCGCGAACGCGTCCGCGAAGGCGTCCGGGTTGTCCTTGAAACGCCGCGAGATGGGCTCGTAGATCGGGTCGAACCGCAGCGCGAGGTCCGTCGTGAGCATCGTCGGGGCGTGGCGCTTCGCCGGGTCGTGCGCGTCGGGGACGGCGTCCGCTCCGGCGCCTTCCTTCGGGCGCCACTGGTGCGCGCCCGCGGGGCTGTCGAACAGCTCCCACTCGTAGCCGAACAGGGTCTCGAAGAAGCTGTTGTCCCACATGGTCGGCGTGGGGGTCCAGGTGCCCTCGAGGCCACTGGTGATCGCGTCGCCGCCCTTGCCGGTGCCGTACGCGTTCTTCCAGCCGAGGCCCTGCTGCTCGATCGGCGCGCCCTCGGGCTCGGGGCCGACGTTGTCCGCCGGGCCGGCGCCGTGGGTCTTGCCGAAGGTGTGGCCGCCGGCGATCAGCGCGACGGTCTCCTCGTCGTCCATCGCCATCCGGCGGAACGTCTCGCGGATGTCGCGCGCCGAGGCGAGCGGGTCGGGGGTGCCGTTCGGGCCCTCCGGGTTGACGTAGATCAGGCCCATCTGGACGGCGCCGAGCGGGTTCTCCAGCTCCCGGTCGCCGGTGTAGCGCTCGTCGCCGAGCCAGGTCGTCTCGGGGCCCCAGTACACGTCCTCCTCGGGCTCCCAGACGTCCGGGCGCCCGCCGCCGAAGCCGAAGGTCTGGAAGCCCATCGACTCCAGGGCGACGTTGCCGGCGAGGACCATCAGGTCGGCCCAGGAGATCTTCTGGCCGTACTTCTTCTTGACGGGCCAGAGCAGCCGGCGGGCCTTGTCGAGGTTGCCGTTGTCCGGCCAGCTGTTCAGCGGCGCGAACCGCTGCTGGCCGGCGCCGGCGCCGCCACGGCCGTCGCTGATCCGGTACGTGCCGGCACTGTGCCAGGCCATCCGGATCATGAGCGGGCCGTAGTTGGCGAAGTCCGCGGGCCACCAGTCCTGCGAGGTCACCAGGACCGCGGTGATGTCCTGCTTCACGGCGGCCAGGTCGAGGGTCTGGAACGCGGCGGCGTAGTCGAACTCCTCGCCGAGCGGGTTGGCGACCGCCGGGTTCTTGGCGAGGATCTTCAGGTTGAGCTGGTTGGGCCACCAGCCGCGGTTCCCACCGCCCTGGGTGGGGTGCGGGGCGCGCGTGTGCACGACCGGGCAGCCTTCTGCGTTGTTCGTGGCGTCGTTCATGTCACCAACGACGGCATCGTGGTTCTCGGACACTGGACTTCCCTCCGAGCGTCGGCGGATCAGAGTCGGTCCGGACTCCTGGCGGCGGAACAGTCGGGGCACAGGCCCCAGTAGGTGACCTCCGCCTCGTCGACCGCGTAGCCACGGTCGTCGGACGCGGTCAGGCACGGCGCGTCGCCGACGGCGCAGTCGACGTCCGCGATGGCACCGCAGGACCGGCACACCACGTGGTGATGGTTGTCCCCGACCCGCGACTCGTAACGGGCCACCGACCCCGACGGCTGGATGCGCCGGACCAGGCCCGCGGACGTCAGCGCGCGCAGCGCGTCGTACACGGTCTGGTGGGACACCTCGGGGAGGTCTCTGCGCGCGGCCCCGATGATCGAGTCCGTGTCGGCGTGCGGATGCGCGAACACCGCGCCGAGCACAGCCACCCGAGGGCGGGTGACCCGCAGGGCGGCCCCGCGCAACATCCGCTCCCAGTCCGAGCGCTCCCAGTCCGAGGTCGTGACCACGCCTAGTACCGTGGCCCCTTTTCTGGAATCTGTCAAGAAAGCGCGATGGGTCGGCCGGGCGGCGCAATGGTAACGGATCGTGTTCGTCTGCTCGCGGAAATGGGATACGCGTAGCGAAGATCGCAACCTACACTGACCTGCGCCCGGCGGGGCCGGGCCCAACGGAGAGGGCGCCGACGTGTTGCTACGTGACAAGACCATCGTCATCACCGGAGTCGGGAGCGGCCTGGGCCGGGAGATGGCCGTGTCCATGCTCGCGGCCGGCGCGAACGTGGTTATCGCCGCCCGGTCCGCGGACGGATTACGCGAGACCGCCAAGGAACTCGACCCGGCGGGGGAGCGGGTGCTGGCGCACCCGGCGGACATCAACGACGAGGAAAGCTGCCGCTCGCTGGTCTCCGCGGCCGTCGACCGTTTCGGCTCGGTCGACGCGGTCGTGCAGGTCGCCGCGTTCGAGGACGCGTTCGGCGGGCTGTTCGACGCCGACCTCGACAAGTGGGCCCGGGCCTTCGACACGAACGTCCTCGGCAGCCTCCGGCTGCTGCGGGCCGTCGTGCCGGCGATGAAGGAGCGCGGCGGTGGTTCGGTCGTTCTGGTCGGTAGTCAGTCCGCGTTCAAGGTCGCGCTTCCCCAGGGCGGTTACGCGGCCTCGAAGGGAGCGCTTCTTTCTGCGATGTACTACCTGGCCGATGAGCTCGGCCCGGACGGAATCCGGGTCAACACGGTCGTGCCCAGCTGGATGTGGGGGCCGAACGTGGAAATGTACGTCGACTTCCGCGCCCAGTCCGAGGGGAGGACGACCGAGGAGATCCTCGACGAGATCACCAGGGGGTTCCCGCTGCGGCGCATGACGCAGGACCGTGAGGTGGCCGACGCCGCGGTGTTCTTCTGCTCGGACCTGTCCCGGGCCGTCACCGGCCAGTACCTGCTGGTCAACAGCGGCGAGCTGATGCGCTAGTCCGGCCCGGCCCGCCACGCGGGACCTGGCACGGTGGGGTCGAAAGCACGGCGGGGTCGAAAGCACGGTGGGGTCGAAGGCACGGTGGGGTCGAAGGCACGGTGGGACCAAAGCACGGTGGGGACCAGGGACTGGCTGTCACGCGGAGGGGCACATGGCCGACCAGACAGTGATCGGCAAATCGGGCCGGGTGACCGGGAAGATCGCTCCCGGCCTGGTCGGCGAGGTCATGCTGGCGGTCCGCGGCGGGTCAGAGGCGTTCCACGCCTATGCCGAGGACGGCGAGGCGACGATCATGGTCGGCTCCCGGGTGCTCGTCGTCGAGTACTACCCGCCGAGGTCGGTGGTGGTGGTCCGGGTGTGAGCGGCCGGGCCAGGTCGGCGGGCGCCCGGAGGCTCGTGCCCAGGCGGCGCCTGGCACCGCGTCACGGGGTGGTCCGGACTGCCCCTACAAGATCTCCTGGAGAGTCGCCAAGCTGACACGCACGGCGTCGGCCGAGTGCCAGAATTCCGCCCTGGAAGCGACTTCTCTGCTCCTGGGCGGAAAATCACGGCTCCCGTCCACCTGTCCCAGAAGCCACTTTCGCGCTATCCCGAGCACCGTCCGGGTAGGTGCGAGCCGGCGGTCCGGGTTCGGTTGGCCAACTGGAGGGGTCGTGCTCTACGTAATCATCGGTGCGGCGGTTGTCGGCGTACTGGTGGCGGTCGGGCTGTTCAGAATGATGTGGCGGGTCGCCGAGCCGAACGAGGCCCTGCTCATCTCCGGTCTGCGGGCCCGCCGGGGCCAGCATGACGCCGTGGCCGAAAGCCTCGGTTTCAAGATCGTCACGGGCAAGGGTGTGCTCGTCACCCCGGCCGTGCAGAAGGTCAGGCGCATGTCGCTGGATCTGCGGGCCGCGCAGCTCGGCATCGACTGCGTCACCCAGCAGGGCATTCCGGTGGGCATTCGGGGCGTCGTCATTTTCAAGGTGGGGGACGACTTCGCCTCGATCGCGAACGCGGCCCGCCGTTTCCTCGACCAGCAGGACGCGATGGAGACGCGTGTCCACAACGTGTTCGCCGGCCACCTGCGGGCCATCGTCGGCCAGCTCACCGTCGAGGACCTCATCCGGGACCGGGAGAAGCTGACGCAGCTCACCCGGGCCAGCTCCGGCACCGAGATGGAGAAGCTGGGGCTGATCGTCGACTCGCTGCAGATCCAGGAGATCGACGACCCGACCGGCTACATCGCCAACCTCGGCCGCCCACACGTCGCGGCCGTCGCGGCCCAGGCCAGGATCGCCGAGGCGGAGGCCGACCGGCAGGCCGCCGAACAGGAACAGATCTCCCTGGCGCTCAAGTCCGAGGCGAGTCGCAACAGCTCGATCAAGCGGTCCGGATTCCAGGCCGAGGTCGACGAGGCGGCCGCGCGGGCGACCCAGTCGGGGCCGCTGGCCGAGGCGGTCGCCCACCAGCAGGTCGTGGTCGAACAGACCAAGGTCGCCGAGCTGGAGGCGAACCGGGAGGAGCAGCGGTTGCAGGCCGCCGTCCGCAAGCCCGCCGACGCCCGCGCGTACGAGCAGACCACGCTCGCCCGCGCCCTGCGCGACGCGAACATCAGCTCCGCCGAGGCGGACGCCCGGCAGATGGAGCTGGCCGCGCAGGCCAACGCGGTCCGGGTCCGCGCGGAGGCCGACGCTCGGGCAAGGCAGATCGAGGTGCTCGCCACGGCCGAAGCGGAGTCGACCCGCAAGACCGGTGACGCGAACGCCCACGCCAAGCGGTCCGTCGGCACGGCCGAGGCGGAGGCGATGCGGGCCAAGGGCCTGGCCGAGGCCGAGGCCATCAAGGCGAGGGCCGAGGCCTTGGCCGCCAACCAGGACGCCGTGATCGGCCAGCAGCTCGCGGAACAGTGGCCAGCCATCGTCGAGGCCGCGGCCAAGCCCTTCGGCGCGATCGACCAGCTGATCGTGCTGAATGGCGCGGCCGGCCTGGGTGACGCGCTGGCCCAGGCACTGTCTCAGGGAGCGAGCGCCCTACAGCTGGCCCGCAACATGATCGGCGGGCTCGGCGGCGCGAGCGGCACCGGGGGCGTCGGCGGATCGAGCCTGGCCAAGGGGGCGTCGGCGAACGGCACGGCGCGGACAGCGGAAGGCGGCAGGTCGACCACCTGAGCCGAGAGCCACCTAGTGAGACCCGGGCCGCTGGCGGAACTCGCCGGCGGCCCGGCGCCGTTCCGGCCCGCCCGCCGGCTGGTGATCACTGTTCCGACCCTCGGCTGGTCGTCCCGGCGGCAGTCTCACGACCGTCCGAGGTCCAAATCAGCGATCACGACCTACCGGCGCCGGTGCGTAGAGCAGGCCGGACGCGGCTTCGGCGACGGCGGTCACCAGTGCCGCGGGTGCCCCGCGACGGCCCCGGACGTGCAGGGGCTCGGGCTCGACCGGGGGGAGGTCGTGCCGCTGTTCCAGGCCCTCCGGCGCGGTGCCGAGGTGGGCGAGCAGCGCGACCCCGAGGCCCGCGCGGGCGGCGTGCAGCACCCCGGCCAGATGGCCGGCCTCGCAGACGACGGAACCGGCCTGGCCGCTGTCGCCGAGAACCTTCAGGGCTCTGCGGCGAATCGTGCAGGGCTCGTCGATCGCGACCAGCGGGATGTCGCCGCGGCCCTCCGGCAGGTGCCACCCCGGCGCGGCGTACCAGGCGAGCGGCAGCGCGCCGGCCGGGCTGACGTCGCGGCCCCGGACGTCGCCCATGAACAGGGAGGCGTCGAGGGCGCCCTCGTCGAGGCGGTCGTTGAGCTGTTTGCCGCGGTCGATGCGGAACCGGACCGAGCAGTCCGGGAAGCTCGTCCGCAGCCGCGCCGTGATCGAGGGAAGCAGCAGGTCGGCCGCGTGCTCGGTCGCGCCGATCACCAGCGTGCGCCCGGAGTCGGCCGCCTGCAGCCGGCCGAGGGCGTCGTCGTGGGCGGCGAGGATCTTGCGGGCCTCGGCGACGAGCAGCTCGCCCTCGGGGGTGAACTGCGCGCGGTTGCCGCCCCGGCGCACCAGCGGACGGCCGCACACCTGCTCGAGGCGCCGGATGTGCTGGCTGACGGCGGACTGGGACAGGTGCAGGCTGTCGGCCGCCCGACGGAAGCCGCCGGAGTCGGCGATCGACGTCAGGCTGCGGAGTGCGACTATGTCCAGCACGCCCGCCATGTTCGACAGGGTAGCTGGGCTTTTGTGGCCCGATCGGCGGATGCGTCGATTCGTCCGGCCCGGCCGCGGGCCGCACCGGCCGTGGTCGCCGGGCGCACGGGTGCCAGGTCGCCGGGCCGCGCGGGTGATAAGCAGGCGCGATCGGCCCGATCGCGAATCGTCGTTGGCCAGGGGCGGACGAATCCACTATCTTCACTGACATGGTCGAGATTGGTCCCGAGGACCGCGCCCCGCGGTCGGTCGCCGGACGCTCGGCTGTCCCCCCGCGCCTGTCCGGCCGACACCTCACCCGGCGACGCGTGATCGACTTCATGCGTCGCGGCGTCACCTGCTGTCGCTGACCAGCTGACGCCGTAAGTCCCGCCGCGCCGGCGCGCGGCACCTCCACTCTCTGTCGCTCGACCGCCTGGTCCGTCGCCTGGCCACCTGGCCCGGGCGGCCTGCGCCTGCGCCCAGGCCGCCGGCCCGCCGCCGGCGGTCGTCTCCTGCCCTGCCCGAGGCCGCCCGGCGCGGCGCGCTCACGCCTGCCCTCGGCATCCCGACGAAAGGTCGGTCATGACTCTCGCCCATGAGGCCACCGTTCTGAGCTGGCCCGAGCCCGCCGGCCCCGCGCTGCGCGGCACCCTCGTCGTGCTGCCCGGCCGGGGCGAGTCCCCGCAGGTGTACGAGCGCTTCGGCCGCCGGCTGGCCACCGACGCCTACCGGGTGCACGCCGTGACGGCGCCCACCGACGATCCCGGCCGCGCCCGCGACGAGCTGTCCGCCGTGCTGGCCTCGGCCGACCCGGGCGTGCCGCGGATCGTGGTCGGCTCGGACGCGGGCGCGGCGTTCGCCGCCTACCTGGCCGCGAACGGCGAGCTGCCCACGGCCTCGGCGCTCGTACTGGCCGGACTGCCGACCAGCGCTCCCGTCGCGCCGGCCAGGGAGTGGGACGAGGAGCTCGGCATCCGCACCGCCTGCCCGACCCACCAGGCCCGGATCAGCGCGGGTGGCGTGCGCCGGGCGGCGCTGTTCGCCGAGCTGCCGGACGCCTGGCTCGACCCGGCCATCCCCGGCCGGCTGGACTTGCCGATGCTGGGAGTCCACGGCCGCGACGACGCGGTCAGCCCGCTCGACCCGGCCCGCCGCTGGTATGCCGCCGCGCCGCGCGCCGAGCTGGTCACGATCGCCGGCGGCCGCCACGACGCCCTGAACGACCAGACACACCGCACGGTCGCCGCGGCCGTCGTGCAGTTCCTCGAACGGCTGCGCGCCGGCGCCGAGCTCGCCCCGATCGCGGTGACCGAGCCGCTGCGCGCCCCGGTGGGCACCGATGCCTAGGTATGTGATCGTCGGCGCCGGGGCGGTCGGGGTGACCCTGGCCGCCGAGCTGCGCCGCGCCGGCCGGGAGGTCGTGCTGGTCGGGCGCGGCCGGCAGCTGGAGCTGCTGCGCGCCGGCGAGGTCCGCTACTTCAACCCCGACGAGTCCTGGGCCCTCGACGTGCCCGCGGCCGGCGGCCCGGACGAGGTCGGCCTGGATCTCGACGACGTGCTGGTGCTGGCGACCAAGACTCAGCAGGCCGAGGAGGCGCTCGCCGTCTGGGCGCGCCAGCCGGTCGCCGGCGGCCGGTGGCGGGCCGGCGAGGTGCTGCCGGTCCTCACCGTGCAGAACGGGCTGGAGGTGGAGCGCGCCGCGCTGCGCCGGTTCGCCACCGTCGTCGGCTCGGTCGTGTGGGTGCCGTCGACCTACGTCGCGGACGGCGAGGTCGCCAACCCGGCCGGCCCGGCGCGCGGGGTGTTCTGGCTCGGCACGTATCCGGACGGCCCCGCGTCGCCGGCCGCGCGGACGATCACCGACGACCTGGTCGCCGCTGGTTTCGAGGCGCAGCTGGTCACCGACCTGTCCCGCTGGAAGGCCTCGAAGCTCCTCGGCAGCGCGACCTTCGCGCTCGACGCCCTCTACGCCCCTGGCCCGGACCGGGACCGGGCCGCCAGGCTCGTGGCGGCCGAGGCCCGCGCGGTGCTGACCGCCGCCGGCTACGACCCGGCGGACGCCCGGGCGGAGAGCACGGTCCGGCTGGACCGGTTCGGGCTCCAGCCGATCGACGGGCACGAGCGCGGCGGCAGCTCCACCTGGCAGAGCCTGGCGCGCGCCCGCGACGCCGAGACCGACTTCCTCAACGGCGAGATCGCGCTGCTCGCCCGGCTGGCCGGCCGGCGCGCGCCGGTCAACGCGGCCCTGGCCGCCCGGGTGCAGCGCGCGGTGACCGAACAGACGCCGCCGGGCTCCCTGCCGGCCGACGACCTGGCCGGGCTGCTCGCCGCGGCGACCGTCCTCGTCGACGCCGAGACCCTGCGGGCCGAGCTCGCCGGCTCGGTGGCGCCCGCGTTGCTCGACGTCCGCTGGGCGCTCGGCGACGCCGACGGCGAGAAGCACTACCTGGACGGGCATCTGCCCGGCGCGGTCTACGTCGACCTGGAGACGGAGCTCGCCGCGCCCGCCTCCGCCGCGGGCGGGCGCCACCCGTTGCCGGCCCTCGCGGACCTGGAGCGGTCGGCCCGTCGCTGGGGGCTGCGCGACGGCCAGCCGGTCGTCGTCTACGACGACAACGGCGGGCAGAGCGCCGCGCGCGCCTGGTGGCTGCTGCGCTGGGCCGGCGTGGCCGACGTGCGGCTCCTCGACGGCGGCCTCGGCGCCTGGACCGCCGCCGGCGCGCCGGTCGTGCCCGGGGCGCAGCGGCCCGAGCCGGGCGACATCTCGCTGAGCGAGGGGCACCTGCCGGTCCTCGACGCCGACGCGGCCGCGGCGCTCACGGACAGCGGGGTGCCGGGCGGCGCGGTTCTGGTCGACGCCCGCGCCGCGCAGCGGTACCGCGGCGAGGTCGAGCCGGTCGACTCCCAGGCCGGCCACATCCCCGGCGCCGTCAGCCTGCCGACCGCGGACAACGTCGGCGCGGACGGCCGGTTCCTGCCGGTGGCGGCGCTGCGGGCGCGGTTCGCGGGCCTGACGACGGCCGGGACCGGGCCCGAGGTCGGCGTCTACTGCGGCTCCGGCGTGACCGCGGCCCACGAGATCGCCGCGCTGGCCGTGGCGGGCATCGACGCCGCGCTCTACCCGGGCTCGTGGTCCGCCTGGTCGGCCGACCCCGCCCGCCCGGTCGCCACCGGCCCCGACCCGAAAGAGCGGAAGCCAGCATGACCGTCGAGTTCATCAGCGCCGTCAACATCAACTCCAGCAACGAGCTGAACCGGCTCGGCCAGCCCGGCGTCGACGTGGCGTTCTTCACCCGGTACGTCAACGCGCTGGAGGACGCCGGCTTCGACCACACCCTGTGCGCCTACGCGTCCCCGTTCCAGGACCCGTTCGCGATCGCCAACCAGATCGTGGCCCGCAGCGAGCGCGTCACCCCGATCGTCGCGCTGCGGCCGAACACGGTCTATCCGACCGTCGCGGCCAAGGCCCTCGCGACCCTCGACCAGTTCGGTGCCGGCCGGGCGATCGTGCACTTCATCTCCGGCGGCAGCGACGCCGAGCAGGCCAGGGAGGGCGACTACCTCCCGAAGGAGAAGCGCTACGCCCGCACGGCCGAGTACATCGAGATCTGCCGCAGGGTCTGGACCTCGACGGAGCCGTTCAGCCACGAGGGCGAGTTCTACAAGTTCGACGGCTTCTTCAGCACCGTGTGCCCGACGAACGGCACCATCCCGGTGTCGGTCGGCGGCTCGTCGGCCGACGCCTACCGGGTCGGCGGCGCGCTGGGCGACATCTTCGGCCTGTGGGGTGAGCCGCTCAAGGACACCCGGGACCAGATCGACGCCGTCAACGCCGAGGCCGCGAAGGCCGGGCGCACCGACCGGCCGCGGATCTGGGTGACCTTCCGGCCGATCATCGCGCGGACCGAGGAGCTGGCCTGGGAGAAGGCGCACCGGATCCTCTCGGTGCTCGCCGGCACCCACGCTGAGCAGAGCGCGTTCCGCAGGATCCTCGGTGGCGACGCCCCGCAGAACGTCGGCTCCCAGCGCCTGCTGGAGATCGCCGCCCGCCAGGACGTGCACGACCGGGCGCTGTGGACGCCGACCGCCAGCGCCACCGGCGCGGCGGGCGCCTCGACCGCGCTGGTCGGCACACCCGAGACCGTCGCCGCCGCGATCCTCGACTACGTCGATCTCGGCGCCGACCTGGTCTCCATCCGCGGCTACGACAACCTCAACGACCTCATCGACTACGGCCGCTACATCCTGCCGCTGGTCCGCCAGGAACTCGCCCACCGGGAGGCCACCGGGCAGCGCGGCACCCTCCAGGACGACCACCCCGGCGCCCTCGCGACGGCCGCCCGCTGATCCCGTCGCCGACCCAAGCCGCTACCGCCCTGGCCCGCCACTGCTCAGCGCCTGCCGCCGAGAGGAGCCCCGCGTGACCACCGAGCCCGTGTTCGACGCCGCCATCCCCGAGACCGCCGCGCCCGAGGTCGAGTTCATCAGCCTCTCGCACCTGAACCCGTCGACCGAGCTGAACCCGGTTCCCAGCCGTGGCATCGACCTGAAGTACTTCCGCCGCTACGTCCGCTCGCTGGAGGAGGGCGGCTACGACTACACGCTGCTGCCCTACGGCTCGAACAGCGCCGACTCGTTCGTCGTGGCCAGCGCCGTCGGCCAGCTCACCGAGCGGCTGCGCCCGATCGTCGCGCTGCGGCCGAACACCACGTTCCCGACGGTGGGGGCGCAGAAGCTGGCGACCCTCGACCAGCTGACCGAGGGCCGCGCGGTCGTCCACCTCATCTCCGGCGGCTCCGACGCGGAGCAGGCCCGGCAGGGCGACTACCTGCCCAAGGAGAAGCGCTACGCGCGGACGTCGGAGTACATCGACGTCCTGCGCCGCTCCTGGACCGAGGCCGCGCCGTTCAGCCACGACGGTGAGTTCTACAAGTTCGACGACTTCGGCCCCGGCTTCGCGCCCTATGCCGCGCCGGTCCCCATCTCGATCGGCGGCCAGTCCGACGAGGCGTTCCAGGTCGGCGGCGAGAAGGCCGACATCTTCTCCTTCTGGGGCGAGCCCCTGGACGACCTGCGCTCCGAGATCGAGCGGGTCAACGGGATCGCCCGCGCCGCCGGCCGGACCACGCTGCCGCGGATCTGGGTGACCTTCCGCCCGATCATCGCGCAGACCGACCAGCTCGCCTGGGAGAAGGCGCACGAGTACGTCGCCAAGGTCGCCGCCACCTTCGCGGCGGCCGGCTCGGCCGCGCGGCGCTTCGTCGGCAACGCCCCGCAGAACGTCGGCTCCCAGCGGGCGCTCGCGTTCGCGAACCGCTCCGAGCTCTACGACCGGGCGCTGTGGACGAAGACCGCCGCCGTCACCAACGCCGCCGGCGCGTCGACCGCGCTGGTCGGCTCGCCGGAGACGGTCGCCGCGGCGATCCTCGACTACGTCGACCGCGGCGCGTCGCTGGTGTCGATCCGCGGCTACGACACGCTCGCCGACGCGGTCGACTACGGCCGCTACGTGCTGCCGCTGGTCCGCCAGGAGATCGCGCACCGCAAGGCCACCGGCCGGCGCGGCACCCTGCAGGCCGAACACCTCGGCAACTACGCGCCCGAGTACGGCCAGTACGCGACGGCGGGCCAGCCGTGACCCCTTCCCTCGAGACGACGGCGCTCGACACGACCCGCGCGACGTACTCGTTCCCGGTCCCGGATCTCTCGGACGAGGCCCTCGCGGCCGTCACCACCGAGATCGCCGCGACGGCGGCCGAGTACGACCGGACCGGCGAGACCCCGTGGGAAGGGCTCTGGGCGGCGCACCGCGCCGGCCTGCTCACCGCCTCGGTCGGCAAGCAGTTCGGCGGGCCCGGGGTCAGCCAGCGCGAGCTGGTCCGCATCCTGGTCGCGATCGGTGAGGGCGACGCCTCCGTCGGCCTGCTCGCGTCCAACCTGCTGATGACCCAGGCGGGCCAGGCGGCGCACCCGCACTGGCCGGCCGGCTACTACGACGACCTGCTGCGCCGCTCGCTCGACGGCCCGGCGCTGGTCAACGCGATCCGGGCCGAGCCCGAGCTGGGCGCGCCGGCCCGCGGCGGCATCCCGAAGACGACGGCGACCCGGACCGCCGACGGCTGGCTGCTCAACGGTCACAAGGCCTACGGCAGCGGCGGCCCGGCGCTGGCGTACCACACCGTGTGGGTGGTCGCCGACGAGCCGGGCGGGGACCCGGGCCAGCCCAGGGTCGGGCATCTCATCGTCCCCGGCGACCTGCCCGGGATCCGCTGGGTGTCGACCTGGGACCACCTCGGCCTGCGGGCCACCCACACCGACGACGTGATCTACGAGAACGTCGAGCTGCCCGCCGACGCGTTCGTCGAGATCCCGCGCGGCCCGGACGGGGTCTACCGGGACCCGGCGGCGATGGCTGGGCCGGGAGGCTGGGGCCATCCCGCGCTCTACGTCGGCGTCGCCCGCGCGGCCCGGTCGGCGTTCGCCGAGTTCGCCCGCTCCCGGGTGCCGTCGGCGCTGGGCAGGCCGATCGCCCAGACCGAGCGCATCCAGTCCGTCGCCGGCGAGATCGACCTGCAGATCACCCAGGCCGAGACGCTGCTCTACGGCGCGCTGCTGCGGATCGAGGCCGGCGACACCGCGGTCCTGCCACAGCTGTCCAACGTGAAGGTGGCCATCGCCCGCGCGGTGATCGCCGCGACCCAGACCGCGGTCGCGGCGCTGGGCAACCCCGGCCTGTCCCGCCACCAGCCGCTCGAGCGGCATCTGCGCGACGCGCTGTGTATCCGGGTCCACCCGCCGCAGGAGGACACCGTCCTGCTCGCGAGCGGCCGGCGCGTCCTCGGGGCCTGACCCCGCCACGCCCGTCCCGACCGGCGGCCGGATCCCCGCCGCCGATCATCCCGCGCCGACTGGCCGACCGCACCTGCCGTCGTCGGCCGATCCCACCGTGCGACCAGCCAAGACCTGGCGTCCGGCCAACTCCGCAAGTCCTCTGTCCTGAAAGGGCACCCGCATGTCCATCGTCCGACGCCTCGCGTCGTTGAACTCCGGGCCGAAACCTGGCCTCAGACGCGGGCGCCGTCCCGCCGTCGCGGCCGCGGCCACAGCCGGGCTGCTCGCCCTGGCCGCCTGCGGCGGCGCGAACAACCAGACCGCCACCGCGGCGGACACGGGCGCACCCAAGGCCGGCGGCACGCTGAAGGTCTCGTTCTTCCCGGACAACCCGTCGCTGTCCTGCATCGACCCGTTCCAGGTCTACTGGATCGAGCACCGCACGATCATCCGCAACTTCGCCGACTCGCTGACCGACCAGGACCCGGCGACCGGCAAGATCGTGCCCTGGCTCGCCAAGAGCTGGGACATCAGCTCCGACGGCCTGAACTACACGTTCCACCTGCGTGACGGCGTCACGTTCTCCAACGGGAAGAAGGTCGACGCCCAGGCCGTCGCCGACGACGCGGCTGGCTGGATCGCGACCGTGAAGGCGACCAACGGCGCCACCTACGGCGCGTCCTACATCCAGGGCCTCTCCGGCGCGACCGTGGTCGACCCGCTGACCGTCAAGCTCACGCTGTCCCAGCCGAACTCGTCGTTCCTGCAGGCGACGTCGACGACGAACCTGGCGATCACCGACCCGGCCGAGTACACCGAGACGCCGACCCAGCGCTGCACCGGCCAGGGCGTCATCGGCTCGGGCGCGTTCGTGCTCGACCACTACACGCCGAAGGTCGAGACGGTCCTCACCAAGCGGCCGACGCCGTACAGCTGGGCGTCGAGCCTGGAGAAGAACCAGGGCAGCGCCTACCTCGACAAGGTGATCTTCAACTACGTCGCCGAGGACAGCGTCCGCACCGGCAACCTGGTCTCCGGCGCGATCGACATCGCCTGGCCGCGCAACCCGTTCACCGTCCAGGACGCGAAGCTGATCACGGCCTCGGGCGACACCGTCGAGAAGCGGTCGTTGCCCGGCGTCGCCTACACCCAGTTCGCCAACACGGCGCCCGGCCGCGTCCTGAGCGACCCGGAGGTCCGCAAGGCGCTGTACAAGGCAACCGACATCAAGACCTACGCGGCCACCGTCTTCGGGCCGGACTACCCGGTCGTCCAGGGCGTCTTCAACTCGACCACGCCGGGCTTCAAGTCCGAGGCGTCGAAGCTCGCCTACGACCCGGCCGGCGCCGCGAAGATCCTCGACGCCGACGGCTGGACCCTGGGCTCGGACGGGTTCCGGCACAAGGACGGCAAGGAGCTGACGATCGAGTACCCGGTCAGCCAGTTCTCCGCCGGGGCGGAGCTGCTCCAGTCGCAGCTGAAGAAGGTCGGCATCAACCTCAACCTGCGCACGCTCACCCCGGCGGAGCTCGCGACCTATCTGCCGAACGGTGACTACGACCTGACGCAGACCTACTTCACCCGGGCCAGCATCGGCGCCCTGCAGTACATCCTCAACCCGGACGTCGCGAACTCGAAGGCGCTGGCGAACCGCTCCGCCTCGCCGGACGTCACCGCCCACATCAAGGACCTGTTCGCCCAGGCGCTGCAGACCACCGACGCGAGCCAGACCTCGAAGGCCTACGCCGACCTGCAGGACTACCTGATCGACCAGGGCGTCTCGTTCCCGCTGTTCGAGCGGGTGCAGGAGGCCGGCGTGTCCAGCCACATCCACGGGTTCGCCTTCACGTCGGAGAGCTTCCTGAAGCTCAACGACGTCTGGAAGGACAACGGCTCCTAAAGGACGACGGCTCCTGACGAAGCCCGACCGCTAGTCGGCAGCGCCGCCCGCCCGTGGCCCGGGCGGGCGGCGCCCCGCCACCTCCGTGAGAAAGCCAGGCCCATGACTCGATACATCGTGGGACGCGTGCTCCAGGCGATCGTCGTGCTCTGGGCCGCGTTCACGCTGACCTTCGCGATCCTCTATCTGCTGCCCAGCGACCCGATGCAGCTGCAGCTCGGCGCCGCCGGCATCGAGGAGGACAGCCTCACCCCGGCCCAGCTGGCCGCCGAGAAGCACAAGTTCGGCCTCGACCAGTCGATCTGGGCGCAGTACTGGCATCACCTGTCCGGCGCGGTCCACGGCGACTTCGGCCAGTCGATCGCCCAGGGCGTCCCGGTCACGCACATCCTCGGGCAGCGGATCGGCCAGACCCTGCTGCTGTCGGTGGCCGCCGCCGTCGTGTCGCTCGTCGTCGGGGCGGCCCTCGCCTATGTCGCGACGTTCGTGCGGTGGAACCCGTTGCGGGTGTTCCTCTCCCGCCTCCCCGCGCTCGGCGCGTCGTTCCCGCAGTTCTTCGTCGCGCTGCTGCTCATCGACTTCTTCTCGTTCCAGCTCGGCTGGTTCCCGGCCACCGGGACGCAGGGGGTCGGCTCCCTGGTGATGCCGGTCGTGACGATCTCGGTCCTCACGTCGTCGGTGCTCGCCCAGGTGCTGATCAAGAGCTTCGAGGAGACGCTGCGCCAGCCGTACATCGTCACCGCCCGCGCGAAGGGGCTGTCCCGCTCGGCCGTCCACCTCAAGCACGCGTTCCGCAACGCCGCGCTGCCGGCGGTCACCATCCTCGGCGTCCTCGTCGGCCTCACCGTGACCAGCTCGATCGTCGTCGAGTCGGTGTTCACCCGGGAGGGCGTCGGCCGGCTCGCCCAGGAGTCGGTGCTGTCGCAGGACGTGCCCGTCGTCCTGGCCGTGGTCACCGTCGCCGCGGCCATGTTCGTCTTCGTCAACCTCGTCGTCGACCTGCTCTACCCGCTGCTCGACCCGCGGATCGCGCGGTCGGGCGGCCGGAAGGTGACGGCGCCGAGCACACCCGTGGTGGAGGTCAGCGGACTATGACCGAGCATGTCCTACTGGCCCCCGGCCAGCCGGCCCCTAAGGCCCCGGCGGCACCGAGCGAGGCCCCCGCCACGACCACGGCTGAGCATGCTGCCGTGACCACGGCCGAGCACCGACCCGCGTCGCCGGCCGTGACGACCCGTTCCGACGAGCCGACCGGGCGCTGGGGCGCCGCGCGGGCCCGCCTCGCGCAGCTCGCCCGCAAGCCGGTGTTCCTGCTGGCCGTCCTCTACGTGCTGTTCGTGGTCGTGTCGGCGTTCGCGCCGGGCCTGTTCACCTCGTACGGGCCCTACGACACGCATCCCGAGGCGGTCGTGCAGGCGCCGAGCATCCACCATCTGTTCGGCACCGACACGTACGGCCGCGACCTGTTCAGCCGGGTGCTGCACGGCTCAGCGCTCACCATCAAGGCCACGCTGATCGCCCTGGGCATCGCCGTCGTCGCCGGCCTCGCGCTCGGCGTCGTCTCCGGTTTCGTCGGCGGCCTGGTCGACGCGGTCCTCATGCGGCTCGTCGACGTGCTGCTCGCGATCCCCAGCCTGCTGCTCGCGCTGTCGATCGTCACGGCGCTCGGCTACGGCACCGTGCCGGTCGCGATCGCGGTCGGCGTCAGCATCATCCCCGGCTTCGCCAGGACCACCCGGGCCGAGGTGCTGCGGGTCAAGACGCTGCCCTACGTGGAGGCGGCCCGCGCCGGCGGCGCCTCCTGGGGCCGGGTGCTGCTGCGGCACATCCTGCCGAACTCGTGGGGCCCGGTCGCCGTGCTCACCGTCCTCGACGGCGGCATCGCGATCATCGCGATCGCCTCGCTGAGCTTCCTCGGGTTCGGCGCCAAGCCGCCGGCCGCCGAGTGGGGAACCCTGATCGCGACCGGCCGCAACTACCTGCTGACCGCCTCGTGGATCAGCCTGCTGCCCGGCCTGTTCGTGGCGCTGCTGGTGCTGTCCCTCAACCACATCTCCAAGACCATGCAGGAGCTGGAACGGTGACGGCGATCCTTCCCGAGACCGGCCTTTCCAAGGCCGCCGTGCCGGCCGATCCGTCAGGCCGCCCGCTGGTCGAGATCCGCGGCCTCGACGTCGGCTACGTCCGCCACCGCGAGGTCCGCCCGGCCGTCGTGGGGCTGGACCTGACGGTCCGGTCCGGCGAGGTGGTCGCCGTCGTCGGCGAGTCCGGCTCGGGCAAGACCACCACCGCGAACGCCGTCATCGGCCTGCTGCCGGCCAACGGGCGGATCACCGCGGGCTCGGCTGTCATCGACGGCGTCGAGACCGCCGGAGCCTCCGAGGGCACCCTGCGGACGCTGCGGGGCTCCGTCGTCGGGCTCGTCCCGCAGGACCCGATGGTCGGCCTCAACCCGACCCGGCGGATCGGCGCGCAGATCGCCGAGGCGGTCCGGCTGCGCGGGGTCCGCGGCCCACAGGTGGACGCCGAGGTGCTGGAGTTCCTCGGCCAGGCGGGCGTCCCCGACCCCGCCGCGCGGGCCAGGCAGTACCCGCACGAGCTGTCCGGCGGCCTGCGCCAGCGGGTGCTGATCGCGATCGCGCTCGCCGGGCGGCCCAAGCTGATCATCGCGGACGAGCCGACCAGCGCCCTCGACGTCACCGTCGAGCGCAGGATCCTCGACCACCTGACCGGCCTCGTCCGGGAGCAGGGCATCGCGCTGCTGCTCATCACCCACGACCTGGCCGTCGCCGCGGACCGGGCCGATCGGGTGATCGTCATGCGGGATGGCCGGATCGTCGAGCAGGGCGAGCCGCGGACCATCCTCGTCACCCCGCGCGAGGCATACACCCGGGCGCTCATCGCCGCCGCGCCGGGGCTCGCGCACGGCGGGCGGGTCGTGCCGCGCTTCGACGTGCGCGGCCAGCCGGCACCGGAGCCGATCCTGGTCCTGACCGACGTCCGCAAGACGTTCCCGGCCCGGGAGACCCGCCGCGGCCAGCGTGGCTTCAACGCGCTGGACGGCGTGTCGATCCAGGTGCCGCGCGGGCGGACCCACGCGCTGGTCGGCGAGTCCGGCTGCGGGAAGACCACGACGCTGCGGATCGCGCTCGGCCTCGAGGCGCCGACCAGCGGCTCGATCGTGCTGGACGGCGCCGAGCTCGGCGGCCTGTCCTGGGGCAGGCAGCGGCCGCTGCGGCGCAAGGCCCAGCTCGTGCACCAGAACCCGTTCGCCGCGCTCGACCCGAAGTTCACGATCCGTCAGTCGATCACCGAGCCGCTGGTGGCGATGCGGATCGGCGACCGGCGCGGCAGGGACGCGCGGGCCAGGGAGCTGCTGGACCAGGTGGCGCTGCCGGCGGCGTACCTCGACCGGCTGCCCACCGAGCTGTCCGGCGGCCAGCGCCAGCGGGTCGCGATCGCCAGGGCGCTCGCGCCGAGCCCCGACCTGCTGATGCTCGACGAGCCGGTCAGCGCGCTCGACGTCTCCGTGCAGGGGCAGATCCTGCGGCTGCTCACCGAGCTGCAGGCCGAGCTCGGCCTGTCCTACCTGTTCGTCTCCCACGACCTGGCCGTCGTCGCGGAGATCTCCCACACGGTGTCGGTGATGAGCGGCGGGCGGGTCGTCGAGGAGGGCCCCGTCGCCGAGGTGTTCACCAACCCGCGCAGCCCGCACACCCGCGAGCTCATCGACGCCATCCCCGGCCAACGCACCGCGGCCCTGGCCCGGGACGCTCCGACGCCCGGCGCCGCATCAGTGCCGGCGACCGATGGCTCCTGACGGCCAGGCGCGGCCACCGGGGCCCGGCTCCGGCGGCCGTCGCCCGTCCGCGCTGGCGGCACAGCTCGCCGGCGCCCGGGCGAACCCGGGGCCGGCGTGGGTCGCGACCGTCAGCGGCCTGCTCAACGGGGCCACCATGGTCGTCGGCGCGAGCGCCGTCGGCTGGTCGACCGACCATCTCGTCGTCCCGGCGCTCACCGGCGGGCGGGTGCCGGCGAGCGCCTGGTGGGACAGCGCGCTGTTCATCGCCGGCGTCTCGGCCGTCCGGTGGAGCACGATCTTCGTGCGTGGCGTCGCGACCGGGCTGGTGCAGCACCGGGCGGCGGCCCACACCCGCCGCGCCGTGGTCCGGCGCTACCTGAAGCTGGACCTCGGCTGGCACCGGCGCCATCCGCCCGGCCAGCTGCTCGCGCACGCCGTCTCCGACGTCGACGCGCTCTGGTCGCCGATGCAGTTCGCGTACTTCGCGGTCGGCATGGTCTTCATGCTGCTGCTGGCGCTGGCCGAGCTGTTCTGGCGCGACCTCGCGCTCGGCCTCGTCGGGCTCGCGCTCGTCGCCGGGGTGCTCGGCCTCAACCTGCTCTACCAGCGGCTGCTCGCGCCGCGGGCCCGCGAGGCGCAGGCCGCCCGCGGCACGGTCGGCTCGGTGGCGCTGGAGTCCATCGAGGGCGGCCCGGTGGTCCGCAGCCTGGGCCTCGCCGGCATCGAGGACGACCGGTTCGCGCCCGGCGTCGAGGCGCTGCGCCTGGCCGACGCGCGGATGGCGAAGGTCGGCTCAGCGTTCGACCCGATGCTGGAGCTGCTGCCGAGCGTCGCGGTGCTGGCGGTGCTGGCCGTCGGCGCGCCCCGGGTGGCACGGGGCGATCTCACCGTCGGCGACCTCGTCGGCGTCGTGTACCTGCTGCTGACGATCGCGATCCCGCTCAACGTGATCAGCCGCTTCCTGTCGATGCTGCCGATGGCCAGCGCGGGCCGGGAGCGGGTCGACGGCGTGCTGGGCGACCCGGACGTCGCCCGGTTCGGCGAGCGACGGCTGAGCGGGCGGGGCGGGCTGCGGGTCGAGCTGCGCGGCGTCGGCGTCGTCCGCGACGGTCACCGGCTGCTGGACCGGGTCGACCTCACGCTGGAACCGGGCACCATCACCGCCGTCGTCGGGACGGTGGGCGCGGGCAAGACGACGCTGCTCGACGTGGCCGGCGGGCAGAGTCACCCGTCGGTGGGCGTGGCGCTCTTCGACGGCCTCGACGTCCGCGAGCTCGCCGAGGACGCGGTCCCGGCGAGCGTCGCCGTCGTGTCGCAGAGCCCGTTCCTGTTCGCCGAGTCGATCCGGGCGAACCTCGCGCTGTCCGGCCACCCGCGCGAGCACCGCGAGTACGACGAGGCCGAGCTGTGGCGCGCCCTGCGGGCCGCGGCGGCCGACGAGGTCATCCGCGGCCTGCCCGACGGGCTGGACACCGTGGTCGGTGAGCGCGGCGCGACGCTGTCGGGCGGCCAGCGCCAGCGGGTCTGCCTGGCCAGGGCGCTGGTCCGCCAGCCCAGGCTGCTGGTGCTCGACGACGCCACCTCGGCGCTGGATCCGCGGGTCGAGCGCCAGGTGCTCGCCGGCCTCGCCGAGCTGGTCGCGGCCGGCGGCCCGACCGTGCTGATCGTCGCCAACCGGCCCGCCACCGTGGCGCTCGCCGACCGGGTGGTCTTCCTGCGGGCCGGGCGGGTGGCGGCCACGGGCACGCATGAGCGGCTGCTGGCGATCGAGGAGTACCGCCGGATCGTGACCGCCTACGACCACGCCCCAGCCGTCGAGGACGCGGGGGAGGTGGCCGACGATGAGCTCTGGCGCGTCTCCTGAGCCGCCGCCTGCCTTGTCAGCGGAGTACGTCCCGGCGCTGGACCGGTACGGGCTCGCGGACCTGTCGGGTGTGGGGCCGGCGCGGCTCGTCGCCGTCGCGCTGGGCGCCTCGCCGCGACTGCGCGAGGGGCTGGCCCTCACCGGCCTGCTCGCGCTGCTCGCGGGCGCCGGCCGGATCGTCGCGCCCCTCACCGTGCAGCACGTGCTGGACGCGGGTCCGCGGCCGGGCTCGGTCACCCCGGCGGTCCTCGTCGGGTCGGGTGCGCTGCTCGTGGCCGGGGTGTCGTCCGTGCTGCTGAACCGGCGGCTGCAGTTCCAGGTCGAGCGGGCGCTCGCCGGGCTGCGCCGGGCCGGGCTGCGCCGCGTCCACGACATGGCCGCGACGACCGCAGACCGGGTGCCCAGCGCCGACCTGGTGACCCGGCTGACCAGCGACCTCGACCAGGTCACGACCTTCCTGCAGGGCGGCGGCATCCAGTTCGTCACCAACGCGGCCCAGCTGGTGATCGCCATGGTGATCATGCTGATCTACAGCTGGGTGCTGTCCCTGCCGGTGCTGCTGCTGGCCGTGGCGCTGGTCGTGACGATGGTGTCGGTGCAGCGGGTGATCGCCCGCCGGTTCGACCAGGCGCGTCGCGACCTGTCCCGGATGCAGAGCGCCGTCGCCGAGTCGGTGACCGGAGCGCCGGTGATCCGCTCGACCGGCACCGGGCGGCGGACCCGGGCCAAGCTGGACGAGGCCGTCGACCGGGCCCGGGACAGTTTGGTGCGTACCCTCTGGCCGCTGCACGGGAACACCGCGTTCGGGGAGCTCGCGATCTCCACGATGACCATCGCGGTCATCCTCGGCGGGGTCTGGTGGGCGCGGGTCGGCGGCCCGGCCCAGCCACGGCTGACGGCCGGCGACCTGGTCGCGATGGTGTTCCTGGTGACGTTCTTCGTCCGGCCGCTGCAGTTCCTCGTGCAGAGCCTAGGCGAGGCGCAGAACGCGCTCACCGGCTGGCGGCGCGCGCTGGAGCTGGTCACCACCCCCAGCGCAGAGGTGCGCCACGGCGCACCTCTGCCGGCCGGCCCGGTCGGCGTCGCGCTCGACCGGGTGTCGGCGCGGTACGGCGACGGGCCACTGGTGCTGCGCGAGCTGACCGTCCGGATCGCCCCCGGCGAGCATGTCGCCGTCGTCGGGCGCACCGGCTCGGGCAAGTCGACGTTCGCGAAGCTGCTCACCCGCCGGGTCGAGCCGGCGGCCGGGACGGTGGTCCTGTCCGGCGTCCCGCTGGGGCGGATCGACGACGGCGCGCTGCCCGGCCGGGTGGTCGTCGTCCCGCAGGACCCGTTCCTGTTCGACGGGACGCTCGGGGCGAACATCGCCCTCGGCTCGCCGGGGGCCGCGGACGCCACGTCGCTGGCGGCGCTCGCCGAGCTCGGGCTCACCGACTGGCTGGCGACGCTGCCCGACGGTCTCGCGACGCCGGTCGGGCCGCGGGGCGACCGGCTGTCCGTCGGCGAACGCCAGCTCGTGGCGCTGGCCAGGACCGCGCTCGCCGACCCCGACCTCGTCGTCCTGGACGAGGCGACCTCGGGCGTCGACCCGGCGACCGACGTCGCCGTGCAGGCCGCGCTCGCCGCGCTGACCCGCGGCCGTACCACCGTCTCGATCGCCCACCGCATGATCACCGCGGCGAGCGCCGACCGGGTGCTCGTCTTCGCCGACGGCCGGATCGTCCAGTCCGGCCCACACCGCGAGCTGCTCGCCCAGGAGGGCCCCTACCTGGGCCTCGTCGCCGCCTGGAACCGGCCAACGGCCGACGAGATCGCCCGGCCGGCGGCCGGCCCTGATGACCCCGACCGGAGGAACGTCCGATGACCACGCTCGCCAGCGTCGAGCCCAGCGAGGCCGCGGCCCCGCGACCGAAGAAGCGGCTCGGGTTCAACACCCGGGTCTCGTTCCCGACGGGCGAGGCTGCCCGCGGCCTGCGCGAGGGCATCGAGCTGTTCCAGGCCGCCGAGGCGCTCGGCTACCAGTCGGGCTGGGCCTACCAGCGGCACTTCGACAACTACCTGTCCTCGCCGCTGCCGTTCTTCGCCGCCGCCGGCCAGCACACCACCACCATCACCCTCGGCAGCGCCGTCATCCCGATGCGCTACCAGGACCCGATCCTGCTGGCCGAGGCGGCCGGCACCACCGACCTGCTGACCGGCGGCCGGCTGCAGCTGGCGTTCTCCAGCGGCACCGACCTCTGGGACGGCGTCTTCGGCGGTGTCGGCACGGACGCCCGCACCGAGGGCCAACGGCGCCTGGCCCGGTTCCTCGCCGGCGTCGGGGGCGAGACCATCCACACCGTCACCGAGCAGAAGGGCCCCGCCGGCCCGCCCGCCGGCACCAGGCTGACGGTGACCCCGCACAGCCCGGGCCTGCGCGGCCGGATCTGGTACGGCTCGGGCCACATCGCCTCCGCGGTCCAGGCCGCCCGCCAGGGGCTTCGCCTGATCACCGGCACGATCCTGCACGAGGTGACGCAGGAGTCGTTCCCCGAGTACCAGGCGCGGCTGATCGGCGAGTACCGCGCCGCGTGGACGGCCGCGCACGGCACGCCCCCGCCGCCGGTGGCGGTCGCCGCGTCGGTGCTGCCGGGCACGACGCCCGAGCTGCGCGCGACCTACGCGGCCTACGACCTGGAGCGGCGCACCCAGGGGCCGGCCGCGTCCCGGCCGAAGGGGGCCCTGCCGCCGACCTTCTCGGCCGACCTCCCCAAGGGCTTCCTGATGAGCCCCGTCTACCACGGTGACCCGGACTCGGTCGCCGCCGCGGTCCTGGCCGACCAGGGCCTCGCCGCGGCGGACGAGCTCGTCCTGTTCCTACCGCCGGCGTTCGGCCTGGCCGAGAACATCCGACTGCTGTCCGACCTGGCGCGGACCGTCGCCCCGGCGCTGGGTTGGACGCCCGCCGGCTGACGCCTGTGGCGCGGCTCGCCTGCCGCCCGCCCCTCGACTTCCCTGCGTGCCCACCCCGACAGGAGAGACCATGACCGTCAGCCAAGCGACCGGACCGATCACCGATGCCTCCCTGTTCACGGCCGTCCTGAGTCACTTCGCCTCAGGCATCACCGTCATCAGCTCGACGAGTGACGGGCGGCCGGTCGGGCTGACCTGCCAGTCCTTCTTCAGCCTGTCCCTCGACCCGCCGATGGTCGCGTTCTCGGTCGCCAGGACGTCGACGTCGTTCGCCGCGATCCGCCGCGCGGGGGACTTCGTCGTCAACGTGCTGTCCGCCGAGCAGCGCGACGTGAGCTCCGCGATGGCGCGCAGCGGGACCGACAAATGGGCCGACGTCCGCTGGGAGCGGGGGACCATCACGGGTCACCCGGTCATCGAGGAGACGCTCGCGTACCTGGAGTGCCGGATCGCGGCCGAGTACGACGGCGGCGACCACGTCATCGTCACCGCGCACGTGCTCGGCCTCGGCCACGCCACCCACGAGACCGCCCGGCCGCTGCTGTTCTACCGGTCGAGCTACCACGGCCTGGCCGACCACGCCCGCGCCTGACGGCTGCGCGGACTGACGGCCGTACGGACCGGCCGACCCCGTACGGGCCGGTCAGCCGCGGCGAGCCTTGGCCGTGGCGGCCGTGTTGGCCTTCTCGATCGCGGCGACGAGCTGCTGCCTGGTCATCGACGACCGGCCCTTGATCTCGAGGCGCCGGGCGATCTGGAGCAGGTGCTCCTTGGTCGCGTTGGCGTCGACACCGCCGTGGCTGGCGCGCCTCACCGTGCGCGGCGTGGCCGCCTGGGCGTCGGACGGGCCCTTCGCGCCGCCGGCCTTGACCTCCCAGTGGTCGCCGACCTTCTCGAACGAGTGCTTGAGCGCGGCGTACGCGGTCTGGCTGGCCCGTCGCCCCGCGCCGTACTGCTTGATGGCCGAGTCGTGGGTCTTCACCCAGGTGTCCTGGGCCTTGCGCGACGACCGCGCGACGGTCGATGGCATGTCCTGCCTGCCGGGCATGTCCGCGAGCACCTCCCGTGTCTCGGCTCCCTGGGGTCCGGGACGCCGTCGGCGGCGGTACCTACCCCGGCGCCGCCCGCTCAACCGACAGCCGCCCGCCCAACCGGCGCAGGCCCTCAACCGGCAACGGCCCGGCGCGCGGCCTGTGGGAGGGTCGCAGGCATGGTGAGGGTGCCCACCCGGACGATGAACGACGGTCGCGCGCTGCCCGTGCTCGGGCTCGGGACCTACCGGACCGACGACGCGGCGGCGGCCGACGCCGTGCGGGCCGGGCTCGCGGCCGGCTACCGGCTGATCGACACCGCAGCGTCGTACTACAACGAGGCGGGTGTCGGGCAGGGCATCGTCACCAGCGACGTGCCCCGCGACGAGATTCTGGTGACCACGAAGCTGATGGGCGTCGACCATGGCTACGAGCCGGCGCTGCGCGCGTTCGACGAGTCCCGCAAGCGGCTCGGCCTGGAGTACGTCGACCTCTACCTGATCCACTGGCCGCTGCCGCGTCTCGACCGGTACGTCGAGTCCTGGCGGGCGCTGCTGCGGCTGCGGGACGACGGGCTGGTCCGGTCGGTAGGCGTCTCGAACTTCAACCCGGCCCACGTCGAGCGCCTCCTCGCGGAGACCGGCGTCGCCCCGGCGGTCAACCAGGTCGAGATGCACCCGTACTTCGCCCAGGAGCCGGTGCGGGCCTACAACGCGGCGCACGGCATCGTCACCCAGGCCTGGCAGCCGCTGGCCCGCAAGACGGCCCTGCTGGCCGAGCCGGCGCTCGCCGAGATCGCCACCAGCCACGGCGTGAGCCCCGCGCAGGTCGTGCTGCGCTGGCACCTGCAGCGCGACGTCGTCCCGATCCCGAAGTCCGCGACGCCCAGCCGCCAGCGGGAGAACCTGGACGTCTTCGGCTTCACCCTCACCGACGCCGAGCTGGCCGCCCTCGTCGACCGCCCACAGGCCAGGTCCGGCGCCGACCCCGACGACCCGGCCCTCACCTGACCCGGCCCGCCGACGGCCGGTCCCCTCGACAGTGATGACCGCCGTTTCGGCCCTCGGGTGGTTGTCTCCGAGCCGGTGGGACAGCCACGGGAGGGCGGAACGCCGATCATGGCCATGGCGGCGACGCCATCGGCCCCGGCCAGGGCATAGTCGTTTCCCTCCGAGGTGCGTATGTGGTCAGATCGGGCAATGGGTGCGGCGACCGTCCGAGATGTGGCGCCGGACGACTGGGGCGACGTTCGGGCCATCGCGGATGAGCACGAGATCCGGGTGGGCTGGCCGGCCGGTGAACCCGACTTCCTCGATCTGGAGCGCGCCGCCGGGCGGCTGATGGTCGCCGTGGCGGGCGACGGTGTCGTCGAGGGCTTCGCCGGCACGCTGACCCGTGGCACGCTCACCCACCTCGGCGATCTGTTCATCGCGGCGCGGGCGCAGTCCGGCGGCCACGGCCGGCGGCTGCTCGACGCGATCCTGCCGCCGGCCGGGGCGGACGTCGTCACCTTCGCGTCCTCGGACCGGCGCGCACAGGCGCTGTACCTGCGGTACGGCCTGGTACCCGGGCAGCCGCTCTGGTACCTGCGCGGTGGCCCGGCGGCCCGGCTCGGCGTCGGCGGCGAGCTGAGGGCCGCGTCGGTCGAGGAGATCGCCGGGCTGGACGCGGCCGCGAGCGGGGGCGAACGAGCCCGGCACCTGGCCTGGTACGCGGGCCTGCCTGGCGTCGCGGTCTGGGCCGGCCCGGGTGGCTACGTGTTCACCCGCGTCGAGGGCGTCATCTGCCATGTCGGGCCGGCCGGCGGGGAGGACGCCGCCGCGTGCACCCAGGTGGTGCTGGCCGCGGCCCGCCTGGCCGCCGCGGACCGGCTCACCGTGAGCGTGGCCGCGTTCGGCGCGCACCCGGTCACGCGCGCCCTGGTCGAGGCCGGCTACCGGATCGAGGACCAGGACACCCTGATGGCCAGCCGGCCCGGCCTGTTCGACGCGCGGCGCTACGTCCCGAACACCGACCTCGGCTGACGCCCGGCCCGCGGGCCCTTAGCCGGCGGGCACGCCGGCCGGCGTCTCCCAGGGGGCGTGGGGGAGCACGTCGCCGGTCTCCAGCAGCGTCTTGAGATTGGCGAAGACCGCCGGCCAGCCGTGCGCGATCGCGGCCCGGGCCGTGGCGTCGGGCAGGTTGGTGTGGGTGACGGTCAGCCGGACGATGTCGCCGAACGGCTCGATCGTGAACGTCACGACGCTGGGCTCGAAGGCCGGGTCGGCGTCCTGCTCGGGCGTGTCGAAGCCGAACGACAGCCGGGCCGGCGGCTCGACGACCAGCACGGTGCCGACGGCGTCGACCACGCCGGAGCCGTCGGTCCTGGTGTGCTCGACGCGGCTGCCGACGGTCCAGTCCGAGACCTGGGCGTGGCCCCAGAACCGGCCGGTGAGCTCGGGGTCGACGAGGGCGCGCCAGACGTCGGCCGCGGTGGCGCGGAGGTAGGTCGTGTAGACGTACGCGGGAACCGGGTCTGCCATCGGGCGCTCCTCAGCACGGTGGCGGATCTGGTCGAGCAGGCCGAGGTTCGGCTCCTCGAACTTCCAGATCCAGCGGGTCTGGATGTCGTGGATCGGCACCGGGTTCAGGTAGTGCAGCTTGCGCCGCCCGCTGCGCACGGCCGTCACCAGGCCGGCGGCCTCCAGCAGGGCGAGGTGCTCGCTGACCGACTGGCGGCGCATCGCCAGCCCGTCGCACAGCTCGCCGAGCGTGAGCCCCGCCTGGGCGTGCAGGGCGTCGAGCAGCCGGCGCCTGGTCGGGTCGGCCAGCGCCCGGAACACCGTGTCCGCGTCCACGGCTCCATTATGCAGGCCTCAGCCTGCATGTGTAACTGCGCAGGCCTCAGCCTGCATGTGTAACTGCGCAGGCTTCAGCCTGCATGTCGTGCCGACCCTGGGCGCCACGCGGTTTGGCAAGAGTCGGCGCGGGTAGCCGGGGAAGGAGAGGCGTCACCGAGCGCCGATCAAGTCTTGCCGTGGGTGATCGCTCTGGCGCGGGCGCGGCCGCCCCGACGCGCAGGCCGACAACTTCGCGCAGGCCGACAACTTCGCGCAGGCCGACAACAGGAGGAGTGAGCCCCGTGACGACCGCCAAGGAGCGCCGCCCGACGACGACCGACGCCGGCGTGCCGGTTGCGAGCGACGAGCACTCGCTGTCCGTCGGCCCGGATGGCCCGCTGCTGCTGCAGGACCACTACCTGCTCGAACAGATGGCGAACTTCAACCGGGAACGCATCCCGGAGCGCCAGCCGCACGCGAAGGGCGGCGGGGCCTTCGGCACCTTCGAGGTGACGCGGGACGTCAGCCCCTTCACCAGGGCCGCCGTGTTCCAGCCGGGCGCCCGGGTCGAGATGCTGGCCCGTTTCTCCACCGTGGCCGGCGAGCGCGGCAGCCCCGACACCTGGCGGGACCCGCGCGGGTTCGCGCTGAAGTTCTACACGCCCGAGGGCAACCTGGACATCGTCGGCAACAACACCCCGGTGTTCTTCGTCCGCGACCCGATGAAGTTCCAGCACTTCATCCGCTCGCAGAAGCGCCGTGCCGACAACAACCTGCGCGACAACGACATGCAGTGGGACTTCTGGACGCTCTCGCCGGAGTCCGCGCACCAGGTCACCTGGCTGATGGGCGACCGCGGGATCCCGCGCAGCTGGCGGCACATGAACGGCTACTCCAGCCACACCTACATGTGGATCAACGCGGCCGGCGAGCGGTTCTGGGTGAAGTACCACTTCAAGACCGACCAGGGCGTGGACTTCCTGACCCAGCAGGACGCAGACCGGCTGGCCGGCGAGGACGCCGACTTCCACCAGCGTGACCTGTACCAGGCGATCGACGGCGGGAACTTCCCGAGCTGGACGCTGAAGATGCAGATCATGCCGTTCGACGAGGCGAAGACCTACCGGTTCAACCCGTTCGATCTGACCAAGGTCTGGCCGCACGGCGACTACCCGCTGCACGAGGTCGGGCGGATGACGCTGAACCGCAACGTCGAGGACTACCACACCGAGATCGAGCAGGCGGCCTTCGAGCCGAACAACCTGGTGGCCGGCACCGGCCTGTCGCCGGACAAGATGCTGCTGGCCCGCGGGTTCAGCTACGCCGACGCGCACCGCGCCCGACTCGGCGTCAACTACAAGCAGATCCCGGTGAACGCGCCGAAGGTTCCGGTGTATAGCTACGCGAAGGACGGGGCGATGCGGATACGCAACGCCTCCGACCCGGTGTACGCGCCGAACTCCTATGGCGGCCCGAAGGCCGACCCGGCGCTGACCGACGACGGCGGCCTCTGGCAGGCGGACGGCGAGATGACGCGGACGGCCTACACGCTGCGCCGCGACGACGACGACTTCGGCCAGCCGGGCACCCTCGTGCGCGAGGTCCTCGACGACGCGGCCCGTGAGCGGCTCGTCGGCAACATCGTCGGGCACCTGCTCAAGGGCGTCAGCGAGCCGGTCCTGGTCCGGGCGTTCGAGTACTGGCGCAACGTGGACAAGAACCTCGGCGACGCCGTCGAGGCCGGAGTCCGCTCCAGCCAGCGCAAGGCCTGACCCGACCCCTGCGTGACCCGCCTGTCCGCGCCCGCGGCCGGGCGGGTCAGGCGGGTGATGCGGCCGCGGCGGCTTCGACGGCCTCGTTCAGCACCGCGCCCGTCGCGAACCCCGCGTAGGCGGCGAACTGCAGGACGATCTCGTCCAACTCCTCCCTTGTGAGGTCACCGGAGCGCAGGGCGGTCGTCACGTGCATGCGGATCGGCGTGGGCGCGCCGGTGGTGCCGACGCAGCTGATCGAGAGGATCCGCCGGTCGCGCCTGGTCAGCCCGGGCCGTAGCCACAGGTGGCCGAAGACGAAGCCGAGCACGCCGGCCTGCCGGTACGGCGAGGTGCGCGGCGGCGCGCCCGGCAGCAGGTTGATCTCCTTGAAGACCTCCTCGCCGCGTGCGAGGCGTTTCTCCCAGTCGTTCTCGCCCAGGCCGTCGTTCGGCAGCACCGGCCACGGCTCGGGCTCGCGGCCGTTCTCCCGCGCGATCCGGGCCGACTGCTCACCGACGACCCGCTCCAACTCGGATCCCTTCGGCCAGCCACAGTAGACGGCGAAGTGCAGCACGAGTTCCAGCATGGTCGCGAGGTCGAGGTCGCCGCTGTTCAGCGCGGCGTGGACCTGCTCCTCCATCGGCCCGGGCGAGCCGGCGGCCGCCACGCAGGCCAGCGTGACCAGGCGGCGGTCGTGGCGGCTCAGCCCTGGGCGGGACCACACGTCGCCGAACACGAAGTCACGGGCGGCCCGCGCGAACGGCGTCGCCGGGGCGGCCAGCTCCCCGGTCATCACCTCGCGGAAGGTCTCCTCCGCGTCTGGCTTGCCCATGTCGGGTCTCCCGTCGGCCCAGCTCCAGGCGAACTAACACTCGTGTCACATTCATACCGCAATCCGGGCCCCGGCCGGCGCGCGGCGGGTTACGGTCGAGAAGCTGGGCGGATGCTCAGCGAACTCCGGACCCCGTGCCAGCTCGCGGACCTCCGTCGCCCGCGAGCGAGGGTGGACCTGCTGGGAGCATGCCTTGTCGCGAGCGATCGAGTTTCCCGTCTTCGACGCGGACAACCACATGTACGAGACGACCGACGCCTTCACCAGGTACCTGCCGGCCGAGTACAGCGGCCTGGTCAAGTACGTACAGGTCAACGGCCGGACCAAGATCGCGTTACGCGGTCAGATCAGCGAGTACATCCCGAACCCGACCTTCAACGTGGTGGCGCCGCCCGGAGCCCAGGAGCTGGAGTTCCGGCTGAAGAACCCGTCGTCGAAGACGAAGGCCGGCGACATCGAGGTACTGCCGCCGCCGCGGTACGTGCCGTCGGTGCCGGCGTACTTCAACCCGGCGGACCGGCTCGAGCTGATGAACGAGCTGTCGATCGACCGGGCGATGATGTGGCCGACGCTCGCCAGCCTGCTGGAGGAGCGGCTCGCGGACGACCCCGAGGCGACGGTCATCGTCGTGCGGGCCCTGAACCAGTGGATGCACGAGCACTGGACGTTCGACTTCGAGAACCGGATCTTCCCGACCCCGATCATCACGCTGCCCATCCTGGATGAGGCGCTGCGTGAGCTGGACTGGGTGCTGGAGCGCGGGGCCCGGGCGATCCTGGTCCGGCCGGCGCCGGTGCCCGGCTACAACGGGACGCGCCGCTCGTTCGCGCTGCCGGAGTTCGACCCGTTCTGGAAGCGGGTCGAGGAGGCCGGCGTCGTCGTCGGCATGCACGCCTCCGACGACGGCTTCCAGCGGTACCTGAACGAGTGGGAGGGCGCCGCCGCCGAGTTCCTGCCGTTCAAGTCGAAGCGGTCCGGGTTCGCCGAGCTGGTGATGAGCGAGCACCGGGTGATCAAGGACGTGATAGCCTCGATCATCGGACATGGGCTGACGAGCCGGTTCCCCGGCCTGCGCTTCCTGCCGGTGGAGAACGGCAGCTCCTGGGTTCGGCCGCTGGTCACCCAGCTGGAGAAGCTCTACGCGCGCACCCCGGGCCTGTTCGACGAGGACCCGATGGTGGCCTGGCACCGGTGCGTCTACGTCCACCCGTTCCACGAGGAGGACGTGGTCGGCCTGGTCAAGGTGCTCGGCGCGGACAACGTCGTGTTCGGGTCCGACTACCCGCACCCGGAGGGGCTGTTCGACCCGGTGACCTTCATCGACGAGCTCGACAGCCTGACCGCCGAGGAGCAGCGCAAGATCATGGGCGGCAACCTCTCCTCGATCATGGGCGTCGACCCCGCGGAGAAGGTGCTCTGATTCCGAGCCGGGCGCGCGGCGCGGCCGCGCGCCCGGGTTGAGGCACCAGGAGATCGGGTCAGGCGGTCTCGGCGCGGGCCGGGATGCCCAGGGCGTTCGCCCACAGCCGGGTGAGCTCCTCGGTGGCGGACTCGACGTCCAGGCCGACCGGGTCGCGCGAGTTGAACAGCAGCTCGGCGAAGTGCGCGACCATGCCGCCGAGCGCCTGGGCCGCGTACTCCGGCTGGACCGCGGGATCGGCGACCCCGTCCTGCTGCAGTGCCCGGATGCGCCGCTCGATGGTCTGCGCGAACGCGTTCTGGCGCTGGGTGCGAATCCGCCAGACCTCGGCGTCGATCGTGGCGACCTGGTGGATGACCCGCATGATCCCGGCGTTGGCGGCGTACGAGCGCAGGTAGTGCTCGTTGGCCGCGCGGATGCGCTCGACCGGGTCGGTCTCCGAGGGAGCCGGGTCCACGGTGAGCAGGTCGACCTCGACCGAGTCGACGACCTTCCGGAAGATCTCTTCCTTGGACACGAAGTACGTGTAGAACGAGCCGTGGGACGTGCCGGCCTCGTCGCAGATGTCGGCCACCCGGGCGCGCAGGAAGCCGTCACGTTCGAACACGACCCGCGCCGCGTCGAGCAGCTGGTCATGGGTCTGCCGGCCCCGACTGGTGCGACCGGTGCCGCGCCGGCTGGTCCGCGTGTCGTCGCGCCAGCCGCGACTGGCATTGGGTAAGGAAAGCCGGTCGGCACGGTCGGTCTGTTCGGACACGGAAGATCCTTCCCGGACGGCAGAGCCGTGGCAGCGGTCTGGTCCACCGGCACGGTAACCCGCCGCCGTTGGCGGATCTCCTGTTATATCGAGTTCGACGTCGATGTCGGACCAGAAGCCTGGTTCGCGCGGGCGGGTCCTGGCAATCTTCGCGCCAGGACCCGCCTTACCGGCCCGAATCCCCAGTGATCTCCGCGACCCTTGCCGCGCCCGGCTGACGTCAGCCGGTGTGGACGGGGAGGGTCTCCCAGCCGCGGACGGTGGACGTGCGCGCCTGGACGGCGTTCGGCCAGTCGACCTCCCACTCGGGGAAGCGCTGGAGGACCTCGTCGAGGGCGACGCGGCCTTCGAGGCGGGCGAGGGCCGCGCCGAGGCAGTGGTGGATGCCGTAGCCGAAGGTGAGGTGACGGCCGACGTCGCGGCGGATGTCGAAGTGGTCCGGGTCGGGGTAGCGGCGTTCGTCGCGGTTCCCGGAGCCGTTGAGCAGCACCATGATGCTGCCCTCGGGGACGGTCTGGCCGTGGTAGGTGACGTCGTTCGCGACATAACGGGCCTGGACCGGGGAGGGCGCCTCGTAGCGCAGCAGCTCCTCGATCGCGTTCGGGATGAGCGAGCGGTCGGTGGCGAGCTCGCGGCGCTGGTCGGGGTTCTCGGCGAGGACCTTGCCGGCCCAGCCGACCAGCCGGGTGGTCGTCTCGTTGCCCGCCCCGGTCAGCAGCGTGATGTAGGTGAGGATCTCCTCGCGGCTGAGCGTGCGCGTCGTGCCCGTCTCGTCCTCGAACTGCGCGGTCAGCAGCTCGGTCATGATGTCGTCGGACGGGTTCTTGGCGCGCCAGTCGATGTACTCGCCGAACTCGTCGCCGCTGTAGCTCATGTCCGGCGTCGGGAGGTCGGTGCCGTCGCCGGTGAGCTTCAGGCCCTCGTCGAAACGGTCCCGGATCGCCTCCTGGTCCTCCTCGGGGATGCCGAGCAGGTAGCCGATGGTGCGCATCGGCATCTGGGCGCCGAGGTCCTTGATGAAGTCGAACCGGCCCGCGCCGACGAGCGGGTCGAGGCTGCGGGCGCAGAACTCGCGGACCTTCGGCTCGAGGGCGTTCATCTTCTTCGGCGTGAAGACCTGGGCGAGGATCTTGCGGTGGACCGTGTGAACCGGCGGGTCCTCGAAAAGGATGATCCCGGGCGGCAGCTCGATGTTCGCCCGGATGAGCTCCAGCACCGAGCCGCGGCCGGAGCGGTAGGTGTGCCAGTCGGACAGCGCCGCCTCGACGTCGCCGAACCGGCTCAGCGCGAAGAAGTCGAACTTCTCGTTGTAGTAGAGCGGGGCCTCGTCGCGCAGCCGGCGCCAGGTCGGATAGGGGTCGACGTCGATCGTCGCGTCGTAGGGGTCGTAGTAGACGTCGCTGCCGACTGTCGCGTTGTCGCTGCTCGTCATGCGCGGGCGCTCCTTCCGATGACGGCGTGACCCGGCTCGACCCCGTGCGGTAGACCTCGTAGAACCCGTTACACCGCGAGCCGTCCAGGAAGCGTGGCACGAGCACCGTCTCCGGAGCAACGTGCTGGTCGACCCGTCGAACAGGAGGATCCCGTCCTCGTGGCGTTGAAAATCGATGTGATGCTGGCGAACTCGGTGGTCGAGGCCGCCGACCGGGCCCGGGCGCTGGAAGGCACCGGCGTCGACGGTGTCTTCACCTTCGAGAACTCCCACGACCTGTTCTTCCCACTGGTCGCGGCGGCTCCGGTGTGCTCGCTCGACCTGATGACGAACGTCGCGATCGCGTTTCCGCGCAGCCCGATGCATCTCGCGCACGCGGCCTACGACCTGCACCTGCTCTCGGCGGGCCGCTTCCGGCTCGGCCTCGGCTCGCAGGTACGGGCGCACGTGGAGCATCGGTTCGGTGCCCGCTGGGGGAAGCCCGTCGCGCAGATGCGGGAATGGGTGCTCGCCACCAGGGCGATCCTGGACAGCTGGCAGCACGGCGGCCGGCTCGACTTCCGCGGGGAGTACACGACCCACACCCTGATGACTCCGGCCTTCAACCCGGGGCCGAACCCGTATGGCGTTCCGAAGGTGCTCGTCGGCGCGCTCGGGCCCCGCATGAACCAGATGGCCGCCGAGGTCGCCGACGGCATTCTCGTGATGCCGTTCAACAGCGACCGGCACATGCGGACCCGGACGATGCCCGCCATCGAGGCGGGCCTCGCGGTGGCCGGCCGGTCACGCGGCGATCTGGAGCTGACCGCCGAGGTCATCGTCGCCGTCGGGCGCACCGACGAGGAGCTGGCGACCGCGCGGGCCGCGACCTTCCTGCTCGCGTTCTACGGGTCGACACCGGCCTACCGGCCGGTGCTCGACGCCGAGGGCTGGGGCGACCTGCAGCCCGAGCTGAACGCGCTGTCCAAACGGGGCGAGTGGACGACGATGACCGGGCTGATCGACGACGAGATGTTGCGGACCCTCGCGGTCTGGGGCACCCCGGACGAGGTGGCCGCCGAGATCGTCGCCCGCTACGGCGACTGCGACCGGATCTGCGCCTACTTCCCCGGCTACGCGGCCGGCGACGACCTCATCGCCGACTTCGCCGCCGCCGTGCGGTCCGCCTCGGCCCAGACCGCCTGACCAGGCGCCTGGCCCACCGGGCGCCTGGCGGCCGGTCTACCAGGCGGCGGCGAGGAAGCCGGTGGCCAGGATCGTGGGCTTCGCGCCGTCGTGGGAGATCTCCAGGTCCTTGCCCGACAGGTACAGCAGCCAGTGCCCGTCCGCGCTCGCGTCGAGGCTGGTGTGGTCCCGGTCGGTCAGGCCGACGGCGACCTGCCGCAGCTGCTTGCCGCTCGCCGGGTCGATCTCCAGCATGTCGACGTTCGTCGTGTTCGGCGGGTAGCCGGAGCAGCACTGCCGGACGACGAAGAGATGCCCGTTCGGCAGGAAGGCGCCCTCGGCGTAGAAGGTGTCCTGGTTGGTGCCGGCCGGCAGCGGGACCTGGGTCGAGCCGTCGTCCTGGAAGTACGTCGTGTCGGTCGTGGGGTTCATGATCGCGAGCTGCCAGCCCTCGTTGTCCTGGACCGCGCTCATCGAGACGGCCAGCCGGCCGCCGTCGGGCGACCAGGACAGGTGGTCCACCGGGGCCGGCAGGCCGGTGGCGGCCACCTGGGGCGCCATCGGGTAGCGGTGCGTCTGGTGGGTGGCCAGGTCGAGGACGATCACCTGGTAGCCGGCGGTGATGTCGTTGTCCGGGTAGCAGCTGGCGTGGTTGTCGTTGTCGAAGTACTGCGTCGCGTAGGCGAGGCGCTCGCCGTTGGGGCTGAGTGCCGGGGCGTTGCCGGCCGTCGTGATCCGGGTCTTCGCGCCGTCGGCGGTGCTGACCCGCCAGATCTCGTGCTGGCAGCCGGCGCCGAGCTCGTAGTAGACCGCCCTGCCGTCCGGGCTGACCGCCAGGGCATCGCCGACGACGCCACTGGGCACCAGGGTCCGCGTGGCCTGGCCGTTGGTCGGGTCGAGCAGCACCAGCGCGCCCGCCGAGGTGACGGCCGCCAGGGTCGGGGCGGCCTGCGCGCCCGCCGACCCGCCCGCGCCGGTCGGCCCGCCGGTTGCCTCCGGGGGCGTGTCCGAGCCACCGCCGAACGAGCAGGCAGCCAGCACCATGGCGGCCAGCGCAAGGGTGATCGGCCCGGCGAGCGACCGTGGCCGCGCCGCGCGGCGAACCCGGCCGACGCCTTCGGTCGACGTCATCTGCGCACTCCCCATCTTTCGCGACCAGCGGGACCGAACCGTACCGTCCTGTTCCATACCGGGCGCGCTGAGTGCCTCGCAGCCGACACATCCGCGCCGGTCCGTCACCGATGGTCGCGCCTTCCGGCCGCGCCGGGATTCGGTGGGGTCAAATGTCCCACTTCGTCGGAAGGCCCCCGGATTCGATGCGCCTGTGAGGTGGATCTCCCAGACTGGTCCGGACGTGGCGGGCCGCCGCAGGGCGCCGGCCGAGTTCCTGGCCGCGAGGAGGACACCCATGGCCGTTTCCGGAATCCGCCGGCGACCTGGCGAACGAACCCCGATCGGTCGACTGTTACGCGGCCGGCCCGGCACCCGCGTCGCCACCCTGGCGTGCCTCGCGGTGCTCGGGCTCGCCACCGCGTGCGGCGGCAGCGGCGGCGGTGGCACCGCGTCCCCCGCGGCCACCACGACCGGCCCGGCGTCCGCCACCAGGACGACCCCGCGGGTGGCCGGCCCGGCGGCCGCGTTCTCGCCCCTGACCGGTGGGAACGGCGTCTTCATCGGCGCGCCGACCCCCGAGAACGTCAGCGCGGGCGGCTACGTCGAGCAGGAGTTCGCGGCGGCGGGAACCGCGTCCTCCTACAAGACCGACGGCGCGGTCAACGGGGACGGCCGGTGGAGGTTCGTGCCCGACGCGAACGCTCCCTACCGGACGAGAGTCCTGGTCCGCCGGCCCACCGACCCCAAGAAGTTCAGCGGCACGGTCGTCCTCGAATGGCTGAACGTCAGCGGCGGTGTCGACGCCGACCCCGAGTGGACCAGTCTCCACGAGGAGCTCATGCGCGCGGGCGACATCTGGGTCGGGGTGTCGGCCCAGCTGATCGGCGTGTCGGGCGGAGCGGTGGCGGTGACGCTGCCCGGCGCCAACACCGTCGCGGGCAAGGGCCTCAAGGCGATCGACCCGGCGCGGTACGGGTCGCTGCAGCATCCCGGTGACGGGTTCGCGTTCGACATCTTCACCCAGGTGGCCCGCGCCGTCGGGGCCGGTGCGGGAACCGCCGGTCAGGCGCCGAAGCGGCTGATCGCGGCGGGTGAGTCGCAGTCCGCCTTCGCGATGGTCACCTACTACAACGGCGTCCAGCCGCTGACCCACGAGTTCGACGGGTTCCTGGTGCACAGCCGGGGCAAGGCCGGCCTCCCGCTGGCCGCGCCGGGCAAGTACGCCGACATCGCCGGATCGCTGAGCGGCGTCACGACGATCATGCGGACCGACCAGGACGCACCGGTGCTGGACATCCAGACGGAGTCCGACGTCACCGGAATCCTCAACGCCTACCCGGCCCGCCAGCCCGACACGGACCGCTTCCGGGACTGGGAGGTCACCGGTACGGCGCACGCGGACGCGCACCTGGTCGGGCCGAACGCCAGCACGCTGGACTGCGGCCTGCCGATCAACAACGGCCCGATGCACGTGGTCGCGAAGGCGGCCCTGCGCGCGTTGGTGCACTGGGTCACGACCGGAACGGTGCCCGTCACCGCGCCGCGGTTCGACGTGGATGACTCGACGGGCACGCCCCAGATCCGGCGGGACGGCGACGGCATCGCGATCGGTGGGATCCGCACGCCGCCGGTCGAGGTGCCGGTGGCCGCCCTCTCCGGCGCGACCGGGCCGAACCCGTCGGTGATCTGCCTGCTGCTCGGATCGACGAAGCCGCTGCCCGCCAGCCGGATCGCCGCGCTGTACCCGAGCCGGGCCGACTACCAGCGGCGTTACGACGCCGCGACCACCGCCGCGATCAAGGCGGGCTTCGTCCTGCCGGAGGACCGGGCCGCGATGGCCGCGTTCGCGGATCCTGCGGTGGTCCAGGGCTGATTCACCGGGCGCCTGGCTCGCCGCCGCCGAGGCCGGATCGGCGGCAGCGGGCCAGGCGTGCCGTACGACCTGGCCAGGCTGGGCCGATCTGGCTGTGCGCCGGCGCACCTGGCACCGATACTTCATGAGCGGTCACTTACCTGATGGGTCGGCGCCATGCCGCCCGGGGCCGCCGCGGTAGAGGAGGTCGGGTGGCTGACGTCGGTCCGCTGGCGGGGATCCGGGTGCTGGAGGTGGCCACGCACGTCTTCGTGCCGATGGCCAGCGCGGTGCTCGCCGAGTGGGGCGCCCAGGTCGTCAAGGTCGAGCATCCGGTCACCGGCGACCCGTACCGGGCGTTGACCACGGTCGGGCTGCACAACGTCTACCGCGGCGTCGACCCGTTCTTCCAGTCCGCCAACCGGGGCAAGCGGTCGGTCGGCATCGATCTCGCGCACCCGGACGGCCGGGCCCTGCTGGGCCGGCTGCTCCAGGACACCGACGTGTTCGTCACCAGCCTGCGCGAGGACGGCCTGCGCAGGCTGCGCCTCGACGTCGAGGACGTGCGGGCCGACGCGCCGTCGGTGATCTACGTCCGCGGCACCGCGTTCGGCTCCCGCGGCCCGGACGCGGGCCGCGGCGGCTACGACACCGGCGCCTACTGGGCCCGCAGCGGCATGCAGCACCTCTACACCTCGCCGGCCGAGTGGCCAGGACCGCCGCGGCCTGCCTTCGGCGACCTCGTCGCGGGTCTCGCGCTCGCCGGCGCCGTCAGCACCGCGCTCTACCGGCGCGCGACCACCGGGGAGCCGTCCGTCATCGACTCGTCGTTGCTGGCCGCGGGGCTCTGGCAGGTCCAGCCGGACGTCGTGAACGCCCGGCTGGACGCCGCGGGCCGGACGGGCACCCGGGTCGACCGGCAGGCGGTGTGGAACCCGCTGATGCTCACCTACCGGACGGCGGACGACCGGTTCGTCGCGCTGATGATGCTCACGCCGGACCGGTACTGGCCCGACCTGTGCGCCGCGGTGGGCCACCCGGAGCTCGCCGTGGATCCGCGGTTCGTGGATCTGGACGCCCGGCGGCGCAACGCCGCCGCCTGCGTCGACGAGCTCGACGCCGTCTTCGCCACCCGGACGCTCGCGGACTGGCGGGCGGCGCTGGCCGGGTTCGCGGGGGAGTGGGCGCCGGTGCAGACCCCGCGCGAGGTCCACGACGACCCGCAGGTGGTCGCGAACGGCTACGTGGCCGACGTCGAGATGGCCGGCGGCTTCGGCCTGCCGATGGTCACCGCGCCGGTCCAGTTCGACGGGCGGCCGAGCCGGCCGACCCGCGCGCCCGAGCACGGCGAGCACACCGAGGACGTCCTGCTCGGGCTCGGCCTGAGCTGGGAGGAGATCACCGCGCTGAAGGAGCGTGGCGCGGTCCTCTGACCGGCGTGGGCGGCCGGCTCGCGTCGATGATCAGCCGGCGCGGTCCGCCGGCGGCGGCAGGGTGGAGGCGCGCACGACCAGGCGGGTGGCGAGCGTGACGTGCGCCGCCGGCGCGGCGTCGCCGCGCAGCAGGCCGAGCAGCAGTGTGACGGCGCGCCGGCCCATCTCCTTGATCGGCTGCTGGACGGTGGTCAGCGGCGGGGCGTTCAGCGCCGACTCGGGAACGTTGCCGAAGCCCACCACCGAGAGGTCGGTGGGGACGCGCAGGCCGAGCTCCGCCGCGGCGCGGACCGTCGCGACCGCGCCGACGTCGGTCGTGGCGAACACCGCCGTGGGCCGCTCGGCCCTGGCTAACAGGGCGAGACCAGCGCGGCGGTAGGCCCGCGGGCCGGGGCCGGCGACGGCGATGTCCGGGCCGAGTCCGGCCGCGGCCAGGGCCTCCCGGTACCCCTGCTCGCGCGGCTGCTCGGTCCAGGGGTCGGGCCGGCTCGTCAGCAGGGCGATCCGCCGGTGGCCGAGCCCCAGCAGGTGCTCGGTGGCGAGCCGGGCGCCGCGGCGATCGTCCGAGGCCACCGTCGGCAGGCCGGGCAGGCCGGGCAGGCCGGCGCGCGGGTCGACCGCCACGACCAGGGTGCCCCGCCGCACGTCGACCACGGTCGGCGTCACCAGCACCGCGCCGTCGATGAGCGTGCCCGACAGCCTCGACAGGGCGCGGTGCTCCCAGCCGGCCTGGTCCTCGGGGCGGCCACTGGCCGAGTAGACGATCAGCTCGAAGCCGCTGCCGCGGACCTCGTCGGCGGCGCCCTTGAACAGCTCGGCGCTGAACGGGTCCAGGTCGGCCGTGAGGATCCCGATCACGTTGGTGCGCTGGTTGCGCAGGCTCTGCGCCACGAGGCTCGCCTCGTAGCCGAGTTCGCCGATGACGGCGCGGACCCGCGCGCTGGTCGCCGCCGCGACCCCGTAGCGGCCGTTGATCACTTTCGAGACGGTCGCGACGGACACGCCGGCCGCGGCCGCGACGTCGTTGATCGTGATGCGTGGGTTCGGCTGCGGCACCGGCCGAGACTAGAGGGGTGGAACGTCGCCCACAACGATTGGCGATCAGGCGGGCGCCTTCGAGCTACCAGCGGGCGCGGGTCTCGTCCCGCTCGTCGGTCCACCGGTCGGAGCCGGGGCGCTCGTTCGGCACGTCCCGTGTGTCCGCGGCGTGCGTGTCCGCGGCGCCGCCACGGCGGTGGCGCGGTCCGCGCCGGTCGACCGCCATGGTCCGGTCGTCGGGCGCGCCCGGCGCGCTGGCGGCGGCGCGGGTTCGCTTGATGTGCCGGTAGGCCAGGAACCCCGCCACCACGATGACGATCACGAGGATGATGTAGGTGGGACCCTTGAAGTCGTCGGCGATGTGCTTGTAGTTGCCGCCGACCTGGTAGCCCGCGATGGCCAGCGCCGCGGTCCACGGGATGCACCCGAGCGTGGTGTAGATGCCGAACTTCACCGGGTTCATCCGCGCGATGCCGGCGGGCAGCGAGATGAACGTCCGGATCACCGGGAGCAGGCGTCCGACCAGGACCGAGATCGCGCCACGGTTGTCGAACCAGCGTTCGGCCTTGTCGAGGTCGTGCTCTCGCAGGAAGACGTACCTGCCGAACTTCATGATCAGCGGGGTGCCGCCATACCGGCCGACGGCCCAGGCGATGTAGCTGCCGATGACGTTGCCGACCACTCCGGCCGCGATCACCAGGACGAGGCTTGGCTTCGAGCCCGCGAACGCCCCAGCCGACATCGCGCCGCCGACCAGCATGGTCACTTCGGACGGGATCGGGATGCACGCGGACTCGAGGACCATCAGCACGAACACCGCGGCGATCCCGTAGGTGGTGATGAAGTGCTCCACGAGCGTGTCTGCCTCTTTCGTGCCGGTTGGGTCCGGATGCGGGTCGGGTCGTCGGGCCGGCACGGCGCCGGCGGGCCTGGTCTAGAAGAAGGCGAACCGCACGGTGCACAGGACGCCGGCCACAAAGCAGTAGATGGCGAACGGCGTGAGCGTACGTGTCTCGAAGTACCTGACCAGGAAGCGGGTGGTCAGGTAGGCCGCGATCCCAGCGAGTACCGCGCCGAAGACGATCTGACCGTGGATGCCCTTCGTCTCGCTGCCTGCGAGTTCGGGCAGCTTGAACAGGCCGGCCGCGAGGATGATCGGCGTCGCGAGCAGGAAGGCGAACCGGGCCGCGTCCTCGTTGTTGAGCCCGCGGGAGAGGCTGCCGATCATGGTGACGCCGGACCGGGAGATGCCGGCGAGCAGCGCCAGCGACTGGTACAGCCCGATGACGGTCGCTTCCTTGACGGTGAGGTTGTCCAGGGTCTTGGCCCGGCCTCGCCCGGTGGGATGGGCGGCGCCCTGGCCGGCCCCGGCCTGGGCCGGCACCCGGGACCGGGACCGCCCGGGAATCCTGAGCGCGAGGGTCGGCGCGTCCCCGCCGCCGGCCGTCGCGGGGTAGCCGGCCTCGGCGATCGCCGCGTCGTTCGCGGGCGCCAGGGGAGAGGTCAGGCCGTCCCGGCCCTGGGTAGCGGCCACCGAGGAGCGCTCGGCGCGGTCACGCATCCGTTGCCCGGTGTAGAGGACGACCCCGTTGATGGCCAGGAACACGGAGACCGCGACCGGCTTGGCGAAGATCGTCCGCAGCGTGTGCTCGAGCGCGAGGCCGATGATGCCGGTGGGGATGGTCCCGACGATGACCATCCAGGCCAGCCGCTGTTCCGACGTCTCGATCTTGCGGGACCGCAGCGTCTGCCCGAAGGCCCTGATCAGGCGGACCCAGTCGGACCGGTAGAAGATCAGCAGCGCGAGCGCGGTCGCCACGTGCAGCGCCACGATGAAGGCCAGGTACGGCGACTTGTCGGCCGAGTTCTCGGTCACCAGGTGCTTCCATGACCCGCCGATCAGGGCCGGGATAATCACCGAGTGCCCCAGGCTCGACACCGGGAACAGCTCGGTGGCCCCCTGCAGCACGCCGATCACGCCTGACTGCAGGTAGGTCAGGTCACTGGACACACGGGTCTCCGCTCGGTTCCGGGCCGGCAGGCCAACCAGCCTGAGCCGCTCATCGGCCTGGGCTGGTCATCGCCTTGTGCCGGCTCATCGTACCTGTTCTACTACAACCTACTACAGTGAGGTTGGCGCGGGGACGACCGGTACCGCTGGTGGTCCCGGCCCGGGTAGCTTGGGCGGGTGACGATGGGCTCCGAGGGCAGGTCGCGGCGGCGGCCGGGACAGCTGGAGGCCGAGGTGCTCTCCGCGCTGTGGGCCGCCGACCGGCCGCTCGCGCCAGGAGAGGTACAGGCCGCGCTGGGCGACGGCCTCGCCTACACGACGGTGATGACCATCCTCAACCGCCTGCACGCCAAGGGTGAGCTGACCCGGACCGCCGATGGCCGCACCTTCCTCTACCAGCCGGCCCTGAGCACGGCCGAGTTCACCGCCCGCCGGATGCGCGGCCTGCTGGAGCAGGTCGACGACCCGGTCGGGGTGCTCGCCCGGTTCGTCGGCAGCCTGAAGCCCGGCGAGGAGCAGGCGCTGCGTGACCTGCTGAACCACCCGCGCCAGGACGTGGACGGACCAGGGGCCGAGGGCTGACGCGGTGTTGCTCTCTGTCTGCCTGGCCGGCGCGGCGGCGCTGGTACTGCTCGCGGTCGCCCGGCCGGCCGCTCGCCGGCTGCCCCCGGCGCGGGCGGCACTGCTGCTCGCGACCTCCGCGCTGGGCGGCGCCGCCGTCTGGGTGATCGTCGTCGGGCTGCTCGCGGTGCTGCTGGTCGGTCAGGCTCCGCCGGTCGCGGCGGTCGGGCGCTGGTCGGCCCGGCTGGTCGGCGCCGGGGACCCCGTGCCGACGATCGCCTCCGTCGCCGCGTGGGTCGCGGTCGCCGTCGGGCTCGCGGGCGCCGTGATGCTCGCCCGACGGCTGGTGGCGGAGGCGCGCCGCTGGCTGCCGGCCTACCGCTCGGACCGCTGCGCCGGCGTGCTCGTCGTCGTAGACGACCCGGAGCCGGCCGCGCTCGCGGTGCCCGGCTGGCCCGGGCGCATCGTCGTGTCGTCGGGCATGCTGCGGGCGCTGCCGGCCGAGGAGCGCCGCGTGCTGCTCGCCCACGAGCACTGCCACCTCAGTCACGCGCACTGGCTGTTCCGGTTCGTGGTGCGGCTCGCGGCGGCGGCCTGCCCGCTGGCCCGGCCCTACGTCGCCGCCTGCGACCACGCCCTGGAACGCTGGGCGGACGAGGCGGCCGCCGCCGCGACCGGCGACCGGCGCCTGACCGCGCAGGCAGTGGCCCGGGCGGCGCTCGCCCGGCACGACGCGGCGCGGACCACCGCCGCCGCGTTCACCGACGGTCACATCTCCGACCGCGTCGCCGCGCTGCTGGCCCCACCGCCCCGCCGCCGCTGGCTGCCCGCGGCGGCCCCGCTGGTGGTCCTGGCCATCGCCGCGGTCTGCGCCCTCCTGGCCGGCCACGACGTCCACGAGCTCTTCGAGTTCGCCCGCTACCCAGGCCACGGCGCCTGACCCCCGGCCGCGGTCAGGCGGTCCACGGCCGGTAGGCGTCGGCTCGGTGGGCCACACGCAGGATGGTGACGCGTTTCTTGTCGTCATCGACCCGGTAGAGGACGCGGTAAGGGCCGCGACGAGCGCTGAGGATGCCGGTGAGTTCGCGGTCGAGCGGCTTGCCTACGCGCCTCGGCCCATCGGCAAGGTCGCCGAAGGCGAACTCGACAATCGCGGGAACGACGCGCGGCGGGACCTGGTCGAGGTCGCGCTGAGCCCGCGCGGTGAAGACGACCTGGTGGCTCATGGCGCGAACGTCACCGGTCGCCGTGGGGAACGCCGAAGCGGGCGCGCATCTCGTCCTCGCCGAGAACCCGTCCGGCGTCGGCGTCCGCGTCCGCTTCGGCGACGGACTCGCGAATCCCTGGCTGGGACAGCCAGTACAGGGTCTCCTGGATCGACTCCCACTCGTCGACGCCGACGAGCACGGCTGCCGGGGAACCGTTTCTGGTGATGGTGACCTGCTCGCGGGTGAGGGCAACGGCGTCGACTAGTTCGTTCAGTCGGTCCTTGGCCTTCGAGATAGGCAGCGTCTGCACCAGTCCACGGTAGGCCTGAATTCCAGCCTGCCCAAGACCGTGCTGGCGGCCAATCCTGGGGTGCCAGAGCATTTGACTCCTTTCCTGTGGTCTGCCTGTTCGCGCGCTCGTCCTGTTCGCGCACGCTCTGTCTGCTTAGACACTGTCTGACCAGACAGTAGCGGGAGTCCGTGCGGGCTGTCGAACGCGGTGTTCGCCGGCCACGACGTCCACGAGCTCTTCGAGTTCGCCCGCTACCCAGGCCACGGCGCCTGACGGCCCGCGGTTCGTGGGCTGGGTCGGTCGGGCTCGGCTCGTAGGATCGCCGCCATGGAGGAGCGGGTTCTGGGGCGTACTGGCCGGGCGGTGTCCGTGGTCGGGCTCGGCACCTGGCAGCTGGGCGCGGACTGGGGTGCCGTCGACGAGACGAGCGCGCTCGACGTGCTGGCCGCCGCCGTCGAGCAGGGCGTCACCCTCTTCGACACCGCGGACGTGTACGGCGACGGCCGCAGCGAGCAGCTGATCGGCCGGTTCCTGCGGGAGCACCCGGACAGCGGGGTCTTCGTCGCCACCAAGATGGGCCGGCGGCTCGCGCAGGTGCCGGAGAACTACGTGCTCGCGAACTTCCGCGCCTGGAACGACCGGTCACGGCGCAACCTCGGCGTCGACCGGCTCGACCTGGTGCAGCTGCACTGCCCGCCGACGTCGGTGATCACCGGCGACGAGGTGTACGACGCCCTGGACACGATGGTCGCCGAGGGTCGGATCGCGAGCTACGGCGTGAGCGTCGAGACCGTGGCCGAGGGGCTCGCGGCGGTTGGCCGGCCCCACGTCGCCAGCGTCCAGATCATCCTGAACGCCTTCCGGCGCAAGCCGCTGGAGGAGTTCCTGCCGGCGGCGCGCGCCGCCGGGGTGGGCGTGCTCGCCCGCGTTCCGCTGGCCTCGGGCCTGCTGTCCGGCCGCTACGACGAGAACACCGTCTTCGACCCGTCCGACCACCGGTCCTTCAACCGGCACGGCGAGGCCTTCGACGTCGGCGAGACGTTCTCCGGGGTGGACTACGCGACGGGGGTCGCGGCGGCCCGGGAGTTCGCCGCGCTGTCGGATCATCCGGCCCGGCTCGCGCTGCGCTGGGTGATCGACCAGCCTGGCGTCACCACCGTCATCCCCGGGGCGCGCAACCGGGCGCAGGCGGTCGCCAACGCGGGTGCCGCCGCGTCGCCGCCGCTGGACGAGGCGACCCTGGCCGCCGTCCGCGAGATCTACGACCAGCGGATCCGCGAGCTCGTTCATAACCGCTGGTAACCCGACTGACGCGGAGGTCGCAGGCCCGCGGTCTCGGCCCGTTTGGGCCGGGTCTGCGGGGCCTCCTTGCGGCATGATGCGGATTCATGAGCGTCGAGACCCTGGTGCACCGTCCTAACGGATGGGAGCTGCGGCGTGAGCGGGTGGCCCGGCATCTGGAACGCACCGCGCTGACGCTGTTCGCCCAGGAGGCTCCGCAGGACGTCACGATCGAGCGGATCGCGGCGGCCGCGGGCATCTCGATGCGCACGTTCTTCCGCTACTTCGGCAGCCGTGACGAGGTGCTCGCCGCGCTGCCGCGAACCCTGACCGAGATCCTCTGCAACAGGGTCCGTGACCGGCCGGCGCACGAGTCGCTGGTCGAGGCGTTCTCGGCCGCGGTCCGGGAGACGGACGCGGAGCGAGGGGACGAGCGCGAGGCGGACCGGGAGCTGCTGCTGACCTGGGGCCTCGCCGTGCACCGCCTGCCGGAGACCGTGCTGCTGGCACTGGCCCGTGGCGCGGTGAGCACCGCGGTGTCGTTCCAGGCCGCGGTGTGCGCGCGGCTCGGGGTCGGGCCCGACGACGCCCGCGCCGGGGCGTACGCGGCCGCGCTCTCCGGCGTCGTCAGCTACGCGTTCGAGCGCTGGGTCGCCCGCGGCGGCGACGACTCGCTGTCCGACACCCTGCTCGACGCCCTCGCGACCCTGCCGGACCTGCGCTAGCCCCCGACAGCCAGAGCCGACTGTCAGCCCCCGACTGTCGCCGTCGACCGGCTGCGTCACGGCCGCGTCGATGTTAGCTTCTCAGATCTGACGGGCCGTCAGCTCAACGACGGGCGGCCACCACCCGGTCGGCTGACGAGGTGACGGCGATGGGCGATCCGAGCGCGACGACGACGGCCCGGCGAGAGCTGGCGGCGCCACGGGACGTGGCGGCCGGGCTGTGGGCCGCGCTGTACGCCCGGGACTGGGCGCGGCTGCGGGGCTTCTTCGGCCCGGACTCGATCTACTACGACGTGCCGACCACCGCGGCGGCCGCCGCCCGAGGCCCCGAGCACATCGAGGCTCGGCTGAAAACCGCGCTGGCCGGCCTGTCCGAGTACAGCCACGGCACCTCGCGCGTGGTCGCCGAGGGCAACCTGGTCATCACCGAGCACGAGGAGCACTGGGGCTGGCCCACCGGGGAGAAGGTCACCCTGCCGTTCGTGTCCGTCCAGCGGATCGAGGACGGCGTGATCGAGTTGTGGCGGGACTACTGGGACCTGAACACGCTGCTGGCCGCGGCACCGCCCGGCTGGCAGAAGGCGATGGCCGCCGGCGACCTGTCCTGGGTCTTCGACGCCACCGGCCTGGTCTGACCGGCCCCGGCCTGTCTGACCGGCCCCGGCCTGGCCTGACCGACACGAGGGGCACGAGCACGAAGGCGAGCGCACCGGCATGACCGCACCGACCGTCCGGCCCGACCTCAACCTGCTCGACGGCCGGTTCTACGCCGGTGACCAGGGCGACCCACACGCGGCGTATGCCTGGTTACGGGCGAACGAGCCGGTGTTCTTCGACGAGCGCAGCGGGCTGTGGGGCGTCGCGAGCTATGCGGCCGTCCTGGAGGCCGAGAAACAGCCGCACCGCTTCTCCAGCGCGAACGGCTCCCGTCCCGGCACCGGCGCGTTTCCCCACATGATCGATATGGATGACCCCGAGCACACCAAGCGACGCAAGCTGGTCAACCGGGGGTTCACCCCGCGCCGGGTGCAGTCGCGGCACGACTACCTCGTCGAGCTGTGCGACCTGCTCATCGACGCCGTCTGCGAGGCGGGGGAGTGCGACTTCGTCCGCGACCTCGCCGCCCCGCTCCCGATGATCGTGATCGGGGACATGCTGGGCGTCGCCCCCGAGGACCGGGCCCGGCTGCTGCGCTGGTCGGACGCCATGCTGTCCGCGCTGGACACGAACCCGTCGCCCGAGGCGGTCGCCGAGTCGGCCGAGGCCTTCGCGGGCTGGCACGAGCACATCACCTCGGCGGTCGAGCGGCGCAGGTCGGCGCCGACGGACGACCTGGTCAGCGTCCTAGTGCACGCCGAGGTCGACGGCGACCGGCTCACCGACCGTGAGGTCCACAGCGAGTCGCTGCTGATCCTCATCGGCGGCGACGAGACGACGCGACACGTGATCTCGGGCGGGATGGCGGCGCTGCTGGCGCACCCCGACCAGCGCGACCTGCTCGTGGCCGAGCCCGAGCGCATCCCCACGGCGGTGGAGGAGATGCTGCGCTGGGTCTCCCCGATCAAGAACATGTGCCGCACGGTCGTCGCGGACGAGACCTGGTACGGCGCCGACCTGACGGCCGGGCAGCAGCTGCTGCTGCTCTACGAGTCGGCCAACTTCGACGACGCGCACTTCACCGACCCGGAGCGCTTCGACGTCACCCGCGCGCCCAACGACCACCTGGCCTTCGGCTTCGGCACCCACTTCTGCCTCGGCAACCAGCTCGCCCGCCACGAGCTGACCGTGATGTTCACCCGGCTGCTGGCCCGCCTCCCCGACATGGAGCTGGCCACCGGCGAGCCACTGCGGCGCCGGCCGGCCAACTTCGTCTCGGGCATCGAGGCGATGCCCGTCCGCTTCACCCCGGCGAGCCCTGCCAGCCGGTCCCGGTAAGGGGATTTGCTCGGAAACGGCGGTGTGGGCGCGGGCCCCCGGTCTACACTGAGGTGACGCACATCACACCAAGCTCAGGACACGCATTCGGGAGACGGCCGGGCCAGAGCGCCGGTTGTCACCCTCCCCCGGACGACGGCGCGTGGCACGCCCGAGGGCGGCCCCCGGCACTCCTGGAGCGGATCGCGTGGACAGGAGCAAGCGTGGCTGATGCCGAGGAACTGCTGCCGGCGGACCAGCTGGCCATCACGGGCCTGCTGGCGAGGTACTGCGTCCTGCTCGACCTCGTCGACGTCGACGGCTGGGTGGGGCTGTTCACCACGGATGCGGGCTTCGACATCGACGGGCGGACCTACCGCGGCCATGACGGACTGCGCAGGCTGATGCGGACCGCGCAACGCGGAACGCATCTGGCCAATCCGCCGGTCATCGAGGCGGTCGGCCCCGACCGGGTCCGCACCACCCGCAATGCCCTGTTCGTGAACCGGCACAGCGCCGCGCTCCGCCACACGCTCTATCGCGACGAGGTGGTCCGGACGGCCGACGGCTGGCGCATCCAGTCGGTGGTCTGCCGTTTCGTCACCGGCGACGGCCTTGTCACGTGGCCGGAGCCTGGCTGTGAGTCGCCGGTCCACGGCATCGACATCCCCGACTGGGCGGACGCCTGAGCTTCTCCGGCTCCGTCTGCGCATCGGTCCGCGTCGCCGCGCGGGCCTGAACGCACAAGCGGCGTCCTCCCGGGGGAGGACGCCGCTGTGCTGTGCCCAGCGAGGGGTGCCGGCCGTGCGGTCAGCGGCGCGAGCCCCGCCAGATGGGCTGGAGAATGAGGATGGCGCCAGCCGCCACCGCGATCTGGAGGATGTGGCGGATCCAGTCGACACCGCCGGTGTGCCCGACGCCGATGGCGCTCGCGATCACGTTGCCGATCAGGGCGCCGATGATGCCGGCGACGATCGTCAGCCAGATCGGGAGATTCTGGCGTCCACGCAGGACGAGCCGGGCGAGTGCTCCGATGATCAGACCCGCGATGATGATCCAGATGATTTGGAACATGGCACTCTCGCTTCCGCGCATGGGCCTCACCACCGTCGGGGAGGCATGGTACGAAGCCGGACAGTATCGTCTTCGCCTGCGCTTTCACGTGTAACGCCTCAATCCGATGGCGCGTTGTGTGGCGGGCCGTTTCGATGGCACCTTTCGGTAGGAGCGACGGCCATCTGCGCCGGTCAGGACGTGTTCCGCCCGTGACCGGGCATCCGTCGTCTGGGCGCGCTCGTCGTCGGGGCGGGCTCGTCTGGCCGCGCCCGCGGACCCCGCTGGTCCTTACCCTGAGGAACCGTCCAGGTCCGCCGATTCCGCGCCGGAGGTGTCATGTCCAGCCAGGGCGCTACCGCCAGGTTCGACGACCTGCGGGCCGGGGTGGCCTGGGAGCTCGGACCGCCCGCCTTCGTCCTCGAGACGAGCCGGCCCGACGACGTCGCGCCGCTGCTGGCCGAGCTGGACCGGGCCACCGCCGATGGCTGGTGGGCCTACGGCTTCCTCGCCTACGAGGCCGCGGCCGGTCTGGACCCGGTGCTCGCGGTGGGCGGGGGAGTGGACGGGCTGCCGCTGGCATGGTTCGGCGTCTGCGCCGCGCCCACCGTCGTCCCGCCGGTGCGGCCGGCCGGCGCCGGCGTCTACCGGATCGGCCACTGCGAGCTGGCCTGGGACGAGGACACCCACCGGGGCCGGGTCGAGGCCGTCCGCCGTCACATCGCCGCCGGCGAGACCTACCAGGCGAACCTGACCACCCGGCTGACCGCCGAGATCGCCGGGGATCCGCGCGCGCTGTACGCCGACCTGGCGCTCGGTCAGCGCGGCGCCTACAACGCGTTCGTCGACGCTGGCCGCTTCGTGGTCGCGAGCGCGAGCCCCGAGCTGTTCTTCGAGGTCCGCGGCCGCGACGTCCGTACCCGGCCGATGAAGGGCACCGCCGGCCGGGCCGGGACCCCCGAGGCGGACGCGGCGGTCCTCGCGGCCCTGCGGTCCAGCGAGAAGGAACGCGCCGAGAACATCATGATCGTCGACCTGCTGCGCAACGATCTGGCCAGGGTCGCCGTGACCGGCGGGGTGCGGGTGAGGTCCCTGTGCCGCGTCGAGCGGTTCGAGACCGTGTATCAGCTGACCTCCGAGGTCACCGCGCGGCTGCGGCCGGATGCCGGGCTGGTCGACGTCTTCCGGGCGCTGTTCCCCTGTGGCTCGGTGACCGGCGCGCCCAAGCCGCGCACGATGGAGATCATCCGTGAGCTGGAGGACGGCCCGCGCGGGGTGTACTGCGGTGCCATCGGGCTGGTCGCCCCGCCGAGTGCCCGGTTCCAGGCCCGGTTCAGCGTCCCCATCCGCACCGCCGTCCTCGACCGGGCCACCGGCCGCGCCGACTACGGCACCGGCGGCGGCATCACCTGGGACTCGGAGCCGACCACGGAATACGCCGAGCTGCGCACCAAGGCGAAGGTTCTGACCCGCCTGACCCGCCCGGCGCTCTCGCCCGCGCCGTAGCCTGGCACTGCGACGTCCGGGCCGTTCTCAGAAACTGGCCGACTCAGATAGGAGACCGAGTGACCGCGCAGATCCTCGACGGCCGCGCCCAGTCGGCGGCGATCCTCGACCGGGTCACGACGCAGGTCGCCGCGTTCGTGGCCGCGCACGGCCGCGTCCCGGTGCTCGCGACCGTGCTCGTCGGTGACGACCCGGCCTCGCACACCTACGTCCGGATGAAGGCCAACCGCTGCGCCAAGGTGGGCATGCAGTCGCGCCGCCTGGACCTGGACGCGTCGATCTCGACCGAGACCCTGGTCGAGAAGATCCGGGAGCTGTCCGCCGACCCGGAGGTCGACGGCATCCTGCTGCAGCACCCGGTGCCCGACCACATCGACGAGCGCGCCGCGTTCGAGGCGATCGCACCGGCCAAGGACGTCGACGGCGTCACCCGTACCTCGTTCGCGATGATGGCCTTCGACGAGGGCGGGTTCCACTCGGCCACCCCCGGCGGGATCATGGCCCTGCTCGACGCCTACGACATCCCGCTGGCCGGCCGGCACGCGGTCGTCGTCGGGCGCAGCCCGATCCTCGGCAAGCCGGTCGGCATGCTGCTGCTGGCCCGCAACGCGACCGTCACCTACTGCCACTCGCGCACCACCGACCTGGCCGACCATGTCGCCCGCGCTGACGTGGTCGTCGCCGCCGTCGGCCGCCCCGCGCTCATCCGAGGCGAGTGGATCAAGCCGGGCGCTGTCGTCGTCGACGCCGGCTACGCCGACAACAGCGGCGACGTCGAATACGAACCGGCCGCCGAGCGGGCCTCCTACATCACCCCGGTGCCCGGCGGCGTCGGCCCGATGACGATCGCCGTCCTGATCGACCAGACGATGAAGGCCGCCCAGGCCCGCGAGACCGCCCGCGCCGCCCGCCTGGGCCTCACCGCCGCCACCACCGGCCCGGAGTAGGCCTGGGCCCCACGCGCGGCTGAACAGCCCGGGTCCAGCGGGTTCTCACACCGGATCCGGGCTCGGCGGCCCGGCCCGCGGTGGTGAACTGGTCCTGGCCGGTTTCCGGCCAGCCGTCCCGCGTCGCCTCGTCGGAGCCTCCGGCCGGTGGGACGAAGAGGGGGGCACCATTCGCGCGGCCTCGAACCGGGACCGCTGGTCGGTCTGGTTCTCCTACTACCTGTTCGTCATCTTCGGCATCGGGCTCGGGGCGACCGGGGTGCTGCTGCCCGCGCAGATGCGCGACTACGGGGTGGACCAGGCGACGATCGGCGCGACGTTCGTCGCCAACTCCGTGGGGTTCGTGGTGGCCAGCGCCGTGGTCGGGCCGCTCGGCCACCGGTTCGGCATGCGGCGGATGATCCTGGCCGCGAGCGTCGTCCTCGGCGGGGCCTACCTGCTGTCCGCCAGTCGGCCGCCGTTGGCGGTGCTCGTCCTGGCCAGCTTCGTGGTCGGTTCGGCGTCCGGCTCCTGTGAGGGCGTGCTCAACGCGTACGTCGCCGGGCTGCCATCGGCCACGGCGGTCATGAACCGGCTGCACGCGTATTTCGGCGTCGGGGCGCTGCTCGGCCCGCTGGCCGCGGCCGGCCTGTTGACCGTGGCCGACTGGCCCGCGGTCATGCTGATCATGGCTGGCCTCGCGCTGCCTCCCGCGGCCGTCGGCTGGCTCACCTTCCCCGCCCGTGACGTCGATCCGCTGCTGGTCGCCCACCCCGGCGCCGTCGTCGCCAGCCAGGCGGCCGGTGTGGACGGGGTCGCTCCCGTCGCGATGAGCCGCAGCGGCCGGCACGCGCTGCTCGCCGTCGTGCGCCAGCCCCTCGTGCTGTGGGCCGGCGCGATGCTCTGCGTCTACGTCGGCCTGGAACAGGGCATCGGGAACTGGGGCTATACGTACCTCGTCGACGCCCGGTCGGTGTCCGGGCTGCTTGCCGGCTACACAGCGAGCGGCTACTGGTTCGGTCTGACCGTCGGCCGGTTCGCGGCCACTCCGGCGACCACCCGGCTTCGGCTGTCGGCGACCCAGATCCTGTCGGTCTGCATGGTCGGGACGACGGTGAGCTGCGCGTTGCTGTGGGCGGCCCCCGCCACCGCGGGCCTGGCCAGCCTGAGCTTCGTCCCGTTGGGGTTCTTCCTAGGCCCGGTCTACCCGACCACGATGTCGATCATGCACAGGCTGACCGATGCCCACCTGGTGCCGACCGCGATCGGCGCGCTGGGCGCCGGCGGGGTGGCCGGCGGCGCCCTGTTCCCGTGGCTGATGGGCACGGTCATCCAGTTGGTCGGGCCGTGGACGCTGCCTCCGGTCGCGCTGATGCTGGCGGTGCTGCAGTACGCGCTCTGGCGGGTGTTGGGGCGCCGGCTCGCCGGGTCGGGCCGGCCGGGCGGCACCAGCACCGCCGTCGGCCTGTCGAACGGCAAGGTCGGGCGCTTCGTGCCGAACCCGGCCCGGGACTGACGGTTACCCGGCCGGCAGTGGCTCCCGTGGCGCTGGACCGCCGATCGGCTTCGGATCGGCGGCGACGCGGCGGCGGTAGGCCGACGGGGTCTCGCCCACCCGCAGGGCGAAGGCCCGCGCGAAGGCGCTGACGTTCTCGAAGCCGACCGCGAGCGACACGTCCAGCACCGACGGCCCCGGCTCGGCGAGCAGCGCCATCGCGCGCAGCAGCCGAGCCTGCAGCAGGTAGGCCCGCCAGGACATGCCCAGCTCGGCGGCGAACTGGCGGCGCAGCGTCCGCTCCGACACCCCGATCGCCCGGCTCACCGTGGCCGCGGTGACGGTGCCGAGGTTCTCCCGAGTGTGGGCCATCGCCGCCGCGACGAGCGGGTCCGCCGAGGTCGGCAGGCTCAGCGGGGCCTCGTGGTCGATCGCCTCGGCCACCAGGTGCGCGAGGGTGCGGAAGAAGCCGTCGGAGACGTCGTCACTCTCGGTCCGCGCGATCGGCCAGCGCAGCGCGTAGAGGATCATCTCCCGGATCAGCGGCGAGACCGCGACGATCCGGGCCCGGTCGCCGGGCCGGGGGACGATGCGCGGGTCGAACATCACCGACACGGTCCGCACGGCCGTGTTCATCGTCGCCTGGTGGGAGAGGCCGGCCGGGAGCCAGGCCGCCTGCTGGGGCGGCAGCAGGTAGCGGCCGCCGGCGGTCTCGACCTCCACGACCCCGGACATGGCGTACTCGATCTGGTGCAGGTCATGCGAGTGCCACGGGGTGACGAGCCGTTCGCCCTCGTACATGTAGCCGCCGCCGAGAGCGTCGCCGCCGCGGCGCAGGTCGATCGCGCCGATGTGGACGCCGATCAGGTCGACCTCGCTGGGGAGCGCGGCCCCGTCGATCCGCAGCGTTCCGGTGTGGTCCGGCACAGTGACGGGGGCGGCGAGGTTGGCCGTTTCTGCGGGGTTCCTGGCCGAACGTGCGGAGACGGACATGGTTGGGAAGCGTACAACTAAGTGGGTGGTCCAGCCCACACCGTGATCTAGTCGGCGGAGGGGTTGACTGACCTGACCCACCAGGCATCCGTACGGCCCGGCCGCGCCCGAGGAGGAATCCCCAGATGAACATCGAGGACATGGTCCTGGTGAGCATCGACGACCACGTCGTCGAGCCGCCCGACATGTTCGACGGCCGCGTGCCGGCGAAGTGGGCCGACCTTGCGCCCAGCGTGGTCAAGGGTGAGGACGGCATCGAGCGGTGGATCTACCGCGGCCGCCCGACCGGCGTCTCCGGCCTGAACGCCGTCGTCTCCTGGCCCGCGGAGGAGTGGGACAAGAACCCGGCGAGCTTCGCCGAGATGCGCCCGGGCGCCTACGACATCCACGACCGGGTCCGCGACATGGACCGCAACGGCATCCTCGCGTCGATGTGCTTCCCGACCTTCACGGGCTTCTCCGCCGGTCATCTCACCCATTACAAGGACGAGATCACCGTCGCGATGATCGAGGCCTACAACGACTGGCACATCGACGGCTGGGCGGCCTCCTACCCGGGCCGGTTCATCCCGATCGCGCTCGTCCCCACCTGGGACCCGCAGCTGATGGTGGCCGAGATCAAGCGGGTGGCGGCGAAGGGCTGCCGGGCGGTCACCATGCCCGAGCAGCCTCACCTCGAAGGCCTGCCGAGCTACCACGACCTCGAGTACTGGGGCCCCGTGTTCCAGGCGATGTCGGACACCGGCCTGGTCTGGTGCCTGCACATCGGCCAGGGCTTCGGCGCGATCAAGGGCGCCCCGGACGCCCCGATCGACAACCTGATCATCCTGGCCTGCCAGATCTCGGCGCTGGCCGCGCAGGACGTCCTGTGGGGCCCGGCGATGCGCACCTACCCGGACCTGAAGTTCGCCTTCTCCGAGGGCGGCATCGGCTGGATCCCGTTCTACCTGGACCGGTGCGACCGGCACTACACCAACCAGCGCTGGCTGCGCCGCGACTTCGGCGGCAAGCTGCCCAGCGAGGTGTTCCGCGAGCACACGCTGGCCTGCTACGTCACCGACCCGACGACGCTGAAGCTGCGCAACGAGATCGGCATCGACAACATCGCCTGGGAGTGCGACTACCCGCACTCCGACTCGATCTGGCCGACCGCTCCCGAGTTCGTCCTCAACGAGCTGAACGGGGCCGGGGCGACGGACCAGGAGATCGACAAGATCACCTGGCAGAACGCCAGCCGGTTCTTCAACTGGGACCCGTTCGCCGTGATCCCGAAGGAGAAGGCGACGGTCGGCGCCCTGCGCGCCACCGCGACGGACGTCGAGACGGCTACCGTCCCCCGCGCCGAGTGGGCTCGCCGCTACGCCGAGAAGCACGGCCTCGCGGCCTGACCGCCACATGGCCTGACCGGCTTGGACCAGGGCGGCTCCGGGTCATCCGGAGCCGCCCCGGTCACCGGGCCGGGTCGACGGCCTCGGCCGTGCGGTCCCACAGCCGGCGGCGGAACTCCGGGTCGTCCACGACCGGGTTGCGGGGCGCCGGTTTCCGGTCGATGTAGTAGGCGCCGTCGACAAGTTCGCCCTCGTCCGCGGTCGCGAGCCACACCAGCGTGTCGGCGCCCTGTTCGGGCGAGCGCATGAACAGCCGTGCCGGCGAACGCATGAACGTCCGGATCACCGGCGCGCTGCCCGCCGCGAAGTTCGAGCGGATCAGGCCGGGGTGGAAGGACACCGCGCGCACGCCGGGCAGGCGTTCCGGCAGCTCGGCCGCGAAGGCGACGTTGGCTAGCTTCGCGTTCGCGTAGGCCCGCATCGGTCGGTAGCCGCTGACATCGTCGAGCAGGTCCGGGTCGAGGTCGGCGTGCCGGCCGGTGCTCGCGCGGCTCGCGGTGACCACGACCCGCCCGCCGCCGGCGGTGAGCCGGTCACCGAGCAGCCGGGTCAGCAGGAATGGTGCCAGGTGGTTGACCTGGATCGTCCACTCGTGGCCGTCCTCGGTGCGGCTCGGCCGGCTGCCGCCGATCCCGCCCGCGTTGTTGACCAGCACGTCGATCCGGGGGAGCGCGGCGAGCAGCCGTTGCGCGAGCGTGCTGACCTGTGCCAGGGACGCGAAGTCCGCGGTCAGCGCCGCCGCCCCGGTCTCCGCGGCGACCCGGCGGGTCTTCTCCTGCGAGCGGCCGACCAGGACCAGCTGGTGGCCCGGCCGGGTCAGCGCCCGCGCCGCCGCCGCGCCGATGCCGTCGCTGGCGCCGGTGATCACGATGACCTTCGAGCCGGCCTTCGCGCTGGCGGCCTTCGCGCTGACCTCCGAGTCGACCATCCGCCGACCGTACCGTCGGCGCGACAACCGTCGCGAACACGGCCGAAACCAGCGCTGAGCCCAGGGGAGCGCAAGCGTCTCGACCCGGGCCAGCCGGGATCGTAGGGTCGGCGCGTGGCGGAGATCGTGCAGTTGCTGGCCTCGCCGATCAGCCGTTACGAGGGCCGCCCGGCGGACGGCCCGCGCCCGGCACCGCCGGGGGAGCTGGTCGAGCGGATCGAGATCCGGGCGAACCTCGGCATCGTCGGCGACCGGTACTTCGGCAAGCCCGCGCACCGGGACGCGTCGGTCACGGTCACGGCGGTCGAGGGGGTGCCGGCGGGCGCAGACCTCACCCAGCTGCGGCGCAACATCCTGGTCCGCGACCTCCCGGTCGACGACCTCGTCGGGACGGTGCTGGTGCTCGACTCGGGCGACGGCCCGGTGCGGCTGCGGGTCAACCGGCGGGCGAACCCGTGTGCCTGGATGGACGCCACCATCGGCCCCGGCGCGCGCGCCGCCCTGCGTGGCAAGGGCGGCATCCGCTGCACCCCACTGAACGACGGCGTCCTGTGGGTCGGTCCGATCATCGCCACGATCGAGCGTTGAGTAAGGCCTGGTGGTCGGGGGCCGAGCCCCTTGCCGACCACCAGGCCTGACTCAACGGTCTCGCCTGGCTTCCGCGTTACATCTGCGGGCCGGCCACGAGGCGAGGGATCAGCATGTTCGAGATGATCTTGACGACGTTGCCCGAGTCGGTGTTCGGCCCGTTGGTGTTGACGTTCATGATCTTTGTCGCGACGTCGGTCGTGTTGTTGGTCACCGTGTTGTTGGCGGTCCGGTCGGTGCCGCTGGCATCGTGCCGGTCCTCCATGTAGATGGTGATCGCCGCCCCGTTGTTGGCCCAGGCGAAGTTGCCGGTGGCGGTGTCGCGGCCGCTGCTCTGGATGACGATGCCGACCTTCCGCCAGCCGTCCGGCTCGTTCGAGCCGTTACCCGCGGCGATGTTGTTCTTGAAGGTGTTGCTGTAGCCGGTCTCGTCGGTGAATCCGGAGCCGTCGTTGTTGTACGAGATGTTGTTCTCGAACGTGTTGTTGTGACACGACGCGTCCATCCACAGGCCGGACGGGTGGCCGCTGTCCGAGAACAGGTTCCCGAGGAACAGGTTGTTGGTCTCGACCGTGATCTTCACGCCGCCGCAGTCGCCGCCCGGGTCGTTCGCGTCCGGAAGCCGGTTGTGGATGAACTGGTTGTAGCGCCACACGGTGCCGTCCATGCCGCCGGCCGCGCCCTTGCACTCGTTGTCGTGGAACGTGTTGTTCTCGACGAGCGAGTTCATTCCCATCGACGCGCCCAGGTAGTTGCCGTAGATCTCGGAGTTCGTGAGCTTCCAGCCGCTGGCGGCGTCGGACTCGTGCAGGTTGCTGTCGATCGCGCCGTTACGGCCGGAGTCCGAGTACCCGGTGATGCTGATGTTGTGGATCTCGACGTTGTCCGTGCTGCCGTTCGCGCGCTGGATGCCGAGGCCCACCAGCTTCGTCCCGCCGGGACCCGCCTTGACGCCGTAGAACTTGTCACCGGCCTTCGGGTGGATGACGCCCGGGCCGCTGAACGTGCCGGCGGCCAGGTTGAACTGGGTGCCCTCGCCGTGGCTGTCGATGAAGGACTGCAGGTTCGAGCCCGCGGGCACGCTCACACCACCGGCCGGGATCTTCAGCGGCGCGGGGATGAGCGGCGCGTTCGGGTAGGCGGCGGTGTTGCCCAGGTCGGTGGTCCCGCCGCGCAGGCGGGTGCCGCCGGTGCTGCCACCGGTCGAGGGGTTGTTCGGCGCCCCGCCAGCCGGCGCGGAGGCCGACGGCTGCAGGGACGGTGTCACCTCGGGGCCGTTGATGGGCGCTCCCGCGCCCAGCGACAGCGTCACGTCCTGCGTCGGCGCGCCCTTCGCGGTCGCCGTCACCGTCAGCTTGCCACCGCTCCCGAGATGCTCGGGCAGGATGAAGCCGACCAGGAAATGGCCCGTCGCGTCGGTGCCGATGGTGCCGTCACCCGCATAGGCGGTGCCGTCGGGATACGCCAGGTCCGCGTGCAGCTTCACCGTCGACTTGACCGGGAACCCGGTGCCGCCGACCACGGCCGTATCCGTGTCGTAAAGCGTGATGGTCAGCGTCGGCGGGACGGCGGCCGAGGCCAGATGTGGGGTGAACAACAGCGCGAGCATCGTGGCGACGACAGTCGCGAGGATGCGCCGCGTACGTCGGGTCCGGCGCCGGTGGCGACCGGATGCCCTTCCCCGCTTGGGGCCCGCGACGAGAGCCAGGATCAGGGGCTGCGTGGACGGCCTCATGCGGGACATCATCGCCCGGACGGTTCGGGTGGTATACACCGGGTCCGTCTATAGCCGGTCGAGAGCGTACCCGGTGGGCGCGTCCGGTGGGAAACCACCCGCTTGTCCACCTTGGCTGCCGACACCGGTCCGCCCGGGCCCGCAGGCTGAAACGCCACCATTTGGGGGCTCCGGGCGCCACCTCGTGCGTGCGCCGGTAACGAATCCGCGTTCGGCCAGGACGGCGACCGGCTAAATGTAGCTCTATTGCCGCTATCCGTTGCTGGTGTGTTGTGTGGCTTATTGAAAGGCGTCGAGCAGGGCGCGCAGCGCATCATCGAGGTGCTCGCGCTGCTCGGGGGACAGCACGGCGGCCACCCGGTTGACCAGTTCGGCATGCTCGGTGATCGCCGCGTCGACGATCGCCAGGCCCTTCGCGGTGAGGCAGACGCGGAAGCTGCGCCGGTCGGTCGGGTCGAGGCTGCGTTCGATCAGGCCGGAGGCCTCCAGCCGGTCCAGCCGGTTGGTCATCCCCGCCCGCGACATCATCAGCAGGGCGGACAGCTGTGACGGGATCAGCGTGCACGGCGGGCCGGACCGGCGCAGGGTCGCCAGCACGTCGAACTCGCCCGGGTTCAGGCCGTGGTGGCTCAGCACCTGGTCGGCCGCGCCGGCGAGGTTCTTCGACAGCAGCTTCATGCGGGCGAAGCAGCCGAGGACGCTGGCATCGAGGTCCGGGCGTTCGCGGCGCCAGTCAGCGATGAGTTCGTCGATCGGATCCTGTCCACCCACTGACGTGAGCGCGCCCGAGAACGTGCACTCGTCGCCGGCTGAGTCCAGGGCGTCCGTCGCGCTCATGACGAGGTCGACGGGGCCGTGGGTCGCGGCACCGGGTGCGAGGTCGGCGCCCACCGCGGCGCCATTCGCGCGGCCGTTCATGACCCGAGTGTAGTTGATCAATACAGTTCGACGCCAGTCAAGTTCGATGCCGTACTATCAGGAGGTGAACTACTCCGGCCTGTCCCCCGGAGCGCCTCCGCTACCCGGCGGCCCCCGACCGACGTCCACGGCGGACGTCCACCATCCGTTGTCGCGCACCAACCCTCTGGCGTGCGTGGCTGTTCCAGCTGACCGGATCGACTTCAGCGCCGTGGAGACTCTCAGTCTCCAGGAGTTGACCCAGGGAGACACTGTGACTACAACCACCGACGTCGCGCCTGGCGAAGGCCCGGGGGGCGATGCTGCCCGGGCGGTGTCGATCCCGGCCCAGGCGACGACGAGCCCGGCCCCCGCCGCCTCGGCGCCGGGTGACGAGCCGGACCCGCGCCGCTGGCTGGCGCTGGCCGTGATCGCCGTCGCGCAGCTCATGGTCGTGCTCGACGGCTCGATCGTCACGATCGCGCTGCCGCACGCCCAGAAGGCCCTGCACATCTCCACCGCCAACCGGCAGTGGGTCATGACGGCCTACTCGCTCGCCTTCGGCAGCCTCCTGCTGCTCGGCGGCCGGATCGCGGACTTCGCCGGCCGCAAGCGGGCCTTCGTCTGGGGACTGATCGGCTTCGCCGCCGCGAGCGCGCTCGGCGGGTTCGCGCCGAACAGCGGGCTGCTGTTCGCGGCCCGGGCGCTGCAGGGCCTCTGCGCCGCGGTGCTCGCCCCGGCCGCGCTCTCCCTGATCACGGTGACCTTCACCGAGGAGAAGGAGCGGGCCAGGGCGTTCGGCGTGTACGGCGGCATCTCCGGCGGTGGCGCGGCGATCGGCCTGATCGCCGGCGGCCTGCTCACCGAGTACGCGTCCTGGCGCTGGTGCCTGTTCGTGAACGTCCCGATCGCGGTCCTCACGGCGGTCGCCGCGGTGAGCGTGGTGCGCGAGAGCCGCGCCGAGGGCAAGCCGAGCTATGACATTCCCGGCGCGCTGACGGTGACCGGTGGCCTGCTCGCCCTGGTCTACGGGTTCACCCGGGCGGCCGACAGCGGCTGGGGCTCGGCGGCCACGATCTCGCTGCTCGTCGCGTCGGTGGTGCTGCTCGTGGCGTTCGTCGTCATCGAGATGCGCACCGCCGCCCCGCTGCTGCCGCTGCGGGTCGTGCTCGACCGCACCCGGGGCGGCGCGTTCGGCTCGTCGCTGTTCTTCGGCGCCGCGCTGCTGGCGATGTTCCTGTTCATGACGTTCTACTTCCAGAACACGCTCGGCTACAGCGCGCTGCGGTCCGGCTTCGCGTTCCTGCCGTTCAGCGCCGGGATCGTCTTCGGTGCCGGGCTCGCGAGCCAGTTCATGCCGCGGGTGGGCGCGAAGATCCCGATGATCGTCGGTTCGGCGATGGCCGTGGTCGGGCTGCTCCTGCTCACCCAGGTCGACCTGCACACCGGCTACGCGTCGCACGTGCTGCCGGCCGAGCTGCTGATCAGCATCGGCATGGGCCTGGCCTTCGTCCCGATGTCGAGCGTCTCGCTGATCGGTGTCGCCCCGCACGACGCCGGGGTCGCCAGCGCGCTGGTGAACACCACCCAGCAGGTGGGTGGCTCGCTGGGCATCGCGTTGCTCAACACCATCTACGCGACGGTCGTGGCCAACTACGTGAAGGACCACGGCTCCAGCCCGCTCGACCAGGCGCACGCGCAGATCTCCGGCTACACGACGTCGTTCGTGTGGAGCGCGATCTTCATGGCGATCGCGCTGGTGATCGTCGTGGCGCTGGTCCGGGCCCGTAAGTCGGACGTGGTCGGGACCGCCACGCCGGTCCACGCCGGCTGAGTCACCTTCCGGAACCGCCGAGGCCCCGGCCGCTCCAGCGTGGGAGCGGCCGGGGCCTCGTGCGCCTGGCCAGTTCGTCAGAGCGGTGCGTCAGACCAGCGGGAGCCCGCGCCGGATCCGGCGGCGCAGGTCCAGCAGCAGCAGGTTGAACGGGAACAGCCGGACGTGGCGCGGCAGCCGGCGGGACACGGCGCCGAGCCGGCGCAGCATCCGGTCGAACCGGGCCTCGTCGCCCGCCGACCAGCGCAGCCCCAGCTCGGCGCGGAACCGCGGCGGCAGGAACCCGGTCGTGATGAACTCCAGCGGCCGGCGCGGCGGCAGGTTGAACGGGAACCGCAGCGCGCGCCGGCTCACCAGCCCGAGCAGGTAGGCCCGCACGACCGGGTCCACCGCCACCTGCGCCTGCGCGCGGTCCCAGTACTCCTCGAACGCGGCCAGGTCGGCGGGCCACAGGTCGCCGCGGACCTGCAGGGTCGTGCCGAACCGGGCGGCGTGGCGGTAGACCGTGTCCGCGACGGCGGGCTCCAGCGGCCCGTAGGCCCGGGTATAGAAGTCGGTGAGGCCGCGGTACATGCACGCGGCGACCCAGAGCTGCAAATCCTGGCGGAACGCGTTGTACTCGACGGGACTGGTGGCCGTGGACCGGACCTCGCGGTGCGAGGCGTTGACGGCCTCCCGGTACCTGGCCCGCTCGTCGTCGGTCCCGAGCCACGCCACGGCGATGTAGGTGAGCGTGGTGCGCCCCCGCTTGGCCGGGTGACGGGTCAGCTGCCCGCCCGGCGTGCGGCTCTCCACCACGCCGTGCCCGACGGGTGCCCAGCTCAGCTGCATGACGACGTTCGCGAGGCCGGCGAGGAACGCGCCGGCGCCGTCGAGGAAGTCCCGAAGATCGACCTGCGCCGCGGGTTCGGCCGCGGGCCGGAGCGCGGCGGGCCCGGTCGGTGTCGCGCGGGGGAGGGGGATCTCTCGGGTCCCGCGAGCCGGGGCGGTCGTCACCGGGCGCCTCCTTCTCCGTCTCCGCGCCTGTTCACCGGTACGGCTGCTCACCAGTAGGGCTGCTCACCAGTACGGCTGTGCCGGTGGCCCGGGCCGGCCCACGTCGGTCGACGCGGGGGTGGCCGCTGGGCGCTCGGTCTCGATGGTAAGCGAGTTGGCCACCCGCGAGGTCGCGCTTAGTGACGGTATGGGTGCGACGGAGCCGCCCTGCGGCTTCTTGTGGCACCGCTGTGACAGCTGGTGGCGACTTCGGCGTCGACGCGATTCATGTCACGGTCCCGGTGGCGCTCACCGCCGGGTCGCGGTCTGTTCACGCGGGGGCTGCCCGGTCGCTGTCTGCCCGTCCGGCTGGGCTGGCAAGGTGCTGCCCACCATGGGAGAAGCCGGGCCGGCGGGCGTCGAACGCAGCCACGAGGCCGGCGCCATCGCGCCGGGTGCCGACGAGGACTCCCCGTCGGTCGACAGCGACGGCGACGGCGAGACCGACGGCAGCGAGATCGACGGCGGCGGCGACGGCGGCACGGGCCGCCGGCACGGGGCCGTGCGCCGGGTGGGCGCGCTGGTCGCGGCCGGCGTGACCGGCTCGGTCGGCGCGACACTCGTCGTCATCACCGGCGGCCGACTCGCGCTCGGTCCGGCGGTGCAGCCCCCGACGGCGTGGTTCGGCCTGCTCGACCCGGTCTCGCTGAACGAGCCGTCGGTGTTGCCAGGCGTGCTGATCGCCGGTGCGGCGCTGCTCGTGGGCGCCTGGTGGTGGGTCTGCCGGCGCTGCCAGCGGGGCGAGCTGTCGCTGCGCGGTGTCGTCACGCTGATCTGCTGCTGGTCGGTCGTGCCGCTGGTCGGCCCGCCAATCCTCAGCCTGGACGTCTACAGCTACGTCGCGCAGGGCGTCATGGTCTCCTCCGGCCTCGACCCGTACACGGCGGGCCCGGCGCTGCTCGGCAGCGCCCCGGCCGCGCTGGCAGCGGACCCGATCTGGCAGAACACGCCGTCGCCCTACGGGCCGGTCGGCCTCGCGCTGTTCCACGCCGTCGCGGCGTTGACGGGCGGGCGGGTGGTGCGCTCCGTGCTCCTGCTGCGCTTCGTCACGACCCTGGCCGTCGTGGCGCTCGCCTGGTGCCTGACCCGCGCGGTCCCAGCGGCCCGCCGGCCGTGGACGCTGGCCGTGACCGTGGGCGGGCCGGTCGTGCTGCTGGAGCTGCTCGGCGCTGTGCACCTCGAGGCCGTGATGATGGCGTTGGCCGCTGCCGGCCTGCTGGCGGTGCTGCGCGGCCGTCCGGCGCTCGGATTCGGGCTGCTCACCGCTGCCGCGCTGACGAAGTGGCCAGCCGCGGTGATCCTGGTGGTGCTGCTGGCTCGGCGCTGGGCCGATCTGGCGATCGAGCCGACGGACGCCCCGACCACCGCCGGTCCTGTCGCTGGCACCTCGGCGGCGGACAGCCCGGCGGACAGCGAGCCGGCGGGGAGCGCGGCCGGCGGTTTCCGGCGCAGGCGGGCCCGGCGGGTGCTCGTGACGGCGGGCCGAGACCTAGCGGTGGTCGCCTGCACTGTGGCCGCGCTGTCGCTGCTGCTGGTACCGGACGGCCTCGGTTGGGTGCGGGCGACCTCGACGCCGGCGACCGGCTTCAGCGTGTACTCGCCGACCTCCGCGTTGGCCAACCTGATCGCCATCGCTACCGGTATGCCGGGCGCGGCGCTGCCCGGCAGCGAGGCGCTGCGGATCGCGCGCGGCATCGGGATGGTGCTCGCCGTCATGGTGATCGGCTGGCTGCTCGTCACCGTCCGGCGTCGCGACGTGCTCACCACCTGCGGGATCGCGCTGCTGTGTCTCGCGGTGCTCGGGCCGGTGCTGTATCCGTGGTATCTGGTGTGGGGCACCGTGCCGCTGGCGATGGCGCGCGGAGCCCAGCGCCCTGGGCTGCTGATCCTGGTCGGCGCGTTGGGCGCGCTGCTCTCCGTGCCGCACCCCGAACTACTCTTCGTCGGCCGGCCGGAGATCACGGACTGGTTCACCCGAGAGGGGCCGATCGTGCTGGCCGTCCTGGTGTTGTGCGGGGCGGCGGCGTTCCTGGCCCGGCGCCGGTTCACCCAGCCGGCGCGCCGCGATTTCACCTCATCGGCCTGAGTGGTTCCCGGTACCGTCAGCGGCGTGACGACCGCGCCCGGGACGCCCGCCCCACCGGGCTCCGTGCGCCCCGGGCTCGTCGACCCGGGGCCCGCGGCCGCGCGGACGGCCATCCGGCTGGCGGACGGCCGGGAGCTGATCTACTTCGACGACGCCCCGGGCCGCGGCCAGCCGGCGCCGGACGCGCGAGACCTGCCGGGCCGGGCCCGGCCACCGTCGCAGCTGCGGTTCGACCCGTTGACGGAGGAGTGGGTGGTGGTCGCCGCCCACCGGCAGGGGCGCACCCACCTGCCTGCCGCCGCCGACTGCCCGCTGTGCCCGAGCCGGCCCGGCCGGCCGACCGAGATCCCCGAGGACTACGACGTCGTCGTCTTCGAGAACCGGTTTCCCGCGCTGGGCCTCCCGGCTGTGCTGGAGTCGCTCGACGGTGGCGTGACCGGGCCGGCCGCGCCCTACGCTGGCCGGCTCGGTGACGGGCGCTGCGAGGTCGTCTGCTTCACCGCCGACCACGACTCGTCGTTCGCCGCGCTCTCGCCGCGCCGGGTCGCCACGGTGCTCGCCGCCTGGACGGACCGGACGGCCGCGCTTGGCCGGCTGCCGGCGGTGGAGAGCGTCTTCGTGTTCGAGAACCGCGGCGAGGAGATCGGGGTGACGCTCGGTCACCCGCACGGGCAGATCTACGGCTACCCGTTCGTCCCGACGCCGCTCGCCACGATGATCAGGATCGCCGAGCGCCGCGAGGCCTGCCCGCACTGCGAGGTCATCGCCGCCGAGACGACGGACCGGTCCCGGCTGGTCGCGCGGACCTCGGCCTGGGTCGCCTTCGTCCCGTACGCGGCTCGCTGGCCGTTCGAGGTGTCGATCTACCCGCGGCGGCACGTGCCCGACCTGCCCGCGCTCGACGACGCCGAGAGGGACGAGTTCCCCGAGCTGTACCTGGACGTCCTCGGCCGGCTGGACCGGGTATTCGGCGTCCGGATGCCCTACGTGGCCGGCTGGGAGCAGGCGCCCGCCCGGCGGGGCCGGCGGTGGGCGCACCTGAGGCTCCGGGTGTTCTCCAACCGGCGCGCTGCGGACAAGCTCAAGTACCTGGCCGGCAGCGAGGCGGCGATGGGCGTCTACATCAACGACATCGAGCCGGAGCGCGCCGCGGCGATGCTGCGGGCGGCCGGCTGACCACGCGGCGGCCCTGACCCACGGTAGCCGTTCAGTGGGGTCCCGGGGATCGCGCGCCCGGCTCCGGACGTTGCCTGGACATGACCGACGGTGCCGCGACGCGCGGCGTCACGGCGGCCGCCCGGAGCGGCCGAGGCGGCGGGGGACCGCGACCCGCTCGGGGGCGGCCGGAGGACGCGGCGGAGCCGGCCGCCGGTCCCGACGGCGACGCCGACCGGGCCTCCGGCGGGGCGCGACGGGCCCGGATGCGGAGGCGGGCCGCGCCGGTCGCGACCCGGGCCGGCCGCGGCGGGCCGGTCTCGGCCGCCGCCTTCGGGCCGGGCCGGGTCAACCTCGTCGGCGAGCACACCGACTACAACGACGGCCTGTGCCTGCCGTTCGCGATCGAGCGGGGAGTGACGGTCCGGGCCCGCCCGGCGCCCGACGGCCTGATCCGGGTGCACGCGCTCGACATCGGCGCGCACGACGTGTTCGCCGCCGACGCGCCGGCCCGCGCCGACGGCTGGCGGTCGTTCGCGCGCGGGGTCGTCGCCGAGCTGGCCGCCGCCGGCTACCCGGTCCGTCCGGCCCGGCTCTCGGTCGCCGGAACGCTGCCGCGCGGCGCGGGCATGTCCTCGTCGGCGGCGCTGGAGGTCGCCCTCGTGCTCGCCCTGCTCGCCCACAGCGGCTACGGCGAGCCGGACCGCCTCGAGCTCGCCCAGCTGCTGTCCCGGGTGGAGAACACCTGGGTCGGCGCGCGTACCGGGCTGCTCGACCAGACCGCGTCGCTGTTCGGCCGGCCGGGCCATGCGCTGCGGCTCGACATCCGCGCGCTGACCGGGGGAGACCAGGGCGCGCCGCCGCCGGCCGCCGAGCCGGCGGCCGGGCCCGGTGCCCGGGCCGGGCGGGCGGTGCCGCGTCCCCCCGGCCGCTGGCTGTCCGGGCCGGCCGGCCGGCCGGTGCCCGGCATCGAACCAGTCCGGCTCGACCTGGGCCGCTGGCGGCTGGTGACGGTCGACTCCGGCGTGCGGCACGCGATCGCGGCCTCCGGCTACAACACCCGCCGCGAGGAGTGCGCCCGGGCGTGCGAGCTGCTCGGCATCTCCTCGCTGCGGGACGCGGACGAGGACGCTCCCGGCCGGCTGCCCGAGCCGCTGGGCCGGCGCGTGCGCCATGTGCTGGAGGAGAACGAGCGGGTGCGCCGGGCGGTGGTGGCGCTGCGTGCGGGCGACCTGCCCGAGCTCGGCCGGCTGCTTGACGCGTCGCACGCCAGCCTGCGGGACCTCTACGAGGTGTCAGTGCCGGCCGTGGAGGAGACCGTCGCCCGGTTGGTGGCCGACGGGGCGGCCGGTGCCCGTCTGGTCGGCGGCGGGTTCGGCGGGTCGGTGCTCGCGCTCTTCCCTCCGGGGAAGCGGCCGCCGGCCGACGCCCTGCGCGTGGTGCCGGGCGGTCCCGGGCGTCTCGTCCGGCGCTGAGCCGCGGGCGCGCCGACCGCCCGGCGCACCCGAGTCCAGCGGCCATCGACGGCAGGATTTCGTCCAGTTGTCCGGGTGCACGACGCAGTCCGTCCGGGAAACAACGGAGACACACTTCCGTCGTTTCCCGGGCACCGTGGGGGCCGCCGCCTCGGCCGCGCCAACGGCGCCGCCTCGGGTGGCCGAGGTGGAATTACCCCGCCGGCTCCGCGCCGGGCGTCCGAATGGTCGCGTGACGCGTCCGAGGACAGCTTCGTCTCGACTGTCGGCTCAAACCGGGCCTAAAGTCCCAATAGTCCAAGGGCTTAGGTCCCAGACGAAATCTGGGCGAAGCCGAAATGTCCGCATGTGTGTCAAACCGTATCCGCGCCCGCATTCGGGAGTTCGCCGGCCTCGACGTTCGCGGTAATCGGGCGACTATGAGCGGTATGCCATTCCGGCTGGCCAGGGGCGACCCGCCGCGGCCTGGTCGGGGACGGCCGCGTCCATCGGTGTGACAACGCGCACACATGCCGGCCACTCGTCGGCCTGGCGACCGGGGGCCCGCGCGATGGCTGCGTGCGGGCGGGGCGCGTGCGCTCCCTAGCATGCGATTTGCAGTCAGCCCGGTCTCGCCGGGTGTTCCGCGCGCATTATCCCGGCGTGTTTACCACCGGCCAAGTCAAGAATGTCGCGTCCGGCGCGGCCGCGCACCGGCGAGCCGGACGTGCCGTGGCGGACACACTCCCCGCTCGTCGCCCGCGGCGGGGACCGGTTCTGGGGAAGCCGTGACGACGAGGTGGACGAGGAACTGATCGCGATGCCACGAGTACACCAGTCCGCCCGTCGGCGGGCCGATCACGCCGCGCCCGCGGCCGGCGGCTTCGGGCCGCTCGGCGGCGGGCGCAACGGGCTGCTCACCGCGCTGCTGGTCGTCGCGCTCGCCGCCCTCGTCGCGGTCGCCGCCGCGCCGTCGCCGCGCCGTCCGGTGGTCGGCGGAGCGGTCGCCGTCGGGCTGCTCGCCGCCGCCGTGATAGTCGCGGTCGCGCTGCGCCAGGCGGCGGGCCTGCGGCGGCTCACCGACCGGCTCGCCGTCCTCGACACCCAGGTGGAACACCAGTCGCGCGACGCGACGCGGCTCGCGGACGACACCCTGCCGAAGGTCGTCGCCCTGCTGCGCGACGGCGTCTCGGTGGACGAGGCGCTGGCCAGCGTCGAGCGGCCCGTGGACCCGGTCGGCGCGCGGATCATGCGCACGCTCGCGGAGGAGGTCGGCCGCGGTGAGCGGATGCGCGCCGCCGCGATGGCCGCCTGCGCGAACGCCGCGGGCCGGGTCCAGGCGCTGTCGGCGAGCATGCTCGCCGACCTGCGCGACATGGAGGACCGGCACGGCGAGGACGTGCTCGGCGACCTGCTGCGCCTGGACCACAGCACCGCCCAGACCGGCCGGCTCGCCGACTCGATCGCCGTCCTCACCGGCGCCCGGTCGGGCCGGCGCTGGACCAGGCCGATCGTGATGGAGAGCATCCTGCGCGGCGCGCTCAGCCGGATCAGCGCCTACCAGCGGGTCCGGCTGCACTCGACCAGCACCGTCGCGGTGGCCGGCTACGCGGCCGAGGGCGTCATGCATGCCCTGGCCGAGCTGATGGACAACGCGACCAGCTTCTCGCCGCCCTCCGAGGAGGTGCACGTCTACGTCGAGGAGGTCCAGGCCGGCGTCGTCGTCACCGTCGAGGACGGCGGCCTCGTCATGGGACCGGCGGCGCTGCGGCGGGCCGAACGGGCCGTCTCCGCGACCGAGCCGCTCGACCTGACCACGCTGTCGGGTACCCGCCTCGGGCTCGCGGTCGTCGGGGTGCTGGCCCGCAAGCACGGCCTGACCGTCTCGTTCCGGCCGTCCTCGCGGGGTGGCACCGGGGTCGTCGTGATCATCCCGCGTCAGCTGATCACCCAGCCGCGGCCCGAGGCCCCACGGCCGCCCGGTGCCGCGAAGCAGGCCGCCCGGGCCGCCGAGACGACCGAGTTCGCCCGGGTGGCCGACCGTCCCAGCGTGGCCGCGGCCCAGGCCGCCGCCGAGCTGCCCGCCCGGGCCGGCGCCTCGTCCCGGCCCGGCGCGGCCGACCCGCTGCCGAAGCGTGGCCGGGGGCAGACACTCGCCAACTCGGGACGTCCGCTGGCACCGCCGGCGGCCGCGTCCACGCCCGGGCGCGCCGCGTCGTCCGCCGCCTCCGCCGGCGCGCGGTTCGGCGCGTTCCAGCAGGCCACCCGTCCCAGGACCGCACCGGACGCGCCGCCGGCCACCGCGACCCCGGCCACCGCGACCCCGGCCACTGGGCTGCCGGCCGTGGACACGGCGGCGGACTCCGCCGGCGGCGCCTCCACCGGTGACGACCCGTCGCGATGACCATCCAGATCTTCGGACGCAGATTGGAGGCAGGGGCCGGCCGGCCGAGGGTTTCGGCCGCGGCCACGGTCCCCGAGACCCGATGATGAAGACCAACGACCGTGAGCTGGACTGGCTGCTCGAGAACCTGCTCGAACGCACGCCGGGTGCCCGCCACGCCCTGGTGCTGTCGCGGGACGGCCTGAAGCTCTGCCGCACCGCCGGGCTCTCCGTCGACCAGGCCGACCAGCTGTCCGCGATCGCGTCCGGGATACAGAGCCTCGCCCACGGCGCGTCCGCCGAGTTCGGCGACGGCACCGGCGGGGTCCGCCAGTCGATGACCGAGTTCCACGGCGGTCTGCTGTTCATCGTCGAGGCCGGTGAGGGCGCGCACCTCGCCGTGATCGCCGCGGAGGAGGCCGACGCCGGCGTGATCGGCCACAACATGAACGAGCTGGTCGAGCAGATCGGCGAATACCTCAGCACGCCGGCCCGCGGACCCCGGTCGGCGGTGGCGCCGGCGTGATCCGCCACTCCATCGACCGGGAGAGCCCGGACCGGCTCTACACGATCACCGGCGGCCGCAGCCGGGTCGACACGGACGTGCTCGACCTCGTGACGCTGGTCATCGCCGAGTGCGACCCGACCCCGGCGATGCAGTCGGAGCACGCCGCGATCCTGCGGTTCTGCCGGACCCCGCGGGCCGTGGTGGAGATCGCCGCGCACCTGCGGCTGCCGATCAGCGTCACCAGGATCCTGCTCTGCGACCTGCTCGACGCCGGCCGGATCGTGGCCCGCCTCCCGGCGGCGTCGGCGTCCCGGCGCACGCACGACGTCCCGTACGCCCACCCGGACCTGCTGAAAGAGGTGCTCGTTGGACTCCGCCGGCTTTAGAGGCGCCGTCGACCTGCCCGGCGGCGCGGGTCGCGCCCCGGCGCGGCGTGCGGGCGCCGGCGCGGCGACCCAGGAGGTGGCACCGCTGCGCGACTCGGCCCGCGAGGGCCTGAAGATCGTCATCGTCGGCGGCTTCGGCGTCGGCAAGACCACGATGGTGCGCTCGGTGAGCGAGATCCGCCCGCTCTCCACCGAGGAGGTCATGACCGAGGCCGGCGTCGGCATCGACGACACCGCCGGGGTCCGCGGCAAGAGCACCACGACGGTCGCGTTCGACTTCGGCCGGATCAGCCTGGACGACCACCTGGTGCTCTACCTGTTCGGCGCGCCCGGGCAGGAGCGGTTCTGGTTCCTGTGGGACCGGCTGTTCAGCGGCACCCTCGGCGCCGTCGTGCTCGTCGATACCCGCCGGGTCGAGGACTCCTGGTACGCGATCGACCGGCTGGAGCACCAGAACGTGCCGTTCGTCGTGGCGCGCAACAACTTCAGCCCACCGACCCACTCGATCGACGAGGTGCGTGACGCGTTGTCGCTGCACCCGGACGTGCCGCTGGTCGACTGCGACGCCCGCACGCGGGAGTCCAGCAAGGCGGTGCTTCTGGAGCTCGTCAACCACGTCCACACGCTGTCCACGGCCGCCTACGGCGCGCTCGCGGGCCAGGCCTGACCCTGGCCGCGGCCCCCCGGACATCACGTTAAGGCGCCGACGGTGAAGGTGGCGGCGGGGCCGGGAAGGCCGCCCATCCGGCCCTTCCAGGGCACGACGCGGTAGGCGACGGTCACCCCGGGCAGCAGGCGCTCCGACGTCCAGGTGTATCCGGAGACCGAGCCGGGCTGGCGCACGAAGTCCGGCTCGTTCCAGGACAGCACCCGGCGCTCGACCAGGTACTGGGTCGCCCCGGGCGTCGGCGGCCAGGTCAGCGTGACCCGGCCCGCGGCCCGTGGGGCGGGGACGACGGCCGGTGTGCCTCCGACGCCCGGCCAGGGGATGTGGGCGGGGATCGGCCCGAACCGTGCCCCGATGCCGAGGCCGGCCAGCGCGTCGGCGAAGCCGCGGGCGATGAGCATCTCGCCGTCCGGGGTCGGGTGCGAGCCGTCCCAGGCGTGGATCCGCGGATCCCAGCCGAGGTCGGAACGGGCGACGACGACCTTGGAAGCCGGTGTCGACCAGCCGGGGGCCTGGGCGTCGAGAAGCTGGTTGAAGACGCCGGCCGCCGGCAGGTTGAAGCTGAAGTCACGGAAGTCGGCCCGGGCCAGCACATGGCCGAGGACGAACGTCATCTTCGGGTTCGCGGCCCGGACGTTGTCGACGTACCGCTTCAGTAGCGTGATCGTGTCCGGGGGGTTCGTCCAGTACGACAGGTCGTTCGCGCCCATCGCGACCAGCATGACGTCGGCCGGGTGGGCGCGGACCACGCTTTCGATGGTCGGCGTCTCGTTGCGCAGCGAGTCGCCCCAGCGGGCGTGGTGGCGGCGGTCGAAGTTCGGGTTGACGTAGGCGTAGCAGCCGCCCTTGTCGGCGACGTTGTCCCAGACGTCGTCACGGTCCCCGACGAAGGCGACCCGGCCGGGGGCCGTCTGGTAGAGGTGTGTCGCCAGCCGGTAGCGCCAGGTGTAGTCGCCGGCCGACTGGTGCGTGATCGAATCGCCCACGATCATGACGCGGACGCGTGGTGGCGCGGCGGTCGGCGCGGGGTGGGCCGGCGTCCGTGTCCCGGCACAGGCGGCGGCACCGGCGCCCGCGAGGGCCGCCGTGGCGAGCGCCAGCAGGCCGGTCCGCCGCGTCAGGCCGGCGGGCTCACCCCCGAGCGGACCGGCCGGCCGGTCCGTGCTGCCCTCCATGCGTCCCCCAACGCTGAGATCGAGCCCGGCTGGACCGGATGCCGAGGTCAGCGACCGGTACGACCCCGACCGGCCCGGCCGGACGATTCTCCGGGCTGCCAGCGGATCCCGCCCGTCGAGGGCGCCGTTCACCGCGGCCGGATGGGTCCCTGGGTGGGGCGTCGACCGTGGGTCTGACGCCTGATGATTATGCCCCGGAATGTCGGGACGGCCCCGGGCGGGTGGCTCAGAGCACGAGGGCGCCGACGAGCCAGGTGAGCGTCGCCAGCACCCCGGCGGTCAGCTCGACGAGCATGCCGATGCCGATGCCGACGAGGGCCGCCCAGGTCGAGGCGAGGGCTTCCTTGGCGTCCTTGAGCCGGACCAGCTCGGCCAGGTAGATGCCGAGCAGGCCGCCGACGATCAGGCCGACCACCGGGATGACGAAGAACCCGACGACCGCGCCGACGGCGCCGATCAGCAGCGTCGTCCAGGGCGCGCCCCGGCCGGCGGTGGCCCGCGCCGGCAGCACGTACTTGGCCACGGTGCCGAGGATGGCGAGCACGACCATCACGGCGAAGAAGACCCACCGCGCCCCGCCGCCGTCGGCGATGGTCCACCACAGGCCGGCGCCGAGGATGATCAGCTGGCCCGGCAGGACCGGCGCGACGATCCCCACCAGCCCGACGAGCATGAGAATGCCGACGACGACCTGCGGACCGACGCTCATCGACAACCTTCCCCGTCCGGCTGGAACGCCGCCGAACCTACCGGTTGCGCCGAGCGCCGGCCAGACCGGCCGAAACCGCCGAGGCGGCCGGGGTCAGAAATCGTAGGCGCGCTCGCCGTGCAGCGCGATGTCCATGCCTTCCTTCTCCTCGTCGACGGACAGCCGCATCCGGACGAACATCCGGATCACCGTGCCGATGACCAGCGTGACGACGAACGAGTAGGTGACCACGGCGGCGACGGCCTCCGCCTGCTTCCCGAGCAGGGTGAACCCGCCGCCGTAGAAGAAGCCGTCCACGCCGCCGGTGTCCGTCGAGCCCCAGAAGCCGATCAGCAGCGCCCCCAGGCTCCCGCCGACCAGGTGCACCGCGCCGACGTCGAGCGCGTCGTCGATGCCGATCTTGCCCTTGATCCCGGTGACGGACGCGCACGCGATGCCGGCGATGAACCCGATGAAGATGGAGCCGACCGGCGTCACGAAGCCCGCGGCCGGGGTGATCGCCACCAGGCCGGCGACGGCACCGGACGCGGCGCCGAGCGTGGTCGCCCGCTTGTCGCGGATCTTCTCCAGCAGGATCCAGCCGAGCAGCGCGCAGGCGGTCGCGGTGTTGGTGTTCATGAACGCGTAGCCGGCGAGCTCGTTGGCCTTCAGCGCGGAGCCCGCGTTGAACCCGAACCAGCCGAACCAGAGCAGCCCGGCGCCGAGCAGCACGAACGGCACGTTGTGCGGCCGGAAGTTGCCGTCCGGCCAGCCCCGGCGCTTGCCGACCACGATCGCGATCGCGAGCGCCGCCGCGCCGGCGTTGGCGTGCACCACGGTCCCGCCGGCGAAGTCCTCGGCGCCGTGCTTGAACAGCCAGCCGGTCGGCGAGAAGACCCAGTGCGCGACCGGGGCGTAGACCAGGACCGACCACAGGATGATGAAGGTCGCGAACGGCCCGAACCGGAACCGGTCCGCCGGGCCGCCGGTGATCAGCGCCGGGGTGATGATGGCGAACATGAGCTGGAACGCGGCGAACACGATCGGCGGGATCGTCTGCGCCGCCGCGCCGGCGTACCCGGGGACCTGCTCGTTCATGTGCTGCAGCCCGGCGAAGTGCAGGCCGCCGAAGTACGCGTTCTGCCCGCCGAACGCGATGCTGTAGGTGCAGGTCACCCACAGCAGGCTCACGATCCCCATACAGAAGAAGTTCTGCATGAGCATGCCGAGGACGTTCTCGACGCGGACCATGCCGCCGTAGAAGAACGCAAGACCGGGCGTCATCACGAGCACCAGTGCGGAGCTGGCGAGCAGCCACGCCGTGTCTCCGGAGTCGATCGCGCCGATGTTGAACGGCATGTCCCGCCTGTCCCTGTGCTGGATCGGAAGCTGGCGGCCTCCTGGGCGGCGCGGTACCAGAGCGGAGCTGGGCACCGGCGGGGGAGAGGCCCAAGGCGGCAGGTTCCGCATCACCCGTTCCGCCGTGGTGTCTCGCGTATTTCCACGGAGTAACGGCGGAGATTTGAGCCTGGTTTGTCTGAACCGTCGGCCCGTGGTGGGACGCAGGGGTGGGCTGGTTGCGCCACGGTCAAATTCCGCCAGCGATCCGCCACTTTCCGTGACGATCGCTCGTGTGTCCCGCGTCACGTCGGCGGGCCGGGCCCCGGAACGGTCGCTGGCTGGTGCCGACTGGTCGCGGTGGCCGCTCGGCCTGCCACGTACCGTCAGCCCATCGTCCCGGATGGCGGGCCCAGGCGCGAGCGCTTGGCTACCTGGAGATCAGCCGGCCGCACTGGGGCATCGGGTCCACCGGCGTGAAGTGCCGGCCGTCGGCGCTGACCTGAACGAAGCTCAGGCAGCGGGTGAGCTTGCCGAAGTCGGCGCGGAAGTCGATCGGCTGCGTCAGCAGCCCGTCGGCCGTGTAGCCGTGTACCGCCCGCAGCGCCGAGATCAGCCCGGCCCTGGTCGGGCAGTCGCCGGACGCCTGCAGGCCGCGCAGCATGATGTCGCCCGAGATCCAGCCGGCGAGCGCGGCCTGCTGGTTCGCGGGCTGGGTCTCCGGGGCGTACTGCGCCATCGCCGCCAGGAACTCGCGATGGGCCGGTTGGTCCGCCTCGAAGGGCAGGAAGTCGACGACGAAGTACGCCCCCGCGATGACCGTCTTGAACAGGTTGAGCATCCGTGCGTCGTAGCCGGCGGGGGACAACGAGACCTTGATGCCCGCCTGGGCGCCGATCGCGGCCAGCACGGACTGGCCGAAGGCGGGGCCCGCGACCGAGCCGACCAGGGTGTCGGCCCCGCTGTCCTTGATCTGCTTGCCCAGGTTGACGTAGTTGATGGGCGAGGTCGCGTCGACGGTCGCCACGACGGGAATGCCCACGGACTTCAGGCTCGCGGTCAGCTCGGCGGCGAAGGCCACCGAGGTCGGGACGAACCGCGAGACGACGATGACGGCCCGGTGTCCGCCGTGGCTGGCGATGAAGTCGCCATAGGTCGACACGGAGCCCGACGCCGCCAGCAGGTTCGAGTAGCTGAACATGTTGTCGTAGACCGTCCACGGCTCCTCCAGGGACGAGCCCACCACCGGGATTCCCTGGCTGTGCAGGTACGCGGCCGAGCCGGTCGCGACCGACGTCGACTCCAACATGGCGAAGACACCGCTGTTGACCAGCGAGGACGCCGCTGCCAGGTTCATCTGGAGGGTCGACTCGTCGTCCTGCCAGCTGTAGGTCACCTTCCGGCCGCGCACCCCGCCGGCGGCGTTCGCCACGCCGAGGCGGGCGTCCACGCCGGCCCGGAACGAGCCGAACAGCGACTCGGCGTTGCCCGAGTTCGGGTAGACCATGCCCAGCTGGATCTGGTCGCGGCTGACCCCCGGCGACGTGCAGCCGCCGTGCCCGGTGTCGGCCTGGCTGGGGGTGGCGCACCCGTCCAGTGCCACGAGCGCGACGAGACAGGCCACGACCGACAGTGCCGCGGCCGGGTGGGGTCGCCGCCACCGTCGGGGCCGATTACCGACCGTGTGGCGACGGGCCGAGGGGACAGGTGGCCGAGCGGCAGAAGACTCGGACGCCGGGGGCTGGGGCAGGTGGACCGGGCTCGTCCTCACGTCACCCACAATGACGACGATTCGGGCCAGGCGGCGCCGATCTGTTGGGCCCGTGTGGTCCGGACGGCGACAAGTGGGATTTGGGTGTTCCTATAGTGGCTTCGCCCAGCGTGTTCCCTGTGATCCAGGAGTGATGAAGGTAGACCGGCGCGGCGGTGAGCAGATCCGTCGATCGCCGCCACCCGCCCGCGCCCGTCGCCGCCGCCCGGTGGCCCCGGCCGGCGCCGGGGGTGGCCCCAGGGTGGTGGTGGCGCAGCGTGGTCGACGACGCCGGTGGCCGACACGGGCGATATACCGGGAATTCGGTTCGTGACGCGGGAGAATCCGACCATGACGGTCAGCATGGTGGCCTCCGGTCGCACGATTTCTGGGGCCACGATTTCCGGGGCCGAGGCCGGGCGAGTCGGCCCATGAGGGTCACGGTGCCGCGGGCGGAGTTCGCGGAGGCCGCGGGGTGGGTGGCCCGCCATCTGCCCGCGCGGATGGCGCCGGGCATCGTGGCGATCGCCGGGATGCGGGTGGACGCGGGGGAGCGGCTGACCCTGTCCGCGTTCGACTACCAGGTCGCGGTGACCGCGACCGTCGAGGCGTCCGCCGCCGTGCCGGGTGGGGCCCTGGTGCCCGGCCGGCTGGTGGCGGACATCATGCGCAGCCTGCCCGACGAGACGGTGCGACTGTCCGTCGACGAGGGCTGGCTGCTCGTCCGCGCGGCCGGAGCCCACTACCGGGTGCCGATCCTGCCGCTGGAGGACTACCCGGCGCTGCCGACCTTCCCGCCGCCGGTCGGTGAGGTGGACACGCTCGGGTTCGCCGCGGCGGTCAACCAGGTCGTCCCGGCCGCCGCGCGTGACGAGACGTTCCCGGTCCTGACCGCGCTGCGCCTCGAGCTCGCCGGCCGTGGCCTCACCCTGGTCGCGACCGACCGCTACCGGCTCGCGGTGCGCACCATCCCCTGGCAGCCCTCGGTACGGGACCCGGAGGCTGTCGCGCACGTCCCGGCCCGGCTGCTCGCCGAACTCGCCCGCATCCCGACCGCCGCGTCGCGGCTCGCGCTCGGCCTCGGCGCCGACGACGACGGCGGCCCCCGGTTCGGGCTGTCGACCGGGGCGCGCCGCATCGTCGTCCGCCTCGTGGACGGGACGTTCCCGCACTACCGGCGGCTCTTCCCCGAGAGCGTCGGGCTCTGCGTCGGCGCACAGATCGCGCCGCTCGCCGCGGCCATCCGCCGCGTCGCCGTCGTCGCCCCGCGTACCGGTCCGGTGGTACGCCTGACGTTCTCGGCCGGCGTCCTCACGGCCGACGTCGGTCCGGACGCGGGCACCACCACGGCGGGCGACTCCGGCCCGCTCAGCCTCGCGGCGGCGACCGACTCGGTGCCGATCGACTACGACGGGCCGGACCTGGTCGCCTGGTACAACCCCACCTACCTGCTCGACGGGCTCGGTGCCGTCGACGGCGACGAGGTGACCATCGGCTTCGCGGCCTCCGACCCGGACGAGGCGGCCCGGCTGCCCGCGATCATCACCGGCAAGGACGACGACGGGTTCCGCTACGTCCTGATGCCGGTCGTCCGCAGCGAGGCCGGTTAGCTGGCCCGCGGAGTCGGTGGATCGGCGACCGCGCCCTCGAGACCAGGCTGGCGGTCGAGGCCCGCGGTCCACATGTGGCCGTCGGCGCCGCGCCGCACCCCCGGCGCCGGGCGGACGCCCGGCGGCAGCATGTCGGCCGCGGCGGCGTTGGCGACGAAGTCGACCAGCGTGGCCCGCAGCTCACGGGCCGCCCGCGGTGGCTCGACGTCGCGCCGGTGCGCCAGCCCGATCGTGCGGTGTAAACCGGGCGCGGCGAACGGCGTCGTCCGCAGCGGCTGCCGGAACGCGACCATGCTCGGGATCACGGCGATGCCCAGGCCCGCCATCACGAACCCGCAGACCGCGTCCATCTCGCCGCCCTCGATCGCGAACGTCGGCTCGAAGCCGGCCGCCCGGCAGGCGCCGACGGTGAAGTCGCGCAGGTCGTAGCCGCGGCGGAACATCACCAGCGGCCGGTCCCGGAGGTCCTCCACCGCCATCTGGGCGGTGCGCACCGGCGGCGGCCCGTCGGGGGAGGAGATGACGACGAGGTCCTCGCGCAGCAGCGGGGCGGTCGCGAGCGCCGGGTCGCTGCCCTGCAGCGGCAGGATGATCAGGGCGAGGTCGAGGGCGCCGACCGCGAGCTCGCCGACCAGGTCGCGCGAGCCGCCCTCCTCGACGAGCAGCTGGATGCCGGGATAACGCTGCCGGAACAACCGCAGCACTTCGGGCAGCATGCCGGTGCACAGGCTCGGGGTGGCGCCGACCCGGACCGTTCCTCGCCGCAGATCGGTCAGTTCCTGAACCTCACGGCGAGCCATGTCGGCGTCCGCGAGGATCTTTCGGGCCAGCGGAAGGAGCGCTTCACCCGCCGCGGTGAGTGTGATATTCCCCCTAGCCCGGTTGAACAGGGGGCTGCCGAGCTCCGTCTCCAGGGCGCGGATTTGCGCGGAGAGTGATGGCTGGGCTACGTGAACGCGCGCGGCGGCCCTCGTGAAGTGCTTTGTCTCGGCCACGGCGACGAAGTAGGCCAGCTGCTGGAGCTGCACACCCGCACCATAGCCCTGGGCTATTGAGACGAGCATCTTCATGTCTTGGACCATTGGCTCGCGGCGCCCGTACGGTCGCCGCCGTGGCAGTAGAGACCGCGGCGACCCGGGTAGGTCGCCCCTCAGCCGTGACGGCCCTGTGGCGGTCGAACATCGGCAAGAAGGCAGTCATGGCCACCACCGGCCTGCTCATGCTGCTCTTCCTCATTGTCCACATGTTGGGCAATCTCAAGATCTTCTTTGGGCGGACGGACTTCGACGCTTACGCCGCCTGGCTGCGCACCATCGGCCACCCGATCCTGCACAACGCCTGGTATCTGTGGATCCAGCGGTTCGGCCTGGTCGTGATCGTCGTCCTGCACGCGGTCAGCGCCTACCAGCTGAGCAAGCGGGACCTGCAGGCCCGGCCCGCGAAGTACGCGCACCGGCTGCGCCCGACCGCGAGCTACGCGACGAACACCATGCGGTTCGGCGGGATCATCCTCGGGCTGTTCATCATCTACCACATCCTCGACCTGACGGCGCTGGTCGCGAACCCGCACGGGGTCGAAGGAAAGCCCTACGACAACGTCGTCGCCGACTTCTCGCCGTCGCACTGGTACATCGCCGTGGCGTACATCGTCGCGATGCTGGCGCTGTGCCTGCACATCGCTCACGGCTTCTGGAGTGCCGCCCGCACGCTTGGCGCCGTCTCCAGTGCCAGCAAGGCGACCGCCTACAAGGCGACGGCCGGCGTGCTGGCGGCCGTGATCACGCTCGGCTTCCTGTCTGTCCCGATCGCGGTCCTCGCAGGGCTGGTGAGGTAGTCAATGTCCACAGAGAACGACTCGGCGGAAGCGGCTCCGGTGAGCATCACCGGTGCCGAGGCGGCGATGCCCTTCACGCTCGGCGAGGACCTGGTCGACAAGGCCGCTCCGGACGGCCCGATCGAGACGCGCTGGAGCCGGCGCAAGTTCGAGGCGAAGCTGGTCAACCCGGCCAACCGCCGCAAGCACAAGGTGATCGTCGTCGGCACCGGCCTGGCCGGCGGCTCGGCCGGCGCGACGCTGGCCGAGCAGGGCTACCACGTCATCCAGTTCTGCTTCCAGGACTCGCCGCGCCGGGCGCACTCGATCGCCGCGCAGGGCGGCATCAACGCGGCCAAGAACTACCGCAACGACGGCGACTCGGTCCGCCGGCTGTTCTACGACACCATCAAGGGCGGTGACTTCCGCGCCCGCGAGTCGAACGTCCACCGGCTCGCCGAGGTCTCGGTCCAGATCATCGACCAGTGCGTCGCCCAGGGCGTCCCGTTCGCCCGCGAGTACTCGGGCCTGCTCGACACCCGGTCGTTCGGCGGCGTGCAGGTGCAGCGCACCTTCTACGCCCGCGGCCAGACGGGCCAGCAGCTGCTGCTCGGCGCCTACCAGGCGCTGTCGCGCCAGATCGACGCCGGCAACGTCGAGATGCACGCCCGCCACGAGATGCTCGACCTGGTCGTCATCGACGGCCGGGCCCGCGGCATCATCGCCCGTGACCTGGTCACCGGCGAGGTCTCGACCTACATGGCCGACGCCGTGGTGCTCGCCTCCGGCGGCTACGGCAACGTGTTCTACCTGTCGACGAACGCCAAGAACTCCAACGCGAGCGCGATCTGGCGGGCGCACAAGCGGGGCGCGTACCTGGCGAACCCCTGCTACACGCAGATCCACCCGACCTGCATCCCGCGCTCCGGCGACTACCAGTCGAAGCTCACCCTGATGTCCGAGTCGCTGCGTAACGACGGCCGGATCTGGGTGCCGAAGGAGACCGGCGACACCCGCAGCCCGGACCTGATCCCCGAGGAGGACCGCGACTACTACCTGGAGCGGATCTACCCGGCGTTCGGCAACCTGGTCCCGCGTGACATCGCCTCGCGTGCCGCCAAGAACGTCTGCGACGAGGGCCGCGGCGTCGGCCCCGGCGGGCTCGGCGTCTACCTGGACTTCGCCGACGCGATCAAGCGGCTCGGCGAGGACAAGGTCCGCGAGAAGTACGGCAACCTGTTCGACATGTACCAGCGGATCACCGGCGAGAACCCGTACAGGGTTCCGATGCGGATCTACCCGGCGATCCACTACACGATGGGCGGGCTCTGGGTCGACTACGACCTGCAGTCCACCATCCCGGGCCTCTTCGTGATCGGCGAGGCGAACTTCTCCGACCACGGCGCGAACCGGCTCGGCGCCTCGGCGCTCATGCAGGGCCTCGCGGACGGCTACTTCGTCCTGCCGCCCATGCTGGGCAACTACCTGGCCTCGACCAAGCTCGCCCCGGTCGACGCGGCGGCCCCCGAGGCCGTCGCGGCGCACACCGAGAGCAGCGAGCGGCTGACGAAGCTGCTCGCGGTGAACGGCGACCGGACGCCCGACTCCTTCCACAAGGAGCTCGGCGACCTGATCTGGGACAACTGCGGCATGGCCCGCAACGACACGGGCCTGCGCAAGGCGCTGGCCCGGATCGCCGAGCTGCGCGAGGAGTTCTGGACCCGGGTCAAGGTTCCCGGCACCGGCGCCGAGCTCAACCAGTCGCTGGAGAAGGCGAACCGCATCGCGGACTTCATCGAGTTCGGCGAGCTGCTGGTCCTCGACGCCCTGCACCGCGCCGAGTCGTGCGGCGGCCACTTCCGCGAGGAGAGCCAGACCCCCGACGGCGAGGCGCTGCGCGACGACGAGAACTTCGCCTACGCGGCCGCCTGGGAGTTCACCGGCGTCGGCAGCCAGCCGGTGCTGCACCGGGAAATCCTCCAGTTCGACGAAGTGCACCTGGCCCAGCGGAGCTACGCATGAAACTCACCCTGCGCATCTGGCGGCAGACCGGCCCGGAGGCCCCGGGCGAGCTCGTCGACTACCAGCTGGACGACGTCAGCCCTGACATGTCGTTCCTGGAGATGCTCGACGTCCTCAACGAGAAGCTCATCCTCGACGGGGCGATCCCGGTCACCTTCGACCACGACTGTCGCGAGGGCATCTGCGGCTCCTGCGGCATGGTGGTCAACGGTGCCCCGCACGGCCCGCAGACCCTGACCACGACCTGTCAGCTGCACATGCGCTCGTTCTCCGACGGCGACACGATCGTGGTCGAGCCGTGGCGGTCGGCGGCGTTCCCCGTGGTCAAGGACCTGATGGTCGACCGGTCGGCGTTCGACCGGATCATCCAGTCCGGCGGCTACGTCAGCGTCTCCACCGGCGCTGCCCCGGAGGCGCACTCCCAGCTGGTGCCGAAGCCGGACGCGGACCTCGCGTTCGAGAACGCGGAGTGCATCGGCTGCGGCGCCTGCGTCGCCGCCTGCCCGAACGGGTCGTCGATGCTGTTCGTCTCGGCGAAGATCTCGCACCTCAACGTGCTGCCCCAGGGCCAGCCGGAGCGGGCGAGCCGGGTGCTGAACATGGTCGAGCAGATGGACGCCGAGGGCTTCGGCGGCTGCACGAACACCGGCGAGTGCACGAACGCGTGCCCCAAGGGCATCCCGCAGTCGAGCATCGCCCGGCTGAACAAGGAGTTCCTGCGCGCCTCCCTCACGGGCAAGCGCTAGTCCCGCACCGCGCCGGGACCGCACAGGTCCTGGCGCCCGCGCGACACACCGGCTGGGCCGGGTCCTCGGACCTGGCCCAGCCGGTCTGCGTTGGAGGCTCCGCCGTAGCCCGATGTGCTGGTCCCGGTGGGCTCGGGCGGGTCAGGCCTCGACGTGGTCGGTGGCGCCCGGCGTCGGCCGTCCGGTCAGTGCCGGGACGGACGCCTCCAGCAGCAGGCGGGACTCGCCCGGGCCCAGGTAGTTCTCCACCTCGCGCAGCAGGGTGAAACCCAGCTTGCGGTAGAGGCCGACGGCCGCCTCGTTCTCGCCGTCGACGGTCAGCCGGACCCGGTCCACCCGGTGGGTGGCCAGCCGCTCGAACGAGGCCCGCATCAGGCGCTCGCCGTAGCCGCGGCCACGCGCCGCCGGCTCCACGCCGAGCCCGAGAATCCAGCCGAGCCCGGCGACCGACCCGGTGACCCCGAACGAGTAGCCGCGCAACACCCCGTGCTCCTCCAGCACCAGCAGGTCGTCCTGGTGCACGTCGGACAGCTGGCGCAGCACGAAGAACGGGTAGGCGAGGCTCCCGAAGATCTTCTGGTCCAGCTCGGCGACCACGGTGATCTCGCTCGGCCGCAGCGCCCGGATCTGGGATGGCGGCGCCCAGGCCACCCGCCCACCCGTGGGAGGGGGCGCCTTCCTATGGTCCGGCTGTGGCCCGTCCGGCCCACCACGGGCGCGTGCCGGGCCGCGGCCGGCTCCGTCCTGAGGCTGCCCCGTCCAACTACTCAGTCTGTCCATTGCGCGGTGTCCCGTTCCCTGCCGACGGCCGAGCTGCCCAGCCGATCACGGTGATCGGCGTGTTACGTACCGTTCCCGGTGCTGGGGTCATCATGAGGCAGATGTCGATTGTGTTTCGGCGATCCGCAAAATTCGCTAACCGAGCTGACGGCGGCCGGCGGTGTCAAAACGTGCCTGACCTGCTGCCGGGGGTCGATCCGGGCTATGCAAGAATGACCCAATCCGGTCGCCCAGAGCGGTGGTCGGCGTGGTCGGTGGCGTTGGGGCATGGGGGGATGTCATCCTGACACCATCAGGATCCAAAATCGTGACCGTCCGTGCACAACACGCGTAGCCTGTTGACGTAGCCTGGGTTGTACGGCCACCGCCGGAAGCCGGGGTGTCGCCCGGAGTCTGCTCCAACTCCGCCGTGGTCCGTGGCGCACTCCCCGCCGGCGGACCTGTTCGTGAAGCGGCGCATGTCAGCTGATCCCTGTCCCCGCAAAACGAGAAGGCAGTTCCCATGTCCACAACGGCGCGAAGCTCGTCCAACGGTCCCGCACGGCCCGCGGAGCGGACAAGCGGCGCCCTGCCGGAGCAGGAGCGGCGCCACTCCGAGCGAGCGGGCGACCTCCTCGGTAATGCCGACTTTCAGTGGGACCGGTTCGACCCGACCGCCTATGTCGACCACAACTACAAGACGTTGCGCGCCGACGACCAGCAGATTCTCGAACGGGTGCGGGACCATTTCGCCACCCACTTCGCGGCGCGCGGTGAGGACCCGCGGGATTCCGGTCTCGTCGGCGCCGATCTCGGCGCTGGGCCGAACCTCTACCCCGCTCTCGCCATGCTGCCCTGGGTCGACCATCTGGAACTCGTCGAGTACTCACCCAGCAACTGCGAATGGCTGCGCGGAGAGGTCAAGGAGTTCGGCCGGAGCTGGGATCCCTTCTGGGAGCTGCTGACCCGGCGGCCCGCGTACGCCGCGGTGGCCGACCCGAGGGCGGAGCTGGCCCGGGTGACCTCGGTGGTGCAGGGCAGCCTGTTCGACCGCCGTCACGAGCGCTGGGACCTGGCGACGATGTTCTTCGTCGCCGAGTCGATCTCGTCTCGCCGGCAGGAGTTCGCGGCCGCCGTCGACGGGTTCGTCGACGCGCTGCGCCCCGGCGCGCCATTCGCCGCGGCCTTCATGGAGAGGTCGACGGGCTACGAGGTCGGCACCGAGCACTTCCCCGCGGTGCCGGTGAGCCTGGAGGACGTCAGGACCCGGCTCTCGGCCCGGACCGAGGTGGTTGTGGAAAGAATCGCGCTGGCGGACAATCCGCTTCGCGAGGGCTACACCGGAATGATCGTCGCGCTCGGCACAAAGACCGCTCGGTAGCAGGGGAAAGGCCAGGACAGTGCGGGTAGAACCGCGGCAGCGCCTGCTGGAGCTGTGGAAAGCGGCTGCCGAGTACTCCTATGAGGCACCCAAGTGGCAATGGGGCGGCCGAGACGCGGAGAACTCCATCAGCGACGCGGAGCAGCTGCTCTGCCTGATGTATCCGGCGTCCATCGTCGACGGTTTCCGGCTTGACCAGCCGGACCACACCGCGTCGGACGTGCTGGAGGCGTTAACCACGCTCGGCGACTCGGTCGAGATCCCGAAGATGCTGGTCCGCCGGCTGGGCGAGTACCTGGAGCGGTACACCAATGCGGACGGGACCCCGACCTTCGCGGGAGGCAGCTACTTCCGGTCCCGCAACTCCAGCGAAGCACTGACCGCGCATCAGCGCTCGCTGGACGTGGTCGACTCGTTCTCCATGTCGATCACCCTGATGCTCGCGGCGATCGGTTTCGTCCGCGGCTTCCGCGCCACCGTCCGGCGCGGCCGGCTGCTCGACGAACTGCGGGCCGTGGAGGAGGCGGCGAGCCTGCGGCTGACCGCCGCGATGGTCGGCCTGATGCGCAGCTTCTCCATCCAGGCCTTCCCGGCCGGCTCGGAACAGGGCGAGGCGCTCGTCCGAACCGCGAACCAGGCCGGAGTGCCGCAGTCCGAGCTGGAGCGGGACCTGCGCAACGCGCTTCGGCAGGTACGAGCCGGCCTGCGCGACCTGAACGTCGGCTCGGGCCGTGGCGAGGTGCTCGACAACGACAACCTGCTGTTCGAGTGCGGCTGGTCCTGGGGTGTGATCGCAGGCTCGCCGGCCGTCGACGTCCTGGAGACACTGCGCCCCTCGATCGCGCAGCCGGAGGGCGTCGCCGAGGACCGTCCGTTCCTGTACTTCACGGTGACCGCTCTCGACGGCCTTGAGGACCTCTTCTCGGCGCGCACCCAGATTCTCAACCTGCTCAACGACGAGCAGCAACGCATCGCGCGGCTGCTGCAGCTGAGGTGGGAGCTGACCCAGCGCTACTGGGGAACGGTCGCCATGTTCGGCGCCGGCCGCTGGCCGCTGGAGGACATCCCGTGGCGGACCACCGACGGCCGCGAGTCCGACTACTACTCGGTCCTGGTGTCCTCCGTCGTCTCCTCTGAGCTGATCCGCCGCCGGGCAGTCGACTCCGAGCTCGGCCGTGTCGGTGAGATCCTGCGCGAGCTCGCCGGCCGTGGCCGCGTCACCCGGCGCGCGGTCACCGACGACCCCGCCATCGACCTGCACGTCTCCGGCGTCGAGCTCAACCTCTACGGCGCGGAGGAGTTCGGCCCGCAGGTCGTCTGGCCGGTGACGGACTTCTCGACCGCCCTGCTCAAGCGCTCCACCAGGCTGGCCACCGTCGCCCGCGGCACCGACCTGCGCAACCGGCTGCTCGACCTGTCCGACGACGTGTGGGACCACCTGGCGGTCCGGCGCATCGCCGGTGGTCCCGGCTCCGGGCTGTGGGACGACCCGGCTCAGGCGTTCTCGGGGGTGGAGAGCCATCACGAGCTGCCGTCCTGGTACCTGACCGAGCGAGTCGCCGAGTGCCTGTGTGTCTCCGCCGGCGCGGTCGAGGCGGAGCCGCTGCGCGGGCCGGGCCTGGTCGCCGACTGTCAGGACCTGCTCAACGAGGCCGACCACCTCTACAACCAGGAACTGCTCTTCGGCTCGATGACGGCCGGGCAGGCGATGCTCAACGAGCTGGAGCTGATCGGTGACCAGCTCGACCGGGCCAAGGAGCTGAGCACGAACCGGCCGGGTACCGCCATCGCGATCCTGAACCAGGTTCTCCTGGAGATCGACCGCCTGGTCGTCGCCCGGCGCCGGGTCACCAGGAGCGGCTGACGCGTGCTGGTGTTCGCGGTCTCGGACAAGGGCGGCACCGGCCGGTCGGTCACCGGCTGTAACGTCGCCTACCGCCTCGCGCTGCGTGGCCATGACGTCTGCTACCTCGACTTCGACTTCGGCTCGCCGACGTCGGGCGCGATCTTCGGTATCGAGATGGCCAGCCATGGCACGGCGTCCGGCGCCGGCCTGCACTCCTACTTCGCCGGGCAGGCCAGCGAGCCCGAGCAGATCGACATCTGGTCCCGGTCGGACCGTCGTGAGCTGCGCCGCCACCCGCTCTCGTCCGGCCGGCTCGTGCTCGTGCCGGGAGACAAGGGTGGCGGGGAGTTCCCGGCGAGCAACGGCCTGGCCGACCAGTGCCGGCGGCTGTTCCTGCGGCTCGACGACGAGTTCGACGTCATCTTCGTCGACCTGAGCGCCGGGCGGTCCTACGCGGCCGAGATGTCGCTGGCGGCCACCGCCAGTGACGCGCTCGCCGCCGTCCGGGCCCGCTGGCTGCTGTTCCACCGCTGGACCCGCCAGCACATCATCGCCGCCGCGGGGCTCGCCTTCGAGGAGAACGGGCTGCTCGACGTCGGCAAGCGCTGCGGCCACGACCGGGTCGAGCTGGAGGACGCGATGCGGTTCGTGCGCACGGCGGTGCTCGACCCCGGCTCGGCCCAGCTGGCCGGCCTGCGCCCCACCCAGGCCGCCTGGCTGCAGGACTGCAACCGTGACCTGCAGGAGCTCGCGGCGAAGCTGGGCGTCGGGCGCACCGCGCTGCTCGCCGAGGTGCCGCTCGACCCGCTGCTGCAGTGGCGCGAACAGCTGATCACCGACAACGACGTGCACCTCGCCGGTGTCGCCAACACCGAGACCACCCAGGCGTTCGACCAGGTCGCCCGCCGCCTGGTCGACGACGTGTTCTGGAGCGGGCTCTGAGCGAGCACGCGCCGGACGGTCTGGTGGCGGGCGGCGTGGACACCGTGTTCCGCGAGACGAGCGCCGAGCCGCGGGTCGAGGCCGTGCCGCTCGCGCACCTGTCGGTCGAGCTCGGCCACCTCTACATGGAGGACCTGACCGCGCCGGACGCCGATCTCGGGGCGCATTTCGCGCGGATCGCGCCCTGGGTCGACCCGCCACGGCTGGCCGCGGTGGCCCGGGTACCGCAGGCCCGGCTGCGGGTGAGCACCTGCCTGCTCATCGACGACTACTTCAGCGCGCCGGGCTCCCCGGCCGACGTGATCGGCCAGCTGGTCACCGCCGCGGCCGGCGCCGGGCTGCGGGTCGACTACGTCGCCCGCGAGTCGGCGTGCGCCACCGCGCCGCGCCCGTCCCGACCGGGCCCGGCGTCGCGGCCGGCCGCCGGCGGCGCGGGTTCGTACCCGGCGGACGACGACGGTGAGGTCTCGCTTGCCGCGCTGGTCGAGGCGGCCCTGGTGGCCGATCCGCCGTTCGGCGCGACCGGCGTGCGTCCCACGCCCGCGCAGATCGGCTGGCTGTCCAACGGCGAGCGGACACCCGGCGCGGACGGCGCCCGCCCGGCCGCCGCGATGGCCGGCGAGACGCCGTGGGCCCCGCCGCGGGAGAACGCGGCGCGCCGGCACTCGGTGTTCGTCGACGTCGAGCTGTGGGACGTGCCGCGCGACGCGCGGGTGTGGTCGTGCCCGATGCTGGCCGGGGTCTGGCAACTGCTGCGGCTCGGGCTGCTGCGGGTCGAGGGGCGCGGCGCCGTGAACCCGGTCCGGATGGATGTCGAGGCGCTGCCGAACCGCTGGGCCGAGCTGCCACCGGTGATCCAGCTGGCCGACCGGGTCGCGCCGTTCTGCGCGTACCGGGCGATGTCCGTGCTGGACTCCCGGTTCTTCCCGGTCGAGCACGCGGTGCGCACGATCCTCGCCCAGGTCGCCACCGACCCCGTGGTCGCCGAGCAGGCGCTGACGCGCGCCGGCCAGGAGGGGACGCCGTTGCCGCGGGCCGTTCCCGACAGGCTTTCGTACGTCTTCCTGGGCTCCTGATGCCGCGGGCCGGCCAGTCGCCCACTCAGGGCGCCGTTCCGGTCGCCCGGGGCGCCGCGCCGGCGCCGGGGCGGCTCGCGGCGCCGGAGCCCGGCCGGCCCTGGCTGCTGCTCGGTGAGGTCCGCACCACGGTGTTGCGCAACTCGGTGCCGATCACCGGGGCGACGGCGCAGGAGGTACTGCGGCTGAAGCCGGCGGGCCGGGTCCGGCTCGCCACCCGGCCGATCGCGTACGCCCGGTCGCCCGAGCTGGTCACCGGGGTGCACTGCCTGCTGGCCTCCGGTCAGCGCCGCCGGGTCGAGACCGTCGGCACGGTGCTGGCCGGCGCGGCCGTCCTCGGGGGGCGGGTGCTCCAGGCCAGCGCCTGGACCGCGGTCGCCACCCGGGACTGGGACTTCCGGCCGCCCTGGTCGGACTTTCTGGCCACTCCCGGTGTCGTGTACGCGTCAGCCAAGGCCGCCCCGGACGACCTCGCCGCCGGCTTCCTGCGGCCCGAAGCGGCGCCCGGCGGCCCGGAGCTCGACCTCGGCGGCGCGGCGGCGGCGGTCCTTGACCAGGTCCAGGGCCATCCGGCGCTCGACCGGGGTCTCGGACTGCGCGCGCAGCGTACCCGGCTGCGCTTCGCGATCCGCGTCGATGACCAGGATGGCCCTATTCGGGCGGATTCCGCGATATTCGCGATTCACGATGATGCGTTGCGTACTATTTCGCTCACCGTGTCGGGTCGTGACCCGGCGCCAGCGGTCCGGCTGTGTGAGGACGTGGCGCTGCACGACTGGCTGCTCACCACCGTCGGCCGCGTCGTCGACGGTGCGCGGGCGGGCGGAACGTCGGGGGAGGAGCTGATACGCCGGTCGCGCCCGGTGGTGACGCATCTGCTGCCGCTGTGGATGCCCGGGGCCCATGTGGCCGAGGAGCTGGCGCCGGTCTGGGCCGGCCTCGACCGCCGTCCCGGATTCAGCCGGCAGTGGACGAGCCTGGTCGACCAGATCAGGGACCAGCTGGCGCTCTCGATGATCGGTCTGCTCAGCCGTGGATGGGAAGGACAGACAGATAGGTTATGAGTTCCGAGGGGTCGCCACCGCGGTTTACGGCAGTGCAGAGCGTGGTCCGACGGGTGATCGTGGCCGCGGCCACCGGGTTTGTCGCTTTTCTCATCACCAACCTCACCGACCAGCCGCTGATCTGGCAGCTCACTCTCTCCGCGTTTCTCGGCGGCGTGGCGCTCGTCGTCCAGTTCCTCATCGATTTCGAGCAGCGGATCGAAGGGGTGGAACGGGGGCTGCGCGAGCACGGCGACCGGATGACGGCGCTGATCGAGCGGCGCATGACCGGGGTCAGCCAGGTGGTCGACCTGTTCGAGCGGACCTCGAACCGCGAGGAGCTGATCGAGTTCTTCCGCAACGCCGTCCAGATCGGCCCCGAGGCGCGGCTGCGCTACGACTTCGCGCACGGCGAGATCCGGCGGATGTCCCGGCTGCTCAAGGAGCTCGGCAACGGGCACGTCTCGTATCCGGCCGAGGAGAACGAGTGGCTGCTCAGCCTGACCAGGGCCGCGCGCGACACCATCGACGCGACCAGCCTCCCGAGCGTCGACGCCGGGACGCAGGGTTATGAGGACGGCTTCTGGGAGAGCGAGCCGGGCCTTCGGTACCTGGAGTCGCAGCAGGACGCGGTCGGCCGGGGGGTGCGGATCCGGCGGATCTTCGTGCTCAACCGCGCGATCACGTCGGATGACCCGTCGTTGCGGGCCGTGTGCCGGCAGCACACGGCGGTCGGCGTCGAGGTCCGCATCCTGCCGTCGGACCTGCTGCCGTCGGTGCCGCCCAGCACGGTGACGGACTTCATCCTGTTCGACAACGAGGTCTGCTACCAGGTGGCCACCATCTCGCGGATGGACCCACGCGGCGACGGCCGGCCGACGATCGTCGGCACCCAGCTGGTCCTTCGCGACGACATGGTCGCGGAGCACCGCCACCACTTCGAGCAGTTCTGGGACGCCGCCCAGACCGTGCCGGACCCGGACGCCCAGCCGACCGCCTGACCGGCCGCCGCCAGGGCCACACCGCGCACGGAGGCGGGCCGCTGACGTGCGGATTGAGACGGCCGTCACCATGTCGCGGCGACCGGCGGTGAGCCGGCCGTAAAAGGCGGTGGGTAGGGTCGAAGTTCTTAACAATTGTCGGGTAGAGATCCCGGGTAGCCGGGCCGCGCGCCTGGTCCCGCCCGGTACCCGTCAGTCGGTCGAGAGGTCGTCCGTGTGAGCGGTCCAGAGGTGCTCTCCGGCGATCAGCCGACGGAGCCGGCGGACGCGCCGCGGACCGCTGAGGCCGCCCAGAAGCCCGCAGCCGCGCAGGAGCTCGTGGCGGTCCAGAAGCCGGTGGCCGCCCAGAAGCCGGTGGTCGCGCCGGAGCGGGAGCCGGCGGGCGACCGCGTCCCGAGCAGGGCCGGCGACCGCGGGCCGGGTGACCCGGGGACCGCCAGGCGCCGGGCCGCGCCGCTCGGCGCCGCCCATCGTGGTGACCCGGCGGGGATCGGCCGGATGTCGCCGCGCGCTCGCCTCGCGCAGCTGGCTGGCGAGCCCGAGCCCGCGCAGGCCGTCCCCGCGCCGCCGCCCACCGGGGCGGACCAGCCGGTGGACGCGCCCGCCACCACGGCACTCCCCAGACCGCGTGACGGCGGACGACCCACGACGGTCGCGGTGGCCGAGAGCGGTGGCGCCGCGGAACCGGCGGCCGTCGCGGCCAGCGAGGCGCCGACGGCGGTGATCGAGCTCGACGGCGGCGGGGAGCTGCCCCCGGAACTGAGCCCACGGCCCGAGGCGGACGGCGGCTCGCCTCGTCGACCGCGAGGCCTCGTCAGGGCGCTGATTGTCGGGCTCGCCGGGATCGTGTCGTGCGCGTTGTTCCTCGTCATCGGGCTCGGCTACGGCGCCACGAAGTACTACGAGACGCAGCTGAGCCGCACCGACCTGAGCGCCGGGCGGGTCGAGGGGACCCGCCCGCCGGCGATCCCGCACGGGCGGGAGACCTGGCTGCTGGTCGGCTCGGACGTGCGCACCGGCGCGGACTCGGCCGAGGTCGGCGGCGCCCGCTCGGACACGATGATGATCGGTTATCTGGGGTCCAACGGCTCGACGACCCTGGTCTCGGTCCCGCGCGACCTCAAGGTGACCATCCCGGCGTTCACCGACTCGAAGGGAAAGCACCACTCGGCGCACACCGACAAGATCAACTCGGCGTTCAACCTCGGCGGCCCGGCGCTGTTGCTGCGGACCCTGGAGAACGTCACCAACGTGCGCATCGACCATTTCGCCGAGATCGACTTCAGCGGCTTCAAGCAGATGAGCGACGTGCTCGGCGGGGTCGAGGTCTGCATGGTCAAGGACCCGTTCAAGGAATACGTCGCCGAGGACGGGAAGACGTCGACCAACCTCAACGACCCGATGTCCGGGTTCCGCGGGCAGGTGGGCGCCAACCTGCTGGAGGGCGACAACGCGTTGGCGTTCGTGCGGCAGCGGCACGGCTTCGCCAACGGCGACTACTCCCGGATCCAGCGTCAGCAGGCGTTTCTCGCGGCGGTCTTCCGGAAGGTCAACAGCGGGAACCTGCTCACCGACCCGGCGAAGCTCGCCGGGTTCCTGAACGCCGTCACCGGCGCGATCACGGTCGACTCCGGCACGAGCCTGACCGATCTGCGGACCCTCGCCGAGCGGCTGCACGCGATGAACGCCGGGCAGGTGCACTTCACCACGATCCCGCTGTCCGGTGCCCAGTCCGCCCCGGTCTACTACGCCCTCTACGACCCGGGCATGGTCCGCGCGTTCATCCAGCAGATCATCGCCGGCGACGACACCGCGCCCGCCGCGGGATCGCCCACGCCGTCGGTGGCGCCGAGCCCGACCGTCGCGCCGAGCCAGATCCGGGTGACCGTGCTCAACGGCAGCCCGACCGGCGGCACCGCCAACAAGGTGGCGACCAAGCTGCGCGCCGCCGGCTACCAGGTGGTCCGCGTCGGCACCAACTCCTCGCGCGCGGTCGCCAGCACCGAGGTGCTCTACCCGCGCAGCCAGGCCGCCGCGGCCAGCCGGCTGCTCGCCGACATCCCCGGGGCCCGCCTGGTCCCGAACACCGAGGACGCCGGCGCTTCCGGCGGAGTCCCGACGACGTCGCCGGCCAGTTCCTCGGCCACCGCCTCGGCCACCAGCGGGATGCTCACCCTGGTCGTCGGCGAGGACCTGGTCACCGGTGACACCTCGGTCATCGCCACGCCGACCGCCGCGGCCCGGACACCGGGCGCCACGGTGCCGTACTACACCCAGGCGCCCGTGTCGGCCGCCGCCGGCTGCGTGAAGTAGCCGCGGGCTGTATCGGCTAGTGGGCGGCGCCGCCGCCGGCCAGTGGTCCCGCGGGCGGGTGGATCCTGGCGGGCGTCGCACTAGGCTGGACAGGGCCGTCCGGCGTGGGCGGCGACCGTCCGGTCACCCCCGAGGAGTCCGCATGGCACGCCCGACGCCGCTGTCCACGGACGAGATCACCGAGGGGCTGCGGGGCCTGCCCGCCTGGGCCCTCGCCGACGGCGCGATCCGGCGCACTGTGACCGCACCGAGCTTTCTCGCCGGCATCGAGCTCGTCCGGCGGGTCGCCGCGGTGGCCGAGGAGATGGATCACCATCCGGATATCGACATCCGGTGGCGACGGGTCACGTTCGCCCTCAGCACCCACGACGCCGGTGGGATCACCGTGCTCGACCTCGAACAGGCCCGGGCCATCGACGGCCTCGCCGCCGCGCTCACCGCTTCCGACGATGCCTGACGCGTCCGACCAGCCTTCCCGGGCGCCACGTTCGGCGGGCGGTGGGATCGCTCGCACCGGATCGCGCGGCCTTCGTAGCGGTTCGCGGTCTAGGGTGGACGAGCGCCAATTTGCACTCGGTACTAATCCGATCTCGTGACGTCCAGCCCATTTAGCTGGACGTCCTACAGTTCGGTTCGTACCAGGAAAAGATGGCGTGTCGGGCCGCCCCTGACACCCGGCAGCTGGGCGGCAATACGGAGAGGGGACTCGTGATGGGCGAGCAGGTGGGCGCCGCCGCGCCGACGGTGCGGCGGCTCGGCGTCATCGGCTGCGGACTGATGGGCTCCGGCATCGTCGAGGTCGCCGCCCGCGCCGGCCTGGACGTGCTGGTACGCGAGATCGACGCGCGCGCCGCCGACGCGGGGCGGGCCCGGCTCGCCAGCTCGCTGGAGCGGGGCGTCACGCGCGGGAAGCTCTCCGCCGAGGACCGGGACGCGGCGCTGGCCCGGATCGCCTTCACCACGGACCTGGGCGACTTCGGCGACCGGCAGCTCGTGGTCGAGGCGATCGCCGAGAACGAGCAGCTCAAGACCGAGATCTTCGCGACGCTCGACAAGGTCGTCGCGGACCCGACGGCGATCTTCGCGTCCAACACCTCCTCCATCCCGATCATGAAGCTGGGCATGGCGACCAGCCGGCCCGAGCAGGTCATCGGGATCCACTTCTTCAACCCCGTTCCGGTGCTGCCGCTCGTGGAACTGGTGCCGTCGCTGCTGACCAGCGAGTCGACGATCGAGACCGCGCGGACGTTCGTCACCGGCCCGCTCGGCAAGCAGGTCATCACCTCGCAGGACCGCGCCGGCTTCATCGTGAACGCGCTGCTCATCCCGTACCTGCTGTCCGCGATCCGGATGTTCGAGTCCGGCTTCGCCTCCGCCGTGGACATCGACAACGGCATGGTGCTGGGCTGCAGCCACCCGATGGGCCCGCTGGCGCTGTGCGACCTCATCGGCCTGGACACGGTGAAGGCGGTCGCCGAGTCGATGTACGACGAGTTCAAGGAGCCGCTGTACTCGTCGCCGCCGCTGCTCGCCCGGATGGTGGACGCGGGACTGGTCGGGAAGAAGGGTGGTCGTGGGTTCCACGACTACCGCGGCTAGCCCGCCGGTAGACCAGGCATCCTGACCAGCCAGCCATCCCGACCAGCAAGGTAGGAAGAAGGCGCACGGTGGACTCCGGTTTCGATCTGTACCGGCTTCCCGAGGAGCACGACGCGCTGCGCGCGGCGGTCCGTGATCTCGTCGAGTCCGAGATCGTCCCGCACGCGGCCGACGTCGACGAGCACGAGCGGTTCCCCCAGGAGGCGCTCGACGCGCTGAACCGGGCCGGGTTCGCCGCCGTCCACGTCCCCACCGAGTACGGCGGCGAGGGCGCCGACTCGGTCGCGACCTGCATCGTGATCGAGGAGGTCGCCCGCGGCTGCGCGTCGAGCTCGCTGATCCCCGCGGTGAACAAGCTCGGCACGATGCCGATCCTGCTCGCCGGGTCGGAGGAGCTGAAGAAACTGGTGCTGCCGTCGATCGCCGCCGGCGAGGCGATGGCCTCCTACGCCCTGTCCGAGCGGGAGGCCGGCTCGGACACGGCGTCGATGCGGGCGCGGGCCAGCCGGGACGGGTCCGACTGGGTCCTCAACGGCACCAAGTGCTGGATCACCAACGCCGGCATCTCGACCTGGTACACCGTCATGGCGGTGACCGAGCCGGACGCGGCCCGCAAGGTCGACGGTGTCTCCGCCTTCGTCGTGCACAAGGACGACCCGGGCTTCGAGGTCGGCTCCAAGGAGCGCAAGCTCGGCATCAAGGGCTCGCCGACCCGCGAGATCCACTTCTCCGACTGCCGGATCCCGGGCGACCGGATCATCGGCGCTCCCGGCAGCGGGCTGCGGACCGCGTTGCGCACCCTTGACCACACCCGGCCGACGATCGGCGCGCAGGCGGTCGGTATCGCCCAGGGGGCGCTGGAGGCGTCGATCGCCTACACGAAGGAGCGCAAGCAGTTCGGCCGGCGGATCGCGGACAACCAGGCCGTACAGTTCATGCTCGCCGACATGGCGATGAAGATCGAAGCAGCCCGTCACCTCGTCTATGTCGCCGCCGCTCGCGCGGAGCGCGGCGAGCCGGATCTGGGCTTCGTCACGGCCGCCGCCAAGTGCTACGCCTCCGACGTCGCCATGTCCGTCACCACCGACGCGGTCCAGCTGTTCGGTGGCGCCGGCTACACCCGCGACTTCCCCGTCGAACGCATGATGCGCGACGCCAAGATCACCCAAATCTACGAGGGCACGAACCAGATACAGAGGGTAGTCATGTCTCGTCAGCTGTTGAAGGGCTGATCAGGCCGCTGTTTACGCTGGTCAGAGGCCCCGGGAGTCGTCTGCGAGGTCGGCGGCCGGGCTGGGTTCGGTGACGCTGGGTATCCGGTTTTGTCCGGCTGCGTCCGGTCGTATCCGGGTGTCTGTGGATTTTCCGTGGATTTCTGCGGCGCTCACGCTCTGTGTGGGTGCCGGTGTGGCAGGGGACTCGTCGGGTTCCTGCTCGGTGGCGAAGGAGGCGTCGATGAGCCGGAGGGCGCGTTGTTCTTCGCCGACGATGCACTTGGCGTAGACGGTGAGCAGCACGCGCACGCTGTGCCCGGCCCATTCGGCGACCTGGGTGGGCGGTACGCCGGCGTTCAGCCAGCGGGACACCGCTGCGTGCCGCAGGTCGTAGGGCCGGCGCGCGAGCGGCGAGGCCGCCTCGGCGGGTGTCAGCGCCTGCTCGCGTGCTCTGCGCCAGACGGTCAGGTAGGTCGACATCCTGATCGGGCCGCCGGTCGTCGACCGGAAGATCCGGCCGTCGGGGGCGATTCCGAACTCCTCGATGTGCCGGCGCAGGAGGGCGACCAGGTCAGGGTGCAGCGGTACTGGCCGGACCTCGCCCTGCTCGCGGTGTTTGAGCTGGCGGGCCTGCCGGGGCTTGTCTGGCTCGTCCGACCAGCGCGGCGAGACCTCGGGATTGTTGCCTTCGAGCGCGGCTTCTCCCCAACCGGTCTCCGGGAGCTGTAGCTGGTTGATGTTCAGCTCGTTCGTCTCGCCGGGTCGGGTCGCCGCGTAGTAGATGCAGGCGAAGAACGCTTCGAGGTCAGGCCGCTCGTCGGCGACGGCGGCGAGCAGTCGCAGTGCCCGCCGGTGGTCGACGACGGCGCGCCGGTCGACGACCACAACTCTGCGTGGGGGCGTCCACTGCGCACCCTGCAGCGGGTTGGATTCGAGGTCGCCCCGGGCGACGGTGAAGTTCAGGACCTGGCCGAAGTACATGCGTCGCGAGCTGATCGTGTTCGGTGCGGCCTGCTTCCCGTCACGGCGGTCGGAGAGCGCCACGAGTGCCGCACGCGCGACATCGGGGTCTGCGAGGTCGGCGATGGGCCTGCTGTGTGCCTCCATCCAGGTGAGTACCGCCGCCCAGGTGTCGGGCGGCTCGTTTTCGACCCGTCGTCCGCTCGGAGTCAAGGTTGACCGTTCTCCGGTCAGGAAGACCCAGCCCGCCAATGCTTCGTGGACCAGATCGGCGAGCGCCTTCGGTGGTCGTTCGTCGAACAGAGCTGGGGTGACCGCTCCCAGGACCGTGGCGATGGTGCGCCTTGTGCCAGGAGCCTGGTGTTCCGCCCACTTCGCGTCGACGTAGTCCCGCGCCACCGCGAGCCAGGTCCGTCCCAGAGCTGGCCCTGGCGCTGGCGCCGGGACCGGACGCGGGATGGCGAGCCACTCGGACAGGGGGAGACCCGTTTCGACGTCGAACGCCTGGCCCTTGCGCACCGCGGTGAGGATCTCCGCATGACGCGACTCGGCGGCCGCCTTCGACGCGAAGGTGCGGGTGTTCGCCCGCGGCCTGCCTGCGACCTGCCAGCGGGTCTGCCAGCTGAAGCCACCCCTCTTGAGCGCGATCTTCTTGACGGACCAGACGCGGACGTCGAACGTCGTACGCCGGTTCTCGTCGTCGGGGCTCACGGCGCTCTGGCGAGGGCTCATCGGGTCGACGGGTCGTGGGTCAGGCTCTCCAGCGAGGCGTTCAGGTCGTCGCGGGCGACCCGGACCTGGCCGTTGGGCAGCTTGATGACCTTCGGTCCGAACGCGATGGTTCACCACGACACCGACCTGTTCGACCTCACGGTCCGGACCTCGCACGGCACAGCGGTCATCCACACCACCGAGCACCATCCGTTCTGGGATGAAACGACCCATATTTCGACCGACGCGGACAGGCTTCGCGCGGGCCATCGCCTTCACACCGATGACGGCACTCTTGCCTCTGTCGTTGCCGTGGTCGTCCTCCCGGGCTCCGCTCCCATGTGGGACCTCACGGTCAACCACACTCACACCTTCTACATCCGCACCGCGAGCACGTACGTCCTGGTACACAATGCCGACCCGGGGATGAAATGCGATCTTCTCCTCGGGGCGGGGCCTAACGCTCGTGAGGGGTGTCTCTAATCAGGGGTGATATAAACGATCCTTTCGTCCGCGATGCCGTGAACGATGCGGGTACCAAGTTCGGGTGCCATACATGCGGCGCCACTGACCCAGGTACCGTGTCAGGAGCTTGGATCCCAGATCATCAGCCGCCGAAAGCTCTCGTACCCGTGGGGATTTACCAAACCGCCTATCTGCACTGTATCTTCTGTGCGCGAATACAAGGTGGCGTGGTCTCCACCGTGGCGAGAGAGGTGGCGGAATTCTGATGGCGAATCTGTTGGCGGCCTCCCGGGCCGAAGTTCATCACGGCTGTCTGGTCGTGCGCCGCAGTGATAGCACAGGCGACCTTTCTGGTTGGGATCCCAGGAATGCGTCCTTTCACAACGCCGGTGACTCTCTCATATTTGGCGTCGCCCCTGCGGTCGACGGTCCGATCAATCTCGAAGTCTGGGACGCGACTCCGCCGACTTCTCACTCTGGTCCGTTCTTCTCGGAAATCGTGGAAGGAGGAACCGGGGACATCGTTATCGAAGATCCGAATGGTGATATCCATATTGTGGTCCCATGGTCCCGGAGTGAATTCGTCCTTGAAGCGTACGTTGACGATGCCAGGTCGCCGAGGGAGATACAGGTGGTCATTGATCCACTTTCGCCGCCGTTCCTAACATCTTGAGAATGACGCTTCGCGTGTAACGCGCGGGGCAATCCCGGTCGACCCCGTCGTCGAACACGGTGCTCGACGACGGCCGGGAAGCGTCATCGAAGGTGTACTCGACCCGTCCGGTCGCACTCGTGCCCGCAGGCGAGGCTTGGCTGGCGGTGAGGCTGTCGGCCGCGTCGTAGGTGAGATCGGTCCTGCGGGCGGCCGCGACCGGGGCACCCGCGCCTACACCTACGACCACGCCGGCCAGCTGACCAACGTCGACTACCACGGCGGCACGGGTGCCAAGCGCCAGCTCGCCTACGACCAACTCGGCCGCGTCACCTCCGACACGCTCACCGGCGCGTCCAGCAGCACTCTGCGCGCCCAGACCTACGCCTACGACTCCGACAACAACCTGACCTCGACCACCATCAGCGGGACCGGGGTCGCCGGCGCCGGGACGCAGAGCTACACCTACGACTGGGCGAACCGGGTCACGTCCTGGACCAACGAGGCGAGCACCACGACCAACTACGGCTGGGACGCGGCTGGGAACCGGACCTCCGCGGGCGGAACCACGGCGACCTACGACGCCCGCAACCGGCTGACCTCCAACGGCTCGACCTCGTACACCTACAGCGCCCGCGGCACTCGAGCCACCGCCACGACCGGGTCGACGGTCACGACGACAACATTCGACGCGTTCGACCGGCTCGTCTCATCGACCACCGGCTCGGCGAGCACCAGCTACACCTACGACGGCCTCGATCGGATCGCCGCACGTACCCACACCGGTGCGGGGTCGTTCAACTTCCTCTACGACGGAGTCCGGAAGGAACCCGCCAAGGACGGGACCTCCAGCCTCGCCCGCGGCCCGGACGGCACACTGCTCGCCACCCCCGCCATCCGGCGGTGCTGGACAGGCGCGCCCACCCATAGCCGGATCACCATCAGATGGTGCCCCGAACCCCTGGGCCGACGTCGGTCCGGAGCTTGATCTCTGACGGCTGGGCCGGCGGCCGGACGGCCTTGTCACGGCCCTCACAGGCGACCTCGTGCCTGGCCTGAGCCGGCGCGCGGTTGGTCTCCAAACCCATCGGTGGCAGCGCGAGAATCGGGTCACGGCCGCGACCGCCGTGAGGCGGGTTGCCCGGCGCCGCTGGCCTGCGGACTCGCGCCTGAGGCCTGCAAGGTGACCGACACCGGGACCGCCACTGGCAGCGACACTCGCCCAGCTCGCCGGTCGCGAGGTCGCCGGCGAGGGCCTCGCTTTCGGTCGCCTACTTCTACAACATCGTCTGATGGTGTTGGGCGAGCCCTGCCTCGCGGTACTTCGTACTTCGACTTCGGCTCTCCGCCGGCGGCGACCTGCCGCGTAGGTCAGCAGTCCGGCCGGGGCTGTCGGATCCACGCCCTACCGTGATCGCCAGGGGCGCGGAGATCAGCCGAGCGGCCCCGCGAATCTTTTCAAGATTTTTTGTCGTTTCGGCTGGCTGCCGCCGACTAAGGGGTGACGCGGTCATCCCGGCCGCCAGGAAAGAAAGGCCCCCCACCGATGACCGAGAGCACCGCCCTTGAGCCCCAGCCGGCTCCCGAACCCGTCCCCGACGTCGTCATCGATGACGACCTGAACCTCGACACCGCGCTGGCGCAGGTCCTGTGGACCGGGCTGTCCGTCGGCGAACTGCTCGACATCGGGTCGCCGGCCCGCGCGTTCCAGGAGGCCGCCGCCGCCATCGTCACTCCCGACCTTGGCCGGTCGCTGACGAGAGGGTTGTACCAGGAGATGGCGGGGCTGAAGGACGCCTTCTCCACCGCCCGGCTGCTCGGGTCCGCGTTCGACGACGCCAAGGCGGTGATGGCGCCGATGCTCGGCCTGAGCGACTACCTGGCGAAGGCGTTCACGCCGGCGAAACCGCTCGGCGACGCGTTCGGGCTCACCGACGTCCAGACGGCGCTGATGAAGCCGTCGGTGGAGACCGGCGCCCTGGGAGTGTCGTTCCTGCCGGACGCCGTGCTGCGTGACGCGTTCCGGTTCGACGACGTCCAGTTGATGCTGACGAAGCCGCTGCTCGACCTCGACGACCTGTGGGTGAAGACGTTCGAGTTCCACCAGATCGGCACGATCCTCGGCTCGTTCAGCGACGTGTGGACCTCGACGCTGTTCGACCAGGTCCACCTCTGGATGGAGGACTTCGAGTCCGGGCCCAGCCGGGCCCGTGCCTGGGCGCGCCGCGCGCTCGCCGCGGTCCGGCGGGCCCGGCGCGCCGCCCGGGAGGGCAGGCCGCGCGAGGTCGAGCGGCTCATCGAGAACTACCTCGACGACGAGGTCAAGGCATACCTGGTCCAGGTCGGCCGGTACGAGGGTGGCGTGGTCGCCGGCTTCGACTACCGGCGTCGCGAGGCGGTGACCGCCGTCGCGATGGCGCTGCTGGCCCTGCCACCGCTGCCCGCCGACAGCGAGGCTGACGCCCAGGCGGTCCTCGCCGACCTTCGCGGGGAGCTGCGACGCCAGCAGAGCGACTTCCGGCCGACCTTCCGCCGGATGCACCGCGGCCAGTTCGTGCAGACCTTCGCCGACCTGCCCGCGTCGTCGGCCGACCAGCTCGCCGAGATCGACCCGATCCCGGCGAGTACGGAGACGACCGGCTCGACCACCTCTCCGGGATGCTCGAGCCCGCCGAAATGGCCGTCATCCAGATGTATGCCGCCAACCTCGGCACCCTGACCTGGACCGAGGCGGCCGTTGCCGCCGGCTACTCCGAGGCCTTCGGCTCGCACGTCCGCCGCAAGCGCAAGACCCTCCTTCCCGAACTCGATCGGCGCGCGGCCGCCCAGGCCCACACCGAGGCCCGCCTTGCGCGTCAGCCTCTCGGCGGATGAACCCCGCCGCCTGCGGTGGTCGGCGGCCCGCCTCGGCGAGCCGCAGACCCCCCACCCACGCCCGGCCGAGACCCCCGCCAGGACACCTGCGGCCCCACGGCCGACCCCTGGACGTCCCCGGCGCGGCCCACCCGGACCGTGCCACCACTCCCGCGAAAGGAGCACCCCCGTGGAGAAGGGAAGCCACCGCAGCGCGATCACCGGCCGGTACGTCACGGCCGCGACGGCGTCCCGCCACCCGCGGACCACCCTCACCGAGCAGGGCTGATCCCCGCGCGGCCGGCACGGGGCCGCTGGCCCCCTGCGGACTCGTGCCTGAGGGCCAGCGAGGCGACCGACATTGGCCAGTCGACACCGGGGCCGGCGCTCGCCCCCAGCTCGCGGGCGGCGTCGCCGGCCGCCGCGGGGCGGAAGAATGCCCTGTGCTCTATCGGATCATCCAGCGCAGACCTGCGGGCGGTACCTACGGGCCCTGGCAACCGGTCACCGACGCGCTGCTCGTCTCTCTCGACCTAGGCGAGAACGAGATCGAGTTCTCGGCTGATGACCGTCGCCTGGCCGCCGACCAGGCGACGCCGTGCGACTGCGACCTCTTCCCGGGCAATCACCGGCACCGGGTGGGGGTGAGTCCGACGAGCCTACGCGGCCCCAGGCCCGCCGACGGCTGAGCGCGCCGGCTGCACCGGCCCCGGCCCGGCGCTACGTTGGCGGTCCGGCAACGCGCATGGCCGCACGCACCTACTGATCGTCCTCGTGGCGGTCGACGTATTCATCGACTACCCGGCTAAGCAGAGCGACAAGGGTCACCCGCTCCTCGTCGGACAGCGGCGCGAGTAGTTCCTCGTTCATCGTCTGGGCACGCGGGACAATTTCCGACTGGGTGCTCTCGCCGCGGCTGGTCAGCCGCAGCACGTTGCGTCGGCCGTCACGTGGGTCGCGGACGCGGCGGATCAGGCCACGTTGGACCAGCCGAGCCACTACGTCCGCAACGGTCGATCGGTCCAGGCAGACGTGCTCTGCGAGGCTGCGCTGGTCCATGTCTGGCGCCGCTCGCAGGCTACTCAACACGGCGAACTGCTGCGGCGTCGTATCGGTCGAAACCGACGCTCCCCACAGCTGGTGAGTGACTTGCTGCAACCGGCGGGCCAGGTGCCCCGGGTCGGCCGGCAGGTAGCCGCCGCCGGGTTCATCGGTGCGCGAAGACCGCCGGTCGTGGTCGTTGCTCACCGAAGCATCGTGGGTACTGGAAGGCATCGATCGCTGAGCCTCGGTTGCCTGCGGCGGCAAGTTTCGCAGGGCGGCCCGTTGCCCGGTTCCGAGGCTGCGCAGGCGGCGAGTCTCTGAGATCCCGAGGCTATCGAGGACTTCTTGGGCCTGGGCGGCGACACGGCTGGGCAGAGCCTCCAGAACCGTCGAGACGCGCAGCCTTCCGATGACAGCGTCGTCCGCCTGGTCGAGCAGCCGCGCGAGGGTGAGGGTGCCCTGGCGTAGCTGGTTCAGGATCTCGCTGGCCTGGTCGCTGAAGGGCTCGCGGTCGTCCCAGTGGACGACAGCGTCAGCGCGGGCGTGGGAGGTACGGCGGCGTAGCTGGACGGCGCCGGGCTCTCCAAGCGAGGACCGTTCGATCAGGTCCCGGGTGATGTCGAGGTTGGAGGGCGGGGGGCTTGTCATGCCATGTCCTCCTTCTGGCGCCGAATCGACTGGCGATGGCGGTAGAGCAGCCCTTCTACGGCCCTGGGGGTCGTGCCATCCGCGAGGATCTGCGCGATCTCCTCGTGGGTGTAGCCATCGGTGACGAGGGCGAGGACGAGCCGGGTGCGCTCGTTCGGAACCCCGGCCAGATGCCGACGGAGACTGTCGAGGGCCAGGACCACGTCCGCGGTTTCAGGGGCCGCGGTGTGGGCGGCGTTGTAGAGGGTCGCTTCGACGCGGCCACCTCGGCGCCAGGCGTTCTGCTCCCGGATCCACATCCGGTAGGTGTTCGCGAAGTCGTAGAGACACGTTCCGATGAAGTAGGTCTTGAGCGTGGCACCGCCTTCCAGCGTCCAGCCGCCACCGACCAGCGCCGAGCGGCGAAACGACTTCAGCGACCGGCACACTGTTTCGCTCGCGAGCTCTTCGACGTCGTCCGGCGTTAGTCGGATGTCTTCGTCGTACTCCGACCGTAGGCCGAGGATGCCGCGTCGCGCGCACTGCGCGAAGATCAACCCCTTGCCGATCCAGGCGAGCATGACCTGCAGCCCGTAGCGCGCGAGCTCATGCTCGAACAACTCGTACTGCGGGCCCTCGAAGCCCGTCAGGGCCAGGTCGTTACGCAGTCTGTGGTCGTCTTCCCGGCGGGGGAGACTCTCGATCTTGCGGGCGAGACTCTCCGCGGCCTGGCGTGCCGCCTTCCCCTGAGGGCCGTCGGACCTCTCAAGCTCAAGGAGGTCCGCAAGCGGCACCGGAGTGGGAATCCGACCAGCGACATCGGATTCCCACGACAAATCACGTTGTAGGGGCGATGTCTCGCCGTCGACAGCATCCGGGCTGGATGCGTCGGGGCGGGGCATAGTCGCGACTCCCTTGGGTGCGGGCTCCTCAACTGCCTGCCTTCGGCAGTTGACGACCCCTCCTAAGTCGGCACCTCTGTCCGACCCCACGGCCGGTTTCAAGATTTTTTCGGAAGGTGGCGATGGTCGCGGGGCCGTGGGTTCGGACGGAGGCGCCGACTTACATCGGCACGACGTTGACCATCCTGTCCCAGGAGATGACTTATGTCTCCCACCGCAGCCGGCTCCCCGGCGCCACAGCCACCCGCCGAATCGACCACCCTCCTGTGGCTCGGGCTGGCGGGAGCGATCTCCGTGATCGCAGCGCTGCTCACGGGGATGCTCGCTCACCCCGACGGGTTCAGCCTCGCCGGCGCCGTGCTCGCGGGCGGAGGCGCCTTCGCGACCTCGCTCGGTCTGGCCATCGCGGTTCTTCAGGCCGCTCGGAAGCTCTAGCGCCCGAGTGGTGGCAGAGCGACGTCCATCGCCACCCCATCTGATTCGCGAGATCCCGCGGACTTATCGAGCGCCAGGGGTGCTGGCCTGGGCGCCAGCGCCACCGGTCCGGAACTCACACGCTGTGACCGCGCTCGCGGTCGGTAGAGTCGATCGCGGAGCAGGTTGGGGGGCACCGGAAAGAAGGATGAACGGTGCGCGCGAGCGTGCTCCAAAACAACTACCTCCTGGCGTTGGCGCTGTGCGCCGCTGTTCCCGCCCGCGCGTGCGGTGGCTGCGGACACGATCAGGCCCGCGCGTCGATTGGTTCGGCATGAGCGCCACGGTCGCTACGTGTCTGCTGGCAGCCGGCTCGCACGGGGCCGTAGCCGGGCTGATCGCCCTGGCAGTCGTCGCGCTGGTGTGCCTCGCTTTTGTCGGCGGCCTGATATGGGTCCTACGAGGGGCCAAGCCTCGGGAACGCCCGGCCATCATTGAGGCCTACGGCGGGGCATGGGCACGCCTTCTACGTCGGCCACCTCGGTCATGAGCGTGCGTCCCGGGCACAACCGTCCGGCTCGACCGCCTCCGACCGACGATCCGGTCGGGGGACCGTCGCACGTTCCCGGCCGGGATCTGGCGGGCGCCCTGGTCCTCGCCGGGGGCGCGCGCCCGTTGCCCTCCCGTCCGGGGGCCCAACGCTCCCCTGGGGGGACTGCACCGTGATCTTGAAACAGACCCAGACTGGGTAACGAGGCAACGCTCTCGCCGCGTCGGTGGGGCTCCCGTGCGCCTCGGCACGGGCGGGCGGCCGGGATTGAGTGGTTGGCATCTAGATGCCTCAGCAGCTAGTTGCCTTCAGGTCGATCGCCAGATTCGTTGACGTCCGGGCTTGGTGATCGATAGGAAGCGAAGCGGGCGCCGCAGGTCGTGACCGATCCCCAAAAGGGGTGGTCTCGATGAAGGAGTTCGCGGTGTCTGACCCTGTCGCTGTTCGGGTCCTGTCGGTCGTGCTGTGCGCGGCGGCTGCGCTCATCGCCGGCCTGATCGCCGGTATCCTCACCGCCGCTGGCGGCGCCCGGCCGGCCCGGGCCGCGCTCGCCGGCGGCGCGGCCGCGGTCGCGGTGATGCCGATCGCGCTGTCCGTCGCCGCGACGCTGCGCGCCGTGTGATCCCCCCGCGTCCGCCCGGTGCGCCGCCCAGCCGGGCCGCGACCGGCCGAAACACGCGCGCCGGGTGTCCGGGTACGCCTGGGCTCGATGGCCGTCTCAGGGCCTCGCGCCGGAACGATCAGTTGCGGGAGCGGGTCCTGGCCGGAGGATGCCGCTGCTTTTCGCGTGACGACGCTTGACCGCAGGCCTCGATGGACGGGTCCTGCAAGATCGGTACTCGCGCTCCGGCGTGTCGTCGCGGCCGGCGGATCGGACCGTGGTCAGACGCCTGGTTCCCAGAAGGGCCGCTTTCGCTGCCTAGGGTGCTCACGCTCATGGTGTCCTCTCGGGCTGCGGTGGCTTGATGTAAACGTCTCGTGGCTTTCGGTCGAATCATCCTGGCGCTTCGGGTCTCGAGGAAGGCCAGTCCTGTCCGCACCGTGTCCGCACTTGGTCGCTAGTCGGTCGCTGCGGACGGCGCGAGGGGGGACGAGACCGATCCGCGATTCGGCTGCGCGGATCGAGGGCGGGTGTGTAGATCGAGGGCGGCAGCGCTGGCCCTCAACGGCCGATCGAGCCAGGCAGGCGCCGACAAGGCGGGGTCCAGGGCAGGATTGAGTCATGGTCGTGGCGGTGGTGTTCGACGTCGGGGAGACGCTGCTGATGACACCCGCGAGTTCGCGGCGTGGGCGGACTGGATTGGCGTGCCCCGGCACACGTTTTCCGCGGTGCTCGGCGCGGTGACGGCGCAGGGCCGGAACAACGCGGAGACGTTCGAGTACTTCCGGCCCGGCTTCGACTTGGCCGCCGAATGACAGCGCCGGGAGGATGCCGGCGTGGGCGAGCAGATCGATGACGGCGATCTTTACCCCGACGTCCGCCCGACGCTCGCCGACCTGCGGGCGCGCGGGCTGTGGGTCGGGGTCGCCGGTAACCAGACCGTGAAGGCCGCCGGCCTGCTGCGCGCTCTGCATCTGCCGGTCGACGCGATCGTCACGTCGGGCGAGTGGGACGTCGCGAAACCCGACCCGGCCTTCTTCGACCGCGTCGCCGCGTTCACGCCCGCGGCCCGCCGTGCCGACATCGTGTACGTCGGCGACCACCGGGACAACGACATCCTCCCCGCCCGCGAGGCCGGGCTTCGGACCGCGATGATCCGTCGTGGGCCGTGGGGCCACCTGTGGGCGAGTGACCCTGAGGTGCTGGATGCGGCTGACTGGCGGGTAGATTCGCTGGCCGAACTGCCGGATCTCCTACGGCCGCGGTCCTAGGAGACCATGGCCGGCCCGCGCATCCATCGGTTCAGTTCTCGCCACCGCAGATCACGGCGCAGAGGCTCCATCGCCGTGGTCGCGAGCAGGCGGCCGACGTCAGGATGGGGTCGGATGTGTTCCGGGGCGATCGTCCGGGCCTCAACGAGGGAGCCGAGCGCCTGGTCGGGTTTCCCGATATCGGCCCAGGCACGGGCGATGTCGACGAAGTAGTGCGACCGCCGTTCCGCGGGGACGTCCTCGGCAGGGCGCCACTGCTCGGAGATCCGCAGCGCACCGCCCGGGTCCTTCGAATCGACCGCGATCGTGATCTGGTGATCCGCACCGTCGACGGCCCGAACAACGTCCCCAGATAGACCGACTCCGGGACCGTCCGGGCAAGGCCGAGGGCCTCCGAGACGTGGGCCTGGGCATCGGCGAGGTTCGCATCGCGGGCGGCGAACACCGCCGCCCGCATGTGCAGCGATCCATAGGCCGCAGAGGCCGTGACACCCGCGCCCGGATCGAGCCGATCCGCGGCCCGGACGAGCATGCGCCGGCCGTCGTCGTGCGCGCCGCTGGCGAAGAACAACTCCGAGCGCACATACGCGGTGGTCGCGATGAGCGTTTCGTCGCCCGACTCCAGCGCCATCGGCGCCATCATCCCGATGATCCGCGCGGACAGATCGACCAGACCCAGCTTGTCCGCGATCGCGTCTGCCGCCCGATAGGACTGCACGAGCATCCCGGCGACCTGCCGGCGCCCCTGCCCCTCGTGACGGCGAAGCGCCTCGTGCAACTCGACGATCAAAGCTGGTAGGACCTGCGCGAGGGTCGCATATCGCGCCTGCAACCGCAGCCAGACGACCTGGCGCACGGCCGCAGACAGCTCGCGCAGGGGGCGGACATCGCAGTCCGACGGTAGATCGTGCCCATCGAGCACCCGACGTAGCGCCTCGATCGGCGCCCCAGACGCCTCCAACCCCTCCGCGGAAGCGTCCCCTTCCACTCTCCGTCCGCCAGCAGTGCGCGCCAGGGCGGCCAGCCGTCCCCCGGCATCGAGCGCCCGGTCCAGCGCCAGGGCCATGTCCCGGCTCGGGTGGCGCCGACCCTGCTCCAAGTCCGCGATGTAGGACTTGCCGCAATGCGCCCGGGTCGCCAACTCCCGCAACGACATCGACCCGCGCAACCGCTTCAGCGCCGGTCCGAAGGTCTCCACCGCTCCATCATCACCTTCCGGCATCCGGGCGGGATAACCCACCCACCACACGCCGACCGCCTGGGCGGTTGATCACCAATGCGCACGATGAGTATCGAAGGGCGCCCGGGGGCGGGCGGCGGCTCGATGCCACAGCCGCGATGCCGGTGACGGGGTCGACTGCGGAGTGTCAGGTCGTCATCGCCGGTCCGCTATGGCCTTTGCACATCGCATTCCGCCGGAACGGGCGGGTGCGCCTCCGTCAAGCGGTCGCGAAGGGGAGTCGGGCGATGGTGTCCCACTGGTAGGTGCGGCCTTCTCGGTGTCGCCGTTCGTAGTCGATCTCGGATGTGCCCCGAACGCCCCGGATCACATCCTCGACCTCGCCCAACGAGCGAGTGCCTATGAGGAGCGGAGCCAGAAGGCTTCCCTCGTACACTGATGACGCAGCTCAACACCCCGGACCGGCGCCGTCCCCGCCAGGACACCTGAACCGGCCAACCATCCAGATCACATCACCCAGGCGACCCGACGAGCCGGCATCCGAGCCCAGCCCGAGCGACGCGGGGCCGTTCCGCCGCCGCGGTTACGTCGCGGACATGGGCCTCTTTCTTGGTTGGGCAACGACGATACTGAGTATGGTTTCGTCGTCCCGTCGGGAGGAGCATCAGTGCGCAGCCACGGGTGGGGTGGCAACCCACCAGCGACCGACAAGGAGGCACGGGAGCGGATCCTCGATGCGACGCGGCGGTGTATCGACGTCGCGACGGGGGCCGTCGGCATCGTTGCGGTCGCGGAGGACCTGGGCGTCACGCGGCAGACGATCTATCGCTATTTCCCGAGCACGGTGGAGCTCCTGCAGGCGGCGATGCTGTCGTCAGTCGAGCCGTTTCTTGATCGCCTCTCGGCCGAGCTCGGCCAGCTGCGGATGGCTCCGGCAGATCTGGTGATCGAGGCGCTGGTCACGACGTTGGACAGCCTGCTCGACGAGCCCTACCTGGCCCTCGTGTTCGAACCTGGCCGGGGCAGTGCTTTCAGCCGCGGAGTGACCTCGCCCAACTCGCGCGCGTTCGGTCGCGCGATCTTGGATCGGCTTCCGCTCGACTGGGCCGCCGAGGGATTCACCGAGGAGTACATGGACGAACTCGTCGAGCACACGCTGCGGATCTTCCAGTCCTTCGTCCTCGACCCGGGGTCGCCCCCACGCAGAGGTGATGATCTACGTCGCTACCTGCGGCGATGGCTCGCGCCCACGATCACTCCGTCCGAGTGTGCAGACCGGTCAGGAGCCCGGGCTCCCGAGAGGTCGTGACCCGGCTCGGCGCCTCCGTTCCCTTGCGAGTGGGCATACAGATTCCTAAACTGTGTACCCAAGGACCGGTCGCCCGGAGAGATCGGTGTATCCCGTCCGGGCGGCACCGACGGCCACGTCGCGAGGGAGACTCCATGTCACTGATCGCAGCCGCCCCACCAGCCCTTCACCGGGGGGAGGACCAGGTTCCCTTCGTCGCGATCGGGGACGGCTCGTTCTTCCGGGTGCTGCTGGTGGACGCGACGAACGGATTATGGATCATCGAGAACCGGTTCGCGGCCGGGTACCGGGTGCAGACACACCGCCACACCGGTCCCGTGTTCGCCTACACGACCTCTGGGGCCTGGAAGTACGAGGAGCAGACGGAGATCAATCGGGCGGGCTCGTTCCTGCTGGAGCCGGCCGGATCGGTCCACACCCTGACCGTGATCGAGGATCAGACCCGGGTGTGGTTCCAGATGTACGGCGTCAACCTGAACCTCGACGCCAGTGGGAATGTCGAGAGCGTGTCCGACGGGCCCGGCAGTCTGGCGGGCTACCGGCTGATGTGTGAGGCCGCCGGCCACGGCGCACCGGAGGTGATCGAGCTGTGAGCACCTCGTCGATCGCCGACCCCGATCTCTATGCCGACGGCGCGCCGCACGCGTTGTTCACCGAGCTGCGGCAGGCCGGTCCGGTGCACTGGGTGGAGATGGGCGGCGAGCCCGGTTACTGGGCCGTGTTACGGCACGCCGATGTCGTGCACGTGGCGAAGGAGCCGCTCCTGTTCTCCGCCGAGGTCGGCGGCATCGTGATCGAGGATCTTCCCCCTGAGCGCCTCGAGCACGCCAAGGGGATGCTGCTCTCGATGGACCCGCCTCGGCACGCCGACTACCGGCGTGAGCTCTGGCCACGCTTCAAGATCAAAGTTGTCGCTACGCTCGAGCACCGGATCCGATCGATCTGCGGCGAGATCCTTGACCGGGCCGCACAGCTGCGGGACGTCGAGTTCGTCCACGACGTGACCGCGACACTTCCGTCCCAGGTCATCGGCGAGCTGATGGGGCTTCCTGAGGACGACTGGCTGAAGATACACGCTATCGCCGAACGCCTCACGAACTCGCAGGACCCCTCCTACGCAGGCGGCGGCGATCCGTTCGTGGACATGGCCGTCTACGCCATCCAGCACGCGCAACAGCGCCGGCAGGAGCCCCCTCGCGACGACCTCACCTCCGTCCTGCTGATGTCGGACTTCAACGGCAAGCCCATGGACGATTTTGCATTCGGGACCTTCTTCGTCCAGCTCGTCACGGCTGGTAACGACACCACCAAGACCATGCTCGCCGCCGGACTGCACGCGCTGCTCGAACATCCGGATCAGCTCGCAGCGTTGCGCGAGAACCGGTCACTGGTTCCCGACGCGGTCGAGGAGATCCTGCGCTGGGCCAATCCGCTGCACTACTTCCGTCGGACGGCGACCGCGGACACCGAGATCGGCGGGCACCCGGTACAGGCGGGCGAAAAAGTCGCGATGATCTACACCTCTGCCAACCGCGACGAGGCGGTGTTCGACGATTCGCAGGCGTTCGACATTCGACGCAACCCGAACCCGCACCTGAGCTTCGGACGCGCCGAGCACTTCTGTCTGGGGGCGCATCTCGCCCGGCTGGAGGCGCGCGTCTTTTTCGACGAGCTTCTCCACCGATTCCCGAAGATCGAGCAAACCGGCCGCGCCGAGCACGTCCGGTCCAATCTCAATAACGCACTGAAATCCTTCCCGGTGCGGCTTACCGCCGCCTGATCCCGGGCGGTAGCGCGGCCGATCCACGCCGCCGCACCTACCCCGTCCCTGCGACCCGTTCTGTGCACCTGCCAGGACCTTCGCGCCGAGGCGCCGGCCGTTTCCGTAGGCGCGACACCGCCACCCGGCGCCTGCGTTCTCGTCCGGTCATGACACGGCTTCTCGGTCGGACGACCATTCGCGACGTCTCATTGGACCCAGGAATCCGCGCTCGTACGGACATGGCCCGGCACCTGGTCGGCAAGAGGCTTGTCCGGGTGCCAGAGGCGGAGGAATGCTGCCGCCGTCCGATAGCAGATGCCCCGGCCTGGCCCGGCATTCGACCGCGCCATGAGCGGGGAGGCGTCGTCTCTTTCCGCCGGCCTGAACCGCTTGACTCGACACGGATACAGACCATACAAACATGAGATATGTATGGTCTCGGCAGTGAGAGGACGGCAGTATGACCGACCTCCAGGTACGACGAATCCCGTTCGACTTCTCGCAGGACGTCTCGTTCGTTTGGAACCCCGCGAACCCGGAGTTCTCCGCGCTGATGAACCTGACATCGTTCATGGCCATCGCGTTCGAGAAGTACATCGTGACCGCCGTACACGCCGCTCAGCCTCGTCTGCGCGGCGAGACAGTGAAGGTGGAGGCTGACAGCTTCCTGCGTCAGGAGGCGCAGCACGCCGCGGCGCACCGGCTGCACGCCAAGGCGCTGATCCGCGCGTACCCGGGACTGGCACAGGTCCTCAACGACCTGATCGCCTCCTATGATGATCTTTTCCAGGCTCGGCCGCTCGAGTTCCACCTCGCCTACGTGGCGGACGTGGAGGCGACGTTCACGGCGTATTTCAAGCTGCTGCTCGACTATGAGCAGGACCTGTTCGCCCCGGGCGACGAGCGGGTGGCGTCGCTGTTCTTGTGGCACTTCGTCGAGGAGGTCGAGCACCGCTCCTCGGCCCTCGCGCTCTACCGCGAGGTCGTCCCCGACCCGCGGTACCGCCTGCGGTGTCTGCCCGCGGTCGTCCGCCACGTCGTCGCGACGGGCCGCATCGCGATCGACGGGTTCAGGAAGCACGTGCCGTTCGAGGACCGTCTGGTCGACTACGGGGGCGCCGGCGGCGGCGCCAGCCTGGGCAGGCTACTGAAGCGGGCGGAGGGACGGATACGCCGGCAGCCGGTCGAGAAGCGGCCGGCGGCTCTCGCCTGTGTCCCTCGCTCGCGGCGGTGGGCGACGACCCGCGCTCTGTGGGCGTCGCAGCGGCCGTCGCACGATCCGGAGCATCAGCCGCTTCCGGTTTTCGCCGACGAGTGGTTCGCCGCCTACGAGCGAGGCACTGACGTGTCCCACTGGTATACCTCCCAATCGGCGCGTTGAGGAGCAGCACATGCAGTTAGCTGGCGACGCTGTCGCGCCCTTCACCGATGATCGCGCGGCGATCGAGGCCGTGCTCCTTGACGTTCACCCCCCCTCGTTGCTGCTGTCGCTGGTCCACCTCACTGGCGATCTCGAGCTGCTGACCGGCCGGTTCCGGCCAAAGGAAAGCGGACTGCGAGTGGTGAACGGCGGGATGGCGGACGAGGACCTGCGGGCCCTGCGGGCGCTGGCCGCCGATGTGCTCGTCGCCCACCGGGAGCGTGGCTACCGGCTGCCGCCACCGCCGACCACGGCGCAGCTGCTGCAGATGATGGAAGCTCAGGTGTGCGGGCCAGTCGGAGCCGAGTACACCGATCTGCTCGTCGGTGAGCTGCACATCGATGGCAGCGATCCCGGTGAGGCGCCGCTGCGGTCGTCGGCGCAGGCGCGCGCCGAGCTCCCCGTCGTCATCGTCGGCTGCGGCGAGTCGGGACTGCTCGCGGGCATCCGCCTGCGGGAGGCGAGTATCCCGTTCATCATCGTCGAGAAGCGCGACGGTGTCGGCGGGACGTGGCGGGCCAACCGCTACCCGGGCTGCCGGGTCGACATCCCCAACCACTTCTACTCGTACTCCTTCGAGGCGTCCGATCACTGGTCGGAGTACTTCGCGCAGCAGCCAGAGCTCCTCGTCTACTTCCAGTCCGTCCTGGATCACCACGGGATCGAGCCGCACGTCCGCTGGAACACCGAGGTGACCGGTGCCCGGTGGCAGGAGGCGACGGGCCGGTGGGAAGTCACCGTGCGCGGGGCGGGCTCCTCGGAACCGGAGATCCTGCAGGCGCGGGCACTGATCACGGCTGTCGGGCAGCTGAGCCGGCCGTCGGTCCCGTCGATCCCGGGAGCCGAGTCCTTCGCTGGGCCGAGCTTTCACACCGCCGACTGGCCCGACGACGTGGACCTCACCGGCGCCCGGGTCGCCGTCGTCGGTGCCGGCGCGAGTGGTTTCCAGCTGGTGCCAACGGTCGCCGACCGCGTCGCGGCGCTCACGGTCTACCAGCGGACCGCACAGTGGATGGCGCCGAATCCCACCTATCACGACGCCGTCAGCCCGGGGGCGCGGTGGGCCATCCGTCATGTCCCGTTCTACGCCCGCTGGTATCGGCTCGGCCTGATGTGGGCGATCGCCGACACGACCGCGGTCGCGTCGCGGATCGACCCTGACTGGGACGGCGGTAACCGGTCGATCAGCGCCGTCAACAACCTCGCCCGGCAGGTGCTCACCGACTGGCTCACCGAGCAGGTGCGCGATCCCGACCTACTGTCAAAGGTCATCCCCGACTATCCGCCCTTCGGCAAGCGCACCCTGCAGGACAACGGCAGCTGGCTGCGCGCGCTGCAGCGCGACAATGTCGAGCTCGTTCGTGACCGCATCGAGCGAATCGAGCCCGGCGCGGTGGTGACTGCGGACGGGATCCGCCGGGAGGCCGACGTCCTGATCTGGGCTACCGGCTTCCGAGTCTCGGAGATCCTCTCGCCGATCCGCGTCGAAGGCCGCGACGGTCGCACTTTGGAGGAGGTGTGGGACGGCAGGCCCGCGGCCCATCTGGGCATGACCGTGCCCGGTTTCCCGAACTTCTTCATGATCTATGGACCGGGCAGCAACGCCGTCTCCGGCGGCAGCGTCATCTTCACTTCCGAGTGCCAGGTCCGGTACATCGTGGGCTGCCTCGACCTGCTCGCCGACGCGCCCGGCTGCGCGATCGAGGTCCGCGGGGAAGTCCACGACGACTACCAGGCACGGACCCAGGCGGAGCTCGACACCCTCGTCTGGTCGCACCCGGCGGTGCGTTCCTACTACAAGAGCGCGGACGGTCGGATCTACACCGTCCTGCCCTGGCGGAGCATCGACTACTGGCACTGGACGCGGCAGCCCGACCCAAGCGACTTCCTGCTCGAACCGACACGGCAGGCAGTGCCGTCCGTGAAATCTGGAGGCAGCTGACGATGAGCAACGACCTGTTAGTCCGAGGCGGCGAGGTCATTGACGGCACCGGTGCCGATCGCCGCCGCGCCGACATTCGTGTCCGCGACGGCCGGATCGTCGAGATCGACGCACGTCTGCGGCCCGACGGCGAGCCGGAGATCGACGCCACGGGCGCCGTCGTCACCCCCGGCTTCATCGACACCCACGCCCACACCGACCCGCAGGTTTTCTGGGACCCGACCCTCGACCCCGAGTCGCTGCACGGCGTCACCACGATGCTGACCGGCAACTGCAGCCTGTCTCTCTATCCGGTCCGGGAGTCGACCCGCGGCGCGCTTGCGGACCTGTTTGCCTACATCGAGGACGTCCCGCGCGACCTGTTCGACGACCACGTCCCGTGGACCTGGGACGACTACGCCGGCTACCGCGACGCCGTGAACGCCCAGGGCAGCGGCATCAACCTGGCGCCGCTCGTCGGCCACAGCCCGCTGCGCCTCTACGTGATGGGCGACGACGCCTGGCACCGCGCCGCCACACCGCAGGAATCGGCCGCGATGGCAGACGTACTCGGCGCCGCCATGGACGCGGGCGCCTGGGGCCTGTCCACGTCCTACCTCGACGTCGACAAGCAGGGCCGGCCGGTCCCGTCCCGCGCGGCCGACGGCGACGAGCTCGACGCGCTCATCGCCGCGATCGGCGACACCGGACGAGGCCTGGTCGAGATGGTCCCTAACCTCCTCGGCGGCAGCGCGGACGCGGAGCTCGAGGACATCGGCCGGCGATGCGGGAAGTACGGCGTCCCGGTGACATGGACGGGCTTCGTCTACCTCGGGGGCGTCACCGACCATTGGCTCGCTCTCACGCGCCGGCTGGGCAGCGAGGGCGTGCGGATGTACCCGCAGCTCTCCCCGAGGACAGTCGACTTCCGGCTGAACTGGGACTCCTCGATGATGTTCATGTCGATGCCCCAGGGTTGGCATCGAATCATCGCCGCCCAGGGCCGCGACGCCAAAGCCGCCCTGCTCACCGACCCCTCCTGGCGGGCGACCGCCCGGGCCGAGTGGGACGCGGTACCGGCCGCCATGTTCCCGCACCGCCACCTCCACAAGGCCCGGTTCATCGAGGTCTTCGGCGACGAGAACCAGCCGTGGTTGGGACGCACCGCAGCGGAACTCGTCGACGAACGCGGCGGTCATCCCTCCGACGTCCTCGCCGACTTCGTGCTCGCCAACGACTGCCGACCCGGGATCGTCGCCATCGGCGTCGCCAACGACGACATCGACGGCATCGCGCGCACTCTTACCGATCCCGACGTACTGCTCAGCTCCTCCGATGCCGGCGCCCACGTCCAGATGCTCTGCGCCTCCGGCGACACCACCCTGCTACTGACCAGGCACGTCCGCGAACGCCACGACCTCACCCTCGAACAGGCCATCCACCAGCTGACCGGACGCCAAGCCGACGTTTTCGGCTTCCACGGCCGTGGCCGTCTCGCACCAGGCGCGGTCGCCGACCTGACGGTGTTCGCCCTCGACGAGCTCGACTACGCCCAGGACGGGTTCATCGCGGACCTGCCGAATGGGGGCCTGCGGCTACGACGCCCCGCCGGCGGCTACCGCGCCACCGTCGTGCGCGGGGTACCCGTTCAGCTTGGCGGCCAGGCCACCGGCGCGCTGCCCGGCCGCGTCATCGCCTCCCACGGCCGCGAGGACGCCCGGTGACCAGCAGCGATTTCCAGGAGCTCGTCGACGTCGTCCGACTGCTTGGGATCAACGATCCCGCCAAGTCGCCGGTTGAGCTGCGCGCTGTGCTCGATGTGGAGGCGCCTCTGCCTGACGGGGCGTTCCGCGAGGAGCTCCTCGACGCGGACGGTGTTCCCGTCACCTGGATCAGCGCCGCCACCGCGCGCGCAGACCGGGTCGTCCTGCATTTCCACGGCGGCGCCTACGTAGGCGGGAACGCCCGTTCACACCGCGGCTTCGCCGCCCGGTTGTCCACGGCAACGGACGCGTCTGTCATCCTCGTCGACTACCGCCTCGCGCCAGAGCATCATTTCCCCGCGGCCTACGACGACGCCGTGATTGCCTACCGCTGGCTAACGGGCCCCTCTGGACGCGCTCTGGCACCGGCCTCGGTCATCGTGAGTGGCGACTCGGCCGGCGGCGGCCTGGCCGCAGCCCTCCTCGCCGGGTTACGGGGGCGCGGGGAACCCGCCCCTGCCGGGGGCGCGCTGCTGTCGCCGTGGACAGATCTGGCGTTGACCGGCCAGTCCCATGCCGCGGTTGGTGGCGCCGACCCGCTGTGCTCGACAGGGATGCTGCGTACCTGTGCGCAGGCCTACCTGGCCGGTGCCGATCCCGAGGATCCCCGAGCGTCCGCGCTGCACGCCGACCTCGCAGGCCTGCCGCCGCTCCTGATCCACGTCGGCGAGGTCGAGGTGCTGCGTGACGACGCGACGCGGCTGGCCGAACGGGCCCGGGCGGCCGGCACCGCAGTCGACCTTCTCGTCGCTGAGGGCATGGTCCACGTATGGCACCTCTTCGCGCAGGAGACGCCCGAGGGACGACGTGACTTCGAGACCCTGACGCGCTGGATCACCGCGCGGTTGGCCTCGACGGCGTTCTCCGGTCAGGGCCCGTCGGCAGCCCGTTCCCGTGCCGCCCACGGCAGCACCGAGATACGACGCGGCTCGGTTCTCGAAGACCCGGCCGCAGGTCCCGACAGCCTCGGTCGGACCCTCACCCGGCGCATCCTGCACCGCATGGCCGAGAACTCCCTCGACACAGCCACCGACACCATGCTCATCCCCGCCCAAGACTTCACCAGCGAGCAGCGGCATCGCGCCGAGATCGCGATGATGCGCCGAACCCCTCAGGTCGTCGGCTGGGGCGGCGAAATACCCACGGCAGGGGACTACACCACCAAAGACCTGCTCGACACCTCGGTACTTCTGGTCCGCGGCGAGGACGGCGCGGCGCGCGCCTTCGTCAACGCCTGCGCGCACCGCGGCGCCAAGGTGGCAACAGGCTGCGGCCACGCCGCCCGTTTCACCTGCCCCTACCACGCATGGTCCTACAGCGGCGACGGACGACTCGTCGGCGTCCCGTCGCGGCAGATGTTCGACCCGACGGTCCTCGAAGCCCGCGGCCTACGCGGACTGGCAGTCGCTGAGACCGCCGGGCTGCTGATCGTCAACCTCGACCCCGACGGCACCGCGGAAGGCACACTCGACGAGATACGCGAAGAGCTGGAGCCATTTCGCTTCGGCCGATACGCCCACGCGGGGACGGTCACGAGTGAGGTCCGCGCGAACTGGAAGCTGACCGTCGACGTCAACTTCGAGGGCTACCACTTCCCGTTCCTGCACCGCACCTCGCTGTCGGTGATCTGCACCAACAACTCGGTGTTCGACGTGTTCGGGCCCCACTGCCGCTGGGCATTCCCATTCCGCGACCTCGCCGAGCTGCGGGACGCGCCCGAGACCGACTGGCCGGCCGCCTTCCGCGGCACCGTCGCCCACGGACTCTTCCCCAGCACGATCCTGTTGGAAGGACCGGGCATCACCCAGATGCTTCGGGTCTACCCGGGCAAAACCCCCGCCGAGAGCGTCCTGCACATCTCGGCCGGCTGGTTCGGTCCCGTCCCGAACGACGACATCCAGCGCGGCGCGATGGCCGGGCTCGACGGTGCGTTGCAGGTCCTGCGCGGCGAGGACCTACCCGCGGCCGAGATGTGCCAGCACGGCGTCACCCACGGCCTCGACACCATCGTCATCGGGCGCAACGAACCCCTGATGGCCCACCTGCACCGCACCTGGGACGGCGCCCTCGCCACCCGAGCATCAAGCTGATGCAGCCCCGCGGGCGAGCGCCACGGTGGACGACGACCACGATCAGGACGGACACAGCAACGCGACCCGAGAGACCCGTCACGGTCACTGGCACGTCCGACGCCAGAAGCATGGCCGCACCCACCGATCTTCAACGAGTTCCGATTGGCAGCGACGGTCGGTGATTCCGCACGACGCGCCGCCAGCCTCCACCTCACGCCGGACAGGAATCGCAGAGGCGGGACAGCAGGGCCTCGGTCACGGCCGCGGGCTGCTCTATCTGAAGAAAATGCCCCGCGGCAGGGATACGAACAACACTGCTCCCGGCCGGAAGCAGCGACGCGACGACGTCCGTGAACCGCATCACGATCGCCCCGTCATCCTGGCCCTGCAGATGCAGCACAGGGTGAAACGGCGTGGCGAGGGTGTACTCGTGCAGCCAGGCATACCGTCCGGACGGGCGCGTGCCGCGCGCCAGCGCACGGTAGTAGCCAACGGCGGCTCGCCGGTGCCGCACCGTGGGCAAGGCTGCGAGCGCGGCGAACAGGTCCGCCCCCGGCGCCCGCCCGGACGGGCCCCACTGCCTCCACAGACGCGGGATGACACGAGGAAGAACTCGTTCAGGCAGCCACGGCGCCTGGAAGAACATCACATACCAGCTGTTACGGGCCTGGCGCAGCATCGGTGCGAGCGGCCGAAGCGCTGCGCCGCGGGCGGTTGCCAACAGCGCGACGTTCGGGACCGACATCGTCACATGCACAGCGAAAGGCGAGTCAGGGTAGGCAAGCAGCGCGTTCACCACAAAAGCCCCCCAGTCGTGCCCGACGACGACCGCCTCACGGCCGCCGCCGAGCTTCTCGTGCAGGTCCAAGACGTCCTGCATGAGTGCGGCAACGTGATAGCTGTTGTCAGGCGCTGGGCCAGTCGGCGCGTACCCACGCATAAAGGGGGCCACCACGCGAAAGCCGCGTTCGGCAAGCCCGGTCGCGACCCGTGCCCAACTCCAGGCCGAGTCGGGAAATCCGTGCAGGCAAAGCACGAGACGCCCGCCGCTCGGGCCCCACGACAGCGCGTGAAGCCGAAGACTCGGCAGGTCGACGGTAATGCTTTCAGGGGGCTGCGTCATCGCCTCTTCCTCGCTACGCCGCGTCGCTGCGCGACCGTGGCCGCACAGGTGCCAGCCGGCTGCGTAACTACGGCGCGATCTCGACCGGCGTGGACCGTAGTCGCGTATGTCGGGCGCAATGCGCCTCGCGACCCCCCGACCGCGAACGCTCACCAATGAGGGCGATACTGACAGAAAATACATAAAGTGTCAAAAGACTCATAAGGGTGCGTCAAGGCCTCGTGCGCGAGGCCGTCTCGCGCACACCCAGTCGGCTAGGAGGCACCTCGTGCGCGCCGTCATTGTCGAATCCGTAGGAACAGTCACTGTGGCTCCGCGACCCGACCCGGTTCTTCCAGGACCCGGCGGCGCGGTCATCGCAGTGTCGGCCTCGGCCATCTGTGGCTCCGACCTGCACTTCTACGACGGCGACTATCCGATCGTCGAGCCGCTCGCGGTCGGGCACGAAGCGATCGGAACCGTCGTAGAGAAAGGCCCGGAAACGCGCCGCTTCGCGATCGGTGACCGCGTGCTGGTCTCAGCCGTCGCCGGCTGCGGCGCCTGTGACGGCTGCGCGACGCAGAACCCGGTCCTGTGTCACGACGGACCACAGATATTTGGCTCCGGCTCACTGGGCGGCGGCCAAGCGGACCTCCTCGCTGTCCCCGCCGCGGACTTCCAGCTCACGCATCTGCCCGAAGACATGGACGTCGAGACCGCCTTGCTGCTCACCGACAATCTCCCCACCGCCTGGGCAGGGGCACTCCGAGCAGATATCCAACCAGGAGCAACGGTCGCCGTCATCGGACTTGGCGCCGTGGGGCTCTGCGCCGTGCGCTGCGCGATCGCCCTGGGAGCCGGCACCGTGCTGGCCATCGACCCCGTCGCCGGCCGCCGGGAACACGCGGTCAAAGCCGGAGCCATCGGGGTCGCCCCGCCCGCCGTCAACGCCGTACTCGAAGCGACGAACGGACGAGGCGTCGCCGCAGTCATCGACGCTGTCGCGACCAACGCCAGCCTCGGCGACGCGATGCTGATGGTGCGGCCCGAAGGCACCGTCAGCGTGATCGGCGCGCATGACCTGAAGCCATTCCCGTTTCCCGCCCTGATGGCCCTGACACGCAGCATCACGCTGCGCTCCACCTTCGCTCCGCCACAGCGAACCTGGTCAGCGCTGATACCGCTGCTGAGGTCCGGGCGCCTCGACGTCAGCGACATCTTCACGCACCAGTTCCCGCTGGAGCGCGCGTCCGACGCGTACGCCGCGATCGCGACCCGAAGCGCGGACTGCGTCAAGGTCCAGTTAGTACCTTGAGATTCGGTATCGGCGAGCACTTCTGCATGGGTGCGTCACTGGCCCGCCGTGAAGCCCGCGTGCTTGTGGAGGAGCTGGCTGCCCGCGCGGGCGGGATACAGCTCGAGAGCGATCCGACGCCGCGCGCATCGTCGCTCGTGCACACCTTCGACCACCTCCCGGTCCACCTCGACGAACAACGCCGAGACCACGCCATGGGCAAACTGTGCCAAAGTTGCGTCAGGCACGCGCACCCAAACGGGCTGAACTCCTCCGCCACCTAAGCCAGCGGCAGGCAGGCCACACTGCACCCCTGCGCCACACGTGTTGCGATCACTAACATTATGGATCAAGCCACTGAGCTGCGAGAAGACCCGCGAGCGTTCACGCAACAGGCGATGACCCGAAGAGAAGCATCAAGTACCCGATGCCGACAAGTGGTTCGTCTTCCCCGCTCGGGCGGTTTGTGTCGTTCACACCCCGACGCTATCTGATGGCTCCGGGCCGGAGCCGTCGCCCGTTGGGGTCTATGCGGCCGTGAAGGCGAGGGTGACGTTGTGGCCGCCGAATCCGAACGAGTTCCCGATGGCCGCGTGGATGTTTTCTCGCCGTGCTTTGTCGGTGACGATGTCGAGTTTGATCGCCGGGTCGAGGCGTTCGAGGTTGCGGGTCGGTGGTATCAGCTTGTGGTGGAGGCTGAGGATCGCGACGATCGCGCCGATAGCGCCGGAGGCACCGAGGAGGTGCCCGGTCATCGACTTCGACGCGGTCACCGCGGCGTGGTTGCCGATGGCCTGGGTGAGTGCCTCGGCTTCCAGGGGGTCACCGACCGGCGTCGAGGTCGCGTGGGCGTGGACCAGCCCGATGTCTGTCGGGGCCAGCCCGGCCGTGCGCAAAGCGATGCTGATGGCCCGGGCCTGCCCGGCGGGGTCGGCGGCGACGATGTCGTGGGCGTCGGACGTCCGTCCGGAGCCAGCGATCGTCGCGTACGCGCGGGCGCCGCGCGCGCGGGCGAACTCGGCGCGTTCTAGGACGACGAGGCCCGCTCCTTCCCCGAGGACGAAACCATCCCGGTTCGCGTCGAACGGCCGGGAGGCGCCCGCGGGGTCATCGTGGCGGGTGGAGAGCGCCTTCATCTGGGCGAACGCCCCCAGCGTCAGGCCGGCGATCGGGGCCTCCGCACCGCCCGCGACGACGATGTCGGCGTCGCCCCGGCGGATCATCTCCATGCCGTCCGCGATCGCCTCCGCTCCGGACGCGCACGCACTCACCGGAGTACGGGCGCCGCCTCGCGCTCCCAGATCGATGCTGACCCAGGCAGCTGGCCCGTTGGCCATCAACATCGTGATGGCATGCGGCGAAAGCTTGCGAGGCCCGGCCTCCATCAGAACCTGCTGCTGGGACAAGGTCGTGCGTACTCCACCGATGCCCGTCCCGATCACCACCGAAAGCCGCTCCGGCTCCACCGCCGGTGTCCCCGCATCCGCCCAGGCCGCCCTGGCGGTCACCACCGCCATCTGCTCGCACCGATCCAACCGGCGTCCCTGGCGGTAGGACAGCGACGCGGCCGGATCGACCGGCAACTGCCCCACGAGACGCACCGGCAGATCGGCAGCCCACGGCTCCTCCACTGTCGAAATGCCAGACTCGCCCGCTGTCAGAGCAGCCCACGAGGAATGTAGATCGGCTCCAACCGGAGTCATCGCACCCATACCGGTAACCACGACTTCGCCGCCCGCCATGTTGCCCCCTCAACACTCAGATCACCAACAGTCGCTGCGAGAACCTCGTGCAACGCTGCCAGGCCATCCCTGGAGGGTCCAGCAGGCCAACCTCACGGGTCACCAACATCCATTTGTGGGTCGCCTACAAATGGATGTTCATCATCGGCCTGAATCGCCGCAATACGCCAGAAGGATGATCTCGCAAGGATCGAGGAGCGAGGTGCGCTAGGAGGGCCTGAACCACGCCCACGGTTACGCGGCCTTGACGCGCTCATGCACGGCAGTCGAGTTATGGCGGCCGACAGGCTTCCGCGAGGGAGCGCCATCAGGTCATCGCGCTGCTTGGCTTGTTGCCGCCCCGTCAGCGGCAGGTGATGGCCTGGACGTTCGACGGCTACACCCCCGCCGAGATCGCCGAGGAGCTGGGGCTGTCGTCCGCGACGGTTCGTGGCTCGCTGCGTAAGGCCCGCAACTACAACCCGGCAGCCACCTGGCGCCCAGCGGCGCGAGAGGGGCCGGCGGGCGATAGGCGCGCCCGGGCGAATCGGAAGCTTGGCCACTGCGCGTGGCGGTCCCCCCGCCCAGCCGCCCGGTTCACCGCTAGGTCACGGTAGGTGCACAGCGCCCGTGGGCCCGGTGCCCTCGGCTGGGCTGCTGGTGGCCTGCTGTCCGCTGTGCGGCTGGCCGAGGCCTGCGGCCTCTCTCAGGGCGGCCAGGTCGAGGATCGCGAACCGTCGGTAGCCGGTTTCGATCACGCCGCGGCTGCGTAGCTCGCGCAGCGCCTTGTGCACGGTGGGGTCTTTGGCGCCGACGAGCGCGGAGAGATCGGCCTGGGTGAGCGGCATGTCGAGCAACCGGGCGCCGTCAGGACGGTCGGACCCGTAGGCCCGGTCCAGTTCGACGAGCACCCGGGCGACCCGGACAGCTACCGAGCAACCGGCGAACTCGACTCGCCTGCGGATGCTGAACCGCGTCTTCGCGACGATGGTCTGGCTGACCGCCGCCGTGGCTGTCGGATCGGCAGCTAGGTAGCTCGCGAGTTCGTCCGAACTGAGCACCTTGGCCCGCACTTGGCTGACCGCGGTGATCGTGGAGCCGCGTGGCTTGCCGTCGATGGCGGAGAACTCGCCGATGAGGTCACCACCGTGGCGTACCGCGAGCAGCGCGACGCCGCCATCGTCGGTCAACGCGGTCACCTTCGCCCAGCCGCTGAGCAGCACGAGGGCGAACGTCGTCTGGTCGCCCTCCCGGATGATCTGGGTACTGGGCGGGAACTCGCGGAACTCGCCGAGCGCGAGCAACCCTCTCCGGGAGTCCGGGGGCAGCCTGCTCAGCAGGGTCCGCTCCGGCCAGCGCACCTGCTGTGCCCGCTCGACGATGGCGTCGGCGCGCTGGTGGGAGGTCCGCTGCCGTAGCCGGACGGCGCCGGGCGCGCCCAGCGAGGAACGTTCGATCATTTCCTGGGTGTCGGCGGCCTCGCGGGTCGGGTTGCTCATCATTGCGATCTCTCCTGACCCTGCACCGTCCTGCGGTGTCGGGAGAGCAGCCCTTCCACGGCCCGGGGAGTGGAGCCGTCAGCGAGGATTTCCGCGATCTCGCTGTGGGTGTAGCCGTCGGTGGCGAGGGCGAGCACGAGCTGGGTGCGCTCGTTCGGGATCTTGCTCAGGAGCCGTCGAACGGTGTCGAGCGCGATGACGATGTCCTCGGGATCGGCCGCCGCGGCCCAGGTCTGGTTGTAGTGGATCGCCTCGGCGTCGCCGTTGCTGTGCCACCTGCGCTGTTCCCGGTTCCACAGCCGGTAGGTGTTGGCGAACTCGTACAGGCAAGTCCCGACGAAGTAGGTCTTGAGGGTGGCGCCTCCTTCCAGGGTCCAGCCACCGTTGACGAGCGCGGCCCGGCGGAAGGCGGGCAACGCCCTGGCTACCGTCTCGAAGGCGAGTTCCTCGACGTCGTCGGGCGTCAGGCGGGTGTCCTCGTCCCGCTCGGAACGCAGCCCGTAGATGCCCTTCTGCGCGCAGTAGAAGAAGATCGTCCCTTTGCCGATCCAGGCGAGCATGACCTGCAGGGCGTAGCGGGAGAGTTCGTGCTGGAACAGGTCGTAGTCGGGCCCCTCGAAGCCCGCCAAGGCTAGGTCGTTGCGGAGCTGGGCGTCGATCGCGCGCCGGGGAAGGCTGTCCAACCGTCGCGCCAGCAGTTCGGCGGCGGCCCGCGCCGCCTTGCCGTTGGGGCTGTCCTCGGACTCCAGGTCGGCCAGCTGCGAGAGCTGTACCGGCACGTCGTGCCCGCCCGCCGCGTTCTCGCCTTCTGCGGGCTCCTGAACACGTTGTAGACGCGATGTCTCGCCGTCAGCGGCATCCAGACTGGATGCGGCGGGGCGGGGCATAGTCGCGACTCCCTGGGGTGCGGGCTCCTCAACTGCCGAGGAGATGCAGTAGACGAACCCTCCTAGGTCGGCGTCTCCGCGCCTCCCCACGGCCACCTTCAAGATTTTTTCGGCGTTGCCGTGAGGAGGTCGTACGTGGGGTTCGACGACGCTCTCGACCTACATCAAGGACGACATCCGACCGACCTGTCCCAGCGGCGAGCGCCCACGGTCCCGACGGAGACGGACGGGCGCCGGACCAGCCCGGGTCAGGGTCATCCGCAGCGCGGCCACGCGGGAGTTTGGCTCAGTGCTACAGCAGCGGGCCGCCAGTTCTCACCGGCGGGCCGCACAGGGTCCGGACTGTGCACAAGCGAGCTTGGGAGGTCCCCCCGGGTAGCGCCTCCCAGACGGTTCGTCGCGTCGCGTCTCGCCGCCACGGCGACCAGCTCCGCGCGTCGAGCGCGCGCCGCTGGCTCACTGGGGGAGTCGTGGCGGAGGCTTCAGGGTGGCCGAAGGAGTCGAATCACCCATGATCAGTTTCAGTGAATGCGGCGAGAGGTCTTTCGGTGCGGGTCACCGGTGCTCACAGTTCCCCGTCGCGAGGAGGGCGAGATCGAAGACTTCACGGAGACCGGTCATGCACGGATGGGCCGCGTCCCCCCTCGTTCGTACACGATCGTCGGCGGCTAGGCGGCCCCGGTGGACTCGAGTCTGTGCAGTCCTGCGCCTGTTAGTCCGCCGCCGGGCTAACAGATCGTGGCGGCGGGCGTCGGGTCGGCCTCGGCCGGGTCCGTCAGGGCTCCCATCGTCGTACGTATGGTCGTCTGGCCCTCCGGGGTCCGGGAGGTGATCAACGAGAAGTCCTCCTGGTAGTCGACAATCGTGAGCGTCACGTCGTGGCAGTGTGCCCGGGCCGCCGCCGCGAAGTCCCGATTGTTGAACCGAAGCGCATCATGGCTGCTCACGATCAGCCGGATGATGAGCTCGGGGCGCTGCGCCAGGACAGTGAAGGGGTTTCCCTGGGCCCAGGCGTCCGGCGCGGTCTGGGGCGTGCCGCCGAAGAACGCCCGTACGCTCGACGACAGCGGGGTGGGGTGAATCTGGCCGGCCGCGTCGAGTGGCCATCCGTAGAAACCGGCGATACCGACGAAGGCTTTCGGCTCGGCGGTGCCGGACACCAGGCAGGCACCGCTCAGCTGCGCGGCATTGAGAGCGGCGACGGCACCTACCATGGCCCCATCGGACCACCCGACCAGCGCGACAGCCTTCGGATCACCGCCGAACCTGCCGGCGAAGGCGCTGGCCGTCCGTACTGCGCAGGCCGCCTGCTCGTAGCCCAGCGGATAGCCGCCTGCGCTGATTCCGGTCCAGTCCACGTTGAACACCACGGCCCCGCTGGCGGCGAGGCCGTCCGCGAAGGTCGCCATGTCCGCGCGGCTCCCGCAGCAGCCGTGCATCAGAACGAAAACGGGCAGCGGGCCGTTTGCGTCCGCCGCAGGGGTGAGGACGTCGAGGGAATAGCCCGGCGAGTACTCGAAGGTCGCGCGCACCATGCCGTGCGGCTCGGTGGCCGGGTGCCACTGCCTGGTGCAGCCGGCCAGGCCGCACAGCGCCAGCACGACGACGCACACAGCGCCCGCCATGCGGCGGCGCGCTGCCACCGGCCGGCGCGCGCCCGTCGACGGCCAGACGCCCGTCGAGGCCGGGCTCACGACGCGTCGCCACGTACGAAGGACTGGAGCATGGTCGTGGCGGCCGGCTGTGTCAGTACCTGGTAAGAGACGCTGCCCCAGTGCAGCGGCTCGAACGGGGACAGGCGCTCCAGGTCGGTCTGGGCACGCTGGGACGGCAGCTGCACCGTCTTGATGCCGTGGGCCTTCGCGACTGTCGTGACAATCCGGGCCAGCTCCGTCCCGGCTAGGTCCTGGTCGACGACCAGATGGTTGCGCACCGCCCAAAGCACCCGCAACAGGGCGAGGGGATCCTTGATCCGCCCGATCTGGCGGAAGATCGTCCGCACCAGCTCCGCTTGCCGGTTGATGCGTTCGACGTCGCCGTCGTTCGTTCCGACCCAGCGCGTCCCGTCGTACTGCTCGTAGAGCCGGGACCGGGCGAACGCGAGGGCCTGCGCCCCGCTGAGGTGCTGGGTTCCCGCGTTGGCGTGAAATCCGGTCACCAGGTCTCGGGCCGGCCGGCCGAACGAGAGGTCCACCCCTCCAAGCAGATCGACGACGGCGACGAGCACCACGAAGTCGACCTGGACGACATGATCGACGTCGATGCCGGTGACCGAGCGGACCGCGGCCAGCAGGCTCTCGGTGCCGAAGCTGTAGGCGGCGCCGAGCTTCTGGACGCCATGGCCCGGCACGGGGGCACGGAGGTCACGCGGGATCTGTAGCAGCGCGCTCGGACCGCCGGGGAGCAGCCGCAGGATCGCGATCGAGTCCGCACGCTGGCCGTCGAGGGTGCCCACATGCTCGGCCGCGCCGGAGCCGAGCGTGTCCCGCCGGTCACTGGCCACGAACAGCACGTAGGTCGGTGAGCGGCCGTGCGGGGGGGCGGACCCGAAATCGATCGCCGTATGGCGCAGCAACGCGGACAGCACGAGCTGGCGCGACTGGGTGGGGAACCCGACGACGGCGACCGTCAGCGCGACCGCCACGGCGCAGAACGCCGCCAGTACTGCCCGTGCGGTCCGTCGCATCACCGTGCGCGCACCTGGCGGCGGCCAGCCGTCTCCCGGCTGGGCCGCCTCGCCGGTCTTCCCGTCCTGGCTGGTCGTCACGTGTTGGACGACGGGTCACAGAAGAGGTTTTCGCAGAAGGTCGGTGAAGGCGTCGTGGGCGGCGGAGGTGGTTGCGTCGGCGGCGGACTCACCGGGTCTGTTGTCTGCCCCTGGTTCGCGTCGAACGGGTGGTTCAGGGTCTTGGCCGGCTCCTCGGTGCCCAGTGTCGGGGGTGGCGCGGCCGGGGACTGCGTCGGCGGCGTGGTCGACGGGGTCGGGGTGGCCGATGGGGCCGATGGGGTGGCCGTCGGGTTGTGGGTCTCGGTGGGCTCCGGCGCGCGGTTGCTTCCCTCGCCGCCGTGCGTGCCGTGCACCACGACGTCGACGTGGAGGACCTTCGTGTCCCCGTTCCCGAGGCGCATCACCGCGTAGATCTGGTAGTCGCCGGGCCGAGCCCACTGGTGGCTGATGTGCTCGCCGGAGAGCTCGGTGCCGTCGCCGAGGTTCCAGTCGACCGAGGCAACGCTCACTCCAGGGCCGTGCACGATCGCGAGGCCCACCTCCTGGCCCGGCTTCGGTTGCGCGTCGGACAGCGCGATCTTCAAGTCGGTGGTGTCCTGGGGTGCGTCACTCGCCGGCGGCGGGGTCGTCGGGGGCGGGGTCGTCGGCGGCGTCGGGGTGGTCGGCGGCTGGGTCGGCTGGCCGCCGGTGGGCGAGCCCGCGCCGCCGACGGGCAGGTATTTCTCGACGGAGTGCACCTGGCCGTCGAGGCGGATGACCCCCGCCTCCGGGCCGTCCGGATTGTTGAAGAAGACGTACTCGCTGCGGGCGAACATGTCGAAGTGGACGCCTGGTGGTACGACCTTCGTGGAGTCGAGCACCCCGTACTGCCCAGGCTGGCCCGTGTCGACGATGTGGACGATGCCCTTGCTGTAGTCGGGGACGAACACGCGCGAGCCGGCCTGCACCGGCCGGCCGAGCTCGTCGCCGCTCGCGCCCAGATCCCGGGCCCGGTCGCAGGTGTGGGTGTGCAGGTCGATCGCCACGACGATGCCGCGGGCGCTCGACGCGGCGTACAGGATGGAGCCGCTCGCGGTCGCCGACAGGGTGACCTTGGCGTCACCGGCCAGGGCCGGGCAGGAGGTCGTCGCGCCGCCCGTTGCGTACCGGGCGGCCAGGCCCGGGTGCGTCGCGACGACCGCCCGGCCACCGACGAGAACCAGCTCGGAGCTCTTCAGCGCCGGGCCGGAACGCTCCACTGACGCGTTCGCGCCCTTGATGCGGATCACCGAACCGGTCTGGCGGTCGAGCGTCCACACGGTGTCGGAGTCGTCGACGACGGAGTCGTCCGCCGACACGCCCGTCGACGGCGGCAGCACCGACGGGCCGGGCTTGAGCGTGGCCGGGTCGAGCGGGTACACGACGCCCGTGCCGTCGTCGACGACGTAGGCCCGGGACTTCCCGACCAGGACGTCGCGCTGCGTCGTGGTGCTGCCGGCGCCCGGTACGTCCTTGACGGTGAAGGTCGCGCCCTGGACGGCCTTGATCGCCGCTGAGCGCGCGTCGATGAAGTAGGCGTCGGTACCTGCCTGCACTACCGCGGAGGACGGCGCGCCGAGGCTGACGGTCGTCACGATCTGCGCCGACGAGCCGTCGACGAGAACAGCGTGGCTGTCGAGCAGCGAGCCCAGCCACGCGCTCGATGCCGGGAAGTCGACGGCCGTGGGCCGCAGCGGGTGGGCCCGTGCCGCGACCGCGACGTACACGCCGCACAGAACCAGGCACAGGGCCGCAGCCAGGGTAGCCGGCCGGCGCATAGCATTCTTCACGGTCAGGCCTCCCGAGCGAGGGAACGGGCTGGCCGCCGGACCGGTCGCTGCTGACGACGCAGCCGAGCCGGCAGCAGCGGGCGCAGGCTCAGCAACGCGCGCAGCCGGTCGGCGACGGCCTCGCCGGAAACCAGCGTCCGGTGCACCTCTGCCTGCAGGTTCCAGGCGTCGACGGCCTCCTGCGCGGTCGGCTCCGCCCCGTGGAACAGCGCCGAGGTCACGATCGCCCCGAGCGGGTCGAGACTGTCCCAGCCGCGGTCCGCCTCGTCCGCGGACGTGTCCCACGCTTCGGTCGGCCGCCGGAAGTGCTCGCGTGCGGCCGCCGCCACGTCGGCGGCGGTATCTCCCGGCTCGATGGACAGGCCCCGTTCGTCGAGCCGGTCGAGCACTTCCTCCCAGGCGCCCATGATCCGGTCCGAGGCCTCGGACCGGCGGTGCCGGACGAGCCTTCGCCGCTTCTTTTCCGCGACGACACCGCCGGCTAGCAGCGTCAGCAGCAGGACGGGCGTGAGCGCCACCAGCAACAGGACCTGCAGGCGGCTCAGCCCGATGAACCGGTCGGACCCGTAGGGCGCCAGGTCGGGCCGGATCACGGGGGGCTCGGGCCGGGCCTGGACGCCTGGCGGGACGGGTCCGTTCTCCGGCCGGTTCAGGGGCGACGGCGGCTGATGGAGGTTGAGCTTGCTTACGTCGGTCGGTTCGAAAGGAACCCAGCCGATGTTCGCGAAGTCGACCTCTGGCCAGGCATGCGCCTCCCTGGACGTCACGTGGAACTCGTTGGGCTCGGCGCTGTCCCGCTCCAGCAGGTACCCGACCGCGATCCGGGTGGGATATCCGAGCGCGCGGGCCAGCAGGGCGAAGGCGGCCGCGTGCTGCTCCGAATGGCCGGACCGCGCCTGCGGGTCGCTGGCGGTCAGCATCTGCTGGATGATCGCGAGTGAGTCGCCGGGCGGGGCGCCGATGTCGTAGGGGAAGTGCGGTCCGCTCAGGTACGACTGGAGCCGCGCGAGCTGGCTGTACGGCGTGTTGACCCGCGCGACGATCGACTTGGCAAGATCCTGCACCCACTGCGGCAGCGGCGCTGCCGTGCTCGGGAGATAGGCGGCGACCGCGGGGCCGGACTCAGGCACCGCCTGCGCGAGGTCCGTGCGGGACGGGGTGACGACCTGCGAGGTGAAGCGGTAGCTCAGCCCCGACTTCCAGGCGTTGGTGAACAGGGTGGCGGAGCTGGGTTCGAACGCGACCGAGACGCCGCCCACCGACGTCGGCCGGTCGATCACGGGCAGGAACGGCCCCTCGAGCTGGTCGATCGTCACGGTGCCGGAGACGGTGGCGCTCGCCCGGGGGTGCGCGCTCGGATCGGTGGGCAACGTCGGCCCGTACGGTTCGAGCTGGGCCGTGTCGAGCCAGCGCGCGCCGTCGAACGTCCCCAGCGTGGCGACGGTGACGCGGTCGACTGGCGGGTGCGTCGGGGTGAGCCGCACGGTGAACAACGACACCGACGGGTCCACCTGCAGCAGCTGGCGTTTGACGTCTTCGAGGGGATTGCGGGCGCTGGTCTGGACCGCGGGCGGCCGGGCGAGGTCGCGCGGGTCCTTGCGGTCCGTGCCAGGCACGATCCCCGTCAGCGAGGCGGCCCAGGCGCAGGCCGCCGCCACGACGCCGATCGCGACCCCCGCAGGCCCGCGGACCCAGATCGGGGACCCGAGGTCCGCCCGCACAGCGATAAGCGTGATCGACAGAGCGGCGAACAGCGTGGCCGGCCACCGCTCGTGCGGGCCGGGCGCCGCGGCCATCGCCAGCGCGATCCCGAGCGCCAGCAGGCAGGGGCCGACCGGCGCCAGCGCGGCCCTTGACCGGAGCGCGAGCCAGCACCCGGCGAAGGTCAGGGCGAAGATCACCATTGCGGGCCCGACGATCAGGTCCGGCGTCGGCGCCATGGGCGTATGCGTGGTGAGTAGCCGTACCCAGACGGTTGCCAGCGCTCGTGGCGGGCTAGCCGTGGCGCCACCCGGCCACCGCCAGCCAATCATGATCGCGAGCGCCACCGCCACGGTGGCGACGAAGCCCGTGGCAATGGCTGAGGCGACGCTTAGGTGCCGGCGGCCCAGCGGGACAGCTGCGGCGAGCACGGCGACCACGACCAGGCAGACCTGCGCCGACGGGCGGTCGAAGGCGGGGGCCATGGTGCGCGCCGCGCAGCCCATGAGGCCCGCGACGAGCACGCACTGAAGCATTCCACTGACAGGCCCGATCTGGCCCGCCCGTGGAACGGGCTGGCGCTGCTCCGCGGTCCCTCGGTCAGGATGCGCTGCGGTCGCGGCCGCCCCCGGGCCCTGCGGGCTCGGCTGCCGCAGCTGCGTCTGCAGCCCGCCGGTCATGACGCCATCCCGGCCAACCGGCGCACCCCTGGATGCCACCGGCCTACCCCCGGACAAGGCCCGGCCAGAAGCGCTTGAAGCTGTCGGCGTCGGGCACGTCGACGACGCGCACCGTGCGGCTGACGGAGGAATGCTCGCGCGGCGCCCCAACTCTGATCAGCCATATTTCGGAAGACCGGTTCGGGAGCAGCTCTGGGGCACCCGTGCGAAATCCGCTAACGATGACCGTCGTCAGCGCCGAAGGCGACGTCACGTCGTAGGTCTGGGGTGCCCCCGATGTGGTGACCCGGGCAAGGAAGTCGAGCATCTTCCCCCGCGCGGCGCTGCCGGGCAGGGCCGCGCAGCGGCTTCGCTCGGTCGTCCAGATCTCGACGGGCTGGCCACGGGTGAGCGCCGCGTCCCCCAGCGCGCCCGCGACTCGGACCGCGTCCTCGAACTGATCGCCTTGATAGGTGTCCGCGGCGGTATCCAGGACCACTATCCCGCGGGGCATCTTTGGCACCAGGTTGAGCCGGATCAGGGGGTAGCCAATCCGGCCGGTCGCGCGCCAGTCGATGAGGCGCGGGTCGTCGCCCGCCACGTACTTCCGCAAGGAGTGCAGCTCCGCGCCCGCCTGCGGGGCGATGTCTGGGGAGCCACCCTCCAGATCGGTCGTTCCGGGCACGTCCAACGCCGGAATCCGGTGCAGGAAGGGGTGCACCAGCATCTCAAGCGCCGGGCCGGACGACCGCGAGAAGCGAATCAGGCCCAGCGGGTCGGTGCACTCGGTCCGCACCGGCTGGAACGTGAGTGGGCCGCGTCGGCGGGCCGGAATCGCGTAGTGCTCCGTGCCGAAACCGCCCGGCCCGATCGGGGCACTGGTGAAGGTCATGCGTTGACCGTTGACGGTCTCGACGATGGTGAGCCGGGGAATCCGCCGTCGCCGACTCAGATTCGTGATCACAATGGTGCCGCGCAGCGCCCCACCCTCGACGACGCGATTGTCCGCGAACTGGCGGGTCACCTCGAAGGGCGCCGGCAGGATCCACCAAGTGCAGGCGGCCACCATCCCAACTATCCCGCTCACCGCGCAGACCAGCAGCTCGGGATAGTCGAGCAGCCACGCGGCGAGGCCCAGCAGCAGCGACGACAAAAGCACGACGCGCCCGGTGGTGGTCATCGGTGTTGCGGGCTTCTGACGGTGCGTAGCACGTCGTCGAGCAGGTCCCGGGCGGTGACACCGGTCTCGGCGACCCCGTAATCGACGAGCATCCGGTGTGTGAGCACGAAGGGCGCGACCTGCTTGATGTGGTCGTCGGTGACGAACGGGCTGCCGTGAGAGATCGCCCAGGACTGCGCCGCCCTCGCCAGCATGACGCCACCGCGCGGGCTGACGCCGAGCCGAAGCAGGCCTTCCCCGCCCTCCTTCTTGCTGACCGACATTCTTCTGGTCTCGCGGAGGATATCGACGATGTAGGCGCGCAGGTTCGGCCGCAGAATCACCCGCCGGGCAGTGTCGATCATTGACTCGATCAGCTGGGTGTGACCACCCTGCAGTTCGTCCGTTGACTCGTCCTCGTTCGCCTCGATGTTGTAGCCGAGGATGGCGGCCTCGTCGCTGACGTCATCCGGGTAGCTAATTGCGATGCGCATCATGAACCGGTCGATTTCGGCTTCCGGGAGGTCGTAGGTACCGGCGAACTCCTTGGGATTCTGGGTGGCCATGACGATGAAGGGCCGCGGCAGGCGGTAGCTGTAGCCACTGTTCGTCACCTGACGCTCCTGCATCGCCTCAAGCAGGGCGGACTGCGTCTTGGGTGAAGCGCGGTTGATCTCGTCCGCGAGGACGATGTTTGAGAAAAGGGGGCCGGGCCGGAATTGTAGCGCCCGGTTCTCGTCCAGGAAGTCGGACCCGGTGATGTCCGTCGGCAGCAGGTCGGGGGTGAACTGGATGCGGCGGACCGTCCCGCCGGCGGAACGCGCCATCGCACGGGCCAGCGAGGTCTTACCGACCCCGGGGATGCCATCGAGAAGGACGTGGCCCTCGGCGGCGAGACAGACAATTGCCATCCGAACGATCTCGGGCGAGCCAAAAAAGGACGTGGATACCAGTCCGACGAGCTCGTCGAAGTCCTGTTTGAACCTGGTGGCCAACTCCCTCGTGACGGTGCCGTAGCTCATGCCGCCACCGCGCGCCGAGCCGTGGCGGTATCCGTCGCCGGGCAGTGCCCGTACTCGAAGTCGAGCGGGTCAAAGTCGCGAAAAGGTAGACGTATCACTGGCAAAGGAGCCCCCGTTTGCTGCACAGCTTCGCGTCGTGCCGACGCTTTGGCCGCCGATCCCGACATACGCCGTGTGTGTGCCGAGGTTAGCAGAACGAGTGGGGCAGCCAGCATGGGACCTCTACACCCGCAACGCGCGGGCCCACGCACCGTTGTTAAGTCCAGAAAAGACGTAGGCGCCGTGGAATCGCATCGGCAGACGCTGATCGCGCGCTCAGTGGATCCTCCAGAGGATGACCTGGCCGCCCGGCGTTCCTGCGGCAAGCACGCGGTTGTCGGGCGAAAAAGCGAGCGCCGACATAGCGGCGACGTCCGGGCCGCCCGGGCGCTGGACCTCCCGCAGCCGCGCCGGCAGGTCCCCGACCGGTAGCTCCCACAGGACGTCGATCCGTCCCATGGCCAGCAGGGCACCGTCGGGCCGGACCGCGAGCGGCCCCGGCCGTACCCCCTCAGTCAGGAGCGCCAGGCGGCGGGCGGAGGGCGCGCCGTCATCCAGCCGCCAGACGTGCGCTGCTGCCCCGTTCGCATCGCCCGTGCCCACCACGAGGAGGCCCCCCGCGAAGGCCAGCCCGGTCACCGGCTCGCCCTCGTCGACAGGCCGTAGCGGCACCAGTGCCTGCAGGTTCGAGACATCCCACAGCGACACCCTGGAGAGGGCCTCGCGCCGGCGACGAGCCGACCGCGCGACGATCCGACCGGCAGCGTCGATCGCCACCCGGTCCCCGACGCCCTGCTTGCCGATGGCCGTCGGATCAGTGATCACCGCGCCGTCCCGCGCCCCCGACGGGTGGACATGCCACACAAGCACTCCCCGGGATCCCGCGGAGACGAGGACGTCACTGTCCGCCGCGAAGGCCAGCGACTCGATATCGCCGGTCGGCTCGCGACCCGTCGCGCGTTCCAGCAAGGCCCACCGGCCGGCGAGGAGTCCCCAGACGACCATCCCGCCCGCGGCCGCGGGCGCGGCGGCGAGCAGGCCGTCCGACGAGAAGGCGACGCCGGTGTGTGGCCGCCGCGCGAGGGGCTGGGCGAGGACGAGCTGTGGGGCGCTCGGGTCGGCGATGTCCCACATCGTTACTGACGGATGATCGTCTACAACGCCCAGCATGCGGGCATCAGGCGAGAACGTGACGGCGCAAATGGCGGACCGCCTGCGCACCTGGCCGGGCCAGATCGTGGCCAGCGTGTCCAGCCGGATGGTGGTGCTGGCGCGCGGAGGCGCCACGGCCCGCTCCACCCGCCGTGGGCCGCTGGCCCGGGCGGGGACGACGGGTGTTCCCCGGAACTGCTGATGCACGAAGGGGCCGGTGGGAGCGGCAGGCGCAGGCCCCAACGGCGGCCGCGGCCGCGTCGGCACCACCGCAGAACCGTGAGCCGGAATCGGAACAACCATTCCCGCTGACTCGCCGGCACGCACGCCGACCGCAGGCGCCTGCGTTGCCGGGACTGACGGTGCCCGAGCAGGTGGCGGCGCCACAACGGGCGACGGCGTTGAAAGGGGCGGTGGCGTCGGACTGGGCGCCTGGTCTGGCGGCAGCAGCGGCGTCTCGCTGGGCGGTGGCCTGGACGCCGACAATGGTTTTTCGTGCTCCAGGCCCGACGCATGACCTGGGAAGCTCGGTTCTGTGGACAGGTCCGGCGAAAGGTCGGCAGCCGGATCGTCGGCAGTGCTCGCCGGCCCCGGGAACGGGGGCGAGCGAACCGGCTGGCTGGTCCCCCGGCGGGCGTTCGCGATCTGATCGTGCAGGTGCAGGATCGCTGTTTCCTTGTCCAGCCCGAACAAGTCGATGGGAACGAACGACTGCAGGTCGCGCCGCAGCGCACAGTCCTCGACCCGGATCGGGATCAGCTTTGTGGTGTGGCCTCGTGGGTCACGCTGGATGACGTTCCGGGGAACCATCAGCTCGAAGTCGTCCAGCTGATATTCCTCGGAGACGATCGCGATGATCCAGCTTGCCCGCTCGATGCCTTCCGAACGCTTGGCCGGGAGCTGGGTGCCCGCCGGGTACCATTCCCCGAACTCGACGCTGTTGCCTTCCTGCAGAATGACCCAGGCGACCCACGACGCCCACTCTTTGTCTGCCGCGACGTAAGAGATGTAGAAGTCCCGACCACCGTTGTCGTGGTCCCTGTCCAGCGCCATGCACCCCCCGGTCTGCTGGCCGATCGCCCCAACTGTAGGAGATCGGCTGGAGGTGCGCCAAGGCTCCGCACACCGACCTCGCGATCCTTACCGCGCTGCGCGACCATGTGTCTGTCCGTGCTCAGGGGTCAAGCTCATCGCGCGTAGTCCCCGCCGCCGGTGCAGTCAGCGGTTCCAGACCGGGCAGCGCGTGACAGCCAGGGTTGATAGCCGAGCCGATGGACGAAGGCGGACGTCCGCGCGGACGTTGGTGGACGGAAAGCCCGAGGCCAGCGGACACCGTGGACGACGGCGGACGCCGTTAGAAGATCGAGATGGAGCCACGGATTGAGTGCTTGCCTGTCACGCTGTATCGCGCGCCGGACGAGTGCCGCGCCCACGCGACGCCGCCCTTCCGGTCGCCTGGGACAAAGTGCGAGCCGTGGACAGGACGTGGATTCGCCCGCGAGCACCGACCGTGGACGGCGAGTGTCCCCAGGTCGCAGCGATGTCGATCTACATCCGCCAAGATCACTCGGATCTACGAAGGCACCAACCAGATCCAGAGAATAGTCATGTCTCGTCAGCTGTTGAAGGGCTGATCAGGCCGCTGTTCACGCTGGTCAGAGGCCTCAGGAGTCGTCTGCGAGGTCGGCGGCCGGGCTGGGCTCGAGCCCACAGCAGATCGCCGCCGCCGCCTGGACGCGGCCACGCTCGCCCGCCCCGAGGTGATCACCGCCGCGGCCCACCGCCTCGGCGCGCTAACAGCGGTTGTCATCGGGACCGCGGCCCGGCGCGCGTCCCACCTGCGGGCGCATCTTCTCCAGGCCGCAGACCGCGGCGAACAGGCCGCGCCACCCGACAGTGCTGGGCCGGCGGTGGCGCTGCGCATCGCCCAGGCGCTGGACCGGCTTGCCCCCGCGCGGGCGACCGCGGCGCGGCTCGGCGCGCGCCACGCCGACTCCCACCACCACCTCGCCGCACCCGACGAGATCACCCCACTGCGCGACGCCGCGGGCGGCCCGTTTGATCAGAGCCTGGAACGACTACGCCTGGCCGCGCACACCCTCGCCCAGCCACCCAACCGGCCCGCGCTCTAGCCGACCAGCCCCCGACCCTGCGGTCACTGGATCAGAGTCAGGGGCCGCGAGCCGCGTAACGACGGGCGTAGCCCGCCCTTGATGCCGGGGCTGGCCCGTCACAGAATTGCGGCGCGGGAATGGGGATCTCCGGAGGCGACTGCTGGAGCCGTCGGCCAGCTCTGACGGCGACGGCGTGGGAGCCAGTCAGCCAGCGTTGTGCATGCCGCACATGCCAGGCGTAAGTCCCGATTCCCATCATCAGAGGAGCACAGGCCCTGGGCCGGCCTGTAGCAGCGATTGCGCGCTGACGCGTCGAGTCCGAGCGTGGAAGAGGCTGGCCCCGGGGCCCCTCCCTGTTCCGTGGCGCAGATCGTCAGCTGGCCAATGCTATTGAAGATCCTGCACCGGCCCGGGTGCTGCTGCTGCCCAGGTGAGCCATCGATGGAGTGTGCTGAAGTCGGTGTCGGTCAGGCCGTGGCGGGCGTCGACTCGGTGGAGCAGCGCCGGTCCTTGATGGTGGGCCGTGACCCAGGTCCGGTCGGTGGTGGTGATCTCATCGTCGATCCAGGCGAACGGGCGGCCGGCGGCCCAGGTGACCAGGGCGCGGGTTTTCCAGTGCAGGCCCTGGCGCTCGTCGTGTGCGTCGAGGTCGGAGGGCTCAGGCCAGGTCACGACGGCCAGTTCGGGCAGCCCGAGGCGCGGGGCGATGTACTCGTTGGCGTCGGCCATCCAGCTCGTGGCCCAGACGAGTTCACCCGGCATGGCTGCCAGCCAGGGCCCGTGATCGGGGTTGATCCTCGTCAGAAGCGGGTTCGCCCGGGATGGCCACTGGTCCGCGACCGAATCCGTAGATCGGATACGCCGCTGTCGGGGCGCCGAAGGGAACGAGGGGCCCGTCTACATCAAGGAAGATCAGCGGCACGCCTCCGAAGCTGTCCACGTCCTCACCATAGGTTTGATCGATGCGCCGGAGCCCCGAGTGATCGGCCGTGGCACGCGCTCCGCCCTGCTCAACCAGACACGCGCTCTGAGGGACGTGATGCCGGCCGCGTCGTCGCGGGCACGCAGCGAAGCCAGGGCAGCCAACGGCGTTCGCGTGGCGCTACCCCTTGACGAGCGGCGTGGGCTGGACCGACGCGCGGGTCGAGACCAGGGGTAGGCGCGAGGCTCTCCATGGTCGCACGGCCTCGTCCGAGGCGCCGTGGTGGGCGAGTCCTCCGGGCTCTTCTGCCGCCGGCCGGCTGACGACTCGCACTCGAAAATTGGTGGAGCGGGCGCCTGGCCCGCTCCATGCTTACCGCGATGACGGTTGAAGCTGAGGACATCGCACCGGATTGGCGCTATGCGTCGTATCGCAGCGTGCGCGGCGCCCTACAACGAGGTCAGGGCAGCGCGGTCGCTTGGCTGCGCGACCACCCCGACGATGCGCAACTGGTCTACGAATGCACCAGCCGGGATACCCGGTGGGACTGGCAGGTCGACGATCGCCGCACCTACCTGGCCCGGCTCCTGCGTGACCTGCGCCTCGACCTGGCCCCGCTGATCACACAACAGCGGGCCTGCGGCCCCTACCGCAGCTGGCCAGACCGGGACCCGACCGACGAGTACAACCAGTTCGATCTCACGGTCGGGACCCTGGAGACGCTGGCCCGCACGGGCAACACACAGGCCCGAGAAGCGCTCCGTGGATACGTCCGCGACGGGGCCCGCTGGGTCGATGCCCTGGAGACCATCAGCTACGAATGGCCCGCCGAGTGGTGGGATGACCTTTGGGAGACCGCCGCCGCCCGCCTCGGCGTCGAGACCCCGCCGAACCTATGGGCCGCCGGCGAGCCATGGGAACGCTGGCGTGGCCGCGACTCCCACTTCGACCGCCTCCTCGACGCCACCCTGCCCACCCGTCACGACTACCCGGCCACACAAAACGATCTTGCTGTGGCGTCCGACGCTGACCTGGTCACCCTCCTACGCACGCCGCACACCGATCGAGGCACCGTCGCAGCGGTGTTGCGGCAGATTCGACGCCGAGGTAAGCCCGTTCCGGAACTGCTCGACCTGGTCGAACACCTGGCGCCCCTCGGGTCGTCGACCCTGGTCCGCGCGCTGCACCCACTCGGCCGCCTGGTGGCCCCGCCCGCCCGAACCTGGGCCGCTGACCCCACCCACCCCCTCTTCCGCTACGCCCCCGACCTCCTGGCCGACCACGGCGACGAGCAGGACATCCCGACGCTCCTGACCGCGCTCGACGGTCTCGCGGACCAGTGGTGCGGCTGGGACCAACTGACCGCGGGCATCGCGCGGATCCTCAGCGGCCTGCCACCGACCGCGCACGGGGAGATCCGCACTCAGCTGGTCCGCCGGCTCCGCTCGCTGACCGACGCCTCGCCGCATTCGTACGAACGAGCCAGCTACCTTCGCAGCCTGCTTCTCCTCGACCAACCGGACACGATGAACACCCTGGCGATCTACCTGCTCGACTGCGAGCCAGAAGTAAGGCGGATAGCCGCCGAGAACGCCCCGCTCACCTCGGAAGCCCGGCGCTGGCTGACCGAGCTGCGCGACGACCCCATCGAGGACCACGACGTCAAGCACACCGCAGCACGCAGACTGTGACCGTCCGACCAACCAAGACCCGCACAGCCATACATCCGGCCCATCCCATGGCTGGCTGGCAACCGCCGTACCCGCAGCGAGACTCCGACCTCAACCTTCAGGGGAGCTGCCACCAAGCCGGAGGCGGCTTGGGCCTCGCGACGCACCGGTCATGGATCGCCGGCGGCTCGCGGGACTGCCTCGGTAACGGTGGTTCCGGCTGATTTCGGCGGACGGCCAGCGGTCACGGAATGTGATCGACATGGCGTCGATTACGGGCTTCGTGCGGACGGCCCACCGGGCGCGGCCGGTCCCGGTCGGGTCCAGGCTGCGGGTGACAAGGTACAGGCATTTGAGCGCGGCCTGGTCGGATAGGAAATGCCCGCGGGTGCGGACCGCCCGGCGGTAGCGGGCGTTGAGTGACTCGATCGCGTTCGTCGAGCACAGGACCCGGCGTATTTCCGCGTCGTAGTCAAGGGTAGCGCCGAAACCGGGATGACTCGGACCGCGACGCGAGGGAGACCGGCGGGTCGTGGGGCCGGGTTTGGCTGCGGGCGCGCGGGTGGAGGCGGGCGCGGCGTGATCCGGCAGGTGAGGTTCGGCGGTCATAGTGCCGTGGGCGTCACGGTCGGGCGTGGGCTCGGGCTGGGGGTGGGGCTGGCTGTCGGGGTGGGGCTGGTGGTTGGGGTAGGGGTGTTGGTGGCGGCCGGGATGGTCGCGGCGGGTCGGGTGATGTTGGTGATGGTGAGGGTGGTGAGGGTTTGGGTGGGGCAGCCGGGTGGGGTGGTGGTGAGGGTCAGGGTGATGGTGGTGGTGTGGCCGGGGTCGGTGAGTTGGTCGAGGCGGAGCTGGGTGAGCAGGACGGGTAGGGCGTCGCTGGGTTTGAGGGGTAGCGGCCGGTCGGTGTCGGCGAGGGTCTGGCCGGTGGGGTTGCGGGCGAGGGTGTGGAGGGTGATGGTTCCGTCGGGGTCTGTGCCGGTGGGGGTGGTGTAGCGGCCGGTGAGGTTGAGGGTGGTCGTGGTGAGGGTGGCGGTGAGGCTGCCGGTCGTGATCGTGAGGGTGTTGCAGGCGGCTGCGGTTGGGGAGGCGGCTGAGGTCGCGGGGGCGGTGCCGATCGGGGTGAGGGCGAACACGGGGTAGGGGCTGGCTTCGCTGGTCTGTGCATCGCCCTCGGTCGGACCGGTGGCGGCGGTTGGTGGGGTGATGGGGGTGGGTGGTGTGGTGGTGTAGCCGGTGGTCCAGGCGAGCACGGCGCGGACGTAGGCGTCCGACGGGTTGTAGGCGCGGATCGCCGCGCTGAGCTGGGCCGGGTTGGTCAGGTCGCGGTGGTGGGCGCAGAGGTAGCCGCTGGCGGTGAGGGCTGCGTCGTGGATGTTGTTCGGGTCCTTGCGCCCGTCGGCGTTGCCGTCGCGTCCCGCGCCGCTCCAGGTGGAGGGCAGGAACTGCAGCGGGCCCACGGCGCGGTCAAAGATCGTGTCGCCGTCGAGAGCGCCGTGGTCGGTGTCGAGGATCCGTGCGAAGCCGCCGCCGCCCGTGAGGCGGGGGCCCAGGATGGTGGGGGAGACCGTGCCGTTGGGGCTGATCTGGCGGCCGGTGGCGTTGCCGGACTCGACTTTGCCGATCCCGGCGAGCAGTTGCCAGCGCAGGTGACACCCCGGGAGCTCGCCGGCGAGGGCCGTCGCGGCCTGCTGGTAGGCGGCGAGGACCGGGGCGGGGATCCGGCGATCGGCGGTCGTGAGGGTGACCAGGTCGCTGGGTGCGTTGGCTGGTGCGGCCGCGGCGGTGGCGAGTGCGCCGGTAGGTGGCTGGTCGTCCTCGCCAGTCGCTGGTCCGCTCGGGTTGAGGGAGGGCATGGGGTAGTTGGTCGCGGTAGTCGGGGGCGTGGTCCTGGAGGTGGCCGCAGCGTCGTTGCCGGACGGTGCGACAGTGAAGATCAGTAGGAGGGCGATCGCGGGAAGGCCGAGAGTGGGTAGGCCGATGATCTGGGCTCTGCGGATGGTCCGTTTCTTGGAGGGGGTCAGCGGCTTGCGGTGGCGGCCGGGTGGCTTCCCGCTGCTGTTCGGCGAGACGTGCCGGCCGGTTTTCTTCTTCGTCTTGCGGCGCCGGTTGTGGGCGGCGGCCGGGTCCGCGGGTGGCGGTGGTTTGGCTGGGTGGGGCGGGGTGTTGTCGCTGGGGAGGTCGTCTGGGCCAGCGACGAGGGTGTCGGTAAGAGGAGCATGATCGCGGATCGGTCTGGGGTCGCCGCGGGTCTGGGCGTCCGCCAGTTCGGCTTCGGGCGAAGACGTGGTTTCGGGCGCCGTGGTGGCCGAGAGCTCGCTGGTCGGGCGGCTGCGCCGTCTCACGTTCGTCACCGTTCCTTCTGAGCCTTCGCGAAAGCAGAACAGGCCTGGGCGCGGCGCTGGAGCACGCTGGTTTTCGGGCATGCGGAAGCGCCAGCAAGGGCCCGGGAACCAGCTAGCCCGTCAAAGACGTGCCGAAATCCTCACGGCTGACGCCGTGAGGTGATGTGAGCTACCTCGGCTTCGTCGTTCGACGGTGACAGCGAGCCCTTACCAGTCCGCTGACTACCGAAGGCGACCGGTGACGATCCGCACCGGGTGCGAACCATGGAGGGCGCGGGGGAATTGCCGGCGAGTGGGTGAATACGTGTCCGGAGTACACGGTCGCCCATGGTGCCACGTCGTCGGCCTTGTGCCACATGGAACGCGCAGAAATCTTCAGATCTGGACAACTGCGCAGGTAGCCAGCTTGAAGTAGATCTATGTCGAGCGTTCGGGTGGGGCGGATGGCGCCAGTGACATCGGCGCGCGTCGGGGATGAATCAAACATCTACTTGCCTGTAGCTGTAACTGTCCGTGTTGCTCCTGAGGGTCTGTAAGGCGATTTCTGCTACAGGGTTGTGTGTCTCCTATGGTTGGTGGCATGCTGGCGCCCGCCACTTGACGTGGTGTGCGCCAGTCCTTGAGTCGGAACGTTCTCGGCCCTGGGTCTGGTGGGTCGTGCGTGTACGACGCTGTCCGCGCATCGTTTTCTCCTGGCTCCTTATCTGGTCTCTTTGTGCTGCCCTGAAAGGCATCGGCGTTCGTCGCCGGGCTGGTTGTCAAGGGCAGGTCGCCGGCGCGGGCAAGGCTGCCCAGGCTGGTCTCTCGTCGTTCGGCGTTGCCCTGTTCACGTCTTGTTCGGGAGCCTTTTGATGACCGGCCGGCACCGTCCCGCTTCCAGTCGCCTTCTGTCCTTCGGGCTTCTCTCGTTCGGCCGGCGCAGGTGGCGGCGTGACGCCCGGGTCCGCCGGGTGGCGCCGCTGCTGGCGGTGCTGCTCGTGGTCGTCGGCCTAGTCGTGCTGGACGCGCCGGCCAAACCGAAGGCGGTGCCGATCGCGGATCAGAACCCGTTCCGCGGCTCGGACAAGCTGCCGGGTTCGTCGTCGGGTAGCGCGGCGGGGAAGGTCAGCCTGGTCCCGACGAGCGCGACGCAGGGCACGGCGAAGGCAGGCCCGGCGACGCTGAAGGGCAAGGCTCCCGTGGTAGCGGGGGCAGTGGCGTCGACGGGAGCGACGATCACGCCGCTGAAACAGGTTCCGTTCACCCCGCAGAAACCGTCAGCGGATGAGGCGGCGAGGGCGGCTTCCACGCCGCGGGGCGCGCAGCTCGGGCCGTCTCGGCCTCAGGCGGTGACGCGGCCTGACGCGAGCGGCGAGATGAAGCCGCAGGCTGGCCGGGTCGAGGTTCCGGGGCTGCGGACGGCGTCGTCGGAGGTGTTCCACAACCCGGACGGGACCTACACGTCCGAGGAGTCGATGGGCGCGGACCGGTTCAAGGATTCGAAGGGGAACTGGGTCGGGATCGACACGTCGCTGGTCGCCGGCGACAAGGGCCGGCTGCGCGCGAAGTCGACGCAGTCCGGCCTGGAGGTCGCGCCGAAGGCGAACGACGCCGAGCTGGGCAGCATCGACCTGGGTGGCGGCCTGTCGTTCGGTTTCGGGATCGCGCAGGCCGCGGGGGTGGCGGCCAAGATCGACGGGTCGAAGGCGACGTTCGCGAGTGTTCGTGATCAGGCGGATGTCGAGCTGGGGCCGACCGCGGACGGCATGAAGGAAGTTCTTGTGCTGCGCTCGGCGCAGGCGCCGACGACGTGGGTGTACCCGCTGACGCTGTCCGGTCTGACCGCGAGACTGAGCGATGGCGGTGATGTCGAGCTGGCCGACAAGGCCGGCACGGTGCGGGCGCTGATCCCGCACGGTTGGATGGCCGACTCGAGGCCGACCACAGCGGACGGCTTTCAGGCCTGGTCAGATGGCGTGACCTACAGCCTGATCACGCTGGCGAACGGTCAGCAGGCACTGCAGATGGACCTCGACAAGGCCTGGCTGACCGCGCCGGACCGCGTGTTCCCGGTGAATGTCGACCCGAGCGTGTCGACGCTGTTGACGGGAGAGGACGACACCTACGTCTCGTCGGCCAATCCGTCCGCGAACTACTCCGCGCTGGCGGACATCAAGGCCGGGTACTACTCGCCGACCAACGACATCGTGCATGGGTACCTGAGTTTCCCAGGCAGTGACCCGCTGACGAACGCGACGGTGACGAACGCGCACGTCAAGATTTTCAACTGGTTCTCCGCCAGCGGGTGCACGGCCCACCCGGTGAGCCTGCGGTCGGTGGCGTTCGGCTGGAACGGCACGAACATGACCTGGCCGGGCGCGACGCTCGGCGGTGAGGTCGCCAACAAGTCGTTCGCCGATGACGGCAGCTCGTCGTGCGGCGGGTCCTGGGAGTTCATCGGGGACTACGACACCCGGCTGAGCAACTTGGTGAACACCTGGACCCACGACCCGACTGCCAACTTCGGCCTCGGGCTGACGACGTCGGACACCGACACCCAGTGGCTGAAGTCGTTCTACTCCAACGACTGCTGGTGCAACCCGGCGACCCCGGATTCGGACTACCGGCCGCGCCTCGAGCTGGAGTGGACGCCCTACGGCGCGTCCTACTCGTTCCCGTCCGGGACGCCGGCGTGGTCGGTGCCGCCGACGACGACCGCTCCGGGGCAGATCACGGTCCGGCTGACGAACACCGGCCAGGCGACGTGGACGGCCGGTGCCGGTTATGCGCTGTCGTACCACATCTTCGATGCGACGAACACGTTCGAGTTGATTCACCAGGGCCTGCAGACGCCGATCCCGACGACGGTGGCGTCGGACCAGTCCGTGGACGTGAACGCGTCGGTGGATCTGTCCAGTCTGTCGTCGGGTAACTACACGATCCGCTGGGACATGGAGCAAACCGGCACCTCCTGGTTCTCCGGCCAGGGCGTCGGCGAGCTCGCCACCCCGGTGAGCGTCGCCGCCGGAGTGAACCAGTCGCCCTACATCGTCGGGGTCTCTCCGATCTCCGGGTCCGAGGTTCCCTCGACGCAGCCGACGCTGGGTGTGCTCGCGCTCGACCCGGACAACGACCCGCTCACCTACCAGTTCCAGCTGTGTACCGGGACGGACGCGAACTCGGGCACCTGCCAGTCCTCAGGCTGGACCTCGTGGCCGATCTGGACTCCACCGACACCGTTGACCTGGGGACAGCTCTATTACTGGCGCGTCCAGGTCTCTGACGGCACGTCGCAAAGCCTGTGGTCGTCGCCGCTGGTCCTGGAGCCGGTGAACTACAACGCGACGGTCGGTGCTGACTACGGGGCGAACACCTACGCGCCCGCCGTCGCCGGGGTCAATCCGCTCACGCAGAACTTCACGACCCAGGTCACGGACGCGTCAGTGCAGGGTGCGGGTCCGGCGTTGTCGGTGGCGCGTACCTACAACTCGAAGAGCACGACCGACGGCCTGTTCGGCACCGGCTGGACCAGCGCCTACGACGTGACCGCCGGCGCGGCCACCTCCGGTCCCGGGAACGTCCAGGTCCGCAACGGCGACGGCCGAACAACCCTGTTCGGTCGCAACGGCGACGGTACCTACCAGCCGGAACACGGCTACTATTCGTCGCTTCAGGCGTCCGAACCGCGGGTGGCATCGTTCACCGCCGCGAACTCGACCAGCTCCCTGGGCGCGACGGACACCGGCGAGACCTGGCAGGCACTGGCCGGCACGTGGGGCATCTCGAACAACTCCGCTTACCTCGCGTCCGCCGGAATTTTCAAGTCGGTGGCGGTCGTACCGGCGCCCGCGGACGGCACGATCCAGTTCTCCACCCCGACGACGCAGTCGCGGCTCGGCATCGCGTTCCGCGTCCAGGACGCGGACAACATGTGGATGCTCTACGAGAACGGAACGTCGCTGGTCCTGGCGAAACGCTCCGGCGGCCTAGAGACCACCGTCAAGACGGTCACGGGCGTCTGCTGCGCGACGACGGACACCTATGGCGTCCGGATGGTCGGCAGCACCCTGCAGATGCTGCGCAACGGCGCTGTCGTCGGCACCGCGACCGACACCGCGTTCTCCACCGTGACGAAGGCCGGCCTGTACGCCCAGTCGACCGGCACCGGCCGGATCGACGGCCTGACCATTACGCCTGAGGGACATCGGGCGACGTTCACCGGCGCGAACAGCGCCACCAGCCTCGGGGCCAGCGACGACGGCGAGGCCTTCACCGGCCTGGCCGGCACCTGGGGTATCAGCGGCAACAGCGCCTACCTCGCGACGGCGGGCGGCTCCGGGCACAACCTGACCACTGTCAGCGGTGCCGCCGACGGCACGATCACCTTCACCGAGCCTGTCGCCCAGGCCGGGGTCGGCGTCGCGTTCCGCGCTGCTGACGTCGACAACTACTGGCGCCTGGTCGCACAGCCAGCGTCGAACAGCTGGCAGTTGGTCAAACGCGTCGCGGGTGTCGACATTGTGGTCGCGACGGCGGCCAGTGGCTGCTGTACCGCGGCCGACGTGCTCAGCATCATCACCTCCGGCACGTCGATCGCAGTGCTGCGCAACGGCACCCAGATCCTCTCAACCCACGATCCGGCCCTGCTGTTCGCCAGCCGCGCGGGCCCGTACGCCGATGCCGCCGGTACCGGCCGGATCGACACCTTCACCACCACCGCCGCCACCGAGCTCACCGAGAAGGGCGGCACCGCATCCACGTTCCGCTCCGACGGCAAGCTGGTCGCCACCACCGACCCCGCCGGCAACCGGGTCGCCCTCGCCTACGACGCCAACTCCCGGCTCACCACAGCCACGAACACCACGTCCGGCCGGGCGCTGACCTTCACCTGGACCACCGACAACACCCACATCGCCCAGGTCGCCACACCCTCGGTCGCGGCGAACGGCGGGGCACTGACCTGGAAGTACAGCTACACCTCCGGCCGGCTGACCGGGGTGACCACACCGGGCCTCACGACTGGCGGGTCAACCTACAGCTACAGCTCATCCGGCCAGCTGAACCAGATCACACTGCCCGAGAACACCCTCGACACCAAGGTCGGCTACAACTCCGACGGCACCGTCGCCTGGCGCGAGGACGGCCTCGGAAACCGCACCACCTACGCGGTGACCGCGACCAGCCCGAACATCGTCGTGCGCACCACCGACCCGGCCGGCACCAACACCGACTGGACCTACTCGGTCTACGGACAGCTGCTGTCCAAGACGGGCCCTACCGGCACGAAGACGTTCACCTACAACGACGACGGGTTCCTCGCCCAGGCCACCGACGAGAACGGCAACGTCACCAACTACCAGACCGATGGCCACGGCAACGTCCTGGCGCGCACGGTCGTGCGGTACTCCGACGCGTCGGGCACCTGGCCGGTCACCGACTACTACGACTACTACAACGGCCCGCCCGGCGACCCCCGCGACGACCTGATCGTCGCCCACCGCGACGGCCGCTCCGCCGCACCGACCGACGATGCCTACAAGACGACCTACGGCTACGACCCCGTCGGGAATCTGCTCTCGACGACCAGCCCGCCGACCGCCGCGTTCCCCGGCGGCACCACAACCAGCTCCAGCTACACCGTCGGCGCCGAGACCGCCGTCGGCGGAGGAACAGAACCCGCGGGCCTGCTCGCCTCGACGACGGATGCCCGCGGGAAGGTCACGACCTACGGCTACGACTCCAAGGGCGACCTGCGCCACGACCAGGACCCCGCCGGCCTGATCCACGACTACACGACCGACGAGATCGGCCGCCGGCTCACGTCCAAGGAAACCTCGGACACCTACCCCTCCGGGCTGACGACGACCTACACCTACACGAAGCTCTCCCAGGTCGCGACCGTCACCGAACCCGGCGTGGCCAACCCGATCACCAGCACGACCCACACCCGGGTCACGACGAACACCTACGACAACAACGGCAACCTCACCCAGGCCGTCGTCTCCGACTCCACCGGCGGCGACACCGCCCGCACCACCACCTACACCTACGACGCCGACGACCGGCCGCTATCCACCACCGCCGCCTCCGGCACCGCGGCCGCCGCGACCAACGCGCAGACCTACGACGCCAACGGCAACGTCGCGACGACGACCGACCCGAACGGCACCGTCACGGCCTATACCTACACCCCGCTCAACGAGCTCGCGACGACAACGCTGAAGGACTTCGTCGACGACCCGGTCGCGGGCACGTCACCCCGGGACCTGGTCCTCGAGTCGCGGGCCTACGACCCCGCCGGGCGGCTCGCATCCGTCACCGACGCGCTCGGGCGCACGACCAACTACACCTACTGGCTCGACGGCAAGCTCCACCAGGTCACCCTCACCGGCTACCACAACCCCGACTTCGCCACCGGCGACCTGTCCGCCACGACACGGAACATCGTCCTCGAAGACCACTCCTACGACGGCGCCGGCAACGAGACCAGCACCGTCACCGGCGGCGGGCTGACCACCGCCACCGCCAGCTACGACCAGGCCGGCAACGCGACCGGCACCGCGCTCGACCCGGCTGGCGTCCACCGCACCACGGCGCTGTCCTACGACGCGAACGGCGACCCCACCGCGATCGAGACCGGCGCCGCCGGCACGTCGACGACCGAACGCACCGAGTACGGCTACGACAACGCCTCCCGACTCACCTCGACGACCGTCTTCGGCGACGGCGTCGCCCGCTACACCACCGCGCTAACCCGCGACCAGCGCGGCTATACGACGACGCTCGTCGACCCGCGCGGCTACACCCCGGGCGCCGCGTTCGACCCGGCCTTCACGACCCATGTCACGACCAACGCGGCCGGCGGGGTCGGCCAGGTGACCGCCCCGTCGGTACAGGTCGAGGAGAACGGCAACACGGCCAGCGCCGCGACCCCGACGGGGACGGTCGGCTACGACACGTTCGGCGAGGTCACCCAGAGCCGCGACGCCCGCAACCTGACCACAACCACGACCTACGACGCGCTCGGCCGGCCCACCCAGGTCAGCTACCCGTCGTACACGCCACCCGGCGGGTCCGCGTCGACTCCGTCCGAGTCGTTCACCTACGACGACAACGGCAACGTCCTCACCCACGTCGACACCCGCGGCCAGACGACGACCGCCGTCTACGACATGCGCAACCGGGTCGTCTCCGTCACGGATCCGCAGGTCGACGGGCTGCCGGCCCCCGGAGTAAGTCGCGCGATCTACGACGACGCGAACAACCTGGTCACGACCGTCGACCAGGTCGGTGCCTGGTTGTTCTACGCCTACGACGACCTCGACCGCCCTTGGGCGACGACCAGCACCGAACGCACCCCGAGTGCCACCTTCTCCACCTACTACGGCTATGACGACGCCGGCGACCTCAACAAGATCCTCCGCCCGACGAACGTCGGCGCCGGGGCCGCCGCGACGGCCGACTACAACGGTGCCGGCGAGCTCATCGCCACCCACGACGAGGCAGGCAAGACCACCACCTACACCTACGACCTCGCCGGCCGGCTCGCCTCGGGCACCGACCCGCTCGGCCGCAAGACGACCTACACCTACGACCGGGCCGGCCGCCAGACAGGCGCCGCCCAGTTCTCGAACACCAACGCCCAGCTGCGAAGCCTGTCCATCGGCTACGACGCGGCGGGCAACGTCACCTCCCAGACCGACCCGAACGGCAACACCACCACCGACGCCTACGACGCCCTCGACCAGCTCCGCTCGATCACGGTCCCCGTCGCGGCCGGCAGTTCGATCACGACGTCGGCGGGTTACGACACCGCCGGGAACCGCACCCGGCTGACCGACGGCAACGGCAACGCCACGATCACCACGTTCAACAGCCTTGGCCTGCCTGAGAAGACGATCGAGCCATCGACCACCGCCTACCCGAACCTCACCGACCGCACCTGGACCACCTCCTACGACACCGGCGGCCTGCCGGTCACCGAGGTCGAGCCCGGCGGTGTCACCCGCACCTCCACCTACAACGCACTCGGCCAGCTAATCGGCGAGTCCGGCACCGGGACGGGCGTGGCCTCGGCGTCCCGGACCCTGGCCTACGACCTGGCCGGGAACCTGACCAACGAGGACTCGCCGTCCGCCTCCGAGGAGTTCTCCTACGACGACCGCGACCTGCACACCGGCTCCCACGGCACCGAAGGCGACGCATCACTCCAGTACAACGCCGACGGCCTGCTGACCTCACGCGGCAACGGTGGCCTCACCACTGGGTACACCTACGACACCCGCGGCAACCTCGCCACCGTCACCGGCGCCGGCACCCCCGGGACCCGGACCTACAGCTATGACGACGCCGACCAGCTGACCTCGATCGACTACGCCACGGGCAGCAGCGGCGCGGTCGAGAGCTACGGCTACGACCAGCTCGGCCGCACCACCTCCGACACCCTCACCGCACCCGGCGGGACGCTGCGTTCGCAGACCTACGGCTACGACAACAACGACAACCTGACCGCGACGACGATTGCGCCCGCCGGAGTCGCCGGCGCCGGCTCCCAGTCCTACGGCTACGACCAGGCCGACCGGCTGACGTCGTGGACCAGCCAGGCGGGCAGCACTACGGCCTACGGCTGGGACGCTGCCGGTAACCGGACGTCGGTTGGTGGCGTCACCGCGACGTTCGACGCCCGTAACCGCCTGCTGAACGATGGCGCCGCCAGCTACACCTACACCGCCCGCGGCACTCTCGCCTCGACCACCGCCGGTTCCAACACGACCACCGACACGTTCAACGCCCTCGACCAACTCACCTCGGTGGCCAGCGGGTCGACGACCACCACCTACGAGTACGACGGGCTAGGCAGAGCCTCATGGCGTAACAGCAGCCAGGCCTTCACCTACGACGACCTGACCAACGAACCCGCCTTCCACGACGGCACCCTCTACGCCTACGACCCCACCGGAAAGCTCATCGGCGCCGACACCGGCAGCGCCGGCCTCGCCACCCTCACCAACCCCCACGGCGACACCACCGCAGCCTTCACCACCACCGGCACCCTCACCGACACCCGCGCCTACGACCCCTTCGGCACCCCCACCACCACCGGCACCAGCCACCTCGAAATCGGCTACCAAGGCGGCTGGTCGGACCCCACCACCAGCCAACTCAACGCCGACACCCGCTGGTACACCCCCACCACCGGCACCTTCACCGCCCGCGACTCCACCCCGCTGCCCTGGACCGGCACCGCCGCCGACAACCGCTACACCTACGCCGCTGCGAACCCGCTGCTCAACAGCGACCCCACCGGCCGGCGGTCGGGTCCCTCCTGGGAAACCAGGGTTTTGAGGGCTGCCGCCACCGAACTCAGGTCAGGCGAGGCCGACGAAGAAGCCGGCGAAGAAGGCGGTGGAGCCACGAGCTACGCCGTCAGCCGGGAAGCTGGCTACGGCCTTGCCTGCGCGGTCTTCTGCCCACACAACGAGCCAGACGCGAACGCGGGCGCCGCACTCGGCGCCGCGGTCGGCACAGCCGGTAATGACAACGGGGCCAAGCTCGGCGCCGCGATCGGTTCCGCCGCGCAGACCACGACCAAGACGAAGACGTCGAAGTCGTCGCAGTCGGCCAGCAGCACACCGACAAGGACCAAGACGTCCAAGTCATCCAAGCCGGCCCGCAGCCCCGCGAGACAGCAACCCACCTACCCCGACCCGAACGACGTCGTCCACGGCACCCTGCACGTCAACCCCGACGCCAACCACGGCGTCGGCAACAACGGCACCATCCCCAAGCCGACCGACGTGCCCCAGACCTACTCCAACCCCCTCGACGCCAATCTGGGCCCGTCCACTGACGAGACCGCGGGCCTGCAGTACACCGCCTCCGACTCCGACTGCCACAACGCGGGCCTCGCCCACTGCATCGGCGACGATCCCGTCAACCCACCCACCCAAACCGGCGGCGCAGGTTCAGGCCAGGGCACGGGCCAGGGCGGTGATGGCACGCCACCACCGGACGAATACCTCGGCGATGAGAGCCAGAACTCCTGTGCCGTCGGTGGACAAAGTTTCACCGCCTCCACCGAGGTCCTGATCGCCGACGGCACCACCAAGCCGATCAGCCAGATCCACCCAGGCGACCGGGTCCAGGCCACCGACCCGACCACCGGCAAGACCGCCCCTCAGACCGTCACCAACGTCTGGGTCAACCACGACACCGACCTGCTCGACCTCACCATCCAAACCGCCACTGGCACCTCGACCATCCACACCACCGAACACCACCCCATCTGGAACGACACCACCCACACCTGGACCGACGCCAACGAGCTCCACCCCGGCGACCACCTCCACACCGACAACGGCACCCCAGCCACCGTCACCGCCACCGTCGTCATCCCCGCCAGCGGCGACATGTGGGACCTCACCATCGCCAACACCCACACCTTCTATGTCGTCACTACCGGGACCGATATCCTCGTGCACAACGCATCCTCGTGCACGAGCGGCTCCAATCCGGCAGCGAGGACAGGACAGCAAGTCCACAAGGATTTCTCGACCATCTTGAATGGATATGGGGATGTCGGCTATGAAGGCGAGTTCAAGCTCCCTAGCGGTCTTCGACCGGACGGCGCCTTCACGGACCCTGCGACCGGTGTGCGGGTCCCGGTGGAACTGAAACCGGACACCCGAAGCCAGATCCGAAGAGGTCTGGGCGAGCTGAGAGTCTACGAGCAGGAAATGGGAGTCCCGTCGGGCTCTGGCCAGCTTTGGGTATACCGGGTAAATCCACAAACGGGCGCCGCGAGCTTCCAGAGGGTTCGGTGATCGGAACTGATGGTCGAAGAACTCAGGATTGTCGCGAAGGTCGTATCAGACCTGCTCGTGAAAGAGTGTGAGTTTACGAAGAAAGGGAATCTCTTTCTTAGACGGGATAGCGGTCTCCTTCGTACTGCCGTAGTGTCGCGCTCGAAGTGGTCTCATCCAGGCTCCTTCGGTTTCGATGTCTCACTCAATCTGGGTATCGCCGGGCTGAGTTCTTCATCGGCCGCTCGGAGCGAGTGGGTCGTGTCCGCTTCGCTAAACAAGATTCACCGAATGCGGACAAAATCCACGGTCGGCCTCGAGATCAGTGGAGATCCTGACGAAGATGCCGGCACCTGCTCGGAGCTGTCCGACGTGCTGCGGTCCGTAAGCAGTGAGTTTCTTCTAAGATCGAGTGGGCCGGCCGACCTTATCGACTTGGTTTGCAATGGTGTAGCCGACTTCAAACGACTCGACCTCTGGCCCTGGAATGAACTCCCGCGTCTCGAACTCGCTTGCGTCTACCTTGAGTTCATTGGTGAGACACAGGCTGCTGCAGAACTGCAGACCAAAGCTGGTGAGGTAGCGGCGTCCAGTGGTGTCGACTACTTCCCATCAAGACTACAGAAGAACATTATCAAAGCCGCGGAGATGCGCGCTACAGCACTTGGTCGCTGAGCCTTGTCCATCATCGCCTCCGGCTGGGCCGGACCGGCCAATGCCTCGGTGAGATGGAAAAGGCTCACTGGGCCCTTTCCGTTTGGGTTTTCCTAGTACTGCAGCTCCAGTGATCGCCCTGTGGTCTGATCCCGGACGGGCGGTGTGGCGGGGGACGTGAGGCGGCCACCGCGTGGTTCTTTGTGTCGTCCGGCGCGCGATGCCACCCTTCCGGCGCTTGGGACAAAGTGCGAGCCGTGGACAGGATGTGGATTCGCCCGCGAGCACCGACCCTGGACGGCGAGTGTCCCCAGGTCACAGCGATGTCGATCTATATCCGCCAAGATCACCCAAATCTACGAGGGCACCAACCAGGTCCAGCGGGTAGTGATGTCGCGCCAGCTGCTGAAGAGCTGAGCTGGCTGCTGTTTCTGCTGGTCAGGCGGAGGCGGCTGCGGACCACCACGGTCGTCGACACGCCGTTCGAAGGGTTCGGTGAAGAGCGGCCTGTCGGCTGCGCCAGGAACCGGGCGAGATCGGCGAACCCACGACGCCGATCTTCCCGCGGGCCCTGCTCCTGCCGCCAAGCCATGAGGATGTCTGAGAAGGGCCAGGTCGGGTAGCTCGTACACGAGCCGAGAAGATGTCGCCTTCTGTGCCGGTCTCCGGTATCAGACTCGCCCACCGTGGTCACACATTGTCGCGACATCGGTACGTGTTGCGGCGAGTCGATCATGGTGTCGCCCTGGAGAGGGGTGAGCTGCGCCGGCCGGTGGAGGCGGCGGGCGCTGGGGAGGGGTATTCCATGTCGGCACAGGTGCTCACGCTGGAAGGCGAGCGGCAGACACTCTCGGACGAGACCGTCGAGGAGATCCGCGCGATCTTCCGGGGGGCGGTTCTGACCGCGGACGACGTCGGGTACGACGAGGCGCGGATCATCCAGAACGCCATGCTCGACCGCAGACCAGGTCTCATCGTCCGGTGCACCGGGACCGCCGACGTCGTCGACGCTGTCAAGATGGCCACGGAGCGGAACCTTCTTGTCGCCGTCCGGGGCGGCGGCCACAGCATTGCCGGGAGCTGCACGGCCGACGACGCTCTGATGATCGACCTTTCGGTCATGCGGGGTGTCTGGGTGGACCCGGAACGGCGGCGTGTGCGGGTCGCGGGTGGTGCGACCTGGGGCGACGTCGACCGTGAGACGCAGTTGCATGGGCTCGCGGTACCTGGCGGGGTCGTGTCGACCACGGGTGTGGCTGGTCTGACGCTCGGGGGAGGAATCGGCTGGCTGCACCGCAAGTACGGGTTGGCGTGCGATGCGCTGCGCGCGGCCGATGTCGTGACAGTCCGTGGCGACATTGTGCGGTGCAGCGCGTCCGAGCACGAGGACCTGTTCTGGGCGCTACGTGGCGGGGGCGGCAACTTTGGCGTGGTGGTGTCCTTCGAGTTCGAGGCCTATCCGCTCGGTCCTGTCGTCTGGAACGGCATGGTCGTCTACCCGATTGACGCCGCCGCCGAAGTACTCCCGCGCTGGCGAGACTGGACGTCCACCGTCCCCGACGAAGTCACCAGCCGCGCCATGTTCTGGACGCTGCCAGCGGTGCCGCCATTTCCGCCCTCCGTTCACAACCGCGACGTGTTCATGATGGCTGCCTTGTACGCGGGTGACCCGGACGAGGGCCGACGGGCGTGTAGGGAGTTGGGCGAGTTCGGCAGGCCCCTCGCCGACATGAGCCAGGCCCTGTCGTATCGGACGGCGCAGTCCGCCCTCGACCCCCTCTTCCCGAAGGGTGAGTTGCAGAGCTACTGGAAGTCCGTCTATCTGGACCGACTAGACGAGGAAACGACCGGGTTCGTTGTCCGCGTCGGCCAGGACCGCCCGTCCCCGAAGACCTTGGTGCACGCGCCTCTCATGGGCGGCGCCATGTCGCGGGTCGGGGCGACGGAAACCGCGTTCGGCGATCGCGGCGCCCGATACATACTGAGCCTCGACGGAAACTGGCTGGACCCAGCCGACAACGACGTGAACATCCGCTGGGTGCGCGATGCCTACCATGAGGCCGTCACACTGCGGGCCGCGTCAGGCACTTACCTCAACTTCGGCGGCGACGCCGATCTCGATGACGACGACCGGGTGCGGGCCTGGGGACGCAACGTCGAACGCCTTCGGCAAGTGAAGCGCAGCTACGACCCGGAAAACCGCCTCCGGCTCAACCCCAACATTCCCCCCGCCGAAAACTGAGCCCAGGCGACGAGGATCGCCTCGCTGGCCGCTGGCCTGCCGTGGCCACGGATCTGCTCCGAGCCGAAGCGGCCACACGCGCCTCGGGTGCCGGCGGTCATCTGAGGTGGAGGCTAATGTCCCCGTATGCGCGCTAAGGCTGGCGGTTCGTGGGTGGCGGTTGGACTGCTTGTCCCCTTGCTCTGCCTCGGGGCGGGTTGTGCGGCGCGTGGCGTCGGCGTTGATGGGACCGCCGTCCCGTCCCAGGCGGCCACGGTGCCGGCTTCCACCACCGCGTTGCCGCCTGGCGCGGCTTCGGCTCTGCCCACGTCCATGGGCCCGTCGCCGAGCCCGTCCGTGTCGCCGAGCGTTACTCGCCTGCCCGGTGCCGCCGCCTCGACTCAGCCCGGTGCCGCCGTCGGCGGCGGTCTGGTTGCCGGCAACCCTGCGGGGAGGGCGGCGGTCCCGGCCGCGGCGGCCGCCGTCGACACCTCGCACCCGACCCGGGTCGTCGGCAGCGGCACGCCGGCGAGCTGCACCTCGGCCGCCGTGGTGGCCGCCGTCGCCGCCGGCGGGATCATCACCTTCAGCTGCGGCCCGAATCCGGTCATCATCACGATGACCGCCACCGCCAGGGTGGTCAACGCGGCGTCTCCCCAGGTGGTCATCGACGGCGGCGGTCTGGTGACTCTCAACGGCGCGGGCCACCGTCGCATTCTTTACCTGGACACCTGTGACAAGGCCCAGGGCTGGACCACCTCGCACTGCGACGACCAGGAAACGCCGAGCCTAACCGTGCAGAACCTGACCTTCGCGAATGGCAACTCGACCGGCGACACGGCCGAGGGCGGCGGTGGCGGCGCGATCCTGGTGCGCGGCGGCCAGTTCCGGATTGTGCATTCGGCGTTCGTCACCAACACCTGCGACCCGGCCGGCCCCGACCTCGGCGGCGCCGCGATCCGTGTGCTCGACCAGTACCAGGACCGCCCCGTATACGTCGTCAACAGCACCTTCACCGGCGGCTCGTGTTCCAACGGCGGCGCGCTGAGCAGCATCGGCGTCTCCTGGACGGTGCTCAACAGCGTCTTCCGGAACAACAAGGCCATCGGCCGCGGCGCGAACCCGGCGAGCTCCGGCACGCCCGGAGGTGGCAGCGGTGGCGCCATCTACAACGACGGCAACCAGATGGCGCTGCGGATCGCGGGCAGCATCCTCGAGAACAACAGCGCGGTCGAGGGCGGCGGCGCCGTCTTCTTCGTCAGCAACAACAAGACCGGCACCCTCACGATCGAGAACTCGACCCTGCGCGGCAACCCGAGCGCGGGCTTCGAGACCAGCCCGGGCATCTACTTCAACAGCTCGGGCAAGCCGTCCGTCTCCACCTCGACGATCTCCTGACGCCCATCCAGCGTGCGGCGTTGTCGCACCAGGTGGTCGAGGCGGGACACCGCGGGCAGGGCGAGCTGCTCCTAGCGCTGTTGCCAGCACCACCATCGCTATGCGCAGTGAGTGCCACCCATGAGTCGTGACGAGCCTGACCGTCGTCGGCTTCTCCTCATCGGTGGGCCCATCGCGTAGATATGGGGCCCGGGCCGGGGCGAGCGGCAGGGTCCGATCCTCGGTGCGGGGGCGAGTCGGAGTCGCTCCCGCGTCCGGGGGCCGTACCGTTTGTGGGCATGGGCGGACGCATTGTGGTGTTCGGCGCCACCGGCTACACCGGCCGGCTCGTGACCGCCGAGCTGGTCGCGGCGGGGCACCGTCCGGTGGTCGCGGGGCGTGACCGGGCGCGGGTCGACGCGCTGCGTGCCCGCCACGATGACCTGCCCGGCGCTCTGGCCGACGCGGCCGACCCCGACTCGGTGCGCCGGCTGGTCGAGCCTGGCGACGTCCTGGTCGCCACGGTGGGCCCGTTTTCGAGGTTCGGCCGGCCCGCCGTCGACGCAGCGATCGCGGCCGGGGCGCACTACCTGGACAGCAGCGGCGAGGCCGATTTCCTGCGCCAGGTGTACGAGGACGCGGGCCCACGGGCCGAACGCGCCGGCGTCGTGCTGCTTCCGGCGTCCGGGTTCGACTGCGTGCCCGGCAATCTGGCCGGCGCGCTCGCGCTACGGGATGCCGGCGAGGAGGCCCGGCGGGTCGATGTCGCCTACCAGGTCGTCCCCCCGGGCGGGCGGCTGCACCGGCTCGGAATCAGCAGCGGGACGAGGGCGACGATGCTGGCGTCCGCCTTCAGCCCGGTCGAGATGCTGCGGGCCGGCCGGCTCGTCACCCTTCCTTTCGGGCGCGAGGTACGGACCTTTCGACAGGACAGGTCGGTCTTGACCGGGGTGCTGTGGGCGGGAACCGAGGCGCGCACGCTGCCCCGGCTTGCGCCGCGGCTCACCGAGGCCGCGACCTACATGGTCGCGGGCGGCAGGCCGGCCCGGCTGGCGCGGGCCGCGTCCTACCCGCTCGCGGCGCTGTCCCGGCTGCGCGTCTTCACCCGGCTGGCGGGCGTGGCGGCGGCGCCGGCGCTGCGGGTCACGGGACGCGGGCCGGATCCGGCGGCCCAGGACGCGACCAGCACCGTCGTGCTCGCCACCGTGGCCGACGCCTCCGGGCGACAACTGGCCACGGTCCGTCTGGAGGGTGTGGATCCCTACGTCTTCACCGGCCGGATCATGGCCTGGATCGCTGGCCAGCTGGCGTCCGGCGCGGTGACCGGGCACGGCGCGCTCGGCCCGGTGGAAGCCTTCGGCGTCGACGGGCTCGAACCCGCCGTCGCGGCGGCCGGCCTACGCCGCGTGGGCCTGCCTGGAGTCAGCTCCGGATCCAGTTAGTCGGCCGGCTGCGGACAGAAGCTGGCCAGGTCGCCCGCGAGGGCGACCGTAACCCGCACCGGGGCAGTGGACGGCGGTGATCGTGGCGGGGAGACCCCTTGGCACGGCAGTCCCGCGTGCGATGACCCCGGCTTGAGTCAGAATCCCGGCCGCTCGCTGTCGCGGGACCTTTCGGGATGGTGCCGCACTACTGTCGGTGGAGTGAACGGAATGTGTACGGCCATGGCCCGCCGTCTGTTGCCGCCGTCGTCCCAGGCACTGGACGCCGCACCGCGCCCTGTCCGCCGGGGACCTATCTGCGCCCGCCGCCGTGCCTGGCATGGCTGAGCTGGCAGGACCGTCGAGAGCGCCCGGTCCTCGCCGGGTATCGCCGCGGCAGGTGTGGGCCTGGCTGTCGTTCGAGAACGCCACGGCGAGTCGCAGCCGCTTCCTGACGGTGCATCTCGCCCTCGAGACACTCCTCATCATCGTCGGCTTCCAGCTGTATTCGATCATCGCCGACCACGCGCCCCGCCACGCCCAGCAGGCACTGGGCCGCACCGACCGGGTCCTGCGGGCCGAGCGTGCGGTCCACCTGTCCCCGGAATTGTGGGTGAACACGTGGTGGGCGCGGTCGCATCTTCGCGAAGCGGTCGGGAACTACTATTACGACGGTCCGCACTTCATCGTGACCGCCTTGGTGCTGACGCTGTTGTTGGTGCTACGCCCCAACCAGTACCGGCTGTACCGGGACATTCTCTTCGTGGCGAGCCTGCTCGCGCTGGTCGTCTTCTGGCTCTGCCCGGTCGGACCGCCGCGGCTGCTGCCGTCGGCCGAGTTCGTCGACACGGTCGCGAGGGTGCGGACGTTCGGCGCAGGAGGACAGCATGGGATCACCTCAGCGGAGAATCCCTTCGCCGCAATGCCGTCGCTGCACGTCGGATGGGCGCTGTGGGTCGCGATGGCGAGTCGCGCGCTGACGGATAACCGATGGCTGCGTGCGCTCGCGTGGTGCTATCCAGCCCTCACCACCTTCGTCGTGATGGCGACGGGAAATCATCTTCTGGCGGACGCTGCCGCTGCCGCGATTCTCCTGCCGCTGTCGAGCGCGTTGGTGCGTGTCGCCCTCGGCGCGAGAGAAACGACGTTCCGCGAGCCCGCCCGGCGCGAGGTCGCCAGCGAGTGAAGGCCGCCCTGCCGGCGCTCGATGGCCTGGTGGCCTGGTGGTCAACCCCCGTCGGCGCGTTCGGAAGATCGATCGCGGCTGCGATGATCGACCGATGAGGTGGATTACTGACGACTTCCGTGTCGGCTACAGCCAGTACTACCTGTGCGATTACAACGTGATCCCCGAGAGTGTGGGCCTGAATCAGGCCTTTCAGGGGAACACACTCGTCGGGGCGGGTGGCGGTCACCTGGCCGTGGTCTGCGGGACCCACTACGGGCGGATCAGGATTACCGTCGAGGTCCGCGACGACGAACCCGCCGCTGCCTTCGACGGCTGGGCCATGGCCGTAGACGTCAGCCATCACAGCAATACGGGCCGGACCTGGCTCGGCGACATGGACACGGGCGGGCCGCCCGAGCTGGGGAACCTGACGCCTGGCGGCCCTGGTTGGTACCGGGTTCGCGTGCGGGCGAGGGGACGCGACGCCGCGCGGGCCGCGGGTAGCACCGGCTTCGACGCTGACCCGCCGATCGAGGAACACGCGGTGAGCATCTGGCCGGCGCTGCCCGCGCCCGACCTTGTCCACCGCTCCGAGGACGAGATCGCCGGCGGCCCGCGGCCAGCCCCCAGCGGTCCTCTACCCGCCTTCTACCCGGAATGCCGGCCAGGCTGGGCGTCGGCGCCCGCGAGCGACGAGCCCACGGAACTGGTACCGCAACGCGTCGAGAAGATCATCGATTGGACCATCGCCCACTACCCCGGGGCCCAGCTTGTTGGCGCGCTCCTCGCCGGCCGGGATCTGGCATTCGCCGACTTCATGGCGGCTCGCCTCACCGGCGCGGATCTGACCGGCTCGATACTCATCAAGACGAAGCTCACCGCTACCGACCTCGCCGGGGCGCGTCTGTCTCAGGCCAACCTCGACGGCGCGGACCTCGCCAACGCCAACCTGACAGGCGCCCGGCTCGACGACGCCATCCTGACCGGCGTCCATCTCAGCGAAGGCCGCCTCGTCGATGCGGTCCTCACGCGCGCGAACCTCCACCGGGCCGATCTCGTCGGTGCGGACCTCACCGGCGCAGACCTGACCGGGGCGCGACTCGACGGCGTCCGCTGGTCGGACTCCCCGGACTGGCCGGAGACGACCCACTGGCCGTCTCCAACGCTGGCCCGGCACATCCGGGCCCATTCCGATGCGTCCCCGATCAGACCTACCGACTTCACCGTCCGCTCCCTCACCCTCTGACAGCGGAGATCCCACCTCACGGACCACCGGCACACGCGCCGGCGGGGCTGTCGGGACTGTCTCGGTAACGGCTCTGCCGCGCTTTCGACTCTGTGGCACATTCGGTGGCCACATTCAGTGATCGCGTGGCGCACAGCCGCCGTCTCGCTTTCGTGTTTGTTTGCAGCTTTCCGAGGCAACATGGCGGCGGCTGCTCGACCTTGCGAACGACTGCGAGGTAGCAGACTTCACCCGCTTTGGCCTTCGCCCGCAGCGCTAACGCACCGTCACCATCGAAAGTGGAACAGAGCCGTTCGTGCAACTGATCCCCGGTGGCCCCGGCGTCGGCGAGAAGAACGTCCAGCTCTTCGTTGTAGGCCGGGGTGCCCACGGTGAAGGGCTACCAGCGTGCTCGTGGCTCCCTCGTGATCCGGGAGGGCGGATCCGTCTCTGTAGATCAGGTTCGGTCCGTCTCCTACTGTTAGGAGGCTCGACGGAGGAGGTTAGCGACGTCTGTGAGACTGAGACGGACCGAGGGGTCGGCGGTGCCGTTGGTGAAGGTGATTCCTTCCGATTCGAGGACCTGTTGAGGTGTGTCGGCGCGGCTGGGATCTGGCCACTTGAAATCCGCGGCGACCGTTCCGTCGGCGTCTAGGACGCGCCACCGATTCTGGCAGGACGGGCAGGTGGCGATGTGCTGGCCGAGTGGTTGGGCTTTGGTGGCGACTACTTGCGCGAGATCGCCGTAGGTTGTCCAGCGTCCGGCGGGCAGGGCATCGAGGCACGCGTGCAGGTCGGACCAGTCGCGTCTGCTCTGTCCCGGGACGGCCTCGGCGAGGTCCGCCAGGCTGTGTCCTGCTTCGACCTCCCACCAGATAGGTCCGCGCACCGATTCGGGCGCCGATCCGGTTGCCTGGGCGAGGATGTGCAGGACCAGCCTGGTGGGCGTCCAGATCCCACCGTCGGCCTCCCAGCGCAGCGGGCCCTTAGGATCGTTCTGCCAGGCGGCCCGGCCGCGTGACGGCTCCTGTTGTATCCACTGGTCGAGTTTGGCCCGCTGCGCGGCCGGCACAGCCGAGAGCGTGAGTCGGAGTGTGGTGCCGTCGGCGAGTGTTTCCGCGTCAATGAGCCGCCGTACGGCCGAGGCCGCCCGGGAACGCTGGACCTCCTTCTGGCTAACGCGTTCAGCGTCGGCCCGCGCCATCGGGCTGAGGGTGAATTCCTCGGCACCCGTCGTTGGCCACAATCGGTTGAAGCCCGCGAGGAAACCGTCGTCCGAGCGCCACGCGGCGACCTCGACCAATTCGACAATCAGATCGAACTGCGAGAGCCAGACGGCCGTGTTGGTGACCTGCCGTGGGAACGCGCCGGCGATCAGCATGATCCTGGGCTTACGCAGAAGCTCTGGGTCGAGCTCACCTCCGCCGAGATGTTCGAGCAGCAGTGCCCGAGCGGAGTCCCGGTCGGTCGGGTTTCCCCGCCTCGTGAGCCAGGTCGCGTGCGCGTCGGCGAGCGTGTCCAGCGTGAAGCCCGAGACCATCGCCGCATAGTTGATCGCCTGTAAATGGGTGTCCCCGGGTGCGGCGTCGCGTTTGAGCTCGACGACGACGAGCCGGCCGGCGGTACTAAGCCCGAGAATGTCGAGCCGGTCCCGGGCGCGGAGACCGTCGCTGCCGGTCCACTGGTCGTATTCGCTGGTCACCACCATCACGTCGTCGCCGAGGATTGCGGGATTGGCGAGCACCCACTCCTGCAGGTCGGCCCGCTCGCTCAGCCCGGCCTCAGCCAGCGAGACTGCGGGCAGCGCCGTCGCCTTGGCGCCATTGACCTTGAACAGCAATGTCATCGCTGACCTCCAGCCTGCGCCAGCCGGACAGACATTCGGCCTCTGATCCCGCTCACCTGGACCGAACGCAACCTTCAACGGTTGCATGGTCGGGGGCGCGACTGGATTTCCAGACGGCGTGGGCTGTCCGGACCTTGGCAGTGAGTTTGTCGACGAGCGCGGCCTCAGCGTCTGGAGGCTCGGTGCCGGCGGCGATCAGTTTGGCGTAGCGGACGGAGTCGACGACGGCCGACTTCACCCGTTCGTGCGCCAGATAGGTCGCCAGATCAGCGCGCCATTCGACCGCAGCCCCGGCGGGCACGGCGGCGAGCCAGGCCGCCTGGGCGGCTTCTTCCTCGTCAGCTTGGTAGCCCATCTTGTGAAGGTGGACGGCCAGGTCGTAGACCGGGTCGCCCCACAGCGCGAGCTCCCAGTCGAGGAAGTAAGTGACGTCGACGTCGACGATCATGTTCTTGCGGTGGATGTCGGTGTGGAGTAGCCGGAACGGCCTGGGGGAGAGGGTTTGCCAGCGTTCGAGGACCGGCCCGAGCGGATCCGCCGGAAAGCCGAGACCGTCGAACAGCTCGCCGAACTCGCCGAGAAACCGGGCGTGCACGCTGGCCGTGATGTCTGACAGCCGGTTCGCGAAGGAGGCAGTGTCACCGTCGAGCGGCCAATCGGCAGGAAGCGCCGGCAACTGCTCCAACGGCACCCGACCGAGCTGGGCGAACAGCTCTCCGACGTCCCCGACGACGTGCCCCGGCACGGGCTTGCCGCGCGGCGCCACCGCGTCGAGCACATCTCCGTCGATCCATTCGACTACCTGGTAAACCGGCTCGACGCTGCTATGCACCAGCCTGGGCACCCGGGCGATCACCGGGTCAATCGCCCGAACGACGTCAGCCTCGGGCCAGATCGTCAGGTCCATGGTGTCGGCGCCAGGAATCGGGATGCGAACGACGACCGACCCCGCGGGCGTCTCGATGCGGACGTTGTGGTTGTAGAAGCCGGCGCTGCGATCGGTACTGGCCAGTGCGATCCGGTACAGCCCGTCCGGGTCGCTGGTCTTCGCCACGGGGGCATCGTCAGCCGGCGTGGGCTCGGCGCGTGTCATCGGGATGCCTCGCCGAGGCCGAGCAGGTCGCGGGCGAACACGTCGATACGGCCCTTCAAATCGTCGAGCGTGGTCAGCGGCTGGATGGAGGGTTCGGCGCGCTGGCAGGCTTCCGTCACGTCTTCATCGTCGATTCCCAGGTTCCGCAGCGCGATGCCGGCGGCCAGCACCAGAGTCGGATAGACCTCCGCCGCTTCCAGCTCGCTGACCGCCCACCGCACGGAGGCCTGCGCAAGATCGAGCTGGCCGCGACGCGCCTCCAACGCCGCCCGATACAGCCTGGCGCGGGCAAGGCCTGAACGGTAGCTCGCCCGGGTGAGCGCTTCGACCGCGTCGCCGAACGCGGCTTCCGCGTCACCAAAGCGGCCAAGCCGCAGCGACGCGACCGCGATCGCCGTGTGGCACTTACCCAGCTCGTGCTGGGCACCGATCTCGGTCTGCACCTCGATAGCGGCCCGAGCCTCAGCGATTGCGAGCTCCGCGTCCGAAAAGGCGAGCAGCTCCGCCCGATTGGTCTTGATGTTCGCGTTGCCGAGGTACGACCGGGCCGTCTGGTAGTGGTCCGTCGCTTCGTAGAGGAGCCGGAGTGAAGCGTCGAAGTCAAAGGCGAACCGGTGCGCGAGGTGACGGAGCCGCGCCACGTCGCCTCGGGCCTCCGGGTGGCGGCGTTCCGCGATGACGTCGAGTTCGGTCGCGAAACGCTCGGCGTCGAGGAAGCGGCCCTGGCACATGTGCAGGTCAGCGGCCCACAGACCAGCGCCCATCCTGGCGGTGTCGTCGTCGCCGCTCCACACCAGGTTGTAGATCTCCAACGCGGCCGAGGTCTGCCCCGCGATCCGCCGCGCCTGACCAGCCGCGACCGCGAGCCGGGCGCCAACGGGCGTACTCGCGTCCCAGGTCTGGTCAGGAGTCAGCTCTAACGCCTGGTCGGCCTCACCGCGGCGCAGGACGGTCTCGACGTCCAGAACCCGGGCCGTTTCCGTCAGCTCGGGCGTGACCCTGACCGGGTTGTCGCGCAGGAAGTCGCGCAGGTCGGCCAGCACTCCGCCGGCCGCGCCGTCGGCGCCACCACGGACCGCGACCTCGACCAGGTCGAGCAGGTCGGTCCCGGACACTTCGCCGACCTGCAGCGCATGGAAGACCATCTCCCGGAAGGCAACGGGGTCAGCCAGCATCCGCCCGTCGACGGTCCGGGATGCTTCCTGGCCGGTGACGCCGCCGCTCTCTGGATCCTCGAAGGCCCGCGCGGCCCAAGCAGCATGCACAAGCCGGTGTAGCTCCAGCCGAGCCGGTTCGGAAAGACGGTCGCGCAGCGCCGCTGCCATGAGCTGGTGGAAACGCAGCTGGTCGCCCGCCGGGTAGACGAACGAGTACGACGAGATCGACTCCCACGCGGTCACATGTCCCGGCAGCTGCAACGCAGCCGTCAACGCCCGGAAGATCTCCACGCCGAAGATCCGCGCCACACCGAGAACCTCCAGCGTCCGCACCTCGTCAGATGCGACGTGCTGAAGGAAACGCTGAAGGATCTCCCGCTGGTTCGCCGCTGCCTGTGCCAAGCGTGGGCCCGTCGCGTCGCCTTCCGGGAGAGGGCCACCTGTGTCGACCGCGAGATGCAGATAGAAAGGAAGGCCTGCGCTCGCAGCCGCCAGCCGCTGCAACTCGCGTTCCTCCACGATTCCAGACGATCCGAGCAGCGCCAGCCGCGCCTGCATCGGCAGCCCGTCGACCGGACAGGTGCGGATAAGCCCGTGCCAGTCGGTGTCGTACACGTCCCACCGCAGCGGCTCCCGGCCGGCGATCACGACGAGGCCGCGGTCCAGCTGGGCGACCAGGTCACGCAGCCAGACGTCGGCGAGCTGAGTGCGCCCCGACCGGGTCGGCGCCGGGACCAGCGCCTCGTAGGTGTCGATCGTCAGCACATAGGGACGGGCAGCTGAGGCGTCCCGAAGATCCTCGGCGAACAGGTACGTGACCGCGTCGACGATCTCGGCGTTGGGCAGGTCGTCAAGCGACGACAACGTCTCGTCATGCCGGATACGAAAGCGGCGCCGGGCATCGGTCGTCACCTTCTCCGCGGCCTTCAGGAGACCGAGACCGGTCCCGAACACCGGCAGCCCAGCCACCGAGTCGATGATCTCTGTGAGGATGCCGCTCTCCTCGACAAACGGCAGCGTCTCCCTGCTGATCCTCAAGTGCGGATGGATTCGCTGCCACAGCACGGCGTAGGCGATGTCGAAACGGTCGAACCGCACGCCCTGGCCGCCGAACTCGGCCCGCAAGACCGCGAGCGCGTCCTCCTGCTGACGCATCGCCGGCACCTGAAGGTCCAGCGTCGCGGTCCGCCAGCCCTTCGGCGCCCGAACCCGCAGTTCCCGCAGCAGCCGGGACTTCCCGATCCCGCCGACACCGGTCACGTTCAGGATTCGGGGAGCTGGACTGGCAGCGCCGGTGCGGAGCCGTTCGATTTCCTCCTCGAACGCCGCCAGCAGCGGCTCACGATCCACGAACTCCCGCTGCAACGCCGCCACGCGACGAAAACGCGGCGCGATCGCCATCCCCGACCTCCGACAGCCGATGCCCGATCGACAGCGTGATGTGGCGATCGCCCTCCGCATCCAATCACCCTGCCCGGCTCGCGTCGGCCAAACCGTGCAATTCGGACTGACGCACCCGATAGGTCCACGCGGATGTCGCCAGCGGTGGCTGAGCCTCGGGCGATCCGAGATCGCGGCCGTGGGGATGACACCTGCGCGAGATGTACCAGATCATGTGCACGTGCCTGAACAGATTCCCGATCACCTCGACTTCGTCGGCCGCGGCTGGCATCCCCTCCTGACCCGCCTGCACGAGCAGCTGGTCGCTGTCAGCCCCAGTTACAGCGTCCAGCAGGTCAAGGAGAAGTACGGCACCCTGCGCATTCACCTCTACACCGGAATGCTGCGCCACCTGAACCTGGGGAACACCGACTGGCCGGACCCCGATCAGGCAGCCCGCTACAAGGACGAGGACGACGCGGCTCGCGCCCTCGTCCATGCCGCCGAGCAGGAGTCAGCCAGAACCTGCGAGGCCTGCGGCAATCCAGGCGTGCCCCGGGACCGCGCCTGGATCAAGACCCTCTGCGACGACTGCGCCGGCCACCGCTGAATTCGTCGGTCGCTCGATGCGGCCAAGGCCCCGTGCCGGATCGTGGCTGGCCGCCGCCAGCGCCCGTTTCGCGCGTAAACCTCCCGTGCGGAGGCACCAAGGAGATGCGGACCGGCAGCGCCAGCCGTAGCCGATCCTGATCCGGGCGCGCTGCGACGCGGCCGGTGTCCCAGGCGCGACGTGGAGCCGAAACGGGAAGGTGCAACTGGTGACCGTACGGATCGCGCAGATCTCCGATCTGCATTTCGGCCGTACCGCCGCTGCAATCGCGGAGAACCTCCTGGCTGACCTACGCGACCTCGACGCCACCCTCGTCGCGGTGTGCGGTGACCTCACCCAACGGGCAAAGGACACGGAGTTCCAAGCGGCTCGCGCCTTTCTAGGCAGGCTTCCGGCTCCGGCGCTGGTCGTGCCCGGCAACCATGACCTGCCCGTCTGGCCAATTTGGACGCGCATAGCCCGGCCGTGGCACCCGTGGCGACGACAGTTTGGTGCCAACCCGGCCGACGTGACCACCCACAGCGGCGATGGGCTGACCGCGGTCGGGCTCAACACGGCTCGCCGGTCGAGCCTGCACGTCGACTGGTCGCGGGGCCGGGTCAACGACCGGCAGGTCGCGGCGGCGCTCCGGGTGTTCGAGGAGTCGCCGCGGGGCGATCTGCGGGTGCTCGTCGCGCATCACCCGTTCCTGCTCGAACCGCGGGCTGGCGGCCACGGCCTGGTCGGCAGGTCCGACCTCGCGCTTCGGCAGCTGCACCAACGGGCGGATCTGCTGCTCGGCGGCCATCTTCACCTCGCCTACAGCGGGGTGGCCGACGGCCTGGTCGTGGCGCAGTCCGGCACGACGCTGTCGAACCGGCTGCGGGGCGAGCCGAACAGCTACAACCTCATCGAGGCTGACGGTGACCAGCTCACCGTCGAGACCCGGCAGTGGAACGGTGACCGTTTCGACACCTACGAACGTTCGACCTACGCCCGGCACGACCTCGACTGGAGCCGGACCCCGTAAGCGCGGGTCCACTACCGCTGCGGTCTACGCGCCCTGCTTTCCGGCGGCGACGCGGATCAGCCCGCGGACCGTGCCCCGTACTCCCGGCCGGAGCACCCGCACTCCGGGCGCGTGCAGCGGTACTCGCACCCGCAGCGCGCCGGGAAGGGAACGGAACAGCAGCGGCGGCGCGAGGCTGAGCGCCTCGCCGTCCACCCCGATGCTGACCGGCTGGGCGGAATCGACCCGAAACGTCGGGCTTTCCCAGCGCTGAAGGCCTCGGAACCGATCGATGGCACCTACCGGCTCAAGCGCGAGGAGGGCGGCGAGGTCACGGGCACCGCCGACGCTCAGGGCCACGAGACCAAGTCGACCCCTGTCGAGCCGGGAGCGGATGCCGAGGCCACCGAGGCTGTGCAGGTGGTAGGAGTTGTTCGAGACCAGCAGGACGTCCGCGTTCGACTGGACGCGACCGTCCGGGCCGAGGAACCGCAGGTCCGACGGGGCGTGATCAGGGCCGAGGAGCTCGGGCAGCTTGGCCGCCGCCGTACCCACCTTGGCGTCCCGGTAACTGTCGGCCTGGATGATCTCCGCGTACGCCCCGAGCGAGACGTTGTTGACGAAGACCCGCTCTCCGACCTGGCCGAGGTCGATGTGCCGTTCGATCGCCGCCTCGAACCCGTCCAGTGCTCCGGCGACGTCGGCCCGGTCAAGGCCCAGATCGAGAGCGAAGTGGTTGCGCGTGCCGGCCGGAACGCAGACGAAGGCCAGGCCGCGCCGCCGGACCACGTCGGCGACGAGACCCAGCGACCCGTCACCACCGGCCATGCCGATGACATCGGCCCCGTCGTCGGCCGCTTCCTCGGCCAGCGCGCGCAGGTCGGCGTCGGGAGTGAGAACGACGACCCTGACGCCGCGCGCGGCCGCCTCATTGACGAGGTCATGCTGTTCCGCCGCGCCCCCGCCGGACCGGGGGTTCAGCAGCAGGACGCCGTGGCGGGCCGGTCGGACGATGGCCCCTTTCGGCCGGTGACGGCCGAAGGCGGCACGCGCACCGCCCTGCGACGCGGCCAGCAGCCCCACCGTGACCAGTGTGCTCAGGACGCCGACCGCGCCGGCGAAGGCGAGCAGTCCACCGAGGGCCGCGACGGCCACGGCAGCGGCCGTGGCCCGCCCGAGCCCCCGTCCGACGAGCGCCGTCCAGCCCGCTGTCGTCGCCACGGACACGGCGACGACCGCCACGGGCAGGGCGATCGGCCGGTCGGCCAATCGGACCAGTACCACGGCTACCGCCCCGGCGAAGCAGGCGAGCGCGCCGCAGGCGGCTGCCCGGCGGCGCCGAGAGACCTGCTGCTTCCTGGGGCGATCGTGAGCGAGGTGAGCGCGACCGTCAGAAAGCTCCGGTTGCGACGCCGATTCGATCGACGGCTGCCCTCTCCGACCGGTCATCCGGATATGGTCACCGACCCCGCTCGGCTCGGCAACGGCAGCCGGACACCGAACTCTCCCTCTAGTCGCCCGCACCCTGCCGACGAGATGTCGGCGGCCGCCCGCCGATTCGCGCCGCTGAGGTTGCCCGACCTACCGGGCCTGTCCCAGGGCGGTCCTCGCCGCCAGGACGTTCACGTAGTCGCGCAGGTGGGCGATCTTCCCGTTGTGGACGGTGAGCACGATGATGTTGGGGAGGGTGAACTCGCCGGTGGCTGTGCTGGTCCCGACGGCTTCCTGCTCGGCGACGATCGTCGCCGGGTCGCTGGTGTCGTGGACGGCGAGGCTGCGATAGCGCTCGTACTTCAGCGGGTTGGCCTTCCATCCGCCGGCGATCCAGCTCACGATCGCGTCCCGGCCCTCGATGCGCGATGGTACGCCGGGCGCCGTGAACGGAAACTCATGGACGGCGTCGAGGGCGTACAGGCCGCTCATCTCCTCGACAGACTGGCTGACGGCGGCTTGGCGTAGAAGCTCCAGAACCTGGCGCGGGCCGCGGTCCTGCCCACCGAGAGCCGTGCGCCTGGCGGTCACCTTGCGGTGGCTGATCTTCCAGCCGTCGGGCTGGCGGGTGACGATGTCGTCGTAGACGACGCTTCCGGCCGTGCCGCCCGCCGTGATGCCGATGCCCTTGGACTGGACCCGTGCCGAGTGGTCGCCCGTCGGGGTGATCACGATGTTGGTGACGTGGTGGCCGACCGGGTTGGCGTCGCCCGCCGCGAGCGCGGCCTCGCGGATGGCCGCGGGCCCATGGAGCGAGCCGTAGTCAAGGTCCTCCACGTCGTAGATGACGTCCTCCGTGAACAGCTCACCGGCCTGGTCCAGCCGGCCGGCGTCGGTGAGGTGGCCGTGCAGGTTGATCAGGTCGTGGATGTCGGTTCGGTCCTGTTCCGACAGCGTCATCGGGATGTCCTCCAGGGTGCGGGAGTCTCCGCGCCAGTAAGGTGAGGCACGGTCCGGTTAGTGGAGACCGTAGCGGACTGTGTCCCCGGTTAGCAAGGGTGTGAGGATGACGCTGGCAGGCGACGACTCGCGGTCACGGGCTGGGCGTCCGAGGCGCGCGGACGCCCAGCGCAACTACGAGCAGCTGGTCGAGCAGGCGCGGCGCGCGTTCGCCGAGTTCGGTGTGGACGCCTCCCTGGACGAGATCGCCCGCCGTGCCGGGGTGGCCAGCGGAACGCTCTACCGGCATTTCCCGACCCGACTGGACCTGGTCGAGGCTGTGCTCGCTGAGCAGATAGCCGAGCTGCTCGCCCTCGGCCGGGGGCTGCTGAGCGCCGAGGACGAGCTTGATGCGCTGTCCACCTGGCTGCGGGCCACGCTCCTGCACGCCCTGACCTACCGGGGACTCTCGGCCGCGGTGATGAACTCGGCGCTCGACCGCGAGCACGCCCTGGTCGCGACCTGGCACGCGCAGCTGTTCGAGGTCGGGGGCGAGCTGCTCGCGCGAGCGCGGCGCCGCGGCGTGGTCGTCGCCGACGCGGACGCCGCCGACCTGATGAAGCTGATAGGCGCCATCGCCTGGGCCGCCCAGGACAGCCCCGACAGCTCAGCCCAGGCCGATCGCCTGCTCGCCCTGCTTCTGAACGGACTCCGAGCCCGACGATGACCTCGGCCGGCGCCCTCGATCGCGGATTCGGGTACGCCGGCCCAGTGCCGAGCAGGGACGCGGCGAAGTCGGGCATTCCGGCGCGGTTACGGCGCCGATGAGGGCGGTTCGGTCAGTGAGGCAATGCAGGTGGTGAGCAGGCGCCGCATCTGCGCTTGCTCACCGGTGTCCAGATTGGCCAGCATGTCCTGCTCGACGCGGCGAACCGCGGCGCTGGCCACCTTGAGCTGGCGGCGCCCGCGGTCGGTCAGCTCGGTCGGCAGAACCCTTCCGACGGGTGCCTGTTCTGGGCGGACGACGAGTCCCTGGCGTTCGAGGGCCTGCAGGAGCACGTTCATCGACTGCCGAGTGACGAACGTTCCGCGGGCAAGCTCGGAGTTCGACAGGCCCGGCCGCTGGGCGAGCAGCTCCAGGCAGGCGTAGTGGGTGATCGTCATGCCGAGCGGCCGCAGGACGGCCTCCATCGCGGAGTGCAGGGCGCTCGCGGCCGCCTTCAGCATGTACCCCAGCGAGGTGTCCAGCTCGATTCCCGGCCCACCTTGACTCATGTCAGTAGTCTGACATACCTTCCTGCATGTCAGAAGACTGACATCGGACGAGGAGGCAAGAATCGTGGCCGTCACGGGACCCGACTTCGTTTCACTGCAGGTGCGCGACCTGGAGCGTTCCGCCGCTTTCTACGAGCGGTACCTGGGGCTGAAGCGCTCCGCCGCGGCACCGCCGCACGCCGTCGTGTTCGAGACCAAGCCGATCGCGTTCGCCGTCCGCGACGTCGTCGCGGGCGTCGACCTGGACGCGGTCGCGCGGCCGGGCCTGGGAATGGCGCTGTGGCTGCACGCCCCCGACGCGCAGGACATCCACGACGCCCTCGCCGCCGCCGGCGCGACGATCGTCTCAGCGCCCGTCGACGGGCCGTTCGGCCGCACTTTCACGTTCGCCGACCCGGACGGCTACCAGGTGACCCTCCACGACCGCGGCTGAGCCGGGCCTCCCGGTCCTCGGCGCGGCAGGACCTCCGAGCACGCTCTCGGTCGAACTCGGGCCTGGGCAAGGGGGCTGCGTACGATGTGGCTCATGACCGGGAAAAGAGCCGGCACGCTGCTCGAGGTGATGAACCCAATCGAGCGTTTCACCCTCTCTCGCGCCTGGGAGGACCTGACCGATGACGAGTTCTCCTGGGAGCCATTCACGACGACCTGGAGTATTCGCCGGCAGGGTCAGTGCTCGACCCGGAACCCGTTCGGAGCCGGAGAATGGGTAGCCGACTTCGAGATCCCTGAGCCAGTACCGGTCCCGATGACGACCATCGCCTGGCTGTATTGGCACATAGGATCACTGCCCGACCGTCTGTGCGCCATCGATTTCTTGGGCGGGTCGCACACGATGGCCAGCGGCTGGACGTCTCCGTACCTTTCCCATCATCCGATCTTCACCAGTGCTGCCGAGGCGGTCACCGCGTTGCGGGACGGCTGGCAAAGGCTCCGCGAGGCGATTGAGCGGGCGGATGACGACCAACTCGAAGTGACGACCGCTGGGTACACGTATGCCCCGGAGCCGCCAAGAGGCGGCGTGTGCGTTGCCGGCCCGCCGGGTCCCGCCCACCCGGCCACGCACTTCATCGCGGGGGCGCTCAACGAGGTAGGTCATCACGGTACTCAGATCGGCGCTCTGCGCGATCTTCACGCGTGGCGACAGACCGACCGCCACTGACCCAACCTCACCAACCGGATTGGTGTGGCCTCACCAGTTCGCGTATCTGCTGGTCGTCGTCTCCGGTCAGCAGATCGGCCACCGCGCGGATACGTCCGGGCCCGCAGGAGCGGCACGGTGGCTGCGCTGGACGTACGGCGGTGATCCTCACCTGGAGGTCGATGTACCGGACGCTGTCTATCCGCCGGAGTTGTTCGCGCGGCTCCTGCACGGCGCTGGTCTCGCCGTGCTGTCCACCATTGGTTGCAACCGGCGTTACTCGCGATCGCGAAAGACGCCAACGTCCCGATCGCTGTCGACGTCCAGACCGTCACGGGGGTCGACGACACCTACAGCCAGCCATGGCTGAACGCGGCGGACATCCTTTTCTGCTCCGCCGAACGCCTCGTGACCGAACCCGCCTCCTTCGCGGTGGCTGCCCTCGCGCGGTTCCCGCCGGCTGCGCGGTCGGAACCCCTGGAGCCGCGGTCCAGATCACCGACCAACGCGTCACCGACCTGCTCCGACGCCGTCCCTGACACCTGCCGCGAGCGCGCGTCTCGTGAGAACACGACCTTCGCGTTCTCGTGCTTGAACGACCGGAGGCGCCTTCGATCCCGATCAGCCTTCGCGGGTGCTGATGATCGCGTCAGCAATGGTGCGTATGACGTCTGGGCTCACGTCGGAGATGACAGCGAGAGGCAGACGGGTCCAATCGCCGCGGCTTAGCGCTTCTCCGAGAAGATGTTCAGCCCGCTGAGGGTTGCCGGCCTGCGCGAGGGCTCCCGCCACATCGGCCAACGCCCGGGCCTGGCACTGGGGGTCGGCGATGTCGCGGGCGAGTCGCTCGGCGTGCGAGTGCTCACCGGCCCGGGCGAGCGCTCCCGCCACATCGGCCAGCGCCTGCGCCTGGAGTTCCGGAAAGACGATGTCGCGGGCGAGTTGCTCGGCCTGGGCATGCTCACCCGTCTGGGCGAGGGCCTCCGCCACCTCGGCCAGCGCCTGCGCCTGTGCCTGGGAGTTCGGGTCCGTGATGTCGGTGGCGACCTGCTCGGCGCGGGCGTGCTCACCGGCTCGGGCAAGCGCACCCGCCAACCCGGCCAGCGTCCACGCCTGGTGAAGCGGGTCGGTGATGTCGCGGGCGATCTGCTCGGCCGCGGCGGCGAGCTGCTCGGCGCGGGCATGCTCACCGATCCGGGCGAGCGCACCCGCCACCTCGGCCAGCGCCCGCGCCCGGGAGCCCGGGTCGGTGATGTCGGCGGCGATCTGCTCGGCATGGGCGTGCTGCCCGGCCCGGGCAAGGGCGACAGCCACACTGGCGAACGCCCAGGCCTGGGAGTCGGGGTCGGTGATGTCGCGGGCGATCTGCTCGGCCGCGGCGGCGACCTGCTTCGCGCGGCCATGCTCACCTGCCTGGGCAAGCCCGCCCGCGACGTCCGCCAGCGACTCGGCCTGGCGGGACCGGTCAGTGATGCTGTGGGCGACCTGTTCGGCATGGGTGTGTTCACCGGCGTTCGCCAGTGCGCCCGCCACCTCGGCCAGCGCCCAGGCCTGGGAGTCGAGGTCGGTGGTGTCGCGGGCGGCCTGCTCGGCTAGCCCGGCGACCTGCTCGGCGGGGCCATGCTCACCGGCCCGGGCAAGCGCGCCCGCGATCCCGGCCAGTGCCCGCGCGTGCATGTGCGGGTGGGTGATGTCGCGGGCGATCTGCTCGGCCGCGGCCGCGAGCTGCTCGGCGTGGTCATGCGCACCGGCCCGGGCAAACGCGCCCGCCGCCTCGGCCAGCGCCCGCGCCTGGGCGCCCGGGTCGGCGATGCGGTGGGCGACCTGCTCGGCGTGGTCATGCGCACCGACCTGCGCAAGCGCTCCGACCACCTCGACCAACGCCGGGGCCTGGTAGGGCAGCTCGGCAATGCCGTAGGCAACCTGTTCGGCACGGTCAGGCTCACCGGCCCGGGCGAGGGCACCAGCCGCGGCCGTCAGCGCCAAGGCCTGTATGGACGGTTGGGCGATGTCGCGGGCGACCTGTTCGGCAGCGGCGGCGACCTGCCCGGCCCAGGCCTGCTCACCGGCCTGGACGAGGGCACCGGTCACGTCGGCCAGAGCCCGGGCCTGGGAATAGGGGTGGGTGGTGCTGAGGGCGGCCTGTTCGGCCGTGGCGGCGACCTGCCTGGCTCGGGCCTGCTCACCGGCCCGAGCCAGGGCACCAGCTACACCGGCCAGCGCACCGGCCCGGATGTCCGGGTTGGTGATGTCGCGAGTGACCTGCTCGGCGCGGTCAGGCTCGCCGGCCTGGGCAAGGGCCCCCGCTACCTCGACCAGCGCCTTGGCCTGCGCGTACGGCTCGGTGATGCCGCGGGCGATCCGCTCGGCGTGGGCATCTTCGCCGGTCTGGGCGAGGGCTCCAGCCACCTCGACCAGCGCCAGGTCCTGAAAGTGCGGGTTCGTGATGGCGCGGGCGAGCTGTTCGGCGCGGGCGGTGTGGCCGAGTCGGGCCCAGACAGCGGGGAGACGGGTGGGAATGTTGCTGTTGCGGGCCGCGATGCGTTGGCGGTGCACGGCGAGTCGGGCCATCAGCCGCAGGTCTGGGGATGGCTGGGTGAGGATGCTGTTCTGGGCGTCGGTGATCTCGGCGAGGGCGGCGGTGTCGCCGCCGGTGAGGTCGAGCATCCGGTCGTGTCGTGTCTGGTCGGTGGCGCAGTCAACGGCGCGGGCCAGCTCGCCGGTGTCGAGGAGCAGCCGGTAGTAGCCGCGCAGCAGGTATTCCGGGGTGTGCCGCGGCCACTTCTGTTGCCAGTAGCCGTGCGCCCAGGTGTGGAGCTTCTCCCGGTAGGCAGCCAGCCTTTTCGATCCGTAGGCGCGGACGGACTCCTGGGCGAGTTCCTCATGACCGAGCAGGTATACCCTCGACCCGCCCGCCGAGTTCCACCGCGCGGCTCGGCTGGAGAAGCTACGACCGGAGACCGTCGACAGCAGCCGTTCGATGTCCCATTCAGTGGCATCGAGATCGCCGGCGAGTTCCTCGAGATCACGGCCGGAGAGACCGCCGCCGGCGGCGGTCACGAGCCCCAACAGGTCCCGTTCCAACGGGCCGCCGGTCCGCAGCCGTTCCAGATCGGACCGCATATCCGCGCGGATCGTCGTGGCGAAGTCAGAGCGCTCCAGCACCTGAACGATGTTCCGGTCACTGAGCGGATGGCCGGCGGGCACGTCGTCCGGGAGGGGTGGGTTCGGTCGGCCCGCGACCACCACCCGCGCTCCGTCCGGCGGGTTCGCCGGCAGCAGACCGGCGATACTGCGTGCTCCCGGCCCCGTCACGCCCCGATCCTCGTCGAGCCCGTCAACGACCAGCACCAGCCGTTGCCCACGAGCCTTGCAGTGCGCCGCGGCCTCCGCGAAGAACTTGAACCACAGCCGCTCCGCGCGACCCGGATCCTGGAACGGGGGCACCGACTCCCCGACGATGTCGGCGAGCTGCTCGGTCACGATCTCGACAAACGCCGCGCGGTCACTGTTTCCCGCATACCGGGCAGTGATGAAGAACGACACCACCCGCACCCCCGGCGGGGGAGCAAGCACAAACGACGACATCAAGGCCGACTTACCCGTCCACGCCGCCGCCCGCCACCACAGATACCGCCGGCCATTGGAATCATCAGGGGCGGTACAGAACTCGGCCAGCCGCGCCAGTTCCCCCTCACGGCCTACCAGCCGCGGCGGCGCGATCTGCCGCACCTGCTCCACATACGCCGACCGGCCCAGCGGGCCCGAGCCCGGCCCAGCCGCATCTCCGGCGAACAGCGCCTCACGAGCTGGCCCCGCCGCGGCGAAGACCGGGTTCTCAGGAAACTGTTCGGCGGCTTCGGCCAGCAGCCGCTCCGCGCCGGCAGCCGCGACGCCCTGCTTGAGCAGGTCCGCGACCGCCCTCCAGAACACCCGCGAACTCTGCGCTCCCCACGGCACATCAGGCACGCGAACCCCGGCGTTCGTGACCACCTGTCGCGCCGACAGCGGATCGGCGTACACCTCAGCGAGCGCCTCGACCTGCTCGCTGGTCAGCCCCGCACTCATGCCACCCCCCGGCAGCCCGAGCCCACCCAGACGATACGACTCGCAGCATCCCACCAGGCGGCCCACGTCCGCGCCGCCGTGACTGGCTGACGTACGCGTGGCGTTCCAGTGGCCAGTAGGTGACGTTCCGCTGGAGTACGCGCCGCCGCCGAGGTTCTGCCGGCAGAGTGCGGCCCCGTGCCTATTTTTCGCCCGCGTGTCAGCGTCGCCTCGGTGTGCGCCGGGGCACTGACCCTCTCTGGATTCGCCGTCGCCGGGGTGCTCGCCGCACAGCCCGCGGCCGCCGCCGACCCGGCCGGTTATCAGAACGTCCGGATCAACGAGGTCACCTCGTCGAACAACGACACAGTGGAGCTGTACAACGCCGGTTCGGCCTCGGTGAGTATCAGCGGCTGGAAGATGTCCGACGACAGCTTCTCGCCGCAGTCGTTCAGCCCCTCGGCCAGCACGATCCCGGCCGGCGGCTTCGTCACGTTCAACTCGCCCAAGGGGCTCGGCGACGCGGACAAGCTGGTGATCTATACGCCCGGCGGGACGGTGGTCGACCGGGTCGAGTGGGCCACCGACAAGGCGAAGCCGGCGATGGCGCGCTGCGGTGGCGACGGCACCGGCGCGTGGGTGACCACGACGACGGCGGCCACGTTCGGCGCCGCGAACGCGGCCGGCTGCCCCTCGTCGATTCCGGCGGCGAGCCGGGTGCGGATCAACGAGGTGACCTCAGACGGCTCCGACACCGTGGAGCTCTACAACGGTGGAACGAGCGCGGTCAGCGTCGGGTCGTGGAAGTACGTCGACGGCGACACCAGCCACTCCGCGGCGACGATCTCGTCCTCCTCGCCAAGCGCGACCAGCATCCCCGCGGGGGGCTACGTCACGTTCAACTCGACCATCGGCCTGGGGGACAACGACTCGGTGTTCCTGCTGGACAGCAGCGGCAACACGATCGACTCGGTGACCTGGGCGACCGACGGCGCGAAGCCGTCCGATGAGCGCTGCGCGAACGGTTCTGGCTGGTTCCAGACCGCCACGACCGCGACCTTCGGCGGCGCGAACTCCTGCACGGGCTCCGGCGGCGGTACCGGTGGCGGCACCGGTCAGCTGCTGGGCGGCGGCGGCGCGCTCACCAGCGGCTGCACCCCCGAGGCCCCCACCGGCACGGGCTCCAGCCCGGCGGGCACCCTGGCCTGGCCGGGTGGCCTCGACGTCACGATCGCCGACAACGTCTGCGCGTTCATCACGTCGACCGGTCCCGAGGGCCGCGATCTGAGCGGGCTGGCGTTCGATCCGGCGAACCCCTCCGTGCTGTGGGCGGCCAAGAACAAGAACTGGCTGTTCAAGCTGGTCAAGAGCAGCGGCAAGTGGATCCCGGACCCTTCGTGGAGCGCGACCGGGAAGCAGCTGCATTTCACAGGCGGCACCGGCCAGCCGGACACGGAGGGCCTGACGGTTGGCGCGAACGGCCACGTCTACGTGACGTCCGAGCGTGACAACGCCGCGAACACGGTCCCCAAGGACACGATCATGGAGTTCAACCCCGCGGCGGCCGGCTCGACGCTGACGCCGCTGCACCAGTGGGACATGACCTCGCAGTTCCCGCAGCTCAACACCGGTAGCAGCGCCGACGCCAACCTGGGCTTCGAGGGCGTCGGCTACGTGCCGGACAGCTGGCTGACGGCGAACGGCTGGAAGGACCCGCTCACCGGCGCCGCCTACAACCCGGCGAACTACCCGCTGCACGGTTCGGGCCTGTTCTTCGCCGGCCTGGAATGGGACGGCACGCTGCACGTATACGGACTGAACTCCGACGGCACGTTCACCACGTTCGGCGCGGTGGCGACCGGGAAGGCCTCCGTGATGGACGTGCTGTTCGACGCCGGAACGCAGCGCGTCATCGCGATCTGCGACAACACCTGCGGCGAGACGCACACCCTCCTGAAGGTCGACGCCAGCGGCGTGATCGTCCCGGACGTGACCTACACGAACCCGGCCGTCATGCCGATCGACAACCTCGAGGGCTTCGCGCTCGCGCCGACCGCGACCTGCGTCAACGGTTTCCGCGAGGCGGTCTGGTCCGACGACGGCATCTACGGCTTCGGTGCCGGCACATCCTCCTCCGGACACGCCCTCTACAGCGGCACCTTCCCCTGCTGAAGGTCCACGACTGGATAGCGACGAAGCTCCTGGCGGGCAGGCTCACGATCCTGAACGAGCCCCACCTGCCAGGAGCTTCGTCATCAGCGGGCTCTCCGCAGGTTCTATCCGTGGTCAGCCGAGGTTGACGCCGATGATGACGGCGACCGCGCCCAGAACGAGGAGGAGCACCCAGACGAGGATGAGATTGCCGGTCACGTCGTAGTAGTGCTCCTCGGCGGCCACGCGGCCACGCTGGATGGCGGCGTCGTCGCGCGGGTGGGAGCGCTGCCACGTGCGCCAGTCGCCGCCGACGCTGACCCCGCCGGCGCCCAGCCGCCGCAGGGCCTCCGCCTGGGGGATGGCACGCAGGAAGGCGCCGTCGATGGTGACGCCGTCGCGGGCACGCGACGCGATGAAGCCGAGCGGCGGGGGGAGGGGCGTCGGGTTGTCCCCGGTGTGCAGGCGCAGGGGTGGCAGTCGGACCGGCAGGGCGAACGCCAGCACGAGGGTCGGTGGCCTGGGGTCGATGCCGCCTCGCGGAAGTCCGCAGAGTCTGGTCGCCAGGTAGGGGATCAGAAGGCCGTCCGCGGCGATTTGCGGATAGGCCTGCCAGTCGGGGGACTCTCGCCTTTCGGTGGTCCGGTACACCGGCACCGCGACGACCTCGTCGAGGCCGATCTCGATGCGCCTCGCGCCGAAATAGGACGGCAGCCGGAGCCGCAGCCGGTCGGGGTAGAGCTCGATCGCCGCTTGTCGCCCCCAGTAGATGTCCAGCGGGATCACGCTCGGCCGGCCCTGGACCGGGCCCAAACTAGCTGGGCGTTCTGTCACGGTGAAGGAGGGTATGCCTTCTCGCCCCCGGCGGTGATCCCGCGGCCCGAGCGCTATCGTCCGGACGTCCGCTTGCAAGTCGCAGCCACGTGGGGGCTCATGGTGTCGGATACGACCTGCCACATGTCGATCTCGCTGGACGGCTTCGTCGCCGGGCCGGACCAGAGCAGGCAGGACCCACTGGGGAAGCGGGGGCGAGAGCTGCACGGCTGGCACATGGGGGATCCGCGCGCCAACGACGCCGACAGGACCGCGACCGAGTGGCTCATGCGTCCCCGGGGCGCGTATGTGATGGGGCGGAACATGTTCGGCCCGATCCGCGGGGAATGGGACGAGGACTGGTCTGGCTGGTGGGGACCCGAACCGCCGTATCACGCACCGGTCTTCGTGCTGACCCATCACCGCCATGATCCGATCCCGATGGACGGGGGGACGACGTTCCATTTCGTCACGGACGGCTTCGAGGCGGCCTACTCCGCGGCACGTGAGGCCGCCGGGGGCAAAGGGGTGGACATCGCCGGTGGCGCGTCCACCGTTCGACAGGCGCTGACCGCCGGCGTGATCGACGAGCTCACTCTCGACATCGCGCCCGTCCTGCTCGGTTCAGGCGAGCGCATCTTCGACGGTGTTGAGTCCTTCGGCTTCGAGCCCGCCGAGGTGCTTCACTCCCCGCTGACCACCCACATCCGCTACCGCCGCGCCAGCTGACTCCGCCGCCGACTCGCCCACCGTCCCGACATCGGTCCCGGCGAGGAGCGTGGCTCGCCGCCGTCGCTCATCGGACATCGCGAGAACGGAAAGGATGGCCGGCGACTACGGTTCGTGCGTCGATGGACGCGACGGGGCGACTGGGACCGGTCGGGAGGCGGATGTGTCGGCAGGCAGAACAGGTCGACGCATCCGCGCATGGTCAGCCGTCCTCGGAGCGGCGACGGTGACGATGCTCGCGAGTTGCGCCGGCGGAGCGCAGCCTGCCGGCCAAGCGGCCACGACGACGCCGGCAGCGGCCGCCGCGACGACGGTTCCGGCCGGGACAACGCCAACCAAGGCACGTTCGGGCGCAGCCGTGGTGGCCACCCGGCTGATCAATTTGGCCCCGGTCGACCAGCGCGGCCACGCGACGAGTGGCTGGTCCATCGACCGGAACGACGACGATCCCAACGCCCCGATCGACTGCGGTGACACCAGCCAGGCATATCCCTCGCCTGCCGCCGCCAGCGGAGACATCTACAGCTGCGCGCCGAGCGCCGCCGAGGCGGACGCCTGCTGGCCGACAGCCCAGGCCCGCCAGATGCTCTGCCTGCGCGACCCGTACTCGCCCGTCCTCACCGCCCTGACGGCTCAGGCGCTCGTCGCCAAGGTCTCCGCGCCCAGGGATCCCGTCCCGCTCGGCCTGCGCCTGGCCAACGGTGATCAGTGTCGGCTCCGTGACGGCGGTGCTTGGGGATCCCCGCCGCAGCATCCGGACTATGTCGGCTACTACTCCTGTGCCTCGCACGGCATCGTCTGGGCGCCCCAGGAATCGTCCACCGGCGGCATCGACCGGACCACCAAGCGCTGGACCGTCCTGGTCGGCGGCGAGACCGGCCCGCTCACCACCGTCGCCGTCACCGACGCCTCCTTCGTCACCACCGCTGCCTGACCCAGCACTGAGCCTGGACTAGGCAGGCTGTCACCGGGAGCGCGGATCTCGCTCAGAGTTGGTGGCAGATTCGTCGGACCGGCATAGAGACGGACCGAGCCACAACGAGGGTTCGGGCGCCTGGGAGAGGTCGGTGAACGCGCCCGCACCATGCGGGGGTTCTCGCGGCCGCGTCGTCTCAGCGCGTCAGATTGTCGATCTCTTGGCCCGGCTGGATAGCGAGACCCCGCTGCCTGCGGCGAGGCGCCGAGGTGCCAGGCAGTCACCCTCCCCGGTGATCGTGTCCGGCGCTGTCTCGTAGCCACCAGAGGGCGAAAACAGCGATCGTTGTTTGGCCCTTCGGTGGTCGCGCGCGGGGCTGTGCCGTGGCCACAGCCGTTGGACCATTTCACCAGGTCACACCGGCGTCGATCTATAGCAGGTCAGATCACCCAGATCCACGAAAGCGCAAATCGGATCCAGCGCGTAGTGACGTCGCGTCAGTTCCGGATGGGCTGACGGCCCGCTGTTTTTAATGGTCAGAGGCCTGAGGCGTCATCTGGGAGGTCGACGGCAGGGCTGGATCGGTGACTTTGGGTTTCCGGTTTAGTCCGGCTGTGTCCTGTCTCCATGGCGGACCGATGCTCCACTCAACTACCGCCTACTGAATAACCCGACACTGACGAAGTGGGCAGCACCTAATCTGCTAGGCCTCCGGTCGGTCCGACCGAACGCGGATGTGGTTGTGTTCTCGAACAGTGAGGTTCCGACCACGCGGGCGGCATGTCACTAGTACTGTGGCTCCGATGTGGCCCACCGTTCTGTCTGGAAGGGGCCAGTTGGTGTTGGACAGCGATCTTGTCAGGTGACGGCAGCACCCCGTGGTCGGGGTTCTCTGACACGTGGCTCCTCGGTTTTCGCCGTATCTACGCCATCTTTGTTGTCCGTGGGAATCGCGACCCACACCGGACCGCTGCCCGCAGTCCGTGGGCCATGCTCCGTTTGATGTCGTTGTCCTATGGCCCCGGGCTGCTCACCGTCGCGGTGTTGTGGACGACGGTTGGGGGCACCGGAGATCTATCCGGTGCCGACCTGCTGCTATTCGCATTGCTGGGCACGGTGAACGGCGGCATGCTCGGCGCGGCCTCGCTGGCCTGGACCTTTCCGCTGAGGCGGCTTGACACCATTGACGACCTTATCCGGAGCAGCACCCACCGTGAACGCATCATCTCCCCGGTTCTTCGTGGATACGGAATCTGGCAAGCCGCCCCGCCCGTCGTGGCGGCGGCGATCCCTGTCGTTATCCTGCTCGCGCGCGGCGACTTTGCCGCCCGAAATGTCGCGATCGCCGTCAACCTTGCGTGGAGCATGTCATTTCTCGGGAACGTTGGCTACTGGCTGATAGTCCCGCCGATCATGGTTATCTTCATGCGCAGGTGCACGGACCTCAGTCTTCGTTGGAATGACCCGGCCCGTACGCCAGGGGTCCGGACGCTCTCGGAAGGCTATGCTTACTCGGCTATCTTCCTCGCGCTCGGAGCGCTCGCCGTCACGTTACCCGGCCTTTTTGTAAGTGCACGGCTATTCGCCGGGTACCTGCCTTACCTGTATGGCCTGCTGCTTGGGTTGTCGCTGTGGGTCGGCGCTTTCACGCAGTTCATGATATTCACGATCACCCGACGTTTCCGCCTCTCGGTGATGGATGCGCTGGTTGAGGGTGACGCATACCAGCTGTCCGAGGCGCGCGCCATGGAGGAGATATTCGAGAAAGTGCGGGTGAGCGAGAACTCGCCGAGTACGCGCGCCGCATATGACATGTTGGCAGAGGCGCCCAGCCTCCCATATGGAACTGGCCTCATCGTCCAGTACGCAACCGCCATCCTCGGGTCCGTGGTCGGCTTCCTGCTACAATAGCGCCGACAGAACGGAGATCATGGTGCCAAATCGCGACGAGAACAAAAGGGCGGTTCTTCGGTACTACGACCGCACGGAGTCACGACTGGGCTACCTGTATCTGCTTCGCGGAACGAAGCACTTCGGCTGGTACGAGGCCGGCGATTCCGGATGGCGATTCTCGCCAGCGATGCGCCGCATGGAGCGCCAACTCGGTCAGCGTCTCGGTCTGGAGGCCGATTCCCGGGTGCTCGACGCAGGTTGCGGTATGGGTGACGTCGCACGTACGCTGGCGGCCGATTTTGGCCTGGATATCACCGGAATAGACATTCTTGATTTTAACCTCGTCGAGGCCCGGCGCCGAAGCGAGAGAGCCGGTCTCGCCAACCGCACCCGATTCATTGAATGTGACTACCACGACCTCTCCCGGTTCGAGGACGGCGAGTTCGACGGGGTCTACACGATGGAGACGTTTGTGCACGCCGCCGATGCCGAGCGGGCGTTGGCCGAGTTCCACCGGGTTCTGCGTCCCGGCGGGCGGCTCGTCATGTTCGAGTACTCGCGGACGCCAAACGAGTGTTTGCTGCCGGCGGCGCGGGCAGCATTCGACGCCGTGTGTGAACTGGGCGCGATGCCGGCCTGGCACCGCCTCAACCACGGTGATCTCGAAAACCTGCTCGAATCGGCGTCGTTCAAGGTCGAGTCGGTGGAAGACGTGACGGCCCGGATGCTGCCGATGCTGCGTCTGTTCGCGGTCCTCGGTCGCTTTCCCTATGCGCTCGCCCGGCGGCTGGGCAAGACGGAGAAGGCCGTCAACGCGATGAGCGGTGTGGAGATGTGGAAGCACCAGGAGGCCTGGCGCTACAACATCTACACGGCCACGGAGCGCACGTAGCCCTCCTTCGGCTTTTGCCGACCAGACAGGCCTGGCACGGTCGCCAGTTGGCTGCCAAGGGAGGGTGAGACGGTGCGACCGTCACGATCAGATTTGCGCTTGTAGCGGTACGTGTCGATTTTTCCGCCTGGGATCACCCAGATCCACCGATGAGAAGCGGTGGCGGGGGCGGTCTGACTACGGTCTGGCAGGTGCCTGCGACCGCTGCGAGGGTGAGCAACCTATGAGACCGCTTCGATACTCGATCAACGTGACTCTCGACGGCTGTTGCGATCATCGGGTGGGGATCGCGGACGAGGAGTCGCATCGCTATTGGGCCGCGAGCCTGGAGCGGGCCGATTCCCTTCTCTTCGGCCGGGTGACCTACGAGATGATGGAGGAGGCCTGGCGGCGGCCGACGACGGGAACGTGGCCTGACTGGATGGCTGACTGGATGATCCCCTTCGCCCAGACGATCGATGCGGCGAAGAAGTACGTCGTGTCGAGCACCCTGGACCGGGTCGACTGGAACGCTGAGCTCGTGCGGGGTGATCTGGGGGAGGCCGTCGCGCGGCTCAAGCGGGAGCCTGGCAGCGGCCTGTTCGTGGGAGGCGTGACCCTCCCGCTGGCCCTGGCGGATCTGGGACTGATCGACGAGTACGAGTTCGTCGTGCTGCCCGTCGTGGCGGGCCACGGGCCGACGTTGTTCGCCGGCCTGAGCGAGCGGCTCGAGCTGAAGCTGGTCGGACGCCAGGAATTCCGGTCGGGGGCGGTCGCACTGCGATACGAGCCCAGCCGCACGAGCTCCTGACGCTCACCGGACTCAGCCTCGACGCGGGCGGTCACGAGCGGGCGCCGGCTGACGCGTCGCTCGGCCCGCTGGCTCGCCGGGGCGGCTGGACGATGGCCAGGGCAAGCAGCAGCGCGCAGGCGCAGAACCCTGTGGCCAGGGTGAAGCCCGCGGCGATCCCCTGCACGAGGACCCGTCGGGAGGTGTCGTCGGTGGCGAGGTGCGCGGCGGCGTGCCGTGAGGCAACACCGAAGGCGGTGACGAGGACCGCGACGCCCACCGAGCTTCCGGTCCGCTGCGTGGTCTGGAGCAGGCCCGATGCGGCGCCGGAGTCCTCACGGGGCACGTCCGCGAGGATCATCATGTTGAGGGGCATGAAGCACAGGCCGATGCCGATGCCGAACAACAGCATCGGTCCCAGGATGCCGGAGACGTAGCCGCTTCCCGCCGAGATCCGGCTGAGCCAGGCCATGGCCGCGGTGATCAGTACGGTGCCGGCGATCGTGCTGGGCTTGGGACCGATGCGCGACACGAGGCGTGGCGCGGCGCGGGAGCTGGCGATCTGGGTGAGAGCCATCGGCAGCACGGCCAGGCCCGCGCGAAGTGGGCCCATGCCGAGCGCCTCCTGGAGGAGCTGGCTGAGGAAATAGATAGTGCCGGCCAGTGCGGCGCCGAGCAGGAACATGTTCGCGAGGCCGATCGCCCGGTTGCGGTCGGTGAACAGCCGCAGGGGCATGATCGGATGTGTGGCGCGGCTCTGCCAGCCGACGAAGGCCGCGAGGAGCACGGCGGCGGCGACGAACGCGCCGAGCGCCCGGCCGTCCGCCCAGCCGGTGCCGGCGACGCGGACGAAGGCGTAGGTGAGCGAGCCCATGCCGAGGGTGGCGGTGAGTGCCCCGAGCACGTCGATGCGGCCGGGATGCCGCTCGGGCTCGGCGAGGAAGCGTGGGGCGACGAAGAGGATCGCGGTCCCGAACGGGACGTTGATGAACATCACCCACCGCCAGGACAGCTCGGCGGTCAGTACGCCGCCGAGGACGTATCCGATGGTGACGCCGGCGCCGGCCGCGGCGGAGAAGGCGCCGAGTGCCCGGTTGCGCGCCTGTCCCGGCGGGAAGGTGGCGGCGATCAGGGACAGGGTCCCGGGTGCGGCGAGCGCGGCGCCCGCGCCCTGGAGCGCCCGGGTGGCCAGCAGCCAGCCGCTGGTGGTGGCGAAACCGCCCGCGAGCGAGGCGACGGTGAACAGCGCGATGCCGGCGACGAGCATCCGCCGCCGGCCAAGGACGTCACCCAGCCGGCCGCCGGCCAGCAGCAGCCCGCCGAAGACGAGGGTGTACAGGCTGGGTACCCAGGCCAGGCCGATGGCGGAGAAGTGCAGGCCGCGCTGGATGCTGGGCAGTGCCACGTTCACGATCGAGGCGTCCACGATCAGCATGAGCTGACACGAGACGATGATCGCCAGCGCGACGCCGGGCCGTTCGGTCGGTCGCGCGTCGTCGGCTGTCCGGGGCAGGGCCTGCGCGGAGCTGGACATCTAGACTCCCGTAAGTGGGGGATCTCCCTGGTTGCCGTTGAGGGACGATACGGGGAGACTCCCCACTTAGGCAAGCGGCTGAGCCGGGATCGGAGGAGGGTCATGACCAGCGATCGGCCGATGCGTGCCGACGCCCGGCGCAACTACGAGCGCCTGCTCGCCGCCGCGGCGGAGGTGTTCGCCAAAGAAGGGACGAACGCGGCGCTCGACGACGTCGCCCGGTACGCCGGCATCGGCAACGCGACGCTCTACCGGCACTTCCCGACCAGACAGGACCTTGTCGAGGCGTTGCTCACCGACCGCTACGACGACCTTCGGGCGACCGCCGAGCGACTTCTCGCCGACCGGGATCCGCGGGCCGCGCTGATCACGTGGCTGCGTTCCTTCATCACCCACATGACCACGTACCGCGGCCTCGCCGCCTCGGTCATGACCGTCCTGCGCGACCCGGAGACGGAACTCTCCGCCTCCTGCAAGGGTATGCAGGCCGCGGCCGCGACGCTCCTCGCCCACGCCCAGGAAAGCGCTGTCATTCGCCCCGACCTGACCGTGGATGAGTTGCTCCGCCTCACCAACGGCGTCGCCATCGCCGCCGAAGGGAACCCCGACGAAACAGCGCGCCTCCTCCGCCTCCTGACCGAAGGTCTGTATCACGGATGTGATAGCGCGTGACGTGGGGAGCGCGGTCGCACCGCCGGCCGGCCGGCCGCTGGTGCTTCTGACCTATCCCTGGCATATGCGGGGCGACGTGCCGACGCTCGCCGGTGACCCCGTCGAGGTGGGCGCGGTGATCGAGCTCCCGGCGGTACCCGTGTTCGAGCCGGAGGGGTTCGCCCGTCCGGCCCACCGGCTCAACCGACGTCGATCTGGACGAAGAGCTCGCCGTCCTGGCCGTACCAGTCGCCGCCGACAATGGCCGGCTTCCGGTAGGGCGTGACGGCAATGAGGCAGTCGCCAGACTTGTGACAGATTGCGATATTCTCGCCCGTCTTCGGGGGATACACGGCGGCGACGCCGGGAAACTCTCGCAGCCATTCGAGAACCGGTCGCAGCTGGGTTCCGCACTCGGCGACGCAGCGCGAGGATGCCGCGTAGGTCACGCGCGCTTTTCCCTCGGTGAGCCTTGTCACGGACCGTCGACTGAAGCCGGGGGGAGCCTTCATCGCCTGGGCGACGCGCAGGTTGGCGCGGTAGGCGTCGGCTGTCGCGTCCGAGTGGCCGTTCTTGTGCAACACGTACCCAACCGTCGCCGCCCCCGCGGCGAGGACCAGCACCGCCGCGATGATCGCTGTGCGCAGGCCGGGAGTCAGCCGGGGGGAGCGGGTCGCTGCGGGAGGCCGGAGGGCGGTGGGTGGGCCCACCGGCGGCTCCCCGGTGACGCGCGGCGGTGCCGGTTGGGTCGCGGCCCCGCGCCGGCCCCCGGCGAGGGGCAGGAGTATCTCCCGGAGCTGATCGGCGGTGGGTCGCCGCGCGGGCTCCTTGCGCAGCAGGCCGCTGAGCGCCGCCCCGAGGGGGCCGGCCCGCAGGGCGGGGGCGGGGTCCTGCGTGGCGACGGAGACCAGGACCGCGCCAGGGTTCGTACCGCTGAACGGAGGGCGGCCCTCCACCGCGGTGTACAGGGTCGCGCCCAGGGACCACAGGTCGGACTCGGCCGTGGCGGGCAGGCCATTTACCTGCTCGGGAGCCATGAAGGCCGGCGTTCCCAGAAGCATGCCCGAGGCGGTCAGGGTGGCGTCGCCGTCGAGGGCCGCGATGCCGAAGTCGGTCAGGACGACGCGGTCGTCTTCCAGGAGGATGTTGGCGGGCTTGATGTCGCGGTGGGTGATGCCCGCCTGGTGCGCGGCGGACAGGGCGGCGAGCACCTGGAGCCCGATACCCGCGACCTGTTCGGGCGGCAGCGGTCCCGTCGACTTGAGCAGGTCGCCCAGCGAGCCGCCGTGCACCAGCTCCATGACGATCCAGGGCCGTCCGTCCTCGCCTGTGACGCGGTCGTGGATGGTGACGATTCCCGGATGCTTCAGCCGGGCGGCCGCGCGCGCCTCTCGATCCAGCCGCGCGATCCAGTTGGTCCGCTCGGCGGCGGTGAGCTGCTCGGGCAGCCGAAGTTCCTTGACCGCCACATCTCGCCCCAGCTGCTCGTCATGAGCGCGCCACACGGCGCCCATGCCGCCCTGCCCCAGCATTCCGGTCAGCCGATACCGGCCCGCCAGCATCCTTCCCAGATCATGCGTCACGGCCTGAAATATAGTCATATAAACCTGAATTGCCGGCCTGGGCGAACGTGGCCCGAGGCGGCTGCGGGACCTTGGCGGCCGCGACTCCAGGTCCCGGCGCCGGTGGACCCGACCGCGCCGGAGGATCGGACGGGCGGCTACCGCGACGGGATGCGCTCGAGCTTGCTCCAGCCACGCCAGCCGCGTTCCTCGAGCCGCTCCAGCAGCCGGCGGGCGATCGGGACCGAGTCGAGGAAGACCGAGTCGAGCAACTGCGCGAGATCGTCGGGCATCATGGCGTCGTAGCCGTCCCAGCCCTCGGCGTCGGCCTCGATGGCGGCGACGAGCCGGTCGCCCACGGCCGCCACCCGGGGGTCGTCCACGTCCCAGTGGATCATCTCGGCGAGGTCGCGGTAGAGCTGGAGCGTCGCCGGGTCGTCCAACTGCTGCTGCTTGAGCTTCATGTAGAGCGGCATGTGCTCCGGGAGCTGGGCGGCCACCAGGATCCAGGAGTCCCGCTCGCCCCCGACCATCAGTTCCGGCAGCCCGAGCTCCCGTAACCGGTCGAGGTAGGCGACGGCTTCCGGCGGCAGGGCCAGGCTGTCGCCGGCCGCCAGCTGCGCGATCCGCTCGCGGTGGCGCTGTCGCTCCCGGATCTCCGCGCGCAGGCGTCGGTCGATGTCGGCGACGGCGGCCCTGAACTCCTCCTCGTCCGCGGCCAGCAGCTCGCGGACGCGGGCGAGCGGGACACCGGCCTCGGCGAGCGTACGGATCTTGATGAGCTCGACGACGGCGTGGGCGTCGTACCGCCGGTAGCCGGAGCGGTCGCGCTCCGGCTCCGGCAGCAGGCCCTTGGCGTGGTAATGCCGCACCGCGCGCACGGTGACGTCGGCATACGACGCCAGCTGGCTGATCGTGAGCACCGGGCCAGTCTCCTACTTCGTCGGCACGCGCAGGAACAGCCGACGCGACCAGAGGTACCCGAGCAGCGCGATCAGGGCGCACCAGCCGATCGCGAGCCACAGGTCGGCGTCCGTCGGAGTGCCGGTGACGAGCGCGCGCAGCGTGTTGATCATAGGGGTGAACGGCTGGTGCTGCGCGAACTGGCGCAGCCCGACCGGCATCGCGTCGGTCGGCACGAAGCCGCTGCTGATGAACGGCAGCATCACCAGGAACAGCGGGGTGTTGCTGGCCGTCTCCACGCTGTCCGCCGCCAGGCCCATGCCGACCGTCAGCCAGGTCAGCGAGAACGCGATCAGGACCAGCAGCCCGACGGCACCGAGCCAGTCGAGCGGACTGGCGCCGGAGCGGAACCCGAGCAGGAACGCGAACGCCGTCACGATCACCACGGCGAAGGCGGTCTTGAGGACGGCGCCCAGCACGTGGCCGGTGAGCACCGACGCGCGGGCGATGTTCATGGTGCGGAACCGGGAGATGATCCCGGTGGTCATGTCGGTCGCGGTCGAGATCGCGGTGCCGAGCGCGACGCTGGCGACGGTCATGATCAGGATGCCGGGCGTGATGAAGACCAGGTAGTCGCCGCGGTCGCCGCCGCCCGGGTGGCCCGGCAGGCCGGCGCCGAGGGTCCCGCCGAACACGTACACGAACAGCAGGAGGAACAGGATCGGCTGCGCGACAAGCATGATTGACAGCGACGGGTAGCGGCGGATGTGCAGCAGGTTGCGCCGCAGCATCGTCGCCGAGTCGCGGACGGTGTAGGTGGTGCTCATGCGGAGACCTCCTGCGCCACGGGCGCCTGCGCCGCGTGGCCGGTGAGTGCGAGAAAGACGTCGTCGAGGTCGGCGGACTCGACGGTCAGCCCGACGACGCGATCGTCGTCGAGGCCGTCGAGCACCTGGCGCAGCGCGGCGACGCTGCCATCGCTCGGAACCTGGAGGGTGAGCGCCGGAACGTTGGAGATGGCCCGCGGATACGTAGCCGCCGCCGTGGCCAGCCCCGCGGCGTCGGTGAACTGGACCGTCACGTGCCCGCCGGGGACCTGTCGCTTCAGCTCGGCGGCCGTGCCCTCGGCGACCAGCCGGCCGCCGTCGAGCACCCCGATCCGGTCGGCCAGCTGGTCGGCCTCGTCCAGGTACTGGGTCGTCAGCAGGACCGTCACGCCGTCGGCGACCTGCTCGCGCACGATCGCCCACAGGTCGCGACGACTGCGCGGGTCGAGGCCGGCCGTGGGCTCGTCGAGGAAGATCAGCCGGGGTCGGGCGATGAGCGTCATCGCGAGATCCAGCCGCCGCTTCATGCCGCCCGAGTACGTCTGCGCCCGCCGGTCGGCCGCGTCGACGAGGTCGAAACGCTCCAGCATCGCGGTCACGGCGGCCGTCGCGGTCGCCCGGTCCAGGTGCGCCAGGTCGGCCATCAGCCGCAGGTTCTCGCGGCCGGTCAGCAGCTCGTCGATCGCGGAGAACTGCCCGGTGACACCGATCGCGGCGCGCACGCCGGCCGGTTCGCTCCGTACGTCGAAGCCGGCGACGCGGATCTCGCCGTCGCCGGGGGCCAACAGGGTCGACAGGATGTTGACGGTGGTCGTCTTGCCGGCGCCGTTGGGACCGAGCAGGGCGTAGACGGAGCCCTGCGGGACGGTCAGGTCGAGGCCGGCCAACACGGTGTGGTCGCCGTAGGACTTGGTGAGCCCGACGACCTCGATCGCGGGGGTGGTAGCTGCCATGCCGCCATGGTGGAGGCCTGACGCAGGGTCAAGGTCAAGCCGAGGCGCAGGTGCTGGTCTGGGGCTGCAGAAGGCGCAGGATCATCTCGACGGTGCGTTCGAGGGGGCGGCTGCGGGTGGTCACGGTGGACAGCACGGTGCGGGCGAGGATAGCGCCGAGGAGCATGTCGAAGACGTCGTCGGGGTCGATGTCGGGGTCGATGCTCCCGGGGGGCGCGGCGCGCAGGATGTCCTGGAACTGGGGCCGGGTGGAGACCCGGAGGTAGAGCTCCGGAGGGTTGCGCTGGTTGGTGGCCTGATGGTGCGCGATCAGGCCGGCGCCGGCCGCGCGGGCCGCGGGGGCGTCGAAGGCGGCGGCGTAGGCGCGGACGAAGCGGCGCAGGTCGCGGCGGAGGTCTCCGGTCGGCTGGACGGCCAGCGGGCTGAAACCGGGGAAGGTGGCCTCCTCGATCAGCTCGATCCGCGAGCTCCAGCGGCGGTAGATGGCGGAGGCGTGCACGCCGGAGCGCGCGGCGACGGCCTGGATCGTCGTCGCCTCGAAGCCCCGCTCGACGAGCAGCTCGCGCGTCGCCGCCAGTGCCCGGTCGTCGATGCTCGTGTCGCGCGGTCGACCCGGGCGGCGGGCGGGCTCTGCCATGTTCACGATCGTAAGGCCCGGGGTCGCGCCCGGCCTCGCCACCACGACTTTTCAGGTCACGGTCTTCTATAAAATTCTAGGACGACATCTTCTATAACATGCGTGCCGTGGCTACAGTCGCTGGACGGAAGGTGTCCTGGCCGCGAGCGTGAGGGAGAGGCTGATGCGGGCTGCTGTGCTGCGGGGCGGGACGGTCGAGGCGCGCGTCGTCGCGGATCCGGTGCCAGGGCCGGGGCAGTTGCTCGTCCGGTCGCTGGCGTGCGGGATCTGCGCGTCGGACCTCCACTTCATGGACCATCTGGACGCCGGCGCCGACGACGACAGCGGGATGTCGACCTACGACCCCGAGGTCGACATCGTGATGGGCCACGAGTACTGCGCCGAGGTCGTCGGCTACGGCCCCGACACCGAGCGGCGGATCCCGGTCGGCACGCGGGTGAGCTCGCTGCCGATCCTCGCGACTCCCACCGGCCGAAAGATCATCGGACAGAATCCGGAATCGCCCGGAGGGTTCGGCGAGTACTTCCTGATGAGCGAGGCGATCACCAGGGTCGTGGCGTCGGACCTGCCGAGTGAGATCGTGTGCGTGGCCGACGCGATCTCGGTGGGCTGGTCGGCCGCCTCCCGGGCCCAGGTGACGACCAGCGAGGTACCGCTCGTCATCGGCTGCGGCGCGATCGCGCTGTCCGCGATCGCGCAGCTGCGGCGCCTGGGCGTCGGTCCGATCGTCGCGGTCGACTTCGTGGCGTCGCGGCGGGCGACCGCGCTGGCGATGGGTGCCGACGTGGTGGTCGACCCCGCCGAGATCTCGCCGTTCCAGGCCTGGCGCGACGTCGTCTCCGGGCCGGCCGAGTCGATGAAGGAGCTGATGGCGGTCGCCGGCCTGCCGGGTTGCGTCGTCTTCGAGTGCGTCGGCGTTCCCGGGGTCCTGGACTCGATCATCAAGGGCTGCGAGCGCGGCACCCGGATCTACTCCGTCGGCGGCCCGCCGGAAGGCGACCATCTGCACACGCTGACCGCGAAGCGCAAGGGCCTGAACATCCAGTTCGGCGGCGGCCCGTCGATGGATCACTGGGACGAGGCGTTCGAAGCGGTCTGCTCGGGCAGCCTGGACGTCACCCCGCTGCTGGGCCAGACCATCGGTCTCGACGAGGTCGCCGACGGGCTCGCCGCCGCCCGTGACGCCACCGGGCCCGTCCGCATCATCGTCACGCCTTCAGCCCAGGGGAGGACTACCGCATGAGTGAGATCGACGAGCTTCGTGCCGCGGTCGAGACGTTGGCGACCAGGGTTCGCACACTCGAGGACCAGGTCGAGATCATGCAGCTGGTCGCCCAGTACGGGCCCGCCGTCGACAGCGGGTCGGCCCAGGCCACGGCGGCGCTGTGGACCGAGGACGGCACCTTCGACGCCGTTCCGCACCTGCGGATGCGTGGCCGTGGCGACATCGCCGACATGGTCAACGGCGGTCATCAAAGCCTCATTCGCAACGGCTGCGGCCACGTGCTCACGGTGCCGCACATCGTGGTCGACGGCGACGAGGCGACCGGCCGCAGCTACGCGCTCAACATCCGCTGGGACCCCGAGGCCGACCGGTTCTGGGTGGCCCGGGTCTCCGCGAACACCTGGCGCTGGGTCCGCACCACCGACGGCTGGCGGATCCGCGAGCGGGTCAACGCCAGCCTCGACGGCACCCCCGAACACCGCGAGATGCTCGCGCCGCCGCCGCCCACCGCTGGCGTCGAACGCACGCCGGCCTGAACCCTGAACCTGTCGTCGGGCAGCATCCGTCTGGAGGACGAGTGAAGATCGGATTTGTCGGAGCGGGCCGGATGGGCCGCCCGATCGTCGACCGGCTGCGGGCCGCGGGCCATGAGGTCACCGTCCTGGTGCGCCGCCCGGAGGCCAGGGCGGCGGCGGAGGCGGACGGGCTGACCTGGGCCGCGACGCTGGCGGAGACGGTCCAGGAGGCCGACGCCGTGTTCGTCGTCGTGTTGACCGACGAACAGGTTCGTTCGGTGTGCCTCGGGCCGGAGGGTGTCCTCGCCGCCATGAGGCCGGGCGCGACGCTGGTCCAGCACACCACGTCTCATCCCGCCACCGCCGGGCTGCTCGCGGACGCCGCGGCCCCCCGTGGGGTCGGGGTGCTCGACGCGGCCCTGTCGGGCGGTCCGCACGACATCGCCGCCGGGCGGCTCACCCTCTGGGTCGGCGGCGACGAGGCGTTGCTCGACCGCACCCGCGCGCTGCTGGACACCTACGCCGCGCCCGTCATGTTCGTCGGCGGCCTCGGCAACGGCCAGCGGGTCAAGCTCGTCAACAACGCCCTGTTCGTCGCGCAGGTCGGGCTCGCCGTCGACGCGGTGCGCCTCGCCGGCTCACTCGGCATCGACGAGCCGGCGATCCTGGCTGCGCTGCAACACGGCAGCGGCGCCAGCCGCGGGCTGAGCGTCGTCGCCGGTGGCGGCTCGGTCGAGGCCGTCGCCGGCCGCATCGGCGCCCTGATGCTCAAGGACGTCAACGTCGTCCGTGCGGTCGCCCACGGCGCCGGCGCGGACCTCGGCATCCTCGGAACGGTCCTGGCGTCGGACGCGGTCGAGAAGAAGGTCCTCGGCCAGGCGGAGTAGGCGCTTGGCACGGACAGCGATGCGCGGCCGGCGCCCGCCTGTGGGCACCGACCGCGCAGCACGGCTGCCGGACTCGCTGGCAGCTCACTTCCCTCGTACTGGTGACCTTCTAACGCGCGGTTCGGGTGAGCTCCCGTTCGTCCTCCGGCCGGTCACGGTCAGCCGGTCCGGCCTGCGACGGCAAGGCGACCGCCGCGTCGGCCGGCTCCACGGAGAAGTGGGGGGTGATCCGGTCGAGCCACCGGGGGAGATACCAGTTGGACCTGCCGAAGATGTTCATCAGCGCCGGCACGAGCGCCGTCCGCAGGATGAACGCGTCGAGGAACACGGCCGAGGCGAGGCCGGTACCGAACATCTTGATCGGCCGGCCTGGGCTCAGCAGGAAGCCGAGGAAAACGGCGATCATGATCAGGGCGGCGGCGGTGATGATGCCGCCCGTCTCGGCCTGGCCGATGGTCACCGATCGCCTGTTGTCGCGGGTGTGCACCCACTCCTCGTGCATGCGACTGACCAGGAACACCTGGTAGTCCATCGACAGGCCGAACAGGATGGCGAACAGCATGACCGGCATCCAGGCGTCGATCGGCCCGCCTGGCCCGGCCCCCATGCTGTCGGAGAGCCAGCCGAACTGGAAGATCGCCACCACCACGCCGAAGGAACCGGCCGCGGCCAGCAGGTTCATCACGGCGGCGGTCGCCGGGATGACCAGGCTCCGGAAGGCGAGCAGCAGCAGGATGAAGGACAGGCCGACGACGACCGTGATGAACAGCGGCATCTTGCGCCCGAGCACGGTGGCGAAGTCGACGTTCACGGCCGTGCCGCCGTAGGCGTAGATCCGGTTGCCCGTGCCGTCGTACAGCGGTGGGAGAACGCTCGACCGCAGGTGCCGGACCAGCGTGTACGTCTTCTCCGACTGCGGCGACGTCGTCGTCTTGAAGGTCACGAACGCGACGTCACTGGTCAGCTGGCTCGTGCCCAGACTGCCTCGGTCGACCCCCGGGACGGCGGCCAGCGTCGTGGACACGCGCTCCAGGTACGCCTTGTCCGCGGCGCCCGGGCCGCTCACGACGGCTTCCAGGGTGGAGTTGTAGCCGACGCCGAACTCCCCGGCGATCAGGTCGTAGCCCGACCGGGTGGTGGAGCCCTTCGGATCGCTGCCCTGATCGCTGGCGCCCAGATTGATCGAGAAGAACGGCAGGGCGATGAGGACCATCACCGCGCCGGCGACGACCGCGACCGCGATGCGGTTGCGGGCGACGAACTGCGACCAACGAGCCCACTTGCCCACCGGCTTGCCGTCGAGGAACTCGCCGGCGCGCGCGGCCGCCCGGTGCTTCCTGGGCAGCACCTTCAGCCCGAACAGGCTGAGCAGCGCGGGCAGCAGCGTGAGCGAGGCGATCATGGTGAACCCGACCGCGAGTGCGGTTGCCACTGCCATGCCGTTGAAGAAGCTCACGCCGAGCGCGATGAGGCCAAGGATCGCGATGCACACGGTCGAGCCGGCGAACAGCACAGCACGACCGGAGGTGTTGATCGCATTCACGATGGACTCGGACACGGGCATTCCGCGCCGCAGGTTGCGGCGATGCCGCGTGACGATGAACAACGCGTAGTCGACCCCGACGCCGATCACCATCAACTCAGCCAGGAATGGCGTGATATTTGACACATTGATGGCGTGGCTGAGGATGTAGATCGCGCCGAGACCACTCACCAGCGCGACCACCGCGCTGGCCAGTGGCAGCACCGTGGCGGCGACCGTACGGAAGACGATCGCCAGGATGATGAGCGCGGCGAGGAAGCCGATGAGGATCGAGCTGCCCGAGCCGGCGCTCTGCCCGATGCCGCTGAAGGCGTCGCCGGTGAACTCAACCTGCAGCTGGTCGCTGCCCAGGGTCTTCAGCTCGTCGTAGACGCCCTTGAACAGTGCGGCGTCGTAGTGGTCATTTTCCCAGGTGATGCTGACCAGAGCCGTGTTGGAGCCGCGGGAGTGGTTGAGCAGGGTCGGGCTTCCCGGGCCGACCGCTGCGCCCTTCGAGCAGTCGATCGACTGCCACGGCGTCGCGATCAAAGCCACATGATTGCCTGAACCACAAAGCTTGATCAGGGCCGGCTGCAGCTGCGCGGGTGCCGCGTTGAACGCTCCGGCCCGGTCCTTCAGGACGACCGTGCCCGCGGCGCCGTTCTGGTTGTTCAGGCCGGCGTCCTTCAGCAGGTTCGCCACCGCCGCGGTCTCGGTGTGCGGCAGGCTGAACGTGTCCTTGTATGATGCTCCGCCCATCGCGCCGGCGATACCCTGCACTGCGATGACGAAGAGAACCCAACCGGCGACGACAAACCATCGGCGACGGACGGCGAACTCAGCGATCCCTCTCAACAGTACTCCCGCTCAACGTCTGGCAACCATCGAAACAACGGAGCATCGACGGTTGTATCCGGATCAAGTGCAGTTTTACACATGCATTCGGCCGGTCGGCCGTTGGAAGGCCAAGAGTGACGAGCATCCTGCCGGCCGCCGGCCGGGCGCGGTCATCGTCCGCGAGCCCCCAGGCCCCCGCGAACGGCCGGCCGGCCGGGGGCGGCACCATCTCGGCCGTGGAGACGAAGGCTGACGAAATGGCCGACGGGACAGCCGACGACGGTCTGGTGACGGCGGTTCGGGCGGCGCTCGCCGCCGCGGCCGATCAGGCGAAGGCGCCGGGTATGCAGGCGTACATGAAGTCGGCGATGCCGTACCTCGGCGTGCCGAAGCCGATCCGGGAACGCGCGCTTCGCCCCGTTTTCACCGCGCGGACACTTCCGGACCCGGCGAGCTGGACGGCCACCGTCCTCGCGTTGTGGCGGCACGCGGAGTATCGGGAGGAGCGGTACGCGGCCATTGACCTGACCGGCCACCGTGCCTACCGCGCCTACCAGCGACCCGCCACGCTGGGCATGTACGAGGAGATGATCACGACCGGCGCGTGGTGGGACTACGTGGACGAGATCGCCTCCCGCCGGGTCGGGCCGCTGCTCGCCGCCGAGCCCGCCGTGATCCGTCCCGTGATGCTGGCCTGGAGCCGCGACGGCGACCTCTGGCGACGCCGGACGTCGATCATCTGCCAGCTGTCGTTCAAGGCCGCGACCGACCTGGGGCTGCTCTACGCCTGCATCGACGCCAACCTCGATGACCGGGACTTCTTTGTCCGCAAGGCGATCGGCTGGGCGCTGCGCCAGTACGCCTGGACGGACCCGGCCGAGGTCCGTCGCTTCGTCACCGCCCGCGGCGACGCGCTGTCACCGCTTTCCCGTCGCGAGGCCCTGAAGAACATCGGCTAGCCCGGTCCCGCGCCGAGGGGTGCGGCGCCTGCGTGCGATCAGGCCGTACGCGCTGCGCGACAGCCGGCACCGGGCCAGCCTGGCCAGTCACTCCCTGCGGGCGGGCAGCACGGCCCATCCGTCATCGCTTCGTCCCAGGACCGCGGGCAGTAGTCCGTAGGGGTCAGGATGAACGCCGTGAACGAAGCTCATTAGCTCCAGCCGAACCGGGGCAAGGCGCAGCAACACGAAGTCGTCGCCGCGAGGCCCGTCCGGGAAAAATGCCTCCAGCCCCTCCCGCCACCTCGCCACCCGCTCCTCCTCTGCGTGGACCAGGGAGCTGGTCGCCTGAACGGCGACGTAGGCGAAGGCGGCACGGTCCTCAACCGCAAAGCACACCTGAGCGTTGTCCGCGACCTCGGCCGCCTTACGGGACCGCGGGCTGGTCCCGATCCACACCGTGGCGTCGTCCTCCACCGCGAGGTGCTGGACGAGGCGGGTATGCGGTACACCGCCGGCGACCGTGGTGAGAAACCCATACGGATTGCGCCGTAGAAGGTCCAGCGCCGTCCTGGCCAGTTCGTGGGCATCCACCGTCAGCACGCCAGCAGGTTACGGCCCCTCGCCAACCACGGTCACGGTGCGACGACCGGTCCTCTCGGTCTACGGAGCCTCCAGCGCGACGACCGCGCCGCCCGGGACCCGACTCGGTGACCCCCATGGGCTCCGGGCGGGTCACGACCCGATCCCGCCGCCCTCCAGCGTGCGATCCAGTCGCCTGCTTTCCGCGTCGCTGGACCGCCACTTCTACCAGCCGCCCGGGCACCCACCGCGAGTGCCCATATTCTCACCGCGCAGGGGCGGCGTGACCGGACTCGATTGTGCGACGGTTACCAGTCAGTCACCGGGCTGTCGCCGGTCCGACCGATGAGCCACGGCAGGATTGTCGGTCTTCCCTGCTACCGTTCGATCGCCTGATGTGATCTTCCAAGGCAGGGGAGCCTAGTGCGCCGGATCGCAGAGTTCGTGCTTCACCATCGTCGACTTGTACTGGTCAGTTGGCTCGTTGTCGTGGTCGCGGGCATCGCGCTGACCGGCCAGACCAACAGCCGTCTCGTCATTGACTTCTCGTTGCCTGGACAACCGGGTACCGAAACCGCCAACCAGATCGACTCCGAGTTCCACTCGGGCGGCAAAACCGCGCCGTATGTGGTGACCATCACAATGCCGGCGAGCCAGGTCGTATCCGGGCAGGAATCCGCCATCGGACAGGCGTTCGCCGCGGTGCAGCAGAAGGTGCCGCAGACCCGGGTGGTCGACGAGGCGAACACCGATGACAAGGCATTCCGCACCAAGGATGACCGCACCGCCTATGCGCTGGTGTTCTACCGGTTCCTGCACGACCCGACCGCGAAGCTTCCGACCGCCGACATCAAGACGGCGTTGACGTCGGCGGCGCCCGCGGGAGCGACGGTCGGCGTGACCGGCGAGGACGCTCTCGCCACCGGCGACTCGGGCGGCGGCGGCTTCGGCGTGTTCGCCGAGGTGCTCATCGGCGCCCTCGGCGCGCTGGCGGTGCTCGCCTTCGTCTTCGCCTCGTTCCTGGCGCTCCTGCCGCTGGTCATCGCGGCGGCCGCGATCCTGACCACGTTCATCCTGCTGCTGCCGCTGACCTATCTCACCGACGTGTCGTTCATCGTCGAGTTCCTGGTCGCCCTGATCGGCCTCGGCGTCGCCATCGACTACTCGCTGATTCTCGTCACCCGCTGGCGCGAGGAACGCGACCGTGGCCGCGACAATCACGAGGCCGTCGTCGTCGCCATGGAGACCGCCGGCCACGCGGTGATGTTCAGCGGTATCACGGTGGCCATCGGTCTGCTCTCGCTCGTCGTGCTGCCGGTGCCGTTCATGCGCAGTATCGGCCTGGGTGGCGCGCTGATTCCGCTGGCCAGCGTGCTCACCACTCTGACGCTGACGCCGGCGATCCTCGGCGGGATCGGCCCCAGGGTCGACTGGCCCAAGATCCGCCACGAGAACCGGGCCGGGCGGGCCTGGACCAGGTGGGCCCGGGCCGTCGTGAAGCGCCGCTTCATCGCCGCCGGTGTGGCTCTGCTCGCGCTCGCCCTGCTGGTCGTCTCGTTCCTCGGCATCAAGATCGGCCTTGCCTCGTCCGAGTCGCTGGCCAAGACCGGCGCGGCGAACACGGCGTTCCAGGACCTGAAGAACGGTGGCGTGACGACGGGTGTCCTGACCCCGATGGAGGTGCTCGTCGACACCTCGCGCGCGGACTCGGTCGCCACGGCCCTGAACAAGGTCGCTGGCGTCGATCGCGCCGTGGTCGCGACCGGAGCCGGGCAGACCGCGGCCGGGCACAGCATCGTGGTGGTGATTCCCAAGGCGGAGACGGTCAACTCGACGTCTGTGGGGCCGGTCCGCAAGGTCAAGACAGCGGTGGCCGGTCTGCCCGGTGTCGTCGGGGTCGCCGGGATCGGCGCCGACCAGATCGACTTCCTGAAAGCGGTCTACGGCAACTTCCCACTGATGCTGACGATCATCGCACTGCTGACGTTCGTCCTGCTCGCCCGCGCCTTCAGGTCGATCCTGCTGCCCATCAAGGCGGTCGTTCTCAACCTGATCACTCTCGGCGCGACCCTCGGCTTCATGGTGCTGTTCTGGCAGGACGGCTACGGCTCCAACGCGGTCTTCGGGGTGCACGCCACCGGCGCGGTCACCTTCTGGATCCCGCTGATGGTGTTCGCCTTCCTGTTCGGACTGTCGATGGACTACGAGGTGTTCATCCTGTCCCGCATCCGGGAGGAGTACGACCGGACGGGGAACACGGATGACGCCGTCGTCGAGGGAATCGGCCGTACCGGCCGGCTGGTGACCAGTGCCGCGCTGATCCTGTTCCTGGCGTTCCTCGCGCTGGCCACCGGGCCGGGCACCGACCTGAAGACGTTCGCGTCGGCGCTCGGCTTCGGCATTCTGCTCGACGCGACGATCGTCCGGTCCGTCCTGGTTCCCGCGCTGGTCTCGCTGTTCGGCCAGTGGAACTGGTGGCTACCGGACTGGGCGGCCCGCGTCCTGCGGGTCGCGCCGTCGCACCCGCCTGTCGCCCTCACCGACGCGGGCGTGGCCGTCCCCGAGCCACGCGACTCCACCAGCCCGTCCCACGTCCCGGAGTAGTTTCCGCCAGCGCGCGGTCGGCGCCGGCCCACCCGCCGTCGCCGACCGCGCATCCTGGCTCGGCCAACCTTCGCGAAGAGCTGTTATGCCGCGCGAGTGTCGGTGCCGCGCTGCCAGGCGAGCGGAGTGGATCTGTCTGGTTCGACAGTGTCTGAGGCATCATGCCGGGGTGATGGCGGGCGCGACATGAGGGACGTCGCACCCCGCGAGGTCAGAGATGTCGGGCCCATGAGCCAGGGTTCTGGGAACGGGTGGGTGGTCGCATGTCGAGAACCGCCGGCTGGTTCCGCTCACCAGGTGAGGGCCGCGAGAGGCGCGGTCGTGAACTCGGGAGATCATCATGCCGAAGTACCTGCTGCTCAAGCACTACCGCGGTGGCCCTGAGCCGCATCATCCCTTCCCCCCGATGGACGAGTGGGCCCCACAGGACGTGGAGGCGCACATGGCCTTCCTCCACAACGTCGCGAAGGTCCTCGAGGAGCGCGGCGAGTACGTCGACGCCCGGGCGCTGACGCCCAACCGCCTCTGGGTGCGCTATGGCGGCCCGGACGCCGCGCCGGTGACCACCGACGGCCCGCACCCGGAGACCAGCGACCTGGTCGCCGGCTGGTACATGATCGACGTGGAGTCCCGCGAGCGGGCGCTGGAGATCGCGGCCTACATCTCGTCCGAGCCCGGCCCCGGCGGCGAGCCGATCTACGAGTGGATCGACGTCCGGGAGATCATGTCATGATCCGGTTGGCCACCCGTGGCCGACCGGCGTGACCAGCCAGCCCGACGGCCGGGTGGACGAGGGCGCGCTGCGTGCCCTCGTCCCCCGGGTGCTCGCGGGGCTGGTCCGCCGCGGCGAGGACTTCGACGCCGCCGAGGACGCGCTGCAGGAAGCGCTCCTGGAGGCGTTGCGCGTCTGGCCCGACCATCCTCCGCGGGATCCGGGCGCGTGGCTGGCCACGGTCGCGACCCGGCGACTGATCGACGCCCGTCGAAGCGAAGCCGCCCGCCGCGCCCGCGAGGACACGCTGCACGAGCAGCCGGAGCCGGCGCCGCCCTCGGGAGAGGCCGGAGACGACACGCTCTTCCTGCTCTTCTGCTGCTGCCATCCCGATCTCGCGCCCGCCTCCCAGGTGGCACTGACCCTGCGCGCGGTCGGCGGCCTGAGCACCCGGGAGATCGCCGACGCCTTCTACGTCCCGGAGGCGACGATGGCGCAGCGGATCAGCCGGGCCAAGCGGGGCCTGCGCGGGCGACGCCTGGACGAGCCCGGCGACCTCGCGGTCGTCCTGCGCGTCCTGTATCTCGTCTACACGACCGGGCACGCGGGCCGGGTGGACCTGGCCGCCGAGGCGATCCGGCTCGCCCGCCAGCTCACCCTCGCCACCGAGGAACCGGAGGCGCGCGGGCTGCTCGCGTTGATGCTGCTCAACCACGCCCGGCTGCCGGCGCGGCTGGACGGACAGGGCCGGATCGTCACGCTGGACCGGCAGGACAGGGGCCGCTGGGACACCCGCGAGATCGCCGAAGGGGTGCGCGTCCTGCAGTCGGCGCTGGCGCTGGAACGGCCCGGCCGCTACCAGATCGAGGCCGCCATCGCCGCCCTGCACGACGACGCGGCGAGTCCCGAGGAGACCGACTGGCCCCAGATCCTCGCCTGGTACGACGACCTGGTCGGCCTGACCGACGACCCGGTGCGCCAGGATCCCGCCGCCGTCCTGGGCCGTGCCGTCGCGGTCGGCCACGCCCTCGGCGCCGCCGCCGGGCTGCGCGAGACCGACCGGCTGCGCGAGGTCTTCGGCGACCGGCACCGCTGGCACGCGGTGCGCGGCTACCTGCACGAGCTCGCCGGCGACCTGCCGGCCGCGGGTGTGGCGTACACGGAGGCCGCCCGCCGGGCCACGGACGTCGCCGAGCGCGACCACCTGGTCCGCCAGGCCGCCCGGGCCCGGTGGACCTGACCGCGGGGTCAGTACCGCGGTGCTGTCACGACCCGCCTGGCGGAGCTGACGGGATGCTGGGGAGTCCGAACAGGTCGAAGACCGCCGGGTCGGCGAACGTCACGCAGTGCCGGACCAGGCCGCCCGTCACCGTGAACACCTGAAGTGAGTGGGCCCGGACGCCGCCGGTGGCCGGGTCCGGAGCGTAGGCGGCCAGGGCCGCGCCGCCGTTCGCCCAGGTGGGCAGCAGGCGCCAGCCGGGTCCACGCATGGCGAAGACCCGTTCGATGAACTCGGCGTAGTGTGCCCGGCCGGCGAGCCAGAGTGGCACCGGCGGCATCTCCAGAATGACGTCGTCGGCGAGCAACCGGGTCAGGCCGGGCACGTCCGCCGCCTCGAAGGCCGCGAGGTAGCGCTCGACCACGGCGCGCTCGGTGGGGTCGGTGGGTTCGCGCAGGTCGTCCGGCGACAGCCCGGCCTCCCGCAGCGTGGCCCGGGCTCGCTGGAGCCCGCTGTTCACCGAGGCGACGCTGGTTCCCAGCGTCTCGGCGACCTCGGCGGCCGACAGCGCGAGCACGTCGCGCAGCACGAGCGCCGCTCGCTGGCGCGCGGGCAGCAGTTGCAGCGCCGCGACGAAGGCCAGCCGCAGCCCCACGCGCTGTGCCGCGGCGTCCGCGGGGTCGCCGAGGCGGGCGTCGGGGATCGGCTGCAACCACGGAATGTCGGGGCTGGGCACCAGCGGCACGTGCGGGTCGTCGCCGGCCGGCCCCAGCCCGGTCGGCAGCGGCCGGCGGGCCCGTCCCTCCAACGCGGTGAGGCAGACGTTGGTGGCGATCCGGTGCAGCCAGGTACGCAGCGAGGCCAGCCGCGGGTCGTAACGGTCGGCCGCTCGCCAGGCCCGCAGCAGCGTCTCCTGGACCAGGTCCTCGGCTTCGTCAAGCGAGCCGAGCATCCGGTAGCAGTGCGCGAGCAGGTCGCCGCGGTAGGCCTCGTGCCGGTCGTCGCGGCTGTGGATCGTCGTCGGCTCGGCCACGCGGCGCAGCCTACGCCCGGCCGTGAGCCGGATTCTGGGCCCCGCGGCGGCGATGAGTTCCGGGCCCGGGCTCGGTATGTGGCGGGTGAGGGCGGCCAGCCGGGGTCGCCACGGCAGGAAGGGACCCGCGATGCACGACGTCATCGTCATTCAGTTCATCACCCTGGACGGCGTCGTCTCCGACCCCGACGGGCGGTGGGGGACGGGCCACGGCGGCTGGGCCTTCCGCCATGGCGCGGGGCCGGTGGACGGCGACAAGTTCCGGCTCGGGGCGCGGCAGGACCAGGGCGTGCAGCTCTACGGCCGGCGGACCTGGGAGCACTTCGCCAGGCTCTGGCCGGCCCGCACCGGGGACTTCGCCCAGCGGATGAACGCCGTTCCCAAGCGGGTGGCCACCAAGTCAGGCATCGACGCGGGTGCCTGGTCGAACTCGGCGGCCATCGACGGCGACCCGCTGGCCTGGGTCGCGGCCGAGCGAGCGCGACGCGACGTCGTCGTGATCGGCAGCCTGAGCCTGGTCCACGCACTGGCCGCGGCCGACCTGGTCGACGAGTACCGACTGATCACCTTTCCGACGGTCGTCGGAGCGGGCGACCGGCTGTTCGCCGCCGGCACCGCCGCCGAGTACCGCTTCACCGTCGCCGAACCTGCCGATGCGGAGGCGCTGACCGCGCTCACGGTCCTGCGCCGCGACCGTGAGGAGAAAGCTGGCTGAGCGTCCCCGCTCGCGCTCGGGCGCGACACGGTCGATGGTCCTGACGACCTGACCCGCATGCGACGTGACGGACTTCGGGCCACGCTTATCACAGGTCGAGGGTCAGGTCCTCGCCTGGTTGGGCGCAGCAGATGAGCACGGTGCCGTCCGCCGGTGGGTCGACCGGTTCGGGGGAGTACCGGACGGTTCCCGCCACGACCGTGGTCTGGCAGTTGTGGCACACCCCCGTCCGGCACGACCAGCGGACCGGCACGTCGCACGCCTCGGCGAGGTCGAGGAGGCTGCCGTGGGAGGGGTCCCAGCGGGTCGCGAGCGCGCTGCGCGCGAACGAGATCAGCGGTCCGGTTCCCGGCTCGCCCGCCGGCTGGTGCGGTGGGCGGGCCAGGGTGGCCGCGATGCCGGGGGTCTGCGCGGGCGGCGCGCCGAAGATCTCGGTGTGGATGCGCCCGGCGTCGAGCCCGAGCGCGACGAGCGCGGCGGAGATGTCCGCCATGAAGCGGTCGGGCCCGCAGAGGTAGGCCTCCGCGTCGCGGGGCAGGTCCAGGGCGGACAGGACGGGGGCGGCGAGCCGCCCGCCGCTGTGCTGGTCATCGACGTCGTGGCCCGGGGCGGGGTGGCTGAGGCAGACCAGCCGCCGGGCGTCCGGGAGGCTGGCCACGAGCGCCCGCGACTCGGCGGCGAAGGCCTCGTCGGCCGGCGTGCGGGCGCCGTGCAGCCACCAGACGGTCCTGCCGGATTTCTCGGCCGCCAGGGCGTGGAGCATGGCGAGGACCGGAGTCGCCCCGACGCCCGCGCTGATCAGCAGCACCGGCGCCGATCCAGGCCGCAGCGTGAAGGTGCCCCGGGGCGCACCGACCTCCAGCTCGTCGCCCACCCGGACCCGGGCGTGCAGGAAGCCGCTGCCTGCGCCATGAGGCTCCCGCTTGACGCTGATGCGGTACTGACCGCTGCCAGGGGCGCCGGACAGCGAGTAGTTACGCAGCACCGGCTGGTCGGTGGCGCCGGGGCGCAGCCGCAAGGTCAGGAACTGCCCAGGAAGCGCGGCCGGCAGTGCCGCGCCGCCGGGATCGGCCAGGTAGAGCGAGGAGATCGTCGGGGTCTCCGCCTCGATCCGGGCCACGGCGAGCCGGCGGAAGCCGGACCAGGCCGGCGGGGGCCCGGCGGCGACCAGCCCCGCGTTGCCGCCGCCGTCCTTCTGCTCCAGGATCTGCTGGAACGACGACCGCCAGCCGGGGCTGAGCGCCGGAATCCGCAGCGCCCGGGCGACCTGGTGGCGAGACCGGCCCGGCAGGTACAGCAGGGCGTCGATCTCCGCGACGGTCATTCCCTCCGGCCCGGACCCGACCTTCACGATGTCGTCGCCGGCCTGGACGGCCCCCTCGGCCAGAACCCGGAAGTAGAACCCCGGCCGATGCTCGGCGACCAGCCGGGCCGGCATCTGGGGGTCGTCGAGCCGGATGCCGACCCGGTAGCAGGTGACCCGTGGCTGCGTCACCTCGAAGACGGCGTCGCCGATCCGGTACCGGTCGCCGATGCACACCTCGTCGTCGGCGAGGCCCTCGACGGTGAAGTTCTCCCCGAAGATCCCGGGCTCCAGGTCGTCCCGGCCCAGGGCCTCCCGCCAGTACCGGTAGGACCCCAGCTGGTAGACGAAGACCGCCCGGTGCTCGCCGCCGTGCCCGGCCAGGTCGCCCTGCCCGTCGCCGTCGATGTTGAGGCGCCGGACCGGCCTCGGCCCGTCGACCGGCCGCTTCCACACCGCGGTGTGGACGGTCCGGCCGTGCCAGGCGACGTCGCGCGGCAGGCCCACGTTGAGCGATCGCAGGACTCCGGCCGTCGTGACGGCACCGGCGGTACCAAGGGTCGCCGCGGGACTGGACACAGTCACAGGGTCTACCCGAGCGGGACGCGGTCCCGCATCCCGAGGGCCGCCGCACCCGCCGTTCAGTGCTGGCTCGGTCCCGGGAGCTGGCTGGCGACGCCGTCGAGGAAGATCGCCAGGCTGTGGTCGAAGATGTCGCCGGCCGGCGCGGAGACGTAGATGTCGCCGGCGGCGCGCAGGGCGGAGAACTGGCCGGCCGGCAGCGCGTCGAGCAGCTCGTCGAAGCCGTCCGAGCCCGCCGCGCCCGTCGGGGACTGGCCGCGGTGGGCCCGGCGGATCGCCGAGCTCGCGAGGAACTCGAGCATCGTGATCGTGGCGTAGCCCGCCTGCTCCTCGGTGAGGCCGGCCTCGAGGAACAGGCCGAGTGCCGCGTCGACGACGCGCAGCATGTTCGGTCCGTAGCCCGCTCGGCTGCGCGTCGACGGTGGCAGCGGCTGCTCCACGCTGATGCGGTGCATTCCGCGCATCAGCGCCTCGACGTCGGCCCGCCAGCCGCGTCCGGTGCGGTCGAACCGGATGTCGCCCATGACGTGGTCGCCGATCAGCGCGATGAGCTCGTCCCGGCTGGCGATGTGCCGGTAGAGCGAGGCGATGGTGGTGTCGAGCCGCTCGGCGACCGAGCGCAGGGTCAACGCGTCGAGCCCGTCGTCGCGCAGCAGCGCCAACGCCGCCTCGACGATGCGCTCACAGGACAGGCCGCCTGGCCTGGGTCGCCGCCGGCTCTCGGCCGCCGCGCGCTGGGCCCACCAGCGGGCCGACCCCGCCTCGGGCGGCGCGGTGCCACCACCGGGGCCGACCGGTCCACCCGCGCCGGGACCCGGGCCCCGTTCGTGTGCCGTGTCCGCACCGGTGCGAACACCAAGCCGGGCCCTTTCGCCTTCCGCCAGTGATCGCCGCTGCACCCGTCCATTCAAGCACCATCTTGACAGTCTGCGATCGACGATCGCATACTTCGGCCACTCAGAAAGCGATCGGCGATCGCATGCGGGTCGTCGTGGGGAGTCCTGATCGCGGCGCGGCGCACGCCGACCACGTGACCGAGCCCCGGACATGTTCGACACGTCTGCGCTGTGGCGTGAACCGGCAAGCGAAGGAAGGCCAGAATGACCGCGGACCTGTACTGGGACCCCTACGACAAGGCGATCGACCTGGACCCGCACCCGCTCTGGCGGCGGATGCGCGACGAGCAGCCCGTCTACCGCAACGAGAAGTTCGACTTCTACGCGCTGTCGCGGTTCGAGGACGTCGACGCGGCCCACCTGGACCCGGCCACCTACAGCTCCCGCTACGGCACCGTGCTGGAGATGATGACCCCGGAGCCCTGGGACACCGGACAGATGATCTTCATGGATCCGCCGGTCCACACGACGCTGCGGGTGCTGGTCTCCCGGGCCTTCACCCCGCGCCGCGTCGGCGGGCTGGAGGGTGCCATCCGCGAGACCTGCGCGGAGCTGCTCGACCCCCAGATCGGCGGCGGCGGGTTCGACTACGTCCAGGACTTCGCCGCCCAGCTGCCCTCGCTGGTCATCTCCCGGCTGATCGGGGTCGACCCGGCGGACCGCGAGGACGTGCGGCGCATGATCGACGGAACCTTCCATCACGACGAGACCGCGGGCATGGCCAACGAGATCGCCGTCGCCGCGGCCACGAAGCTGCACCTGTACTTCGCCGAGCAGATCGAGGCCCGCCGCGCCGCTCCCCGCGACGACCTGATGACCGCCCTCGTCCAGGCCGAGGTCAAGGTCGCCGACGGCGGCACCCGGCGGCTGTCCACCCGGGAGGCCACCGACTTCACCACCCTGCTGACGGCTGCCGGTACCGAGACCGTCGCCCGCCTGCTGGGCTGGGCGTGTGACGTGCTCGCCGCCCACCCCGACCAGCGGGCCGCGCTGGCCGCCGACCCGTCGCTGCTGGCGGGCGCCGTCGAGGAGACCCTGCGCTACGAGGCGCCGTCCCCGGTGCAGGGCCGGGTCACCACCCGCGAGGTCGAGCTGCACGGCACCACGATCCCGGCCAAGTCCAAGATCCTGCTGCTGACCGGCTCCGCCGGCCGCGACGACCGCGCGTACGCCGATCCCGACGTCTACGACGTGCGCCGGCGGTTCGACCGGCACGTCTCCCTCGGCCACGGCATCCACTTCTGCCTCGGCGCCGGGCTTGCCCGCCTGGAGAGCCGGATCGCGCTGGAGGAGACGCTCAAGCGGTTCCCGACCTGGGAGATCGACCAGGCGCGCGCCGTCCGGCTGCACACCAGCACGGTCCGCGGCTACGAGAAGCTGCCCATCGCGGTCTGACCGGGGGGCCTCGGCGTGCGGCCACCCGATCCCGCTGGGAGGATGAGCATGGGCGCTTTGCGTGCTGATAGAAAGCTCGCGGCCTGCTCATCACCGCGACGATCGTGACCGTGCGCCGACGTCTAGCGAAGGACTGTCGTGACCGATCGGGACCAGCTAGCGGCGCCGGAACCCGGATCGGCGGCGTCCCCGGGGGCTCATGGTCCGGGGACGCGCGGCACCGTGCGGCTCGCGGTGGTGGTCGGCGCGCTCGGGGTGGTCTTCGGGGACATCGGGACCAGCCCGATCTACACGCTCCAGACCGTCTTCAACCCGAGCGACCCGCATCCCGTCCCCGTCAGCCAGGGCAACGTCTTCGGTGTCGTGTCCCTGGTCTTCTGGTCAGTGATGATCATCGTCACGGTCACGTACGTGCTGCTGGCGATGCGCGCCGACAACGACGGCGAGGGCGGCATCATGGCCCTCATCACCCTGCTGCGGCGGATGGGCAAGGGGCAGGGCGGTCGGACCGCCGGAATCCTGGCCGGGCTGGGCATCTTCGGGGCCGCGCTGTTCTTCGGTGACAGCATGATCACCCCGGCGATCTCCGTGCTGTCCGCCGTCGAGGGCATCAAGATCGTTGAACCCTCGTTCGAGGAGCTGGTGGTGCCGATCACCGCGGTGATCATCGTCCTGCTCTTCCTCGTGCAGCGGTTCGGCACCGCCACGGTCGGCCGGATGTTCGGGCCGGTGATGATCCTCTGGTTCGTCACCATCGGCGCGCTGGGAATCACCGGGATCGCCGGTCACCCGGCCATCCTCAAGGCGCTGTCGCCGACCTACGCGGTCGGCTTTCTCGCCCACCATTTCGGCACCGCGTTCTTCGCGCTCGCGGCGGTCGTTCTCGCGGTCACCGGCGCCGAGGCGCTGTACGCCGACATGGGCCACTTCGGCCGGCCGGCGATCAGCCGGGCCTGGCTGCTGCTGGTCTTTCCCGCCTGCGTGCTGAGCTATCTCGGCCAGGGCGCGCTGATCCTCGACAACACGGACAATCTCAGCGGACCGTTCTTCCTGCTCGCCCCCGGCTGGGCCCGGCTGCCACTGGTCCTGCTGGCCACCGCGGCGACCGTGATCGCCTCCCAGGCGGTCATCACCGGGGCGTACTCGGTCGCCTCCCAGGCCGCCGAGCTCGGCTACCTGCCTCGGCTGCGGATCATCCACACCTCGGAGTCGACCTTCGGGCAGATCTACGTCCCGTGGATCAACTGGGTGCTGATGGTCTCGGTGCTCACCCTGGTCTTCGCCTTCCGCAGCTCCGCGGCCCTCGCGTTCGCGTTCGGGATGGCGGTCACCGGCACGATCACCATCACCACCCTGATGTTCTTCTACGTCGCCAGGTGGAAATGGCGGCTCCCGCTGTGGCTGCTCGTCCTGGGCGCCAGCGTGCTGCTGCTCGTGGACCTGCTGTTCGTCGCGGCCAACCTGACCAAGCTCGTCCACGGCGCGTGGCTGCCGCTGCTCATCGCCCTGACGGCGTTCACCGTCATGACGACCTGGCAGCGCGGCCGTCAGATCGTCACCGCGCAGCGGCAACGCCACGAGGGATCGCTGCGCGAGTTCGTCGACCAGCTGCGCACCGGCGCCCTGCCCACGACGCGGGTGCCGGGGACGTCGGTCTTCCTCAACCGGGGCAAGGACACCGCGCCGCTCGCGCTGCGGGCCAACGTCGAGCACAACCACGTGCGGCACGACCTCGTCGTGATCCTGTCCATCGAGACCCTGCCGGTGCCGCGCGTACCGGCGAGCAGGCGGACGGCCGTCGACGACCTCGGCTACACCGACGACGGCATCACCCACGTCACCGCCTGGTTCGGCTACATGGAGACGCCGGACGTCCTCGGCGTGCTGCGGGCGCTCGACCCGGCGGTCACCGAGGGACAGCTGGACCTGGCCCAGGCGTCCTTCTTCCTGTCCAAGATCCAGCTGACGAGCGGCGAGGCGCCGACCATGGCGCGCTGGCGCAAGCGGCTGTTCATCGCCACGTCCCACCTCACGGCCGACGCCGCCCAGCACTTCGGCCTCCCGCGCGAGCGCACCGTCATCATGGGCTCGCACATCGAGGTCTAGGCAGGGCCAGCCGGCCGCCCGGCCGCGACGATCACGGCTCGACGGACGCCTCCGCGGCGGCGGGGGCGGTGAGGCGGGCCAGCTCGGCGTCGACCATCGCCTGGTGTTCGGCGTCGCGGCGCCGCGCGGTGCTCGGTCGCCACGGCCCGGCCATCAGGAAGATGAGCGGGATGAAGACGATCTCGCCGCCGACCGCGATCCAGAAGTAGGTCTGCCACTGGCCGGGGGAGTCCGCCGCGGCCTTCTGGACCTTCGCGCCGTGCTTGTCCAGGTACATCAGCACCGCCTGGACCTTCGGGTTCTGCAGGGGGGTGCCGTACTTGTCGAGGTAGTCGAGGTCCGCCGCGGGCACGGCGGCGAGCGCGGTGAGCTGGTCGGCGGCCTTCTGGACCGCGTCCCCGTTGGAGTTCATGAACAGCAGGTCGGGCAGCGGCACGGCGCGCAGGGCGGTGAGCCTGGCCTGGGCGTCGTCGGGGGAGACGTTGAGCTTGGCCGCGATCTCGCCGTCGGCCTTGGCCGTCGCCGCCGTGTCGCCCGGGTTCGTCAGGACCGTCGCGATCGTCTGGTCGTCGATCGCCTGCGCCGTGGCCAGCTCCTGCGTGTAGCGGCCGCTGAGGTCGATCACCCGGGCGACGTCGGCGACCGGCTTGCCGGAGATCTCGCTGAGCGCCGCGGCCTGCGTCGCGGTGTTTCCAGGGTCCTTCGTCAGCGCGGCCTGGGTGGCCGGCGTCAGCTTCGCCGCCGTCGCGAGCTGCGTGGAGTACTTCGCGGCGAGGCCCTGGACCTTGTCGACGATGGTCGGGTCGGCCGCGACGGCCTTGACGATCGCGTTCTGCATCGGATTGAGCGTCGGGTCCTGCCCGCTCGCCGCTGCCTGCACGGTCGGGCCGTCCTGGACCAGTGGCGTGACGGTGGTGACGATGTACGGCAGCAGGAACGTGGAAATCGTGACCACGGCCCGGATCGTCAGCCCCCACAGCGCGAGCCCGGTGGCGGTGAGCGCGGGGTTGCGCCGCTCGACGGTCTCGGTGAAGCTCGCCATCCACGGCGCGAACGCGAGGCCGAGCGAGATCGCCAGCGGGACGAGGATCGCGACGAACGTGTAGTAGCTCGTGTCCGCGTGCCCGGTCCGGTTGATCAGCACCAGCGTGCAGGCCACCGCGCCGACCGCGCCGACGACCATGAACGGCTTGCGGACCCGCAGCCGGTCGGACACCCAGCCGATCAGGATCAGCGCCACTGCCTCGCAGCCCCACATCCAGTTGCCCAGGGCGTTGGCCTGCGAGGTGCTGAACCCGAACAGCGTCTGGAAGAAGATCGGGAAGAAGCCGACGGCGACGAAGTAGATGAACAGGAACAGGCTGATCGCCAACGCCGAGCCGACGATGTCCAGGTGCAGCATCTGCCGCCACGGCCGGCGCAGCGCCGCCTCGATGTCGGCGGCGTCCAGGCCCTTGGCCCGTGCCTCGACCAGGGCGCGGTCCCGTTCGCTGACCATGATCTGGTCTCGCAGCCGCGGCGAGAGCTCGCGCAGGAAGAACAGGGCGATGAGGAACACGCCGAGCCCGGCGAAGCCGGCGATCACGTACTGGTCCCGCCAGTCGGTGAGGTGATCGGCCGTGTTGCTGACGACGGCGCTGACGATCAGGCTGCCGGCGACCGGGCCGATCGTCCAGAAGCCCATCGCGGACGCCCGGCCCAGCTGCGGGCTGAAGTCCCGGATCAGGGCGGGCGTCGCGACGAGCACGGTGCCCTCGATCGCGCCGAGCAGCGAGTAGAGAATCCCGACGCTCCAGCCCGAGTCGACGTTCGGGAAGCCGAACAGGCAGATGAGCGCGCAGAGCAGCACCCCGACCGTGACGACGTTCGCGCGGCCGTAGCGGTCGCAGACCCCGCCGGCGAGCGAGGCCAGGGCGCTGGCGAGCGCGGACACCACGTTGATGTTGACGAAGAACAGGAACGAGATGCCGGTGCTGGTCAGCACCTGCTCGCTGACGCCGCTGATCAGGTAGTACTGGTAGTAGAACAAGATCGTTGTGAGGACCACGATCGCCAGCGCGGCCAGCCGAGGCCCGAGCGCGGGGTAGTGCGCCAGTTCCCGCCGCCACAGCCGGCTGACCCCGGGTCCCGCCTCACCACCGGTCCCGGCGCCGGTCCCGCCAGGCGGCACATCGGGCGGAGAGGTGCTGGCGGCGGCGGTTGCGCTCATGGCGGGTCCTGTCGCTGGTGGGGCGTCAGATGCGGCGATCGACGCCGTGTGCGCAGGTTAGAGGTAGATAACACTTGTTTTCAAGCAATTCGCCCGTTCCTGGACTCGTTGGACGCTCCGCCAGTGGTCGGTCCCCGGCCGGGCCCTGGTGCGCTGCGGGCCTGGGGTCCCTAGATCGCTGTTTCGGCCCTGCGGTGGTCGTTACTGGGTCTGTTTCGTAGCCACCAGAGGGCGCAAACGGCGATCAAGGCGCCGGGCCGACGATCGTCATGGCGGATCTTGGTCTTCGTAATCGCGGCGGCGAGGGGGAGAGGCCTGTTCGTTCCAGGCCGCGCGGCCTGCCTTACGGGCCGAAAACTCGGGTGCGGTCGGCGTTCGGACCACCTACCGTCGGCTTCATGGACGTGCGTTTCACAAGAACCGGGTCCCGCCAGTACGGAATTGCCGTTCGCCTTGACGGCGAGTGGGGTCCGACGCGGACGGCCCCGGGATTCGACGCGTACCTTCCCCATGATCTCGTACATTTCGCGGTCGAGGCGGAGCTGGGCCTGGGCCTGGGCGTCTTCGGCCGGCAGGCCGCCGGAGGCGGTCAGTTTCCCCTGGCGAATCCGGGGGCCACGCGTCGGCAGTCCAAACGACAGGAACGCCTGAAGGCGCACGGCCACCAGGACATGGCCCGCTCCGAGGCGCTTACCGGGGTCTGCACAGTGCTGTGGAAGCTGCGACACGGGCTGATCCAGGAACGTCCTGACTGGCTGCGTGGACGAACTCCCAGCGGCTTCGCGCGTGCCGCGGACGGGGCTGACAACGAGCACATCGAACGGGTCCTCGCCCGCCTCGACGAGGCCGCCGCGATGTGGCAACGCCTGGGCGTCGGCGAGTCCATGGTGCTGCCTTGGCCGCACCGGCCGGCGAAGCTGACGAGCCCGGCAACCACCGAACGGGCCCGAACCCGCGGCTCGACCCGGCGGCCTCGTGACCGTTCCCGGTGAACGCGCCCAGGCGCCACGTCGTCGACTCCGGAAGACGCGATAGGCCGCCAGGGCTCGTCGGAGCAGGAGATCCGGCGGACTCGACCCGGTCGCCTGAGGCTCCCCGACCGCTGACCTCGACCTGCGGTCGCCGACCGGGCGCCCCGGATCAGCTGACCGGGCCGCCTCCGACGACGTCGGCCCGCTCCCGAATACCCAACATGATCGCCGTTTTGGCCTTCCAACCGTGGCGAGAAGACCCGATTTACGACCACTTGAGGGCGAGAACGGCGATCACTGCGCCGGGCCGACGTTCGCGGTCGCCGCACTAGCGATGGCCGGTGCCCGTAGCGGCCAGCACGAAGGGGCCGAGGATGCGGGCGACGGCCTGCCCGGTCAGCTCGGGTGCGCCGCTCGGCAACGTCAGGTAGCTCATCGCCAGCCGGACGACGCATTCGGCGACGAGGCGCCCGTCCACCGGGTCGCCGGCGGGCCAGGTCCGCTGGAAACAGGTCTCCAGCCGGCGGCGAGCCGCGTCCAGCAGCGGTGGGCCGTGCTGGGCGAGCAGGCCGGCCAGCTCGCCGTCCTGGGCCATCATCGCCTTGACCAGCGTGTCGTCGGCCGCCGCGCGCAGGAAGACCTCGAAGGCCGCGGCGACGGCCGCCTGGGCGTCGTCCGCGTGACCGGCGACGGCGTCGTCGACGGCTTCGAGGAATCCGGCCGTCTCCCGCAGCAACAGCGCCCGTACCAGCGCGTCCCGGGAGCCGTAGTGCTGGTAGAGCGTCTGGCGGCTGACGCCGGCCCGGCTCGCGACGTCGGCCATCCGAGCCCGGGCCGTGCCCTGCTCGCGGACCACCTCGGCGGCGGCGTCGAGCAGGGCCTCGCGCAGCCGGTCGCGGGTGACGCTGGCGAACCGCGCCACCGGCGGCCCGTCGGGGCCGGGCGCGGTCATGCGGAGGCCGTGGGTTCGCCGTGCCGGGCGAGCAGCTGGGCGCGGCGATGCGGGGCGAGGTTCGCCAGGGTGACGTCGCCGCCGTAGTGCGCGATCACCCGGTGGTCCATCACGCGGCGCCACAGCGGCGGCACCAGCGCCAGCAGGATCATCGTCGCGTAGCCCGACGGCAGCTGCGGTGAGTCGGCGAAGGACCGCAGCGCCTGGTAGCGCCGCGTCGGGTTCGCGTGGTGGTCGCTGTGTCGCTGCAGCTGGTAGAGCGCGAGGTTGGAGATCACGGCGTCGCTGTTCCAGCTGTGCCGTGGATCGACCTTCTCGTAGCGTCCGGCGGCGGTCGGCTGGCGGGCCAGGCCGTAGTGCTCCAGGTAGTTGACGACCTCGAGGAACGAGAAGCCGATGACCGCCTGCGCCGCGAGGAACACCAGCGCCCACGGGCCGAACGCCACCGCGAGCGCCGCGAACAGCGCGACCGTCAACGCCCAGGAGTGCAGCACCTCGTTGCGGGCCGACCAGACGCGGCGACCGCGCAGCCGCAGCCGGCGCGCCTCCAGCCGCCAGGCCGAGCGCGCGGACCCCGCGACCGTGCGCGGCCAGAACCGCCAGAAGCTCTCACCCAGCCGCGAGCTGGCCGGATCCTCCGAGGTGGCGACCCGGACATGGTGACCGCGGTTGTGCTCGACGTAGAAATGGCCGTAGGCGGTCGGCGCCAGCATGATCTTCGACAGCCAGCGTTCCAGCCGCTCCCGCTTGTGCCCCAGCTCGTGTGCGGCGTTGATCCCGACGCCGGTGACCGCGCCGACCGACAGGACCAACCCGGCCCGGCCGAGTACCCCGAGACCGCCGGCCGTCCACGCCTGGCAGCCGAGCACCAGGCCGACCCCGGTCAGCGGAAGGTAGAGAAAGGCCGCCCACCGGTAGTAACGGTCCGCCTGAAGGCGGTCGGCGACCTGCTCGGGCGGATTGCGCGGGTCCTGCGGGGTGGTGGCGTCCAGCAGCGGGACCTGCACGAAGACGAAGAACGGCGTGAGCCACCACCAGAGACCGCTGCCTGTCTGGTGCCACAGCCCGTAGGCGACGACCACGAGCACGGGCGGGATCAGCCCCGCGAGCCACAGGTACCGGCGGCTGTCCCACCAGACGACGCCCTCGGGTGCGGTCAGGACGGATGACGCCATGACGGAACCTCCCAGGTGCATGCGAGCGGATCGCCCACTGGACACGGAGCATTCCAGATGTCATAAAGGTTTACAACATCCGCTTCTCGTGTCAGGTCATGCGCCGCCGGCGACGAGGGTTTGGATCATGGAGGACAGCGTGCGGGCCACCGCGGGTGACGGACGCCGGCCGGCGGGCGAACCGCCCTGGCACGGCGGCTTCTCGATCGGGCTCTTCTTCGCGAGCGCCCTCGTCCTGATCACGTACACGCTGCTACCGCTGCCCGGCCAACGGGCGTTCGGCGCGGGCAACTACTGGCTGGCCGGCGTGCTTTTCGTCGCCCAGGTGGTGGTCAGCCGGTACTTCCAACGGCGCGCTGTCCGCGGCGCCAGGGGCGGCGGCTGACCGCCGGCCGGTCGTGCTCGGGTCAGCCGCCCGCGCCGCCGGCCAGCGCGGCGACGGCGGCCTGCTGCTCGGCGAGCAGGACGTTCTTGCGGTACTCCGGCAGGAACGAGTGCCGGACGGCCGCGGCGGCGAGCTCGGCCACGGCGGCCCGGCTCAGGCCCAGGTCGCGCAGGGCGTGCAGGTACTCGTCCCGCAGGGTCGTGCCGAACATCGGCGGGTCGTCGCTGTTGATGCTCACCGCGAGGCCCTCGGCGATCAGCGTCGGCAGCGGGTGGCTCGGGTAGTCGGCGACGACGCCGGTCCGCAGGTTCGACGTCGGCGAGACGTCCAGGGGGATGCGGTCGGCGCGCAGCCGGGCGACGAGCGCCGGGTCATCCAGGCAGCGGATGCCGTGGCCGATCCGGTCGGCGCCCAGCTCGTCGATGCTGTCCCAGATCGTGCGCGGACCGGTGGTCTCGCCGGCGTGCGGGAGGCTGCGCAGCCCGGCCTCGCGGGCGGCCCCGAACGCCCTGGCGAACTGCGGGCGCGGCACCCCGACCTCGGCGCCCCCGACGCCAAGGCCGATCACGCTGTCACCACCGTGCTCGACCGCGAACTGCACGGTCAGGTCGGCGACGGCCAGGATGTCGACGCCGGGCAGCCCGCCGGGGATGTCGGTGATCCACCGGATCTCGACCCCGGTCGCCTCCTGGGCCTCCAGCCGGCCGCGGTTGATGCCGGCGAACACCTCGTCGATCGGGATGCCGCGCCGGGTGTGGATGAACGGGGTGAAGTACATCTCCGCGTACCGGACGTTCTGCGCGGCCAGGCCCAGCGCCGTCTCCCTGGCCAGCAGCGCGAAGTCGTCCTCGTCGCGCAGCACCTGCACCGCGGTCCGGTAGACCCGCAGGAAGTGGTCGAAGTCCTTGAACGCGTACCAGTCCGCCAACGCCGTCTCGGTCGTCGGGATGTCCTCGACCTGGTGGCGCCGGGCGAGGGCCAGCACGGTACCGGGCAGCATCGAGCCCTCGAGGTGGACGTGCAGCTCGACCTTCGGCAGCGCGTCGACGAACGCCTCGTCGCCGGCGATGCCGACCGTCGCCTCGGCCAGTGCCCCGACCGCCGGGCCGGTCGTCATCTCGGTCATCGGGTCAGGTACCTCCAGCGCCGGGCGGCACGCGGCCGCTCGATGTCTGCCATCGGCAGGCCGGGCACGAGCCGGCATGTCGGACGATCCGCGTCGGGCCGGTCCGCCGTCAAAGAGGCTGACAACAACCGGTCAGACCGCGGGTGGCTCGGTCTCCTTGACGAGCGCCGGTGCGGTGGCCGGAGTGACCTCGTCCGAACGCTGGGTGGGGGGCTCCTCGGGCGGGGCTGCCGTGAGGTCCGCGGGAGTCAGCCCGGCCGGCTCCTCGGGGCGCGGGGGAGCGGAGCCACCGAGGTGCGCGGGCTGCCACCAGTCGGGCTCGCCGGGGGCGGGCGCCGGGTAGCGGTGCTGGGCCTCGTCGAGCAGCTTGCCCATGACGTCGTACAGCAGCGCCGTGCCGGCGGCCGGGTCCGTCAGCTCCTCGGGCGGGACGGGGGTGCCGAGCGACATCAGGATCGGCGTGTGGCGGCCCTTGCGCAGGTTGCGGGGCTGGCCCTTCGTCAGCAGCCGCTGGCTGCCCCAGATGACCATCGGGATGACCGGGACGCCCGCCGCCGCGGCCATCCGGGCCGCGCCCGACTTGAACGGGGCCAGGCAGTAGTGCGGGTGGATCGTCGCCTCGGGGAACACCCCGACCAACTCGCCGGACCGCAGCGCCTCGGTGGCGGTCAGCAGCGAGCCGGCGCCGGCGGACCGGTCGACCGAGATGTGGTGCATGCCGCGCATCAGCGGTCCGGTGATCTTGTGCTCGAAGGTCGACTTCTTCGCCATGAACCGGACATAGCGCTTCTGCCCGCGCCAGAACGGCACACCAGCCAGCGCGAAGTCCAGGTAGGAGATGTGGTTGATGAGCACCACGGCGCCGCCGGTCGCGGGCACGTTCTCCTGCCCCCGCACGTCGATCTTCAGGTCCAGCCCTCGGAACAGGCCCAGCGCGAGGCTGATCACCGGCCGGTAGACGTACTCCGCCACCTCTTCGTCCTCCGTCCTGACCCGAGCGTCCAGCGGCCGGTGGCTGGGTGGCTCGCCGGCGGGCCAACATTACCGCCACGGTCGGACACGCTCGGCCCACGCCGGCCGGGCCGGGCGACGGGCGGCGGCGCGGGGGAGCGGCGGTCGCCCCTGTTCCGTTGACAACCGGTATGAAGGGTGCGGTAACCGGACACCTGCCGGACAATGGTTCGATCTTGACGACTCGCCCGGCCCGCAACGTCGCGGACATCACCGTGCGCCCAGCGCGGCGGCCCGTCCTCCGGCTCGCCGCGCCCGACAGCCAGCCCGCGACCTAGGGGGTCACCCTGTCCGACCTGCTGCACCGGGCGCTGGTCGTCCAGCCGGCGCCGACGCGCTGGGTGCTCGTCGTCGCCGGCCTGCTCGCGCTGGGCACCGTGGCCAGCGACCGGGTCTGGCCGCAGGCCCGGCACGTCGTGACCATCGTGCACGAGGCCGGGCACGCCGTGGTGGCCCTGTGCGCCGGTCGCCGGCTCGCCGGGATCCGGCTGCATCACGACACCTCGGGGGTCACGGTCTCGTCGGGTCGCCCGACCGGGCCCGGCGTGGTCTGCACCGTCGCGGCCGGCTACCCGGCCCCGGCGTTGCTCGGCCTCGCCGCCGCGGGACTGCTCTCGACCGGGCGGACCGCGCTGCTGCTCCAGCTGTTCGTGGTCCTGCTGGTCGGCGTGCTGGTGGTGATCCGCAACGGGTTCGGCCTGCTGTCGGTCGTGGTCAGCATGGTCGTCGTCCTCGGGGTGTCGATCCTGGCCCCGCCGGCGCTGCGGGCCGGGTTCGCCGCCTACGTGACCTGGTTCCTGCTCATCGGCGGGGTGCGGCCGGTCTACGAGGTGTCCAGGACCCGCCGGCGCCGCCGCGACGGCCTCTCCGACCCCGACCAGCTCGCCCGGCTCACCGGCCTGCCCGGCGGCCTGTGGGTCACCATCTTCGGCGCGGTCGCGCTGGCCTGCCTGGCCGGCGGTACCGCGCTGCTCACCGGCGTCTGGTAGCCGGAGAGGAGCGCTCGTCCCGTGACCGCGTGGCGATCACGGCCCGGGATCGTCGTAGGGCCGCTCTAGGCTGAAACCATGTGCGGTCGGTACACCCAGACGCTGAACGCGGACGATCTCGCCACCGCGATGTCCGCCCAGGACGACACCGGCGGCGAGGTGCGCGAGCGCTACAACGTCGCCCCGACGACGACCCAGCCGATCGTGACGGCGCGACGCCCGGCGCAGGACGCGAAGGCCCAGGCCGACGAGCCCGAGGCCGGGGGCCGGGTGCTGCGGCTGGCCCGCTGGGGGCTGGTGCCGTCGTGGGCGAAGGACGTCTCGATCGGCTCCCGCATGATCAACGCCAGGTCGGAGACTCTGGCCGAGAAGCCCGTGTTCCGCAAGGCGTTCGCGGCCCGGCGCTGCCTCGTCCCGGTCACGGGCTTCTACGAGTGGCACCGCACCGCCGGCAAGAAGCGCGGCCAGCCGTACTTCATCCACCGCGGCGACCATCCCGGTGTCGGCCCCGCCGGCCCGCTGCTCGCCTTCGCCGGCCTCTACGAGGTCTGGCGCGGTGCGGAGCAGCCTCTCGTCAGCTACACGATCATTACGACGGGTCCGGCGGTGGGCCTGGAGTTCCTGCACGACAGGTCGCCGGTCGTCCTCCCGGCTACGGCCTGGGACCGCTGGCTCGACCCGGACTACGCCGACACCGACGCCCTGGCGGCCCTGCTCGCCCCGGCACCGGCCGGGGTCTTCGAGCTCTACCCGGTCGGGCCCGAGGTCGGCGACGTCCGTAACCAGGGCCCCACCCTCGTCGAGCGCTTCGAGCTTCCCGCGGGCACCCCCGACCCGCGGGCGGCCGATCCGGCCGGGTCAGCCCCGGTGGCCGGTGAGCCGGCTACCGCCGTGGACGCGGCGGCGGCCGGCCAGGCCTGGGCCGGCGCCGCCGAACCGCTCGACCTCACGCTGTTCGACGACGCCCGCTGACCCGGCCGGGCCGTTACTTGGCCGGCTTGGCCGGGATGGTGGTGAGGGTCGCGAAGCCGGCGTTGAAGGCGCCGACCTCGTCCGCCGGGTTCGCGGTCGAGGAGCAGTCCTGGCCGTTGGTGATCGCGGTGGCCATGTCGGTCACGGTCGGCTCGGTGGCAAGCTCGCGCTCGCCACGGATCTTGGCGGCGCCGCAGTTCGGGATGTTCAGGTTCGTGACGGTGCTCAGCGCGGCGCCACCGGTTCCCGTGAACGTCGCGCGGTGCGCGGTCACCCAGGCGGTGACCAGCGTGGCGGCCTGCGAGTAGTCGAAGGCCGGCCCGAGACCCATGCTCGTCGCCAGCGCCGGAATCCCGTGGGCGGCGGCCGCCCGGGCGGCGCCGACCGTGCCGGACAGGTCGACGAACGGGCCCAGGTTCTGGCCCTGGTTGATGCCGGTGACGACGAGGTTCGGCTTGACCCCCAGGACGTCGAGGGCGACGTTGACGCTGTCGGCCGGGAAGCCGTCGACGGCGGTCGCGGCGACACCGCTGGCCGTGGTCGCGTCGTGGTGCGCCGGCGTCGTCGGGGAGGTCTTGCCGCCCGTCCCGCTCTGGTTCGTGGCGGGGGCGACGACGTCGACGGTCACCGCGGGAAGGGCCCGCAGCGCGGTCACGACCGCGTCGATGCCCGCGGCACCCACCCCGTCGTCGTTGCTGACCAGGATGGTGAGCGGCTGGGGCGCCGCCGGGGTCACCACCGCCGTGGTCGGCGCGGCCGCCGGACTGCCGCCGGACGAGCCGCCGCAGGCCGTGGCCCCGGTGACCAGCGCGGCCGTCGCGCCGACCGCCATGACGGTCAGCCTCGTCCGCGCTGCCCACGCGGCCTGCCGCACTGCACCCATCGTCGAACCTCCTGAATCCGGGCGCCCGGCGGCGGGGGCCGGCCGGACGATCTGGTCACCCATCCGTCTGACCGGCGAGCGCCGTGCGTGAGTGGGCCGCCCTTTTTACCCCGCCCTGGCCTCGGGCGGTAGTCCGAGCCAAGGGTTCACCTTTTGCTTGCTAGCCATTAAGCGGCGGTCGGTCGCTCAGCGATGCAGGACGAACGACCAGCCCGCGCAGGTCAGGATCGACAGCGGGACGCCGAGACCGACCAGCAGACTGGGCAACGGCGTCGCCAGATCGCGGCGGGCGGCCATCAGCGCGCCCGCGACCATCGGCGGCATCGTCGCCTCGAAGAGCGCCACCTGGATCGCGCGATCGTCCAGCGAGCCGAACAGGGCGTAGCCCCCGACGATCAGCGCCGGCGCGACGAGCAGCTTCACCGCCAGCCCGACGGTGAGCTCCCGCCGCCACCGGCCCACCGCTCGTACCTCCAGCTGCAGGCCGATCGCGAACAGCGCCAGCGGGCTGAGCGTGTTCCCGAGCTGGGTCAGCACCTCGGTCAGCCAGGCCGGGTAGCCGACGGGCCGCAGCGCGAGCCCGGCGAGCAGCGCGAGCAGTGGCGGCGCGGTGACCATCCGCCAGCAGATCTCCCGCGCTGTCACCCGGCCGCCGTCCTCGCCGGCGGTCGCGACGAGCGTGGCGACGACCGTGCTGAGCAGCACGAACGACCCGAGCTGGTCGACGAGCACGGCGATCGGCACCTGGCCCGCGCCGAAGAACGCGGTCACCATCGGGATGCCGACGAACGAGGTGTTCGCGCACGCCGTCGTCGCGACCAGCGCCGCGACCGACTCCCGGGACAGCCTCAGTGGCCGGGCGAAAACCAGATAGAGCACGCAGGTGATGGCGAACAGCAGGTACGGGACGGCGACGACGGCGAGGATCGACCCCGGGAACCTGACCTCGTGCATCACCCGCAGCGCGAGCGCCGGCAACGCGACGTTGAGCACCCAGAACGCGACGGCGTGCTGGGCGTCGGTCCCGATCTTGCCGCCGCGCCGGAAGGCGGCGCCGGCCGCGAGGCCCACCAACAGCACGACGAGGGCCGACACCTGCCCGAATCTCCCAGTCGGAATCCGGACTAGCCGGGCAGGAGGGGCAATGTGGGTGGACTCACCACCCGGCGTGGGCCGCCGGCCTGCTGGTCGGCGCGGCCCAGACGCGTCTCAGCCGCGCCGGAGTGCCCGGCGCGGCTGAGAGCTCGCGGTCCTGCTGGCTGTTCTGCTCGGGCTGGCTGTCGTCGCTTTCGCCGACGGCCCTTCGCCCGGGGCTGGCTGTCCGCGCGGTCAGGCGGTCTTGATGGCCGAGACGTCGAGCTGGATCTTGATCTTGTCGCTGACCAGGACGCCACCCTTGTCGAGCGCGACGTTCCAGGTCAGGCCGAAGTCCTTGCGGCTGATGGTCGTCTCGCCGCTGAAGCCGGACCGGTCGTTGCCCCACGGGTCCTTCTGGCTGCCCTCGAACTCCAGCTTCAGGTCCACCGCGCGGGTGACGCCCTTGATGGTCAGGTCGCCGGTCATGACGTACTCGTCGCCGTCCTGGACGACCTTCGTGCTGGTGAAGGTCAGCGTCGGGAAGCTCTCGACGTCGAGGAAGTCCGTGCCCCGGACGTGGCCGTCGCGGTCGGCGACGCCGCTGTCGAAGCTGGCGGTCTGGATGGTCACGGTCGCGCTCGACTGGGCCGGGTCGGAGCCGTCGAGGGCGAGGGTGCCCTCGAAGTCCTTGAAGGAGCCGCGGACCGTGGTCACCATCGCGTGCTTGGCCGAGAAGCCGAGGCGGGAGTGAGCCGCGTCGATCGTCCAGGTACCGGTGAGCGCGGACAGCTCGGTGGTGGCGGTGGCTTCGGACATCTGGGTCCTCCTGAGGACGAGGCCCACCGCCGCCGATGACGGTGGGCGCGTGGATCGGGCCGCGGACTCCGTGACCGATCGTTGCCTGAGCAACTATATAGAGCGGCTCCGGTATTCCGACCGCCCCGTGACGCGCGCCATGGCCCTGTCCTGGCAGGCCGCTGTCCTGGCAGGCGGCTGTCCCGTCGCGGCGCGGTCGTGCGGCGGGCCCCGGGCCTGGGTGAGTGGCGTGCCCAAATGAGTCATACCCGGTGAATGCGCTCTTGGCCGCATCCCAACCACTAGGTATGACGGTGACCGGTCTGACCACGGGCTGGCTCGCGCAGCTAGTGATCAAGGCGTCGCGATGGGGCGCGGGACCTGCTTGATCACTAGCTGCGCAGGGGAACTGAACGCTGCCGGACCCCGCGGCCGGCGGGGTGCGACTTGGCTGGGGGCGCGGACCTCGCCACGCCGCTGCGTTGGGCAGTTGACTCCGCGCGGGGGTCCGGTCGATTGGCCGGTCTGTGGACAGGCGGTCGATTTCCACTGGGCGCGGCGAGCGGTCGCTGGCCGCTCCAGGCGGGCCTACCTTGCGCCTCATGACCCGTCTCGACCGCCCTGACCTCGCCGAACCCACCGCAGGGCGCCCCCGCGCCGCCTTCCCGCGGTCGGATGTGCCGGACCTCGTTCCGCGCGGCCTGGACCCGTTCGACATGGCTCGGGCGGCTCTCGGCGCGGGACCAGAGGCCACCCGGGGACTGGGTCTCGCCGGTCGCGGCACGGGCCATGCCGAGCCGGCCGCCGGGCCCACCGAACCTGACCTCGGCCCGGCGACCAGGCTCCGCCCTGGACCTGGCGACGACGACCCCGACACGGGCCCCGTTGCCCGACGGCCCGAGGACGACCGGGCCGACGGCGAGGCCGACGGCCTGGGCGACCTGTTCGACCCGCCCGACGACCCGCGATACGAGCGTGATGGGCCGGGCGGCCCGGCCGATCGGGATGACTATGACGATCCCGTCCAACGGGGCCACGGTCGGGGGCGCCGGCCCGGGCCGCGTCCAGGCCTCACTGGGCGGCTGCCGGCCGTGCTGCGTGGCGCCGTCTGGGACCCGGCCACGCGGGGCGCGGTGATGCTCGCCCTGACCGCCCTCGTCGCGGCGGCCGTCGCCGCGGGCTTCGCGTGGCACGCGAGACCAGCCCGGATCAACACCGACGCGACGCGGGAGCCCACGCGCCAGCCCAGCAGCGGCTTCACCACGGGCAGCTGGGTCGGACCGGCGTCCGCGTGGACCACCAGCCCGCCGACGCCCAGCTCGACCCCGAGCGTGGCGACCGAGGTCGTCGTCGACGTCGCGGGCCGGGTACTCCACCCAGGAGTGGTGACGCTGCCCTCCGGTTCCCGGGTCGCCGACGCGATCGACGAGGTCGGGGGAGTGCTGCCGGGTACCGACACCACCGATCTGGCGCTGGCCCGCCCACTCGTCGACGGCGAACAGATTCTCGTCGACGGCAAGCCGGGACCGGCGCCCCCAGGACCGGCAGGCGCCCCCGCCGGGGGCGCGGGACCGACTGCCTCGGCCGGTCCGGTCCACCTGAACTCCGCGACCGTGGACCAGCTCGACACGCTGCCCGGGGTCGGACCCGTCCTCGCCCAGCGGATCGTCCAGTGGCGCGACGCCAACGGTCCGTTCACCTCGCCGGACCAGCTGGGCGAGGTACCCGGTGTCGGGGACCGGAGACTGGCGGAGCTCCTTCCCCTGATCACGCTATGAGGGCGGCCGAGGCGACGGATCCGCGGCCGTTGGATCTACGCCTGGCGGCCCCCACGGCGGCCCTGTGGGCTGGGGCGGCGCTGGCTGACCGCTGGGTGCCACCGCCCGCCGGTCTGGTCGCGGCGGCGGGTGCCGCCGGGCTTGCCGTGCTGCTGGGCGCCGCGCTCTGGGCCCGGGAGCAGGCCCGAACAGGCTTCGGGGCCGACGCCAGAAGCCGGGACCCGGACCTTGCCACCCCGCGCGAGCTGCCGGGCGGCGGGCGACGCGCGACGCTGGCGGTCGCCGTGGTGGCAGCTGTCGCGGCGGGCGTCTTCGTCGCGGGTGTAGGCGGGCAGGCTCGGCGGGCCGGCGTGCTCGCGCAGCTCGCCAGCCGGTCGGAGACGATCACCGCCGAGCTCGTCATCACCGACGACCCGCGCCCGAGCGCCCGAAGTGCCGCCGGCTCGGTCGGCGGTACCCGGACGATCCTGGTTCCGGCCAGAATCGTCCGGCTGGCAACGGGCCGAGCGGCGGGCGCCGTCTCCGGCGGGCGCCTGTCCAGCCAGGGAGCCACGCCCACCGCGCCTTCGACCGCGGCCGGTGGCGGATCCGCTGGCGGGCAGGCCACCTCCCGCCGTCCCGGCGCGCGGTCGGCCCCAGCCGGCGCGGCCGCGCCAGGCGGCGTGGCCGCACGGCTGGACGTGCCGGTTCTCGTGCTGGCGCTTGTCGGCGGCGATGACCGATGGTCCGGGCTCCTCCCCAGCACCCGGGTCGTGGCGACCGGACGGCTTGGCCCGCCCCAGCCGGGCGACCAGATCGGCGCGGTCCTGCTGGTCCATGGGCCGCCGCGGCAGGTCAGGGGGCCGGTCTGGTACCAGCGGCTGGCCGGTCGCCTGCGGGCCGACCTCCGAATCGCCGCGAGCGGCCTGCCCCAGCCGGCCCGTGGCCTGTTCCCCGGGCTGGTGGACGGCGATGTCAGCGGACTGGACCCGGCGCTGCGGGACGACTTCCGCGCTGCCGGGCTCACCCATCTGACCGCGGTGAGCGGCGGCAACGTCATGATCACCATTGGCGCGGTACTGGCGGCGCTGCGTCGCACCAGGACCGGGGTCCGGTCGCGCGCGGTGTGGGCGGCCGGCACGATCGTCGGCTTCGTCGTTGTCGCGCGGCCGTCGGCGAGCGTCCTGCGGGCCGCGGCGATGGGCATCCTCGGTGTCGTCGCGACCGGCACGGGCCGTGGCTCGTCGGTGCTGCCCGCGCTCGCCGGCTCGGTCGCCGTGCTGCTGCTCGCCCGTCCGGACCTGGCGCTGTCCGCCGGGTTCGCGCTGTCCGTGCTGGCCACGGCCGGGATCGTGATCGTCGCCCCCGGGTGGCGCGACCGGCTGGCCAGGCGGCTGCCGGGTCGGCTCGGCCGGCTGGCCGAAGGTGTCGCGGTCGCCGCCGCCGCGCAGGTGGCCTGTACCCCGGTGATCGCCTGGATCGGCGGCGGGGTCAGCCCGGTCGCGATACCGGCGAACGTGGCGGCCGAGGTGGCGGTCGCGCCCGTGACGGTTCTCGGCCTCGTCGCCTTGGCCGCCGGGCCGGTCAGTGGGCGGCTCGCCGGGTGGTTCGCCTGGCTTGCCGGCTGGCCGTGCCGGTGGTTGGTCCTGGTCGCCCAGACGGCGGCGCGGCTGCCCGGCGCGACGATGGGCTGGCCGGGTGGCCCGGCCGGCGCGCTCGCGGCGGCCGCGGCCCTGCCGGCCGGCTATGGCCTCCTGCGCCACCGATGGGGGCGCCGAGCCGGCGTGGCGCTGCTGGCGGGCCTGCTCACCGCTCGGATCCTTGGCCCCCACAAGCCGGCGACGCCGATCGCCGAGATCTTCCCCACCGTCCAGGCCTCCGACGCGCGCCGGCAGTGATCGTGGCATGCCGGCCCGATATGCCATGCTCGGTCTCGTGCCGCCATCCATCCCGCCGTTGCTGCTCATCCAGGGGGATGAGGAACTGCTGGTCGCCCGCGCGGTCCGGGAGGCCCTCGACGCGGCGCGCGCCGTCGATCCAGAGCTCGAGGTCGTCGATCGGGCCGCCGGCGAGTTCACCGACTCCGACGTCGTCGACCTCGGGGCGTCGTCGCTGTTCGGCGGGCTGCGCGCTGTCGTGATCCGGGCGGCGCAGGATCTGACCGACGAGCTACGGGACGCGTTGATCGCCTACATCGCCCATCCAATGGACGACGTGGTGCTCGTCGTGGTCCACAACGGGGCTGTCCGCAACCGTAAGATCGTCGACGCGATGAAGGCCGCCGGTGCTCGGGCCGTCACCGTGCCGAAGATCAGCCGGCCGCGTGAACGGCACGACTTCGTCGTCGCCGAGGTGCGCCGTGCCGGCGGGAGGATCGGGGACGCCGCCGCGGCGGCGCTGCTGGACGCGGTCGGCAGCGACCTGCGCGAGCTCGCCTCCGTCTGTGAGCAGCTGGTCGCCGACACCGACGGTCCGCTCGATGAGGCCGCCGTGCACCGTTTTCACCGGGGGCGCGCCGAGGCCAGCGGCTTCGCCGTCGCCGACGCGGCCATCGGTGGCGACCTCGGCGCCGCGCTCACCCTGCTGCGCCAGGCGTTGGAATCCGGCACCGCCGCCGTGCTCATCAGCAGCGCGGTGACCGGCGGGCTGCGTGACCTCGCGAGGGTCGCGGGTGCCGGCGGCGGTTCCAAGTTCGACCTGGCCCGCGCGCTCGGCATGCCGGACTGGAAAGTCGAGAAGGCCCAGCGGTCGGCCCGCTCCTGGTCCGACGACGGCCTCGCCCGCGCCCTGCGGGCCGCCGCGGCCGCCGACGCCGGGGTCAAGGGCGGGGCAGCGGATCCGGCCTACGCCCTCGAGACCCTGGTCCACACCGTCGTGGAGTCCCGCGGCCGATCCGGCCGGGCCACCGCCGGCGCTGGTGCCCGATGACCGGCCGCCACGAGGCCGGCGGACCCAGACCCGACCGCGCCCCGGGGTCCGGCCATCCGCCGGGCTCCGACCGTGCGCCCGGGTCCGGCGAGGCGCCGAGGTTCGATCATGGCCAGAGGTCGGATCACGGGCCGAGCGAGGTCCTGGAGCTGGAGGAGGAGCGGGCTGGCTTCGGGTTTCGCATCCTGCCCGCCGGATGGATGCGCGGCCTCCTGTTCACCGCGACGGCGGTGCTCACGGTCCTGCTTGCCCTGTCGGACCTCACCAGCGCGTGGGTCCTGCTGGCGCTCCCGGCCAGCGTCGCCCTGGCCGTCACCTACCTGGAGACCCTGGACCGCATCACCCGCCCCAGCGCTCCACCCGAGTAGCGCCGAACCGGCCCGTGCCGCGGCAGCCTCAGCCGATGAGCAGGCCAAAGCCGACGGGCAGCCTCAGCCGACGGGTGGGACCGGCTAGCCGGGGCGGTTGCTCTTGGAGGCGTCGTTGGAGAGGGCGGCGATGAAGGCCTCCTGCGGGACCTCGACCCGTCCGATGGTCTTCATCCGCTTCTTGCCCTCCTTCTGCTTCTCCAGCAGCTTGCGCTTACGGGTGATGTCGCCGCCGTAGCACTTGGCGAGGACGTCCTTGCGGATCGCCCGGATGTTCTCCCGGGCGATGATCCGGCTGCCGATGGCGGCCTGGATCGGCACCTCGAACTGCTGGCGGGGGATCAGCTCGCGCAGCTTGCCGGTCATCGAGACGCCGTAGGCGTAGGCCTTGTCACGGTGGACGATCGCCGAGAAGGCGTCGACCGCCTCGCCCTGCAGCAGGATGTCGACCTTCACCAGGTCCGAGAGCGACTCGCCGGCGGGGTCGTAGTCGAGGCTGGCGTAGCCGCGGGTGCGTGACTTCAGCGCGTCGAAGAAGTCGAAGATGATCTCGCCGAGCGGCATCGTGTACTTCAGCTCGACCCGGTCGGTGGACAGGTAGTCCATCCCCTTGAGCACGCCCCGGCGCGACTGGCACAGCTCCATGACGGCACCGACGAAGTCGGTCGGCAGCAGCACCATCGCGTCGACGACCGGCTCGTAGACCTCGGAGATCTTGCCACCGGGCCAGTCGCTGGGGTTGGTGACGGTGTGCTCGGACGTGTCCTCCATGACGACCCGGTAGACGACGTTCGGTGCGGTGGAGATCAGTGTCAGGCCGAACTCGCGCTCCAGGCGCTCGCGGACGATCTCCAGGTGCAGCAGGCCGAGGAAGCCGCAGCGGAAGCCGAACCCGAGCGCGGCCGAGGTCTCCGGCTCGTAGGTGAGCGCCGCGTCGTTGAGCTGCAGCTTGTCGAGCGCCTCGCGCAGCGCCGGGTAGTCGGAGCCGTCCATCGGATAGAGGCCGGAGTAGACCATCGGGAGGGGGTCGCGGTAGCCGCCGAGCGCCTCGGTCGCGGGGCGGCGGGCCGAGGTCATCGTGTCGCCGACCCGGGCCTGGCGGACGTCCTTGACGCCCGGGATGACGTAGCCGACCTCGCCGGCCGACAGCGAGGGCCGCGGCACCGGGTCCGGCGAGATGACGCCGACCTCGAGGGTCTCGTGGCTGGCGCCGGTGGACATCATCAGGCAGCGGTCGCGGGTGCTCAGCGAGCCGTCGATGACCCGGACGTAGGTGATGACGCCGCGGTAGATGTCGTAGACGCTGTCGAAGATCATCGCTCGGGCGGGCGCGTCCGGGTCGCCGGAGGGCGGCGGAATCCGGCGGCAGACCTCGTTGAGGAGTTCGGGCACGCCGACGCCGGTCTTGCCCGACACCCGCAGGACGTCCGTGGGCTCGCAGCCGATGATCTGCGCGATCTCCTCGGCGTACTTCTCCGGCTGTGCCGCGGGCAGGTCGATCTTGTTGAGCACCGGGATGATCGTCAGGTCGTTCTCGATCGCCAGGTACAGGTTCGCCAGCGTCTGCGCCTCGATGCCCTGCGCGGCGTCGACCAGCAGGATCGCGCCCTCGCAGGCGGCCAGCGACCGGCTCACCTCGTAGGTGAAGTCGACGTGCCCGGGGGTGTCGATGAGGTGCAGGACGTAGTCCAGGCCGTCGTCGGCCTTCCACGGCAGCCGGACGTTCTGCGCCTTGATCGTGATCCCGCGCTCGCGCTCGATGTCCATCCGGTCGAGGTACTGCGCGCGCATGTTGCGCGCCTCGACCACGCCCGTCACACCGAGCATGCGGTCGGCGAGCGTCGACTTGCCGTGGTCGATGTGCGCGATGATGCAGAAGTTGCGGATCAACGCCTGGTCGGCACCGGGCGCCTCGACGGCTGGGGACACGCGGGCAGGTCTCGTTTCTCGAGGGTCACATACGTGGGACGGGGGTCCGCGGACGCGAACTGCTCTCCATCGTGCCAGCATTCCCGGCGAGCCAGCCCCGCGCGCCGCGCGAGACCTCGCTCGCGGCGGGTCGGCTAGGATCACCGGGCCCGCCAGCGCCGGCCACGGTCCGCCGTTCGCTATAGGTAATGTAGGGTTAGCTCTTGCCGCATCGGGTCCCCGCGTGACGACCCGCGGTTGGCGGTCCGCGAACGACGAGCCTGTGTCTGACAGGTGCCGGGTGACGAACCCGGCAAGCTCGGCGCCCGTGGGCCAGGCACCCCAGGGTGCGGCACCCAGACTGACGATCTAGTCCCCAACTCGACGATGAGGTTCTCCCGCGTGGCCAACATCAAGTCGCAGATCAAGCGCAACCTGACCAACGAGCGCGCTCGACTGCGCAACAAGGCTGTGAAGTCCGAGCTGAAGACCCTCGTGCGCCGCTTCCGCGAGGCCGCCAACGCCGGTGACGTCGCGGCCGCCACCACGTCGCTGCAGGCCGCGTCGCGCAAGCTCGACAAGGCCGTCAGCAAGGGCGTCATCCACGCCAACCAGGCCGCCAACAAGAAGTCGGCCATGGCGAAGCAGCACGCTGACCTGACGGCGTAGCAGGCGGCTGCCGCGTTCGCCGCCCCTGGGTGGTCACGCGGTAGCCACCGGGCGGGGTGGCCACGCAGGTGGCATCCCCGATGTCGGGCACGCCCGACGACCCGTAGCCAGAAAGCGCGAAAGCCGGAACGTTTCAAGACGTTCCGGCTTTTCGTATGCCTTCGTTTGGGTGGGGTGTCCCGCCTTCAGCCCTGGGAGCCCGGGAGTTGCGGGTGGCTGACGGGAATGGGCTGGGTGACCGGCTCCTCGCGCTCGTTCCACGGGTAGCGGACGGTGCCGGACCGGTACTCGGTCGTCCGCGGCGGGAGCAGCGCCAGCCCCTCCTTGAGGAGGGCCGCCTGAATGAGAAAATCGTCCGCTGTAAGCAGATCCGCGACGTCGTCGTCCATATGTCCGATCTTTTCGTACTGACGGCGACATGGCCACCACGACACGCCAACCCGTCGCCAGCCGCGCATCCAACCGCTCCGGGTCAGCCGCCCAACGGGCCCCCGTGTCACCGCCACCCGGCGCGCGGGTGGGGTCCGGTCGGGCGCTGGTCCGTGGTCCGGGCGTCGTCCCCGCTCGTGGTGGCGAGATCCGCCGAACTGTGCGTCGTCGTGTCGGTACGCGACGGGCGCACACTGGAGTACATGTCCCCCAAGCCACCCGAGGGCGAGGCCCCGCCTCCCGACGGCGGGCTGCCCGCCGCGGCCCTCGTAGAGCTTCCCCAGCGCGCGTTCGGCATCTACATCCACGTGCCCTACTGCGCGACCCGGTGCGGGTACTGCGACTTCAACACCTACACGGCCGCCGAGCTCGGAGGCGGCGCGAGCGCGGCGAGCTTCGCCACGACGGCCATCGCCGAACTGGCGCTCGCCGCGCGGGTCCTCGGCGACGGGACCCCGCCCGTGGACACGGTGTTCTTCGGCGGGGGGACGCCGACGCTGCTCCCGCCCGCGGACCTCGGCGCCCTGCTCGCCGCCGTCGACGACACCTTCGGCCTGCGCCCCGGTGCCGAGGTGACCACCGAGGCCAACCCGGAGTCCGTCGACGCGGTCGCGCTCGAACAGCTCAGGGCCGCCGGGTTCACCCGGATCTCGTTCGGGATGCAGAGCGCCCGCCCGCACGTGCTGGCCACGCTCGACCGGCGGCACACCCCGGGCCGGCTGCCCGACGTGGTCTGCTGGGCCCGCAAGGCCGGGTTCGAGCAGGTCAGCGTCGACCTGATCTACGGTGCGCCGGGCGAGTCGGACCGGGACTGGGCCGCGAGCCTCGCCGCCGCGATCGAGCTGGCCCCCGACCATGTCAGCGCCTACGCGCTCACCGTCGAGGACGGCACCCGGCTGTTTCGCCGGGTGCGCCGGGGCGAGCTGCTGGAGCCCGACGACGACCTGCTCGCCGACCGCTATGTCCAGGCCGACGAGATGCTCGCCGCGGCGGGGCTGACCAACTACGAGGTCAGCAACTGGGCCAGCGGCCGCGACGCCTGGTGCCGGCACAACCTGGGCTACTGGCGGGGCGACACCTGGTGGGGGGTCGGTCCTGGCGCGCACAGCCACGTGGGCGGGGCCCGCTGGTGGAACGTGCGCCACCCGACCGAGTACACCGAGCGGCTGCGCTCCGGGCGCAGCCCGGCCCAGGCCCGCGAGCTCGTCGACACCGATGCGCGCTATGTGGAGCGGGTGATGCTCGCGGTCCGGATGTCCGACGGCCTGCCGGCGGCCGAGCTCACCGAGGCGGGCCGGTCCTCCCTGGCCGAGCTGGCGGCCACCGGACTGCTGGACCGCGCGGCCCTGGCCGACGGCCGGATCAAACTGACCCGCGACGGCCGTCTCCTCACCGATACTGTGGTCCGCGCCCTCCTGCCCGACCTCTGACCGGGATCGGGTGATGACGAGGCAGATCGATGGGGGAGGGCGCTAGACTTGGCACTCACGGCTGCGGAGTGCCAGGCTGGACCGATCTCGCCACCCCCGAAGCGCGTCACGCCCGGCAGGGACATGTGACGTGGCGGCGGGCCGGCGGCCATCGTCCGGCGGTGGAGGAGGCGCGTTGAGGATCCTGCGCTCTGGGCCGTCGCGGCCGGACGGATTCCGTCGGCGGCCGTGGCCAGGCGTGCCAGGCTCGTCCGCTGGGCGCCGGCCCCGACAGGCGTGGCCGCGTGGTCGCCGAGGGGGTGCGTGACGTGCTTGAGGAACGCCGCCTGGAAGTGCTGCGGGCGATCGTCGAGGACTTCGTGACCAGCAACGAGCCGGTCGGCTCGAAGGCGCTGGCCGAGCGGCACGCGCTCGGGGTCTCGCCAGCCACGGTCCGCAACGACATGGCCGCGCTGGAGGAGGACGGCTTCATCACCCAGCCGCACACCAGCGCTGGGCGGATCCCGACGGACAAGGGCTACCGGCTGTTCGTCGACCGGCTGTCCGGGGTCAAGCCGCTGTCCCGGGCGGAGCGGCGGGCCATCCAGAACTTCCTCGAAGGCGCGCTCGACCTCGACGACGTGGTGCGCCGCTCGGTCCGGCTGCTCGCCCAACTGACCCGGCAGGTCGCCGTCGTCCAGTACCCGTCGCTGACCTCCAGCCGGGTCCGGCACATCGAGGTCGTCCAGATCAGCGCCGGCCGGCTGCTCATCGTGATGATCACCGACGCGGCGCGGGTCGAGCAGCGGATCGTCGACGTCGGTGAGCCGGTCGACGAGGACACCGTGGCCGAGCTGCGGATGATCCTCAACCGCGCGCTCGGCGGCCGCCGGCTCTCGGACGCGGCAGCGGCGGCAGCGTCGCTTCCCGAGGAGGTCGGCGAGGAGGCCGGCCCCGGGCTGCGCACCCAGCTCACGGCGCTCGCGACGGTCCTGATCGAGACGCTGGTGGAGCGGCAGGAAGAGCGGATCATGCTCGCCGGCACCGCGAACCTGACCCGCTCGGCGTTGGACTTCTCCGACTCGCTGCGGCTGGTCCTCGAGGCGCTGGAGGAGCAGGTGGTACTCCTCAAGCTCATCGGCTGGGCGCGGGAGCCAGGTACCGTGACCGTGCGCATTGGTCGCGAGACGGACGTCGACGCGCTGCGGTCCACCGCGGTCGTCGCGACCGGCTACGGCCGAGGCGCGGCCGCGCTGGGCGGCATGGGGGTGGTCGGCCCCAAGCGGATGGACTATCCGGGAACGATGTCAGCCGTGTGGGCCGTCGCCAACTACGTGGGTGAAGTGCTGGGCGCCGAATGACGGCCGCCAGCCACGACCAGGTCAGCTGAGGGCAGTGGGCTTCCGAATGGCAGTGGACTTCTAAATGGCAGTGGACTACTACGCCGTGCTCGGTGTCGGCCGCGAGGCGACCGGAGACGAGATCAAGCGGGCCTACCGCAAGCTCGCCCGGGAGCTCCACCCCGACATCAACCCTGACCCGGAGGCGCAGCAGCGGTTCAAGACCGTGACGGCGGCCTACGAGGTGCTCTCCGACCCGGAGAAGCGCCAGATCGTCGACCTCGGCGGCGACCCGCTCGCGCCGGGCGGCGGCGGGGGTGGCTCGCCGTTCGGCGGCGGCTTCGGCGGCCTCGGCGACATCATGGACGCCTTCTTCGGCGGCGGCGCGAGCCGCGGCCCGCGGTCCCGGGTCCGGCGGGGCAACGACGCGCTGCTGCGCATCGAGCTGGACCTCGCCGAGACGGCGTTCGGCGCCAACCGGGACATCACGGTCGACACGGCCGTCGTCTGCGACCTGTGCACCGGCTCGGGCGCGTCGCCCGGAACGTCCCCGAGCACCTGCCCGACCTGCAGTGGGCGGGGTGAGATCCAGCAGGTCACCCGCTCGTTCCTCGGCCAGATGGTGACCTCACGGCCGTGCACCCGCTGCCAGGGCACCGGCACTGTGATCGAGCACCCGTGCCGGGAGTGCGCCGGCGACGGCCGGGTCCGCAAGCGGCGCACCCTGACCGTCAAGATCCCGGCCGGCATCGAGGACGGGATGCGCATCCGGCTGTCCGGTGAGGGCGAGGTCGGGCCCGGTGGCGGTCCGGCCGGCGACCTGTACGTCGAGGTCTCCGAGAAGGCGCACCCGATCTTCAGCCGCGAGGGCGACGACCTGCACTGCGACCTGCGGCTGCCGATGACCGCCGCGTCGCTGGGCACCACGGCCACGCTCGACACGCTCGACGGCACCGAGACGATCACGGTCAAGCCGGGCACCCAGCCGGCCGAGGTGATCCGGCTCGCCGGCCGGGGGGTGCCGCACCTGCGCGCCGTCGGCCGCGGCCACCTGCACATCCACGTCTCGGTGGAGACGCCGACGAAGCTCGACGCCGAGCAGGAGCGGCTGCTGCGTGAGCTGGCCCGGCTGCGGGACGAGGAGGCGCCGGCGGTCGTCACCGCCACCGCCGCGACCTCCGGCCTGTTCAGCCGCCGCCGCGGCGGCCGGAAGAAGTAGTGCGCCGCCGGTGGTGACGACCCCCGTCTTCCACCTGGCGCCACTGCCAGCCGTCGACGTGTTCACGCTCGCCGGCCCGGAGGGGCGCCACGCGGCGACCGTGCGCCGGCTGCGGGTGGGGGAGCGCCTCGACGTCACCGACGGGGCCGGGCACGCGCTGCGCTGCGAGGTCGCCGCGGTGCGCCGGGACGAGCTGGACTGCCGGGTGCTGGACCGGGCCCACACCCCCGCGCCGGTGCCGCGTCTCGTCGTCGTGCAGGCGCTGGCGAAGGGCGACCGTGGCGAACTCGCGGTCGAGATGCTGACCGAGGTGGGCGTCGACGAGATCGTGCCGTGGTCGGCGGCGCGCAGCGTCGTCCGCTGGGACGGCGAGCGCGGCGCGCGTTCGCGGGGCCGCTGGGTGGCGAGCGCGGCCGAGGCGGCGAAGCAGGCCCGCCGGGCGCGCTGGCCGCTCGTCGCCGAGCTGGCCGGCACCGTGGCCGTGCGGGACCGGCTCGCGGTCGCCGGGCTGGGGCTGGTCCTGCACGAGAGCGCCGCCGAGCCGCTGGCCGGCCTGCCGGCGGGCCGGGCGGGCGACTGGCCGCCGGCGGGGGAGATCGTGCTGGTGGTCGGTCCCGAGGGCGGGATCTCCGACGAGGAACTCGCCGGTTTCGGGAAGGCGGGCGCGCGCTCCGTGCGGCTGGGCCCGACCGTGCTGCGCACCTCGACGGCCGGCGTCGCGGCGGCCGCCGTGCTGCTCGCGGCTACCGGCCGGTGGGACGGCTAGACTGAACCTGGTAGTTCGTGTGGCATACCGCGTCCCGAATCCTCGAGTTCTTGGAGTTCGGGCTCGTGGGGCTCGGGTTTTCGGAGTTCGATTTCTCGGAGATCGGGTGCGCGCGGACCGCCGCTGAAGATTTCGCCCTTTTATCGACGAGAGGTGTCCCGGCCCACCCACGGCCGTCCTCATGCCCGAATCCGCCACGCCCCACGGCGCCGCCACTGCCCAGGGTGGCGCCCCGCGCGCCATCGCCGCCCCGGCCGCGCCGACGGTCACCCGTTTCGTGGTGCCCGGCCCCCACAACATGGTCAGCCTGCTCGGCCACCAGGACGAGCTGCTCCGGGCCATCGAGCAGGCCCTGCGGTCCGACATCCACGTCCGGGGCAACGAGATCACGATCACCGGGGAGCCGGCCGAGAACGACCTGGCCGTCCGGCTGTTCACCGAGCTGTCCGCGCTGCTGGACGCCGGGACCGTGCTGACCGCCCAGCACATCGAGCATTCCCTCGCCATGCTGCGCGGCGGCGGTACCGAGCGGCCCGCCGAGGTGCTCACCCTCAACATCCTGTCCAGCCGCGGCCGGACGATCCGGCCGAAGACGCTGAACCAGAAGCACTACGTCGACGCGATCGACACGCACACGATCGTGTTCGGCATCGGCCCGGCCGGCACCGGCAAGACGTACCTGGCGATGGCCAAGGCGGTGCAGTACCTGCAGGCCAAGAAGGTCAACCGGATCATCCTGACCCGGCCGGCCGTCGAGGCGGGGGAGCGGCTCGGCTTCCTGCCGGGCACCCTGTTCGAGAAGATCGACCCGTACCTGCGCCCGCTGTACGACGCGCTGCACGACATGGTCGACCCGGACTCGATCCCCAGGCTGATCCAGAGCGGCACCATCGAGGTCGCCCCGCTGGCCTACATGCGGGGCCGGACGCTCAACGACGCCTTCATCATCCTCGACGAGGCGCAGAACACCTCGCCCGAGCAGATGAAGATGTTCCTGACCCGGCTCGGCTTCGGCGCGAAGATCGTCGTCACCGGCGACATCACCCAGGTGGACCTGCCGTCCGGCACCCGCAGCGGCCTGCGGGTCGTCCGGGAGATCCTCGACGGGATCGAGGACGTGCACTTCGCGAACCTGACCAGCACCGACGTGGTCCGCCACCGGCTCGTCAGCGAGATCGTCGACGCCTACTCGCGCTGGGACGCGATCGACGGCGCCACGCCCACGGCCGGCCCCGGCTCGCCGCGCCCGGCCGCCGCCCGGCCCGCGCGCCGGGACCGACGGTGACGCCCCGCGCGGCGACCACGGCCAGCCCGCAGGCAGGGAGATCCTGATGTCCGTGTTCATCGCCAACGAGACGGGCGAGTCCGACGTCGACGAGGTGACGCTGGCGGGGCTGGCCCGCTTCGTGCTCGACGCGATGAAGGTCAACCCGCTGGCCGAGCTGTCCATCATGATCGTCGAGACGGCGGCCATGACGGACCTGCACGTGCGCTACATGGGCGAGGACGGCCCGACCGACGTGCTGGCCTTCCCGCAGGACGAGGCGTTCGAGTCGAGCTACGCCGACTCGGCCGACAACGACCCGGCCACGCTGCTCGGCGACGTCGTGCTGTGCCCCGAGGTGGCCCGCAAGCAGGCCGTCACCGCGGGCCACTCCGCCCAGCGGGAGCTGCACCTGCTGTGCACCCACGGCATCCTGCACCTGCTCGGCTACGACCACGCCGAGCAGGCGGAGGAGCGCGAGATGTTCCGCCTGCAGGAGGACCTGTTGACCCGCTGGGAGGCCGCCGTCGCCCTCGAGGCCGGCGCGGCCTCGGCTGGCGCGGGCGGGGCTGACTCCGGTTCGGCTGGCTCCGGTTCGGCTGGCGCGGTGGCCGGCCCGGCCAGCGCCGGCTGAGCCGCCGGTAACGGGACGTCGTAATGGGGTCTGGAGATACGCCACTCATCCTGTTGGCCGTGGCGGCCTCGCTGGTGGCCGCCGCGCTCGGCGGGGTCGACGCCGCGCTGACCCGGGTCTCCCGGGTCACCGTCGAGGAGTTCGTCCGCCAGGGCCGGCCCGGTGCGCGCCGGCTGGCGATCGTGGTCGCCGACCCCGGTCGCTACCTGGCGTTGCTGCTGCTGTTGCGGATCATGGGCGAGATGGTCGCCGCGGCCTGCATCACGATCGTCGCCGCGCATGCGTACGGGACCGGTTTCGCCTCGGTCTTCCTCGGCGCGGCGATCGCGACGCTGGTCGCCTATGTGCTCGTCGGGGTGATGTTCCGGACGCTCGGCCGCCAGCACGCCCCGTCGGTCGCGCTGGCCGGCGCCGGCCTGACCGTCAGCCTCGCCCGGCTGCTCGGGCCGTTGCCCCGCCTGCTGATCGCCCTGGGCAACGCGGTCACCCCGGGCAAGGGCTACCGGGACGGCCCGTTCGCCTCCGAGGCCGAGCTGCGCGACCTGGTCGACCTCGCCGAGGAGAACGAGGTCATCGAGCCGGAGGAACGCGACATGATCGCGTCGGTCTTCGAGCTCGGCGACACCCTGGTCCGCGAGGTGATGGTGCCCCGGCCGGACATGGTCTTCATCGAGTCGACCAAGACCGTCGACGCGGCGATCTCGCTGGCCCTGCGGGGCGGCTTCTCGCGCATCCCGGTCGTCGGGGAGAGCGTCGACGACGTCGTCGGCATCGTGTTCCTGAAGGACCTGGTCGGCCGCGAGCGTGAGGGCGGCGGCGACGGGTCGGTCGAGTCGGTGATGCGCCCGCCGGTCCTGGTACCGGAGAGCAAGCCCGCCGACGACCTGCTCCGCGAGATGCAGGCCTCGCGCACCCACATGGCCGTCGTCATCGACGAGTACGGTGGCACCGCCGGCCTGGTGACGATCGAGGACATCCTCGAGGAGATCGTCGGCGAGATCGTCGACGAGTACGACAGCGCGGTGCCGCGGGTCGAGTGGCTGGACGACGAGACCGCCCGGGTGACCGCCCGGCTGGAGGTCGAGGACCTCGCGGAGCTGTTCGGCGTCAGCGAGGACGACCTGCCGGGCGCGGACGGCGTCGAGACCGTCGGCGGGCTGCTGGCCAGCGCGCTGGGACGGGTCCCGATCCCCGGCGCGACCGCCTCGGTCGGCGGGCTGTCGCTGACCGCCGAACGGGCGGCCGGCCGGCGCAACCAGATAGGTACCGTCGTCGTGCACCGCATCGGCACCGGGTCGGCCACCGACGGCGACACGGGTGACCCCTTCGCCGACGAGGCCGATCCGCGCCGGGATACGGGGCGGGGCGAGAACGGCAGGTCCGCCGGCAGAGGCGAGGCCAGCCGTGGCGGCAGTCAGAAGGGTGAGGAGCGCGATGGGCAGCGAGGCCAACGAGATCCGGCTGGCCGCTGAGCCGCGGGACGCCGGGCGACCGGACGCCGCGGCGCGGCGTGGCGAGCCGGTGACCGGCGAGCTGGCCGCCGAGGACGCGAAGCTGGTCGTGCTCGCCCGCTCCGCCCGGCTGCGGGCCTACACCCCGCACGGGGAGCGGTCCGAGGGCGCGGCCGTCCGCGACACCGACGGGCGGACCTACGCCGCCGCGACCGTCGGGCACAGCCGGCCCGAGCTCGTGACCGGAGCGCTGCGGGCCGCCGTGGTGGCGGCCGCCGCCAGCGGCGCGCGCCGGTTCGAGGCCGCCGCCGTGGTCACCGAGGACGCGGCGCCCGCGGCCGACGACCTCGCGGTGCTGGCCGAGTTCGGCCCAGGCGTCCCCGTCTTCCTCGCCGGCCCCGACGGCGTTCCCCGCAACCGGACGGTGGTCTGAGACATGGCACGACACCCCACGAAGGCACCGGCCCCGGGCGCTCCCGGGCGCGCGGGCGCCGAGCCGGACCAGCCGGGCACCTTCCGGTCCGGGTTCGCCTGCTTCGTCGGGCGGCCGAACGCCGGCAAGTCGACGCTGACGAACGCCCTGGTCGGGACGAAGATCGCGATCACCAGCGGCCGGCCGCAGACCACCCGGCACGCGGTGCGCGGCATCGTGCACCGGCCGGACGCGCAACTGGTGCTCGTCGACACCCCGGGTCTGCACCGGCCGCGCACGCTGCTCGGTGAGCGGCTCAACGACGTGGTCCGCGCGACCCTGTCCGAGGTCGACGTCGTCGGCTTCTGCGCGCCGGCCGACGAACCGGTCGGCCGGGGCGACCGGTACATCGCCGAGGAGCTGTCCCGGCTGCCGGGGCGGACCCCGGTGATCGCGATCCTGACCAAGACCGACCTGGTCAAGGACCCGGACCGGATCGGCGCCCGACTCCTGGAGCTCTCCCAGCTCGCCGACTTCGCCGAGATCGTGCCGGTGAGCGCCGTGCCCGTGCCGGTGCGGGGGGACGGCCGGGCCGCGGGCGACGACCGGGTCCGCGCCGCCGGCCACCAGCTGGACGTCCTGGCGGACCTGCTGGTGGCGCGGCTGCCACTGGGACCGCCGCTGTACCTGGACGGCGAGCTGACCGACGAGCCGGAGCGGGTGATGGTCGCCGAACTGGTCCGGGAGGCGGCGCTGGAGGGCGTGCGCGACGAGCTGCCGCACTCGCTCGCCGTGGTCGTCGAGGAGATGCTGCCCCGCGAGGACCGCCCGGCGGAACGGCCCCTGCTCGACGTGCACGTCAACGTGTTCGTCGAGCGGCCCAGCCAGAAGGCGATCGTGATCGGTGCCGGCGGCTCCCGGCTCAAGGACGTCGGGACCAAGGCCCGGGCCCAGATCGAGGCGCTGCTGGGCACCCCGGTCTTCCTCGATCTGCACGTCAAGGTCGCCAAGGACTGGCAGCGCGACCCCAAGCAGCTGCGTCGCCTCGGCTTCTGACCGCTGTCGGGCCGTCCCCGCGGGTGGCACGACAAGGCTGGCCGCGCGGCGTGTCGCCGGTGCGTGCGACCATGGGTGCATGCCGGTCTACCGCGATGAGGGGGTCGTGCTGCGCACGATGCCGCTCGGTGAGGCCGACCGGATCGTCACGCTGTTCACCCGGCGCAACGGGCGGGTACGGGCCGTGGCGAAAGGGGTACGCCGGACGTCGTCGCGGTTCGGCGCCCGGCTGGAGCCGGCGATGTACGTCGACCTCCAGCTGCACCAGGGCCGCTCGCTGGACACCGTCACCCAGGCCGACCTGCTCGGCTCCTACGGCGCGGTCCTGGCGACCGACTACGCCCGGCACACGGCCGCCGCGGTGATGCTGGAGACCGCCGAGCGGCTGACCAGCGAGGAGCGCGAGCCGGCGCTACGGCTGTTCCTGCTGCTCGTCGGCGGGCTGCGTACCCTGGCGTCCGGCGAGCATCCGCCGGGCCTGGTGATGGACGCCTTCCTGCTGCGCGCGCTCGCGGTCAGCGGGTACGGGATGGCGCTGGACGACTGCGCGCGCTGCGGGGAGCCGGGGCCCCACCCGTCGGTGTCGGTCGCCGGTGGAGGCGTAGTCTGCCCGCGGTGTCGACCGCACGGCGCGGCGTCGGTGTCGGTCACCGCCGTCCAGCTGCTGGCTGATCTGCTGCACGGCGACTGGGCCGAGGCGGAGGCTACCGATGTGCGCACCAGGCGGGAAGCGGCCGGCATCGTCGCCGCGTACCTGCAGTGGCACCTGGAACGAGGGCTTCGGGCGCTGCCACACCTCGAGCGGGCGTGACAGCCGGCGCCCGGTCCGCGTTCTGGCGGGCACCCGGACGTGAAGAGACAGGAACCAGGCACGAACATGGGAGAGGCAATGCGCGTCGGCGTCGCGCCGGAGCAGCGGGGAGGTGGACTACCGGTGAGCCTGCAGGATGGCGGAGTTAGGCCGCACCGGGACCCGCATCCGCACCCGTCCGGGGCACGCCCCCCGACGATTCCGGCGGAACTGGTGCCCCAGCATGTCGCCATCGTCATGGACGGCAACGGCCGATGGGCGACGCTGCGCGGACTGCCGCGCACGAAGGGCCACGAGGCGGGCGAGGACGCGCTGTTCGACTGTGTCGAGGGCGCGATCGAGCTCGGCATCCGCTGGATCTCGGTGTACGCGTTCTCGACGGAGAACTGGAAGCGCGCACCGGACGAGGTGGCCTTCCTGATGCGCTTCGTCGACGGTGTGTTCGGCCGGCGGATCGACGACATGGACTCCCTGGGCGTGAACGTCCGCTGGGCCGGGCGCCGGCCCCGCCTGTGGAACAGCGTCATCCGCCGGCTGGAGAAGGCCGAGGAACGCACCAAGAACAACGACCGGATCACGCTGGCGATGTGCATCAACTACGGCGGCCGGGCCGAGATCGCCGACGCCGCCGCCCTGATGGCCCAGGACGTCCGGGACGGCCGGCTGAAGCCGGACAAGATCGACGAGCGTACCTTCGCCCGCTACCTCGACGAGCCGGACATGCCCGACGTGGACCTGCTGATCCGCACGTCCGGTGAGCAGCGGCTGTCCAACTTCCTGCTCTGGCAGGCCGCGTACGCGGAGTTCGCGTTCGTCGACACGCTCTGGCCGGACTTCGACCGGCGCGATCTGTGGGCCGCGTGCGAGGAGTACGCCCGGCGCGACCGCCGCTACGGCGGCGTCATCGCGCGGGCATAGCCGCGTGACCGACCCGACCGGGCCGCCCGCGGTCCCCGAAGGCTTTCACGCCCCGCCGGCGGCTCCCGTGCTGGCGATGGTGCGCTTCCAGGTGCCGGCCGCCGCCTCGGACGAGTTCGCCGTGGGCGCGGACGGCTCGCTCGCCGCGCTCGCCCGCGCGCGCGGCTTCCGTGGTGGCCGGCTGGTCCGCGCCGTCGACGACCCCGAGGCCTGGGTCCTGGTGACCGAGTGGGACGGGCCGGGAGCGTGGCGGCGGGCGCTCGGGGGCTTCGACGTCCGCCAGCTGCTCACGCCGCTGCTCGGCTGGGCACTCGACGCCCCGGGCGCCTTCGAGATCCTCGTCGACCGGGACGGCCCGGGTGACGCCGTCCGTCGCCACGAGTCGTCCCTCGCCCCCGACGCCGCCACCGCGACCCCCGGCCACTGATCGACCCGGCGCCGCATCCGGCCCGTGACCAGGATGACTCAATAAGATCGGTCTGGGTGGAGTTGGCCGCCTCGCCGCGGCGGCGGCTTCGCCGCGGCGACTCTGTGGTGGTGCGGGGACTGGGGAGTCGGGTGGAGCTGGCGAAGGGCGCGAACGCGCCGGTGCGGGTTCCGGTCGCGCGGGTGTCGCTCACGTCGAGGCTGCCGGCGGGGTCCGTCGACCTGTTCGCCCTGGAGCTGACCGGGCGGCGCCGGGTGCGTGACGACGGTGACCTGGTCTTCTACAACCAGCGGCGCTCGGCGGACGGCTGCCTGTGGCTGGTCAGCGAGCGCTGCGTGCGGATCGCCCTGGACGAACTGCCGGGCGAGGTCGAGACAGTGGTGATCGCCGCCGGCCTCGCCGACGACTGGCCCGGCGCCCTGGCCGACGACCCCGCGACACGAGTCGAGGTCCAGGAGGCCGGCGAGTCGGCCTGGGACGGCCCGGACGACGACGGTGCCTGGGCGGTGAGCCACCGGGTCGAGGCCGACGGTGGCGAGCGCTGCGTCGTGCTGGTCGAGCTGTACCGGCGCGACGGCGGCTGGAAGGTGCGGGCCGTCTCGCAGGGCTGGACCGCCGGAACGGTCGCCCTGCTCACCGAGCACGGCGTGCACGTCGAGCGGGACCCCACCGGGGACGACACCCCGTCCGTCGCCCCGACGCTGCCCGAGGTGCCGGTCCCGTCGCCCCGCCCCCTCGCGCCCACGCGGCCCCTCCCGTCAGCGCACCCCCAGCCGCGGACGCACCCCCGCTCGCAGCCGGATCCCCTCTCACCGACTCTGCCGTACCCAGCCGCCCCCTGGGCCGTCCGCGCCGCCGACCTGTCCGATGCTCCGACCGAGATCGTCGACTCGCCGACCGGCGCCTGGCCGGTCTGGCGACGGCCGACTGACGCACCCGAGGAGAGCTCGACGGGTCCGGGCGAGGCACGGACGAGATCCGCGGAGCCCCGGACCGGTGCCGGCCACGGGGCTGCCGGGGGAACCCGGCACCTGCGGGTCGAACCCGTCGCCCGGGCGACCCGGCGGGCGCCGCTGGACCTGCTGGAGATGGACCCGTACGACTTCGAGCAGCTGGTCGCCAACCTGATGACCAGGATGGGCTACGACACCAGGCGGGTCGGCCGGTCGGGCGACGGTGGCGTCGACGTCGAGGTCTACTCGGACGACCCACTGGGGTCGGGGCTGATCGTCATCTCGGTGAAGCGCTACCGGCGGACCGTTGGCGCGCACTACGTCCGCGAGCTCGCCGGCACGGTCGCCGACCGAGACGCGATCAAGGGCATCCTGGTCACGACCTCGGGGTTCGGCCCGTCCTCGGTCGAGTTCGCCGCGAAGAACCGCCTGGAGCTGGTCGACGGCGAGCGGCTGCGCGGCTGGCTCGCCGAGTACCTCGACCTCGACACGGTCTGACCGCTGGCCGGCCGCGTCCACTGGCCGGCCGTCCGCTGGCCGGTCGTGTCCGCTGGCCCCGGGATACCCCCGTTCGCGGGACGACGTCGGCCGCTGGTCCGTTGGATAGTGTCATTCGCTGATCTCGGAGATCGATCCCTCGTCACTATGCGTTTTAGGGATGCCCACGTCAGGCGTCGTTGAAGCCAAATGATCACCCTGCGAAGGCTGATTCTGTTACGCAACGTTACGTAGCGTCGCGAGAAGAGTTGCTAGTACCACCACTTTGGTGCTCTAATGTCACCATGCTTCGCCGAACGTCATAGATCGGTCGCTCCACGCGTACGGGTCGCGCCCAGGCTCGCCGGGGGCGGCGAGTGTGACGTTTGGCGGCGCGCATCCGTCTTCCCGGTCTTCTTCGGGCCGGGAAGCCGCTCAGTGGTGTCCACCGCCGAACTAGAGGCTCTCGATCTCTTGATAGCGCGTGGGGGCGCCGACAACCGTGCGGTCCTGGTCCCGCCACGTTTTCTGCTGCCGTGTTCGAGGGACGCGGACCGCGCGTGACCTGGTCCTGGCCGCAATTTGCGGACCGGATTCTTCGTTCAACCGAGAAGGGGAACGAACTCATGAGCAAGGACGGACTCGCGAGCGAGCCGCCGCACGTTCGCGGGAGGGAAGCGGTGATCGCGGACTCCGCGGGCGTCGTCTGGCGGGACGGCGCCCCGCCCGACTATCACCTGTCCCATCAGACCATGCCGTCGGAAAGGACCGTGCATCATCCTGCTGGCTCACTCGCCGACATAGTGGAGCGAGTCGTCCAGGTGTTCGAGATGGAACTGTCCCACAAGAAGGATCCCGCGCAGTGGGTCAGCATGGTCACCGATCAGCTGCGGGTGAGTGTGAATGGCGGCCCGGCCGTCGGAAGCGCCGAGCTGGCGGAGCGCGGGAGCTACAACGTCCTCATCGGCGAGAGTCCGTACTACTCGGCCAGCAGCGAGACCTTCGAGTCCTCTCATGAGATCTTCCATAACGCATTCCCGGGCGGATTCTTCTGGGAAGTCCTCGAAGTGTATTCGCCGCCGCCCACGATTGCGTTCAAATGGCGCCACTGGGGAACTTTCAGCGGGCCGTACCGAGGTATGAACCCGACCGGCGAACGGATCGAGATGTTCGGGGTCACGGTGGCTCGGGTATCCGATGACCTCCGGATCGTCGAGGTGCACAACTACTACGACAACTCCGATTTTCTTCGACAGCTGGCCTGCGGTCACGGGAGCTAGACGCGAGCACGCGCGGCCCGCGGGACGCGGCCCACCCCCGGCGGGGCCGACTGCTCGCCCGTTCCTGGCGGTGGGGAACGGGCCCGGCAGCAACATGCCCCGCCGCGGGGTGAGGCCGCTATCAGGCACCGAGCCTTTTCGAAGTCGCCTCACGCCCACGCAAACCCTGATCGATCCCGGCGAGGCGGAAAAGGATCAATGGGACGGATGGATGACATACCAATCCGCAAGTTATGACATGTTGTCGGTGGTAATCTCGGTTGCGCTGTCCTTCCTTGGCTGCTTTGCCGCGCTGGTGAGTGCCATCAGGATTCCGCTGAGCTCCGGCCGGCGCAGGCGGCAGTGGATTTCGGCGGCCTCGGTCAGCCTCGGCGGCGGGGCGATCTGGTCGATGCATTTCGTCGCGATGACCGCTTATCACCTCGGTGATATGGAAATTGTTTACAACGTGCCGCTGACCGCGCTGTCACTCGTGGTCGCGGTCGCGGCGTCGGGGCTGGGAATTCGTGTCGTGGCCACCGACCCACGCAGTCTCGGCCGCATCGCGGTCGGCGGGGTCACGGCGGGCCTCGGCATCGCGTTGATGCACTACACCGGCATGGCGGCGATGCGAACGGGCTCCAGGGTCACCTACGACCCGGGAAGAGTGGTCCTGTCGGTCGGAATCGCTGTCGGGGCCGCGCTCGCCGCGCTCGCCATCGCCTTCCGGGTGCGTAGCAGGACCCATGTCCTGCTGGCCTCGACGGTTATGACGGTCGCGGTGTGCGGGATGCACTACACCGCGATGACAGCCGTCCGGGTCGAACGCATGGACGCCACCGTACCGATGACCGGCGCGGATCCCATCGCCATGGTCCTGGCTGTGTGTGTGGTGACGTTCACTGTTCTCGCGGGTGTGATCATCCTGGCTCTCGGTGCTCTTTCGGAAGAAGGAAGCTTCCGTCTGGAAAAAAACTCGGGCCCGACCGGCCAAGTTGCCGCTGATGCCGTCCGCGGCGCCCCGAGCGCATTTTCGCCAAGACCAGTCCAGCGAAGGGCTGACGTCGACCCCACTCCGGTTCGCCCGAGCCACAGGCGTCCTATGAACACGTAACAAAGCAACTTCTGTTGTCTGATTCGGTGTTGATCTCCCGACGTGGTCGTCTCGACCGGGGCGGGGCGCGAGACGATCGCGCGCGGGGGCTTCCGAGCTGGACGAGGAGCCCGGCGGCGGGGGCGGGTGCGGTCGGCCGGTGGCGGGCGGAACCGGGCGGAGGTCGCCGGGTGTTGTCGCCGTCGCTTCGGGTAGGTGAACCGCCAAATCCCGAGAAGGTCGCCGAAAGCGGGTTCAAGCGATGCCGACGCTCCGTGCCCCCGATGGACCGGCAGCCGACGGGCACCTGGGCGGTCGCTACCGGCTGGGCAAGGTGATCGGCGGTGGCGGTGGCGGAACCGTCCACGAGGGCTCGGACCTGCTGCTGCGCCGCCCAGTCGCGATCAAGGAGATCCGGCTGCCGCCCATGGGGTCGGCCGCCGCCCGCGAGCTGGCCGAACAGCGGGTGATGCGCGAGGCGCGCGCGGCGGCCCGACTGCGGCACCCGGGGCTGGTGACGGTCTACGACGTGCTCCAGGCCGAGGGACGTTCGTGGATCGTCATGGAGTACGTCGACGGAGTCCCGCTGTCCCAGCTGGTCAAGGACCTCGGGCGGCTGGAGCCCGAGCGGGTCGCCCGCATCGGCATCACCCTGGCCTACGCCCTGGAGGCCGCTCACCGCGCCGGCGTCGTGCACCGTGACGTCAAGCCGGGCAACGTGCTGGTCACCGCCGACGGCCAGTCGCGCCTGACCGACTTCGGGATCGCGGTCAGCCGCGGCGACTCGACCCTGACCGGCGCGGGAACGCTGGTCGGTTCGCCGGCCTACATCGCCCCGGAACGCGTCCGAGGCGCGCGGGCCGTGTACGCGAGCGATGTGTGGGGGCTGGGCGCGACCCTCTTCACCGCCGTCGAGGGCGCGCCGCCGTTCGAGGCCGAGGGGCTCCTGCCGCTCCTCGCCGCCGTCGTGGAGAACCGCAGGCGCCCGTTCATCCACGCTGGCTCGCTGCGCGATGTCATCGACAGCATGCTGGCCGCCGACCCTGGCCGCCGGCCATCGCCCGCCCAGATCCGGAGCCACCTGCACGAGGTCCTCGACGGCCTCGCGGCCCCCGCGAACGGGCGGCGCGGGCGCACCAGACGGGCCGCCGTCCTTCGGCGCCCGTCCCGTCCCCGTGAGACCGGCCGGCCGGACCCGTGGCTGGAACTGCTCGCCGACAGCGACGGCGGGCCGGCAGACGGCGCCGCCCGGGACCTCGCGGCCGACGAGTTCGCCGACGACGGCGTGCAGGCGGGCGTCGGCGACCCAGCGGGCGCGCCGGAGACGGCCGAGGTCGGCACCCTGACGGCAGACGACGACGCCGAGCGCCTCGCCGACTCCGACAGTGTCGGCGGGGAAGGTGAGGCCGGTGACGGGGGTGACCGCGACGGCCGCGCCGAACCCGGCGGCACAGCCGAACGCAACGAGATCACGACATTCGACGCCGACGCCGACGCCGACGCCGACGCCGACGCCGACGCGGACCTCGGCGGCCGTGGCGACGGCGGCGGGACCTCCGTCCTCGGAGCCGCCGCCGAACCAGCCGGTGTCGGCGCGAGCCGTGCCGCGCCGCCTGCCGGCGCCGGCAACCGACGCCGCCCGCGCCGACGGGCGCTGCTGATCGCGGTGGCGGCGCTGGTCGCGCTCGGGGCGGTGGGGACGCCGCTGGGTCTGGCGCTCGCGGGCAACGACGGCCCAGCGGGCACAGCCGCCCTGGCTGGGCCGAAGCCGTCGATCGTCTCTTCCGGGCAGGTCAGCTCCGGGACACCGCCGCCGGCGGGCTCGTCGAGCCCGTCGGGCCCGGCTTCGAGCGTCGCCGGCCCGTCGAGCGCGAGCGCCCCGGCGACGGGCGCCGCGCCGGGCGAGGGCGACGACGCCAGCCTGGGCCCGCTCGTCCCGACCAGTACGGCCCCGGCACAGCCGCCGGCGGGTTACACCACGCGCTCCGGGCTGTCCGGCTGGTCCGTCGCGGTACCGAGCGACTGGCCCACCGCCCCGCGCGGCGCCGACCGCCTGGTCTTCGCGCCCGCGAGCGGCTATCCGGAGCTCCTGGTCGAGGCTCAGGCCGCGGCCGGATCGTCGGCCATCGGCGCCTGGCGGTCGCTGGAGGCAAGCGTGCGGGCGACGTCGCCGGGCTACCACCTGCTGTCCATCCGCCCGGCTGACGGTGCTGACGGCGCGAACGCCGCGGTCTACGAGTTCACCTTCACCTCGGGTGGCCGCACCATCCACGTTCTCGACCTGGGCGTCATCCGCAACGGCCACGGCTACGCGCTGCGCTGGCGGATGCCCCAGGACACCTGGACCAGCCAGCAGTCCCTGATGCGGCAGGTCTTCGCCACCTTCCGCCCCGGAGCGTGAACGGCGCCTCGCACGGAAGGCCCCACTCGGCCGCCACGAGCTTGATCGCGACTTCGGCCCTCGGGTGGTCGTAGCCGCATCCCTTCAACGACCACCGGAGGGCGCAATCGGTGATCATGTCGGCCGCCGTCGCGCCCGGCTGGCTGGGATGAGGGCGGAGCGGGCCCGGTGGCGGGCGGGTCGTCGTGGGCCAGCCGGCGGCTTGGGAGTCCGTAGGCTGGAAGCCCTACTCGCCTCGACGCCGAGACGTGATTCCTAAGGAGCAAGGTCCGTGGCAGGCACATCCGACCTGATGGACACAATCGTCAGCCTCGCCAAGCGGCGGGGGTTCGTCTTCCCGTCCAGCGAGATCTACGGCGGTCTGCGGGCTTCCTGGGACTACGGGCCACTCGGCGTCGAGCTGAAGAACAACGTCAAGCGGGCCTGGTGGAAGTCGGTCGTGCAGGGCCGCGACGACGTGGTCGGCCTCGACTCGTGCGTCATCCTCGCCCGCGAGGTCTGGGAGACCTCCGGGCACGTCGAGGTGTTCGTCGACCCGCTGACGGAGTGCACCAACTGCCACAAGCGCTACCGCGCGGACCACCTGGAGGAGGCCTTCGAGGCCAAGCACGGCCGGGCCCCGGCCGGTCTGGCCGAGGTCGTCTGCACCAACTGCGGCACCCGCGGCGCGTTCACCGAGCCGAAGATGTTCAACGGCCTGCTCAAGACCTATCTCGGCCCGGTCGAGGACCCGTCGGGCCTGGCCTACCTGCGGCCGGAGACCGCGCAGGGCATCTTCATCAACTACGCGAACGTGCAGTCCACCGCCCGGCGCAAGCCGCCGTTCGGCATCGGGCAGATCGGCAAGTCGTTCCGCAACGAGATCACCCCGGGCAACTTCATCTTCCGGACCCGCGAGTTCGAGCAGATGGAGATGGAGTTCTTCGTCCCGCCGGGCGAGGACGAGCAGTGGCACGACTACTGGATCACCGAGCGGACCCGGTGGTACACCGAGCTCGGCATCAAGCCGGACAACCTGCGTCACTACGAACACCCAAAGGAGAAGCTCTCCCATTACTCGAAGCGCACCGTCGACATCGAGTACCGGTTCAACTTCGCGGGCCTTCCGTGGGGTGAGCTCGAAGGCATCGCGAATCGGACCGACTACGACCTGACCGCGCACTCGAAGGGTTCTGGCGCGGACCTGTCGTTCTTTGACCAGGCAACCAACACCCGGTTCACGCCGTTCGTCATCGAGCCGGCGGCCGGGGTCGACCGGGCGACGCTCACGTTCCTGCTGGACGCCTATGACGAGGACGAGGCGCCGAACACCAAGGGCGGTGTGGACCGGCGGATCGTGCTGCGGCTCGACCCTCGGCTGGCACCGGTGAAGGCCGCGGTGCTGCCGCTGTCCCGCCACGCGGACCTCTCGCCGGTAGCCCGTGATCTGGCCGCCGACCTGCGCAGGCACTGGAACGTCGAGTACGACGACTCGCAGGCCATCGGGCGTCGTTACCGCCGCCAGGACGAGATCGGCACGCCGTACTGCGTCACCGTCGACTTCGACACGCTCAACGACCAGTCGGTGACAATCCGAGAGCGTGACTCGATGGCGCAGCAGCGCATCGCTATCGACAAGGTCGCGACCTACCTGAACGCGCAGCTCGGCCCGCTCTAGACCGGCGGTAGGGCCGAAGGACCGGGGCCGGGGGCCGAAGGGGCAGAACGGCGTCCGCTGTTCGGGGGACAGACTTCGGCCCACTCGGGGGACTGTTTGCTACTCTTGGGAAGACGACGTCGCCCAGGAACACCCCCCGAGTTCCGCGGACGGCGTCGTCTTCATTTTTCCCGTCGGCTTTCCGGTGCCGATCAATCCAGCTGGCCACCCTGCGCGACAGTCCCATCCTTCGCCGGCGGCTCGGGGGCGTCCGCGTAGGGCACCGACAGGTCCAGGGCGTGCGGGCCGAAGCGGTCCGCGAGGAAACGCTCGTGGGCCAGCAGCCGGTCGGCCTCGTCCCGGCTCGCGGCCTCCGTCGCCTCCCTGGCCACCTGCTCGAGCAGCGTGAGCTGGTCGAGCAGGACCTGCCGCGGGGTGCGTCCGTCGGGGAGCCGATGGCTGCCGGCGAACGCCCGCGGCAGGCTCAGGTAGGCCTCCAGCGCCGTCGGCAGGTAGTCGTCGACCAGCCGCTCGATCACGAAGGCCTCCGGCGAGCCGCGGCGTAGCAGGTCCGGGCGGTCGAACAGCTCGCCCAGCGTGGTCGCGAGCTGGTCGACCGCCTTGATCACCTCCGACGGGGCCCGGCCGATCAGAGCGTGCCGGCGGGCCTCGACGGCCGCGCGCAGCCGGGCGACGTCGACCCGGTCGTCGTACGGCTCCTCGTCGGGTGCCGCGGCGGCGCGGCTCGGGAAGACGAGCGCCCCGGCGGCGTACAGCGCGCCGACGCCGAGCGGCCACCACGGCGCCGGCACCACGCCGGTCACGCCGAGCGTCACCCCGACGATGCCGGCCAGGCTGCCCGCGGCGTTGCGCCCCGAGGTCAGCCAGCCGACCAGCGGGTTGCGCCGGCCCGTGCCGCCCGGCTGCTCGCTCCCGCCCGCCTCGTCGTGATCGCGGTTCCTACTGGTAGCCACGGATCTCCCGGAACACGTCGGAGAGGGAGACGCCCGGCGCGGTGGCGTCGAAGACCGCGCCGCCGGTGCTGGTCGCGATCTGGGTGAGCGCGGCCCGGTCCGCGTCGCCGAAGTCGACCGCGAACGTGCGCACGCCCCGGACGTCCGGTGGCCGGGTGTTGTACCGGGCCAGGAAGCCGGCGGAGTCCAGGCCCCGGTTGTTCTCGCCGTCGGTCATCAGCACGATCGAGGTCAGCGCGCTCGGGTCCGCCTTCATCCCGGCGGCGGCCGTGGTGTACGCGGCGTCGAGCGCGGAGTAGATCGCCGTGTTGCCGCCGGCCCGCAATGCGGCGCCATAGTCGGAGATCGCCTTGAGATCGGCCGACCCGGGGGTCGGATCACTCACGGTGAACTGCCTGGTGGCGGTGACCTTGTCGTTGAACGTGATGATCGTGACCTGTTCGCGGGCGCGGAACCGGGCGAACCGGCCGGAGAGGCTGTCGTCCGCCCCGGTGAGACCGGTGAGCGCCTGCTGCAGGGCCGCCAGCCGTGGGCCCTCCATCGAGCCCGACGTGTCCAGGACGTAGATCGCGCGGGTGGGCCGGCGGTACTGGTCGAGGTAGGCGGCCAGCAGCTGGTCGGCGACCTGCTCGGTGGCCGGGAACGGCAGCTCGGCCAGCGCCCGGGTCCCGAACCGGGAGTCCAGCGGCACACCGGGCACGGCCGGGCGCCGGCTGGTCTGGTCCTGGAGGCGGCGCTGCACCTGCGGCGAGCGCAGCCAGTTCACCACCCGGGTGTACTCGTCCCGGCGGTTGTCGGCCAGCAACGCCATCGGGTAGTCGGCGGTGATCACCCCGTCGCTTGGCCGGATGATCGTGAGCGGGCCGGCCGCGCCCGAACGCTGCAACGACAGCAGGACCGACTCGTAGTTGATCATCGCGCCGACGCTGGCGGGCGCGGCCTTGACGAAGGCGTCCGTCAGCCAGCCCGAGCTGCCGGCGGTGAGCACCTGACCGGAGAAGAAGCTCTTCAGCGCGTCCGGGCGGATGTCGGAGGCCTGCAGCGCGTCCGCCGTGCCGGCGAAGGCCGCGGCCACGCCGACGAGCGCGGAGAAGCCCGAGTTGGACGCGGCCGGGTTCGTCATCGCGTACGTGAGCTGGCCGGAGGCCACCTTCGCCGCGATGTCGGCCCAGGTCACCTTCGTGTCACCGGTCCAGCCGAACTGGGTGGCCAGTGGGGTACGCACCCCGAGCACGACGGGGGAGAGCATCACCGGGTTCCGGGCGAGTTCCTTGGCCGAGCCGCCGGGCAGCAGCCGCAGGTAGCGGTCGGAGGAGAACCAGGCCGCGTCGGCGCCGGCGGTGCCGTGCAGGATCCGGTCGGCGCCGTCGAGCGTTCCGGTGTAGCTCAGGGTGACGGTGATGCCGGTGGCCTTCTTGAGATCCGGCAGCAGCGGTTCGAGGTCGGACAGCTCCGAGCCGGCGAGGATGCGTAGCGTTCCCGGCTTGCTCGGTGGTGGGCTGGTCGTGCTGGTTGCCTTGGTACCGCTCGAACCCTGGGTGCAGGCGGCGAGCGCCAAGGCCAGCAGGACCGCGACGGCGCCGACGGCCCGCGTGGCGCGCGCTCCCGGCCGAAGCCGGTTGGGCACGACGGCCCGGTCAGCCCCGGCCGGGCGGGCGACGCGGCTCATCCGCCCGACCCCTGCCGGTACTTCGCGTCGATGCGCTTGATCATCGTCTCCGAGATGTTCTGGGTCGGCGGGTCGACGACGTTGACCAGCTGGGGTGGCACCGTGATCGCGGCCTGCTTGGAGCTGCTGGTCATCCGAGCCACGTCCGCGGTGCGGAAGCCGAAGAACGCGGCCCGGTCCTGGAGCTCCGGGTCCGTCGTCAGCAGCCGGCCGACGGCGTCGCCGGCGTCGGTCAGCGGGACGACCGTGTGCTTGGCGTAGATCGTCGGGCTCGGGTACATGAGCACCCGGCCGCCGGTGATCGAGCCGTCCTTCGCGAACTGGCTGGCCCGGAACTGAGACTCGTAGATCATGACCATCGGCGTCTTGCTCATCCCGATCGACAGGTAGTCGGCGTACGGCTCCTGGGTGGTCGAGTCGAGGAAGCCCTGGAGCAGGAAGAGCGGCGCGAGCGTGTCGGCGAGTGTCGTCGCTGTAGCGGGGTCCGCGACCACGTTGTTGTCGTTGGCGACGTAAGACGCCAGCGCGAGGTAGAGCGCGGCCGAGTTGGACGTCCGCACGTCCGTGGAGCTGATCAGGACCGACTTGTCGGTGGGGTAGTCGACGTTGCCCTTCAGCTGCGACCAGCGGGTCTTCTTGGCGACCAGGTCGAGATAGGTCTTCATGTCGAAGAACGTCGTGCCGCTCTTGTCGGTCTGGGTGACCCCGGCCGTGGCGAGCAGCCGCTCGATCGGGGTGAAGGTCGCGATCGCCATCGGCGTCGAGAACGGGGTGTAGCTGGCCCGGGTCACGCCCTGGTTCTGGCGGATCTGCTCGGCCTGGGTCGCGTTCGACGGGAAGGCGATGTCGTAGTTGGTCAGCTTCCGGTTGACGATCTCGCGTGACCCGGCGGTGTCGACGACCAGCTTGTAGCCCTCGGTGGCCAGCCGGGCGGCGACCTTCGGGTCGTTGAGGTAGGGCGCGGTCTCGGACCCGGCCAGCACCCGCACCGTCTTGAGCCCGGTAGCTCCGCCCGCGCCGTGGCCGCCGCCGACCAGCCGCGGGACGACGGCGAGGCCAATCACCCCGAGCACGAGGACCGCGGCGAGCACCGGGCCGACCACGCGGCCGTTACGGCGACTCGTAGCCACCCGGCCGCCCCCTTGTCTGCTGTGGGGAGGGGCTCGTCCCCTCCCAGGACGCCGCGGCGTCCAGTGGCGTCTGCTCGATCATTTGAGGCGGATCGTGCCAGACAACCCGGCGGCCGGGATGTCCGGGAGACGACTGCGGCGGGCGTTGTCACCGGAAGTTCATGTAATCGACCGGCCTCGTCCCGGCAGGAATGTCCGGTGCGTCTGGGATGACGGCCCGGTGAGTGGGGAAGGCTGGGGCATGTGGACCATCCGACGCAGGCTGGCGGCTTCCTCGCCAGAGTCGAGAGCCGGGTGTGCCAGTCCTGGATGGTGCTTCCACCTCGTTAGGGTCGCTTTCGGATGAGCTCAGCATTCCGCGCACTCGGTGGCCGCGGCCCCCGCGCCGCCGCCACGTCCTCCCCGTCGGCCACGCCCTCCGCCGGGCCGGCTGCCGTCGCCGACCGGCCGGTCGATCCGTCCGAGGAGGCCGTTCCCGCACGCCCGCGCCGCCCGCGGCTGCTGCACGGCCTGCGGGCGCCCTGGTGGCTGTGGGTGACCCGCGCTGCGCTGGCCGTCGTCGCGTTGGTCGTCGTTCTCTCGCTGGTGACCATCGGCGAGGTGTGGTGGGCTGGCGTGCAGGACCAGCGACCGCGGTCGGACGCGTTGGTGGTGCTGGGCGCGTCGCAGTACAACGGCCGGCCCTCGGAGGTCTTCCAGGCGCGGCTCGACCACGCGGCCGAGCTGTACCGGGCCGGCGTCGCACCGCTGGTGATCACCGTCGGCGGCAAGATTCCCGGCGACCACTACACCGAGGCCGGTGTAGGCGCGACATATCTGGAAAAGCAGGGAGTACCGACAAGCGCGGTGCTCGCCGTGCCGGAAGGGCGGGACACGCTGGAGTCGCTGATCGGGGTGGCGGGGGAGATGAACACCCGCGGCCTGCGGCGCGCAGTGATCGTGACCGACCGCTGGCACAGTCTGCGCTCGGTCGCCATGGCCCGTGACCTCGGGCTGACGGCGCACAGCTCACCGACGGTCACGGGACCGGCTAACCGGGGTCTGGAGACGCAGGTCCGGTACATCATCCGGGAGGCGATCGGCTACCGCTTCTACGAGATGTTCCACCGCGCGACGCCGTCGGGCGCCAGCCGGCCCGCCGTCTGACCGCCCGTCAAACCCGCCGGGACTATTTGGTGTCGGCCGCAACAAAGCACCGTCGGGGGCTGTTGCCCCGGCGGCGCCGTGTGGTTCGCTGGTCACGGTGCGCGGGCCGTACCTCGCGGCTGGATGTGGATCCGGCGCCGCGGGCGCCGATAGAACGCCTGCCCCGGCTGATCCAGCCCGGCGCGGCCCGGCGGGATGTGACGCAGACCCGTCGTCTCGGCGGGCCGGAAGCCGATCGTGACGCTGGTACGGTTCGGAATCGCCAGGACAGATCACCAAAGAACAGATCGCCAAGAGGCCGGAAAGTTGCGACGACCGACGGCGGGCCACCGAGGACCCGTCGGGGTCGCGGTGGAGGAGGCAGGCGTGGCAAGTCCCGTGTCCGAAGCGGCGGGCATCGCCGATCTGGAGACGGTTCGCGAGCTGGCGGCGCAGCTGAGGGTCGACTCGATCCGGTCCAGCACGTCGGCCGGCTCCGGGCACCCGACGTCGTCGATGTCCGCCGCGGACCTGCTGGCCGTCCTGGTCGCCCGTCACCTGCGTTATGACTGGGACAACCCCAAGGACCCGGCCAACGACCATCTGATCTTCTCCAAGGGGCATGCGTCCCCGCTGCTGTACTCGGTGTACAAGGCCGTCGGCGTCGTCACCGACGAGGAGCTGATGACCGGCTACCGCCGGTTCGGCCAGCGGCTGCAGGGCCACCCCACGCCGGTCCTGCCCTGGGTGGACGTGGCGACCGGGTCGCTCGGCCAGGGCCTGCCCTACGGCGTGGGCGTCGCGATCGCCGGCAAGTACCTGGACAAGAGCCCGTACCGGGTCTGGGTGCTGTGCGGCGACAGCGAGATGGCCGAGGGCTCGATGTGGGAGGCCCTCGACAAGGCGCACGTGTACGGCCTGTCGAACCTGATCGCGATCGTCGACGTCAACCGGCTCGGCCAGCGCGGCGCGACGGAGCTCGGCTGGGACCTGGACACCTACGCCCGGCGCGCGGCGGCCTTCGGGGCGCACACGATCGAGATCGACGGCCATGACGTCGACGCGATCGACGCCGCCCTCACCGAGGCCGACGGCTTCGACGGCCCGGTGGTCATCCTCGCCAAGACGATCAAGGGCGACGGGTTCAGCGAGATCGCCGACCACGAGGGCTGGCACGGCAAGCCGCTGCCGGCCGACATGGCCGAGCGCGCGATCGCCGAGCTCGGTGGCGAGCGCAACCTGCGCGTCCGCGGCCCGGTGCCGGGTCCCTCGCTGCCCCGGCCGGCCGCGCCGGTCAACGGCACGGTCACGCTGCCGACCTGGGAAGTCGGCACCAAGGTGGCTACCCGGAAGGCCTATGGCGAGGCGCTCGCCGCCCTGGCCGCCCGTGGAGACGTCGTCGTCCTGGACGCCGAGGTGAGCAACTCGACGCACGCCGAGGACTTCAAGAAGGTCGCTCCCGAGCGGTTCTTCGAGATGTACATCGCCGAGCAGCAGCTGGTCGCCGCGGCGGTCGGTCTCGGCGTGCGGGGCTACGTGCCGTTCGCGTCGACGTTCGCCGCGTTCCTGTCCCGGGCGTACGACTTCGTCCGGATGTCGGCGATCTCGCACGCGAACATCCGGCTGTCCGGCTCGCACGCCGGCGTGGAGATCGGCCCCGACGGCCCGTCGCAGATGGCGCTGGAGGACCTGGCGTCGCTGCGCGCGGTCCACGGCTCGACCGTGCTCTACCCGAGCGACGGACCGAGCACGGCGAAGCTCGTCGCCGCGATGGCCGACCTGCCGGGGATCAGCTACCTGCGCACCACCCGAGGCGCCTACCCGGTGCTCTACGGCCCGGACGAGCAGTTCGCGCCCGGTGGCTCGAAGGTGCTACGACGCTCGGACTCCGACGTCGTCACGCTGATCGGCGCGGGCGTCACCCTGCACGAGTCGCTCGCCGCGGCCGACCTGCTCGCCGCCGACGGCATCTCGGCGCGGGTGATCGACCTCTACTCGGTCAAGCCGATCGACACGGCCACGCTGGCCGAGGCCGCGCGGGCGACCGCCGGGCGGCTCGTCGTCACGGAGGACCACTGGCCGCAGGGCGGTGTCGGCGGCGCGGTGGCCGAGGCACTCTCCGACGGCACCGTCCCACTGAAGCTGCGCCACCTCGCGGTCACCGACCTCCCCGGCTCGGGCACCCCCGAGGAGCTCCTCGACTTCGCCGGCATCTCGGCGAAGCACATCGCCGCCGCCGCCCGCTCCCTGCTCGCCTGACGGAGCCCCACCGCAAACGAGCAATGCCTGGTGGTCCGCCTAGAGCTTCAACCGGCGACCACCAGGCATTACTCAACCGATGGGACTCTCAGCCGAGACGCGAGCAGAGGGCCCGACGCTGGACAGGCGCGCGCCTCCGCACTCCTCCCACCCCCGAACCACGTTGGGGAGGGCGCTCAGCGCCCGAGCCGGCGAAAGCGTCCCGCGGGCGCTCCGCGCCCGTTCGGGACGCTTCGCCCCCGCTCGGGCCTAACCGTCCGCTGGCTTGGGGGACTCCATGAAGGTCATGTCCAGCAGGGTGATGTAGACCTGGTCCGGCTTCGGGATGTAGGGCAGCTTCTTGAGTGCCTGGTCCTGGCCGGCCGACTCCACGTTGAACTCGCCGTAGCCGAGGACCCGGCCCAGTGGGTCCCGGGTGTACGTCATGTCGGTGATCGCCTTGAGCGGCATGGTCTTCGCCTGGCGCACGAACACGCCGGACACCTTCACCAGCCGCTTGTCGGTGATCATCAGGTGGTCCATGTGCCACTCGGTGATCCGCCAGAGGGCGCGCAGGATCATGAACAGCGCGATGTACCACAGCAGTGTGGTCACCAGCGAGGCGCCGTCCCCCCGCACCGACAGGAAGATGTTGACGGCCAGGGCGAGGACGACCGCTCCGACCGTCTCGGCGACGACGCGCAGCAGGACGGCCCAGTGCAGCCGCACCATCGACACGAGCTGCTCCTGGGACGCCAGGTACTTCATGTCGCGGTTGGCGGGGTCAGGAAGCCGGAGTCTCACCACGTCAACAGTCTCCCAGACCGGTCACGGGCTCGGCGCGGGATTAGAGCGCCGTCTGGGTGACGAAGTTGGACACTCCGTTACCGATGGACTGAAGGCCGTCGATGCCCTTGGTGATGATGCTGGCCGCACTGTCAGGCTGGGTCACCACGAAGAAAAGCACGAACGCGATGATCAGATACTTGACGATGTTGTTCACGGCGGGCCTCCGGGCCGAGATGTAAAGGTTGCGGCACAAAGTATCGTCGTTGCGAGGCCCCCGGGGAGGCCAATCGCCCCATACGCTCGGCCTCGTGGTGCGGTCCCCGATGACCTGGTACGACGACGCTGATGGCCAACGCCGCCTGAGTGAGCGTTCGAAGGCTACACCTGACGACCGTGGCTGGTTCGCCCGAGATCGGGCCCGCGTGCTCCATTCCAGCGCACTGCGCCGTCTCGCGGCAAAGACGCAGGTCATGGGCCCGCTCGACGACGACTTTCCGCGCACCAGGCTGACGCATTCGCTGGAGACCGCCCAGATAGGGCGCGAGCTCGCCTCCGCTCTTGGCGCAGATCCCGACCTGGTGGATGCGGCCTGCCTGGCACATGACCTTGGCCACCCACCGTTCGGACACAACGGAGAACGTGCCCTGAACGTGGCCGCCGCGGCGTGTGGCGGTTTCGAGGGCAACGCGCAGAGCTTCCGCGAGCTGACCAGGCTGGAGGCCAAGACGGTCGACGAGGCCGGTGTCTCCGGCGGGCTCAACCTCACCAGGGCGACCCTCGACGCCACCCTGAAGTACCCGTGGACGCGCTGGGGGAGCGGCGCGACCGGGCCGGCCGGCGCGGCCACGGGGTCGGGCTGCTCCGGGCCGGATCTGAGCGCGCGCAAGTACGGCGTCTACGACGACGACGCCGCCACGTTCGCCTGGGTGCGCGAGGGCGCGCCCGACGGCCGGCGCTGCCTGGAAGCACAGATCATGGACTGGGCGGACGACGTCGCCTACTCGGTGCACGACCTGGAGGACGGCGTCGTCGGCGGGCTGGTCGACCTGGCGGCCATCCAGTCGCCGGCCGGGCGGGCCGAGCTCGCCGCGTACACCGGGGACCTCTATGCCGCGGACACCGCCGAGATCGCCGCGGCCCTGGCCCGGCTCGCGGCGCAGCCCTGGTGGGGCGCGCCGAGCGTCGCGTCGGTCCAGGGGCTGGTCGCGCTGCGCCGGATGACCAGCGAGCTGGTGGCCCGGTTCTCGGCGGCGGCCCGGACGGCGACCCGGCAACGGTTCGGCCCGGGCTCGCTGCGCCGCTACGAGGCCGACCTGGTCGTGCCCGCGGCGGTCCGGGCCGAGTGCGTCGCGCTGAAGGGCGTCGCCTGGTACTTCGTGATCGGCCTGCGTTCCGGTGACGCGCGCCGGGCGCGGCAGCGCGAGGTGGTCGCCGAGCTCGTCGAGCTGACGGTGCGGGGCGCGCCGGACTCGCTCGAGCCGCTGCTGCGGCTCGCGTGGCGCGCTGCCGCGGACGACGCGTCCCGGCTGCGTATAGTGATCGACCAGGTGGCGCGCTACACGGACGCGAGCGCGACCCGCAAGCACGCCGCCCTGCTAGGCCGCCCGGTTCCGCGTGCCCTCTAGGCCGTGGTCGCGCCCCGCGGGTGCCTCGTGGCGGCCGCTGGCCCGCTGGTCCCCGCGGATCGGCCGTGCCAGCCGTACCGCCGTGTCCCGATCTCGGGACGGCGAGTGCGATGACCCTCCGTCGTCGCGATCGATCTGGCATGATCGGTACTGTCGCGATGCAGACAAGTACCATCGGCCTGTAGGGCTTGCGTGGGTCACGCTTGTGTGAGCGACAGTCGCGCGGTGGCACGGTTCTGTGAAACAGGGCCGGGTCGGTGCCGCGCGGTGGTGTCGCCACGGGCTCCCGCGCGAGCTGTGCCGCAACGGGGACCTGTTGCGCGACTGGGACGAGGACTGGGCGGGCCTCGAACGGGGTGAAGGTGACCCCGGCGGGGTCCGTGCCGTGTGCGCGGGAGGGATCGGTGGCCGGACTCATCCGCGACGCGGACATCGCCCTCGTCCGCGAGCGGGCCCGCATCGAGGACGTCATCGGGGAGCACGTCCAGCTGCGTCCGGCCGGCGGCGGCAACCTGCGCGGGCTGTGCCCGTTCCACGAGGAGAAGACGCCCTCCTTCAACGTCAAGCCCTCGACCGGCGTCTACTACTGCTTCGGCTGCCAGCAGGGCGGCGACGTCATCGGCTTCGTCCGGGCGATCGACGGGCTGAGCTTCCCCGAGGCGATCGAGCGGCTCGCCCGCAAGGCCGGCGTCACTTTGACCTATGAGGGCGGCGGGACGACCAACCGGTCGGTGACCAGCCAGCGCCAGCGGCTGCTCGACGCGCACCGGGCCGCCGCCCAGTTCTACGCCGAGCACCTTTCGACGGCGCCGGCGCGGGCCGGCTGGGACTTTCTCGCGGCCCGCGGGTTCGACGCCGAGGTGGCAGGCCATTTCGGCGTCGGCTATGCCCCGCAGGGCTGGGACGAGCTGTCCCGGCACCTGCTCGCCCGCCGCTTCACCGCCGAGGAACTGGTGCTCGGCGGCCTCGCCAAGCAGGGCACGCGCGGCGGGCTGGTCGACCGCTTCCGCCACCGGCTGCTCTGGCCGATCCGCGACCTGTCCGGCGACGTCGTCGGGTTCGGTGGCCGCCGCCTCGCCGCCGACGACGAGAAGGCCGGCCCCAAGTACCTCAACAGCCCCGAGACGCCGCTGTTCAAGAAGGCGAGCCTGCTCTACGGGGCCGACCTCGCCCGCCGCGAGATCGCCCGGCGCTACCAGGTGGTCGTGGTCGAGGGCTACACCGACGTGATGGCCTGCCACGTCGCCGGCGTCACGACCGCGGTGGCGACCTGTGGCACCGCCTTCGGCTCCGACCACGTCGGAGTGATCCGTCGGCTGCTGTGGGACTCCGACGCCCAGCGCGGCGAGGTCATCTTCACCTTCGACGGTGACGCCGCCGGCCAGAAGGCCGCGATGCGCGCCTTCGAGCACGAGGAACGGTTCGTCACCCAGACCTTCGTCGCCGTCGAGACGACCGGGCTGGACCCGTGCGACCTGCGGCTGGCCCGGGGCGACGCGGCGGTGCGGGAGCTGGTCGCGGCCCGGGTGCCGCTGCTGGAGTTCGCGCTGCGCGGCGTGGTCACCCGTCACGACCTCAACAGCGTCGAGGGCCGGATCGCCGCGCTCGACGCGGCCGCGCCGATCGTGAACCAGATCAAGGACTGGTCGCTGCGGCAGCGCTACGCCGTCCAGCTCGACCGCTGGACCGGGTTCAACGACGAGGCGTTCGTGCTGCGCCGGGTCTTCGAGCACCCGTCCGCGCCGGCCCCGGAGACGGGCCGCCGACCCGGCCGGGACGCGGCCGGTACGGCGGCGGGTGGCCCCGCGGCGCCACGGGCCGGCGGGCGCGCGCCGGCGGGCGCCGCGCCGGACGACGCGGCGGTGATCGTCGAGCGGGAGACCCTCAAGATCGCGCTGCAGCACCCGGGCCTGGCCGGGCCGATGTTCGACCAGCTCGACCCCGAGGTGTTCACGCTCGCGGACCACCGCGCGGTGCTCGGGGCGATCGCGGCCGCCGGTGGGGTGTCGGCCGGGCTCGCCGCGGCCGGGGACGTGCCGGCCTGGGTGGGCAGGGTCGTCACCGCGACCCCGCACGAGCCCGTCATGCGCCTGGTCAACGCGCTCGCCGTGGAGCCGATGCTCGTCGATCACGAGGTGGACGACCGCTACGTCGGCAACCAGATCGCCCGCGTCAGGGAACTCGCCGTGACCCGCCGGATCACCGAGCTGAAGTCGCGGGTCCAGCGGCTCAACCCGGTCACCGACCCCGAGGCGTTCAACCGTGACTACGGCGAGCTCATAGCGCTGGAACAACACAAACGCGAGCTCCGGGAACGGGGCCTCGGTGGCCCGTGACCCGGCCCGCGCTCAGTCGGCCACCAGCCTGAAACAGGGTCGATCCCGCCGAGAAGGAAGTGACGAGATTCCACCCATGCGCACCCAGACCACCGTCCTGCCGCGCGTAGCCCAGGTCGAGGAGATCAAGGATCTCATCACCAGGGGCAAAGAGGCTGGCTTTCTCACCACCGACGACATCACGGTGGCGATCCAGGCCGCTGAGCTGCCGCAGGAGCAGGCCGAGCAGGTCCTGACGCTCCTGAACGACGAGGGCATCGAGGTGCTCGACCCTCGGGCCGACTCCGCGGAGACCTCCGACCTGCTCGCCCGGCGTCGCCGTGAGGAGGAGGCGCTCAACGCGAAGGCGCCGACCTCCGACCCGGTGCGGATGTACCTCAAGGAGATCGGCAAGGTCCCGCTGCTGACGGCGGCCGAGGAGGTCGACCTCGCCAAGCGGATCGAGGCGGGCCTGTTCGCCGCCGAGAAGCTGGGCGGCGGCCGGCGGCTGACCGTCGCGCTGCGGGTCGACCTGGAGGCGGTGGCTCGTGACGGCGACGTCGCGAAGCGCAAGCTCGTCGAGGCGAACCTGCGGCTGGTCGTCTCCATCGCCAAGCGGTACGTCGGCCGGGGGATGCTTTTCCTGGATCTGATCCAGGAGGGGAATCTGGGTCTGATCCGGGCGGTCGAGAAGTTCGACTACACCAAGGGTTACAAGTTCTCGACGTATGCGACGTGGTGGATTCGGCAGGCGATCACGCGGGCGATCGCGGATCAGGCGCGGACGATCCGTATTCCGGTCCACATGGTCGAGACGATCAACAAGCTGATCCGGATCCAGCGGCAGCTTCTCCAGGACCTGGGCCGCGAGCCCCTGCCGGAGGAGATCGCGAAGGAGATGGACCTGACCCCGGACAAGGTCCGGGAGATCCTGAAGGTGGCCCAGGAGCCGGTCTCGCTGGAGACGCCGATCGGTGAGGAGGAGGACTCCCACCTGGGTGACTTCATCGAGGACTCGGACGCGGTCGTCCCGGTGGACGCGGCGAGTTTCCTGTTGTTGCAGGAGCAGTTGGACTCGGTGTTGCACACGTTGTCGGATCGGGAGAAGAAGGTCATCCAGCTGCGGTTCGGGTTGACCGATGGGCATCCTCGGACGTTGGAGGAGGTTGGTCGGGAGTTCGGGGTGACGCGGGAGCGGATTCGGCAGATCGAGTCGAAGACGTTGTCGAAGCTGCGTCATCCGTCCCGGTCGCAGAAGCTGCGGGACTACCTCGAATAAGGTGACGCCGCCGGAACGGGCGCTTAGCGCCCGCCGGCCACGTCACCTCGGGCGCTGAGCGCCCTCCAGCCCCCGACATCCGATGGCGTGGATGTCGGGGGCTGGTGGCGTATCTGGGTTGGCTTCGTGGCGGGGTTGCGCTGTTTGGTGGTGCTGGGTTGCGCTGTTCGGTGTTTCTGGGTTCGGCGGTGCTGGGTTGTGCTGTTCGGTGTTCCTGGGCTCGGTGGTGGTGGTGGTGGGTCGCCGTGCCGGCAACCCTGCGGTGGCGCAGGGTCATTTTGGTGGCGCGGGTTCGATAGTCTTGCGCGCACGATCGTTTGCTCAACGTGTTGGCGGCCCTGCTCGGCCTGCACGGCCCGCTCGGCGTGGCGGTGGGCGGGGCCAGGCAGACAGCTATGCAGGTAGTCCGCTGTGACGGGGGTCACATGGCAGTGGACGGGTATCGTGCCGATTCCTGGCGCGACCGGGGAACCCGGGTCGCGCTTGTCGACAACCATTCCTTTCTGCGGGTAGGTCTCGCGGCCCTGCTCGCCGAGTTCGACGACCTGGAGGTCGTCGCCTCGGTCGGCAGCGTCGAGGAGCTCGACGTCCATCCCGGTGTGCCACCGGACGTGGTCGTGACGGAGCTGAACTTCGCCGGCGGCATCACCGGGCCGAAAGCGGTCCGGTATCTCTGCCAGCAGGGCTACCGGGTCCTGCTGGTCACCGCCGAGACCGACGCCGAGCGGCTGCGGCTCGGCCTGGAGGCCGGCGCCAGCGGCTACCTCGGGAAATCCGGCGACGGCTCGCTGCTGCGGTCCTGCATCAAGGCGGCCGCGGCCGGTGACCGGCTGCGGTCCGACCTCGTGGTGAAACGGCTGAGCGCCCGGGCGCCGAGTGCCTCCCCGATGCTGTCCGCCGCGCTTGTCGAAACGGTCCGCCTGGTCGCCAGGGGAATGGACAACGCGGCCATCGCCCGTAGCCGTGGCGTGAGCGTCGGCACCGTCAAGAAACAGATTCAGGAGGTGCGACGCCTCTACCAGCGCCAGGGCCTGGACGTCAGTTCCCGGATCGCGCTGCTGGACGCCGCTCGTGGCCTCTTTCCCGACGAGGTCTGACCACTGTGAGACACGAAACCCCGATGAGGCATGACCGTGGTCGCTAACCCTGCCCGTCACGAGAGCGCCACCGAGGCCGCCGGCCTCACCCGGATCACCTCCATCCTGCTCACCGCGGTCGTCTCCGGCGTCGAGGGCCCGCCGCGATGGCGTGACGTCGTCGTCCGGTTCCGCGCGGACGCGACCGTCGGCGACCTGCGGGCCGCCCTCGCCGGTGAGCAGCCCGGGGCCGCCCCGGCCGCGGCGGGCTGGCTGCGCCGCAGGGTCGATCCGGAGGCCGGCCTGCTCGTCGACGGGAGGTACCGGGACCCGGCCGAACCGCTCACGGCCGTGCTGCGCCACGGGGTGCTGGTCGCGCCGCGGGCCGCGCTCGCGGCGCCCGACGCCGCCCCGGGCGGCTTCGACGCCGGCCCCGGCCAGCGCGAGGTCGCCGTCGTCGGCGGTCTGTGGGCCGGGGCGGCGGCGCCCCTCGGCGCCGGCGAGGTCGTCGTCGGCCGTGGCTCGGTGGCTGGCCTGCGGGTCGACGACCCGAACCTCTCCCGCGCGCACGCCCGGTTCGACACGGCGGGCGGCCGGGTGAGGGTGCGGGACAACGGCTCCACGAACGGAACCCGGGTCGGCGGCCAGGGGATCGACGTCGCCGAGCTGACCGACGGTGACGTCGTGGAGCTGGGCGGGAGCGTGCTCGCCGTGCGCCCAGCCCCGCGCAGGGACGCCGACCTGGCCGTGGACGGGCCGTTCCTCCGGTTCAACCGGCCACCCCGCACCCTCGACCAGCCGCGCTGGCGCACGATCGCGATGCCAACCCCGCCGTCGCCTCATCCGAGCCAGAGCCTCGTCGCGCCGGCCGCGGCGCTGGTCGTCCCGTTGGCGACCTTCGCGATCCTGTACTTCATGCACGCGCTGCACGGCGCGTTCGTGTACATCATCCTGCTGGCGCCGCTCGCCGGGCTCGTCACGTTCTTCGGGCAGCGCCACTCCGGCCGCCGTGACACCAAGCGGGCGAACGTCCAGTACCAGGCGGCTCTGGCCCGGGCCGAGGCCGACCTCGCGTTCTCCCTGGACGCCGAGGCGAAGCTGCGCCGCCACCGGTCACCCGACGCGGCGACCGTGCTCGCCGCCGCCACCGGGCCGACCCACCGGCTGTGGGAGCGCCGCCCGGATGACGACGACGCGCTGCGGCTGCGCCTGGGCACCGCCGACCTGCCGGCCGGGACCAGCGTCCGCCACCCGCCGGCCGTGCCCGGCGTGACCGAGCAGCCCGACCCGCCGACCGTGCCGAACGTGCCGGTCCACGTCAGCCTGCCCGAGGTCCGGGTGCTCGGCCTGGCCGGCGACGACGAGGCCCGCAGGCATGTGGCCCGCGGCCTCGTCTGCCAGCTCGCCGGCCTGCACGCGCCCAGCGAGCTGCGGCTGACGGTGCTCGCCCCGGGCCGCGCCGCCGACTGGGCCTGGGCGTCCTGGCTGCCCCATGCCCGCGAGCACCTTGACGTGCCCGACGGCCGGGTCACCGTCGCCTGCGACCAGGCCAGCATCGCGGCGGAGCTCAACCGCCTCGTCGCCACGGCGGCGGCCACCGCCCGCCGCAACGGGGACAGCCCGCTGCCGTCGCTGGCCGCGAGCGGCGGCGGATTCGGCGATGCCGCCGGCGAGACACCGCCGGTGGTGCTCATCGTCGACGGCGCCCGGGCGCTGCGCGACAACTCCCGGCTGCGGGTACTGCTGCGGGACGGCCCGTCCAACGGGGTGTTCGTCATCGCGCTCGAACGTCAGCGCACCGCCCTGCCGGAGGAGTGCCAGGCCACCTGCGAGCTGGCCGATGACGGCCACGCCACCCTGCGCCGGACCGGCCGGCCGGAGATCGAGCTGCTCGCGGACGGCGTCACGGCGCCCCACGCCGCCCGGCTGGCCCGCGCGCTCGCGCCGCTGCTGGTCTCGACCAGCGACACCCGCGCGTCCATCCCGTCGAGGATCGGCTTCCTGTCGGCTCACGGCCGCACCGCCCTGACCGCGGACGACGTCGTGCGCGGCTGGGCCGACGACCCCGAGCGGCTGCCGGTGGCGACGCTCGGCGTGTCCGGCAAGGGCGCGTACAGCATCGACCTGCGCAACGGCCACGACGGCCCGCACCTGCTCGTCGGTGGCCGCACCGGCATGGGCAAGAGCGAGGTGCTCGGCACGATGATCACCTCGCTGGCGCTGCGGCTGCCGCCGAGCGCCCTGGCCTTCCTGCTCATCGACCTCAAGGAGGGCTCGGGGCTCGCCCCGTTCGCCGCGCTGCCGCACACCCTCGGCCTCGTCACGAACGTCGGCAACGCCTCGACGAACGTCGAACGGGTGCTGACCTCGCTGGACGCGATGCGCACCAGCCGCCAGCAGGAGCTGACGGCGGGCGGCGGCAACCCGAACTACGACGACTACGTGGCGAACCGGCGCGGCCGGCCGGTCGAGATCCCCCGGCTGGTGGTCGTCGTCGACGAGTTCGCCGAGCTGCGCGACAAGTACCCCGATGCCCTGGAACGGCTGATCTCGATGGCCCGACTCGGCCGCAGCGCCGGCATCCACCTCGTCCTCGGCACCCAGCTGATCAGCCGGCACGTCACCGGCGACATCGCCGGCAACGCGAACCTGAAGATCTGCCTCACCGTCGACGACCCCGCCGAGAGCCAGGCCGTCGTCAACAGCCGGGACCCGGCGATCTGGCCCGACCGGGTTCCCGGCCGGGCCGCGGCCCGCTCCGACCTGGGCTACGCGATCTTCCAGGCCGGCTGGCTCGGCGCGCCCGCGCCGGTGGCCGCCGGACCGGCGGCGCTGTGCACGGTCGAGCCGTTCGAACCGGCCGGGCTCGTCGCGCCGACCGGTTCGGGCGGGCTGGCCGGCGCCGCGAGCCCGGCCGCCGACGCGGCGGAGACCGAGCGGGACGTCGTGTTCGCGGCGCTCGCCCTGGCTGCCGACGCGGCGGGCGAGCGGCCGGACCGCGGGCTGAACCCCCCGCTGCCCGCGACCCTGCTGCTGGGCGAGGTGACTCACCTTGTTCCGACGGCGCCCGGCCCGCAACTGGCCGCCGGCGACGTCGGCCCGCGCCTGGCCGCCGGTGATGTCGGCCCGCGCCTGGCCGCCGGAGGCCCGGTGGGGCCGCCGCGGCTGGCGCTCGGTCTGGAGGACATTCCGGGCCGGCTCGCGCAGCCGCCCTACTGGTTCCGGCCGCGCGACGAGGGCCACCTGCTGGTGCAGGGTGGCTCGCGCAGCGGGCGCACCACGCTGCTGCGTTCCGTCGCGCTCGCCGCCTCGGCGGCCTACCGGGCCGGCGACCTGCACCTGCACGTCGCCGACTTCGCGGGTGCCGGGCTCCGCGACCTGGGCGCGCTGCCGAACGTCGGCACGCTCGTGGAGCTGGAGGACACCGACCGCGTCACCCGGCTGCTGCGGCTGCTGGTCGACGAGCTGCGGGCCCGCCAGGAACTGCTCGCCGCGCACGGCGTGGGCGACCTGACCGAGGCGCGGGAGCGGGCCGCCACCGACCTGCCCTACGTGCTCCTGCTCGTCGATCGGTATGACCTGTTCTGGGAGAGGTACTGGGAGCAGGACAACGGCGCTCTGGTCACCCAGTTCGACACGCTGCTGCGCGACGGGCCGGCCGCGGGCATGTGGTGCGTCGTCACCACCGGCGGCACCGGGCTGGCGGCCCGCAGCAACCTCGGCATCCGCGACCGGCTCCTGCTCCCGATGGCCAGCCGCGACGACGCGGTCAACGCCGGCCTGCGGATCGACCTGCCGGTCCCGACGGCGGCGGGCCGTGGCTACCGGCTGCCGGAACAGCAGGAGGTGCAGGTCGCCATCGTCGCCGAGCCGGACCAGGCCGCGGCCGTCGCCGGGTTCGCGGCGGCGCTGGTCGCCCGCGACGCCGACCTGCCGGGCGCCACGCGCCCGGCGACGATCGAGCCGCTGCCCGCCGCGATCAGCGCGGCGCAGCTGGAGAACCTGCGGACGGGCCCGCCGCCGGCCGGCCAGGCCGTCGTGACTCTGGGCGCGGGCGGCACCGTCCTCGGCCCGGTCGACCTCGACCTCGACAGCGCCGGCGGCTTCCTGGTGATCTCCGGACCGCCGATGTCCGGGCGCAGCACCGCCCTGCTGACCGTCCTGCGGTCCCTGACCGCGCGGGGCGGCTGGTCGCCGATCGTGCTCGCGCCACGGCCGGGCCCGGTCCGCGACCTCGCCGTCGCGGCGGACGGCACGGAGCCCGAGTTCCCCGTGCTCACCAGGCCGGAGGACGTCGCCGCCAAGCTGACCGATCTGATCGACGCGGCGGCGTCCCGGGTGGTCCTCCTCATCGACGACGCGGACCGGTTCTTCGACGGGCCGGCGGGCGGCGTCCTGAACACGCTCGTCAAGGACGCCTACGACCGGGGGATCGCGGTCGTCGCGGCCAGCCGGCCGGACGCCTGGGCCCGCGCGTTCCGCAACTGGGGCGAGGAGGTCCGCCAGGCCCGCACCGGCGTGCTGCTGTGGCCGCGCAACTCGACCGACGGCGAGCTGTTCCAGCTCGGCCCGGCACTGGCCCGCGGCGTCCCGGGCTCGACCGGCCTGGTCGGCGAGGGCCGCGGCCTGCTCGTCGTCCGCGGCCGCTTCAGCGCCATCCAGATCGCCACCCCGTGACGAGCCGGGTCCTGGGCCTGGTGGTCAGTCCCAGGACCCGGCCGCCCCGGCCAGGCTCAGGCCGCGCCGGGGAGGCCCTCCTGGATGCTGTCGAACAGCTGGCGGCCGGAGGCCGGGGTGAAGGTCAGAACGGCCTCGGGGTCATCCGGGTCGACGGGCTCGGCCGGGACCTCCCAGAGCCCGGCCTCACCGGCGTCGATCCAGGCGGTCACGGCGCCTTCCAGCCGCCCGCCGTCCAGCCGGTAGTGCGAGGAGATCACGTAGGACGGGCCGCCCGAGGCGAGCACGGCGGCCAACGCCGTCGCGGCGGTGGCTCCGAGGGCCGGGGTCAGGGTGGCGACCGCCGTCGCCAGGTCACCCCGGTCCGCCGCCGGGCCTGCCTCCCTGAGCACGTCGACCGGCACGGTCAGCGCGGCGCCGTCCCGCCGCGCGGAGGCTGACTCGACCGGGACCGCGTCGATTCGGCGCAGGCCGGTGTACGCGACGATCCGACCGATCAGCTCGTCGAGCGCGAGCTCGCGCAGCTCGTACACGGCGCCCGCGTGCCCGGTGACCTCGACGACCGCCTCCGGCGTCGCGTACCAGGCGGTCGTCGAGAGCGTGGCGGTCGGCTGGTCGGCGTCGTGCGCGTCGATGGCCGCGCCTGGCCCCGCGACCGTCGTCCGGTGCAGCCGCAGCACGAGCTGTGGGCTGGCGACCAGAGACAGCAGCGCGGCCAGCCGCGGGTCGACCCCGACCCCACCCTGGGCGCGGGCCACCAGCCGCCGAGCCGCCAGGCCGTGTACGGCCGTGCTCGCGACGTCCCGCTTTGGCCAGGCGGACAGCCCACCGACGAGCAGCGTCAGCTGCTGATCTGAAAGGCCCTGGATCGAGCCGAGGACGATCAGCTCCTCGCGGCCGAGCCGGAACAAGCCTCGCTCGGCGACCTCGGCGACCTCGGCGACCTCGGCGACCTCGGGCGTGGGGCTGCCGGTCGTGCGGCCGGGGTCGGTGACTGACCCGGTGTCGTTCACGGACTTCCTCCTGACGGGGCGAAGGGGGCCACCCGTCGCCGGGTGGCGACCGGCGGCGGCGGGACGGTCAGAACGGGTTCAGCGCCTTGAGCGCGCCCTTCACCGACTTCGTGGCACCGGAGACCACCTCCTCGCCACCCTTGACCGGGTTGCCCGTGAGAACGTCGGCGACGCCATGGGCAGCCTGGGCGCCGCCGGTCACCACGCCCTCGGCGCCCTGGACCACGCCGGCCACCCGATGTTCCGCGTACCGCGTTCCGGTATCCCAAGCTGTCTCGATCCCGTAGCCGATCGCCTCGCGGTGGTCGTAGAGGTACTTGCCGCCGACGGCGACCCCCGAGATCACGAGGCCGGCGCCCGGGTTGACGAAGGTGACCAGGCCGCCGACCGTCGACAGGGTGTCGAACCCCACGTCGGCGTAGTCGACCTTGCCATCCCTGGGGTGCTCGAGGTCGCCATAGACCTGGAGGGCGCTGAGCCCGACGCTGACACCTCCGAAGACCTTTCCGGCCATGCCGAACTTGCCCAGCAGCGCGGCCTTGCTCGCGGCCTCCTCGCCGATCTCGGCCTCGGCCGCGGCTTCGGCGGCGATCTCGCCCTTGGCCTCGGCGGCCACCTCGGCGGTGGCCTGCCTGACGTCGCTCCCGTAGGCGCCGAGCTCCTTGGTGATCTCGTCGAGTTCTCCGTCGACGGACCTGAAGGCCCGTAGCCCTGCCTTCAGCCCGCCACCGGCCGCCTCGATACCCTCGCCGACGGCGTCGCCGAGCAGGAACCTCGACAGAGCGCCGGCCGCGGACATGGCGAGGCCGGTCCCGGCGACGATCTGATGCTCGGCAGCTATCAGGGACATCGCGAACCTGTCGGCGTCGCCAAGGGCGCCGTCGATGCTCTGAAGACGGTCGATGACCTTCCAGAGCCACTTGTCAGGTGAGGTGGGCACGGGTTGGCCATCGGCGCGCAGGAACTCGTCGCGGCTGCGCGTGACGCCCTGCGCGTCGTCGCCGAACCGGTGGGCCACGCGCAGGACCCCGTCGGGACCGCCCGCCAGGTGGACGAGCTGGTCGACGACCTGGGAGATCCCGATGCCGTAGGCCGCGAGCAGTGACAGACCCGCGGTGACGACATGGGTGCCGAGCGTCGTGGACAAGGACATGATCTCGCCGCCGTCGGCGGCGCATCCCGCGGCGAGTGTGTCGAGCTCGGGGGGATCAACAACGATGCGTGCCACGTCGTCAGAACCTCACTCCGAGGGACGCGATTTTGGACGCCAGCGGGCCCCAGGCGGGGCTGCCACTGGTCGGCAGACTGGCGGAGGTGATGCCGACAGCATGCAGCAGTTCGCCACCCACGCCCGACATCACCGAGTGAATCCGGCGTTCCAGACCCTGGAGCCGGGCGAGCTCCTCGCGGTAGCTCGCGGCGGCCCGACGCAGGTCGGCGGCCAGGTTGTACAGCGCGATCGCGTCGCCGTCGCACTCCCGTTGGCGGTCGGCCATGGACGATCGGAACCTCTCGGCGGAGGTGCCCTGCCACTGGGCCTGGCTCGCGCGGCGCGTGGCGTCGTCACCGATGTCGGCGATCCGGCGGGCCGTGGACTCGGTCAGGGCCGCCAGCCGCTCGATCGACGCCGGGTCGAGCGGCGACACGTCAGGCCTGCTGGTCGGCGTGCAGCGCGTTCTGCAGCGCGGTGTCCACGTCCCGGCCGGCGTCGACCAGCGCGGCGGCGAGCTTCTGCAGCATCGGGGCGTACTGGGTGTGCCAGTCGTTGCGGAACATGGTCGGGACGTTGCCCTGCCAGTCCTCCTGGGTGTTGTCGACGTCGCTCTGCAGAGCCCGGGTGAGGGTGTCCAGGTTGGTGCTCTGGGTGTTGAAGCTGGCCTTCAGGTGGATCAGGGTGTCCGGGTTGACCACGATGCGGGCCATTGCCATCTCCTTGGCTTGCTGGTCGCGGCCGGTGCTCCCGGTCACGGGCGGCCCTCTGGCGCGCCTGGAGATGTTGTATGCGCGACACCCGGCCACCGGCCATGGGCCGCGCGGGGAAGATCTCTGGCCTGGCATACCCCTGGGGAGGTACTCGCGGGCTACCCCCCGGGGAGCTACTCCCGCGTCGGCCAGCCGCCGGAGGCCGCGGGGAGCGTCCGGGGCCGGTCCGGCGCCGGGCGCTGTTCCGGGGGCGGGGACGTGACCGGGGCCGCCGGTGCCGTGCCGCCGGACGGGACGGCGGGATCGGGCGGGGCCGGCACGCGGTCGAGCAGCACCTGGAACACCGCGCGCCGGTGCTCCTCGGGGCGGGTGACCGACTCGGCCCACTCGGCGCCGCGCCGGCCGGTCCTGGTCAGCCGGGCCCGGTCACGCAGCAGGCCGACGAGAACGTCTGCCAGCGCCGCCGGCGACTCGTCGACGGGCGTCGCTCCGGTGACCCCCTCCTGGTAAGCGTCGCGGGAGCCGCCGAACGCCGGGCCGACGACCGCGCAGCCCGCCAGCTGGGCCTCCAGCAGCACGGTGCCGTAGCCCTCGCCGCACGGCCGGGGCCCGGACGGCCTGGTCCTGGTGCACAGGGCGAACAGGTCCGCGGTCGCGTACAGCCTGGCGAGCGCCTCGTCCGTTGGCGACTCGTCCAGGTCGGCGTCGGGCGTCGCCGACAGCAGCTCGTGCAGCGCGCCCGGCGCGGGGCCGCGGCCGGCGACGACCAGCCGCACCGGTCCCAGCTCGTCCCGTACCGCCGTCAGCGCCTCCACCAGCGTCGCGAGTCCCTTGTCCTCCCAGGCGGCCAGCGGGAACACCGACAGCACGGTCGGCACCGGGGTGTGCGGGCGGCGGCGGCCTCCCTCGGCCAGCAGGGCCGCCCGCCAGGCGGCCGGCACCCCGGGCGGCAGCAGCCGGGCGAGGCCCAGCCCGGCGAGCGCGCCCGCGCTGAACGAGCTGATCGTCACCGGGCGCAGCAGCGGGTGGCGGGTGAGCAGCGCCCGGTCGGCCGGTGGCATCCGCCAGATGTCCGCGCCGTAGCACAGCACCGGGACGCGGCGGGCGCCGCCGAGGGAGGCCGCGCCGGCGGCGGCCTTGACCAGGTCCGGATGGCCGACCACAAGGGCGTCGAGCCGGCCGAGCCGGCGCGTCGTGCCGGCCACCCGCCGGGCGAAGTCGACCCTGGCAGCGAGCTGGCCGCCCGTGCCCGGGTCCGCGACCGGCGGGTGGTTGAGCCGGGTCAGCGCGGCGCCGCCGGCGATCAGGGCCTCCTCGACGGCGGCGACGTACCGGTCGACCCCGCCGCCCGTCCCGTCCGCCGCGGCCAGCAGCAGCACTCGTGGCGCCCCGGCCGCCGGCCCGGCGGAGCCCGCCGGCCCCGGTGGGCTCGAGGCCCCTGGCCGTCTGGTGTCCGGGGAGCCCGACACCCCGGTCCAGGGGGACACTGACCGCAGACTGCGCACCGACGAGGATCCTTTGTCCGACCCGACCGAACAATGTGTCATCTGACCATCGCGGATTGTAGTTCTGGATCCGCCGGTGGTGGGCGGACCTGCTCCCGTGTCGCGGACGCCGGCCCACCGCGTGGCCAGGCGTAACGCCCTGTTGGTTGCTGGCATGGTCGGCTGGGTTTGCGCGGGATGCGGCCGACGCCGGCCCGACGCCCGCTCTTGCTCGCCTTAAGTGATCTATCAATCACCTATGGTGGCCGCATGGCGGGAGCGGCGGACGGCGACCAGATCGGCGAATACCAGTCCGATCCGCTCGCTGACCCTCCGCTTGCTGGCCCTCCGCCCGGAGGCGCTCCGCTCGCCGGACGCGTGCCCCGTCAGGCCGATCCGCGGGACGGTGACCGCCGCGCCGCGCCCCGAGCGGTCGACCCCCCATCGGGCTGGCCCGGCCCGACCGCCGGGGACCTCCAGCCATCGATGGCGCCGGCCGCCGCGGCGGACCCGCCCGTCACGCCAGACCTGCTCGCCGTCTCGGACCCCCCTGCCGTCCTGGACCTGCCTGCCGTCTCGGACCTGCCCGCCTCGCCGGAGCCTCAGCCGGTGCCCCTGGGGCAGGGTGGGCGGCGGCGTCGCGCCCGGATCGGCGGCGCCGTCGTGCGCGGGGCCGGGGAGCTTCTGATCACCCTCGGGCTGGTCGTGGCGCTGTTCCTGGCCTACGAGCTGTGGATCACGGACATCTTCCAGGCCCGGACCCAGAGCCGGCTGCACAACAAGCTGGCGGCCACCTGGGCGGCGCCGGCCCGGCCCGCGGCGCCGGCCCCCCCGCCGCCCGCCGCGCCGCTGCATCCGGCGGTCGGCGAGGGCTTCGCCGAGCTGCACATTCCGCGCCTCGGTGCCGGCTACGCGCCGGTCATCGTCGAAGGCGTCGGCGAAGCCCAGCTCCAGGAAGGCCCCGGCCACTATCCCGGGACCGCGATGCCCGGGGAAATAGGTAACTTCGTCGTATCAGGGCACCGGACCACCTATGGAAAGCCTTTCAACGAGCTTGACGAGCTACGCCCCGGAGACCCCGTTGTAGTCGAGGTATCGGACCGTTACTACGTCTACCGGATGACCAGAGCCGAGGTTGTCGCGCCTACCCGCCTGGACGTCACCTATCCGGTTCCCGAACAGGCCGGCAAGGTTCCGACGGCGGCGGTCATGACGATGACGACCTGCAACCCCAAGTACTCCGCGAAAACCAGGCTCATCGTGTTCGCGAAGCTCGACAAGACCGTCATGAAGGCCCCCGGTGTGGGAGTGCCGTTCGAGCCAGTGGAGGGCTGACCGGTGTACGGCTGGATCTACCGTCATCTGCCGGGTCCGACGCCGGTCCGGGCGCTGTTGGCCCTGCTTCTGGTGGTCGTCGTGGTGACGTTGTTGCTCTTCGTGGTCTTCCCGGCGATTGAGCCCTTCGTCCCGCTTAACGACGTGACGGTTCAGCGCTGAGCGTGGCCGTCCCCGGCCTGGCGGTCTAGCGGGTCCGTCACCCTGGCTCGAATGGTTCCGACCGTCCGCGACCGGGTCGGGCCGGCCGCCGGACGGATGCGCGGTGTGCGCCGACCTGGCAGCCCAGCGGCGAAGAGGCCACTTCGTGGCACTCTCTGGATGCCTGCCTGTCTTTTGCCACGCCTACCAGCAAAAACCCACGGACTAGCGGTCAGCGGCGCCCATCCGGGCAGAATTCCCCCTCCTGATTTCACCTGGGTTCGGATAATCTCCCGAGCCATGCGCGGAGTGGTCGGACGGCGCGGTCCGGTATGAACCGCCCTATCCAGGGGCGGCGACCTGGTCGCGCGTCAACGTATCTACCAGTGGTCCGGGCGATCCGGGCCGCGGGGTTCGCGCTGCCGCAATTCGGGGGTGTCGCTGGCGAGCGGCGCTCACAGCGGTCGGGGCGGCCGGTCAAACATCCGGAATGGTCGCGAACAGTGACGTCTTTGGCGCGCAGGCAGGTGAGCATCATCGTTGGGGGACTGATGCACGGGCAAATCTGGACGACGGCGCCGTGCGCTCGCACGGCGCTGGGTGAGTGCGCGGCGGTCCGATGGTGACCGCGATCGGGACTGGTGGCGGCAGCCCGCGCGACGTCGGCGCGTCCGCGCGGCCAACCGGGCCTCCGGCGGCGGCCGGGGCCGACCGGTCGACCGGTCGGGAAGCCGCCACCCAGCCGACAGACATCACGGAGCTGGCCGCGGGGACGGTGACGACCGAGGGGGGCGGCGCCGTGCCTGGGGCGGTCGCGCTGGCCCCGGGAGCGGGGGACAGCCCGACAGCGCCGATGCAGCGAACCCGGCCGCGGCCGGTCGCGAACCCGGCCTACCCGGTGCCGAGCCCGGTCGGGGCGAGCGCGGGCGGGCTGGTCCGCCAGCCGCGGCTGCCCAGCGCGCTGGCGCCGGGCTGGCTGGTCGCCGGGGTGCGCCGCGCCGTGCGCCGCCGCCCGCGCCGCGACGGTGCCGACGCTGGCTGCGGCGCGCCGCGGCGCCTGGCGGGTGCGGGCACCGCCGCCCGCTGGGCTGGCCCAGCACCCGTGCCGGCGAAGTGGGACGCCCCGGTACATGGCGGCGCGCTGGTACGCCCAGTGTTCCGCGCCGACGGGCCGACCCTGCCCAGTCCGCACCGCCCGGCCCCCCTGGGCGCGACGCACTGCCCGGCGCCGATGGCCGCGCCGGGCCCGGACGCGGCGGCGCAACCGGCGACCGGCCCGCTGCCGCGGCCCGTGGCCGCCGGCTGGCCGACGCCACCGGAGCCGGCGCGGACCCGGCCGGCCACGGCCCTGGTCGTGACGGCGGCCGCGCTGCTGGTGGGCACGCTGGGCGCGCTGGCCTGGCTGGCCGTGCTCGGCGGGTACGGGGCCGGGTGGACCGGCGGCGCTCTCTTCGTCGCCTCGGTGCTGGCGGTGGCGGGCCTGTGCCTGCTGTCGCTGCGCGCCAGGCCGGTGCGCAGCCGGTTCCGCGGCCGCGACGAGCTGACCGGCCTGGCCGGTCGCCGGGCCTTCCTCGACGCCGCGGCCAGGGTGGTGGGCGGCGGCGAGCACCGGGTGCGTGAGGTCGCGCCGGCCGCGCTCGTCCTGGTCAACCTGGACCGGTTCCGGGAGATCAACAGCGTGCTCGGCCACCAGAGCGGCGACCGGCTGCTCGTCGTCGTCGCCAGCCGGCTGCGCGAGCTGCTGCGCCCGTCGGACCTGCTGGCCAGGATCGGCGGCGACGAGTTCGCCGTGTTGTTGCGCGACGCCGGGCCGGGCCGGGCCGAGCTGCTCGCGAGCCGGCTGCGGGACGCGCTGCGGGCGCCGGTGCTGCTCGCCGACCTGCCGGTGCAGACCGAGGTGAGCGTCGGGATCGCCTACGCTCCCGCGCACGGCCGGGGCGCCGCGGAGCTGCTGCGCCACGCCGAGGCCGCGATGTACGAGGCGAAGCTGACCCGGGTCGGGCAGCGCACCTACCAGCGCAACCGGCACACGGCGGCCGCGCCCGGCCGGGCCCGGCTGCGGCTGCGGGCGGAGCTGCGCAGCGCGTTGGAGGACAACCAGATCGAGCTGCGCTACCAGCCCAAGGCCGACCCGCGCACCGGCCGGGTCACCGGCGTCGAGGCGCTGGTGCGCTGGCAGCACCCGCGCGAGGGCCTGCGCGGCCCGGGGGTGTTCCTGCCGGAGATGGAGCAGGCCGGCCTCATGCCGGCGCTGACCCGCCGCGTGCTGGAGCTCGCGCTCGCCGACTGCGCGAGCTGGCGCGGGGCCGGAGCCGACCTGTCGGTCTCGGTCAACGTTCCGCCGTCGGTGATCGACGACACCGGCTTCGCGGCCGTCGTCGAGGACGCGCTGACCCGCCACCAGCTGGAGCCGAGCGCGCTGGTCGTGGAGGTGACCGAAGAGGCGCTGATCACCGTGCGGGAGCAGGCCCGGCGCACGCTGGCCGAGCTGCGGGCCCTCGGTGTGCGGGTCAGCCTGGACGACTACGGCACCGGCTTCTGCTCGCTGGCCTACCTGCGCGAGCTGCCGGCCGACGAGGTCAAGCTCGACCAGATGTTCCTGCGGGACATGCACCGGGACCCCTCCGCCGCCGAGATCGTGCGCTCGACGGTGGCCCTGGCGCACGCGCTCGACCTGAAGATCGTCGCCGAGGGCGTGGAGACCAAGGGGGCGTGGCTGGCGCTGGCCGGCTGGCGCTGCGACGAGGTGCAGGGCTACTTCGTCTCGCCGCCGCTGGCCGGCGGCCGGGTCGTCAGCTGGCTGGAGGACTGGGCCCGGCGGGTCTCCCGGCAGAGCCAGGGTCAGCCGTCGCTGCCCGACCCGGCGGCCTCGGCCCGGCCGGCCTCGACCAAGGCGGCGCCGGCGAAGGCGGCCTCGGCCAAGGTTGACCCGGCCAAGGCCGCCTCGGTCAGGGCGGACTCGGCCAAGGCGCCGCCGGCGAAGCCGAACCAGGCCAAGCCGGGCCAGCCGAGGGCCGGCGGCGGGGCCAAGGCCGGACCGTTGAAGCCCGGCCCGGCCAAGGGAGACCCGGCGCCCGAGGCCGCGGCGAGCCTGGTCGAGCCGACGCCGAGCCAGCCCGGTGGGGACCAGTACCCGGCGGGCACCGACCCGGCGGCGCAGCCGCGCGGTGCTCGGACCGACCTGAGGGCCGCGGCGGCGCGCGCGGGCGGGCGCGGTGGCGCGACGCTGGTCCCGGCGCAGCCGGGCGCCCGGCCCGGTGGCGCGGCGCGGACCCCCGGCCCGCGCCCGCGAGTCGGGCCGCGCAGCCCAGCCGGGTGAGGTGTTCGCGCCGCGATGGCTACCGGCCCGCCAGGTCGTCGATCTCGATGTCGTCGCTCCAGCCGCGGCTGGCCTCGAGGTAGTCGCTGGTCAGATCGTCGCCGTCCCGGTCGACGGCGGTGCCGACCAGGTCGGCCCGTTCGGGCCAGACCCGCGCGGCGGCCCGACGCGGCGGTGGCGCGGCGGTGGCGGCCAGCCGGGGTTCCGGCGCGGCCGTGCCGCCCGGCCGGGGTGGGGGAGCGGTCCAGCCGGTGGTCGGCGTCTCGGTGGGCCGGTTGATCGGGGCCCGCCCGAGCACCGCGCTGAAGACGGCCCGGGTGTGCTCGGCGGGCTCGGTCGCCATCCGGGCCCATTCGGCGGCGCGACGGCGCATCCGGGCGAGGTGGGCCCGGTCGGCGAGCAGGTTGGCGAGCACCGCGGCGAGAGCCTCCGGCGACTCGTCGGCCGGCGTCGCACCGGTGACGCCGTCGACGTAGGCGTCCCGGGCACCCCCGGAGACCGGGCCGACGACGGGGCAGCCGGCGAGCTGGGCCTCGGTCAGCACGATGCCGTAGCCCTCGCCGCTGCGGCCGGGGCGAGTCCTGGTGCACAGCACGAACAGGTCGGCGCCCGCGTACAGGGCGGCGAGGGCCGCGTCGTCCGGCGACTCGACCAGCTCGGCGTCCGTCACCGCGCCGACCGCCCGGCGCAGGCCGTCCGGCGCCGGGCCGCGGCCGGCGACCAGGAGCCGTACCGGCCCGACCGCGCGGCGCACCGCCGGCAGCGCGGCCAGCAGCTCCGGCAGGCCCTTGCCGGCCCAGTCGGCGTCGGCGAGGCGGAAGACGGTCAGCAGCGTCGGCGGCTGCCGCTGCGCCAGGGCGGCGTGCGGCACGGTCGTCGGCTGGGTCTGCGCCTGGCGCGTCTCGGTGGCCCGAGCGGCCCTGGCGCCCGCGGCCAGCAGCGTCGCGCGCCAGGCGGCGGCGAGACCGGGCCGCAGCACGGGGGCCACGCCCACGTCGGCCAGTGCTCCCGCGCTGTAGGAGCTGATCGTCAACGGGTACAGCGCCGGGCGGCGAGCGAGCAGCGCCCGGCCGAACCGCCGGGTCCGCCAGATGTCGGTGCCGTAGAACAGCACCGGTGCTCGCTCGGCCCGGCCGGCCGCGGCGGCCGCCGCGGCGACCGGGATGAGGCTGGGATGGCCGGTGAGGACCGCGTCCAGCGGAGCGAACCGGCGGGCGGCCCGCAACGTGGCGGCGGCGAACCGCAGCTGGGCCCGGGCACCCCGCGGGCGCGACGGCCCGTACAGGTCCAGCCGGTGCACCTCGGCCCCGCCGGCGCGCAGCCGCTCCTCGACCGTGCCGAGGTAGCGTTCCACGCCCCCACCGAGCCCTCCCGACGGGGCGAGCAGCAGGACGCGTGGGGCCCCGGTCTCGGCCCCGATATCGAGACGATGTGTGGAGAGCACGGACGGTGACTCTAAGTGTCCGGTCGTAAGCAGAGTGGAGCCCGGCCCCGGCGCGCCGACATCCCCCGGCCGAACCGGGCTGACCGGCCGCATCCGGTCAGCCGCCGCAGCCACCCCCGCAGCCGCCGCCGCCACAGCCACCACCCGAGTCGCCCCCGCTTCCCGAGCTGGGCGAGGAGAAACCGAGGTGGCGGGCCAGTTCCTGGTCCGCGGCCCACAGCGCGGGCGGGCCGAACAGCGCGACCGCGAGCGCCCGCTGCCCCGGCAGCCCGCCCGAGCGCAGCCCCGCGGACGCCGCCCGCGCCTGGCTGAGCAGCAGCTGGCCGCGCTGGGACGGCGCCGGATAGCGCACGCTCGCCGCGGCGACGGCCGCGAGTACGACGCTCGCCAGCATCTCGAGGGTCAGGAACCCCACCGGGCGGTGCCGGGACGCACCGGCGACCAGCCGGGCGATCCCGAGGGCGAGCAGCGCCACATAGAGCCAGGCGACGCGGCGCGCCGTCCGAGCTCGCTCGCGGGTGGCCAGCGCGCCGAGGGCGAGCAGCCGCTCGCGCATCGCCTCGACGGTCGGGTGGCCGGCGAGCTGCGCCGCCAGCAGCCCGGACCGAGCCCGGCCCGTTCGCGCGACGGCGTCACCGACTGCCCACTCGAACGCGCTGACGGTCCCCGGCGGGGGCGCGCCGACCACGCGCATCGCGCCGCCGATCCGCCCTTCTCTGGCCAGGAGTCCCCGCTCGCTGAGCGAGATGACGGCGACGTCGACCGCGCGCCGCAGGCCGCCGGACAGGTAGGCCAGGTCGTCGGCCGGCAGGGCGGTCGACCCGCTGGGCGGCGGGCCCCCCGGCCCGAGCAACGACTGGCGGGCGATCCAGAACACGGCGGTGACCGTCGCGAGCAGCAGCAGGTACACGCCGGCGAATGTGGGCCCGCTGACGCCCCAGGTGTCACCGGACGACGGGGCGGCGGCGAGCGCCGGCCCGCTCGCCTGCGGGCCCGCCAGACCGACGCTGAGAATCAACGTCACGGGTTGATCGTGACAGGCCGGTGCCCGCCGCGACTACTGATCTTTTCCGCCGCCGTGGTCGCCTGGCCGACAGCGGCTGCTCAGGGCGCCGTCGCGTACCGGGCTTCGAGGTCGCGCTTGAGGAGCTTCCCGGTCGCGTTGTACGGCAGTTCCGTGGCGAAGCGGACATGGGTGGGGACCTTGAAGGACGCGAGGGCGGCGGCGACCCAGCGCTGGACGTCCTCGGCCGTGACGGCGGCGCCGTCGCGCCGCACGACGACGGCCAGCACCTCCTGGCCGAGCTCCCGGTGCGGGACGCCTATGACGGCCGCGTCGGCGAGGTCGGGATGCGCGGCCAGCCTGTTCTCGATCTCGATCGGGTAGATGTTCTCGCCACCGCGGATGATCAGATCGCGCAGCCGGCTCTCCAGGTAGAGCAGGCCGTCCTGGATTCGGCCGTAGTCGCCGGTTCGGTACCAGCCGTCGGCGTCCAGAACGGCGGCGGTCGCGCGCTCGTCGGCCCAGTAGCCCAGGAAGCCGCTCGGCCCGCGTACGCAGATCTCGCCGACCTCGCCGTCGGCCGGCTCGACGCCGTCCGGGCCGACCACCTTGAGCTCGGCGGTCGGGGACGCGACGCCGACCGAGCCGGGCGCGCCCCGCAGCCGGCGGCCACCGATGGTCGCGCCGATGCCGGTGGTCTCCGTCATGCCGTACCCGCCGCCGATCCCGCGACCGGGCAGGTTCCGGTCGATGATCCGGAGCACCTCCGGGGCGAGCGCGGCGCCGCCGCCGCCGAGCCCGCGCAACCGGGACAGGTCGTAGTCCGCCAGCCGCGGATGCTCGACGAGACGCAGGAGCTGGGTCGGCACGCCCGACCAGTTCGTGACGCCGTAGCGGACGGTCAGGTCGAGGTGGACCGTCGGGTCCCACTTCCCGGGCGGCGCGAAGACCAGTGTCATGCCGGTGAACGGCGCGTTGGTCAGCAGCGGGCCGATGCCCGAGATGTGGAAGAACGGCCCGGCGAGGATCGTCACCGGCGGCGTGGCCGGCGCGGGCGCTGCCGGGGCGGAACCAGCCGCCAGCTGGTCGATCAGCGCGCTCGCCGCGCCCCGCAGCGCGGCGTCGGGACTGAAGTTGACCAGCGCGCGGTGGGGGAGCAGCGCGCCCTTCGGCCGCCCGGTGGTGCCGCTGGTGAACAGGATCGCGACCGGGTCGTCCTCGGCCAGCTCCGGGCACAGCGCGAGCAGCGCGGCCGCCGCGGTCTGGGGCGTGTCGGCGGCCGGCTCGGCGGGGGCCAGTGCGGCGAACAGGTCGGCGAAGCGAACGACCGGCTGGTCGGAGGCCTCCTGGAGCCCGTCGAGCCGGGCCAGCCGGCGGTCGTCCCCGAACACGACGACGGGCTCGGTCATCCGCAGCCCGTGGGCGAGCTCAGGACCGGTCCACCAGCCGTTGAGCCCGACGGTGATCGCCCCGATCGAGAGCGCGGCCCACAGCGTCACCGCGTACTCGGCGCTGTTCGCGCCGACGAAGCCGACCCGGTCGCCCTTCTTCACCCCGTACTCGGCGCGCAGCACCGCGGCGACCCGGACGGCCAGGGCCGTGACGTCGGCGAACGTGAGCGTGGTCGCCTCGGCGTCGCCCGGTCCGGTGAAGATCAGGTAGGGCCGGTCCGGGAAGCGGGCGCAGGCGCCGGCGAGGACCGCCGGCAGGTGGGGCGCCCGGCGCGCGAAGACGGTCATCTCGACGCCGCGGACCTGCTCGCGGGTCAGCTCGAACGGTGCCCCGGGGCCGAGCAGGCGCTCCCGGACGGGCGCCGGAAGCAGGTCACCGTCGGGCCACCGAAGCATGGAGCGACTCCTTCGCCGTTCCGGCCGGCCCGCGGGGCACCGCGAACCAAGACGCTAAATGGATACTTGATCCAATCTATTCTGGTCCGGCGTACACATCCAGGCAAACGATTCGTCGACCGGCGGGCGAGGGCTGACCTGCGCGACCGTCCACCGTTCGGCATGGTTACAGAGAGTGCTTGGCCTGATACAAAAGGCCGCATGGCGCAGGGTGGGGTTGTGCTCGCCGGGCGGCGGGGACCGATGCGGTGGCGGGTTGCCGGCCGGCTGGACGCGCGGCTGCCCGAGCTGTGGGGCCGCGACCAGGTCGTCGGGTGGGTGCGTGGGCCCGTCGACGGTTACGGTGGCCCGCTGGCCGGCCGGCTCGCGAACGGGATGTCCTTCGACGTGGCCAGCTGCCGGGACGGCTCGGCGCGGGCCCTCTCGGCGCTGCGGTACCGGGAGCCCGCGCTGGCCCCGGTGTTCGAGGCCGTTCTGCGCCCCGGGGACACCTGCTACGACGTCGGCGCGAACATCGGCGTCTACACCCTGTGGGCCGCGGGCCTGGTCGGCCGCGCCGGGCAGGTACACGCGTTCGAGCCGGTGCCGCCGACCATGGCGGTGCTGCGCGAGATGGTCCAGCGCAACGGTCTGGGCCAGGTGGTTCCGGTCGCCAGCGCGATCGGGGCGACGGTGGGCCAGACCGGCCTGCGCAGCTACCAGGGCGCCTCCGGCCGCGCGCATGCGGTGGCCGACCCAAGCCACGCCGACCACTTCGCCCGCCTGGACACCCTCGACGCCTACGTCGCCCGCCACCGGCCGCCGGATCTCGTCAAGATCGACGTCGCAGGGGCGGAGATCGACGTGCTGCGGGGCGCGACGGAACTGCTGGAGGACCGAGCACCGGCGCTGCTGCTGGAGATGCTGACCTCGCGGGTGGCCCGTCGCGGCGGCACCCCGGGCCAGGCGGAGCTGGTCGGCCGTCTGCTGGACGCCGGCTACGTGCTGTTCAATCTGACCCCCAACGGCGTTGTCGCGAACGGCCGCTTCACGTCCAATGTGCTGGCGCTCGCGCCGCGCTGGGACCGGTTCGACCGGGTGGTCGCGGCCCTGGCGCGGGCTCCCTTCCCACGGAGCCAGCCGATCTGAGCCTGGGCGCGAACGGGCGGCTGCCGCGGCGCCCGTGAGACGCGTGGCGGCGCGAGACGCGGCCCGGCGGTTCGCCGAGGCGCGGGTGGTGCCGGTTCGCCTACCGGCCCCGGTCGCGCCGCGCCAGTGGCACGGATGCCGCTGGCGCGAGGGTCGGGGCATCGGCCGAGGGCCCGCGGGGTGGGCCGGCCTGCGGGCGAGCGCCGACCGGGATCGCGAGCGTGGTCCACGGCGCGGCTGGCACCGGTACGCGGCTGGCCGGCGGGAGCTCGCCGTCGAGCACCTGGTATCCGTGCTCGGCGAGCATCGCCCGCGCCCGCCGGGCGTTCGCCTCGGCCACCGCGCAGATGATGGTCGGGCGGGCCTCGGCGAGCACGCGGCGGGCGCCGGCCAGCGCGAGCAGTTCGGCGCCCTCGATGTCGATCTTCAGTACGTCGGGTGCTGGCGCGTGCGAGAGCAGGTCGTCGAGTGTGACGGTCGGAACCGGAATCGTCGTGCGCACCTTCGCCCGGTGGCCGAAGCCGGCCAGGTGGCTCGTCGCCCGGTTGCGGGTTGCCACGCAGAACTGGCCGATGCCGGTCACGTCGCCGACCGCTGCCGCCAGCACCTCGACGGGCGCCCGGTCGCCCGGCAGCGCCGCCGAGCGGCGCAGCAGGCCGACCAGCCAGGTGTCCGGCTCGACGGCCAGCACGTGGCCGCTGGGACCGGCGGCCGTGGCGGCGGCGAAAGTGGACAGCCCGACGTTCGAGCCGATGTCCCAGACAATCGCGCCCGGCCGCACCGTCTCCCGGATCAGGCCGATGAGCACCGGGTCGATCTGGGTGAGCGTCCCGCGCAGGTGCTTCAGACCGGCCTCGCTCGAGGTGTAGATCCGGGTCTTGTTGTAGGGCGCCGGGAGTCGACGCCGCAGCACCACCCGGTGCGTCGCCCGCTCGGCGAGCGACCCGACGCTCGCCGGGACAGTGGGCGCGTCGAGAACGGCGAGCATCGGTGTGACGGCCTCCTCCACGCCGCGCAGCCAGCGCCGCGAGGACTGGCGCATGGCGTAGCGGGCGTTCCAGCCCGGCGTGACCTTCGCGAGGCCCCGCCCGGTGGCGCCTGCCAGCCCGCCGGACCAGGAAGCCCCGCTCGGGGTGGGCACATGGGCCTGCCCGGCACGGCTCGCGGCGGCCGTCGGCGACATGGCGAGGCTCGTGGCCTGTCGGGTGGTCGAGCGGGATGTTCGGGCCCGGCGCGTCCTCTCCCAGTGCGTCGGGCGAGGCTCGTCGGGGAACGGGCGGTCGGCGGGTGGCAGCGGGCCGATCCCGTCGAGCAGGCCATGCCAGGCGAACCGGCAGCGCGCCAGGCCGCGCCCGCGCAGGAGGTCCGAACCGGCCGACCGCGGCACGGAGCCCAGCGCCAACCACAGCGCGACGGCGACGCCGCCGCGGCCCTGGTGCGCGCGGGCGAACCAGATCCGGTTGCGCGTCGTGAAGTAGGTCATGGCATCGCCGCGCATGACGCCGCCGCCGGTGTGCCACGCCTGGTGCGGGCTGGCTATCACCCGCCAGCCGGCGGCCCTGGCCCGCCAGGCGAGGTCGGCGTCCTCGTAGCCGAGGAAGTAGCGGGTGTCCATCGGCACCTGACGGTGGCACTCGGCGCGGATGAGCAGGACCGTGCGGGTGACGAAAGGGACGTCGGCCGGCCCGTTCGGCGACGAGGCATGGCGGCGGCGCGAGGTCAGCCCCAGCGCGGTGGGCCGCGCGGGGCCGGGATGGATGCCTTCGGGGTCGAGCAGTGTCGGGCCGACGATGCCGACCCCGTCGCGCGCGAGCAGGTCGAGGCAGGCGCCCAGCGTGCGCTCCGGCAGCCAGACGTCGTTGTTCACCAGCAGGTAGGCGTGGCTGTCCGGGCGAGCGGCCGCACCCAGTCGGAAGCCGCCGGCGAAGCCAAGGTTCGCGTGCGGCACGAGCCATTCGGTCGTCGCGGGGAGCCCAGCGGGGCGAGTGGTGCCGTCGTTCGCGACGACCACCACTCCCTCGATCCGGCTCATCTGATCGAGGCGCGCCGCGAGCCGTGCCGTCGACTCGGTCCGGCCCCAGTGCACGATCACCGCGGTCGCGTGGGCCGGGCCCGCGGCACGGCGGTGCCCGGCGACGGCGGTCACCGTCGGCCCGCCCGGTCGCGGCGCCGTTCGCGGGCGCGGGGGTCGGCTCGGCTCGTCCGTCACGGCGCTTCCGGGCGGGTTCATCACGCCGTCACCTCCGGTCAGGAGAGCGAGCCTCGCAAGTAGTGAGTTGAGCGCTACTTTCGGTGATTGAGTCTAGGTCCAAGGGTTCGCGTGCGGAACCCACCTGTCGGGCGTGTCGCCGCCGGGGCCACGTTCCCGGTTTACCGAGACCACTCATGACGGGGAATCACGACCCTGGAACCCTTATCGTCAAGCCTGACCCGGGCGCGGATTGCCGCCGCGCGAACTGGTGGCTGCCACCTGAAACATCTCCTGCCACACGTGCGTTTCGGTGGCGGAGCGCCAGGCAGGGGGCAGTAGGGCTGTTCTGTGCGATGCCGTCAACCCCGGACCGGACTCGTTTCGCGCTGCCATCGCACCTTACCGTGGGCTGTCCAACGGAGCCGGACTTCTGCCATCAGCGTGTCCTCCGTGATTGCGCGGCGGATATCCGCCAGACTCGACGGGGCTAGGTGGAGGACGCGACGTCTTCCCGCTTGGCGCGCCATGGGGCCGACTGGTCTCGCCGATATCGGCATATCGACGGACGACACGGACTAGGAGCGGTAATGGAGCTTACGCACACCGAGTCAACCGACCTGGAGGGGCGTTATCTGGACCTGCTGCGAGAAACCCTCACATTCTCGCTCTGGGAAGGCCGTGACGGCAGGATATGGCGGCCCCACCGTGCGGCGCACCGCGTTCTTTTCCGTCTTCTCGAGGCGCGCGGACTGGAACTGATCCGATACAGCGCCGTCGGAGCGCGTGACGTAGGCGGGGACTGGCCGCGGCTGGCGCACACCATGACCGGAAGCCGCCGGCTGAAGCAGCTTCAGGAGGCGGTCGAGCAGGTACTCGTCGACGACATTCCCGGAGACCTCATCGAAACGGGGGTCTGGCGGGGCGGGTCCGCCATCATGATGCGAGGTGTCCTGGCGGCCCACGGCGTGCCTGACCGGACCGTGTGGGTCGCCGACTCGTTCGCTGGCCTGCCGGCACCAGACCCGACGCGGTGGCCCGACGACGCCGGAGATCCCCACCACAAATGGTCCGAACTCGTGGTGTCCGAGACCGAGGTGCGGGAGAACTTCAGAAGGTACGGCCTGCTCGACGACCAGGTGCGGTTTCTGCCCGGCTGGTTCCGCGACACGCTTCCGACGGCGCCGATCGAGCGGCTCGCCGTACTCCGGCTCGACGGCGACATGTACGAGAGCACGAGCGAGGCGCTGGAGGCTCTCTACCCGCGGCTGTCAGATGGAGGCTTCTGCATCATTGACGACTACGGCGCCGTGGAGGGATGTCGGCGGGCGGTCGAGGACTACCGCAACGCGCACCAGATCGACGATCCAATGATTAAGATCGACTGGACTGGTGTGTACTGGCGCAAGAACGCAGGGGATTCGCGGCGCTGACCGCGACCTCCGCACTTCGAGTCCAGGGTGGCGCCCACTGGGGCGGGGTGGGCCCACCGCGGGTGGCGGTTCGGCTGGCGGCTCGGCCAGTCTGGTAGTCGCGCCTGTCGTCGCGGAATTCTTAGTCGGCGCACATTCGCACCGCTGCTGCGCGGAGTTCCCCGTATTGGTGCGGAATTCCCGGTCGCGCACGGGCCGTCCACCTCGGACGAACAGAACTCGTGGGTGCACAGAACTACCTGAGTGCACCGAGCGGCTCATCGTAATGGTCAAGATCCGTGGTTCTCGGTGTCATTGTCTTGGCGGGTCACTGTTTGGCGGCGATGCTGTCGGCAGGGTGGACCGACTGTGGTGAGGCGGGAGTTGCCTGGGCGGGGACGGGTGGTGCGGGTGTGCCGGTGGCGGGACTGGTGGCCGGTTGGGTGCCGAGGACGGCTCTGAAGACGTTTCGGACGTGTTGTTCTGGTTCGGTGGTCAGCTGGGCCCATTCGGCGCAGCGCTGCCGCATGCTGGCGAGGCGGGCCTGGTCTGAGAGCAGGTCGGTGAGCACCGCGGCGAGTGCTTGCGGGGACTCGTCGGCAGGGGTGGCGCCGGTGACGCCGTCGACGTACGCGTCACGCGCTCCGTACGCCGGCCCGACGACGGGGCATCCGGCGAGTTGTGCCTCGGTCAGGACCAGCCCGTAGCCCTCGCCGCTGCGGGGTGGGCTGACCCGGGTCCGGGTGCACAGCACGAACAGGTCCGCCGCCGCGAACAGTTCGGCCAGCGTGGAGTCGTCCGGCGACTCGACCAGCTGGACGGCCTCCTGCCCTGCGACCGCCTGGCGCACCGCGTCGAGAACCGGCCCCTGGCCGGCCACGACGAGCCTCACGGGGCCGACCTGGCCACGGACTATCGACAGCGCCGCGAGCAGTTCGCGTAGCCCCTTGCCCACCCAGTCGGCGTCGTTGAGCCGAAAGACGCTCAGCACGGTCGGCACGGCGTCCCGCGTTGGCCGCCGGCTGCCCGCCGCGAGCAGGGCCGCGCGCCAGGAGTTGGGAATACCGGGCCGCAGCACCGGCGTCATGCCGACCCGGGCCAGCGCTCCGGAGCTGAAGGAGCTCACCGTCACCGGGCGCAGGGTGGGATGCAGGGTGAGGATCGCCCGGTCCACTGTTCTCATCGCCCAGATGTCCGTTCCGTGGAACACGATCAGGCCGCGCCGCGCCTTGGCCAGCGGCACCGCCAGCGCGGCCACGGGGATGAGGTTCGGCAGACCGGCGAGGACCGTGTCGAACGGGCCGGACCGCACCGCGACACGCAGCGCCGCGGCCGTGAACCGCAACCGGGAGCGAAGAGTCAGCGAGTTCCCCGGGCCGCGCAGGTCGACCCGGTGCACCTCGGCGCCGCCGGCCCGCAAGGCCTCCTGAACGGCGTCGAGATAGCGCTCGATACCGCCGCCGAGCCCGCCCGACGGCGCCAGCAGCAGCACACGAGGACGACGAGTCGCGGGCTCGGTATCGATGCAACGCTTAGACATCACGGCGGTGACTCTAAGTGTCCAAACATCGAGACCGTGGAGCCCGGCCCCGGCGCGCCGACCCCGCCCAACCCAATCAGGCCAACCGGACGCAAGCGGCAGGCCCCACCTAGGGTTCGCCGTGTGGATCTTCTGAGCACCCTGGCACGGTCCGGCGCCGGGCAGGGCCCGATTCGCTGGCGACTCGCCGATCGGCTGGCAGCGAACCTTCCCGACGTGCGTGGTCACGACCGCGTCGTCGGGTGGGCTCGGGGGTCGAACGACGAGTACGTCGGCCCGCTGCGTGGCCGGTTCGCCAACGGCATGCACTTCGACCTCGACAGCTGTCGAGACGGGTCGGCACGCGCGTTGTCCGAACTGCGTTACCGTCCGCCGGCGCTGGCCCCGGTGTTCGCCGCCGTGCTCGGGCCCGGTGACTGCTGCTACGACGTCGGCGCGAACATAGGCGTGTATGCCCTGTGGGCCGCGGGTCTCGTGGGCACGTCCGGGCAGGTGCATGCCTTCGAGCCGGTGCCGGACACGATGGCGGTTCTGAGCGCGATGGTCCGGCGCAACGGGTTGTCGCAGGTGCGGCTCGAGTCCTGCGCCGTCGGCGCGACGGTCGGCGAGATCGGCATGCGGGTCTATCGTGACGCCTCCGGCCTCGCCCATCCGGTCGCCACTGGATCCGCCGACCACGTCGCGACTCTGACCACCCTCGACGCGTACGTGGAGCGGCACCGGGCCCCCGATCTCGTCAAGATCGATGTCGAAGGCTTCGAGATCGACGTACTGCGCGGCGCTACGAATCTGCTCAGCACCCGGTCGCCGGCGCTGCTCCTGGAGATGCTGCCCGCGCACCTGACCCGCCAGGGCCGAAGCCAGGCGGAGCTGGTCGCCACGCTCGCCGAGCTTGGCTACATGATCTTCAACTTGACCCCGCAGGGCCTGGCCATGCAGGGCCTGTTCACGTCGAACGTGCTGGCGATCACGCCACGGTGGGAGCGGTTCGACCGGGTGGTCGCGGCACTCGAACGCACGCCGTTCCCGCGGAACCAGACGACGTGACCCGAGCCAAGCACCGGGTCTCCCGCAGGAGCGGCGGATACCTGGCCTCTGTCGGGTCCACCGCGGCGACGAGCGTCGCCATCAGCGGGCTGGGCGCGGCGGGCGGCCTGATCCTCGCTCGCTACCTCGGGCCAGCCGGGCGCGGTACCTACGCCGTGATCATGTCCTACATGCTGGCCGCCGCGACCATCGGCGAGTGCGGCCTGACCTACGCCGTCTGCTACACAGCGGCGCGGGACCGTCCCGGCGCCAGGGACGCCGTCCGCACCGGCGGGACCATGCTGTTGGGGCTGGGGCTCTTCGTCGGCGCGGCGGGCATCGTGGTCGCGCCCCTGGTGGTCCACGATCGCGCCGCGGTGACGGCGTTCCGGGTGGCCTTCGCCGCCCAGCCAGTGGTCTTCGGCGCCTCGGCCTGGATCTTCGCGCTGCAGGCGACCCGGATCGGCAGCTGGAACGTGATCCGCGTGCTTCAACCGGTCGCCTATTCCGCCGCCGTGGTCGCGCTGGCCCTCGCCGACCTGCTCAGCGTCGGGCGCGCGGTGCTCTGCCTCGTCGGCTCGATGGTCCTGCAAGCCATCGCGGCCGCGGCGTTGTGTCGTCAGGCGCTTCCCGGGCGGGGCCGGCTGCGCCGCTCCATCGGCAGGGATCTGGCCGGTTACGGCGGCGCCACGATGATCTCGTCGGTCTCGTATCTGCTCAACACCTCTCTGGATCTGCTCCTGCTGGCGGTGCTCGTCCAGCCCGCCCAGGTGGGGCACTACGCGGTCGCGGTCTCGATGGCCATGCTGCCTCAGCCGGTGTGCGCCGCGTTCGGCAACGTCGCGATGCCCCGTCTCGCGGCCGGGAGACCCGCCGTCGCGGGCGGCTCGGCTTCCGGGGCCGACCGCCGGGTCGTGCTGGCTGCCGTGGGCGCGAGCCTCGCCTTCGGAGTGCTGTGCATCGGCGTACTCAGTGCCGCGGCGCCACTGGCGGTGCATGTGATGCTCGGACAGGCCTACGCGCCGAGCATCGGGCTGTTCTGGCTGCTCGCGCCGGGCGCGGCGGTACTCGGCTGCAACCGGGCGATGGACGACGTCTTGCGCGGGCTCGGGCGGACCCTCCCGGTGGCCCGCTGCGAGTGGACCGGGACGGTGCTGACGGTGGCGCTGCTCGCCACGCTGGTGCCGACGATCGGCGTCGCCGGCGCCGCGGTCGCCTCCAGCGTCGCCTACCTCGTCACCTTCGTCCTCCTGCTCCGCGTAGCGCTGCGGTCTGTCGGCATCACGGCCAGGTCCGTGCCGGCCAGGCTGCGTCGGGCCACCGGACGGGGCCGCCTGGAATGGGTCGCCGTCCCCTCCGATTCGGGAAGAGGTAACGCATGAAAGACGCCGGCCTCGTGGCGGCACCCGTGACACCCAGGGGTACACGCACACCGGCCACGGCTCTGACCCCGGTTGGCGGCGCGGTCCGGGTGGGCGTGATCGGGCCCATCGGCGGTGACAGCTTCGCGGAGAACATCCTTGCCTGCCTGCCTGACGTCGGCGCCTACGGGGTGCCGCTCGGCCCGGCTTTCCCGCAGCCGGCCAGCCGGCCCGTCGCGGCGACCCTCGATCTCGCGCGGCGAGCCTCCGACCGCCTCGGGCTTGCCTACCAGCGCCGTCTGGTAGCGGCAGCCGAGGGTGCCGGAGTCAGTGTGGTGGTCTCGGTCGACCTCAACCTGCTACCGGCCACGGTGCGCGAGCTGCGCCGACGAGGGGTCCGGGTGTGTCTGTGGTTTCCGGACGCCGTCGTCAACCTCGAACGGCAGCGGATGCTGCTCGGTGACTACGACGCGCTGTTCTTCAAGGACCCGCTTCTCGTTCGCCGGCTGGCCGATGTCCTGGAACTGCCGGCGCACTATCTGCCGGAGGCGTGCAACCCGGTCCGCCACCGTCCCCCAGCCACCGTTCCCGACCTGCCGTATGTGGTGTTCGTGGGCCACGTGTACAGCGCCCGTGCCCGGCTGATCGGGCAGCTCCTCGACCGCGGCGTCGACGTGCGGATCTACGGCCCGGCGATGAGCCGCTGGCTTCGTGACCCGCGGCTGGTCCGCCACCATGCCGGGCGCTATGTGGCCGGTGAGGAGAAGGCCGCTGTGTTCCGCGGGGCGTGTGCTGTGGTCAACGCCCTGCACCCGGCGGAGATGCAGAGCGTGAACTGCAGACTGTTCGAGGCGACAGGCTGTGGGGGCACCGTCCTGTGCGAGCGTCGGGACTCGCTGCCCGGTCTGTTCGATGAGGATCGCGAGATCCTCGCGTTCAGCACCTTCGACGAGTTGCTCGATCGGATCAAAGGGTGCGTGGACGACCGGGCGGCGGCGCGTGCCGTCGGCGATGCCGCGTCGCGGCGCAGCCATGCCGAGCACACGTATCAGCATCGGCTCACCGCGTTGCTCGAGGCCGTCCTGTGACCGCCGTCGGCAGCTATGAGGTCCCGCTGGCTCAGGCGGTGTCTCCCAGGTCGGGAATCTCGTCGAGGCCGAAGGACACCGCGTCTGGCGGGCGCGCGTCGGCGGTGTGGACCATGGCCGCCGCGGTGGCGATTGGCCTCTGGGTGATCGACTTCGTCGCCGCCCCGGCTGTCTCCGACCGGGTGGTACTGCGCTCCATCGCCGTCACGGTTGAGTACCTGGCCCTCATGGCGTTCATCGGTGACCGCTATGGCCGCAGTCTGCGCCAGTTCCAACTCGGACCGTGGTACCTGCTGAGTTCCGCCGTCACCATGGGGCTCGCGTCCATTGCGTGGCGGAATCCGCAGGATGGCTTTCTGGCCACCATCGACCGGTCGAGCGTCGCGCACGCGCTCGCCATTGTCGGCCTGGCCGCGCCGTTGTGGGCGATCGGCTATCTCGTCGGTCCCGGCGTGGTCGCCCTTCGTCTTGGACACCGGCTGGCCGCGGTCGCGACCTTGGAGCGCGACGGCAGAGGCGGCGGCGTGTGCCGCCCGAACGCCGTGTTGGTCCTCTCGGGTGTGTCCGTCGTGGCGCGCGTCGCCCAGATCGCCCTCGGACAGTTCGGCTACCTGGCCGACCCGTCCAAGGCTGTGAGCGGCTCGTCGTGGTACGCGCAGATCCTGGTGGAGACCGGTAGCCTCGGCCTCGCCGCGCTGGCCATCGCGTCGGTTGAGCTGGCACGGTTCGGCGGTGTCCGGCGGCGGACGATCTTCCTGGTCCTGCTCGGGACGGAGATCGGCTTCGGGCTGCTCAGCGGGATGAAGGGACAGTTCGCCTACACCCTGCTCGCGGTGTGCCTGAGTTTCACGGTGGCCCGCGGACGGTTGCCGCTGCGCTGGCTGCTTGGCGCCGCGGCCGTCTTCCTGCTTGTCGTCGTGCCGTTCAACGCCGCGTACCGGGACATCGTCCGCAAGCATGGAGAGAACCTGTCGGCACCGGCGGCGGTCGCCGCCGCCCCGCAGGTCATCGTCCAGACGGTGGACGGCGGCACCGGCGGCACCGGCGGCACCGGCGGCAACGACAACGGTCAGTCATCGTCGGGGTCCGTCCTCAGCTCGACCGTCATCGACCGCGTCCGGGCTGTGGACAGCCTCGCCGCCGTTGTCCAGAAGACCCCGAACATGGTGCCCTACCGGAGCGTCTTCGAGCTGGTCACCGACCCGGTGCTCGGTATGGTCCCGCGCGCGCTCTGGCCGGACAAGCCGGTCCGGACCGCCGGCTACACCTTCAACCAGGAGTACTACGACACGCCCGCGAACCTGTACAGCTCGGCCGCGATCTCGCCGCAGGCGGACCTGTTCCGCCATGGTGGGCTGCTCGTGCTGCTCCTCGGGTCCGCCCTCATGGGCGCCCTCTACCGGTTCGTGGACGAGACCCTGTACCCGGCGCGCGACCTGCGGCTGACCGCGTTGTACGTCTCGCTGTTCACGTTGCTGCTGACCTCGGAGACGACTGTGACGGACCTTCTGGTGTCGCTGCCGATCAAAATCGTCATCGTGGTCGCCGCCTGCCGGTTCGCGTATTTTCGGCCACCAGCGAGGGTTTAGGTCTCCGTTATGGAATGGCGGGTCGCACGAGCCCGGATTCGTAGGCGTAGACCACGGCTTGGACCCGGTCGCGCAGGTTGAGTTTCGCCAGTAGGCGGCTGACGTGGGTTTTTACGGTTCCTTCCGTCACGTAGATCCGCGCGGCGATCTCGGTGTTGGACAGGCCGCGGGCGATGAGAACCAGTACCTCACGTTCGCGTTCGGTCAGCGTCTGCAGGTCGGCGGGCGGGGTGATCCGTGCGGGCCCGCTGCCGAGATAGCGCTCGATGAGCCGGCGAGTCACGCTGGGCGCCACCACCGCGTCGCCGCGGGTCACCACCCGGATGGCCGACAGCAGATCGGTCGCCAGGGTGTCCTTGAGCAGGAAGCCGCTGGCGCCGGCCTGCAGGGACGCGTGGACGTATTCGTCGAGGTCGAAGGTCGTCAGGATCAGTATTCGGGTGTGGTTGGCGCCGTCAGCGGCGATGCGACGGGTCCCCTCCACGCCGTCGACGTCGGGCATGCGGACATCCATCAGGACGACGTCCGGTTGAAGCTCGGCGGCGAGGGTAGCCGCCTCGGCGCCGTCCCCCGCCTCACCGACGACCAGCATGTCCGGCGCGTTGTCCACGATGAGCCGGAAACCGGTCCGGACCAGAGCCTGATCGTCGGCGAGGAGTACACGGATCACGCGTGCCGTCCCTGGACGGGAAGGGCGGCCCGCACGACGAACCCGCCCTTGTCGCCGGGCCCGGCCTCGAGGTCGCCGCTGAGCAAGGTCACCCGCCGACGCATGCCCCGCAGCCCGTTGCCGCCACCCGCGACCGTGCCCTCGCCATCGTCGCTGACCTCGATTCCGACCTCGGTGTCGCGGTAGGAGACGACGACCTCCGCGCTCGCCCCTGCTCCGGCGTGTTTCACGACGTTGGTCAGCGCTTCCTGCACGATGCGGTACGCGGACAGGTCCACGGCCGACGGCAGCATGGTGGCGGTCCCCTCGACGCGCAGGCGCACCGGCGTCCCCGCTGCCCGTACCCGGGTCAGCAGGCCTGGTAGCTGGGTGAGGCCGGGTGGTGGATGCCAGGCGTGCTCCAGGTCGTCGAACGCGGTAAGCACGCGCCGCATGTCCGCGAGGGAGTCGCGCCCGGTCGTGACGATCGTCCGCAGGGCGCTGCGGGTCGCCGCGGGATGGCTGTCCAGCGCGGCCTCACCGCCCTGCGCCTGCACGACGATCAAGGCCAGACCGTGGGCGACCACGTCATGGACCTCGCGACTGATCCGCCCACGCTCGGCGGCCACCGCGAGCGCGGCCCGCTGGTCCCGCTCCCGTCGCAGATCCTGAGCACGCGCCTGCAGCTGCGCGAGGTACGCGCGCCGGTTCCGGTCGCCGGCGCCGACGGCCCATGCGGCGATCAGAACGGATCCGAGTACGGACGGCGCACCCCAGATGTGGGCTCCATCGTGGTGGCAGGCGGCGCCGCCCGACTGTGCGGAGGCGGCGTCACGATGGCACACCTGGAGAGCCACCGTGGCCACCGAATGGCCAGTGAGGGTGCCGTATGTCAACCAGACCGTGCCCAGCAGCAACAGCCCACCCAGCACCGGCAGTGACACGCTCCGCGGGTACCGGGCCGCGACCGTGGCGAGCAGGATCGGCACCGCCAGGTCCACAACCGTGGGAGGGACACCCGCCGCCAGCCGCGCCGCGGCCGCCAGCACACACAGAAGGAACATCGGCATCGGCCAGCGCCGCCGCAGCGTGACCCCGACCATGGTGAGCGCCGCCGCGACCCACCACACCCACACGACACCCGGCCCGCTCGACCCGCCACCGGCAGGCCGGCCGGCCATGGCGTGGACCAGCGCGAGCGGGTCGTTCGCCAGCACACACACCACGAACAACGCGGACGCCAGTGCCGCGTCCTGCGGCACAGGTAGGTGCGTCCAGGTGCGGAGAGCGGACGCCACGCGAGCTGCCATGATCAACAAGTCTACGGGCGGAGCCTGGGGCAGCGCGTCTGTCAGCCGAGGGACGTGGACGGGTCGCGATACCTCTCTCGGCAGACGCGGCCGTATATCTCTCGGCAGACGCGGCCGTATAGCCCTCGGCAGACGCGGCTATGAGGCCTGAGCCAGACGCGGGTCTCGGCCGTGTCACGACAAGCTCGTCCCGTGAATCACACGATGGAGAACGATCAAACCCCTGGCGTCGACCGGCGGGGATTTCTGCGGCGGGCGGGCCTGGCCACCGCCGCCGGCGCGGTCCTGCCTTTGCTGGCCACCTCGGGATGCGCGCCCGCCGCGGCGGCGGATTCGCCGGCCCCGAGCGGTGACCCCGACCAGCTGTTCAAGGCGGGCGATTTCGCCGGGGCCGAGCGCGGCTACACGCAGCTGCTACACAACGATCCCGACAACGCGCACGCCGCGGCGCAGCTGGGGTACATCGCTCTGCTTTCCAACCGGTTCCCCAGCGCCGAGCGCTACCTGAGTCAGGCCTTCCGCCTGGCGCCCGGCGACGCTCTCTCGAAACTACGACTCGCTGACTGTTTCGTACGCCAGGACAAGCTGGCCCGCGCCGTGCCACTGCTGCCAGACGCCACCGCGGCCCAGCTGGCCGCCATCACCGGCACACCGTATGAGGTTCATGGCGCGCAGGTGAGCCGCGCTCCCTTTCTCGATGTCGATCCACTGCCCCACCTTGAGGCATCCGTGAACGGGAAACCGGGAGTCTTCGTCCTTGACACCGGCGCCTTGCCGCTCACAGTCACCACCGACGCCGCGACCGAGGCAGGCCTGCGCGCCGTCTCCTCATCAACGCTCACCATCAACGGCAGGACCTCCACCGTTCAGCACGGCGTCGCCCCGTCGTTGCGGATCGGACAGCTGGAAGTCCGCCAGGTGCCGGTCAGCTGGACCGACCAGCTCGCGACTTTCCCGAACGGCCTGGTCCCGACCGGCACGATCGGAACCCAGCTCTTCTACCACTTCCTGACCACGATCGACTACAAACGGCGGGCACTCATTCTGCGACAGAGGACAGCCGCCCAGCAGCGGGCGTTCCGGGCCGAGGCCGCCTCCGCCGGTATCCGCCCGCAGCCACTGTGGCTGGCGGGCGACCACCTCCCCTGCACCGAAGGGAAGCTCAACGACTACGGACCTCGGAAGGCGGTCATCGACACCGGCGTTCTCGCGGCGGGCCTGAACACCAGCGTGGCGAACGCCCAGCGGGCCGGCATCACGATCGACTACGACCACCCTGGTCAGGTCAACGGCGGGGCAGACGTCGTGTATCCGATCACTGTGAACCAGATGCGTATCGGGGACGCGGTCCGCCGGCATCTTCCCGGCAGCGCGGCCGGGAAGATGCCGTGGGACGGCATGACCCAATTCGACACGATCGGCAACTTCACCCACGAGTTCTTCAAACCCTTCGCCGTCACCTTCGACTACGTCGGCATGAATCTCTTCGTCGGCTGACACCCCGCGGGCCCGGATCGGCGGGGTGCGGCCGACCGGAGCCGCGGACCGAGCCCGGAACAACCTCCACGACAGCCTGCGCGGCTCCAGGCAGCCAGGCCTTACCGCAGCAGATCGAGGTGGTCGGTCGTCGGGAACTCATCGTGACCGGACGCCATGGCCGCTGAGCGAGCAACCGGGTCGGTGCCGGCCCGCTGGCCGGGCACCGCGCCCGGCCGCGGCGAGCCGGCGGCTGGCGAGGACGGCGACGGCAGGAGATCGTTGCGACTCAGCAGGGCGACGGTCTCGGCGAGACCGACGACGTTGTCCGCCGAGCTGTACTCGCCGGCCAGCTCGCCGGTCGGCGACGGCTCGCCGATCTCCGGCAACATCGGTGAGATCACGTAGTACTGCCCGTCACCGCGGGTCCGGTGGCACTCCTCCTCGGAGACCATGACCTCGTGCATCTTCTCGCCGGGACGCACGCCGACGACCTCCACCGGTATGTCCCGGTCACCGATCAGCGCGTGCGCGATGTCGAGGACGGTCGCGGCGGGTGTCCGCGGTACCAGGATCTCCCCGGGCCGTCCGCGGCGGATCGAATGGAAGATCATGTCGACGGCTTCGTCCAGGGTGACCAGGAACCGGGTCATGTCGGCGACCGTGACCGTGACCGGCCCACCGCGGGCAATCTGGTCGAGGAACAACGGGATCACCGAGCCGCGCGAGGCCAGCACGTTGCCGTAGCGCACGCCGACGAATCGGGTGCGCCCTGACCGCTCGCGCACGCCCACGTTCGCCGCGATGAAGATCCGCTCCTGTAGCGCCTTGGTCATGCCCATGACGTTGACCGGCTTGCAGCACTTGTCCGTGCCGACGCCGACGACGCAGTCCACCTGGTAGCCATGCTCGGCCACCGCGCGCACGATGTTCGACGCGCCCGAGCAGTTCGTCAGGATGGCCTGGTCCGGGAAGTACTCGCACGCCGGCACCTGCTTGAGCGCGGCCGCGTTCACGACGATGTCCGCGTCGCGCACGCACGCGGCGACGTCCCAGTAGTTCCGGACGTCGCCAAGGCGGAATTCCAGAATCCGGTCGAAGTTCCGGTAGATCGTCTCGTCCGTCGTGACCCGCTGACGCAGGTAGGCCAGCCGCATCGCGTGCTGCTTGGCCTCGTCCCGGGACAGCACGATCACCTTGGCCGGCACCCCGGCCTCGCCGGACAGGATCCGCCGGATCAGCACCTGTCCCAGCGACCCGGTGCCGCCGGTTACCAGAATGCGCCGGCCGGAGAGCATCCCGGCACTGTCCGTCGCATTTGACGCGCTCTCAGCCATCGCGGTGTCCTCCATGGTCTCTCAGCCTGATCCGTTCGGCGAGCTCGTGGCCGAGCATCCCGTCGCCGCGCCGGGCGAGGATTCTCATCAGGTCCTCCCTGGCGTGGCGGTCTCCGCCGGCCGGTCTGGATGTGCTGGCTGTGGCTGGTCGGGAATCGCGGCCGGCCGCGTAGCCGGGATTCGCTCGGGCGCGGCCGGGCGGACCGCGGCGTCGCGTAGGTGCCGCTCGACCCGGTCGAGCAGTGCGGCCCGCTCGTAGTGCGTCACGTAGTACTCGCGGGCGGCGGCCCCCATGGCCGCGCGCTCGGCGGGTGCGAGCGCGCGCACGGACGCGATCGCGTCGGCGAGCGCCGCCCCGTCCTGCGCTGGGACCGCGAGCCCGCCGGCGGCTGCCACGACCCGGGCGGTCGTCCCGTCCGCCGCCGCCACCACCGGCCGGCCGCACGCCAGGAACGACTGCACCCGGCTCGGGATCGTCAGCGCCCACACCGGGTCTCGACGCAACGTCGTGACCACCACATCCGCGTGCGCGAGCAACGCGGGCATCTGCTCGAGCGGACGACGGCCCAGCAGGCGCACCCGGTCACCGAGACCGCGGCGGCTGATCTCGTCCGCCAGCCACTCCCCGCGCTGGCCGTCGCCGACGACCACCCAGTGCACGTCGGCGCCGCCTGGCAGGGCGCGCAGCCGCTCGGCGGCGTCGACCAGCGTCTCGAGGGCCTGCGCCTGGCCGAGGTTGCCCGCGACCATCGCGACGAACCCCTCCGGCAGCGCGGCCTCCCGCCGGACCTGGGGGTCGGGTGGCAGCGGGCGGTAGCGGTCCTCGGCCCAGTTCGGCAGGTAGCCGAGCCGGTCGGCCGGCACCCCGGCCGCGCGCAGCAGCGGCAGGAAGTCCTCGGACTGACCGAGCACCCGCGCGCAGCGCTGGTAAGCCGCGCCGACCGCCTTCTCCAGCAGGCCGAGCATCCGCTCGGAGCGCACCACGCCCATCGCGCGCAGCGTGTGTGGCCACAGGTCCTGCACCCACAGCACGACCGGGGTGCCATGGACCCTGCGCAGCAGCAACGCCGGCACCACCATCGTCACCGGCGAGATCTGGAAGACGAGCACGACGTCGGAGGGAGGCAGCCGTGGCACGCCGAACACGCTGGCGCTCGCGGCGAAGGTCAGGTAGTTCAGCGCGAGCCGCCATCGCTCGCCGGCACCGCGGGAGGCCAGCGGCACCCGCACCACCTGGACGTCCTCGTACCACTCCCGGCCAGGCCGCCGACGGCGGGGAAACACCTCGCGACGTGGGTAGCTTGGCTGCCCGGTCAGGACTGTCACCTGGTGGCCGCGTTCCCGCAGGCCGACGGCCAGGTCGTTGACCCGGAACTGCTCTGGCCAGAAGTACTGGCTGACGATCGTCACTCGCACCCGCGTGTTCCCCTTCCCGCAAGCTCGGTCCCGGCACTGACGGCCGGCACCACGTCGGCGAACACCTCGAGGTGGCGGGCGGCGGCGCGCTCCCAGGTGAACTCGGCGAGCACCAGCGCGCGCAGCCGCGTGCCGTGCTCGGCCAGAGCGTCGGGGCGGGCGAGCAACTGGCGCAGCCCGGCAGCCAGGGCGGGCGCCGTCGCTTCCACCACCAGCCCGCCCCGGCATCGCGCCACCTCGTCGAACCCGCAGACATCAGTGATGAGCACGGGGGTGCTGTTCACCCCGGCCTCCAGAGCGACGATCGACATCGCCTCCCGCCGCGACGGCACGACAAGCAGCGACGCCGCCCGCAGCGCCTCGGTGCGCTCGGCGCCGGCGACGACGCCGACGAACCGGACCGCGGCCGCCACTCCGAGCGCCGAGGCCTGGGCGCGCAACTCGGCGGCGAGTCCTTCGTCCGGCCCGGCGAGAACCAGCAGCCAGCCGTCGGCGGCCGCTCCTGCGGCGGCGAACGCCTCGATCAACAGGTCGACGCCCTTGATCCGGTTGAGCCGACCGAGGAAGAGCACGTAGCGGCGGCCGGCGAGGCCGTGCCGGCGCAGAAACGCCCCGCCCGCGTCCCGGTCGTGGTCCGCCGCGGCTACCCCGTTGGGGATCACCCGCACGGCGGCCGGATCGCGGCCGTACCGCGCGAAGTCTGCCGCCTCGTCGGCGGTGACGGCGATCGCCGCCGCCGCGTCGCGCACGATCCGGGTACCGACGGCCACGTTGTAGGCGCGCTTCGCGGCGCGGCTACGGCCGGCGACCGGTAGCGAGCCGCACGGCGAGACCACCCACGGGACGCCGTGGCGGCGGGCGGCGCGGAAACCGAGGGCACCCAGTGCGGTCCAGTGCCCCAGCAGATGCACGACGTCGGCGGCGGCGACCCGCTCGGCCACCTGGCCTGGCCGCGCGGGCAGATAGAAACGGCGGTTCGCGCAGGGCATGGGGGTCAGCGTGGCGGGAGCCAGCGGTGCGATCCGGGCGTCGGTCAGGTCGAGATCGAGAGTGAGCAACTCGGTGCTCACCTCGGGCCCCCCGGCGCGCGCGTAGGCGCGGGTCAGCTGGTAGGCCCGCTCGGCCAGGCCGCCACCACGGCGGGCGTCGGCCATCATCACCACCGTCAGCACCCGCACGGCGCGTCACCCCCAGGCTCGACGCTCCCGGCGCGGGCCCGGTCCGGGAGGTGGCCGTCGACGATCCGGGCGATCTCGTCGGCCAGCGTGTACGGGGCGCAGAACCCAGCGGCCCGCAGCGCCGCGGAGCTGTACCACTGCCCCGGCCGAGGACGGCGAAGAACCCGGGCCGCGCCGTCGACGGCCGCCACCGGCAAGGGAAACCGCCACAGCGCGGGCAAGCCCGCAAGCGCCCGGACGGTGTCCTGCATGGCCGCGTAGTTCACGTTCGCCCGCGCCAGCGCCGCGTTCGCGCCGCCCAGATCGTCGACGACGTTGAACGTCGCCCGGCGCGCGACCTGCGGGGTGTCGAGCGCGAACTGGATGGCGGCCGCGGCGTTGCCCGCCGTCACGTAGGACACGGGGGTGCCCTGGCGGAGCGAGCCGAGCGCGGCCGCCCTGAGCGGTCTGCGCAGTGCGTCAAAGATCGGTTGGTAGGAAGCCGGCCGCCGGGCGGAGATCACCGAGCCCATCCGCAACACCATCAGCTCGCAGTCGGCACGCAGCGCTGTCAGCCACGGTCGCTCCGCGGCGAGCTTGGACCGGGCGTAGGCCGAGCGTGGCCGGCAGGCCGTGGTCTCGTCGACCAGGCCACGGTGGCTCGGTCCGTACACCGAGACCGTGCTGACCAGCGCGACCCGCGTGATCTGCGGGCAGGTGTTGACCGCGGCCAGCAGGTTGAGCGACATCGTCACCGCCTGCTTCGGGTCACCGACGTCGTGGGCCAGGTGGCAGAGCGCCGTTCCCGCCGGCACGTCCAGGGCCTCGATGCTGCGGGTGACCAGCGCTCCCGGCGTCCCGGCGGCGAGATCCACCCTGGCCCAGCGCTCGTGAGACCCGAGCGCCGCCGGCCTGCGACGGCCGAGCAGCACCACCTCGCGGCCGGCGAGCGCCGCGCGTACGTGGCCGCCGATGAACCCCCCGCCGCCGGTGAGCACCACCGTCGAGCCAGCCGCATCACCCCGGGGCCTGGGCGCCGATGCCGCGACCGGCGCTGTCGCCCGTGCGGCGACCGGCCGGGCGAGATACTCCGTGGGCTTGTCCACGCCACTCTTTGTATCATTCAAAATACCTAGAGTGACTGACCTGCGATGCGCGGACCCGTCCCGCCCTAGCGCGCCTGTGGTGTGGGGCGTGGCGCGGGGACACGGCCCCGGCCAGCCGTGGCCGGGACGTCGAGGTCGCCGCCGCCGGCGACCTCGCCGGCGATCCCGCCGGCACGGGAGGACCGCAACGGCACCGCCGGCACACCCGCGACCCTGGCGCCGGCGGCCACGTCGGAGGTCACGACCGCACCCGCCCCGACGACGGCGCCGTCACCGACGGTGACACCCCGCAGAATCGTGGCCTTGGCCCCCAGCCACACGTCCCGGCCGAGCGTCACGGGCGACGCGGCGAACACCATCGCGGAGCCCGGGGTTCCCGGTGTGACCACGTGGTCCTGGTCGCGGACCACACACATCTCGGCCAGCAGGCTGCCGGCGCCTATCACCACCTGCCGGCGGGCGACCAGCACGCAGTGGGGACCGACGAAGTCTGCGCCGAGGTCCAGGAGCGCTCCGTCCTCGACCTCCAGATGGACGTCGCGGACGAGGACGGATCCCCGAATGGTCAGCTTCCCGCGCGGGGCGCAGAGAATCACGCAGCGTGGCCCGAGGAAGGAATCGAACCCTATCCGGACCCCCGGCTGTGTCATCCGCAGCAAGAGGATCCTCATCCAGGAGGCGACCCGCGCCGCGCCGCGCCGTGCTCGCCGCACAGCATGCGCGTAGACGGCCACGAGGTCGTCGGTCTCCGCGTCTTCCGTGGTCCTGTCCGCGCCCGGCCTCGAGGCGGGGAACGGCGGGGTTCGGCGCACGACCGTCTCCTCTCTTTCCGCGCGGGTTCTTCCGGGCACGCCTGAGGACTGGCCAGCCGTCGGCAGGCCCGGCAACCACGTCGCCGGGGGAGGGCTCAGACCGCGGCCTGAGCCCAGTGCGTCGGACGGGGCTCGTCCGGCAGCGGGGAGTCGACCGGCGGCAGCGGTCCGACGCCGTCGATCAGGCCGCGTCCATACGACCGCCAGAGGGAGAGCCCTCGTCCGTGCGCCAGGTCCGAGGCCAGGTAACGGGGTAGCGCGAAGAACGTCAGCCAGAGGGCGGCCGCGCGAGCCCGCCAGGGTTGGCCGTGGACGCGCGCGAACCAGAGGCGGTTGCGCACCGTGTAGTAGGCGTACGCGTTGCCGGGGACGGTTCCGCCGCCGGTGTGCCATGCCTGGTAGGGGCTGACCATGACCCGCCAGCCGGCGGCGGCGGCGCGGCGGGCCAGGTCGGTCTCCTCGTAGTAGAGGAAGTAGCGGGTGTCCATGGGCACCTGGCGGTGGCACTCGGCTCGCACGAAGAGGATCGCGCCCGTGACGAACGCGACGTCCGCCGGCTCTGGGCGCCCGCGGCGACGACGGCGCGACACCGTGAACACCGGGGTCAGGCGGTCCGCTCCGGGGTGAATCCCGTCCGCGTTGAGCAGGGTGGGCCCGACGATGCCGACGCCGTCGCGGGAGATGAGCGTGAGGCAGGCCGCGACGGTCTGCTCGGGCAGCAGCACGTCATTGTTGAGCAGCAGATAGACGTCGGTGTCCTGCCGGGCGTCAGCGCCGAATCGGAAACCGCCGGCGAACCCGAGGTTGGCGGTGGGGACGAGCCAGCCGGCGGCGGCCGGCAGATCGCCCGGGCGGGGACTTCCATCGTTGGCGACGACGACCACGTCCGTCACCGCGGACATGTCGGCGAGCCGGCTGGCAAGCTCGACGGTCGGCTCGGCCGGCCCCCAGTGCACGATGACGGCGGTCGTCCGCAGCCCGCGCGCGAGTGGGTCGCGGGCGTCGACCGCGTGGTCGACGACCGGCGGATCCGTCGCGTCCGCCGTACCCGGGGAGCGCTCGCGGCCGTCGACCTCGGGCGGGGAGCTCGTCCGCAGGCTCATCGCACTGTGGCCCTCCAGGCGGGACACACGAATGTGTCACTGAATGTTTACTGTCAGTGATCGAGCCTAGGCTATCTGGCCGCCGGTTCGGGACTTGCCGGCAAGCGTGTCGCGGCCGGCCGCGGTGCCCGGCCGCGAATGCAATCACGTGACTACGCTATGTGGCGACGCCGTGAAGGGTGTCCACGCCGGAAGCCCCGAGACGATCAAAGGAGTAGCTGGATGGCCAAAGTCGCGGTGTTTGGCGCCACCGGGTTCGTTGGGCGAGCGGTAGCTGAGGCGATCAGCGCCTCAGGTGACCTGGTGACGTCGTTGCCTGCCAAGCGGCTGCGTGTCGAACCGAGCCGCGTTGTCGAGCTGGCGGACGCCCTGGCGGTGACGGCCGCCGGAGACGCGGCGGCGAGACGGACAGGCACATCGCCGGCGCCGGGTTCCGATACGGCCTTCGGTCGGGTGCTCGAGGCCGGACTCGTCGAGGACGGGCTCGTCGACGAGGTGGCCCGCTCGCTGAACGGGCATGACGTCGTCGTGAACGCGGCCGGGCTGCCCGACGCCACGGCGCCCGCGACTCCTGAGCTGTTCGGCGCCAACGCGCTGTGGCCCCTCGTCCTGGGCCTCGCCTGCGAGCGTGCCGGGGTCACGCGGCTCGTCCAGGTGAGCACGGCGGCGGTCCAGGGCCGGATCCGGGTCCTCGACGACAGCCCGCGGTATGCGCCGGTCAGCCCGTACGCGGAGACGAAGGCGCTGGGGGAGCGGCTGCTCACCTGCCTCGCCGGGACCGGCCGGCTGCAGGTCACCCTTTTCCGCCCCCCGTCGGTGCACGGACCCGGACGGGATCTCACGCGCGCCTTCGCCCGGTGGTGCGACCGTTTTCCGTTGGTCGTCAGCGGACGCGGGGACCAGCCGGTGCCGGTGGCTCTGATCGGCAATGTCGCGGCGGCGCTCGTGGCGCTCGTGGCGGCCGACGACCCGCCGCTGATCGTGTCGCACCCGACTGAGGGACACACGGTCCGCTCGCTCTACGAGTCGTTCGCGCCGGGCCGGCGGATCTGGTCCCTGCCACCTGGAATGGTCCGTGCGGTCCTGCGCACGCTGGAGCCCGTGGGCCGGGTCTTCCCTCCGGCGGCGGCGGCGAGCCGGCGACCTGAGCTGCTGTTGCTGGGCCAGGCGCAGGCACGCAGCTGGCTTGAGGGCCAGCGGTTCGTGCTTCCGCTCGGGCGCGCCGAGTGGACCGAACTCGCCCGCCGTAGCCGCGCGCTCTGATCCGATCCTCGTGCTGGTCCGAGCGCCGCCGACCCGGTCGAGCCGGACCCGGATCATTGCTTCACGGTGCCGGCGGCACGCTCCGCGGGTGCTCGCTGCGCCGGAACGGTCAGCGTGGCGTCCGCTGTCTCCCCTGCCGGTTCGCCCGCCGCGCCGTCCGGCGACCGGTCGGCCGGGCTCGTGGCCAAGCGGTCGGCCGGAGCTGGGGAAGGGGTGCGGCCGGGGGCCTCGACGCCGCCCCGGCGCGTGGCCACCCGCCGGGGGGCCCCGAGGTATCGGGCCACAAGGAAGCAGATCATCAGGTCCGCGCAGACTCGGACCGGCACCGCCACCGTGGTGGCGCTGACCAGGCCGAGCCCGGCGCAGAACGCGGCGAGCACGCCGGTGTACCCGGCGACCGTGGTGTGCGACCACCCGGCGGTCACCAGCCGCTGATAGGCGTGGCCGCGGTGCGGCAGGTACCAGCGCTCACCGGTCCGGATCCGGCGGACCAACGTCGTCGCCGTGTCGGCCAGGTAGAGCACGACCGGCGCCGCGACCGCCTCGACCGGCACGCCGGACACCGCCGCCTGCAGCGCGAGCGCGGCGATGGCCCCACCGATCGCGTAGCTGCCGACGTCGCCGAGGAAGACGAGCGCCCGCGGCATGTTGAACGGCGCGAAGCCGAGCGCGGCGCCGGCGAGCACCGTGCCGCCCGCGACCAGTGGCGGGCTGTGGTGCACCGTGCCGACGAGCGCGTATCCGACCCCGGCGACGGTCGCCTGCGTCGCGGAGATGCCGTTGACGCCGTCCATGAAGTTGAAGGCGTTGACGAAGCCGGTGATCCACACCGGCCCGATGACGACCGCTGCCGCCACCATCCCGAGCCCGGGCCGGCCCGCGCCGATCGCGACGCTCACGACCGTCATCGCCGTCAGGGCCGCCGCGGCGAGGGCCTGCAGCGCGAGCCGGCGCAGCGGCGCGATCCCGCCGATGTCACCGCCGACGTCCTCGGCCAGCCCCAGCAGGCCGAACAGGGTGACGGCCAGCGTCATCGGCAGCAGGTCGGGGGCGCTGGCCCGTCCACTGGTGAGCACCGTGAACACGACGCCCGAGAACAGCCCGAGCACCACGGCGGCGCCACCGCCGCGCGGCGTCGGGCGGGTGTGCAGGGTGCGCTCGTTGGCGACGTCGAGCACCGACAGCCGGCGCATGTAGGCGATGACGAGGGGCGTCGCGGCCAGGGTGACGACGCAGGCCGCGAATCCGGCACCGACCATGTATTCCTCCATGCGGGGAAGCTGGACGGAATGGCTCCGCGCTCGGGCCAAGGTTCGTCACGCAATGTAGTCCCGGGACTGCGCCTAGCCGGGTGAGGCGAGGGGGAGTGTCCCGACCGGGTGTGACACAGCGTGATGATGTCGGCGGGATGGGTGGGAGCGGCACGCCGGAGGGCGACACGGGCGAGAGTTGTCTCGCTCTAGGTATCCGTTCGATGACAATCAGACCATGGAGGAGCTCGGGAAGCTGGTGGTGATCGACCAGGGGCACGTGGGTCTGCCGTTGTCGATGCGCGCGGCCGAGGTGGGGTGGCGGGTCGTCGGCCTCGACGTCGACGAGCACCGTGTCGCGCGGCTCGCGACAGGGGAGTCCTGCGTCGACGACGTCAGCGACGACCAGCTGCGGGACGCGCTCGACGGTGGCCGCTACCGGCCGACCGCCTCCTACACCGGTGCCGAGGGTTTCGACGTCGCGGTCGTCACCGTCCCGACGTCGCCGCGCGAGGGAACCCCAGGCCTCACCGCGGTCACCGAGGCCGCCCGTGGCCTGGCCCCGTACCTGCGGGCTGGGGCCACGGTCATCCTCGAGTCCACGACGTACCCGGGCACGACCGAGGAGCTGTTCGGCCCGACCCTCGAGGCCGGGTCTCGGCTGGTCGCGGGCCGGGACTTCCGGCTCGGCTACTCGCCGGAGCGCCTCGACCCGGGCAACAGGACGTGGCGACTGGCGAACACGCCGAAGGTCGTCTCCGGCGTCGACCGGGCCTCGCTGGCCGCCGTCCAGGGCTTCTTCGACACGATCGCGGCCCGGACCGTACCGGTCTCGTCCACCCGGGCCGCCGAGTTCGCCAAGCTGGTGGAGGGCGCCTTCCGGCAGGTCAACATCGCGCTGGTCAACGAGCTGGCGATGGTCGCCGGCGAGCTCGGCGTCGACGTCTGGGAGGCGATCGACGCCGCCGCCACCAAGCCATACGGATTCATGCGCTTCACGCCAGGACCGGGTGTCGGCGGCCACTGGCTGCCGCTCGACCCCTCCGGGCCGCCGTGGCAGACCGGTCGCGGCGCCGGGCGATCCCCGCGCTTCCTGGAGCTGGCCCGCGACATCAACGATCAGATGCCCGAGTACGTCGTCCGCCGCGCCGGCCAGCTGCTCAACGACCGCGGCCGGCCGGTGCGCGGCAGCCGCGTCCTGCTGCTCGGCCTGTCGTACAAGAAGAACACCGGTGACGTCGGGGAGTCGCCGGCGGTGCGGATCGCCACCCTGCTGGCCCGGCTCGGCGCGGACGTCCGGGCCGCCGACCCGCATGTCGACCCGGCCCAGGTCTGCGCCCCGGTCCGGCTCGTCGAGCTGGACGAGGCCGAGCTCGCCGCCGCGGATCTCGTCGTCGTCCTCGTCGACCACGATCTCTTCCCGCGTGGCCTGGTCAGCAGGTTCGCCCGCGCGGTGCTCGACACCCGCCGCTGGCTGCCACCGGGCCCGGCCGTCCCGGCCCAACGGCGTGCCCCGGACGCGGAGAGCCTGATCGTCCCGGCGTCCGCGTGGGTGGAGTCGCTCTGAACCCCGCCGAGCGCGGGCCGGACGCCGCCTCCGTCGTCCCGCCCACCGGGGACCCGGCAGGACCGGCACCCACCGAGACGCCTCAGGCCCCCACCGTCCCGCGGCCGTCGGTGCCGGGGGCTCCCGTCGCCGTGCCGCCCGCCGGGGCGCCCGCGCAGGCGCCCACCGGGCCGGCGGACTCCGGGGTCGCGCCGCACCTTGACCTCGCCCTGTTCGGCGTCGCGATCGCCGCGCGTGGTCGCCCCGGCCGGACGGGTGCCGAGGAAGCCGCCTGGACGGTGCTGCACCTGGGTGCGGCCGAGGACGAGCACGGCCGGGCCAGCGTGGTCGACCTCCTCGCCGCCCTGCGTCACTCCGGCCAGCCGGCGCGGCTGCGTCTCGTCGGCGCGCTGCCACAGGCGCAGCGCGGCCGGCTGCTGGAGCGGGCCACCGCGGCGGGCGTGGTCGGGGCCCTCGACCTGGTCGGTGCTCGCGCGCCGCACGAGATCGCCCGGCTGCTCGTCGAGGCGGCCCTGCTCGTCGTTCCTGCCCCGCCCGCCGGGCAACGCCATGGTGGCGGGGGAGCGGGCTCGACGCCGGACGACGGGGGTCTCGTCGCCGTCGTGCTGGCCGGCTGCGCCGCCGGGACGCCCGTGCTCGCGCCGGATCTGCCCGAGACCCGCCGGCTGGCCGCCGAGCTGCCCGAGGTGACGCTGGTGGCGCCGCGGGCCCCTGTCGAGGCCTGGGCGCGGGCGGCCGTCAGGCCGCTGCCCGTCCCGCCGACCCCGGACGACCGCTGGACCGCGCTCCGGCGCCTGCGCCGGTCGTCCTTCTGCCGGGACCGCCCCGCGCTGGGCGACGAGTCCGCCGCGGGCCCGGCGCGAGGGTGACCCTGCCCAGCCGGGATCTGTGACCTTTCTGATAGCCGGGGTCCCGCCGTGACTGGACCGGGCCCCTGGTCGCGGTCCGCGCTATAGTTAGCAAAGCTAAGTAACTCGGTGATGATGCGACGGTCACCCCGTCCGCCGAGGTGTGGGCCGCCGGCCTGGGAGTGCCAGGATGGGCGCGGGGCGGTGACCGACCGGCCCCTGTTCGACCGTGCCCTCCGCCGGCCCAACCGGCCGGGCGGTGCGCCGAGTCGACGGAACGCGGCGCGTTGGGTGTGACAGAAGGAGACGACGAGCATGGACAGCTTCGGGAGCCTCGGCGAGCTGGTAGTAGGGGAGCGTGCCTACACCATCCGACGACTGGACGCGGTGCCCGGTGCTGAGCGCCTTCCCTATAGCCTGAAGGTGCTGCTGGAGAACCTGCTGCGCACCGAGGACGGCGCGAACATCACCGCCGACCACGTGCGGGCGCTGGCGAACTGGGACCCGAAGGCCGAGCCCAGCCAGGAGATCCAGTTCACCCCGGCCCGGGTGATCATGCAGGACTTCACCGGTGTGCCCTGCGTCGTCGACCTCGCCGCGATGCGCGAGGCGATGGTCGCCCTCGGCGGTGACCCGGCCAAGATCAACCCGCTGGCCCCGGCCGAGATGGTGATCGACCACTCGATCATCGCCGACCATTTCGGGCGCCCGGACGCCTTCGACCTGAACGCCACGCTGGAGTTCAGCCGCAACCGCGAGCGCTACCAGTTCCTGCGCTGGGGCCAGGCCGCGTTCGACAACTTCACGGTCGTCCCGCCGAACACGGGCATCGTCCACCAGGTGAACCTGGAGTACCTGGCCCGCGTGGTCTTCACCAAGCAGACCGCCGAGGGCACACTGGCCTACCCGGACACCCTGGTCGGCACCGACAGCCACACCACCATGATCAACGGTCTGGGCGTGCTGGGCTGGGGCGTCGGCGGCATCGAGGCCGAGGCCGCGATGCTCGGCCAGCCGGTCAGCATGCTCATCCCGACCGTCGTCGGCTTCAAGCTGACCGGTGAGCTTCCCGCCGGCACCACCGCCACCGACATGGTCCTGGTCATCACCGAGCAGCTGCGCAAGCACGGCGTCGTCGGCCGGTTCGTCGAGTTCTACGGCGAGGGCGTCACGTCCGTCCCGCTGGCCAACCGGGCCACGATCGGCAACATGAGCCCCGAGTACGGCTCCACCTGCGCGATCTTCCCGGTCGACCAGGAGACGCTGAACTACCTCAAGCTCTCCGGCCGCCCCGCCGAGCTGATCTCGCTGGTCGAGGCGTACGCCAAGGAGCAGGGACTCTGGCACGACCCGTCCCGCGAGGCCGACTACACGACCACGCTGGAGCTCGACCTCTCGACCGTCGAGCCGTCGCTGGCCGGCCCGAAGCGGCCGCAGGACCGGGTGCCGCTAGCCTCGGCGAAGCCGAAGTTCCGGACCGCCCTGGCCGACTATGCCTCGGCCGCTCTTGCCGGCAATGCCACAGCCGTCCCGCTCGCCGCGGGCGGAGCGGACGAGGCTGACGACGAGTCGTTCCCGGCCTCCGACTCCCCGACCGCGATCGAGGACAAGAAGTCGGACCTGCCGGCCTCCTCGAACGGGATCGCCGGTGACGTGAAGGGCCGTCCGTCGAACCCGACCGCGGTGACGCTGGCCGATGGCACCTCGTTCTCGATCGACCACGGCGCGGTCGCGATCGCCGCGATCACCTCATGCACCAACACCTCGAACCCGCAGGTCATGATCGGCGCCGCGTTGCTCGCCCGCAACGCCGTCGAGAAGGGCCTGACCCGCAAGCCGTGGGTCAAGACCACGCTCGCGCCCGGGTCCAAGGTCGTCATGGACTACTACAACCGCGCCGGCCTGGTGCCGTACCTGGAGAAGGTCGGCTTCAACCTGGTCGGTTTCGGCTGCACCACCTGCATCGGCAACTCCGGCCCGCTGCAGGAGGAGATCTCCGCCGGGATCAACGAGGGCGACCTGGCCGTCGTCTCGGTCCTGTCGGGCAACCGGAACTTCGAGGGCCGGATCAACCCCGACATCAAGATGAACTACCTGGCGTCCCCGCCGCTGGTCGTCGCCTACGCCCTCGCCGGCACGATGGACGTCGACCTGGTGAACGACCCGCTGGGCCACGCGCCGGACGGCAGCCCGGTCTACCTGCGCGACATCTGGCCGACCGAGGCGGAGGTCGCGGCGGTCGTCGCCGAGGCGATCACCTCCGACATGTTCGAGCGTGACTACGCCGACCTGTCCGGCGACGAGCGCTGGCAGTCGCTGCCCGTCGGCTCCGGCGGCGAGGTCTCGCAGACCTTCGACTGGGCGCCCGACTCGACCTACGTCCGGCACCCTCCGTACTTCGAGGGCATGGCGAAGACCCCGGCCCCGCGCACCGACATCGTCGGCGCCCGGGTGATGGCGGTCCTCGGCGACTCGGTCACCACCGACCACATCTCGCCCGCCGGCAACATCAAGAAGGACTCGCCCGCCGGCCGCTACCTGACCGAGCACGGCGTCGCCGCCGGCGACTTCAACTCCTACGGCTCGCGGCGCGGCAACCACGAGGTCATGATCCGCGGCACGTTCGCCAACATCCGGCTGCGCAACCGGCTCGCCCCCGGCACCGAGGGCGGCGTCACCCGGCACCTGCCGGACGGCGAGCAGATGGCGATCTACGACGCCGCCCAGAAGTACGCGGCCGAGAACGTTCCGCTGGTCGTGCTCGCCGGCAAGGAGTACGGCTCGGGCTCGTCCCGCGACTGGGCCGCCAAGGGCACCGCGCTGCTCGGCGTCCGGCTCGTCATCGCCGAGTCCTACGAGCGCATCCACCGGTCGAACCTGATCGGCATGGGCGTGCTGCCGCTGCAGTTCGCCCCGGGCGACTCCGTCGAGTCCCTCGGCCTGACGGGCGAGGAGGTCTTCACGGTCACCGGCCTGTCCGAGATCAGCGAGAAGACCACCACCCTCACCGTCCAGGCCGGCGACAAGTCGTTCGACGCCGTCGTCCGCATCGACACCCCCGGCGAGGCGGACTACTACCGCCACGGCGGCATCCTGCCCTACGTCCTGCGCTCGTTGATCTGACGCCTGGCGCGCTAGACAAGGCGGGGCCGGGGAGCATCGCTCCCCGGCCCCGCCTTGTCAAAGAGCGTCGTGGCGTCAGGGGTGGCTGACAGGCACGCGACTGTGGCGACTGGCTGGCTCATTCACCGAGCAGGCCCTGGCCGTCGAAGTCGTCAAGGTCCGCGAAGAACTGGTCTGCGTCCATGGGTGGATCGTTGGCGAACGTCGCCAGGATCTCGTCCATCGGAACGAACTTCTGTCGGCGTGCCGGAGTGAGCTCCGCGATGGGATAGCCGTCCCGCGTCACGACGAAGGTCTCGCCGCTCTCGACCGCGCGCAGGATGTCACCGGCGTCATCCCGCAGCTCTCGTTGGGTGATCTTGCGGGGAACGTGCTCGGTCGCGACGGTCATGGTACCTCCAGGTGCAGTGGCGAATACGTTGCGCGACGAGAGTGTTGACTCAGACACTGTCTGGTTATACAGTATTTAATCGATCATGGCCGTGGCAAGACGGCCGTGGCAAGACTGCGAGATCAAGAGGTGGCGGAGGCTGCGCCCGCGTGCTTGCACCACCACGCCATCCCCGGAACGCGGCGTGCGTGGGCGGGTTCACAGTGGGTGGGGGATCGGGCCCGGCTCTCGTGTTCAGGTGGGGTTGGCAGGATGGGCGCGGGCCGGGTGGCCGCGGGGGCGACGGGCGGGGTGAGGAGCGGCGGGATGGCTGATCGGCCGGGGGCTGAGGAACTGCTCGCGCTGGCGGTGGACGTCGCGACGGAGGCGGGCCAGCTGGCGTTGCGCGGGCGGGCTGGGACGGTGGCGGCCGAGTCGACCAAGTCGTCGCCGACGGACGTCGTCACCGCGCTCGACCGGGCGTCCGAGGCGCTGGTCGCGAAGCGACTGCTCGAGGCCCGGCCGGACGACGGCATCCTCGGGGAGGAGGGGGCCGACGCGACCGGGACGTCCGGCGTGCGCTGGATCGTCGACCCGATCGACGGGACGGTCAACTTCCTCTACAACCTGCCGAACTGGGCCGTGTCGCTGGCCGCCGAGGTCGATGGCGAGGTCGTCGCCGGAGTCGTGTACGCGCCGGCCCTCGGGCGGACCTACACGGCGCTGCGCGGGGCCGGCGCGGCGCTCGACGGCACCCCGCTGCGGGTCTCGGCGGTCGAGAGCCTGGACATGGCGCTGATCGCCACCGGGTTCGGCTACACCGTCGAGCGTCGGACCGCCCAGATCAACGTGCTGACGAGGGTGATCCCGAAGGTTCGGGACATCCGCCGGATGGGCGCCGCGTCGCTGGACCTGTGCTCCGTCGCCGCCGGCACCCTGGACGGCTACTACGAGCGCGGCCTGAAGCCCTGGGACCACGCCGCGGGCGGCCTGATCGCCACCGAGGCCGGTGCCGTCACGGGCGGCCTCGACGGCGCCCCCGGTACCGAGGCCCTCTACATCGCCGCCCCGCCCGCGATCTTCGGTTTTCTCGTGGACCTGCTCGCCGCGGAGCCCCGCGCCGACCGCGACTAGTCACCGCCAGAGGGCTGCGCCGACTGCTCAGGCTCCGCTGATGCCGAGCAGACCGCCGATGCCGAAGGCGGCTGCGGCGGCCAGCCCGCCGACGAGCAGTTGCCGAGTGGCGCCGCGCCGTGGCGGGTCGCCGGCCAGCAGGCTCAGGCCGCCGCCGACGACAGCGAGCGCGATGGCCGTCAACAGCACCGCGGTGACTGCCGCCGCGGTGCCGGACGCGACCAGGAACGGCAGCACGACCACCAGCGCGCCAACCGTGAACGACGCCGCGCTCGCCGCCGCCGTCGCCCACGGCGAACCGAGCTCGTCCGGGTCCAGTCCGAGTTCCTCTCGGGCGAGGGTGTCCAGCGCGGTCTCGGGATTCGCCATGATCTTGCGCGCGGTCTCCTCGGCCTGCTCCTTCGGCAGCCCCTTGGCCTGGTAGAGCAGCGCCAGCTCGTGTTCCTCCCCAGCGGGGAAGTGGCGCAGCTCGTCCTCCTCGCGCCGGATCTCGGCGGCGAACATCTCCCGCTGGCTCGACACCGACACGAACTCGCCGGCCCCCATCGAGAACGCCCCCGCGAGCAGCCCGGCCACCCCCGCCAGCAGGATCGCTCGGCTCGGCGCCCCGGAGCCGACGAAACCAAGTACCAGAGCGGCGTTCGACACCAGCCCGTCGTTGACGCCGAACACGGCCGCCCGCAGCGCCCCGGACCGGTCGCCACGATGCCAGCGCTCGTTCGCCCCGATCCCTCCACTCGCCGCCTGCCGCACCGACATCGTCGCCAGCATCCGGGCATGGTGTCGTTCCTGCTGCCGCATGCCCGGGGCGGCCGCGATCTCGTCGTCGTAGCGGCCGGCGCTGGCGAGCTCGCTGGCCTCCAGCATCGGCAGCACGGCGGACAGCGAGAACCAACGGGCCAACAGGATCACGATGCGCAGCCGCAGGCTGCGCCGGTGGCGACGGGCGGAGGGAACGGGCTCGCCGAGCGCGCGCAACTGGTGTTCCCAGTGACCGGCGTGCTGGTCCTCCACATCGGCGAGTTCGCGCAGCACCTCGCCCCGCGGGCCGTCGCTGACCTCGGCGAGCTCCCGGTACATCGCGGCGGACTCGCGCTCGGACGTCAGGTAGACCCGGAAGCGGTCGCGCGAGGACACCGGGGTGCCCCGCCGGCCGTCGCCCCGCTGGCCGCGGCCCCACCGGCCGCCTTCGAAGGCATCCCACTCGTCATCCCACGCCGTGTCCGCGCTCTCCGTCGGAGGCTGTGCGGCGGGCGGGAAGTGTCCCGGCTTGGCCGTCGTCGTCCAGTCCGGGGCATACGGCCATCCATCTGGACGGATCGGGCCGGTGCTCGGGTCGGGCGGAGCGGCCGGCCTAGGCACGGTTCCCGGCGCCGGACCGGAATACTGCCCCCACGCTTCCAGCGGGGCTGCCGAGTGCGGAACCGCGATCGGCCCGCTCGGTGTGTTGATGAGGATGTACGGCTCTGCCCCGGGGCCACCGCCCGACGGGAAGTGGACCTGGGGCGCAGGGGGCGGAACGGCCGCCCACCAGTCACGGTCATCACCGACGGTCATCCGATGAACCGTCCTCGTATCGGAGCCCCGCTCACACCGGAGCCGTTTTGCCCCCCACCGGGCGGGATCTTAGGGACATTCGGGCATATCCAGACAGGGCCTCTCGAGATCTTTGTGTCGTCGTAGTGACGGGCGGGACGGCGAGGCGGCGGCAACCGCCCACAGCGCACCGGCTGATTAACAGCTTGCGATCACCCGTAAACTTGGCACGTGAGGTCACCAGACGAAGCTCGGGCGACGGCAGTGCGGCCGGCCCGGGCCATCCCAGCGAAGCCGAGTCTCGACGGGGTCGAGGAGCGCTGGTCGACGGTATGGCGGGACGAGCAGACGTACCGGTTCGACCGCACGGTCGACCGCGAGCGGGTCTACTCGATCGACACGCCGCCGCCGACCGTGTCCGGCTCGCTGCACGTCGGCCACGTCTTCTCGTACACGCATACGGACCTGATCGCCCGCTACCAGCGGATGCGTGGCCGTGAGGTCTTCTACCCGATGGGGTTCGACGACAACGGCCTGCCGACCGAGCGGCGGGTGCAGAACTACTACGGGGTGCGCTGCGACCCGTCGGTCCCGTACGACCCCGAGTTCGTCCCGCCGGCGAAGCCGGGCAAGGACCAGGTCCCGATCAGCCGGCGCAACTTCGTCGAGCTGTGCGAGAAGCTGACGATCGAGGACGAGAAGGGGTTCGAGGACCTCTGGCGCCGGCTCGGCCTGTCCGTCGACTGGACGCACACCTACGCGACGATCGACGCGCGCTCGCGGGCCGTCGCCCAGCGGGCGTTCCTGCACAACCTCGCGCGCGGCAACGCCTACCTGTCCGAGGCGCCGACGCTGTGGGACGTCACGTTCCGCACCGCGGTCGCGCAGGCGGAGCTGGAGGACCGGGAGCGGCCCGGCGCATACCACACGCTCGGCTTCGCGAAGTCGTCCGGCGACGGGGAAGTGATCATCGAGACGACCCGCCCGGAGCTGCTGGCGGCCTGCGTCGCCCTGGTCGCGCACCCGGAGGACGCCCGCTACCAGGCGCTGTTCGGCAAGACGGTGCGCACGCCGCTGTTCGGCGTCGAGGTGCCGGTCGTCGCGCACCGGCTCGCGGACCCGGAGAAGGGCTCCGGCATCGCGATGATCTGTACGTTCGGTGACCTCACCGACGTGATCTGGTGGCGCGAGCTGAACCTGCCGGCCCGCGCGGTGATCGGTCGCGACGGCCGGCTGCTCGCCGACCCGCCGGCGGCCGTCGACAGTGCCGCGGGCAGGGCCGCGTACGCGGAGCTCGCCGGCAAGACGGTGCACGCGGCCAAGACCCGGATCGTCGAGCTGCTCCAGGAGTCCGGCGCGCTCAAGGGCGAGCCGCGGCCGATCAGCCACCCGGTGAAGTTCTACGAGAAGGGCGACCGGCCGCTGGAGATCGTCTCCACCCGGCAGTGGTACCTGCGCAACGGCGGTCGCGACGAGGAGCTGCGGGCCGCCCTGCGCGCGCGCGGCGGCCAGCTCAACTGGCACCCGCCGCACATGCGGGTCCGCTACGAGAACTGGGTCGACGGCCTCAACGGCGACTGGCTGGTCTCCCGGCAGCGGTTCTTCGGCGTGCCGTTCCCGCTCTGGTACCCGCTGGACGCCGACGGTGAGCCCCGGTACGACGCCCCGATCGTCGCGGCCGAGGCCACCCTGCCGGTCGACCCGTCGACCGACATCCCGCCCGGCTATACGGCCGAGCAGCGTGGCGTGCCCGGCGGGTTCGAGGGTGACCCGGACGTCATGGACACCTGGGCGACGTCCTCGCTGACGCCGCAGATCGCCGCCGGCTGGATCGACGACCCCGACCTGTTCGCCAAGGTCTTCCCGATGAACCTGCGCCCGCAGGCGCACGAGATCATCCGAACCTGGCTGTTCTCGACCGTGGTGCGCAGCCACGAGGAGCACGACTGCCTGCCGTGGTCGGACGCGGCGATCTCCGGGTGGATCCTCGACCCAGACCGCAAGAAGATGTCGAAGTCCAAGGGCAACGTCGTCACCCCGATGGGGCTGCTGGAGGAGCACGGCTCCGACGCGGTCCGGTACTGGGCGGCCTCCGGCCGGCCGGGCACGGACACGGCGTTCGACGTCGGCCAGATGAAGATCGGCCGGCGGCTGGCCATCAAGATCCTCAACGCGAGCCGGTTCGCGCTGGGGATCGCCGCCGGCGCTGACCTGGCCGCCGGCGGCGCGGCCGGGGCCGACGCCGTGTTCGCCGGCCACGCCCTCGGGGACGCGGCCGCCGAGGCGACGGCGGCCGCGGTGACCGAGCCGCTCGACCGGGCCCTGCTGGCGACGCTGGCCGACGTGGTCGACCAGGCGACGGTGGCCTTCGACGGCTACGACTACGCCCGCGCGCTCGAGGTCACCGAGTCGTTCTTCTGGACCTTCTGCGACGACTACGTCGAGCTGGTGAAGGGCCGGGCCTACGGCGGGTCGGGGGAGGCCGGGGCCGCGTCCGCGCAGGCGACGCTGGCGGTGGCGCTCTCGACCCTGCTGCGGCTGTTCGCGCCGTGCCTGCCGTTCGTCACCGAGGAGGTCTGGTCCTGGTGGCAGGCGGGCTCGGTGCACCGCGCCCGCTGGCCGCAGGCCCCGGAGCTGCGCAAGCTGGCCGAGTCCGCGCCCGCGCGCCAGCTTGAGGTCGTCGGCACCGTCCTGTCGGCGGTGCGGCGGGCCAAGTCCGAGGCCAAGGTGTCGATGAAGGCCGAGGTGGCGTCCAGCCGGGTCACCGCCGAGCCGGACGTGCTGGCCCTGCTGGAGCCGGTGGCCGCGGACCTGCGCAACGCCGGCAGCATCGCCGAGCTGGCCCTGGTCGCGGGCACCGGTGAGATCGCCGTCGCCGTCGACCTGGTGCCGAAGCCCGCCGCGGTCTGACCGCTCGCCCTCGACGGGCGGCGGTAGCCGGTGCTTGATCGCCGTTTGAGCCCTCTGGCGGTCGCGGACGCGGCATTTCCGCGCCCGCCAGAGGGCCGAACTGGCGATCATGGGTTCCGGTGGTCGCGGGCGCCGGCTTGGCGCGGGCCGGGCCGGCTTCCTGGCCCGTCGCTGTGGCCGTCGGAGTGGCTCGGGCGATCCGCGCGCCACGACACCTCGCTGTGACCGGCGTCGCGGTGCTACCGCGCGGCGAGTGGGGCATCGGCACCGTCGTTCGCGGGAAGATGGCCGGGGATGCCAGGTTCTGGCAGTTCACCGTCAGCAATCGCGCCGCCGGGGCGCCGGCCGAGCGGCATTGCCGCGGCCCGCGGTCGCGGCAGGTCTGGGAGGCAGCCTTGGCTATCTACGCGCTCGGGGACCGGGTTCCCGACATCGACCCGTCGGCGTACGTGCACCCGGACGCGACCGTGATCGGGTCGGTGACGATCGGCCCCGAGTCGTCGATCTGGCCGCGGGCCGTCCTACGCGGTGACACCGGGCCGATCATCATCGGCGCCAGGACCTCGATCCAGGACGGCACCGTCGTGCACACCACCGCGCTGCACCCGACCACCGTCGGCGATGACTGCGTCGTCGGCCATCTGGCCCATCTGGAGGGCTGCGTGGTGGACAACGGCGCCCTGATCGGCTCCGGCTCGATCGTGCTGCACAACGCCAAGGTCGGCACCGGCGCGATCGTCGGCGCGGGCGCGGTCGTCAGCAACAACGGCGTCGTCCCGCCCGGCGCGATGGCCCTCGGCGTCCCGGCGAAGATCCGCGAGGGCGCGGCGAACGCGGCGGGCATCGCCATAGCCGCCGAGCACTACGTCGAGAACGGCAAGCTCTTCCGCGCGGAGCTACGCCGCCTCGACGCCTGAGCCGCCTCGACGCCTGGGCCACCGCGACGGCTGGGCCACCGCGACGCCTGAGCCGGCGCATGGGCCGTGGGTCAGCGCAGCTCGGCGATGCGGGCGCCGGGAACCGGCATCTGGGGACGGCCGGAGGTGGATTCGGTGCCGGTGCCCGCAGGGTCGGCCCCCTCACCGCCCTCGACGTGGTCGGTGACCTCCTTGGGCAGCTTCAGCGGCAGCGGGTCGCGCACGGGCATCGCCTCGTCGCCGCGCACGACAATGAGCCGGCGCAGCGTCTCCTCCAGCAGCGGCGCCTCGCGCGGGTCCATCGCGCCCGGCCCGGTCATCACGGCGCGGACGAACCAGCGCGGCCCGTCGACGCCGATCATCCGGCCGGGGACGAGCTGCCCGGGCACCGGGGTCGGCAGCGCGAGCTCCAGCTCGCGGCCGTAGCGGCCGTCCACCGTCCGCGGTGCCCCGCCGGTGGACTCCAGCTGCTCGACGATCTCGGCGCGCACGTCCTCCCACAGGCCACGGGTCTTCGGCGCGGCGAACACGGCGAGCTCCATGGCGCTCTGGCCGTCGGCGATGACGACGCTCATCGGCCGGCCGGTGGCCTCCTCGACCTGGAACTGGATCTGCACGCCCTCCAGCGCCGGCACCCTCAGGGCGCCGACGTCGAGGCGCTGCACGTCGTCGCGCGGCGCCTTCGTGACGTCGTAGGGTCCCTCCGGCTCGCCCGTGAAGTGCTCGCCGGACTCCAGCTCGTCGTCGTGGAACGCGGCCTCGTCGGCCTCCTGCCTGCGGCGGCGCCCGAATGCCATGGCCTTTCCTTTCCTGCCGTGCCTGGGTGAGCCGAGCCGGTCAGCCCGGGTCATGGAGCCACCGTGCAGCCGATCGCACCGGTCGCCCTGCCTGATAGTCCTCGGCAGGGCCGGCGGTGACGCCCGGGTGCCCGCAGGGGCCGCCGCGAAGCCGGCCCGCGGATCAGCGGCCAGGGTGACCCGACGTGAAGCCTCCGGTCGACCCGAAGCCTCCGGCGCCGCGTGTCGAGGCCGGCAGCTCGTCGATCTCGCGGAAGGCGGCGTGCTCCACCCGCTGCACGACGAGCTGGGCGATCCGGTCGCCCCGGGACAATCGGATCGGCTCGGTCCGGTCCGTGTTGAGGAGAATCACTTTGATCTCTCCACGGTAGCCGGCATCGACGGTACCGGGTGCATTGACCACGGAGAGCCCATGCCGCGCGGCCAGCCCGCTACGGGGATGCACGAAGGCGGCATACCCAGCCGGGAGCGCGATGCTCATCCCGGTGCCGACGACCGCGCGCTCGCCTGGGCCGAGCGTCACGTCCGCGGCGGCCACCAGGTCGGCGCCCGCGTCCAGCGGCTGCGCGTAGGCCGGCAGCGGAAGCCCGGGGTCCAGCCGGCGTACCAGCACCTCGACGGTCGGCTGCCCGGCGCCGTCGGCCGGCTCGGCCGCGGCCACCGGGCCGGGGGAGGGGTCGAGAGCGGTCATGGCGGCTCCTGAGGGACGTCGAGGTCGGCGGCTGGGACGATACTGGTGATGCGGTCAGTGACCACCTGGGCGTGACCGGAGGACCGTGACCGCGCGACGGTGACGGGCTGACGGTGCCGGGCTGGCCGTGACGAGCTGACCGTGACCCTACGGGCGCGGCCAGCTGGGTAGGTACCGCGACGGCTGGCCGGCGCGGGCGGCCGGACGGGTGAAATCGCCGCGAACGGGCACAGCGGATGACAGACACTGCGGACACAGAGGGGTGCGCGTTGGCTGGACCGGTTTCCAAGGTCGGCTGGAAGATCGTCGGAGGGGCGGCAACCGCCGCGGGTGGCGCCGCGGCAAGCAGGACTGTCGACCTCGCCTATCGGAAGGTCCGCGGTGGCGAGCCGCGGCTGGACCCTGCGCACCCGGACACGACCTGGCGCGAGGCGATGGTGTGGGCCCTGGTCACCGCCATCGCGGTCACCGTGGGCCGGCTCGCCGCCGAGCGGCTCGCCGCCACCGGCTGGGTCCGCGCGACAGGTGCGCTGCCGCCGGGCATGGAGGCGGCGGCCGAGTCACTCGACTGACGCCCACGCCGGCGCGGCGGCCTGGCGCCGCGCCGGCCATACGCGGTCGGCGAGCGGCCACGGTGACCGCTCGCCCGACCGCGCTCAGTGATGTTCCTGGGCAGACCGAGATCAGGGTCACAAAACACACGGCCCGACCCCCCTCCACGGGGCAGACTCCCGTACACGGGTGTTTCAGACCGATGTCGCTGACTCGGCGAGAGGCCCGATCCCGTGCTGGCGGGTCAGATCGGAGGAGCCGTGGCTGAGCGAACAGGCTGGTGGGGCAGGGTGGTTCACCGGCTCGCGGCTGATGACGACGAGCTGCAGGCGGAGGATCTGCAGCGGGCGGCCGCCGCCGAGGGGGCGGTGCCGATCGGCGGCTGCCGGGACCACGACGAGGCGTGCGTGGCGGGCACCATCCGCTCGGTCACGGTACGCAATCAGTCCGGGGCGCCCAACCTCGAGATCGAGGTCTACGACGGCAGCGGCTGCGTCACGCTGGTGTTCCTCGGTCGCCGGCAGATCCCAGGTCTCGACGCCGGCCGCTCGCTGAAGGCGTCCGGCCGGGTCAACCGGGACGACCGGCGCACGACCATCTTCAACCCCCGCTACGAGCTCCTGCCCGCGCCCAGCCACTGACGCGGCGGTCCGCCCCGGGCTGGCCGTCTCCCGCCCGGCTGGTCCGGGTGTGCCCCGGATCGGAGCCGGCCGGGGGTCCGTGAACCGGCGGGGGACAGACCCGTGCCCGGCGGGGGCGGGCATACTGGCGACAGCCGACGCCAGCCCGGGAGAGTGGATCCATCAGCCTGATGCCAGCCTCTGCCCCGCGCGGGGCCGACGAGCCCGACGTCCTCGCCGACGAGCCCGGTTCCCGTCCGCCCGTTGAGGATCCGTCCGGCCAGCGGCCCGGGCCCCGGCGGCCGGCCGGCGACGACGAGCCGCCCGAGTTCAAGATCTCGTTGGCCGACTCGATCGGCGGCCCGCGCGGCATCGTCGACAGCACGATGCCGACGATCGCCTTCGTCCTGGTCAACAGCGCCGCCGGTCTGCTGTCCGGGATCATCGCCGCGGCCGTGGTCGCTGTGGCGATCTTCATCCTGCGGCTGGTCCGCCGCGAGCCCAAGCAGCAGGCGGTCTCCGGGCTGTTCGCCGTGGCGGTGGCCGGCTTCGTCGCGTCGCGGACGAAGTCGACCAAGGGCTACTTCCTGCCGAGCATCCTGAAGAACGCGGGTGCGATCGTCATCGGGGTCGCCTCGCTGGCGCTGCGCCGGCCGCTGGCCGGCTACGTGATGGCCGGCTTCGACCAGCGCTACGCGGGCTGGCGGGACCACCGCGACACGATGCGCGCGGCCAACTGGGCGACCGGCGTCTGGATCATCGTCTACGTCCTGCGCTTCGGCATTCAGGGCAGCCTGTACTGGGCCGGCGAGACCGGCTGGCTGGAGGCGGCGAACCTGGCCCTCGGGCTGCCGCTGTTCGGCCTCGCGGTGCTGGCGACGCTCGCGATCGTGCGCAGGATGGCCCCGGCCGCCCGGTTCGCCCCGCCCGAGGACGGGCCGTCGGACGAGGACGCCCCGGCCGGTCAGCCGGCGCGGACCGACAGCGTCGACGAGTAGCGCCGACCGGCCTCCGCGCGCGGGCCGCTACGGCTCGTCGCTCGTGGGGGCGGCCGCGGACGAGGCGCCGAGGAGCGCCCCGAGCGCCACCTCCGCCTCGCTGGTGACCGCGATGGCGAGCACCTCGTCGCCGGGCTCGAACGTGCTGTCCGGCGACGGGACGACGGCCTGGCCGCCGCGCAGGATCATGACCAGTGCGCAGTCCTGCGGCAGCGTCACCGAGCCGATCGCCTTGCCGGCCACCGGCGAGTCCGCCAGCAGCGTGAGCTCGACCAGCGACGCGTCCGACTGGCGGAACTTCATCAGGCGGACAAGGTCGCCGACGCTGACTGCCTCCTCGACGAGCGCCGTGAGCATCCGCGGCGCGGACACCGCCACGTCGACGCCCCAGCTCTCGGTGAACAGCCACTCGTTCTTGGGATGGTTCACCCGGGCGACGACCCGGGGCACCCCGAACTCGGTCTTGGCCAGCAGCGACACGACCAGGTTGACCTTGTCGTCACCGGTCGCGGCGACCATCACCGCGCAGTCGTTCAGGCCGGCGGACTCCAGCGAGGCCAGCTCGCACGCGTCGGCCTGCAGCCAGCGCGCCTTCGGCAGCGCCGTCGGCCGGATCTTGGCCGCGTCGCGCTCGATCAGCAGCACGTCGGTGCCGTTCTCGAGCAGCTCGGCCGCGATCGACCGCCCGACCTTGCCTGCGCCGGCGATGGTCACCAACTGACGAGTCAACGGAGTACGTCCCCTCTGGTCGCCACTAGGCGCCGGGCTTCGGGTCGGCGCGCACGATCGCGTCGGCCTCGGCGGCCCGCTTGCGGGTGGCCACGATGTGCAGGATGTCGCCGTCCTGCACCATCGTGCGGGCCTCCGGCACGAGGCCGTCGCCGTACCTGGTCACGCAGGCGACCCGCACCCCGGCCTCCAGCTCGATCTCCTTCACCAGCCGGCCTACCCACCCCTTGCTCGGGATGACCTGGGTCATGACGACCTGGCCGCCCTGGTGGGTCCACTCCGGGGTGACCGCGTCGGGCAGCAACCGGGTGAGGATCTGGTCCCGCGTCCAGCGCACGGTGGCGACGGTCGGGATGCCGAGGCGCTCGTACACCTCGGCCCGGCGTGGGTCGTAGATCCGGGCGACCACCCGCTGGACGCCGAACATCTCCCGGGCGACCCGGGCCGAGATGATGTTGGAGTTGTCCCCGCTCGACACCGAGGCGAAGGCGTCGGCCCGCTCGATCCCGGCCTCGACGAGGGTGTCACGGTCGAAGCCGACGCCGGTGACCTTGACGCCGGCGAACGACGCTGGCAGCCGGTGGAAGGCCCGGGGGTCCTGGTCGATGACGGCGACGCTGTGCCCGTGCCGCTCCACCTGGAGCGCGAGCGCCGACCCGACCCGGCCGCAGCCGAGGATCACGACGTGCATGGGGCGAGAGCGTAGCCGCGCGGAGGGTCACGGGTCGACGTTGAGCGCGGCGGTAACCGGGCGAGGTCGGATATCACACGCTCTGCGCACCGTCGGGCTATGGCGCAGCTCACATGCTGATGGGTGGCCGCAGGGGCGTCGATACCATCTGCGCGTGGCGCTCACGGACTGGCTGAAGCGCGGTTTTGTCGGCCGCCCCCTCGACAACAGCCAGTTGGGCGAGACGCTGTTGCCGAAGCGGGTCGCGCTACCCGTCTTCGCCAGCGACGCGCTCTCCTCGGTCTCGTACGCGACCGAGGAAATCCTGCTGGTCCTTTCCCTTGGCGGCCTGGCGTTCTACCACTTCACGCCGTGGATCGCCCTCGTCGTCGTGCTCCTGATGCTGACGGTCGTCGCGAGCTACCGGCAGAACGTGCACGCCTACCCGAGCGGTGGCGGCGACTACGAGGTGGCGACGACCAACCTGGGCGACTCCGCCGGCCTCACGGTCGCGAGCGCCCTGCTGGTCGACTACGTGCTGACGGTGGCGGTGTCCGTCTCGGCCGGTGTCGCGAACCTGACCTCGGCGGTCACCAGCTTCGCGCCGCACCGGGTGCTGATCGCGGTCGTGCTGATCGTGCTGTTGACCATGATGAACCTGCGCGGGGTCCGTGAGTCCGGGACGGCGTTCTCGATCCCGACCTACGGCTTCATCCTCGGCGTCTTCGTAATGATCGCCATTGGTGTGGTGAAGATTCTGCTCGGCCACACGCCGCGGGCCGAGAGCGCTTCGTATCACGTCGCCGCGTCTGGTCACTACTCCGGTGTAGCACTTGCCTTCCTCGCGCTGCGAGCGTTCTCCTCCGGCTGTACGGCGCTCACCGGGGTCGAGGCAATCAGCAATGGCGTGCCGGCGTTCCGCAAGCCCAAGAGCAAGAACGCGGCGACCACGCTGCTCCTGATGGGTGTCATCGCGGCGCTGATGTTCGGCGGCGTCACGTTGCTCGCGATGGTCAGCCATGTGCGGGTCGCGTCGGACCCGAGCAAACTGATCGGCGCGCACGGCGACCAGCCGACCGTCATCGCCCAGGTCGCGGCGAGCGTGTTCGGGCACGGCTCGATCGGGTTCGTCTACATCGCCACCGTGACCGCGCTGATCCTCGTGCTGGCCGCGAACACCGCGTTCAACGGCTTCCCGGTGCTCGGGTCGATCCTCGCCCGCGACGGCTACCTGCCCCGCCAGCTGCACACCCGCGGCGACCGGCTGGCGTACTCCAACGGCATCCTGCTGCTGGCCGGCTTCGCCACCCTGCTGGTCGTCGTGTTCAAGGCGGAGACGACCCGGCTGATCCAGCTCTACATCGTCGGAGTGTTCGTCTCGTTCACCCTCAGCCAGACCGGCATGGTCCGCCACTGGCAGCGCATCCTGCGGTCCCAGCAGGGCGAGGCGGCCACCCAGCCGGGCCGCCGCGTCATCCGCCGCCGCCAGACGATCAACTTCTTCGGCGGCTGCATGACCGGCCTGGTGCTGATCCTGGTGCTGGCGACCAAGTTCGTGCACGGCGCCTTCATCGTCGTCATCGCGATGCCGTTGATCTTCATGCTGATGAAGTTCATCCGCCGCCACTACGACCGGGTCGCCACGGAGCTGCGGGCCGAGCCCGGCGCGCCGCTGCTGCCGTCCCGGGTGCACGCCGTCGTCCTGGTCAGCAAGATCCACAAGCCGGCCCTGCGCGCGCTCGCCTACGCCAAGGCGACCCGGCCGTTCAGCCTGGTCGCGCTGACCGCCGCGGTCGACCAGGCCGACGCCGAGCGGCTGCGCGACGAATGGCACGAGCGCGGCATCAGCATCGACCTCGTGACGCTGGCCTCGCCCTACCGGGAGATCAGCGGCCCGGTGCTCAAGTACGTCGCCGAGATCCGTCGGGAGAGCCCGCGCGACGTCGTGGCGGTCTTCCTGCCCGAGTACGTCGTCGGCCACTGGTGGGAGCACCTGCTGCACAACCAGAGCGCGTTGCGGCTCAAGGCCAGGCTGCTCTTCCAGCCGGGTGTCATGGTGACGAGCGTGCCCTGGCAGCTGGAGTCCTCGAACCGGGCCGGCGACCGGCCGGAGCGGGAAGGCGCCGGCGCGGTCCGCGGTGGCTGGGCCGGCCCGCGCAGCTCGGTGGCCGTGAGCGTCGGCCTGCCTGCCGGGCCGGCCGCGTCCGCGCCGACGCCCAACGGCCCCGCCGGCACCCCACCGCCCGTCGCCTCCGCCCCGCCGCCCGTCGCCTCTGGCCAGGGCGACGAGCCGAAGGGCTAGCCGGCAGTGGCCCACGACCCGGCCGGCCCCGGTGGCGGCAGGGCAGGCAGGCGGCACGCCCGCGCCGTCGCCTCCGCAGCCGAGCCCGAGAGGCTCGTCGAGCTCGAGGTGGGCCGGGTGGCCCACGGCGGGTCCTGCGTGGCACGGGCCGAAGGCCGGGTCGTGTTCGTCCGGCACGCGCTGCCCGGGGAGCGGGTGCGCGCCCGGGTCACCGACCGTTCGCATGACCGCTACTGGCGGGCCGACGCCGTCGAGATCCTGGAGCCCTCGCCCGACCGGGTGACGCCACCGTGCCCGCACGCCGGGCCGCGCCGCGCGGCGGGTGAAGCCGGCCCGGCGCCCCTGGGCGGCTGCGGCGGCTGCGACTGGCAGCACGCCACCCTGGTCGCCCAGCGCCACCTGAAGGCCCAGGTCGTCGCCGAGGCCCTGCGCCGCCAGGGCGGCCTGAGCGCCCACGTCGCCGGCGAAGACGAGAAGGACCAGACCGAGGCCGCCGGCCTCGCGATCGCCGTCGAGCCGCTGCCCGGGCTCGGGCTGGGCGACGGGCTCGGCTGGCGCACCCGGATGCGCTTCGCCGTCACGGCGGCGGGCGAGGTCGGCCTGCGGGCCCACCGCTCCCACGAGGTCCTGGCCACGCCCGACTGCCGGATCGCCCACCCGCTCGTCGTGGAGGCCGTCGCCGGGCGGCGCTTCGCGGACGCCGAGGCCGTCGAGGTCGCCGCGAGTGTCAGCTCGGGGCGGGCGCTCGCCCGGCCCACCGGCCGTGGGCCGGCCGCGAGCCCGCGGCCTGCGGCGGACGGGGCGGATCAGGACCTCGTCGAACGGGTGCGTGGCCGGGAGTTCCAGGTCGACGCTGGCGCCTTCTGGCAGGTGCACCCCGCGGCGGCGGGAACCCTCGTCGACGCGGTGCTGGCCGCCCTGGAGCCCCAGCCGGGGGAGCGCGCCCTGGACCTCTACTCCGGTGCCGGGCTGTTCGCCGCGTTCCTCGCCGAGCGCGTCGGCCCGGACGGCCAGGTGATCGCGCTGGAGTCCGATTCCGCCGCCGTCGCCTCGGCGGCGCGGAGCATGGCCGACCTGCCCTGGGTCTCCGTCCGCCCGGTCCGGGTCACCGCCAAGACCGTCCAGGGCGCTGTGGGCCTGGCGGGCAGGACCGGCCCGGGTGGCCTGGCGGGCAAAACCGGCCCGGGTGGACTGGCGGGCAGAACCGGCCCGGGTGGACTGGCGGGCGGAGCCGGAGCCGACGGTGGCCGCGCGATCGACGTGGCCGTGCTCGACCCGCCGCGCGCGGGTGCCGGCGTCGACGTGCTCACCGCGCTGCTGGGGCTGCGCCCGCGCGCCGTTGCCTACGTGGCCTGCGACCCGGTCGCGCTCGGCCGGGACCTCGCTGTCGCGGTGTCCTGCGGCTACCGGGTCAGCGACGTGCGCGCGTTCGACCTCTTCCCGATGACGGCCCACATCGAGTGCGTCGCCCGGCTCGTGCCGGCGAGCTGACCGGGACCGCCCGCTACCCCGTTTGGCTTCGAGGGGTAGTCGCTTGACCGACATGGCGTGGCGGCCGAACGGCGGTAGGTTCAGATGAGTACCGGCGCACCGACGAAAAGTCGCCGCGGCGGAGTGTGGATTCTACCGCCAGGGGTGTGAATTGACCCGCGAGCGTGTCGATCTCACATGTCGGGTGCCGGTCCCATGACCGTCATCTGGTCAGGCTAGGCTTTCCCGGACCCCGGGACCGAACCCCAGTCGGGGGAGGGAGTGCACGCCGTGACGTTGTTGTCGACGATCAACAGCCCACAGGACGTCAAACGCCTCGACCCCGAGGAGCTGCCCGCTCTGGCCGCGGAGATCCGTGATTTCCTGATCCACGCGGTTGCGCGCACAGGCGGCCACCTCGGTCCGAATTTGGGCGCGGTCGAGCTGACGTTGGCAATTCATCGGGTATTCGACTCGCCTTTTGACCGCATCCTCTGGGACACCGGTCATCAGTCCTATGTGCACAAGATGCTGACCGGACGCGTCGGCGCGTTCGACAAGCTGCGGCAGCGCGGCGGCATGTCCGGCTACCCGAGCCAGAGCGAGTCCGAGCACGACATCATCGAGAACTCGCACGCTTCGACAGCGCTCTCGTACGCCGACGGCCTCTCCCGCGCCTACGCCCTGCGCGGCGAGGACAGGCACGTCGTGGCCGTCGTCGGTGACGGTGCCCTGACCGGCGGCATGTGCTGGGAGGCGATCAACAACATCGCCGCCGGCGACCGCCGCGTCGTGATCATCGTGAACGACAACGGCCGCTCCTACGCGCCGACGATCGGCGGCCTCGCCGACCACCTGGCGGCGCTGCGGCTGGCGCCCGAGTACGAGCAGGTGCTCGACGTCGTCAAGCAGGTCCTCGGCCGCACCCCTCTGGTCGGGGCCCCGCTGTTCGACGCGCTGCACGGCATCAAGCGCGGCATCAAGGACGTCGTCCAGCCGCAGGGCATGTTCGAGGACCTCGGCCTGAAGTACGTCGGCCCGGTCGACGGGCACGACCCGGCCGCGATGGAGCAGGCGCTGCGCCGGGCGAAGGACTACCACCGCCCGGTCATCGTCCACGCCGTCACCCGCAAGGGCTTCGGCTACCCGGCCGCCGAGCAGGACGAGGCCGACCAGTTCCACTCGGTCGGCGTCATCGACCCGAAGACCGGGAAGTCGACGGCGGCGAAGAAGGGCCAGGCCTGGACGAGCGTCTTCTCCGACGAGATCGTCCGGATCGGCGCGGAGCGGCCCGACGTGGTCACGATGACCGCCGCGATGCTCCAGCCCGTCGGCCTGCACGCGTTCGCGAAGGCCTTCCCGGACCGGGTCTTCGACGTCGGCATCGCCGAGCAGCACGCCACCACCTCGGCGGCGGGCCTGGCGATGGGCGGCCTCAAGCCGGTCGTCTGCATCTACGCGACGTTCCTCAACCGGGCGTTCGACCAGGTGCTGATGGACGTCGCGCTGCACCGCCAGCCGGTCACGTTCGTCCTGGACCGCGCCGGGGTCACCGGCGAGGACGGGGCGTCGCACAACGGCATGTGGGACATGTCGATCATGCAGGTCGTTCCGGACCTCGCGATCGCGGCGCCGCGCGACGAGGTGACGCTGCGGGCCCTGCTGCGCGAGGCGGTCGCCGAGACCGAACGGCCCAACGTCATCCGCTTCCCCAAGGGCTCCGTCGGCGCGGAGATCCCGGCGATCGACACGGTCGGCCCGGTGGACGTGCTGTTCCGCGAGCCGGCGGTCGCGCGGCACCGTGAGGTGCTGCTGGTCTCGATCGGCGCGATGGGCACCACCTGCCTGGAGGTCGCCCGCCGGGTGGCCAGCCAGGGCATCGGGATCACCGTCGTCGACCCGCGTTGGGTCAAGCCGGTGCCGTCCGAGATCGTCGAGCTGGCCCGCGACCACGACCTGGTCGTCACGGTCGAGGACAACGGCCGGGTGGGCGGCGTCGGTGCCGCGATCGCGCAGGCGCTGCGCGACGCCGACGTGGACGTCCCGCTGCGCGACTTCGGTATCGCCCAGCGCTTCCTCGATCAGGGCAAGCGCGACGAGGTGCTCGCCGAGGTCGGGCTCGCTCCGCAGGACCTGGCCCGCAAGGTCGTCGAGGCGGTCGCCCGCCGCCAGCCCGCGCTCGCGGGAGACCCGGGCGAGACCGTCCCGGCGCCGGCCACCGAGCCGAATGCCGTGAGGGCCGCCAAGGCCTCGCCGCGGCAGCGGGGTGCCTCGGAGTAGTCAGCACGACGCACGACCGGATCGGTCCCGGCCGCGCCGCTCAGGCCACCCGCCTGAGCCGCGCGGCCGGACCGGCTTCTAGGCTTGGCCGGTGGACTCCAACCCGACCCCGGCGGCGCGGCCCGATCGGCCCGAGGGGACGGCGCGGCCCGGAGGGACGGCGCGGCCCGGGGAGACCGGGCCTGGCGACGGGTCGGGGCGGGCTCGCCGGGGCGGGGCGCTGACGTGGGTGGTGCGTGGGGCGCTGCTGCTGGCCGGTGTGCTGCTGATCGTGGCGCTGGTGCGCGGCTGGCACGACGTGTCGACGTCGATCCGCCGGCTCAGCGTCGGCGGCGTGATCGGGTCGGCGGTGGCGACCGTGGTCGCCGTGGGGCTGACCGTGCTGTCGTGGCGGGCCGTGCTGGCCGGGCTGGGCGCCCGCCTGCCGGTGCGGGCCGCGACCAGGATCTTCTTCGTCGGGCAGGTCGGGAAGTACATCCCCGGCAGCGTGTGGCCGGTGCTCGCGCAGATGGAGCTGTCCCGGGACTACGGGGTGTCCAGGCCGCGCTCGGGTGCCGCGAGCCTGATCGTGCTCGCTCTCGCCGTCCCCTGCGGTGGCCTGGCCGCCGCCGTGACGCTGCCGTTCGCCTCCCGGGACGCGTTCACCCACTACTGGTGGGCGTTCGTCGCCGTGCCCGTGTTCGCGGTCGTGCTCGCGCCACCGGTGCTGAGCCGGCTGCTCGCGGTCGCCTTCCGGCTGCTGCGCCGCCCGCCGCTGGCCGACCCGCTCACCAGCCGCGCGGTGCTCGCCGGCGCCGGCTGGCTGCTGGTCAGCTTCGGCTGCTACGGCGTCGCCACCTTCCTGCTGGCTCGTGACCTCGCGCCCGCCGTGGGCGGTCCACGGCTGCTGGCGCTGTCGGCCGGCGCCTACGCGCTGGCCTGGACGGCGGGCTTCCTCGTCCTGGTGGTCCCCGCCGGCGCGGGCATCCGGGAGGGTGTGCTGCTGCTGGCGCTGGCCCCGGCGCTGACGCACGAGGCGGCCGGGGTCCTGGCCGTCGTCGCCCGCCTCCTGGCCACCGTCGCCGACCTCGTCTGGGCCGGGGTCGGCGTCGCGCTGCGGCCCCGCGGCGCCGGGCGAGAGCCGTTGCCGGACGGCACCGATCAGCCGGAGTCCCCCGCGGCGCCGGTCGCCCGGCACCGCCTCGCCAGCCGTCGCTGACGGACCTGCCCCGGGCGGGTACCCGCCCGGGAGGCCCGGCTACTCGTCGTCCGGCGCCTGCTGCGGCCCCTTCGAACGGCGCCAGGGCTTGGTGAGGAAGGCCTCGGCCTCCGCCATCGCGACGGCGACCCTGGGCAGGTCACGGTTGGCCGGGAAACAGACGTAGCGAGGCTCCCAGGCGGGCCTGAACCGGGCGTTGAACCGGTAGAGGCTCTCGATCTGGAACCAGCGCGACATGAAGACCAGTAGCCATTTGGTGCCGCGCGCCACCGGGCCGGCGCCGAGCCGGCCGCCGTGCTCCAGCAGCTGGCGGAAGGCGGCGAAGTTCAGCGAGATCCGCCGGATGCCCAGTTCCTTGCCTGACCGGACGGCGGAGACGATGAGCAGCTCCGTCACCCCGTTGTCGGCCTGCGGGTCACGCAGCATCAGGTCGAGCGACATCCCGTCGCGGCCCCACGGCACGAACAGCAGCATCCCGCGCGGCTCACCGGCGCCGGACCCGTCGGAGGACTCCGCCGTGGGCGTGGCCGCGGTCCCCGCCCCGTCCGGCTTGGTCCCGGCGGCCGGCGCGGGCGCGGGCGCGGGGGCGTCCACCGGCTCGGGCCGGCTGACGGCGGTGACCAGGACGCATTCCGCGGCCCAGGGGGCGACCTGGCACGGGACCGTCGGGTCCGTGGGGTCCTCGGAGAAGCGGCCGAGGGCCATCGAGAAGCCCCGCTCCGGCTCGGAGCCGCGCCAGGCCCGGGCCGCCCGGCGCAGCGCGGCCCGCTCGGCGGCCGGCACGTCCTTCAGCCGGCGGGCGGTCGCGGTGTAACCGGCGCGTTCGGCCCTGGCCACCGCCTGGCGGACGCCCCGCATCGGCCGGCCCTCCAGGCTGAAGTCCTCCACCGACAGCACGGCCTCGTCACCGAGTTCCAGCGCGGTCAGGCCGGACCTGGTCCAGGCCGTCCCACCGTGCGCCGAGCAGCCGATCACGGCCGGGACCCACGCGTGGCTGGCGGCGACGCGCAGGAACTCGGCGATCGCGCCCGGCCACGCCTCCCGGTCGCCGATCGGGTCGCCGCTGGCGAGCATCACCCCGGACAGGACCCGGTAGGCGATCGCGGACTTCCCGGACGGCGACCAGATCACCGCCTTGTCGCGGCGCAGCGCGAACCAGCCGAGCGAGTCCTCCGCCCCGTGCCGCGCCAGCAGCGCGATGAGCCCGGCCTCGTCGTCGCGGTTGTGCCGCGGGAACGGGTGCGCCGGGCGCAGCGCCATCCAGGTCGGCACCGCCGCGGTCAGCAGCCCCATCCCGGCGAGCGTCCGGCTGATCACGCGGTCGACCCGCGGCGACGGGATGTTCACCGGGCCGTGCGCGCCAACGAGCCCCAGTATTACGTGCTCAAGCTGTTCGGACAGCGGGTAGTGGCCGATCAGATGCCGGGCCCAGCCGATCCGCAGCATCGCGATCCCGATCAGCAGGGACATCGTGAACAGCGCGATCAGCGCGCCCAGCGCGTGCCACCGGCTGGACGGGTCCGGCTCGGCGTGGAAGTCCCGGTGGCGGTACATCAGCCACAGGGCGAAGACCGCCGAGCCGATCGCGTCGTCGTAGTCGAGACCCTTGAGCACGTGCAGCACGGTGCTCGCCGCGGTCAGCGTGAGCACCAGCTGCCAGGCGCGCCGCTTGCGGCGGGCCAGGCCGTGCGCGAGCAGGATCAGCAGGACACCGACGAGCACCGTCAGCGTCCGGGCGTGCTCCGGGATGTAGCCGGGCAGGACGCTGCGCAGCTGGATCACCCGGCCATGCCCGGGCGGCGTGACCGCCGACAGGATGTCGAGCAGTCCGATCACATAGGCGAGCAGGGCCGCTATCCGCGGCGTCGCGCCCCGCCGCCAGCCCTCCGGCGGCGTCCTGCCGGCGTCCGCGCCGCTGCTTCGGGGGCGCCCGGGAATCCGGCCGGCGAGCCATCCAGGAATGCGGCGTCGACCTCCTTCGGGCCCTACCCCGCGACCTGCCGCCTGGGCCCGCGCGGTGCCGTTCGCCGCCGCGTGGCCGACCGGGCCGCCGGACTGCGGCGTGCCGCCCACGGAGCTGTCGACCCGCGCCACAGTCCGTACCGCGGGGGCCCGTCGAGACGACGTCGTCTGATCGGTCATGACCCTATTCTGGCCCGGTCCCGCGATGTCCGACTCCACCACCCGGCCACCCGCCACGTCGGGCTGTGACTGGGTGTGCGGGACTAACCCGGTTGTGAGCAGAACTGTCGGCTGACCGTCACCGTGCCATGCCAGGTTGGCGGGACAGGTGTCCTGGGCGTGTCCCATGGTAGCCGTGCGAGTGCGCCACCTTCCCCCGGAACCTCTGGTCAACCGCATCGGTGTCGCGCCTGAACCCAGGGCGGAGGCGTGTACCCGGTTCTCCACTCGCCTACCCAGCCGGTCGCTGCTGCCGTTCGCCGTCGGTCTGGTGATGGTGGCGGGCGCAGGTCGAGCGGTGCGATTGCGCGGTAAATAGGTGCATATGCCGACAAGGGACGAACTGTCAGATTCTCCGGCCGGACGCCGGCTCCGGTCTATTCGCCTTCGCCGACGGTTGTATGGGCAGCAGCGGTGCACCTTTGGGGCCAGGAGGCATCTTCCCATCGGTCATACCTGGCGCCGCACCGAATGTGGGGCCTCCGCCGTCGGCGGGCACGTCCGGGAAGGCAGGTCGCGGGGCGGGGGTTGATTCCTGCAGATCAGAACACATGGACCCGTCCAGCAGGCGCACTGCAGGCTGTCGGTGGTTTCCCCGGTCCGCGTCCTCCGTCGACGACGGGTGCCTGAGATCTTCTCACGGGCAAGGGCCGAGAGTACGGCACCCATGGGGTTCCGATCGCGTGCCGCTACGCTTTCACCAGGCGATTCATCAGGGGTGGGGACACTGTGAGCGCACATCAGGTCGTTCGGGAGCCGGACGGCTGGCCGCCTCGGGTTTTTCTGGGCCGGCTTCGGCCGGGAACCGGCGCGAGACTGGCGGTGCTCGGCAGCCGTGTCCACTTCGCCGACCAGGCCTATCTGCTCCACGAGGGAGACCGGTCCGACCACGTATTCGTCCTGCTCTCGGGGCTCGTGAAGGTTGTCGGGGAGATGGGCGACCGGGAGGTTCTCATCTCCCTTCGGCTTGCGGGTGATGTGGTGGGCGAGCTCGGGGCGATGACGGGCGAGCCTCGGGTAGCCGCGGTGGTGGCCTGCGGCGAGGTTTCGGCCCGTCGCATCTCCGGTGGCAGTTGGCGTGCCTTTCTGGCCGACCACCAGGATGCGAGCGTCGCCACGAATCAGCTTCTCTGCGACCGGCTCGTCGCCGCGACCCGCCGTCAGCTCGACCTCGCCGGCCGGCAGGCACGGGTTCGGGTCGCTCGCGTCCTCTGGGAGCTCGGGTGTGAGTTCGGCCAGCGCGGCCCGCGGGGACTGGAGATCGCGGTCGGGATCTCGCAGGCCGAGCTGGCGTCCGCCGCGGGATGCAGCGAGTCGACGCTGCGCGATCTGATCAAGGAGTTCCGGTCGGCGGGCGTGCTCGCCACGGGGTACCGCCGCTACGTGCTCCTGAATGAGAACAAGCTGCTCGCGGCGGCCGACATACAGTAGGCGGCGCCGCGCCGGCCACTCGGGCCGAAGGCCTCGGCCTGTCGGCCGACCGTCACTCCGACGCCGTGGAATCCGCCGATTTTGGCGGGTTGTCCGTCCGTCTGTCCCAGATGCTGGACCCGTCTGGACAGGAGGACCACACCATGGCGAACGCCGAGCTGCCACACACGGTCGTCGGGCTCGACATCTGCGGTTTCAGCACCCACACGACCCCGGGCCAGGGCCGGCTGGTCGATGACCTGAACGCGTTGTTCGGGGAGGCCTGCGCCACGGTCGGCGTGAGTGGTCTGCTCCGCGACAGCGGCGATGGCGGATTCTGGCTGTTTTCTGCTGACGTGCCGCGCAGCCGGCTCGTCGCGCGATTGCCCCGTGAGCTTTCCATCGGTTTGAACGGGCGCAATCGAGTCGCGCGCCCTGAATACCATCTTCGGGTTCGGATGGCCATTCATCACGGAGTGGTCTGGCATCATGGGACCACTGTCATCAGCCACGCCATCAATCAGACGCGTCGCATCGTCGATGGCAAGGTCGGTCGTCAGCTGCTGAACGCGGCGCCGGACGCCGATCTCGTCCTGCTGCTGTCCGACGACATGTTTGCCGGAACCGTCGCTGACGAACTGTCCGGTGGCCTGATGCCCGCCGACTTCACCCCGGTCCGGCTGGGCCCCGGCGAGAAGGGCGCGGGAACGCTCGCCTGGGCCTGCCTGTGGGCCAACGGCAGTCACACCGCGCCCGGCGTCGTCTCAGTGGCCGCCCAGCCGGGCGTTTCGCGCGGCGCCGAGGAAGTCGACGGGCCATCGGAGGATGGCGACGCGACGGACGACGGCCCGGCCGGTGGTGGACCGGCCGGTGGTCGCCCGACTGGTCATGGCCCGGCCGGCGGCGGGGCTGCCGGCGGGATACACGCCGACAACAACCACGGAGTCCTGGCGATAGGCCAGAACAGCACGGCGATCGGCACCAACTCCGGCAACGTGAACATCTCGGGCCGTTGAGATGCCCGCTGGCGACGAAGCAGACGACGCCATGCCCTTCGACGAGCCCGTGCCGCGGGTGGTGCCGAGGCCCCCCGTCGATGCGCGTCCAGAAGTGGGTCCCGCGGCTTCTCGACGCGCCCCCGAGCCGCCCGAGTCGTATCCAGAGTCCGATCGGCCCGTTCTCGAGCGGCCTGACTCGAACTCGGCGCGAGATCAGCGAGCCCGCGACCGGCCCGAGCCGGATTCGTTGCCAGGACCGGAATCCCAGGAGCGGCTCGGGCCGTCCCCTGGGCCGGATCCCGGCGCCCAGGAACGGCCCGAGGCTCGACCGGCCGAGCCGAGAGCGCCACGACAGGAGCAAACCCGCGGGCCGGCCGAGCAGGTGTCCTCCCCGGACGCCCGCTCCCTCGGCCGTCGGCGTGACCATGCCGCCCGCGGCTGGCGCAGCCTCAACGGCGTTCCGGCCCAGCCGGGCCCCCGCTCGGCGACGGGCAACACCGGCACGCTGGGCATGGGCGATGACCAGGTGGTGGTCGGCCACAACTACGGCGTCATCAACATCGGTGGCGGTGACCGTATCGGTCCGCGCGCCCGAATCCTGGACGTCGCGACCATCACCGCGCTGGCGGAGAGTTTCGTCGAGGTACAGACAGCGGGCCAGCAGAACGTGGCCTCGTCGGTGCGCACGACGAGTCTGTCGCTGCTGGCCGAGCGGCTGCGGACGTCCTCGGTCGCCGTCCTCGCGGGCCCGCCTGGGTCGGGCCGCACCGCGCTGGCGATCCGCGGCCTCGCCGAGACGTTGCCGGAGCACCAGCTCGCGCTGTTCGATCCCGAGGTCGACGCGGCGATTCTGACCGAAGCGGACATGGCACCCGGCGTGTGTTACGTCGTGTCCGCGCACCAGACTGCCCAGCGGAGGAGGCTCCCCGACGTCGTCGGGGAGCTGGCCGGGCTCGCGCGCGGCAAGGGCACGCACCTCGTCCTGATCGTGAACAGCCCTTCTCAGTGGGTGGACGTGCTCGTGGAGCACGTCATGCCCGATCCGGTGCAGGCCCTGCGGGAACTGCTGGTCCGGCGGCACGGAGTAACCGGCCGCGACGCCGACGCCGCGGTGGCCAAGAAGGAAGTCGCGGACGCGGTGCGCGCTGTGCCGATGGTCAGGGTGGCGGAGGTCGCGGCGCTTGTCGCCGCCGCGCTGCGGCAGGACCGCACGAAGCCGGACGCCTTCCTTGACCCCAGCACGCGCGCGGCGGTGCTTCGCAAGTTCACGGACCCGTTCGGCGAGGTCCCGTTCGACGGGGACGAGCCCACGGAGGCGAACCGGGTCTTCCGCCGCGCGTTCCTGGTGGCCTTCGCGGTCTGCAACGACATGACCATCGACGCGATCACCAGCGCTGGGGTCCGGCTGGCCGAGATTCTCTTCGAGGGCTCTGACGAGGAGAAGAAGCCGGGTCAGCCGTTCGACGAGCCGACCGAGACCTTGTTGAAGTTCGTCGGAGCGCCACCTCCGCCGCCGGACGAGAAGGCGCTGCCAGACCCTGGATCGGGCGCCGACCTCGCGGAGAACAGGGTCTCGCTCAGCAACCCGGCGCTGGCCCGCGTCACCTTGGAGGTCGTCTGGCGCGAGCATCATCTCGCCCGCAAAGGCCTTCAGCGGTGGCTCGATGAGTTGGCCATACCCGCCGAGGGCCGACGGTGGTCGGACGAGGTCCAGCTGCGAGCGGCGCTCGCGGTCGGCTATCTGGCGAGTCTCGACTTCGAGCTGATGTTCAACGCGCAGATCGACACCTGGATCAGGGCTGGCGAGCTTGGCCGGGCCGCGGCGGCCTCGGCGGTGGAGGCGATGCTGGAGAATCCGAAATCCGCCGAGCGGACCTGGGGCCGGATTCAGGATTGGGCCGGCCGTGGGCCTGCCTGGCGGACGACGGAGCTGCTCGTCTACGCGACCGGGCCCGGCTCGCGCCGTACCGGGACCGCGCTGCGCGCCGTGCGGCGGGAGGCCGCGATCTCGAAGCGGGCCCCCGCCCTGGTGCCGCGCGTGGTGCACGCTGTCGCCGCGAGCCAGGCGACGGTCCAGGTCTTCGACCTTCTCACCGACTGGTTGCAGCAGATCGACGACGACCGAACCCGAGCACAGGCACTGCGCCAGCGGGGCCAGTCCCGGATAGTTCTCTCGCCGGTGGTGGACCTGGCGCCACGATGCCTCCTCCTGCTCGTCGACGACAGACGGGCCGACGGCGGGACGAGGGCTCCGCTCCTGGCTCACGTCCGCGACGACACCACCCGTTGGCGGCGGTTCGAGCTGCTCTGGCAGCTGGTCCTCCGCGTGCCGGGCACCCGCGCCCGTGGCTGGCGCGTGCTGCGGGACTGGCTGGAGGAGGCGGACGGCGACGCCGAGCAGGCACGCATTGTTGGCAACCTTCTCTACAGCCTTTACCGAAGCCCCATAGGCCCGGTCGTGGTGCGTTATCTCGATGTGTGGGTCGGCACGTGGTCACGGGCCGCCGAGTTTCCCGTCAGCATCAGCATTGTTCATTCTGCTCGCTATGGAGGAGAGAGATAGATGTCGGACTCAGGTGCGGGCAGGACTGGCTGGGTTCGACGGCTCTTCCAGCGTCCTAAGGTTGGCCCGCCGCAGGAATGGGTGCCGGCGGCGACGACATTCCGTACGCCGTCCAAAGGGGACGCCTACGACTTCAGCGTTCGCGTGCGGTGTTCATGGCGGGATGGCAACCGGAAGATCAACGCCGTCCGGCGCGGGGCTGGCGGGCACGACGACCTTGTCCGGGAGCAGATCGCGGTCACCGTCCGCTGCGTGCTGCGGAACTTCCCGCCGCACCAGGCCGCGGAGGCGGAAAGTGCGGTCAACAGGGAGCTCGCCAGGCTCGCGGAGGCATTCTTGCCCGGGACGACGCTACGCTGGTCGGCTCGGGCCCAGGTCGGACTCGACGACGCGGTCCGCGAGATTCAACAGAAGGCCTGGGCTGGAATTCTCGAGCAGGCCGCGGCAGATGAGCGTCGCGGGGCTGCGCAACTCGCCGCGCATGACCTGACGATGAAGGCGCATGACCAGGACATGCGCGAGTGGGACGGTCGGACGGAGCGCACGAAGAGGTACATCAAGGGCTTTGACGAGTCGGTGCGCGACTGGTTCCGAGTGCTTAGCGCCCTTGGAGTCACGGATCTGCTGCGTGAGGACAATGCTCGCGACCGGCTCCGGGATGTGCCGCCGCCCTTCCTGGTTCCGGCGCTCGCGCGCCTCGCGGTAGAACCCACCGACGCGGACAAGGTGATCAAGGACCTGGCGGCTCGGCGGGACGCGAAGGACAGGGAGCTCTTCCGGACGGTCTCCACGGCCATCCAGAACGTCGAGAGCATTGATGTGAACCTGCTCGACTTCGAGGACGCGCAGAACTCGGCGCTGGTTCGCCTGATGCAGTGGGCGGGTCTGCGGGTGCCGGGCTCGGCCCGGCTGACGGAGGATGTCTCGTGATGTCGGAACCTCGACGCCGGCATTCCTCGTCGCGAGCCGTCGCCACGGCTCTCGTCGGAAGGCGGTTCGGCGGTCTTGTTCTCGTCGGTGTCCTCGGGCTGACGGCGCTCTCGGCCTGCGGCGGCGCCGCAGGCGGTGGTGCGGCTGGAGCTGGTGCGGCTGGCGCTGGGGCGGCCGACGCGGCTGGCGGTGGCACGTCGGTGGCGACCGCCTGCGCCGGCCGTAACACGGCGACTGCGTCGGGCGCGGTGAAGGGCGCGACCGTGCTGCTCCTGGACCGCACGGTGTCGGCCAGGGGCCCCGGCGCACTGGACGCGGCAGCGGCGATGGTGCCGGAGGTGAGGGCCGCGGTGGACCGAGGCGACGTGGTGTCCGTGGCCGGGTTCGACGGGTCGTCGGCGACCCTGTCGTGGCGCACCGTGGCGACTGCCTTCGACGGCGACGCCACGCAGGCCAGCTACGACAGGGCCAGGTCGCGGGCCTGCCTGAACGCGGCGGTCAGGAGCGCCTGGCAGGGTGCGCCGCAGGCGGTCGGGACGGACGTGCTCGGCGCGATGTACCAGGCGGCGCTGCTGCTGCACCAGGCGCCGGCCGGGCGACGTCACCTCGTGGTGGCGACGGACGGTCTGGTGAATGTCGGGTGCGCGAGCGTCCTGGACGCGTCGTTCCAGGGGAGTCCGGCACCGACGGTGCAAGCCTGCGCCCAGACGCGAGAATTGCCAGACCTGTCAGGAACTACTGTGATCCTGAACGGTGTCGGGCATCCAGCCAGTAGCCAGCCGCAGCCGTCGTCAAGCGGCCAGCTGGTCTGGCTGACGACGTTGTGGCAGCAACTGTGCGCCGCGGCGCGGGCGGCGCAGTGCAGCGTTCTCAGCAATGTGACCGCCTCCGAAACAGCGATCCCGGCTGAGAACGGCGCGGCCGACGAGCCTGTCGACTTCCCCGCCCAACCGCGGCCCCGCCCGGCGGGCACCGGCGTCTTCACCGTCTCCCTGCCTGACCAGGTGCTGTTCGCCCGCGACTCGAACGATCTCTCGCCGGACGCGGATCTGACCCTGACGGCCGTGGTCAGCGAGGTCCGAGGCCTGCGCGGCAGCGTGGTCAACGTGATCGGACATACCGACACGACGGGCACCGACGCCTACAACCGGTTGCTCTCCAAATCCCGGGCGGACGCCGTCGCCGATGCGCTGGTCGCGCGGGGCCTGCCCGTGGCGAGCCGGACCGGCGCCGGTTCCAGCATCCCCGGTCCGGGCTGCGGACCGGAGCACCGTCCCGACGGTACGGACGACGAGAGAGCGATGCGCTGTGACCGGCGGGTCGAACTCGTGATCGCGGTCCCGCCCGAGGGGAACTGACCATGACGACCGAGCAGTTCTCCCTGGAGCCGAGGCCCTACCCCCTGTGCATGGCGGGCGCCACCTGCTCGGCGCCGGGCGGCCGGCCGTGCCGCGCGCTGTGTGACTTCCTCGCCGACAAGATCAGGGATACTCCCGCCGCGACCGCGTCCCTGCTCGCGCTGAACGAGAGCGCCGAGATCGTCGGGAGGGCCCGGCCGGGCCTGGAAGGCGGCCTCGCCGAGCTCTCCCGTGCGGAGACCGAGACCACGCGTGGCCTTGAACGTCTTGCGACCTTCGTGGCCCGGAGGCGGATCGCCGCCGCGGTCGCCGCCGACCGGCGGGTCGCCGAGCGGTACGCCTCCGACGGGCCGTACGACCGGCGCCGCAGGCCCTGGTGGCACTCCTGGCTGCCAGTTCTCGCCGTCGTGGTCGCCGGAGTGTTCGACGCCTGGTTCTTCGGCAAACTGTTCGGCTACCTCGGCAACACCAAACCGCACGGCCTGTGGTCGCATCTGCAGTACTGGATCGGCTACCTGCCCGCGGTCGTCCTGGCTGTGGCGCTCTACGTCACCGGGCAGGAGCTGGCCAGGCCGGTGGCGATCTGGTCCCGGCGGCGCGCATGGTCGGGGAAGCAGTCGCCGAGGCCCGTCTGGCGGGTCGTGGTCCCGTTCGCCGTCCTCCTGCTGTCGGTCGTCGGCGTGGTCGCGTGGGTGCGCGCCAGCCTCCTGATCGGCGTGCAGCAGGTCGACCAGAGCGACACCGGCGTCCCCGCCGGCCCAGTGATTCCCGACTGGACGATCATCGTTCTGCTCGTGACGGTGAGCCTGAGCGCCATCTTCATCAAGATCTCGTGCGCCAACCCCGACGCTGACAGTGCGCGGGATGCGAGCCGCCACCTGGCCGCGACCGAGAAGGAGTACGACGAGCTACTGTCGGCCGCGCGCACGGCCCTCACCAGGCAGGTCATTGCCTGGGAGAAGCTGCGAGGTGATCTCTGGTGGACCCACAGCGCGGTCAACGACCTGTGGGCCCGCGCCAGAGCCGTCTTCGCAGACCTTCCGGCGCCGCCGGTGGCACGCGGGGCACGACCGGTCCTCCCCGACGAGGAACAGGTCGACGGGCTTCTGGCCACGATTCCGGGCGTCCCGCCCGCATTCGGGATCATGCTGCACGTGGAGCACGCCCACGGGGCGCATTCGCCCGCGCCGGCGATGAGACGTCTGGAAGAGCTGATCGCCCAGGCGAACCAGCAGTGGTCGCCAGAGCCGGAGCCGGGCGAGCCGCCGGGCCCGTACCGAGGTCCCCACGATGAGGCCAGGGAGCCGCCTGACGAGCCCTGGGGGCCGCCCGAAGAACCGGAGGAGCCGCTCGGCGACTGGCGGTGACCTCGGGCCGCCGGCCGACAGGCGCCTTCGCCGCTCGGGGGGGTCCTGGGCCGCCGCGACTGCGGCGGCCCAGGACCGGAGCGTTCGGGCCGGACGAGGCCCCCCCGGGTTCTACCGGACAGTCGCGACGCCCGGCGGGGCGAAGCGGGCGCCGGTGACCGGGTCGCTGATCCCGGTGCGGTCCAGGTACGGCGTGATGCCGCCCAGGTGGAACGGCCAGCCGGCACCGAGGATCATGCAGAGGTCCACGTCGGCGGCCTCGGCGACGACCCCCTCGTCGAGCAGCAGCCGGATCTCCCGGGCGAGCGCCGCCAGCGCGTTCTCCCGTACCTCGGCGCTGCTCGGGGCGACCCCGGACCCGGCGCCGGCACCGTCGCCGGTGCCCGCGCGGGCGAGCGCGGCGGCCTCCTCGTCGACGACCGGGGTGCCGTCGGGGCCGGTGGTGTAGATGCTGGTCTTGCCGGCGGAGACCACCCGGGCGAGCCCGGCGGGGGAGCGGAACCGGTCCGGCCAGGCCTCGTGCAGCGTCTCGGCGACGTGCAGCGCGACCGCGGGGCCGACCAGGGCGAGCAGCGTCAGCGGCGACATCGGCAGGCCGAGCGAGTCCAGCGCGGCGTCCGCCTCGGCGACCGGGGTGCCCGCCTCGATCGCGCCGAGGACCTCGCCGAGGAAGCGGGTGAGCAGCCGGTTCACGACGAACGCCGGGGCGTCCTTCACCAGCACGGCGTTCTTGCCGAGCTTTTTGGCGACCGCCAGTGTCGTGGCGACGGAGGCGTCGTCCGTGCGCGCGGCCCGGACCACCTCGACCAGCGGCAGCACGGCCACCGGGTTGAAGAAGTGCAGCCCGGCGACCCGTTCCGGGTGGGCCAGGCCGGACGCCATCTCGGTCACCGACAGCGCGGAGGTGTTCGTCAGCAGCAGGGCGTCCGGGCGCACCACCGCCTCCAGCTCGGCGAGCACCGTCTGCTTGACCTTCAGGTCCTCGAAGACCGCCTCGATCACGAGGTCGGCGTCGGCGAACGCATCCTTGGTCAGCGAGCCGGTGACCAGCGCCTTGAGGCGGTTGGCCTTGTCGTGCGAGACCCGGCCGCGCAGCAGCAGGTTGTCGATCTCGCCGTGGACGTAGGTGACGCCCTTGTCCAGCCGGGCCTTGTCGAGGTCGGTGAGCACCACCGGTACCTCCAGGCGCTGGGCGAACAGCAGCGCGAGCTGGCCGGCCATCAGGCCCGCGCCGACGACGCCGACCTTCGTCACCGGCCGGGCCAGCTTCGAGTCGGGCCCGCCGACGGGCTTGCGGGCCCGCTTCTGGGTCAGGTCGAAGGCGTAGAGGCTGGCGGCGAGCTCGTCGGTGACCGACAGGTCGGCCAGCGCCGCCGTCTCGGCGGCGTAGCCCGCGTCGCGGTCGGCCGTCTCGGCCAGCGCCATCAGGTCGAGCGCCAGATACGCCGCCGGCGCGGCGCCGTGCAGCTTCGCGTCGGCGAGCGCCCGGCCCCGGGCCAGCGCGTCCGCCCAGGCCGCGCCGCGCTCGACCGCGGGCCGACTGGTCGCCGGGTCCAGCTCACCGCGCAGCACCCGGCCGACCCAGCCGAGCGCCTCCTCCAGGAAGTCGGCCGGCTCCAGCAGGATGTCGGCGAGGCCCAGCTTCGCGGCCTGCGGTCCCTTCAGGGTCCGGTTGGTGTTCAGCGGGTTCTCGACCGCGATCCGGACCGCCTTCTCGGCGCCGACCAGGTTCGGGAGCAGCTGCGTGCCGCCCCAGCCCGGTACCAGCCCGAGGAACACCTCCGGCAGCGCCAACACGGGGATGCCGGCGGAGAACGCCCGGTAGTCGCAGTGCAGCGCCAGCTCCAGGCCACCGCCCAGCGCCGCGCCGTTGACCAGCGCGAACGTCGGCACCTTCCGGCCATTCAGCCGGCCCTCGCCGACCCGGCGCAGCGCCTGGTGGCCGAGCTCGCCAAGCGCCTCGATCGCCGGTCGGATCGCGTCCGGGTCCGTGATCGAGGAGCGGAACGACAGGTCGGCGCCGACGCAGAAGATGAACGGCTTGCCGGTCACCGCGACAGCGGCGACCGCCGGGGTGTGCGCCTCGATCTCGTCGACCGCGGCCAGCAGCTCGCGCAGCCCGGCGGGGCCGAAGGTGTTCGGCCGGGTGTGGTCGTGCCCGTTGTCCAGGGTGATCAGGGCAACCGGGCCGTCGACTCCGGGAAGCTGTGCGTAGCGGACGTAGGCGTGCGTGACGACCTCGTCCGGGAAGTCCAGCGCGACGTTCGCGCCCATGCGGTGGCTCCTCTACGTGGTCAGGCCGTCAGACGGAGGAAGCGGTTCTACGCGCCATGGTGCGGGTTCTCCCAGATCGTGGTGGCGCCCATGCCGAAGCCGACGCACATCGCGGTCATGCCGTAGCGGACCTCGGGGTGCTCCTCGAACTCCCGGGCGAGCTGGGTCATCAGCCGCACCCCGGAGCTGGCCAGCGGGTGGCCCAGCGCGATCGCGCCGCCGAAGGGGTTGACCCGCGGATCGTCGTCGTCGATGCCGAAGTGGTCGAGGAACGCGAGCACCTGCACGGCGAACGCCTCGTTCAGCTCGAACAGGCCGATGTCGTCGATGGTCAGGCCGGTGCGGGCGAGCGCCTTCTCGGTCGACGGGATCGGGCCGACGCCCATCACCTCCGGCGCCACCCCCGCGAACCCGAAGCCGACCAGCGACATCTTCTTGGTCAGGCCCAGCTCGTCGGCGACCTCGCCGGCCGCCAGGATGCAGCCGGTGGCGCCGTCGTTGATCCCGGCGGAGTTGCCGGCGGTGACCTTGCCGTGCGGGCGGAACGGCGTCTTCAGCCCGGCCAGGCCCTCGACGGTCGTGCCGGGCCGCGGCGGCTCGTCGACCGTCACGTACTCCCAGCCGGACTCGGCGTGCCGGGCGGCGACGGGGACGAGGTCGGGCTGGATCCTGCCGTCCGCGTAGGCCTTGGCCACCTTCTCCTGGGAACGGACGGCGTAGGCGTCGGCGCGCGCCTTGGTGATGGCCGGGTAGCGGTCGTGCACGTTCTCGGCGGTCATGCCCATGACCAGCGCGGACGGGTCGACGAGCTTCTCGGAGACGAACCGGGGGTTCGGGTCGACGCCCTCGCCCATCGGATGGCGGCCCATGTGCTCGACGCCGCCGGCGATGGCGACGTCGTAGGCGCCGATGCCGATCGCGGACGCGGTCGTGGTGACGGCGGTGACCGCGCCGGCGCACATCCGGTCGATCGCGTAGCCGGGCACCGACTCGGGCAGCCCGGACAGGATGCCGGCGACCCGGCCGATGGTCAGGCCCTGGTCACCGATCTGGGTGGTGGCGGCGATGGCGACGTCGTCGACCCGGTCCGGCGGCAGCGACGGATTACGTCGCAGCAGATCTCGGATGACCCGGACGACCAGGTCATCGGCCCGGGTCTCGGCGTACACGCCCTTGGCCTTGCCGAACGGGGTGCGCACGCCGTCGACGAAAACGACGTCACGGACGGCACCGCGGGATGCCTTGAACACAGGGTCCTCCCCGGCGAGGAACGGCTGGTCGGCGCGCTACCGCGGCGACCGGGCCCAGGTGCGGCCCGGACCACCGGTCGGCGGCCACACCGCCAGCCTACGACAGAGTTACCGATGAGTAGGTAACGTCCGCTACGCCGTTTCCATGCCGGGTTCGCATCGGTGCCCGGCCGCGGCGTGGCCGGGCACCGGCGGGCGGGGTCAGGTCGACAGCAGGCAGTAGTTCTTGCCGTCCTTGCCGACCTGGTAGTCGAGGTTCTGGGTTCGTCCGCCCCTGGTCAGAGCCACCGCCACCACCCGGCTGGTGTGGCCGTTGACGGAGCTGATCCAGTAACCGGTGGTTCGGTACTTCGTGAGCGGTCCCTCGGACGCGTCCCGCTGCTTCATGACGGTGACGAAGGCCTCGGAGCTGCCCTGGCCGCGCAGCGACCCGCAGAGCCGGCCATAGGCCTGCTGATAACGGCCGGCGCGCACGTCACCCAGGTAGCCACTGACGACGGTCTTCGGCCCGGAGGCGGAGTGGACGAGCGCGGCGATCCCGGCCCCGCAGCCACCGAGCACCAGCACGACCCCGAGCACCACCGGCAGCACCCAGCGCCGCCGCTTCCTCGGCGCCGGCGCGCCCGGCGCGGCTCCCGGATAGGCGCCGTAGCCGGGCTGAGCTGTCCCGGACGCGCCTGGGTATCCGGGGGCACCCGGGTATCCAGGGGCGGCGTAGCCGGGCGCGGCGTAGCCGGGCGCGGCATAGCCCGGGCTCGCGAAGCCGCCAGGGGCCGCTGAGCCCGGGTAGCCGTAACCGGGCTGGCCGGCGTATCCCGGCTGGACGGGTGCGCCGGGCCACGGCGTCCCGCCGCCTTGTCCCGGCGACGCCGGCTGTCCGTACTCGCTCATGTCGTCCTCCGACGGCTCACTGCGCTGACCCCCGAGCCAGGACAGCGCGCTGTCGGCGTGGTCAGACGGCGCGGCCGGTGCCGCGTCTGCTGGGCAGGTGATCGTGACCGCCGCGACCAGCAGGCGCGGGGTGGACGCGATCCATGCCGGCCATTGTGGGGGAGGAAACGGGCGTCTGTGACCGTGGTCGTCAGACCGCTGACTGTCGCTCGACGGACCAGGATGTCACCCGCCCGACCGAGCGGTCAGCCGTCCGACGAGGCCTGGCCCGCCTGCGTGATCGTGCGGCTGGCCCACCTCAGGCGTCGGTGAGCTCGCGGGGGACGGCGACCACGTCGACGAGGGCGCCGTTGCGCCAGACGGTGATCTCCAGCCGGCGCCCGATCGCGTGCTCGACCATGAGGCGCTGCACGGCTGTGCTGGTGTCGATCCGCTGGCCGTCCACCGTCAGCACGATGTCGCCGCGGCGCAGGCCGGCGCTCTCCGCGGGGCTGCCCTCGACGACCTGGGCGACCCGCAGGCCGGTCCGGCGCCCGACCTTCGTGGCCAGCGGCGGCGGCAGCGGCGACTGGCCGCCGGCGATCCCCAGCCACGCGCGCCGGACCCGGCCGTGCCGCAGCAGCGTGGCGATCAGCTCGCGAGTCGTCTCGTTGATCGGGACCGCGAGCCCCAGCCCGACGCCCGCGACCGCGGTGTTCACCCCGACCATCCGGCCGCGGCTGTCCGCGAGCACCCCGCCGCTGTTGCCCGGGTTGAGCGCGGCGTCGGTCTGGATCACCTCGTCGACGACGCGGCCGGCCTTCGTCGGCAGCGAGCGGCCCAGCGCCGACACGATGCCGGCTGTGACGCTGCCCGCCAGGCCCAGCGGGTTGCCCAGCGCCACGACCAGCTGCCCGACGCGCAGCCGGCTCGCGTCGCCCAGCGGGACCGCCGGTGGTACCTCGCCCCGCGCCCGCAGCACGGCCAGGTCGGAGAGCGGGTCGCGGCCGATCACGTCCGCGGTGACCTCCGCGCCGTCGGCGAAGGTCGCCTCGGCCACCTGGGCGCCTTCCACGACGTGCGCGCTGGTCAGCAGGATGCCGTCGGGCGCCAGGACGCTCGCGCTGCCCGCGCCCGTACCGCGCCGGCCGCGCACCCGCAGGCTGGCGACGCTCGGCAGCACCGTGCGGGCCACGTGCACCACCGCGGCGGAGTAGGCGTCGAGGGGCTCCGACGGGTCGTCGTCGTGCGGGTCGTCGTCCGGGCGATCGTCATGGGTGCCGTCGGATGGCTGTGGCCGGGCCTCGTCACTCATGCCGCCAGCAACCGACGATGACCACGGAACGTGCCCGGGTTCGCCGACGGCGGACATCCGGTGACGGGTGGGACAAAGACGGGCAGCGCGGCGTCAGGGAGCGTCGACCGCTGGACGGCTCTCCTCGGGTGCGACCGGTTCAGGCTCCGCGCCGCCGGAACCGGAGGCCAGGGCCGGCGCGGCGGGCGGCGGTTCGGGCAGGGCGCCGGCGATCGCGGCCGCGGTGAGGCCGACCTGCCAGTCGCGGGCACCCCCGGTGCGCAGCGCGTCGGCGACGGTCGCCTCGGTCGGATCGCCGGGCGGCGACCAGGCGACCCGACGGGTGAGTGCCGGCTCGACCAGGTTCTCGACCGGCATGTGATGCCTGGTGGCGATCGCGTTGACGCTCGCCCGGACCCGGGCCAGCCTCGCGGCCGCGATCGGGTCGCGCTCGGCCCAGCGGTTCGGCGGCGGCAGGCCGTCGCCGCCGGTGGACGCGGTCGCCGGTGGGAGCTCGGCCTCCGGCAGCGCCGCAGCCTCCGCCAGCGCGCCCATCCACACGCTCGCGCTGCGGCGCAGCCTCGGCCCGGAGAACACCGGCAGCTTGACCAGCTCGGTAGCGTCAGCCGGCGCGTTCAGCACGGCGTCGATGATCGCGCTGTCCGGCAGCACCCGGCCGGGCGCGATGTCTCGGGTTCGCGCGATCTTGTCCCGGGCGCTCCACATCGCGCGGACAGCGGCCAGCTGCCGGCGGCTGCGGGCGCGGTGGATACCGCTGGTCCGCCGCCAGGGCTCGGCCCGCGGCTCACGCGGCGGGGCGGCGACGATCGCCGCGAACTCCTGATGAGCGAAGTCGAGCTTGCCCGTCTCCGCGAGCTCGACGGCCAGCGCGTCGCGCAGCTCGACCAGCAGCTCGACGTCGAGCGCCGCGTACCGCAGCCAGGGCTCGGGCAGGGGCCGGGTCGACCAGTCGGCCGCCGAGTGCCCCTTCTCCAGGCCGAAGCCGAGCACGCGCTCGACCATCATCCCGAGGCCGACCCGCTCGTAGCCGAGCAGCCGGCCGGCGAGCTCGGTGTCGAACAGGGTGGTCGGGCGCAGTCCCAGCTCGGCGAGGCAGGGCAGATCCTGGCTCGCGGCGTGCAGCACCCACTCGACGCCGCCGACCTTGTCCTGGATGACGCTCAGGTCGGGCAGCGCGACGGGGTCGATGAGCGCCGTCCCGGAGCCGCGCCGACGGACCTGCACCAGGTATGCGCGCTGGCTGTACCGGTACCCGGACGCCCGCTCGGCATCGAAGGCGACCGGCCCGTCGCCCGCGGCGAGCCGCTCGGCGACGTCGGCGAGCGCCCGGGCGTCGGTGATGACGGGTGGGGTGCCCTCGACCGGTTCCAGGAGAGGGGTGACGGCGGGCGACACCGGCTCTGCCGCGTCGGTCACGTCTGGTCTGCCACCCCCGCTGAACTGCTGTGTTGAGTTCGGAACCGTCGACGTCACGATCGGCGATGGTACGTGTGAAAGCCGCTGTTGGCAGGTCGCTCGGCGGATCAATCGTACCGTTTATACGCTTCGTAGCGAGGCTACCGGGCTGAGTGACCGACGTCCGGCCCATATGTGCGCGGCTCGCGCTGTTCGCCGCGCGGGTCCCCGCGCTTCCCCGCCGACCCGCTGGCCTGGAACGGCGGGGGAGTGCGCCCTGCGTGCGAGTTGGGCCAGGGTGTCGGGCTAGCCAGCGTCGGGCTAGCCAGCGTCGGGCTAGCCAGCGTCGGGCTAGCCAGCGTCGGGCTAGCCAGCGTCGGGCTAGAAGCGGCGACCTGGCAGCGGCACGACGCCGGCCAGTCGTGGCGGGAGGCCGGCCATGGCCGCGAGCAGGTCGGCGAAGGCGTGCAGGTGCGCCGTCGTGTCCCCGGCCGTCCACGGCCTGCCCCGGTCGTCGCCGCCGGGCCGCCGGGCCGGGGCCGCGGTCTCGGACCAGTCGGGCGACCAGGAGCAGCGGACCTCCACGTCGAAGCTGTCCCCGTCGGGCGCCAGCACGCCGAACCGCCGGGAGGTCGTCGTGGTGACCGTGCCTCCCAGTGCCCGCACGCCCGCGCCATGCGCCGCCAGGGCCTCGACCAGCCACGACCACGCCACCTCGGGCAGCATCGGGTCGGCGGCGACCTCCGGCTCGACGGCGGCCCGCGCGTAGCAGACCAGCCGCGCGCTGCCCTCCCAGGCGGCGTGACCCGCCTCGTCGAACAGCAGCACGAACCGGCCGGAGGCGATGTCGTCCTCGTCCCCGGTGAGGCTGGCGGCCAGCGCGAAGGCCTGCGGCGCCACCCGGGACGGCGCGGTGGTCTCCCGGACCGTCACCTCCGGGCGGACGCTGGTGAGCCCGTGGCGCAGCGCGGCCGTGGCGGTACCGAACACGACCGGACCGGCCAGCGCCGGGACGGCGTCGGCCAGCGCGGCGCTGGCTTCGGTGGCCGCCCCGGAGTCGGGTGACAGCGGGGCGCCCATGGCGGCCACGTTAGGACGTGGCCGCAGATCACGCTGACCGGACGCCGGAGCGTGCGGCTTCGACCCCGCTGGGTACGTCCGGTGGCCGCCGGCCCGATGTGCCCCGCCGGATCCCGGGTGGAACGGCTCCGGCACCGGATGCAGGCTCACGCCAGGGACCGAGGGGTACGCCCGGAGCCGACTCTGCGCCGCGCCTCCGACTGGGCCGGGGCCGACCCGGCCTGCGTCGACCCGGCCTGCGTCGACTGAACCGGCAGGTCGAGGTCGGCGACCGCCGGGCGGACCACCCGCTGGCCGGGCCGGTCCTGGCTGGCCACCCGGGCAGGCTCGGGCTGGGTGAGGGGGCCGAGCAGGACGGCGGCGCCGCACTCCACGCAGGCCCGTTCGGGGCAGTCGGCGCCGTGCCCGTCGAGGCACTCCGGTTGCTCGAACGGCCGCTCGTCCGCGCACTTGGGGCAGAACATGCGAACGAGCTGATCAAGCTCGCCTCCGGGGAGCATGACCGCACCTCCTCGACATCGGGGGCTGGGACAGGTCCCCGGACAGTGCGTACGGCTCCCGCGAAGCCGCCCGAGCCTCGTACAAGCGAGGCCAGCTCGGACAACGCATGCCCTCTGGGCCCTTTCGGACGGCACAGACGGTGCCACGGCGATGGCCCATCTCCACGCATTCCCCCCGGCGTGTCGGCCGGCGCTTCGCGTGTCCCGGCGGTCGCGAGGACCACGCCGAAGCGGGACGGTCCTGGCGAGGAGTAATTTCTACGGTACGTAGAAATAGATGCCGTGGTTCGGTGCCCCGGACCAGTCGCCTGCCCGCCCCACTCCGGACGGGAAGCGGTTCGGCGCTTGACGGCGGCGCGTGTCACGATCGGAGCATGGGCGTGAGCCGAACCTCCAGGATCGCCGACCTCCCGGATCGGCTTCACCGGTCTGGCGAGGACGGTGTCGTCGATCCAGCAGCGCCGCGCCAGGCGGCCGAGCCCGTCCATGGCGGCGCCGACGCGACCGTGGGCCCCGGCCCGCGCCGGCCGGGGCTGGCCGAGCGCGCGCCGCTGCTGCGGGCCGCCCGCCGCGAGCCGACCGACGTCGCGCCCGTGTGGTTCATGCGGCAGGCCGGCCGGGCGCTGCCGGAGTACCGGGCGCTGCGCGCCGGCGTCCCGATGCTGGAGTCCTGTCAGGACGCCGCGCTGGTCACCGAGATCACCCTGCAGCCGGTCCGCCGGTTCGGCACCGATGCGGCGATCTTCTACTCGGACATCGTCGTGCCGCTGGTCGCGATCGGCATGGGCGTGGACATCGTCGCCGGGGTCGGCCCGGTGGTCGCCGAGCCGATCAAGGACGCCGCCGGGCTTGCGGCGCTGCGGTCGGTCGAGCCCGACGACGTCCCGTACGTCCACGACGCGGTCCGGCTGCTGCTCGCCGAGCTCGGCGACACGCCGCTGATCGGCTTCGCCGGCGCGCCGTTCACGCTGGCCAGCTACCTCGTGGAGGGTGGCCCGAGCAAGACCCATGCCAAGACCAAGCGGCTGATGTACACCGCGCCGGACCTCTGGCACAGCCTGCTCGACCGGCTCGCCGATGTCACGATCGGTTTCCTCCGTGTCCAGGTCGACGCCGGTATCGACGCTCTGCAGTTGTTCGACTCCTGGGCCGGGGCTCTCGACGAGGGCGACTATCGCCGCTATGTGGCGCCGCACTCCGCCAAGGTGCTGGCCGCGTTCGAGGATGCCGGGGTGCCGCGCATCCACTTCGGCGTCAACACCGGCGAGCTGCTCACCGCGATGGGCGAGGTCGGCGCGGACGTCGTCGGCGTCGACTGGCGGCTCGGGCTGGACGAGGCCGCCCGCCGGGTCGGGCCGGGCCGCGCCCTGCAGGGCAACCTGGACCCGACCGCCGTGTTCGCCCCGCCGGACGTGCTGGCCGAGAAGGTCCGCGACGTGCTGCTGCGCGGGTCGAAGGCCGAGGGCCACATCTTCAACCTCGGCCACGGCGTGATTCCCGAGACGGATCCGGGCGTGCTCGCCCACATCGTGGATCTGGTCCATGGCGCCTGAAGCCGGGGCGCCTGAATCCGGCGCGCATGGCCGCTAGGCCGAGCGCGACAAGGCCGGCCCCCACCGGGCCGGCGCGAAGGGGCGACGCGGCGTGCGAGTGGTGATCGTCGGTGGCGGCATCGCGGGCCTCGCCGCGGCGCACGCGCTGGCTGGCAAGGCAGAGGTAACCGTGCTGGAGGCCGCCGACCGGGTCGGCGGCAAGCTGCGCACCACCCCGATCGAGGGGCTCGCGGTCGAGGAGGGCGCCGAGTCGTTCCTCGCCCGCGTTCCGGAGGGCCAGCGGCTGGCCCGCCAGGTCGGCCTCGGGCACGACCTCGTGCACCCGGCCACGACCTCGGCCGCGTTGTGGATCCACGGGCGGCTGCGGCCGATCCCGCCGAACACGCTGCTCGGCGTGCCGACCGACGCGCTCGGGCTGATCCGCTCCCGGGTGCTGTCCCCGTTCGGCCTGCTGCGGGCGGCCGCCGACATGGTGCTGCCGCGCGCCGCGCTCCCCGAGGACCCCACCGTCGGCGACTTCGTCGGCGCCCGGGTCGGCCGGCAGATCGTCGACCGGCTGGTGGACCCGCTGCTCGGCGGCGTCTACGCCGGCCGGGCCGACGCCCTGTCGCTGCGGGCCACCGTCCCGCAGCTTGTCCCGATCCTGGCCGAGGACCGCTCGCTGCTGCTCGGCGCCCACCGGGTGCGGGCGCGTACCGCCCCGGTCGCCTCCACCCCGCCGGCCCCGGTGTTCGCCACCGTGCGCGGCGGTCTGGGGGGCTTCGCGGCCCGGGTCTCCGAGGCCAGCGGCGCCGCCGTGCGGACCGGGGTGCTCGTGCGCCGGATCGCCCGGGTTGAGGGCGGCTGGCGGGTCGACTTCGACGAGAAGGGCGCCGCCGGCGCGCCGGGCGACATCGTCACCGGGCCCCGCGGCAGCGGATCGCTGGACGCCGACGCGGTGATCCTCGCCGTGCCGGCCGGCGCCGCCCGGGACCTGCTCACCCCGATCGCCCCGCACGCCGCCGCGCCGCTGGCCGGCGTGCCGTACGCGTCGATCGGCCTGGTCACGCTGATCTACCGGGACGTCGACCTGCCCGCGGGCAGCAGCGGCTTCCTGGTGCCGCCCCGTGAGCGGGTCACCATCAAGGCCGCGACCTACCTGACGTCGAAATGGCCGCACGTGTCCTCGGGCGGCCCGCTGCGGGTGGTGCGCGCCAGCGTCGGGCGGGCCGGCGCCGACGAGGACCTGCGCCGTTCCGACACCGAGCTGACCGGCGTGGTCGCCGCCGAGATCGCGCACATCAGCGGGATCACCGCCCGCCCGGTCGCCAGCCGGGTCAGCCGCTGGGGCGGCGGCCTGCCGCAGTACCTGCCCGGCCACCTGGAGCGGGTCGCCTCGGTGCGCCGCGCGCTGCCGCCCGGCCTCGCACTGGCCGGCGCCGGCTACGACGGCGTCGGCATCCCGGCCTGCATCCGCTCGGGCGAGGCGGCCGCCGCCGCCGTGCTCAGCGCGACCGACGCGGTCGGCGCCGCCGGCCCGGTCTGACCCGCCGGGTCGGGAGCCCACTCCGATCGCGACCAACGGCACCCGTGACCCGCCCGTCGAGCGAGGAAGAATAGACGTATGTCCGAGTCCCAGCCCGCCGCCGAACGCGCCGCCGGCGACCGCCCAGCCGATGAACGCCAAGCCGCCGAGCGGTCCGCCCGTGACCTGAACGCGGAGATGCTCTACACGAGCTGGTCGGTGTTCGCTGCCCGCCGGCCGCTGCCCGCCGACCGTTCCGCCGTCGCGGCCGAGGTCGAAGCCCTGCTCGACGGCGCCCTCGCGAAGGACGTCTACACCCGCGGCATCTACGAGATCTCCGGCTACCGCGCCGACGCCGACGTGATGGTCTGGTGGACGAGCCCCGACCCGGACCTGCTGCAGGAGACCTACCAGCGCTTCCGGCAGACCACCCTGGGCGCCCACCTGGACCCGGTCTGGTCGGCCGTCGGCCTGCACCGGCCCGCGGAGTTCAACCGCAGCCACATCCCGGCCTACGTCCGGCGGGAGGACCCGCGCGGGTACGTCTGCGTCTACCCGTTCAACCGCTCGCTGGAGTGGTACCTGCTGCCCGACTACGAGCGGCGCGGCATGCTGGCCGAGCACGGGATCATGGGCCGCGAGTACGAGGACGTCCGGGCGAACACGGTCTCCGCGTTCGGCCTCGGCGACTACGAGTGGCTGCTGGCCTTCGAGGCCGACGAGCTGCACCGGATCGTCGACTGCATCCGCCACCTGCGCTCCAGCGCCGCCCGCCGCCACACCCGCCTGGAGACCCCGTTCTACACCGGCGCCCGCAAGCCCATAGCCGACATCGTCGCCGCCCTGCCCTAACCCCGGCTTGGCCTGGCCACGAGCGGCTCTTCCGCCGGTGGCGCCGACTTGCCTGCGCGGACGCCGATCAGCGGGCCGGGTGGGCAGGCTGCCACACCATGATCGAAAACTGCGCAGAGATAAAGCGGACAAATCGGGGCACCAGGCGCCGCTTTGCCTGCGCAGTCAGTGATCAGGGCATCTCGATGCCGCCTTGATCACTGACTGCGCAGGGGGACTGGACGGTGGCTGTGTCCGGCTTCGGTCAAAAACCACCGGAAGGCGCAACCGGCGATCAGCATCGCTGCGAACCGCCGACCGGCGGAAGCGCCGACTCCCCGAGGGCGCCAGCCGGCGGAAGCACCAACCGCCCAACCCAGCCAAGATCCCGACGCCGGTTCACGCCCGCCCGGTCTTCGCGCGGAACCACGAATCACATTGGGAGGGCGCTCAGCGCCCGACAGGCGACGCGGCCGAAGGGCGCTCCGCGCCCGGTTCCGGCCGCGTGCCGCGCCCGGTTCCGGCCGCGTGCCGGGTGCGGTCGGCGTCCGCGCAGGCGCCCCCACCCGTCGGGCGGGCGCCGACCGGCCCGCGGCCCGGGGGTCTCCCCCTGGGCTTTGGCGGACAGTAGCAGTTTGGTGGCGTCGTGTAACTCATTGATGAGAGAGCGACACGGCATGTGTTTGTTCGGGTGGGGCGCGGCGGTGGGGCCCGTGGGGTGAGATCGGCGGAATCGTGCTCGTGGTTCCAGCGGTTGTGCGGTGGTAGCGGGGGTTTGTCCGGAAGGTCTGGCGCGCCTGGCTGGTCGGGACTGTCGCGTGGGGGCGCTGGTCGGGCAATAGCCAGGTGCGGGTAAGTTTGCGCGCGTGGTCGTGGGTGCGGCCATCCCGCAGGGGAACCGGCACGGCCTCGGTCGCGCCGGGAGCGGGGAGCGCGGTCCGCGACGGCGCGTGCCGCTGGGACTGCCCGTTTCGGGCGTGTTCCGCGCGAGGCACCGGGCGCGCGGGGGAGCGGGTGGCGTATCCACCGCGGAGGGGACCTTGCTGACGCTGCAGGTACGCGGCCGGCTCGGGGACGGCGCGCTGTGACCGCGACGGTGCCCGGTCGCGAGGCTCCAGGGCGAGCCGCGTCGCGTCGGGCCCGGGAGACGCCGGAACGGCCGCCGGGCCGCACGATCGCCGTCGAGAACGATCTCTACCGGGCCCAGCTGCGCTGGGAGCGCCGCTACGTCAGGGTTCTGATCGCCTTCGACGCCGCGGCCTGCGTGGTCGCGGCCGGAGTGGCCTACGTGATCAGGTTCGGCCCGTTCGGGACCCGGCACTTCGACACGGCCAGGGACACCTCGGAGTGGTACCTGCTCGCGCTGGTGCTGCTGCCGCTGGTCTGGGTCGTCTCGATGGCGCTGAACCGGGCCTACGAGCCGCGGTTCCTCGGTGGCGGGTCCGAGGAGTTCCGCCGGGTCGTCAACGCGGCGGTCCGAGTGGTGGCCACCGTCGCCACCGTGTCCTACGCGACCAAGGCCGAGGTCGCCCGCGCCTACGTGCTCATCGTCTTCCCGGTCGCGATCCTGCTGTCGATGGTCGGCCGGATCGGTGGCCGGGGCATCCTGCACCGGCTGCGCCGGCAGGGCCGCTGCATGCACCGGGTGCTGGTCGTCGGCGCGGGCGAGTCGGCCGCGACCCTGGTCCGGCTCGCCCAGCGTGACCCGACCGCCGGCTGGTCGGTGGTCGGCGTCGTGCTGGACCGCCTGCCCGGCCGGCACAGCCACGACCGGCCGGAGCGCAGCGGCTTCGACCTGCTCGGCGTGCCGATCGTCGGCACCTCGGAGAGCCTGCACACCTCGATCCGGGCGACCCGCGCCACCACCGTCGCGATCTCCCCGCAGATGGACGGCGAGACGCTGCAACGGGTGCTGTGGAACCTGGAGGGCTCGGACGTCGACGTGCTGGTCTCGTCGGCGCTGACCGACGTCGTCGGGCCGCGGATCTCGATCCGCCCGGTCGCCGGCCTGCCGCTGCTGCACATCCGGGAGCCGGAACTGTCCGGCTCCCGGCGGGTCATGAAGATCCTGTTCGACCGTGCGGTCGCGCTCACCGTCGTCGTACTGTTCTCGCCCCTGCTGATCGCGCTGGCCGTCGCGGTCCGGCTCACCAGCCGAGGCCCGGCGATCTTCAAGCAGGTCCGGGTCGGCCGCGGTGGCGAGACGTTCAAGATGTACAAGTTCCGCTCGATGTACGTCGACGCCGAGGCCCGCCTCGCCGGCCTGCAGACCAGCAACGAGGGCCAGGGCCTGCTGTTCAAGATGCGCGACGACCCACGCGTCACCCGGGTCGGGAAGTTCCTGCGCAAGTGGTCGCTCGACGAGGTGCCCCAGCTGTTCAACGTGCTCAACGGCTCGATGTCGCTGGTCGGCCCGCGCCCGCCGCTGCCCCGTGAGGTCGCCCAGTACGAGGACGACGTGCACCGCCGGCTGATGGTCAAGCCCGGCCTGACCGGCCTGTGGCAGATCAGCGGGCGCTCGGACCTCAACTGGGACGAGTCGGTCCGCCTCGACCTGCGCTACGTCGAGAACTGGACCCTGGCCATGGACTTCGTCATCCTCTGGCGCACCGTCTTCGCCGTCCTGCGCCGCGAGGGCGCCTACTAGCCCACCTGGGCGGCGGCTGCCTCGTAGCGTCGCGTTGGTGATCGTGTCGCGCCGATGGCGGTGACCAGCCTCTGGTCGATCAGGTTCGTGAGCGCCGCCTTGACCCGGGCGCTGGTGAGCCCGGTCATGCTCTCGATCTCCCGGCGGGAAAGCGGCCGCCCGGCCGAACGCATGGACTCAAGGACGAACCAGTCTCGCTCGGCCGGAACCGTGGTGCGGGAGATCGAAGATGTGGCCGCGCCCGTGACGGTCGCGTTGCCTCGGGCGGCCGCCGCGAGGTCGGCGCGCCGTGGCGGAGGCCCGCTGAGGGTCACCTCGAACCAGGAGATGTGGTCGGCGAACAGAGGATCAGGCAGGCCGGCCGCCGACATCGCCCGGACTATGGTGCGAATGCCGGACGCGCGGTTCTCGCAGACCGTTCTGCCTTCGCCCGGCACCTCGACGTCCTCCAGGAGCTTGAGCAGAAGGGCATTGCGCGCCGACGACAGACCGGGCTCGCCGAGAGAGCTCATGCGGACGGCGCCGAAGAGGCCCCCGGGGTTGCGCACCGTTATCCGGTCCGGATAGACCTCGACCTGGACCTGGGTGCCCAGTGAGTACTGGCCGAGGTCACGGTGGACGACCGCGTTCACGACCGCCTCCCGCAGCGCTTCCAGCGGGTACTCGTACACCGTTGACGCGCCGCCGCCCGGCGCGATGACCGTACCGCGGCGGATGGACCGGGCCAGCTGCACGAGGGTCTCGCGAACCTGGAGCGGAACCGGGCCGTCGAACGCCCGGTTCTCGAGAAAACGCAAGCCGGTCCCGATCTCGGCGCCGTCGACGGTCGGGTACTCGACGAACGTGACCTCGACCTGCGGGAAGAAGTGCTGTGGGAACCGGCCGAAGCAGAGCAGCCCGGCGAGTGACGGCACCGGACCGGAATCGCCGGGAACCAGGACCCGAGTGGCCAGCAGAAGCTCACGATCGTCGAGGTCTCGGAAGGCGTACGGACGCTGCAAACGCAGCCGCTGCAGGTACGGCCCGACGATCTCCGGCATCAGGTCGTCCGGTGTGGCGTCCTGGACTGGGATGGTGTCGTCAACCGGCTGCCCGCGGGCCGCGACCAGAGCGTGGACCTCGGCTGGACCGAGTCGGTAGTCACCATCGCCCACCCGGACGTAGGAGCCGTTCGCCATGCCTGCGCCGCGGTAGTAGCAGGGCTTGGAGCTCCGATCCAGTTCGGCGATCTCCGCTACGACGAGCTGGACTCCCTCGAACTCCATGATTTCGATCAGTGGCGCCAGCGGCGGCGCCATCTGGTCGCGCGCGAGATCGGCCAAGGAGTCTCGGACCTTCTTCGGGTCGGTCACGCCGGTCGACGCGAAACCCTGACTCTCGTCAAGCCCCAGCAGGATCACGCCGCCGCCCGGTGAGTTGGCAAACGCGCACAGCGTCTCCCGTGTCGACTTCGGCAGCTCACGATTGGCGCGCTTGGCCTCCACCCGAGCGAGATCGGTCCGCGAGCCGCGCAACGTGCGGACGAGCTCGGCGAGTTCGGCGGTCAACATAGCGAGAGCTTAGCTCTACTTAGCGAAGCTTGGCGAATTTCTGCAAGCTTGGCGCCCCATCGGCCCGCGGTTCAGGCCTGCGCACGGTCGGCTGGGCGGCCTGGCAGGCCGCGGCTGAGGACGAGCATCGCGACGGCCGCGGCGGCCAGCAGTCCGAACAGCCAGGTCAGCCAGTGTGCGCCGGCCCTTGCCTGGAGCAGGCCCAGCAGGGTGATGCCCAGCGACGCCGAGAGCTGGACCGACATGAAGACGGCCGTGGTCCCCTGCGGCTGCTCGACCGGCGTCAGCAGCCGGAACACGCTGGCGAACGTCGGCGCCGCCGTCGCGCCGAAGCCCAGGCCGATCGCGACGAACAGGGCGAACACGGCCGCCAGCGGGAGGCGGTCATGGGTGAGCGCGAACGTGGCAAGCCCGACGGCCGTGACGACGGCGCCGGCCCGGACCAGCGGACGCGGCCCGGTCCGGTCGCTGACCCGCCCGCCCCAGGACATCGAGACGAAGAGCCCAAGGCCGAGTGCGCAGACCAGCAGGCCCTGGCCGGCGCCGTGCAGGTGGTGGCGGTCGGCGCCGAACACGGGCAGCGCCGACTGCTGGCCGTACATCACCAGCCCGACGCAGCTCATCACCGCGAGGCTCGCGGCGAAACCCGGCCGGCGCAGCAGGCGCAGGTCGAACGCGGGCGTTCTGGCGGTCGTCAGCGCGTACCTGACGTAGCCGGCCAGCAGGGCGACGCCCGCGACGGCGGGCACGACCGCGAACGCGTCGGCCCCTGCCTGGCCGGCCCGCGTCAGCGCGAACAGGACGCCGACGTAGCCGGTGGTCAGCAACGCGAGGCCGCGGACGTCCGCGTTGGGCACGACGGCGTCGGTGCTTGGCCCGGCCGCGGCGGCGGCACGACCGGTGGGCCGGTCGGCCGGGATGAAGGCGATGGCGACGGCGAACAGGCCGAGGGTCAGCGGGATGTTCACGAGGAAGATCCACTGCCAGTGGCCGGTCGCGAGCAGCAGGCCGCCGACCACCGGGCCCAGGGCCGGCGCGACGTTGATGATCATTGAGATCGTCCCCAGCACCCGGCCGACCCGGTCCTGGCGAGCCAGCCGCGCCGCGAGCATCAGCGACGTCGGCTCCAGCAGGCCGCCGCCCAGGCCCTGCACCACCCGGAACCCGATCAGAGCGCCCGCCGACCAGGCGAGGGCCGACAGGGCGGAGCCGAGCCCGAACAGCCCGAGCCCGACCAGGAAGACCAGCCGCCCGCCGAACCGGGCGCTGGCCCAGTTGAGCAGCGGCAGCATGGTCGCCGCGGCCAGCAGGTAGCCGACGCTCGTCCAGACGACCGTCGTGAGCGGGGCGTGCAGGTCGGTCGTCAGCGTGCGCAGCGCGACGGAGACCACCGTGCCGTCCAGAACCGCCACCAGCGCCGCGAGCCCCAGCGCGAGCAGCGCGCCCGTCGGCGCCCCCGGTTCCTCGGCCAGCTCGGCGACCTCGGTCTGCGTACCCGAACCGACGGTTGAATTTACGGTCATGCCGCGAAACTACACCACACGGTTTAGTGTTGTAACGTCCGTTCATCGTCAACCCAAGGGCTACACTGGGCGCATGGCGGTTGTGGACGCGAAGCGAGTGGCTCGCCCGGACAAGCGACGCGTGATTCTCGACGCGGCGGCGCCGATCTTCGGCGACGAGGGGTACGAGCGGGCGAGCGTCGACGCGATCGCCACGGCCGCCGGCGTCTCCAAGCCGACGATCTACAGCTACTTCGGCGGCAAGGACCAGCTGTTCCGCGAGTCGGTCGCGGACTCGGCCGTCCAACTGAACGCCGACGCCCTCGAGGTGATCCAGCGCCTCGACCTCTCGGCCGTCGGCTGGCGTGACAGCCTGCGCGAGCTGGGCCTGCGCCTCGTCGAGTGCCAGCGCACCCCGTGCTCGCTCTTCCTCGCCCGCATGATCGCGGCGGAGACCGCCCGCGACCCCGAGGTCTACCGGCTGGTGCGCGCCAAGGCGGAGGCTCCGATCATGGAGGCGCTGGCGGGGCGCCTGGCGATGCTCGGCAACGCCGGCCATCTGGTGGTCCCCGACCCGACGCGGGCCGCCCACCAGTTCCTGGCCCTGATCGGCGCGGAGATCCAGGTCCTCACCGAGCACGGCACCGCGGCCGTCCCGGACGAGCGGATCCGGGATGCCGTCGGCGCCGGCGTCGACACCTTCCTGCGCGCGCACGCCCGACCGAGCCAGTAGGCGCGACGCCGAGAGGCGGCGGTCCCGACCGCCGCCTCCGTGCGTGGTGGCGTGGCTCAGCCGGTCGACGACGCCCGGATCGCGGCCAGCACCGTCTCGGCCAGCTCGGGCCGGCAGATCACCAGGTCGGGCAGCAGCGGGTCGGGCTGGTTGTACCGCAGCGGTGAGCCGTCGATCCGGGTCGCGTGCAGGCCCGCGGCGAGCGCGACCGCGACCGGGGCGGCCGAGTCCCACTCGTACTGTCCGCCGGCGTGCAGGTAGACGTCGGCCTCCCCGCGGATCACCGCGGAGGCCTTGGCGCCGGCGGAGCCCATCGGGATGACGACGCCGCCGATCTTCTCGGTGACGTCGGTGACGAGCTGGGGAGCCCTGGTGCGGCTCGCGACCAGGCGTGCCGGCCCGGCCGGTCCGGCCGGCGGCGGGGCGATCGTCGCGCTCGACAGCGTCACTCCGACGGCCGGCAGCGCGACGGCCCCGGCGACGAGCGCGCCGGCCTGCCAGAGCGCGACGTGCACGGCCCAGTCGCTGCGGCCCTCCTCGGCGAACTCCCGGGTGCCGTCGAGCGGGTCGACGATCCAGACCCGGTCGGCGCCGAGGCGGACCGGGTCGTCGACGGCCTCCTCGGACAGCACGGCGTCCTTCGGGCGGTGGCGGGCGAGCGCCGCGGCGAGCAGCCGCTGGGAGCCGGCGTCGCCGGCGTCCTTGAGCGCGGGCCCGTCCGCGAAGCCAAGCTCGGCTCGGATCTCCAGCAGCCGTCGTCCGGCGTCTTCGGCCAGGAGGCTCGCGAGCTCGGCGTCGGCCAGCTCGGCGGTTGTGGTGTCGATGCTCACCGTTCCGATTTTATGGCAGAATCCTGCCGTGAATCACGAGATCCGCCCGGCCCGGACTGGCAGGGCGGTCGGGGCCATCCTGCCGTACGGCGAGCCAACGCCGTCGGACCGGCCGTCTTGTCCCGGGACCGCTACGGTCCGAAGGTGCCCGTGCGCTGCCCCGTGCTCGTCGACGAGGATCGCGCCGCCGAGCTGGCGGCCGCCTCGGCCGGCTGGCCGTCGGCGCGGCTGACCCGCGCGCAGCTCGCCGACCTGGAACTGCTGCTGCTCGGCGCCTTCGGACCGGCACCGGGCTACCCGGAGGACACCCTGCGCGACGGGCTGAGGCTGCCCTCGCTGGTCGTCCCGGCGCGAGACGCGGCCGGTCTCGGTCCCGGCGACGCCGTGGCCCTGCGGGAGCCCGAAGGCGAGCTCGTCGCGGCCCTGCGCGTCGCCGCCGTCCGCCGGCGAGGCGGGCCGGTGGACGCCGACAAGGAACGCACGGCGGCGCTGGCGCGGACGGCGAGCCGGGTCGAGCCCGACCGGCAGCCCGAGCCCACCGGCCGGGCCCGACTGGTCGGCACGGTCGCGGGCCTGCGGCTGCCGAGCCACCCCGACTACCCGGAGCTGCGGCTGAGCCCCGTCGAGCTGCGCGCGGCGCTCACCGAACGTGGCTGGCTGCGCCCCGGCCGGTCGGCGCCCTGGGCGGTCTGGGCCGACGGCCTGCTGCACACGGCGGACATCGCCCGCATCCGGGCCCTCACCCGGCAGGGCAAGTACTGCGTCGTGCTCGCTCCGGTCGGCGGGACCGACCCGGGGGACCGGCGCTACCGGCTGCGCGTGCGCGCCCTGCTCGCGGCGCTCGACGCCCTCGACGAGCCGGTCCGCCCGACCGAGGCGACCCTGGCCGCCGCCGCGCTCGCGGCCGAGGCCACCGGCGCCGCGGTGCAGCCACCGGCGCCCACACAGCCCCGGGTGGGGTCGGGCCAGCCGGCGCACGCGCTGCTGGTCCTGGTCCCGGTGGTGCCGAGCCCCGAGCTTGCCGCGCCCCGGGAGCCGGGGCTGTCCGCCACGTCCCCGCACGGGGCGGCGGCCGGTGACGACTCCGGCAGCGCGGACCGTGCCGCCGAGCTGGGCGCGCTGCGGGCCCACCTGGCCGAGTTCTACGGTCTGGGCGGCAGCCTCACCGGCCCCGCGCTCGGTGCCCCCGGGCGCGGGGAGCTGGCCGCGCTGCTCGCCGCCGGCAGGCCGATCCCCGCCGAGCTCACCCCGCCCGGGGTGGCCGCCGAGCTGGACCGAGCCCACGCCGAGGGCTGGCTGCTCGGCTGACGGCAGCGCCGGGCGCCGGTCGGCTCGACGATCGGGCTAGGTGTCGAGGCCGAGGGTGAACTGGGGCTTGGGCGCGGTGTCGGCCAGGCGGTGGGCCGGGTCCAGCGTGCGGATCGCGGTCCCGGTCGCGAAGAACTCGGTCGCGTGCTCGCCCCAGACGTGGTTGCTCACCACGAGGTCGACGCCGACGATGCCGTTGGCTCCGGCCTGGGCGGCCTCGGCCTGCATGCGGGTCAGTGCCAGCTCGCGGGCCTGGTAGACCCCCTGGGTGAACGTGGTCATCTCCTGGTTGACGCCGACCTGGCGCAGCGACTGGAAGACGCCCTGGTGGGCGATGTGGTAGACGCAGGTCCCGAGGACGAAGGACACCGGTGCCGAGCCCGCCGCCAGCAGCCGGTAGAAGTCCTGCGCGGACAGGTCCGAGGTGAACGGGTGCCCGTTGGGCGCGCGGTGGGCGCCCGGCGAACGGATCGCCCGCACGGCCGTGCCCGCCGCGATGAACTCCAGGACGTTCTGGCCCCAGGCGTAGTACTGCACGCGCAGTTTCACCCCGACGATGCCGTCCGCGCCCAGCCGTTCGGCCTCGCTCTGCATCCGGCCCATCGCCAGCCCGCGCGCCGAGTACATCGCCTGGCTGAGCACGCCGAGCTCCTGGTTCGTCTTCCACCCCGCGACCTGCAGGCCGATGTGGTAGATCGACGAGCCGACGACGAACCCCAGGGGCTCGAACCCGGCCTCGTTGAGCAGCACGTATTCCGACACCGAGAGGTCCGACGTGAAGACCCCGTTCGGCGCCGCTCCCGCCGTCATCGCCAGCCGCGTGCCGGCGGCGTCGGGTTCCCACCCGGCGCCGGGTGGCTGCTGGCTGTCACCGCCGCGACCAAACCCCGCCATGACGCCCTCCTCGACCGCACCCGGCCGCGGGCCTGGCCAGGCCGCCGCCCCGGGAACCTGGCGGCACGCTACGCGCCGACCAGGTAGCGGCCGAGCCCGGGTCCGGCAGCCGCCCGGGGTCTGCCGGACAGGCCGCGTCTACGAGCCGAGTCCGGGAACGATGTCGGAGAGGGTGTAGGTGAGCGGCTGCTCAAGCTGCTCGTAGGTGCAGGAAGCGGGGGTGCGGTCGGCGCGCCAGCGGACGAAGTGCGCCAGGTGCCGGAAGCGGGTGCCCTCCATGTGCTCGTACTTGACCTCCAGCACCCGCTCGGGACGCAGCGGGATGAACGACAGGTCCTTCTGCGCGTTCCACCGGTTCACGTTGCCGGGCAGCCGCTGGCCCTGGTGCGCCTCGGCGCTGGCCCACTCCTGCCACGGATGGTCGTCGCCGTCGCCGAGCAGGAGCGGCGCGAGTTCGTCGACCAGCTCGGCCCGGCGCTTGGCCGTGAAGGCACCGACGACGCCGACGTGCTGCAGCTTGTGCTCGTCGTTGTAGAGCCCGAGCAGCAGCGAGCCGACGAGCGGGGCAGCCTCCGTGGAGGTCTTGTGCCAGCGGAAGCCGGCGAGGACGCAGTCGGCGGTGCGGACGTGCTTGATCTTGAACATGACGCGCTTGTCGGGCTGGTAGACGCCGTCGAGCGGTTTGGCGATCACGCCGTCGAGGTGCGCGCCTTCGAGCTCGACGAACCAGCGGTTGGCGACGTCGAGGTCGGTGGTGGTCGTGGTGAGGTGGATCGGCGCCTTCGCCGGGGCCAACGCGGCCTCGAGCGCGGCGCGCCGCTCGGCGAACGGGCGCCCGGTGTAGTCCTCGTCGCCGAGCGCGAGCAGATCGAATGCGATGAACGAGGCCGGGGTCGTCCCGCTCAACAGCTTCACCCGCGACACCGCGGGGTGGATGCGCTGCTGCAACGCCTCGAAGTCCAGCCTGCCGTCCAGAGCGATGACGATCTCGCCGTCGAGGACGCACCGGTCGGGTAGTTCGGCTTTGATCGCCTCGACCAGCTCGGGGAAGTAGCGGGTCATCGGCTTCTCGTTGCGGCTGCCGAGCTCGACCTCGTCACCGTCCCGGAAACAGATGCATCGGAAGCCGTCCCATTTGGGCTCATAGGACGCCCCGGACGGGATGGTCGGAACCGACTTCGCCAGCATCGGCGCGACCGGCGGCATCACGGGCAGCTGCATCGGCTCATTGTCCCTTGTCCTCGGCCTCTGGGTTCTCGCCCCGCTCGATCCGGCCCGGGCTTCGGCCGCGGCCCGAGCCGGATCCTCGGCTGACCTCCGGTCACGCCGGGAGGCGGTCATTGTGCCTGCGCGGGCGTGGGGAGGTTGTCGTTGTTCGCGACGATCGCGGGGCTGGCGAGCCAGCGCAGATAGGCCGACCGCGCGGGCGGGGACATCCGCTCCGGCGGCAGCGGCCGGCCGTCGGCGTCGAGAAAGTCGTCCGCGGGGCCCGTGACGAACCCGTCGAGGCGTGGATCTCCGGTGAAGGCCCGCCGGACGCCGGCCGCGTCGGTCACCTCGACCGGCAGGATCGGGTCGTCGCCGCGCCGCAGCCAGACGGCCGTCGCCGAGGCCCGGTAGGCCTCCTGCCAGCCTGGCCGGACCGCGGCGGCGGCCGCCACGCCCGCGATCGTCGAGAGCGCCTCGGACCCGGGCCGCCCATCCGGTTTCGCCGCGTCGGCGGCGGCCGTGACCGTGACGCCGACGGTGACGCCGTACAGGGTGGCGACCAGGTCGTCGACCTTGACGGCCCGGGCGGTGGCGGCGAGCTGGTCGATCGCCAGCGTCGTCCGGCGGGCCGCGTCGTCGGCCGTCAGCTCGGCGCGCAGGGTCAGCGCGGCGGCGGTGTCGGCGAGCGCCGTGAGGAAGAACGACACCATCGCGGCCTGCTGGAGATGGACGAGCGCGCGCGGGCTCGCCGGGTACGCGACCTGGCCGTCGCCCCGGTAGCCGCGGGTCGCGGCCCAGCCGGCCTGCTCGAGGTCGGCCGCCTGCCGCAGCGCGTCCGACCCCAGAGCCGCTGCCGTCGGGCCACCCGCGGCCAGGGCCTCGCCGAGCAGGGCCGCCCACAGCTCGGCCGGAATCCGCGCGGCGTCCGCGGGCCCGGCCAGCTGCGTCGACCACGGGCCGCCCGCCCCGCCGCCGGCCGCGCGCCCCGGCCCGGCGGCCGGCCAGACCGCGACCAGGCCCCGGCCCGAGGGGTCGCGCAGCGCGTCGCCGGCGGGCAGCAGGCCCGCGGCCGACGCGTACAGCTCGGCCCGCCAGACGCGCAGCAGCTCGCCGATCGCGGCCCGCAGGCCGGTCGGGAGCGGCCAGGAGGTATCCCGCCGCAACCGAGGGTCCGCGTGGGTGAGCTGGTAGCGGTAGATCGTGAAGCCGAGCCGCGCCACGAACGTCGCGGCGCCGACCGGGTCGGCCTGGCGGGCACCGGCCCCGCCCGCCCGGCCGATCAGGTACTCCCAGGCACGGGCCACCTGGGCCGGGACACCCGGTCTGATCAGCGCCGGCAGCGCCGACACCCGGGCCCCCGTGACGATCGTCTCCACGTGCTCGGTGGCGAACCGGGCAGCGAGCGTCGGCTCGTCCGCGATGGCCCGCAGCAGCGCGGCCGCGTAGGTGGCCCGCCGTCGGCCCGCGGGATCGGCGCCCAGCAGTCCGATGTCCCGCGTGACCGGCGAGGAGGCGCTGGCGTGCGCGCCGGAGCCGGCCAGCGGCCCGTCGCGGGTGCGGTAGCGGTCGCCGGTGACGTCGGTCGTCGCGAAGAGAGCGTCGCCGAGCAGGCGCAGGGTGGCTGGGGCGAACCGGCCGCCCGTGAGCAGCGGGCCGAGCAGCGTGGTCTCGGCCTGGCCGGGCACATCGCGTGCGTTGAACCGGCTCAGCCAGGCCGCGGTGAGCAGCCCGGACCGGCTGAAGGTCCCCAGCGCCGCGCCCAGTGTGGCCGTGAGGTCGTCCGCCAGCGCGGTCGGAAACCATCGCCCCGGGGCGTCTGCACGAGTGCGGTCGCCGCCGCTCGCGGGCCGGACCCGGTAACCGTCCGCGGTCTCGGTGACCACGAAGCCGCCGGAGCCGATGTGCTCGGCCAGGCGCAGGACGACGGCCAGCCGTGCCGGGCCGACGGCCCCGACGAAGCCGGCGGCGAAGTCCGGGTCGTGCGCCGACGGCCGCAGCTGGTCGACGACGCCGGCGAGCGTCGTCAGGTCCGCCGCCGGTGCCAGGGCGGCACCGACGAGCGCCAGACCGAGCCGGGCTCCCGCGTCCCGCGCCGCCAGAGCGTCGCCGCCGAACGGGTCGGGCCGCGGCGTCACGACGAGCCGCCCCCCGCCGGACCGCGCCGAGGTCGCACCGCCGCCGATGGGCGCTGCGTCGAGGCTCGCGTCGGCCGCCTGGGCCAGCGCGAGTCGACGGGTCAGCCTCGCGGCCGAGGTGTCGGCCCAGCCCGCGCCCGCGTGCAGCGCGACGACGGGGTCGGCCGGCCAGCCGAGCGGCCCGAGCAGTGCCACCACCGCCCGGGCCCACCGTCCGAGCAGGTCGCGCAGATCCCGCAGCCGCTGCGTCAGCACGCGGGTCAGGCCCTGGTCCAGGACGACTCGCTCACTCGGGCCGGGCATCGCCCTACCGCCCGTCGCGCAGGGAGCCGGGCCTGGCGGGCGATCGGACGGCCCGTGGGTCACCTGGCGCGACCCATTCCGGCTGGGACGCGGCCGCGTGCGCGCAGCTCAGTGCCGTGTCCCCAAGCGCGCGCCTGATGGTGGTTCCCGTGCGGGCGAGTTCGCCCGCCCAGAGCTCGGCGGCCGGGCCGGCCCAGGCGCCCGCGTCCAGCGCCGCCGCCAGACCGTCGAACGCGGTGGCGATCTCGGCCGTGCCGCGGTCGAGGACAGCCGCGGCCGTCAGCAGCGCGCGCCGGCGTTCGTTGACGACCAGCCCCGCCGGCGCCCCCGCCCCGTTCCCGGCTTCCGCCACGACCGGCCCTGCCACAGCCAGCCCGCCAACAACTCGCCCTGCCATGATCCACCGCCTTCTCCGTCGGGAGCCAGGCGGCACGTTAGCCAGCTCGCCGGCGGGCAGGAAGGCGTCAGCGCCGTCCTGTGGATAGCGGCTGACCTGTGGATATAGCTGGCCGTAACCGGCTGCTATCCCTTGTTCGGAACGCGGTAGCGCAGGAAGAGCGAGCCGTCGTCCTCCAGTACGTGCCCAAGCTCCATGGGCTGGGCCAGCGGCCAGGCGGCGCCGGCGACGATGCCGAGATGTTGCGGCCCAGCGAGCAGCGGGGCGACCGTCAGGCACAGCTCGTCGAGCAGGCCGGCGCCGGCCAGCTGAGCGTGCAGCATCGGCCCGCCCTCGGTGAGGACCCGCGAAAGGCCGCGTCCCGCCAGCGCGCCGAGCACCAGCTCCAGCTCGACCTGCTCGTCGCCGCACACGACGACGTCCGCGACCTCGCGCAGCGCCGAGACCCGCTCGACGGGGGCGCTCGCCGCGGTCAGCAGCAGCGGCCGGACGGCCGCGCCGAACAGCCGGGCGCCCGGGTCGATCGCCAGCGACCCGGAGACCACCGCGATCGGCGGCACGGGCGCGAGGCCCGCCGCGATCCGCGCCTCCTGCCGCGGCGGCGGGACGATGGCCGGCCCGTAGTTCTCGGCCCGAGCGGTGCCCGCGCCGACGAGGACGACGTCGGCCAGCCACCGCAGCGTGTGGAAGATCTGCCGGTCGCCGGGCCCGCCGAGAGCGGCGGACCGGCCGCCGACCTCGGCCGCGCCGTCGGCCGCCGAGACGAAGTTCGCCCGGACGTGGGCGGTCCCCGCGGGCGGGACCGGCAGGGCGTAGGCCGCGTCGAGGTCTTCCTGGCTCAGGTCGTCTTGGCCCGGCGCGGGCAGTAGTCGGCGCACCGGCCTGACCTTATGTGGATGGCCAGCGCACGAAGGCGGCCGGTCGAGCGGCCGCCGGGCCGGCGTGCGGGGCGGACCGTCTCAGCCGGCGGACGACCGGACCCGGCCGGCGATCCGCTCCCGGTAACGGCTCGCCCGGTAGACCCCGAGAATCCGGTAGTCGGCGAAGAAGGCGAGCTCCTCGAACGCCTGCGCGACCGCCGTCTCTTCGGGGCTGCCTTCGATGTCCGCCAGGAACTGGGTCGCGACGAAGGCACCGCCGACCATGAAGCTCTCCAGCTTCGTCATGTTGACACCGTTGGTGGCGAATCCGCCGAGCGCCTTGTAAAGCGCCGACGGGCGATTCTTCACCTTGAAGATGAAGGTCGTCACCAGCTCGTGCACGCCCGCCGCCGCGCGCAGGTCCTCCGCCGAGAAGATGAGGAAGCGCGTCGTGTTGTGCTGCTCGTCCTCGAGGTCCTCGCGCAGGATGGTCAGCCCGTACACCTCGGCGGCCACCCGGGAGGCGATCGCGGCCCGGGTGGGGTCACCGGACTGGGCGAGCTCGCGCGCCGCCCCGGCGGTGTCCGCGTCGGGCGTCGCCCGCAGGCCGAGCGCGCGCAGCGCCTCGCGGCACTGGGCCAGCGCCTGCGGGTGGCTGTGCACGGTCTTGAGGTCGGCCAGCGAGGTTCCCGGCAGGGCCATCAGCTGATGGTGCACCGGCAGGAAGTACTCGCCGATGATGTGGGCCTTCGCGTCCGGCAGCAGATGGTGGATGTCGGCGACGCGGCCGGCGGTGGAGTTCTCCACCGGGATCATCGCCAGCTGCACCGTGCCGTCGTCGATCGCGGCGAAGCACTCCTCGAACGTCTGGAACGGCACCGCGTCGAAGTCTGGGTACACGTCGCGGCAGGCCAGGTGGGAGTTTGCCCCCGGCTCGCCCTGGTAGGCGATGCGCTGCCGGGAAGTCAGGACGGGCACGGTGCGGTCACGGATCCTTTTGGCGTCGGTTCGGCGGAGCCCGGATCGGGCGTCGCCCACGTTACCGGTGCCGGCCGCGGCCATACCGCGTCCGCCCGCCGGCAGCCGCGTCGACGATGTTTCGCGGGAGTTGTCCGGTAGCCGATATGACCGCTCTGAAAAGAGAGTGATCAGGCCTACGATGGAGACGTGCCGGCCGACCTAGTCTGGTTCATCGTCGCCGGAGGGCTCACCATCGCCGAGCTGCTCACGGGTGGCTTGTACCTGCTCATGTTCGCCCTGGCGGCCGCGGTAGCCGGGGTGGTGGCGCTGGTCGGCGGTGGCCTCGTCTGGGAGCTGCTCGCCTTCGTCCTCGCGGCCGGCGGCCTGACCTTCGGCCTGCGGCCCATCGCCGCTCGCCATCTCAACACCGCGCCGCTGATCGCCACCGGCGCGCAGGCGCTCGTCGGCGCCGAGGGCGTCGTCCTCGAACGGGTGGACCGGTACGACGGCCGCGTGAAGATCAAGGGCGAGATCTGGTCGGCGCGTGCCTACCCGGACGGCGTCGTGATCGCGGTGGGCAGCGAGGTCCGCGTGCTGCGCATCGACGGCGCGACGGCGATCGTCCACCAGGAAGAAGTCCCGGGACTGGAAGTCCCACGGAGGGAGTTGCCATGACCGGTGGACTGATCGTGGTGGCGGTGCTCGCGTTCGTAGCCCTGGTCTTCGTGATGCGGTCGGTCAAGGTCGTCCCGCAGGCACGCGCGGTGGTCGTCGAGCGGCTCGGCCGTTACCACCGCACGCTGGTGCCGGGTCTCGCGATCGTCCTGCCGTTCGTGGACCGGGTCCGGGAACGGATCGACCTGCGCGAGCAGGTGGTGGCCTTCCCGCCCCAGCCGGTGATCACCGAGGACAACCTGGTCGTCGGCATCGACACCGTCCTCTACTTCCAGGTGACTGACCCGCGCGCGGCGACCTACGAGATCGCCAACTTCATCCAGGCGATCGAGCAGCTGACCGTGACGACCCTGCGCAACGTCATCGGTGGCCTGCACCTGGAGGCGGCGCTCACCTCCCGGGACCAGATCAACACCGCGCTGCGCGGCGTGCTCGACGAGGCGACCGGCAAGTGGGGTATCCGGGTGAACCGGGTCGAGATCAAGGCCATCGAACCGCCGCGCTCGGTGCAGGAGGCGATGGAGAAGCAGATGCGCGCCGAGCGCGACCGGCGGGCGGCGATCCTGACGGCCGAGGGCTTCCGGCAGAGCGAGATCCTCAAGGCCGAAGGCGAGAAGCAGGCGGCGATCCTCAAGGCCGAGGGCGACCGGCAGGCGCAGATCCTGCAGGCCGAGGGCGAGGCGAAGGCGATCGACACCGTCTTCTCGGCGATCCACGCCGGCGACGCCGACCCGAAGCTGCTCGCCTACCAGTACCTGCAGACCCTCCCCAAGATCGCCAACGGACAGGCGAGCAAGGTGTGGATCATTCCCAGCGAGCTCAGCGGCGCGCTGGGAAGCGGCATCGGCGACCTGGCCAGCCTGATCGGCGGCGGGGGAGACAGCTCCCAGCTCGACCCGAACGAGACCCTGCGCCGCCCAAGGCTGGCCAAGCCCGTCGCCCCCACCCAGAACGGCGACCAGAACAGCTAGGCACTCCCGCCGACAAGGCTGGCCCGTTCCGGGCAGTCCCATGATCGCCGTTTCGGCCCTGGGACGGTCGTAGTCGCGGCCGTTTCACAGCCATCCGAAGGCCAAGACGGCGATCATGACGACGGTCTGGACCCGTGGCTCGGCTCAGCCCCGACACGGAGGTCTGTGGGTCCGGGCGCGTCAGGCGGGCCGAGGCGGACGTAACGCAGATCCCGACCCTGGATAGGCGCTCGCCCCCGTATCTCGCCCATACGGCGAACCAGATTGGGGAGGGCGCCCAGCGCCCGACACGGAGGTCTGTGGGTCCGGGCGCTCCGCGCCCGGACCCACAGACCTCCTTACTATCTGCTTACTGACCGTTCTCAGGACATCTTCAGGCAGCCGGGCCAGGGTCAGAGATGATCTGAACGTCGCCCCAGGAGGCTGTCGTGCCGACAACGATTTCCGGGCTGCCCGCCCACGCCCTGATCGTGCACGCCACGGTCGTACTGGTGCCGCTGGCCGCGCTGCTGCTCGCGCTGACCGCGCTCTGGCCCCGGGTGCGCCGCGCGCTCGGGCCGCTTCCGGCGATCGCCTGCGCCGGCGCGCTCATCCTGGTCCCGATCACCACGTCGACCGGCGAGAAGCTGCGCGACAAGCTCGGGGTCGACAACCCGCTGATCGCCCGGCACGCCGCGCTGGGGGAGGAACTGCTGCCGTGGGTGGCCGGCATGTTCGCGGCCGCGCTGCTCCTGCTGTTCGTGCACGGCTGGCGGCCCACGGCGTGGACGATGCCCGGTCCGGCCCAGGCGGGCTCCGGCTCGGCGGCTCGGACACTGCCGCGGCCCGTGTCGGCGGTCGTCTCCCTGATCGTCCTCGCCCTGGCGGTCATCGTGATCGTCGAGGTCGTCCGGATCGGGCACGCCGGGGCCGAGGCCGTCTGGCAGGGCGTCGGCAGCAGCTAGCGCCACGCCCATCAAGATCAGCCAGTCGCCATGATCGGCGTTTCGGCCCTCTGATGGCTGCGAAACAGCCCCGGCTACGACCACCGGAGGGCCAAAACGGCGATCACGCCACCGGGCCGAGCCTCGGGCGCGGGATCGCGCGGTGTGGCGCGTTGGGCGCCGTTGATCATCCGGCGACGCACCGAATCCGATGCCGGATTTCCCGTCAGCCGACTGGGCGGCGACGATAGGCGCATGGCAACGTACGTGATCCTGCTTGTGGTCGTCCTGTTCCTGGCGCTGGGCCTGCTCGGGCTGCTGTACTACGTCCTCAACCGCGCCGAGCACGAACGGCACCGGTAGCCCCTCGGTCGGAGCGCGGGCCGGGCTTCGGGCCGCCTACTCCCGCGGGCGTAGGCGGCCGATCACCACGGACTCGCCGTCCGCCTCGACGCTGCCCGGCCAGGCGTCGAACCCGGGCCGCGAGACCGCCAGCGGCTCCAGCACGGCCCCGGCCGGCCGCCCCCGCTGACCCGGGCCGCCCGTGCCCGAGTGGTCAGGGCCGGTTTTGCCCACATGGTCAGGGCCGGGTTTGCCCACATGGTCAGGGCCGGTTTTGCCCACATGGTCAGGGCCGGTTTTGCGCACGTAGTCAGGTCCGCCGTCGCCGGGCCAGCCGACCGGGATCGACTGCCGGTCCGGGCCCAGGTTGCACACCACGGCGACCGCGTCGGCCGGTCCGCCCCGGTACAGCACGAACCACCGGGCGTCCTCGTCGTAGGCGCACCGCACCGAGGACCAGTCCGGGTCGGTCAGCTCCGCCATCGTGTGCCGCAGCGCGATCAGCCGCTGGTACCAGCCGAGCAGGCCGTGATGCGGCTCGGCCGACGGCTGCGACCAGTCCAGCCGCGAACGGGTGAACGTCTCCTCGGCCTGCGGGTCGGGCACCTCCTCGGGTCCCCAGCCGTGGGCGGCGAACTCGGCCCGCCGGCCGGTGCGCACCGCGTCGGCAAGCCAGTCGGTCACATGGTCGGTGAAGTACGCCCACGGGGTCGTCGCGCCCCACTCCTCGCCCATGAAGAGCATCGGGGTGAACGGCCCCGTCAGCAGCAGCGCCGCGCCGATCCGCAGCAGCCCGTCGGACAGCGTCGCCGCGGCCCGGTCGCCGGTCGCGCGGTTGCCGACCTGGTCGTGGTCCTGCAGGAAGGTCACCAGCCGGGACGCCGGGACCGACGCGGGCATCGGCCGCCCGTGGCTGTGTCCCCGGAAGGTCGAGTACGTGCCGTCGTGCACGAACCCGCTGGTGAACGCCTTCGCCAGCGTCGCGAGTGACCCGAAGTCGACGTAGTAGCCCTGCCGCTCGCCGGACAGCGCCGCCCACAGGGCGTGGTGGACGTCGTCGGCCCACTGGCCGTCCATCCCGAGCCCGCCCGCCTGCGCCGGGCTGATCATCCTAGGGTCGTTCAGGTCGGACTCCGCGACCAGGAACAGCGGCCGGCGCTGATGGGCCCCCAGCCGGTGGACCCCGGTGGTCAGCTCCTCCAGGACGTGCGTCGCCCGGCTGTCGCGCAGCGCGTGCACCGCGTCGACGCGCAGGCCGTCGCAGTGGTAGTCGCGTAGCCACATCAGGGCGTTCTCGACGATGAACGCCCGGACCTCGTCGGAGCCGGAGTCGTCGAGGTTCACCGCCGATCCCCACGGCGTGGTGTACCGGTCGGTGAAGTAGGGACCGAACCGGCCCAGATAGTTCCCGTCCGGGCCGAGGTGGTTGTAGACGACGTCCAGGACGACGCCGATCCCGTGCGCGTGGGCGGCGTCGACGAATCGCTTCAGCCCCTCCGGGCCGCCGTACGGGTCATGCGTCGCGTACAGGCCGACCCCGTCGTAGCCCCAGCCATGCCGGCCAGGGAAGGCGTTCACGGGCAGCAGTTCGACGGCGTCGACCCCGAGCCGGACGAGGTGGTCAAGCCGGTCGATCGCGGCGTCGAACGTCCCCTCCGGGGTGAACGTGCCGACGTGCAGCTCGTAGAGCACCCCGCCGGCCAGCGGCACCCCGCGCCAGCCGTGATCCGTCCAGGCGAACCGGACGTGCTCGACGACCCGGGACCGGCCGTGCACCCCGTACGGCTGCCAGGGCGACCGCGGGTCGGGCAGCTCCTCGTCGGTACCGTCCAACCGGAACGCGTAGTCCGTCCCATGTCCGGCCGCCGCCACGTCGCCCGACCACCACCCATCCGGCGCACCGACCAGGTCCAACACCTCGTCCTGGCCCTCTGGATCGTCCGGATCGCGGGTGACCACAGCAACCGACTTGGCAAGGGGCGCCCACACCCGGAAGATGCTCATCGCCCCTGTCTTACCGTCAAACCCCCCACCTACTCACGCCGGGTCGCCCGACGCGCCCCACAGCCAGCGCGAGCGCCGCGAAGCGACCTAGATCAGACCTGTGCCCCAGGGCGAACCAATGTGATCCTCAAGCGAGGATCGGGGCCGAAGGCTCACGCCCGGACGCCGCGAACCAGTGTCAGGGCACCCTGATCAGCATCGTGACAGGAAAGTCCCGCAGCAGCCGCAGGACGTAGGCCGTGCCGCCGTCGTGGCGGCGGCCGGTCAGGACGTCCAGCCACCGCCCGTCGGGGAGCGTCAGGGTGGTGTCGCGCCAGCCGCCGCCGCGGCGCAGGCCGAGGACGAGGCGCGGCACGACCGTCACCACCGACTCGGCCCGGGTGAACGCGACCAGGTGCTCGGCGGCCGAGCCGGAGGCCCACAGCGGCCGGTAGGAGGCGCCGGGGCCGAACCACTCCGGGTGCTCCCGGCGGACCCGCAGCGCCCGGGACACGACCAGCAGCTTCGCCGCGCCCGTGTCGTCCAGTGCCGGCGGGCGGCGCGGGATCGGGTCGGTGCCGAGCTCGCCGAGCAGCTTGGTGCGCTCGCCGAAGTTCACCGGCCGCCGGTTGTCCGGGTCGGTCAGCGAGTGGTCCCAGAGCTCCTGGCCCTGGTAGACGTCGGGGATGCCGGGCGCGGTGAGCTGCACCAGCCGGGCGGCGAGTGAGTTCTGCCGGCCGAGCTCGACGATCGTGGAGACGTAGTTCTCCAGGGCGCCGACGAAGTCGGGATCCTCAAGGGCCGCGTCGATGTAGGTCGTGAGCGCGTTCTCGTAGGCGGAGTCCTGGTCCGTCCAGGATGTGTGGATCTTCGCCTCGCGGACCGCCTTGAGCATGTACTGGCGGGCCCGGTCGGCCGAGATCGGCCAGGCGCCGGCGAGGGTCTGGACCAGGTGGTAGACGGTGACCGGGTCGGGCCAGCCCCGCTCGGCGTCGGTGTGCCGGTAGCCGAGCCGGCCGAGCTGGCGGACCACGTCGGCCCAGCCGCGCGGGTCCTCGGAGAGCACCGCGAGGCGGGCCCGGACGTCCTCCGAGCGCTTGGTGTCGTGGGTGGACAGCGTGGTCATCGTCAACGGCCAGGTGCGGGCCGTCGTCACGTTGGCCTCGTGGAACTCGTGCACGGCGCTGCGCGGGTGGCCGGGCGGGAAGGCCGGGTAGGCGCCCGGGTCGCCGCCGACCTCGTTGAGCGCCAGCAACTGGCCGAACCGGTAGAACGCGGTGTCCTCCACGCCCTTGGCCATCACCGGGCCGGTGGTCTGCTGGAAGCGGGTGACGAACTCCGCCGGGCCGCCCAGCGCCAGGTCCTCGATCAGGTCGATCTCGGTGGAGCGCCGGGGCAGCCGGCGGCGGGCGACCTCGCAGGCACGCACGACGTGTGAGCGGGCCTCCAGCGACGGGGTGCCGTCCGGGCGGACGTAGGCGCGGTAGACGCCGAAGCCGGCGAGCACCTCGCGCAGCGCCTCGCGCAGGCCGGTCCTGGTCAGGTCGGCCCGCTCCCGGCGCGCCTCGGTCAGGGCCAGCGTGGTGAGCCGGTCCAGCTCGGGGCGCAGCACGTTGTCCAGGACGTCCAGCTTGGCCAGGTGGGCGGTGTGTGCCCAGTCGGGGGCCTCGCCGGAGACCTCGGCGTAGAGCGCGGCCAGCGGGCGGGCCGCGACCGGGTCGAGGAACAGCCGGGTGACCCGGTTCAGCGACTCGTAGCCGGTGGTGCCGTCACAGGCCCACGCCTCGGGCAGCGCCTCGTCGCCCTCCAGCACCTTCTCGACCACCGTCCACACGCCGCCGGTGGCGTCCGAGAGGCGGCGCAGGTACTCCTCCGGGTCGGCCAGGCCGTCCGGGTGGTCGATGCGCAGGCCCTCGACGGTGCCGCCGCGGACCAGGTCGATGAGCAGCCGGTGGGTCGCGGCGAAGACGTCCGAGTCCTCCTGCCGCAGCGCCGGCAGCGTGGTGATGTCGAAGAACCGGCGGTAGTTCAGCTCGGTGCCGGCGGTGCGCCACCAGCACAGCCGGTAGTACTGGGCGTCCAGGGTGCCGGCGAGGTCGTCCGGGTCGGCGGTCCCGGGGGCCACCGGGAGCACGTGGTCGTAGTACGTGATCACCCAGTCGTCGGCCTCACCCGCGCCGCCCAGCGGGTCGGAAGCGGGGTTGTCGAACGCGCCCAGCGGGTCGGCGCCGTCGGCGTCCGCCGACTTGACCAGCTGGATCTCGTCAGCCTCCAAGCAGTCGTGCAGCGGGCTGCCGAGCAGCGGCATCAGGACCTTGCCCGGGTTGTCCGGGGCGGCCCAGTCGATGTCGAACCAGTGGGAGTACGGCGAGTCCGGGCCCTCGCGCAGCACCGACCACCACACCGGGTTGGCGGTCTGCGGCGTCGGGATCGCCATGTGGTTGGGCACCACGTCGACGATCAGCCCGAGGCCGGCCCGTCGGCAGGCGGCGGTCAGCCGGCGCAGCCCGCCGGCGCCGCCCAGCTCGGGGCTGATCCGGCCGTGCTCGACGACGTCGTAGCCGTGGGTCGAGCCGGGCGCGGCCTCCAGCACCGGCGACAGGTACAGGTGGGAGACGCCGAGCGCCGCGAGATAGGGGACGATCACCGCGGCGTCGGTGAAGTTGAACTCGAGGTGCAGCTGCAGCCGGTAGGCCGAGGTCGGCACGACCCGGGTGCGCTCGTCCTGGATCGGGCCGTCGTTCATCGGCATGTCCTACTCGGCGGATCGGTGGGCGGGCTCACGAAGCACGGCGCAGCACAACCGTCGAGCGGGCGTCGAGCTGGACCGGGGCACCGGCCTTGAGCTGCCCGGCCGTCGCCTGCGCGGCCGTCGTCTGCCCGAAGGCGTCGCCGTCCTGGGGCGTCGCGGACCCACGCGAGTCGACGACGGTCTCCCAGCTGTCGCCGAACTCGGCCGGCGGTACCTGGAAGACCACGGTCTCGCTGTGCGCGTTGAAGAACATCAGGAACGAGTCGTCGACGACCGGCTCGCCGCGCGCGTCCGGGTCGGGGATGCCGTCGCCGTTGAGGAACACCCCGAGCATCCGCGCCGTCCCGGACTCCCAGTCCTGGTCGGTCATCTCCGAGCCGTCCGGGCGCAGCCAGACGATGTCCTTGAGCGCCCGGTCGTCACCGACGTCGCCGGTACCGCGAATGGGCGCGCCGTGGAAGAAACGACGGCGGCGGAACACCGGGTGCTCGCGGCGCAGCCGGGAGACCTCCGCGGTGAAGCGCACCAGGTCCGCGTGCTCGGAAAGGTCTGACCAGTCCAACCACGACGTCTCGTTGTCCTGGCAGTACGCGTTGTTGTTGCCGTCCTGGGTGCGCGCCATCTCGTCACCGGCGACGAGCATGGGCACCCCCTGGGACAGGAACAGCGTCGTGAGCAGGTTACGGGTCTGGGCGGCGCGCAGGGCGCGTACCTCGGGATCGTCCGTGGGCCCCTCGACGCCGCAGTTCCACGAGCGGTTGTCGTCCGAGCCGTCCCGGTTCTCCTCCCCGTTCGCGTCGTTGTGCTTGCCGTTGTATGAAACCAGGTCGGCCAGCGTGAAGCCGTCATGCGCGGTGACGAAGTTGATCGAGGCGGACGGCCGGCGGCCGGTGAACTGGTAGAGGTCGCTGGAGCCGGTCAGGCGGGAGGCGAACTCGGCGATCCCGTGGTCCTGGCCGCGCCAGAAGTCCCGGACGGTGTCGCGGTACTTGCCGTTCCACTCGGTCCACAGCGGCGGGAAGTTGCCGACCTGGTAGCCGCCCTCGCCGACGTCCCAGGGCTCGGCGATGAGCTTGACCTGGGAGACGACCGGGTCCTGCTGGACGAGGTCGAAGAAGCTCGACAGCCGGTCGACGTCGTAGAACTCACGGGCGAGCGTGGCGGCGAGGTCGAACCGGAAGCCGTCGACGTGCATCTCGAGCACCCAGTAGCGCAGCGAGTCCATGATCAGCTGCAGCACGTGCGGGTGGCGGACGTGCAACGTGTTCCCGGTGCCGGTGTAGTCCATGTAGTACTGGTTGTCGTCTTCCACCAACCGGTAGTAGGCCGCGTTGTCGATACCGCGGAAGCACAGCATCGGGCCCATGTGGTTGCCCTCGGCGGTGTGGTTGTAGACGACGTCCAGGATCACCTCGATCCCGGCGTTGTGCAGGTCCTTCACCATGCCCTTGAACTCCTGCACCTGGGTGCCGAGGCCGCCGGCCGAGGAGTAGGCGTTGTGCGGAGCGAGGAACGCGATCGAGTTGTAGCCCCAGTAGTTGCGCAGCCCACGGCGGACCAGGTGCTCGTCGTGCACGAACTGGTGGACGGGCATCAGCTCGACGGCCGTGATGCCCAGCTTCTGGTAGTGGTCGATCATGACCGGGTGCGCGATGCCGGCGTAGGTGCCGCGGTACTCGGCGGGCAGGCCGGGGTGGCGCATCGTCAGGCCACGGACGTGCGCCTCGTAGATCACGGTCTCGTCGTACGGGGTGCGCGGTGGCCGGTCGCCGTTCCAGTCGAAGAACGGGCTGATCACCACGGACTTCATCATGTGCGGTGCCGAGTCGATGGTGTTCAGGCTGTCGGGCTCGCCGAAGGTGTAGCCGAAACAGGCCTGGTCCCAGTCGATCTCACCGTCGACCGCCTTGGCGTACGGGTCGAGCAGCAGCTTGTGCGGGTTGCAGCGCAGCCCGCGGCCCGGGTCGTGGGGGCCATGGACCCGGTAGCCGTAACGCTGGCCGGGACCGACCCCGGGCAGGTAGCAGTGCCAGACGAAGGCGTCCTTCTCGTGCAGCTCGATCCGCCGCTCGACGTCGACCGGGTCACCGTCGCTCGCCTGGGGGTTGGCGTCGAACAGGCACAGCTCGATCCTGTCGGCCACCTCCGAGAAGATCGCGAAATTGGTGCCGGACCCGTCATAGGTGGCGCCGAGGGGATAGGGGTGGCCGGGCCAGACCTGTGCCATAGCAGCGAAGCCTACGGAACCGCTGTTTCCAGTCGCTGCCGACTCGGCGGCGCGCCCCGGCGGATCTGGCCCGCGCGGGCCCGGACCCGCGGCGGCCTCACCCGCTCAGCCGGGACGACAGGCGGCTTCGGGGAGACACAGCGCGGCCATCGTCAAGTGACCTCAGCGACATCTGTGCTGGACGGCGGCGTCGTTTAGCGCTGAGATAGCTCGTTTGGGTGGTGCCTGGGGGTGGTCCCGCCGGCCCGGGCATGGCACGATCCAGGTGTACCCGGCATAGATCCGACGACGGCGAGCCGCAAGGGGAAGGCGTTCTCGTCGACGGAGGGTTCCCCGTGGTCATGTCGTCAGCCCATGGGCTGTCATCCGGCTCGGCGTCGAACCTGGTGCCGGGCATGTTGTCGGTGCTCGCGTGCCCGCCCGCGCTGTGCCCGCACCTGGAGTTCGCCGTCTCCGGCGCGCTCTCGGCGACGGTGTCACTGACCTGGACGCAGCAGCCGGCCCGGCCTGGCTCGCTGTACGCCGGGTTGGAGTGGCGCGGCGCTCCCGCGACGGCTGGACGGCTGGCGACCCGGCTGCGCCGGCTGGGCCACGTCACCTTCGAGGTGGTCGAGGGCCCCTCGCCCGGCTGCGACGCCGAGCGCTACTCGTACACGCCCGAACTCGGCCTGCACCGGGCCGGCATCGCGGCCAACGGTGACGTCGTCATCGGTGAGGCCGCGTTGCGGGCCCTGCTGGAGCGCGGCGAGGGCCGGGACACGCTCGCCCGCGGCCTGCACCGACTGCTCGGCACGGACTGGGACGACGCGCTCGAACCGCTGCGCCGGGGCTCCCACGGCGCCCCTGTCACCTGGCTGCGTCGTACTGGTTGATCGTCGTGTGATCTCGGCGTGGCTTGTCGGCGCGCGTCGCCGTGCTGGCTCGCGGGCGTAGTACTCTCCCCCGGATCTTGCGTGACGGCGCGCGGTGCCGCGCTGACCGTCGAAAACCGCACACAGTGAGCGATCATCATCCCGGTGGTGACCCGCGCGCGTACGTGATCGCCGATGGTGTGCGGAATGCGCAGATCTCCGTCCTGCTTTGTCTTGTGTGCTCGTACGCGTGGCGATCACCGCCGGTGGCCTGGTCCGGACCCGGCGGCGCCCCGCGAGCCGGCGCACGCGGACCGGCGGCCGTCTCGCCCGATGGGTATCTGAAGGGAGGACTTGGGCAGAACGGCACTGGGACAGCCTGTCCCGCCCATGCCGCCCTGGCACTCCCGAGCCATCTGCCCCTTTTGTCGGGGCGAGCTGGACACACTACGCAGCCACTCGATCCGTTCGTGTGGCGAACGCCACAGGGGAGTACCGGGGCTGAGGTGGGCACATAGGCCGGCAGTCGTGCGTTGAGGGTTGGGCACGAGGAGCGCGACCTACGAAATCGGCTTCGCCGATTCCGCGGGAACCCCGACCAAATCTGGGAGAAAAGAAGTGGCCACCGACTACGACACCCCCCGTACCGCAGATCTCGAGGACGCTCCTGAGCAGAGCCTGGAGGCCCTTAAGGCGCGGCGGGCGGATGCGGCGGCCGACCTCGGTGATGAAGTCGACCCGTTCGAGACCGAGCTCGACCTGCCCGGAGCTGACCTGTCCGGCGAGGAACTGAACCTGCGCGTGCTGCCGCGTCAGGCCGACGAGTTCACCTGCACCAGCTGCTACCTGGTCCACCACCGTAGCCAGCTGGTCGATGAGCGTCGGATGATCTGCCGCGACTGCGCCGCCTGATCAACCTGTTTCACGACCGATCGGCCGGACTGCGTCCGGCCAGCCTGGTCCGGCCCAACGACGGGGCGGGCAGGCAGGTCGGCGGGGATCCCTGGCGGTTGCGTCCCTGTCGACCCTCTTGACCGTGCCTGCCGGGTGGCGGACACGGTGTCGAGGGTGACGGGGAGCAGCCGATCCCGGGTCCGCGGCGGCGTTGCCGTGAACCCCCCGATGGCCCACCGTCATCGCCGCCCGCGGGCGGCGAGACAGGTGGGCTTTTTTCGTGTCCGGCGTCCGGCGTCAGGCGTCGGCGGCCACGGGCTCGACCCGGACGCCGGCGGCGCGCAGCTCGGCGACCGCGGCGGCGTCGTCACCGGGCTGGAGGTTGACGAACCGGGTGAGGCCCAGCGGGACGACGACGTCGAGTCCCAGGCGCCGGCCGTCCAGCGCGGTCTCCTTGACGCAGTAGTCACCCGCGAGGCCGATCACGACCACCGCGTGGACCCCCGCCGCCGCCAGCCGGTCACCGAGAACGGTCGACGTGCGCGCGCCGGACCCCGGGTCCCGCGTCGAGAACCCCGAGTATCCGTCGGCCCCGTCCACACCCTTGCGGATCACCTCGCCGGTCACCCTGGCGTCGGGGTGGAAATCGGCCCCTGGCGTACCGGCGACGCAGTGCGGTGGCCAGACGCCGCCGGACGTGACGAAATGCGGCGTGACCTCGGGATGCCAGTCCTGCGTCCAGAACACCGGCGAGCCGGCCGCGACGGCGGCCGTGACCTGCGCGTTCACCGCGTCGACGATCTCCTCGCCGCCGCCGACGTACAGGCTGCCGCCCGGCGTCGCGAAGTCGTTCTGCAGGTCGATCACGAGCAGCGCGACCCCTGGCCCGTACCGCTGGTCCACCGGTTCGGCTGTCACCATCGGGCGTGACCTCGCTTCCGGATCATGGGACGGTCCTGCCTGTCGGCGGGGACCGCCGGCCTCGGCGCGGCCAGCCTGCCCCGAGGCCCGACAGCCCGCCGCGGACACGATCCGCCCGAGGATGGCCTCCGGTGGGCGTGCCCCGCCCGTGGCCGCGTCCAGGGCGCCGATGACGGAATCTTAGGCTGTCCTGTATGCGGAGCCGCGACTATGGCCGGGATGTGCTGGCGCCATCCGCGAAGAAGGCGCCAGCACCGATCCCCACCGTCGAGATCGAGTCGGAGCTTGTCGTCGAGGACCCGGTGAGCGGTTTCTGTGGCGCCGTCGTCGGCCTCGACGCAGACGGCGTGACGCTGGAGGACCGGTTCGGGGTGCGCCGGCTCTTTCCGCTCGAGGAGGGCGCGTTCCTGGTCGAGGGCAGGCGGGTGACGCTGGTCCGGGCGCGCCGGGGCGGGCCCGCCGGCCCGGCGCGGACCGCCTCCGGCTCGGTCGCGGTGCCGAACGCGCCGGCCCGGGTCGCCCGGGCCAGCCGCATCTACGTCGAGGGGCTGCACGACGCGGCCCTCGTCGAGCGGGTGTGGGGTGACGACCTGCGGGTCGAGGGGGTCGTCGTCGAGCCGCTGCACGGCGTCGACGACCTGCCCGCCATCGTCGCCACCTTCCGGCCGGGCCCCGGCCGGCGGCTCGGGGTGCTCGTGGACCACCTGGTCGCCGGTTCCAAGGAGAGCCGGATCGCCGCGTCCGTCACGGGTCCGCACGTTCTGGTCACGGGCCACCCGTACATCGACATCTGGCAGGCGGTGAAGCCGGCCGCGGTCGGCATCCGCGCCTGGCCCGAGGTGCCGCGGGGCCAGGTGTGGAAGGAAGGCGTGTGCCACGCCCTCGGCGTGCCGGAGCCGGCGGAGATGTGGCGCCGGGTCCTCGCCAGCGTGGACAGCTACAGCGACCTGGAGGTAGGCCTCCTGCGAGCCGTCGAGGAGCTCATCGACTTTGTTACCGGATGAGCGGGTGAGCCCGCCTGGGCCCGCGAACGAACCGTGGAGTGACGGATGACGTCCGGCCGGCGCAGGCCGGGCCTGGCCGCGGTTCGCGGGGTGCCCCGGGTGGTGCTCGCCGCGATCGCCGTCATCGTGCTGCTCGCGGCCGCGGTCGCCTGGCTGCTGGTCGGCCGGGCCGAGGGCGGCGGAGGGATGACGGCGAGCGCCGACCCGCCCACCCGGCCCGGCGGTGTGGCCGTCGGCTCGCTGCCGCCGCCGGTGCCCCTGCCCTCGGTGGACGCCAGCGGCCGGGTGGTCGTCATCGACCCGGGCCATGACGGTGGCAACGGCGCGGCACCAAGCCAGATCAACCGCAAGGTCGACGCCGGCGGGTTCCTGAAGGAGTGCGACACCGTCGGCGCCGAGACCGCTGCCGGCTACCCGGAGCACGCCTTCACCTTCGACGTCGCGACCCGGGCGGCGGCGCTGCTGCGCGCCAGGGGAGTGACCGTGGTGCTCACCCGCGACGACGACACCGGCGTCGGGCCCTGCGTCGACGCCCGCGCCAGGGCGGGTGCCGCCGCGCACGCCGACGTCTCGGTCTCCATCCATGCCGACGGCGGGCCTCCCGACGGCTCAGGGTTCCACGTCATCGCGCCGGACCGGGCGCCGGACGGGGTCAACGAGGGCATCCTGGCCTCGTCGGCGCGGCTCGCGACCGGGCTGCGGGACGCCTACGAGGCGGCGACCGGGGAACAGCCGGCGAACTACCTCGCCAACCAGCAGGGGATCGTCGACCGGGCTGATCTCGGCGGCCTGAACCTGTCGACCGTGCCGAAGGTCTTCATCGAGTGCGCCAACATGCGCAACGCCGTCGACGCCGCCCGGGTGTCCGACCCCGTCTGGCGTCAGCGCGCGGCCGAGGGCATCGTCGCCGGCATCCTGCGCTATCTCGGGGCTCCGCCCGGCTGACCACCAGCCGCGTCGGCGCAGGTCAGGGCTGGCGCCGGACCGCTGGCGCCCACGTCGCGGCCCACGAGCGACCCATCGTGTTGACTGTCCCGCAACATCTGGACGACGCTCGCGCGCTGTTCGACGGTCGGGCTTAGCGTCCGCTAGAGTGCTCCTTGTCGCCGACGGAGCCACACTCCGGCGGAGACGGGCTCCGAGTGGACGAACTCAGGTCAGCTGGGTACGGCAAACCGGGGCCAAACGGACAGGATTTCTTCTGGTAGGCTTCGCGAGGCGAAGAGCAACAGGCGCCACGAAACACGACTGAGCACCATCTGGTCGTGGAGGCAGGACGCGAGTCCTGTACAGTGGGCGCACACATGCGGACGTGGCTCAGTTGGTAGAGCATCACCTTGCCAAGGTGAGGGTCGCGGGTTCGAATCCCGTCGTCCGCTCGGAAGTAGCGAGGTCAAGAGGTCCAGCCAGTCGCGGCCTCCCCCCGGCGGAGTGGCCGAGTGGTTTAGGCAAGGGCCTGCAAAGCCCTGTACGCGGGTTCGATTCCCGCCTCCGCCTCGCACTTACCCGCGTGCAGCATTCCCACGGTGCACAGTTGAGGGCGATTAGCTCAGTGGGAGAGCGCTACCTTGACACGGTAGAGGTCACTGGTTCAATCCCAGTATCGCCCACGAGCCGGGATTTCTGTGCTTGTCGCCCCTTCTAGGGCGACTTCGCTCCGGCCGCGATGTCTGCCCAGGGGGCGATCCCTGGAAACCCCGGGTCAGGGGCTCCGCCCCCGACACCCCAGGTCGCCACGCTTCGCGTGAGCGGCCTTTTTTTGTGTCGGCCTTCTGGTCTTTCGGGTCCGGGTGGGGACTGGCTCGGGCTGCTTTTGCCTTGGGCGTTTTGTCTGGTGCTGGTGGTTCCGCGCCGGCTCTTTCCGTGGGCGGGGTGCTGGCGGATGTTTTGGCCGGGCGCCGCCGCGGGCTTCTGACGTCGTTTCGGTGCGGGATCTTTTGCTTCGTGGGGTCGGGTGGTGGGTTTCTTTGTCTCCTGGGTTTGGTGGTGGGGCGTTTCTCGTGGGTCTCGCGTTCCGGGGGAGTGGGGCTGGTGGGGTATTTGCCGGGGTGGGGGAGCGTGATGAGGTCGGCGTGTGGCGTCGGCGATGATGGGACGCGTGGCTCGACTGAATGATCTGGGGCAGCCCGTGGGAGAGCCGGTCGAATGGTCCGGCGCCCAGGCGCCACAGGCACGCGACCTCGTCGGGCGGTGGGTGCGGCTGTGCCCGCTGTCCGCCGCCGAACACGCGCGACACGTCGTGGACCGACTGGGTGTGCACCCTGACCTGTGGACCTACCAGGCGGACGACGCGCCGGGCGACATCGTGACCGCGGGGCGGGCGATCAGCGCGATGACCGAACGGGCGGACACCTGCGCCTTCGCGATCGTGGACCGGGCCAGCGACGCGTTTCAGGGCCGGGTCGCCCTGTTGCGCAGCCAGCCGAGTGTCGGTTCCATCGAGGTCGGCTGGATCATCTACGCGCCGTCCCTGCAGCGGACCCGCGCCGCCACCGAGGTGCAGTACCTGCTGATGCGCTACGCCTTCGACGACCTGGGCTACCGCCGGTACGAATGGAAGTGCGACAGCCTGAACCAGCCCTCCCGGGCGGCGGCCACGCGGCTGGGATTCGTCGAGGAAGGCACCTGGCGCAACGCCCTGGTCGTGAAGGGACGCAACCGGGACACCACCTGGTTCTCGATCACCGACCGGGAATGGCCTCTCGTCCGGCGGGGATTCGAGGCCTGGTTGGCCGACGACAACTTCGACGAGTCGGGCCGCCAACGCCAGACCCTCGCCGAGCTGCGCGGGCGGCGGGCGGCGGGCGTCCCCACCCGAGAGCCCGCCTGAAAGCGGCCCACGACATGAGAAAAGCCCGCCCGGTGGTTTCCCACCGGGCGGGCCTGGCGATTTTGTCGTTCGCCGGACGGTGCCCGCACCGGATTCTCCGCGGGTCGGGCTTCCACCCGACCCGGGCGCATCACCGGTCGGGGCCGCCCCAGATGAGCAGGGCCAGCTCGGCGTCGAGGTCGATCACGTCGCTCTCGCTTCCGAGCGGAACCGCCGCATAGGTGCGCCGCAGGAAAGCGAGCACCTCCGAGCGCGGCATTTCGAACAGCGCGTGCCCTGACGGACTGGACAGCGACAGGCAGACGATCCTTCCGCCTGACTGCGCGGCCGGCCAGACCTGGACGTCGCCGTCGCCGGCTGGGCGGCGCACTCCGTCACTCAGGAGCTGGCGGGCGAAGGTCCACTCGACGACCTCGTCCGCTCCGGTGCGGAACCCGATGCTGACCGCGTATGGGTCATCGGGCTCGTACCGGACCGTCGCGGCGACGGGGACCGGGGCCCCTCCGGGCACGACGAGCCGGAGGGCGAGTTCTGCGGTGATCGAATCGTGACGAATAGTCATCGGGCGGCCTCTCAGCGGTGCGGTGGTGCGGGCGAGCACCCGTGTAACGAGATGGTTCCCTCTCTGAGGCTCGTAGGAAACAAGATTATGCCAAGACAACATCCGTTACGGCCGTTCGGGCGACTTGCCCGGCCGGGGAGCGGTGCCCACCTTCGTGAGGCCCCCGAACCGGCGTGGCCCCGGTGTCGGGCCGCGTCTTGAGAGATGACGACGGACCGGTTCCTGGTCCATCGGGAGCCCCCCAGACACGGTCCTCACTGCCGTGGCCGTGCGCAGACATCGTTCCCCGCGCAGCGGACCTCAACCCCGGCGAGAACCGTCCAACGCCCATGGGACCACCAGCGGCCGGACATCGCAGAGACATCGGCCGGACATGCCCCTGATACCGGCCAGTCCGCGAGCGAGACGCCACCGACACGCCGTCCGCACCTCCCGTCAGGTTGTGTAAGCTGAGCCCCGCAGCACGATCGACACGCGCCCAGCGGGACCTGTCCAGGGCTCCGCCGGCCGGTCGAAGTGCCTGCGGCTCGGGCGTATAGCTCAGTGGTAGAGCGCTGCCTTCACACGGCAGAGGCCCGTGGTTCGAAACCACGTACGCCCACCGAGTCGGATCATCGTGTTCGCCGCTTCTGGCGGCTTCACCAGGGCCCGCGATGTCTGCCCAGGGGACGACCCCCTGGAACCCCCCGGGTCAGGGGCTTCGCCCCCGACACCCCCGGTTGTTCGCCTTCGGCTTCACTTCACTCTCTGGGGTCGACCGTCGCTGGCGGCTTCCCCAGCGTGCGCCTCGGGCGTCCTGTTTGTTCGCCTTCGGCTTCGCTTCACTGGTTGGGTTCGCCGCCGTTGGCGGCTCCCCGTGGCGCCTTGGGCTTCGCCCTCGGCGTCTGGTTTGGCCGCCTTCGGCTTCACGTCACGCTCGGGGGTCGTCGGCGTTGGCGGGTTCCTCGGCGCCTGGGGCTTCGTCCTTGGCGTCCGGGTTGGTCGCCTTCGGGTCTCTTCGCTGGTTTCTCCGGGTGGGCTCCCTGGGGGTGGCGGTGCCTGGGCGGCTGGGTTTGGGCGCCGGGTGGGTGGGGCGTCGTCTGGAGTCTCGTGGGTGGGGGGACGACGGGCCACTGATCGATGAGGGGGGAGTCCGGGTTCGGGGGAGTACGGGGCGGGCGGGTCACCCTGGGTGTCGGCGTGGCGCGCGACGGAGTCACCCGGTGCGGCTGGTGACGGGGCCGTCAGGGGGGCGAGGGCGGTCGCCCGGGGGCCGGGCAAGGGCGTTGACCAGGCGTGGATTGGGGCGCGTTCGCGGCTGGGAGTGCTGGTACGGTCAGGGGCGCGGTTCCCCGGGGCGCCGTCGGCGCGGCGCCGGACGGGCTGGTGCGTGAGCCGTCGGCGGGATTGCCGTGGAACGGACATGAGGTAGAGGTCCTTGCGCAGCGAGCTGGACAGCCGGTGACCGGTACCACCACGCCCCCGGGAGACCCGGGCCTCCCGGCCGCCGGGGCGGCGGAGGTTCCCCTCGACGAGCAGGCCGGCGTCGGCATGCGGGACGCGTTCCAACGGCTCTACACGCCGCACCGGATGGCCTACATCAAGGGCGAGAACCGGACCGACGACAGCGCCTGCCCGTTCTGCGAGATCCCGGGCCTCAGCGACGCGGACGGCCTGGTCGTCGCCCGGGGCGCCGAGGTCTACGCCGTGCTGAACCTCTATCCGTACAACTCCGGCCACCTGATGGTCGTCCCGTACCGGCACGTCGCCGACTACGCCGACCTCACCCCGGACGAGGCCGTCGAGATGGCCTTCTTCATGCAGAAGGCACTGCGAGCGCTGCGGCTGGCCAGCGGCGCTCACGGCTTCAACACCGGGATGAACCTCGGGACCATCGCCGGCGCCGGGATCGCCGCACATGTGCACCAGCACGTCGTCCCGCGCTGGGGCGGCGACACGAACTTCATGCCGGTCGTCGGCGGCACCCGGGTGCTGCCCGAGCTGCTCCCCGAGACCCGCACCCTCGTCGCCGAGGCCTGGGAGAAGGTGGCAAGCCAGGCCTGAGGCCGGAACGGGTGCCCAAGCGCCCGTTCCGGCCGCGCGCCGCCTCAGCCGGAGCGGTCCTTGATGACGGTCGCCGCGAGATGCTCGGGCATCGGCTCATAGCGGGTGAGGTGGCGGGTGAAGGTGCCCGTGCCATGCGTGAGCGCGCGCAGCTCGATGGCATACCGGAGCATCTCCAGTTCGGGGACCTCCGCCCGGACCACCGTGCGGCCCGCATCGCCGGCGCCCAGTGGCTCCATGCCGATGACCCGGCCGCGCCGGCCGGACAGGTCGCCCATCACCGCGCCCACGTGCTCGTCGGGCACCAGCACCGACACGTCCAGCAGCGGTTCGAGCAGGGCGACGCCGGCCTTCGCCGCCGCGTCGCGCAGCGCGAGGCCGCCGGCGACCTGGAAGGCCAGGTCGGACGAGTCGACGCTGTGCGCCTTCCCGTCGACCAGCCGCACCCGGATGTCCACCATCGGGTTCCCGGTCGCGACGCCCCTGGCCAGCTGGGCCACGAGCCCCTTCTGGACCGACGGGATGAACGCCCGCGGGACCGCGCCGCCGACCACCTCGTCGACGAACTCGAAGCCCGAGCCCGGCGGCAACGGCTCCACCTCGATCTGGCAGATCGCGTACTGGCCGTGCCCGCCGGACTGCTTGACGTGCCGGCCAAGACCGTGGGCAGGGCCGCGGACCGTCTCCCGCAGCGCGATCCGGGGCTCCGCGCGATCCACGTCGACGCCGTACCGGCCCGCAAGCCGCTCGATCAGGACGTCGGCGTGCGCCTCACCCATGCACCACAGCAGCAACTGCCCGGTCTCGGTGTCGGTGCGGACCGTCACCGTCGGGTCCTCGGCGGCCAGCCGGGACAGCGCAGTCGGCAGTTTGTCCTCGTCGGACTTCGTCCTGGCCGCGATCGCGACCGGGAGCAGCGGCTCGGGCATCATCCACGGGGCCAGCAGCCGGGGGTCGTCCCGGTCCGACAGGGTGTCGCCGGTCTCTGCGGCGCCGAGCTTGGTCACCACGCAGATCCCGCCCGCGGCGCAGGCGTCGACCGCGTGCAGCGCCGTGCCGTCCGGCGCCTGCAGCGCGCCGACCTTCTCGTCGACGTCATGGTCGGGGTGGCCGGCCGCCGCCCGCCCGTGGCCGCTGACGTGCACGGTCGCGTCCGGGCGCAGCGTGCCGGAGAAGACCCGCACCAGGGACATCCGGCCGACGTAGGGGTCGGTCGTCGTACGGACCACCTCGGCGAGCAGCGGGCCGTCCGGGTCCGCGGTCATCCCAGGGCAGCCCGAGCCGTCACACCGGGTCAGCGGGGGCAGCGGGTGCTCGGCGGGGGAGGGGAACGCGTCGACCATCAGGTCGAGCAGCTCGACCGAGCCGACCGGGATGCCGACGCCGCTCGCGGTCCTGGCGAAGGGCAGCACCGGGTGGAAATGGCCGCGGGCGATCGCGGTCTCGGCGTCGTCGAGCAGCGTCCGCGGGTCGAGCTCCTCGCCGCCGAGGTAGCGGTCGAGCAGGGTCTCGTCCTCGCTCTCGGCGATGATGCCCTCGATGAGCGCGCCGCGGGCGTCCTGGGCCGCGCCGTCGAGCTCGACGCGGTCGGCCAGGTCGTGCCGGTCCTTGCCGGCGTACTCGACGACCTGGCCGGTCAGCAGCCCGACCAGGCGGGCTCCGGCGCCGGCCTGGCCGGCGCCGTCCGGCAGGTAGACGGGGAGCACCCCGGCGCCGAACGCCTCCTGGCAGGCGGTGACGGCGGCGGCGAAGTCGGCCCGTGGGTGGTCGAGGCGGGTGACGACGACCGCGCGGGGCATGTCGACCGCCGCGCACTCGGCCCAGAGCGCCCTCGTCGCCCCGTCGACCCCGTCGACCGCGCTGACGACGAACAGGGCGGCGTCGGCGGCCCGCAGGCCGGCGCGCAGCTCGCCGACGAAGTCCGGGTAGCCCGGAGTGTCCAGCAGGTTGATCGTCATGTCGCGGTGGCGCAGCGCGGACAGCGTCAGCGTGATCCCGCGGGACGAACGGTGGTCGCCGTCCCCGTGGCGGCCCTGCTGGGCCGCGCCGGCGCCACCGGCACCGGCCACGGCCAGCAGGTCCTCGGCCAGCGCGGTCTTGCCCGCGCCGGTATGACCCACGAGGACGACGTTGCGGACTTCAGCCGCGGTAGACGGCATCTCGGCCTCCGTTCGGTCGTGCCGAACGCCTCCGACGCGGCAGCGGAACTGGCGCGTCAGGGGACGGAGACCGCGACGGGCGCACCGGAACAGCGCGTTCGGTTGCGTGCGCCCCTGGCGATCCGCTCCCGGCGGATCGCAGGAAGTCGGGCGGCCCTCCCTCGCTCGGACGGTTGCGACGTCGCCGCCCAGCGTGCGCCCCTGTGATGTAACGCACAAGACCTCGGCGGTTTCCCCCTGTGTGGCATGCCGTCCATCCAGGCCTTCGACCGGCCGGATGGGCCAGGGTGTGGCGGCCGGCCGGACCGGGGCCGCTGGGTAGGGTGAACCCGCGCGAACACCCCGCGCCGGACACGACGGGACGGACATGCTCGCTAGCAAGGCGCGGCCGCAGATCAACCGGCTGCTGGCGCCGGTAAGCCGCTGGGCCGCGCGGACGTCGCTGTCGCCGGACCTGGTGACGATCATCGGCACCGTCGGCGTGGTCGGTGGCGCGCTCGCGTTCTTCACCCGCGGCCAGTTCTTCGTCGGCACCGTCGTGATCACCGTGTTCGTCTTCTCGGACCTGATCGACGGCGTGATCGCGCGGGCGCGCGGCATCTCCTCGAAGTGGGGCGCTTTCCTCGACTCCACCTCCGACCGGCTGGGCGACGGCGCGATCTTCGGCTCGCTGGTCCTCTGGTACGCGGGGGACGGGCATTCGCTGCCGCTGGCCGGCGCGACGCTGATCAGCCTGATCGCCGGCGCTGTCACCTCGTACGTCAAGGCGCGCGCCGAGAGCCTCGGCTTCGACTGCAACGTCGGGATCGCCGAGCGTGGCGAGCGGCTGCTGATCCTGCTGGTCGCCGCCGGGCTCTACGGCCTGGGCGTGCCGTACCTGCTGCCGATCGCGCTGTGGCTGCTGGCCGCGCTGACCGTGATCACGGTCGGCCAGCGGATCTGGCACGTCTACCGGCAGGACCAGAGCTCCGGTGGCGCCGGCGCGGAGGCTGCCGCCGCGGCGTCGGGACCGGTCGCCGCCGCGCCGCCCAGCGGCGGCGCCGACGGCCCCGCCGCGATGGCCGGGACGATCGGCGCGGCCACCGCCGGCGCGGCCGGCTGAGCCCGCCGACCGGGCGCCGCATGTCCAACAGGACCACCGATCTCGCCTACGCCCTCGGCTGGCGGGTCGTGCGCGTGCTGCCCGAGCGGCTGGCCGCCCGCGGCTTCGACGCCGCCGCGGACTGGGCCACCCGCCGCGAGGGCAAGGGGGTCCGGCGGCTGCGCGCGAACCTGGCCAGGGTGGTGCCCGAGGGCACCGACCTCGACGCGCTCACCCGTGCCGCGATGCGGTCGTACGCCCGCTACTGGCTGGAGGTCTTCCGGCTCCAGGACATGCCGGCGGAGCGCTACCTCGGCGGCCAGTTCTTCCTCGGGGACGAGTTCCACCTGCGCGACGCCTATGCCGCTGGCAAGGGCCTGATCCTCGCGCTGCCGCACATGGGGAGCTGGGAGCTGGCCGGCGCCTGGCTGGTCGCCACCGGGATCCCGTTCACCACCGTCGCGGAGCGGCTGAAGCCCGAATCGCTGTTCGACCGGTTCGTGGCCTTCCGTGAGTCGCTCGGGATGGAGGTCATCCCGCTGACCGGCGGCGCCGAGCCGCCGTCCGGGCTGCTCGCCGAGCGGCTGCTCGCCGGCGGCTGCCTGTGCCTGCTGGCAGACCGGGACCTGTCGGACAGCGGCGTGCCGGTCGACTTCTTCGGTGGGCAGGCGAGGATGGCCGCCGGGCCGGCGGCGCTCGCGCTGCGGACCGGAGCCGCGCTGGTGCCGACGGCCCTGTGGTTCGACGGCAAGGGCTGGAACGGCCGGATCTACCCGCCGGTCGAGCACACCGACGTCGCCACGATGACGCAGGAGATGGCCGACGCGTTCGCCGACGCGATCGCGGCGCACCCGGCCGACTGGCACATGCTGCAGCGCATCTGGCCCGACCCGCCGGCCCCGGCCGCCGACCCGGCCCAGGCGGACCCGACCCAGGCGGACCCGACCGGGACGGATCTGGCCGAGGCGGACCCGACCCGGTGAGGATCGGCCTCGCCTGCCCGTACACCTGGGACGTCCCGGGCGGCGTGCAGGTCCACGTCCGCGACCTGGCCGAGACGTTGATCGCGGCCGGTCACGAGGTCTCGGTCATCACCCCGGCCGACGACTCCGACACGCTGCCCGGCTACGCCGTCGACGCCGGCCGGGCGCTGCCGGTGCCGTACAACGGCTCGGTCTCCCGGGTGCTGATGGGCCCGGTGTCCGCGACCCGGGTGCGCCGCTGGCTGCGCGAGAACGCCTTCGACGTGCTGCACGTGCACGAGCCCACCGCGCCGAGCGTCGGGCTGCTCGCGTGCATGCTCGCCGACGGCCCGATCGTCGCCACCTTCCACACGGCCAACCCCCGGTCGAAGATCCTCACGGCGGCCCAGGGCGCGCTGCAGCCCTCGCTGGAGAAGCTCCGGGCCCGGATCGCGGTCTCCGAGGCCGCCCGGCGCACGATCGTCGAGCATCTGGGCACGTCGGCGGTGCTGATCCCGAACGGGGTGCGCGTCGCCGGGTTCGCCGATGCCCGGCCTATGCCCGGCTACGAGCCGCCCCGGCACACAGTGTGCTTCCTCGGCCGGATCGACGAGCCCCGCAAGGGCCTGGACGTGCTGCTCGCGGCGTTGCCGGAGCTGGCCCGCCGGGTCCCCGACGTCCGGCTCCTGGTGGCCGGCCCCGGCGACGTGGCGGCGGTCCGCTCCCGGCTGGACCCCGCGCTGCGCGACCGGGTGGAGCTGGTCGGCCTGGTGCCGAACGAGGACAAGGCCAGGGTCTTCGCCTCCGGCGACGTCTACTGCGCGCCGAACACCGGCCAGGAGAGCTTCGGCATCGTGCTGCTGGAGGCGATGGCCTCCGGTACCCCGGTGATGGCCAGTGACCTCGACGCGTTCCGCCGGGTGCTCGACGACGGCCGGGCCGGCCGGCTGTTCGGGGTCGGCGAGCCGGCGCAGCTCGCCGACGGCCTAGCCGAGCTGCTGCTCGACGACGCGGCCCGGGCGGCGTTCGCGGCGCGCGGCCGGGCCGTGGTCGCCGGCTACGACTGGCCGGTGATCGCCGAGTCGATCGTGGACCTGTACCGGATGGTCAGTGACGGCGCCGGCCCTGTGTCCCTCGTCTCGTCCGCCTCCGACGCCTGAGGCGGCCAGCTGGTGTCCAGCGAGCGGTAGTCGACCAGGAGGCCGACCCCGATCCGCCCAGGCCGAAGGCGTTTGGGTCACGCTGCGGGAGACGTTGGGAGGGCGCTCAGCGCCCGACAGGCGGGTCGGCCGAAGGGCGCCGCGCGCCCGGTCCCGGCCGGCCGCCGGCGACGTTCCGAGGGCGGGGCAGTCGGATCGACCAAGCGTTCACTACGCTGCCCAGGATGACTCTCGTCGTGGTCGTGGTCGCCGCGGTGGTGGCGATCGCGACCTACCTCACCTGGCTGGCCCGCCGCCTCGACCGGCTGGGCGTGCGGGTGGACGCGGCGCGGGCCGGGCTGCTCACCCAGCTGGTGGCCAGGGCCGCGGCCGCCGCCGCGCTGGCCTCCAGCCGCGGGCTCGCGCCGCTGGAGGCGGTGGCCGAGCAGTCGGCGGCCGGGCACCTGGCGCTGCGTTCCGGGGCCCCGCTGGACACCGCCGTGGAGGAGACGGAGAACCAGCTCAGCCGCGCGCTTCGGGCGCCCGAGGTGGCCTCCAGCGGGCAGGGCGCTCCGGAGCTGCTGCACGCCGTCGACTCGGCGGCCGCTCGGGTCGCGCTCGCCCGGCAGCTGCACAACGACGCGGTCCGGGACCTGCGCGCGTTGCGCGGACGGCGGTTGGTGCGCGTGCTGCGGCTGGGTGGCCGCCGGCCGCTGCCGGCCTACTTCGAGATCGACGACGCCCTCCCGGCCTGGGTCGAGACGCCGTTCGTGCCGGCGGCCGGGGACATTCCGTTCCGTCGGCCGGTGGCCGACGCCGCGGCGGCCCTCGGCGACGTGCCCGACACCCAGCCCGAGGCGGCCCCGTGAGACCCCGGTAGCGCTACCCATCGGTCACCAAGAGTGATACTCGCTGGGCTTCTTGGGGAGAAGGTGGCTGCGGCCGGTCGTACCATGGTGGAACAGGGATAAGCCCGACCACTCGCGAGACCACTCGGGCCGAGACCAGTCTCTGATGAAACCTGCCCGCCGTTGCCGATGTGAGAGAGACGGACCGCTATGTCTGCCGGAGCCACGCCCGCCGCAACGCCCGCCGGAGTCCCCGGGGTAGCGCCCGGCGGGCCAGCCGGGCCGGGCCGCCAGGCCGGCACCGCGCGGGTGAAGCGGGGCATGGCCGAGATGCTCAAGGGCGGCGTCATCATGGACGTCGTCAACGCCGAGCAGGCCAAGATCGCCGAGGATGCCGGGGCTGTCGCCGTCATGGCGCTGGAGCGCGTCCCGGCCGACATCCGGGCCGAGGGCGGGGTCTCCCGGATGAGCGACCCGGACATGATCCAGGGGATCATCGAGGCCGTCTCGATCCCGGTCATGGCCAAGGCCCGCATCGGCCACTTCGTCGAGGCCCAGGTGCTGCAGGCGCTCGGCGTGGACTACATCGACGAGTCCGAGGTGCTCACCCCGGCCGACCCGCACCACCACATCGACAAGTGGGGCTTCACCGTCCCCTTCGTCTGTGGCGCCACCAACCTGGGGGAGGCGCTGCGGCGGATCTCCGAGGGCGCGGCGATGATCCGCTCCAAGGGCGAGGCGGGCACCGGCGAGGTGTCCAACGCCGTCGTGCACATGCGCACCATCCGCGGCGAGATCGCCAGGCTGTCCACGCTGCCGGCTGACGAGCTCTATTCGGCGGCGAAGGAGCTGCGCGCCCCGTATGACCTCGTGGCCGAGGTCGCCGCGCTGGGAACGCTGCCCGTCGTGCTCTTCACGGCCGGCGGCATCGCCACCCCGGCCGACGCGGCGCTGATGATGCAGCTCGGCGCGGACGGCGTGTTCGTCGGCTCCGGCATCTTCAAGTCCGGCGACCCGGCGAAGCGGGCGCGGGCGATCGTCGAGGCCACGACGATGTACAACGACCCGGGCGTCATCGCCAAGGTCTCCCGGGGCCTCGGCGAGGCGATGGTCGGCATCAACGTCTCCGAGACCCCGAACGCCGCCCGGTTCGCCGACCGCGGCTGGTGACGGTGGGCGTGACGGCACGGTGCCGGGCGCGCCGGCCGAGGGTGGGTACATGACAGTGGGGCGTCCCCGGGTGGGCGTGCTCGCGCTGCAGGGTGACGTGCGGGAACACGTGCGGGCGCTGGCCGTGACCGGCGCCGACGCGGTCGAGGTGCGGCGGCCCACGGAGCTGGCCGCCCTCGACGGTCTGGTGCTGCCGGGCGGTGAGTCGACCACCATCGGCCGGCTCCTGAAGATCTTCGAGCTGCTCGAACCGCTCCGGGATGCCGTCGCGGATGGTCTTCCGGTGTACGGTTCGTGCGCCGGCATGATCCTGCTCGCGCGGGACGTGCTGGACGGCCGGCCCGACCAGCCGCTGATCGGTGGGCTCGACGTGGTCGTGCGGCGCAACGCCTTCGGTCGTCAGGTCGACTCTTTCGAGGCCGACCTCGACGTGGCCGGGGTCGGCGGTCCGCCCGTGCACGCCGTGTTCATCCGCGCCCCGTGGGTGGAGAAGGCCGGCGACGCGGTGACGGTCCTGGCTCGGGTCGGGGAGCATCCGGTGGCCGTGCGGCAGGGGCACCTGTTGGCCACCTCGTTCCACCCCGAGCTGACCGGGGACACCCGGATGCACGAGCTGTTCGTCGAGATGGTTCTACAGAGGGGCAGGGCATGAGCGGTCACTCCAAGTGGGCGACCACGAAGCACCAGAAGGCGGTCAAGGACGCCCGTCGGGGCAAGCTGTTCGCCAAGCTGATCAAGACGATCGAGGTCGCGGCGAAGACCGGCGGCGGCGACCCCGCGGGCAACCCGACGCTGGCCGACGCGATCGCGAAGGCGAAGTCGCAGTCGGTGCCGAACGAGAACATCGACCGCGCCGTCAAGCGCGGCTCCGGTGAGCTCGGGGACTCCGTGAACTACGAGTCGATCACCTATGAGGCTTACGGCCCGAACGGTGTCGCGGTCATGGTCGAGTGCCTGACCGACAACCGCAACCGGGCCGCCTCGGACGTCCGGGTGGCGATCACCCGCAACGGTGGCACGGTCGCCGACCCGGGCTCGGTCGCCTACCTGTTCAACCGCAAGGGCGTCCTGCTGGTCACCAAGACCAAGGACCTGACCGAGGATGACGTGCTGGTGGCGGTGCTCGACGCCGGCGCCGACGAGGTCAACGATCTCGGCGAGGCGTTCGAGGTCATCTCCGAGGCGACCGACCTGCACGCGGTCCGGGTCGCGGCGACCGACGCCGGCCTGGTGATCGACTCGGCGGACATCTCGTGGCTGCCGAGCGTCAGCGTGCCGCTGGAGGCCGAGCCGGCCCGCAAGGTGCTCAAGCTCGTCGACGCGCTGGAGGACCTGGACGACGTCCAGTCCGTCTGGTTCAACGCCGACATCTCCGACGAGATCATGGAGCTGGTGGCCGGTTAGCCGCGTGTCGCGGATGTCCTGATGCGCCCCCCTCCTAGACTCCGAACAGGCGTTCGTGCCGAGCTGGCTGGCCCTGTTCGCTGACCTTCGGTCAGCTTCCCGGGAGGCCGTTATGTCTGCCCGGGGGGCGACCCCCGGACCCCCGGTGTCGAGCTTCGCTCGACCGCCGGGGGTCGGCACTGTTCGCTCCGGCCAGTGAACCCAGCACCAGGAGGCCGAGGGGCGATGCGGGTAATGGGGGTTGACCCCGGGCTGACGAGATGTGGGCTCGGGGTCGTGGACGGCGGCGGCGCGGGGCGGCGGGCGGCGCTCGTCGAGGTGGGCGTCGCGCGCACCCCGGCCACCGAGGACGTGGCCATCCGGCTGCGGGACATCTCGGTGCAGATCGACCTGTGGCTCGACCGGCACCGGCCCGACGCGGTCGCGGTCGAGCGGGTGTTCAGCCAGGCCAACGTGCGCACGGTCATGGGCACCGCCCAGGTCGGCGCCGTCGCCATCGTGCTCGCCGCGCGCCGCGGCCTGCCGGTCGCCCTCTACACCCCCAGCGAGGTCAAGGCCGCCGTCACCGGCAGCGGCCGCGCGGACAAGGCCCAGGTGACCTTCATGATCTCCAAGCTGCTCGACCTGGACACCCCGCCGAAGCCGGCCGACGCCGCGGACGCGCTCGCCCTCGCGCTGTGCCATGTCTGGCGCGGCCCCGGGCTCGCGCGGGTGCGGGCGGCCGTTGCCGGCGGGGGGGCGCAGGCATGATCGCGTCGGTCGCGGGGACGGTGCTGTCGGTGTCGCCGACGGCGGCCGTCGTCGAGGTCGGCGGGGTCGGGCTGCTGGTCCAGTGCACCCCGGCGACGCTGGCCGGCCTGGCCGTCGGCGAGCCGGCCCGGCTGGCGACCGCGCTGGTGGTCCGCGAGACCGAGCTGACCCTCTACGGCTTCGCCGACGCGGACGAGCGCGACGTCTACGAGACCCTGCAGGGCGCGGCCGGCGTCGGCCCCAAGCTCGCCCAGGCGGTGCTGGGCGTGCTCGCCCCCGACGAGGTGCGCCGGGCCGTCGCGGACGAGGACCTGGCGGCGCTGACGCGGGTCCCGGGCGTCGGCCGCAAGGGCGCCCAGCGCATCGTGCTCGACCTCAAGGACAAGCTCGGCCCGCCCGTCGGCGGCGCGCCCGCGCGGCAGGCCGCCGGGGGCCGGGTCCTGCCGGCGCCGCGCACGGCCCCCGAGCAGGTCACGGACGCGCTGGGCGGGCTCGGATACTCGACCCGGGAGGCCGAGGACGCCGTGGCGGCGGTGCTGGCCGGCGACGGCACCGACACCGACGACGTGTCAGCCATGCTGCGCGCCGCGCTCGCCTTCCTGCGGCCGCGGTAGCCGGGACCACGAGCCGACAGGTGGCGCGGATGGGTGAGGACGGGCTGGTCGCCGCGGCGGCCACCGCCGAGGAGCGTGCCTTCGAGGCGGGGCTGCGGCCGCGGACGCTGGCGGAGTTCGTCGGCCAGCGCAAGGCCAGGGAGCAGCTTTCGATCATGCTGGCCGGGGCGCGCGGGCGCGGCCGGCCACCGGACCACGTGCTGCTGTCCGGGCCGCCGGGGCTCGGCAAGACCAGCCTCGCGATGATCATTGCCCAGGAGCTGGCGGTGCCGCTGCGTTTGACCAGCGGCCCCGCGATCGAGCGGGCCGGCGACCTGGTCGCGATCCTGACCGCGCTCGCTCCCGGCGAGGTGCTCTTCATCGACGAGATCCACCGGATCGCCCGGCCGGCCGAGGAGCTGCTCTACTCGGCGATGGAGGACTTCCGCGTCGACGTGGTGCTCGGCAAGGGGCCCGGCGCGACCGCGATCCCGCTCGACGTCGCGCCGTTCACCCTCGTCGGCGCCACCACCCGCGCCGGCCTGCTGACCGGGCCGATGCGCGACCGGTTCGGCTTCACCGCGCACCTGGACTTCTACGACCCCGACGAGCTCGTCGCGGTCCTCGCCCGCTCGGCCCGGCTGCTCGGGGTGGAGCTCACGCCCGAGGGCGCGACCGAGGTGGCGGGGCGTTCCCGGGGCACCCCCCGGATCGCCAACCGGCTGCTGCGCCGGGTTCGGGACTACGCCGAGGTGCGCGCCGACGGGGTCGTCACCCTCGACGTCGCGCACGCCGCGTTGCGGGTGTACGACGTGGACCCGCTGGGCCTCGACCGGCTTGACCGCGCGGTGCTCACGGCCCTGGTGAAGCGCTTCGGCGGCGGGCCGGTCGGGCTCACCACGCTGGCCGTGTCGGTCGGGGAGGAGCCGGAGACCGTCGAGGACGTCGCCGAGCCGTTCCTGCTGCGGGCGGGCCTGCTGGTCCGGACCTCGCGCGGCCGGGTGGCCACGCCGGCGGCCTTCACCCACCTCGGCTTCGACCCGCCGGACCAGGAGCTCGGCCGGTCCCAGGTGCCGCCGGCCCAGACGGCCCTCTTTTCCGAACCGGGTTTCCGCGCGGAGGCCGCGCCAGAAAGCTGACGCGCGGCGCCGCCCGATCCGGGGGTCGCCGTCCGACGGAAGTCCCTGTGGACGGACACCGCTCGTCCACAGAGCGCCGCGCGGTCCTGACACGTGGCGCATCAGGGCACACGCTATGAGCACAGATCGTCGTGCGCTCGCGATCGGAGCACTCGCTGTGACCATACGGATGTCATCCCGCTGGCCCAGACCAGGCCGGCGGAGCGGCAACAGGGCCGACCCAATGGCGAAACCGGCGCGTCTTGGTGCCCTCCCGTCGAGTCCCGTGGCCTGATACGTACGATCGGCCGCGACACCGAGGAGGAACAGGACGTGCAACCAATCGCGGCCGCGGCGATCGCGGCCAACAACGAGGCCGCCAGCAAGTCGGGTGGCGGCTTCGGGAGCTGGCTGCTCCCGCTCCTGATCGTCCTGGTCGGGGTCTACTTCTTCACGATGCAGCGTCGGCGGCAGCGCGCGGCTCAGAGCGAGCAGTCGAAGCTCGGCCCCGGCACGCTCGTCATGACGCGCAGTGGGCTCTACGGGACGATCGTCGAGACCGACGGCGAGGACATCCTGCTGGAGATCGCGCCGGACGTGGTCTGCCGGTTCAACCGCGGCGCGATCGGCCGGGTCATCAGCTCCCCGGACACCCCAGGTGTCCCGGAGGAGGACACCCCGGTGTCGTTCGAGAAGGACGCGGAAACGCCGTCGGACGAGACGCCCACCGCCGAGACGCCGGCAGACGAACCGGCCGCGGCCCCCGAGGCGCCCGAGGCCAGCCAGCCGCCGAAGAAGGACCTCTAGGCGCGGCCCGCGCCGTCCTCTCTTCGCGCGTGAGCGGCCCTGCCGCGGGCGGCGCGTCGGAATCGGCTCACCAGTTCTTCGTGGACAGAACGACTCTTCGGGCCCTCGCGGGGCGACGGAACGTCTCAACGCCTGCGCCCGTCGGATAGTTTGGCTCCGGTCGGGATCATCCGATCCGGTGGGCAGAAGGGAAATCCGTTGGCACGACGGTCGACGCGAACGCGGGAGACCCGTTCGTCATGGCTCCGGCTGGGGTTCCTGGCCGGTGTGCTCGCGGTGCTCTACGCGATCATGGCTCTCACCGGGACGTTCACGCCTCGGCTCGGCCTGGACCTGCAGGGCGGCACGAGCGTCATCCTCACGCCGCGCGCGACGCAGGCGGGCCAGAAGGTCAACGGCGGCGCGGTCGACAAGGCGGTCGACATCATCCGCCAGCGGGTCGACGGCCTCGGTGTCGCGGAGTCCGAGGTCAAGCGCAACGGCAACCAGATCGAGATCTCGGTGCCAGGCCGCGGCCGCTCCGACGTGGTGAACCTCGTCGGCCAGACCGCCGAGCTGCGGTTCCGGACGGTCTACACCTCCGGCGCCGGCACGGCGGTCGTGGCCTCCCCGACGGCGACCGCCTCGGTCGCCCCGGCCGCGTCGCCGTCGGCGGGCAGCACGCTCGCCCCGGCGAGCGCCACGCCGACCGCCGCCGGCGCGACGACCCCGGCCACCCCCAAGCCCACGGCCGGTGGCGCCGCGACTCCGACCGCCAGCGCCACCTCGACGGCGCGGGCCGACGCGGTCGGTTCGGCGCTGTTGGCCGCCGGCGCCACGACGCCTACCCCGACCAAGGCCCCGACGCCGGCCGCCTCGGCGAGCACCGCCGTGGCCGCGACGGCGTCACCCACCCCGGCGGCGACCGCCAGCCCGTCGGCGAGCGCGGCGACGCCGCCCGCCGACGTGCAGAAGAAGTACGACGCGCTGGTCTGCCCGGAGAAGGTGCACACCACCGACGCCCCCGGTGACTGGACCGCCGCGTGCTCGAAGGACAACACCACCAAGTACCTGCTGATGCCCGCTTCCGTCGTCGGAACGGACGTCAAGACCGCCCAGGCGCAACTGCAGACCACCGGCGGCACCGCGAACGTCTCCACCGGCCAGTGGGTCGTCTCCGTCAGCTTCACCGGCTCCGGCCAGAAGAAGTTCACCAAGCTGACCGAGGACACGATCAACAAGCCGGTGGCGATCGTCCTCGACGGCGTCGTCCAGTCGGCGCCGGTCACCAACGAGCGCATCCCCGGCGACGCGAGCATCTCCGGCAGCTTCAACCAGTCGTCCGCCGAGGACCTCGCGAACGTCCTGAAGTACGGCGCGCTCCCGTTGGCGTTCGAGAAGTCGCAGGCCGAGTCCATCTCGCCGACGCTCGGCCACACCGAGCTGCGCGGCGGCCTGCTCGCGCTCGCCATCGGCCTCGGGCTGGTCATCCTGTACTCGTTCTTCTACTACCGCCTGCTGGGCGTGGTCGTGATCGCGTCGCTCGCGGTCAGCGGGCTGCTGGTCTACGCCACGGTCTGCCTGCTCGGCTCGGCCATCGGCTTCACGCTGACGCTCGCCGGCATCGCCGGCCTCATCCTGTCCGTCGGTGTCACCGCCGACTCGTTCGTCGTCTACTTCGAACGGATCAAGGACGAGGTGCGGGAGGGCCGGACGATCGGGCACGCGGTCGAGCGGGCCTGGCCGGCGGCCCGGCGCACCATCCTGTCCGCGGACACGGTCTCGTTCCTGGCCGCGGCGGTCCTCTACATCGTGTCCATCGGCTCGGTCCGCGGCTTCGCGTTCACGCTTGGCCTGTCGACGCTGTCCGACGTGGTGCTCGTGTTCATCTTCACCCGGCCGCTCGTGACGCTGCTGGTCCGGCTGCGGCTGTTCACGTCGCCGCGGTGGTCGGGCCTGAACCCGTCGAACCGGGGCGGGCCGCTGGCGGCCGCGCGGCCTAGGCTCGCCCGGCGGGCGGCGCCGGCCGACGGGCCCGGCTCGCCACCGGGAACCGCGACCGCGCGGGTCGGCCGGTCATCCGGACAGAAGCGGGAGTCCTGAGATGTCTTCGCCGATCACCCGGTTCCTGCGCGGCCAGCACGCCTTCGACTTCATCGGCCGACGCCGGGTCTGGTACATCATCTCGGGCGTACTGCTCACGATCTGCGTCCTGAGCATGATCGTGCGAGGCTTCTCGCTGGGCATCGACTTCTCCGGCGGCGCGGTCTTCCAGTTCCCGTCCAAGGGCCACTCGATCGAGGACGCCCGCGGTGCCCTGCACCACGCCGGGGTCAACGCGGACGATGCGGTCATCCAGGAACTGCAGACCAGCAAGCAGCTGCGGGTGCAGACCCCGGTCCTCACCGACACCCAGACGACCAAGGTGACGACCGCGATCGAGCAGGACTTCGGCGTGAAGTCCAACGAGATCGACATCTCGACGGTCGGCGCCTCGTGGGGCTCGACCATCACCAACAAAGCCATCGAAGGCCTTGTGATCTTCCTGGTCCTGGTGATGGTGTACCTGTCGGTCCGGTTCGAGTGGAAGATGGCGGCCGCCGCGATGGCGGCGCTGGTCCACGACCTGGTCGTGACGCTCGGCGTCTACTCGCTGATCGGCTTCGAGGTCACCCCGGACACGGTCATCGCCGTGCTGGCCATCCTCGGCTTCTCGCTGTACGACACCGTCGTCGTGTTCGACCGGATACGCGAGAACACGGCCGGGATGGCGACCTCCAGCAAGCGCACCTACGCCGAGGCCACGAACGACTCGCTCAACGAGACCCTGATCCGGTCGCTGAACACCTCGTTCATCGCGCTGATCCCGGTCGCGTCCCTGTTGTTCGTCGGCGCCGGGCTGCTGGGCGCCGGCACGTTGAAGGACCTGGCGCTGGCTCAGTTCGTCGGCATCGCCTCCGGTACGTACTCGTCGATCTTCATCGCCGCGCCGCTGCTGGTCGACTTCAAGCGGTCCGAGCAGGCGGTCAAGGCCCTCGACGCCCGGGTCACCCGGGCCAGGACGAGCGCCGCCCGCTCCGCGGCCGAGACGGCCAAGGCCGGGTCGGGACCGGCGCCGGGTGGGCGATCCCAGGCCTACACCGTCGCGTATGCCACGGACGGGCCTGAGGTGGGCGACGACCGAACGCCGGCGCCGGCCGGGGCGACACCCCGACGGCCCGGAACCCGACCGGCGGCGGGCCGCGGGCCCGCCGCGGCGCGCCGAAGCGGTGGACGCGGTCGCTCCGGCGGCAGGAAGCGGCGGTAAGAAGGCGCCATGACAAGCATCGACACCCCACAGGACGCGGCGCTGGCCGCGGGCGCCGAGGCGCTGCGCACCCATGTGCGCGACGTCCACGACTTCCCGCAGCCCGGGGTGGTGTTCAAGGACATCACCCCGCTGCTGGCCACCCCGGCCGCGTTCGGAACCGTCATCGGGGCGCTCGCCGAGACCGCCCGGCGGGCCGGCGCGACCGTCGTCGCCGGGATCGAGGCCCGCGGCTTCCTGCTGGCCGCGCCGGTCGCGGACCGGGTGGGCGCCGGGATCGTGCCGATCCGCAAGCAGGGCAAGCTTCCCGGCCGTACCGTCGCCGAGTCCTACGCCCTGGAGTACGGCACGGCCACGCTGGAGATCCACCATGACGCGGTCGGCCCGGGGGACCGGGTGCTCATCGTCGACGACGTGCTCGCCACCGGTGGCACTGCCGCCGCCGCGGCGAACCTGATCCGGCACGGCGGCGCCGAGGTCCTCGGCCTCGCCGTCCTGATGGAGCTCACGTTCCTCGCCGGCCGTGAGCGGATTCCGTCACTCGATGTGACCGCCCTGCTGGCAATCTGACCGTCGCTCGCCGACTCCTCCGCATCCGTCCGATTCACGGGAGACGCGAGGGTGACTGGCTGCGGCCGGTCGAGGCGCGCTGTCCGGGGGGACCGCCGGGGAGTCGGGCCTGGACTCCGCCTGACCAGCCAGGCGGTTCCGGCTCGACGGGCAGTCATAAGTTCCCTGACCGTGGGCAGAACTGAGCCTGCCGGCCGGTCTGGCCATGGGGATCACACCGCGAGGGCCCGGGTTGCGGAAGGACCGCGGCTAACCCAGCGTTAGTCTCGAAGTCATACTTTCCGGCAGGAGCAACCCGTGCCCGACGCAGTCCCGGTGACCACCGGCGCCACGCTCCCGGCGTCCGGGCCCGCCAAGGGCCCGGCCCCGGAGCGGCGTCGCGTGCCGTCCGGGACCGCCGCGGGCGCTGGCGGGGACGGGACAACCGGCGCCCGGCGCGACGACGCAGCCGAACCGGGACTCGGCACCGAGCCCGGCCCAGGCACCTCGGCGAACGGCGGAGAGGCGCTGGTCACCCCGCCGGACGACGGCTTCGGCGCGGGCGCCGTCGGGGACGACGCACCGGCCCTGGAGTCGCCCGGCGCGGGCAACGGCGCCGCGGGCCCCGCCGCGGGCCCCGTCGGTGGCCCCTCGGTGGTCGCCATCGGCGGCGGCCTGCTCGCCCACGGCGGTGTGCTCGCCGTCGGCCGGCTGGGCGGCCCGGGGGAGCTGCCCGAGGACGGTTCCCCGGTCCCGCCGCGGCTGGGCCACGAGTCGCCACCGGTGCCCCGGCGGCTGCGGGCCCGGCTGTCCCGGCTCTCGGCGCACCGCGCCACGCCGCCGTCCGCGCTCGACCCGGTGATCCGCGGCGTGGTCGCCAACCACCCGAAGGCGGACACCGGCCCGGTCCAGCTGGCCTTCCAGGTCGCCGACGCCGCGCACGCTGGCCAGGTCCGCGCCTCCGGCCACCCCTACATCACGCACCCGATCGCCGTCGCCGGCATCCTGGCCGATCTGGGCATGGACGTCCCCACGCTGTGCGCGGCGCTGCTGCACGACACGCTCGAGGAGACGACGCTCACCGTCGAGCAGATCCGCGAGCAGTTCGGCGACCAGGTCGCGCTCATCGTCGACGCGGTCAGCCGGCTGCAGAAGGTCAACGCCGGCGAGATGGCGCAGGCGGAGATGATCCGCCGGATGGTGATCGCGATGGCCCGTGACCCGCGCGCGCTGGTCGTCAAGCTCGCCGACCGGCTGCACAACATGCGCACGCTGCGCTTCCTGCCCGAGCACCGCCAGGAGCGCAAGGCCCGGCAGACCCTCGAGGTCTACGCGCCGCTGGCGCACCGGCTCGGGATGAACTCGCTGAAGTGGGAGCTGGAGGACCTCTCGTTCGCCGCGCTCTACCCGAAGCGCTACGACGAGATCGTCCGGCTCGTCGCCGACCGGGCGCCGAGCCGGGACGTCTACCTCGACGACGTCACCGCGCAGGTGCAGGGCTACCTCGCCGCGGCGGGCATCGAGTCGGTGGTCGTCGGCCGGCCCAAGCACTACTACTCGATCTACCAGAAGATGGTCGTGCGCGGCCGGTCCTTCGACGACATCTACGACCTGGTCGGCATCCGGGTGCTGGTCGACTCGGTCCGGGACTGCTACGCGGCGCTGGGCACCGTCCACGCGAACTGGAAGCCGATCCCGGGCCGGTTCAAGGACTACATCGCGATGCCCAAGTACAACATGTACCAGTCGCTGCACACGACGGTGATCGGCCCGGAGGGCAAGCCGGTCGAGCTGCAGATCCGCACGCACGGCATGCACAACCGGGCCGAGTACGGCATCGCCGCCCACTGGAAGTACAAGGAGGACGGTCGGACCGCCAGCCGCCGCCGTGCCGCCGACCCGGACCTGACCAGCTGGCTGCGCCAGATCCTCGACTGGCAGCGCGAGTCCGCGGACCCGGGTGAGTTCCTCGACAGCCTGCGGTTCGAGGCACCGGCCGACGAGGTCTTCGTGTTCACCCCGAAGGGCGACGTCATCCCGCTGCCCGCCGGGTCGACCCCGGTCGACTTCGCCTACGCCGTGCACACCGACGTCGGCAACCAGTGCGTCGGCGCGCGGATCAACGGCCGGCTCGTCGCCCTCGACACCGCGCTCGACAACGGCGACACCGTCGAGGTCTTCACCTCGCGGGCGCAGTCCGCCGGCCCGAGCGAGGACTGGCTGACCTTCGTCCGCTCGTCCAGGGCCCGCTCGAAGATCCGCCAGTGGCACGCGCGGGAGCGGCGGGAGGACGCCGTCGTCGCCGGCCGGGACGCCATCGCGCGCACGCTGCGCCGCCACGGCCTGCCGCTGACCAGGCTGATGACCGGCGAAGGCCTGCTCACCCTGGCCAAGGAGCTCGGCTACTCCGACGTCAGCGCGCTGTACGCCGGCGTGGGCGAGAACAACATCAGCGCACAGGCGGTCGTCAACCGGCTACTGAGCGCGATGGGAAGCCCGGAGGCGACCGAGGAGGACGTCGCCGACGTCGTCCTGCCGATCCGCCCGCTGCGCCGTTCCACCGGCGACCCGGGCGTACTGGTCTCCGGGACCGCCGACATCTGGGTGAAGCTGGCCCGGTGCTGCACGCCGATGCCGGGCGACGAGATCGCCGGCCTGGTGACCAGGGGCCGGGGCGTGTCGGTGCACCGCGCGGACTGCACCAACGTCGGCGAGGTCAGCTCGACTTCGGCGGACCGCTTCGTCGACGTCGAGTGGGCACCGTCGTCCGGCTCGGTGTTCCTGGTGGTGATCCAGGTCGAGGCGATGGACCGGGCGAAGCTGCTCTCGGACGTCACCCGGGTGCTGTCCGACCACCACGTCAACATCCTGTCCGCGTCGGTGACCACGAACCGCGAGCAGGTGGCGATCAGTCGCTTCACCTTCGAGATGGGGGACGCCAAGCACCTAGGCCAGGTTCTGGCCGCGGTCCGGCGGATCGACGGGGTCTATGACTGTTTCCGTGTCACGTCTGGCGTACAGGGCTAGGCGGGCCGTGACCGAGGGAGGTGCGATGACGATGAAACTGTCTCGTCGCGCCTCCTTCGGTCTTTAGGGAAAGACGGAGGGCGGGGGCGCGATGGACACTGGGGCGCGGGCAGCACTGCCAGCCGGTGGCAGTCTGTCCCCGGACGTCGCGGCCCAGCAGGCCGTCGGCGACGAGGCCCGTCCGCTCGGCGCCGCCCGGACGGCGAGCCACCGGCTGGCCCATCTCGCCCGGCGGGTCGCCTCGGCCCGGGGCGGGCAGATCCCGCCGGAGCTGCGCGGCATCGTCGAGGCGCACCGCGACTTCCACCCCAGGGCCGAGATCGGCGGGGTGATCCAGGCCTACCAGGCCGCCGAGCGGTTCCACCACGGCCAGATGCGCCGCAGCGGTGACCCGTACATCGTCCATCCGCTCGGCGTCGCCGAGATCCTCGCCGAGCTCGGGGTCGACACCACGACCCTGGTCGCGAGCCTGCTGCACGACACCGTCGAGGACACCGGCGCGACCCTCGAGGTGCTGGCCGACGAGTTCGGCACCGAGGTCGCGAACCTGGTCGACGGCGTCACCAAGCTGGACAAGATGCGCTTCGGCGACGCGGCCGAGGCCGAGACGCTGCGCAAGCTGATCGTGGCGCTGGCCAAGGACTACCGGGTCCTGGTCATCAAGATCGCGGACCGGCTGCACAACATGCGCACGCTGGAGTTCATGTCGCCGCCCAAGCAGGCCAAGATCTCCCAGGTCACGCTGGAGATCCTCGCGCCGCTGGCGCACCGCCTCGGGGTCAGCGTGATCAAGCGCGAGCTGGAGGACCGGGCGTTCGCCGTCCTCGACCCGGACCAGTACCGGCGCACCCAGGAGCTCGTGGACGACCTGACCGCCGCCGAGCGGGAGAGCGGCCAGCTCGCGGCGGTCGTCGCCCGGCTGCGGGCCGGGCTCGGCGAGGCGAAGATCAACGGCGAGGTGTCCGTCCGCCTGAGCCACCTGTTCTCGATCTACAAGCGGGCCCAGGACCGGGGCCGGCCGCCGCGGGACTACTACGACGTCGTCCGGGTGCTGGTGCTGGTCGAGGACGTCCGGGACTGCTACGCCGCCCTCGGGGTCATCCACGGCCTCTGGCGCCCGGTACCCGGCCGGCTGCGCGACTTCGTCGCCACCCCGAAGTTCAACATGTACCAGTCGCTGCACACCACGGTCACCGACGCCACCGGGCACGCCGTCGACATCCAGATCCGCACCCCGCAGATGCACGTCCTGGCGGAGACCGGCATCGTCGCCCGCCCGGTCGGCGAGAGCGCGGACGGCGCCCGCCTGGAGGGCCTGTCGTGGCTGCACAGCCTGCTGGACTGGGAGGGCGACGCGAAGGACCCCGGCGAGTTCCTGGAGTCGCTGTCCAGCGACCTGGACTCCGACGAGGTGCTGGCCTTCACCCCGAAGGGCAAGGCGATCGCGCTGCCGGCCCGGTCATCTCCGGTCGACGTGGCCTACGCGGTACACACCGACGTCGGCCACCGGGCGGTCGGCGCCCGGGTCAACGGCCGCCTGGTGCCGTTGCACACCCGGCTGCGCAACGGTGACGTGGTCGAGATCCTCACCTCGAACCTGCCCCATGCCGGGCCGTCGGAGGACTGGCTGTCGTTCGTGAAGACGGCCCGCGCCCGGGTGCGCATCCGCCGCCGCCTCGCCCGCGGCCGGCGTGAGCCCGTCGACTCCTCCAGCGGCAGCCGGCACAGCCCGGCGCCGGAGGCCGTCGTCCCGGAGGGGGCCGCGCCCGCGCGGCGCCCGGACGAGGCCGTGGCGGCCGCCACGGTGGCGCCCACGGCGCCGCGGACGCCGGCCGGGACGAGCGGGCCGCCGGCCGGCTCCACCGCCATGGAAGGCCCCGACACGCGGGCGGTGGCGCGTGCCGCCGCCCTCACCCCGACGGGGCCCGTGGTGGGCTCCCTGGACGCGGCCCCGGGCGCCGGCGGCGAGCCTGCGGCGACCCCGCCCGGAGACCGGCCCGCGCGCACGTCCGCCTGGCCGGCGGCGGACGGCGCGGCGGGAGTGAGCGAGCCGGCGGTGGCGAGCTTGGCCCCGACCGCCGAGGCGGCCCCGGCGAGTGCGGTGGCCCGGCCGGGCACGGTCGGCGTGGCGGCCGCTGGCCTGGCGGACCTGGCGATGGCGGGCGCGGGGACGGCCGCCGACGCCGATCTTGCAGTCGCCGGCGCGGCGGCGGCCGTCTCCGGTGGCACGGTCCCGGGGCGGTCCGCGCCGGGCTCGGGTGGGCGCCGGTCGCGGCCGGCCCCAGCCCCCGTGGAAGGCAGACGGCCGACGCCGGCCTGGGCGGGCGTCGCGTCGCTGGACGGGCGCCCGGACGCCCCGGTGCGGATCGCCCGCTGCTGCCTGCCGCTGCCGGGGGACGAGCTCATCGGCTTCGTCACCCATCACGGCGCTCACCACCAGGCCGTGACGCTGCACCGCCAGGAGTGCGCGAACGCCCGGCCGGGCGGGACGGCGGCGCCGGTGCGGGAGCCGGTGGGCGTGCTGCACTGGGAGGTGCCGCCGGCGCACGCCTTCCCGGCGGAGATCGCCGTCGAGGCGTTCGACCGGTACGGGCTGCTCGCGGACATCACCGAGGTGCTCTCGGACACCGCGGCGGGACTGCGGGCCGCGTCGACCTCGACCTCCGAGGACCGGGTGGCGCACGCCCGGTTCACCGTCGAGGTGACCGGTCCGCGCCAGCTTGAGGCGGTCCTGGCCGCGGTGCGCGGGGTCGGCGGCGTCTACGACTGTTATCGGGCCTGTCAGACCGCGTCATAGTCCTCGCCCGGTAACGCGGCCCGCGCGTCCGGGGGTTTGTCGTGAACCAGTGGTCTCGCGGTGGGCGGGCGCAATTGCATATGCACGGGCGAATTGCGACCGAGAGCCGGCCGCGGCGGACTGAGCCGCTTTCGCGCGGCGCGCATTGTCCGACAGGTCGGAATTCTGCCCGGAATCCCGACTCCGCTGGCGAACCGGACGGCCGCCAACAAGGAAATGTCAACCGGCCGGCGGACGGGTTGCCCGATTCGTGCCGCCAGGGCGCCTACGGCGAGGCTCAGGCGAGCACGCGCAGCTGCTCGTCGAGGTCGCGGACCGGCTGCGAGGACTGCCACGGCACCAGCCGCTCGCGGACCCGCTGCACCCGCGCGAAGCCGAGCGAGAAGTCCGTCTGCGCGACAACCGCCAGCGCGTCGGCGGCGAACCGGCAGGCGGCGTCGATGTCGCGCCGGGCCAGGTGCACGTCCGCGATGTCCCCCAGCAGCAGTGAGCGCTTCTTGGTCGCCGCCGGCCCGGCGGCGCGCAGTGCCTCGATCGCCGCGGCGTAGGCCGCGGTCGGCCGGCGCAGCCGGGTGAAGGTGGTGACCCGCAGGCCGTCGAGGCGGCCACGGTCGAAGAAGCCGGTCCAGACCCGGTCGTCGGTCGGCTCCGCCTTGTCGAACGACTCCTGCGCCCGGTCGAGCGCGGCCATGGCGGCCCGGCCGTCGCCGCGGGCGGCCTGCTCCTCGGCCTCCCTGGCGGCGAGCCAGGCCCTGGTCAGCGGGCTCGCGCTGGCGCCGATCCGCCGCTGCGCCTCGGCGAGCAGGGCGCAGGCCTGGTCGTGGCGGCCGGCACCGCCCGGCTGGTAGCTCTCGTACCCGAGCACGCAGGCCCACAGCGCCGGGTCGTCGGCCTCGCGGGCCGCCTCGATCGCCACCCGGTAGTAGGCCAGCGCGGAGGCGTTGTCGCCCAGGTCGAACGCGAGCCAGCCGGCGAGCGCCGCGGTCTCGCCCGCGGTGCTGGCGAGCTGGCGCCGCGCCGGCGACCGGGTCGTCGACTCGAGCAGCTGGGCGAGCGTGGCCAGGTGGCCGGTGACCCGGCCCATCAGGGTGCGCGCGGGCACCCGCTCCTCCAGGCCGAAAAGGCCGGCGGTGTGCTGGGAAAGCTGGTGGGCCAGCTCCGGGGTGACCGGGCTGCGCTGGCGCAGCGCCGCGGACAGCCGGTCCCAGGGCGACTCGTCGCTCGCGCCGGCCGCAGCGGCGACCGGCCCCGCGGCGCCGCTCGCGGCCACCATGCGCAGGAAGTCGCGCCGTTCGGCCGGGACGCCGCGCAGGTCGGTCGGCTCGTCCGCGCCAAGGCCAATGGACGGAACACCGTCGACCGGAATTCCGGGAAGGCCGGCCAGCATATTTCCGGCCAACGATTCCACGCAGTCGGCCATGACCGGGAATGCGGGCGGAATTCCGATCGAGGCCATTCCCGTCATCGGGTCGTCCTCGATGAAACCGAGTTCGGCGGACGAGCGGTGGAAAAGCGCGCGCAGGAGCCGCTGGTAACGCAGGCTCGGCTTCTTGTCGCCCTTTTCCCACTTGCAGATCATGTTGCCGGTGACGCCGGCCTCGCGGCCCTCGTGGAGCACCGCGAAACGGCGCAGCTCGACGGCGAGGCGTTCCTGCGACCAGCCCTTCTCCTCCCGGCACAGCCGCAGCCGGCCGTTCGGGGTCCGGCCGGAGCCGGAGCCGGAGTCCGGCGCGAGGTCCATGTCGGCCGGCGGCCGGGCCGCGGGTGGCGTGTGACCAGCGCCACTACCGCCGATGCCGCGGGGGTGGGTGGCGGCGCGGCCGTGGTCGCCGGTGGCGCCGGCCAGGCCGCGGCGTGAGGGCACCGTCGCCGGACGGATCGCGCCCGCGCGCGCCGCAGCCCCGAGCGATATCGGCATGGCCAACCTCCAGTCAGCGCTGCTCCGCCGCTTTCCGCTGAACGCGTCCGCCTATTCAGCGCCGGCCGCGGTGAGGGCATCGGAATCCGTGCTGACTCCGGCCCGACCCGGGCTGGCGGCGAAGGGTGACAGGGATCAGGGTAGCCGGTCGCTGTGACGGATATGGGCGGTGCCCCGACGTACTTGTTCACCGTCCGTGCAGAGCCTGGTTTGCCGGAACGGAAGGTGGCTGCTCGCGCGGCCTCCCGAAACTCGTCACGTGGTGCGTGGGTGGCGCCAGGTAACCGCAGGTGCATCGGGACGTGCAGCTGGTCGCCACAACGGCCGTGCCCCCTACCGTGCGGATCTGGCATGACCGTGCGCGGGTGCGCCGGAAACCGCACCTCACGATCATGGGTTCGAAATTATTGTGCTGTGCGTGGGCCACCGTTGACTCTGGGGAGGGGTGTCTGGCCGTGATGGGGGAGGAAACCACCCGGCGGCACGTGGCCGCGCGAACGGGCCAACGGGGCCGGTTGTCGGTGCCGCCTCATAGAGTCAGCAACCGTGAGCGTCAGCCCCCAACAACTTCAGCCGCACCAGCTCGGCGCCCCGCCGGTTCCTGACCCGAGCCCCGCCTCCCGCCCGCTGCGCGCCTGGCAGCGAGCGGCGCTCGACCGTTACCGGGCCGCCTCGGGAGCTGGCAGCCGCGATTTCCTCGCGGTCGCCACGCCGGGCGCGGGCAAGACGACCTTCGCTCTCACCGTGGCGGCCGAGCTGCTGGCCGCGGGCATCGTGACGACGATTTCCGTGGTCGCGCCGACCGAGCACCTCAAGCGGCAGTGGGCGGACGCGGCGGCCGGCCTCGGCATCTCGCTCGACCCGAACTTCCGGAACTCGGCCGGCGCGACGTCGCGCGACTACACCGGCGTGGCGCTCACCTACGCCCAGGTCGCCGCGCACCCCGCGCTGCACCTGGCCCGCACGAAGTCCCGGCGCACGCTCGTCATCCTCGACGAGGTGCACCACGCGGGCGACGCCCTGTCCTGGGGCGAGGCGGTCCGGGAGGCCTTCTCCCCGGCCGCCCGCCGGCTGGCCCTCACCGGGACGCCCTTTCGCTCGGACGTCAACCCGATCCCGTTCGTCACCTATCTCCCGGGCGCCGACGGGGTGACCCGCAGCGTCGCCGACTCCTCCTACGGCTACTCCGAGGCCTTGCGGGACGGCGTCGTCCGCCCAGTGATCTTCCTGGCGTACTCCGGCGAGATGAGCTGGCGCACCAGCGCGGGCGCGGAGCTGACGGCCCGGCTCGGCGAGCCGCTGACGACCGAGCAGACGGCCCACGCCTGGCGCACCGCGCTGGACCCGAAGGGCAACTGGATGCCGGCCGTCCTGGCCGCCGCGGACACCCGGCTGTCCCAGGTGCGCCGGGGCGGCATGCCGGACGCGGGCGGCCTGGTGATCGCCACCGACCACGCCAACGCCCGCGCCTACGCGGCACTGCTGCGCCGGATCAGCGGCACCGAACCGACCGTCGTGCTGTCGGACGACCCGACCGCGTCCGACCGGATCGAGGCGTTCCGACGCTCCGACGCCCGGTGGATGGTCGCCGTCCGGATGGTCTCGGAGGGCGTGGACGTGCCGCGGCTCGCGGTCGGCGTCTACGCCACGTCGGTGGCGACGCCGCTGTTCTTCGCCCAGGCCGTCGGCCGGTTCGTCCGCGGCCGTGGCCGGGCTGAGACCGCGTCGGTGTTCGTGCCCAGCGTCCCGGTCCTGCTGGACCTCGCCGGCCAGATGGAGGTGCAGCGCGACCACGCGCTGGACAAGCCGCTGCGCGAGCCGGAGGGGTTCGACGACGACGCGTTGCGCGAGGCCAACCGGCGCCGCGACACCGCGGACAAGCCCGACTCGCCGTTCACCGCGCTCGAGTCCAGCGCTGAGCTGGACCGGGTCATCTTCGACGGTGGCGAGTTCGGCGCCCCGGCCGCCGCTGGCTCCGCGGAGGAGGAGGACTTCCTCGGGCTACCCGGCCTGCTGGAGCCCGACCAGGTGGCGACGCTCCTACGCCAGCGGCAGGCCTCCCAGCTCGCCGCCGAGCGTGGCCGCAAGGCGAAGGCCGCGCGCCAGGCCGAGGCCGCCGGTCCGGTGCCCGCCCAGGCAGGCCCGCGGCCGGCCGAGGAGGGCCGCCCGGTCCACGAGGTGATCGGCGAGCTGCGCCGCGAGCTCAACCGCCTGGTCGCGGCGAACAACCACCGGACCGGCCGTCCGCACGGCATGATCCACGCCGAGCTGCGCCGGACCTGTGGCGGTCCGCCGAGCGGCCAGGCCACCGCTGCCCAGCTGCAGGCCCGGATCGACACCCTCCGCAAGTGGAACTCCTAGCGGCCGGCTCCCGCCGCGACCGCGCTCGGGCTCGGGCTCGGGCTCGATAAACGCCACAGGGCTGGCCGCCGCCGGAAGGCGGAGGCCAGCCCTGCTGGGTCAGGCTCGGTCAGCCGGTCGGGCTGGCGGACGCCTTGGCCGTCGCGGACGGCTTGGCCGTGGCGGACGCGGTCGTCGCCGGTGTGGCGGTGGCGGTCGGCGTGGCCGCCGCCGGCTGCTCCTGGTTGATCGTGATCGAGGTGATCTGCGGCTTGGTCACCGGCTGGCCGTCGGCGCCGCCCTCGACCACGCCCGGCTTGGTGATCTTGTCGAGCACGTCGAGGCCCTGGGTGATCTGCCCGAAGACGGTGTAGCCGCCGGCCAGCGCCTGCGCACCCTGCTCGCTCGGGTTGGCGTAGTTGATGAAGAACTGGCTGCCGTTCGTGTCGGCTCCCGCGTTCGCCATCGCGAGCACGCCGCGGTTGTAGTTCACGCCCGAGGTGTTCTCGTTCTTGTACTTGAAGCCCGGCGTCCCGTTGCCCGTCGCCGTCGGGTCGCCGCACTGCAGGACGAAGATCCCGGCCTCAGGACCGTAGGTCTCCCGGTGGCAGGTGGTGTTGTCGAAGTACTTCGCCTGCGCCAGCTGGTAGAGCGCGTGCACGGTGCACGGAGCCTTGGCCGGGTCGAGGGTGGCGACCATCGTGCCGTAGTTCGTGTTGATGGTCATCGTCGCCGGCTTGGTCGAGACCGTCGGCGCGGACGGCGGCATGGCGGCGTTCTTCGCCACGGTGCCCGTCGTGTCCTTCGTGTAGACGCAGTCGCCGACCTTCGTCGTCACCGCTGGGGTGGCGCTCGCGCTCGCGGTCGGAGTCGGGGTGGCGCTCGCGGTGGTGCTGCCGCCGCCGCCCACGGTCAGCACGACGGCCACGACCGTGCCGGCGACCACGACGGCCACGATCGCCGCGACGATCGCGAGAATGCGCTGCCGGCGGCGCCGCAGGGCGTAGCGGCGTTCCGCCTGCCGCTGCGCGCGCGCCATCTCAATCTCGCGCCGCCGCCGCGTCTTCGAGTTGCTCACCGACCGGGCCTCCCTGCCCTCCACGCATCACCAGACCGTGCTCGCCCGCGAACTCCCGAAGGCCCGCCGACGCCGGGCCCAGCCTCGTGAGCGCGGCTGGGTGTTGCCTTGGCGTCGGCTTAGCGAAACCTGTGGAGGCGCTGTTTCCGGCTGCGCCCGCACCGCTCGCCGCGCGGCCGCTCCCCGGGACGGCCGCCGCGTTCGCTCGGTCCGGCGCTTACGCGGACCGCCCGAACCTACCCGGTGGCGAATCCGACGGATTCAGAGAGTGTCGCGCCCGCCGAGGTAGGGACGCAGCACCTCGGGGACGGCCAGCGTCGCGTCGGCCTGTTGGAAGTTCTCCAGCACGGCGGCGAGCAGCCGCGGGGTCGCGACGGCCGTGTTGTTCAGCGTGTAGGCGAAGTGAATCTGGCCGTCCGGGGTCCGGTAGCGCAGGTTGGCCCGCCGGGCCTGCCAGTCCTTCAGCGACGAGCAGCTGTGTGTCTCCCGGTACATCCCGAGCGACGGGAACCAGGTGTTGATGTCGTTCATCCGGTACTTGCCGACGCCCATGTCGCCGGTGGAGCACTCGACGACCTCGTAGGCCAGGCCCAGCGCCTGGAGGATCGCCTCGGCGGTGCCCAGCAGCTCGGCGTGCCAGCGGTCGGACTCGGCCAGGTCGTCCGCGCAGATGACGAACTGCTCGACCTTCTCGAACTGGTGGACCCGCAGCAGCCCGCGCACGTCCCGGCTCGCGCTGCCGATCTCGCGGCGGAAGCAGGTGGAGATGCCGGCGTAGCGGATCGGCAGCCGCGAGGCGTCCAGGATCTCGCCCGAGTGCAGGCCGACCAGCGCCACCTCGGCGGTGCCGGCGAGGTACGCGTCGTCGGCCGGGATCTCGTAGATCTCCGCGCGGCCCTTCGGCAGCATGCCGCTGCCGACCAGCGGCGCCTCCTTGACCAGGACCGGCACCGACATCAGCTGGAAGTCCCGGCCGCGCAGCACGTCGAGGGCGTAGGAGTGCAGCGCCCGCTCCAGCAGGACCAGGTCGCCGCACAACGCGTACGCGCGCTCGCCTGCGACCCGGCGGGCGCGGGCGAACTCGGCCCAGCCACGCTTCTCGGCCAGGTCGACGTGGTCGAGCGTCTCGAAGTCGAACGTCGGCGGGGTGCCCCAGGTGCGCACCACCGTGTTGGCCGACTCGTCCGGCCCGACCGGCGCGCCCTCCCACGGGATGGTCGGCGTCGCCAGCATCAGCTCGGTCAGCCGCTCGCTGGTCGCGGCCTGCTGCTCGTTCAGCCGCCTGAGCTCGGCGTCGGTCTCGGCGCTCTGGGCGCGCAGCTCCTCCTTGCGCGCCGCGTCGGCCTTGGCGAACTCCTTGGCGGACGACTTGCGGCGGGACAGCGCCTGGTCCTTCGCGAACTGCAGCTCGCGGTTTTCCTGGTCGAGCTTGAGCAGCTCGTCGACGTCGAGGTCGAGCCCCTTGACGCGCACCGCCTGCTTCACCACGTCCGGGTTGTCCCGGATGAAGCGCTTGTCGAGCATGGAGTCCCGTCGTTCCTGATCGGAGTCTGGCCGGCCGGCCCTGCCCTGAAGCAGGCCTGCTCTCGTCCGAGACGGGCGTGCCCTGGCCTGAGGCGGGTCGTCACCGGCGTGGCGGCCGTCGACCGTTCGCTATAGGTCGGTTGAAGGTCACGCTATCAGCCGTCCGGACCGCGCCCGGCCCTCCCGGCGCCCGCGCCGCGGATCGCGTCCAGCCTGCCTTCAGCCGTGGGGGCCTACCGTCGAGGCCTACCGCCGAGGCCGGGGCAACTGGCGAGCGTGGACGCGCAGCAGGGCGGCTCCGGCGACACCCAGCCGGCGGGGGGTGCCGACCGCGACCCGGCGGTCCAGCACCTGGTAGTCGGCCTTCTCGATCTCGTCGAGGATGCCGCCGTAGAGGCGCGCCGCGGTCCGCACGCAGTCCCGCGACGTCGGGTGCAGCAGCCGGACCCCCGGCGCCGCGGCGCGCAGGATCTCCTTGGCGCGCCCCACCTCGTGGCGCAGCAGCCGGCGCACCGCGCCGTCGACCACGCCGGTCGCCAGCCGTTCCCGGGTGACGCCGAACAGCTCCATCGACTCCCGCGGCAGGTAGACCCGGCCGCGGCGCAGGTCCTCGCCGACGTCGCGCAGGAAGTTGATCAGTTGGAACGCGGTCCCGAGGTCCCCGGCGTACGGCGCCGCGGCCGCCGAGCTGGGTTCCAGGACCGGCAGCATCTGCAGGCCGATGACGGTGCCCGAGCCGTACACGTAGGTCATCAGGTCGTCGAAGGTGTCGTAGCCGGTGATGGTCAGGTCCATCGCCATCGATGCCAGGAACGCCTCGAAGTGGTCGACCGGGACGTCCCAGCGACGGATGGTGTGGAGCACGGCCGGCAGCACCGACACGTCCGACCGGTACAACGGCCGCGCCAGCGCGTCGTGGCCGCCGCCGCCCGAGCCGGCCGGGCCCGTCGGGTCCTCGCCAGCGGTGCCCTGGCGCAGCGCGTCGATCAGCCTGCCGCCCCAGTCGGCCAGCCAGGCGGCCCGCTCGGCGGCCGGCAGCTGTGAGTCGAGGCTGTCGACGATGTCGTCCGCGTACCGGGCGAACCCGTAGAGAGCGTGGACGTACGGCCGTTTCCACGCCGGCAGCAGCAACGTCGCCAGGTAGTAGGTGCGGCCGTGCTCCGCGTTGAGCCGCCGCGCCGCCGCGTAGGAGCGGCGCAGCTCCGGGTCCGCGGCGATCGCGGCCAGCTCGGCCTCGCCACCCCGGGCAGCTGTGGTCACAGCGCCTGAGGGTACGACGGCCGGTTTACGCCTGGGCGGCCGATCCGGGCCGTTCAGGGCAGCCGTCGGGCGAAGGCCAGGGAGAGCGCGGCCGCGGCGAGCCCCAGCCCGAGGCTGGTCGCGACGAACTGGTCGGTGATCTCGCGGAACTCCTTGCGGTAGCCGATCGAGCTGCCCAGGCCCTTGTAGATCGAGGTCAGCTCGTCCCCCGAGGTCGCCCGGTGGTGGGAGCCGCCGGTCTGCTCGGCGATCTGGCTGAGCGCCGGCTCGTTCACCGGCACCGGGATCAGCTGGCCGCCGACGTCGAGGGTGCCGTTGGGGGTGCCGTAGGCGATCGTGCTGACCGGGATGTGCGCGTCCTTGGCTGCCTGCGCTGCCTGGTTGTTCGGCCGGCCGCGGGTGGTCTCGCCGTCGGAGAGCAGCACGATCGCGGCCGGCGGCACCGCCTGCCCGCTGTTGACGAACTGGCTGCTGACCGTGTTGATCGCCGAGAGACCGGCGTAGATCCCCTCGCCGATCGCGGTCGCCGGGCCCAGCTGCAGGCCGTTGATGCCGGCCTTGACCGCGTCCCGGTCGGTGGTCGGCGGCACCAGCACCGCCGCGGTGCCGGAGAACGAGACCAGGCCCAGGTTGATCTTGGGTGGGAGCTGGTCGACGAACGCCTGCGCGCCCTGCTTGGCCGCCGCCAGCCGGCTGGGCGAGATGTCGGTGGCCGCCATCGAGTTCGACACGTCGATCGCCAGCACGATCGTCGCCCGTTCACGCGGGACCAGCTCGGTCCTGGCCGGGCGGGCGAGGGCGAGCACCATCCCGGTCAGCGAGAGCAGCAGCAGGGCCGCCGGGACGTGCCGGCGCCACCACCGTGGCCGGATCGGCAGCACCGAGGACAGCATCGACGCGGACGCCAGCCGGGCGGCGTAGCGGGCCCGGCGCAGCGACGTGACGATGTGCGCCGCGAGCAGCGCCGCGACGGCCAGCAGCAGCCACAGCCAGTGGGCCGACAGGAAAGTCATGACGTCCTGCCTGTTCGGGTCGCGTTCGTCCCGGGCCGCCCGCGGGCGCCGGCGGAGCGTAGGGCCGCCTGCCCGCGCCGGCTGGCCGCCGCGTAGCGGGCGATCTCGATCAGCCAGTCGGTGTCGGTCCGCAGCCGCAGGTGCGACGCGCCGGCGCCCCGCAGCGCCGCGGCGACGTCGTCGCGGTGGCGGGCCGCGGCCTGCTCGTAGCGGGCCCGGAAGCGGCGCGAGTGCGTGGGCAGGTCGAACAGCGCGCCGGTCTCCGGGTCGACGACCGCGAGCGGGCCGACGTTCGGCAACGACAGCTCCAGCGGGTCGATGACCTCGATCGCGAGCAGGTCGTGCCGGCCGGCCAGCGCCCGCAGCGGGCGTTCCCAGCGCAGGTCGACGGACAGGAAGTCGGACACGACGACCACCAGCCCGCGCCTGCGCGGCGGCCGGCGCAGCGACTCGATCGCCGTCGCCAGGTCCGTGCCAGCTCTGGCCCCGTCGGCGGTCCCGGCCGCGGCGGCCGTCCCGCGCCCGGCTCGCGGGGGCGGCTCGGCCGGGGTCCCGATCGTCAGCAGGGTGCGCAGGAGAGCCCGCAGGCCGGCCCGGCCCGGGCGGGCCGGGATCAGCCGGGTGCCGGTGTCGGTGAGCGCGACCGCGCCCATCCGGTTGCCGGTCCGCGCGGTCAGGAACCCGACCGCGCCGGTCGCCGCGATCGCGAGGTCTCGTTTCTCGCACCGGGCGCTGCCGAAGCGCTGGCTGCCGGTCAGGTCGACCAGCGCCCAGGTCTCCAGCTCACGGTCGGCGATCAGGTCGTGCACGTGCGGGACCGTCGTACGGGCGGTGACCGCCCAGTCCATCCGCCGGACGTCGTCGCCGAACTGGTACTCGCGGCTCTCGGCCTTCTCGCTGCCCTGGCCCGGCAGCAGGCCGAGATAGTCGCCGAGCAGCAGCCCGTCGAGCCGGCGCAGCACGGTCAGCTCCAGGTGCCGCAGGGTCCGCTCGACGACCGGGTCGGTGGCCCGGACGTGCTGGCCGGCAGCGTAGGTCTGGCCCGCGGCGTGCGTCCGGCCGGCACTGTCGGTCTGGCCGGCGCTGTCGGTCCCCGGCCCCGGGCTCATGCCGGCCGTTCCTCGTCGTACTCGGGGAAGCCGGAGCTGATGTTCGGCGCCCAGCGGCCCCGGGGGCCGATCGGGAAGCCCCCGTTGCCCTGTCGGGGCGCGACCTGGGGCGCCGGCACCCCGGCGACCACGCGGGCGGCGATCTCGTCGCTGGACAGCCCGTCGGCGAGCGCGTCGTAGGACAGCACGAGCCGGTGCGGGAGCACGTCGAGGGCGACCGCGCGCACGTCGTCGGGCACCGTGTAGTCGCGCCCGCGCAACAGCGCCAGCGCCCGCGCGGCGGCGACCAGGCCGAGGGAGGCCCGGGGCGACGCCCCGTAGGTGAGCAGCCCGGCGAGGTCGGGCAGGCCGTGGTCGGCCGGGTCGCGGCTGGCCAGCACCAGCCGGACGGCGTACTCGATGATCGCGTGGTGGACGAAGACCTCGTCCGCCCGTTCCTGCAGCCGTACCAGCGTCCGCGGGTCGAGCACCCGGTCGGCGTGCGGCGGGCGGACCCCCATCCGCCGGACGATCTCCAGCTCCTCGCCGGCCGTCGGGTAGGGCACGTTGACCTTCATCAGGAACCGGTCGCGCTGCGCCTCCGGCAGCGGGTACACGCCCTCGGACTCGATCGGGTTCTGCGTGGCCAGCACCAGGAACGGCACCGGCAGCCGGTGGGTCACCCCGCCGAGCGAGACCTGCTTCTCGGACATGACCTCCAGCAGCGCCGACTGGACCTTCGCCGGCGCGCGGTTGATCTCGTCCGCGAGCACGAAGTTCGCGAAGATCGGCCCGAGCTCGATGTCGAACGTCTCCCGGCTCGCCCGGTACACCCGGGTGCCGACGATGTCGGAGGGAACCAGGTCGTTGGTGAACTGGATGCGCACGAAGCTGCCACCCACCACGTCCGCCAGCGTCTGCACGGCGAGTGTCTTGGCGACGCCCGGCACGCCCTCCAGCAGGCAGTGGCCGCGCGCCAGCAACGCGACCAGCATCCGTTCGACCATGTGGTCCTGGCCGACGATGACCTTCTTCACCTCGAACAGCGCGCGTTCGAGCAACGCGGCGTCGCTGGTCGTGTCCGGTGCCGCCAGCACCTCCGGCCCTTCTTCCATGGCAGCATTCTCCCAGCCCCGCCGCGAGGCCGGCGCGGAAAATCGAGGCTCGGCCACGGTCGTCCGGTTTGTTTACGGTTCCTTAAGGCGGTTACGGTTTCCTGAGGCGGTTGCGGACACCCCCGCCCGGGCCGGGCGCGCGGCGGCCGGCGCGACCCGGGCCGACCACCCGTTCCGCGGCCAGCCGCCCCGAGAGCAGCACCATCGGCACCCCGACGCCCGGACGGGTGCCGCTGCCGGTGAACACCACGTTTTCCAGGCCCGGCGCGAGATTGCCCGGCCGGAATGGGCCGGTCTGCCCAAAGGTGTGTGCCGCCGCGAACGGCGCGCCGGCCGTGAGCCCGCGGGCCAGCCAGTCCGCCGGCGTGGTCATCGACTCGACCGCCATCGTGGCGGCGAATTCCTCGTAGCCGTGACGTTCCAGGGTCGCGACCACCTCGTCGCGGTAGCGCGGGCCGATGACCGACCAGTCGAGTTCCGCCCCGGCGACCGCATTGGGCGTGGGGAACAGGACATGGAAGGCATGCCCCCCGGCGGGCGCGAGCGCCGGTTCGGTCATCGACGGGACGCTGACCAGGAATGACGGGTCGCTCATCAGCTCACCGCGGTCGATGATCTCACTGAACGTGCGCCGCCAGGCCGCGCCGAAATGGATGGTGTGGTGGGCCGCGTCCAGCCGGTCCGCGTCCGGGTGCGCGTGCGCTCCCGCGCCGGCCAGCAGCAGGAAGCACGACGGCGAGTAACGCAGCCGGGCCAGCCGGCGCGGCGTCACCGTGGGCGGCAGCAGCTCCCGGTAGGCGGTCGGCAGGTCCGGGTTGAGCACCACGACGTCGGCGGCGATCCGCTCGCCGGTCGCGGTGCGCACCGCCACCGCCCGGCCGCCGCTCACCTCCACCTCGGTCACCGCGGTGCCGTAGCGGAACGTGGCCCCGTGCTTGGCCGCGGCGGCGGCCATCGCCACCGGCACCGCGTGCAGGCCGCCCTCGGCGTGGAACACCCCGGCGACCGAGTCCATGTAGGAGATCACCGCGTAGACGCCCAGCGCCTGGTGTGGAGCGAGACCGGCGTACATCGCCTGGAACGAGAAGAGCCGGCGGGTCCGCGGGTCGCGCAGGTGGCTCCCGACCAGCCGGTCGAGCCGGCGGAACGCGCCGAGCGCCGCCAGCCGGGCCAGCGACGGGCGCAGCAGGCCCAGCGGCGAGTCGAGCTGGGCGTCGATGAAGTCGCGCAGCTCGGCGCGGTAGATCGCCGTCACCGTCTCGACGAACCGCCGGTAGCCCGCGGCCTCGGCCGGGCCGCACAGCGCCGCGATCCCGGCCGCGGTGGCCTCCGGGTCGGCCCGTACGTCCAGCGCCGAGCCGTCCGCGAACCGGGCCCGGTACAGCGGGTCGAGCCGGCGCAGCGTCACCCAGTCGGCGAGGTCCTCGCCCACCGTGGCGAACGCGTCGGCGAGCAGGTCCGGCATCGTCAGCACCGTCGGGCCGGTGTCGAACTGGTAGCCGCCCGAGCGCCACACCCCGGCCCGCCCGCCGGGCACGTCGGCCCGCTCCAGCACGGTCACCCGGCGGCCGGCGCCGGCCAGCCGCAGCGCGGCCGACAGACCGCCCAGCCCGGCACCGACCACCACCACGTGGTCCGTCGGCCCCGTCACCGTCCGCACATCGGCCCCCTCCCAGTCCAGTTCCCGGCGGGGCCGGGTAAGCGCCAGGCGGCGCGGCGCCGGGTACGGTGCGTGCGTCCGCCCGGTCCGTCCCGCCTGGAGTAGTCGCCGTGTCCCATGTCACCGTCTCCGACGTGCTCGCGGTGGCCGTCTGCCTCGTCCTGCTGGCCGCCGCGCTGGGCGGGATGTGGCTGCTGCTGCGCCCCCCGCTGACCGCCGTGCGCACCGTCGAGGGCGTGCGCGCGGTCGAGGTGCGGCTGGCGGATGGCCGGGTCGAGATCGGCGAGGACGAGCGGGCCGACGCGCGTGTCGACCTGACGGTACGTCGCCGGGTCGGCCGGACCGTGCCCCGGCTGGTCAACGCCGGCGGCACGCTGCGCCTCGACGGCGAGACGAGCGAGGCGCGGCTGCGGCTGCGGCTGCCGCGTGCCACACCGGCGCGGGTGGAGCTGCGGGCCGGCGAGGTCAGCCTGTGGGGGTCGGCCGGCGACCTGGAACTGCTGACCGAGACCGCGACGATCGCCGGTCGGGAGCTGTCCGGGCGGCACGTGACCGCGCGCAGCGAGACCGGGGATGTCAACCTGCACTTCACCGGGGCGCCGGACCGGCTGGCGGTCGCGTGCGGGCCGGGCGCGGTCACCATCGTGCTGCCGGACGGCCGGTACGCCGTCGAGGTGGAGTCGCCCGACCCGGCGACCGTTCCCGACATCGACGTGCCCACCGACCCGGCCGCTCCGCACGCCGTCCTGGTGCGCAGTGACGGCGGTCAGGTCCGGATCGGAATCGCTGTATCCGGTGGCGCCCTGCCCATCTGACGGCCACCCGTTGCGGCTACCCTCGCCGTATGACAGCGGTAGGAAGCGCGCCGGCCACACCCCAGCGGGCGGGCACCAGGTCGGTGAAGGACTTTCTGGCCGCGGGCGAGATCTCCTACTCCTTCGAGTTCTTCCCGCCCAAGACCGCGGACGGCGAGCGGGCCCTCTGGCAGGCGCTGCGCGAGATCGAGGCGCTGCACCCGGCGTTCGTCTCGGTGACCTACGGCGCCGGCGGCTCGACCCGGGACGGCACGATCCGGGTCACCGAGCGGATCGCGGCCGAGACGACGCTGACCCCGATCGGCCACCTCACCGCCGTGAACCACTCCGTCGCCGAGCTGCGCCAGGTGATCGGCAGCTACGCCGGGGTCGGGGTGCACAACGTCATGGCGCTGCGCGGAGACCCGCCGGGCAACCCGCAGGGTGAGTGGGTCGCCCACCCGGAGGGGCTGCGCTACTCCAGCGAGCTGGTCGAGCTGGTGAAGTCGCTCGGGGACTTCTGCGTCGGCGTCGCCGCGTTCCCGGACAAGCACCCCCGCTCGCCAGACCTCGACAGCGACGCGGACTTCCTGGTCCGCAAGTTCGACGCGGGCGCCGACTACGCGATCACGCAGTTCTTCTTCGGCCCCGACGACTACTTCCGGCTGGTCGACCGGGTGCGGGCCCGCGGCTGCTCGGCCCCGATCATCCCGGGCATCATGCCGGTGACCAACGTCGCGCAGATCGAGCGGATGGCGCTGCTGTCCGGCGCGGACCTGCCCGCCGACCTCGTCACCCGGCTGCGCGCCGTGGCCGACGACCCGAAGGCGGTCCGCGAGATCGGCGTCGAGGTCGCCACCGACCTCTCCGAGCAGTTGCTCGCCGGTGGCGCGCCGGGCCTGCACTTCATCACCCTCAACCGCTCCAGCGCGACCCGCGAGATCTGCCAGGCCGTCCGAGCGCGGCGCGCCGGGCCCGCCGCCTAGGCGGGGGTCTGGGGGTCGTCCCCCGGGGCGGCATTTAGGAGGCGGACTGCGGGAAGCTGACCGAAGGTCAGCGAACAGGGTTCGCCCACCCCCGCCTCCTAATCCTGGTCCTCGTAGGCGTCGAAGACGCACAGCAGCCACTCGTCCCGCAGCGGCTGCTCGCGGACCAGGGCGAAGCCGGCATCGTTGGCGGCGTCGACGACGGCCATGACCAGGCCCAGGTCGAGCGAGCCGAACACGGGCGTGATCTTGACAGCCAGCACCACCTGGTCACGGCGGGTGTTGAAGAACTCGGCCGGGTCAAGGTCGTCCACACTGTCGACGACGCCCGAAATCTGCTCGCTCACGCGGGGGACTCTACGGGGAGGCGACGGTGGGCCGCGTGCGTACCCCCGTGCCGGCACGGGACAGCTACCTGCGTGCGTGGTCCGTCACCCATGGTGGGTACGACCCCGCGACCGGCGGCGCGCTCGTCCGCCGCTGGCTGGGCCTGACCTACCTGCTGGCCCGGCCGCTCGCCGCCCTGGGGGCCCCGCCGGCGGCGGTGACGGCCGTCGCGGCGGCCCTCCCGGCACTCGCGCTGGCTCCGGCCGCCGCCGGCGGGCGCTGGCCGCTGCTCGCCGGGGTCATCGTGCTCGCCAGCGCCGTGCTGGACAGCCTCGACGGCGCCGTCGCGATCCTGCGGGACCGCGTGAGCCCCGCCGGCTTCGTGCTCGACTCGGTGGCAGACCGGGTCGCCGACGCCCTCTACCTGATCGCGCTGTGGCTGCTGGGGGCGCCTGGCTGGCTCGCCGTCGCCGCGGCGGCCGCCCTGTTCCTGCTGGAGTACACCAGGGCCCGGGCCGGCAACGCGGGCTTCGGCGAGATCGGGGTCGTCACGGTGGGGGAGCGGCCGACGCGGGTGATCCTCACCGTCGTCGGGCTGCTCGCCGCAGGGGTGCTCCCGGGGCTGCGGGAGCCGGTGGCCGCCGTGGCGACGGCGGCCGTGCTCGCGGTCGCCGTGGTTGGCCTCGGCCAGCTCGCCGCCGTGCTGCGGCGCGTCCTGCGGCGACGGTGAGCGCGGCCGTCCCAGCCGCCGCGGGCCCGGATCAGGCCGGGCCGACGAGGTCGGCGACGATCCGGGCGGACAGGGCGACCAACGGCAGACCCCCGCCGGGGTGGCTGGAACCACCGACGAGGAACAGCCCAGGCACCGCCGTCCGGTTCGCCGGCCGCAGGAACGCCGCCCGGGCGCCGTTGGACGACGAGCCGTAGATCGAGCCACCCGGCGTGCCGGTGCGCCGCTCGAGATCGGCCGGGCTGATCGGCTCGTACCAGCGCAGCCGGTCCCGGACGTCCAGGCCACGCGCGGCCATCAGCTCCAGCACCCGGGCCGCGTAGGTCGCGACGAGTCCCGGGCGGTCCCAGTCGATGCCAGCTCGGCCTGGCCCGGGGTCGTGCGGCGGCGCGTTCACCAGGACGAACCAGGCCTCGCAGCCAGCCGGGGCGAGCGTCGGGTCGGCGGGCGCGGACACGTACACGGTCGGGTCGGTCGGCAGCCGGCCGCGGAAGACCGCGTCGAACTCGGCGTCGTAGTCCGCTGGGAACAGCACCGTATGGTGGCCCGTTCCGGCAGGCCCACTGGTCCCGGCCGCGCCTGGCCCGTCGGTGGGTGGGCCGAGGGCCAGGAGCAGGGCGAAACCGGACAGGGACGGCGTCGCCCGGCCGCCCGGCCAGCGGCCGGGCCGCCCCCCGGCCGAGCCGGCGAGCAGGCCGCCGTAGACCGTCGCCGCGTCCGCGTTGGCGACCACGACGTCGGCCGGCAACCGGCCACCGTCGGCGAGGATCACCCCGTCGACCCGGCCGCCAGGCCCACGGGAGATCGTCATCACCGGGGTGTCCAGCCGGATCTCGGCCTTGCGCTCGCGGGCCCGCTGGGCGATCGCCTCGCCGAGGCGGTACAGGCCACCGGGCACGTACCAGCCGCCGTACCGGCGCTCGATGTGCGCGATCACGGCGAGCGCGGCCGGCGCGCGGCGTGGGTCCGAGCCGGTGTAGGTCGCGTACCGCTCGACGAACATCCGCAGCCGGTCGTCGCCGAGGTACCGCGCGGCCACGCCCCGCAGGGTCCGGCCGGCGGTCACCGCGCCGATCCCGCCCGGATGGGCGGCGGCCAGGCGCAGCAGCCGGCCGGCGGACATCGGGCCGGACAGGAACGAGTCCCGGGTGACCTCCCAGACCTTCGCGGCATGCGCGTCGAAGCGAGCCCACTCGGCGCCCGCGCCGGCGTACAGGGTGTCGTCGAGCTCCGCGCGCAGGTCGTCGTCGCCTGCGCGGGCGGCGAAACCGGAGCCGTCGGCGAACCGGTAGGTGGCGATCGGGTCGAGGCGGCGCAGCTCGACGCTGTCGGCCAGCGCCCCGCCGGTCGCGGTGAACAGCTCCTCGAAGACCTCGGGCATGGTCAGCAGCGACGGCCCGGTGTCGAACGAGAACCCGTCCCGGGAGTACCAGCCGAGCTTGCCGCCGAGCTGGGGTGCCTGTTCGCACACCGTGACGACGTGGCCGGCGGCCGCGAGCCGGGCCGCCGCCGCGAGCCCACCGACGCCCGCGCCCACCACCACGATCCTCGCCACCCGGCGACTCTAACGATCCCCGGCGCCACGCACCGCCGCGACAGGGAACCTCAGTGACAGGGAACCTCAGTGACAGGGAACCTCAGTGACAGGGAACCTCAGTGACAGGAACCTCAGTGGACCGGGCGGCCCTTCCAACGCAGTGTGCCCCGCCTGTGCCGCCACCAGGACAGCCCGGTGAGCCAGGCCAGCGCGCCGATCGACACCGGGTGGGCGGCGGCGTCCGGCCAGCCTCGCCCACGGGTGGCCCTGGCGGTGACCAGCCGGCCGGCGACCCCGGCCAGGTAGCCGGCCAGGCCGGCCCGCGAGCCGCGCAGCGCGGCCAGCGCCGGCAGCACGAACAGCCACCCGAGCAGGCCCAGCTGGGCGGCGCTGGCCGCCGGCCGGCCACCACCCGCCGCCCACAACGACTTGGCGTACCCGTCGCGCAGCTCGCCGGCACCGCGGTACATCCGGGTCACGGCGAGGTCGGTCCCGTCGGCGACCACACCCCGCCCGCCGGCCCGCTTCACCGCCCGCAACAACGCGAGGTCCTCCAGCACCTCGGCACGCACCGAGGCGTGCCCGCCGGCCCGCCGGTAGGCGGCGGCGTCGACGCAGAGCAGCTGGCCGTTCGCGGCCGACAGCGAGCCGCGCCGGGAGCGCTCGGCCGCCCGCAGCGGCAGCAGCGCCAGGAACGACCACTGCAGCAGCGGCTGGACCAGCCGTTCCAGGACGCCGAGCGCCTCCTGGCGCGGGTACGGGCAGACCAGGTCGAGCCCGGCCTCGCGCAGCAGCCCGACCGTACGGGCCACCGCGTCCGGTTCGACCGTCACGTCCGCGTCGACGAACACCAGCACCGTGCCGGTGGCCGCCGCGGCGGCCCGGTCGCAGGCGTGCGGCTTGCCGAGCCAGCCGTCGGGTGGGCCGGCCCCGCGCTGGAGCGCGACCCGGGGGTCGGCGGCGGCGAACGCCGCCGTGATCGCGCCGGTCGCGTCGCGGGAGGCGTCGTCGTGGACGATGACCTCCAGGTTCGGGACGTCGGTCGAGGCGAGCACGGCCGCGACGCAGGCACCGATCCGCTCGGCCTCGTCGCGGGCCGGCAGCAGCACGCTCACCCGCTCGGCGACCGGTCGGGCCGGCGGCGGCCGTCGCCAGATCTGGGTGTTGACGGCGGCATGCGCCGCGACCAGCGCGGCCCCGGCCGAGCCGGACCAGACCGCGCCGCGGGCGGCCACCCCCACCAGCCGGGCCGTCCTTGCCCGGGCGGTCATCGCGGCGGGTCCGGGTCGGTCGGGTCCGGGTCGGTCGGGCCGTGGGGGGTGCGACGGGCCCGAGTACCGGGCCGTCGCGCCGGGAGGGGCCGCCACCGGAGCGGTCCGCCGCCGGTGGCGAGCAGGAGCGGGAGCCCCATGCCGATCCCGCCGGCCAGGGCCACCAGGGGCTGCCCGAAGAACGCCACACAGGCCAGCAGCCATGACCCGTACGTCCACCACACGAGACACAGCGGCACCCTGTCCCCTGGGGGCCACCCGGCTACTCCGTCCCCGGCGACGTTCCCGGCATGACCGCGGGTGGGGTCGGGCAGACGGTCCAGCACGGCGACGAGGACGGTGCCGACGACCAGCCAGCCGGCCGTGTTGGTCAGCGGGATGCCGTTGAGGCCGGGGCCGTCGCTGGGTGCCCAGGCCCAGAAGCCCTCGGCGACCATCCTCGGGTCGAGGAACAGGTCCCAGCCGGCCAGCAGCGTCCCGCCCACGAGCGCGGTCACCGCCTGGCCCGCCGGGCCCGGCCCGCGGATTGTCGTGGCGGCGTGACGGCCGAACAGCAGGGCGGGGTAGGCCATCATCGACCAGGCCAGCGGGATGATCACGGGAACGCCACCGATCTCGGGGCCGAGACCGTTGGTGTAGGCATACCGTCCGAACGGCCAGCCGGTGCGCAGCCCGACCACCTCGGCCACCAGCCCCAGCACGATCGTGAGTGTCAGATAGCGCGCGGTGAATCCCCAGCCGCGCCGGTGCGCGGCGTGGCTCACCGAGGCGGTGAAGAACGCCAGCACCTGGGCGGCCGTCAACCAGGCCCGACCGGTCCCACCGGCCGCGAGCAGCGGGTACGGGATCTGCACGGCGACCACCGCCCCGGCCGCGAGCCAGGGCAGCGCGCCCGCTACCCGGCCACCAGGGGGGCCTCCGGGCATCGTCCGCCCGCGCTGGGAACCCATCGGGGTGGCCCGCCCGCGCCGGCTGCTCGTCGCGGTAGCCCGTCCGGTCGGCGCGTCCGCCTGGCCGACATCCGGGTGCCGGTCGCCCGCGGCCCGGGCGCCGCCGGGCCTCCTCTTCTCCTGGACGTGGTCCGCGTTCTCCTGGACGTGGTCCGCGCGGCCACCGCTGGGCGAGCCAGCTGGGGGGCCGCCGAACGAGTCCGGGCCGAGACGCACGTCTCGGAGGTCTACAACGCTCGGGCGGGCCGGCCGAAACGGGCGGCCATCGCGCCACGGCGGTGCCGTGGGCTGGGCGGCGGCAGCTCCTTGCCGAGCACCGCGTAGGGGGTGTAGCTGCCCGGGAAACGGAAGTTCGACAGCAACGGGACGAAACCCTCGCTGGCGTAGAGCCGGCGGGCCCGGCTGTCCGGCAGCTCCAGCGCGGACAGCGCCGCGGTGCGGTAGGGCACGTCGCGCAGCAGCTCCCGCAGCAGCTCCCGGCCGATGCCCTGGCCCTGGTACTCCGGCAGGACGTGCAGCTCGACGATCTCGAGGCAGTCCTCCAGCCAGTGCACCGACGCGGCGGGGGACAGCGCGGTGGCCACCACGTCATGCCACCACTGACCCTGCCTGCCCGGCATCGCGTAGGTGACGCCGACCAGGGTGTCGTCGGAGGTCAGCGCGGCGACCGCGCGCAGGTCGCGCCGTTCCGTGTGCCGGCGGGCGTGCGTCATCCGGTCGCGGGCGGCGCGGACCGGATCCGCCTCGTGCACATCCAGGAAGGCCGCCTTGTAGACGGCGATCACCTCACCGAGGCGGGCACGCATCCGGGCGGGCGTCCAGCGCACCAGCCTGATGTCGGCACTCGCCAAGGCCTGCCTCGCAGTGAGTGGACGGGCGGTCGGGAGGTTGACGATAACCCGGCACTCTCGCCCCGTGCCCGGTGACCGAGTAACTGTCTCAAACGGGACACGGTGTGTCATCGCGCCGTCGTGGAACCGTCAGGACGCAGCGGATCCCGGCCGTCGACGGTGCCATGGCCGGCGAGGACCGCGAACCGGGCGAACAGCTCCTCGGCGTACCAACCGACCTGCCCGGTCCGGCGGACGACGGCGGCGTGCGCCGGGCGCCGGTAGGCGAACGCACGGACGGCGGCGAGGCTCGGCCAGACGCTGAACGTGCCCTGCAGCCCGATCGGCGCCTCCCCGATCCCGATCGCGAGCGTCGGTGCCACCGGGCCGTGCGGCTCGTCGGGGGAGGCGGCCAGGGCCGCGAGATCGGCGGCGACCGGAGGCGCGGCCCGCCAGAAGCTGACCGCGTGCCGGGGCGCGAGCCGGGCCCTGGTCAGCACCGCCACCAACCCTGGCGCCACCGGTTCCCGGGTTGGGGGCGCTGTGCCAGCTGTCCCGCCGGCCGCGGATTCGCTGCCTTTCAGGTCCGGGACCGCCGCCAGGTCCGGGACCGCCGCCAGGTCCGGGACCGCCGCCAGGTCCGGGACCGCGGCCAGGTCCGGGGTCGCTGCCAGGCCCGGGGCCAAGGCCGGCCCGCCTGCGTGATCGCCGTTTGTGCCCTCCAGTGGTTGCGGAACGGCCGTGAGCGCGACCACTGGAGGGCCGAAGTCGCGATCATGGATGGCGGGTTGGCCCGAGGCCGCAGGGGTCCCGGCTGGAGGGTTCCCCGCCGGTGGGGGGCCGAAGGGCTCGCGGCCGGACCAGCGGCCACGCCAGGCGAGCGGGCACAGCTCGACGTGGAAGTGCTCGTCGGCGATCCGCCCCCAGGACCGGGCGACCGGAGAGCCCCCGAACGCCTCGGCGGCGGCCGGGCTGTCCCAGACCGCGACCAGCCCCCAGCGGCGCGGCTCGGCGTCCCGCGGAGCGAAGGCCCCGGGGGTGCCGGTGCCGACCAGCCTGGCGAACGTGAGCCCGTCCGCGCGGCGCAGCCGTGCCCGGTCCAGGGCCATCCGGCCGAGCGCCCCGCCGATCCGCCGGGTGGGTACCCGCCACAGGTCGACGGTCACCAGCGGCCGCCCGGTGGCGCTCGGCGGCCAGCCGAGCGGCCCTCCCGGCGACGTCTTCTCCCACGACATTGACGCCTCCTCCCGGCCGGGCTACCGTCATCCTTGTTCGAACTTGTGTTCGAACAAAGTGTCGTTCGGACCAACACCGCTCGAACCAACATCGTTCGGACCAACACCGTTCGACACGCGACGTCGTTCCAGCAACATCGTTCAGCACCATGCCGGGCGGGCCGGCGACCGCACCTGGCGACCAGCCGGCGCGGTGGACCTCGGGAGGGTGGAGATGACCAGCCAGCCAACACGGCACCAGCAGTCGTCCGTGCCACAGCAGGCCGGGCGTCCGCCCGTGTGCCCGCAGCCCGCCCTGCATCCCGTCCGGCCTCGGCCCCCGCAGTCTGCCAACGGGGTACGACAGGTCGCGTCGGCCGACCAGCGGGCCATGGTCCCGGCGGCCGGGATGCCGCGGCGTTCCCGGGACGATCTGCTCGCGGCGGCCCGGCACGGACTGGCCGAGGCGGCCTTCGCCCACCCGGCGGGGGAGCGGTACGCGCTCGCGCACCTGGCCGCGCTGCGGGTGGCCGCGGCGGTGCTGGCGGCCCGGGCCAGGCCGCGGCCGGGCCGGCGTGGCCGGCCGGTGAGCGCCTGGCGGCTGCTGGCCCAGGTCACCCCGGAGCTCGGCGAGTGGGCCGACTTCTTCGCCGCGGGCGCGCCCCGGCGCGCCGCGGCCGAGGCCGGGCTGTCCGTCGTGTCCATCCGCGAGGCCGACGACCTCGTCCGGCAGGTGGAGATCTTCCTCGGGGTGGTCGAGGAGGTCCTGGGCCTGCCGTCTCAGCCGGCGCTCATCGGGGCGGCGGCGCCGGTGGCGCGTTCCGGGACGGACTAGCCGTGCACCCGGTCCGCGCCCGCGGCTTCCCGAAGTCCCGTGACGCCCACACCCGTGACATCCACACCCGTGACGCCCACACCCGTGACATCCACACCCGTGACGCCCACACCCGTGACATCCAGCCCCGTCACATCCAGGCCCGTGACGCCCATCCGGTGGGGCGGCCGCCCGGCCGCCCGGAGCCGGTGCTGGCCGCGCTGCGGGACCTGCGGGAGCTGCGGGACCTGCGAGAGATCACCCACGGCGGGCCGGCCGACCCGCCTGATCTCGGTGACCCTGACCGGCTGCTGCCGGTGCCGGCGGCACTGGCCGGGCTGCTGCCCCGACGGGCGCTGGCACGGGGGACGACGGTGGCCGTCGAGGGGTCGGCCGCGCTGCTGCTCGCCGTGCTCGCCGAGCCGTCCCGGGCCGGGGCGTGGTGCGCGGTGGTCGGCTGCCCGGCGCTCGGCCTGCTCGCCGCGGCCGAGGCCGGGATCGCGCTGGACCGGCTGGTCCTGGTACCCGAGCCGGGCCCGCGCTGGCCCGTGGTCACCGCGGCCCTGATCGACGCCCTGGACGTGGTGGCGGTCCGCCCGCCGGCGGGAGAGCGGACGGCCGGCTCGGCCCGACGGCTCGCGGCCCGTGCCCGTGAGCGGGGCTGCCTGCTGCTCCCGGTCGGTGCCGGCTGGGAGGGCGCGGAACTGCGCCTGACCGCGGCGGAACGGTCCTTCCACGGCCTCGGCCAGGGGCACGGGCACCTGCGCGGGGCCCGGCTGCTGGTCCAGGTGTCCGGCCGGGGCGCGGCCAGCCGGACCCGCCACGGCTGGCTCACCGTCGCCGGCCCCGACCCCGTCGTCGAGCTCGACACCACCTCCGGCCTGAGCCCCGCCACCGGAGGCCCCGCCTTCGGACTGGACGGCGTCATCGCCCAGAGCCGGGCGGCTGGCCTGGAAGGGGCTGGCGCGGTCGCCGGGCTGGACGGCACCGCCGGGCCGCGCCCGGCCGCCGAGCCGGCGGCCGGCGTGGCGCGAGAGCTGCACGTCGTCGTCGAGGGGGCCGCGTAGTCATGCCCGTGCGGATGCTGGCTGTGCACTGCCCGGACTGGCCGACGCTGGCCGCCGGGATCGGCCCCGAGGTGCCCGCCGCCGTGATCGAGGCGAACCGGGTGGTGAGCGTGACCGCTGCCGCCCGCGCCGCCGGGGTGCTGCCCGGGCTGCGCCGGCGCGACGCCCAGGGGCGCTGCCCGCGGCTGCGGCTGCTGGCGGCCGATCCCGATCGGGACGCCCGGGTGTTCGAGCCGGTGGTGGCCGCGGTCGAGACCGTCGTGCCCGGCGCCGAGGTGACCCGGCCGGGCGACTGCCTGGTGCCGGTCCGCGGCGCGGCCCGCTACTTCGGCGCGGAGGCCCTCGTGGTCGCCCAGATCCGTGGCGCGGTGGCCGCCGTCGCGGGCGACTGCCGGATCGGGATCGCCGACGGGCCGTTCGCCGCGGGGCTGGCCGGCCGGCTCGGTGAGACGGTGCCCGCCGGGGCCAGCGCCGGCTTCCTCGCCGGGCTGCCGGTGGAGCTGGTCGACCGGCCGGAGCTCGCCGGGCTGCTGCGCCGGCTGGGGCTGCCCACCCTGGGCGCGTTCGCCGCGCTGCCGGCGGCCCAGGTGCTCGACCGGTTCGGCCCGGACGGGGCGCTCGTCCACCGGCTGGCCAGGGGCGACGACGAACGGCTGCCGGAGCCCCGGGCCGTCCCCCCGGACCTGACCGTCGACACCCGCCTCGACCCGCCGGCCGACACCGTCGAGCAGGTCGTCTTCACCGCGCGCCGCCTCGCCGAGGACTGCCACGCGAAGCTGCTGGCCGCTGGCCTGGCCTGCGCCCGGGTCGCGATCGAGGCCGAGACCGAGAACGGGGAACGGCTGCGCCGGGTCTGGCGGCACGACGGCCCGCTGACCGCCGCCGCGATCACCGACCGGATCCGGTGGCAGCTCGACGGCTGGCTGTCCGCCGCGGCCCTGGCGTCGGAGGCCAGCCGGGCCGCCCCGCCCGGGACCGGCTATGGGCCCGGGTTGGCTGGGCCTGGGTCGGCTGGGGCCGGGCACGGGCCGACGGCGGGCGTGACGTGGATCCGGGTGGTTCCGGAGGACCTGCTGGCCGCCGACGGCCGCCAGTTGGGGCTGTGGGGTGAGCCGGGCGCGGCCGACGGCCGGGTGCGCCGGGCTCTCGACCGGGTCCAGGGCCTGCTCGGGCCGGAGGCGGTCCTGACCGCCGAGGTGCGCGGCGGGCGTGACCCCGCCACGGCGGTCCGGCTGGTGCCGTGGGGCGAGCCCCGCGGGCCGCGCGACGCCCTCGACGCGGACCGGGCCGGCGCCCCCTGGCCCGGGCGGCTGCCCGCGCCCGCGCCGGCGACCGTGCTCGCCGAACCGCGTCCCGCCCTGCTGCTCGACGCCGCCGGCGAACCGGTCGTCGTCAGCGGCCGGACGGTGGCCACCGGGGCGCCGGCCTGGCTGGCCGTCGACGGGCGCCCGCCGGTCCGGGTGACCGGCTGGGCTGGTCCCTGGCCGGCCGACGAGCGCTGGTGGGAGCCTTCCGGCCGCCGCCGCGCCCGTTTCCAGCTGACCACCGAGGACGGCGACGCCCGCCTGCTGTTCGTCGAGGGCGGTCGATGGTGGTGGGAGGCGTCCTACGGCTGAGCCGAGCGTGGTCGGGCCGGTCGGTGTGAGGACCGGCCCGGTGCCGGACCCGGCCTGGTTCGCCCCGTCTCGCATTCGCGCATGATCGCCGTTTGCGCCCTGCGGTGGTTGCGATCGAGCCCGGAATGCAACCACGGGAGGGCCGAAACGACGATCACTCAGGCCAGGCCGGGTCGACGTTGGGGCAGCGGCACTAGATGTGGTGACCAAGTACGCCGTGGCAGCGCGCGGCGGTGCCTGCCGGGGCGGCCCGGCGTCTGGGGGATAGGCGTGAGCTGGTGGAACCCGGCCGTTTCGTGGGCGGAGCTGGAGCGGCGGATGTCCGGGCGCCCACCCCAGCCGGGCGGGCAGGGCGGCCCGGAGGGGGATGGCGGGGACGCGCCCGCGTGGTCGAGGCACCGGGAGCCCTACCGGCCGGCCCCCGAACTGGTCGCCGCCGCGGCCGCGGCCCGCGCCGAGGGGGCGCCCGGCGTTGACGGCGCGGCCAGGCCGGCCCCGGCGGCGGCCCCGTACGCCGAGCTGCACTGCCACTCGGCGTTCAGCTTCCTCGACGGGGCCAGCCAGCCGGAGGACCTGGTCGAGGAGGCTGCCCGGCTCGGGCTGTCGGCGCTCGCGCTGACCGACCACGACGGCATGTACGGGGTGGTCCGGTTCGCGGAGGCAGCCGAGCAGGTGGGCCTGCGGACGCTCTACGGGGTGGAGGTCTCCCTGGCCCCGGGCCCGGACCGGCCCGTGCCGGGGCCGGACACGGGGGAACCCCGTCCGGGCCCGCGTCGGCCGGGGCCGCCCGGGGAGGCACCGGCCCCGCGCCCGGGGGTGCCCGACCCGGTCGGGGACCACCTGCTCGTGCTGGCCCGGACTCCGGAGGGGTACCGCCGGCTGTCGCGGGCGGTGTCCGACGCGCACCTGGCCGGCGGGGAGAAGGGCCGCCCGCTGACCAGCCTGGACGTGCTCGCCGCGGCGGCTGGCGACGGACACTGGCAGATCCTGACCGGCTGCCGCAAGGGGCTGGTGCCCGCCGCGCTGGCCGCCGGCGGCCTCGACGCGGCCCGGGTCGCCCTCGACGGGCTGGTCGGCCGGTTCGGCCGGGACAACGTCGCCGTCGAGCTGTGGGACCACGCGCACCCGCTCGACTCGGACCGCAACGACGCCCTCTACGGCCTCGCCCAGGAGGCCGGGCTGACCTGCGTCGCCACCAACAACGTCCACTACGCCACGCCGTCGGCCGGTCGGCTCGCCGCGGTGATGGCCTCGATCCGGGCCCGCCGGTCGCTCGACGAGATGGACGGCCACCTGCCACCGGCCGGCGCCGCGCACCTGCGTTCCGGCGCCGAGATGACCGACCGGTTCGCCCGGTATCCGGGCGCGGTGGAGGCGGCGGCACGGGTCGGGACCGAGAGCGCCTTCAACCTGCGGCTCGTCGCCCCGAGGCTGCCGGACTTCCCGGTGCCGCCCGGGCACACCGAGGCCAGCTGGCTGCGGCTGCTGACCATGCAGGGCGCGGCCCGCCGGTACGGGCCGCCGGTACGGGAGCGGGTCGGCGGCGCCTACGACCAGCTCGCCCATGAGCTCACCCTGATCGAGTCGCTCGGCTTCCCCGGCTACTTCCTGATCGTCCACGACATCGTCGAGTTCTGCCGCCGGGAGGACATCCTCTGCCAGGGCCGCGGCTCGGCGGCGAACTCGGCGGTCTGCTACGCGCTGGGCATCACCGGCGTCGACGCGGTCTCCTTCGGCCTGCTGTTCGAGCGGTTCCTCGCCCCGGAGCGGGACGGGCCACCCGACATCGACCTGGACATCGAGTCCGGCCGCCGCGAGGAGGTCATCCAGTACGTCTACGGCCGCTACGGGCGGGACCGGGCCGCCCAGGTGGCCAACGTCATCAGCTACCGGTCCCGCTCGGCGGTGCGCGACGTCGCCCGCGCCCTCGGTTTCTCCCCCGGCCAACAGGACGCCTGGTCCTCCGGCATAGACCGCTGGTCCCCACTACCCGCCGCCGCGCCGCCCGCCCCGCCGGCGGCCGTCCCGGCCGTGCCCGCCGCGGTGACGCCCGGGCCGGGCCAGGCCGTGGAACCGGCCGACCGGATCGGCACAGCGATTCCGGTCGAGGTGGTGGGGCTCGCGGGCCAGTTGCTTGGGTTTCCGCGTCATCTGGGCATTCACTCGGGCGGGATGGTGATCTGCGACCGGCCGGTGGCCGAGGTGGTGCCGGTGGAGTGGGCCCGGATGCCGGGGCGGACCGTCATCCAGTGGGACAAGGACGACTGCGCCGTCGCCGGGCTGGTCAAGTTCGACCTGCTCGGCCTCGGGATGCTGGGCGCCCTGCACCTCGCGTTCGCCCTGATCCGGGACCACCACGGGCGTCACCTGGACCTGGGGGAGATCCCGCCGGAGGACCCGGCCGTCTACGACATGCTCTGCGCCGCGGACTCGATCGGCGTCTTCCAGGTGGAGAGCCGGGCTCAGATGGCGACCCTGCCCCGGCTGCGGCCACGCCGGTTCTACGACCTGGTCGTCGAGGTGGCGCTGATCCGGCCCGGGCCGATCCAGGGCGGCTCGGTGCATCCGTACATCCGGCGCCGCAACGACCTCGAGGAGGTCACCTACCCGCACCCGCTGCTGGAGCGCTCGCTGAAGAAGACCCTCGGCATACCGCTCTTCCAGGAGCAGCTCATGCAGATGGCGATCGACGTCGCCGGGTTCACCGCGGCCGAGGCGGACCAGCTGCGCCGGGCGATGGGCGCCAAGCGGGCGACCGAACGGATCGACCGGCTGCGCGAGCGGTTCTACCAGGGCATGGCCACCAACGGGATCACCGGCGCGGCGGCCGACGAGCTGTACACGAAGCTCGCCGCGTTCGCGAACTTCGGCTTCCCGGAGAGCCACTCGGTCAGCTTCGCGTTCCTCGTCTACGCCAGCGCCTGGATCAAGCTGTACTACCCGGCGGCGTTCTGCGCGGCGCTGCTCAACGCCCAGCCGATGGGCTTCTACTCCCCGCAGAGCCTGGTCGCCGATGCCCGCCGGCATGGCGTCACCGTGCACGGCCCCGACCTGAACGCCTCCGGCGCGGGCGCGATCCTGACCGGCGAGGGGCGGCCCGCCGGGCTGGCCGAGCCGGTGTGGGACGGGGAGCCGGCCGGTGAGCCGGTCGGGGACGTGCCGGCTCCTGCCCGGATCGGGGTCGGGGCCGCGGCCGGCCAGGCCCCGCCGAACGGGGAAGCAGACGGCTTGACGGGGCCGCGGCATCCGGCGGTCCGGCTGGGCCTGGCCGGGGTCCGCCTGATCGGGACGGCGAACGCGGAGCGGATCGTGGCCGCGCGCGACGTAGGCGGGCCGTACCGGGACATGGCGGATCTGGCGCGCCGGACCGGCCTGGCCGCGGCCCAGCTGGAGGCGCTGGCCACCGCCGGGGCGTTCGGCTGCTTCGGCCTGGCCCGCCGGGAGGCGCTGTGGGCTGCCGGCGCCGCGGCCCAGGCGAGGCCCGACCGGCTGGAGGGGACGGCGCTGGTCGGGGATCCGGCGGCGGTCGCGGCGCACCTGCCCGGCATGTCCGGCGCGGAGGAGATCGTCGCCGACCTGTGGGCGACCGGGATCACCCCGAGCCGCTACCCGACCGAGTTCGTCCGGGACCGGCTGGACGCGCTCGGCGTGGTGGTCGCCACCCGGCTGGCGCGGCTCCCGGGTGACCGGCGGGTGGTCGTCGCCGGCGTCGTCACCCACCGGCAGCGCCCGGCGACGGCTGGTGGGACCACCTTCCTCAACCTGGAGGACGAGACTGGCCTGGTGAACGTGATCTGCTCCCGGGGAGTCTGGGTCCGTCACCGTGTGGTGGCCACCTCCGCGCCCGCGCTGATCGTCCGCGGCCGGCTGGAGAAGGCCGACGGCGTGGTGAACGTGATCGCCGAGCGCCTCGAGCGCCTCCCGCTCGCCGTGGCCCGCCGCTCCCGGGACTTCCGGTGAGGCCGGGTGTCGGGGCGCCCGTCGCCGGATCACCCCCGTTCGATTACCATCGGTTATCTTCACGGTCGCCTTGGTTACCGAACGTAGGGATAGCCGATGTCTCGATGGATGGTGACGGTCGCCGGAGTGTCGGTGGGAGGCCTCGTCGTCGGCGTGGTCATCGGGTTCTCGCTGCCCGCCCGATGACGGTCCCGGCCGCGGCGCCGTCGACGGGCCCGCCGGTGGACGGCCGGGCGGGCCCGCCAGCCCAGCCCGCGGGCGCGTACCGGGCGGCGGAGCGGGCCGACCCGCGGCACGCCGCCGTGTGGCGGGCGCTCACGGATGTACTCGCGGCCGGTCCGGCCGGCACCGGGGCCGGTCCAGCCGGAGCCGGGCTGACCGTGGTCGACGCCGGCGGGGGCAGCGGCGGGTTCGCCGTGCCACTGGCCGAGCGTGGCCACCGGGTGCTGGTCGTCGACCCGAGCCAGGACGCCCTGGCCGCCCTGGCCCGCCGGGCCGCCGACGCGGGGGTGGCCGCGCGGGTGACCGGCCGGCAGGGTGACCTGAGCGAGCTGAGCGCCGTGGTCGGTCCTGACCTCGCCGCGGCCGGCGGCGCGGACCTGCTGCTGTGCCACGCGGTCCTCGACCGGGTCGACGACCCGCGGCGAGCCCTCGCGACGGTGCTGCGGGTGCTGCGGCCCGGCGGCTGGCTGAGCCTGCTCGTCCCGGGCCGGGCCGGCACCGTGCTGGCGCGCGCGCTCGCGGGCAGGTTCGACGAGGCGGCCCAGGCCCTGGCCGGCCCGTACCCGCCGGCGCCTGGCCGGCGCCTGGCCGGCGAGACCCACCGGTTCGACACCGACGAGATCGTCGGCCTGGTGCGCGCGGCCGGTGCCGAGGTCGTCGCCGTGCACGGGGTCCGTGTGCTCACCGACCTCGCGACACCGCCGGCAGGCGGCGGGGACGAGCGGGAGCCCGCGGCCGGCTGGGCCGAGCGGCTGGCCGACCTGGAGGCCGCCGTCGCCACCCGTCCGCCCTACCGGGACCTCGCCGCCCAGCTGCACGTCCTCGCCCGTCGCACGGAGGCCGGACCGTGACCGGCGCGACGGCCGGCCCGGCCGGGACGGGCACCGACCGGTCGGTGGGCAGCCCGATCCTGCATGTCGACATGGACGCGTTCTTCGCCTCGGTGACCCTGCTGGAACGCCCGGAGCTACGCGGCCGGCCTGTGATCATCGGCGGCGGGACGCGCGGCGTCGTGCTGTCCGCGACCTATGAGGCACGCGCCTTCGGGGTGCGCAGCGCGATGCCGCTCGCCCGGGCGCGCCGGCTGTGCCCGCCGGCGCTGGTGCTCCCGCCCGAGCGGCACCGCTACCACGAGGTCTCCACCCGGGTGATGGCGATCCTGCGGGACATCACCCCGCTGGTCGCCCCGCTCTCGGTGGACGAGGCCTTCCTCGACGTCTCCGGATCCAGGCGGCTGTTCGGTACCCCGGCCGAGATCGCTCGGCTGATCCGCGCCCGGGTACTCGCCGAGGAGGGCCTGACCTGCTCGGTCGGAGTGGCGCCGACGATGTTCGTCGCCAAGATCGCCTCGACCCGGTCCAAGCCCGACGGCCTGCTGGTGGTGCCGGCGGGCGGGGTGCTGAGCTTCCTGCACCCCCTGCCGACCTCCGCCCTGTGGGGCGTCGGCCAGGCCACCGAGGCGGCGCTGGACCGGCTGGGGCTGCGCACCATCGGCGACATCGCCGACTGCCCGCTGCCGACGCTGCAGCGCGCGCTCGGCCAGGCCGCCGGCGCGCACCTGAACGCCCTCGCGCACGGCCGCGACGAGCGCGCCGTGGACCCCGGCTCGACCGAGGTCAGCATCAGCGCCGAGCACACCCTGTCGGTCGACAGCTCCGACCAGGACGCCCTGGCCCGGGAGTTGCTGCGCCTGTCGGGCCAGGTGGCCCGGCGACTGCGTGACCGCGGCCGGGTCACGAGGACCGTCAGCATCAAGATCCGGTTAGCCGACTTCAGCACGCTCACCCGGGCGCGCACGCTGCGCGAGCCGACCGACGTGAGCCAGGAGATCTACCGGGCCGCGCTGGAGCTGTTCCACGAGGCCGGCTTCGCCGGCAAGGCCGTCCGGCTGGTCGGAGTGCGGGCGGCGAACCTGGCGGACGCGGGCGGTGCCGGCCACCAGCTCGCGTTCGACGAGCGGCCGGTCGGCTGGTCCCAGCTCGACCGGGCCACCGACGCGGCCGGGCGCCGATTCGGGACCGGCTCCGTCGGCCCGGCCAGTCTGCTGCCCCGCCAGCCGAGGCGGCCGGAGAGCATCTGAGCCGAGCCGCGTCTCAGTCGAGCGTCCGCGGCTGGCGGGCGTCCGTCGACGAAGGTCTCGACGGCATGGCCAGGGTGGAGCGCGTCACGATCCGCGACGCCGGCGGGTCAGCCTTCCCAGCGACGGCGCCAGCGCTCCTCGACCCGCTCCATGAAGGTGGCACGGGTGCGCCGGCGCGCGGCCGTCCCGCCGCGGCGGGGGTCGGCGCTGCGCCCGCTCATCCGGCGCAGGTCAGCCGCTCCGCGCAGCGCGGCGGTCAACATGATCGAGAAGCCGAGAATGCCCAGGATGACGGTCAGCGTGGGTAGCTGGCTGAGAACGACGCCCACCACGAGGACAGCGAGGCCGAGGACAAAAAGCACCGCGTTGCGACGGATCCGTCGAACCAGGTAGGTCCGCGGGTTCGTGGACCGGACCGCGCTCGCGAATTTGGGGTCGTCCTCGACAAGAGCGCGCTCGATCTGCTCGAGCATGCGCTGCTCGTTCTCCGAGAGCGGCATCTACGCACTCCTCCCGCGACCCCAGCTCCTCAACCGGGCCACCTCGACCCGGCAGGACGAACCTAACCAAGGATAGGCATCGACACGCGGGCGTGGGGGACAACAGCCATCCTCGGTACCAGCCCTTTACCTGAGCCACCCACCCGCGCGTCCATTGTCGCGCACTGGCCATGACAAGGCGGGGCGGGCGCTGGCCCGCGCCCGTCCGCGACCCGGGCACATCGGTGCTATTCGGACTGGCGCAGGCGGTCGTCACCCATGCGCGCCGCCGCGGCCGGCGCCGAGCGAGTGGCCGGGCGCCGTTCAGCGGGCCTAGGCCTGGGCCGCCGGCTCACTCGGCTCGGGTTCGGGCTCGGCCGCTGCCGGGGGAGCGGGCCGGGCCGGCCGGCGCCGCCACGCCCGTTCGGCGGCGCCATACGCCCCCGAACGGGTCGCTCGCCGCAGCACGGACGGCGGCGCGACCTGCGCGACCAGCCTGCGGCTGCGTGGCGCGACCGACAGCAGCGCGCCGACGGCGATCGTCACGTCCGCGGCCACGGTGTCCGCGGCGGCCCCGACGGAGGTGCCGGGTGGGGCGTAGCGGACCCGCTCCTCGGCCCACGCCAGTCGGGCCAGCGCCGCCCGCGCGGCCACGACCCGGTCCTCGGTCGCCTCCGGCCCGGCCGACAGGTAGCGGTCAAGCCTGGCGATCACCATGCGGGGCGAGTCGCTGAGCCGCAGCGGGATACCGAGGTCCGTCGCCACGTCGAGCAGCTCCGTCCAGCCGGCCCGTACCCGGGCGCTGGCCTCCGCGGCGGCGGCCGCCGCGGAGGGCTCCGGCCCGGACCCACGGCGGGCCGGGTCCCCGCCCAGCCGGCGGCGGCGCAGGACGACCCGGGCGATCGCCGGCGTGGCGAGCAGGGCCAGGCCGGCCAGCGCGATCAGGACCCAGATCGCGACGCGGATCACGCCGTGGACGGTGCCGGTCGAGCCCGCCGCCGTCCCGGTCTGGCCGCCGGTCTCCAGCTGCTTCTGGCCGGGCTGCGGCTTCCAGGTGTTCGTGCCGAGGTCGAGGTCGCCCACCGGGGTCGGGTTGAACGCCACCCAGCCCGCGCCGGGCAGCCAGACCTCGGTCCACGCGTGCCAGTTGCCTGCCTTGTACAGCAACGACCCGTCCGGCTGCCGGACATCGGCGGTATAGGCGTAGCCCTCCGCGACCCTGGCCGGGATTCCCAGCGTTCGGGCCATGACCGCCATCGCCGTCGCGTAGTGGTTGCAGAAGCCCGTGTGGGTGCCGAACAGCAGATCGCTGACGCTGCCCGCCGGCGCGTGCACGTCATAGGTGAACGGCGCGGAGGTCAGGTAGTCCAGCAGCGCGTCTGCCTTCGCGTAGGCGGTCGTCGCCGTCGCGGTGACCGTCTGGGCCTGCTGGCCGATCCGCGGGTCGAGGCCGGCCGGCAGGGCCAGGTCGAGCTTCAGCGCGGCCGGGACCGGCCCGGACCTGGCGAGCTGGTCCGGGCTGGGATTCGGGATCTGGGCCTGGACCGTGTAGACCGCGCCGGCGGCCGTCGTCCCCGCGTCCGCGTAGATCGTGCCGGTCGCCTGGTGGAGCTGCCAGGAGCCCTCCAGGCCGGACACGGACGTGGCCACGGCGGGCACCGGCAGCTCGGACTCGTGGAAGTCGGGGTGTACGGAGATCGTCGCCGTCAGCTTCGTGGTCGCGACTCCGGCTGGCGGGCCGGGCAGGCCGTGGTCCAGCGGGGGGTCCCCGGACGCGGGCAGCGCCTGTTCGGTGAAGCCACTCGTGCCGTTGAAGTCGTCGAGTGCGGTCTCGCGCAGGAAGACGTCGCGGAAGGCGTCCGGATTGGACGTGCGCACGCTCAGCCGTGGCTGGGAGAGGTCGCCGTCCTGCAGGGTCTGGGCGAGGTCGGTCAGCGTGTGCCCGGAGCTCTGGGCGGTGGAGCCGTCCTGGCCCGACTGGGAGTTACCCGCGTCGGTGCCGGACGGCTGGCTGGCGGTCGCGCCGGGCGTCGGCTGCTGGGTCTGGGCGGCGGAGTCGTCCGGCGGTGTGGTCGGCTGGTCGGTGCCGCCGGCGTAGGACGGGAGCGTCACCCCGTCGGTGCGCGGCGTCGGCTCGAACGCGATCCAGCCGGTGCCGGGCAGCCAGACCTCCGGCCACGCGTGCGCGTCCCCGCCGCGGATCAGCACGCTGCCGTCGGGCCGCCGCTCGCCGCCGATGAAGCCGACGGCGACCCGCGCCGGAATCCCGAGCGCGCGCACGAGCAGCGTCATCGCCGAGGCGAACTGCTCGCAGTACCCGGTCTTGCTGACGAACAGGAACTGGTGCAGCGCGTCCTGCCCGGTGGGCGCTCCGTTGAGGTCGTAGTGGAACGTGCCGTTGTGGAAGTAGTCCTGGATCGCGCGGACCTTGTCGAAGTCGCTCGTCCTGCCGGTGGCGAGCGACTGCGCCAGCGCCCGGACCTGCGGGTCGAGGTTGTCGGGCAGCTTCGTGTCGTAGGCGATGTCGGCCGGGATCGGGCCCTTGGCCGTCTGCTCCTGGCGGCTCGGCGCCGGGTCGGCCGCCGTGACCGTGTAGGTGGAGCCCGCGGCCGAGCCCTTCGGGTTGAAGATCGTCTGGCTGGCCTTGTCGAGCAGCCAGTCCGAGCCGAGGCCCTGGACCGAGGTCGGGACCCACGGCGTCGGCAGGAAGTCCTCGCTGTAGCCCGGCTCGATCGAGATCGTCGCGGTCACCGGGCGGGTGTCCACGTTGTCCGGCGGGCCGGGCAGCCCACGGCTGGAGACCGGAGCCTTGGGGTTGCCGCTGAGCTCCCGGAGGTTGAACGACTGGCGGACGGCGTCGTAGTCCTCCAGCGCCACCGTCCGCAGCTGGACCGCGCCGGTGGTCCGCACGGTCAGCAGCGGCTGCTGCTGGTTGACGTGCAGCCGGTCCTGCAGCGTCACCATCGGCCACTGCACCGTCGTACGGGTGCCAGCCGGGCCGCTGCTGCCGGTGGGCCCGTTCGCGCGGTGCAGCAGCCCGTGGTTGTCCAGCGTCGGAAGGACCAGCGGCGCCAGCACCGCCAGCAGCAGCGCGCCGAGGGCGACCCGGCCGGCCAGGCCGCCGAGCCACAGCTGGGTCCTTCCCTCGCCGCGGGTCGTCACCAGCCGGCCCCAGCGGTGCACGACCGTCCGGCCGTCCAGGAGCAGCAGGGCGAGGAACCCGAGCACACCCAGGGTGAACGGCCCGGCGCCGACGCCGTGCGGCAGCACCGCCGCCGGCACCGCGAACAGGCCGAGCAGTGGCAGGCCCGCGAGGGTCGGGCGACCGGCGCCCACCACCAGCAGGTCGACGACCAGCGCGACGAACGCGGCGCCGAGCACCGTCAGCACGACCAGGCCGGGCCGGCTCGGCACGGGCGCGGCCAGCCGCGACATGTCCTGGCGGCCGCTGGACATCAGGTCCAGCAGGTAGGTGAGGCTCGCGCGGGTCGGCACGAAGCCCAGCCACGCCTCGGACCGGGCGCACAGCACGGTCAACGTCAGCAGCAGGCCGGCCAGGCTGAGTACCACGGTGGCCGACGGGCCGAGACCCAGCGCGCGGCCGAGGGCGGCGAGCCCGACGACCGCGAGGACCGCGAGCAGCACCGGTCCGAACCACCAGAAGAACCCGTCGAACAGCGGGCGCAGCGAGCTCGCGCACAGCAGCGACGCGAGCGCTCCGACCAACGTCGGCACGGCCTGGCCGCGTGCCGCGCCGAGCCGCGCCGCCGGGGCGACCCGGCGTCCGGCGGACCGGCCGAACCCGGGATCGCGGACGGTCGCCGGCCGGGTCATCGGGGCAGCCCCAGCCCGGGGGCCTCGGCTGCGCCCAGTCGCGGCTGGGCGGAGCCTGGGCTGGCGGGAGCGGGACCTCCGGCGGGGGCCCCGGCCGTGGGCTCACCGCCAGGCGTGGGCACGCGGACGAACCGGGCGGCCGGACCGGCCAGCCGTGGCCAGTCGTCGGCGAGCCGGCTGCCGATCCCGGTGATCAGGACCCGCCAGCCGGCGCGGGAGAGCGCCAGCTCGCAACCGGCCAGGTCGGCGCTGGCCCCGGGGTCCGCGCCCCATCGGCCGAGGTCGACGAGCACCGCGATGGCGGGCGCGTTGCGCGGGCGCATCGCGCCGAGCCGGCGCGCGACCTCCGGCGAGGTGCGGCCGAGCACCATCACGAGCATGCCGCCGTCGCCGCCGGCCACCGCGGCGTAGGCCGGGCGCGGATCGGCCTCCGTCACCTGGGTGATGACGGCGAGCTCGTCCAGCAGCGGGCCCGGGTTGCGGGCTGGCACCGCCGCCGCGAGCCCGCGGTGGGTGACCAGGCGCACCCCGTAGCCGCTGCGAGCCAGATGCGCGCCGATCGAGCCGACGGCGCTGACCGCCCACTCGAACGGCGACGCCGGCCCGACGTACTGCCCCCAGGAACCGAGGTGGTCGTCGAGCAGCAGGGTCGCGCCGCCGAGCCGCGGCGAGTCCTCGCGGCGCACCATCAGCTCGCCGGTCTTCGCGGTGGTGCGCCAGTGCACCCGGCGCAGGTCGTCGCCGGACCGGTACGGCCGCGTGGTCGCCTCGTCCTCACCCTTCAGCGCCGTGCGGCGCAGCACGGACGCGGCGGCCTGCGGCAGCGAGCGGGCGCCCGGCAGCTGCTCGATCGCCGGCGTCACCACCAGGTCGTCGCGGCTGCGGAACGCCCGGCTCAGCTCGCAGAAGCCGAACGGGTCGGCGAGCCGGATCGACATCGGGCCGAGCTGGTAGCGGCCGCGCAGCCCGGCGCGGATCTCATAGGACAGGTCGCGGGTCCCGCCCGGCTCGATCCGGTCCACCACGAACCGGGCCGGTGCCGCCAGGCCGTCCGGGAGGTTGTCCTCCACGAGCAGCACCGACGACGGCAGCCGGGACATGTTGTCCAGCCGGACCCGCACCTGCGCGGCCTGCCCCACGGTGACGCGAGGCGGCTCGATCCGGCGGGTGCACGCCAGCCGGTAGCGGGTCCTGGAGACGAACAGCGCCGCCGACAGGGGCAGCAGCATCAACAACAGCGCCACCCGGAGCAGGTCCTGCTCACCGAGCACGATCGCCGAGACGGCGCAGGCGCCGCCGGCGGCCAGGAAGGACCGTCCCCGGATGGTCAGGCCGCGCAGGGCGGCGGCGAGGTCGCGCACCGCTGGGCCGTCAGCGGCCGCGGCGCTGCTGTGGCCGGGGGGCCGAGCCGGGCCGGGGGATCGGGGTGCGGGCGATGATGTCGGTCAGCAGCCGGGCGGTGATGTCGATGACCGGCTCCCCGGACAGGGCCACCTCGGGCTGCAGCAGCAGCCGGTGGGCGATGACGGGGACCAGCAGCGCCTGCACGTCGTCCGGCAGCACGAAGTTGCGCCGGTCGAGAGCCGCCGCGGCCCTGGCGGTCCGGATCAGGTGCAGCGCCGCCCGCGGTGACGCCCCCAGGGCGACCTCGGGGTGGCGGCGGGTGGCGCCGACCAGCTCGACGATGTACTGGCGGACCTCGTCGGAGACGTGCACCGTGCGGACCAGCGAGATCATCTGGACGATCTCGCTGGCGGACGTGACCGGGACGACGTCGTCCAGCGGGTCGGCGGTGCCGTGGTTCTCCAGCATCGCGAACTCGGCGGCCGGCGACGGATAGCCCATCGAGATGCGCGCGGTGAACCGGTCGCGCTGGGCCTCGGGCAGCGGCCGGGTGCCCTCCATCTCCACCGGGTTCTGGGTCGCGATCACCATGAACGGCGACTCCAGCCGGTAGGTGATGCCGTCGACGGTGACCTGGTGCTCCTCCATGCACTCCAGCAGCGCGGACTGCGCCTTCGGCTCGGCACGGTTGATCTCGTCGCCGACGACGATGTTCGCGAAGACCGGCCCCGGCCGGAACTCGAAGTCGCGGGTGCCCTGGTTGTAGACGCTCACGCCGGTGACATCGCCGGGCAGCAGGTCCGGGGTGAACTGGATACGGCGAACCCGGGCGTCGATCGAGCGTGCCAACGCCTTCGCCAGCATCGTCTTGCCGACGCCGGGCACGTCCTCGATCAGCAGGTGGCCCTCGGTCAGCAGCACGGCCAGCGCGGTCCTGATCGCCTCTGGCTTGCCGTCGATGACGGCGCCCACGGACCGCAGGACCCGATCGGCGACGTCGGTCAGCTGGCCGACATCTCCGGCGGGTTCACGCCAGTGCAGTATTCCGGGCTCCGTCGCCACGTGGGCCCCCCTCCGGGATCAGCGGATGCGGCCCCCGGTGGGAGCTGTCCTCGCCCGAGTGTGACATCTCACCGGTCGATCTCGTTGTCCCAGGGCGAGGAAGACAGCCGGGACGGGGGATTTCCGCGCCGTATCGGGGTCGCGTGGTGCGCCGTAGTGCGGAGCGTGGCTCGTGGTGGTCCCCGGCGTTCCTCCGGCGGACCTCCTGGTGGGGCCGCCGCGCACAACGAGTTTCTCGGCGGCTGCCCACTTCTGGGCGAGGGCCACTCATCCAGAGGGCCGCCTGAACCGGAGCGGCGGTGGGGCCGCCACCTGGGAGTCGACGTTCCCTGGCGGCCCCGAACCGGGCCCGCCCAGGGGTGCCAACCACCGGCGCGCGCGGCCGTCGGGGAATGGGACCGCGGGCCGGAATCGAGGTGGGGAGGGGGGTGGTTCGTCGGGGTGTCGTGGGGGTGCTAGGTGGGGGGCAGTGGGGTACAGTGGCGCGCAGTGGGGGAACGGCGATCGGCTGGTGGCCTGTTTGCGGCATCCGTGCGCACTCGGGATCTCGGCGGGGTCCGGATCTTTGAGGTCTCGGATCGGCCGGGCGGTGCCGGCCCGTGACTCCGCCCTGGTGAGCGAGGAGGGGCGCCGGTGTTTCTCGGTAGCCACTCGCCACGCCTGGACGACAAGGGCCGGCTCACGCTGCCCGCGAAGTTCCGCGAGGAGCTGGAAGGAGGACTCGTGATTACCAAAGGACAAGAACGCTGCCTTTATGTGTTTCCGATGGCCGAGTTCTCCAGAATCAGCGAGTCGCTGCGCACTGCGCCGGTAACGGCGAAGTCGCTGCGCGACTACAGCCGGGTCTTCTTCTCGTCGGCCAACGACGACGTCCCCGACAAGCAGGGCCGCATCACGATCCCGCCGGCGCTACGTGACTACGCGGGGCTGACCCGGGACTGCATCGTCAACGGCGCGAACACCCGGGTCGAGATCTGGGATACCGAGCGCTGGGCGGCCTACCTGACCGAGCAGGAGGAGAGCTTCGCGGAGCTGTCCGAGGAGGTGCTGCCCGGCGTCATCTAGGGCCCGGCGGGATGCGGTCCGGCCGGGCACGACACCCATCGCCCTGGATCGTGATGCCACCTGGAGCGCGTCAGGCACCTCCCAGCGCTCCCCATCGCCCGCCGCCGAGACCCGCGGTGGGCCTAGCCGGCCAACGGGCCACGGTCAGGCAGCCGCCCCCGTACCCGTGGCCTTCCGGCCCCGCAACGGGCCGTCGCGTGCCGAGTCCTCCTCCCGCCCCGCCACCGGACGCCACTTCCCCGGCGTCCGGCGGCCCGGCGGGGTGAGACCGGGGCGCGGGCCGCAGCCGGCCCGGTGCCGCACGGACGGGCCGGTCGCGGCCACCGGGCGCCTGCCACCGGGTGGAGCGCCAGCGGCTTCCGGTGGACCTGTCCGGCCGCGCGCACGCGACTGTCGAGAAGGGCGGCGACTGGTGCAGGCCAGCCATATCCCTGTCCTGCTCGACCGGGTGCGCACGCTGCTCACCCCGGCGCTGACCCAGCCGGGCGCGATCGCCGTCGACGCCACCCTCGGCCTCGGTGGCCATGCCGAGGCGATGCTGCGCGCGCTGCCCGAGCTGCGGCTCGTCGGCCTGGACCGGGACCCTCAGGCGCTCGCCGCCAGCCGCGAGCGGCTCGCCTTCGCGGCCGGCCGGGTCGAGTTCGCGCACGCCGTCTACGACGAGATTCCCGCCGTCCTCGACCGGCTCGGCATCCCGGCCGTCCACGCGGTGCTGTTCGACCTCGGCGTCTCCTCGCTGCAACTGGACCTCGACGACCGCGGCTTCGCCTACTCCCGGGACGCGCCGCTGGACATGCGGATGGACCCGACGACCGGGCGCACCGCGGCCGACGTGCTCAACACCTATGACGAGGCCGCTCTCGCCCGGGTGCTGCGCCGCTACGGCGAGGAGCCGTTCGCCCGGCGGATCGCGGCCGCGGTCGTCGCCGAGCGGGCCAGGGAGGCGTTCACGACGTCGTCCCGGCTCGCCGATCTGGTGCGCGCCGCGATCCCGGCGGCGGCCCGGCGGACCGGCGGCAACCCGGCGAAGCGCACCTTCCAGGCGCTGCGGATCGAGGTCAACGCGGAGCTGGAGGTGCTGGAGCGGGCGCTGCCCGCCGCGCTCGACCGGATCGCGGTCGGTGGGCGGATCGCCGTGCTGGCCTACCACTCGCTCGAGGACCGGCTGGTGAAACGGGCGCTCGCCGACGTGACGACGACGCGCGTCCCACCCGACATGCCGGTCGTGCCGGCCGAGGCCGAGCCGACCTTCCGGCTGCTGACCCGCGGGTCCGAGCCGCCGACCGAGGCCGAGACGGCGGCGAACCCGCGGGCCGCGTCCGCGCGGCTGCGGGCCGCCGAACGGCTGAGACACAACGGCCAGGACCGGGCCATGGGACACAAAGGCCAGGACAGGGTTTCGAGCCACCCAGGACGTGCCAGAGGAGGGCGATCATGACAGCTCCTGCGAGCGACGAGCACCGGCCGCTGTCAGACGGTGCCACCGCACTGGCGCCGCAGTCCGACCCGGCCGTCCGCCCGGCCCCGGCCCCGGCTCGCCGGCCCAGGCCGCGTCGGGCCGCCGTGCCCGCCGGGCTGCCCGCTCGTCCCACCGCTCGCGCGGCGGCCGGCCGCGCCGCCGCGCCGGCGGCCGAACCCGTCACCGCGCCGTCGCGGACCGAGCCCAGGCCGGCCCGTCAGCCGGCGAGGGCGCCCAGGCCTGAACCGCTGGCTGGGCCGACCGCCCTTGCCCGGGCGCGGGCCAAGGCCGCCCGCGCGCAGCGGGCCCCGCGGGCCCCGTTCGTCATCCTGCTGCTGGTGCTCATGGCCAGCGGGCTGCTCTGCCTGCTGCTGCTGAACACCGCGCTGTCCGAGAACGCCTTCCACGCGCACAGCCTGCAGGCCCGGTCCGCGCAGCTGGCCGACGAGGAACAGGCGCTGGCTGTCCATGCCGACCAACTGTCCGCGCCGGGCGCGCTCGCCAGCCGGGCGGCCGCGCTCGGCATGGTCGCGGGCGGCCTGCCGCAGTACCTGCCGCCCGGCGCGAAGCTGCCGCCGGGCGCCCGAGTGGTCGCCGGTGGCGGCGGGGACGCGGCCGGGGGCGTCATCTTCTACGTGGTGCCCGCGCCGGCGCCGGCCCAGCCGGCGGGCGCCGCAAGCGGCGCCCCGACGGCCCCGGCCAGCCAGGGCCAGCCAGCAGCCGGCCAGGTCAGCGCGGCGCCGTCAACGCCGGCCGTGACGGGTACCGGGACGTCTGGCCGGTGAGCTCGACGCTCCTCCCACCGGACCGCCGCGCCTCCTCGCGGCTGCGGGTGGTGACGGAGGGCTCGCGAACCGGCTCCGCCCGGGCCGGCCGCCCGACCCGCGGCGACCGGGCCCGGCGGGAGCCGGCCCGGACCGTCGCGCGCTCCCCGTCGCCCGGCCGTCCCGGTCGCCGGCCGCCGCGCCGCCGCGGCGGCCGGGCGCTGGCGAGCTCCCGGCGCCGGCTGCGGATCGGCGTCGTCGTCATGACGCTGCTGCTGTTCGCGCTCGCGGCGCGGCTGACCCAGCTGCAGGGGTTCTCCGCGGCGACCTACGCCCGCCAGGCCGAGCGGCAGCGCACACAGGTGGTCAACCTGCCGGCGGTCCGCGGGGAGATCACCGACCGGGACGGCGCGACGCTCGCCGAGGACGTCGACGCCAGGTCCGTCTACGCGGACCCGAGCCTGGTCGACGACCGGGCGGTGACCGCCGCCAAGCTCAGCCCGCTGGTCGGCCTGCCCGCGGCGACGATCGAGCAGAAGCTGGCCGACCGCAAGCTGCGGTTCGCCTACATCGCGCGCGGCCTGACCCCGGATGTCGGCAACCGGGTGGAGGCGCTGGAGCTCAAGGGCGTCGGCGTGCTCCCTGAGCGCCGCCGGGTCTACCCGAACGGGACCGTCGCCTCGAACGTCGTCGGGTACACCAAGTTCGGCGCCAGGGACCTGCTGCAGGGCAACGGCGGCATCGAGTTCGCCTACGACAGCGTGCTGCGCGGCCAGGACGGCACCCGCCGGCTGCAGACCGACCCGGCCGGCCGGGAGATCCCCTCCGCGCCCAGCAGCGAGAAGGCCCCGGTCGAGGGCAAGGACCTGCGCCTGACCCTCGACGAGGACATCCAGTGGGATGCCCAGCAGGCCATCGCGGCCGGTGTCGCGCAGACCCAGGCGGACGCCGGCACCATCGTGATCATGAATCCGAGCACCGGTGACATCCTCGCGATGGCCGACGCGCCCGACTTCGACCCGAACAACGTCGCCCAGGCCAACCCGGCCGCCCTCGGCAACCGGGCCACCGGCTACGCCTACGAGCCCGGCAGCGTCAACAAGATCATCACAATGGCGGCGGCCCTGGACCGTGGCGAGATCACCGACACCACCCCGGTCACCGTGCCCGCGGACATCCGCCGTGGCGGGGTCACCATCCGAGACGCGGAGCCGCACGGGACCCTGCAGCTCACCGCCGCCGGAGTGCTCGCCCACTCCAGCAACATCGGCGCGGTGCTGATCTCGGAGAAGGTCGGCTCGGCCGGCCTGGAGGCGACGATGCGCGCCTTCGGCCTCGGCCGCCCGACCGGGCTCGACTTCCCGGGCGAGAGCGGCGGTCAGCTCGCGAGCTCGTCGACCTGGTCGGCCTCCCAGGCGGCGACGGTGTCCTACGGCCAGGGCATGAGCGCGACGGCGCTGCAGATGGCCACCGTCTACGCGACCATCGCCAACGGCGGGGTGCGGATGACGCCGCGGCTGGTCGACGCGGTCGGGTCGAGCTCCGGCGCGATGGTCCCGACACCGCGGGCGCCCGGCGTCCGGGTGGTCAGCGCCCGGACCGCGAGCACCCTGTCCGACATGCTCGAGCAGGTCACCACCTCCAACGGCACGGGCCCGGCCGCGGCCGTGCCGGGCTACCGGGTCGCCGGCAAGACCGGCACCGCCTACCGGATCGACCCTTCGTGCGGCTGCTACCGGGGCTACGTCTCGTCCTTCATCGGGTTCGCCCCGGCCGACCACCCGCGGGTCGTCATCGCCGTCGTCCTGGACAACCCGAAGACCTCTTACTTCGGCGGCACCTCGGCGGCGCCGATCTTCCAGAAGGTGATGACCTTCGCCCTCGCCACGCTGGGCGTGCCGCCGTCCACCGCCGCCGCGCCGAGCCTGCCCCTGACCCAGCCCGGCATCGCCGACCAGCCGGACATCCTCGGCCCGGGCGACGTGCCGGTCAGCCCGGCCACGCCGGCCACACCGACACCGGGGCAGGGCGCCCAGACCGGCCCGAACGCCGGGGCCTCGAGCCCACCGGCCGCCCAGCCGGGCGCCACCCGGGCGCCACCGGCGGCCGGGTGACCGCGGGCGTCGGCGCCGATCCACCCACCCCGGGTGATCGCGCGATGCCAGCCTGCCCACCGGCCGGCGGCGGCGGCCCGCTCGCCCCGAACGCGCCGGGTGAAATAGCCGAGGATCGCCCGGTTAATACCCGCTGTTGTGGGGGCAGGGCTGACAGTTGTGCGAATTCCGAGGAGACCGCATTGCCACGGGACGACACCGTGAGCAGGCGTGAGGCCGCGACGGGTGCCCTACTAAGGTCGACGGCGTGACCCCACCGGCACTGCGCCCGGCCCACCGGCCGGCCCGCACGCTCACCGAGCTGCGCGCTCTGCTCGCTGACCTCGGAAGTGTCCAGCGCGCCGCCGCGGCCGACGTGGCGGCGCCCGAGGTCGTTTTGCACGGCGTCACGCACGACTCCCGCGCCGTGCAGCCCGGCGACCTCTACGCGGCACTGCCCGGTTCGCACGCCCACGGCGCCGACTTCGCCGCCGCCGCGGCCGCGAGCGGCGCCGCCGCCGTGCTGACCGACCCCGCGGGCGCCGCGGCGCTGGCCGGCTCGGTCGACCTGCCGGTGGTCACGACCGCCGACCCGCGCAGCGACGTCGCCCAGGTCGCGGACTGGCTGTACGGCCAGCCGTCGCGCAGCCTCACGCTGCTCGGCGTCACCGGGACCAACGGCAAGACGACCTCGGCGTTCCTGGTCGACGCCGGCCTGCGCGCCGCCGGCCACCGCACCGGCCTGCTGGGCACCGTCGAGACCCGGATCGCCGACGAGCGCGTCGACTCGGTGCGGACCACCCCGGAGTCGAGTGACCTGCAGGCGCTGTTCGCCGTGATGGTGGAGCGCGGCGTCACCGCGGCCACGATGGAGGTCTCCAGCCACGCGCTGGCCCAGCACCGCGTCGACGGCCTGCGGTTCGCCGGCGCGCTGTTCACCAACCTCAGCCAGGACCACCTGGACTACCACCCGACGATGCGGGACTACTTCGAGGCCAAGGCCCGCCTGTTCGAGCCCGAGCGGACCGCCGCGTCGGTGATCGGGATCGAGCCGGGCGCCGGCACCTGGGGCCTGGAGCTGGCGGCCCGCGTTCCGGGATCGGTCACCTACGCCCCGGACCCGCCCGCCGACTGGTGGGCCGACGACCTGACCGTCGGCGCGCGGGGCAGCTCGTTCACCGCCCGCGGCCCGCGCGGTCTCGCCGTGCCGATGGAGGTCCGCCTGCCCGGGCGGTTCAACGTCGCCAACGCCCTCGGAGCGCTCGCCCTGCTGGTGGCCGCCGGCATCGAGCCGCGGGCCGCCGCGGCCGGCATCGGCACGCTGGCCGGCGTCCCCGGGCGCATGGAGCCGATCGAGGCCGGCCAGCCCTATCTGGCCCTGGTCGACTTCGCGCACACCCCGGACGCCGTCGAGACCGTGCTGACGTCCGTGCGCGGGCTCGTCGACGGCCGGGTGATCGTCGTCCTCGGCTGCGGCGGCGACCGGGACCGGGCCAAACGCCCCCTGATGGGTGCCGCCGCGGCGCGGCTGGCCGACCTGGCCTTCCTGACCAACGACAACCCGCGCTCCGAGGACCCGGCGGAGATCCTCGCCCAGATGACCGCGGGCATCGACCGGGTGGCCACCTCGGCGGCCAAGGTGACCGTCATCCCGGACCGGGCCGAGGCGATCGCCGCGGCCGTCGCCGAGGCCGGTCCGGGTGACGTCGTCGTCGTCGCGGGCAAGGGCCACGAACGCGGCCAGGAGCAGAACGGCGTCGTCACCCCGTTCGACGACCGGGCCGTCCTCGCCCAGGCGATCGCCGACGCCGGGCGGCCGACGGGCACGGGCCGATGATCCCGCTGACGCTCGCCGAAGTGGCCGCGGCCACCGGCGGCAGGCTCGACGGCGGCGCCGACGCGGCGACCCTCGTCACGGCCGCGGTCGTCGACTCCCGGCTGGTCGAGCCTGGCGCGCTGTTCGTCGCGCTGCCGGGAGCCCGGGTCGACGGCCACGACTTCGCCGCCGGCGCCGTCGCGGCCGGCGCGCGCGCGGTGCTCGCCGCCCGCCCGGTCAGCGTCCCCGCCGTGCTGGTCGCCGACCCCGCCGGCGCGCTCATGGCGCTGGCCGCGCACGTCCGGACGCTGACGAAGGCGACCGTGCTGGCCATCACCGGCTCCTCGGGCAAGACGACGACCAAGGACCTGCTCGCCGACCTGCTCGGGTCCCTCGGGCCGACGCTCGCCCCGCCGGGGAGCTTCAACAACGAGATCGGCCTGCCCCTGACGCTGCTGCGGCTGGAGCCGGACACCGAGTACGTGGCGCTGGAGATGGGCGCCCGGGGCATCGGCCACATCGCCGCGCTCTGCCAGGTCGCCCGGCCCCAGGTGGGGGTCGTCATCAACGTCGGCAGCGCGCACGTCGGCGAGTACGCCGACGGCCGGGCCGGCATCGCCCAGGCCAAGGGTGAGCTGGCCGAGGCCGCCACCGACGTCGTCGTGCTGAACGCCGACGACCCGCTGGTCGCGGCGATGCGCCCGCGCGCCGCCGGCCGGCGGGTTGTCACCTTCGGCGTCGCCGCGGACGCGGACGTGCGGGCCGAGCGGATCGCGCTCGACGCGGCCGGCCGGGCGTCGTTCGACCTGGTCACCGACGCCGAGCGCCACCGGGTGGCCCTCGCCCTGGTCGGCGAGCACCAGGTGGGCAACGCGCTGGCCGCCGCCGCGGCCGCCCTCGCGGTCGGGATGACGCCCACGGCCGCCGCCGCCGCGCTGGCGGCGGCCCGGCCGCGCAGCCGCTGGCGGATGGAGGTCACGACCGCGCCGTCCGGGCTGGTCGTCGTCAACGACGCCTACAACGCCAACCCCGAGTCGATGCGGGCCGCGCTGCGCGCCCTGGTCGGGCTCGGCGCCGACGGCGGTCCTGACCGGCGGCGGACCTGGGCGGTGCTGGGCCCGATGGGTGAGCTCGGGACCGCGGCCGAGGCCGAGCACGCCGAGCTCGGCCGGTTCGCCGCCCGGCTGGGCGTCGACCGGACGGTGGTCATCGGCGAGGCGGCCCGGCCGCTCGCGCAGGCGGCGGCGGGGGCCGGCGCGCGGGTGGACTGGGTCGCCGACGTCGACGCGGCCGCCGAGCTGCTCGCCACGGCGGCGCTCGGCGACGCCGACGTCGTGCTCGTGAAGGCCAGCCGCGCGGCCGGCCTGGAGCGGGTCGCGGCGGCGCTCACGGCGACCGGCGCGGCCGGTCCCGGGGCCGCGAGAGGAAACGGAAGTACAGAGGCGGCCGAAAGTCCGGCGGCAGCGGGAAGTACAGAGGCGGCGGAACAGACGCCGTGATCGAGGGGACGTGGGAAAGGGTGTTTAGCAGGGCCCGCGGGCCACAGCAGGCGCCGGCGGCCAGTGTGCCAGCCGACCGGGGCGGCCACGGGTGAGAGGTGTTCTCGTCGCGGCCTCGGTCGCGTTGTTGGTGTCGCTGCTCGGCACGCCGTGGGTCATCCGGCTGTTCCGCCGGCAGGGCTACGGCCAGGAGATCCGTGAGGACGGCCCGTCCAGCCACCTGAAGAAGCGCGGGACGCCGACCATGGGCGGCACCGCGATCGTCGCGGCCACCCTGATCGGCTACTTCGTCTCCCATCTGGCGACCGGCGCCGGGTTCACCGCGTCCGGCCTGCTGATCCTGATGGTGATGACGGGCCTTGGCGTCGTCGGCTTCCTGGACGACTACATCAAGATCCGCAAGCAGCGCAGCCTCGGCCTGACCGCGCGGACGAAGTTCGCCGGCCAGGCGATCGTCGCGCTCGCGTTCGGCCTGCTCGCCGTGCGGTTCAAGAACGCCTCCGGGCTGCTGCCCGGGTCGACGTTCATCTCGATCGTCCGTGACACCAACTTCTCGGTCGGGATCATCGGCTTCCCGCTGCTCGCCTGGATGATCATCGCGGCGACGTCCAACGCGGTGAACCTGACCGACGGCCTCGACGGCCTCGCGGCGGGCACCTCGGCGATGGTGTTCGGCGCCTACTGCGTGATCTCGTTCTGGCAGTTCGGCAACCTCTGCGAGCCGCACCACGCCGAGGCGGGCTGCTACTTCGTCCGTGACCCGCTGGACGTCGCGCTCGTCGCCGCGGCCGCGATGGGATCCTGTTTCGGGTTCCTGTGGTGGAACGCCAGCCCGGCGAAGATCTTCATGGGGGACACCGGCTCGCTGGCGCTCGGCGGGGCGTTCGCCAGCATCGCGATCTGCAGCCGGACCGAGCTGCTGCTGTTCGTGCTCGGCGGCCTGTTCGTCATCGAGACGGTCTCGGTGATCGTGCAGGTCGGCTTCTTCAAGCTGACCAAGCGCCGGGTCTTCAACATGGCCCCGATCCACCACCACTTCGAGCTCGCCGACTGGCCGGAGACCACGGTCATCATCCGGTTCTGGATCGTGTCCGGCCTCGCGGTCGCGTTCGGCCTCGGCCTGTTCTACGCCGAGTTCCTCTCCCATGGGGGGAGCAACCTGTGACCGGCCCGGGCGCCGGCGGCGTGGCCCGCCAGGCCCGCGGTGACGTGGCCGTCGACGAGCTGAAGGACGCGCCGGTGACCGTCGTCGGCACCGGCGTGTCCGGCGCCGCCGCGGCCCGCGCGCTGCTGCGCCTCGGCGCCAGGGTGACCGTCGTCGATGCCGGCGACGGCCCGCCCGCCCAGGCCGCCGCGGCCGAGCTGCGGGCCGCCGGGGCCGCCGTGCAGCTCGGCGGGCTGCCGACGGCCGTCGGCGCGGCCCGGTTGGTGGTCACCTCACCCGGCGTCCCGCCCGGCACCCCGCTGTTCGCCGCCGCGCGCGCCGCCGGCGTCCCGGTCTGGGGGGAGATCGAGCTGGGCTGGCGAATCCGGCCGGCCGCCCGCTGGCTCGCGATCACCGGCACGAACGGCAAGACGACGACGACGGAGATGCTCGGCGCGATCCTCACCGCCGCCGGCCGGCGGGCCGCGACCGCCGGCAACATCGGCACCCCCGTCGTCACCGCCGCGCTGGCCGAGCCGCCCTACGACACCCTCGCCGTCGAGCTGTCCAGCTTTCAGCTGCACTACACCGAGACGGCCGTGCCGGTCGCGGCCGCGATCCTCAACGTCGCCCCCGACCATCTCGACTGGCATGGCGGCCCGGACGGCTACGCGGCCGACAAGGCGCGGATCTGGATGCACCCGGCGACGATCGCGGTCGGCAACGCCGACGACCCCGGCAGCGCCGCCCTGCTCGCCGCGGCGCCGGGCCGGCGGGTCACCTTCGGCCTGGACCCGGCGACGGCCGAGGTCACCGTCGTCGACGGGTGGCTCGTCGACCGGGCGTTCGGCGGCGGCCCGCTCGTCGCCGTCGCCGACCTGCTCGCGGGGCCGCGTCCCGACGGCTCGGCCCAGGGCGGCTCGGCCCAGGGCGCGCCCGGCCCCGGGCGTCATCTGGTCGCGAACGCGCTGGCCGCCGCCGCGCTCGCCCGCGCGGACGGCGTCGAGCCGGCCGCGATCGCCTCGGCGCTCGCGGCCTACCGGCCGGGCGCGCACCGCAACGCCCTGGTCACCACCGTCGACGGTGTCCGCTACGTCGACGACAGCAAGGCGACCAACCCGCACGCGGCGGCCGCGTCGCTGACCGCCTACCCGTCGGTCGTGTGGATCGCCGGCGGGCTGAACAAGGGCCTGGCGTTCGACGAACTGGTCGAGCTCGCGGCCGGCCGGTTGCGCGCCGTGGTCCTGATCGGGCGCTGCGCGGACGAGATAGCCGCCGCGCTCGCCCGACACGCCCCCGATGTCCCCATGGAACGGGCCGCTGGCATGGACGATGCGGTGGAGGCTGCGGCGCGGCTGGCCCGGGCGGGCGACACCGTCCTGCTCGCGCCCGCCGCTGCCTCGATGGACATGTTCCGTGACTACGCCGAGCGCGGCGACCTGTTCGCCGCGGCGGCCGGTCGGCGCGGGCAGGTCGGTGCGGCCCCGGGGGTCGTCCCGCCGGGCGGGCAGAGTCGAGGAGGCTAGGGGCAGCGTGCGCGAGGCGCCGAGCTCCCGATCGGGTGTCGGATCCGGTGGCGCCGGATCCGGCGGTTCCGGTTCGGCGTCCGGGCAGCGGACCCGCCCCAGGGCGGCGGTCGCCCGTCCCGGGCGCGCCGCGCGCGCCGGAGCGGACGACGGGCGCCCGCCGACCGGCGACGACCGCCCGGCCAGGCGAGAGCGGCCGGCGGCCACCCCGCGCGACGCCGGCACGCTGCCGGCGCCCCGCGAGGACGAGAAGGCCTCGGGGCGTGACGGCGCGCGACCGGCGACGACCCGGGACGCGGCCCGGCCGGCGGGCTCGCGCGAGAGCCGCCGGCCCGCGACCCTGCGCGACGCGATGGCCCCGGCGGTGCGCCGCCCGAGGGTCCCGGCCGCGGCGGCGTCCGACCAGCAGGTCCGGGCCGGGAAGGCGGCCCGGCAGGCCAGCCAGGAGGCCGCCAGGCGGGCCGGGGGAGTGCTCTCGGTGCCGGGCCGAGGCGGCCAGCGGCGTTCCGTGCTGCGCCCGGTCCCGAGCCCGGACACCCCCGGCGCGGCCCTCGCCCGGCTGCCGCTGCTCGAACGGCCGCTCGCCTCGTACTACCTGCTCGGCTCGTCGGCGGGGCTGCTCCTGCTCCTGGGCCTCGTCATGGTCCTCTCGGCGTCCAACGTGCGGTCCTACGCGGCGTTCGGCTCGTCGTACACGGTCTTCGTCCGCCAGGCCACCTGGATGGGGATCGGCCTGCCGGTGCTGCTCGCGGCCAGCCGAGCGCCGAGCCAGTGGTTCCGCCGGGTCGCCTACCCGCTGATGGGCCTGACCCTGCTGCTGTTGCTGGCGGTGCTCTCACCGCTGGGGGTCTCCTCGAACGGCGCCCAGCGCTGGCTCGGGGTCGGCACGTTCAGCCTGCAGCCCAGCGAGCTGGCCAAGCTCGCGCTGGTGCTGTGGTCGGCGGATCTGCTGACCCGCAAGCGCCGGCTGCTCGGGGACTGGAAGCACCTGATCGTCCCCGTCGTCCCGGTGTCGGCGCTGATCGGCGGGCTGATCATGATGCAGCCCGACATGGGGACGACGATCGTCGTGTTCGCGGTGCTGTTCGTGGTGCTCTGGGTGGTGGGCACGCCCGGCCGGGTCTATGCCGGCCTCGTCGGCGTGCTCGGGGCCGTCGGCGCGATCCTGGCCGTGATCGAGCCGTACCGCCTGGAACGGCTGCTGTCCTACCGCGACCCGTTCCAGAACGCCCAGACCACAGGCTGGCAGGCCGTCCAGGGCATCTACGCGCTCGCCGGTGGTGGCTGGTTCGGCGAGGGGCTGGGCGCCTCGAAGGAGAAGTGGCCCGACCTGCTGCCCGCGTCGTACACCGACTTCATCCTGGCGATCATCGGCGAGGAGCTGGGGCTGCTCGGCTGCCTGGTCGTGGTGATCCTTTTCGGCGTCTTCGGCTATGCGGGCCTGCGGGTCGCGCACCGCAGCGACAACCAGTTCGTCCGGCTGGCCGCGGCCGGCTCGACCGGCTGGATCCTCACCCAGGCGGTGGTGAACATGGGCGCGGTCGTCGGCCTGCTGCCCATCACCGGCATTCCCCTGCCGCTGGTGTCGTTCGGCGGGTCGTCGCTGGTCCTGACCATGTTCTCGATCGGGATGCTGCTCGCGTTCGCCCGCTCCGAGCCGGCGGCGGCCCGGCTGCTGGCCGAACGGTCCCAGCGGCGACGCGAGGCGCGTCAGAAGCGCCGGCGTGGCCCCCGGGACCGGGCCCGTGACGGCGCGGCGGCCGGTGGCGCCGGGTCCGCCCCGACCCGCGCGGCCCGGTCCGCCGGCGCGGAGCGCGCTCAGACCGCCGTCCCGGCCAGGAGCAGGCCGGGACGGCGTGACCCAGACCTGAGCGGAACGCCGAAAACGCGCCGCACGAAGCCCGGCCGGGCCGGCATGGCCGGACCTGTCGCCACGACTGGCGGGCCTGGTGGGGCTGGGGAGTCCGGCGGGACTGGCAGATCCGGCCGGGCTGGCAGGCCGGGCGGCACTGGGGAGTCCGGTGGGTCTGGCCGGACTGGCAGGACCGGTGGGCCGGGCGGGTCCGGCGGGTCCGGCAGGGCGGGCAGGCCGGACGGGGCTGGCGGGTCCGGCCAGTCTGGCAGGGCCGGCGGAACGCGCAGGGGCGCCACGGCTCGCGGGGCCGACGGGGCCGGCAGGGGGAGCGGGGCTGGGAGGGGCGGCGCGACTGGCAGGGCTGGCACGACCGGCACCGCTGGTCGGGCCGGCAGGGCCGGTGATGGCCGGGAACGCACCGGAGACGCGACGGCGGACCGGCGGCGGCCCGAACCGGGACCGTACCGCCGCGGTGCCCGCGGGGACGGCGAGCCGGCCCCTGACGGCCCTCCGAGCGCCGGCTGATGTCCGTCCGCCAGGATGACCGGCCCTGACGGGCCAGTCGCTCGCGGCGGCCGGCCGGTGTGCCATCGTCAGGGGCGATGCTGAAGAGTGTGCTGCTCGCCGGCGGCGGTACGGCCGGCCATGTCGAACCCGCCCTCGCGGTCGCGGACGCGCTGCGCGCGGCCGACCCGCGCCTGCGCCTGACCCTGCTCGGCACGAAGACCGGGCTGGAGGCCCGCCTGGTGCCGGCGCGCGGGTACGAGCTCGCCACCGTGGAGAAGGTGCCGCTGCCGCGGCGCCCCAGCGCCCAGCTGCTCACCGTCCCGGGCCGGCTGGCCGGCGCGGTGAGCACGGCCGCCCACGTGCTGGCCGAGACCCGCGCCGACGTCGTGGTCGGCTTCGGTGGCTACGTGTCGGTTCCCGCCTACCTGGCCGCCCGCCGCCGTGGCATCCCGATCGTGGTCCACGAGGCGAACCCGCTGCCCGGGGTGGCGAACCGCCTCGGCGCCCGGTTCACGCCCTACGTCGCCACGTCGTACCCCGGCACGCCGCTGCGGGGCGCTCGCCTGACCGGCATCCCGCTGCGCCCGGAGATCCTCACCCTGGACCGCTCCGCGGGGGCGCAGCGCACCGCCAGGGGCCGTTACGGCCTGGACTACCAGCGCCCCACCCTGCTGGTCGTCGGCGGCTCGCAGGGCGCCCGCTCGGTCAACACCGCGATGACGCAGGCCGCTCGCGCGCTGGCCCGCTCCGGGGTCCAGGTGCTGCACGCCGCCGGCCCCCGCAACATCGACGAGGTGACGGCGGCGCTGCCCACCGGCCTGCCGGCGCCGTACGTGCTGCTGCCCTACCTCGACCACATCCCGTCGGCCTACGCCGCGGCGGACATGGTGCTGTGCCGGTCCGGCGCGATGACCTGCGCGGAGCTCTCGGCCGTGGGCCTGCCGGCGGCCTACGTCCCGCTGCCGCACGGCAACGGCGAACAGCGCCGCAACGCGCTGCCGACCGTGGAGGCCGGCGGCGGCCTGATCGTCGACGACGCGGACCTGTCCGCCGCATGGATCATGAACAACGTCGTGCCGGTGCTCGTGTCGCCGGAGCGACTGGCGAAGATGCAGGCGGCCATGGCCGGCGCCGGCCATCCGCAGGCGGCCCAGACGATCGTCTCGATGATCCACGAGGCCGAGGCCTCCCGCCGCCGCTCAGGCGGCCGCCACGCGGCCCACTGAGCCAGCCCGTCCCGTCCCGCCCGGCCCGGTCGGCCGGTCCAACCACGGAGACTCGGGTCATACGTGGTGGTTGCAGAAGATCGGGATTCGCAACCAAAGCGCATGATTCGCCGGTGGCCCGGTGGCCCGGTGGCCCGGTGGCCCGGGGCGTATCGTGCCGCGACCGCCAAGATCGGCGCGCGACATGATCGCCGCTTTAGCCCTCCCGTGGTCTCGAATCGGGCCTGGCTACGACCAGTCGAGGGCCGAACTCGCGATCATGGCCTTGGGGGCGAGGCGGGGCGAGGAAGGCTTCTGGGGGTTGGCACTAGGTGTCGAGGTGCATCGCGAGCAGGCGGGGTCCGAGCTCGGTGATGGTGCCCGCCCCCAGGGTCAGCAGGAGGACGTCGTGGCCTGGCAGGTCGGCGGCGAGGCGGTCGGGCAGCTCGGCCCAGGCGACGTAGCTCGTCTCGGCCGGTACCCGGACCCGCTTGGCCAGGTCGCAGGCGTGTACCCCGAGGTCGTCGCGTTCCCGCGCGGCGTAGATGTCCGTGACGTAGAGCCGGTCGGCGTCGCCGAACGCCACGGCGAAGTCGGCCAGCAACGCGGCCAGGCGGCTGTAGGTGTGCGGCTGGAGCACCGCCCAGACCTGCCGGCCCGCCGCCTGCTGGCGCGCCGCGGCGAGCGTGGCGCGGATCTCCGTCGGGTGGTGGGCGTAGTCGTCGACGATCTCGACCGCTCCGGTGCCGGGCAGTGCCCGGGCGCCGATCCGCTGGAACCGCCGCGCGGCGCCGGTGTAGCCGGCCAGCGCGGTGAGTGTCGTCTCGACCGGTACGCCCAGCTCGCTGGCGGTGGCGAGCACAGCCAGCGCGTTCAGGACGGTGTGCCGGCCGGGTAGCGCGAGGCGCAGTGTTCCGACCGGCTCCCCGTCGCGCAGCACGGTGGCCTCGGTCACCACCGGCGGCCCGGCGGCGGTCCGGTCGAGGCCGTCCGCGCCGCCGTCGGCGTCAGCGGAAGTGGCCGAGCCCGAGGCCGGACGGGCGCCGTCGGGCTGGCCGGTCGTGACGACGTCCACCGCGCGCCAGCCGAGCCCGTCCCCGAAGCCGTAGCGGACGACCCGCGGCCCGCCACCGGAGCCCTCGGCGAGCGTGCCGAGGACGGCCGCGACACCCGGGTCGTCGCCGCAGGCGACCAGCGTGCCGCCGGGACGAACCCGGGCGGCGAACGCGGCGAAGACCGCGCGCACGGCCGCCTCGTCGGGGAAGAGGTCCGGGTGCTCCCACTCGACGTTCGTCAGGATCGTGACCGCCGGGTCGAGCCCGCGGAACGCCCCGCCGTACTCGTCGGCCTCCAGCACGAAGATCTCGCCCCGGCCGACCACCGCTCCGCCGCCGAGCTGCGGTACCTCGCCGCCGATCACGGCGGTCGGGTCGGCGCCGGCGGCGCGCAGCGCGACCGTGAGCATCGCCGAGGTGGTGGTCTTGCCGTGCGAGCCGGCCACGGCGACCAGCCGGTAGCCGGCGGTCAGCTCCGGGAGCCAGTCCGAGCGCCGGCGCACGGGCAGGCCGGCCGCGCGGGCGGCGACGATCTCCGGATGGTCGTCGGGCAGGGCGCTGGAGGCGACGACGACGTCCACGCCGGCCAGTTCGGCGGCCAGGGCGCCAGGATCGGGCGGCGCGCCGGTGCGGACCCGGGCGCCCAGCGCGCGCAGCGCCTGGACCCGGTCGGACGGCTCCTGGTCGCTGCCCGAGACGCTCGCGCCGCGCGCCAGGGCGATCCGGGCCAGCGGGGCGAGGCCGGAGCCGCCGATGCCGAGGAAGTGCACGCGCGCGTCGCCCGCGCTCCGGGTTGCCTGCTCGCTTGTTCCTGCGCTCACGGGAGTGAGTGAACACCACCGGGGGCCGCGCCTATGCGCTGGCACGGCCGGGCGGGGTGGACGGGCCCGGGTGCGGGTCGGTCGCCAATGCGCCGAAACGCGGGGACCGGCTCGCCCGCGTGTCGTCGCTGGCGGGGGCCGGTACGGGGGCGACAGTGACGTGCCGGGAAGGAACGCTCGGCACTGTGACGAAGAGGACGGAGAATTCCATGGGTTGACGCGCCGGGCGGTTCCTTGACCCATGCGGACGCCATGCCTACTGTCCAAACACAGTCGCAAGTTGACATAACTCTAACCGTCTAGTGGACGGTGAAGGTTGAGGCTCGGCGGCTACTTCTCCCGACTCGCTCCGGCGGCGCCGTTAAGACGGACGTACTGGCGCGGGCGGGTGTTGTCCGCCCCACCGACGCCGCTGGAGGACCGACCCCGCAATGGCAGCCCCGCAGAACTACCTAGCGGTCATCAAGGTTGTCGGCATTGGTGGCGGTGGCGTCAACGCTGTGAACCGAATGATCGAGGTCGGTCTCAAGGGCGTCGAGTTCATCGCGATCAACACCGACGCGCAGGCGCTGCTGATGAGCGACGCCGACGTGAAGCTCGACGTCGGCCGCGAGCTCACCCGCGGCCTCGGCGCCGGCGCCGACCCCGAGGTCGGCCGGCAGGCCGCCGAGGACCACCGCGAGGAGATCGAGGAAGTCCTCAAGGGCGCCGACATGGTGTTCGTCACGGCCGGCGAGGGCGGTGGCACCGGCACCGGCGGCGCGCCCGTGGTGGCCAACGTGGCCCGCTCGCTGGGCGCCCTGACGATCGGTGTGGTCACCCGCCCGTTCACGTTCGAGGGCCGCCGCCGGGCGAACCAGGCCGACACGGGCATCGACACGCTGCGCAACGAGGTCGACACCCTCATCGTCATCCCGAACGACCGGCTGCTGGCGATGACGGACCGTGACATCAGCGTCCTCGACGCGTTCCGCAGCGCGGACCAGGTCCTGCTCTCCGGTGTCCAGGGCATCACCGACCTGATCACGACCCCGGGCCTGATCAACCTCGACTTCGCCGACGTCAAGACCGTCATGTCGCACGCCGGCTCCGCCCTGATGGGCATCGGCCGGGCCCGCGGTGACGACCGGGCCACCGTCGCGGCCGAGCAGGCGATCGCGTCGCCACTGCTCGAGGCGAGCATGGACGGCGCCCAGGGCGTGCTGCTCAACATCTCCGGCGGCTCGGACCTCGGCCTGTTCGAGATCAACGCCGCCGCCGAGCTGGTCGCCGACGCCGCCCACCCCGAGGCGAACATCATCTTCGGCGCGGTGATCGACGACGCGCTGGGTGACGAGGTGCGGGTGACTGTCATCGCCGCCGGCTTCGACACCGTGCCGGACCGGCGGGCCAAGGGAGCCGCGCAGCAGCGCTCCCGCCCGAGCCCGCCGCCGGCCGTCACCGCCGCCACGCCGGTCCCGGCCGGCGTGCTGCCGGCGATCCCGCCGGTCGTCACGCCGCCGCCCGCGTCGCAGCCGACCCCCACCTACGCCCCGCCCCCGTTGGGCCCGCCGCCGGCCGCTCCGGCGCCGACGCCGGCCCAGTACGTTCCGGAGCCGCTCGACCCGCGGCCGGAGATGGACGAGCCGCCGCACCGCTACGTCGCCCAGCACGGGGAGGGCCACGGCTCCGCGACCGGTGGGTACGGGTCCGACGGCGGCTACGGGTCCGGCTCCGACCAGCGGTCCGGGGCGCGGCCGAGCTACCCGCCGCAGCGCCGGCCGGTCCGGCCGATCGCCGACGACGAGGACGAGCTGGACGTCCCGGACTTCCTCAAGTAACCCGTGCCCTTCCTGTTCACCGACCGCTCCGGCGGCGTGTCCGCTGGCCCGTACGCCGCGCTGAACCTCGGCGCCCACGTCGGCGACGACCCCGCGGCGGTGGCGGCCAACCGGCGCGCTCTCGCCGAGATCACCGGGGCGTCGGCGTGCTTCATGCGCCAGGTCCACGGCGCGGAGGTGGTCACGCTCAGCGAGCGGACCCGGGCGGACTGGTTTCGCGATGACGCCCTCGGCTCCGCGCCCGAGCGGGCGGCCGCGCGCGGCGCCGACTCGCGCGGGGAGGACGGCCTCGTCACCGACGTTCCCGGTCTCGCGCTGACGGTGCTGGTCGCGGACTGCGTGCCGGTGGTGTTCACCGCCGCCGGCGCGGTCGGCGTCGCGCACGCCGGCCGGGCTGGGCTCGCCACCGGCGTGGTGCCCGCGACCGTCGCCGCGCTGGCCGACCTCGGCGCCGCGCCGCAGCACCTCCACGTCGAGGTCGGGCCGTCGGTGTGCGGCCGTTGCTACGAGGTGCCGGCGGCGATGCGGGACGAGGTCGAGGCCCTCGTCCCGGGCACGGCGACCGTCACCAGGGCCGGCAGCCCGGCGCTGGACCTGCGCGCCGGCGTCGCCGGACAGCTGCGGGACCTGGGCGTCACCGACATCACGGTCTCCGGTCGCTGCACCATGGAGGACCCCGCGCTGTTCTCGCACCGCCGCGACGCCGGGCGCACCGGCCGTTTCGCCGGCGTCGCGTGGCTGTGAGCGCGCGGCTCGCCGGTCGCCGGCCGCGGCCGGTCAAGGACCGGGGACCGAGGGCGTGGACCGGTCGACTTGACGGGAAAGGCCGGAGGACGGTCAGTAAGGACATGCACGGTGGCGACCTGACTGGCGTGGACACATCCGACGACGGACCGCGGGCCGACCTGCCCAGGCTGCGGGCGAACCTCGGCGACGTGCGGGAGCGGATCACCGCCGCGGCCCGCGCGGCCGGCCGTGACCCGGCCGAGCTGACCCTCGTCGCGGTGAGCAAGACCTGGCCCGCCGCCGATGTCGTGGTCCTGCGCGGCCTCGGGGTGACGCATTTCGCCGAGAACCGCGAGCAGGAGGCCGCCCGCAAGGTCGTCGAGGTCCACGCGCGGCTGGGCCTGCTCCCGGCCGGGGCGAACGGCGTCGCCGCCGGGTCCGGGCTGGCCGCGGATGCCGGTCGCGGAGGAGATTCCTGTCACGCGGGGACAAGTGGGACAGACGGGACGATCTGGCATTACGTCGGGCAGCTGCAGCGGAACAAGGCGAACGCGGTGGCCCGGTGGGCAGACTGGGTCCAGTGCGTGGACCGGCCCGAGCTCGTCGCGAGCCTCGCCCGGGCGGCGGCGACGGCGGGCCGCGAGCTCACCGTGTGCCTGCAGGTGTCGCTCGACACGTCCCCCGGCGGGCCCAACGGTGCCCCGACCGCCGGCCGGGGCGGCGCCGCACCCGCGGACGTTCCCGGTTTGGCTGATCTTGTCGCGGCGGCGGGCTGGCTGCGGCTAGCCGGTGTGATGGCGGTGGCTCCACGGGGACAACCGCCACGCCCCGCCTTCGCTCGGCTACGGGAGGTCGCCGAGAGACTGCGCCAAATCCACCCCGACGCGTGCGTCATCAGCGCCGGAATGTCGGGGGATCTGGAAGCGGCGGTGGCCGAAGGCGCGACACACCTACGGATCGGGACCGCTTTGTTCGGTGAGCGGCTTCCTGTCCCTTAGAGTCGCGCCATGGGGCTCGGGCGCAGGGCGATGGTCTACCTCGGTCTGGCCGAGGAGGACGATGAAGACTACGACTACCTCGACGACGAGGACGACGGTCAGGATGACCGACGGGACGTGCGTGAGCCCGTCCCGTTCGACCGAACGGTGCGGCGTATCGACGCGCGAGAGGAGCCGCCGCCAATGGCCAGACGTTCCTCATCCGTCGAGCCGCTGCGTCCCGCTGGAGCGGTTCCTATGCGACGGGTAGTTGCTGTGGAGGATGCGTCCCCCTACCGGATCACCACGCTCCAGCCGCGGAGCTACAATGACGCCCGTCAGATCGGTGAGGAGTTCAGGGACGGCACCCCCGTCATCATGAACCTCACCGAGATGGACGACGTCGAGGCCAAGCGGTTGATCGACTTTGCCGCTGGACTGATCTTCGGCCTGCACGGGGACATCGAGAAGGTGACCAACAAGGTCTTCCTGCTCACTCCCGCGAACGTCGACGTCACGGAAAGTGACAAGCGTCGGATGCGCGAGGGCGGCTTCTACAACCAGTCCTGACGGCTTGGCGTCTAACCCGCCAAGGACGTCCCGCCAACAAGGAGAGGTAGTCATCAGCACGCTGGGCGCTGTCATCTCATGGGTGCTGCTGGTGTACCTTCTGCTTCTGATTGCGCGGGCGGTCATCGACCTGCTGCAGTCGGTGAGTCGGAACTTTCGACCCACCGGCCCGTGGGTCGTGATCTGCGAGGTCGTGTACACGGCAACTGACCCTCCGTTGCGACTGCTGCGACGCTTCATCCCGCCGCTGCGCGTCGGATCGGTGGCCTTCGACCTCGGTTTCCTGCTGTTGTTCATCGTGATCGTGGTGTTGCGGAGCTATGCGACGAGGTTGTGACGGGGTCGTGTGCACACCGCCGACACGGGCGCGGGAGACTGCCCGTAGACCGCCCTCTCTTCGGGGAGCGGCGATGCCGCATGAGGAGGCGACGTGGCGCTGACACCACAGGATGTCCAGAACAAGGTCTTCAGCCCGACGAGGTTCCGGACCGGCTACAACGAGGATGAGGTTGACACCTTCCTCGACGAGGTCGAGGCCGAGCTGACCCGGCTGCTGGACGAGAACGCCGACGTTCGCCGCCAGCTCGACGAGGCCCGTCGCGCCGGCGGCGGTGGCCCGGGCGTGCCGCCTCAGCTCATCGAGGAGAACCAGCAGCTGCGCCGCCAGGTGGAGGAGGCACGCCGTGCCGCCGCCCAGGCGCAGGCGGCCGCCCAGCAGGCCCAGGCGCAGGCGGCGGCCGCCGCGGCTCGTGGCCCGTCCACGTCCCCGGTCCCGATTCCCGGCGGCGCGACCCAGGTGATCCCGGCGGTCGGTGCCCGTGCGGCCGCGGCGCAGCAGCAGCAGGCCCCGTCGGGCAACGCGGCGATCGACACGGAGATCGAGCAGCGGGTCGCCCGTACCCTGGTGCTCGCCCAGCGGACCGCCGACGAGGCTGTGCGGGAGGCGCGTGCCGAGTCCGAGCGTGCCCGCCGCGAGGCTCGTCAGGACGCGGACCGCATCCTCGCCGAGGCGCGGGCGCACGTCGCCGAGCAGCTCGGTGGCCTGGAGGACGACAAGCGTCGCCTCGAGGGCCAGGTCGAGCAGCTGCGCGCGTTCGAGCGTGAGTACCGGACCCGGCTGCGTGCCTACCTGGAGATGCAGCTGCGCGACCTCGACGGCATGCCGACCCAGCCGGCCGTCGGCGCGGGTGGCCCGCAGCGGCCAGGTCTCAACCCTGGCTCGCAGGGGGCCCAGCAGCAGCCACAGCCCGCGGGCGTCGGTGTGCCGGCCGGGGCCTACCAGCCCGGTCCCGGGCAGATGGGCGTCCAGAACGGCGTCGGTCGCCCCGACCACGACCCGCGCGCCAACAACGGCATGCAGGACTTCTGACGCGAGGCTCACCGTCGAGGCGGAGCGTTCGCCCGACGGTGACCACGCCTGGTGGGAAGGCGTCGCCGGCACGGTACCCGTGCCGGCTCGCAGTCGTCCGCCGGGCCGTCCCACCGTCGCGGAGAGGTCCGCGCCCAGGCCGCGGGTGACCGAGGGAAGGATGAACAGTGATCATCCTTAGTGGCGGGTTGCTCGCGGTCGCGGCCGTGCTGTGGATAGCGGGCGCCTTCGGACCGACCGCCTGTGTCTATGCGTCGCTGGCGCTGACGCTCTTCGCCGCGGGGATGCTGCCTCTCGGCGCCGCCCGCCGGGCCCGACGCGGTCCCGGCGGGTCCGTCGGCTGACCATCGCTGGGGGCCCGCCCGGTCCTCATGCCCAGGACGCCGTCTCGACCCCGGGCGGCTGACCGGGCGCCGGCCTACTGCTGGTCGGGGGCGACCGGGATGAAGCGGACCGTGCTTTCCACCGTGCCGGGCGGGGCGGTGTCGATGACCCGGACGGCCGGGTTCGCCCGCAGCTCGATCAGCCGGACCGCCGGCGTCCGGATGACGGCGGCGAACGCACAGTCGCAGTGGGCGCGCAGCGCGGCCGCCTCCGACTGGTCTCGCTTGCGGGTGGCCTCGTCCGCGGTGGTCGCGGCCCGTCCGGCCGCGCCGGCGGCCTGGGCGTCGAACGCGGCCAGCACGTCCGCCACCGGGTCACGGACCGCCGCGTGGTAGACCGCGCCGCTGCCCCCGGGGACGGTGAAGAAGACCTGGGTCACGCGGTAGTCGCTGAGCAGGGCGTGCAGGGCCTGCGGGGACCGGAACCCGCTCAGGTCCACCACGGCGAGCAGCTCCGCCTCCGGGGCGGCCTGGGCCTGCTCGGTCAGCTCGCGGTCCGCGATCCCGATGTAGGCGGCGGTCGAGTCGCCCGGAAGCGGGCCGATGGTGACGCTCGGGGTGAAGGCCGGCGGTGGCGCCGCCGGCCGCCCACCGCCCGGCGGCGGGACCGAGGTGACCGGCTCGACGACCGGCTGGCCGCTGACCCCGGGCAGCAGCAGCGCGGCCGCCGTGCTCAGCACGATCATCGCGACCAGGCCGAGCACCGCGATCCGCGCGCCCCGCTCCAGCACCGCCCGACCGACCGGCGTGACCCCGGTCGGGCCGGAGCCCGCGGCAACCCCGCCGCCGGTGCCCAGCGTGGCGTAGGAGGTGCCGTCCGCCGGGCTGGGGGGCGACAGCAGCCGAACCCGGACGGCTAAGCGCAGCAGCCGGGTCGTCACGGCGCGGCTGGTCGCGGCGGCGCCGGCGGCGACCACCTCCAGGGCCTCGCCCGTGGCCGGCAGCAGGGTGTCGTCCAGCTGGTCGAGGCGCGGCCCCGCGTGGTCGGCCGCCCGCGCGAGCCGGGCGCCGCCGGCGGTGGCGACCTCGACCGCCGCCCGGATGCTGGCCTGGCGGGCCGCGCCCACAACCTCACGCGCGGCCGCGCGCCCAGGGAAGCGGGGCGGCGACGGGCTCACGACATCGCCCGGAGCCGCTCCAGCGCCTCGGCGAGATCGGGCGGGTCCGGGCTGGTGAAGGTGACCAGCCGGCCGTCCGCCGGATGCTCGAAGGACAGCTGGAAGGCATGCAGCCACTGGCGGCGCAGGCCGAGCTTCTCGGCCAGGGTCGGGTCGGCGCCGTAGGCCAGGTCCCCGACGCAGGGGTGGCGCAGCGCGGACATGTGCACCCGGATCTGGTGGGTGCGGCCGGTCTCCAGCCGGACCTCGAGCAGCGACGCGGCGCGGAACGCCTCTTCGAGGTCGTAGTGGGTGACGCTGGGCTTCCCGTCGGCGACGACGGCGAACAGGCCCGGCTTGCGGGGATGCCGGTCGATCGGGGCGTCCACGGTGCCGCGCAGCGGGTCGGGGTGGCCCTGGACGACCGCGCGGTAGCGCTTGTCGACCTCACGCTCGCGGAACGCCCGCTTGAGCGCCGCGTAGCCCAGCTCGCTCTTGGCGACCACCATGACCCCGGTGGTGCCGACGTCGAGCCGATGCACGACCCCCTGCCGCTCGGCCGCCCCGGAGGTGGAGATCCGGTAGCCCGCGGCGGCGAGCGCACCGATCACGGTCGGCCCGGTGTAGCCAGGTGCCGGGTGCGCCGCGACCCCGACGGGCTTGTCGACGACGACGAGGTCGTCGTCCTCGTGCACGATCGTCAGGCCGTCGACGGGGGTCGCGATCACCTCGGTGACCGGGCGCGGCGAGGGCGGCAGCTCGACCTCCAGCCACGCGCCACCGCGCACGCGGTCGGAGCGGCCGGGCGCGGCTCCGTCCACGCTGACCTGGCCGTCGTCGACCAACGCGGCGGCGACGGTGCGGGACAGGCCGAACATCCGCGCGATCGCGGCGTCGAGGCGCAGCCCGTCCAGGCCGTCGGGTACCGGCAGCGAGCGTTGCTCGCCCGGGCGGCGGGAGACGGGGGAGCCGGCCTCGGCCGGCACCGGCGTCATCCCCGGCCGGCCGGGGGCTGCTCGACAGGCGGCCCCGGCGCGGCTGCCTGGTCCGCTCGGCTGTACCGGCCGCCGTCCAGGCCGATACCCAGCGCCGAGAGGATCACCGCGAGCACGGCGGCGATGACGATCGACGAGTCGGCCACGTTGAAGATCGGCCAGTGATGCAGGTAGATCCAGTCGACCACGTGGCCGCGCAGTGGACCAGGCGCGCGTACCAGCCGGTCGACGAGGTTCCCGACGGCGCCGCCGACGATCGCGCCGAGCACGACGGCCCAGGCGACCGAGGCCAGCCGGCGGGCGGTGCGCGCGACGATGACGACCACGGCCACGGCGATCAGGCTGAACAGCACCGTGGCGCCGCCCCCGATGCTGAACGCGGCACCGGAGTTGCGGGTCAGCTCCAGCTGGAGCACCCCCGGGATCAGCGTCACCGGCGCGTGGTTGGAGAGCGTCGCCACAACGATGATCTTCGTGATGGCGTCGAGCAGGACGATTCCGACCGCGGTGGCGAGCAGAACCCGCACGGGCGTGCGCGCGACTGGTCGGGGTGCCCGAGGGGCGGACCCTCCGCCCCGGAGCTCTCCGTCTTCGTCGCCGGGCAGGGTGACCCCGCCGGACGCACCGTCGGCCCGCGTCGCCGCGGGCGGACCGGCGTGCGCGCCGGTGGCCTTCCCAGCCGTCGGTTCCGGCTCCTTGCCCCAGTCCAGATACGCGCGCGCGACGGACTCGTCGCCCGGCTCGCGCACGCCACCCTCGCTGGTCGGTGCCTCTCCCACGCCGTCAACTCTACGGGCGTCGGCGACCGGACTCGTCGCCGCCCGCCGGATGGCCCGTGGGCTGGGCTTTCGTCCGCGCGCCGCCGCCGCCGGCCGGGTCAGGTCAGGCCGGCAGCTCGGCGACGTCGCCGGTGCCGAGCCGCTCCAGCACGACCCGGTAGGCCTGCAGCTGGCCGGTCACGAACCCGGCCGTCGAGCCCCACAGGAACGCGCGGAACTTCAGGTACAGCTCGGCCCCCCAGCGTTCGGTGACCTGCTCGCGGGCCGCGTCGAGGCGCAGCGCCCAGGCCCGGCAGGTCAGCAGGTAGTTGCGGGTGTCCTCGATCACCGTCCGGACCCGGAACTGCGGCGAGCGGGCGACGCAGGCCAGGTACTCGTGCAGCACCATCGGCGTGGAGCGCCCGGGGTAGATGTGCCGGCTCATGAAGCTCGACAGGTGATGCTTGCGGCGCATCGCGACGGCGTCCAGGTAGACCAGGCCGCCAGGGCGGACCAGCGCGGCGTACTTGCGCAGCGTGGCCGCGTAGTCGGGCAGGTGCTCGGTGACGCCCATGTTCACCAGCGCGTCGTAGGGCTCGGCGCTCTCGTAGGCGAACAGGTGCTGGCGCACGACCGCCGCGTCGTCGAACCCGCGGTCCTTGGCGAGCTCGTTCATGAACATCTCGGATGCCCGGGACAGGGTCAGGGACGTCACCTGGGCGCCCTGCTCGGAGCCGTACTGGAGGAACGCGCCCCACCCGCCGCCGACCTCCAGCACCCGGGCGCCGGGGGACAGCTCCAGGGCGTCATAGGCGTAGCGCATCTTGTTCGCCATCGCGTCCTCGAGCGGCTCGGCGTCCGACGTGAAGACGCCGTGTGTGTAGCACCGGTATTCCGAGTCGAGGAACGTGGTGAAGAAGTCCGCGTCCTCGTCGTAGTGGGCGGCGATCGCCTCGTCGTCGGCCTTGCGCTGCGCGCGGCCGCCGACCGCCAGCGGAGCGAACCGCCGGGCCCAGACGAGTGGGTGGAAGTCCGAGAACACCTTCCGGGAGGCGAGCGCCGCGACCACGTCGCCCTCGACCTCGACCGTGCCGCCGATGAACGCGTCGCCGACCTGGAACAGGTCCATGGAGGTCAGCGCCTGGTCACCGGCCGCCGACCGGCTGACCATCGAGAACCGAGGCTGGTCGTCGCCGACCTGGAATGTGAAGCCATCCGACATCTGGACGGTGAACGTCGTCCGCAACGACCTCTTCGCGTAGGCCCGCCGGAGCCGGCGCTCGAAGCGGTCCCAGGTAGCCGTGCTCATCCTCACCCAACCCGAGGTGTCCGCCGGGTTGCGCTCCCGGGGACCCCGGTGCCCATGGGGGTCCCGCTGATCCGCATACGGACCAAGTAGGGGATCGCTTGCCCGGGCCATTTGTGTTCATTGCTCCCTGGCGATTATGGCCACTTGGGACCCACTATGTGGAAACGTGGAGGGAACGGCTGTGCGAACCGGGGCAGGCCATTGAGCGGTGGGGCGTCCGTTCGGCATGGCGTCCCGGCCGGCCGGGAGCGGCCGGGTAAACCGGGTTGCGCCGCTCCGCTACGCTGGGAAACAGCCAGCGGCAAGACGTCGACGGGACGAGTAGCGGCGGGCGCGGCCAGAACGAGGACCTCAGCGAGCCGGGGTTGGTGGAAGCCCGGTGGCTAGCGCGTCGTGAAGATCACCCCTGAGTCGTCGGGAGAACACGCTCGTCCTGGGCGTCAGTAGATCCGGCAGCCGCGGTGGAACGAGGGGTGCGCCCGCGGCCGGCAGGCCGGGTCGGCGCGCAAGGAGGGTGGTACCGCGGTGTCGCCGCGCCGCCGGGTCTGGGCCCGGGGGAGCGCAGCGGCGTCGTCCCTCCGGCGGCACAGCCATGTCGACGGAGACCGGGACCCCACCACGATGACCAGCCCCACGGATACGCCCACCACCGCTGCCGGCGCCGACCATCCGCCGGCGTTCGCCCCGCTGCCGGCGAAGGTCGACCTGCCCGCCTTCGAACAGGAGACGCTCGACCGCTGGCGTGACACCCAGGTCTTCGAGCGCTCGCTGGCCGCGACCGCCGACGCGCCGTTGTGGGTGTTCTTCGAGGGCCCGCCGACCGCCAACGGCAAGCCGGGCGCCCACCACGTCGAGGCGCGGGTGTTCAAGGACGTCTTCCCGCGCTACCGGACGATGAAGGGCTACCACGTCCCCCGCCGCGCGGGCTGGGACTGCCACGGCCTTCCCGTCGAGCTCGCGGTCGAGAAGGAGCTGGGCTTCACCAGCAAGTCGGACATCGAGAAGTACGGCATCGCAGAGTTCAACGCCCGCTGCCGCGAGTCGGTGCTGCGCCACGTCGCCGACTTCTCCGCGATGACCGAGCGGATGGGCTACTGGGTCGACCTCGACGGCGCCTACCGGACGATGGACACGTCCTACATCGAGTCCGTCTGGTGGTCGCTGCGGCAGATCTTCGACAAGGGCCTGCTGGTCGAGGACTTCCGGGTCACCCCGTACTGCCCGCGCGACGAGACCCCGCTGTCCGACCACGAGGTCTCCCAGGGCTACAAGGACGTCGCCGACCCGTCGGTCTACGTCCGGTTCCCGGTCGTGCCCGGCACCGGCCCGGAGGGCTTCTTCACCGCGGAACGCGACGCGAGGCTGCTCGTCTGGACGACGACCCCGTGGACGCTGGTCTCCAACACGGCCGTCGCGGCCCATCCGGACGTCGCCTACGTCCTCGTGCGCACCGCCGCGGGGGAGCACCTCGTGGTCGCCGAGCCACTCGTCGCCACGGCCCTCGGCGACGCGGCCGAGGGAGCCACGGTCGTCGACCGGCTGACCGGCGCCCAGCTCGCCGGCACGCGCTACCGGCGGCCGTTCGAGCTGCTCGACGCCGCCCGGTTCGAGCCCGGCGCCGACGGCGTCACCGGCCGGCTCGCCGCCGGCCGTGCCCCTGCGGCCCCGCACTCGGTGCTGCTCGCCGACTACGTCACCACCACCGACGGCACCGGCCTGGTCCATCAGGCGCCGGCGTTCGGCGCCGAGGACCTCGGGGTCTGCCGCGGCGCCGGCCTGCCGGTCGTCAACCCGATCGGCACCGACGGACACTTCCTCGCCGACGTCCCGCTCGTCGGCGGACAGTTCTTCAAGGACGCCGACGCCGCGCTGACCGCGGACCTCGACGCCCGCGGGCTGCTGTGGCGCGGCACCAGCTACGTGCACAGCTACCCGCACTGCTGGCGCTGCCACACGCCGTTGATCTACTACCCGCTGCCCAGCTGGTACATCCGCACGACGGCGATCCGCGACCGGCTGGTCGAGGAGAACGCGAAGACCGACTGGCACCCGGACCGGATCAGGACCGGCCGCTACGGCGAGTGGCTGCGTAACAACGTCGACTGGGCGCTGTCGCGCAACCGCTACTGGGGCACGCCGCTGCCGATCTGGCGCTGCGCGGACGACCCGACCCACCTCACCTGCGTCGAGTCGCTGGCCGAGCTCTCGACGCTCACCGGCCGCGACCTGTCCGCCCTCGACCCGCACCGGCCGTTCGTCGACGACGTCACCCTGCCCTGCCCGCGGGAGGGCTGCGGCGGCATCGCCAGCCGGGTGCCCGAGGTGATCGACGTCTGGTACGACAGCGGCGCGATGCCGTTCGCCCAGTGGGGCGCCCCGCACCGCAACCAGGCCGAGTTCGAACGGCACTACCCGGCGCAGTACATCTGCGAGGCGATCGACCAGACCCGCGGCTGGTTCTACACGATGATGGCCGTCGGCACGCTGGTCTTCGACCAGTCGAGCTACGAGACCGTGCTCTGCCTCGGCCTGCTGCTGGACGCCGACGGACGCAAGATGTCCAAGCACATCGGCAACGTCCTGGACCCCTTCGCGCTGTTCGAGCAGCACGGCGCGGACGCGGTCCGCTGGCTGATGCTCGCCGGCGGCTCGCCGTGGTCGGACCGCCGGGTCGGCCACGAGGCGATCGAGGACATCGTCCGCAAGGTCCTGCTGACCTACTGGAACACCGCGTCCTTCTTCTCCCTCTACGCCTCGGCCTCGGGTTGGGACCCGGCCACGGCCCCCGGCGCGGCGCCCGCCGACCGCCCGGTCCTGGACCGCTGGGCTCTCTCGGAGCTGGCCGCGACCGTCCGCGAGGTCGACGAGGCGCTGGAGAAGTTCGACACGCTGCGCGCCGGTCGACGCATCTCCCAGTTCGTCGACGACCTGTCGAACTGGTACGTCCGCCGGTCGCGGCGGCGGTTCTGGGCCGGCGACCCGGACGCCCTGGACACCCTCTACCGCTGCCTCGACGGCGTCACCCGGGCGATGGCGCCGTTCGCGCCGTTCCTGACCGACTGGCTGTGGGCCCGGCTGTTCGCCCACACCCCGGGCTCGCCGGACTCGGTGCACCTGGCCTCCTGGCCCGAGCCGCCGGCCTCCTGGGTCGACGAGGCGCTGTCCGAGCAGATGACGCTGGTCCGCCGGATCGTGGAGCTGGGCCGGGCCGCCAGGGCCGGCAGCGCGGTGCGGACCCGCCAGCCGCTGCCCCGTGCCGTCGTCGGCGGGGCCGCCTTCGAGGGGCTTCCCGCCGAGCTGCGGGCCCAGATCGCCGACGAGCTCAACGTCACGACCGTCGAGGGCGCGACCGCGGACGTCGTGGACGTCTCGGTCAAACCGAACTTCCGGGCGTTGGGCCGCCGGTTCGGCAAGCGGACGCCGGTCGTGGCTGCCGCCGTCGCCACGGCGGGGCTGCCCGTGGACGGCACGCTCACCGTCGTGGTCGAGGGCGAGTCGATCGAGCTGTCCGGCGACGAACTGATCGTCACCGAGACGCCGCGCCAGGGCTGGGCGGTCACCTCCGAGTCCGGCCTGTCGGTCGCCCTCGACCTGGAGATCACCCCGGAGCTGGCCCAGGCCGGCCTCGCCCGCGACGTCGTCCGTGTCCTGCAGGACGCCCGCAAGAGCTCCGGCCTGGAGATCACCGACCGGGTCGACGTCTGGTGGTCGGCCTCCAAGTCCGCGACCGCGCTAGCGCTGCGCGAGCACGCGGCCACGGTCGCCGAGGAGGTCCTGGCCGTCAGCTTCGTCGAGGGAGATCTGCCGGCCGGCACCCACCACACCTCGGACGAGCTGGGCCTCACGTTCGCCCTGGGCAAGGCGGAGCCAGCGGCCAGGTAACGGTGTTCAGCTACGCCAACGAGGCCGGTGCCCGTTCTGCTCAAACGGACACCGGCCTCCGCCGAACGCGACTGACTGTAGGCCAAGGCTCGGGTGCCTAGACGGTGATCAGTGTGAGCCCGGGGTCCAGAACGTGGATGTCTTTCGGGTCCGAGGTGACCACCGGCGCGCCGAGGTCGCGCGCCAGCAATGCGACGTGGCCGTCGACGACGTCGCTCGTTCCCGTGACGGCCAGAAGACGCCCGACCTTCATCGCGACGCTTTCAGTAAGTGGTTCGACTCGGACGGTGTCACTCCGAACGAGCCCGATGACCGCATGCTGGCGAGCCGAGCCACGCCAAACCTGTGCGAGCACCCCGGCCGGGATGTGCGCAAAGAAACCCTTGATGGCCAGCTCGTCGATGATCGTCAGTACTCGGTGGGCCCGACGTTCCAAAGCGATCAAGGCTCCGGAGTCGAGCACGACCGTGGTCACCGCGCGTCCTCGGTCGCATCGTCGTCGTCACTGATGCCGAGCGCCGAACGGGCCCACGAACGCGTCTCGTCGTCGATGCCACCGGCCTCGGCGATCATCTCGTCGATGATCTCGCGGGAGCGAGCCCAGTCGGGCTCTCGGGCGGCCAGCTTGACGAAGTACGCCGAGATCGAGGTGACGTCGCCTGCCTCGACGGCGCGCCGCGCCTTCGCGAGGACCTCTTCCGGAACGCGGATCGTGACGCGCTTCAGGGCCATAGCCCGAGCGTAGGTTGTTCGCGGTGCATCTTCCGTCGCCTCAGGGTGAGCCGGTGGACTGGCCGTGGCTACCGCGGACATGGGCAACCTCCTTCTCTGACGTCCGCCGTCCGCGCCTTCCGGCGGACGAGGCGTGACAAGTGTGGGCCACTGGTGATGACTACGACACTGTCGTAGGCGACAGTAGTCGACCTGCACACATTCGCGCAAATCGTTCGCCCCACCCTCGGGCGCCGGCGTGCGACCGTGACGAGCAGGAGCGAGAGCGGCCAAGGGGCGCGGATCCGCCCCTAACGGGCGTCGGGTTCGCGGTGGGGCAACCGGTGCTTCCGGTCGGGGTCCGGGCAGGAGATTATCTTCAGCGGGTACCTGGGCGATCAGTGACGATCGCGACGGGTGGTCACAGAGCGCCACGATCGGCCGTACTGTTTGGGGGACACCGGCGCGCCCGCGCGCCCGGCTCGCCGTGCCCCCGGGCGCGGCCGGGACGACCGAGACCGCGGTGTGCCCTGGGACGGGCGCCAGACGCGAGGAATGAGGAACTTTCGGTGAAGCTGGCGATGGGCACCCGGGAGGTCTTCGACGCGGAGAGCCTGCTCGAGGAATACCTGGGGCCGCGCAAGCGCGGGCTGCGTTACGCCTACCCGTACTACGACGGCCTGGTCACGAACGGTGACCCCGATCTGCTCTGCAC